>NZ_CP172427.1:0-2260078 GCF_044503215.1 Streptococcus tangpeifui
ATGACAGAAAATGAAACGATTTTTTGGAATAGGGTCCTCGAGTTGTCTAGGGATCATCTTACTCAAGCTACTTTTGAATTTTTTGTTCTAGATGCCCAGTTGATTAAAGTAGAAAATGATACAGCTATCATTTATATCGACCGCATGAAGGAACTTTTTTGGGAGAAAAATCTCCAGCAAGTCCTGATTACTGCTGGCTTCGAAGTCTTTAATACACAGATTAGAGCCCAATATATTTTTGAAAGTGCTGAAATTGAGAATGTCCTAGCTAGCAAAGCCAATTCGAATCAGGAGGGACAGGCAAATGCTTATTCTCAATTGGGCTTTACCCAGGCGACTCAGCCTCCCGTTCCGTCAAATTTAAACCCCAAGTACCAGTTTGACAACTTTATTCAAGGAGATGAAAATAAGTGGGCCAAGGCAGCTTCGATTGCTGTCGCCAACAGTCCTGGTACAACCTATAATCCTCTTTTTATCTGGGGTGGACCTGGTCTGGGGAAAACTCACTTACTCAATGCTATTGGTAATACTGTTTTGGAAAATAATCCCAATGCACGGGTTCGCTATATCACAGCAGAAAACTTCATCAATGAATTTGTCACCCATATTCGCTTAGAGTCTATGGAAGAACTCAAGGAAAATTTCCGCAGCTTGGATGTTCTCCTGATTGATGATATTCAATCTTTAGCCAAGAAGACTTTGGAAGGCACTCAGGAAGAATTTTTCAACACCTTTAACGCCTTACATGCCAACAACAAACAGATTGTTTTAACTAGTGATCGGACACCTGATCATCTCAACAATCTGGAAGAGCGGCTGGTGACTCGTTTTAAATGGGGACTAACAGTTGATATTACGCCGCCAGATTATGAAACTAGGATTGCTATCTTGACCAATAAAATCCTTGAGCAAGGCTTTCCTTACACCTTTTCTCAGGATACGATTGAGTATTTAGCTGGCCAATTTGATTCCAATGTTCGTGATCTAGAAGGTGCCCTTAAAGATATCAATCTGGTAGCTACTGTTAAGCAGTCTAATATCATTACAGTTGATTTAGCTGCCGAAGCTATTCGGGCTCGCAAGCAGGATGCGCCAATTATCAATATTATTTCAATTGAAGAAATTCAAACACAGGTCAGTAAATTCTACGGTGTAACTGTCAAGGAAATCAAATCGACCAAACGTAATCAAAACATTGTCCTAGCTCGTCAGGTCGCTATGTATCTGGCACGAGAGATGACCGATAACAGTCTGCCTAAGATTGGTAAAGAATTCGGTGGGCGTGACCATTCGACTGTCCTGCATGCCTATAACAAAATCAAAAATATGTTAACTCAAGATGACAGTCTTCGGATTGAAATTGAAACTATCAAAAATAAAATTAAATAGACTTGTGGATATGAGCTGTATTTCTAGCAGGTTTATCCACAGCTTGTGCACAACATCTTAGCCTTATCCTAGCTAGGTTAGTTCGATTTTTCCACGCTCTCCACAAGACCTACTACTACTACTAAACTTATACTTAATACTATAAAGGAGTTTCCATGATTAATTTTTCAATTAATAAAGCCTTCTTTTTGCAGGCCTTAAATACCACTAAAAGAGCTATTAGTAGCAAAAATGCTATTCCTATTCTCTCTAGCCTTAAGATTGATGTCCATACAACTGGTATTACCTTGACAGGTTCTAACGGTCAGATTTCAATTGAAAACTCAATTGCTAGCAACGATGAAAATGCTGGTCTCTTAATTTCAGAAACAGGCAGTATCTTACTGGAAGCCAACTTTTTTATTAATATCGTTTCCAGTCTGCCAGATGTTAGCTTAGATTTTAAAGAAATCGAACACAATCAGGTCCTTTTGACCAGCGGTAAATCAGAAATTACCCTCAAAGGGAAAGATGTTGAGCAATATCCTCGTCTGCAGGAGGTTGCGACTAGCAATCCTTTAATTTTTGAAACCAAGGTTTTGAAGACTTTGATTGCTGAGACTGCTTTTGCTGCCAGCACTCAGGAAAGTCGACCAATTTTAACAGGGATTCACTTGGTTTTAACAGAGCATAAGAATTTCAAGGCTGTTGCTACCGATTCTCATCGAATGAGCCAGCGTAAACTTGTTTTGGAAAATTCTGGGGATAACTTTGATGTTGTTTTACCAAGCCGTTCTCTGCGTGAATTTTCAGCTGTTTTTAGTGATGATATTGAAACCGTTGAAGTCTTTCTATCGGGCAGTCAAATTCTTTTCAGAAGTGAAACCATTTCTTTTTATGCTCGGATGCTGGAAGGGGCTTATCCAGATACCGATCGACTTTTAGTCAGTGATTTTGAAACTGAAATTCTCTTTGATACCAATAATCTTCGCTCAGCTATGGAGCGGGCTCATTTGATTTCCAATGCCACTCAAAATGGTACTGTTAAGTTGGAAATTGTGAATGGTCAGGTATCGGCCCATGTTAATTCCCCTGAGGTTGGGAAAGTCAATGAAGAAATCGATACTTTAGAAACAAGTGGCAGTGATTTAACCATTAGTTTCAATCCAACTTATTTAATTGAAGCTCTCAAGGCTCTTAAAAGTGAAACAGTTCGGATTCGTTTTATATCGCCAGTTCGTCCATTTACCTTGACACCAGGTGATGATGGGGAAAACTTTATTCAGCTGATTACTCCAGTTCGGACGAATTAAGAAAATCTTTTAAATTTTTGAAATGTTTTAAGCAGAAATTAAGTGCTCAAAGCTATACTATAGTCAATCCTAAATAAACTTTTCTTTTTCATAATCTCCGAAAGAAGTCTGATATTAGTCAGGCTTCTTCTTTTGTAGTCTCACCCCCGCACGGTTGATTAGGAAAGGCGCTATCCCCTATAAATAATGAAAAGGGATAAGTACTTCCAATCACCCACTGCGATGTGGTTCTTAAACTTACTTTCCCTAGGGCAACTCCACTGCCTTAGAATACGACGACAGTCTAGCTTATTATGTGTCTCAAGCCTGTCGCATCTTTTTATAATCTCTGGAAAGTGCCTAGCCATTTGGTTAGGTTCTTTATTATTTTTATCCTATCGTAAGAAATAAGCTTTTCTTAATGCGATTCTCTGTACGAGAATTCATTACCCTAGATTTGTTAGCTACTATCGACTATTTTAATAATATTAGGCCAGTCTGATTTTTATTATTATTCTTCTAATTTTATCACTAATTAGTAATTTAAAAATCTATCATTTTATCTTACCTAGTGACTTTTTAATAGATTTGTCAGCTTAGGGCATTTTGTTTATAATAAGGCTAATATTTAGATATTTTGGAGGTATTTATGTATCAGGTAGGTTCTTTGGTTGAAATGAAAAAGCCCCATGCCTGCACCATTAAGGAGACTGGTAAGAAGGCTAACTGCTGGGAAGTGACGCGTTTGGGGGCTGATATCAAGATTCGCTGCACTAATTGTGACCATGTGGTCATGATGAGTCGCCATGATTTTGAGCGAAAGCTAAAGAAGGTCTTATGACTCTTTTTATTATTGCCAATCCTAATGCTGGTCCCCACAAAGCCCATCAAGTTGTGGAAAAAATTCAAAAAGATTATCCTCAACTTGATCAGGAAATAGTTTATACGACTGGTCCGGATGATGAAAAGTATCGAGTAGACCATGTACTAAGCTCTTGGACAGATGAGGATCGTCTTCTGATTTTAGGAGGTGATGGTACTTTGTCTAAGGTGCTTTATTATTTACCAGAGGACATTCCTTTTGCTTATTACCCAGTTGGTTCAGGTAATGATTTTGCTAAAGCTTTACAACTACCAGATTTAGATGGGACTATGGCAACTCTTTTAACTGGATATACAAAAGAAATTACTATTTTTGTAGGTCAGACAGGTGCCTTACTTAATAGTCTAGATCTCGGCTTTTCAGCTTGGGTAGTCAAACAGGCAGCTCAGTCTAAAATTAAGTTTGGGCTCAATCGGTTTCATCTAGGAAAAATGACCTATGTTTTAATAGCTATTTTATCTCTCTTTAAAAAGCCGCTGGCTAGTGTTCAGCTTAAGAAGGGGAATGGTGAGCTTTTAGAAGTTAAGGATATTTACTTTTTCTCCCTAGCTAATAATACTTATTTTGGCGGGGGCATTATGATTTGGCCTAGTGCGACGGTATTTGACTCAAATTTGCATCTCGTTTATGCTAAAGGGGAAAATTTTTGGCAGCGTTTGGTGATTTTATTGACCCTTGTCTTAAAAAAACATGAGACTTCCTCTTGCTTAAATCATGCGTTACTGGATGGTCTGACTTTGACTTTTCCAGATAAAACCTTATTGGCAGTTGATGGTGAAATTCTCCACTGTCAGCAGGTAACTCTGACAGCTCAAAAGAGAAAGATTTATTTATAGTTTGTAAGAAATTGCCATCAGCAACTATTACTTTCCTTTTATTTTCAGGCTTTGGACTAGTTTTGCAACCTCTAGTTGCTGGTGAAAGTGCTAGGAAAATAGGCTTCTCTCGTCTATACTAGGCTTAGAAAACGAAAGGAGTTTTACCATGATGATGAAAGTAAAGAGAGATTCATTTTTCTCGCCCTTAATGAAGGTTCTACTAGCAACAATTGGATTCTTGCCCTTTAACAGTCTTCTAGCTTTATTATCTAATGGATTGTATGGAAATATCTCTAGTGGTCCAATTTTTGTTCTTGGCTATTTATTTTATACCTTATTTTTTATCAAGGTATTGGATAAGCAAACTTGGAAAGTCTTGAATTTGTCCTTTAACAAGAAGTCGGTCAAAGGATTTTTGCTTTCTTTCCTATTGACGGCTGTTTTAATTGTTCTAGGGTCGGTCATCGCTAGATTTCTTTTCCATGACAACCCATTTCAAATTCAAAGAAAACTTAGTTTGGCTAACATATTCATTTACACTTTAACATCCTTTTCGGCTGCTTTTCTGGTTCAAGGATTTCCAGAAGAGCTAGTCTTTCGCGGCTACATGACCCAAGCTTTACGAACTAAGTATTCATCGATTGTTTCCCTTTTCATAACTAGCGGACTCTTTGCCCTAATTCATGCCTTCCATATTTTTAGAGAGGGATTAGTATTTGGCCTCTTAACCATGTTCATTGCTTTTAGTTTTGCTTTTCTAGCTTATTTGCTGAAATTTATCTTTGAGACAACTTGGGCAGCTGTAGCTGTTCATGGCGGGGTTCATTTTACTCGGATGATGTTGGTCTTATTGGGATTTTCAGAATCAAATACAGCTATCTTGATGCATAGCTTATTCTTATTACTAGCCGCTTTAATTATTTTTTCTAGGGTTAGAAAACATTTAACTAAAACATTGAGGTAAGATTATGACGACTTTTTCAGAACAACTAAAATCATTGCGCTCGACTAAAAATCTCTCTCAAGAGGTTTTGGCACAAGAATTGTTTATTTCTCGTCAGGCTATTTCCAAGTGGGAAAATGGAGAAGCTACTCCTGATCTAGACAATTTGGTCAAGTTGGCGGAGATTTTTCAAGTAAGTTTAGACCAGCTAATATTAGGTAAGGAGCCAGAGAAAATTATTGAGCGGGTTATTGAGAAAGATGATAATCGGCCTATGAATATTTGGGAATTTTGTGATAAAAACCGAGGATTAGTTATCATCATTTGTTTCTTAATCTTTTTATCTATTGGTGCCTTAGCTGGTGCTTTAGGAGATAGATAAGTTTGTGGTGTGCAGTTTTTTTATTATAATAATTTCTGTTTGAAGAGCGAATGGAGTCTAAAATTCGTAGTTTCAGTAGTTGGAATTGTTGAGTTTGCCCAGTGTTGGAAAATCAATGTATTTAATGTTAAGGTGGAGCAAAAAATGCTAACGATCTTTTTTGAGATTTAATTTATAGTATTGTCAATTATTTGCATAATGGAGAAGTAATAATGGCAAATAATCCAATTCTTGTCCGTATTGAATAAAGAAACTGTTTTTAGATTATCTATTGCTGCCTACCTTCTATGTTTAATGGTTCTTGGCTTATGTTTTTACTTTTAGAAAAAATTCCAGAATGTAGCATGTTCCCACAATCGATTGCTAGCGTGATCTCTGTTTTGCTTGTTATTTATGATTATATGGATTTTTATGGAGGAATCTTTAAAAAAGGATAAGCGTCATTTAGGAGATCTATTTGTCAAAACACAGATTGTTGTGAAAATTGAGAAAAGAAGCAAAGAGTAAAAATAAAAGTCTGTTGAATAGCGGACTTTTTTGCTATAATAACCATGATTGAAAAATTTGAACGGAGACTAAAATTCATGGCTTTAACAGCTGGTATTGTTGGTTTGCCCAACGTTGGAAAATCAACGCTTTTTAATGCAATCACCAAGGCGGGGGCAGAGGCTGCCAACTATCCTTTTGCCACTATTGATCCCAATGTCGGAATGGTTGAGGTGCCAGATAGCCGTCTGCAAAAATTAACGGAGTTGATTAAACCTAAAAAAACAGTACCAACGACTTTTGAATTTACCGATATTGCTGGTATTGTTAAAGGTGCTTCAAAAGGCGAGGGTCTTGGAAATAAATTTTTGGCCAATATCCGCGAAGTAGATGCTATTGTTCATGTAGTGCGAGCTTTTGATGATGAAAATGTCATGCGGGAGCAGGGACGTGAAGGTGCTTTTGTCGATCCTCTGGCGGATATTGATACGATTAATTTGGAATTGATCTTGGCTGATCTAGAATCTATCAATAAACGCTATGCGCGTGTTGAAAAAGTTGCACGCACTCAAAAGGACAAAGACTCTGTTGCTGAATTTGCTGTTCTTGAAAAAATCAAGCCCGTTCTTGAGGATGGTAAGTCTGCACGTACCATTGAGTTTACCGAGGATGAGCAAAAGATTGTCAAAGGACTCTTTCTTCTGACAGCTAAGCCCGTTCTCTATGTGGCTAATGTCAATGAAGATCAGGTTTCTGATCCAGATAGTATTGACTATGTTAAGCAAATTCGTGATTTTGCAGCGACAGAAAATGCCGAAGTGGTCGTCATTTCAGCGCGTGCTGAGGAAGAGATTTCTGAGTTAGATGATGATGACAAGGAGCTTTTTCTAGAAGATCTTGGTTTGACAGAATCAGGTGTGGATAAATTGACACGCGCAGCCTATCATCTACTTGGTCTTGGCACCTACTTTACTGCTGGGGAAAAAGAAGTGCGGGCTTGGACTTTTAAGCGAGGTATTAAGGCTCCGCAAGCTGCTGGTATCATTCACTCAGATTTTGAACGGGGCTTCATCCGCGCTGTTACTATGTCGTATGATGATCTGATTAAGTACGGCTCAGAAAAAGCGGTTAAGGAAGCTGGTCGTTTGCGTGAAGAAGGTAAAGATTACGTGGTTCAAGATGGCGACATCATGGAATTTCGTTTCAATGTTTAAGTAAAAAAGTAATAGCAACCAAAGGCTGGAACCGTCTTCCAGTCCTTTTGGTCTTTCTGGAATAGGAAAAGTAAAATGACAAAATTGATTGTTGGTCTGGGAAATCCAGGTTCAAAATACGATAAAACCAAGCACAATATTGGCTTTATGGCCATTGATGAGATTGTGAAGCATCTAGATGTGACTTTCACAGAGGATAAAAATTTTAAGGCCTTGGTTGGTTCAACCTTTCTTAACGGTGAGAAGGTTTATTTTGTTAAGCCTCTGACCTTTATGAACGAAAGCGGTCAGGCTGTTCAGGCTCTGTTGACCTACTTTAATATCGCTATTGAGGATCTACTGGTTATCTATGATGATTTAGATATGGCTGTTGGGAAGATTCGCTTCCGACAAAAAGGATCTGCCGGCGGTCATAATGGTATTAAATCGATCATCAAGCATATCGGTAGACAGGAATTTGACCGAATTAAGGTTGGTATTGGCCGGCCAAATCCTGGGACAAAGGTGGTCCACTATGTCCTGTCTACATTTTGTCAGGATGATTATGCAACAATTTTAGCTTCTCTAGAACGAGTAGCTACTGCGGTTAACTTTTATTTGGAGTCTGGTGATTTTGAACAGACTATGCAAAAATACAATGGATAAGACACTTTTACATCTTTTTAATCAAAATAAGCACCTGCAGGAATGGCAGGATAAGACAGCTCTGCTGGGACGACAGTTAATTATGGGCTTGAGTGGGGCTAGTAAGAGTCTGGCTATTGCTGGAAATTTTTTGGCTAATCGAGGTAAGTTAGTCATATTGACGGCTAGTCAGAATGAGGCTGAAAATCTAGCCAGTGACCTAATTGGTCTCATCGGTGATGATTCGGTCTATCAATTCTTTGCGGATGATATTGTTGGGGCAGAGTTTGTTGTTGCTTCACAAGAAAAATCTCTTTCTCGAGTGGAGAGCCTCAATTTTCTGCTGGATGAAACCAAATCTGGGATTTTGGTGACTAGTCTTTTGGGAGCTAGGGTCCTGTTGCCTAAACCTGAGGACTATGCCCGTTTTGTTTTGACTTTCACAGTTGGTCAAGACTATGATTTGGCCAGTCTAATCAAGACTTTGACCAGTCTTGGTTATAATAAGGTTTCTCAGGTATTCTCGCCGGGTGAATTTAGCCAGCGGGGGGATATTTTAGATATCTATGATGGTCAGACAGATCAGGCTTACCGTTTGGAATTTTTTGGAGATGAACTAGATGGTTTGCGAATTTTTGATCCTGAGAGTCAAAAATCGCTAGAAAATCTAGAAGGTTTTACTTTGAGTCCTGTTGATGAGGCAATACTGACTGAAGAGAATCGGCGTAAGGGTCTAGCTAAGTTAGAGTTGGAACTAGGGCGAGTTCAAAATGACCAACTTAAGGACTATTTGGATGGTCTTTATACTACGCTGGCTGATGGCTATCGGCATCAGGATTTTAAAAAGTTTCTGGCTTATTTTTACGATAAGACCTATAGCCTTTTAGATTATCTACCTCAGGGAACACCAATTTTCTTTGATGATTTTCAAAAATTAACTGAGCGCAATGCTACATTAAATCTAGAAATTGCTAATTATCTGACCGAAAATTTACAACAACATCAGGCTCTTTCAAGTCAGGTCTACTTTGCGGATGTCTTTCAGAACCTGAGAAGTTATCAACCTGCTAGCTTCTTTTCAAATTTTCACAAAGGACTGGGCAATATTCGCTTCCAGAAAATCTATAATTTCACCCAGTATGCTATGCAGGAATTTTTCAATCAAATTCCTCTTTTGGTGGATGAAGTCAATCGTTATCTCAAGACTAGGGCAACAGTTGTTCTCCAATCTGATTCGCAAGTCAAGCTGGAAAAGTTGCAAGAAAGTCTTCAGGAGTACGGTTGTGACTTGCCAATAGTAGCAGCTGATGATTTGCGTGAAGGGAAGGCTCAGCTGACTCAGGGATCTCTGACCAATGGTTTTTACTTTGCGGATCAAAAACTGGTTCTGATTACAGAAAAAGAAATTTTCCATAAGACTCCAAAACGGCGGATTCGCAGGCAGAACGTCAGCAATGCTGAGCGACTTAAGGATTATAATGAGCTGCAAAAAGGCGACTATGTTGTTCACAATGTCCATGGCATCGGGCGTTTTCTTGGTATTGAAACTATTGAAATTCAGGGTGTGCACCGAGACTACCTGACGGTCCAATACCAGAATGCTGATACGATTTCTATTCCAGTTGAACAAATTGAGTTGCTCTCCAAATATATGGCCAGCGATGGCAAAGAGCCAAAAATCAATAAGCTTAATGATGGCCGTTTCCAAAAGACTAAGCAAAGAGTTTCCAAGCAGGTTGAAGATATCGCTGACGATCTTTTGAAGCTTTACGCTGAACGCAGTCAACTCAAAGGTTTTGCCTTTTCAGCTGATGATGACAATCAAAGGGAGTTTGAAGACGATTTTGCCTATGTTGAAACAGATGACCAATTGAGATCCATCAAAGAAGTCAAGCAGGATATGGAATCCGACAAACCTATGGATCGGCTTTTAGTCGGCGATGTTGGTTTTGGCAAGACTGAAGTAGCTATGCGGGCAGCTTTCAAGGCAGTCAATGATGGTAAGCAAGTTGCCGTTTTAGTGCCAACAACCGTTTTAGCCCAGCAGCACTATAATAATTTTAAGGAACGCTTTGAAAATTATGCTGTCCAAGTTGGTGTCCTCAGCCGCTTTCAAACTAAAAAAGAACAGAGCCAGACCTTGTCTGCTCTGGCTAAGGGGCAAATTGATATTATTATCGGAACTCACCGCCTGCTCTCTAAGGACTTGAAATTTATGGACTTGGGCCTAATTGTTATTGATGAGGAGCAGCGTTTTGGTGTTAAGCACAAGGAGAAACTCAAGGAACTTAAGAAAAAGTCTGATGTTTTAACTTTGACTGCTACCCCTATTCCTAGGACCTTACACATGTCCATGTTGGGTATTCGGGATTTATCGGTCATTGAAACGCCACCGACTAATCGTTATCCAGTTCAGACCTATGTTTTAGAAACCAATCCTGGTATGATTCGCGAAGCTATCATGCGGGAAATTAGCCGAGGCGGTCAAGCTTTCTACGTTTATAATCGTGTTGAAACTATCGATCGCAAGGCTATGGAACTGCAGGAGCTGGTTCCTGAAGCTAATATTGGTGTGGTTCACGGTCAGATGAGTGAAATTCAGTTGGAAAATACTCTTTTTGATTTTTTAGATGGTGTTCATGATGTCTTGGTAGCTACAACTATTATTGAAACAGGCATTGATATGCCTAATGTCAATACCCTTTTTGTTGAAAATGCTGATCGAATGGGACTGTCTACCCTCTACCAATTACGGGGACGGGTTGGCCGTAGCAATCGAATTGCCTATGCTTACCTCATGTATCAGCCTGACAAGGTTTTGACAGAAGCTTCTGAAAAGCGGTTAGATGCCATCAAAGGTTTTACCGAACTAGGTTCAGGCTTTAAAATTGCTATGCGGGATCTCTCTATTCGCGGAGCGGGTAATATTCTGGGAGCTTCACAGAGTGGCTTTATTGATTCGGTTGGTTTTGAACTTTATTCACAGATGCTGGAGGAAGCTATTCAGCATAAGCAAGGAAAAAGTCAGACTCGTCAGAAGGGCAATGCTGAAATCAATCTGGGCATTGATGCCTATCTTCCTGCTGATTACATTAGTGATGAGCGGCAAAAAATTGAAATTTACAAGCGAATTCGAGAAATTTCTTTGCCGGAGGATTATGAAAATCTTCAGTCTGAATTGATTGATCGCTTTGGCGATTACCCTGATCAGGTAGCTTATTTGTTAGAAATTGGGCTGGTTAAGTCATATCTGGACAGTGTTTTCGTTCAATTCCTTGAAAAGAAAAATGCGGAAGTGATTGTCCGTTTTGAAAAAGCCAGTCAGGCTCTCTTTTTAACCCAAGATTATTTTGAAGCTTTATCAGTAACTAATCTAAAGGCTAGGATCAGTGAACACCAAGGTAAAATCGAAGTTATTTTTGATGTTCGTCAGAAAAAAGATTATGAAATTTTAGAGGAATTGAAAAAATTCGGCCAAAAATTTTTAGAAATCAAAAATCGAAAAACTGCTGAAAGGGTGTAAAGTCCTGCGTTTTTTAGAAATTCATGATAAAATAGGGAAAGTTACAGGTATGAGAGAGAACTTTTCTCTCGAGTTCTGGAGGAAAAAATGAGATTAGATAAATATTTAAAGGTCTCTCGTATCATTAAGCGCCGGCCTGTTGCCAAGGAAGTAGCCGATAAAGGCCGTATCAAGGTCAATGGAATTTTGGCCAAATCATCAACTGACCTCAAGTTGAATGATGAAATCGAAATTCGCTTTGGTAATAAGCTATTGACAGTGCGCGTGTTAGAAATGAAAGACAGTACTAAAAGAGACGATGCCCAAAAAATGTATGAGATTTTGAGTGAAAAAAGGGTAGCAGTGGATGAGTAAGACTGATAAGGTTGTTCAGCTGAACAATGATTATATTAAAGAGAATAACCTGACCAAGCGCTATGAGGAAGAAGAAGCCCGCAAACGTCATCGTTTTATGGGCTGGACTTTAATTTTTGTCATTTTGCTTTTTATTCTACCAACCTATAACCTGGTTTCTAGTTACCGTGATTTGCAAAATAAAAAAGCAGAAATTGTTAAACTAAAGGCAAATTATAAGAAAACCAAGGCTCAAACAAGTAAGGAAGAGCAACTTGCTGAGCAGCTTAAGGATGATGAATTTGTTGAAAAATACGCTCGTGCCAAGTATCATTATTCTGATTCTGGTGAGGTTACGTTCATCGTCCCGGAATTGGTTCCTCAATAATTATGGAAAATTTGATTGAAACAATTGAGAAGTTTTTGGCTTACTCTGATGAAAAATTAGAGGAGCTCCATCAAAAAAATCAATCCTTAAAAGCGGAGGACTCTCATGAGGATTAAAACAGGCAACGGGACAGTAAAACTCTTTGCCTTTTTGGTTTTACTGCAAGTTTTTCTAGTTTCATTTTCGATAGCAAGAGGTGATCGTAATACCAAGGACGAGGAAGGACCGACAAGAAATTTTTCCTATGTCTATTTTGCTAAAACTCCTGCTAATCCTAATGTTTACACCAAGGTAAAAACTTATTTAGATTCTAGCTTAACTAAACAAGCTGGTCAGCTTCAGCCAGATTCAAAAATTATTATTAAGAGACTGCTTGAAAATAAAAATGGAATGCCAATTTTCCAATTAGCTAACGGTAACTATGTCAAGGCTAGCTATCGAGACTTTTATGATGACCAGATAAAAAAGCAAGAAGTTTTTAAAAAGTCAAAAAGTTATTGGACCCATGACAAGGTAACTCTGTACGACAAACCTTACGTTGCAGGACAAATTCCTAAAAAAATAAATCTGCCAACCTATAGTAAAATTCAGGTAACTCAAAGGGCTAAAACACAGCATGGCAGCTACCTTTATGTGCAGGGGCAGGGGTGGATTGATGCTAAGGCAGTTTCTAAGCATGATGATAGAATTAGGTTGATACAAGACCTGCTGCAGGCTAAGTACAATAAGGCTGATAAGTATAGTATCTACGTGAAGCAGCTTAATACTGGCAAGACTGCTCAAATCAATGCTGATAAGATGATCTATTCTGCCAGCGTCAGCAAGCTTCCTTTGCTCTACTATGTGCAGGAACAAATTAATAAAGGAAAAATTAAAAGTACTCAGAATTTCACCTACACACCAGCAGTTAATGATTTTAAGGATGCTTATAAGCCAGAAGGCAGTGGAAATCTTAGTAAAACAGCTGATAATAAGCCATACAGTGTTGGAGATTTGGAAAAAAGAATTACTCGGTCTTCTGACAATGTTGCAACCAATATTTTAGGCTATTATGTGGCTCATCAATATGACAAGGATTTCCATAAAACCATCAAGTCAGCTATTGGTCAAGATTGGGACATGAAGAGTCGTAAGGTTTCTGCTAAGACAGCCGGTCTGATGATGGAGGCTATCTATAAGCAAAATGGTGATATTACCAACTACCTCTCTTCAACTGACTATGATGATCAGAGAATCTCTAAGGATATCTCTGTCAAGGTAGCTCATAAGATTGGAGATGCTTACGATTATCGCCACGATGTGGCTATTGTCTATGGTGAAACTCCCTTTGTTCTATCTATCTTTACAGAAAATGCTAGCTATGACGATATTACAGCCATTGCTGATGATATCTACAGAATGTTAAAATGATTTACCAAAAGATTTTAAAAACCATTCAAAAAGAAGGTTATTTTACTGACCATAATAAGGTCTTAATAGCCGTATCCGGTGGAGTAGATTCAATGAATTTACTCCATTTCTTACATCAACATCAGCAGGATCTAGCCATCTCTATTGGCATTGCCCATGTTAATCATAAACAGCGAATTCAGTCTGATGAGGAAGAAGCTTATTTGAGAACTTGGGCTGACCAGCATCAGCTCCCCTTTTTTGTAACTAATTTTACGGGAAAATTTTCAGAAAAAGCTGCACGTTCCTTTCGTTATAGCTTTTTTAGTCAGATTATGCAGGAAGAGGGCTATACAGCTCTGGTGACAGCCCACCATGCGGACGATCAAGCTGAGACTATTTTTATGCGTCTTTTACGTGGAAGTCGACTCAGGCATTTGACTGGTATGAAAATAATTCAGGACTTTGGTCCAGGTCAATTGATTCGTCCCTTTTTAAATGTTGAAAAGTCTGACCTACCTCAGGTTTTTCATTTTGAGGACGAGACTAATACTAGTGGGGATTATCTGCGTAATCGGATTCGTAATACCTATCTTCCCAATCTGTCTCGAGAAAATCCTAAATTGTCAACAGCTCTCAGAGAATTAGGCCAAGAGGCGGCCTATCTTTTAACTGCCCTTTCTGATTTGAGTTTTGGATTAGAAGCAACAGATTTGCAGACTTTTCAGCAGAAAACCGTAGCCGTTCAATATTATCTCCTGCAAGATTATTTGAGCCAATTTACAGATTTGGAGTTATCCAGAAAACAGTTTACAGCTCTCTTAAACAGGCTGAAAGAAAACAAGCAGGAGGAAGATAGCTACCTAAAATCAGACTACTATCTACATTTGAGAAAAGAGCAGTTTTGGATTGATAAAATCGGCCCTGAGACGGATAGCCCTTTTGCAAGGAAAGTGTTAGAATATGGCAAAATCGTCAGTATTGGTCAAAATAGTTTTGAGTTTAATCAGACAGGAGAGATTCCTTTGACCAGTCAGAAACCTATTATTTTACGGCCTAGACGATCTGGTGATCAGATTGATTTTGGCAGTTTTCATAAGAAGCTACGCCGTCTTTTTATTGACGAAAAAATTCCAGCAAAAGAGCGTAATAAAGCTATTGTAGGTGAACAGGATGGCATCCTTCTCTTTGTCCTTGTCAATGGACACTTATATTTGAGAAAAGCTCCCCAGTGTGTTACAATTAAAGCTAAATTGTGTATAAAAACTAAAGAAATTGGTGATTTATGACCTTAGATAATGATATTGAAAAAGTGCTTTATTCGTCTGAAGAAATCACAGCTAAGGCTGAGGAACTTGGTAAACAATTAACAAAGGATTACCAAGGTAAAAATCCTTTACTTGTTGGCGTTTTAAAGGGAGCAGTTCCCTTTATGGCTGAATTGATTAAGCATATTGATATCCATATTGAAATTGACTTTATGGTGGTTTCATCTTACCAAGGCGGCACCCAAAGTAGCGGTGAAGTTAAAATTCTAAAAGATGTTGATACTAATATCGAAGGCCGCGATGTCATCTTTGTTGAAGATATTATCGATACAGGAAGAACACTCCTTTATTTGCGAGATATGTTTAAATACCGTAAGGCTAAGTCTATTAAGATTGTTACTCTTTTTGATAAGCCGGAGGGGCGAGTTGTAGATATTGATGCTGATTACGTCTGCTATGATGTTCCTAATGAATTTGTAGTCGGATTTGGTCTTGATTATGATGAAAAATATCGCAATCTTCCCTATGTCGGTGTTCTCAAGGAAGAAATTTACACAAACTAAGTATTAGAAAGTTTTTAATTAGCCAATGAATAATAAAAATAAAAATGGGCTTGTCAAAAATGCCTATATTTATCTGGTAGTCATTGTTTTGGCGGTGACAGCTGCAAACTTTTATTTTAGCAGTTCTTCTGGTCAGACTAGAGAAGTTGGTTACTCAACCTTAGTTAAGGAAATAAAAAAAGGTGAGATTAAATCAGTTACTTATCAGCCTAGTGGTAGTGTTGTAAAAGTGACTGGTGATTATGCCAAAGCCAAGAAGGTTCCATCAAACAGCTCAAGCTTTAACCTTTTGAATTCTGATAGTTCTGAAAAGGTTACAAAATTCACCTCCGTTATTTTACCGAGCGATTCTTCTATGAATCAATTGGAAAAAGCAGCTGATGAATCTGGTACTAAAATTAAGGTGGTTCCTGAAAGTTCTAGTGGGGCAATTATGTCCTATGTCTTTAGTCTCTTCGTCCCACTACTTGTTATGGGACTGCTCTTCTATTTTATGATGAGTCAAGGAGGCGGCGGTGGAGCTCGTGGTGCCATGAGCTTCGGCCGTAATAAAGCTAAGACTGCTAGCAAGGATGATATTAAGGTTCGTTTTTCTGATGTTGCGGGTGCCGAGGAGGAAAAGCAAGAGCTAGTTGAAGTTGTTGACTTCTTAAAAAATCCTAAAAAGTATCGGGCTTTGGGTGCCCGCATTCCGACAGGTGTTCTTCTTGAAGGTCCTCCCGGAACTGGTAAAACTCTCTTAGCTAAGGCGGTTGCTGGTGAAGCCGGTGTTCCTTTTTTCAGTATTTCAGGTTCTGACTTTGTGGAAATGTTTGTCGGTGTCGGTGCTAGTCGAGTTCGTTCCCTCTTTGAAGATGCTAAAAAGGCTGAAAGAGCTCTGATTTTTATCGATGAAATTGATGCTGTCGGTCGCCGTCGCGGTGCCGGTATGGGCGGCGGAAATGATGAACGTGAACAGACTCTTAACCAACTCCTAGTCGAAATGGATGGTTTTGAAGGTAATGAAAGTATCATTGTTATTGCTGCAACCAACCGAAGCGATGTTCTCGATCCAGCTCTTCTTCGTCCTGGACGTTTTGACCGTAAAGTCTTAGTTGGTCGTCCTGATGTTAAGGGGCGGGAAGCTATTCTTAAAGTCCATTCTAAAAATAAACCATTAAAAGATGATGTAGATCTCAAGGTTATTGCCCAACAAACTCCAGGTTTTGTCGGTGCCGACCTTGAAAATGTCTTGAATGAAGCTGCCCTTGTTGCGGCTCGTCGCAATAAAACCAAGATTGACGCTAGCGATATTGACGAAGCTGAAGACCGCGTTATTGCAGGTCCTTCTAAAAAAGATAAAAAGGTCTCTGAAAAAGAACGGCAAATTGTGGCTTTCCACGAAGCTGGCCATACCATTGTTGGTTTGGTTCTCTCAAGTGCTCGAGATGTCCATAAGGTTACCATCGTTCCTCGAGGGCGTGCCGGTGGCTACATGATTTCCTTACCTAAGGAAGATCAGAACCTCCTTTCTAAGGATGAGTTGAAAGAACAATTGGCTGGTCTTATGGGTGGTCGTGTTGCTGAAGAAATTATTTTTAATGTTCAAACTTCGGGTGCTTCAAATGACTTTGAACAAGCCACTGCCCTAGCTAGGGCTATGGTAGCTGAATATGGTATGAGCGATAAACTTGGACCTGTTCAGTATGAAGGTAATCATGCTATGAATCCAGGTCAAATGCCAACTGATAAGTCTTATTCTACTCAAACAGCTGTTATGATTGATGAAGAAGTTCGCCAACTCTTGAATGAAGCCCGTAATAAGGCTGCCGATGTTATCAATTCTAACCGCGAAACCCATAAGCTGATTGCAGAAGCTCTGCTCAAATATGAAACTTTGGATGCTGCCCAAATTAAATCTATCTACGAAACAGGTAAGATGCCTGAAGAGGATTTAGAAAATTCGGGAGATGACAACCATGCTCTTTCTTATGATGAAGTGAAAGAAAAAATGTCTGAGACCGATAGCAGCAGTGATAATTAAGAAAAGGAGAGAGGTTCTCCTTTTTCTTTTGTTTTCGAATATCTCTGTTTTAGGTCTTAAATTTTGCTTTATCTCAAAAAGTATTTACAATCATTTTTCCCTATGATAAACTTACAACTATAAAAAATTCAAGGAGAGATAAGTGAATATTTTTCGAAAAAAAGACCCGCGTCAAGCCAAAGCAGAAATGGCTAGAAGTTTAGGGGTTATTGACCTCGTTTTTCTTGGTTTAGGTTCGATGGTGGGAACAGGCATCTTTACTATTACTGGTATTGGTGCTGCTAACTATGCTGGACCAGGTCTGGTTATTTCCATTATTATTGCTGCTGTTGCTGTTGGTATTTCGGCCCTCTTCTTTGCAGAATTTGCATCTCGCTTACCTGCAAACGGCGGCGCCTATAGCTATGTTTATGCAACTTTAGGAGAGTTTCCAGCTTGGATGGTCGGTTGGATGATTATAATGGAATTCCTGATTGCCATTTCCAGTGTTGCTTCAGGCTGGGGAGCTTACTTAAAGGGGCTTTTGGCCAGTTTTAATATTACCTTGCCTACAGCACTTAATGGAACTTTTGATCCAAGTAAAGGGACCTATGTTGATTTGTTACCTGTCTTGGTTATGGTAGCTGTAACAGCTCTGGTTATGATGAATTCTAAATCAGTTTTACGCTTTAATAGCTTCTTGGTTATCTTGAAATTTTCAGCTTTAGCCCTCTTTATTATCGCTGGTTTCTTTTTTATCAAACCAGATAATTGGTCAAACTTCATGCCTTTTGGATTTGGTCAACTTTATGGTGGTAAGACGGGAATTGTTGCTGGAGCATCGATTATGTTTTTTGCCTTTCTTGGTTTTGAATCGTTGTCTATGGCAGTTGACGAGGCTAAGGAACCGCAAAAAACAGTTCCTCGCGGAATTACTCTATCTTTGATTATTGTGACGATTGTCTATATTGTGGTTACTCTTGTCTTAACAGGGATTGTTCATTACACTAAGCTTGGTGTTGCTGATGCTGTTGCTTTTGCCCTGCGTCATGTTGGCTTGTCATGGGCAGCCAACTATGTTTCGACTGTAGCCATTTTAACTTTGATTACGGTCTGTATTTCGATGACCTACGCTCTTTCACGAACAGTTTATAGTATTAGTCGAGATGGACTTTTACCGAAATCCTTCCGCCATATTTCAGAAAAATCGAAGATTCCAGATAATGCGACACTATTAGTTGGAATCTTCGCCATTATCTTTGCTGGTATTGTTCCTCTAGCAGCTTTGGCAGAGTTTGTTAATATCTGTACTTTAGCTTATTTGATTGTCCTTGCAGTAGCCTTGATTAAGCTGCGTCAGGACAAAGGAACCCCCCAGAAGGATCAATTTAAGACACCTTTAGTCCCAATTTTACCGATTATTTCAATCATTATCTGTCTATCTCTCATGAGTCAATTTATGACTGTTACCTGGATCGCCTTTGGTATTTCTGTGCTTATTGGTCTTCTTATCTATTTTCTTTATGGTTATAAAAATTCAGCTATTGACTAGTAGCAGTGAGAAGGCTGTCTGTCCCAGCCTTATATAAAAATTTCGACAACCAAAATAAAAAATGAACAGGATTAGATTTTTAATAACAAGAAATCTAATTTTGTTTGTTTTTTTACTTTCCGTATCAAGTACGACTAATGACAAAGAATTTCCAAAATGAAAGTTCTTTTTATTTCTAGCTTTATTTAAAAACAATCCTAGGTTTACCATTTTATAATACATAAAAAAATTAATCTAAAGGTATTGACAAAGGAGGAGGTGTTTGCTAGAATAAGGGAGCTGTCCTCGAGAGAGGGGCAAGACCTTTGAGAACTGAATAGAGACGAACCAAGACGTGCGGGTTACGAGAGTAACCTGTCAAAGGACAATAAGTCAGCGATGACACAAGTGAGTTAAGCGCTCAAACTATTAGATGAGAGTTTGATCCTGGCTCAGGACGAACGCTGGCGGCGTGCCTAATACATGCAAGTAGAACGCTGAGTACTGGAGCTTGCTCTAGTACGAGGAGTTGCGAACGGGTGAGTAACGCGTAGGTAACCTGCCTGTTAGCGGGGGATAACTATTGGAAACGATAGCTAATACCGCATAATAGTGACTAACTCATGTTAGTGATTTGAAAGGTGCAAGAGCACCACTAACAGATGGACCTGCGTTGTATTAGCTAGTAGGTGAGGTAAGGGCTCACCTAGGCGACGATACATAGCCGACCTGAGAGGGTGAACGGCCACACTGGGACTGAGACACGGCCCAGACTCCTACGGGAGGCAGCAGTAGGGAATCTTCGGCAATGGGGGGAACCCTGACCGAGCAACGCCGCGTGAGTGAAGAAGGTTTTCGGATCGTAAAGCTCTGTTGTAAGAGAAGAACGATGTGTAGAGTGGAAAGTTACACAAGTGACGGTATCTTACCAGAAAGGGACGGCTAACTACGTGCCAGCAGCCGCGGTAATACGTAGGTCCCGAGCGTTGTCCGGATTTATTGGGCGTAAAGCGAGCGCAGGCGGTTTAGTAAGTCTGAAGTTAAAGGCAGTGGCTCAACCATTGTTTGCTTTGGAAACTGTTGAACTTGAGTGCAGAAGGGGAGAGTGGAATTCCATGTGTAGCGGTGAAATGCGTAGATATATGGAGGAACACCGGTGGCGAAAGCGGCTCTCTGGTCTGTAACTGACGCTGAGGCTCGAAAGCGTGGGTAGCGAACAGGATTAGATACCCTGGTAGTCCACGCCGTAAACGCTGAGTGCTAGGTGTTAGGCCCTTTCCGGGGCTTAGTGCCGGAGCTAACGCATTAAGCACTCCGCCTGGGGAGTACGACCGCAAGGTTGAAACTCAAAGGAATTGACGGGGGCCCGCACAAGCGGTGGAGCATGTGGTTTAATTCGAAGCAACGCGAAGAACCTTACCAGGTCTTGACATCCCGATGCCATCCCTAGAGATAGGGAGTTACTTCGGTACATCGGTGACAGGTGGTGCATGGTTGTCGTCAGCTCGTGTCGTGAGATGTTGGGTTAAGTCCCGCAACGAGCGCAACCCTTATTGTTAGTTGCCATCATTAAGTTGGGCACTCTAGCGAGACTGCCGGTAATAAACCGGAGGAAGGTGGGGATGACGTCAAATCATCATGCCCCTTATGACCTGGGCTACACACGTGCTACAATGGTTGGTACAACGAGTCGCAAGCCGGTGACGGCAAGCTAATCTCTGAAAGCCAATCTCAGTTCGGATTGGAGGCTGCAACTCGCCTCCATGAAGTCGGAATCGCTAGTAATCGCGGATCAGCACGCCGCGGTGAATACGTTCCCGGGCCTTGTACACACCGCCCGTCACACCACGAGAGTTTGTAACACCCAAAGTCGGTGAGGTAACCTTCGGGAGCCAGCCGCCTAAGGTGGGACGGATGATTGGGGTGAAGTCGTAACAAGGTAGCCGTATCGGAAGGTGCGGCTGGATCACCTCCTTTCTAAGGAAAAACTAAGTAACGGAGGGCGTTTAAAAGCGACTTGATTTTAGGAAACCAAGGCAGTATGCTTGCATACAAGGTGGTTTATCTAAATCACAAGCTTTTAGCCCGAGTACAATTTAGCCGATAAGGTTAAAGGTACCCTTATTTAGCTACGGAAGCACGTTTTAGGGCGTCTCTATTTAGTTTTCAGAGGTTTTGTGGGGCCTTAGCTCAGCTGGGAGAGCGCCTGCTTTGCACGCAGGAGGTCAGCGGTTCGATCCCGCTAGGCTCCATAGGATACGAGAGATGATTCGCTTTAGCGAAAACTTGTATTCTAAGCTAAATAAGATATTGTTCAAGAAATTGAACACGACCTCATTTTTTAGGAAAAAAGATAAATCTCCTTGTGTGCAAGTCACACAGCGTTGATTTCCTATTTTTCTACAAAAATGCCCAACAAGTTGGGACGGTCTTAGTATCTTAGACTTGTCCATTGAAAATTGAATATCTATCAAATAGTAACAAGAAAATAAACCGAAACGCTGTAAATATTTAATGAGTTTTTTAATAAGGTTAAGTTAATAAGGGCGCACGGTGGATGCCTTGGCACTAGGAGCCGATGAAGGACGTGATTAACGACGAAATGCTTTGGGGAGCTGTAAGTAAGCTGAGATCCAGAGATATCCGAATGGGGGAACCCGGCAACTACAGGTTGTCATCCATATCTGTTAAGGATATGAGAAGGAAGACGCAGTGAACTGAAACATCTCAGTAGCTGCAGGAAGAGAAAGCAAGAGCGATTGCCTGAGTAGCGGCGAGCGAAAGGGCAGGAGGGCAAACCAGGATGTTTACATTCTGGGGTTGTAGGACTGTGAAGAGTGATCAAACGTCATAAAAGAACGACTTGGGAAAGTCGGCCAAAGAGAGTAAAAGCCTCGTATTTGAAATGATGGAAGACGCTAACAGGATCCTGAGTACGGCGAGACACGAGAAATCTCGTCGGAAACTGGGAGGCCCATCTCCCAACCCTAAATACTCCCTAGTGACCGATAGTGAACCAGTACCGTGAGGGAAAGGTGAAAAGCACCCCGGAAGGGGAGTGAAAGAGAACCTGAAACCGTGTGCTTACAAGAAGTTCGAGCCCGTTAATGGGTGAGAGCGTGCCTTTTGTAGAATGAACCGGCGAGTTACGTTATTGTGCGAGGTTAAGTTGAAGAGACGGAGCCGTAGGGAAACCGAGTCTGAAGAGGGCGGATAAGTACAATGACGTAGACCCGAAACCAGGTGACCTACCCATGAGCAGGGTGAAGGTGAGGTAAGACTCACTGGAGGCCCGAACCAGAGTACGTTGAAAAGTGCTTGGATGACTTGTGGGTAGCGGAGAAATTCCAAACGAACTTGGAGATAGCTGGTTCTCTCCGAAATAGCTTTAGGGCTAGCGTCGACAATAAGAATCTTGGAGGTAGAGCACTGTTTGGGTGAGGGGTCCATCCCGGATTACCAATCTCAGATAAACTCCGAATGCCAACGATTTATGGTCGGCAGTCAGACTGCGAGTGCTAAGATCCGTAGTCGAAAGGGAAACAGCCCAGACCACCAGCTAAGGTCCCCAAATAATTGTTAAGTGGAAAAGGATGTGGGGTTGCACAGACAACTAGGATGTTAGCTTAGAAGCAGCTATTCATTCAAAGAGTGCGTAATAGCTCACTAGTCGAGTGACCCTGCGCCGAAAATGTACCGGGGCTAAAACAATTTACCGAAGCTGTGGATCCTTTAGGGATGGTAGGAGAGCGTTCTATGTGTGGAGAAGGTATACCGTGAGGAGTGCTGGAGTGCATAGAAGTGAGAATGCCGGTATGAGTAGCGCAAGACAGGTGAGAATCCTGTCCACCGTAAGACTAAGGTTTCCAGGGGAAGGCTCGTCCGCCCTGGGTTAGTCGGGACCTAAGGAGAGACCGACAGGTGTATCCGATGGGCAACAGGTTGATAGTCCTGTACTAGAGTATAGAGTGAAGGAGGGACGCAGAAGGCTAACTCAACCAGACGACTGGAAGTGTCTGGCCAAGCAGTGAGGTGTGGACTGAGTCAAATGCTTAGTCCTGTAACATTGAGCTGTGATGGGGAGCGAAGTTTAGTAGCGAAGTGAGTGATGTCAGGCTGCCAAGAAAAGCTTCTAGCGTTAATGTATACTCTACCCGTACCGCAAACCGACACAGGTAGTCGAGGCGAGTAGCCTCAGGTGATCGAGCGAACTCTCGTTAAGGAACTCGGCAAAATGGCCCCGTAACTTCGGGAGAAGGGGCGCTCAGCTAGACTGAGCCGCAGTGAAAAGGCCCAAGCAACTGTTTATCAAAAACACAGCTCTCTGCGAAATCGAAAGATGAAGTATAGGGGGTGACGCCTGCCCGGTGCTGGAAGGTTAAGAGGAGGGTTTAGCGTTAAGCGAAGATCTGAATTGAAGCCCCAGTAAACGGCGGCCGTAACTATAACGGTCCTAAGGTAGCGAAATTCCTTGTCGGGTAAGTTCCGACCCGCACGAAAGGCGTAATGATTTGGGCACTGTCTCAACGAGAGACTCGGTGAAATTTTAGTACCTGTGAAGATGCAGGTTACCCGCGACAGGACGGAAAGACCCCATGGAGCTTTACTGCAGTTTGATATTGAGTATCTGTACCACATGTACAGGATAGGTAGGAGCCATAGAGATCGGGACGCTAGTTTCGAAGGAGGCGCTGTTGGGATACTACCCTTGTGTTATGGCTACTCTAACCCGCTAGGCTAAGCGTCTAGGGAGACAGTGTCTGACGGGCAGTTTGACTGGGGCGGTCGCCTCCTAAAAGGTAACGGAGGCGCCCAAAGGTTCCCTCAGATTGGTTGGAAATCAATCGCAGAGTGTAAAGGTATAAGGGAGCTTGACTGCGAGAGCGACAACTCGAGCAGGGACGAAAGTCGGGCTTAGTGATCCGGTGGTTCCGCATGGAAGGGCCATCGCTCAACGGATAAAAGCTACCCTGGGGATAACAGGCTTATCTCCCCCAAGAGTTCACATCGACGGGGAGGTTTGGCACCTCGATGTCGGCTCGTCGCATCCTGGGGCTGTAGTCGGTCCCAAGGGTTGGGCTGTTCGCCCATTAAAGCGGCACGCGAGCTGGGTTCAGAACGTCGTGAGACAGTTCGGTCCCTATCCGTCGCGGGCGAAGGAAATTTGAGAGGCTCTGCTCCTAGTACGAGAGGACCAGAGTGGACATACCGCTGGTGTACCAGTTGTTCTGCCAAGAGCATCGCTGGGTAGCTATGTATGGAAGGGATAAACGCTGAAAGCATCTAAGTGTGAAGCCTCCCTCAAGATGAGATTTCCCATGATTATATATCAGTAAGAGCCCTGAGAGAAGATCAGGTAGATAGGTTGGGAGTGGAAGTAGTGTAAGCTATGAAGCGGACCAATACTAATCGCTCGAGGACTTATCCTAAAGAAGGTATTGACAGCGCGAGGTAAGGCTTGATACAATAGATAGGTATTCAATTTTGAATTGGCAAAATAAGTAATGAGAACGTGAAGAAAAGCGTATGATTTTAGGAAATCACCGCAGAAGTCTAAGGACTTCAAGAGGATTTATCTAAATCACTAGCTTTTAAGTTCGAATACAATTCAATTCATAGTTAAGTGACGCTAGCCTAGGAGAGACACCTGTATCCATGCCGAACACAGCAGTTAAGCCCTAGCACGCCTGAAGTAATTGGGGGTTGCCCCCTGTGAGATAAGGGAGTCGCTTAGCGCATAGGAATCTAAGAAGGTTCCATTAGGGAGTTTAGCTCAGCTGGGAGAGCATCTGCCTTACAAGCAGAGGGTCAGCGGTTCGATCCCGTTAACTCCCATGATTAAGTAATGAGAACGTAAAGCAAGCGTAGGAAATGGGTAAGAAATCCTGATTTCTTAAGCCTTTTATCTAAATCACTAGCTTTTAAGTTCGAATACAATTGCTTAGAATAGGTCCCGTGGTGTAGCGGTTATCACGTCGCCCTGTCACGGCGAAGATCGCGGGTTCAATTCCCGTCGGGACCGTTGAAATAGTCTGGTGGACTATTTCAATCTGGAAAAAAGTAAGCGTAGTTTACAATAGTTTCTGGACAATAGTCAGACTCGTTAGCTCAGTTGGTAGAGCATTTGACTTTTAATCAAAGGGTCACTGGTTCGAGCCCAGTACGGGTCATAGATGCGGGTTTGGCGGAATTGGCAGACGCACCAGATTTAGGATCTGGCGCTTAACGGCGTGGGGGTTCAAGTCCCTTAACCCGCATAATAAGAAGCAATAGGCCGGCTTAGCTCAGTTGGTAGAGCATCTGATTTGTAATCAGAGGGTCGCGTGTTCAAGTCATGTAGCCGGCATTTGCGAACGTAGTTCAGTGGTAGAACATCACCTTGCCAAGGTGGGGGTCGCGGGTTCGAATCCCGTCGTTCGCTTGAGGATTGCCGGGGTGGCGGAACTGGCAGACGCACAGGACTTAAAATCCTGCGAAGGGTAACCTTCGTACCGGTTCGATTCCGGTCCTCGGCATAATAGAAAGTTAAGCACCCTTGGCTCAACTGGATAGAGTACCTGACTACGAATCAGGCGGTTAGAGGTTCGAATCCTCTAGGGTGCATCATATACGGGAAGTAGCTCAGCTTGGTAGAGTACTTGGTTTGGGACCAAGGGGTCGCAGGTTCGAATCCTGTCTTCCCGATTTTTGGCGGTGTAGCTCAGCTGGCTAGAGCGTCCGGTTCATACCCGGGAGGTCGGGGGTTCGATCCCCTTCGCCGCTATTATTAGTATATGGATGACTTTGGACCTTTAGCTCAACTGGTTAGAGCACTCGGCTCATAACCGAGCGGTCGTAGGTTCGAGTCCTACAAGGTCCATATTGCTTAGTTATTTTTAATCGGAGGATTACCCAAGTCCGGCTGAAGGGAACGGTCTTGAAAACCGTCAGGTGTGTAACAGCACGCGTGGGTTCGAATCCCACATCCTCCTTTAATAATATCGCGGGATGGAGCAGTTAGGTAGCTCGTCGGGCTCATAACCCGAAGGTCGTAGGTTCAAATCCTGCTCCCGCAATACCTTATAGGTAGGAAAGGCTCGGTAGCTCAGTTGGTAGAGCAATGGATTGAAGCTCCATGTGTCGGCGGTTCGATTCCGTCTCGCGCCATTTATTTTTAATTAGCGGGTGTAGTTTAGTGGTAAAACTACAGCCTTCCAAGCTGTTGTCGCGAGTTCGATTCTCGTCACCCGCTTTATAATGAAAATTATAAACCAAACAAAAAGTTTGGGCGCATAGCTCAGCTGGTTAGAGCGCACGCCTGATAAGCGTGAGGTCGGTGGTTCGAGTCCACTTGTGCCCATTAGCAACAAAGGTCCGTTGGTCAAGGGGTTAAGACACCGCCTTTTCACGGCGGTAACACGGGTTCGAATCCCGTACGGACTATTGTTGGAGAATTACTCAAGAGGCTGAAGAGGACGGTTTGCTAAATCGTTAGGTCGGGAAACTGGCGCGGGGGTTCGAATCCCCCATTCTCCGTATTAGTGAAGTAACGAGTTATCGAAAGATATCTCGTTTTGTTTATATTAAAAAGAGGTCCCTTATGAAAAAAATTAGATTTTCCCGTGTCGTTACCCTATCTGTGACAAGTCTATTAATATTTTTGGTGCTTCTTTTTTTTATTTTTAGAAATACAGCTATTATAAAAGATATTACTACCCCTATCAGTGGTATAACTTCAAAAGTTGATAAAGCTATTTCTTATCCGTTTCGCTTAATCTCTACGGCAAAGGATGAGCTAATTGATTTATTTAATACTTATGATGAGAACGAGTCTTTGAAGAAAAATCTTGCTAAGATGAAGGATCAATCATCTGATTTAAGTACCTTAAAAGAGGAAAATATGAGCTTGTCAAAAGCTTTAGAAGTTGAAAAGAATTTTTCTAGCTATAAGACGATTACCAGTAAAGTTACCGTTCGTTCCACATTATCTTGGTATGAAAGCTTAACGATCAGTGTTGGAAAATCAGATGGAGTGTCAGCGAATATGTTAGCTGTTTCTGATGGTGGTTTGGTTGGCAGAGTTTCTAATTTAACTAGTTCTGATTCAAGTCTTCAATTGGTTTCTAATTCAGAAGGAACCTATGAGATTCCTGTTAAGATGACGGGTTCAGCAGGTGATGTCTATGGCATTTTAACAGGTTATAATGCCAAGAAGAATGTTTTAATTATTGAAGAATTAAATGCTGATAAGGAACTTAAGAAGGATGACAATGTTATAACTAGTGGTTTAGACGGTAAAAGTATTGCTGGTATCAGTGTGGGAAAAATATCATCTATTAGCAATGCTAAAGAGCTCAGTAAGCGGAAGGTTTATGTTACTCCAACAGCTGATTTGGATAATATCAGTTATGTTACCCTGATTGGAAATTAAAATGAAATTGCTAAAAAATAAATGGTTCATCTCAGTTCTGGCTTTTTTTCTCTTATTAATTGATGGACAGCTTTCAGATTTATTGACGACTTTAACTGGACGTTATGTCTTTTTACGTGTTCATCTTCTTATAATTTTTATGTTCTTACTTTTGAGATTTTTGGACACTGACTTTTTCGCTTATCTTTTGGGTTTTATTCTTGGTCTTATTTATGATAGTTATTATCTAAATTTTATTGGAATTACTTTTTTTATGCTCCCTATTTTAGTCTATTTGATAAAAAGAAGTAAAAAATATTTTGTAACTCCCACAAGAAGTTTATTGGCCTTCTTTCTACTCTTAGTTTTGTTTGAGGTTGGGTGTTATGGTTTAGCATTTCTCTACCATCTCACGACCTATAGTTTTTTATCATTTGTCACCTATCAGCTAGCAGAGACTCTGCTTTTAAACGTGATTATTTTTGTCATTTTAGACAAATTTGTCCATAGAAATAGTGCTAAATAAACATATAACTGTAATATAGACGTAACAATAAAAAGGGCAGTTTTTGATATAATATAAAAGTCTTATCAATATGGGAGTAGTTTAATTAACATGAAAAAACGTATTTTATCAACAGTATTGCTTAGTGGTGTTGCTCTTACAGCAGCTACAGCTGTAAAAGCCGATGATTATGATACAGCGATTGCTAATCAAGATTCTGTAATCAGTAACTTGGCGGCTCAGTCACAGGCTGCACAAGCTCAGTCAGCAATGGTTCAAAATCAGTCAGCTGTTCTTGCAGGACAGAACGCTGAACTTGAAGCGCAAAATAATGAACTTCAAGCTCAGTCAAATACTCTTGCAAGTGAAATTCAAGACTTGTCAGCTAAAATTGTTGCTCGTAATGCTTCTATTCAAGCGCAAGCACAAAATGCTCAAAAGAATAACACAGCAACAGGTTATATTAATACGATTTTGAACTCAAAATCAATTTCAGAAGCTATCAGTCGTATTGTTGCTGTTCATGAAGTTGTTTCTGCGAGTCAAAGTCAGTTGGCTCAACAACAAGCTGATCAGGCTGCACTTGAGACAAAACAAGCAGAAAATCAAGCTGCTATGAATCAAGTTGCTGCTAACCAAGCAACGATTCAAGCTAACCAATCAGCACTTGCTGAACAGCAGGCTGCACTTGATTCTGCACAAGCTGCTATCTCAGCAGAAATAGCTAATGCGCAAGCTAATAAACAAGCACTTGTGACGGCTAAATCAACAGCTGAGTCACAAGCTGCTAGTGCTGCAGCTTCTGCATCTGCTGCAAGTTCTGAGTCAGAAGCAGTTGCTGCATCTCAAGCTGCTGCTCAATCAGAGGCCGCTGCTCAACAAGATCAGCAACAGCCAGCTGATAACCAATCTGCTTCAGCTGAAACATCTGCTTCAGAAGCTGCTACGGATGCTCCAACAACTGATACTTCAGAAGCACCAGCTCAAGATCAGCAACAACAACAAGAAGCTGCACCAGCACCTGCTGCTGAAGATTCAAGTGCAAGTCAAGAAGCTACACCAGCTCCGGAACCGGCACCAGCGCCTGCTGCACCGGTTGATGATACTAATACTTATCCAGCAGGTCAATGTACTTGGGGTGTTAAATCATTGGCATCTTGGGTTGGTAACTATTGGGGTAATGCGAACCAATGGGGAGCTAGTGCGGTAGCTGCAGGTCACACAACTGGTTCAACTCCACAAGTTGGTTCAGTTGTTGTTTGGCCAAATGATGGTGGTGGCTATGGACACGTTGCTTACGTGACTTCTGTGAATGGTTCTACTGTTACTGTTAATGAAGCTAACTATGCTGGTAACCAATCAATTGGTGATTATCGTGGAAGCTTTGATATTAACTCTTCAGGTGAACACTACTTTATCTATCAATAATGAATTAATTTGTAAGGAGAGGCCATTAAGGTTCTCTCCTTTTTCGGATTCTTTTTATTCCTTTTGTTATACATTGAAAATCAAAGGGAAAAACGTTAAAATAGTAAAGGATAAAATCTTTGGAGGAAGTCATGTCATTTAATAATTTGAAGCTCTTTGCTCTCTCTTCTAATCAAGAGTTGGCTGAAAAAGTGGCGGATTCTATCGGAATTCCTTTGGGTAAGGCAACTATTCGACAGTTTTCAGATGGTGAGATTCAGGTCAATATTGAGGAATCTATCCGTGGGCACCACGCTTTTATTCTTCAATCAACAAGTTCGCCAGTTAATAATAACTTAATGGAAATATTAATTATGGTTGATGCTCTTAAACGAGCGAGTGCTGAGACTGTTAGCGTAGTTATGCCTTACTATGGTTATGCTCGCCAAGATCGAAAAGCTCGTTCACGGGAACCAATCACTTCTAAATTGGTGGCTAATATGCTTGAGGTAGCTGGTGTTGATCGTCTTTTGACTGTTGATTTGCATGCTGCTCAAATTCAGGGCTTCTTTGATATTCCTGTTGATCACCTGATGGGGGCTCCTCTGATTGCTGATTATTTTATTCGTCATGGCTTTGTTGGCAAAGATGTTGTTGTTGTCAGTCCTGATCATGGGGGTGTTACCCGTGCGCGTAAGTTGGCTCAATGTCTTAAAACACCAATTGCTATTATCGATAAACGTCGCAGTGTCGATAAAATGAATACTAGTGAAGTGATGAATATTATTGGGGATGTCAAGGGCAAAACTTGTATTCTCATTGATGACATGATTGATACTGCTGGTACTATTTGCCATGCAGCTGATGCTTTGGCTGAAGCAGGGGCAACTGAAGTTTATGCCTCTTGTACTCACCCAGTCCTTTCAGGACCTGCTTTGGATAATATTGATAAGTCGGCGATTAAAAAATTAGTTGTTTTGGATACTATTTATCTACCAAATGAGCGTCTGATTGATAAGATTGAGCAAATCTCGATTGCTGATTTAATTGGTGAAGCTATTATTCGTGTTCATGAAAAACGTCCACTTTCTCCACTTTTTGAATTTGAACTTTCTAAATAAATGAAAGGCCTGTGCAAGCAGGCTTTTCATTTATATTTGTGGGCTTACTGGAATTTTTAATGATTTACTGTATAATAAAGGTAATATTTCATAGGAGATAGCATTATGGATTTAACAAGACGTTTCAATAAAAATTTGGAAAAAATTGAAGTTTCTTTAATTCGACAGTTTGATCAGTCGATTTCTTCAGTACCTGGAATTTTAAAGATGACTCTAGGAGAACCCGATTTTACAACACCTGATCATGTTAAAGAGGCTGCTAAGGCAGCAATTGATGCTAATCAGAGCCATTATACGGGTATGGCTGGACTCTTGGAATTACGTCAAGCAGCTTCGAACTTTGTCAAGGAAAAGTACAATTTAATTTATAATCCTGATTCAGAAATTCTTGTGACAATTGGAGCAACAGAAGCCCTATCTGCTACTTTAACTGCTATTTTGGAGCCTGGTGATACTGTTTTGTTGCCTGCACCTGCTTATCCGGGTTATGAGCCAATTGTTAATCTTGTCGGTGCTGAAATTGTTGAAATTGACACAACTGATAATGATTTTATTTTGACACCTGAGCAATTGGAGAAGGCTATTCTTGAGCAAGGTGATAAGCTTAAGGTGGTACTTTTAAATTATCCAACAAATCCGACAGGAGTGACCTATTCACGTGAGCAAATTAAGGCTTTTGCGGATGTCTTAAAAAAATATGATGTATTTGTAGTGAGTGATGAGGTATATTCGGAATTAACTTACACTGATACGGGACATGTTTCTATTGGAGAATACCTACGAGATCAAGCTATCGTTATTAATGGCTTGTCTAAATCTCATGCGATGACAGGGTGGCGGATCGGCTTTATCTTTGCACCTGAGATATTCACACAACAGTTGATTAAAAGCCATCAATATCTAGTTACGGCTGCAACGACCAATGCTCAGTTTGCTGCTATTGAGGCTCTGACAGTCGGTAAGGATGATGCTCTGCCAATGAAGGAAGAATATATCAAACGTCGGGATTATATTATCAAAAAAATGGTTGAGATGAATTTTAAAATCATTAAACCAACGGGGGCCTTCTATATATTTGCTAAAATTCCAGTACCGGAGGGACAGGATTCTTTTCAATTCTTGAAAGATTTTGCCCATCAAAAAGCAGTTGCCATGATCCCAGGGGTGGCTTTTGGAAAGTATGGTGAAGGTTACTTGCGAATTTCCTACGCAGCTAGCATGGCAACTATCCAAGAGGCTATGAGACGGTTAAAGGAATTTATGGAACAGTATGCAGACTAAGGAATCACGTGGTCTAGTCCTCTTTAATCGCAACTACCGTGAGGATGATAAGTTGGTTAAAATTTTTACGGAGATGGCTGGTAAGCGAATGTTTTTCGTGAAACATATTAGTCGGTCTAAGTTAACCTCGGTCATCCAGCCTTTGACAGTAGCTGATTTTCTCATGAAAATTAATGATGCTGGCTTATCGTATATTGATGATTACAAGGAAGTTCAGATTTTTAAGACCATTAATGAGGATATTTTTCGTTTGTCTTATGCTAGTTATATCGTGTCTTTGGTAGATGCAGCTATTGATGATGGCCTCCGTGATGCTCCCCTTTTTGATTTTCTAGTTAAGACCTTGGAGATGATGGAGCAGGGGTTAGACTATGAGATTTTGACCAATATTTTTGAAATACAGATTTTAGAGCGTTTTGGTGTTCGCCTAAATTTTCATGAATGTGTCTTTTGTCACCGTATCGGTCTGCCTTTTGATTTTTCTTACCAATATTCGGGGCTTCTTTGCCCTCAGCATTATGAAAAGGATAGCCATCGCAGTCATCTAGATCCCAATGTTCTCTATCTTTTGGATCGTTTTCAAACCATCTCTTTTGATGATTTGAAAACAATTTCGGTTAAACCTGAAATGAAGCGAAAATTGCGGAAGTTTATTGATGATATTTATGAAAATTATGTTGGGCTACATTTAAAATCCAAAAAATTTATTGATGATTTATCTAGCTGGGGCGATATTATGAAATAAGTGAAAGATCTGGATTAGTAAGGTCTAGGTCTTTTTCTTGGCTCTTGGGTATGATAAAGTTAGTAAACCTATGAATAGGATATTGATAAAGTTAATTGGATTAAAACGTTTTGCTAAATTTGCTGGGACTTGTTACTAACTGGGGATGAAAAGCGGGGTAAATTATGCTATAATACTGACACTAAAGAGACTGAAAAGGGGATCGAAATGAAGACAATTGCTGTGGATGCTATGGGCGGAGATAACGCCCCCCAGGCTATTGTAGAGGGGGTAAATCAAGCCCTTGGTGAATTTACGGATATCGAGATTAAACTTTACGGTCATGAAGAAAAAATAAAAAAATATTTAAAGGCCAGTGATCGTGTTTCGATTGTCCATACCGAAGTAAAAATCGATTCGGATGATGAGCCAGTCAAGTCCATTCGACAAAAGAAAAATGCCTCCATGGTCTTGGGAGCTCAAGCTGTTAAGGATAGTCAGGCTGATGCAGTCATTTCTGCTGGTAATACAGGGGCTCTTCTAGCAGCTGGACTATTTGTTGTTGGTCGCATCAAAGGGATTGATCGGCCAGCCTTACTGTCTACTATACCAACTATTGATGGGGGAAACTTTGTTATGTTAGACTTGGGAGCCAATGCTGAAAACACGGCTCAGCACCTCCATCAGTATGGCATCTTGGGCTCCTTCTATTCGGAAGCTGTACAAGGGATAACTAAACCTCGGGTTGGTCTTTTAAATAATGGGACTGAAAGTACCAAGGGAGATCCCTTGCGTAAAGAGGTTTATGACCTTCTGTCCAAGGAGCCTGCAATTAATTTTATCGGAAATATTGAAGCGCGTGAACTTCTTAACGGGATAGCTGATGTTGTTGTAACAGATGGTTTTACTGGTAATGCTGTGTTGAAAACCATTGAAGGAACTGGTCTCTCTATTCTTTCTGCTTTGAAATCCGCTATCAAAAATGGCGGGAAAAAGGCAAAATTAGGAGCTTTCTTCCTTAAAGATAGCCTCTATAGCATGCGGGAGATTATGGATTATTCTTCAGCTGGAGGGGCTGTTCTGATTGGACTGCAGGCTCCTGTTGTGAAATGCCATGGTTCTAGTGATGCTACATCTGTTTATTATACTATCAAGCAGGTCCGCACTATGTTGGAAAACAAGGTTGTAGATAAGATTGTAGATGAATTCTCTAAGGAGGACCATTGATAAGAAAGGAGAAAAAAGTAAATAAAAATGGAGCTGATCGGACTCCCCTAACATCCTTACTATATACTTTATGAATCTTCTTGAAAGGAGAGCAAATGACCAGAAATGAAATTTTTGACAAGATTAGTCAAATGATTAAGGAACAAATGCATCATGAGGACATGGAGGTAACAGAAGATACATCTTTAAAGGATGAACTTGGCGTTGATTCTATTGATCTAATGGAATTTGTCGTCAATCTTGAAGATGAATTTTCTGTCGAAATTCCAGATGATGACATTGAAGATATAGTAAAGTTGGGAGATATGTTAGATTACTTAGAAGGTCGAATTGGAAAATAAGGAAGTCGAGGCTGGAAAAAAGTATTCCAGTCTTTTATTTTTGCAGTAATAGGAGTTTGACGCAGTAGCTGGGAGTAAGACTTGGTGACTATTACCCCTGCACAGTTCATTAGGTGCTTTAGCTAGCACCAATGAAGCACTGAGGTCCTAACCCCTTGTTAGCGACCATCCTAATCAATTGTGCGAGGATGGGAGTAAAATGGTCTGGGGAGAGACCATTTCAGGTCACAACCTTAAAATCAGGACGTGGTGAGAACCAAAATTTTCAATTTTTTGGGTTGATTCTACTCCCCTTTTTGTTTGCTGGGAAAAAGGAAATTTTAATCTTTGTTTAAGTTTTAGAATCTTAACTTTTTCTGTAAATAAAGATACAAGATTGTTATTTAAACGATACTAATATTTGATAAAATAGAGATGAGAGATGAAGGGTAATAAAAGCTAGAAGGAGGGCCTTTATGCCTTTCAAATCAACAATTGGTCCCAGAATTCGTCAGGCTAGAGAAAGCCGAAATCTCTCTCGAGACTCAGTCTGTCGCGATGGTAGTCATCTGACTGTTCGTCAGTTGATTCGTATTGAAAAGGGAGAATCGTTACCATCACTAGAGAAGTTGGCTTACATTGCTAAGCAGTTAAAGGTCGAACTTTCTGATTTATTAGCGGAGGAAAGCCTAGCTATTCCGGCTGATTATTTTGAACTCAAGCATCGTTTAGTAAAATTTCCCACCTATGGCGATCCTGAACGAGTGGAGCAAAAACAGGCCATGATTGAAGAAGCCTACGAAAAGTATTTCACGGTATTGCCTGAGGAGGAACTGCTCTTTTTAGACCTTTCGGAAAAGATTTTAAATTGGAGCCAAACGCAAAAGATAGTAGATATCAAAGAGGTTTATGAGGACGCTTTCGAGCAGATTCAAAGGAAAAAAGTCTATACTATGAATGACCTCATGGTTGTTGGCTACTACTTGTTTGGAATTCATAACAAAAAATATTATGATAAAAAACTTTTCAATAAGTTAAAAAATCGTCTACTAGAGCAAGAACCTTCGACAAATGAGCTCTATAATATTGACCTCTTATCAATTCTTATTTCAGTCTTAGGTGTTTATGTACAACATGGGAATTATCAGGCAACTCTGCCGGTGATCAAGAAGATTTACCAGCTGATTGAGAAGACCCAACAGCCTATCTATCGGCCTAGTGTTATGATGGTGGAGGCTAAATACTATCTTAATATTGAGGAGGACAAAGAGAGGGCTACTCAGCTTTATGATCAAGCCATTAACTTCGCAACCTTGTTGGGAGATGAGGTTTTAGCAGATGGTCTGCGTGATGAAAAAGCTGAGGATGATCTAGTCTAGTGACATGAATGTCACTTTCTTTTTGGTGAAGATTTTATATAATGAAAATATCGAAAAGAAAGGATAGAGAAAATGAAAAGGTTAGTTGCAATTTTGTTGCTAGCAGCAACGATGGTTTTGTTTACCTTTTAGGTGAACGCATTAGCAAAATTAAAGAGAAACGAGGTTTTAAAAAGGCCTCGTTTTTATGATGGATTGAAGCAAGTTTTTCACACAGTGAAAAACAATAAAACCACCAGCGTAGTTGATTTTGAAACTATTTAGCGTCGAAAGTAGTCTATCATGGGGTTTTTTAGTAACAAGTCTGGGGAAATTGAGTGCTTTCAGACTAAAACCGAACATTAATAATAATGTAATATTATATTGTTTGTAAAATGTTGAATAAGCTACTGAGTTGTGTTAAAATCTAGGGTAACAAACATGGAAGGCGAACATTCTGATGAAAAAACAACTGATTTATACAGGTAAGGCCAAAGATATTTATAATACGGAAGACGAGAATGAGATTGTAGCGGTTTACAAGGACCAAGCAACCATGCTCAATGGAGCTCGTAAGGAGACCATTAAGGGCAAGGGAGTACTCAACAATCAAATCTCGTCTTTAATCTTTGAGAAATTAAATGCGGCAGGTGTGGCTACCCATTTTGTTAAGCAATTATCAGAGACTGAACAGCTCAACAAGCGAGTTAAAATTATTCCTTTGGAAGTCGTTCTTAGAAATTATACGGCGGGTTCTTTTGCTAAACGTTTTGGTATGGAAGAAGGCATCAAATTTGGAAGTCCAATTGTTGAATTCTACTACAAAAATGATGATTTAGATGATCCCTTTATCAATGATGAACATATTAAGTTTTTGGGGATTGCCACTGATGAGCAAATCGCCTTTCTCAAGGAAGAGACTCGCCGCATCAATGAACTCTTGACAGGCTGGTTCGGCCAAATCGGTTTGAAATTGATTGATTTCAAGTTGGAATTTGGTTTTGACAAGGATGGAAAGATTATTTTGGCAGATGAATTTTCGCCAGATAACTGCCGTCTTTGGGATGTCCAAGGCCATCACATGGATAAAGATGTTTTCCGCAGGGATTTAGGGAATCTGACTGATGTCTATGAAGTTGTTTTGGAAAAGTTGCAAGGTCTAGACTAGGCTGATTGGCTAAGCAGATAGAAATACGAGTTAGGAAATTTAAAACGAAGGATTTAATCATGGATAAGCGGATTTTTGTGGAGAAAAAGGCTGATTTTCAGATGAAAGCTGTTTCTTTAGTTAGGGAATTGAGACATAATTTACAGTTGTCGAGTTTGAAAAAGTTGCGTTTAGTTCAGGTTTATGATGTTTTCAATATTAAGTCGGATCTTTTGGCTAAGGCTGAGGCCCATATTTTTTCTGAAAAAGTAACCGATCACGTTTTGGATGAGACTGAGGTTAAAAAGGCTTTGAAAACTTACACTTACTTTGCTATTGAAGCCTTGCCGGGTCAGTTTGATCAAAGGGCAGCCAGTTCTAAGGAAGCTCTCTTACTATTGGGCGGTAGTCCGGACATTCAGGTTAATACAGCTCAACTTTATCTGGTCAATCGGGATATTTCAGACCAAGAACTAGCGGCCGTTAAAGACTATCTCCTTAATCCGGTGGACTCCCGTTTTAAGGATATTAATCAAGGCTTGGCACCGCAAACTTTTGCGGCTTCTGATAAGACTATTCCTCGTTTAGATTTCTTTGCGGCTTATTCGGCGGAAGACTTCAAAACCTATAAGGTCAAAGAAGGTCTGGCCATGGAAGTGGATGACCTTCTCTTTATTCAGGATTACTTTAAAAAGTTGGGACGGGTTCCTACTGAAACAGAGCTCAAAGTTTTGGATACTTACTGGTCCGATCACTGCCGTCACACAACCTTTGAAACAGAACTTAGAGCCGTTGATTTTTCGCAATCCAAGTTTCAGGAACAGCTGCAGGCAACCTATGATAAATATTTAGCTATGCGGCATGAATTAGGCCGTGATGATAAGCCTCAAACCCTGATGGATATGGCAACAATCTTTGGTCGGTATGAACGGGCAAATGGCCGTCTGGATGATATGGAGGTGTCCGACGAAATCAACGCCTGCTCGGTTGAAATCGAAGTTGATGTTAATGGGATCAAAGAACCTTGGCTCCTCATGTTCAAGAATGAAACCCACAATCATCCGACAGAAATTGAACCCTTTGGTGGTGCAGCTACCTGTATCGGTGGGGCTATTCGCGATCCATTGTCAGGTCGTTCTTATGTCTATCAGGCTATGCGGATTTCAGGAGCTGGTGATATTACGACACCAATCGCTGAAACCAGAGCTGGGAAATTGCCCCAACAGGTCATTTCTAAAACGGCTGCTCATGGCTATTCTTCCTACGGCAATCAGATTGGACTTGCGACTACTTATGTTAAAGAATACTTCCACCCAGGTTTTGTGGCTAAGCGGATGGAGCTGGGGGCAGTCGTCGGTGCGGCACCTAAGGAGAATGTTGTTCGCGAAAAGCCAGAGGCTGGTGATGTCGTTATCCTTCTTGGCGGTAAGACTGGGCGTGACGGTGTTGGCGGGGCGACGGGTTCTTCCAAGGTGCAAACGGTGGAATCGGTTGAAACTGCTGGTGCAGAAGTTCAAAAAGGGAATGCTTTAGAAGAACGTAAGATTCAACGGCTTTTCCGTAAAAAAGAAGTGACTCGTCTGATTAAGAAGTCTAATGATTTCGGTGCTGGCGGTGTTTGTGTGGCTATCGGTGAGCTGGCTGATGGTTTGAAAATTGATTTGGACAAGGTACCGCTCAAATATGCTGGCCTTAACGGAACCGAAATTGCCATTTCAGAAAGTCAGGAACGGATGGCTGTTGTGGTTCGTCCAGAAGATGTGAATGCCTTTATTACCGAATCTGCTAAGGAAAATATTCAGGCGGTGGTTGTGGCTGAGGTTACTCAAAAACCCAATTTGGTTATGACTTGGAATGGCCAAACTATTGTCAATCTTGAACGCTCTTTTCTTGATACTAACGGTGTTCGTGTCGTAGTTGATGCCAAGGTTGTGGATAAAAAACTAAACTTGCCTGAAGTACGGCGGACATCGCAAACTAATCTAGAGGCAGATACGCTTGCGGTCCTTGCTGATCTCAACCATGCTAGTCAGAAAGGTTTGCAGACCATCTTTGATAGCTCGGTCGGCCGGTCAACGGTCAACCATCCACTGGGCGGTCGCTATCAAATTACTCCACCAGAAAGTTCCGTGCAAAAATTACCAGTTGAGCATGGGGTAACCAAGACTGCTTCAGTTATGGCTCAAGGTTACAATCCTTATTTGGCTGAATGGTCGCCTTACCATGGAGCAGCCTATGCTGTTATTGAAGCGACGGCTCGTTTGGTAGCGACAGGGGCGGATTGGTCCAAGGCTCGTTTCTCTTATCAAGAGTATTTCGAGCGAATGGACAAGAAAGCAGAACGCTTTGGTCAGCCTCTAGCAGCCTTGCTGGGTTCTATTGAAGCTCAGATTCAATTAGGCTTGCCTTCTATCGGCGGTAAGGATTCTATGTCTGGTACCTTTGAAGAATTGACGGTTCCGCCAACTCTGGTAGCTTTCGGAGTAACAACAGCCAATAGCGATAAGATTCTCTCGCCAGAATTTAAAACAGCTGGAGAAAATATCTACTACCTTCCCGGTCAAGCTCTGAGTCAATCTATTGATTTTGATCTGATTAAGCGAAACTTTGAGACTTTTGCAAGTCTGCAAGAAGATTATCAGATTACAGCAGCATCTGCCATCAAATACGGTGGTTTGATGGAGAGTCTGGCTCTGATGGCTTTTGGTAATCATATCGGGGTAGATATCAATATTGACAGAGTTGACACTATCTTGACAGGTCAGCTGGGAGGCTTTGTCTTTACATCTCCTGATCAGATTGACAGAGCTGTCAAGTTGGGTCAAACCAGTGAAAACTTTACACTCCTTGTCAATGGTGTCAACATGTCTGGGGAAAAGCTTCTGTCAGCTTTTGAAGGCAAACTTGAGGAGGTTTACCCGACTGAATTTAAACAGGCGATGGAACTTGAAGAAGTACCAGCTGTCTCAACAATGGTTGTCAAAGAGGCTAAGAACAAGATAGATAAGCCTTTGGTTTACATTCCTGTTTTCCCTGGAACCAATTCAGAATACGATTCAGCCAAAGCCTTTGAGGCGGCTGGTGCTCAAGTTGAACTAGTTCCATTTGTTACTTTAGACGCGGCTACTATTGACAGTTCTGTTAACACTATGGTTGACAAGATTGACAAGGCTCATATCATCTTTTTTGCAGGTGGCTTCTCAGCTGCTGACGAACCAGATGGTTCAGCTAAATTTATTGTCAACATTTTGTTAAACAATAAGGTTCGTCGAGCTATTGAAATTTTCATTAAACGCGGTGGGCTCATCATTGGTATTTGTAATGGTTTCCAAGCCTTAGTCAAGTCTGGTTTACTGCCTTATGGTAACTTTGAAGCAGCGTCTGAAACTAGTCCAACTCTTTTCTATAATGATGCCAATCAGCATGTGGCAAAAATGGTAGAAACACGGATTGCTAATACTAATTCACCGTGGTTGACAGGCGTTGAAGTTGGTGATGTTCATACAATACCGGTTTCACATGGTGAAGGTAAATTTGTCGTAACTGCTGAAGAATTTGCTGAACTGCGTGATAATGGCCAAATCTGGAGTCAATATGTAGATTTTGATGGTCAGCCATCTATGGATTCTAAGTACAATCCAAATGGTTCCAGTTATGCTATTGAAGGGATTACCAGCAAGAACGGTCAAATTATTGGTAAGATGGGACACTCTGAGCGTTATGAAGATGGTCTCTTTCAAAATATTCCGGGTAATAAAGACCAAAAACTCTTTGAATCAGCGGTCAGCTACTTTACAGGGAATTAAAGCAACGTATCGTAGCACTGAAGGAAAGATAGCAAAATGCCGAAAAAGACAATAGATATTGATAATCAAATGGAATTTAGAAAGTTCGTATCTAAATCCCGAAAAGAAATGCGAGAGGCTGTAAAACCTAAGGAATGTGTCCTTTGTGGAAAAGTAAGAAATGGTTTTTGTAATTCGCATACAATTCCTCAATTATCATTAAAAAATATCACAGAATCTGGTATGTTGCTTCAATCTAGCTATTTAATTGGTAATGATATTGAGAATGAAAGAGGTTTGAATAATTCAGGAACTATTCAAACTATATGTAATGACTGTGATTCACTCTATTTTCAAGAGTATGAAAATGAAAACAATTTACTGAGTTATCCAAATGATAAAATATTAGCCCAAATTGCTTTAAAAAATTTTCTTTTAGAACTAGTCAGAAGAAAAAGAGAAAAGTATGAGCATCAAAAATTATGGTCACTTGAAAATGTTACAAGAGTTTTAAAAATAAACTATAATGACATCTCTGAAAATTATTTGAACGGTTTATCCAAAAGACTGGAAGATGTTCATAATTCCTTTGATTACGATATTGAAGATTTTTTAAATGAAATTTCAATACATAAAGATGTGATCGAAAACAATCTCACAGGCAGCTATCAAGTTATTTTCCATGAAATACTTCCTTATAAGACACCGATTGCATTTCAAGGTTCGTTAACTTTGATTAGAGATATGTACGGGTATCCCATTAATAATACAAAAGACTTTTCAAAAGAAAATCGTATTCAGAAATTACATCTGGCAGTTCTTCCCTTAAGAGAAAATACAATGGTATTGGCTTTTTATCATAAAAGAGATAGGAAGTATAAATCTTTAAAAAGTCAATTTAATAGTAGCTCTCGACTAAAGAAGTTAGAGTTTCTTAATTACTTGATATTTGCGTATACTGAAAATTATTATTTTTCTCCAAAAGTCAAAGATCAAATAAGGACAGATGAAAAATTAGTATTGCTTAGTCAAGAACTTTTTGGTGAACCTAATTTAGGAAATAATATAGGGGCAACTAACTATAAGAGAGTAGAGCCGAATGAGATTCCTAATTTTCTTTTAGAAGATTGGGCTTTATCAGAATAAAATTAGTTTTCAACAATAGGAGAAACAATGACATACGAAGTAAAATCTCTTAATGAAGAATGTGGTCTGTTTGGTATTTGGGGTCATCCTCAAGCTGCGCAGGTAACTTATTTTGGCCTCCATAGTCTTCAGCATCGCGGTCAAGAAGGTGCAGGTATCTTATCCAACGATGATGGGACACTTTTGCGTCACCGCGATACAGGACTGGTGTCAGAAGTTTTTAACAATCCAGCTGATTTGGAAAAATTAACAGGGCAGGCTGCTATTGGCCATGTTCGTTATGCGACAGCTGGTGAAGCTACAATTGATAATATCCAACCCTTTCATTTTCGCTTTCACGACGGTCACTTAGGCTTGGCTCACAATGGTAATCTGACCAATGCTCAGACTTTGAGAGCTCAGTTGGAAGACAAAGGAGCCATCTTTTCTAGTACTTCAGATAGTGAGATTTTGATCCACCTGATTCGTCACAGTCAGCAAGAAAACTTTATTGATAAGGTTAAAGAAGCGCTTAATACTATTAAAGGTGGTTTTGCTTACCTGCTCATGGCTGAGGATAAACTGATTGCCGCTCTGGATCCTAATGGTTTTCGTCCTTTGTCTGTTGGTCGTATGAAGAATGGCGCTTGGGTGGTATCTAGTGAAACCTGTGCCTTTGAGGTTGTCGGTGCTCAGTGGGTTCGAGATGTTAATCCTGGGGAAATAGTCATCATTGATAAAGATGGTATTCAGTATGATCATTATACGACCAAAACGCAGTTAGCTATTTGCTCTATGGAGTATATCTATTTTGCCCGTCCTGATTCCACTATTGCAGGGGTCAATGTCCACACGGCTCGTAAGCACATGGGTAAGCGTCTGGCTCAAGAGTTTCATCAGCAGGCAGATATTGTCGTTGGTGTCCCTAATTCTTCCTTATCTGCAGCTATGGGTTTTTCAGAAGAATCTGGTTTACCAAATGAAATGGGGCTGATCAAAAATCAGTATACGCAAAGAACCTTTATCCAGCCGACTCAGGAATTACGTGAGCAAGGGGTACGCATGAAGCTCTCTGCTGTATCTGGTGTGGTTAAAGGAAAGCGTGTGGTTATGATCGATGATTCCATTGTTCGTGGAACAACCAGCCGTCGGATTGTACAGCTCCTTCGTGAAGCAGGGGCAGCAGAAGTACATGTGGCTATTGCCAGCCCGCCTTTGGCTTATCCATGTTTTTATGGTATCGATATTCAAGATCGCAAGGAGCTTATCTCAGCTAATCATAGTGTTGAGGAAGTCCGTCAAATCATCGGTGCAGATAGTTTAACTTACTTGTCTAAGGAAGGCTTGATTGAATCGGTTGGGTTGAAGACAGATGCGCCAAATGGTGGTCTCTGTGTCGCTTATTTTGATGGCAATTATCCAACGCCGCTGTATGACTATGAAGAACGCTATTTGGAAAGCCTGAAAGAGAAAACGAGTTTTTATTGAAGAAAATAAACAGTTATTCTGTTATTTTCAAAACGACAAAATGAAAGGAATTGAACGTTGTATTAGTTGCTAGTGGGAAAGCCCAGCTTTCTCTATTGCCTGATTAAAAAAGTCTGGTGAACTTTTTCAACGTTCTTGGTATTTTAGATTATGACAAAGAATGCTTACGCTCAATCAGGTGTTGATGTTGAGGCTGGTTATGAAGTGGTCGAGCGTATCAAAAAACATGTCGCACGCACAGAGCGTCTGGGTGTCATGGGAGCTCTTGGGGGCTTCGGTGGTATGTTTGATTTGACGACGACTGGTGTTAAAGAGCCTGTTCTCATATCGGGAACAGATGGTGTCGGAACCAAGCTCATGCTGGCTATCAAATATGATAAGCACGATACCATTGGTCAAGACTGTGTTGCCATGTGTGTCAATGACATCATTGCTGCAGGTGCTGAGCCTCTCTATTTTCTAGACTATGTGGCTACTGGCAAAAATGAGCCTGCCAAGTTGGAACAGGTTGTTGCTGGTGTCGCTGAAGGCTGTGTGCAGGCTGGTGCGGCTCTTATCGGCGGGGAAACGGCTGAAATGCCTGGTATGTATGGCCAAGATGACTACGATTTAGCGGGCTTTGCAGTCGGAATCGCTGAAAAATCCCAAATCATTGATGGGTCAAAGGTCAAGGCTGGTGATATTCTGATTGGCTTGGCCTCAAGCGGTATCCATTCTAACGGCTATTCCTTGGTGCGCCATGTCTTTGCGAACTATACCGGTGAGGAAGAATTGCCGGAATTAGACGGCAAAAAACTTAAGGAAGTCCTGCTTGAGCCAACACGGATTTATGTTAAGTCAGTACTGCCTCTGGTTAAGGAAGGCTTAGTCAATGGGATTGCCCATATCACAGGCGGTGGCTTTATCGAGAACGTTCCCCGTATGTTTGGTGACCATTTGGCAGCTGAAATCGAAGAAGATAAGGTACCTGTTCTACCAATTTTCAAGGCTCTTGAAAAATACGGCGATATCAAACACCAAGAAATGTTTGAAATTTTCAATATGGGTATTGGCCTGATGCTGGCTGTTAGTCCTGAAAATGTCGGCCGCGTCAAGGAACTGCTAGATGAGGCTGCCTATGAGTTGGGTCGCATTGTGGAAAAAACTGACGCTAGTGTGGTGATCAAGTAATGGGAAAAAAGATCGCAGTCTTTGCTTCTGGTAATGGCTCCAATTTCCAAGTTATTGCTGAGCAATTCCCCGTTGAGTTTCTCTTTTCAGACCATCGAGATGCCTATGTGCTTGAGCGGGCACAGAACCTAGATGTTTTGTCCTATGCCTTTGAACTTAAGGAATTCAACAATAAGGCTGACTATGAAACCTCTATCTTGGAACTCTTGGAGCAACATCAGATAGATCTAATTGTTCTCGCTGGTTACATGAAAATTGTCGGTGAAACTCTGTTGACTTCCTATGAAGGTCGCATTATTAACATTCATCCCGCCTACCTGCCGGAATTTCCTGGTGCCCATGGTATTGAGGATGCTTGGAAAGCTGGTGTTTCTGAGAGCGGTGTAACGGTACACTGGGTGGACAGTGGAGTTGATACGGGCAAAGTTATCAAACAAGTGCGCGTGCCACGCCTAGCTGATGACACCATTGAAACCTTTGAAGCTCGGATCCATGAGGCTGAGTATCAGTTGTATCCAGAGGTGCTGAGAGAACTTGAAGTTGAGGAAAAATAATGGATCTAAAAGATTATCAAAAGTGGGTCAGTACTTTTTATAAAAAGCGCCATTGGTATCAGTATAATGTTTTTATCCGCTGTAACTTTTTGACAGAAGAAGTTGGTGAGTTAGCACAGGCTGTTAGAAAAAGAGAGATCGGTCGGGATAGGCCTGATGAGCTCGTTCAAGGTGATGCTGAAAATCTTGCTGATATCAAGGAAGAGTTGGGAGATGTGTTGGATAATATTTTTATCTTGGCGGACAAATATCAAATTTCCTTAGAGGATATTATGGAAACCCATAAAAATAAATTGGAAAAGAGATTTGCACCATGAAAGTAACGGTTTATTGTGGAGCTAGCTTGGGCCATAAGGATATTTACCAAACTAAAGCCAGAGAACTTGGACAATGGCTGGCTCATAATGGTCATGACTTAGTTTATGGTGGCGGCAAAATCGGCCTTATGGGGCTTATAGCGGATACTGTTCTAGCGAATGGAGGTTATGCTATAGGAGTTATCCCAAGTTTTTTAAAGGATAGAGAAATCGCACATTCCGATATAAATGAGCTAATCGTAGTTGATGATATGCTTAGTCGTAAGGCAAAAATGGTTGAACTTGGAGAGGTGTTTATTGCTCTCCCGGGAGGTCCGGGAACTCTAGAAGAAATTACGGAAGTCATATCTTGGTCTCGGATTGGTCAAAATGATGCCCCTTGTATTTTATATAATGTAGCTGGGTATTTTGATCGCTTACAAGACCAATATGACGATATGGTAAGGGAAGGATTTCTCAGTCAGATAGACCGCGATAAAATTCTCTTCTCTGATAATTTAGTAGAGATAGAAGAATTTATAAAAACCTACCAAGCACCCAAAATCAGAAAATACTAATAGAATAGAAATAAAAAAATAAGCAACATGGATACGATGCTAAAAAGTATCAACGAAAGGAAAAATCATGACTAAACGCGCACTTATTAGTGTCTCAGATAAAGCGGGCATCGTAGAGTTTGCCCAAGAACTTAAAAAACTCGGTTGGGATATTATTTCAACTGGTGGCACCAAAACGGTCCTTGATGAGGCGGGGCTTGACACGATCGCCATTGACGATGTGACAGGTTTTCCTGAGATGATGGATGGCCGTGTTAAGACACTCCATCCTAAGATCCATGGAGGTCTTTTGGCTCGCCGTGACTTGGATAGCCATTTGCAGGCTGCAAGAGACAATAATATTGAGCTCATCGATCTCGTGGTGGTCAATCTTTATCCTTTCAAGGAGACCATCCTCAAACCAGATGTTACTTATGCCGATGCTGTAGAAAATATTGACATCGGTGGTCCGTCTATGCTCCGTTCGGCTGCGAAAAATCATGCTAGTGTCACGGTTGTCGTGGATCCTAGGGATTATGCAGTGGTTCTCAATGAGCTTAAAGAAGCTGGGGAGACAACTTATGAAACACGTCAACGCTTAGCAGCCAAGGTTTATCGTCATACAGCAGCTTATGATGCACTGATTGCCGATTATTTCACAGTGCAAGTGGGTGAAACCAAGCCTGAAAAGCTGACCATTACCTACGACCTCAAACAGCCTATGCGCTACGGTGAGAATCCACAGCAGGATGCGGATTTCTATCAGTCTGCGATTCCGACCGAGTATTCCATTGCTTCAGCCAAACAGCTTAATGGTAAAGAGCTTTCTTTCAATAATATTCGTGACGCTGATGCAGCCATCCGTATTATTCGTGATTTTACGGATCGTCCGACTGTCGTTGCTCTCAAACACATGAACCCTTGCGGTATCGGTCAGGCTGACACGATTGAAGGCGCTTGGGACAATGCTTATGCGGCTGACCCCGTTTCTATTTTCGGTGGTATTGTTGTGCTCAACCGTGAGGTAGATGCGGCTACCGCTGAAAAAATGCACAGCATCTTCTTAGAAATCATCATTGCACCGTCTTATTCAGATGAAGCGCTTGAAATTCTTACGACTAAAAAGAAAAACCTACGCATTTTGGTATTGCCTTTTGACGCTCAAGAAGCCAGCGAAGTAGAAGCAGAGTATACCGGTGTTGTCGGCGGTATGTTGGTACAAAACCAAGATGTGGTCAAGGAAAATCCAGTTGACTGGAAGGTTGTTACCAAGCGTCAGCCTGATGACCAGGAGCAAACAGCGCTTGAATTCGCTTGGAAAGCCATCAAATACGTTAAGTCAAATGGGATTTTAGTGGCCAACGACCACATGACACTCGGCCTTGGTCCGGGTCAGACTAACCGAGTTGGAGCAGTTAAGATTGCTCTGGAACACGCAGCGGACCGTCTTGATGGGGCAGTTCTTGCCAGTGATGCTTTCTTCCCCTTTGCTGATAATGTTGAAGAAATTGCAGCTGCAGGCATCAAGGCGATTATCCAGCCAGGTGGTTCAGTGCGTGACCAAGAAGTCATTGAAGCGGCGGATAAATACGGAATTGCCATGGTTTTCACAGGAGTTCGTCATTTTAGACATTGATCTAGGCTTTCGACCATCGTTCATCTTGGGATAAATAGCCATCATTGTTACGGGTCCGTGAAGTGATGGTTTGTCTTTGCATAGATATCCGTCAGTTGCTAAAGCAGCAACGGCTATCGTTAAAACTTTAACGGAATAGGGTTCAATATCCGTTACTGCCATGGTGAGCGTACTTTTTCATACAGTGACTTACTGCTCTTCTCTTGGTGTTGATTGCTCTCTATTGTCTTGTCAAGTCAGTGGGAATTTCCTCTTTTATCTGGCTGTTCTAGCAGGTTACAAATTGCACTTCCTTTTTCACTATTTCAGTTGCTTTTGGTTTAAGGGCTATGTTCCGGGTGTTGTTACCGCTATTCTGGAATTACCCTTGGTGATTCCCATGCTTTTTCATTATGGACAGGCAGTGACAAGCCTCTGGATTTTCTTTCTCTATCTCGTGGCAGTGGTGCCTCTTATTTACTTCAATGTCATTTGGTTACATGGCCTAATGCCGAAAATTGAGCAGGTATTTGAGCATTACAGGTACAATAAGCATTGAGAGGATATCTCGTGAGTTCAACCTAATCTAATACTAGTTAGTGATATGTGACAAATAAGTCAAATGTTACAGCTATAATATACTTTTGTTAAGGCAAGCAGTTGAAGTGGATTTTTAAAAAATCTATGTTAGGATAGATAGCGTACTAAAAATGATTAGGCGTGTTCGCTTCTTTGGTGGCGGGCCTCATCCAATAAAACTCAGTTATTTGACTGGGTAGGAAGAAAGGGACTATAACATGAAATTCAATAAAAAAATGCTACTAGCCTCAACACTTGCTTTGTCTATCTTTGCAGCCACTAAAGTTCAGGCTGAAGATGTCAATGCCAATCAAAACTGGACGCCCCGTTCTGTCGAAGAAGTTAAAGCTGACTTGGCTAACCAAGGTGACACAACAACCTATACTGTTAAGCCAGGTGATACGCTCAGCACGATTGCCGAAGCTATGGGAATTGATGTTAATGTCTTGGCTAAGGTCAATGCCATTGCGGATGTCAATGTGATTTTTCCAGGCACTGTCATTACGGCCACTTATGATGCTAACCACAGTGCGACAGGTGTGACTATTCAGGCTGCCGATCAAACAGCTCCACAAGCTTCTGTTGATTTATCCAATAATCAGGTGACCGTTGGTGACAATACAACTTCTTTGGATGCTATTGAAACACCAGCTTCGAGTGAAGCACCAGCTGCTGATACTAGCCAAGCTATGCCTGCTCCGGAGGCACCTGCATCTGAGCAAGCTCAAACTTCAGAAGTAGCTAGTCAAGCACCAGTTTCATCGGAAACAGCGAACCAAGCTCAAGCAGAAACTGTTAATCCAGACAATCAAGCAACTGATGCGGCGCAGCCAGTGGCTGAACAAGTTCAGGCCGATCAAACAGCTCCGCAAGCCCAAGAGCCAGCTAGCGAGCAAGCAGCCAGCTCAGAAATGCCCGCCGCTTCATCAGAAGACAATTTGTCAGAAGCTTCAGTACCAGTTTCTGAAAGCCAAGCTCAAGCAGAAGCTCCTGCTGACCAACAGGCACCAGTAGCTCCAGAGGCAGAGCAGCCAACAGCGACTGAGCAAGCCGCTCCGCAAAATGCTTCTGTTGATACAACAGGTCTTCAACCATCAGCAGCCAATTTCGCTAATGATGTTGCTAACCGTTATGGAACCACTGATATCGGCGGTGTTCGTCCAGGTGACTCAGGCGATCACGGAACTGGTAATGCTGTTGATGTCATGACTTATGATGATACTCAACTCGGTCAAGAAGTTGCTAATTATGCCACTTCAAACATGGAAGCAAATAATATCTCTTACGTGATTTATCAGCAAAAATTCTATGCTCCAACCGATAATATCTATGGTCCGGCTTACACTTGGAATGACATGCCAGACCGTGGTGATGCAACAGCTAATCACATGGACCATGTCCACGTGTCATTCAACAACTAATTAGTGATTTAAGATAAGAAAGCACCTAACGGCATTCATAGCTAGGTGCTTTTTTGTATACAGGTCTAAAGACAGGTTTTACTCAATGTCCAAAGGAACTCGGTGCTGGGGTGCCGGAAACAGTTTGTTAAGCTGTTCCATAATGTCAGGGGTGAGCTTGACGTCTTGGGCAGCGATGAGTTCCTTCATGTGTGTCACTTGTCCTGTTCGGGGAATTGAGATCATATTGGACTGAGCCAGAGTGAAAGCCAGTAAAAGTTGGTAAATATTGATATGTAATGCTTGGGCAATATCAGAGAGACTCTTATTGTGGAGTAGCTTTCTTTGCAAGGATCCTGCTTGAGCTAAAGGACAGTAGGCAATCGTAGGAATATGATGCTGGTCCTGAAAGGGTTTCAAACAGTATTCGATACCACGGGAGCCTAGGTGATATAAAACTTCGTTAGCTTGGCAATGACTGCCTGTTGGCAAGGCTAAGAGTTCTTCCATATCTTCTAGGTCGAAATTAGAGACCCCCCAAGCTTTGATTTTTCCCTTGCTTTTTAAACGTTCTAACTCAGACACCGTTTCGGAAAGTGGGGTTCCGCCACGCCAGTGGTAGAGGTAAAGGTCTAAATAATCTGATTGTAAGGCTTTAAGTGAAGCATCGAGGCTGGACTCCATACGCTTTTTATTAGCATTTGAAGGAAGAACTTTGGAAATAAGGTAGAGCTTATCGCGATTGAAAGGCTGAATGGCCTTACCGATCAACCTCTCGGCTTTACCATTACCGTACATTTCTGCTGTATCAATAATGGTTACCCCTCTATCCAAAGCATACTGCAGGGCAGCCAGTTCTTCTTGTTCGGCAGATGCTTTTTCTCCTAAGAACCAGGTCCCGATTCCTAATTTAGGTTGTAGTAATAAGGCATTATGCATAATGAGTACCTCCGACTTAATGCTATAGAATTTGGCATGCAGACTTTCGCCTGTTTAGATGAGCCTGTTTATTTTTGCATTTTGTAAAGAATAGAAGCTAACTTTAGAATGAAAAAATCTGAAAGCTTTCTTGGATCATGGCCCGTTTTCTCGGTAATTTTATTGAGTTTATACTGGACTGTGTTTTTGTGGATAAATAGTTTTTCGGCGCATTTTTTAATACTGCCGTTACAAGTTTCGTAGGTATCTAAAAGCGGTATCATGTCTTCAATGTCTTTTTGAGAGAGATGGGTAAAAATCTTATCTAAAAAATACTTTTTATTAGTATCGGCAATACTGTGCAGAACCAGTCCATATTCCATATCGCTAAATAAAAGTTCTCGTTTTTGATAAAACGTCTTATTCCAGCCAAGAGCTGTTTTGGCTTGGCTGATACTCCGATTTAATTCATTTTTTCCTTGCCCAGACATTCCAACACCGAACAATAAGGTGGTGTTATATTTCTTTTTGATAACGTCATCTATCTTTTTAATAATTTTAGAAGCAGCTGAAGGCTGTTTGAGCTGTAAGAGAACCAGAATCATATTTCCCCTAACTTCAAAGATGGCATCTTCATCTCCCAAGAGAAGCTCCAAATCCAGATAAACATTAGAAATATCCTCAAAATATTGTTCCGTGAGACGGTCATCGCTTGGCAAACCAACAATAGCTGTATATTTTTTAGACGACAGATTGATACCATAAAGCATTTCAACTGAAAAAGCATCGCTCTGATCATCATTTTGAATATAATCAATAATGTTTCGGTGGACATTGCGCCGATTATAAACAAGCTCCCTAGCGGCGTTATTTAGGATTAAAACTTTGGTCATCTCTTTAATAATTTCTCCATATTGAGCGACCTCTTCTTTTTTGCCAGTGATACCGATAACGCCAACGATTTGGTTATCAATATCAACAGGTAGGTTGATCCCTTGTTTAGCTCCCTCGTATTGGTTATCGAATTCAATGACGATAGGCTGATTTTTATCAAGAGCAAACTGCGCCCCTTCATGATTGACTTGACCGATACGGTTAGGATCGGTGCTGGCAATAATGACTCCCTCGGTCGAAAAGAAGTTCAGTTCCTGATTGATAATTTTTTTCATACGAGTCAGGATATCCTGGACGACACTAGCCTCAATCATAAGTTTTTCCTCCCCTTATCCTTACACAGGTGCTAGAGTTATTATACTACTTTTGGTATTAGTTTTTGTAATAAAAAAGAACGATGGTTAGTCGGTCGCAGTTTTTTGGATAAAAGTGTCAAAAAGAGAATAATCTTTAGGCTCTCATGCCTTTCTATTGCTTAAACAATGCGGATTATTCCTTTCATTCCAATTGCTATCGCCAAAGCATTAAGTTTTTGAAATTCTAAATAGGATTAGCTGTTGAGAAAATAATTTGTTATGTATACCAAAGAATAAGGGGAAACTTTCTAGTAAACTATAGTTTGTGAAACGTTGAACATAGAAAGAGGGATGTGGTACCATGAAGCCATCGGAACTGAGGATAGAGTTGTTATTTATGATAGCCTGTCAATTCTCAGACATCGGTAATTGAGAATGCTAATGCAGGGATGTCACTATAAAGTGTTTTATCTTGGTTAATTGCTTTCTCAATGTTAAATTTCAATACTAAAGGAGTACGATTATGGACAGTGGACTAATTAGCTTGTTAGGTGTTCTGGCTGCCTTGACCTTTTTGATCTGGGGATCTTATAAGCAGTTTCCTATTCTGATTTTAGGACCGGTTGCCTCTCTTATCGTTATTCTCTTGTCAGGCTTACCAGTGACAAAGAGTTTAACGACTGACTACGCCTCAGCTTTTGCTGATTTCGCAAAAGACAATTTTTTGATTTTCTTACCAGCAACGATTCTTGGTTCGATGCTCGGAGACTGTGGAGCAGCCCAAGATATTGCTAATAAGATTGCAGAGTGGTCTTTAAAGATGGGCAATAAAAATGCTAAGTTTTGGGTTTTAATGGGTCTTTCTCTCATTACGGCTATTCTCTCATTTGGTGGTGTTAGTGGTTTCGTTGTTATCTTTACCATTGCTCCTATATGTTTCCGTATTTTTAAAGAGTTGGATATTCCTTGGCATTTCATCATTGCTGTTGCGGTTTATGGTGGATCTATGTGGACAGCTATCCTACCAGGTTCGCCTGCCATTCAAAATTTGATTCCGATGAAAACTTTAGGAACCAAACCAACGGCGGCACCCATACTTGGTATTATCGCTGCCGGCGTATCCATCATCTTTGGGGCTTGGTATATCTGGTGGATGCTCAAACGCAATGAAAAGCGCGGAGAAGGTTTCGAAAAGACTGGGCACAAAATGGAAGAAGCTTCGCAAATTTTAGCTTTGAAAGCCATGGATAAAAAGACAACGACTTTAGATTTTATCAAGGCACTTGTGCCATCTATTGTTTTGATTGTTGCTATGAATGGTTTTAATGTGGCTCCTTATCTTTCTTTGACTCTGGGCTGCCTCGCCTGCTTTGCTCTCTACTATAATAAGTTTGCTAACTTTAAAAATACCATGGCTGACGGTGTCAATTCCACGATGAAGTCTATCATGAATGTTGCTTCAGTTGTTGGTTTTGGCGGTATTGTTGCTGTGGCACCAGGTTTTGATTATCTGGTTAATAACTTGGACAAAATTCCAGGTCCGCCGCTGATTCAATTAGCAATTGCGACAAACTTAATTGCTGGTATTACAGGTTCGGCATCAGGCGGTGAAGCTATTTCGCTTAATGTTTTTGCACCGCGTTTCTTAAAACAAGGTATCAGTGCAGATGTTTTGCACCGTATGGTTAATATCTCTTGTTACGGTCTGGATTCTCTGCCACACAATGGTTCGGTTATTAATCGTCTCAATTATACCCATTTGACTCACAAAGAAGGTTACTATCACGAATTCTGGCTGGGAGCTGCTTTCCCTCTGCTGAATTCAGTTTTCATTGCTATTATCGCCTCGTTTGGTATTGTTTAAGGCCAATTATCACATTTGAAGGAGTGTCGAGAAAAAGATAGCCTGCCTTATGCGCAAAGCGCATGGCGTCAGCCTCCTATTTTCTTCTCGCTTTCTTAGCACCCTTTGCGACAGTTCGTTTGGTTAGTCGATCTTACTAACCAAACGAAGTTAGCGGGAGAGGTAGCCAATTCACGATGGTGATTGGCGTTTGTTATCAAGTGCATAGCACTTAGATAACAATCCTCTGCCGTATCTTAAATAAAGGAGAAAAATATGGGGAAAGCACCAAAAGTCATTGAAATGGCTGTTTATCCTGTTGCCGGTCATGACAGCCCCTTGCTAACGTTAAGTGGCTGTCACGCTCCTTACTTTACAAGAAATATTGTTGTTTTAAAAGACGATAGCGGTAATCTTGGTATCGGAGAAATACACGGCGGAGAGCATATTACCAAGCAGATTGAGAGCTATAAGCCCTTTGTTCTTGGTGAACGGGTCAGTGAATACCGCAAGGTTCTGACCAATATTCGCAGGAGCCGTGAGAGAGCGGCCCAAGATACTGGTGAGGGTCTGCAGCAGTTAAATATTTCCAATTTAAAATTTGTTGTTCAGTCTGAAGCAGCTGTTGAATGCGCTATGCTGGATCTACTAGGTAAGTTCCTAGAGCTGCCGATTGCTGCTCTTTTGGGTGAAGGCGGTATTCAACGTGATGAGGTTGAATTCTTGGGTTATCTCTTTTATTCAGCAGATTCTTCCAAGATTGATCTGCCTTATGAAAAAAGCGATGGCAGCGACAGCTGGGAATCACTGCGCCGAACCGAAATGATGACGCCCGAGGCTATTGTTAAACAGGCGCGCGTGCTCAAAGATAAGTATGGTTTTAATAATTTTAAACTAAAGGGCGGTGTTTTAGCCGGTGAAGAAGAAATGAAGGCGGTTGACGCTTTGAAGGCAGCCTTTCCAGATGCCCGCATTAATATTGATCCTAATGGCGCTTGGACACTGGAAGAAGCAGTGGCTTTGACACAAAAGCGTAAAAATGTGCTGACCTATATTGAGGATCCGTGCGGTCCGGAACAGGGCTTCTCCAGTCGGGAAATCATGGCAGAATACCGCGATGCCACGGGAATTCCTGTGGCGACCAATATGATTGCGACCAACTGGCGGCAATTTCACCATGCTGCGGCTCTGCGCAGCGTCAATATTGTTTTAGCCGACCCGCATTTTTGGACTCTAAATGGCAGTGTTCGTATGGCCTATCTTTTGAATGAGTGGGGTCTAACTTGGGGCTCGCATTCCAATAATCATTTTGACATTACACTTGCGACCTTTGTACAGGTTGCGGCTGCAGCTCCAGGCAAGATTGCTCCGGTCGATACCCACTGGATCTGGCAGGACGGTGAGTCCTTGCTTAAAGAACCGCTAAGTTTTGCTGATGGTAAAATCAAACTTCCAACTAAACCCGGTTTAGGTGTTGATATCGATTTGGATAAATTAGGGAAGCAAAATGAACTTTACCATCAAATGGCATTTAAAGATCGTGATGATACGATTGCTATGCAGTATTTAGAAAAAGGTTGGCAGTTTGATCCTAATCGGCCGGTCTTCTGTCACTGATTATATGGAGGTTCGATTGTATGATAGATAAGATTACAAAAGTTGAAGTAAAGTTGATACGCGTTCCGCTCAAAAAGCCTGTCAGTGATGCCAAGGTTATCCAAGGTAAGCAGACACCCCTAAAAGAAGTCATGATTACAGCGGCTCTGATTGAGACGGAAGGCGGCTACACGGGAATGGGCTACACCTACTGCAAACGAAACGGCGGCCCGGCTCAGTATGCTCTGTCAAAAGAATATGCACCCTTGCTGCTGGGACAGGATCCTAATGACATTAGTCGTCTGTGGAATAAATTGCTGTGGTCCAGTATTTCCATCGGCAATACCGGTGTTGCTGTTCAAGGAATCACGCCTTTTGATATTGCCCTGTGGGATATTAAGGCTAAGCGTGCCGGTCTCCCTTTGAGTAAACTCTTGGGTCAGCACAAGGAATACGTTCCTTGCTACAATACAACAGGCGGCTTTCTGCAGGACACGATTGACGAAGTGATTGCCCATGCCAATACGGTATTGGAACAAGGTGTCGGCGGTGTAAAGATCAAGGTCGGTCAGCCCGACTACAAGGAGGATGTCAAACGTGTCGCTGCTTTGAGGAAAGCGCTGGGTGATGATGTCCCTATTATGATTGATGCTAATCAGCAGTGGGATGTCTCAACGGCCCTTAAGGCTGGTAAGTATTTTGATGACTACAATCTGGTTTGGTTTGAAGAACCTGTGACCTGCCATGATGTTGAAGGGCACCTGCGTCTATCACAAGCTCTGGGGACACCGATTGCAACAGGGGAAATGCTGACCAGTTACGAAGAAGGCCTTCCTTTCTTTGATAAACGGGCTTTTGATGTCTGTCAATTAGACGCACCGCGTATCGGCGGTATCACACAGTTTCAAAAGGTACTTCAGCGGGCAGAAGAAAATCATTTAGTGTTGGCACCGCACTACAGTATGGAACTTCATTTACCGCTGACAGCCTGCTATAGCGGTGATGCTTGGGTGGAACATTTTGAATGGTTTGAAACAGTGGGACTCTTTGAAGAAAAGGTAGAATTGGTAGATGGCAAGATGAAAGTGCCGACACGTCTAGGCCTAGGATTGACCCTCAATCAGGATGTTTTGCCGGATTTACAAGTAGATGCTCAGCTGTTTCAATAAGAAGTAATTTATAAAAAATGATTTCGGAGGATAAAATATGTCAGTGCCTACAGTTGTTAAAATGGATGTTTATCCGGTTGCTGGATATGATTCCATGCTATTAAACCTGAGCGGAGCTCACGGGCCCTACTTCACGCGCAATGTGGTGATTCTGGAAGATAGCTCAGGTAATCTGGGTGTCGGCGAAGTTCCGGGCGGCCAGAAAATTACAGATACTTTAGAAAAGGCTAAAGACTTGGTTGTCGGACGCAGCATCGGAGAGTACAAAAATATTGTCAAAGAAATTGGTCAGCAATTTGGCCAGCTTGACTCAGGCGGCCGAGGCCTCCAAACGTTTGATCTCCGGACAACTGTTCACGTTCAAACAGCAGTAGAAACGCCTTTGCTTGACCTTTTGGGTCAGCATCTTCAAGTACCAGTGGCTGCTCTTTTAGGAGATGGACAAGTTCGTGAAGATGTGCCTTTCTTGGGTTATCTCTTCTATGTTGCTGATCCTAATAAAACCGATCTTCCTTATCTACAAGGAGATGACGATTCCGATGACTGGGGTCGCCTGCGTCGCAAGGAAGCTATGACACCGGAAGCTATTGTTGATTTAGCCAAGGCTGCCTACAAGCGCTATGGCTTTAAGGATTTTAAACTTAAAGGCGGAGTTCTGGAGGGCAAGGAAGAAGCTAAGGCTATTAAAGCTTTGAAAAAAGAATTTCCAAATGCCCGTATCACTCTTGATCCAAACGGTGCTTGGTCCTTGAAAGAGGCCATTGAAATCGGTAAAGATTTAAAGGGCATTGCTGCTTATATCGAAGACCCTTGTGGGGCAGAAGATGGTTTTAGTGGCCGTGAAGTCATGGCCGAATTTGTCAAAGCTACTGGAATTCCGACGGCAACTAATATGGTTGCGACAGACTGGCGGCAAATGCAGCATTCTGTTGCTTTGCATTCTGTAACGATTCCGCTTGCTGATCCGCATTTCTGGACCATGCAGGGCTCTGTCCGTGTCGCTCAGATGTGCCATGACTTTGGTATGACTTGGGGCGTTCACTCCAATAACCACTTCGATATTTCCTTGGCCATGGTAGCCCATGCGGCTGCTGCAGCACCGGGTGACATCAATGCTTGTGACACGCATTATATCTGGCAGGATGGTCAGGCTCTGACCGAAAATCCTTATATTATCAGAGATGGTGTCATTCATATTGCCAAAGATTCTGTCGGTTTAGGCATCAAACCAGACTTAGAGGCTATCAAAAAAGCCCATCAGCTCTATCTTGATAATAACCTAGGCGCGCGTAATGATGCTCTGGCTATGCAATATTTGATTCCGGATTGGACATTTGACAATAAAAAGCCAAGTTTAGTAAGATAGGAGACAATCTCAGTGTTTAATAAAGACGATGTAAAAGGTATTATCGTTCCGATTATTACACCGGTAGACGATAATGAAAATATTGATGATGTCAGATTAAGAAAGATTGTTAATCATGTCATTGACAATGGGGTACACGGCATTTTAGCCTTTGGCAGCAATTCAGAGTTTTACATGTTTGAACCGGATGAAATGTTTCGTGCCCTCGATGTGATGTTGGAAGAAGCTGCTGGTCGTGTTCCTATTTATTTTGGCATAGGGACTATTCGTACCCGCAAATGTATTGAGCTTGCGCAGGAAGCTGCCAAAAGAGACATTGCTGCTGTATCCATTTTGAACCCGATGTTTATTAAGCCGACACCAGAGGCTTTATACCATCATTTTAAGGCTATTGCGGACAGTATTTCGGATACGGCCGTGTTGATTTACAATAATCCCGGTCGCTCTGGCTATTCTGTTCCGTTGGATATTATTGTCCGTTTAGCTCACGATGTGCCCAATATCATCGGTATCAAGGAGTCAAGCGGAGATATCACATTTTGCAGTGAATTGGTCCGCCAGACTCAGGATGTCAATTTCCGAGTGCTAACGGGTAAGGATACCGTTGTATTTCCGGGGCTCTGCGTAGGAGCTGTCGGCAGTGTTTGCTCGACGGCGAATATGTACACTCGATTGGTCAGCAGCATCTATGATTACTATGTTGCTGGTGATTTCGATAAATCTCTGGAAGCTCAGTTTAAACTAAATCCAATTCGTCTGTCTCAGGATGCGGCAAGTTTCCCAGCTGCTACTAAGGATATGGCCAATCTGATGGGAATGGACGTTGGTAAATCAATCTTGCCGACAGAAGCAACAGTAGGCCCTGTCCTAGAAAAAATGAAAGAAGAAATGCGCAAAGGTGGTTTTCTTCCATCTGAATAATAATATTAGCAGGAGGTATCTGTATGGGGAAAAGGATTGTCATTGCATCGGACTCTTTTAAGGGCAGTGCCAGTTCTAAAGAGGTTGGAACCTATATTTCTGAAGGTATCCGCAGCCTATATCCTGATTATGAGACCAAAATTTTTGCGATTGCAGACGGCGGTGAAGGAACGGTTGATGCTATTCTTGATGTTAATCACGGTGAAAAGGTTACAGTTTGTGTGCAAGGGCCGCTCGGTACCCCTGTCAACGCTTCCTATGCTATTATTGACGATGGAAAAACGGCTGTCTTGGAGATGGCATCAGCTTCTGGTATTACCTTGATTGCGCCTGAGTCTTTAAATGTGATGCAAGCTTCCACCTACGGTACTGGGCAGCTCATAAAAGATGCTCTGAAGCATGGTGTAGAACGTATTTACATCGGCATCGGTGGTTCAGCGACTAATGACGGTGGCTTGGGCATGGCATCAGCGTTGGGTGTCAGATTCTTTGATAGCCACCAACAAGAACTAGCAGCGACAGCTGAAAATTTAGGAAAAATAGCTGACTTGGATGCTTCTGCTATAAGGGATAGCTGTCGCTCGGTAGAATTACATATTCTATCTGATGTGACCAATCCGCTTTGCGGTGATAACGGTGCGACAGCAGTTTATGGGCCGCAAAAAGGTGCTACTGCTGACCTAATTACTGCTTTAGATGAGGGTCTTGCCAATTTCGCTGAGGTCATCAAGAGACGTTTGCAAAAGGATATTAAAGATATTCCCGGAGCAGGGGCGGCTGGCGGCCTTGGAGCTGGTTTGATGGCCTTCTTGGATGGTAAATTAGAGCGTGGTATTGATAAGATTCTGGAAATGATCCATATTGAAGAAGACATCAAACAGGCGGATTTGGTTATCACTGGCGAAGGGCGTATGGACGGCCAGTCCATCAATGGGAAGGCTCCTATTGGTATTGCTGCCATTGCTCAGAAATATCATGTCCCTACGGTGGCTATTGTTGGTAGTCGTTCCTTGGACTTGGATGACGTTTACCGTCAGGGTATAGCGGGTGTCTTTGATGTCGTTAATCGGCCAATGAGCTTGGAAGAGGCTATGGCTGATACGAGAACTTTAGTCGCTTCAGCCAGTCGTAATCTTATCAGTTTATTTGGTACATTGACCAAATAATTGACGATAACACCTTATAATTGTAGTATATAGACTATTTATCTTGCTGTTAAGGTCTGTTACAATGTAGAATAAGAATTTAGAAGGGATGTAATTAAAGATGAAAATCGGATTTGTCGGATTAGGTATTATGGGAAAACCAATGGCTATCAATCTAGTAAAAGCTGGTCATGAAGTCTATGGTTTCGATTTTAATCAAGCGGGTATTGATGCTTTGGTGGCGGCCGGCGGTCATGCTGCAGACAGTGGCAAGGATGCCGCTCAGAAGGGCGATATCGTGATTACTATGCTGCCAAACTCACCGCACGTCAAAGCAGCCTTGTTTGATGAAAATGGGATTGCTGAAGGTTTGAGTGCCGGTCAAGCAGTTATTGATATGAGTTCTATTTCACCAGTAGCTAGTAAAGAGTTTCATGATAAATTGAAGGAACAGTCTGTTTCCTTCTTAGATGCTCCTGTATCTGGCGGTGAACCTAAGGCCATTGACGGGACTATTGCTGTTATGGTTGGCGGCGACGAAAAAGTCTTTGAACAATATAAGGATGTCCTGCAGGCTATGGCTAGCAGTGTAACCTTAGTCGGTGAAGTTGGTGCTGGTAATCTGACTAAGTTGGCTAACCAAATGATTGTTGCAGTCAATATTGCGGCGGTGTCAGAAGCCTACTCTTTGGCTAAGAAGGCTGGTGTTGATCCATCACGGGTTTACGAAGCCATTCGGGGCGGTCTTGCTGGCTCAACTGTTATGGACCAAAAGTCACAAAAAATCTTTGATGGTGACTTTGCGCCAGGCTTCCGTATTGATTTGCATATCAAGGATTTACAAAACGCTCTGGATGCTTCGCATTCCTACAATGTCTCAACGCCGTTCACAGCTCAAGCCATGGAAATTTTACAAGTGCTGAAAGCTCATGATTACGGTTCAGACGACCATTCAGCTATTGCCCGTTACTATGAGTTAGTAAATGGACAAAAACTGCAGTAAGTTATTTTAAGAGCGGGCTTACATATCAAGAAGTGTCAGCCTGAAGAAATCTAAGGGAAATTTTAGTCGGGTATAAATAATCAGCAGTTAGCGATTACGCAGTTGGTTATACTGGTGCTCTTGAAATTGGCCTATCATTTTATGAGAAGGGGTGAAATCTGCATTGGGCAGAATTCATCCCTTTTGACTTTACCTTGATAGGTTTTGGCAGAACTTTGCTATAATGAAATATATAAATAAACTCTTAGATAAGATTAGGAGGCATTATCATGACAGTAACCAAGCAGTATAATTGGGCAACCTTAGGAACGGGTGTCATTGCCAACGAATTAGCTCAGGCTTTGCAGGATCAGGGCAGAAAACTCTACTCGGTCGCTAACCGCACCTATGAAAAGGGTGTGTCCTTTGCTGAAAAATATGGGATTGAGAAAGTCTATGATAAGATTGATGAGGTGTTTGAAGATCCAGATGTTGATATTATCTATATCTCAACGCCCCACAATACCCATATCAATTTTTTACGCAAAGCTCTAGCTAAAGGAAAACATGTGCTCTGCGAAAAATCTATTACCCTTAATTCTGAAGAGTTAGAGGAAGCTATTGGTTTGGCCGAGGAAAATCATGTCATCTTGGCTGAAGCTATGACCATTTTCCACATGCCAATTTACCGCCAATTAACAGAGGTTGTGAATTCGGGAAAATTGGGGGAACTCAAGCTTATCCAGATGAATTTTGGCAGCTATAAAGACTATGATATGACCAACCGTTTCTTTAGTCGTGATTTAGCCGGCGGTGCCTTATTGGATATCGGCGTCTATGCTTTGTCCTTTGTCCGCTGGTTTATGGCATCGAGCCCCAACCAGATAGCATCGCAGGTTAAGCTGGCACCGACTGGTGTAGATGAGCAGGTCGGTATTCTTTTGACTAATGACCAAGGTCAAATGGCAACGGTTACTCTCAGCCTTCATGCCAAACAGCCTAAACGGGGGACCATCGCCTATGATAAGGGCTATGTCGAACTTTATGAGTATCCGCGCGGTCAAAAGGCGGTCATTACCTATACCGAGGATGGCCACCAAGAAGTAATCGAAGCAGGAGACACCGCAAAGGCTCTAGCTTACGAAGTCGGTGATATGGAAAAAGCGGTCGCAGGTATCGACAACACCATGTATTTAGATTATACCCGAGATGTCATGACCATCATGACCCAGCTGCGCCGAGAATGGGGCATGACCTACCCTGAGGAAGAATAAAAAAATAACAGCTCCGTCTAAGCGGGGCTGTTTTAATAGGATTGTTAAAGGCTTGATAGCTAACTGTTCTGGCGAGTGGTGATACCGTGTGGGCAATTATCGTATTTTGGCTAATGTTTATGCCGACGAAATTGTGATTGGAGTCTTTTGCGGTGGGGCAGGGAAGGAAATCTATAAGAAGTGAGCTGGGAGGCTTCATATATCTGTTGTACCGCATTTCACTCTTGACAAATCTTAATTAACTTTAGTAAAATAGGACTAATAGGACCGCCCACCTCTCTCTGATGTGACAAGGCGGACATTTTTTTATGGATAATTGAATGGAAATCAAAGAATTTAAGACTTTTGAAGAGCAGGTAGCGAAATTAATTGAGCATGGGTGTGAGGATATAACTTCCAAGGAATATGCCATCACTATTCTGAAACGTATCAATTATTATCGGCTAACTGCTTATTTTCTACCTTTTAGAGATGAAAAATCTCAAAAATATGACAGCAGCAAGATATCCCTAGAAAAGATCTACAGCATCTATCAGTTTGACTCAGAACTCAGACTACTGTTAATGGAGTATCTTGAAGATATTGAATTGTATTTTAGAACGCAAGTAGCCTATCACCATTCTGCACAATATGGGGCCTTGGCTTATAAAGATAGGGAGAACTTTAATAAATTTCATAAACACGATGAGTTTATGGATAATCTAAAAAAAGAATTGAGCTATCGAAGAAAGGATCCTGTTTACAAACATCATCAATTCAAGTATGATGGCGAATTCCCTCTTTGGGTCTTGGTTGAATTTTTCTCATTTGGTATGACTTCTAAATTTTATGCCGACAGTCCAAGTACAGTTCAAAGTCTTATTGCTAAAGACTTAAATATCAAGACAGCTCAAGTTCGTACCTACCTTGAAGTTGCAGTTGTCCTCAGAAACTATTGTGCACATTATGGCAGATTATATTATAGAAGTTTCACGAAAGTTCCCAGACAGCTGCCGTCTTTTATGACTGAAAATATCAAAATTAAAAATCGCCTCATGGCACAATTATACGCGATCAAACAACTATACATTGATAGCGATAAATGGAATAATTATTTTATTCCTCGTTTAAAAGACTTGTTTACTAAATACCAATCTAGTATTCATTTACATCACTTAGGTTTTACAAATGATTGGGAAGCTGTTTTGAAGAAATAAAGATACAAGAAGTGAGTTGAGAGGCTTGCTTTTTTAAGTATTTGAATAAAATATTGTATTATGAAATTATGATATAATTAAACTAATAGCTATGTGGATGAAAAGAAGGGGTTACTATGGCTTTAATTGAAAAAATAAATGCAAAAGGACTTAACTATTGGGACTTTAAAAATGTGACTGCTTCAGGAATTCATAAAATCAGTGCATATCCAGCTACAATGGTACCTGATATGCAGTATGAGTTGATTAAGTTAATTAAAAGTGAAGATCCTTCTATAAAAAATATTCTCGATCCTTTTCATGGTTCTGGAACCACTCTAGTAGAAGGGGAAAAGAATGATCTATTTCCTATGGGAATTGATATCAATCCACTTGCTAATTTGATTACAAAAGTTAAGTTACAAGGTGTAAATAAGAAGTATGCAAAAACTGCAAATAAAAGAATAGAGAGACTTCTGCTGGATAACGATTTTTACTTTTATAAACATGATTTTTATAATATAGAAAAATGGTATCGTAAAGACTTTATATTGACATTTAGCAAAATACGTTGCGCAATTCAAAAAGAAAAGTATCGGTATATGAGGCAGTATTACTGGGTATGTTTAATTAATATATTAAAAAAATACAGTAATACAAGAAGTTCAACATTTAAATTACATATAAAAGAGCAACGAGCTATTGCAGCTATGAGAAATAATATCATTACTGATTTTCTAAAAAGTATAAATACCTATTTTGAGTATCTGCCAGAATACAACAGGAGTAAGGTAGTAAATTTACAAATTGGAAAATCAGAGAAAATACTGTTGCAAATGGGAAATGATACGGTTGATTTAATTATTACTTCTCCCCCTTATGGAGATAATTCAACTACTGTCACATACGGTCAATACTCAATGTTACCTATATATTGGATTGACAGAAAAGATATGGGAAATTTTGATGAAAGTCTAATAGATAATTATTCAAGTATTGATTCAAATAGCTTAGGCGGAGTGGGTAAAAGAAATAAACAAAATTATCAATCACGTTGCTTATCTGAGTATCTTGAAAGCATATCTCAAGATAAGCGAAAGAAAGTAGAAAACTTTGTAATAGATTATCTCGAAGTGATGAAGCAAATGGGGCGTGTCCTAAAAAAGAATAAAAGAATCGTTTTAACGTTGGGTGAGAGGCGTGTTGATAATAAAATTGTACCGCTATCTGATATTACACAAGAATATTTTGAAGATGTCGGCTTTGAATTAGAAGCATCAATTACACGTAATATCCCCATGAAACGAATGCCTAGACGGGTCTCTAAAGTAAGGAATTGTTCAGTAGAGTCAATGAATCAGGAATATGTTTTAATATTAAGGAAAAAAGAGGAGATTTAGATGCCTAAGAATTTTGAGCAAGTACCCATCACTGTAGCAGGTAGTATATTGAGTGAATTATCAGAAAAAATTCCCAATAACATTATTGCATTAAATGAGTTAATAAAAAATGCATATGATGCTTGTTCACCTAGTGTTGATATTATATTAGATTCCAAATCGAAAAAACTTACCATTCGAGACTATGGTATTGGTATGGATACGGAGGGAATTAAGAAATTATTTCACATATCAAGCAGTGATAAGCAGTATGGGAAAGTTATTTCTTACAAAAAAGATACTCAGCGTTTAACTCAAGGGTCGAAGGGGTTGGGGTTCTTATCTGTTTTTAAATTTGGAAAAAAAGTATCGTGGAAAACAGTTCAAAATGGTCAGTTATCTGAATTCTCAGTAGATTTTGATTCTTTAGTTAATGAATATAATATAACGGATAAGCAGTTAGATGTTACGGTTTCAAATTCAGATAATTTTGTAGGAACGTTAATCCAGATTGAAATTGATGACTACAATGTATCTACATTAAATAAGTATTTTAGTGAGGAACAAAATCGGAATAAAATTTTAAATTCCTTTATTGATAATAAAGTATATGACGGAAAAATTTCTTCTGATAAAAACTTTACCATAAACTTTAGTGTAGATGGAGAGTCTAAATCAACTGATTATGGAATTCAATTAGAAACACAAAATAGATCACAACAATTATTTAGAGTACGATATTCTTCTGATAGTCAAGAGCTTATTTTTAGTAAAGAAAATCAAGATATATATTCGGAAAAAATTTCCTTTAATTCCAGTAAATATTCTGTTGATATGGATTTAGTTGCTTATTCTTTGAAAGCGAAGGGTAAGAGTAGCATTAATTCTTTGTTTTATAATCCTAATACTAATGAGTTGACTCCTCTAATTTATATCAATAATAATCTGTTTAACAATTATACATTGTTTAATACAGAGTTGATGACGACTAAAAAGTATAGTGAAGTATTAAAACAATTAATTGGCTATATTTCAGTTAAGTCTAGTGACCCTTCAATACAATTTAACTCAGACAGAACCCAATTTGCACAAAGTGAGCTAACAGATGAGATTGCACTATTTATTGAAAAGCTAAATGAGGAAACTCAAAAAATTGGTAGTTCGTTAAAAAATGAATTAAGAGATTTAAATGCATTTACTCAAAAACAAATTCCCGAAGAAGAAGCATCGAATCTTGATAATCTTCAAAAGTACATCAAAGAAGATTTTAAATTAAAGTCGTTTATCAATTTTAAAAAGCAAACAAACAAGATAGAATGCACTTTATTTGATAAGTCTATTAGACTAGATATTATTCCAAAAAATAAACAAGAAATAGATTTGGGAACAGTTGAATCATGGATCAGTATAGATGATTTAAATAATAAAATTGATAATTTGAGTGAGTTAGTAGCAGAATCAACTGAAATTCGTTTCAATGGTGACAAAGTTAATGAATTTAAAGAAAATCAAGAGGGTGAATGGATAATAAAGAATGAGACGGACAGTACAATAACTTTTCAAAAAATAATTTTGAAGAAACCCTTACAGCCAAAAATCAATCAAAGTAAAAATATCCTCAAGAAGGGAATAGATTATAAAATTGATGATTTATTCGCCTTTACAAATAGTTTTGGTGAAGAGGATAAAGGCCTAAAATTTGATATTGATACAAAAAATAATCCTACTATTAACTTTAATAAAGGCATAATAAATTTTGGTCGCTTAAATGAAAATACAATTTCAATTGAAATAACCGATAAGAAAACAGGGCTCATTCATGAGGCTGATTTTACATTTAGAGTAGAAGAAGATAGCTTTGATATTCCTAAAGAAACTTCTAATAGTAATTTAGTTGTAATGCCAATAAACAAAAAAATTAACTTTAAGCCAGATGTTATCAGTTTTATAGGGGAAATTAATCAAATTTTTAATGCTGAAGATTATAGTTTTGTTCCAGTCGCTGCTTATCGGACTTTAATTGAAATTGTTGTAAATGACGTTTTGGATAACAAAAAGATTGATAAGTCAGAAAGTTTATTACAAAACTACAGAAAAGTTATTAATGAAGGAGAAAATATTATCGATAATAGCACATTAGATGATGCGGATAAGAGGGTATTGAAATCATTACTTCTTTCTATCAATTCTAAGGATGAAAGCGAAAGCTTTTTAGCATTTTTAAATTTGTCAACGCATGGGGGCCCTAGAGTCATTACAAAGAACGAAGCAATGACAAAAACACAAGAAATAAAATTATTACTTGGTTTACTGTATATTACAGAGAGTTGTAAAAGTGTTTAATTATTCTCGCTGCACCACATTGTGGTGCTTTTCTTTTCCTGTCATTTCAAAATCACGAACAAATATGTTATAATAATCCTATATAATTCGTAAAAAGTGTCTGGTTTTTGCGTGGTTTGTTGGTTTGGGTGCGCAGGCACTCGTGATTGTTTTATATTGAGGTATCTTAGCTATGAAACTTTTGGTTGTTGGTTCTGGCGGTCGCGAGCATGCGATTGCGAGGAAGTTGTTGGAGTCTCCGCAGGTTGAGCAGGTCTTTGTGGCGCCCGGCAATGATGGCATGACCCTTGATGGGTTGGATTTGGTTAATATTGGAATTTCCGAACATTCCAAGCTGATTGATTTTGCAAAGAGCAATGATATCGCTTGGGCCTTTATCGGTCCTGATGATGCCTTAGCAGCTGGCATCGTTGATGATTTTAATCAGGCTGGGCTCAAGGCTTTTGGTCCGACTAAGTTAGCGGCGGAGCTGGAGTGGTCTAAAGATTTTGCTAAGGAAATTATGGTCAAATACGGCGTTCCGACTGCAGCCCATGGCACATTTACCGACTTTGAGGAAGCCAAGGCCTACATCGAAAAGCAGGGCGCTCCAATCGTAGTCAAGGCGGACGGCTTGGCGCTGGGCAAGGGCGTGGTCGTGGCTGAAACCGTGGAGCAAGCGGTCGAAGCAGCGCATGAAATGCTGCTGGACAATAAGTTTGGCGATTCTGGTGCGCGTGTGGTTATCGAAGAATTTCTGGACGGTGAGGAGTTCTCGCTCTTTGCCTTTGTCAATGGGGATAAGTTCTACGTGATGCCTGCGGCGCAGGATCACAAGCGTGCCTATGACGGCGACAAGGGGCCAAATACAGGCGGTATGGGGGCCTATGCACCAGTTCCCCACCTACCGCAAAGCGTAATTGACCAGTCGGTTGACAGTATTGTCAAGCCAGTGCTTGAAGGCATGATTAGGGAAGGGCGTCCTTATCTGGGCGTGCTTTACGCGGGGCTTATCCTGACAGCTGATGGTCCCAAGGTCATCGAGTTCAACTCCCGCTTTGGCGATCCTGAGACTCAGATTATCCTGCCGCGCCTGACTTCTGACTTCGCGCAGAACATCACGGATATTTTGGCTGGTAAGGAGCCTGACATCACTTGGCTAGACGCGGGTGTGACCCTCGGTGTGGTGGTCGCTTCAGATGGCTATCCGCTGGCCTACGAAAAAGGCGTGGCTTTACCAGAAAAGACCGACAGCGACATTATCACCTACTATGCAGGGGCTAAGTTTGCGGAAAATAACAAAGCGCTGCTGTCAAACGGCGGCCGTGTCTACATGCTAGTCACCACAGCCGACAGCGTCAAAGCTGCGCAGGACAAAATCTATAAGAAACTTGCCCAACAAGAAACAGCAGGCCTCTTTTACCGACATGACATCGGAAGCAAAGCTTTATAATTCAGGCGCATTAAATATTGAGACATGAGGCTTGAATATAAAATTTTGGTGTTTGAAAAATGAAAAATAGACTGCTATTTTTAGAAGGTTCTAGCTTAACTTCAAGAGAGACGCTAACAGTATTGCTAAAAGAGGGCTACAAGGTTGATGTCTTGTCTCTAGATAAGTTTTCTATTGCAAGATTCAGTCGACTCACTCATAGAATTCCGACAGTTGATGTGAATCGTTTTCCTGTAGATTATTTGAAACAAGTTAATCAGCTGCTTCATCAAAAAAATTATGTGGCTATTTTGCCAACACATGAAGAAGGCTGGTTATTGGCAAGTGGGAAGAAGTTTTTACCAACTCGTTTGCCAGTAGCGCTTGCTGATAAGGAACAATTTGAAAAGTTAGCTGGGAAGATCGCTTTTGCTGAAATTTCAGATCAGTTAAATTTGCCGATTCCTAAATGGGAGCGTGTGGAAAAACTAGAATCTATTTCACTTCCTTATCCTTATTGGTTAAAGGCAGACTATGGCACTGCCGGACGTTCAGTTTATAAAATTACAAGCGAAGCTGATTTGAAAAGTCTAGTAAAGGTCTTGTCAATTGACAATGAGAGATGGATGGTTCAGCAAGATATAGATGGAGAATATGGGCAAGTTCAAGCAATATTTAATCAAGGGAAATTACTTGCAGTTCATTCAAGTATAAAGATTGCATCTGGTGCTGGCGGTTCAGCTGCTGCTAGATTAAGTATAGAATCTGAAATAACGAAAAAACATGTTGAAAAGTTAGGAAGTTATTTAAAATGGCATGGAAGTCTAACCTTGGATTTTATACGTGTTCATCATCAATTTTATTATATAGAGTGCAATCCCAGAATGGTTGAACCTGCTAATGCTTATAAAGCGGGGGTTAATTTCCCGAAAATGATGATAGAATTAGGCAAGGGCAGCTGCACTCAGCCTGATATCTATATAGGAAAGGCTGGAGTAAAAACACACAGTTTGTTGGCATTGATAATTGGCACTGCTGAAAGAACCAAGAGCAGGAGAAAGATATTGCAAACAACAGGGCACTGGCTTTTAAAAAGTGATAGTGAGGAGGTTTTAACACCAATTTGGAAAGACTTTTTGAGTTTTATTCCTCTTGCCATTATTATAATCCGATTATTGATAAATCCTGGAAGTGTCACAAAACTGGTCAATAATACTGTTAAACATTACAGTGTGGAAGCAGCCACCCTAAAAAATATTTGAGTAAAAGATTCCATTTATTCAAAGGAAAAGGAATATTTCGTTTAGGTTACTTATTCTTTTCTACGGGATTTTCGCAAATAACCAAAAGTCGCTATAACATAAAAAAACGAAAGGAACTGAACACGCCTACAACACTGGGCAAAAAGATAAGTCTTTCCTAGAGGGCTATCCTCGTCGTCAGACTTCCTTATTTGCTGGGTGTCGTTTAACAGCGTTTGTATCTTATTATGAAACCAATTATTTCTATTATCATGGGCTCCAAATCCGACTGGGCCACCATGCAAAAAACAGCAGAAGTTTTAGATAAGTTCGGTGTGGCTTATGAGAAAAAAGTCGTCTCAGCCCACCGCACACCAGACCTCATGTTCAAACATGCTCAAGAAGCACGTGACCGCGGCATCAAGGTCATCATTGCAGGTGCTGGCGGGGCAGCGCACTTGCCGGGTATGGTAGCAGCCAAAACAACGCTGCCCGTTATCGGTGTGCCTGTCAAATCACGCGCTCTCAGTGGCTTGGACTCGCTCTATTCCATTGTACAGATGCCGGGCGGCGTGCCTGTGGCAACTATGGCCATTGGGGAAGCGGGAGCCACTAATGCTGCTCTTACTGCCCTACGTATCTTGGCCATTGAAGACCAAGATCTGGCGAAACTGCTTGCAGATTTTGCAGAGGAACAAGGAAAAATCGCGGAGGCGTCAACAGATGAGCTCAACTAAAACCATTGGTATTATCGGCGGCGGTCAGCTGGGTCAGATGATGGCCATTTCCGCTATTTACATGGGGCACAAGGTAGTGACGCTGGATCCGACGGCGGACTGTCCTGCCTCACGCGTGTCTGAGATGATTGTTGCGCCTTACGATGATGTGGACGCTTTGCGTCAACTGGCTGCGCGCTGTGATGTACTGACCTATGAGTTTGAGAATGTCGATGCAGACGCCCTCGACGCTGTTGTCAGGGACGGTCAGCTGCCGCAGGGGACTGACTTGTTGCGCATTTCGCAAAACCGTATCTTTGAAAAAGACTTCCTCGACAACAAGGCTGGTGTGACAGTCGCTCCATACAAGGTGGTAACCTCTAGCCTGGACTTGGAGAATTTGGATTTGGGCAAGACTTATGTCTTGAAAACGGCTACAGGCGGTTACGATGGCCATGGTCAAGTCGTCATCAAATCACAGGACGATTTAGCTGCCGCTAGCCAATTAGCTAACGCTGCTGAGTGTGTCTTGGAAGAATTTGTAGACTTTGACCTTGAAATCTCGGTCATCGTGTCAGGCAATGGCAAGGACGTGACGGTTTTCCCTGTTCAGGAAAATATCCACCGCAACAACATCCTCTCAAAAACCATTGTCCCAGCCCGTATCTCAGACCAATTGGCTGAGAAGGCCAAGACCATGGCAGTACAAATTGCTAAAAAACTCAATCTCTCAGGCACTCTCTGCGTGGAAATGTTTGCGACAGCCGATGATATCATTGTAAACGAAATCGCCCCGCGCCCTCACAACTCAGGGCACTATTCCATCGAAGCCTGCGACTTTTCCCAATTTGACACTCATATCTTAGGCGTGCTCGGTGCACCCCTTCCTCAAATCCATCTCCATGCTCCAGCCATCATGCTCAACGTCCTTGGCCAGCACATGGAAAAAGCCCAAGCCTATGTTCGCGCCCACCCTAGCGCCCACCTCCACCTTTATGGTAAACTAGAAGCCAAGCACAACCGTAAAATGGGCCATGTGACCGTGTTTAGTGATAAACCAGATGAAGTGAGGGAGTTTGGGGAAGGAGTGGATTTATGACTTATAATGAGTTTATTTTATGTATAACGTGTAATAAGTGCATAAACCTAAGAATTCAAATGGGAAACTTTTCAGTGCCTTTTAGTCTAGTGTGTCCAGAGTGTAAAACAAATATCAGTGGTCAAGTTGATTTTGAACCATTTAAATTAAATTTAAAAAATGCTACGCGATTAGAAAATGATAGACCAGACTATGATGAACTTACTCAATTTCCAATTTGGTGTTTAGAAATATCTTCAGATTTTCCTACGCAAAAATTACGTTTAAGGAAATCTGCTTTGGATAGTTTAACACCATTTTTATCTCAAATTTCAAGATTTGATAAAAAGGAATATTTTAATGATATTAAAGATTTTCAAAGTACTTTAACATTTGCTGAATTTATACAAGATGGAGATTTAGAAAATTATTATCGTTTATATAATTTATACTGGGGTAGACAAGATAAATATTTATATCATGAACTAGAAGAATTATTAGATAAATATACAGGTTTGACACCAATTAATAAAGTTTATAATAGAACTGATGCAACCATGGCTTTACATCAGTTATTATTAACCATTTCAGGAATAAGTTCAGTTATTGGAAAGAATGTTTTATCTGAGTATACAGAATTAGGGAAGAAGATACAGTTATCGGAATTACATAGAAATAATATACTTAGTTATACTAATTATATTGAACCTAATTTTGATAAAATTGAAAAAAGTGCTTTTGAGAATATTATTACTTTTTCTAAGATTTATCATACACTAATACCCATTGTCACTTTGAATAATATAAGAAAATATGATAGGTTAGATCAAGAACGCTATGGTATATCAGCAAGTAACTATAAAGAAATGAAAGAATTTTATGCTTCAAGTTATGAATGGATTCTTGATAATATAAATATTGTTATAGGTCTTAACAATATTTTTGTAAGAAATTCATACACTGAATGTTGCAATAATAAAAATTATTGTAATGACCTGGAAAAGATTGGTAGTAAATTTAATAAAATTAATTCCAAATCATCACAGAAACCTTATTTTGACATATCTGAACCATTTAGCAAGCCTATGTCAAGTTTGACAAATAGGATTAGGAATGCAATACAGCATTACAGTTCAGAGGTGAACTATGATAAGCAAGAAATCATTTTTGAGGATAAGTATAAGGGAAAGGTACGAATAGAAAGATGTTCTATTGTTGACTTTGCTCAATTGTGTTTGAGTAACTTTTCGTTAATATTTTATATATTAGAAATTGTATATACATTACGTAAATTAAAATTAATAACGGATGGAATTGGTTTAACGATTATTAATGATCGTGAAAAGAAAGATTATGAAAAAGGTGGCTTTAGGAAAGTTGGCAATGAAATTATTGGAATCCCAAGACATGTGATAAAGATTAAACGTAATGATAAATGTCCATGTGGTAGTGGATTAAAATATAAAAAATGTTGTGGCATGAATAGATTGTAATTAATAGTTATTTTATTCACACACTGAGATGGTAAAACCCTAATCGGAGAACAAACATGAAAACAATCGGTCTTATCGGTGGCATGAGCTGGGAGAGCACAACGACTTATTATCAGCTCATCAACGAGACAATCAAAAAAGAGCTTGGCGGTCTGCATTCGGCTAAGATTCTGCTTTACAGTGTTGATTTTGCGGAGATTGAGCGCTATCAGGCCTGCGGAGATTGGGCTAAGAGTGCGGAAGTGCTGAGCCAAATTGCCCAGAAGCTGGAGCAGGCCGGTGCCGACTTCATTGTCATCTGCACCAACACCATGCACAAGGTTGCACCGCAGATTCAAGAGCAAATCGTGATTCCGATTTTGCACATTGCGCAGGCAACCGCTGAGGCTCTTCTTGAAAATGGCATTCAAAAAGTCGGTCTCCTAGGTACCAAGTACACTATGACCCAAGATTTTTACAAGGATAAGCTGCTTGAGGCTGGACTCGAAGTACTGATTCCAGATCAAGCTGGCATTGCCGAGGTCAACCGAATCATCTATGATGAGCTCTGTCTGGGAATCATCAAAGACAGCTCCAAGCAAACCTACCTTGCTATCATTGATGATTTGAAAAATGCTGGCGCAGAAGCTGTTATTCTAGGCTGTACAGAGATTGGTCTTTTAGTCCAACAAGCAGACACCGACCTCCCCCTCTATGACACGACAGCTATACATGCAGAGAAAGCCGCACGATTAGCGGTGAATGAATAAATTAGAAAGAGACCTGTGACCATTTTGACAGCGGATGTTAAGGTGGTAGGATAGGTATCAGGAGGTTAACACATGGAACTATTCATTTCAAAAGTCATCAGCAGCTTTTTAGAAATAGTATTATTTGCTATCATTCCATTTATTTATTGGTTTGCTATAGAAAGAAAACACTCTCCTTTTCTAGACTGGCTAGGCTTTAAAAAAGTCAGCAAACATGATTTTAAACAAGTCTTTGTGCCTTCGCTAGTGATGACAGTATTATTTTCACTCATTTCTCTCTTTATTTTATTCCGCTTAAAGGGAGTATCAACGGCGACAACCATTTTCCGAGGCGGTGGTTTCAAGGTTTTGCCTGCTATTCTCATTTATGGACTATTTAATACCGCTTTGCCAGAAGAATTGTTCTTCAGAGGATTTTTATTGAAGCGTCTGATGCAAAAGCTGACCTTTCCTTTGGCTAATACCATCCAGTCCTTGTTTTTTGCTTTGATACATGGTTTCATGTTTTTAAAGGTGCTGGATATTGGTTCCACAATGATGGTTACAGTGTTTACGTTTGCTATTGCTTATGGAATGGGCTATATCAACGAAAACAAGGCTCAAGGTTCCATTATTCCAAGTTGGATTATTCATGCGGCAGCTAATATTTTTTCAGGCATATGTGCTGCGTTTATGCTAATTTAGTAGCAAGTTAGTCGTAGAAATATTGTTCAATAAAATGAGTTTGTTGTGGTGAACACAATTGCAAAATGGGGCATGTGACGGTGTTTAGTGATGAGCCAGATGAAGTGAGGGAGTTTGGAGAGAGGATTGATTTCTAGAAAGGGGTATTTCAAATGAAGAAGTTGTTGTTAGATGCTTTTTTAACAAATAAAGAAAAACTAGGTAAGGTATCTAGTTGGGCAGTTTGGGAAAATAGGTCGTTAGGAGATTATGACTCAGCTGTTAATACTTTAAATGAAATAGATTCCCAGTCCAGTCTAGATAGTTTAAATTTGAACCCTAATATAGTAATTCTTGCTTTAAATTTTGCAGATAGAACAGAAGATGATTTGGATAGTTATGTTATGAATTTTCAAAGCTTTCACGAGCATGTTGAAGGGGTTCAAAAGAATGATGACAAGTTAAAAGCTATCTGTGTTGATAATAATTTTTTAGGAGCCTATTTAACGGATTTAGTAAAATATGATGAAGATGGGAAACCAAGAGGGTATCGAAATAGTAATTCTCAAGAAGTTGGCAAGAAATTAAGAAAAGATAGTAACTATGAATCAGTTCAAATCAACAATTTAATTCAAGAATTACTAGAACTTGGTGTTAAAAATCCATTGATTATTTCATTAGGTGATGAAGTTAAAAAATCTATACAAAGAAATAAGCAATTGTTACAGAGTGAGTTGGGTCCAGATACAAATTTTAAGTTTATATACCATTATTCGTATCGACATAAAGGTAATCATGATATAGAAGTGTATAAGCAAACTGTGAGGAAACAACTGATGAGATAGATTTCTATTATATAAACTGTTTCATAAAAATATAACTGAGTGAATTTCAAATAGCAGAATTGCTCTTTCGGCTATTATAAAAAGTAGAGCAGTAAAAAATGAAAGGAGATGGGCACCAGAATTGTCAAACTGAACCCGAGCGGAAAGCTCGGAATTTAGATAAACCGCCTCGGACGTGAGCGTCCATCGTTGGTTTTCTAAAATTCAGTCACTTTCTTGTTGCCCTTGGTATCTTAAATTATGCTAACACGTTATTCACGCCCTGAGATGGCGAATATTTGGAGTGAAGAGAACAAGTACCGTGCTTGGTTGGAGGTGGAAATCCTTGCCGACGAAGCTTGGGCTGAGTTAGGTGAGATTCCTAAGGAAGATGTGGCCAAGATTCGTGAGAAGGCGGATTTTGATATCGACCGCATTTTGGAGATTGAGCAGGAAACCCGCCACGATGTAGTGGCTTTTACCCGTGCGGTGTCTGAGACTCTGGGTGAGGAGCGTAAGTGGGTGCACTTTGGCTTGACCTCGACAGACGTAGTGGACACGGCTTACGGCTACCTTTACAAGCAGGCTAATGCCATTATTCGCAAGGATTTGGACAATTTTCTGGCTATCATTGCTGATAAGGCTAAGGAACACAAATTTACCATCATGATGGGCCGCACTCATGGTGTCCATGCGGAGCCAACGACCTTCGGGCTTAAGCTTGCGACTTGGTATAGCGAAATGAAGCGTAATATCGAGCGTTTTGAGCATGCTGCCGCTGGCGTAGAAGCTGGGAAAATCTCCGGTGCCGTTGGGAACTTTGCCAACATTCCGCCATTTGTGGAAAAATATGTCTGTGATAAATTGGGTATCCGTGCTCAGGAAATTTCAACCCAAGTGCTGCCGCGTGACCTGCATGCAGAATACTTCGCAGTGCTTGCCAGTATCGCGACCTCAATCGAGCGCATGGCGACGGAAATTCGCGGTCTGCAAAAGTCTGAACAGCGCGAAGTGGAAGAGTTCTTTGCCAAGGGTCAAAAAGGAAGCTCTGCTATGCCTCACAAACGTAATCCAATCGGCTCAGAAAATATGACTGGCCTCGCGCGTGTGATCCGCGGTCACATGGTGACGGCCTATGAAAATGTGTCTCTCTGGCACGAACGTGATATTTCTCATTCATCGGCTGAGCGCATTATCGCGCCAGATACGACTATTCTGATCGACTACATGCTCAACCGTTTTGGCAATATCGTCAAGAACCTGACGGTCTTCCCAGAAAACATGAAGCGCAACATGGGCTCTACTTTCGGTCTGATTTTCAGTCAGCGTGCTATGTTGGCCTTGATCGAAAAAGGTATGACCCGTGAAGAGGCTTACGACCTTGTCCAGCCTAAGACTGCGCAGTCTTGGGACAAGCAAGTAGACTTCAAACCGCTGCTGGAAGCAGACCCAGAAGTGACTTCCCGCCTGAGCCAAGAAGAAATCGACGAAATCTTCAATCCAGCCTATTATACCAAGCGTGTGGATGAGATTTTCAAACGTATCGGTCTAGAAGATTGATCATAGAAGAAAGCAAAAGAGAGATTGGATTTTCAATCTCTCTTTTAATAGCTGTTTGATATCAAGACAATTGACCTATTAAGGATAATGACATCTTATTTCTTTGGGGTATAAATGAGGTGTTCATTAGTGAAGGTATCGAAACCAAGCTCACTTAGTTCACGACCATAACCAGAATTTTTAATACCACCAAATGGCAGTTCAGGCAGAGAAGCCCAACCGGAATTGATAAAGGACATACCAGTTTCGACCTTAGCAGCAACGCTTTCTGCATGTTCAGGACTGCTGGAGAAGATCGTACCACCGAGACCATAGCTGGAATCATTGGCTAAAGCAATCGCTTCCTCTTCGGTAGCTACCTTGTAGACCGAGGCAACAGGACCAAAAATTTCTTGATTATAGATAGGGTTTTCTTTAGTGATATTTGTTAAAATGGTCGGCATAACAAAGTAGCCGGGGTGATCAATTGGCTGATTACCAAAGGCAACCTTAGCGCCATTATCAACGGCTAGTTTAATTTGACCCAAGACTTCTTCCTTGGCAGAAGCTGATGACAGAGGAGCCAGTGTCGTGTCTGCTTGCATCGGGTCACCCCACTTAGCTGTTTTGAAAGCTTCAACGAGCATGTTCACGAATTTATCATAATCTTTTTCTAAAACGATGAAGCGTTTAGATGAGGTACAAACTTGACCGGCATTGTAAAGGCGGACATCAGGCAAGAGAGCCTTGAGGTCATCCCAGTTAGCATCGTCTAATATGATAAAGGCATCATTACCTCCCAATTCCATAGAAGATTTCTTCAAGTTCTTCCCAGCTTCGGCAGCGATGGAAGCGCCTCCCCGTTCGGAACCAGTCAAGCAAACCCCAGTCACCCGAGGATCAGCGATAATATCGGAAACTTGTGAATAGCTAGCAAAGAGATTCTTGAAAGAGCCTTTAGGAGCGCCTGCCTCATTAACTAAGTCTTCAAAAGCTTGACCAGAACTTGGGCAAATAGACGCGTGTTTGAGCACTATGGTGTTTCCTACCATAAAGTTAGGGGCAAAGACCCGCATGACTTGATAGAAAGGAAAGTTCCAAGGTTCAACGGCTAAAAGTACCCCAGTAGCTTGCTTAATATAGTAGGCATCACCAGTATCGGTTTCCAGAGGCTGTGGTTTTAAGAATTCTTCCGCTTTGTCAGCGTAATAGTCAGCAATAGCTGCACACAGATCCACTTCACCTTGGGCTTCAGCAAAGAGTTTACCCATGTCTTTGGTCATAATTTCGGCGTACTTATCGCGGTCACGTCGCAAAAGGTCAGCCACCTTATGCAAGATAACCTTGCGTTCTTGTAGCTGATCGTTTTCGCGCCAAGTCTTATAGAGGGCATGCCCCGCAGCTAGAGCATCTTCTATGTCTTGGTCGGTGACATTGTTGTAGGATTTTAATACCTCATCAGTGTAGGGGTAGGTGGTTTTATAAGCCATGATGATTCCTCCTTTTATGATATATATTCATTATATCACCTAAGAAACCGTTTTCAAGAATTTGCTATAAAAGAACTCAAGAGAGCAAATCCTAAGAGCAAAAGGCTTCAGTCTTGCAATATTTTATAATACATAAAAAAATTAATCTAAAGGTATTGACAAAGGAGGAGGTGTTTGCTAGAATAAGGGAGCTGTCCTCGAGAGAGGGGCAAGACCTTTGAGAACTGAATAGAGACGAACCAAGACGTGCGGGTTACGAGAGTAACCTGTCAAAGGACAATAAGTCAGCGATGACACAAGTGAGTTAAGCGCTCAAACTATTAGATGAGAGTTTGATCCTGGCTCAGGACGAACGCTGGCGGCGTGCCTAATACATGCAAGTAGAACGCTGAGTACTGGAGCTTGCTCTAGTACGAGGAGTTGCGAACGGGTGAGTAACGCGTAGGTAACCTGCCTGTTAGCGGGGGATAACTATTGGAAACGATAGCTAATACCGCATAATAGTGACTAACTCATGTTAGTGATTTGAAAGGTGCAAGAGCACCACTAACAGATGGACCTGCGTTGTATTAGCTAGTAGGTGAGGTAAGGGCTCACCTAGGCGACGATACATAGCCGACCTGAGAGGGTGAACGGCCACACTGGGACTGAGACACGGCCCAGACTCCTACGGGAGGCAGCAGTAGGGAATCTTCGGCAATGGGGGGAACCCTGACCGAGCAACGCCGCGTGAGTGAAGAAGGTTTTCGGATCGTAAAGCTCTGTTGTAAGAGAAGAACGATGTGTAGAGTGGAAAGTTACACAAGTGACGGTATCTTACCAGAAAGGGACGGCTAACTACGTGCCAGCAGCCGCGGTAATACGTAGGTCCCGAGCGTTGTCCGGATTTATTGGGCGTAAAGCGAGCGCAGGCGGTTTAGTAAGTCTGAAGTTAAAGGCAGTGGCTCAACCATTGTTTGCTTTGGAAACTGTTGAACTTGAGTGCAGAAGGGGAGAGTGGAATTCCATGTGTAGCGGTGAAATGCGTAGATATATGGAGGAACACCGGTGGCGAAAGCGGCTCTCTGGTCTGTAACTGACGCTGAGGCTCGAAAGCGTGGGTAGCGAACAGGATTAGATACCCTGGTAGTCCACGCCGTAAACGCTGAGTGCTAGGTGTTAGGCCCTTTCCGGGGCTTAGTGCCGGAGCTAACGCATTAAGCACTCCGCCTGGGGAGTACGACCGCAAGGTTGAAACTCAAAGGAATTGACGGGGGCCCGCACAAGCGGTGGAGCATGTGGTTTAATTCGAAGCAACGCGAAGAACCTTACCAGGTCTTGACATCCCGATGCCATCCCTAGAGATAGGGAGTTACTTCGGTACATCGGTGACAGGTGGTGCATGGTTGTCGTCAGCTCGTGTCGTGAGATGTTGGGTTAAGTCCCGCAACGAGCGCAACCCTTATTGTTAGTTGCCATCATTAAGTTGGGCACTCTAGCGAGACTGCCGGTAATAAACCGGAGGAAGGTGGGGATGACGTCAAATCATCATGCCCCTTATGACCTGGGCTACACACGTGCTACAATGGTTGGTACAACGAGTCGCAAGCCGGTGACGGCAAGCTAATCTCTGAAAGCCAATCTCAGTTCGGATTGGAGGCTGCAACTCGCCTCCATGAAGTCGGAATCGCTAGTAATCGCGGATCAGCACGCCGCGGTGAATACGTTCCCGGGCCTTGTACACACCGCCCGTCACACCACGAGAGTTTGTAACACCCAAAGTCGGTGAGGTAACCTTCGGGAGCCAGCCGCCTAAGGTGGGACGGATGATTGGGGTGAAGTCGTAACAAGGTAGCCGTATCGGAAGGTGCGGCTGGATCACCTCCTTTCTAAGGAAAAACTAAGTAACGGAGGGCGTTTAAAAGCGACTTGATTTTAGGAAACCAAGGCAGTATGCTTGCATACAAGGTGGTTTATCTAAATCACAAGCTTTTAGCCCGAGTACAATTTAGCCGATAAGGTTAAAGGTACCCTTATTTAGCTACGGAAGCACGTTTTAGGGCGTCTCTATTTAGTTTTCAGAGGTTTTGTGGGGCCTTAGCTCAGCTGGGAGAGCGCCTGCTTTGCACGCAGGAGGTCAGCGGTTCGATCCCGCTAGGCTCCATAGGATACGAGAGATGATTCGCTTTAGCGAAAACTTGTATTCTAAGCTAAATAAGATATTGTTCAAGAAATTGAACACGACCTCATTTTTTAGGAAAAAAGATAAATCTCCTTGTGTGCAAGTCACACAGCGTTGATTTCCTATTTTTCTACAAAAATGCCCAACAAGTTGGGACGGTCTTAGTATCTTAGACTTGTCCATTGAAAATTGAATATCTATCAAATAGTAACAAGAAAATAAACCGAAACGCTGTAAATATTTAATGAGTTTTTTAATAAGGTTAAGTTAATAAGGGCGCACGGTGGATGCCTTGGCACTAGGAGCCGATGAAGGACGTGATTAACGACGAAATGCTTTGGGGAGCTGTAAGTAAGCTGAGATCCAGAGATATCCGAATGGGGGAACCCGGCAACTACAGGTTGTCATCCATATCTGTTAAGGATATGAGAAGGAAGACGCAGTGAACTGAAACATCTCAGTAGCTGCAGGAAGAGAAAGCAAGAGCGATTGCCTGAGTAGCGGCGAGCGAAAGGGCAGGAGGGCAAACCAGGATGTTTACATTCTGGGGTTGTAGGACTGTGAAGAGTGATCAAACGTCATAAAAGAACGACTTGGGAAAGTCGGCCAAAGAGAGTAAAAGCCTCGTATTTGAAATGATGGAAGACGCTAACAGGATCCTGAGTACGGCGAGACACGAGAAATCTCGTCGGAAACTGGGAGGCCCATCTCCCAACCCTAAATACTCCCTAGTGACCGATAGTGAACCAGTACCGTGAGGGAAAGGTGAAAAGCACCCCGGAAGGGGAGTGAAAGAGAACCTGAAACCGTGTGCTTACAAGAAGTTCGAGCCCGTTAATGGGTGAGAGCGTGCCTTTTGTAGAATGAACCGGCGAGTTACGTTATTGTGCGAGGTTAAGTTGAAGAGACGGAGCCGTAGGGAAACCGAGTCTGAAGAGGGCGGATAAGTACAATGACGTAGACCCGAAACCAGGTGACCTACCCATGAGCAGGGTGAAGGTGAGGTAAGACTCACTGGAGGCCCGAACCAGAGTACGTTGAAAAGTGCTTGGATGACTTGTGGGTAGCGGAGAAATTCCAAACGAACTTGGAGATAGCTGGTTCTCTCCGAAATAGCTTTAGGGCTAGCGTCGACAATAAGAATCTTGGAGGTAGAGCACTGTTTGGGTGAGGGGTCCATCCCGGATTACCAATCTCAGATAAACTCCGAATGCCAACGATTTATGGTCGGCAGTCAGACTGCGAGTGCTAAGATCCGTAGTCGAAAGGGAAACAGCCCAGACCACCAGCTAAGGTCCCCAAATAATTGTTAAGTGGAAAAGGATGTGGGGTTGCACAGACAACTAGGATGTTAGCTTAGAAGCAGCTATTCATTCAAAGAGTGCGTAATAGCTCACTAGTCGAGTGACCCTGCGCCGAAAATGTACCGGGGCTAAAACAATTTACCGAAGCTGTGGATCCTTTAGGGATGGTAGGAGAGCGTTCTATGTGTGGAGAAGGTATACCGTGAGGAGTGCTGGAGTGCATAGAAGTGAGAATGCCGGTATGAGTAGCGCAAGACAGGTGAGAATCCTGTCCACCGTAAGACTAAGGTTTCCAGGGGAAGGCTCGTCCGCCCTGGGTTAGTCGGGACCTAAGGAGAGACCGACAGGTGTATCCGATGGGCAACAGGTTGATAGTCCTGTACTAGAGTATAGAGTGAAGGAGGGACGCAGAAGGCTAACTCAACCAGACGACTGGAAGTGTCTGGCCAAGCAGTGAGGTGTGGACTGAGTCAAATGCTTAGTCCTGTAACATTGAGCTGTGATGGGGAGCGAAGTTTAGTAGCGAAGTGAGTGATGTCAGGCTGCCAAGAAAAGCTTCTAGCGTTAATGTATACTCTACCCGTACCGCAAACCGACACAGGTAGTCGAGGCGAGTAGCCTCAGGTGATCGAGCGAACTCTCGTTAAGGAACTCGGCAAAATGGCCCCGTAACTTCGGGAGAAGGGGCGCTCAGCTAGACTGAGCCGCAGTGAAAAGGCCCAAGCAACTGTTTATCAAAAACACAGCTCTCTGCGAAATCGAAAGATGAAGTATAGGGGGTGACGCCTGCCCGGTGCTGGAAGGTTAAGAGGAGGGTTTAGCGTTAAGCGAAGATCTGAATTGAAGCCCCAGTAAACGGCGGCCGTAACTATAACGGTCCTAAGGTAGCGAAATTCCTTGTCGGGTAAGTTCCGACCCGCACGAAAGGCGTAATGATTTGGGCACTGTCTCAACGAGAGACTCGGTGAAATTTTAGTACCTGTGAAGATGCAGGTTACCCGCGACAGGACGGAAAGACCCCATGGAGCTTTACTGCAGTTTGATATTGAGTATCTGTACCACATGTACAGGATAGGTAGGAGCCATAGAGATCGGGACGCTAGTTTCGAAGGAGGCGCTGTTGGGATACTACCCTTGTGTTATGGCTACTCTAACCCGCTAGGCTAAGCGTCTAGGGAGACAGTGTCTGACGGGCAGTTTGACTGGGGCGGTCGCCTCCTAAAAGGTAACGGAGGCGCCCAAAGGTTCCCTCAGATTGGTTGGAAATCAATCGCAGAGTGTAAAGGTATAAGGGAGCTTGACTGCGAGAGCGACAACTCGAGCAGGGACGAAAGTCGGGCTTAGTGATCCGGTGGTTCCGCATGGAAGGGCCATCGCTCAACGGATAAAAGCTACCCTGGGGATAACAGGCTTATCTCCCCCAAGAGTTCACATCGACGGGGAGGTTTGGCACCTCGATGTCGGCTCGTCGCATCCTGGGGCTGTAGTCGGTCCCAAGGGTTGGGCTGTTCGCCCATTAAAGCGGCACGCGAGCTGGGTTCAGAACGTCGTGAGACAGTTCGGTCCCTATCCGTCGCGGGCGAAGGAAATTTGAGAGGCTCTGCTCCTAGTACGAGAGGACCAGAGTGGACATACCGCTGGTGTACCAGTTGTTCTGCCAAGAGCATCGCTGGGTAGCTATGTATGGAAGGGATAAACGCTGAAAGCATCTAAGTGTGAAGCCTCCCTCAAGATGAGATTTCCCATGATTATATATCAGTAAGAGCCCTGAGAGAAGATCAGGTAGATAGGTTGGGAGTGGAAGTAGTGTAAGCTATGAAGCGGACCAATACTAATCGCTCGAGGACTTATCCTAAAGAAGGTATTGACAGCGCGAGGTAAGGCTTGATACAATAGATAGGTATTCAATTTTGAATTGGCAAAATAAGTAATGAGAACGTGAAGAAAAGCGTATGATTTTAGGAAATCACCGCAGAAGTCTAAGGACTTCAAGAGGATTTATCTAAATCACTAGCTTTTAAGTTCGAATACAATTCAATTCATAGTTAAGTGACGCTAGCCTAGGAGAGACACCTGTATCCATGCCGAACACAGCAGTTAAGCCCTAGCACGCCTGAAGTAATTGGGGGTTGCCCCCTGTGAGATAAGGGAGTCGCTTAGCGCATAGGAATCTAAGAAGGTTCCATTAGGGAGTTTAGCTCAGCTGGGAGAGCATCTGCCTTACAAGCAGAGGGTCAGCGGTTCGATCCCGTTAACTCCCATTTTAGCGGGTGTAGTTTAGTGGTAAAACTACAGCCTTCCAAGCTGTTGTCGCGAGTTCGATTCTCGTCACCCGCTTTATAATGAAAATTATAAACCAAACAAAAAGTTTGGGCGCATAGCTCAGCTGGTTAGAGCGCACGCCTGATAAGCGTGAGGTCGGTGGTTCGAGTCCACTTGTGCCCATTAGCAACAAAGGTCCGTTGGTCAAGGGGTTAAGACACCGCCTTTTCACGGCGGTAACACGGGTTCGAATCCCGTACGGACTATTGTTGGAGGATTACCCAAGTCCGGCTGAAGGGAACGGTCTTGAAAACCGTCAGGTGTGTAACAGCACGCGTGGGTTCGAATCCCACATCCTCCTTTAATAATATCGCGGGATGGAGCAGTTAGGTAGCTCGTCGGGCTCATAACCCGAAGGTCGTAGGTTCAAATCCTGCTCCCGCAATACCTTATAGGTAGGAAAGGCTCGGTAGCTCAGTTGGTAGAGCAATGGATTGAAGCTCCATGTGTCGGCGGTTCGATTCCGTCTCGCGCCATTATTTAATATTATTAAGGAAGGGTAGCGAAGAGGCTAAACGCGGCGGACTGTAAATCCGCTCCTTCGGGTTCGGGGGTTCGAATCCCTCCCCTTCCATTTGTTTACGGGCATAGTTTAAAGGTAGAACTAAGGTCTCCAAAACCTTCAGTGTGGGTTCAATTCCTACTGCCCGTGTTTATGGCGAATGTGGTGAAGTGGTTAACACACCAGATTGTGGCTCTGGCATGCGTGGGTTCGATCCCCATCATTCGCCTATCTTGGGGTATAGCCAAGCGGTAAGGCAAGGGACTTTGACTCCCTCATGCGTTGGTTCGAATCCAGCTACCCCAGTTTAGATATATACTAGCCGGCGTGGCGGAATTGGCAGACGCGCTGGACTCAAAATCCAGTGTCCTCACGGACGTGCCGGTTCGACCCCGGCCGCCGGTATATTGTTAGAAGAATCTCAATTGAGATTCTTTTTATTTTTTCACTTAGTCTCAGATTGTCTCATCTTTAAGAGAGTTTTACTCTCTTTTTATTTTTTCTTAAATTTTTTCTTATTTTTATATTTTTTTACGAATAAGTAGATATAAGGTTGCTGTGGGAGTGTGCCTTATTTAATGGAGTCTGTACATTCTATTTGTTATCCAATTTCTTTCATAGTGACATTGATGTCGCTATTGTATTTTTGAATTTCTTATTATAATGATGCAAAAGAAATTGAAGGAGATTTTGTATGGATAAAGAAAAATTGAAAGAAATTTTTGACAAACTTTCTGGTCTGCCACCTGAAGAGGAAGAAAAATTTGACATAGTGGCAGTAAAAGAGATTGTTGCAGCTGGTTTATTATTCTGTTTGAAAGAGGTATTGGATATGGATGATTCTTCGTTTGTTAGTGCGTTTGGGCAAGTTGAAAAAACTGTTAATAAGTTGGCAAGGGATTATTATATTAAATTGTGGACTTATGATGATTGGAGGCAAGAAGCGCGGATTATCCTTTATCAATTACTAGAAAGGTTCCCAGCACTTGCAAATGATGAAGAAAAGCTGAGGGCTTATTTTAAAACCAAGTTTAGAAGTTATGTTTTGGATAATATTCGTAAGCAAGAGAGTCAGAAGCGGGCTTTTGATAAAATGATTTATGAAGAAATTTCTGAATTGGGCCATATGATTCCTTCTCAGCAGATGGACCCTGCTGATTACTGCGCTTTGAAAGACAAATTAGCAGAGCTTAAACATAAATTGTGTCCCGAGGATTATGCAAAGATTTTATTGCTAATGAGAGGTCATTCATTTAAAGGCAAAAGGGCTTTTATAAAAGATATTAAAGTTGAATTTGAAGATTTTGACAATGATGATTAAAAGAAATATTCATCACCTTGCCTACCGATAGACCAGGATAACTTAGAAAAAATTTAGTAGAAAGTAAAGGAAAACTACTTGACTTAGCTGTTTGGAATTGATAAGATAGTAGCTGGTATTGTTTACCCCATTTCAGAAGCCCCGGAAAGCTTTAGAAATAATCAGTGGACCGGAACATCCACTTTGTAAACAAAAACGATCTATAGGAGAAATCATGAATAAAACGACATACATGGCTAAGCCAGGTGAAGTTGAACGTAAATGGTACGTTGTTGATGCTACTGATGTCCCACTTGGGCGTCTTTCTGCAGTAGTTGCTAGCGTACTTCGTGGTAAGAACAAACCAACCTTTACCCCACATACAGATACAGGTGATTTTGTCATTGTTATCAATGCTGAAAAAGTTAAATTGACTGGTAAAAAAGCAACTGATAAAATTTATTATACTCATTCGATGTATCCAGGTGGGTTAAAGCAAATCTCTGCTGGTGAGTTGCGTTCTAAGAATGCCGTTCGCTTGATTGAAAAATCAGTTAAAGGTATGCTTCCGCATAATACTCTTGGACGTGCACAAGGTATGAAGTTAAAAGTTTTCACAGGTAGCGAACATACTCATGCTGCACAACAACCAGAAGTTCTTGACATTTCAGGTCTTATCTAAGAGGAAAGGAGCATAATTAATGGCACAAGCACAATATGCAGGTACTGGTCGTCGTAAAAACGCTGTTGCACGCGTTCGTTTGGTTCCAGGTACTGGTAAAATTACTGTTAATGACAAAGATGTAGAAGAATACATTCCACACGCTGATCTTCGTCTCGTTATTAACCAACCATTTGCAGTTACATCAACTGTTGGTTCATACGATGTTTTTGTTAATGTTGTTGGTGGTGGTTATGCAGGTCAATCAGGTGCAATCCGTCATGGTATTGCACGTGCATTGCTGCAAGTAGATCCAGATTTCCGCGATTCATTGAAACGTGCTGGACTTCTTACTCGTGATGCCCGTATGGTTGAACGTAAAAAACCAGGTCTTAAGAAAGCACGTAAAGCTAGTCAGTTCTCAAAACGTTAAGAACGGCTTTATATTACAGTATTTACAACACTTCATGGTTCACACTGTGGGGTGTTTTTTGGTAATTTTTTAGCAAAATTCACACCACTTTTCACACCAAAGTCACACCATTACTTTTTAAGATTGCGATAGGCAATTTCGCCAACAGCCATTGGTATGACATTTGAAGTATTGATATAGGTTTTGGTCGTGAGGGTATCGCTATGCGTCAGAGCCTCGGAAATGGCTTCTAGTGATGTTCCAGATTGTTTAGTAAGAGTTGCCCCAGTATGTCGTAATTTGTGTGGTGTAGCGTGTGTCAGGCTCTTATGACGGCGTTCGACTGACTTCATCTTGTTATTGAGATAATCAGCGTGTAGAGGGCTGTTGACATTTCCCTTAGTATTAATTTAGGTTGGAGTAGGTGATTTTATAAAAATTTCTATCAAAAAATGTGATAAAAATCTTTAGGTCTCCACTATTTTAGAGCTTACCTTTTGTGATATAATGGTAACATGACTAGAATTTTAGATGATGGAATGATGGAGAGTGAGGAACAGGTCGAGCGAACGCTACGGCCTCAAACTTTTAAGGAATATATTGGGCAGGATAAGGTTAAAGATCAATTGGCCATATTTATCGAGGCAGCTAAGCTTCGGAATGAAGCCTTGGATCATGTCTTACTCTTCGGCCCTCCTGGTCTTGGAAAGACAACTATGGCTTTTGTGATTGCCAATGAGTTGGGGGTCAATCTCAAGCAAACCTCTGGCCCAGCTATTGAAAAAGCTGGGGACTTGGTTGCTATTCTCAATGACTTAGAACCAGGTGATGTTCTGTTTATTGATGAAATTCACAGAATGCCCATGGCTATTGAAGAAGTTCTCTACAGCGCTATGGAAGATTTTTACATTGATATCATGATTGGGACTGGTGAGTCAAGTAGAAGTGTTCATCTGGACTTACCTCCTTTTACGCTTATTGGAGCAACGACTCGCGCAGGTATGCTTTCAAATCCTTTGAGGGCTCGTTTTGGCATCAATGGTCATATGGAGTACTATAAAGAAGCTGATTTGACGGAAATTGTTGAACGGACAGCTGAGATTTTTGAGGCTGAGATTACTCATGAAGCGGCTCTTGAATTGGCCAAACGTAGCCGGGGAACTCCTCGGATCGCCAACCGACTTCTAAAGCGGGTACGGGACTATGCTCAAATTGTTGGAGATGGTCTCATTGATGCTCAAATTGCTGACAAGGCTTTGACTATGCTGGATGTTGACCAAGAAGGTTTGGATTATATCGATCAGAAAATCCTTCGAACGATGATTGAAATGTATGGAGGTGGCCCGGTTGGTCTTGGGACCTTGGCTATCAATATTGCTGAAGAGCGGGAGACAGTTGAGGATATGTATGAGCCCTATCTGATTCAAAAAGGCTTTATTATGCGGACACGTTCGGGCCGGATGGCGACTGCTAAGGCTTACGAACATTTAGGTATTGAGCAGAAAATTAATTAGGTTTTGCTGTCTTTGAATTTGCGGTCCCTATGATATAATAACGCTATGAAAAAAGTATGTTTTGTTTGTCTTGGAAATATCTGCCGAAGTCCCATGGCGGAATTTATCATGAAGTCAATGGCTGATCCTGTTGAAATTTATGTTGAGAGCCGTGCAACTTCTTCTTGGGAGCATGGGAATCCGATTCATCGGGGGACTCAGGCTATCTTTAAGCAATATGGTGTGCCTTATAGTAAAAATAAAACTTCTCAGCAAATTTCTCAGGTAGATATAGAAACTTTTGATTTTGTTATTGGGATGGATCAACAAAATGTTAAAGATTTGCGAGCCCTGTTTCCGCAAGCACCAGCTTCTAAAATCCAACTTTTCATTGAAGGTGGTGTGCCAGATCCGTGGTTTACAGGAAATTTTGAAGAGACTTACCAGTTAGTAAAGGCTGGCTGTCGATCTTGGATGGAAAAATTAAATTAATGAGTGTCTAATGGAAAAGAAAATAAAAGATTTTTTGAGTCAGCTGACTAGAGAACGTTTGGAAATAGCTGCTGCTATTGTTATCCTTTTGTGTGCCCTCTCTATTTTGAAAATGCCTTTTGGTTCTCATCAGACTTTAAAGTTTGATAAGAACAAGATTGTCTATGTCGGTCGTGTTAAAAATAATAAGATGAATGGCGAAGGTAAGCTAACTTATAAAAACGGGGATCAGTACGAAGGAGATTTCGTCAATGGACAGTTTGAAGGTCAGGGGACTTTTAAGGCTAAAAGTGGCTGGACTTATAAAGGCGAATTTAGTAAAGGTCAGGCTAATGGTAAGGGAACCCTGACGACAGCTGATGGGAAGAAATACAGTGGAAGGTTTAAGCAAGGAATTTATCAAAAATGAGGATTAAGTGGTTTTCTTTTGTCAGGGTAACAGGACTTTTCTTGGTTCTGGTCTACCACTTTTTTAGGAAAGCATTGCCTGGCGGTTTTATCGGGGTTGATGTCTTTTTTGCCTTCTCAGGATTCTTAATTACAGCTCTCTTGATTGATGAGTATCATCGCAAACAAAGTATTGACTTGTTAGGATTTCTTAAGCGGCGTTTCTACCGGATTGTTCCACCAGTGGTGATTATGATTTTGGTTACCATGCCCTTTACCCTCTTAGTCAGAAATGATTTTATCGCCAGTATCGGTAAGCAAATTGTTGCGGCTTTTGGTTTTATGACCAATTGGTATGAGATTTTTATCGGAAGTAACTATGAAAATCAGTTCACCCCCCATCTCTTTCTTCATACTTGGAGTTTGGCAGTTGAAGTACATTTCTACATCTTTTGGGGTGTCCTTATCTGGTGGCTATCAAAGCGGAAACTCTCACAGGGGAACTTCCGTGGAGCTATCTTTTTGGCTTCGACTGGTCTCTTTTTGCTAGGTTACTTGACCATGTTTATCGGTAGTTTCCTTACCGATGTTTCTTTTAATTATTTTTCAACTTTTAGTCACAGTTTTCCTTTCTATCTGGGTGCCATTTATGCCACTATGTCGGGAGTAACAGATACGACTAAGCGTTTCCGAAAAAATGTAGAACGCTGGCCCTTACAGCGTATCTTGCTGCAATTTATTGGTAGTTTTGTCTTGCTTCTTTTACTTGGTTTTGTCTTAAATTATGAAGGAAAATTGACCTACCTCTTTGGTTTTGCTCTGGCAAGTCTCTTTGCCTGCCTCATGATTTATGCGGCGAGAGCCCTGCATGATAAAATTCCTGATGTGGATGAACCTCTGGTTATTACCTTCTTTTCGGATGTCAGTTATGGTATTTATCTTTTTCACTGGCCTTTTTACATCATCTTCTCCCAATTGCTGCCAAATTGGTTGGCAAGTTTGTTAACCTTTGTCCTTTCGACAGTGTTCGCGGCTCTTTCTTTCTATGTTATTGAGCCAATGATTGCAGGTAAAGAGCCTAAAATGTTGGGGATCAAGCTCAATATCACTACTCCTTATGAAAAATGGATTAAGGGAGTGGCAGGTGTTTTGGCTGTAGCCAGTTTATTAATCACTTTTATGGCTCCAAAATTAGGAGAATTTGAATCAGGAGTCTTAGTAGATTCACTTACCCAAGCAGACACTGGAATGAATTTAACCAATCAGCGGACAGCTGGTGATGCCAATGCTATGAATAATGTTTTGATTATTGGTGATTCGGTGACTCTGCGTTCTCAGGATACTTTTACTAGTAAGATGCCTAATGCTTTACTAGACGCTTCAGTCAGTCGGAGTTTTGATGCAGCTTATGAAACTTTTAAAACGAATATTGATTCTAATACTTTGCCAGAGACAGTAGTCTTAGCGGTTGGTGTTAATTCACCAGATAATTATCAGGATGATATTCAGCAATTTTTAGATGCTTTACCAGACGGTCATCGTCTAGTTTTGGTGACGCCTTATGATTCCCAAGAAGATACTAAGATGTCTGCTATACGTGATTATGAGCTCCAGCTAGCTAAGGATAATGAGTATATTAGTGTAGCAGATTGGTACCAAACTGCTCAGGATAATCCGGATATTTGGGGAGGAACTGATGGTGTCCACTATTCCCAATCAACTAACGGAGCAGACCTTTATGTACAAACGATTCAGGATGCTGTAGCTGATGCTGCTAGAAAACCAGCCAAGGGTCAGTAACAAGAATATTACATTTAAAAAACATAAGGAATTATCGTTGACAGTAGCCAGCTTAGATGATAAGCTGGCTTTTAGCACGAATAATAGGAGTGAACATGTCAGAAGAATTTAATCAAGAATTTGTACAGGAGCAAAGTTTTAGTCGAAGAGGTTCCCGAACGCAGTCCCACAAAAAAACTAAGAAAAAGTCAAAGGGAAGGAAGATCTTTTGGACACTCTTCCTTATTCTAATTTTAGTGGGAGCTGGTGGGGCTGTTTATCGTTATTTGTCTGGTGATATTGATGGGCACTATCGGGCAGTAACCCTAGAAGAAGAATCAAAAAACTCTGTTAAGAGCAGTGAAGATATTAGTGGCTCTGAAACAAAGATTGATGTGAGTCAGTATGTTGATTTTAAGGTGAAGGTTAAGGTTCAAAATGACAAAGCTGTAGCAACAGAGACTATCAGTTTTGACCGAAAAGAAGCTTATAACCAATATAAGAATATGTTGGAAGCCGACATCCAAAAGCACCCAGGGATTAGTCTGGATGATTTGCAACAGTATGGTACAGTTACGACTGAAGAGGATTTTATCAAGCAGTTCAACGAACAGACATCAGCTCTAGCTAAGCAATCTGGCTTTACTTTTAATGAAGAAGCTGGTACAGCGACTGCTACTATTTTTGAAGGTAAGGTCAACCGCTGGACTCATAGCATTGATATTACAAAATACTATGACAAGGGTGGCTTGGTAGCCAGCGATGATAAGCAAGGAACTAATGCTTTGGATATTTTTAAAAAAGGTGAATCACTAGCCTTTAAGAAAACATCAACTGGTATTAATTTGGAAGCTGACAAGGATATTCAGTTGAGAAAAGATTAGGTTAAGAGAGTGGGACTCAATCAGTAAACCGTGATAAAATCACGATTTTGATTTTCTTTGCTCTCTTGTTTTAAGGCTCAGGTCTCTGCCACTTTCCTATTTTTAGATGACAAGTTTTGGCAGTCTATCCCTAGACTACCAAAGTCCACTTGAGCATTTCAATCCCATCTCCACATAGTTGATATTGGTCTTCTCAAACAGTCTCTCAGATTGCTTGACCTTTCTCTTGCGTGGTAGTTAATTAGTTCAGTGGACTGTTTAAGGTAAACGCTATTAAGAAGCGTCCAGTTACAGAAAGCCAATCAGCAGTGGTTCATTGATGCTAAAGCACCTAGAACTGTGTAGGGGTAAGACTTCTTGGCATAGCCAACAAGTTTTACTCCCAACCACTGCGTCAATCTAGTTAAATCTATAATAATGTTAATGAGTCTGGACTTTTGTTCCAGACTTTTCTTTGTGGTTTGAAGTTAGTAAGGCTGTGACTGGGATAGGCTGTATATTGATTTTTGATATTTTTATTGACAGTAGCAAGAAGAAATGCTAAAATTTAACTTAAATAAAACTAAAAGGAGACTGTCATGTCACAAGAAATAAATCAAAGTCCAATGCCAGGAATGGCTCCGGGGCAGGTACCGATGCAAGCGAAAAAGAGCATGAATGCCAAACTGATCGTTATCATTATTGTGTCAGTTCTAGCTGCTATTGCTCTGATTGCAGGTGGGAGTTCAGCCTGGTGGTATATATCTGGTAATATTGATGGAAACTATCATGCAGCGTCTCTAGAAAAAGAATTCCAAAAGGAAATTGAAGAAAAGAATACAGATAGTGATATTGATTACAGCAAAATCTTTACGGATATGGATGTTGATATTAAGGTTAAAGATAACCAAGCTGTGGCTAGTGTTATTTATAAAGTTGATACAGATGAAGCTTACAAGGTTTATCAAGAAACTATTGAAAGTCAATTGGCTGGCTTCTCAAGTGAACAAAAACAGTTTGTGAAATCTCAAATGCCATCAAAAGAAGCTGTTATTAGTGACTTCAACGAGACGATAGAGGAATCTGCTGAGGAAGATGGTCTAACCTACAACTCAGATACTGGGGTTGTATCAGGAATAATCTTTAAGGGGAAGGTTAATCGTTGGTCACGGAAAATCGAAGTCACAAATTATAATAGTAAATTACAGACTAGTGATGATGATGGTACTTTCAAAGATTTAAAGGGGATCAAAAAAGGTTCGACAACTTCTTATAAGAAAACAAGCACAGGTATTACTTTAACAGATAGTGGCGATAGTGATACACTTAAGCTTGAAAAGAAATAAAATGGCTTGAAAACTAACCTATTTGGGTTGGTTTTTTCGTATGTTTAAGCAAATTTTCTTTCCAATGTGATTGACAGTTTTAGTAAAGCATGGTAGGATTAACTTAAAATAATCTGAACAGGAGCTTTTATGTCAACAGAAGAATTTAGCGAGTATTCAGAGGATGCTCAATCAGAGTCTCTCAATAGTCAAGTAAATCTGCAGTCAGAATTATCAACAGAAGAGAATCAGGAAAATCAGGTTAGTCAACCTAATTTTGATCAACCCCTTCCTCATCAAGGAGTGGTTCCCCCAAATACGATGGCTGGCTCACCGCAGATGCCTCAGGGGCCAGCTAACGATCGGGTTCAAAATCCTCAATATTCCCCAAATTTTGTCAATAATCAAGTTCAAACCCCTCAGACTCAGTCTCAAGAGCCGTTTGTTCAACCCCAACCAGTTTCGCCTCAGGCAGTCAATAATATTCCGGTAGGGAATCCTGTTGGAACAGCGCCGGTTTATCAGAATCCTAACATGATGAGTAACTCTGCAGCTCCTAATGGTGTTCCTGTTCAAGGTGCTTATGTTGTGGCTCCTCAAGCCAAATCTGGTCGGACTAAACGAATTGTTTGGAGTATTGTCGGGGGTGTTGCTGCTATTATTTTACTTGTCGGTGGCATCTTCTTGTATCGCCAACTATCAGGAAATGTTGATGGGACCTATCAAGTTAAAAGTATGCAGAAGGACTTAGAAGAGGAGCTGAAAGATGCTGATTTTGACAAGGGAACTATTAGCTACTCCAGTTTTACTGATAATGCCAAGGTTGAAACAATTATTAAGGACGATAAGGTCAAGGCAACTGTTAGCTATGATGTGAATTATGATGACTTTTATGATGAAGTAAAATCTAACTTTAGTTCCTATTATTCTGAATATAAGGATGATTTCTCAAATGATGAATGGAACTACCTGATGAACAGTTTGATTAAGAAATCTAATCTAGATCAAAAAGGGTTTGAGAAAACCTTTTCTAGTGAAGTGGAAAATGAGGGCTTAGATTATGATTCTGATAAAGGACAAGCATCGGGTACTTTATTTGAGGGGAAGGTTGATCGTGTTAGCGGTAAAATTGAAATAACCAAGGTCAATTCAGATAGTGAACTGACTAGCTTTGGAAAAGGTGAGAAGGTATCTTATAAAAAGACTTCATCTGGCTTGACTTTAACGGATGCTAAAGGGCACACTGTCAGTTTAAATCTTGAATAAGGCTGAGAGTTTAGGCTATTTAAGCCCTGTCTTACTTGCTTGGCTAAATTCTTGAGCAGTTTAGATGTTTTAGAGAACTGGAATTGGTGTGAGAAAATCATTTAAACCCAACAGAGCTTAGTATTAGCTAGGTTCTGTTTTTTGATAGCCTTTTTAAGGCTTGAGTCTTCTATAAAAAGGGTGACAACAGCCTGTGGCTTTGGGAATTAACAAATTGAACATTTTATCGTTTAAGCCTAGAATGACTGCCAAATATTCTGACAATTATGTTATAATGTTTCAAAGACTATTGACCAAGGCTAAGTTGTCGAGAAACTTGCTTGGGAAAAGCAGCTAATTGTGTTCAAAATCTTAGAAATTAATTGGGCCAGTGGCCAGTAAGTATTGTAAATTTTCATCTTTTTAGAATAGGAAAAAATTATGACCTTAATTTATCAATCAACTAGAGATGCTCAAAATCAGGTGACAGCTAGTCAGGCGATTTTGCACGGTTTGGCGAGTGATGGGGGGCTTTTTACTCCTGTGGACTTGCCTGAGGTTGAGCTTGATTTTAATCAGTTAAAAGACTCATCTTACCAAGAAGTGGCGAAATTAGTGCTATCGGCTTTTTTGGATGATTTTACGGAAGCTGAGTTAGATGCTTGCATTACAAGAGCTTATGACAGTAAGTTCGATACGCCAAAGATTGCTCCTCTGGTGAAATTGGGAAATCAGTATAATTTGGAGCTTTTTCATGGCTCAACCATCGCCTTTAAAGATATGGCTTTATCAATCCTACCTCACCTCTTAACAACATCGGCTAAGAAGCAAGGGGTTGATAATAAAATTGTCATCCTTACAGCGACTTCTGGTGATACAGGTAAGGCAGCTATGGCTGGTTTTGCGGATGTACCCGGAACAGAAATTATCGTCTTTTATCCTAAAGGCGGTGTCAGTAAGATTCAAGAATTACAGATGACTACGCAAAAGGGTTCTAATACTCATGTAGTTGCGATTGAAGGCAACTTTGATGATGCTCAAACTGATGTTAAGCGGATGTTTAACGATGAGGAATTGGGGCAAAGACTGCTAGATAAGAAGATGCAGCTATCTTCTGCGAATTCTATGAATATTGGTCGTTTAGTACCGCAAATTGTTTACTATGTCTATGCTTATGCTCAATTAGTTAAGGCAGGGGATGTCCAAAATGGTGAAAAAATCAATGTGACAGTACCAACCGGAAACTTTGGTAACATTCTAGCGGCCTATTATGCGAGAGAAATTGGAGTTCCGATTGCTAAGTTGATTTGTGCTTCAAATGAAAACAAGGTTTTAACAGACTTTTTCGCGACCAAGGTTTATGATAAAAAACGAGATTTTAAGGTAACCTCTAGTCCCTCTATGGACATTCTGGTGTCGTCTAATCTGGAACGTTTAATCTTCCACCTCTTAGGAAATGATGCTGTTAAAACCAGGGCTTTGATGGAACGTCTAGTAGAAAAAGGTGAGTACCAATTAGAGCCAGTCCGCCCTGAGGTCTTAGACTTCTTTGAGGCTGGTTTTGCTACAGAAGAAGAAACTTCTGCCGAAATTAAACGGGTTTATGATATGTCTGCTTACATCGAAGATCCTCATACGGCAGTCGCTTCTGCAGTTTACCATGCCTATAAGGAAAAATCTGGTGATAAAACTCCGGTTGTCATTGCTTCGACGGCCAGTCCTTATAAATTTCCGCGCGTGGCTGTGTCGGCTGTCACTGGTCAAGATGCTGGAGATGACTTCAAGGCGGTAGAAGAACTGCATCGTTTATCAGGTATAGCGGTGCCCAAGGCAGTTGACGGTTTAGAAACTGCTGAAGTTCGTCACAAGACAGTCGTTGCAACAGCTAATATGCAGAAGGCTGTTGAAGATTACTTAGGAGTTTAGAAAAAGCCACATGGCTTTTTTATTTATCAAATGAATTATCGAAAAAATATTATGAATTTAGCCCTACCAGCTATGGTAGAGAATTTCCTTCAGATGCTGATGGGGGTTGTTGATAACTACTTAGTGGCTCAAGTTGGGATTGTCGCCGTCTCGGGAGTATCGGTTGCTAATAATATCTTAGCCATCTATCAGGCAGTCTTGATTGCTCTAGGTAGTGCGGTTGCTAGTCTAATGGCTAAAAATTTAGGAGCTAAGGAGCCAATATTGGCTCGGCGAAATAGTTGGGATGCTCTCTTGTTGACCTTGGTTTTGACGGTCCTCTTGGGACTTTTTTCAATCTTTGCTGGTTCTAGTCTCTTAAGTTTATTGGGAACACAAAGAAATGTAACTCAGGCAGGCGGAACTTATTTGGCTATTGTTGGCGGGGGAGTGCTATTTCTAGGATTGATGACGGTTTTGGGGAATATCTTGCGAGCCCAAGGACGCCCTAAGGTTTCTATGTATGTTAGCCTTTTTTCCAATCTCCTAAATGCTTTGCTTTCTTCTCTTGCTATTTTTGTCTGTCATTGGGGGATATCAGGTGTAGCTTTTTCGACGGTTTTGTCGCGTTTGATTGGAACTCTGCTGCTTTGGTCCTCAGCTAAATTAGATGTGCGAGAGTTCAGGGAAAGTCGCCTTTGGAATAAGGCTTTGCTGAATTTGGTTCTACCTGCTTCAGGAGAAAGGTTAATGATGCGGGCAGGAGATGTGATTATTGTCAGCTTGATTGTTGGTCTGGGAACTAAGGCTGTTGCAGGTAATGCTATTGGGGAGACTTTAACCCAATTTAATTATATGCCAGGTATGGGAGTGGCCACAGCAACAGTTATTTTAGTTGCCCATAGCTTAGGTCAAAAGGACTATCGGGCTTTAAGACAGATTGTTCGTGAAACCTATTGGCTAGCAGCTTTCTTGATGTCAATTGTTGGCGGCCTGATCTTTCTTCTAGGGAATCATCTGTCAGGTCTTTTTACGAGTGACGTCAGTGTCATAGCCTACAGTGGAATTGTCATCTTTTATTCCTTTATTGGGGGGGTAATCACAGCTGGGACACTGATTTATACAGCAGTCTGGCAGGGACTGGGGAGAGCTAACCTTCCTTTCTATGCCACTAGCTTTGGTATGTGGATCATTAGAATCGGTCTTGGATACCTATTGGTGGTCGTATTGGGTTATGGTTTGTCAGCAGTTTGGCTGGCTACTCTGGCTGATAATGCCTTTCGATTTACCTTTCTCTATTTATGTTATAAAAACGTAAAATTTTTGAAGAATTAAATTACATGAAGAGAGACTTCAACTATTGACAGCGCTTTCTGTAATGTATAAAATGTTGCTGTAATGGTTGTTGGACAGGAGCTGGGGAAGCCTTCAGCTTGAGTTTAGTTTTAAAAAGCGAAAGGAGTACCATTATGGCAAACGAAAATCGTGTTGCAGTTGTCACAGGTGGAGGTCGAGGGATTGGTAAGGGCATTGTTAGTCAACTTTGCCAAGACGGATTTGCAGTTATTGTTGCAGATTTGAATGAGGCAACTGCCAAGGCTACAGTTGATGAATTGACCTCTAAAGGCTATAAGGCGAGTTTTGTTGTAGGGGATGTTTCCAAAAAAGAAGATCATTCTAAGTTTGTTGAAAAGGCAGTGGCAGAGTTCGGTCGATTAGATGTTTATGTCAACAATGCTGGAATTGCCCAAATTAAGACTCTTCAAGAAGAAACAGCAGAAGATTTTGATAAGATTTTTAAAATCAATGTTTTTGGTACTCTTTTTGGAATACAGGTTGCAACAGAGCAATTCCGTAAACAAAATGATGGGGAAAAAATTCGTAAGATTATCAATGCTTCGAGTATCGCCGGTCATGTTGCTTTCGATCTCTTAGGAGCATACTCATCAACCAAATTTGCTGTTCGTGGTTTAACACAAGCAGCTGCAAAAGAGCTGGGACAGGAGCATATAACGGTTAATGCCTACTGTCCAGGGATTGTTGGGACAGATATGTGGGATCTGATTGATGAAAAGATGGTTGAACTTAAAGGAGGACAAAAAGGTCAATACTTGGAGCAATATTCTAAGATGATTACCATGGGTCGTGTGCAAAAGCCAGCTGATGTTGCTAACTATGTTTCTTATTTAGCATCGCCTAAATCTGACTATATGACTGGTCAAGCCGTTCAAATTGATGGTGGTATTCAATTCATCTAAAGCTATTACTAACATTAACTATAATCTTTAAGGAGTCCTAGTGAAGGGCTCTTTTGTTTTTGTAAAGAATAAGGTATAGTAAACAACATTGATCAAAAATAGATTGTATATAATGATAATGGATTTCCCCCTGAAAATTTCAAAAAAATGAAGCAAAACCCCTTGTCAAGCCTTGGTATTTCTGCTATTATATTATGGTGCTGTAATTTACAGCCTTAGCTATGATGCAAGAGGTTGCGACACGCTCGGCTGCATTGCCACGCAGCGACCTGTCGGTTTTCTTGAGGAGCTAGCCTATTATCGTAAATAGACGAGAGGAGAAAAGATGGCAAATAAAAAAATCCGTATTCGCTTGAAAGCGTACGAACACCGCACATTGGATACTGCGGCAGAAAAAATCGTAGAAACTGCAACCCGTACGGGTGCATCAGTTGCTGGTCCGATCCCATTGCCAACCGAACGCAGTTTGTACACTGTTATTCGCGCGACTCATAAATATAAAGATTCTCGTGAACAATTTGAAATGCGTACTCACAAACGTTTGATTGACATTGTGAATCCAACGCAAAAAACTGTTGACGCTTTGATGAAGTTGGATCTTCCAAGCGGTGTTAATGTTGAAATCAAACTCTAATTTGATTTTATCTGGAGCATAAAAAACGCTCGTTAAAAACTTTTTTGAGCACGAAAAACGCTCATAAAAAACTTTTTAAAAAATTAAAGTAAAGGAAATATTTTCTCATGACAAAAGGAATCTTAGGGAAAAAAGTGGGAATGACTCAAATCTTCACTGAATCTGGTGAATTTATCCCTGTTACTGTCATCGAAGTAACACCAAATGTTGTGCTTCAAGTGAAAACTGTTGAAACAGATGGTTATGAAGCAGTTCAAGTTGGTTTTGATGACAAACGTGAAGTGTTGAGCAACAAACCTGCCAAAGGCCATGTAGCGAAAGCTAACACAGCTCCTAAGCGCTTCATTCGTGAATTCAAAAACATTGAAGGCTTGGAAGTTGGTTCAGAATTAACAGTTGAACAATTCGAAGCTGGAGATGTTGTTGATGTAACTGGTACAACTAAAGGTAAAGGTTTCCAAGGTGCTATCAAGCGTCACGGGCAATCACGTGGTCCTATGGCACACGGTTCTCGTTATCATCGCCGTCCTGGTTCAATGGGTCCTGTTGCTCCTAACCGTGTTTTCAAGAACAAACACTTGGCTGGACGTATGGGTGGTAACCGTGTAACCATTCAAAACCTTGAAGTTGCACAAGTTATCCCAGAGAAAAACGTTATCTTGATTAAAGGTAACGTCCCAGGTGCTAAGAAATCTCTTATCACTATCAAGACAGCAGTAAAGGCTGCTAAATAATAAGAAAGGAGAAAACAGTTATAATGGCAAACGTAAAACTATTTGACCAAACTGGTAAAGAAGTTAGCACAGTTGAATTGAACGACGCTGTCTTCGGTATCGAGCCAAACGAATCAGTAGTGTTCGACGTCGTAATCAGCCAACGTGCGAGTCTTCGCCAAGGTACTCATGCGGTTAAAAACCGTTCGGCAGTATCTGGTGGTGGTCGTAAGCCATGGCGCCAAAAAGGAACTGGACGTGCGCGTCAAGGTTCTATTCGTGCACCACAATGGCGTGGTGGTGGTGTCGTCTTCGGTCCTACTCCACGTTCATATGCTTACAAATTCCCACAAAAAGTTCGTCGCCTTGCTTTGAAATCAGTTCTCTCAGCTAAAGTTGCTGAAGAAAAGCTGGTTGCTGTGGACGCTCTTTCATTTGCAGCACCAAAAACTGCTGAATTTGCAAAGGTTCTTAGCGCACTTAGCATTGATTCAAAAGTGCTTGTTGTTTTGGAAGAAGGAAATAATGTGGCTGAACTGTCAGCTCGCAACCTCCCTAACGTAACTGTTGCTACGGCAACAACTGCAAGTGTTCTTGATATCATAAATGCAGACAAACTTCTTATTACTAAAGAAGCGATCTCTACAATCGAGGAGGTTCTTGCATAATGAACTTGTACGACGTAATCAAAAAACCTGTTATCACTGAAAAGTCAATGCTTGACTTGGAAAACGGAAAATATACATTTGAAGTTGATACACGTGCTCACAAATTGCTCATCAAGCAAGCTGTTGAAGCTGCTTTTGATGGCGTAAAAGTTGCCAGTGTCAATACTGTAAATGTTAAGCCAAAACAAAAGCGTGTTGGCCGTTACACAGGATTTACAAGTAAAACTAAAAAAGCTATCGTTACTCTTACAGCTGACTCAAAAGCAATTGAGTTGTTCGCAGCTGAAGCTGAATAATCTAAGGAGGAAATAAGGTGGGTATTAAAGTTTTTAAACCAACAACAAATGGCCGTCGTAATATGACTTCTTTGGATTTTGCAGAAATCACTACAAACACTCCTGAGAAATCATTGCTTATTTCTTTGAGCAAGACTGCTGGTCGTAATAATAATGGCCGTATTACAGTTCGCCACCATGGTGGAGGACATAAACGTCACTATCGTATCATCGACTTTAAACGTAACAAAGATGGTGTTGAAGCAGTTGTTAAAACCATTGAATACGATCCAAATCGTACAGCTAACATCGCCCTTGTTCACTACACTGACGGTGTGAAAGCCTACATCATTGCCCCTAAGGGTCTTGAAGTTGGTCAACGTATCGTATCTGGACCAGATGCTGACATCAAGGTTGGTAATGCTTTGCCATTGGCGAATATTCCGGTTGGTACCATCATTCATAACATTGAGTTGAAACCTGGTAAGGGCGGAGAACTTGTTCGTGCGGCTGGTGCATCAGCTCAAGTGCTTGGTCAAGAAGGTAAATACGTTCTTGTTCGTCTTCAATCTGGTGAAGTTCGTATGATTCTTGGAACTTGCCGTGCAACTGTCGGGGTTGTTGGCAACGAACAACAATCATTGATTAACCTTGGTAAGGCTGGACGTAATCGTTGGAAAGGTGTTCGTCCAACTGTCCGCGGTTCAGTCATGAACCCTAATGATCACCCTCACGGTGGTGGTGAAGGTAAAGCACCTGTCGGACGTAAAGCGCCGTCTACTCCTTGGGGTAAACCTGCGCTTGGTCTTAAGACACGTAGCAAAAAAGCTAAATCAAACAAACTTATTGTTCGTCGTCGTAACGAAAAATAGGCGGCCGAGCAGAAGTTTGTTAAAACTTCTTAGCGAGACCATCGCGCAGTTGACGTGGAAAATAGTAAGTTAAAAAACGCCGCTGTTTGACCGTCAACCACTGCGCCGGTCAGTTATGAACATTCCGCCAGCTCGGTAGGGTTTATCAGGGAAAACTCAATTTGGAACGTTTGGTTGTTGCTGCCGATTTCGCATAGCAGTTGATTGCAGTTTCTTGTAGATGGCTATAAGAAATTTCTAATCAACTTGCGAGGGCAGGACGACGAATTAGTTGAATATTGGGCTTATGCCCTGCGCGCCCAAGCCGCTGTGGTACTTATTTAAAGGAGAAAATACTAAATGGGACGCAGTCTTAAAAAAGGACCTTTCGTTGATGAGCACTTGATGAAAAAAGTTGAGGCTCAAGCCAACGAAGAAAAGAAAAAAGTTATCAAAACTTGGTCACGTCGTTCAACGATTTTCCCAAGTTTTATCGGTTATACAATTGCTGTTTATGATGGACGTAAACACGTACCAGTTTATATCCAAGAAGACATGGTAGGTCACAAGCTTGGTGAATTTGCACCGACACGTACTTACAAAGGTCACGCAACAGACGATAAGAGAACTCGTTAATAGGAGGAGGACACAATGGCAGAAATTACTTCAGCTAAAGCAATGGCTCGTACAGTGCGTGTTTCACCTCGTAAAACACGTCTTGTTCTAGACCTTATCCGTGGTAAGGACGTTGCTGATGCAATCGCAATCTTGAAATTCACTCCAAATAAAGCTGCAAGTGTAGTTGAAAAAGTTTTGAATTCAGCTATCGCAAATGCGGAAAACAACTTTGGTTTGGAAAAAGCAAACTTGGTCGTATCTGAAACCTTTGCCAACGAAGGACCAACCATGAAACGGTTCCGTCCACGTGCCAAGGGTTCAGCGTCGCCAATCAACAAACGCACAACTCACGTAACCGTAGTTGTTGCAGAAAAATAAGGAGGTAAAATCGTGGGTCAAAAAGTACATCCAAATGGTATGCGCGTCGGAATCATCCGTGATTGGGATGCGAAATGGTATGCTGAAAAAGAATACGCAGATTACCTTCATGAAGATTTGGCAATCCGCAAATTCATCAAGAAAGAATTGGCTGATGCTTCAGTTTCAACAATTGAAATTGAACGTGCAGTGAATAAAGTTATCGTTTCACTTCATACTGCAAAGCCAGGTATGGTTATCGGTAAAGGTGGCGCTAATGTTGATGCTCTTCGCGCTAAATTGAACAAATTGACTGGAAAGCAAGTGCACATCAATATTGTTGAAATTAAAACACCAGATTTGGACGCACATCTGGTTGGTGAAAACATTGCTCGCCAATTGGAGCAACGTGTTGCTTTCCGTCGTGCACAAAAACAAGCGATTCAACGCACAATGCGTGCTGGAGCAAAAGGGATTAAAACGCAAGTATCTGGCCGTTTGAACGGTGCAGATATCGCCCGTGCAGAAGGATACTCAGAAGGTACCGTTCCACTTCATACGCTGCGTGCAGATATCGACTATGCTTGGGAAGAAGCAGACACTACTTACGGAAAACTTGGTGTTAAAGTTTGGATTTATCGTGGTGAAGTGCTTCCAGCTCGTAAAAACACTAAAGGAGGCAAATAACAAATGTTAGTACCTAAACGTGTTAAACACCGTCGTGAATTCCGTGGAAAGATGCGTGGTGAAGCTAAGGGTGGCAAGACAGTAGCTTTCGGTCAATATGGCTTGCAAGCAACAACTAGCCACTGGATTACTAACCGCCAAATCGAAGCTGCTCGTATCGCAATGACGCGTTACATGAAACGTGGTGGTAAAGTTTGGATTAAAATTTTCCCTCATAAATCATACACCGCAAAAGCTATCGGGGTACGTATGGGATCTGGTAAAGGGGCACCTGAAGGTTGGGTTGCACCAGTTAAACGTGGCAAAGTCATGTTTGAAATTGCTGATGTTTCAGAAGAAGTGGCGCGTGAAGCTCTTCGTTTGGCTAGCCACAAATTGCCGGTTAAGACTAAATTCGTAAAACGCGAAGCAGAATAAGGAGAAGACATGAAACTTAAAGAAATCAAAGAGTTTGTTGCTGAGCTTCGTGGCTTGTCTCAAGAAGAACTTGCTCATAAAGAAAGCGAACTAAAAAAAGAACTTTTTGATCTTCGTTTCCAAGCAGCTGCAGGTCAACTTGATCAAACTGCTCGTTTGAACGAAGTCAAAAAACAAATTGCACGTGTGAAAACGGTGCAAGCAGAAAACAAATAATAGATTGGGAAAGGAGTATTCTAATAATGGAACGTAATCAACGCAGAACCCTTGTTGGACGTGTCGTCTCAGACAAGATGGACAAAACAATCACTGTTGTAGTTGAAACAAAACGTAACCACCCAGTCTATGGTAAACGTATCAACTATTCTAAAAAATACAAAGCACATGATGAAAACAATACTGCTAAGGAAGGCGATATCGTCCGCATCATGGAAACTCGCCCACTATCAGCTACAAAGCATTTCCGTCTTGTAGAAGTGGTGGAAGAAGCTGTTATTATCTAATCAAACTAAAAGGAGACATTTGACATGATTCAACAAGAAAGTCGCTTGAAAGTTGCTGATAATAGCGGTGCTCGTGAAATCTTGACTATCAAAGTTCTTGGTGGTTCAGGACGTAAATTCGCTAACATCGGTGACGTTATTGTTGCCTCTGTAAAACAAGCTACACCAGGTGCGGCTGTAAAAAAAGGTGACGTTGTTAAAGCTGTTATCGTTCGTACAAAATCTGGTGCTCGTCGTGCTGATGGTTCTTATATCAAATTCGATGAAAATGCAGCAGTTTTGATCCGTGATGATAAAACTCCTCGCGGAACACGTATTTTCGGTCCGGTTGCACGCGAATTGCGTGAAAACGGCTATATGCGTATCGTATCTTTGGCACCGGAAGTTCTTTAATTTCCTGCCTCAATAGAAAAACAAACTTAGTCCCCTAGCTAGTTATCTAGGGTGCCCTAGTGTAGAGGGCGTAAGAAATAATAGGAGAAATACTCAATGTTTGTAAAAAAAGGCGACAAGGTTCGCGTTATTGCTGGTAAGGACAAAGGCACAGAAGCTGTAGTTCTCAAGGCGCTTCCAAAAGTAAATAAGGTTGTAGTTGAAGGTGTTGCTATTGTCAAGAAACACCAAAAGCCAAACAACGAAAACCCTCAAGGGGCTATCGTTGAAGTTGAAGCACCAATTCACGCTTCAAACGTTCAAGTTTTAGATAAAAACGGCGTTGCTGGGCGTGTTGGATACAAGTTTGTTGACGGCAAGAAAGTTCGTTACAACAAAAAATCAGGCGAAGTGCTTGATTAATCACGAAGGAAAGGAGAAAGTATATAATGGCTAATCGTCTTAAAGAAAAATACACTAATGAAGTAGTTCCTGCTTTGACGGAAAAATTTAACTACTCATCAGTCATGGCCGTTCCAAAAGTTGAGAAAATTGTTCTTAACATGGGTGTTGGTGATGCTGTAAACAATGCAAAAAACCTAGAAAAAGCTGCTGCTGAATTGGCTCTTATCTCAGGTCAAAAACCATTGATTACCAAAGCTAAAAAATCAATCGCCGGTTTCCGCCTTCGTGAAGGGGTAGCAATCGGTGCTAAGGTTACTCTTCGTGGTGAACGCATGTACGAATTTTTGGATAAATTGGTAACTGTTTCACTCCCACGTGTCCGTGACTTCCATGGTGTCCCAACAAAATCTTTTGATGGACGCGGAAATTACACTCTTGGTATTAAAGAACAATTGATTTTCCCAGAAATCAACTTTGATGATGTTGATAAGGTCCGTGGTTTGGATGTTGTTATTGTTACAACAGCTAATACCGATGAAGAGTCACGCGAATTGCTCACAGGCCTTGGTATGCCTTTTGCAAAATAAAATAGGAGGTAAATGTAATGGCTAAAAAATCTATGATTGCTAAGAACCACCGCAAAGCGAAGTTCTCTACGCAAGCTTATACTCGTTGCGAACGTTGTGGTCGCCCACATTCAGTTTACCGCAAGTTTAAACTTTGCCGTGTTTGCTTCCGTGAATTGGCTTACAAAGGCCAAATTCCAGGCGTTACTAAAGCGTCTTGGTAAAAACATGATACGAGTGCGTTAAAAGCTCACCGTGAAAATTGGAGATTTGACACAGGCGACTTGCGCCTAGGAAAATCTATCTTTTTCACAAAGAGCTTAGCACGAATTCAAATAACATGATGCAAAGTCGGCCGATATGAATCTAGGTGAAGCTTTGTGGAAAAAGGTAGACTTTTTTAGAAAACGAAGCTTCTACACCAAGTTTCCTATTTTATGATGGCTTTTATCGCCCTTTGTATCATATTTAACTAGCAAGTGAGTTTTCAAACTACTAGTAAGGAGAAAATTTAAAATGGTTATGACTGACCCAATTGCAGACTTTTTAACACGTATTCGTAACGCTAACCAAGCTCGTCACGAAGTACTTGAAGTTCCTGCATCAAACATTAAAAAAGGAATTGCTGAAATTCTTAAACGTGAAGGTTTTGTGAAAAATGTTGAAGTTATTGAAGATGACAAGCAAGGAATTGTGCGTGTCTTCTTGAAATATGGACAAGATGGTCAACGTGTTATCACAAACTTGAAACGTATTTCAAAACCGGGTCTTCGTGTTTACGCGAAACGTGAAGAACTTCCAAAGGTTCTGAATGGCCTTGGAATTGCAATCATTTCTACTTCTGAAGGTCTTTTGACCGATAAAGAAGCTCGCCAAAAGAATGTTGGTGGAGAAGTAATTGCCTACGTTTGGTAATCTCGTAAGAGGTGCCAACAACTTGCTCATTTGAACACGGGCTAAAACCTGTGTGAAAAAGATAAACTTTCCTAGAAACCTGAGTTTCTGCGTCAAGTTTTCTATTTTCACTTTGGTTTTGACGCCCTTTGTATCATGAGTACCCCGTGAAAACTAGTCGCCTGACAAGGCGGCCTGATAATTTAACAGGAGAAAACAAAAAACTATGTCACGTATTGGTAATAAAGTTATTGTGTTGCCTGCTGGTGTTGAAATCACTAATAAGGACCACGTTGTAACTGTAAAAGGACCTAAAGGTGAACTCGTTCGTGAGTTTGACCATAATATTGAAATTAAAGTTGAAGGTAATGAAGTAACACTTCATCGCCCTAATGATTCTAAGGAAATGAAGACCATTCACGGAACAACTCGTGCTAACCTTAACAATATGGTTGTCGGTGTTTCAGAAGGGTTCCAAAAAGAGCTTGAAATGCGTGGGGTCGGTTATCGTGCCCAGCTTCAAGGTTCTAAGCTTGTGCTTTCTGTTGGTAAATCACACCAAGATGAAGTTGAAGCTCCTAAGGATGTAACATTTGAATTGCCTAGTCCAACTCAAATCGTTGTTAAGGGAATCAACAAAGAAGTTGTTGGCCAAACAGCGGCCTATATCCGTGGGCTTCGTTCACCAGAACCTTATAAAGGCAAAGGTATTCGTTACGTTGGTGAATATGTTCGTCGTAAAGAAGGTAAAACAGGTAAATAATAGATGGTGTCAGGTGCAGATTCTCTGTTATCTGTCATTCTCTAAATTGACGAGAGTTGGCTAAAACTAACTCATCATAGAAATTTAAGAGGTGAAAATTGTGATTTCGAAACCAGATAAAAACAAAATCCGCCAAAAGCGCCATCGTCGCGTTCGCGGAAAACTCTCTGGAACTGCTGATCGCCCACGTTTGAACGTCTTTCGTTCTAATACAGGCATCTACGCTCAAGTGATTGATGACGTAGCGGGTGTAACGCTCGCAAGTGCTTCAACTCTTGATAAGGAAGTTTCTAAGGGAACTAAGACAGAACAGGCCGTTGTTGTCGGTAAACTTGTTGCTGAACGCGCAGTAGCTAAAGGTATTTCTGAAGTGGTGTTTGACCGCGGTGGATATCTCTATCACGGACGTGTGAAAGCTTTGGCTGACTCAGCTCGTGAAAACGGATTGAAATTCTAATAGGGAGGACACTAAACATGGCATTTAAAGACAATGCAAATGAATTTGAAGAACGCGTCGTTGCCATCAACCGGGTTTCTAAAACTGTAAAAGGTGGACGTAACTTGCGGTTTGCCGCTCTTGTAGTTGTTGGTGACCGCAATGGGCGTGTTGGCTTTGGTACTGGTAAATCTAAAGAAGTTCCAGAAGCTATTCGCAAAGCAGTAGACAATGCTAAGAAGAACTTGATCGATGTTCCTATGGTTGGTACAACAATTCCTCACGAAGTTTACTCAAACTTCGCTGGAGCTCGTGTGTTGTTGAAACCAGCTGTTGAAGGGGCTGGTGTTGCCGCTGGCGGTGCCGTCCGCGCCGTTGTAGAATTGGCTGGTGTTTCGGATGTGACTTCTAAGTCGCTTGGTTCGAACACTCCAATCAACATTGTTCGTGCAACTGTTGAAGGTTTGAAGCAATTGAAACGTGCCGATGAAGTCGCTGCTCTTCGTGGTATTTCAGTTTCTGACTTAGGATAAGAAAGGGGATAAACATGGCTAAAATTAAGATTACTTTGTCTAAGTCTCCAATCGGTCGTAAGCCAGAACAACGCAAGACAGTTGTTGCTCTTGGACTTGGCAAATTGAACAGCTCAGTTGTACAAGAAGATAACTCTGCTGTTCGTGGTATGATCAAAACAGTTTCTCATTTGGTAACTGTTGAAGATGTAAAATAGAAGATAGTAAGTCGCAAGGTTTTTCTTTGCGACTTATACTAAATTAAGAGATAATGTATAGGCGAGTTTTTGGGGAGAGTCCTTTTCCCTCCTCAAGGGCGCTAGCATTTTACAAAAAAAGGAGAAAATTAGACATGAAACTTCATGAATTGAAACCAGCTCAAGGTTCCCGCAAGGTTCGCAACCGCGTCGGTCGTGGGACTTCATCAGGAAATGGTAAGACTGCAGGACGTGGTCAAAAAGGTCAAAAAGCACGTAGTGGTGGTAAAGTTCGTTTGGGATTTGAAGGTGGACAAACACCTTTGTTCCGCCGTATGCCAAAACGTGGTTTTACGAACATCAATGCAAAGGAATATGCTTTGGTGAACCTTGATCAATTGAACGTCTTTGAAGATGGTACAGAAGTAACACCAGTTGTTTTGAAAGAAGCTGGAATTGTTCGTGCTGAAAAATCAGGCGTTAAGGTTCTAGGTAATGGTGAACTGACTAAGAAATTAACTGTTAAAGCAGCTAAATTCTCAAAATCTGCCGAAGCAGCTATTACCGCTAAAGGTGGTTCAATCGAAGTCATCTAATGAGGAGTACTCATTATGTTCTTTAAATTATTATTTGAAGCATTGAGGCTGAAAAATGTAAGAAGAAAAATTTTCTTTACAATTTTCATGATCTTGGTTTTCCGGATTGGTGCTTACATTACGGTTCCAGGGGTCAATGCGACAAGTCTTGAGAATATGAAGGATTTACCTTTCCTGAATATGCTCAACCTAATTAGCGGTAGTGCTATGGGGTCCTTCTCAATCTTTGCGTTGGGGGTTAGCCCGTACATTACAGCTTCCATCGTTGTTCAGCTTTTGCAGATGGATATTTATCCGCGCTTTGTTGAATGGAGTAAGCAGGGAGAAGTTGGTCGGCGTAAGCTCAATCAAGCAACGCGTTATATTTCCTTGGTTTTGGCTTTCATCCAATCTGTTTCGATTACGGCAGGCTTTAATATTCTTGCTAGTTCAAAGCTTTTGGCTAATCCAAATCCTAGGACTTTTGCTATGGTAGGTTTAATTTTAACTACAGGTACCGTAATTGTCACCTGGCTGGGAGATCAAATCACCGATAAAGGTTTTGGTAATGGGGTGTCGATGATTATCTTTGCTGGTATCATCGCGCAAATTCCTAGTGCTATTAAATCTATCTATAACGAATATTTTGTAAATATTGAATCAGGGCAAATGACAAATTCCTTCATTTATGTCGGACTTCTGATTTTTGCAGTTCTGATTATTGTCTTTTTTACAACGTTTGTTCAACAAGCTGAATATCAAATTCCAATTCAATATACCAAGCTGGTACAGGGGGCTCCAACAAGCTCCTATCTCCCGCTTAAGGTTAATCCTGCTGGTGTTATCCCTGTTATCTTCGCAAGTTCGATCACGGCAGCACCAAGTTCGATTATAACCTTCCTTCAAAGTACCAATATCAACCTTCCTTGGTTGGACAATTTGCAAGAGCTCTTTTCTTACCAATCTCCTACAGGGATGGCTATCTACGCTGTTCTGATTGCTCTCTTCTCCTTCTTCTATACCTTTGTACAGGTTAATCCAGAGAAGACGGCTGAGAATTTGCAAAAGAATGCAGCTTATATTCCAAGTGTTCGTCCGGGACGGGAAACGGAGCAGTATCTATCATCGCTTCTGAAGAAGTTAGCTACTATCGGCTCTCTCTTCTTGGCTTTTATTGCTTTGATTCCAATTATCGCCCAACAAATGTTTAACTTATCTTCAACCGTTGCTCTAGGGGGTACAAGTTTGCTCATCTTGATTTCAACTGGTATTGAAGGAATGAAACAATTGGAAGGTTATCTTCTGAAGAAAAAATATGTTGGATTTATGAATGCAGAATAGAATAGAGGTTGACTCAGTCAGCCTTTCTATTTTGTCTTTTAATAAGCTTGCTAAGTTAGCAGGCTTATTTAAAAACAAAATAAGGAGACAAATTATGAATCTTTTAATTATGGGCTTGCCAGGTGCTGGAAAGGGTACTCAGGCAGCGAAAATTGTGGAAAAATTTGGTATTGCTCATATCTCAACAGGTGACATGTTCCGGGCCGCTATTGCTAACCAAACAGAGCTCGGTCTCTTGGCCAAGTCCTATATGGATAAGGGTGACCTAGTGCCGGATGAGGTTACTAACGGTATTGTCAAGGAACGCTTGGGTCAAGCTGATGTTAAGGAAAAGGGGTTCTTGCTTGATGGTTATCCACGAACACTTGAACAAGCACAAGTTTTGGATACGATTTTGAAAGAATTGGATCTTAAGTTAGATGCTGTTATCAATATCGAAATTGAATCAAGCAAATTGGTTGAACGTTTGAGCGGCCGAATCATTAACCGTAAAACGGGTGAAACCTATCATAAGGTTTTCAACCCGCCTGCAGATTACAAGGAAGAAGATTACTACCAGCGCGAGGATGATAAGCCTGAAGCAGTTAAACGCCGTTTGGAAGTGAATATTGCCCAAGGTCAGCCAATTATCGCCTACTATCGCCAACAAGATCTTGTTCATGATATTCAAGGAAATCAAGAAATTGACAATGTCTTCAAAGACGTCAGCCAAACAATTTCAGGCTTGAAATAATTTGGCTATCTTACTTGCGCAAGTGATTTACTTGTGATATCATAAGATAGTCTGACTTATAATTGTTACCCTTGTGCTCAAGGGAATCGAATCGAAATTTAGGGGGTACTTTTGCGTGGCAAAAGAAGATGTGATTGAAATTGAAGGCAAAGTTGTAGAAACGATGCCAAATGCTATGTTTACAGTTGAGCTTGAAAATGGTCACCAAATTTTGGCGACAGTTTCGGGAAAAATCCGCAAGAACTACATCCGTATTTTGGTCGGAGACCGTGTCACTGTTGAAATGAGCCCATACGACTTAACGCGTGGACGCATCACATACCGCTTTAAATAATCGAATGAATTGGAGGGATTAAGATATGAAGGTAAGACCATCGGTTAAGCCAATCTGCGAATATTGTAAAGTTATTCGCCGTAACGGTCGTGTTATGGTTATTTGTCCATCAAATCCAAAACACAAACAACGTCAAGGATAATATAGAAAGGAGAAAAAATGGCTCGTATTGCTGGAGTTGATATTCCAAACGATAAGCGCGTAGTGATTTCGTTAACTTATATTTACGGAATCGGATTGACAACATCACAAAAAATCTTGGCCGCAGCAGGTGTCTCAGAAGATATCCGTGTTAAAGATTTAACGACTGACCAAGAAGACGCTATCCGTCGTGAAGTTGATAGCATCAAAGTTGAAGGTGATCTTCGTCGTGAAGTAAACATGAACATCAAACGTTTGATGGAAATCGGTTCTTATCGAGGAATTCGTCATCGTCGCGGACTTCCTGTCCGTGGCCAAAACACAAAAAATAATGCTCGTACTCGTAAAGGTAAAGCCGTTGCGATTGCTGGCAAGAAAAAATAAGTAATCAAAATAAGGAGGTAAAATCTTGGCTAAACCAACACGTAAACGTCGTGTGAAAAAGAACATCGAATCTGGTGTTGCTCATATTCACGCTACATTTAACAACACTATTGTTATGATTACAGATGTGCATGGTAACGCTTTGGCGTGGTCATCTGCGGGTGCACTTGGCTTTAAAGGTTCTCGTAAATCGACACCTTTCGCTGCACAAATGGCTGCTGAAGCTGCTGCAAAATCTGCTCAGGATCATGGCTTGAAGACAGTTGAAGTTACTGTTAAAGGTCCAGGTTCTGGTCGTGAATCAGCTATTCGTGCTCTTGCGGCTGCAGGTCTTGAAGTCACTGCAATTCGTGATGTGACTCCTGTGCCACACAACGGTGCTCGTCCTCCAAAACGTCGTCGTGTATAATCGTAACTAATTTACTAACTGTACACTACATCGTTTCGAGGGAGCATTTAAATGATTGAGTTTGAAAAACCAACAATAACAAAAATTGATGAAAATAAAGATTATGGCAAGTTTGTTATCGAACCACTTGAACGTGGTTACGGAACAACTCTAGGCAACTCTCTTCGTCGTGTACTTCTGTCTTCACTTCCAGGTGCAGCGGTAACGTCAATCAAGATTGATGGAGTACTTCACGAGTTTGATACCATCCCTGGAGTGCGTGAAGATGTGATGCAAATTATCCTTAATGTAAAAGGACTTGCTGTAAAATCTTACGTCGAAGACGAAAAAACAATCGAACTGGATGTTCAAGGACCGGCAGAAGTAACTGCTGGAGATGTCTTGACTGATAGTGACATCGAAATTGTAAATCCCGACCACTATCTTTTCACTATTGCTGAAGGCCATTCCCTAAAAGCAACAATGACTGTTGCTAAGAATCGTGGTTATGTCCCAGCAGAAGGCAACAAGAGTGATAGTGCACCTGTCGGAACTTTGGCAGTAGATTCAATCTACACACCTGTTAAAAAGGTTAATTATCAAGTTGAGCCGGCTCGCGTTGGTAGCAATGACGGTTTTGATAAGTTAACCATTGAAATTATGACGAATGGGACAATTATTCCTGAAGATGCTCTCGGTCTTTCGGCACGTGTCCTAATTGAACACTTGAATCTCTTTACCGATTTGACTGAGATTGCGAAGACAACTGAGGTTATGAAGGAAACTGAAAGTGTTTCAAATGATCAAGTGTTGGACCGTACCATCGAAGAAATTGACTTGTCTGTTCGTTCATATAACTGTTTGAAACGTGCAGGAATTAATACTGTATTTGACCTCACGGAAAAAACAGAGCCTGAAATGATGAAAGTTCGTAACTTGGGACGTAAAAGTCTTGAAGAAGTTAAGGTCAAATTGGCAGAACTTGGTCTTGGGCTAAAAAATGATAAATAAAATAGGAGGATAAAATGGCTTACCGTAAACTAGGACGCACTAGCTCACAACGTAAAGCGATGCTACGTGATTTGACTACAGACCTTTTGATTAATGAATCAATTGTGACTACTGAAGCTCGTGCAAAAGAACTTCGCAAAACAGTCGAAAAAATGATTACTCTTGGTAAACGTGGTGATTTGCATGCCCGTCGTCAAGCAGCAGCTTTCGTACGTAACGAAATTGCATCTGAAAGTTATGATGAAGCAAATGATGAATACACTTCAACAACTGCTCTTCAAAAACTTTTTGGCGAAATTGCTCCACGTTATGCAGAACGCAATGGTGGATACACTCGAATTCTGAAAACTGAACCACGCCGTGGCGATGCTGCACCAATGGCAATTATTGAACTTGTATAAGATCATCAATTTTGTTGAGTGTTATGATGATGGATATCCATTTGCTGATATCTTAGTCTAGCTCTGGTCTACCGCTGAAGGACTCTTCCCTTCAGCGGGAACACTCATCATATTTTTGTAGGAAACAAAAGCGTAACGCTTGTTTACGAAATTATTCTTCCAAAGGCTTAGAGTGATTTCGTAAGCAGGCGTTTTTTGTTTGGTAAAACTTTCTCCCCAAGCTGAATTGGGAAATGCCTCTAGCGATTCCATCGCTTGGTGGGGTGAACATCGCGAATTAACTTAGTTAAACTCTCAGAGTACCTCTAAAGCATTGGGACTAAGATTTAAATTGAGAAATCAGCAGATCGTTATCTCTGATTGACTTTCGGTAGATGGCAGTTAGACTAGGATTTTTCGCAATCCGTTTTAGGCTTCTAATCTTGACCAGAGATTGTTTAAATGTTATGATGTTAATTGTTAACTAGTTAAGGAGTTTCTTATGTCTGAATTAGCGAAACGGCTGGATAGCTTTTTTAATAAAATTTTGCTACTAGCTGAACACCAAAATGAATTATTGTTGGGGCGATGTCAATCTGATTTAGAATTGACTAATACTCAGGAACATATTCTGATGCTCTTATCCCATGAACGCCTGACAAATTCTGATCTAGCAAAACGTTTGCAGGTTAGTCAAGCCGCGATTACTAAGGCGGTTAAAGCCATGATTAAACAGAATCTCTTAGAAACGCTTAAGGATGATGCTGATGCACGAATTACCTATTATTCCTTGACGGATGCTGCTAAGGTAGCTGCTCAGGAACATGACCAGCACCACCAATCAACCTTATCTGTCTATGATAAAATTTTAGATGGCTTTTCAGATGATGAGCAAAAGACTATTGCTAGCTTTATCAGCAAATTGGAGGAGGAGTTTAATTACTAATGCGCTATATTACTGTTGAAAATTTGTCCTTTCAATATGATACAGACCCAGTTCTCGAAGGGATTAATTACTACCTCGATAGTGGCGAGTTTGTGACCTTGACTGGGGAAAATGGTGCAGCTAAATCCACCCTAATCAAGGCGACTCTGGGAATTCTCAAGTCAAAGCATGGTCAAGTCAAGATTTCTGAGTTTAATCAAGATGGTAAGAAGTTGCGTTTAGCCTATTTGCCTCAGCAAATTGCCAGTTTTAATGCGGGTTTTCCTTCAACGGTTTATGAATTTGTTAAGTCGGGGCGCTACCCCCGTAATGGCTGGTTTCGACGACTGACCAAGCACGATGAAGAACATGTTAAAGTTAGTTTGGAATCAGTGGGGATGTGGGAAAATCGATACAAAAAAATTGGTGATTTGAGTGGGGGTCAAAAACAGCGAGCGGTTATTGCTCGGATGTTTGCCTCTGATCCTGATATCTTTGTCCTTGATGAGCCGACTACGGGGATGGATGCTGGTACTACTCAGACCTTTTACGAATTGATGCATCACAGCGCTCATAAGCACGGGAAGTCTGTTCTGATGATTACCCATGATCCAGAAGAGGTTAAGGGTTATGCGGACCGAAATATTCATCTAGTGAGAAATCAGGACCTGCCTTGGCGTTGTTTCAATATTCATGGTAGTGAGGAGGGGTCTGAAATTGCTTGAGATTTTACAGTATGAATTTATGCAGCGGGCTCTTTTGGCTGTTATTGCTATCAGTATTTTTTCGCCGATTTTAGGTTTGTTCCTCATTCTCCGCCGGCAGAGTCTGATGAGTGATACTTTGAGTCATGTTTCTTTGGCTGGAGTGGCCTTTGGAATTCTCTTGGGGTGGAACACGACCTGGTCAACGGTTTTAATCGTTATAATTGCCGCTCTTGTTCTTGAATACTTGCAGAGAGTTTATCGCAATTATATTGAGATTTCGACGGCTATTTTAATGTCTCTTGGCTTGGCCATTTCTCTGATAGTGGTTAGTAAGACCAGCAGCTCTAACATTAGCTTGGATCAATATCTTTTTGGTTCGATTATTACCATTAGTCAGGAGCAGGTTTTGGCTCTCTTTGTCATTGCTGTGATTGTTTTGCTTTTGACTCTCTTTTTTATCCGCCCTATGTATATTCTGACCTTCGATGAGGATACGGCCTTTGTTGATGGTTTGCCTGTCCGTTTGATGTCAGTAGCTTTTAATATTGTTACTGGAATTGCCATTGCCCTTATGATTCCAGCGGCAGGTGCCCTTTTGGTTTCAACCATTATGGTCTTGCCTGCAGGAATTGCTATGCGTCTGGCTGATAGCTTTAAAGGAGTTATTCTAACAGCCATTGGTATTGGCTTTGTTGGTATGCTGTTAGGGATTGTTCTCTCCTATTATTGGGAGACGCCAGCTAGTGCTACCATTACGATTATTTTTATTGCGATGTTTTTAATTGTCAGTCTTCTAGATCGCTTGATTAAAGATTAGTGATTGACTTTAATGTTTAATAGAAAAAGGTCGAGATGTCAGTACCTCTCGACCTTTTATATTATAATTTTCAAGTTTAGTAAGTCAAAACGAAATATTTTTTCTTACCACGGCGGATAACGGTCAGTTCATTATCAATTTTATCGCTATCAGAGATCGTGTAATCCAAATCTTGAAGGCGCTCACCATTGAGATAGATAGCCCCGTTTTGAACATCTTCACGGGCTTGTCGCTTAGAAGAAGAGATACCACTCTTGACCAACATCTCAACAATATTGAAATCATCGTCTGCCTGAACAGCATAGGTAGGAACGCCGCTGAGCCCTTGCTTAAGTTCTGCAGCAGACAAGCTTTTGATGTTTCCGGCGAAGAGCTGTTCGGTGATCTTTAAAGCTTCTTGGTAAGCTTCCTCTCCGTGAACCAAGGTAACAACTTCCTTGGCCAAAATCTTTTGGGCAAGGCGTTCGTGGCGAGCTGCGTTGAATTTTTCTTCGATTTCGGCGATTTCATCTAGAGATAGGAAGGTGAAAATCTTAAGGAAACGAACGGCATCATCATCCATGACATTGAGCCAAAATTGATACATTTCGTATGGCGAAGTCTTGTCAGCATCCAACCAGACGGCATTGCCTTCTGATTTACCGAATTTCTTACCGGTTGCATCTGTAATCAATGGAACTGTTATAACGTGAGCAGTCTTGTCTGCCTTACGACGCAAGAGATCCGTTCCGGCTGTCATGTTGCCCCATTGGTCGGAACCGCCTATTTGCAGGGTGACATTATATTTTTGATTGAGCTCGTAGAAGTCGTAGCCTTGCATAATTTGGTAGGCGAACTCAGTATAGGAAATTCCGGTTTCAATCCGTTTTTTAACAGACTCCTTACTCATCATATAGTTGACGGTGAAGTATTTACCAATATCACGCAAAAAATCGATAAAGCTGATGGATCCGAACCAGTCGTAGTTGTTGACCATGACGGCTTTATTGTCACCATTGTCAAAGTCGAGGAAGCGAGAGAGCTGGCCTTGAATCTTGCCGACCCATCCCTCAACGGTTTCTTTGGTTTGGAGGCTGCGTTCGGCATCTTTGAAGGATGGATCGCCAATCAATCCGGTTGCTCCGCCCACTAAGGCATAGGGCTTATGACCAGCCTGCTGCAGACGGCGAGAAACCAAGATAGCAACCAAGTGACCCAAGTGTAGGCTGTCAGCTGTTGGATCATAGCCGGTGTAAAAGGAAATAGTTTCCTCTTCAAAAGCTTTTCGTAGCGCTTCTTCGTCGGTTGTTTGGAAAACCAACCCACGTTCTTTAAGTTCGTCAAAAATTGTCATAGTTTCTCTCCAATAAAGATAATAGTATGACTATTATATCAGAATTGCAGACGGCCATGCAAGTTGACTTTGATTTTGATATAATAGCCTCGAGGTTAGGCTATGTTTAATAAGATAAAGGAATATGGAAGAAAGTTGGGCCGTTCCGTTACTGCTTTTAAGAGCACGTTTCAGAAGCGACTTCCAGAGCAGATTAGACAAAAAGAAGGTGGTCTCAGCAAGGGCGTTAAGAGCAAGCGAGCAGAAGCTGAGGAGAGGCTTTCTGGTAAGGATCTGGGGGCTGTTTTCTTGCGTAGTCTCAAGGTGGTATCAGACTTTTTCTATATCATTGTTCTCCTAATTTGTATGCTGGGAGCTGGTTTGGGAGTCGGTTATATGGCTAGTCAAATTGACAGTGTTAAGGTTCCAGAAAAGACCAACCTTCTTGAGCAAGTGAGTTCAGTCAGTCTAGTATCCAAATTCACCTATGCTAATGATGAAGATTTGGCTGAAGTAGATACGGATCTTTTTCGCAGTCCTGTCAAAAGTACTGACATTTCTGACAATGTCAAACATGCCATTATTGCAACAGAGGACGAAAATTTTAAGTCCCACCATGGTGTTGTTCCCAAGGCTGTTTTTCGGGCTTTAGTTTCTTCTGTTTTAGGTGTTGGTTCTACTAGTGGAGGGTCAACCTTGACTCAGCAGGTTATTAAGCAGCAGGTGGTTGGTGATGACCCTACCTTTAAGCGGAAGGCAAGAGAAATCATTTATGCTCTAGCTTTAGAGCGTTATATGACCAAGGATGATATCCTGACCTCTTATCTTAATGTTTCGCCGTTTGGTCGTAACAATAAAGGAGAGAATATTGCAGGAATCGAAGAGGCGTCACAAGGTATCTTTGGCGTGTCAGCCAAGGATTTAACAGTTCCTCAGGCAGCCTACATTGCTGGCTTGCCCCAGAGCCCTATTGTTTATTCACCTTATGCGACAGATGGCAGTCTGAAAACTCAGGCAGATTTGGCTTATGGTCTCTCTCGCCAGAAAACCGTTCTATATAACATGTACCGAACAGGCTATCTGACTAAGAAAGAGTATCGAGCCTATAAGTCGTACGATATTAGTAAAGACTTTAAAGCAAGCGAGAATTCCAGCACAGTTAATCACGATTATCTCTACTATGCTGTATGGGAGGAAGCCCAGAAAGATATGTATCATTATCTTATCCAACGGGATAATGTTTCGGCCTTAGATTTGAAGAATGATAAAACGGTGGCTAACTATAAGCAATTAGCTGCTGAAGCCCTGCAAACTGGTGGTTATCACATCAAAACGACTGTCAATAAAAAGGTTTATGAAGCTATGCAAGGGACTGTCCAAAGTGCAGGTAGCAGCTTAGATGCTGGAAATAGCGGGACTGTAGATGTCGGCAATGTTCTGATGGATAATAAAACTGGAGCTATTCTGGGCTTTGTTGGAGGTCGGAATTATGGGGCTAATCAAAATAACCATGCCTTAGATACTAAACGCTCACCTGGTTCCAGTATTAAGCCAATTCTGGCCTATGGCATTGCTATTGATCAGGGCTTGATGGGATCGGCTTCAATCTTATCCAACTACCCAGCTAGCTTTTCAGGTGGAACTAAAATTATGCACGGGACAGATGAAGGAACAGGAGCGGTTACGCTTCAAGAAGCTCTGGATGTATCTTGGAATATTCCAGCTTATTGGACTTATCAAATGCTGCGGCAAAAAGGAGTCGATGTTGAGGGCTATATGACCAAGATGGGCTATCAGATCGATAACTACGATATTGAAAGCTTGCCTTTAGGCGGTGGTATTGAGACAACGGTACTGCAGCAGACCAATGCTTATCAGACATTGGCTAACGGTGGTGTCTACCAACAAGGCTACCTAATTCAGTCGATAAGGGATAGCAAGGGCAAAGTTATCTATGAGCATCAAGAAAATCCGGTGACTGTTTACAGCAAGGCGACTGCCAGCATTATGACGGACTTGCTTCGTGGTCCGATTTCCTCTGGTAAGACGACCAAGTTTAAAGATGATCTTAATGGTCTTAACTCGGGCCTCATGTCGGATGCGGATTGGATTGGCAAGACCGGAACAACTGATAATTATAGCGATGTCTGGCTCATGCTAGCAACGCCAACAGTGACTCTGGGGGGCTGGGCTGGCCATGATGACAACTCACCCTTAAGTTCAAATACTGGCTATGAAAATAATGCTCAGTACATGGCTAATTTGGTCAATGCTATTAATTCGGCTGATGCTTCTGTTTTTGGTCCAGGTCAAAAGTTTGCTTTGGATGACAGTGTTATTAAAGCGACGGTTCTTAAGTCAACTGGACTCAAGCCTGCTTCGGTTTCTCATGACGGTAAAACGGCCGATTTGAATGGTGATACTACCACCAGCAACTGGGCTAAAGATGGACCTGGCGACTCCACTTATGACTTTATGATCGGAGGCAGCGATAGTGATAAGACAGCTGCTTGGAAGTCAGCTAGTGGTCAGTAGGGGCAGGGCAGATTAAATTGGCGGATGTGCGCATCTAGTAAGTGCAAATGCTGGTTTTAAAAGACTTAAGTCAAGGTCTTGGCCCTTATAAGCCCTTCCCTTAAGAACAGGTTCCTTCATTATCCTAAAATAAAAAGATTTGTCGGGACTTGGTGGAACATTTATAATAAAGACAGAATATTTTTGTCGATTCAGGAATGATAGTTAATCCTTGGAGATAGGAGGTGGCTTTCTATGCCAACAGTTTTTAATAATGATGACCTGCTCAGGCAGATCAGGCGAACTTCGACTGGGGTGGATAAGGTTTTTAAGCTGGAAAATATCAAGTTAGACTTGGGTAAAGTGAAGAACGAAGAAGGCCAAGAAGTCAGCGGTAACGATTACTTGGACCACTTGGTTGAAGCTGAAGAATATGACCAAGCTGCTCAGTTCATCGGTCAGCAGCTCAAGCATTTGAGTAACTATCAATATGACCATCTGGTGGACAGCTTTATTGCTTATTTGCAGAAGCTGGATGACGCCGCTCGAAGGCGAAATGGCCTAGACGCTGATAAGATAGAGGCTATACGTCAGGACTTGCGGGCTTTCAAGTGGTAAAGAATGGAGATGATCGAAGCTTCATAATAGAAACGGGGATATCCAGTTATGGTGGCTTAGTTTTCCCACAAAACAATCAATGAAAACAAAGTCCTCATTAGGTGTATACTCCCAGTGAGGGCTTTGTATGTTGATGCTTTACTGATGTTTTACTCTCGATTCAAGATCGCAACTTTCAAACTAATTCTAAATGCTCTAGGACAGGTGTTTAGTATAAGAAAAGTACCTACAACTAATGAATTTCGTCTCAGACTAAGTTCTGATTTTTAGTAGGAAGTTAGTATCATCAGGGTTACTAGGCTATAGAGTGAAAAAGTAGACTAAAATCTCTAGCTTTAAGGTCTCTCTACCTATAAAAATAAATTTGCAATTTTTAGCTAAATTGGTTATAATAATACCAACTATTTGTCGTCTAACTTGATTGAAATATTGTCCAATCAAGCGATACAGCAGTTAAATCAAACTTTTCTAGTCAGATTTAGCTGCTCTTTTTGTGCCTAATTTTGGGGATTTTTATAAATGTAACGTAAATATAAAGATTCTAAAAATTATCCATAAAATAACTCACAGATGATGAATAAGCTGTTAATTGACCTCGACTAACTCAGCTTTGAGCTGAGAAAGTCTTTGTATCTTACGATGAAGGAGATAGAAACTTGGCAGGACATGACGTTCAATACGGGAAACATCGCACCCGTCGAAGTTTTTCAAGAATCAAGGAAGCTCTTGATCTACCAAATTTAATTGAAATCCAAACGGATTCATTCCGAGATTTTTTGGAGAATGGCCTCAAGGAAGTCTTTGAAGATGTACTTCCGATTTCAAACTTTACCGATACCATGGAATTAGAGTTTGTTGGTTATGAGTTGAAGGAGCCCAAGTACAGTTTGGAAGAAGCTCGTATCCACGATGCTTCATACTCAGCACCAATCTTTGTGACTTTCCGTTTGATTAACAAAGAGACTGGTGAAATCAAAACTCAAGAAGTCTTCTTCGGTGATTTTCCAATCATGACAGAGATGGGGACCTTTATCATCAATGGTGGAGAACGGATTATCGTTTCTCAGTTGGTGCGTTCTCCAGGTGTTTATTTCAACGATAAGGTTGATAAAAACGGTAAAGTTGGTTACGGTTCAACCGTTATCCCTAATCGGGGGGCTTGGCTGGAATTGGAAACTGATTCTAAGGATATTGCCTATACCCGTATCGACCGGACTCGTAAGATTCCATTTACAACCTTGGTGCGGGCCCTTGGTTTTTCTGGTGATGATGAAATTATTGATATCTTTGGTGATAGCGAGTTGGTTCGCAATACTATTGAAAAAGATATCCACAAGAATCCAGCAGATGCTAGGACTGATGAAGCTCTTAAGGAAATCTACGAACGCTTACGTCCAGGTGAACCTAAGACAGCTGATAGTTCTCGTAGTCTTTTGACTGCTCGGTTCTTCGACCCTCGTCGCTATGACTTGGCTGCCGTTGGTCGTTACAAGATTAATAAGAAGCTCAATATCAAAACTCGTTTGCTCAACCAAACTCTAGCTGAAAACTTGGTCGATGGTGAAACAGGTGAAATCTTGGTCGAAGCCGGTACTGTCATGACTCGTGAGGTCATTGATTCTATTGCAGATGCCCTAGATAGTGGCCTTAATAGCTTTGTTTATACCCCAAATGATTACGCTGTTGTGACTGAACCAGTAGTTCTGCAAAAATTCAAGGTGGTTTCACCATTGGATGCTGACAAGGTAGTTACTATCGTTGGTAATTCTAATCCAGGTGATAAGGTCCGTGCCCTGACGCCTGCGGATATTTTGGCGGAAATGTCATATTTCCTCAATTTGGCAGAAGGTCTTGGTAAGGTTGATGATATTGACCACTTAGGTAACCGCCGGATTCGTGCTGTGGGTGAACTGTTAGCCAACCAATTCCGTATCGGTCTGACTCGGATGGAACGTAACGTGCGTGAACGCATGTCTGTTCAGGACAATGAAGCTCTGACGCCACAACAAATTATCAATATCCGCCCTGTTACAGCTGCAGTTAAGGAATTCTTCGGTTCTTCTCAATTGTCTCAATTCATGGATCAACACAATCCATTGTCTGAGCTGTCTCACAAACGTCGTTTGTCAGCTTTAGGCCCTGGTGGTTTGACTCGTGACCGTGCTGGTTATGAAGTGCGGGACGTGCACTATACCCATTATGGCCGGATGTGTCCAATTGAGACTCCTGAAGGACCAAACATCGGTTTGATCAATAATCTGTCTTCTTACGGTCACCTCAATAAGTACGGATTCATCCAAACACCATACCGCAAGGTTGACCGGTCAACTGGTAAGGTGACTAATGAAATCGTTTGGCTGACTGCGGATGAAGAAGATGAATACACCGTCGCTCAGGCCAACTCAAAGCTGAATGAAGATGGCACTTTTGCAGAAGAAATTGTCATGGGGCGTCACCAAGGGAACAACCAAGAATTTTCAGCTAGCTCGGTTGATTTTGTAGACGTTTCTCCTAAACAGGTTGTTGCGGTTGCAACCGCTTGTATCCCATTCTTGGAAAACGATGACTCCAACCGGGCCCTCATGGGTGCCAACATGCAGCGGCAAGCTGTACCATTGATTGATCCTAAGGCACCGTTCGTTGGTACAGGCATGGAATATCAAGCCGCTCATGATTCTGGTGCTGCTGTTATTGCTCAACATGACGGCCGAGTAACCTTCTCTGATGCTGAAAAGGTTGAAGTGCGACGTGAAGATGGCTCCCTTGATGTTTATCATATTACTAAGTTCCGTCGCTCTAACTCTGGTACTGCCTATAATCAACGCACTCTTGTTAAGGTTGGCGATCAGGTTGAAAAAGGTGACTTCATCGCTGATGGTCCTTCCATGGAAAAAGGTGAAATGGCTTTGGGTCGCAACCCAATCGTCGCTTACATGACTTGGGAAGGCTACAACTTCGAAGATGCGGTCATCATGAGTGAACGTCTGGTTAAGGAAGATGTTTATACTTCTGTCCACTTGGAAGAATTTGAATCAGAAACCCGTGATACTAAGTTAGGTCCTGAAGAAATTACACGCGAAATTCCAAATGTTGGGGAAGAAGCTCTCAAGGATTTGGATGAAATGGGTATTATCCGCATTGGTGCGGAAGTCAAGGAAGGCGACATCTTAGTTGGTAAGGTCACTCCTAAAGGGGAAAAAGACTTGTCAGCAGAAGAACGTCTCCTCCATGCCATCTTTGGTGATAAATCGCGTGAAGTGCGTGACACCTCTCTGCGGGTTCCACACGGTGGTGCTGGTATCGTCCGTGATGTCAAGATCTTTACACGGGCTAATGGTGATGAGCTTCAATCTGGTGTGAATATGCTGGTGCGAGTTTATATCGCTCAAAAGCGTAAGATTAAGGTCGGCGATAAAATGGCCGGTCGTCACGGTAATAAGGGGGTTGTTTCTCGGATTGTTCCGGTTGAAGACATGCCTTATTTGCCTGACGGAACACCTGTTGATATCATGCTGAACCCATTGGGTGTGCCATCTCGGATGAATATTGGACAAGTTATGGAACTCCACTTGGGCATGGCGGCTCGTAATCTAGGAATCCACATTGCAACGCCGGTCTTTGACGGGGCAACTTCTGAAGATCTTTGGGAAACCGTTGAAGAGGCTGGTATGGCTAGTGATGCTAAGACTGTCCTCTATGATGGTCGTACTGGTGAACCATTTGACAACCGCGTGTCTGTCGGAGTTATGTACATGATTAAGCTCCACCACATGGTTGACGATAAGCTCCATGCTCGTTCAACTGGTCCTTACTCACTTGTTACCCAACAACCTCTGGGTGGTAAAGCTCAGTTTGGTGGTCAACGTTTCGGGGAAATGGAAGTTTGGGCGCTGGAAGCTTATGGTGCTTCAAATGTGCTGCAAGAAATCTTGACTTACAAGTCAGATGATGTGACTGGCCGTCTCAAAGCTTATGAAGCTATTACTAAGGGTAAACCAATTCCAAAACCAGGGGTGCCGGAATCCTTCCGTGTCTTGGTTAAGGAGCTGCAATCACTTGGTCTTGACATGCGTGTGCTGGATGAAGATGATAAGGAAGTTGAACTGCGTGATCTTGACGAAGGTGAAGATGACGATGTCATGCATGTTGATGATCTGGAAAGGGCTCGTCAAAAGCAAGAAGCTGAGACTGCTCGCTTAGCACAAGCTGCTGAGAATCAACAGACCGAAGAATGAGATAGCTAATAGGTTGATTGAAAAGGACTCCTTTTCAACCGCCTAGCTAAGTCTCATCATAAGCTGGACTAGGAATTGACTCTAGTTTGGCCAGATAAATAGAAAGGTAATACTAGTGGTTGACGTAAATCGTTTTAAAAGTATGCAAGTCACTTTAGCTTCTCCTAATAAGGTCCGTTCTTGGTCCTACGGGGAAGTTAAGAAACCTGAAACAATCAACTACCGCACGCTCAAGCCTGAACGCGAAGGGCTCTTCGATGAAGTTATCTTTGGTCCTACTAAAGATTGGGAGTGTGCCTGTGGTAAATATAAACGGATCCGCTATAAAGGGATTGTCTGTGATCGCTGCGGGGTTGAAGTTACTCGTGCCAAGGTTCGTCGCGAACGCATGGGTCACATCGAATTGAAGGCTCCGGTTTCTCACATCTGGTATTTCAAGGGGATCCCATCACGCATGGGCTTGACTTTGGATATGAGCCCGCGAGCTTTGGAAGAAGTCATTTATTTCGCAGCCTATGTGGTTATCGATCCTAAGGATACACCGCTGGAACGCAAGTCTATCTTGACTGAGCGTGAATATCGAGAAAAACTGCAGGAATATGGTTATGGTTCCTTCGTTGCTAAGATGGGGGCGGAAGCTGTTCAAGATCTTCTGAAACAAGTAGACTTGGAAGCTGAAATTGCAGAACTCAAGGAAGAATTGAAGACTGCTTCAGGTCAAAAACGGATCAAGGCTATCCGTCGCTTGGATGTTCTTGACGCCTTTCAAAAGTCAGGCAACAAGCCAGAATGGATGGTGCTTAACATCCTGCCAGTTATTCCACCTGATTTGCGCCCAATGGTTCAATTGGATGGTGGTCGTTTTGCGGCATCTGACTTGAATGACCTTTACCGCCGTGTTATTAACCGGAATAACCGTTTGGCTCGCCTCTTGGAACTCAACGCTCCAGGTATTATCGTGCAAAATGAAAAACGGATGCTGCAAGAAGCAGTTGATGCTCTGATTGATAATGGTCGGCGAGGTCGTCCAATTACAGGACCTGGCAGTCGTCCGCTTAAATCTCTCAGCCACATGCTGAAAGGTAAACAAGGGCGTTTCCGTCAAAACTTGCTGGGTAAACGGGTTGACTTTTCAGGTCGTTCCGTTATCGCTGTTGGTCCAACACTCAAGATGTATCAATGCGGTGTGCCGCGTGAAATGGCTATCGAGCTTTTCAAACCTTTTGTCATGAAGGAAATTGTTGCTCGTGAATATGCTGGTAATGTTAAGGCTGCCAAGCGTATGGTTGAACGCGGTGATGAACGGATTTGGGATATCTTGGAAGATGTGATCAAGGAACACCCTGTTCTCCTCAACCGGGCACCTACCCTGCACCGACTTGGTATCCAAGCCTTTGAGCCTGTTCTGATTGATGGTAAGGCTCTGCGCCTCCATCCGCTGGCTTGTGAAGCCTACAATGCCGACTTTGATGGAGACCAAATGGCTATCCACGTGCCTCTGTCTGAAGAAGCTCAAGCAGAAGCTCGTCTCTTGATGTTGGCGGCCGAACACATCCTTAACCCTAAAGATGGTAAACCAGTCGTTACCCCATCTCAAGATATGGTTTTGGGGAATTACTACCTGACCATGGAAGATGCTGGCCGTGAAGGCGAAGGTATGGTCTTCAAGGACAGGGATGAAGCTATCATGGCTTACCGCAATGGTTTTGCTCACTTGCATACCCGTGTTGGTATCGCAACGAACAGCATGCCAGAAAAACCTTGGACCGAAAACCAAAAGGGTAAGGTTATGATTACGACTGTTGGTAAGATTCTCTTTAACGACATCATGCCAGCAGAACTCCCTTATCTGCAAGAACCAACTAACAGCAATCTGACTGAAAAGACTCCTGATAAGTATTTCTTGGAACCAGGTAGCGATATCAAGCCAGCTATTGAAGCACTTGAAATCAATGAACCATTCAAGAAGAAACACTTGGGTAATATCATTGCTGAAACCTTCAAACGCTTGCGGACGACAGAAACGTCTGCCTTCCTTGACCGTTTGAAAGACTTGGGTTACTATCATTCAACCCTGTCTGGTTTGACAGTTGGTATCGCCGATATCCCAGTTATTGACAATAAACAAGAAATTATCGAAGCTGCCCACAGTAAGGTTGAACAAATTAATAAGGCCTTCCGTCGCGGTTTGATGACGGACGATGATCGCTACACAGCTGTTACAAATACTTGGCGTGAAGCTAAGGAAGAGTTGGAAGAAGCGCTGATTGCTAACCAAGATCCTAAGAACCCTATCGTTATGATGATGGACTCAGGAGCTCGGGGTAACATCTCTAACTTCTCTCAATTGGCTGGTATGCGTGGTTTGATGGCGGCTCCTAATGGACAAATCATGGAATTGCCTATCTTGTCTAACTTCCGTGAAGGTCTGTCCGTACTGGAAATGTTCTTCTCTACTCACGGTGCTCGTAAGGGTATGACCGATACAGCTCTCAAGACCGCCGATTCAGGTTATCTGACTCGTCGTCTGGTCGATGTGGCTCAAGATGTCATCATTCGCGAAGACGACTGTGGTACCGATCGTGGTTTGACCATCACAGCTATTACCGATGGTAAGGAAGTAACTGAAACCTTGCAGGAACGCTTGGTTGGTCGTTATACCAAGAAGAGTGTTAAACACCCTGAAACTGGGGAAGTTTTGGTTGAGCCTGATACCTTGCTGACCGAAAATATGGCAGCTGAAATTGTCAAGGCTGGCGTTGAAGAAGTCACCATTCGCTCTGTCTTCACCTGTAAGACTCGTCATGGGGTCTGCCGCCACTGCTACGGTATCAACTTGGCAACAGGTGATGCGGTTGAAGTTGGGGAAGCTGTTGGTACTGTTGCTGCTCAATCCATTGGTGAACCTGGTACTCAGTTGACTATGCGGACCTTCCACACCGGTGGTGTTGCTTCAAATACTGACATCACTCAAGGTTTGCCTCGTATCCAAGAAATATTTGAAGCCCGCAATCCTAAAGGGGAAGCGGTCATCACAGAAGTTAAAGGGCGTGTGACTGACATTGAGGAAGATGCGGCAACTCGTACCAAGAAGGTTTACGTTGAAGGTAGAACTGGTAAAGGTGAATACGTGGTGCCATTTACGGCTCGAATGAAGGTTCAAGTCGGGGATAAAATTTCCCGCGGTGCTGCTTTAACTGAAGGATCTATCCAGCCAAAACATTTGCTGGAAGTGCGTGATACCCTGTCAGTTGAAACCTATCTCTTGGCAGAAGTTCAAAAAGTTTACCGCAGCCAAGGGGTAGAAATCGGTGACAAGCACGTCGAAGTTATGGTTCGCCAAATGCTGCGTAAGGTGCGTGTCATGGATCCCGGTGATACGGATCTTCTGCCAGGTACGCTCATGGATATTGCTGACTTTACAGATGCTAATAAGGATATCGTCATCGCTGGCGGTATTCCTGCAACCAGCCGTCCAGTCCTTATGGGGATCACTAAAGCTTCTCTGGAAACCAATTCATTCCTATCAGCAGCCTCTTTCCAAGAAACTACTCGTGTCTTGACCGATGCAGCAATCCGTGGTAAGAAAGACCATCTGCTCGGTCTTAAGGAAAATGTTATTATTGGTAAGATCATTCCAGCTGGTACTGGTATGGCTCGCTACCGTAATATCGAACCTCAGGCTGTTAATGAAGTTGAAATCATTGAAGAAGAGGTAGGACCAAGTGAAGAGGAAGCTCAAGAAGCTCAAGCGCCAGTTGCTGAATAATAACTCAAACTTCTTTCTGAAATCTGTATAGATATAAGAAGAACTTTCCAGCCTCTCCTAGTTTTAGGAGGGGCTTTTTCCTTCTTAAAATCAAGGAAAGTTTGACTTGATAAACTATTTGAAAAGGCAAAACTGATAAGAAAGCGAAACAGAATATTTACATTTTCTTAATAAACTGCTATAATTGAAAACGTTATAGTCATTCAATGGATTGGGCGGGTCTTGTCCTGAGACCGGTTCAAGTCTATTTTTATTTGGCTAGAGAGAAGAAGCGTTCAGTTTCCCCTGACGCTTAAGATAGAAGGAATTTTATGGTATTAATAAAAAGAAAATTCAGAAAAAAGCTTCGAAAGAATGCTAAGTGGATCGTGGCTGCTGGGGTGATACTGGTTGGTGTTACAGCTCATAACTTTACCCAAACAAATGATTCTAAGCATGAGATTAATTGGTATACACCGACTGAAATCATTACTTTGGATGTTTCTAAGAATACTGATCAATATTCGGCAATGGCTATCGGTAATTCTGGCAGTAACTTAATGCGGGTAGATAAACATGGTGATTTGAAGCTAGATTTAGCTAAAAAGGTGGATGTGTCGGCTGATGGTTTAACCTATACGGCGACCCTGCGCGATCATCTCAAATGGTCGGATGGCAGTGCCTTGACAGCACAGGACATTGTCTATTCTTGGCAGCGCATGGTCGACCCGAAAACGGCTTCTGAATATGCTTACTTGACTCAGGATGCCCATGTTCTCAATGCCGATGAGATTATCGCTGGCAAGAAGCCAGTCAAGGACTTAGGTGTTAAGGCAGAAGGCAACAAGGTTATTTTTACTCTTAGCAAGCCGGCTCCTCAGTTCAAATCTCTCTTATCTTTTTCTAATTTTGTGCCACAGAAAAAATCCTTTGTGGATAAAGCTGGAGATAAGTACGGAACGGCTTCTAAGTATTCTGCCTATTCAGGCCCTTATAAGGTTGAACATTGGAACGGTACTAGTGGTAGCTATAAATTGGTTAAGAATAAATACTACTGGGATGCAAAGCATGTTAAAACCAAGGTTGTCAATGTTCAGACTGTCAAAAAGCCTGATACGGCTGTTCAGATGTATAAACAAGGGGATCTTGATTATGCTAATATTTCTGCGACCTCAGCTATGTATAATGCTAACAAATACAGCAAAGAGGTTGTTAAGGTTCCAGAAGCAACAACCACCTATATCGTTTACAATCAAACGGGGAAGGTTCCTGGTTTGACCAATAAAAAGATTCGTCAGGCTCTCAACTTTGCAACTAATCGTAAGGGAGTGGTTAAGGCTGCTATTGATACAGGATCTAAGCCGGCTACTGCTTTGGCTCCTGAAGGATTAGAGAAATTGCCGGATGGAAGGGATCTAACGGATTATGTGGCTCCGGGCTACACTTATGATGTTAAAAAAGCTAGTCAGCTCTTTAAGGCTGGGTTAGCAGAAGAAGGGCTAAGTTCTTTGAAACTCGTCGTTACAGCTGATTCTGATCAGCCTGTTGCCAAGGCAGCGGTCGACTATATCAAGGAGACATGGGAGAAAGCCCTGCCTGGTTTAACCGTTGAGGAAAAATTTGTTACCTTCAAGCAGCGCTTGGATGATACAAAAAAACAAAATTTTGATGTGGCTCTTGTTCTTTGGGGTGGTGATTATCCGGAAGGTTCAACTTTCTACGGTCTATTCACCTCTGACTCTGCTTATAACTATGGTAAGTTTTCAAATGCTGATTACGATGCTGCTTACCAAAAGGCTCTGACCACTGATGCTTTGAATCAAGCGGCAGGTGCAGAAGATTATAAGGCAGCAGAAAAAGCCCTTTACGACGAGGCTCTTTACAATCCAATCTACTTCCGTTCAACTCGAGCTTTACAAAATCCACATTTGAAAGGCCTGATACGGAATGCAACTGGACTTTACACGGACTTTACCTATGCCTACAAGAAGTAATCAACGTCAGGCAAGAGGGTGAGGGCTAAGCCATCATGGCTGTCTGTCTCACTCTCTTGTTTGCTGATTTTAAAGGAATCAATAATATGGTGAAATATTTATTAAAACGTATAGCAATCTTGTTAGTTACTCTTTGGGTGGTTGTAACCCTGTCTTTCTTTCTTATGCAGGTTTTACCAGGAACGCCTTACAACAACCCCAAGTTAACGGATGAAATGATTGCCATGATGAACAAGCAATACGGCTTGGATAAGCCGCTCTGGCAGCAGTATCTGACCTATCTCTGGAATATCCTGCACGGTGATTTGGGAACTTCTTACGCCTCTATTAATCAAAAAGTGTCAACCCTGATTGGTCAACGCCTAGCTGTTTCTGCTCAACTGGGTATTCAGGCTCTGGTTGTCGGTGTTATCGCTGGTCTTTTTGTCGGTGCTGTTTCAGCCCGCAATAAGAATAACTGGATTGATAGTGTCTTGAGTGTTATCTCAACTCTAGGTATCTCAGTACCGTCCTTCATTATTGGACTTTTTCTCTTGGATTACCTCGGCTTCAAGTGGAATCTTCTGCCTTTAGTTGGTTGGGGTAGCTTTGGTCAGTCCGTCTTACCAACTCTGGCTTTGGCTATTCCGGTCTTTGCTCAGGTTACACGCTTCTTCCGCAGTGAAATGATTGAAACCCTCAATACAGATTACATTCAGTTGGCTCGAGCTAAGGGGCTGACTTCATCAGAGGTAACAGAGCAGCATGCCTACCGCAATTCCATGATTCCAGTCTTGACCTTAGTTGGTCCGCTGGCTGCTAATATTTTGACGGGTTCTGCCTTGATTGAGCAAATCTTCTCAATTCCCGGTATCGGGCAGCAATTTGTCAGCTCCATTCCCACCAAGGATTATCCAGTTATTATGGGAACAACGATTGTCTATGCTCTCATGCTGATGGTGGCTATTCTGGTGACAGATATTGTGATTAGTATTGTTGATCCTCGGGTTCGCTTGCAGTAAGGAAGGATACTATGGACGAAAGACAAACATTTAAACTTGTGGGTGCGGGCAGCACGCTTTCACAAGAAAAAATTCAAAAGCCTACCCTGACCTTTATGCAGGATGCTTGGCGACGGTTGAAAAAGAATAAATTAGCCTTAGTGGCTCTCTGGTTCTTGGCCTTCATGCTGATTTTTGCCGCTATTTCAACGGCCTTTGTCAGTAAGGAAGATGCCAATACTTTTAACAGTGATAAGGTGACCACTTACCGCAATTTGCCTCCTAAAATCAGCGATCATTTACCTTTCTGGAATGGGACAATCAAATATTCTGGTGCTGATAAGAAGACAGATGTCTATAAGGAACAAGAGGTTCCCAAGGGTCAAAAATTTATTTTAGGAACCGACAACTTAGGCCGAAGCGTGGCCAAGAGGGTTATGGTCGGGATTCGGATTTCCCTCTTGATTGCTGTGGTTGCGACCTTGATTGACCTCCTGATTGGCGTTAGCTATGGTCTGATTTCAGGTTTTATCGGCGGTCGGATCGATACCATTATGCAGCGGATTATCGAAGTTATCTCTTCAATCCCTAACTTGGTTATCGTAACCATGCTGGGGCTCCTTCTGGGAAATGGGGTGACGGCTATCATCATCTCCATCGCTATTGTCGGTTGGACAGCGATGGCTCGTCAGGTCCGCAATATGACCCTGTCCTATAAGGAGCGGGATTTTGTCCTAGCTTCAAGGACTCTGGGCGAAAGCAGGATCAAGATTGCCTTTAAACACATTCTGCCAAATATTTCAGGGATTATCATTGTACAAATCATGATGACTGTACCTAGTGCCATTATGTATGAAGCTGTCTTATCAGCTATCAATCTGGGGGTGAAGCCACCGACGGCTTCCCTAGGTTCTCTGATTACCGATGCCCAAGAATACTTACAATATTATCCCTATCAGCTGATTATTCCAGCTCTTGCCTTGGTCTTTATTTCCCTAGCCTTCATCCTCTTGGGTGATGGTCTGCGGGATGCCTTTGACCCTAAGTCAAATGCTGATGAGTGAGGAGGTCCTTATGTCAAAAGAAGAAATTTTAAGCGTCAAAGACCTTCATGTGAATTTCCATACCTATGCTGGCGATGTCAAGGCTATTCGGAATGTCAACTTTGAACTCTACAAGGGTGAAACGCTAGCTATCGTTGGCGAGTCTGGTTCTGGGAAGTCTGTCACAACGCGGACGCTCATGGGCTTGTCGGCTAAAAATGCTGAGGTCAGTGGCGATATCCAGTTTAAGGGACGTAATCTCAATGAACTGGATGAAAAAGATTGGGTCAGCGTTCGTGGTAATGAAATTGCCATGATTTTCCAAGATCCTATGACCAGTCTGGATCCAACCATGAAAATTTGGAAGCAGATTGCTGAGCCCATTTTGATTCACGATGACGAAATGGAATTCGATCAAGCTTTTGAAATCGCTGTTGATTTGATGGAAAAAGTTGGAATCCCTAATGCGCGTGAACATGCTAATGATTATCCTCATCAGTGGTCTGGAGGGATGCGGCAGCGGGCTGTGATTGCCATTGCCCTGGCTGCTAATCCAGAAATCCTTATTGCCGATGAACCGACGACTGCTCTGGATGTAACGATTCAGGCTCAAATTCTGCACCTGATGAAGGATATTCAGCAGCAAACCGAGAGTTCAATTATCTTTATCACCCATGATTTGGGTGTCGTTGCTGGTATGGCTGATCGGGTTGCCGTGATGTATGCTGGTAAGATTGTTGAATACGGCAGTGTTGATGAAGTTTTCTACAATCCGCAACACCCTTATACTTGGGGGCTTCTTGGTTCCATGCCAACCATAGGGACCGAGTCTGGCAGTCTACAAGCTATTCCTGGGACACCACCGGATTTGCTCAATCCGCCTAAGGGGGATGCCTTTGCTGCTAGAAATGCCTTTGCTCTGGATATCGATCACGAGGAAGAGCCGCCCATGTTTAAGGTATCTGATAGCCACTATGCGGCTACTTGGCTTTTAGATGAACGAGCACCTCAGGTGACACCGCCAGACTTTATCCAAAAACGGTGGAAACAGTGGCAAGAATTAGAAGGGAGACAAAAATGACCCAAGACCCTAAAAAATTAGTCCAAGTCAAAAACGTTTCCCTGACCTTCAACAAGGGAAAATCCAACCAAGTCAAGGCTATTGATGATGTTAGTTTTGATATCTATGAAGGTGAAGTGTTCGGTCTGGTTGGAGAATCAGGTTCAGGTAAGACGACTATTGGTCGCTCGATTCTTAAGCTCTATGATATTGACAGTGGTGGCATCAGTTTTAATGAGAAATCCGTTGAAGCCCTTAAGGGTAAAGACCTGCATGACTTCCGTAAGGATGCCCAAATGATTTTCCAAGATCCACAAGCCAGTCTCAATGGTCGGATGACTATCCGAGATATTATTGCCGAAGGCTTGGATATCCATCATTTGACTGCAAGCAAGGAAGAGCGTCAAAAGAGAGTAGAAGAGTTGATTGAATTAGTCGGTCTCAATAAGGACCACCTCTCTCGCTACCCGCATGAATTCTCTGGTGGTCAACGCCAGCGGATTGGGATTGCCAGAGCTCTAGCGGTTAAACCTAAGTTTATCGTAGCCGATGAACCTATCTCTGCCTTGGATGTTTCCATACAGGCTCAGGTGGTCAACCTTATGCAAAAACTTCAGCATGATCAAGGTCTGACCTACCTCTTTATCGCCCATGATCTGTCCATGGTTAAGTATATTTCTGATCGTATCGGCGTGATGCACTGGGGCAAGCTCTTGGAGGTCGGTCCAGCTGATGAGGTTTACAATAACCCCATCCATCCCTACACCAAGTCGCTTCTATCAGCCATTCCAGAACCGGATCCAGAGCGAGAACGGGCTCGGGTGCCTCAGGTTTATGACCCAAGTCTGGAAGAAGATGGGCAAGCCCGCCAAATGCACGAAATCACCCCTGGTCACTTTGTCTATGCGACTGACCAAGAGGCTGAAAACTATAAGAAATAAAAGGACCTCAGCTCTAACCAGCTGAGGCTTTTCTTATTGCCGCTTGAAAATTATGGGGAAATAATATAGCAAAAGAAGTTAAAGCTTGAAACCCTGAACTCGAGTAGTGACCAAGATAAGCCCGCATCCCCGAGGGGCTAACCGAGCTTCCTATTTTTCTTCTCAGGGAAAAGTAGAAAGGTGAAAACAGCCAGTCCGATAAAGCAGATGGAATACCGGTAGAGCCTAGTAAAGGCCTTGGTATAGCGACCTTTAGCATAGGTTTTAATGGCTGAAATTGCCTTATTGATCTGTTGGTTGATGGTTTGTAGTTTGGCTTGAACTTGGGTCTCAACTTTGCCGTGAATGGCCTGTTTGCCCTGATCAGGAAGGCGGTTTGGATAGTTGTTCAAGACCTTCTGGTAGTTTTCATTGATAATGGCTTGTTTTTCTTTTGGGCTAAAATGATTTTGGGTCGTTTTAGCTTGTTTGGTCTTGCCTAGAGCTTTGATGGAAGTGTCAGCAATCATCTTTTGCTTATCCTTAGGAACTTGGATGGTCTTAACTTCTTTTTTAATATAAGTAATGGATTCATTTTTTGCTGCAGTGAGGTTGCTATAGAGACCAGTCACATAGATGGCGACTGCTAAAACAATCCCAACCTGCCGCAGGACTCCTGCCACACTTTGAGAAGCCGTCAGGAGATTGCCAGTAAAATCGGAAGCGGCTAAAACCGTTATGGGACCAGCGATAATACCGTAGCCCATCCCTAAGATCAGACAGATCAGGGTTGTCTGAAAACTATTGGTCATATCAATTTTTGTGAAGAGGATATAGGCAATGGTCATGAGTATGAATCCGCTCGCCATAACGAGACGTGATCCAAGTTTGTCAATCATTAATACAGCCAGAGGGGAGAAGACAAAAATCATGACCGTTATAGGTGTTACCAGTAGTGCAGCCTCAAGTTCAGCTTTGCCTTGCACCCGAGTAAAGTAGGTTGGCAGAACAACTGTGACAGCGACCAGAAAGACATTACTTAGAACAATAGCTAAAGCTGATCCAGTAAATTCTTTGTTCTTAAAGAGGGCCAGTGGCATCATAGGAGCTTGAGCTTTTCCTTCCCACCAAATAAAGAGGGTTGAAAGGAGAGCCGAACCGATTAAGAGTCCGATAATAGTTGGGCTAGTCCAATGCCAAGTCCGTCCTTGAACCAAGCCTAAAGTGAGGGAAAAGAGGGCTGCCATGCTAAAGATAGCCCCCAGAAAGTCAATTCTGGCTGATTCTTTTTCTTGATGCCAGCTAAAGCAAATCAGGCAAATGACAAGGGAAATAATCATCAAGGGGAGATTAACGAGAAAAATCCAACGCCAGCCTAGGTACTGGGTGAGCATTCCGCCGATAGTTGGCCCCAAGGCTGCAGCAAGTCCTTGCGTGACGCCCAAAGCGGCAATGACTCTCTTTCGGGCGGAAATATTAACAGTGTTGATTCCTAGAGTCATCGAGAGAGGAAAGACAAGGGCTGCCCCGATACTTAGGATACTCCTACCGATAATTAAGAAATTTAAGTCCTTACTTAGGGCAGATAGGAGGGAACCCAGCATAAAAGTCATTAGTCCTAAAAGATAAAATTTTTGTTTGCCAAATTTTTCACCTAATTTACTCAAGGGAATGGTTAAAGAAGCAAAGACGATGGTATAAACATTGAGGGCCCATTGTAGATTATTGAGTGTGACCTTCAGGCTATCTTGAATAGCTGGTAGAGCAATATTCATGACGGTAGTATCCAACATACAGAGGAAGATGCCGATACACATAGCAAAAATAGTAAAAGTTCGTTTCATAGGGAAGCTCTCTTTCTTTTATATTAACAATGATAATATAAACTAAATAAATAATAATGTCAACCATATTTTTGTTGACACTTATTTTAAATCCCCTTATAATAAAATTGAAAGCGAGGATAAGCCATGAAAGGTAGAGATGTCATTCTGGGAATTCTGAGCCGCAAAGAGCGGACAGGCTATGATATTAAAAATATTTTAGAAAATCAGCTCTCCTATTTTTATGATGGAACCTATGGAATGATCTATCCGACCCTGCGGAAGTTAGAAGCAGAAGGGAAGATAAAAAAGGAGGTCGTCATTCAAGAGGGCCGGCCCAATAAGAATGTTTATGCGATTACTGAAGCTGGGCGAGAAGAGTTTGTAGCTTATTTTGAGTCGGCAGTAGATGATGAGACAGTTAAATCAGATTTACTTATGCGGCTCTTCTTTGCTACAGACCTATCCAAGGAAAAGTTGCAGCCACTTCTAGCAGAAGGGATTGCTCGTAAGGAAGAGAAAATTCAGCAGCTGCATGATAATCTCCAGACTTGGAAAGAGGATGGAGGCTTGACTAGTACTCAGGAAATGACTATTAAGTATGGTTTGGCCTATTATGAAGCTACTAAGAAGGTTTTAGAAGATGCCCTGAAAGATCTTGAGCAATAAAGAGGATTCTATGGCACCAACCATTCATCTGTCTTGAAGATGATTCCCCCCTTGGTTGGACTTGGCTAGTAATGGTGTAGGACAGCTCGGTTCGTCAAGATTCACTTGAGATTCAGATGGCCTATCAGTCTCACTTAGTCCAGACAACTATGAGCTTTTCCGAATTATCGACTGGTTAAACTGAGCTGGGGTTACTATGAGACAGGAGACTAGGGTGCCAATTGAGGATAGGATTGTTTCTTATGTTAGTGGCCGTTTTTCTTTAGTACAGTCTGAGCTACTGGTGGCATACTAGACGGATGACATAAATATAAAAAGTAAAAGGCTCGCTTGAGGCGGGCTTTTCCTTTTGTCCCAAGGCCAAAGCGGAAAATCTAAACGAATGTGATGACCATCGTTCATCTTATTTTCAACCTCAAAAGGTTTCTCAGACCTTTTTAATCGAGAAATGAAGCTTGCAAAGCAAGTGTTAAAAATGCTCTGGGGAGAGACCGTTTTAGGTCATCACCTTGAAACTAGGGCGTGGTGAAAACCAAATTTTTAAATCTTAGGGTTGATCCCACTCTCTTTTCCTTATGGACATGATTGAATGGTAAGCTAGAAAAACGTTCAAAATAAGATTTTTCTCTTGACAGGTGAGTGATCACTCACTATAATAGAGGTGTTGCTGGGTGAGCAAACACTCACCTGAGATTATTCAGGAGGAAGAGATTAGAAGGCTCTAATTTTCTTCATCTCCTTTTGTCAAAAGGAAGTGACATTGATGGAAAATCGAATTGTTTTACAGAATTTACACAAGATTTTTGGGCCTCAAACGGTATTGGATGGGGTTAATCTGACTCTAGCTAAAGGTGAGATTTTAGGGTTGATTGGGCCATCTGGAGCTGGGAAGTCCACATTGATTAAGACGATGCTAGGTATGGAAAAGTCAGACAGCGGTCAGGCTCTGGTATTAGATACCCAAATGCCTGATCGGCATATCTTAGGGCGGATTGGTTATATGGCCCAGTCTGATGCCCTTTATGAGAGTTTGACAGGGCTGGAGAACTTGGAATTTTTTGGTCAAATGAAGGGGCTTGTGCGAGAGGAATTAACGCGTGCTGTCTCCCATGCGGCTAAGGTAGTTGATTTGCAAAATAGTCTAGAAACCTATGTTTCTGCCTATTCTGGCGGGATGAAACGAAGGCTCTCACTCGCTATAGCTCTACTTGGGAATCCAGAACTCTTAATTTTAGATGAGCCAACGGTTGGTATTGATCCTGCTCTTCGGCGGGAGATTTGGAAGGAACTGCGTGCTATTCGAGACCAAGGGCGGTCAATTTTGATTACCACTCATGTCATGGATGAGGCCGAACTGACCAATCGGGTAGCTCTTCTTCTGGCAGGTAAGATTATTGCCTGCGATGAGCCAGATAAACTCAAGGAAACTTATAGAGTGGACTCTATTGAAGAGGTTTTCCTAACAGTAGAAAGCAAGTGAGGAATATAGAGATGAAAAGTTTAGGAATTACCAAAAGAATTATCAAAGAACTTCTGCGGGATAAACGTACTTTGGCCTTGATATTTATTGCACCAATTGCTATTATGTGGCTGATGAACGTTATGTTCTCAGCTAATACGGATACCGATGTCACCATTGCTACAGTTCATGCGAACAGTTCTGTTGTGAAAAATCTGGATGATGTCAAACACGTAACCTTGGAAAAGTATGCCAGTGTTAAGCAGGCCAAGGCAGATATGAAGACGGGAGAGGTCGATGCTATTTTGACTCAAGATGGGGATAAAGCGTTAAAGGTTTTCCATGCTAATACGGATGCGACTAAGACCAGTGTCGTTCGTCAATCTATCAAGGCAGCTATTATCAAGGATTCTACCCAGCAGTTAACGGATAATGTAAAGCAGGTTCAAAAAAATCTACCACCGATGGCTCAAAAGCAAGCAGCTAGTCGGCAGGTTAGTAAGGTTACTCTTAAGGAGTCTTACAACTACGGAGATAAGGATTCAAATTTCTTTAATAAGATGATTCCGATTTTAATGGGTTTTATTGTCTTCTTCTTTGTCTTCTTAATTTCAGGCATGTCTCTGCTCAAGGAACGAACCAGCGGCACTCTGGATCGCTTGCTGGCGACACCGGTCAAACGCAGCGATATTGTCTTTGGCTATCTCTTATCTTATGGGCTCTTAGCTATTGTTCAAACCTTAGTGATTATTTTTGCGACCATCTGGCTATTGGATGTTAAAGTGGTAGGTTCTATCGGCTATGTTATAATCATTAATGTCTTGATGGCCTTGGTTGCACTTTCCTTTGGTATTCTCCTGTCAACATTGGCAAAATCAGAGTTCCAGATGGTGCAGTTTATTCCTCTGGTTGTCATTCCGCAGCTTTTCTTCTCAGGTCTAATTCCTTTGGATTCTATGGCCAGCTGGGTGCGGATTATTGGAACAGTTTTGCCTCTGTCCTATTCGGGAGATGCTCTAACCAAGGTTGTGATGAGAGGGCAGGGCTTGTCCGCCATCAACAGGGATATTTGGGTTTTGCTTATCTTTGTTATCGTTTTGACAATCTTTAATATACAAGGGTTGAAACGATATCGGAAGGTGTAACGCTAATAAACGTCTAAAGCAGATAGTCTTGAATTGAACCGTCCGTGACTCTGTGAATTGAGATAAAATGGTCTAGAAGTTTGTGTGCTTTGTCGTTCAATGTTTTAAAATTCTTTGAGAGCTTGTCGGCATGGAGTTTGTTATCAAGTGTGAAAACTTAGATAACAAACTTCTGCTTTTAGAAAGATTAATCTGATTGGATTATCTCTCTTGCTAAGACACTGAATAGTATTCTAGTTGATCTCAGAAGTGTCATTGGTAAACTAAAGATAATCAGTAATGATTCAGAGTCTATATATCATTAACTAGTAATAATTTAAATTGAGGAAAATATGTCACAAAATATTGTTAAAGATTATGTTCAGATTTTGGCAGAGGAGAAGATGCCGCCGGGCAAGAAAAAAGCTATGGCTACAGCCATTGAGCTCTTTGCTAAGCAAGGATTTGACGGGACTTCGACGGCCCAAATTGCCACTCAGGCTGGAATCAGTCAAGCCACGATTTTCAAGTATTTTAAGACCAAAGACGAGCTTTTGCTAGCGATTTTGAATCCAGTTATTCCTAGGGTCAAAGATGAATTCTTTAGCAATCTCCTAGCCCATAAAAGATTAGAAGATGCCGTTCATTTTTTAGTTCAGGATCGTTGGACTTTTATCAAGTCCAACAGTCCCTTGCTCAAAATTTTGATCCAACAGTTTTTGACCAATGAAGGATTTAAGACGGAACTGCTGAAGAATTTTCAAGGACTGGAAGACCTGACTGTCGTGCAGGAAATCAAGGCAGCCAATCCAAATTTTCGTAAGGACTTGCCCTTATCCAGTTTGATTCGGCGTATGGTAGGGCCGCTTTTAACCTATTTTTATCAAACTCAGATTTTAGGACTGGCTAGTAAAGATGAGATTCAGGATTTGGCTGATATTGAGGAAGAAATTTTACAAAATGTGACTAAATAGGTCTGATTTTATAACTAGAGTTTTCTAAAGGAAAATAATTCAAGGAAACTTAGAGAGATATAAGATTTTTAGTAAAAGAAGCAGGAAACTGATGATTCTGGAGCCTCTTATTATAGGGATGACAAAGGGCTTTATTACTGTAATATAAAAATCTCTATCAGTTAGACGATAGAGATTTTTGTTATGTGATAGCGTTCAGAAAGTTATGAAGATATAAAAACGTCTGCCATAAGAAGTATAAAAATCAATACAATCGCATAAGTTCTCTGATCTTAGAACATTGATTTCATGCGATTTTTTACTTTAAATTGAATGCTGATCAAATTTTACACTTGCTTTGTTCTATCTTTTAAACCATTTAAGGCGCCGCCATCCCTTGTTAGCGATGAAGTCAAAGAAGGTAGAGAGGTTGCGGTAGATGGATTCACCGACTAGAAAGAAGACAAGCCCCAGCAGGAAGACCTCTAGAGTAACATGGCTGAGCTCAAAGATATTCTTGAGTAAGAGGGCTGAGATGATAAAAGCTAGGATGGATACTGCAATAATCGCAATCTTGCTCTTGGTTAAAGGTCTGGACAGACGAACTAAGGCCATAAAACCGATGATAGAGAGCAGGAAGGTTGAAACGGTTGAGGTTTGATCATAGTCAATTTGAAAGAAGGCAGCCGCTCCGACCAAGAGGCCGATCGCTGCCACGGCCGCCACAGCTGCTGGTAGGGCGTTTTTAAGCACCTTGAGCATGAAATGGCCGGAAATCCGCTTGTTGTTAGCTTCGAGGGTCAATAGATAACTTGGCAGTCCGATCATAAAGGCTGAAATTAGAGAAATCTGCGAAGCCTTGAGCGGATAGACGATAGCGAAAATAATGGACAGAATAGCCAGCAGGAAGGAAAAGATATTCTTAATCAAGAAGAGACTGGCTGAGCGCTCGATATTATTGACAGTGCGGCGGCCTTCGGCGACCACTGATGGCATACTGGCAAAGTTAGAATCGACGAGGACGATTTGCGAAGCATTGAGAGCGGCATCGCTACCGGAAGCCATAGCGATGCTACAGTCGGCGGCTTTGAGAGCCAAAACATCATTGACCCCGTCTCCTGTCATGGCAACAGTGTGGTTATCATCCTGTAGGGCTAGTACTAACCGGCGTTTGAGTTCAGGTGTTACTCGACCAAAGACAGTGTAGGTGCGGGCAGCTTCTTTGACTAGGTCGTCTGTCACTAAGGTTCTGGCATCTACATAATTTTCTGCTCCCTTAATTTTAGCTTTGCCGGCTACATGGGACACGGTCACGGGATCATCTCCAGAGATGACCTTGATAGCTACCTCTTGCCGACTAAAATAAGCAAAGGTTTCAGGAGCTTCCTGACGAATAGGGTTGGAAATCAGGATAAAAGCATAAGGAACAAGTGGGCGATCCAGAGGTTCGACCTGTTCGGAAGTCAATTTGCCAAAGGCCAGAACCCGATAACCTTGGGCAGCGTAGTGATTGACTTCTTCCTCGTAGTTTGGCCAATCTGTCCCCAACAAGATTTGAGGAGCTCCGATTAGATAGGAAAAGCCATCATAGATTACCCCGCTGTATTTATTAGAGGACTTGAAGGGCAGAAGATGCTTTTTTTGGAGAGCTAGGCTGGCTGCCTGCTCCTTAGTAAAGTAGGTTTGCAAGGCCTCCATAGTATCATTGTCTCCAGCTAACTCATTAGCGACACTTGCAATCAGACTGTCTAGGCGGAGACCTGCATCGGGACTTTTACCAAAGGCGTCGGTGGCTATATAGTCTTGAACCGACATGCTATTTTCTGTGATGGTCCCTGTTTTATCAATGCAGAGAACGTCAACTCGGGCTAACTTTTCAACACTTTTCATATCGTGGAGGACAACCTTTTTACGGGCCAGTCGCATGGTGCTAGCCACTAAAGAGATGGTGGTCAGGAGGTAGAGCCCTTCTGGTATAAGGCCGATGACAGCTGCTACCATGGCCTTAACAGCTCCGCCAAAACCAGTTTGGTTGACTATTAGGCTTTGATAGAGCATAATTAGAGCTAGAGGGATAATCAAAATTCCCACCCATTTAACGATAGCGTTGATGGAGCGAATCATTTCGGATTGTTCATCGCTATCAAGGGTCTTGGCTTCCTTGACCAGTTTAGCGGCATAGGTATCCTCTCCGACATGAATAACTTGAGCCAGACAAGTTCCTGCGACAACGAAACTGCCAGACATAAGCTCATCGCCCTCATTTTTGGTGATTTCATCAGCTTCCCCAGTTAAAATGGACTCGTCCACCTGAATATTACTGGATAAAACGTGAGCATCAACTGAAATTTGGTTACCGGCTGATAGCTGGATGACATCGTCTAGGACCAGCTGTTCAACCGGGATGGTTGAAAGTTTGTTATCTCGCAGGACGGTCACATTGGGCGTGGTGACGATAGCTAGTTTGGAGACAATCTTGCGAGACCGCAGTTCCTGGATAATCCCCAGAATAGTATTGATAAAGACTACAGGCAGGAAGGTGAAGTTGCTGATGCCAAGATTACCACTAATCAGTAATAAAATAGTTAAGACTGCAAAAATTAAGTTGAAATAAGTCAGAGTGTTTTCCTTAAGAATTTGCTTAGTTGTCTTCACATCAGAAGTGCTGGCCTTATTGACGAATCCCTTAGCTACGCGGCTAGCTACTTCTTGGCTCGTTAATCCCTTAGTATCTTTCATAAAATCCTCTTTTCCTAGAGCGTGATTACTTTTTATTTTATCACGCTCCCCAAAAGAAAGCTAGGAACCGTTGGAGCTTTAAAAACTTTTAGTCGAGTCAATCCATGTCTTTTTAAAATAAGAATTAGTTAAAATTTCTAATTTTTTGATATTTCCAAGCAAAATTTTTTAACTTCATCAACTTTTCCTATATAATCAGAGTCAGTTAGGATTAAATTATGTATCAAGTAGTAAAAATGTACGGAGACTTAGAGCCTTGGTGGTTTCTCGATGATTGGCAAGATGATATTGTTGAAGTTCAAGAGTTTGAGGACTATTACGAAGCGCTCAGTTATTATAAAAAAGAATGGTTTGATTTGGTGAACCATTACCCCAGCTTTAATAGTAAGAGCAGTGTCATGACGGCTTTTTGGGATAGTAAAGACCAACGTTGGTGTGAAGAGTGCGGTGAAGATTTGCAGCAGTACTATTCACTGGCCCTGCTCAAGGAATGGGAGGCTATTCCCAAGGATTGCCATCGTCCAGGTTATGAGCGGAGCAATGATAATCCCCTTCCTTTCCAATGTCAAATAAAATCATTTGGAAGCCAATGAACCGCTTGTAGAATAGATTGATAGAGATCGAGCCTATGCTCGGTCTTTTCTTATGCTCAATATAGTTTGAAAAAATTTCCGTTTTTAGAAATTTTTTACGAATTAATAGGTAAGCAGGAAGAAGGAGGCTACTATGGTACAGGTGCAGGAGCTAGGGAAGAGTCTGATTGGGGAAGCTGTCAGCAGGCAGGCTCAGGATATTTATTTGCTGCCAAAGATTGATGATTATGAAATTTATCTGCGCATAGGTGATGAGAGACGTCTATTCCAAACTTGCCCTCAGGAACAGGCTATGGGACTAATCAGTCATTTTAAATTTGTTGCTGGAATGAATGTTGGGGAGAAGCGGCGAGCCCAGTTGGGAGCCTGTCACTATGATTTTGCAGATGGTGAGACGGCCGCTCTGCGTTTATCAACGGTCGGAGACTATCAAGGACGGGAAAGTCTGGTTGTTCGCTTGCTCTTTGACAGGCGACGAGAGCTGATGTTTTGGTTTGATGGCCTCAATGCACTGTTACCCAAGATTATTGACCGAGGCCTCTATCTTTTCTCTGGCCCTGTTGGTTCGGGTAAGACGACTTTGATGTATGAGTTGGTCAGTCGCAAGTATGCTGACCGCCAGATTATTACTATTGAAGATCCTGTTGAGATTAAACAGGATCAGATGCTACAGCTCCAGCTTAATCCCTCTATCGAGATGACCTATGATAATTTGATTAAACTTTCACTGCGACACCGGCCAGATGTTCTAATTATAGGAGAAATTCGCGATAAAGAGACAGCCCAAGCGGTTATCAGAGCTAGCTTGACAGGAATACGAGTTTTCTCAACCGTCCATGCTAAGAGTATTCCAGGTGTTTATGCTCGGATTTTAGAATTGGGAGTTTCTCAGGAAGAGTTGGATAATTGTCTGGCTGGCATTGCTTACCAGCGTTTAATCGGGGGAGGAGGATTGATTGATTTTGCTCAAGACCATTTTCAAAGTCACAAGGCTGACAGCTGGAATAAGAAAATTGACCAGCTTTTTACAACAGGACATCTCACTTACGAGCAGGCAGAAGCCGAAAAGATTAAGAACTAGCCGCCAGCGCAAGGTTATTCAGCTCTTTAATAATCTTTTGGAATCTGGTTTCACTCTGACTGAGATTGTGGATTTTCTGGAACGCAGTCATCTTCTGGCTCAGTATTATACACAGGAAATGCGTTCTAGTCTCTTAGCAGGTGAAAATCTAGCTTCTATGATGGGGAGACTGGGCTTTTCTGATGATGTGGTGACTCAGTTGGCTTTAGCCGATATCCACGGGAATACCCAAGGCAGTCTTTTAAAAATTGAGAGTTATCTAGCTAATTTGATGACTGTAAAAAGAAAGCTCTTGGAAGTAGCTAGTTATCCCATCATCCTTTTAACTTTTTTAATTCTTATCATGTTGGGACTTCGCAATTACCTCTTGCCACAGTTGGAGGGAACAAACCTAGCAACCCGTATTATCAATCATTTTCCCATGGTTTTTCTAACAGGAGTTTTGGTCCTAGCATTGGTTATCCTTTTATTAACTTGGTTGCAGAGGCGATCACGAAAAATTTCTTGGTACAGTCATTTGGCTAAGCTTCCCTTGCTTGGCAGATTTGCCAAACTTTACTTGACGGCTTATTATGCGCGGGAATGGGGGAATTTGATCGGTCAAGGGGTGGAAATGAGTCAGATTGTCCAGCTTATGCAGAAGCAGAAGTCTCAGCTCTTTCAAGAACTTGGCCGTGAGATGGAGGATGCCTTGCTGGCCGGTCAAGAGTTTCACAATAAGGTCTTAGATTATCCCTTCTTCCTACGAGAATTGAGTCTGATTATTGAATACGGTCAGGTCAAAGCTAAACTGGGTAGTGAGCTAGAAGTCTATGCTCAGGAGACTTGGGACGCCTTCTTTAGCCGGGTTAACCGAGCAACCCAATTGATTCAGCCTCTGGTCTTTATCTTGGTGGCCCTTGTTATCGTCATGATTTATGCAGCCATGCTACTGCCCATGTATCACAATATGGAGGTACCCTTATGATGAAAAAATTACTCAAACGTTTAAAAGGAAAGAAAGTCAAAGCTTTCACTCTTCTTGAAATGTTAATAGTTCTGTTAATTATCAGTGTTCTGCTCTTGCTTTTTGTGCCTAACTTAGCCAAGCAGAAGGATAAAGTTAAGGATACTGGTGGTGCGGCCGTTGTCAAGGTGGTAGAAAGCCAGGCCGAACTTTATGAATTAAACCATACAGACGATGCCACGGTGTCTAAACTAGTGTCCAGTGGAGATATCACACAAAAACAAGCGGATTCTTACAATGATTATTACAAGAAACATAAGGAAAATCGGCAGGTTCCGAACTAGAGCCTTTACCCTAGTTGAAAGTCTGTTGGTTTTGGCTATTACCAGCTTTTTATTGTTAGCCTTTACAGGTGGCGTTCAAGAAGTTTTTGCAGGGGTACAAGAGAAGCTTTTTTTCCTCTCCTTTGAGCACCTCTATCGGGATAGCCAGAAGCTCAGCAATGCCCAGCAAAAGACCTTGACCTTAAATATTTCAGATGGTCAAGTGACTAATGGACAGGAAAGTCTGACCATCCCTGACACTGTCAGACCCAGTCAATCTTATACCATAGAGTTTTCACCAGAGGGTGGCAATTCCTCACTGGAAAAACTGACCTTTGCAACTGAGAAAGGTTCTGTCTCTTATCAACTTTATATAGGAAGTGGTCGCTATAAAAAAACGGAAAATTAAAGCTTATATTCTTTTAGAAAGTTTGATTGCTCTGGCGGTTTTGGTTACTATCGTTAGCCTGATTCTAGGTGAGATTAATCGGAACCGCCAAGAGTTAGCAGTCAGTCTTCATCGACAAGAAGCGCTCAATGTCGCCCAAATGGCGGTTCAAACCAAGCAGGACCAGTTGAGTCTTAATGGGGTGACTGTCCAAGTTCAGCGAACCTCAACCAGTATTACCGTTTATGAAGACGGAAAGGAGGTCCTTCATGTGTCCAAAAACTAGAATTCGGGCTTTCACCCTCTTGGAGTGTTTGGTGGCTCTCTTGGTTATTGCGGGCAGTGTCATGGTTTATCAAGGTCTGACTCAAGTTTTGGTAACCAATGTCGCTTATATCAGTAAGAATGACGAGGAGGACTGGCTTCTTTTTTGCCAGCAATTGCGCTCGGAGTTAGCTGGAACAGAGTTGGAACAGGTGGCGGATAATAAACTTTACGTAAAAAAAGGAGGTCAACCTTTAGCCTTTGGGCAGTCCCGCTCGGATGATTTTCGCAAGACCAATGCGGATGGGCGCGGCTATCAGCCCATGCTCTTTCATGTCAAAGCTAGCACTATCAGTCAGGATGGTCAGACCATCACAGTTTTTGTCACCTTTGAATCAGGCTTAGAAAGGACTTTTGTCTATGATTTTGCAAAAACGTCTTAGGGCAGGAGTCCTAATCTACGCCTTGCTCATGGCAGCAATCTTTGTTCTGCTCTTGCAGTTTTATTTAGATAGAGTAGTGGCTAGCCAGCGACAGAACCAGGCTTTAGCTAATAACTCACAAGCCTATCTGATAGCCCAGCTGGTCAAAGAGCAGGCTAATCAGTCTTCAGGAGAAATGTCCTTTGAGCAGGGTCAAGCGATTTATCAAAAAGATGGGACTGCGCTGAGCGTGAAAGTAATCCTTTCTGATGGCAATAGTTACTGCTATGATTTTATTGAAAATCAAGAAACTAGTTCATCTAGTTCCAGTAAGGACAAAAAGAAAGGGAAGCCTGCCTCTTCTTCAGCCAGTAGCTCTTCAACATCACAATCAAGTGAAAAAAGTTCGTCTTCGCGCAATGATGAAGATGAGAAAGATCCCAGCGATGGTGTCTGATGCTGTCTTGGAAAAAACGTTACAGACATTAATTTCCAGAATAACTTACTCAGTAAAAAATATACCATTCATTGGATTTTCTGTCTTTGGGCTTTATTACATATCTGAGTTGGGATTTTACTGTCTTATGGGGGCCTTTCGTTCCCATTTTTTGGCATTTTTGTTATGATAGGATTATGAATTTTGAGAAGATTGAAAAAGCTTATGAGCTGCTTTTGGAAAACGTCCAGCTCCTACAAAATAACCTAAAAACTAATAGTTATGATGCTCTGATTGAGCAGAATGCTCTCTATTTGGATGGTAAGACTGAGAATGAAGAAATTCTTGCTAATAATCAAGCCTTGCGACAGCTTGAATTGACCAAGGAAGAATGGAGACGAGCCTACCAGTTTCTATTTATCAAGATGGCTCAGTCTGAGCCTCTGCAAGCTAACCACCAGTTTACGCCAGACAGCATTGGCTTTGTTCTGCTTTTCTTGCTGGAAAATCTAACTAAAAACGAAAGGCTGGATGTTCTGGAAATTGGTTCTGGGACTGGCAATTTAGCTCAGACGCTCATTAACAACAGCAGTAGACAGCTGGATTACATGGGGTTGGAAGTTGACGACTTACTGATTGATTTATCAGCTAGTATCGCTGATGTGGTGGGCTCAGAAGGGAGTTTTGTACAGGAAGACGCTGTGCGGCCCCAGCTGATTAAAGAAAGCGATATTATTGTTAGTGATCTTCCTGTTGGCTACTATCCTAATGATACTATAGCTAGTCGCTATCAGGTGGCTGCTCAAAATGAACATACCTATGCCCATCATTTGCTGATGGAGCAGTCACTTAAATACTTGAAGGCTCAGGGCTTTGCTATCTTTCTAGCTCCGGTTAATCTGTTGACTAGTCCTCAGAGCGATTTGCTTAAAGGCTGGCTCAAGGGTTACGCAGACATTGTGGCGGTCATTGCTCTACCAGAGGAACTCTTTGGCAATCCTGTTAATGCTAAGTCTATCTTTGTCTTGCAAAAGCAGAGCAGTCAGGCACCCGAGACTTTTGTTTATCCTCTGAGTGATTTGCAGGACCGTGACAATCTCCTAGATTTTATGGAAAATTTCAAGAAATGGTCAGCTGATTATATTCTTTGATGAGAAAATTTGCTATAATGGAATACGGATTTAGAAAACGTTTACATTAGAAGAGGTAGCCTATGTCAAAAACAATCGCAATCAATGCTGGGAGCTCCAGTCTCAAATGGCAGCTCTATCAAATGCCGGAAGAAGAAGTCTTGGCCAAGGGGCTCATTGAGCGCATTGGCTTAAATGATTCAATCTCAACAGTTAAATACGATGGCAAGTCTGATTCGCAAACGCTAGATATTCCTGACCATACCATGGCAGTTCGGATTCTTTTAGAAGATCTGCTTAAGCATGGTTTGATTAAGGATTATCAGGAGATTACAGGAGTTGGTCATCGGGTTGTCGCTGGTGGCGAATACTTTAAGGAATCTGCCTTGGTTGATGAAAAAGTGATTGAACAGGTTGAGGAACTGTCACTTTTAGCCCCGCTTCACAATCCAGGGGCTGCTGCTGGGATTCGAGCTTTCCGAGACATCTTGCCAGACATTACCAGCGTAGTTGTTTTCGATACATCTTTTCATACAACCATGCCTAAACATGCCTATCTCTATCCTATTCCGCAAAAATATTATCGTGATTACAAGGTGCGTAAATACGGAGCTCATGGTACCAGCCATCGGTATGTCGCTCAGGAAGCGGCTAAGATGTTAGGCCGCCCTCTCAATGAATTAAAATTGATCACGGCTCACATTGGAAATGGTGTTTCTATCACGGCTAACTACCACGGGGAATCAGTGGATACCTCTATGGGACTGACGCCGCTGGCCGGCCCTATGATGGGAACCCGTTCAGGCGATATTGATCCAGCTATTATTCCTTTTTTAATTCAGCAGGATCCAGACTTGGAAACAGCTGCCGATGTGGTTGAAATGCTTAATAAGAAATCAGGTCTCATGGGGGTATCTGAAAAATCTAGCGATATGCGAGATATTGAAGCTGGTATTGAAGCTCATGATAAAAACACAGTTCTAGCTTATAATATCTTTATTGACCGTCTCAAGAAGTTTATCGGTCAATACTTCGCCGTCCTCAATGGAGCTGATGCTCTGGTCTTCACCGCAGGTATGGGTGAAAATGCTATCGGTATGCGTCAAGATATCATTGCTGGGCTCTCTTGGTTTGGTATGGAGATCGACCCAGAAAAGAATGTCTTTGGCTATGTCGGTGACATTTCAACTCCAAATTCTAAGGTTAGGGTTCTGGTCATTCCAACCGATGAGGAATTGATGATTGCGCGTGATGTTGAACATTTTAAGAAGATGCGATAAGGTTTTGGTTAAAGAGTTCATGAAAAGAAAGCATTCGAATCCGTTCGGGTGCTTTTTCTCTGGCGAAATTTGTATAAAAAAAACTAAAGAGTTGATTAAATTTTCCTATGGCTATTTCCCTTCTAATTGAATCTAGCTCTGCTATAATAGGAGCAAGTTTTTCAAAAGAAGGGAGTGACCTGTATTGAATTTTCAACAGTGTCGTTATGTTGAGGCAATTGCAGAAACAGGTTCTTTTAGCCAAGCTGCGAAAAAGCTGTATGTTACCCAGCCCAACCTATCCGCTTCTATCAAGGATTTAGAAGCGGAACTGGGTGTGCAGCTCTTTGTCCGCTCCAATACGGGTGCCAGATTGACTGATGATGGGAATGATTTCATCAAGTATGCCAAACGGATTATTGGGGAGCTGGACTTATTGGAGAAGCGTTATCAGCAGAAATTTCGCAAGGGTTTCACGGTAGCTTCCCACCATTATGATTTTCTCTTCCTGCCCTTAACTGAGATTGTTCAAACATTTGAGGCTGACTATCAGGAATTTCAGCTGATTGAGACGACTACCAAGAAGATTCTCAGAAGTGTTGATAAATTTGAAAGCGACCTAGGGATTATTTATCTGGATGCTGATAATCGTCCTATTCTGGAAAAATCTTTGGTTAATCAGGATTTAAGTTTTACCTCCTTGGGGGAATTTCCAACGCGAATTTTTCTGCGGAAGGGCCATCCCTTGGCAGATAGAAAAGTTCTGACCAAAGCTGATTTGGAGGGGTATCCTCAGGTGCGTTTCCGTCAGGAAAAGTCCGGCTTGAATTTTGATGAGGATACTTTAGAGGTTTTGGATAATCAAACTATTATGTACAGTAATGACCGAGGGACAGTTATGAACTTGCTGACGGCCTCAGACGCTTACGCTTCGGGTTTAGGAATTGTCAATGGATTTATCAAAGAGCAAATAGTCCTTATTCCGCTGGCAGATAGTCCAGTCCATACCTTAGGTCTCGTGACCAATAATAAACGCAAAAAAACTCCCATTATAGAAGCCTTTATTGAGCGAGTAAAGGCTAGTTTAGCAGAAAGTGAAAGAAATTAGAGAGTCGGACTTTGCTGGCTCTTTATGTTTTAGGAAAGTTCGGATTTACAGTGATACTTCTAATAATTTTTGAAAGAATTTCCAGATATGTGCTAAAATACTAACAATACCAAGAAAAAGAGGAAGAAACATGAAAGCAATTATTACAGTTGTTGGTAAAGATAGCCAAGGGATTGTGGCAGGAGTTTCTGCCAAAATCGCTGAATTGGGACTCAATATTGATGATATTACCCAAACCATTTTGGATGAGTATTTCACTATGATGACGGTAGTGTCCTCTCCTGAGAAAAAGGATTTCACCTTCCTTCGCTCGGAACTGGAAAAATTGGGGGATAGTCTGGGTGTTAAGATTAATATTCAAAGCTCGGCTATTTTTGATGCTATGCACAAGTTGTAAAGGAGATTTCCATGGATATTCAACAGGTTACAGAAACCATTGCCATGATTGAGGAGCAGAACTTTGATGTTCGCACCATCACTATGGGCATATCGCTTCTTGACTGTATTGATTCCGACATCAATCGGGCAGCTGATAAAGTTTATCGTAAAATTGTCGACAAGGCCGCTAGATTAGTTGCGGTTGGTGATGAGATCTCGGCAGAATTGGGGATTCCTATTGTCAATAAGCGGGTCTCAGTTACACCGATTGCTATCATTGGGGCAGCAACGGATGCGACCGACTATGTCCCTCTAGCTAAAGCTATGGACAAAGCCGCTAAGGAAATTGGTATCAATTTTATCGGCGGTTTCTCAGCCTTGGTACAAAAAGGTTATCAAAAAGGCGATGACATTCTCATCAAATCCATTCCCAGAGCTTTGGCTGAGACTGACTTTGTCTGCTCCTCTGTCAATATTGGCTCGACCAAATCGGGTATCAATATGACGGCTGTTGGGGATATGGGGCGGATTATCAAGGAAACCGCTCAGCTGTCCGAGATGGGGCCGGCTAAGCTGGTAGTTTTTGCCAATGCGGTTGAGGATAATCCCTTTATGTCTGGAGCTTTCCATGGGGTTGGTGAGGCTGATGTCGTCATCAATGTCGGTGTTTCTGGTCCGGGGGTCGTTAAGCGAGCCTTAGAAAAGGTCCGGGGTCAGTCTTTTGATGTTGTGGCTGAAACTGTTAAGAAGACGGCCTTTAAGATTACCCGCATTGGTCAGCTGGTCGGCAGCTTGGCTAGTGAGAGACTGGGAGTTAAATTCGGTATTGTTGATCTCTCCTTGGCTCCAACGCCAGCGGTAGGAGATTCGGTGGCTCGGGTTCTGGAGGAAATGGGACTTGAGACTGTCGGTACCCATGGGACAACAGCAGCCCTAGCCCTTCTCAATGATCAGGTCAAAAAGGGCGGAGTGATGGCCTGCAATCAGGTTGGGGGTCTGTCTGGCGCCTTTATTCCAGTATCTGAGGATGAAGGTATGATTGCTGCAGTGGAGGCTGGTTCGCTTAATCTGGAAAAGTTAGAAGCTATGACAGCCATCTGTTCGGTTGGTCTGGATATGATTGCTATTCCAGAAGATACTTCAGCCGAAACCATTGCTGCTATGATTGCTGACGAAGCTGCTATCGGTGTTATCAATATGAAAACAACTGCTGTTCGCCTGATTCCTAAAGGCAAAGAGGGAGACACCATCGAGTTTGGCGGTCTCCTTGGCTCTGCTCCAGTCATGTCAGTCAATAAAAAGTCATCGGCAGATTTCATTGCCCGCGGCGGACAAATCCCCGCTCCAATTCACAGTTTTAAAAATTAGCATTTGCTTCCTCACCAATCTTGGTGGGGATTTTTTTTCTACTCTCATTTTAAGATACTGATTGGTGGTAAAACTAATGGTACTTATATTCTTTGAAAAACCAAACTTGACCAAGTACGATTTGTACTGTTTACTGTTGATGATTTGAGTTATCAAATTTTTTATTGCCAACCTTATTTTGATAAAGAGGAAAGCGCGCTTCTTTATTACTGAAGGCAGAGTTTATGCAGACGTTATATCGAAAAATCCTGCCTGAGTCGGTCAGATTGAGTGGACAAATCTCTGTCTCGCTTAGGTTATCTCTATCTTCAATAAGAGCATCAGTCTGGCAAACTAATAAAAAACGGATTGTCTTTCCGTATTATCATGGAGTTAATTATTACTGGAACCATGATATCTCTGCCATCGTCGCCTGTTTAGCAATAGGGCTAACGCCAGAAACTGTTCACTAATATTTATGAATAATAAGCGTCCTACGTTTTTCATTATTGTCATTAGCGTCTTATTTATCAGCTATTTTTATTTCCTTAAATTTGTTATAATAGAAAGAAAATCAAGGAGAAGGGCCTTATGACAAAAACACGCTTATTTATTGCCCGCCATGGTAAAACTATGTTTAACACTATTGGGCGGGCTCAAGGTTGGTCTGATACGCCACTGACTAAAGAAGGTGAGCGGGGGATTCAGGAACTTGGCCTAGGCTTAAAGGCAGCAGGTCTAAATTTTGTTGCTGCCTATTCTAGTGATAGCGGTCGGACCTTGCAGACTATGGAAATTATTTTACGAGAAATGGGGCAGAGTGACATTCCTTATAAGCGAGATAAGCGAATTCGTGAATGGTGCTTCGGCAGCCTTGACGGTGGTTATGATGCGGAACTCTTTAACGGGGTCGTGCCAAGGGTTTTCGATAAGCCAGTTGAAGAAATGACCTACCAAGATATGGCTGATGCTATTCTAGCAGTTGATACAGCTGGTTGGGCTGAACCTTGGGAAATTCTGCGAGATCGAATTCTATCTGGTTTTACTGACATTGCTAAAGAAGTTGAGAGCCGAGGTGGTGGTGATGCGATCGTGGTCAGTCACGGGATGACTATTGGTACTTTAATGGGCTTGATTGATTCCAGTCTTCCAAGGAGTTTAGCTCTCGATAACGGTAGCGTCTGTCAGGTAACTTATGAGTCTGGTACATTCCATATTGAAGCGATCGGAGACATGACTTATCGACAAAAAGGTCGAGAAATTTTAGCAAAGGAGAACCATGAAAAAGTCTAGTCGCAACTTTTTTATCGTTGTTATTTTAGGATTAGTCGTCATTTTTAGTTTTGCCTTCCTGCATGATAAATTGGCCTCTCGGTCAAATCAAACAGGAGCCAGTCAGTTGGCTAAGGTCAAAAAAACTAAGAAAGTTGAATTGAGCTCGGATCTGCCTGATGTTTCAGCAGATGATTGGCAGTTAATTGTGGTTAATCGTGACAAGATTACTAAGGAACTTAATCCTGATTTGACGGTTATTGATAATATCAAAGTGGATTCGCGGATTGCGGACAAGGTCAAAGAATTTTTGGCAGCTGCACAAAAGATTGATAGCAGTGAGCATCTGATTTCAGGTTACCGCAGTGTCGAATATCAACAGGAACTCTTTGACTCCTATGTTAAGCAGGAGATGGCTAGCGACCCTAGTTTGAGTCAAGACCAAGCTGAGGAAAAGGTTAAAACCTATTCCCAGCCAGCCGGAGCTAGTGAGCACCAAACAGGATTAGCAATTGATATGAGTACGGTTGACAGCCTCAACGAAAGCGACCCTAGCGTTGTAGAGCAACTGAAAAAGATTGCGCCGGATTATGGCTTTGTTCTTCGTTTTGAAAAGGGGAAGAGCAATTCGACTGGGGTTGATTATGAGGACTGGCATTTCCGCTATGTTGGTAAGGAGTCAGCCAAATATATGACCGAGCATAATCTGAGCTTGGAAGAGTATGTGGCCTTATTGAAGAATTAGGATAGGAGGATGGAATAATATGCAATCAAGGCTCAAGTTTCGGCCTTTCATGATCGTTTTTGGGCTTGTTTTAGCCCTTATTCTTCTGCCTCTCCTGTTTAACATGAAAACAAAGGCTGCCAATACTAAGGTTAGCACTTCTTATACAGAAGCTTCCTTCATTAAAGAGGTTGCTCCGGTAGCCCAGAAGTTATCAAAAGCCTATGGCGTTAAAGCTTCTATAATTATTGCTCAGGCGGCTCAGTCATCCAATTATGGCTCTAACTTACTGGCTGTGCGCTATCATAATTTCACAGGTACCTTAGCTCAGCCTGGGCAGGCTAAGATTGTTTTAACCACTCAGTCTTATGAAAACGGTCAGTGGCAGACGGTTAAACAACCTTATGCTATTTATACCAACTGGCAGGATAGTTTGACGGCTTATCTTGAAGCTATCTCTTCGGGTATGTGGGGAAAGCAGCTTTACACTATCCTAGCCACAACTGAAGAGTATGTTACGGCAGCTCAGGCTCTGCAAAAAGCAGGAGTCAATGCAGATCCTGACTATGCTAATAAGCTTATTACGATTATTCGGGAAAAAAATCTTACTCAGTATGATAGTTAGCATTTATTTTTTATAAGGACAGCCGAATTAGCACTCTTTAAAAAAGAGTGCTAATTTTTTGTGCTTTTCTCTTGACAGTTGGTTTTAGAGCGGTATAATAGAAACATAAATTAGCAGACTTAGTTTAAGAGTGCTAATAAACTTTTGGATTGGAGGTCCGTGATGATTACCCAGCGGCAAAATGACATTTTATCCATTGTGGTTGAGCTGTTCACGCAGACACACGAACCTGTCGGATCCAAGGTTTTACAAAATTATATTGCTTCTAGTAGTGCCACCATCCGTAATGATATGGCTGCCTTAGAAAAAATTGGCCTCTTGGAAAAGGCGCACACATCTAGTGGTCGCTTGCCAAGTCGTCAAGGTTTTCAGTATTATGTTAGTCATCTCTTAAATTTTGAGAGGATTGATGAAGCTGATGCTTATCAAGTTATCAAAGGTTTTGATTTTGAATTTTTTAAACTGGAAGATTTGTTGCAAAAGGCCAGCGATCTTTTAGCAGAGTTGACAGGGTGCACAGCAGTTGCTTTAGATGTTGAACCAAGCAATCAACGCTTGAGTGCTTTTGATATTGTCAAGCTCAGTCATCACGATGCTCTAGCTGTCATGACCTTTGATGATTCCAATACGGTCACCAGTCAGTTTGCTATTCCTAAGAATTTTCTTGATGAAGACTTAGTTACTTTAAGCGGTTTAGTGCGTGAGCGGTTTTTGGGACAAACAGTCATGGAGATCCATTATCGGATTCGAACCGAGATTCCGCAGATTGTTCAGCGCTATTTTAAGACAACAGACAATGTCTTAGAATTATTTGAGCATATTTTTAAGGAAATGTTTGTTGAAAAGCCGTTTTTAGCTGGCAAGGAGAATCTCCTCAAGTTTTCTGATGATCAGATCTACCGTTTCTTTGACAAGACCCAAGAATTAGCTTTGGAAATTCGTCAGTTGCTTCAAGAAGATAAACCTTATGCCATTCGTCTGGCAGATGAGAACCAAGCCGGTTTGATTTCTTTAACACAGCTGTCCTATAAATTTCTCATTCCTTACCGAGGTTTCGGCAGTTTAAGTCTATTTGGACCCGTGACGATTGATTACCAACGAGCATTCAGTCTATTAGGAATTGTCAGTCGAGTTTTGACTATGAAATCAGCTGATTTCTATCGTTACCTTAGTAGCAATCATTATGAAGTCAATTAATAACATTTAATGAAGGAGGCATTATGTCAGAAGATATTAAAAAAGAGGAAGTGACCGAAGAGACTCAGGCTTCTGAAACGGAAGACAAGTTGCAAACAGAAGCGGCCCCTGAGGAAACTACTGAAAAAACAGAATTGGAAGCAGCTTTAGAGAAAGCTGAGGATTTTGAAAATAAATTCTTACGGGCTCACGCGGAGATGCAAAATATTCAGCGACGTGCCAATGAAGAGCGTCAGCAGCTGCAAAAGTATCGTTCACAGGATCTCGCTAAGGCAATTTTACCTAGCCTGGATAACTTAGAGCGTGCTTTGGCGGTTGAAGGCTTGAGTGATGATGTGAAGAAAGGCTTGGAAATGGTACAAGAAAGCCTGATCCAAGCTCTCAAAGAAGAAGGCGTGGAAGAAGTAACAGTCGAAAGCTTTGATCACAACCTTCACATGGCTGTTCAAACCTTACCGGCTGATGATGAGCACCCAGCAGACAGCATTGCAGAAGTTTTCCAAAAGGGCTACAAACTGCATGATCGCCTGCTTCGGCCAGCCATGGTGGTGGTATATAACTAGTCAATAATGATGGGCATTAAAACGCCTCACCATTATACGGCAACCACTATGGCGGATTGCCTAGACTCCTTACTAGCTCGATAGCAAAATGGTATCGATTTTGCTATCTCACGTTGTAACTATGCAATGATGATAGCTAATAAAAATAAACTTGTCCGAAATGACAGTAAACTACTCGCAACAAAGAAAGAAGCAAGCCAAAGGCTTGCCCAAAGCGATATTTTTCGCCGTGGTGATAGTCAGATAACAAGTCGGGTTATCTGACAGGGGATTTTTGAGACTTTAGGCTCAAAAATTAGCCATGAAACCGAAGGTTTGCTAGCGTCCCCACCACTTAAGAAAAATATCAAAAAAACTTATAATTAAAAAAGAGGAAAATGAAAGGAATTGAACGTTGTTGTCAGTCGCTAGAGGAAGAAAGCGATGCTTCCTCCCTCTCCCGATTGAAAAGTCCACCGGACTATTTCAACGTTCTTGGTATCTTATACTATGTCTAAAATTATTGGTATTGACTTAGGAACAACAAACTCAGCAGTTGCCGTTCTTGAAGGAACTGAAAGTAAAATTATCGCTAACCCAGAAGGTAATCGTACAACTCCTTCTGTTGTCTCATTTAAAAACGGAGAAATCATTGTCGGTGATGCGGCTAAACGTCAAGCGGTGACTAACCCAGATACGGTTATCTCTATTAAATCTAAGATGGGGACTTCTGAAAAAGTTTCTGCTAATGGTAAAGAATATACTCCTCAAGAAATTTCAGCAATGATTCTGCAATACATTAAGGGTTATGCTGAAGATTATCTTGGTGAAAAAGTTGAAAAAGCTGTTATTACAGTCCCTGCTTACTTCAACGATGCCCAACGTCAGGCAACGAAAGATGCTGGTAAAATCGCGGGTCTTGAAGTCGAACGTATCGTCAACGAACCAACCGCAGCAGCTCTTGCTTATGGTCTTGATAAACAAGATAAAGATGAAAAAATCTTAGTGTTTGACCTTGGTGGTGGTACTTTTGATGTCTCTATCCTTGAATTGGGCGATGGTGTCTTCGATGTATTGGCTACTGCTGGTGATAATAAACTAGGTGGTGACGATTTCGACCAAAAGATTATTGACTACTTGGTTGATGAATTCAAGAAAGAAAACGGCATTGACCTGTCAACTGACAAGATGGCTCTGCAACGTTTGAAAGATGCTGCTGAAAAAGCTAAGAAGGACTTGTCAGGTGTCACCCAAACACAAATCAGCCTGCCTTTCATCACTGCCGGTGATGCTGGACCGCTCCACTTGGAAGTCTCATTAACACGTGCTAAATTTGATGATTTGACTCGCGATCTGGTTGAACGTACCAAGACCCCTGTTCGTCAAGCTTTGTCTGATGCTGATTTGAGCCTGTCAGAAATTGATGAAGTTATCTTGGTTGGTGGCTCAACGCGTATCCCAGCAGTTGTTGAAGCGGTTAAAGCTGAAACAGGTAAAGAACCAAACAAATCTGTGAACCCTGATGAAGTCGTAGCTATGGGTGCTGCTATTCAAGGTGGTGTTATCACTGGTGATGTCAAAGACGTCGTACTTCTTGATGTGACCCCATTGTCACTTGGTATCGAAACCATGGGCGGTGTCTTCACGAAGTTGATTGACCGCAACACAACTATCCCAACCTCTAAATCACAAGTCTTCTCAACTGCGGCAGATAACCAACCGGCCGTTGATATCCACGTTCTTCAAGGTGAACGCCCAATGGCAGCGGACAACAAGACTTTGGGACGCTTCCAATTGACAGATATTCCAGCTGCTCCTCGTGGTGTGCCACAAATCGAAGTAACATTTGATATTGACAAGAACGGTATCGTATCTGTTAAGGCTAAAGACCTCGGTACGCAAAAAGAACAACACATCGTTATCAAGTCAAATGACGGTCTTTCTGAAGAAGAAATTGAACGTATGATGAAAGATGCGGAAGCTAATGCTGATGCTGATGCTAAGCGTAAAGAAGAAGTTGACCTCAAAAATGAAGTTGACCAAGCTATCTTTGCAACAGAAAAGACTATCAAAGAAACCGAAGGTAAAGGCTTTGACACTGAACGTGATGCTGCTCAATCAGCTCTTGATGATCTTAAGAAAGCTCAAGAAGACAACAACTTGGACGATATGAAAGCTAAGCTGGAAACCCTTAACGAAAAAGCCCAAGCCTTAGCTGTTAAAATGTACGAACAAGCTGCCGCAGCTCAACAAGCCGCTGGTGGAACTGAAGGCGCAGCTGATGCTGGATCATCAGATAAAGGTGACGATGACGTCGTAGATGGTGAGTTTACTGAGAAGTAAAAACCTTCGGGGAAGGTTTTTAGCCCCTGAGCTTAGAAACTAGAAGCGAAGGGTTCAGGTTCGAAGGACTGTTTTATCTCGAGCTTAGAAATTCGAGAGCAAGGCAGATTCGGGGGATTGTTTTAGCCTGCGAGCCAGAAGCTAGAAATAAGCAGTGGTTCACTGGACTGTTTTATTCTGAGCTTGGAGATGTGAAAGCGAGATAGCAATTGTACTATAAAACCAACTGCAGAGGTTGCAAACCAGCCTCTGTTTTTGGGTAATAGCGTCAGCAACAAAAGCGGTCGAAGACTGCACAGCTGATAATTTTTGCCGTGGTGAGAGTAACAGTAGCTTTAGCTTGTTATGAGGGGATTTTTGAAACCTTTGGGTTCAAAAATAAGCGATCCAGTCGCACTACATCAGAAAATGATCAAAAATAACCTTTTAAACATATAGAAAGTAAGAGTGTTCGTAACTGAGCACGGGCTAGGGATTGTGCCAAAAATATAGATTTTCCTAGGATACAAGTATTGTCGGACGGCTTTCTATTTTTGGGGATCTCTTAGGAGTTTGTCCACAGAAAAACCTTTATAGAAAGGAATTGAACCCGCCCTAAAAGTTGTGTAAAAGGGATAGATCGTCTAGAAAATAAGCATTTTCAGCCGATTTACTATTTTCACTTTACTTTTTACGGGGTTGGTATCTTAAATATGAACAATCAAGAATATTACGATCGTCTGGGGGTGTCAAAGAACGCCAGTCAGGACGAAATCAAAAAAGCCTATCGGAAAATGTCCAAGAAATACCATCCTGACATCAACAAGGATCCAGGTGCTGAGCAAAAATATAAGGATATTCAAGAGGCTTATGAAACTTTAGGCGATGAGCAAAAACGGGCTGCTTATGATCAGTATGGACCTGATGGTGCCAATGCAGGTTTTGGCGGTGGTTTCAGCGGCTTTGACAGTGCAGGCTTTGGTGGCTTCGAAGATATTTTTTCTAGCTTCTTTGGCGGTGGCGGAAGCAGTCGTAATCCCAATGCACCGCGTCAAGGTGATGATCTGCAATATCGTTTGAACCTGAAATTTGAAGAAGCAATTTTTGGGGCTGAGAAGGATGTTACCTATAACCGCGAAGCGGAATGTCACACCTGTCATGGTTCAGGAGCTAAGCCTGGAACCAGCCCAGTGACCTGCAGTCGCTGTCATGGTCAAGGGGTTATTAATGTTGACACTCAGACACCTCTTGGTATGATGCGCCGTCAGGTTACCTGTGATGTCTGTCACGGTACCGGTAAGGAAATCAAGGAGCCATGTAGCACTTGTCAAGGTACTGGTCATGAAAAGAAATCTCATAAGGTTTCTGTTAAAGTTCCTGCTGGTGTCGAAACGGGCCAACAAATCCGTTTGCAAGGTCAGGGTGAAGCTGGTTTTAATGGCGGTCCTTATGGTGATCTCTTCGTTATTATCAATGTTTTACCAAGTAAGCAATTTGAGCGGGATGGTTCAACCATCTACTACACGCTCAATATTAGCTTTGCTCAGGCCGCTCTGGGTGATACTGTAGAAGTGCCAACTGTCCACGGCGATGTTGAGATGACGATTCCCGAAGGAACTCAAACAGGTAAAACTTTCCGTCTCAGAGGCAAGGGAGCTCCTCGCTTGCGTGGCGGTGGTCAGGGAGATCAGCATGTGACGATTAATGTTGTCACCCCGACTAAGCTTAATGATGGGCAAAAAGAGGCCTTGCTTGCCTTGGCAGCAGCCAGTGGTGAAGGCAGTATTCAGCCTAAGAAAAAGGGATTCTTTGATAAGGTCAAAGATGCCTTTGATGGTGAATAAACTTATGATGAAAGAGTAGATTTTATAGGTCTGCTCTTTTTTATGGAAAGAGAACTTTTATAGTGGATTGAAAAAATAGAACAAAGCAAGGTAATCCAGATAAAACGCCCCAATTTCGCGTTTTAGGATTCTGTTAAAGGAGTTGCTCTGATTTACATCAAACAGTTTAAATCTGCCGTGGGTTTAATACAATTACTATAAATAGCTGTGCTAGTTGACTGTCTCAGCTTAAATCTGTCTGGGGACAGTTTCTCTCCTTTTCCCTAGGCAAGCCTAACTTATCGTGTTAAAATAGGGCCATGGTAAGATATAAGGCAGTTATTTCCTACGATGGGACTCTTTTTGCTGGCTTTCAACGCCAGACTAAGGAGCGTTCGGTCCAAGAAGAATTAGAAAAAACCTTAGAGCGGTTAAATAGTGGAAGACCAGTCAAAGTACATGGAGCTGGTCGGACTGACAGCGGTGTTCATGCCTATGGTCAAGTTATTCATTTTGATTTATCTCAAGTCCGTGATGAGGAGAAATTACGCTTTGGTCTGGATACTCAATCGCCTGAGGATATTGATGTCGTTAGTGTTCAGCAGGTTTCGGATGATTTTCACGCCCGCTACACTCCTCACAGCAAGACCTATGAATTTCTAGTGGATACTGGTCGGCCTAAGAATCCCATGATGCGGGCCTATGCCACTCCTTTTCCCTATGCAGTGGATCTAGGGGCTATGCAGGAAGCGATGGCTGATTTGATTGGTACCCATGACTTTACCGGCTTTACAGCTTCTGGGAGTTCGGTACAAAATAAGGTTCGTACTATTACTGAGGCTAAGGTCGAGCGGGACAGCAAAACCGGCTTTTTGATTTTTACCTTTTCAGGCAATGGTTTCCTTTATAAACAGGTGCGCAATATGGTAGGGACCCTTTTGAAAATTGGCAATGGACGCATGTCGGTCAGCCAGATTAAGACAATCTTGGCGACCAAGGATAGAAATCTAGCAGGTCCGACAGCAGCAGGCAATGGCCTTTATTTGAAGGAGATTATCTATGATGACTAACATTTTAGCTATTTCGGGAAATGATATTTATAGTGGTGGTGGGCTTTATGCTGACTTGACGACCTATACCCTCAATGGTCTTCGGGGATTCTTGGCGGTGACCTGTCTAACAGCTATGACAAACAATGGTTTTCAGGTCTTTGCGACAGATCCAAAGGTCTTTCAAGCCCAGCTGAATAGTCTGCAAAAGGTTGATTTTGCTGGGATTAAACTAGGTCTTTTGCCTAATGCTGAAATTGCTGAGGCTGCCCTATCTTTTGTCAGGTCGCAGGTCGGTCTTCCCATTGTTCTGGATCCTGTTTTAGTTTGTAAGGAAAAGCACGATGTGGCCGTCAGTGCTCTGAGAGATGAGCTTTTGAAATTTTTGCCTGATGTATCTATTGTAACACCAAATTTAGCAGAAGCAGAAATTCTCACAGGCCTCTCCATCAAAGAACTTGAAGATATGAAAGTGGCAGCTAAAAAATTGTATGCCTTGGGTGCTAAGGCTGTTGTTATCAAAGGCGGCAACCGCTTAGGAGCGGACTGTGCTTTGGATATTTTCTATGATGGAGAAAGACTGGAAGTATTGAGCGGGCCTTTGTCTGAGAAGAACAATGTTGGGGCTGGTTGCACTTTTGCTTCTGGTATTGCCAGCCAGTTGGTTTTGGAGAAAGAACCCCTCGAGGCGGTTAAAACAGCTAAGTCCTTTGTTTATCAAGCGATTTTACATTCAGATGATTATGGGGTGGTACAAGCTTATGGGAAGCAAAAAGACTAGTCAATTAACCTTATTAGCTATTTTAACAGCCCTCAGTTTGGCGCTTGGTTTTATCACTATTCCTACTCCGACAGGATTTTTGACCTTGATTGATACGGGGATTTTTTTCACGGCATTCTACTTGGGCAGCCGTTCGGGAGCTATCGTTGGCGGTTTGTCGGCTTTCCTTTTAGATTTTCTTTTAGGGTATCCCCAGTATATGATTTTCAGCCTCATTGCTCATGGGATGCAAGGCTATTTTGCAGGCTGGAAGGGGTCTCGCCGCGCTCTCGGGGTCATACTAGCCGGTCTTATTATGATTACTATCTATATTCTGGCGACCCTAATTTTAGGTTTTGGCTGGGGAGCAGCCCTGGCTAGTATCTGGGGAAATTTTTGTCAGAATACCTTGGGCTTGGCTCTTGGAGCTAGTTTTTATAGAGCCTTTGACAAGGTGTTTCCGAGAAAGTGAGGATGTTATGGATTTGCAGGTTTTGGAAAAGGAAACGCGAAACATTATCAGAGATATTTTGGAACGTTCGGCTATTAAAAAAGGACAAATTTTTGTCTTAGGCTTATCTTCCAGCGAGGTAGTCGGGGGGCTGATTGGGAAAAAATCTAGCTTAGAGGTTGGCCAAGTTATTGTTAAAACCATTCTGGAAGAAACCAAGGCCAAAGGTGTCCACCTAGCTGTTCAGGGCTGCGAGCATCTCAATCGAGCTTTGGTCATAGAAGAAGCAGTTGCAGAAAGCAAGGACTTAGAAATTGTCAATGTCCTTCCTAGTCTTCATGCAGGAGGGAGCGGTCAATTGGCTGCTTTTGACTATATGGAGAGTCCGGTTGAGGTTGAAAAAGTTACCGCTCATGCTGGTTTGGATATTGGTGATACCTTTATCGGGATGCATGTTAAGCGGGTGCAGGTTCCTTTGATACCCTTGCAACGTGAGCTCGGAAGCGCTCATGTAACGGCTCTGGCTAGTCGCCCTAAATTAATTGGAGGGGCTAGGGCTAAGTACAAATCAGACCCTATTCGCAAGAGCTAAATTTATTATTAAGGCTAATATAAAAAGAGTTGGACTTCGGTCAACTCTTTGTTTGTGTTGGAAGGATATGAGTGTTTGGTGTTGGCAGGCTGATATTTTCTTTGAGTAGAGCCTCTTGGTAGAGTCGGAAAAATTTGGAATAGACATTTTCCTCTTGTCCATTTTGAACAAAAATATCCACGCGAAATACAAATTGGCCGTTAACGGAATTTCGAGGGCCTAAGATGGATGGCACCCCCACCATTTCAGGCGTATTTGGAATTTCTTCAGCATTGACCTTTTTGATAATTTGGGTCACTCGATCCAGATTTGTTGTCGCATAGATTGGAATTTCAATCCGTGCTCGGATGTCACCTCTGGATTTGTTACTAACTAAAAGAATTTGGCGATTGGGAATAAAATGAAGGGTACCATCAAAGCCACGAATTTCAGTCGTATGAATGCCGATGCTGGAAACAGTTCCTGAAACGGTACCTACAACAACGGAATCCCCAACATCAAATTGCCGCTCTATCAGGATGAAAAAACCGTTGACTAAATCTGATAAAAATCCTTGAGCTCCAAGACCAATAGCTAAACCTGCAATTCCCGCCCCGGCCAATAGACTGGAAACTGGTAGGCCTATGATGGCTAAAATCCAATAGATTAAGAGAAAATAGAGCAGATAGTCCATGATATTATGGAAAAGCTTAATTAAGGTTTTGCGCCGCCCTTCCGATTGCCCCAAAAGCCGCGGAGAATGAGAAAAAAATTTGTTAAAAGCCCAGTTAGCCACTTGTTTACCAATAAGGAAGGCGATGATTAGAAGTAATAATGATACAGCTTTGGATAATAGGTTGACAGCCATATCTTCTAAGTGGAGGGACTCCCAATATTTGATTAAAATTGACATATAAACATCCTTTCGTTTTTCTAGTGTAGCAAAAAATTAGAGAGTTAGCAGGCTTTATTCATATTGCTGTCTATAAAAAACTTTCAAAAAGCCTTGATTTATGATAGACTAAAGTGTATTACGATTTTTAAGGAGAATAAGATGTCTGTATCATTTGAAAACACGGCTGTAAATCGTGGCGTGCTTACATTTACAATCAGTCAAGAACAAATCCAACCAGCCCTTGACACAGCCTTCAATAAAGTAAAAAAAGATTTGAACGTTCCTGGTTTCCGCAAGGGACATTTGCCACGTGCAGTCTTCAATCAAAAATTTGGCGAAGAAGCTCTTTATGAAGATGCGTTAAATACTATTTTACCAGCCGCTTATGAAGCTGCTGTTGCAGAGAGCGGCCTCGATGTGGTTGCCCAACCAAAAATTGATGTTGATTCAATGGAAAAAGGCCAAGACTGGGCTATCAAGGCAGAAGTTGTTACTAAGCCAGAAGTTAAATTAGGGGACTACAAGAACCTTGAAGTTTCTGTGGATGAAAGCAAGGAAGTTTCTGACCAAGAAGTTGATGACAAGATTGAGCGTGAACGCAATAATTTGGCAGAGTTGACTATCAAGGATGGTGCGGCTGAAAATGGCGATACTGTTGTAATCGATTTTGTCGGAACTGTTGATGGCGTAGAATTTGATGGCGGAAAGGGCGATAACTTCTCGCTTGAGCTTGGTTCAGGCCAATTCATTCCGGGCTTTGAAGAACAATTAGTTGGTGCTAAGGCTGGTGATGATGTTGAAGTTAAGGTGACTTTCCCAGCTGATTACCAAGCTGAAGATTTGGCTGGTAAAGATGCAGTTTTTGCAACAAAAGTTCATGAAGTTAAGTCTAAAGAAGTTCCAGAACTTGATGATGAATTAGCTAAAGATATCGATGAAGAAGTTGAAACACTTGATGAATTGAAGGCTAAATACCGCAAAGAATTGGAAGCTGCTAAAGAAATTGCCTATGATGATGCTGTTGAAGGCGCTGCAATCGAAAAAGCAGTAGAAAATGCTGAAATCGTTGAATTGCCAGAAGAAATGGTTCACGATGAGGTTCACCGTGCCATGAATGAGTTCTTGAGTAATATGCAGCGTCAAGGGATCTCTCCTGAAATGTACTATCAGCTGACAGGTACAAGTGAAGAAGACCTTCACAAACAATACGAAGCTGATGCTGACAAACGCGTCCGTACTAATCTTGTTATTGAAGCAATCGCAGCTGCAGAAGGATTCGATGCGACTGATGAAGAAATTGAAAAAGAAGTTACGGATTTGGCTGCTGAATACAATATGCCAGCTGACCAAGTGCGTTCCCTTCTTTCAACTGACATGCTCAAGCATGATATTACGATGAAGAAAGCTATCGAAGCTGTCACAAGCTCAGCAAGCATTAAATAAGCCTAGATTAATAGGTAAGATTGACTGCCATTTGGCGGTCAATTTTTTATCTCACCTTAAACGTTGTTTGGTAGTTTCTCTAAGCTATGCTTGGTATACTCGTGACTTATCCTTAAAAGAAGGATAGTGATTTTAAAAATTAGTAATAGACAAAAGTTAAATTTTAGCGTAAAATAATAAGTGCTGACGTTATTCAGATAATGATAGAAGTGAATTTGTATGCTTTCTGAGAGGATAGAACGGATGAAAAGATTGCCTAGCAATCCTTGTAGCGAGTCATTTTAATAATTTTGACTAGCTTTGTTTCATTTCGATATAGAGATAAAACGGACAGTGATACTGTTTTATCGAGAGTTGTCAGGGGGCTAGGCAATCATTTTAGTGCATTTGAGACTGTTCAATTGAACACACACCTACACTTCTCTGAGAATAGGCGTGCCTTATTAGGTGTTTAGTCACCATCGGGGCTTTCATTTTCTTCGAAGTGCTTAGCGACTTTGTATCTTACATATAAGGAGTAGATCTTGGAATTAGAAGTATTTGCTGGACAAGAAAAAAGTGAATTGTCAATGATTGAAGTTGCTCGTGCAATTTTGGAATCACGCGGACGTGACCATGAAATGTACTTTAGCGATTTGGTTAATGAAATTCAAAATTATTTAGAAAAATCAGATGCGGACATTCGTCAAGCCCTTCCATTTTTCTATTCAGATTTGAACACTGACGGTAGTTTTATTCCGCTTGGTGAAAATCGTTGGGGCTTACGGTCTTGGTATGCCATTGATGAAATTGATGAAGAAGTTATTACCCTGGAAGAAAATGGGGAAAATGCTCCAAAACGTAAGCGCAAACGGGTTAATGCCTTCATGGATGGCGATGAAGATGCTATTGATTACAATGATGATGATCCGGAAGATGAAGATACCTTCACGCCAACGGATGCCGAATATGATGATGAAAATCCTGATGATGAAAAATCAGAAGTTGAGTCTTACGATTCTGAAATTAATGAAATTATCCCAGACGATGAAGTTAGTGATGAAGATGCCGTTGATTTGAATGAGTCGGACGACGATGATGACGACGATGATGTCGAAAACGACTGATTTTCCAATTGACAAACAAGTTTAGATAATCTATACTAATTATCGGGCACCTCTTTTAGAGGTCGGAGAGCTCCCTACTTGAATAGGGGGCTATTTTTATTTTTCAAAAGCTCTTTAATTGTGGCAGGGTCTAGCCCCGCCTAATTGATTTTTGAATGGTTGGGTATTTTGAACTTTTTCGGGAGCTTGGCTTGTCCAAATAAGTCAAAGTACTGTCACTCTTGTTGTGTTGTTTTATTAGCTGAGACTTTTGACATAAGTTTCGGCCTGAATCGTAGAGTTGAAGGAGTTTGTATGACAAAGTACATTTTTGTTACCGGCGGTGTGGTTTCTTCTATTGGTAAAGGGATTGTTGCAGCTAGTCTGGGGCGTCTGTTGAAAAATCGTGGTCTCAAGGTGACCATTCAGAAGTTTGATCCTTACATCAATATTGATCCTGGAACTATGAGTCCTTACCAACACGGGGAAGTTTATGTCACTGATGATGGGGCTGAAACTGATCTGGATCTCGGTCACTACGAACGTTTCATCGACATTAACCTCAACAAGTATTCTAATGTTACGACTGGTAAAATTTACAGTGAAGTCCTTCGTAAAGAGCGTAAGGGTGAGTATCTAGGAGCAACAGTTCAGGTTATTCCTCATATTACCGATGCCCTTAAAGAAAAAATTAAGCGGGCAGCTACTACCACAGATTCTGATGTCATCATCACCGAAGTTGGTGGTACCGTTGGGGATATCGAAAGTTTGCCTTTCCTAGAAGCTTTGCGCCAGATGAAGGCTGATGTGGGGTCAGATAATGTTATGTATATCCACACGACCCTTTTGCCTTATCTGAAGGCAGCTGGAGAAATGAAGACCAAGCCAACCCAGCACTCTGTTAAAGAATTGCGTGGCCTCGGAATTCAGCCAAATATGTTGGTTATTCGGACCGAACAACCAGCTACCCAAGGGGTGAAAAATAAATTAGCGCAATTCTGTGATGTCGCTCCAGAAGCTGTTATTGAATCTTTGGATGTTGACCATATCTACCAAGTGCCTCTTAATATGCAGGCCCAGGGTATGGATCAAATTGTCTGTGACCACTTGAAATTGGATGTTCCTAAAGCAGATATGAGCGAATGGTCAGCTATGGTTGATAAGGTTCTTAACCTTAAGAAAACTACTCGGATTGCCTTAGTTGGAAAGTATGTCGAATTGCCAGATGCTTACTTATCTGTTGTTGAAGCGCTTAAGCACTCTGGTTATGTCAATGACTCAGCTATTGATCTCAAGTGGGTCAATGCCAATGATGTTACGGCTGAAAATGTGGCAGACCTGCTAGGAGATGTCGACGGGATTATTGTGCCAGGTGGCTTTGGGCAGCGCGGTACCGAAGGTAAAATTCAAACTATCCGCTATGCTCGGGAAAATGATGTCCCTATGCTGGGTATCTGTCTGGGCATGCAGCTGACCTGTGTTGAGTTTGCCCGCCATGTCCTCAATATGGAAGGGGCAAATTCATCAGAGCTGGATCCTAATACCTCTTATCCAGTGATTGACCTGATGAGAGATCAGGTTGATGTGGAAGATATGGGAGGAACCTTACGTTTGGGTCTCTATCCATGTAAATTAAAACCAGGTTCTAAGGCAGCTGCGGCTTACGATAATCAAGAGGTTGTACAGCGTCGTCATCGCCACCGTTATGAATTTAACACGAAGTATCGGGAAGATTTTGAGGCAGCTGGTTTTGTTTTTTCTGGGGTATCGCCAGATAACCGCTTGATGGAAGTGGTGGAACTGCCTGATAAGAAATTTTTCGTAGCAGCTCAGTATCACCCAGAATTGCAGAGTCGTCCTAATCGTGCTGAAGAACTTTATACGGCCTTTGTTACAGCAGCGGTTGAAAATGCTAAATAAAAAGTAAAGCTATTTGAAGAAGACTCTAGCCTTTGGCTGGGGTTTTCTTATCGCTTTTAATGTTCTATTTTGAAGAGCTTCTGAAAAAATTGAAAAATATTATTGACAAGAAAAACCTCCCTTGATATAATAAGTTCTGTTGTAACAGTAGCGGAAATGGCGGAATTGGCAGACGCGCAGGACTAAGGATCCTGTGGCCGCTTTAGGCTGTGAGGGTTCAAGTCCCTCTTTCCGCATGGTAAGAATCACCTGAGGTTGGTTCTTTTTTATTTTATACAAGTTTGAGAAAACGCTTCCAGAACTGATTAAGGCTAGTTTTTTAGACCAATTTGTGCTAGAATTAACGTTGTAAACGGGTTAACCCGAAAAATAAATAGGAGGCCTTTATAATGGCAATCGTTTCAGCAGAAAAATTTGTCCAAGCAGCTCGTGACAATGGTTATGCAGTTGGTGGATTTAACACAAACAACCTTGAATGGACTCAAGCAATTTTGCGTGCCGCAGAAGCTAAACAAGCTCCTGTTCTTATTCAAACTTCTATGGGTGCTGCTAAATACATGGGTGGTTACAAGGTATGTAAGAATCTTATTGAAAATCTTGTAGAATCAATGGGAATTACTGTGCCAGTTGCTATTCATCTTGACCATGGTCACTATGAAGATGCATTGGAATGTATCGAAGTAGGTTACACTTCAGTTATGTTTGATGGTTCACACCTTCCAATTGAAGAAAACCTTGAAAAAGCTAAAGTTGTTGTTGAAAAAGCACATGCTAAGGGTGTTTCTGTCGAAGCCGAAGTTGGTACTATCGGTGGTGAAGAAGACGGAATTATCGGTGATGGTGAGTTGGCACCAATCGAAGATGCTAAGGCAATGGTTGCTACTGGTGTAGACTTCCTGGCTGCAGGTATTGGTAATATCCACGGTCCTTATCCTGAAAACTGGAAGGGTCTTCACCTTGATCACCTTGAAAAATTGGTTGCGGCTGTCCCTAATTTCCCAATCGTATTGCACGGTGGTTCAGGTATTCCTGACGATCAAATTCAAGCTGCTATCAAGCTTGGTGTGGCTAAGGTAAATGTAAACACTGAATGTCAATTGGCCTTCTGTAAAGCAACTCGTGAATTTGTTCATGAATTTGATGCTAACGAAGCTGAATACATGAAGAAGAAACTCTTCGACCCACGTAAATTCTTGAAACCTGGTTTCGAAGCTATCACAGAAGCTGTTGAAGAACGTATCGACGTATTTGGTTCAGAAGGTAAAGCTTAATTGTAATTGTGCTAAGTTTATAATAAAGAAAGTCCGTGTATAGCGGGCTTTCTTTATTTTCAAAAAAATAAGATTGACAAATTAGCAGAGTGAGATCGCTGTTAGTTGAGTTGATAGAGGCGTTTGTAGCGTGTAGGTTACAGGTCTGAAGGCTGTGGTTAAAGATGAGTGTCTTTAAAATACTTTAGGTTTGTATAAATACTTAAAGTATTTTAAAATTTTAGTTTCTATTTTTGAGTTAGTATCAATTTGTAGGTTTTAAAGCCCATTTTGCCACAATGATACCCACTAGTCCAATGGAGGCTAAGCAAATTAATTTTGTATAAAAAAAGCTCTCTGCTATATTGCTGATATCACTAGAAAGTGCGTAGACACTCAAGGCTGAATTGTGATCTTTAATCCAAGATACTACTGTGAGGGTTGACAATGAAAAGACTTGTTGGATAATAGCACCGAGTCCATAATATTGAGAACGTTTAATTCTTCTTTCTAAAAATGGTAAAGTTTCATCTTTGGTATATTTTTGCAGGATTAAGTGATTGCCAGTAGCAATAAAAGTACAGCTTAGCAGGACTCCAATGAGGTAAGTCGCGGACGGTAGGAGAAGTAGGAAGCTTATAATACTGCTGATGAGTGAGAAAGCCAATAAATGTTGATCATCTACGACCTCCTTAAGCTTCCTTCTTATCATCATTGATAAAAGCAAACCTAAAACAAGCATGATATAAGAAAGTCCAACCATATAGAGTTTGTTAATAGCTATAAAGTAGATAAGGCTGTAAATGACTATGAAATTTCTTGCGGCACCAAACCACATGGTAGATACAGTCGGTAAAGAGAAACGTAAAGGGCTAATAGACAGTCCGACAATCAGAAATAAGCACAAAGCAAAACCTATGTCCAAAATATAATGGGCATCTGCTGTTTGTTTTAATAATCTTGTAAAAAAGGAAAGCAGCAGCATACAAATGGCCGGTAAGAAATATAGCAAAGATCTTCTTTTTCCGGAAAAAGAAGATCCTATCTGTGTTTCTTGTCCTTGTTCAAGCTGGTAGATAAATATATATAACACACCTAAAGGGAGTAACCAAAGAGCAAATACCAGCGTTATAGCAGTATGACGGAGATATAAGAGTAAAACAATCGTGATTCCTAAGATAAGATAGCCCTTAACCAAGGATCCTTTCCCTTCCCACTTATTTTCTTTTTTTAAAAGACTTTTGATTGTTTTAAAGAGAGCGTTATAGTTAGACAGTCCCAATCCTATTAAAATGGCTCCTGCTTCCCAAAATATAAAATGAATCTCGCCCAATAGACACGAGCAACATCCTAAGAGTGTTAGCAAAAGGCTGTATCTTAAAACTTTATATGGATTTTTTAATTCCCCAAAACCTTGCAAAGCAAAGGTTCCAGCTTTTTCAAATGAGTATAATAATACGAAAGGAAGCAGGAAACGGTATTGACCATAATGCTGGTATAATAAACCTGCAAAAATAACATTTGGGACAATGACAGCCCCTTCTGCTAAGGCTTCTCCTAGAGCAGCTCCGGCATTTTTGGTTATTGCATTCATCAAATTCACCCACTTCCTATTGATAATCATTATAGTACTCTGATGATGAAGTACAAGCGATAAAAATAATTGAAGTTTCTATTGTCAAATGGCTTGAATTTTGCTACAATACTACGGTATGTGGTGGATTCACCCTTAGACTAAGTAGGAGGAAAACAGATCAATGGCAAAAGTATGTTATTTCACAGGCCGTAAAACAAAATCAGCCAATAACCGTTCGCATGCAATGAACAAAACTAAACGTGTTGTCAAGCCAAACTTGCAAAAAGTTACTATCCTTGTCGATGGTAAGCCTAAAAAAGTTTGGGCTTCAGCTCGTGCCCTTAAATCAGGGAAAGTGGAACGTGTTTAATGAGGAGCCCAAGGGCTCTTTTTTGTTGTTCTTTTTATTTTCAGTATAGAGGTATTTTAGTTAATTTTTGGGAGGATGACACCTGAGAAGAGATGATTTTTCTTTATTAATTGGCATGATGATTAAATGCTTTAATACTTAGGTAAATTTTTCTTTTTTAAAATTGGAGTTCTTGTGATATGGAAGCTAAGGGAGCAATAATACTCATTAATTAAAGTTAGCAAAAGAAGTAGTCAATTCATCTCCAGTAACGGAGTTAATTACCAAGTGCTTTGGTGCTTAAGATCCTTCCCTTGTATCTTTGTACTTTAGTCGGTGTTTATGATAGAATAAGATGATAAAAACTTGTGAGGTAAGAGGATGACTGTAAAAATTAATACGAAAGATGGTCAGATTGAATTATCTGATGATGTTATTGCGACGGTTGTCGGAGGTTCAGCGACAGAAATTTTTGGGGTAGTCGGGATGGCTAGTAAGAGTGCCATCAAAGATAATTTTCAAGCATTGCTACGTAAAGAAAACTATTCTAAGGGTGTTGTTGTTAAATCGATGGAAGATGGTATTACTGTGGATGTTTACACGGTGATGAGTTACGGTGTTAAAATCAGTGAAGTTTCTAAGAATATTCAAGAACGCGTGAAGTTTAATCTAGAAAATCAACTTGGTATTCATGCCAATGTTGTTAATGTCTATATTCAAAATATTAAAGTTGTAGGAGAAGATTAGTGCCAAATATTACAACGAGCTTATTTCAAGAAATGGTGCAGGCGGCTGCGACTCGTCTTGGAAATCAAGCAGAATATGTTAATTCTTTGAATGTTTTTCCAGTTCCTGATGGTGATACAGGAACCAATATGGGGATGACCATTGAAAATGGAGCGAAGGCAGTTGCTGATCAACCAGCTTCAACTGTTGGTCAAGTCGGTCAGATTTTGTCTAAGGGTCTCTTGATGGGAGCACGCGGAAATTCTGGTGTCATTACCTCGCAACTGTTCCGTGGATTTAGCCAAGCTATCAAAGATAAGGAAGAGTTAGATGGTAAAGCTCTGGCAGAAGCCTTTCAATCAGGGGTAGAAGTTGCCTATAAGGCAGTGATGAAGCCTGTCGAAGGGACAATTTTGACTGTCTCACGTGGAGCGGCTACCGCAGCTCTGAAAAAGGCGGAAACAACTAATGATGCTGTAGAGGTCATGCGAGCAGCCCTTGATGGTGCTAGGGCGGCCTTGGCTAAGACACCAGATATGTTACCGGTTTTGAAAGAGGTCGGTGTAGTAGACTCTGGTGGTCAAGGTTTGGTCTTTATTTATGAAGGCTTCCTGTCCGCTTTGACGGGGGACTACATTGCTTCGGAAGAGTTTCGAGCTACACCAGCTAACATGAGCGAAATGATTAATGCAGAGCACCATAAATCGGTCGCGGGTCATGTGGCGACTGAGGATATCAAGTACGGTTATTGTACTGAAATCATGGTGGCTCTCCGTAAGGGACCTACTTACGTTAAGGAGTTTGATTATGATGCTTTTCGTAATTATCTCAATGAACTTGGGGATTCCCTCCTAGTTGTTAATGATGATGAAATCGTCAAGGTTCATGTCCATACTGAAGATCCTGGTTTAGTTATGCAAGAAGGCTTAAAGTATGGTGCCTTGGTTAAGGTCAAGGTTGACAATATGCGAGGACAACATGAAGCTCAGTTGGAAAAAGAGGCCGGTCAAGAGGTCGCGCCGGAAGTTCCTGCAAAAGAATTTGGTTTGATTGCTGTTGTAGCTGGTGATGGTTTGGCGGAGATTTTTAAATCTCAAGGTGTTGACGCTATCATCTCAGGGGGGCAAACTATGAACCCATCGACTGAAGATATCGTTAAGACTATTGAGTCTCTCAATGTCAAAAATGTTATCATCTTACCGAATAATAAAAATATTTTTATGGCAGCCCAGTCCGCAGTTGAGGTGGTTGATATTCCTGCAGCTGTTATTGAAAGTCGAACGATTCCCCAAGGTTTAACCAGTCTTCTAGCCTTTAATTCTGACAATTCTTTAGAAGAGAATGCAGCTGCCATGTCAGCCAGTCTAGCTGATGTTGTCAGTGGTAGTGTGACTTTGGCTGTTCGTGATACTAGTATTGATGGTCTGGACATCCACAAGGATGATATCTTGGGCATGGTTGATGGTAAGATTGTTGTTTCTAATCCTGATATGGAAGTAGCCCTGCTTACAACTCTTGATAAAATGATTGATGAAGACAGTGAAATTATCGCTGTCTATATCGGTCAAGATGGTCAAGAAGAAGTTGTTAATAAATTGGCGGAGAACTTAAAAACTAGTTATGAAGATATTGAGGTTGAAGTTCACCGGGGTGACCAGCCAGTTTATCCATACTTGATGAGTGTTGAATAAGTTTATTAGAATATCTAGAGACTGGGCAAAACTTGTCCAGTCTTCCTTTTTGGGAATAAACTCTTGGTACAGTGGTTGGGAGCAAGACTTATTGGCTACACCAACTGAGTCTTGCTCCCTGCAAGTTCATTGGCTGCTTTTAGTGCCAATGAACCACTGCTGGCTGGCTTTCCTGTTGCCATAAGGCCAAAGCAGAAAAGCTAAGAGAATGAGACAAACAGCCATGCTGGCTTCGCTCTCACCCGCAAAACATTGTAATCTTTGAAGATTACGTATAAGAAATCAGTATTTCGAAGAAATTGATAGAAATTGATTTCGTTGTCCCACACTCTCTTTTTATAGGCTATTTTTGAAGAGGACTGAACAAATTTTTCTAATTTTAGGCTTGCATTATTTTCTGAAAATGTTATTATAAGTACAAGATTTTTGAATTTTTAGAAAAATCCGTAAAATTCAGACAAAGGGGGTAATATGAACCAAATAACTTTAAAACAAGCCAAGACCGGCTCTGATTTACTTTTAGATACCTTGGTGAGTTTAGGTATTAAAACTATTTTTGGCTACCCCGGTGGAGCTGTACTCCCGTTATACGATGCTATTTATCAACATGATGATATCCAGCATATCCTTGCTCGTCATGAGCAAGGGGCTCTCCATGAGGCTGAAGGTTTTGCCAAATCAACAGGCAAGATTGGTGTGGCGGTCGTTACGAGTGGTCCTGGAGCAACTAATGCTATCACAGGGATTGCGGATGGTATGAGCGACAGTGTTCCCATGTTGATTTTTACTGGACAGGTTGGTATGGCTGGAATCGGTAAGGATGCCTTTCAGGAAGCTGATATTGTCGGAATTACCATGCCCATTACTAAGTATAATTATCAGATTCGTGATGCGGCTGATATTCCTCGGATTGTTACCGAAGCGGTTCACATTGCGACTACTGGGAGACCAGGGCCTGTCGTTGTTGATTTACCTAAGAATATAGCCGAGACTAGGGTGACTGGCTACAACGATCCAAGTCTAAATTTGCCTAGCTATCAGCCCAAGGTTGAACCCAATGGCTTGCAGGTTAAGAAACTTTTGAATCAGCTTAAGCGAGCTAAGAGGCCTCTAATTATTGCTGGAGGTGGTGTAAACTATGCTGGAGCTTCTCAGGAACTGATTGCTTTTGCGGAAAGATATAACATCCCAGTTGTCTCGACCCTTTTGAGTTTGGGGACTATTCCTGTTTCCCATCCTCTGGCTCTTGGTATGGGTGGGATGCATGGTTCCTATGCTTCCAACATGGCCATGACTCACTGCGATTTTATGATCAATTTCGGTTCACGCTTTGCTGATCGTTTGACCGGCAATCCAAAGACCTTTGCTAAGAACGCCTTAGTTGCTCATGTTGATATTGATGCAGCTGAGATTGGAAAGGTTGTTAAGACCGATATCCCTATCGTTGGGGATGCTAAGGAGACCCTGAGTTTGTTGCTAGCTGAGGAGGAAGTCAAGACGAGGCATGATGATTGGACTAAGGAAGTTTTGGCTAATAAGGTTAAGGCTCCTTTCTCCTACAAGTTTGATGAAACCATCATTAAACCTCAGCATACTATTGAGATCATTGGTAAGTTAACCAAAGGGGAAGCTATTGTAGTGACTGATGTCGGTCAGCATCAGATGTGGGCGGCTCAATTTTATCCCTACCAAAATGAGCGTCAGCTCATCACTTCAGGCGGTCTAGGCACTATGGGCTTTGGTATTCCGGCTGCAGTCGGTGCCAAGCTAGCTAATCCTGACAAGGAGGTTATTCTCTTTGTTGGAGATGGTGGTTTTCAAATGACCAATCAGGAATTGGCTATCCTCAATGGTTATGGCCTGCCAATCAAGGTGGTTCTTATCAACAATCATTCCTTGGGTATGGTTCGCCAATGGCAGGAGTCCTTTTACGATGAACGGCGCAGTGAGTCAACTTTTGATGATGAACCAAACTTCCAACTTTTGGCTGAGGCCTATGGTATTTCCCATTATCAGTTCTCTAATCCCAAGACCTTGGAAGAGGATTTGCAGGTTATTACCGAAAACAAGCCTATGTTAATTGAGGTGAATATCTCGAATCGTGAGCATGTCTATCCGATGGTTCCATCTGGGAAATCAAATGCTGAGATGATGGGGGTGACCTTCGATGCGTAGAATGTTAACAGCGAGGCTTCGTAACACAGCTGGTGTCCTCAATCGCTTTACGGGGGTCCTTCTGCGAAAGCAAATTAATATTGAGGCAGTTTCGGCAGGACATACTGAAGAAGAGGGAATTACCCGTATCACCGTTATTGTCGATGTCTCTAGTTTGGAAGAAACTGATCTCATCATCAAGCAGCTCAATCGTTTAATTGATGTTATTCGGGTACGTGACATTACAGATATCCCGCATCTGGAACGGGAAGTCATTTTAATTAAGTTGGCAGCTCCAGCTCATAAGCGGGCGGAAATTTTAGCTGTTATTCAGCCTTTCAGAGCTAGTGTTATTGATGTAGCTTTAAAATCTATCACTATTCAGGTGACAGGAGATGCTAATAAGATTGATGCCCTCTTGCGAGTGGTTGAACCTTATGGCATTAAAAACATTGCTCGAACAGGAGCAACAGGTTTTTCACGAGATTTGTCCTAAAAATCTCCCTTACCAATGCTAGTTTGCTAGTTTAGTAAAAATATATTTTTAGAAAAGAGAACTTTATTATGGCAGTAGAAATGGAATACGAAAAAGATGTAACAGTTGACGCCCTTGCGGGAAAGAAAATTGCTGTTGTGGGTTATGGTTCACAAGGTCATGCTCATGCTCAAAACCTGCGTGATTCAGGTTATGATGTCATCATTGGTGTGCGTCATGGTAAGTCGTTTGATAAAGCTAAGGAAGACGGCTTTGATGTTTATGAGGTTGGAGAAGCAACTAAACTAGCTGATATCATCATGGTTTTGGCACCGGATGAAATTCAAAAAGATATCTATGCTAAGGAAATTGCACCGAATTTGTCTTCTGGCAATGCTCTTGGTTTTGCCCATGGTTTCAATATTCACTTCGGTTATATTAAGGCGCCAGAAGATGTTGATGTCTTTATGGTTGCTCCTAAGGGGCCAGGGCACTTGGTTCGCCGCACATATACAGAAGGTTTTGGTGTTCCATCTCTCTATGCTGTTTATCAAAATCCAACCGGTCATGCACAAGAAATCGCTATGTCATGGGCTAAGGGGCTTGGTTCTGCTCGTGTTGGACTCTTGACTACCAGCTTCAAGGAAGAAACTGAAGAAGATCTCTTTGGCGAACAAACTGTTCTGATGGGTGGTTTGACTCATTTGATTGAGGCTGGTTTTGAAGTTTTAACTGAAGCGGGCTATGCGCCTCAATTAGCTTACTTTGAAGTCCTTCATGAAATGAAATTGATTGTTGATCTCATTTATGAAGGTGGTTTCAAGAAGATGCGTCAATCATGTTCAAATACTGCCGAATTTGGTGACTTTGTAACTGGTCCACGTGTCATTGGACCAGAAGTTAAGGAAAACATGAAGGCAGCCCTTAAAGATATCCAATCTGGCAAATTTGCAAAAGAATTTGTTGAAGATCACGATGCAGGTTTCCCGCGCTTGAAAGCTTATCGTGAAGAAGCTGAAAATCTTGAAATCGAAAAAATTGGGGCAGAATTGCGTAAGGCTATGCCATTTGTCAACCAAAATGATGACGATGCTTTCAAGATTTATGAATGATTTAATCCTGTTAGCAGATAGAGAAGGCGATAGCCTTCTTTTTTCTTGAAGAGGTTGAGCTAGCGTAGAGGGCGAAACTGGCCTTTAAAAATATACTGAAAATGTTATAATAAACGGGACTATATTAAGATGGAGAGATACTCTATGACTTTCTACAATCACAAAGAAATTGAACACAAATGGCAGAAATATTGGGCTGAGCATGAGACTTTTAAGACAGGGACCGATAGCTCCAAACCTAACTTTTATGCCTTAGATATGTTTCCTTATCCTTCAGGAGCTGGTCTGCACGTTGGCCACCCAGAAGGTTATACGGCGACAGATATCCTCAGTCGTTATAAGCGTGCTCAAGGTTACAATGTCCTTCACCCAATGGGTTGGGATGCTTTTGGTCTTCCAGCCGAGCAATACGCTATGGATACAGGGAATGACCCAGCCGATTTTACGGCAGAAAATATCGCTAATTTCAAGCGTCAAATCAACAGCTTGGGCTTTTCTTATGATTGGGACCGCGAAATCAATACAACCGATCCTGATTATTACAAGTGGACCCAATGGATTTTTACTAAGCTATATGAAAATGGTTTAGCCTATGAAGCAGAGGTCCCTGTTAACTGGGTTGAGGAATTGGGTACAGCTATCGCTAATGAAGAAGTTCTTCCTGACGGCACATCTGAGCGTGGTGGTTATCCTGTTGTCCGCAAACCCATGAAACAATGGATGTTGAAAATTACTGCTTATGCGGAGCGTCTTCTGCAGGATTTAGACGAGCTCGATTGGCCAGAATCCATCAAAGAAATGCAACGCAATTGGATTGGTAAATCAGTCGGAGCTCATGTTGACTTTCAGGTGGCTGGAACGGATAAGAGCTTTACAGTCTTTACTACTCGTCCTGATACCCTTTTTGGCGCTACCTATGCAGTGATGGCGCCAGAGCATGAGCTGGTTGATGTCATCACTAGCCCAGAACAGGCTCAGGCAGTTGCTGATTATAAGCATGAAGCCAGCCTCAAGTCCGATCTAGCTCGGACTGATCTCAATAAGGATAAGACGGGAGTCTGGACTGGTGCCTATGCCATTAACCCTGTCAATGGTCGTCACATTCCAATCTGGATTTCAGATTACGTCTTAGCTAGTTATGGAACAGGAGCCATTATGGCTGTTCCAGCTCATGATATGCGTGACTGGGAATTCGCGAAGAAATTCGGTCTGGATATTATTCCTGTTCTTCAGGGTGGGGATGTTGAAAAAGAGGCTTGGACAGAAGATGGGCCACACATTAATTCTGACTTTCTTGATGGTTTAAATAAGGAAGAAGCGATTGATAAAATTATCGAGTTTTTAGAAGAAAAGGGATTTGGTAAGAGGCAGATCAATTATCGTCTGCGAGACTGGCTCTTTAGCCGTCAACGTTACTGGGGTGAACCCATTCCAATTATCCATTGGGAGGATGGTACTTCCAGTGCGGTACCAGAAGACCGGCTACCATTGGTGTTGCCTGTCACCAAGAACATTAAACCTTCGGGAACTGGAGAGTCGCCGCTGGCAAATTTGACTGATTGGCTAGAAGTGGTTCGCGAAGATGGTGTCAAGGGCCGCCGTGAAACCAATACCATGCCACAATGGGCGGGGTCAAGCTGGTATTATTTGCGATATATCGATCCGCACAATAATGAAAAAATAGCTGATGAAGACTTGCTTAAGACATGGTTGCCAGTTGATATTTATATTGGCGGGGCTGAGCATGCTGTACTTCACTTGCTATACGCCCGTTTTTGGCATAAAGTCCTCTACGACCTAGGTATTGTTCCAACCAAGGAGCCTTTCCAGAAACTCTTTAATCAAGGAATGATTTTGGGGACTAGCTATCGTGATAGTCGCGGGGCTCTTGTCGCAACAGACAAGGTTGAAAAGCGCGATGGCAGTTTCTTCAATATTGAAACTGGTGAAGAATTGGAGCAGGCACCAGCTAAGATGTCTAAATCCCTCAAGAACGTTGTTAATCCGGATGATGTCGTGGAACAGTATGGCGCAGATACCTTACGTGTTTATGAAATGTTCATGGGGCCGCTTGATGCCTCGATTGCTTGGTCAGAAGAAGGTCTTGAAGGATCTCGTAAGTTCCTCGACCGTGTTTATCGTCTCTTAACCACAAAAGATATTATAGCTGAAAATGATGGTAAGCTTGATAAGGTTTACAATGAAACTGTTAAGGCAGTAACTGAACAGATTGAAGCCATGAAATTTAATACAGCTATTGCTCAGCTCATGGTCTTTGTTAATACAGCTAATAAGGAAGGGACACTCTTTATTGATTATGCTCGAGGATTCGTTCAATTATTGGCACCGTTTGCTCCGCATATTGCTGAGGAGTTGTGGCAAAATTTGACTAGCTCAGGAGATTCTATTTCTTACGTGACTTGGCCAACTTGGGATGAATCGAAACTTGTTGAAGACGAGGTTGAAATTGTCGTGCAGATTAAGGGTAAGGTTAGAGCCAAGATGATGATCCCTAAAGACCTTCCGCGAGAAGATCTGCAGGCACTAGCTTTAGCCGATGATAAGATCAGGGCTGAAGTTGAGGGAAAAGATATCTTGAAAGTCATCACAGTCCCCAATAAACTTGTCAATATTGTAGTTAAATAAATTTAAAACAGATTCCTTTGGGATCTGTTTTTGTGTTTTCCAATGAACTTTAAAGTCGGTTTTAAGAAACTATTAGCTAGCCATATAAAATTTAAGAAATCCTGTGCCAAGTAGCTTTAAGCCCTGTGTCCAATTAACAGTTCATGTCAACAGGCTCTCATTCTTAGCTAAATTCCACTCCAAAATCACTACTCGAGCTATTTGCGAGTTTTCGCGAGAGACTCGCAAGCATTATGAATGGGAATAAAAATAAAAAAATTAATCTAAAGGTATTGACAAAGGAGGAGGTGTTTGCTAGAATAAGGGAGCTGTCCTCGAGAGAGGGGCAAGACCTTTGAGAACTGAATAGAGACGAACCAAGACGTGCGGGTTACGAGAGTAACCTGTCAAAGGACAATAAGTCAGCGATGACACAAGTGAGTTAAGCGCTCAAACTATTAGATGAGAGTTTGATCCTGGCTCAGGACGAACGCTGGCGGCGTGCCTAATACATGCAAGTAGAACGCTGAGTACTGGAGCTTGCTCTAGTACGAGGAGTTGCGAACGGGTGAGTAACGCGTAGGTAACCTGCCTGTTAGCGGGGGATAACTATTGGAAACGATAGCTAATACCGCATAATAGTGACTAACTCATGTTAGTGATTTGAAAGGTGCAAGAGCACCACTAACAGATGGACCTGCGTTGTATTAGCTAGTAGGTGAGGTAAGGGCTCACCTAGGCGACGATACATAGCCGACCTGAGAGGGTGAACGGCCACACTGGGACTGAGACACGGCCCAGACTCCTACGGGAGGCAGCAGTAGGGAATCTTCGGCAATGGGGGGAACCCTGACCGAGCAACGCCGCGTGAGTGAAGAAGGTTTTCGGATCGTAAAGCTCTGTTGTAAGAGAAGAACGATGTGTAGAGTGGAAAGTTACACAAGTGACGGTATCTTACCAGAAAGGGACGGCTAACTACGTGCCAGCAGCCGCGGTAATACGTAGGTCCCGAGCGTTGTCCGGATTTATTGGGCGTAAAGCGAGCGCAGGCGGTTTAGTAAGTCTGAAGTTAAAGGCAGTGGCTCAACCATTGTTTGCTTTGGAAACTGTTGAACTTGAGTGCAGAAGGGGAGAGTGGAATTCCATGTGTAGCGGTGAAATGCGTAGATATATGGAGGAACACCGGTGGCGAAAGCGGCTCTCTGGTCTGTAACTGACGCTGAGGCTCGAAAGCGTGGGTAGCGAACAGGATTAGATACCCTGGTAGTCCACGCCGTAAACGCTGAGTGCTAGGTGTTAGGCCCTTTCCGGGGCTTAGTGCCGGAGCTAACGCATTAAGCACTCCGCCTGGGGAGTACGACCGCAAGGTTGAAACTCAAAGGAATTGACGGGGGCCCGCACAAGCGGTGGAGCATGTGGTTTAATTCGAAGCAACGCGAAGAACCTTACCAGGTCTTGACATCCCGATGCCATCCCTAGAGATAGGGAGTTACTTCGGTACATCGGTGACAGGTGGTGCATGGTTGTCGTCAGCTCGTGTCGTGAGATGTTGGGTTAAGTCCCGCAACGAGCGCAACCCTTATTGTTAGTTGCCATCATTAAGTTGGGCACTCTAGCGAGACTGCCGGTAATAAACCGGAGGAAGGTGGGGATGACGTCAAATCATCATGCCCCTTATGACCTGGGCTACACACGTGCTACAATGGTTGGTACAACGAGTCGCAAGCCGGTGACGGCAAGCTAATCTCTGAAAGCCAATCTCAGTTCGGATTGGAGGCTGCAACTCGCCTCCATGAAGTCGGAATCGCTAGTAATCGCGGATCAGCACGCCGCGGTGAATACGTTCCCGGGCCTTGTACACACCGCCCGTCACACCACGAGAGTTTGTAACACCCAAAGTCGGTGAGGTAACCTTCGGGAGCCAGCCGCCTAAGGTGGGACGGATGATTGGGGTGAAGTCGTAACAAGGTAGCCGTATCGGAAGGTGCGGCTGGATCACCTCCTTTCTAAGGAAAAACTAAGTAACGGAGGGCGTTTAAAAGCGACTTGATTTTAGGAAACCAAGGCAGTATGCTTGCATACAAGGTGGTTTATCTAAATCACAAGCTTTTAGCCCGAGTACAATTTAGCCGATAAGGTTAAAGGTACCCTTATTTAGCTACGGAAGCACGTTTTAGGGCGTCTCTATTTAGTTTTCAGAGGTTTTGTGGGGCCTTAGCTCAGCTGGGAGAGCGCCTGCTTTGCACGCAGGAGGTCAGCGGTTCGATCCCGCTAGGCTCCATAGGATACGAGAGATGATTCGCTTTAGCGAAAACTTGTATTCTAAGCTAAATAAGATATTGTTCAAGAAATTGAACACGACCTCATTTTTTAGGAAAAAAGATAAATCTCCTTGTGTGCAAGTCACACAGCGTTGATTTCCTATTTTTCTACAAAAATGCCCAACAAGTTGGGACGGTCTTAGTATCTTAGACTTGTCCATTGAAAATTGAATATCTATCAAATAGTAACAAGAAAATAAACCGAAACGCTGTAAATATTTAATGAGTTTTTTAATAAGGTTAAGTTAATAAGGGCGCACGGTGGATGCCTTGGCACTAGGAGCCGATGAAGGACGTGATTAACGACGAAATGCTTTGGGGAGCTGTAAGTAAGCTGAGATCCAGAGATATCCGAATGGGGGAACCCGGCAACTACAGGTTGTCATCCATATCTGTTAAGGATATGAGAAGGAAGACGCAGTGAACTGAAACATCTCAGTAGCTGCAGGAAGAGAAAGCAAGAGCGATTGCCTGAGTAGCGGCGAGCGAAAGGGCAGGAGGGCAAACCAGGATGTTTACATTCTGGGGTTGTAGGACTGTGAAGAGTGATCAAACGTCATAAAAGAACGACTTGGGAAAGTCGGCCAAAGAGAGTAAAAGCCTCGTATTTGAAATGATGGAAGACGCTAACAGGATCCTGAGTACGGCGAGACACGAGAAATCTCGTCGGAAACTGGGAGGCCCATCTCCCAACCCTAAATACTCCCTAGTGACCGATAGTGAACCAGTACCGTGAGGGAAAGGTGAAAAGCACCCCGGAAGGGGAGTGAAAGAGAACCTGAAACCGTGTGCTTACAAGAAGTTCGAGCCCGTTAATGGGTGAGAGCGTGCCTTTTGTAGAATGAACCGGCGAGTTACGTTATTGTGCGAGGTTAAGTTGAAGAGACGGAGCCGTAGGGAAACCGAGTCTGAAGAGGGCGGATAAGTACAATGACGTAGACCCGAAACCAGGTGACCTACCCATGAGCAGGGTGAAGGTGAGGTAAGACTCACTGGAGGCCCGAACCAGAGTACGTTGAAAAGTGCTTGGATGACTTGTGGGTAGCGGAGAAATTCCAAACGAACTTGGAGATAGCTGGTTCTCTCCGAAATAGCTTTAGGGCTAGCGTCGACAATAAGAATCTTGGAGGTAGAGCACTGTTTGGGTGAGGGGTCCATCCCGGATTACCAATCTCAGATAAACTCCGAATGCCAACGATTTATGGTCGGCAGTCAGACTGCGAGTGCTAAGATCCGTAGTCGAAAGGGAAACAGCCCAGACCACCAGCTAAGGTCCCCAAATAATTGTTAAGTGGAAAAGGATGTGGGGTTGCACAGACAACTAGGATGTTAGCTTAGAAGCAGCTATTCATTCAAAGAGTGCGTAATAGCTCACTAGTCGAGTGACCCTGCGCCGAAAATGTACCGGGGCTAAAACAATTTACCGAAGCTGTGGATCCTTTAGGGATGGTAGGAGAGCGTTCTATGTGTGGAGAAGGTATACCGTGAGGAGTGCTGGAGTGCATAGAAGTGAGAATGCCGGTATGAGTAGCGCAAGACAGGTGAGAATCCTGTCCACCGTAAGACTAAGGTTTCCAGGGGAAGGCTCGTCCGCCCTGGGTTAGTCGGGACCTAAGGAGAGACCGACAGGTGTATCCGATGGGCAACAGGTTGATAGTCCTGTACTAGAGTATAGAGTGAAGGAGGGACGCAGAAGGCTAACTCAACCAGACGACTGGAAGTGTCTGGCCAAGCAGTGAGGTGTGGACTGAGTCAAATGCTTAGTCCTGTAACATTGAGCTGTGATGGGGAGCGAAGTTTAGTAGCGAAGTGAGTGATGTCAGGCTGCCAAGAAAAGCTTCTAGCGTTAATGTATACTCTACCCGTACCGCAAACCGACACAGGTAGTCGAGGCGAGTAGCCTCAGGTGATCGAGCGAACTCTCGTTAAGGAACTCGGCAAAATGGCCCCGTAACTTCGGGAGAAGGGGCGCTCAGCTAGACTGAGCCGCAGTGAAAAGGCCCAAGCAACTGTTTATCAAAAACACAGCTCTCTGCGAAATCGAAAGATGAAGTATAGGGGGTGACGCCTGCCCGGTGCTGGAAGGTTAAGAGGAGGGTTTAGCGTTAAGCGAAGATCTGAATTGAAGCCCCAGTAAACGGCGGCCGTAACTATAACGGTCCTAAGGTAGCGAAATTCCTTGTCGGGTAAGTTCCGACCCGCACGAAAGGCGTAATGATTTGGGCACTGTCTCAACGAGAGACTCGGTGAAATTTTAGTACCTGTGAAGATGCAGGTTACCCGCGACAGGACGGAAAGACCCCATGGAGCTTTACTGCAGTTTGATATTGAGTATCTGTACCACATGTACAGGATAGGTAGGAGCCATAGAGATCGGGACGCTAGTTTCGAAGGAGGCGCTGTTGGGATACTACCCTTGTGTTATGGCTACTCTAACCCGCTAGGCTAAGCGTCTAGGGAGACAGTGTCTGACGGGCAGTTTGACTGGGGCGGTCGCCTCCTAAAAGGTAACGGAGGCGCCCAAAGGTTCCCTCAGATTGGTTGGAAATCAATCGCAGAGTGTAAAGGTATAAGGGAGCTTGACTGCGAGAGCGACAACTCGAGCAGGGACGAAAGTCGGGCTTAGTGATCCGGTGGTTCCGCATGGAAGGGCCATCGCTCAACGGATAAAAGCTACCCTGGGGATAACAGGCTTATCTCCCCCAAGAGTTCACATCGACGGGGAGGTTTGGCACCTCGATGTCGGCTCGTCGCATCCTGGGGCTGTAGTCGGTCCCAAGGGTTGGGCTGTTCGCCCATTAAAGCGGCACGCGAGCTGGGTTCAGAACGTCGTGAGACAGTTCGGTCCCTATCCGTCGCGGGCGAAGGAAATTTGAGAGGCTCTGCTCCTAGTACGAGAGGACCAGAGTGGACATACCGCTGGTGTACCAGTTGTTCTGCCAAGAGCATCGCTGGGTAGCTATGTATGGAAGGGATAAACGCTGAAAGCATCTAAGTGTGAAGCCTCCCTCAAGATGAGATTTCCCATGATTATATATCAGTAAGAGCCCTGAGAGAAGATCAGGTAGATAGGTTGGGAGTGGAAGTAGTGTAAGCTATGAAGCGGACCAATACTAATCGCTCGAGGACTTATCCTAAAGAAGGTATTGACAGCGCGAGGTAAGGCTTGATACAATAGATAGGTATTCAATTTTGAATTGGCAAAATAAGTAATGAGAACGTGAAGAAAAGCGTATGATTTTAGGAAATCACCGCAGAAGTCTAAGGACTTCAAGAGGATTTATCTAAATCACTAGCTTTTAAGTTCGAATACAATTCAATTCATAGTTAAGTGACGCTAGCCTAGGAGAGACACCTGTATCCATGCCGAACACAGCAGTTAAGCCCTAGCACGCCTGAAGTAATTGGGGGTTGCCCCCTGTGAGATAAGGGAGTCGCTTAGCGTATTATTATCCACCATAGCTCAGTTGGTAGTAGCGCATGACTGTTAATCATGATGTCGTAGGTTCGAGTCCTACTGGTGGAGTAGAGATGTGACTGGAGGGAGTTCTTAAGGGAACTCTTTTTTTATTTATTAGACTTGCTTGGACAGGTCCTGAGTGTTAGTGTTACCATCACTTGGTGGAGAGTTTTATCTTTGTTGGATATTGGTAACTAATTTGTAACTATTTTTAATTTAATAATAGCCATGATTTTGGTACAATAGTATAGATGCCTACTAATTAATAGATATTTAGAATATATAGATATTTTGTAAGAAGAAAGGATAAGGGATATATGGGAACGATTTTAAAAGTTAGCCATTTAACCAAAATCTTTGGGAAAAAGCAAAAAGCGGCTCTCCAGATGGTCAAAGAAGCAAAGAGTAAAACTGAAATTTTAGAGAAAACTGGCTGTACGGTTGGTGTTTATGATGCTAATTTTGAAGTTCAAGAGGGTGAAATCTTTGTAATTATGGGGCTTTCTGGAAGCGGAAAGTCTACTCTGATTCGCTTAATTAATCGCCTGATTGAACCTTCTTCTGGGGCCATCGAACTTAATGGTCAGAATGTTTCTGAAATGACTGCTAATGAACTGCGAGAGGTTCGCCGCCATTCGGTTAATATGGTTTTCCAGAATTTTGGTCTCTTTCCGCATAAAACCATTTTGGAAAATACTGAGTATGGTTTGGAATTGAGGGGAGTGCCCAAGGAAGAGCGGGAAAAAATGGCTGAACAAGCCTTGGAAAATTCAAATTTGTTGCCTTTTAAAGATCAGTATCCTGATCAATTATCCGGTGGGATGCAACAACGGGTTGGTTTAGCTAGAGCGCTTGCTAATAATCCTGATATTCTTTTGATGGATGAGGCCTTCTCTGCTTTGGATCCTTTGATTCGTAAAGAAATGCAGGATGAGCTCCTAGATTTGCAGGATCGTGTTCAAAAAACAATTATCTTTATTACCCACGATCTCAATGAAGCCTTGCGGATCGGCGATCGTATCGCCTTGATGAAAGATGGTCAAATCATGCAGATAGGTACAGGTGAAGAAATCTTGACTCAACCAGCTAATGATTTTGTCCGAGAATTCGTTGAGGATGTCGACCGCTCTAAGGTTCTGACGGCTCAAAATATTATGATTAAGCCAATTACGGCAAATGTTGATGTTGATGGACCCAATGTGGCTCTGAAGCGGATGGACGTGGAAGAAGTTTCCATGTTGGTAGCCACTAATCGGAAGCGTCAGCTCTTAGGGGTTATCTCGGCTGATGCAGCTTATGATGCTCGTAAGGCAGGTAAGAAACTGGCTGATGTTGTCGATCCTAATATTCGGACGGTGCCTCAGGATATGGTGCTGACAGATATCTTACCATTGATTTATGACTCGGCAGCTCCGATTGCTGTGTTAAATGAGAACAAGCGTCCTGTTGGCGTTATTATTAAGGGTCGTGTGATTGAGGCTCTTACTAAACAGGGTATTGAAGTAGAAGGGTAGGTGAGAAGTTTGAAAAGCTTATTATTAGCAGGAATTGGGAAATTACCTATTTCTAATTATATGGATTCTTTTGTTGACTGGCTGACTAAAACTTTTGCTGGGTTCTTCAATGTTCTAAAAATCATTGGTGATGCCCTTATGGGATTTATTTCCAATACATTGACTTTCATCAATCCTTGGATTTTAATGCTTCTCATCGTGGCCTTAGCTTATCTGATTTCTAAAAAATGGGGCTTTACGATTTTAACAGCTATCGGTTTGTTATATATTTACAATCAGGAACTCTGGGGAGATTTGATTAATACCTTTACCTTGGTACTCTTGTCTAGCTTGATCTCAATTTTAATTGGGATTCCACTGGGAATTTGGATGGCTAAGAATGAGACAGCCAAAAAGGTTATTAATCCAATTCTGGACTTTATGCAAACCATGCCAGCCTTCGTTTATTTGATTCCAGCGGTTGCTTTCTTTGGTATTGGTATGGTACCTGGGGTTTTTGCTTCAGTTATCTTCGCTTTACCACCAACGGTACGGATGACTAATCTTGGGATTCGAGAAATTCCTATCGAGTTGGTTGAAGCATCAGATGCTTTTGGTAGTACCAGTCGGCAAAAGCTCTTCGGAGTTGAACTGCCATTAGCCAAGAGTACGATTATGGCTGGGGTCAACCAAACCATCATGTTGGCTCTGTCTATGGTGGTGACGGCTTCCATGATTGGGGCTCCTGGCCTTGGTAATGGAGTCCTTTCAGCTCTGCAACACGCAGAAATTGGTAACGGATTTGTCAATGGTTTGGCTCTGGTAATCTTGGCCATCATTATTGATCGTTTTACCCAAAAATTAAATGCACCGGTTGGTCAAAAGCAAGCAAGCAAGCCCAAATGGCAGAAATGGATAGCTCCCGTCTTGGTCATAGCCTTTCTTGCTACGGGAATTGCACAAACAGTTGCTAGCCATATGGGTCCACATAAGGAAAAGGTTACCTTGGCTTATGTAGAGTGGGATTCGGAAGTGGCTTCGACTAATGTTTTAGCTGAAGTTCTCAAAGAAAAAGGCTATGATGTTGAAATCAAGCCTCTGGATAATGCCATTGCTTGGAAATCGGTTGCTGACGGTAGTGTTGATGCTTCTGTTTCAGCTTGGCTGCCGGTTACACATAAAGCACAGTACGAAAAATATAAGGGACAATTAGATGACTTGGGAGTTAATCTAAAAGGAACCAAACTAGGATTAGCTGTGCCAACCTATATGACTGATGTTAACAGTATCGAAGATCTATCTGATCAAGCCGATTCAACCATCACTGGTATTGAACCTGGAGCTGGTATCATGACAAGTGCTGAGAAAGCACAAAAAGAGTATTCCAACCTCTCCAATTGGAAGCTAAGTTCCTCTTCTACTGGCGCCATGATTACCAGTCTTCAACAGGCATTGAAGAATAAGGAAGATATTGTTATTACAGGTTGGAAACCTCACTGGATGTTTGCTAAGTATGATTTAAAATTTTTGGATGATCCAAAGGGTGTCTTTGGAAAATCTGAGAATATTCATACTATCGCTCGCAAAAACCTTAAAAAAGATAATGCAGGTGCTTACAAGATTATTGATAATTTCCATTGGACTTCTGCTGATATGGAATCTGTTATGCTAGATATTAGCAATGGAACATCGCCATCTAAAGCAGCACAAAAATGGGTTAAAAATAATAAGGATAAGGTAGCTGAGTGGTCTAAATAAGAGGAAAATCAACTTTTTGTATGATTGATTTTTAGTGAACCTATTAGTTAAATATTTAAGTGCTATTTAAGTAACTCTAGCTATACTATAGGTATCCTAAATAAACTTTTCTTTTTCATAATCTCCGGGGAGGGGTCCTGTTATAGCAGGGCTCTTCCTTTTTGGTTTTTAGGAATCAATTTTTAATGTGATGTCGTTGCAATAGGCAACGTATGTAAGTCTCAATTTAGTTTGTATAGGGTCAGGTGTTTTCATAATCTCTGGGAAGAGCCAGCAGTAACTAAATTCTTTTTTAGGCGAAAATACTAATTAGTGATTTATAGCCTCTTGTTCTTCTGTTTGGGCCTGCTTGTGTTTGCTTTCTGGTGGAACTTCTGTGGTATAATAGGAGCATGGCTAATAAGAATAAATTACTATTGATTGATGGGTCTTCCATCGCCTTTCGGGCTTTTTTTGCTCTTTATAATCAAATTGAACGGTTTAAAAATCCTGTTGGTCTGCATACTAATGCCATCTATGGTTTTCATCTCATGCTGGACCATATGATGAAGCGGATTGAGCCGACCCATGTACTAGTGGCTTTTGATGCGGGTAAGACCACTTTTCGGACGGATATGTATGCCGATTATAAGGGTGGTCGTGATAAGACGCCAGATGAATTTCGTGAGCAATTTCCTTATATTCGGGAGATGTTGAATCATCTTGGTATTGCCTATTATGATTTGGAAAATTATGAAGCGGATGATATTATCGGAACCTTGGATAAGTTGGCTGAAAATGGCAATTTTGATGTGACTATTGTCAGTGGGGACAAGGATTTGATTCAGCTAGCCGATAATAATACGGTGGTCGAGATTTCTCGCAAGGGTGTGGCTGAGTTTGAAGAATATACGCCTGAATATCTGATGGAAAAGATGGGCATTACGCCAACCCAGTTTATTGATCTTAAGGCCTTGATGGGGGATAAGTCGGATAATATTCCTGGTGTAACTAAGATTGGCGAAAAGACAGGGCTCAAACTCCTATTGGAGTATGGTAGTTTGGAAGCTATTTACGACCATATCGATAGCTTCAAGCCATCTAAGATGAAAGAAAACCTCATCAATGATAAGGATCAGGCCTTTATGTCCAAGACTTTGGCAACCATCAATACCCAATCGCCTATTGAAATTGGTTTAGATGATACGCTTTACAAGGGTCCTCATTTGGAAGGGTTGGCTAAGTTCTATGATGAAATGAATTTTAAACAGCTGAAGGCAAGCTTGGGCCTCAAGGAAGAGGCCGAACAGGTTGAAATCAATTATCAAGTTGTTAATAGACTTGAACCTGCTATGTTTGGGCCTGACCAATTCTTCTATTTTGAAATTTTTAATGATAATTATCATCGCGAAGACATTCTGGGCTTTGCTTGGGGGAATGACCAGAATATCTATGTCAGCAAAAACTTAGATTTACTCAAAGATGAGCTTTTTATCCAAGCTCTTTCTAAGCCAATCAAAACCTATGATTTCAAGCGGACTAAGGTTCTTTTGAGCCACTTAGGACTTGATTTGCTGACAGCTAATTTTGACAGCCGTTTGGCAAAATATTTGTTGTCTACGGTGGAAGATAATGAACTTTCTACTATTGCCAGTCTCTATGGACAAACGCCTCTGGCTAAGGATACAGAAGTTTATGGTAAGGGAGCCAAGAAGGCAGTACCTGAGGACGACCTTCTTTTTGAACATCTGGCGACCAAGATTCAAGTCCTAGTAGAGACCGAGCCCATTCTAAAGGAAAAATTGGCTGAGCATGACCAATCTAATCTGCTCTTTGAGATGGAATTACCTTTAGCTAACGTTCTGGCTAAGATGGAAATTGCTGGGATTAAGGTTGACCGCCAGACCCTAAAGGATATGGAGCTAGAAAATGAGGTAACCCTCAAGGCTCTAACCCAGGAAATCTATGATTTGGCTGGTCAAGAATTTAATATCAATTCACCGAAGCAACTGGGGATGATCCTCTTTGAAAAGATGGGGTTGCCAATCTCTATGACTAAGAAGACTAAGACTGGCTATTCAACAGCTGTCGATGTTTTAGAACGTCTGGCCCCACATGCTCCGATTGTGGCTAAAATTTTGGAATATCGACAAATAGCTAAATTACAGTCAACCTATGTGGTCGGTCTACAGGATTTTATCATGGATGATGGGAAAATTCATACCCGCTATCTGCAAGATTTGACCCAAACCGGACGTCTTTCCAGTGTTGATCCAAACCTTCAAAATATTCCAGTGCGCTTAGAGCAAGGTCGTTTGATTCGTAAGGCATTTACACCTGAATGGGAGGACAGTGTCCTCCTGAGTTCGGACTATTCGCAGATTGAACTTCGAGTACTGGCCCATATCTCGGGGGATGAGCATTTAATCGCTGCTTTTAAGAATGGCGAAGATATCCACACGGCGACAGCCATGCGGGTCTTTAATATTGCAAGACCTGAGGATGTTACCCCTAATGATCGTCGCAATGCCAAAGCGGTCAATTTCGGTGTGGTCTATGGGATCTCTGATTACGGATTGTCCCAGAATTTGGGTATCAGTCGCAAGGCAGCCAAGCAGTATATCGACACCTATTTTGAACGTTTCCCTGGCATTAAAAACTACATGGAACGAGTGGTGCGTGAAGCTAAGGATAAGGGCTATGCTGAGACTCTCTTTAAGCGGCGTCGAATGCTGCCAGATATTAATTCACGTAACTTCAATATCCGTAATTTTGCTGAACGAACGGCTATCAATTCGCCTATTCAGGGTAGTGCAGCCGATATTCTTAAGATTGCCATGATTAATCTGGATCAAGCCTTGGAAGCAGGTGATTTCAAAACTAAGATGTTACTGCAAGTGCACGACGAAATTGTTTTGGAAGTACCCAATGAGGAGCTGGCGGTTGTCAAGCAGCTGGTTAAAGAAACTATGGAGTCAGCTATTGAGTTGGCGGTTCCTCTCTTGGCTGATGAAAATACTGGAAAAACTTGGTATGAAGCCAAATAAGAAATTACTAATGAGAAAGGGTGGTTTTTATGACTTATCATTTTACAAATCCTAGTGATGAAATCATCAAGTCCTACCTGCAAGAGGCTAATACGATAGCGGTTGTGGGACTCTCCGATAGAACTGAGACCGCTGCCTATAAAGTCGCTAAGGTTATGCAGGAGGTAGGCTACCAGATAATTCCTGTTAATCCTAGGTTGGCCGGTCAGGAAATTCTGGATCAGACCGTATATGCTTCTCTACAAGATATTCCGGTTCACATTGATATTGTTGATGTCTTTAGGCGGAGTGAATTTTTGCTTGATGTGGCTCATGACTTTGTTCAGGTTGGTGCAGATGTTTTTTGGGCTCAACTAGGGCTGGAAGCTGAGGATGCGGAAGACTTCTTGCGCCAAGCCGGTTGTGAGAGAATTGTCATGAATCGCTGTATTAAGATAGAATATGGTCGACTTATGGTTTAAGTTAGACTCATTTGGCGAGGGTCAGATTTTTTGTGCTATAATAAATTCAAAATGACTGATTAAGAGGAGGTAGCGATGGAAAACGATCGCATGGCTTTAGAAGCTTACGAGACTGTTCTAGAGCACCTAAAAAGTAAGCATATCCGGATTACAGAAACTCGTAAAGCCATTATCCGTTATATGATTGCCACCAAAAGTCATCCCAGTGCGGAAATGATTTACGAGGACCTTTTGCCAGAGTACCCCAGTATGAGTTTGGCAACTGTCTATAATAATCTCAAGGTTTTGGTTGATGAGGGTTTTGTGACAGAGCTCAAGCTTTGCAACTATAGTACGACTTATTATGATTTTTTAGGTCATCATGAGGTTCACATTGCCTGTGAACGGTGTGGGAAAATTACTGATTTCTTGGATGGTGATTTGCGGGACATGTATCAAGAAGCCAGTCAGCAGACGGGCTATAAGGTTACTCGCAGTCAGGTCATGCTCTATGGGCTCTGTCCAGATTGTCAGGAAGAAGATGCCAGTGTTACTTAAGAGTAGAAGTTGAGGACAAAAGTTCTTGGCTTTTTATTTTCTAAGGATTTTTCAGGAATTGTTTGATAGGTCTAACTATATGCAAAAAGTCTTAAATAGTTTTACTAAAATAAAAGTAAAATGTTGTAATGATATAAATAGAGGAGACTTTTGTGTCATTACTTATTAAAATAAAATCCTTGAATTAAAACGTTATATCGATAGAGATAGTTTTAGCTAGTTTAAAAGACTTTTGTAAATAAATTATTTCAGTGAATACTGCTGATATTCCAGTTAGATACTGTTAGTGTTAATCTGAGTTCAGAGACCAGCAATCATTTGAAAATTGAAGCTGGTCATACAGGATTAATTGTCTAACAGACTGGTTTTACCTTTGTGTGTCTAAGATGTTCAAAGGATTACAGTAACTGCTGATAATCAAGCAGCTTAGGACAAGCAAGTTCAAGTAACTGTTTAAAAAAGGTTCAAATTAAGTTATTTGAGATTAATAAACAAAGACTACTTGCAGAAATCATTGGTCTGTTTTTAACAACGATGGGGCTAGTCTGGTTGTCAAGGGTAGGAAAAATTTAAGTCTGAGCGTGGGGATTATGTCTCGGGCTTTTTTTCTTATCCTTTTCATGATTTCAGGGAATTCCCTTAATTTCAGCTAACTTTTATGTTATAATGAATCTACAGAAAATTTAGACAATAGTAAAAAGGAGAGTTTATGATAACAGCAACTGATGTTGTAAAAGCTCACAATGTTCTCAAAGATGTGGTTGAGCGAACGCCGCTGGAGTTTGACCGCTATCTGTCGGAAAAGTATCAGGCTACCATCTATCTCAAGCGGGAAAATATGCAAAAGGTTCGCTCTTTTAAGCTGCGGGGAGCCTACTATGCCATCAACCAACTATCGGATGAAGATAAGGCTAATGGTGTTGTCTGTGCTTCGGCTGGGAACCATGCCCAAGGGGTGGCCTATACTTGTAACGAAATGAAGATTTCAGCTACTATTTTTATGCCTATCACCACCCCTCAACAGAAGATTACTCAAGTTAAATTCTTTGGTGGAGCTTATGTCGATATCCAACTGGTTGGTGATACCTTTGATGCTTCAGCTCAAGCAGCTCAGGAGTTTACCAAGGCTCAGGGCCGTACCTTTATTCCACCTTTTGATGATGACAATGTTCAGGCTGGTCAGGGGACTGTTGCCTATGAAATCTATGAGCAGGCTAAAGAAGAAGGTGTTGATTTCGACAGTATCCTGGTACCTGTTGGCGGCGGTGGTTTGATTGCTGGCGTGGCGACTTATATGAAGGATGTGTCACCTGACATCCGAGTGGTTGGTGTTGAATCCAATGGTGCTCGTAGTATGCGGGCAGCCTTCGATAAAGGGCATCCTGTTAAACTGGAGCATATTGATAAGTTTGCAGATGGAATTGCTGTTCAGCAGGTCGGACAAAAAACCTATGAAGTGGCTCGCCGGACAGTCGACCAGCTAGTTGGTGTTGATGAGGGGTTGATTTCTGAAACCTTAATTGATATGTACTCTCGCCAAGGAATTATCGCTGAGCCGGCTGGAGCGGCTTCAATTGCAGCCCTAGAAGTCCTCAAAGAAGATATCAAGGGCAAGACTTTGGTTTGCATTATTTCGGGAGGGAATAACGATATTAATCGCATGCAGGAGATGGAAGAAAGAGCCCTAATTTATGATGGGGTCAAGCATTACTTTGTTGTTAACTTCCCCCAACGGCCGGGTGCACTACGAGAGTTTGTTAATAATATTTTGGGGCCAAATGATGATATCACGCGCTTTGAATACATTAAGCGGGCTGCCAAGGGAACAGGACCCTGCTTGGTGGGTGTAACGTTGTCTGATAAACATGATTATGATGGCCTGTTGAATCGTTTGGCAGGATTTGATCCTAATTATATCAACCTGCACGGTAACGAAAGTTTATATAATATGCTGGTTTAATCATGTATGATGACGTGAAGTTTGACAGGCTGATAAAGGCAGTTAGCTGAATATTTTATTTTAATGAAATTTGCTTACAACTCTGTGGAAAAAGTTGAAGTTTTCTGTATACTTGTTGTATCAGCCTCAGTGTCTTTTGAGTTATTTAACAGATTAGTATCTTACGAAAGGAAAGTATTATGGGTGTCTTTTTAGTATTTTTAGTATTGTGTTTTATTATTTTTATTGTTTTTTTGGCCAGCTCGCTTTATGTTGTAAGGCAGCAATCGGTAGCTATTATTGAGCGCTTTGGTCGTTATCAAAATACGTCTGCTAGTGGAATTCACATGCGTCTGCCATTTGGTATGGATAGAATCGCAGCGCGTGTTCAGTTGCGTCTCTTACAGAGTGAAATTGTCGTTGAAACGAAGACCAAGGACAATGTTTTTGTCACTCTCAATGTAGCAACCCAATATCGGGTTAATGAGCAAAATGTCATTGATGCTTACTACAAATTGATGCGTCCAGAAGCACAGATTAAGTCTTACATCGAAGATGCCCTGCGCTCCTCTGTCCCTAAGTTGACTTTGGATGAACTCTTTGAGAAAAAGGACGAGATTGCTCTGGAAGTTCAACATCAAGTGGCAGAAGAAATGTCTACTTATGGCTATATCATTGTTAAGACCTTGATTACTAAGGTTGAACCTGATGCTGAAGTGAAGCAATCTATGAATGAAATTAATGCAGCTCAACGTAAACGTGTTGCCGCTCAAGAATTGGCCGAAGCTGATAAGATTAAAATTGTCACAGCTGCTTCTGCCGAAGCTGAAAAAGATCGACTGCATGGTGTCGGTATTGCCCAACAGCGTAAAGCGATCGTTGATGGTCTGGCTGAATCTATTGCAGAACTCAAGCAAGCTAATGTCGGTATGACGGAAGAACAGATTATGTCCATCCTCTTGACCAACCAGTATCTTGATACCTTGAATCAATTCGCTGCAGGTGGTAACCAGACCCTCTTTCTACCTAATAATCCAGAAGGGGTAGAAGATATCCGGACACAAATTCTATCAGCTCTCAAGGCCAAATAAGGTTTTAAATAGTAAAAGGCCCGCCTCTAACTGAGAGGTGGGCCTTTGTTGATAGATTAGTTGATTGGTCCTTGTTAAATCTTTATTAGGTTTTAACCTTCTGTTTCTGTTTCTTTAAGTGGCTTAAAGCCAGTCAGAACTAAGCCGACGACCAAACCAATGACTGCAAAGCTAATCCATCCCATATTGTAGGCACCTAGAGGCAGGGCCTCAGTAAAGAAGTTGACTAGGTCACTTGGTAGGGTAAAAAGTTGAGTTTGAGCTGACAGGGTATTGAAGGCATCAAAGAGACCTGCAATAGCCGTGAAGCCTAAGGCTGTTTTGTAAACGACATGATTATAGCCAATCCATTTCTTCAGGAAGATGAGGATAATGGTGACGATAGTCAGTGGGTAGAGCAGATAAAGAACGGGTATTGACCATTTGATAATTTGATCAAGGCCACCGAAGTAAAGGATGACTCCAATCAGAGTGAAGGCAGTTGCCCAGACAATGTGAGAAACTTTTGGAAAGACCTTATGGAAGTATTCTGCGCAGGCCGTAATCAGTCCAGTTGCTGTTGTTAGACAGGCTAGGAAGATGGCCATACCTAGGATGATCTGGCCAAAGCTGCCCATGTAGTGAGCGGCTGATTGGATGAGGACGGGTCCGCCATCAGAAATTGGGACATTTCCTTGGGTGAAGAGGTCTTTGGTCATGCCAAAGAGGGTTTGAGAGGTTGCTCCCAGCCGGGCAACGAAAATATAGATAGCTGCTAGGATGACAGCTGCGATGATACCAGACTTGAGAGTTAAGCTAGCAACAGCATTAGAGGTTTTGGCTCCGTGTCCTTTAGCAGCATCAATGACTAGGATAGCAAAGGCCAGAGAGGCCAAGGCGTCCATGGTACTGTAACCCTGAATCAGTCCAGCCACAAAAGGCAGACTCTTGAAACTGTCACTGACAGCAGGAGAAGCATTGTGTGCGGATCCGATATGGCCCGCAGGAGAGATAAAGGAAGCGACAATCAGAATTCCTAAGAAAATCAAGAGGGCCGGTGTCAAATATTTCCCGATACGGTCAGCAATCTTACTCGGCCGGACAGCAATCAGATAGGATAATCCGAAAAAGACTAATCCATAGATGATGTGAGCAGCTTGACCACTGCCAAAGAAGGGTTTAATTCCGATTTCATAGGAAACTGCCCCTGTCCGAGGAATGGCAAAGAAAGGACCGATAGTCAGGTAGAGAGCGATAGCGAAAAATAGGGCGTAAGCCTTGGAAGCAGGTCTAGCAATAGATTCAACATCGGTTCTGCCTGAGTAAGCTACAGCCACAACACCTAGCAGAGGTAAGGATACTCCTGTGATACAGAAACCTAGAATAGCTAAGGCTAGGTTGGTACCAGAATAGATACCGAGGTAGGCAGGGAAAATCAGGTTACCAGCCCCGAAGAAGAGGGCGAAGAGCATAAACCCGATAATCCAATAAGTGGATTTTTTTTGCATGAATTCCTCCATATTGATTAATGAAAAATTAGAATTGCATAAAATTGTATGACAGTTCATTATAACAAGCTAAAGTTAAGACTGTCAAGGGAGGGAGGCTGAACTACGATTTCGTATTGAATTGATCAGTCAATTTGCTAGAGAAGTCAGTATGGTCCTTGCTAACTAGTATTAGTGACTGATTTAATAGATGGTGTTACAGTGGACAAAAATACTTTTGGTAACGTGGTATTAGGACAAGCCCATCCTGTGTGGGAAAGAGTTTGCCCAGCAAAAAGAGAGTAGGCCAGAAATCAAAATCGTGATTTTATCACGATTTACTGATTTTTGTCTCACTCTCTCTTGTGGATTTAGTTGAGGAAGCGTTGCAAGAATTCTTTGGTGCGGGCTTCTTGTGGGTGTTCAAAGATTTGCTCAGGTGTTCCTTGCTCAGCAATAACGCCTTGGTCCATGAAGATGACCCGGTCGGAAACTTCTTTAGCAAACTCCATTTCGTGGGTAACAATCAGCATGGTCAAGCCTGATTTGGCTAGATCTTGCATAGTTTTGAGTACCTCACCAACCATTTCAGGGTCTAGAGCAGAGGTTGGTTCGTCAAAGAGGATAGCTTCTGGATTTACAGAAAGAGCACGGGCAATAGCAACCCGTTGCTTTTGCCCACCTGAGAGCTGGGCTGGTTTTGCTTGCCAATATTGTTGGCTCATGCCAACTTTTTCTAAATTAGTCTTGGCAATTTTGGTGGCTTCGGCCTTGTCACGCTTGAGGACAGTTGTTTGAGGCACAATAGCATTGTCCAAGACATTGAGGTTGGCAAAAAGATTGAAGGATTGGAAAACCATACCCAGTTTTTCTCGGTAAGTGGCCAGATCATAACCCTTTTCCAAAACATTTTGACCGTGGTAGAGGATTTGACCTCCAGTTGGCTCTTCCAAGAGATTGATAGACCGCAGGAAGGTTGATTTCCCTGAACCTGAGCTACCAATGATGGAGATAACTTCCCCCTTATTGACACTGAGGGAGATGCCTTTGAGGACTTCGTTTTGTCCGTAAGATTTTTTCAACTGTGTGATTTCTAAAATTGGATCAGCCATTAGCTGGCACCTCCTTGGGTGTAATTATCTTGATCCAGACGGCGTTCTAAGTAACGCAGGATACGGGTTACTGTGAAGGTCAGGATGAAGTAGATGACAGCGATGATGAGGAAGGTTTGGAAATACTTGTAGGTCTGGGTAGCCACAGTATTACCAGAGAAGTAAAGTTCAACAACTGAGATAACATTAAGGACTGAGGTATCCTTGATATTGATAACAAATTCATTACCAGTGGCTGGCAGGATATTTCTAACAACCTGTGGCAGGACAACCTTTCGCATGGTTTGGTTGTGGGTGAAACCGAGGGCTGTCGCTGCTTCAAATTGTCCCTTGTCAACGGCGTAGATACCACCGCGAACGATTTCACTCATATAGGCACCAGTGTTGATGGAAACGATAAAAATAGCGGCCCAGGTCCGATCCAGATTGACCCCGAAGGCTTGAGCAGTCCCATAGTAGATAACCATGGCTTGAACAATCATCGGAGTCCCACGGAAGATTTCAATATAGACATTAAGGAGCCAGCCAAAGCCTTTTTGAAGGCAGGCCAGAGCTTTGTTGCCAGCTATTGGTGCTGTCCGGTAAACGCCAATTAAGAGACCAATGACCAAACCGACCAGGGTACCGACGATAGAGATGAGCAGGGTCAGACCGGTTCCTCGCAGAAATTGGGACCAGTTGTTCTTGAGGATGATCCAAGCTTGGCTGAGGAAGCTGCTATTATTCTTACTGTTAGATGGCTGCTCAGTAATCATTTTATCCATAAGCTTAAGCCGATCCTTTTCAGGAATGGTAGCTAGGATTTGATTGACTTTTTCTTGGGTGGCTGTATCGTCTTTACGTAAGCCGACGGAGAGAGCTGTGTCAGAAGGATTAGTTTTGAAGCCCTGTTTGAGGGTAATCATTTTGAAGTCCTTGCTGGAAGCCATAGCGGTCTTAGCCTCTGGTCGTTCAGAGACGTAAGCATCAATGACACCTGATGAGAGGGCTTGTCGCATTTGTGAGAAGTCCCCCATGGCGGTTTGCTTCTTAACTCCTGAAATTTGGTCAATCAGATCGTAAAGGTAAACTCCTTGTTGAGCTGTGATTTTAGCTCCCTTGAAGTCTGACAGACTGCTTGCGCTAGCGTATTTACTATCTGATTTAACGACTAAGACGGGTTCGCTGGTGTAGTAGCTGTTGGAGAAATTAATCTCTTTCTTACGCTCTTCAGTCGGGCTCATCCCTGCGATGATAAGATCAATTTTCTTGGAAGTTAGGGCAGGCAGAAGGCCATCCCATTTGGTTTTGACAACCAAGAGTTTTTTCCCCATGCCCTTGGCAATTTTTTTACCAATTTGGACATCGTAACCATTGGCGTATTGCTTACTGCCTTCAATCGGTACGGCGCCGTTAGAGTCGTTATTTTGCGTCCAGTTGAAGGGAGCGTAGGCGGCTTCCATTCCGACACGTAAATACTCATCAGCCTTGGCAACTGACATACCTCCAAAGATAATGGTCAGGGCTAGAACGATGGTTAGACTAATTTTTTTAAAGTGATCCATGTGGTACTCCTAGTATTTTTTCCTGATTGAATCATCAGGGTACAACAACACATACTATCCTATTTTACAGGAAATGAGGGAGTATTTCAATGGGCGGTTACAGAGATTTTGTCTGATGAAGGATTTTTAGTTGCTGATAAACTATGATAGAATAGAAATATACTAGAAAAGGGGAAGTGGGTAATGAAAAAGAAAATTATTTTATGTTGCTTGAGCTTACTGGCTTTACTATTGTTTTTTTCTAGAAGGTCAGTTGCTGATGAGGTTGACTATAATATCAGTCGCTATGACGGTCTATTAGAAATTCAAAAAGATAATACAGCAACCTTTACTCAAACGATTACCTTCCATTACAAATCGGAGTATCATGGACAGTATGTCAGTTTAGGTGAAGCTGGAAATATGCCGCAAGGCTTTTCCATTGATGGGGAGCATGCAAGACCAGAAGTTACTATAAATAATGGTAAGGCTTTTACACCAAAGATGGACATAGAAAGACTTGAGGATGGTTACCGTCTTAAAATTTATGATGGTGGAAGTGCAGGGGATACTGTCAAGGTAAAAGTGACTTGGCAGTTAAAAAATATCCTATCCATTCATCGGGATATTGCTGAATTAAATTGGAAACCAATTTCAGATGGTGATAAAGCAGCCCATCATGTGAGGTTTAAGGTAAGTGCACCTGAAACCAAAGAATCACAACTTTTCGCCCATCTAGGATTTTTACAACCAAAAGTTAAAATTTCAAAAGCAGGTAATGATTACCAATTATCGACTGATTATGTTGGTGCTGGGAAGGCATTAGAATTGCACGGCTATTGGAGTTCTCAAGCATTTTCGGTAGCTAGATATGTATCAGGAAAGGGTCTTCCTCACTTTAAAAAACAAGAGGAAGACATTAATAGAAAAACGAAATTTTATCAAAAATTATTCTATGTGATTATTCCTATCATTGGGCTTATTATGCTAGCAGTAGGAGTACTTTTATTCATCTATTATAAATTTTCCCTGCAACATCAAAAAGGTGCTGCTGGAGTGCCCAAGTGGCTCTACTCAGCTCCTAATGATTGGTCGCCTCAGCTAGTTGCCTCGGTTGTTTATAGTACGGATTGGTCTGAGGTGAACCCTATTACCGCAGGAAGAGGAAACTTACGATTTGAAAATATGATCCAAGCCAGCCTGCTGGATTTGATTGATCGTGGGAATTTGAAACTAGAACCTTCTGAAGGCGGTCCCTTGATTCACCATGTTCATTCGGATAATCTGTCATCATTTGAACTGACCTTCCTAGAGATGACTATGGGACCTAATATAGGTGATAAGTTAGCAGTATCTGACCTTTTCCCTGACTACCGAGTGGATAAAAAGGTCAGTGTCAAAAATGGCTATAGTGTTGAGGAGGTTAATCGCTATGGTCGTAAGATGACATCTGTTTTCGATAAAAATTTAAACGAATTAACGCAGAGTGTTGAAGAGGCTAAACGCTCACTAGGTTTAGAGGACTACTACCGACCTTTAAGGTCTGGTGAAAATAAGCTGCGTCGTTTAAGTTTTGCGGCCTTATATCTAGCTATGATTTTCATGTTTGTCGCTATCGATTATGCTGGATTAGCCCATTTCTTGAGTGGCCTCAATTGGCCTATGATTCTAGGTTACATTGGCATGATTCTGCTATCCATTGTTTTGGTTATTATCCTCTTCAGGCTTTGCAGGTTTGATAAGCGAGATGGTACGCCACGAGAAGAAGTAAAGGCTGATTACCATGCTTGGCAGGCTTTCCGCCGAATGCTGAAGGATATTAAACGCTTTGACAAAGCTCAGTTAGAGTCTATTGTCGTTTGGAATCGTATTTTGGTTTATGCAACACTTTTTGGCTATGCTAAGCAGGTTGAAGAGGTTCTGAGAATGCAAGATATTCCTCTTCCTCCAATTGTTAATCAATATTTAACCTACAATCTTTTCCCTTATCTATATCTATCTTCTCAAAACTTTGCTGACTTTGGTCATCAGGCTGTAGCTGCTCAAAATTTCCACGTTTCAAGTGGTGGAGGCTTTTCTGGTGGCGGTGGTTTTTCCGGAGGCGGCGGAGGCGGAGGTTTTGGATCTTTCTAGAGCCTGTCTGCTATCTATCTCTATATTAGCTGATCAAGTAAAATTGGTCGGCTTTTTAATAGAATAATCGGTTTTATTAGGGAAGTCCTATTTTTAAAAGTCTTTGCTTTTTGCTATAATGAAATTAATTGATTTTCGAAAACAGGAGATATTATGTTAGTCATCGAACTGATTAAAGCCATTTTTCTAGGGATTATTGAGGGGATTACCGAATGGCTTCCCATTTCTAGCACAGGCCACCTAATTCTGGTGCAGGAATTTGTCAAGCTTAATCAAGGTCACGCCTTTAATGAGCTTTTCAACATTGTTATTCAGCTAGGAGCTATTCTAGCAGTTATGGTCATCTACTTTGAGCGTCTCAATCCTTTTCAAAGAGGGAAGACTCCTAAGGAGATTCGCCTGACTTGGCAACTCTGGATGAAGGTGGTTATCGCTTGTATTCCCTCAGCTATTTTTGGTCTGCTTTTGGATGATTGGATGGATGCTCACTTTAGTAATTTCACCAGTGTGGCGACTATGCTCATCGTCTATGGTATTGCCTTTATTTGGATTGAACGCCGCAATCGCAATGTGGAGCCACAGGTGACCGACTTGGCACGGATGCATTACAAGACGGCCCTTTATATCGGTCTCTTCCAAGTACTTAGTATTATCCCGGGGACCAGTCGATCAGGAGCTACTATTCTGGGAGCCATTTTAGTTGGGACCAGTCGGAGTGTGGCAGCGGATTTCACTTTCTTCTTAGGAATTCCGACCATGTTTGGCTACAGTGGTCTCAAGTTCGTTAAGTTCTTGCTGGACGGTAATCATTTGAATGTTGCGCAATGGTTGGTGCTTTTGGTTGCCTCGGTGGTAGCCTTTGCGGTCAGCATGGCTGTTATCAAGTTCTTGACGAACTTCGTTAAAAAACATGATTTTACCGTTTTTGGTTGGTATCGCATCGTTTTGGGATTTATCTTACTTATCTATGCAGCTGTCAAGGTTTTGATGGTATAATGGCTAGACGACTGAAAGGGAACTTTCGGTCTTTTTTTATTTAGCGTTGAAGCTGATTGGGGATGATCAGTCAAAGGCCTTGGGCTTAGGTCTCTGCTGTTCTTGTTTCGTTGAACTTTTGCCCCTTTTCTTGTATAATATAATAACTACTCGTGCGAGGTAATTACTATGGAAATGAAACAAATTAATGAGTCGACACTCAAGATTTCTGTTAGTCTTGAAGATCTTGATTCATACGGCATGGAACTAAAAGATTTCCTGATGCCTCAAGAAAAAACAGAAGAATTTTTCTATACTATTTTAGATGAATTGGATATCCCAGATAGTTTTAAATCAACTGGTATGTTAAGCTTCCGGGTAACTCCCCGTAAAGATCGGGTCGATGTTTTTGTAACAAAGTCTGAGCTTAATGAAAGTCTGGATTTTGAACAGTTAGCCGAAGATATGGGGGATATGTCAGACATGAATCCAGAGGATTTTTTCAAAAATCTGGAAAAGAATATGATGGCCCAGGGTGATACTGAAGCTCATGAAAAATTGAAAAATTTGGAAGCCATGCTAGATGATGCTATCGGTGATTTGCCAGAAGAAGTTCAAGCAGTAACAACTGGTTCAGAAGACGGTGAGAGCGATGCTAGGGCTTTCAGGCTTAAAGAGGAGGATTTAATTCCTGTTACCAGTTATGCGCATTATGTTGCAGACTTTCCTAATTTGGAAGCCGTTATTGTAGCAGCCAAGGCCTTGGCTGTGCCAACTGAGGCTTCAGAACTCTTTAAATCAGAAGAAGGCTATCATTTGACAGTTCTCTTTAGCATTGAAGATGAAGAACCTATTCGCGCTAAGCAGCTGCAAGCTCATCTTTTAGAATATGGTGAACCTGCTCAGCACACCCGAGCCTATCTCTTGGAGCATGCTGTTAAACTTTTGGATCATACAGCAGTAGATAAATTGAAAACGATAGAATTGGTATAAAGAATGATTAGTCAATTTCGTTTACAATACATTCTGGTTCTGATCGGAGTCTTTTTGATTCCCTTGGTTTTAACACCTCTGATTCGGTTTTTGGCCTTTCGGATCGGAGCGGTTGATAATCCTAATGCTAGACGGATTAATCAGGTTCCCATGCCTTCAAGTGGAGGCTTGGGGATTTTGATTGCCTTTTTAGTAGGGACCTTGATTTTAATGCCCATTATCACTGAAAAGAATCACTATTTCATGTCCTACTTTGACTATATTCTGCCAGTAGCTATGGGAGGGTTGATCGTCTCGATGACAGGCTTTGTTGACGATGTTTTAGAGCTCAGGCCGAGAGCAAAAATGTTAGGAATTATTGCTGGTGCGGTTGTCGTCTGGGCTTTTACGGACTATCGTTTCGATAGTTTTAAAATTCCTTTTGGTGGGCCTATGCTTTATTTTGGTCCTGTCCTGAGTTTTTTCTTGACGGTCCTTTGGATCGTGGCGATTACCAATGCGATCAATCTGATAGATGGGCTAGATGGTTTGGTTTGTGGAGTGTCTGTTATCAGTCTGACTACCATGGGTTTGATTTCTTATTTTTTTCTATTTGATAGCAATCTCTATACAACCCTGACTATTTTTCTACTGATTGCTGCTATTGCAGGCTTTTTCCCCTATAATTACAATCCCGCTATTATTTATCTGGGGGATACGGGTGCTCTCTTTATCGGCTTTATGATTGGGGTGCTCTCCTTGCAGGGGTTGAAAAATTCGACGGCTGTTGCAGTTATTACTCCGGTCATTATCTTAGGAGTGCCGATTTTAGACACTTTTGTGGCTATTATTCGGCGGAAATTATCGGGACGACCTGCGACTGAGGCCGATAAGATGCACCTCCACCATCGACTCTTAGCGATGGGGTTCACCCACCGTGGTGCGGTTTTGGTGGTTTATGGCATCGCAATGGTATTCTCGCTGACTTCCCTGCTTTTGAATGTATCCAGTCGGCTGGGGGGAGTGCTCTTGATTATAGGTCTTCTCTTTACAGCAGAAGTTCTGATTGAGGGCCTACAAATTTGGGGCGTAGGACGGACTCCGCTTTTTGACTGTCTCAAGTTTATTGGGAATAGTTCCTATCGTCAAGTAGTTCTGGATAAGTGGAAAAAAAGGTGGAAGTAAGTTAGCTGATTACAATCAAAGACAAAGCCAAGCTTGGCTTTTTTTGTTATAATGTAGGGTGTTTGGGGAGTGAAGGCAAACTGGCTGGTGGTTGAGCGAACTGATCCTGCTTTCGTTTTGAGGCTGGAGAATGGTTGAGCAAATTATCTCCTTATCTTTTCAGAGCCGAGTGTTCAAACTTGATCGGAAGAGAGTAGGATAAACAGTCAGGGTGTTACTCCCTCACCACAAAGCGCTATCATCTTTGAAATAAGTGTAAAAAGAGCTAGCTTCTTTGATATAGATGGTAGTTATTGCTTGATGTAGTGGTTGATCGGAAGTTCTTATCTTGGGGGATTCCTATTTTTCAAACACACCTTTAAACTGTCTACTCGATGCGTAAGTACGATAGCTTATAAGTCTGAAAAATATGACTAAAGGATATAGAATATAGATATAGCGAGCCAAGCTTGTCTCATCTCATCAATTATGCAGAGATAGGATTGAAACGCTCTAGTGGTCTAGTGGAGGATATCAACCTGAGCTTAGGTGTTAAAGAGTGAGGAAATTAAGGCGTTGTCCACTGATTTCTATTCTTTTATAAAATATATAGAGGAGGAATGTTTTGTCTGTACTTGAAATTAAAGATTTGCATGTGTCTATCGAAGACAAAGAAATATTGAAAGGGTTGAATTTGACCCTGAAAACAGGGGAAATTGCAGCTATCATGGGTCCCAACGGGACTGGGAAATCAACCCTATCTGCAGCCATCATGGGCAATCCTAATTATGAGGTGACCCAAGGCCAAATTCTTTTTGATGGTCAGGATATTCTTGAATTGGCAACCGATGAGCGGGCGCGTTTGGGTCTTTTCTTAGCGATGCAGTATCCAGCAGAAATTCCCGGAATTACCAATGCTGAATTTATTCGGGCAGCCATGAATGCTGGTAAGGAAGACGAAGAGAAAATCTCTATCCGTGAATTTATTACGAAGCTGGATGAGAAAATGGAGCTTTTGGGTATGAAGGAGGAAATGGCGGAACGCTATCTCAATGAAGGCTTCTCAGGCGGTGAAAAGAAACGCAATGAAATTCTCCAGCTCCTCATGCTGGAACCTAAATTTGCTCTTTTGGACGAAATTGATTCTGGGCTTGATATTGATGCCCTTAAGGTTGTATCCAAAGGCGTTAATGCTATGCGTGGTGAAGGCTTCGGAGCAATGATTATTACTCACTATCAACGTCTGCTTAACTATATCACACCTGATGTGGTTCATGTTATGATGGACGGTCGTGTAGTGATGACTGGCGGAGCCGATCTAGCTGCCCGCTTGGAAAAAGAAGGCTATGCTCAATTAGCTGACGATTTGGGCTTAGAGTACCACGAAGAAGTCTAATGATGAAAAAGAGGTTTGAAGGGTTGCTCTGCTTTCTGTAGGTAGATTAGCTTAGGGAGGCCTCCTTGTTTTTAACAAACCTAGAAAACGAACTTTTACTCAAACAGTTTGATTAGAAATGGAGTAAGCATCATTATGACAAAAGAAGCAATTATAAATTTTTCCCAGCTCAAGGCAGAGCCGGCCTGGTTACAAGACAGACGTTTGGCTGCTTTTGCGCAAATTGACCAGCTGAAGCTACCCAAGATTGAAAAGGTTCGCTTTAACCGCTGGAATTTCGGAGATGGTAGTCTGGCTGAAAATGAAGCGACAGCTAATGTGCCTGATTTTACTGCTTTAAGCCAGAATCCTAAGTTGGTTCAAGTCGGCACTCAAACGATTCTGGAGCAGCTAAGTCCTGAACTCATTGAACAGGGTGTTATTTTTACTGACTTTGCCAGTGCTCTGGAGACTATTCCAGAAGTTTTAGAGACTAATTTTGCTAAGGCTCTGGCCTATGATGAAGATAAGTTGGCGGCTTATCATTATGCCTATTTCAATAGCAGTGCCGTCCTCTATGTTCCTGACAATATTGAAATCGCCCAACCTCTAGAAGGTATCTTTTACCAAGACAGTGATTCAGATGTGCCGTTTAATAAGCACATTCTTGTGATTGCTGGCCGCAATAGTAAATTTAGTTATTTGGAACGCTTTGAATCTATCGGTCAAGCTAGTTCTAAAGCAACGGCTAATATCAGTGTGGAAGTTATCGCTGGGGCTGGCAGTCAGGTCAAGTTTTCAGCTATTGACCGTTTGGGGCAAAACTTGACCACTTATATGAGCCGGCGGGGGCGCTTGGAGCGCGATGCCAGCATTGATTGGGCTCTGGGCGTGATGAATGAAGGCAATGTCATCGGTGATTTTGATAGTGATTTGATTGGTGACGGCAGCCATGCTGATCTCAAGGTGGTAGCCGCCTCCAGCGGTCGTCAAGTTCAAGGGATTGATACCCGTGTGACCAACTACGGCCGTAACTCTGTTGGGCACATCTTGCAACATGGGGTTATCTTGGAAAAGGGTACCTTAACCTTCAATGGTATCGGTCATATTGTCAAGGGGGCTAAGGGAGCGGACGCGCAACAGGAAAGTCGAGTCCTCATGCTCTCGGACAAAGCACGGTCTGATGCCAACCCGATTCTCTTAATTGATGAAAATGATGTCACTGCTGGTCACGCCGCCTCCATCGGCCAAGTAGACCCTGATGATATGTATTATTTGATGAGTCGTGGTCTGAAATACGAAGAAGCGGAACGTCTTGTGATTCTTGGTTTCTTGGGAGCTGTGATTACAGAAATCCCAAGCAAGGATGTGCGTGATGAAATGATTGCCGTTCTTGATCACAAGTTAGACCAACGTTAAGATGATTCGAGGAGGTTATCCTTGTTAGATACAGAAACGCTTAAAAAAGATTTTAAAATTTTAGATCAGGTAGTCAATGACGAATCCTTGGTCTATTTGGATAATGCCGCAACAACCCAAAAACCTCAAGCAGTCCTTGAGGTTTTGCGTGCTTATTATGAGACAGATAATGCCAATGTTCATCGAGGAGTTCACACTCTAGCAGAGCGGGCAACAGCCGCTTACGAGAACAGTCGGGAGAAAGTCCGTGCTTTTATTAGAGCAAAATCAACTAAGGAAGTTCTTTTTACCAGGGGAACAACTACTGGCCTCAATTGGGTGGCTAATTTTGCCAAAGAAGTTCTGCAGCCGGGTGATCAGGTCTTGATTTCTATTATGGAGCATCATTCCAATGTCATTCCATGGCAGGAAGCCTGTCGGGCGACTGGAGCAGAGCTGGTCTATGTCTATCTCAAAGATGGCCAGTTGGATATGGTAGATCTCAAGGACAAGCTCAATGACCGCACCAAGTTTGTCAGTATGGCACAGGCGTCTAATGTTCTAGGCTGTCTCAATCCTGTCAAGGAGATTGCTAGTCTAGCCCATCAGGCAGGAGCTTACATGGTTGTTGATGGTGCTCAGTCTGCCCCCCACATGCCCATCGATGTACAGGACTTGGATTGTGATTTCTTTGCCTTCTCAGGTCACAAGATGCTGGGACCAACGGGGATCGGAGTTCTATACGGCAAAGAAGAAGTGCTCAACCTCATGTCGCCTGTCGAATTCGGCGGGGAAATGATTGATTTCGTCTACGAGCAGGAAGCCAACTGGAAGGAGCTCCCTTGGAAATTTGAGGCGGGAACACCTAACATTGCAGGAGCTATTGCTTTGGGAGCGGCTCTGGATTATCTGGATAAGATTGGTATGGGGGCAATCCATGCCCACGAGCAGGAGCTGGTGGCCTATGTTCTGCCCAAATTGCAGGCTATTAAGGGTTTAACAATTTATGGGCCTGAGGATCCTAATCAGCACACTGGCGTTATTGCCTTTAATCTGGATGGTGTCCATCCTCATGATTTAGCTACTGCTCTGGATTACGAAGGCGTAGCTGTTCGGGCAGGTCACCATTGTGCCCAACCTTTGATTAACCATCTGGGGATTCATTCAGCTGCTCGGGCAAGCTTTTATCTCTATAATAGTAAGGAAGATTGCGATAAATTGATCCAAGCGATCTTAGCAGCAAAGGAGTTTTTCAATGGCACTCTCTAGTTTGAATAATCTCTATAAGATGGTGATTGCAGAGCATTCTCAAAGCCCTCACCATCATGGCTTTTTAGAAGGGGTTGAACAGCTTCAGCTCAATAATCCTACCTGCGGCGATGTCATCAATTTATCTGTCAAATTCGATGGTGATGTCATCGAGGATATTGCTTTTGCTGGGGATGGTTGCACCATTTCAACAGCTTCATCCAGCATGATGACCGATGCTGTCATCGGCAAGACCAAGGAGGAGGCCCTGCACCTGGCAAAAATTTTCTCCGAAATGGTTCAAGGACAAAAAGATGACCAGCAAAAAGAATTGGGTGAAGCTGAACTGATGGCGGGAGTCGCTAAGTTTCCCCAACGGATCAAGTGTGCTACCCTCTCCTGGAATGCTCTGAAAAAGGCTATCGAAAGAGATGGTGAACAAAAGTAAAAATGGGAAGAGGCTGAGACAAAAGTTCTCAGCCTTATTTATTTAGTCAATTCACTGACTAGGCGCAGTGGTTGGGAGTAAGACTTGTTGGCTGTGCCAGCTTAGTCTTACCCCTGCACAGTTCATTAGGTGCTTTAGCACCAATGAACCACTGCTGGTTGGCTATCCTTATCTTGGGACGCATTCCTATTTTCAGGCGCCCCCTTAAACAGTCCACTGGACTGTTTAACTACTCTACAAGTGATAGCTCCAACAGTTTGGGGAACTGTTGGAGGATATCCAATTTTATGAACGTTAGTTCATGTCACTCCCTAACCAACTGTGCGGAGGTGGGACAACGAAATCAACTTCTTCGAATTATTGATTTCTGTCCCACTCTCTTTTTGCTCTTTTACGAATAAATAGGTGAAATTATTCGTGAAAGGAGTTGCATGTCATGAAAAAGGAGAAATTGTTATCACTGACTCTCTTGTTTCTTCTGTCGAGCTCTTACCTAGCCTCAGGAGTAACGCTGGCAGAGGCTGTCAGTAACTCAGCTCGTAGTCCTAGGGAGGAACAAGGAGATCTTGGAGACGGTGAAAGCGTGGAAACCAGTTCCAGCACTTCACAAAAAGAATCGTTGGACGAGAGTAAAACAGAAACAAAGGCGACAGGTGAGGAGACTTCTGATGAGGATAATAGTGCCAAGCCTTTAAAATCAGGCGATAAAGAAGATAAGCCCGTGGCTCCTGAAGAAGAGGGAGCGGCTTATGCTTCAAGTCAGTCTGGTTCTTCCCTTCAAAAAGATTCTGATGAACGATTGGAAAGTACTCCAGAAATTCGTCGGGGTAACCAATCTGAGCAGGAGATCCAGTCTGCTGATGACTCACCATCAGATCAGCAGAGTTCTGGTAAGGATGCTGGTTCCGACTCTGATAAGACTCAGAAGTCCGAATCGAAACCAGTGGCAGAAAAGAAAATAACAAAAACAGAAGAATCAGAAAAACAGTCAGTTTCCTACTGCCAGTCCCCTCAACTGCCACTGGGTCAAGCCAATGTGCTTGTCCGCCCATTTTTCGATGGCTACTGGGCAGGGAAGTCAGCGGCTGTCTACTTTAATGATAAGGAAAATGAAGCTGGTGAGTCTACCGGCCCTTTGACCTATACCACCTATGTAGAACATTGGTCAGGTCAGGATGCTTATAGTCACAACCTTCTCTCCCATCGTTATGGTGTCAAGGCGGAACAATTAGACGGTTACTTGAATTCTTTGGGACTGGCCTATGATAATCGGCGGATCAACGGGAAACTACTCCTCAAATGGGAGAAGGAGACTGGCCTTGATGTACGGGCAATTGTTGCTATAGCTCTTCACGAAAGTTCTTTAGGGACTGCTGGAGTAGCAACGCTTCCAGGTTCCAATATGTTTGGCTATGGGGCTTTCGATAATAATCCTAATCAAGCGAGTCATTTTAACGATAGCCAAGCTATTTCTAAGATGGTAGGTCAGACTATTATTCAAAATAAGAACTGGACTTTTAAAATACAGGATGATAAAGCAGCAAAGAATGCCTTAGGTCAGCTGGATGTCATCAGTGATGGTGGTGTCTATTTTACTGATACCTCAGGTAGTGGTAAGCGACGGGCACAAACGATGCAGGAGCTTGATACTTGGATTGATCAGCATGGCGGAACTCTAGAAATTCCGGAAAAGTTAAAGCATCTGTCCGGTATCAGTCAGGCGACCTTACCAACAGGCTACCAACTTTCTCGTCCTATGACTCCTCAAGCTTACCAGGCTCTCTCCTATCCTTGGGGTCAGTGCACCTGGTATGTCTACAATCGGGCTCGGGAATTGGGTTACAGCTTTGATCCCTACATGGGCAATGGTGGGGACTGGCAATTTAAATCAGGGTATAACCTTAGTCACCAGCCTAAGGTGGGCTATGCTGTTTCTTTTGCACCGGGTCAGGCAGGAGCGGATCCAGACTACGGTCATGTGGCTATTGTTGAGCAGGTGAAAAAGGATGGTTCCATTCTTATTTCTGAATCGAATGCCTTGGGTTCTGGAGTTATTTCCTATCGAATTTTTACGGCTGACCAAGCTGCTGAACTGACTTATGTGATTGGGAAGCCTCTTCCGTGATAGTTGATAATTCCTTGACTAGAAACATTTTTATCTGGCAGTCTCTATTTTTGAGAATGAAGATTAGTATTTCTCCTTTAACCGTGTTATAATGGTCAAACGTTTGATGTCCGAATCCTTTTCTGGATCGGCTAAAGGAGGTATTATGTCTTATTTTGAAAATTTTATCAAGGCTAACCAAGCCTATATCGATCGACATGGAACAGCTCATCTACCCATTAAACCAAAGACCAAGGTGGCCATTATTACCTGTATGGATGCCCGGCTCCATGTCGCTCCAGCTCTAGGGTTAGATCTTGGAGATGCCCATATTCTGAGAAATGCCGGTGGCCGTGTAACCGAGGATATGATTCGCTCTTTAGTCATTTCCCAGCAGCAGTTGGGAACTCAGGAAGTTGTTGTGCTTCATCATACTGACTGCGGAGCTCAAACCTTTAAAAATGCCGATTTTGTAGCTGATTTGGAGGAGCGTTTTCAGGTTAATCTGCAAGATAAGAATTTTCTTCCTTTCACAGATGTGGAAGAGAGTGTCCGCCAAGATGTTGCTCTTCTCAAGGATTCTCCTTTGATTCCGGATGATATTACTATTTTTGGAGCCATCTATGATGTTGATACAGGACGGATTTCGCCGGTTCAATAATTTCGTTTTCAGTCTCGGTCTCGGGGCTGATTTTTTTCTAGCGTATTGACAACATAAGAAGGGGGCGGTTATACTAGGCATAGAAAGTTATAGAAAAGTGAGGTGGTCCTATGTCGGATAATCACATGAGCTATCGGATTGATAGTAATATGCAGTTTCCGCTGGTAGAAATTTTCCTTGAAGCAGGGGAGTCAGCCTATATCCAGCGTGGTAGCATGGTTTACCATACCCCATCAATCACACTTAACACCAAGCTCAATGCTAAGGGAGATGGTCTAGGTAAACTCTTTAAAGCCGTCGGTCGTTCCATAACTTCTGGAGAATCGGCTTTTATTACTCAGGCCGTTTCTAATGCAGATGATGGTCGTCTGGCTATTGCGCCTTCCATGCCTGGTCAGATTATCGCTCTGGAATTAGGAGTCAAACAGTACCGCCTTAACGATGGCGCCTTTCTAGCTCTGGATGGTTCTGCTCAATATACCATGGAGCGACAGTCAGTTGGACGGGCCTTTTTCGGTGGCCAAGGTGGTCTCTTCGTTATGACAACCCAGGGTCAAGGGACACTCTTGGCTAATAGCTTTGGTTCTATACAGAAAATCGAACTTAACCAGCAGGAGATTACTATTGATAATGCTCATGTGGTTGCTTGGTCCAGAGAGTTGGATTACCAAATTCATTTGGAAAATGGCTTTCTGCAATCTATCGGTACAGGTGAAGGCATTGTTAATACCTTCCGCGGCAGTGGTGAAATCTATGTACAAAGTCTCAATATTGAAACTTTTGCCCAAGTTATCGGTGGCCATTTAGTGACACCATCTACTAATAACAAAGGTTCAGGAATCATGGATCTGTTTTAGATGGTTACATTTGAAGCCTCTAAAAAATCGGGAGTTAAGCTGATTTGATCCCTATGCCAATTTCAATTGTCAAGGCTGTTTTAGTCTTAGTCTTGATTACTTTGTAAGAAGGTGATTTACTTTGATGAAGCAGTGATTTTAGGTGATATTGCTCAGTTTGAGGTTGAGGTTGCTTTTGTCAACATGGCTCACTATATTCTTAGAGATTGGTCGGTTGTTTGCAAGGTCTCGAGCCCATTTAATTCTATCAGTTTGCCTAGTCAACGGTCTGAAGGAAGTAAGATCTTGAAATGGACTGGTAGTGTGGCTTTTGATAGTTTAGATATCTTTAGTTAGAGATAATTTTTAAGCATTAAGGGAAGAGACTGATGAAAATCAGCCCCTTCCCTTTTTTCTGTATTTAGTGCTATAATGATAAGGATTGAATCTTTTTAAAATAGGAGACGATAAAGACTATGTCTAATGAAATTCGCGTGCGTTACGCACCAAGTCCAACGGGATTGCTACATATTGGGAATGCGCGGACAGCGCTCTTTAATTATCTTTATGCTCGTCACTATGGCGGTACTTTTGTCATTCGGATTGAAGATACCGACCGTAAGCGTCACGTTGAAGATGGGGAACGCTCACAGCTGGAAAACCTGCGCTGGTTGGGGATGGACTGGGACGAAAGTCCTGAAACCCATGAACGTTACCGTCAATCAGAGCGTTTGGAGCTCTACCAAAGCTATATTGACCAACTTTTGGAAGAAGGTAAGGCTTATAAGTCTTATGTAACAGAAGAAGAACTAGCAGCTGAGCGGGAACGCCAAGAGGCCGCTGGTGAAACGCCTCGTTACGTCAATGAATATCTGGGCATGAGCGAAGAAGAAAAAGCTGCTTATATCGCTGAGCGCCAGGCTGCTGGTATCCTACCGACAGTCCGCTTGGCTGTTAATGAAGCTGGTATTTACAAATGGACGGATATCGTCAAGGGTGATATTGAGTTTGAAGGCAGCAATATTGGTGGTGACTGGGTAATCCAAAAGCGTGATGGTTATCCAACCTATAACTTTGCTGTAGTCATTGATGACCACGATATGCGGATTTCCCATGTTATTCGCGGTGATGACCATATCGCCAATACTCCTAAACAGCTCATGGTCTATGAAGCTCTCGGTTGGGAGCCGCCACAATTTGGTCACATGACCCTGATTATCAATTCTGAAACAGGTAAGAAACTGTCCAAGCGTGATACCAATACCCTCCAATTTATTGAAGACTATCGCAAAAAGGGCTATCTGCCGGAAGCTGTTTTCAACTTTATTGCCCTTTTGGGTTGGAATCCTGGCGGTGAAGATGAAATTTTCTCTCGTGAGGAATTGATTAAACTATTTGATGAAAGTCGTCTCAGCAAGTCACCAGCAGCCTTTGACCAAAAGAAAATGGACTGGGTCAGCAATGACTATATTAAGAAGGCTGATTTTGAGACTGTCTTTGCTCTCTGTAAACCCTTCTTGGAAGAAGCGGGACGCCTGACCGATAAGGCTGAAAAGTTGGTTGAGCTCTATCAACCACAAATGAAGTCAGCTGATGAAATTATCCCTTTAACTGACCTCTTCTTTGAAGACTTTCCAGAATTAACTCAGGAAGAAAAGGATTTTATGGCGGGTGAAAGCGTTCCAACTGTCCTTACAGCCTTCAAGGCTAAGCTGGAAGCCATGTCTGATGAGGATTTCCAAGCAGAAAATATCTTCCCGCAAATCAAGGCTGTCCAAAAGGAAACTGGCATCAAGGGTAAAAATCTCTTCATGCCAATTCGGATTGCTGTTTCTGGTGAAATGCACGGTCCAGAATTGCCAGATACCATTTACCTCTTGGGTAAGGAAAAATCGATCCAGCATATTGATCAAATGTTGCAGAATTTGAGTTAAGAATAATAACAGGACTGGCTTAGGCTGGTCTTTTTATTTGTTGACTGTTATCAATTAGTTGTTAATTGCTAAAGTCTCAGGCTAGGTTTTAGGTGCTTGAACACTGGAATTTGGTCTGAGAAAGATGAAGCAGGATTTCGTTCTCACATTAAGTTTCATTTTTAATATACAGTTGATATCATAAAATTTTTTCGCATCTAAGTGTTCTATAAGAAGAGCTTCAAAGAGCCTTAGATTTAGAGATTTAACTGTTGAAAAATTTACAATCCTTTTACTTTCTGTTACAGGGAGGTTGTGATATACTGGATAGGAATTAGTGATAAGTTTGCTTGCTGTTAAAGTTGGCCATGAGGAGAAGATCTGCCTTGAGAATGGGGGAGAGATATTCTCAAGGCTCTGGAGCTGCTTCTAATAACTGAGCCAACCATAAGAACATGCTGTTCACTGAATGTGATCCCCCCGAGTATTCGGAGGGTTTTTATTTTAAAATGAAGATAATTTTTGTTATTTTAAGTGTGAAATAATATAATTAGTCAAAGAGTTGTTAGAAATGGTGGGAGTTTATGAATATATTTATTTTGGAAGATAATTTAATCCAGCAAACGCGGATTAAAACCTTGGTAACGGAGATATTGCGGGAAGAAGGAATTTCAGCTCGTCAGTTTGAAGTTTTTTCCAAGTCACAAAATCTGTTGGATGCTATTGTTGAAAAGGGGAATCACCAGCTTTTCCTTTTGGATATTGAAATTAAGGGGGAAGAAAAGAAAGGTCTAGAGGCAGCGGCGGATATCCGTCGGATTGATCCTGCGGCTGTTATTGTTTTTGTGACTACTCATTCAGAATTCGCTCCGATTAGTTTTAAGTATAAAGTTTCTGCCTTAGATTTTATTGATAAAACAGCTCCGGATGAGCAGTTTAAGACCGACCTGCGTGAAGTTATTGCCTATACGGCTAATAATATGCATCGCTCGGAAGAAGTGGATGAGGTTTTTACCTTTGAATCGGCTCAGGCGCGTGTACAGCTTCCTTTCAAGGATATCTATTATTTTGCGACTTCGCCAACGCCCCATAAAGTCATGTTAATTACAAAAAATGAACGTTTAGAATTTTATGGCAGTCTTTCAGAGATTGCTGAGGTCAATTCAGGGCTCTTTTCTTGCCATCGGTCCTTCCTGATCAATTTGGATAATATTAGCCGAGTAGATAAGGCTGAACTTCTCGTTTTCTTTGAGAACGGAGATGCTTGTCCAGTTTCCCGCTTGAAAATGAAGGCTCTTATGCGGGAGTGGGAGGCAAGACAGGAAACTGTTTAAGGGGGCGCCTGAAAATAGGAATACGCCCCGAGATAAGGACTGCCAATCAGCAGTGGTTCATTGGTGCTAAAGCACCTAATGAACTGTGCAGGGGTAAGACTAAGCCGGCACAGCCAACAAGTCTTACTCCTAACCACTGCGTCAATTTGGTAAATTTAGAATAATGCTAACGAGTTTGGACTTTTGTTCCAGACTCTTTTTTATTTTGCTGGAGAAGATTGAAAAACTAGATGGTTAATTGGTCATTTACATAGAAAAAATTTAATTTTAATCCATTAAGTTAGGCTCTCATTCTATGATGAGAAAGAACCGTTTGGGATAAAAAAGTGCATTTCAAGAGAAATTTTGACATTTCAAGATAAAAAAACGACAATTCAAGATATTTTGGTTTAAAAATCTTTGATTTGAGATATACTAATCAGCGTAGGGATGAAGTTTTCTATCAGTTTCTCTCTCCCAATATTTATGCTGATAGAAGACAGACGCAAACTTATCCCGAACTTCTTATTTATTCGAAACCCATTTCTCATCTCTCTCCCAATATACTGTGAAATGGAAAGGGACCCGCGACGGCGGGTTCTTTTTTTATGTTTAATATTCTTTAATTTCTAGCAGCATAGCGGAAATGGAATGATTTAGGTTGGAACAGGCCATCAGGAATGCTGACTCCACAGTCGCAAAATCGTGTGAGCTATAGGTGGCACCTAAAACATATCTGGATTCGATTTAGCTGTTTTAGAGAAAATAGTTGCTATGATTGGGAGGATAATTTTGTTAGTTAGGCCAAGACGTCTGATTCCTGCACAGGTCAAAAGTGAGATAAAAAGCGGTAAATCGTTGTGAATGGTGATTTCGGTTTTCTTCGCTCTCCCATTTTAAGGCTCAAGGCTCTGTTGCTTTTCTATTTTTAGATGGCAGGCTTTGGCAGTCTATCCCCAGACTACCAAAGTCTACTGGAGCATTTCAATCCTATCTTCGTATAGTCGAATTGTTAGTCTACTATACTGTTATGCTGTAAAATAACAGACCTTGCTGTTGGTGTTTTGATTGCTTACACTACGGCTGCTAAAAATATAAAATCTTCTAAATACTTGGTCACCAGCAGCAGTCTCCCTAATTTTCTTTTTGCATGGTCTAAGAGCTTTGAGATATAGTGTTTAGTCAGCCTCACTGGCTCAATTAGTGGGTGAGGCGACGGTCAATTACTATAGTGATTAGTGCTATCAAGTGCAGGGGCCTGATAACAAGCACCTGACGTAGCTTGATGATGCTGTGTAGTGATAGGGGAGACTGATAGTCGTTTTGAAGCTATGTTTGAATTTACCAGGGACTAGTCACCAAATGAATAATTTTCTGTATATTCAACTAAAATATGAATAAAAAACAAAAAAATTATAAAAAATCGGGAAAAAATACAAAAATCACTTGACACATGAATAAAAATACCATATAATGACTTTCGTAAGGTTGAGATATACAAGAAACAGCCTAAAAAAGAAGAAAAGAGAAATAATTATGTCAAAAGAAAAAGTCATTCTAGCTTACTCAGGAGGTCTTGATACCTCCGTTGCAATTACCTGGTTGAAAAAAGATTACGATGTTGTTGCTGTCTGCATGGATGTCGGTGAAGGTAAAGATTTGGAATTCATCCATGATAAGGCACTGAGTGTTGGAGCTGTTGAGTCTTACGTCCTTGATGTTAAAGATGAATTTGCTGAGGAATATGTTTTGCCAGCTTTGCAGGCTCATGCTTACTATGAACAAAAGTATCCTTTGGTATCAGCACTCAGCCGTCCAGTAATCTCTAAAAAATTGGTTGAGATTGCTCACAAAACAGGAGCAACCACCATTGCTCACGGTTGTACTGGTAAGGGGAATGACCAAGTTCGGTTTGAAGTGGCTATTGCAGCTCTTGATCCAGAATTGAAGGTTATTGCTCCAGTTCGGGAGTGGAAGTGGTCTAGGGAGGAAGAAATTGAATACGCTAAGAAGAATGGCGTGCCAGTTCCTGCCGATCTTGACAATCCCTATTCAGTTGACCAAAACCTGTGGGGACGTGCCAACGAATGTGGTGTTCTTGAAAATCCATGGAATCAAGCTCCTGAAGAAGCCTTTGGCATCACCAATTCTGTTGAAGAGGCTCCTGATACGCCTGAATTTGTTGATATTGAATTTAAAGCTGGTAAACCCGTGGCTATCGATGGTCAAGAAATGAAATTAGCAGATTTAATTCAAAAATTAAATGATTTGGCTGGGAAGCATGGTGTCGGTCGGATTGACCATGTAGAAAACAGATTGGTTGGAATCAAGTCTCGGGAAATCTACGAATGCCCTGGTGCTATTACACTTTTGACCGCCCATAAAGAAATTGAAGATTTGACGCTGGTTCGGGAAGTCTCTCACTTTAAACCCATTCTTGAAAATGAATTATCTAATTTGATTTATAATGCCCTTTGGTTCAGTCCAGCAACGGAGAGTATCTTGGCTTACATCAAAGAAACTCAAAAGGTTGTTAATGGTACAGCCAAGGTTAAACTCTACAAGGGTTCAGCTAAAGTTGTAGCACGGAAGTCACCAAATTCTCTTTACGATGAAAACTTGGCAACCTACACCACAGCAGACAGTTTTGACCAAGATGCGGCTGTAGGATTCATTAAACTTTGGGGGTTGCCAACTCAAGTCAACTCACAAGTTAATAACAAATAATGTTAATGTGAGAGATGGGTGGCAGAGCCCAAGATAAAGGAAAATCTTCAGATAAAAGGGGTCAGAGAGCCCCATCTGGACCTCTTTTCTTTAATTTAATGCCCGATGAAGCCGTTCTGTGAGGCGACTGCCGGGCCCGAAAGAAAGAATTTTTCTTCTTTTAGGGACAAGTCCTGTGAGGCCATCAAAACTAGCTATGACATAGGCTAGTTTTTTTGATATGATGGTAATACCTTTTTAAAATCAAAGCGATGGGGCATTGAGAACTGAACACATTTACGTTTTTGTGAAAATAGATCAATTTTCCTTTAGGTTTTAAGTTAATAATGACTCAGCGTCAGACTCTATTTTGATAGGTTTTTTAAACTATCCTTTGTACTTTCTTCAGCTTGCGTACTTTTGAATCACCTGTACCTTGTTGCGATAGGCGCGTTAGTAAGAGCTTTAAAAAGTGGAAAAGAAGTATGTTATTAAAGAAATCGTTTCGTTTTTCTCTCTCCCACACAGATAGCGAGACTTTCCGTTTTGGCCTGCAGCCAAGAGGAAGATCAGTCAGTCCCTGCGTCAATCTGGTAAATCTAGAGTAATACAAAAGAAGTGTGATTTTTATACGTCATTTTCAGGGATTACAATACGTTGTGGGTGAGGGTTAAGCCATCATGGTTGTCTGTCTCAACCTCGTGTTAAATCTAGCAATAGCGAATTTAACTAAGGATTCACCTTGCCTGAAGATTTTCTTTGAGTATAAGGGGTGTAAGGAGACTGGTTAAACTCACTGGATAGACGTCTTTGTTTTTATAATGGATGTTGTAACATTAAAGAAAGGGAATGTTCGCTAGCTAAGCGAATCTGGTAATACTATGGCAGAAAATCATAAACTCTGGGGTGGCCGTTTTGAAGCAGGTCTAGAAAAATGGGTCGAGGAATTCGGTGCTTCTATTTCTTTTGACCAAAAGATGGCAGAATTTGACTTAAAGGGTTCCATTGCTCATGTGACCATGCTGGGGCAAACAGGCATCATCAGTCCTGAAGAAGCTAGCCAAATCAAAACAGGTCTTGAGGAACTCTTGCAGGACTTCTATGCTGGTCAGCTAGAATTTGATATCGCTAATGAAGATATCCACATGAATCTGGAGTCACTTTTGACTCAGAAAATTGGACCAGTAGCTGGAAAGCTCCATACGGCTCGTTCACGTAATGACCAAGTGGCGACCGATATGCACCTCTATCTCAAGGCTAAATTAGTTGAAGTGCTGGATAAACTGCATCATTTGCGACAAACCTTGGTTGATTTGGCTGATAAGCATGTTGATACTATTATGCCGGGCTACACCCATCTGCAGCATGCCCAGCCGATTTCCTTTGGTCATCACCTCATGGCCTACTACAGCATGTTTACCAGAGATAGTGAGCGGTTTACCTTTAACCAAAAGCACACCAATCTTTCGCCCTTGGGAGCTGCAGCTCTGGCTGGGACAACCTTCCCTATTGATCGCCAACTGACCAGCGATTTGATGGGCTTTGATGCTCCCTATAGCAATTCTCTGGATGCGGTGTCTGATCGAGACTTTATTTTGGAATTTTTGGCCAATGCCAGTATCCTCATGGTGCACATGAGCCGCATTTGTGAAGAGATCATTAATTGGTGTTCTAACGAGTACCAGTTCGTCACCTTATCTGATACCTTTTCCACAGGCTCTTCTATCATGCCGCAGAAGAAAAATCCTGACATGGCTGAACTCATTCGTGGGAAAACAGGCCGAGTTTATGGCAATTTGACTGGCCTGCTGACGGTTATGAAATCCCTGCCTCTCGCCTACAATAAGGACCTGCAAGAGGATAAGGAAGGTATGTTTGATACAGCGGAAACCATCACGGTGGCTATTGATATCTTGGCGGGAATGTTGTCCAGTATGACGGTCAACGACCGCCACATGGCGGAATCGACCGAAAAAGATTTCTCCAATGCAACAGAACTAGCAGACTATCTAGCTGTCAGGGGTCTTCCTTTCCGTCAGGCTCACGAAATTGTTGGTAAGCTGGTTTTAGAATGCACCAAGAATGGTCACTACCTTCAAGACGTACCCTTGGAGCGCTATCAAGAGATCTCTGATCTGATTGAGGGAGACATCTATACTGCCCTGCAATCGAGGACTGTCGTTGAGCGCCGTAATTCACTGGGTGGAACAGGCTTTGATCAGGTACGCTGGCAGATTGAAGAAGCTAAGAAAACTTTAATGAGTGATAAATGATGATTGCTGACCATCAGAAAAAAGCTCCTACTAGTAAAATGTACTAGTGGGAGCTTTTAAATTAACTGGGGAATTGTTCTATCAGTGGCGTTTAGATTTAGGCAAAAGATTAGCCGCAAATATGCTGATAAGGAGACCGACTAGGCTCAGGCTCCAGCTAGATTGCCCATTTGTTTTTGGTAATTCAGCCTGCTTGCTGGTCTTGGAGCCTGTTGGGGCTGCTGTCTGACTTTGCAGGTTTTGGTAGTTGCTGGTTACCATTTGTAAGATAGCTTGACGTTTTTGGAGCGACAAGGCTGGTTTAGCGGTCTGCTCTTGTTCCTTGGCTTGTGGATCTGCTGGAGTTGTTGGACGGCTTGGATCAGTGGCTTCGGTATAGATGTACTTAAAGTCGCCAAAGCCATTCTGACTAGGATCGGCTGCAACAAACTGAATGGTTGTCTTCTGATTAAGGAGATTTTTCGCCCGCTCGGCTGTGCGGAAGTGAACATCCAGTCCCTTGATGGTATCGGCAAAACGCCAATTGTTGTCGGCAGTGGGGTTGATAATTTTTTCAGCCGTAATGTAATTGATGAGAATCTGGCGGTTTTCTAAGTTGAGCAGTCGGTTTTCGCTAGCATTTCTCACACCTGGGAAGTTCCCGCTTGCCCGATAGTTGTTGGTTGCCACCATAAATTCTTGGTTATCAGCAACAGGCTGTCCCATGTAGGTTAAGTCCCGGACACGATGAGCGTCTGGATTGACGAGGTTGCCATCAATGTCATATTTATTAGGCTGCGTGACATCGAATGTGTAGTTGATGCCATCGATGACATCAAAATTATAAGTACGATAGTCGGTATTAATCAGTTGTTGAGGTCCTGTCTTGCTAGGGTCGATCTGGTTAAACTGGCCAGCTGACATTTCCAGCCATTCCCGCAGATCTTTACCAGTAACTTTGAGAACGGCTGTAACATTGTCGTAGAGATAAAGGTCTGCAACATTTTTAATAGCGATTGGACCGGCAGGAATATCAGTATAGGAAGAAGCATCATTGCGAGCGCCGGCTTTAAAAGGAGCAGCTGCTGAGAGAAGGGGTAGGCTGGCTTCTGGTGTTCCTGCCAGTTGCTCCTTCAGATACCAGCGTTGAGCATTATTGACGATTTGAACGGAAGGGTCGTCTGCTACTAGGGCAAAATAGCTATTGATTGGAGCTGTTGTTGTTCCTACTTGTTCACGGACATAATCGATAGTGGCTTCGTGATCAGGTTTGGCTAGGTTTAAAATTCTTTCATCAGCCTGGTCAGAATTGCTGTCAATCTTGCGAATTTCAGCGTGACTCTGCTCAACCTTCCATTTGCCCCCTTGGAAGAGCAGGTTGAGCTTGATAACGCCTAGATGATCGCCATATTTTCCGCCCATGGTAACAGGGATACCGTTGATTTTGCCGTTAAAACCATCGACACCAGGAATTTTTTCGTAGACTCCTGTACCATTCCCCGATGGAAATTCAGCATGGGCATGACCGGTGACAACTGCATCGATTCCCTTAGCACTGGCAATTTGATAGCCAACATTTTCTTCACCAATATCATAGTGGTCGTTACCAATACCTGAATGGGACATGACCAAAACAATGTCAGCTCCCTTAGCTCGCATCTCGGGAGCGACAGCCTCGACAGCTTGAACGGCATCGATGGTTTTGACCTTGCCCTCTAAATTAGCCTTATCCCAATTCATAATTTGAGGTGGAACGATACCTGTGATACCAACATTGATGGTGACTTGCCGGCCGTTAATATCGGTAAAAGTTTTGGGAATAATAATGTAGGGATTGAAATAGTGTTTGCCAGTTCTCGCATCAATGACATTGGCATTGACGATTGGTAGACCTGCTGAATCAACAACGCGATTGAGGTAGTCTAAACCATAATTGAATTCATGGTTTCCCAAAGAAGCGGCATCATAATGCAAGGTCGTAAAAGCCTTGTACATAGGATGCTGTTGACCTTGCTTAACAGGATTGATGAGTGCTTCGTAAGTTCTCAGTGGGGTGCCTTGAATGGTATCACCGTTATCAACCAAGACAGAGTTAGGATTTTCCTTTTCAGCCTGATCAATGAGAAGGGCGGTCTTGGCTAGACCGATATTTTGGGCATTCTTGTCTTGATAGTAATCGTAGTTAACCAGATTGGTGTGGAGATCGGTAGTTGAAAGGATTTGGACATCTACTTTTTCACCTTCAATTGGTTTAGTATCATCAGCCTTTTCTTGATCGGCAGTTTGCGGAGTTGGGTTTTGATTGATCGGCTGCTCTTGGCTATTTGATACTTGGCCAGCAGGGGCTTGGGCATTAGCATAGCTCTGACTTTGGTCTTGACTGGTTGCAACTTGTTGACTGCTAACGCCACTGGCGCTTGCTACTTGGTTTTGAGTTTGGGACTGGGATTGAGGAAGCTGTTCATCGGCTGTGACTCGGTTGGCAACTAGTCCAGCTGTGACCAGTGAGAGTAGCAGGGCACTTTTTCTTAGATAGTGTTGAGGCATGTGGAAACTCCTTACTAATTAATGATGGCCATATAGGCAATGTAGAAAGAAGGCAGCTGTGCTTGCATTTAAATGCTGTAAAAGATAGCTGCCAAAAAGTTCGCTTAGAAACGCTTTTAGGTCTTATTATACACAGAAAACAGAAACTAACAAGTTAAAATCCGAACTTTAATTGTATAACATTTAATTTCTATCGTATAACAGTCAATCTTTCACCTGAATACTTTTGGGGCTGATTTAATACTTAGAACTCAATTGGTCTGGTATTTATAGCTAACTAGTGATAAAATGTAGCTTGGCAAAGGGAAGCGTCTGAGAGGTTAGATAGATCGTGTTGAATCTAGGGTATTTTTGGCTTTTGGCTCTTTTATGGTATAATAAGGGGTAATTTAGAGTGTTTGGAGACTGCCTTGAAGAAGACCTATCGTGTTAAAAAAAACTTAGATTTTCAAGCTATTTTTAGGCGAGGCAAGAGTGTCGCCAATAGGAAATTTGTCGTTTATAGTTTAGAAAAGTCACAGAAGCATTTTAGAGTTGGCCTGTCGGTCAGTAAAAAGCTTGGCAATGCCGTTATCCGCAATCGGATCAAACGGAAGATGAGACATGTTTTGATGGAATTGGCTCCGCATTTAAGCAACGATGACTTTGTTATTATTGCTCGAAAAGGCGTTGAAGATATGGACTATCAGGCAGTGAGACAGAATTTAAAACATGTTCTCAGTCTAGCTGGTGTCTATCAAGATTGAGTATTGCCTATTGGTGAGCTCCTGATGATTTAATAGATTTGTGTTGAAAGGAATATTTTGTGAAAAAAAAAGTTAAGTTAAGTGGTCTAGTCCTAGCAGCTTTGATTGTCTTGTCTGCCTGTGCTCGTCGCAATCCAGTTAACAGTTCATCGACAGGTTGGGATCAGTTGGTTTACGGTTTTGGTCGTGCTATTCAGTGGCTATCCTTTGGTGGTTCGGTCGGGATTGGGATCATTCTTTTTACCCTAATTGTTCGTTTAGCCCTGATTCCTCTTTATAATCGTCAGATTAAATCTAGCCAAGAAATTCAAGAGCTTCAGCCTGAGCTGAAACGGATTCAGAAAGAATACGCTGACGACCGCAATATGCAGGCCATAAAAACGCAAGAACTCTACAAAGAAAATGGCGTGAACCAATGGGCAGCTTTATTGCCTTTAGTCATCCAATTTCCAGTGATGATGGCTCTTTATCAGGCTTTGATTCGGGTACCTGCCTTGAGTCAAGGAAATTTCCTATTCTGGAATTTAGGTGAAAATGACGGTACCTATATTTTGCCGATTCTGGCAGCTATTTTTACCTATCTGTCTATGTGGCTCAGCAACAAGGCGGCTAAGGAAAAGAATGCCTTTATGACAGCTACTAGCATTATTATGCCTCTCTTTATTTTGTGGATTGGGACTCGCTTCACAAGTGGGATTGCTCTCTACTGGGCAATTGGTAATGCATTTCAGGTAGCTCAGCTTTTGATTTTCCACAATCCCTTTAAGATTATTGCTGAGCGGGAACGTAAGGAGGCACAAGAAAAGGAAAGGGAAGCAAAAATTCGTCGAGCCAAAAAAAGAGCGCGAAAAAAACGTAAGTAGACGCATCAGAAAAAGGCGCAAATTTTCTGTTAGCGAAGGAGTATAGATATTATGGTAGTATTCACAGGTAATACTGTTGAAGAAGCAATTCAGGCAGGTCTTAGTGATTTAGGTATCACTAGAACCAAGGCTTCTATCCGCGTTCTCTCGCGCGGTAAAAAAGGTTTTTTCGGTTTTGGTAAGAAACCAGCCAAAGTTGATGTAGAAGTCATCAGCCGCACGACTGTTTCTCAAGCCGATCAAGAGATCGTTCGGAATTTACCAAAAGCCTTGAGTAAACGGGAAGCCTCCGAGGAAGCTCTCAAACAAGAGGCAGCAGAGTCCCGCAAGGTGACGAGCATTATCAAGTATTTGGAAAATCGTGGGCAAATCGTTAATGATAAAGCCAAATCTGAAATGCTGGATGCTAGACGTTCCATAACTTCTGTTCTTAGCGATTTACTTCCCGATGAAATTGTTGAAGAGTATCGACGTAAGAAGGAAGAACTGGACAAGGAAGGCCTTGATTGGGAAGATGAGCTAGAAGCTGAGGATAGTCAAGCTGCTGATTCAACTGAGCTTTCTCCTGAAAATTCACAGAAGTCGGTTAATCAAAGAGCAGCTGGCCCTGTGGCGGATGACGTGGTTGTCCAAGAGGATTCAGCACAGTCAGTAGCTGAGGATTCAGAACCGGAGCCGCGTCGTTTTACTAACGCTACGAGTGAGTCTAATCAGACTGAAACTAAGGCCGACAAGGATATTGGTGAAGCCGCTGAAGCTGTGACAACCTATCTTGAAAATATTATCTACGAAATGGATGTGGAGGCTGGTTTAACAACTAATCAATCCGGCCGTCAAATCACCATTCAGGTTGAAGCACCGGAGGCTGGACGAGTCATCGGTTACCATGGTAAAGTGCTTAAATCCCTGCAAATTTTAGCTCAAAACTTCTTACATGACCATTATTCTCGTTCCTTCTCAGTGACAGTTAATGTTCATGATTATGTCGAACGTCGCATGGAGACCTTGATTGATTTTGCCCATAAGATTGCTGAGCGTGTTTCAGACAGCGGTCAGGCTTATCATATGGACAGTATGTCCAACGATGAACGTAAGATTATCCATAAAACAATTGCCAAAATTCCTGACGTCGACAGTTATTCAGAGGGACACGACCCTAAGCGCTATGTGGTTGTTGTTCCTAGTCGAGACGATTAAACTAATAGAGAGTGGGACTCAATCAGTAAATCGTGATAAAATCACGATTTGGATTTTCCTCGCTCTCTTATTTTAGGGTTCAGATCTCTGCCACTTTTCTATTTTTAGATGGCAGGTTTTGGCAGTTTATCCCCAGACTGCCAAAGTCCACTGGAGCATTTCAATCCCACCTCCGCACAGTTGATTAGGTTGGCTGCTATCCCTTGCTACGAAAGGGATAAGGACCATCAATCAACCACTGCGTCAATCTAGTAAATCTAGAACAATGTTAACGAGTCTGAACTTTTTATACGTAATCTTCAGAGAACAATACTTTGTGGGTGAGGGCTAAGCTATCATGGCTGTTTGTCCCAGACGCTTAAAAACTAAGAAGCGCCCAGTTACAAAAAACAATCGGCAGTGGTTCGAGGTAAGACTTCTTGGTTTACCCGACAAGCCTTACTCCCCATCACTGTGTCAATCTGGTAAGCTAGAACAATACTAACGAGTCTGGGACAAGAGTCCAGACTCGTTTTGTTATGGCTTCAACCCAGTTAGTTTTTAACGGAGTACCAAACAATAAAACGACCAGTTCGGCTGATGGCTACTAAGGCTTCGAGCTTTTATCTATTGGGAACACCATATCAAGAAGATGATAGGTATTGTAAAATCTAGATAAAAATTCTAATGTTCAGGGTATTTTTTCTCCGCTTACCTATGAATTTTGACCGCTTGGCTAAATTGTGAACACAAACTGTTTTTCCTTTGATAAAATTAGGCCAATGAAAGGAAAGCGGGTGATCAGATGCTCATTGAAACGAAAAATTTAACGAAGGTCTACGGTGAGAAGGCCGTTCTGGAAAACCTCAATATTCAGGTAGATAAGGGACAATTGCTCGCCTATATTGGGACCAATGGGGCTGGGAAATCAACCACGATTAAGATTTTGACAGGGCTTTTGGCAGCCAGTTCAGGTCAGGTCAAATTAGCACCGAATCTCAAGATTGGCATGGTTTTTCAGGAAAGTGTTCTTGATGAGGAATTGAGCGTTCAGGCAAATTTGGAGAGTCGAGCAGGTCTTTATCGCCAAATTGACAAGGCTTGGATTGAAGACTTGATCGAGATGCTTTCGATTGAGGATCTTCTCAAACAGGAATATGGTACTTTGTCAGGTGGTCAACGGCGTCGAGTGGATATCGCTAGAGCTCTTTTGACTAAGCCAGATCTGCTTTTCTTAGACGAACCGACAACGGGTTTGGATCTCCAAAGCCGCAAGGCTATCTGGGATCTGCTGCATCAGCTGAAAAGAGAAGAAGGGTTGACTATCTTTTTGACCACTCACTACTTGGAAGAAGCCGAAAATGCTGATATGGCCTATATTATTGACCATGGTCGTGTTCTGGTCCAAGGCTCTGCTCAAGAACTCAAGGATCGATATGCCAAAAATCGTCTCTTGATTAAGGCCGATCAGGCGGAATTCTCGGGACTAACCTATGAAGAAAAAGCCGATGGTTGGTTGCTGTTTGAAGATTTGACTATGCCACAAGCCTTGGATTTTCTAGTCAATCATCAAAATCATATCCTTGATTTTGATTTTCAAAAAGGAGACATCAATGATGTCTTTATGGCTGTCGCAGGAACAGAATTTAAGAACTAAAAAGGAGCGTACCTATGATTACAATGGCAAAAAGGAACTTACGACTCTATTTTCACAATAAGGTGACCGTTTTTTTCTCCCTCATGGGAGCCTGGATTGCCTTTGGTCTTTATCTCATCTTTTTGCAAAAAAACATGCAGGATGCTTGGTCTGGCACTAGCCACCCTGAGAAAATGCTGGATCAATGGATTATGGGCGGTACCTTGGCAGTAGCTTCTGTGACGACTGTTTGGACTGGTATTACTCGCCTAGTGCGTGATTGGGAAAGTCATAAGTTAGACGATTTTCTTTTGACAGACACGACATTTTTTCAGTTAAATCTCGGTTATGTTATCTCCAGCACGGTTATTGGCGTGATTATGCAGGTTTTGGTCTATTTGCTGATGGCTGTCTATTTTAGCTGGCAGGATAATTTGGATTTTGTTTCTTTGGAGCAAGGATTGAAACTGTTTGCCCTTATGGTTGCTAGCAGTGTGATGAGTGCGGTGATCGGTTTAGCAGTCGTGCAATTTATTAAGACTTCAGAGGTTGTGGAGCGATTGGGGGTGATCATCGGAACAGCCTCAGGTTTTTTGGTCGGCGTTTATGTCCCAATCGGAACTCTGCCAGATTCTGCTCAAACTCTGATGAAATATACCCCTTGGACCTATGTCGCCTCTGCTTATCGTCATATTCTGATTGGTGATCAAGTGGTGAGTTGGCATCGGCCTGGGCTAAGTGTTCAGGAATACTTGGGGATTGGCCTAAAATGGGAGAAACTGACCAGCCTCAGTCAAGAGTTCTTGGTCCTTGGCTTGAGTTTCTTAGCTGGCTTGCTTTTGCTGGGCATGAGTGTTTTTGCAAGAAAAGCTAAAAAAATCTAAGAAGCGATCCTCAGCTAAAAAAGGATTTAAAGGAGATTAAAACTATGCTAACTGATATTTTTGCTGTCCTAGCTATCATCTGTATTCTAGTCTATTATTATTTGTTAACAGTATTGCATATCAAGAACAGAGGAGTCTATCATCCGATTTCTCAGGCAGTCAGTGATTATGGGATTGGCGATCATAAGAATTATTTTCAGCTGGCCGGTCTGTTGTCGGCTTTGCGGAACATTTCCTTAGCTTTAGCCTTAGGATTTTGGACTTATCAATTTGATTTTAAGGAAAAAGCTATTGTTTTACTTTGCCTAGCTTTGCTTGGAACCTTAGGAGTCGCCGTTTTTCCAACAGACATAGAAGGGCAGGAAAGGACATTCGAAGGCCGCTTGCATCTCTTGTTTGCCATTTTTCAATTTACAGCCTTGGCCCTAGTGCTCTTGAATTTTGAAGATGCTTTCCTCCCTTTAAAACACAATTTTTATCAGCTTGCGAATTGTTTAAAAGTTCTGGTTGAATTAGGCCTCTACGGTTTAGTAGCCGCTCTGATTCTTCCTTTTTTGAAAAAATATTTTGGACTTTTTGAAAGAATTTTCCTTTTTTTCGGCAACCTTTACTTTCTTTTGATTTGTTTTGCTATCCTTTCGGTCAATTGATGATTGCATAACTAGCTCTAAAAAGTTAAGATAGAAAGAAAAAAATAGGAGATAGAGCATGCACTATCGCTTTGAGAAAATTAAAGCTTTAGAACCGAATGAGGTTCGAGTTTTGGTTCAAAGTCAGGAAAAATCAAAAGAAGTTCAGGACGTGCTGGATTATCTGTCAAGTTATGGTCGGGAAGATGTGACGGTTCTTCCCATCAAGACTAGTGATCGGATTGAGATGCTTAAAGTTGAAGACCTAATTTATGTAGATGTTGAAGGCAGTCATTTAATTTTGGAAGCGTGCAAGGGTCGCTTTTTGACCAATGATCGTCTCTATAAATTTGCGGAGAGACTGAACAATCCTGACTTTGTGCAGGTGTCTAAGCATGCACTGCTCAATATCAACCATTTAGAGGCTCTGGAAGCCAGCTTTTCAGGAAATATGCTGGCAATTTTGACAGGCCAACGTAAGCTGGATATCAGCCGGCGTTACTTAAGCAATTTAGAAAAACGTTTGGGTTTGTGAGGTGAAGAAATGACGATAGCAATTCGGAAGGGCATCATTTACTTTTTGCTGGGGATTGGTTTTGGCAGCTTGAGTTTCATAGCTACCCTTTGGTTAAATGGGGCAGAGGATCAGACTGTCTTGCAAATCACAAATGTCGTCTGGATTAGTGGGCTGATTGGCCTATTCTCCATGATTTTTGAGTTAGAGAGGCCCTCTTTTGTTTTTAGATTACTTTTACATTTTTGTTTAGTTTACAGTTCAGTTGTCTTGATGAATGGTCTAAATCATTATGGCTGGCACCTTTTATCACTAACACTATTAGCTAATGTTATTCTTACCTATCTATTGATATGGGGAGTCGTTTATTTTATATTGACCCGACGTTTGGAAAAGATTAATCGCAAATTAGCAGAAAAAAGGAGGGAGCAATCTTGACAAGTGCTTAGCCTTAGGATAAAATGAATAAGTATGTTTAGTAACTGATCATAATAATAGCCGGCTAAACGAATACGAAAATCTATGAGGAGGTATTCCAGGTGAAACGTACTTACCAACCAAGTAAGATCCGTCGTCAACGTAAACACGGATTCCGTCATCGTATGGCAACTAAGAACGGCCGTCGTGTTCTTGCAGCACGTCGCCGCAAAGGACGTAAAGTCTTGTCTGCATAATGACATCAAACACAAGATCAGCTCTTACTCGAGGGAGCTGATTTTTTCTTGGCTAAATTCTAGTCTTCTTCCTATTTCAAAAATGAGATTTCAGGAATTTGCTTAACCTGAAAACGGTTACCTATCTCCGTTCTGTAATAATATGGTAAAATAAAGAGACTAAATATTGCAGAGGGAAGACTTAAGACTGATTCTGATTGGAGTTGGTAACTCGGTCTGAGAGGGAGCTTAAATCTGCAAATTCAAAGATGAGAGGGAAAGCAAACATGAAGGCCTATTGGCGATTCTTGTGGCGGACAGCCTTGTATTTTATTATCATTCTGATGTTACTATATTTCTTTAGTTATCTAGGCCGCGGTCAAGGCAACTTTATTTACAACGAATTTTAAGAGAGGTTAGACTACTGTGATTAAAGATATGATTCAGACGATTGAAGCTTTTGCTCAGTCTCAGGCGGACTATCCCGTTTATAATATTCTGGGAGAAGTCCATACTTATGGTGAATTAAAATCTGACTCTGATAGTCTAGCTGCTTACCTTGATACTTTGGCTTTACCTGCTCAATCACCAGTCATGGTTTTTGGTGGTCAAGAGTATGAAATGTTAGCAAGTTTTCTTGCCCTCAGTAAGTCAGGCCATGCCTATATTCCGGTTGATCAGCACTCAGCTTTAGATCGGATTGAAGCCATCTTAGAAGTCGCTAAACCTAGCCTGATCATTTCTATCGGTGCCTTTCCGATGGCTAATGTGACTACGCCGATACTAAGTCTATCGGACGTTAAAGCCGCTTTTGCGACAAAAACAGTCTACCAGTTGACCCATCCTGTTCAAGGAGATGATAACTACTATATTATTTTTACTTCAGGGACGACTGGTAAACCAAAGGGAGTGCAAATCTCACATGACAACCTCTTGAGCTTCACCAACTGGCTAATCAGCGATCCAGAGTTCAGCATTCCTGAGCATCCGCAGATGTTGGCTCAGCCGCCTTATTCCTTTGACTTATCGGTTATGTACTGGGCTCCGACTCTAGCTAAGGGCGGCACCCTCTTTGCCCTCCCTAAGGAAATTATTGTTGATTTTAAGAAACTTTTTGTAACGATCAATGAGCTACCGATTGGGGTTTGGACTTCAACACCATCTTTTGTTGATATGGCCATGCTGTCGGATGATTTTAATAGCCAAACCCTGCCTCAGCTGACTCATTTCTACTTTGATGGGGAAGAATTAACGGTTAAGACGGCTCAGAAATTGCGAGATCGTTTCCCTCAGGCCCGTATTGTCAACGCTTATGGCCCAACCGAAGCAACCGTTGCTTTATCAGCTGTTGCTGTGACCGATGAGATGCTGGCAACCTGCAAGCGCCTGCCAATCGGATATACCAAGGAGGATTCGCCAACCTATGTCATTGATGAAGCGGGCAATCCGCTGCCTAATGGTCAGCAGGGTGAAATTATCGTTTCAGGCCCTGCCGTATCCAAGGGCTATCTCAACAATCCTGAAAAGACATCAGAATCTTTCTTTAGTTATAAGGGTTTGCCAGCCTACCATACAGGAGATTTGGGCAAGATGACTGATGAAGGCCTCTTGCTCTACGGTGGTCGGATGGATTTCCAAATCAAGTTCAACGGTTTCCGTATTGAGTTGGAAGATGTGGCTCAGAGCCTTAATAAGTCTCAGTATGTTGATTCAGCTGTAGCAGTTCCGCGCTACAATAAAGACCACAAGGTGCAAAATCTTCTGGCCTATATCGTTCTCAAAGACGGAGTGGCGGAGCAATTTGACAAGGCCTTGGATATCACTAAGGCCATCAAAGAGGATCTCAAGGATATTATGATGGACTACATGATGCCCTCCAAATTTCTCTATCGTGATGACCTGCCGCTGACCCCTAATGGCAAGATTGATATTAAAGGACTTATGAATGAGGTGAATAAGCGATGATCAGCTTTTTGACCTCTCTGCCTCAGTTGGAGGCTTATGGGAATCCCCAGTATTTTGTCTATATTATTTTGGCGGTTTTGCCGATTTTCATTGGCCTCTTCTTCAAGAAACGTTTCGCTCCCTATGAAGCCTTAGTCAGTCTGGCTTTTATTGTCCTGATGCTGACAGGAAAAGATCTTAATCAGCTGATTTCCCTCTTGTTTTATGTCATCTGGGAAACAGTCTTGGTTTTTTCCTATAAGGTTTATCGCGGGCGAGCCAATAGTTCTGGAGTTTTCTATGTGTGGACTGGCCTGTCGATTTTGCCGCTGGTCTTTGTCAAAGTAGCACCGACTATATCGCATGGTTTTGGCTCCCTCTTTGGTTTTCTAGGGATTTCCTATCTGACCTTTCGAGCGGTCGGCATGATTATTGAGATGCGAGACGGAGTGCTCAAGGAATTTACTCTCTGGCAGTTCCTGCGTTTCTTGCTCTTTATGCCAACTTTTTCAAGTGGCCCAATTGATCGCTTCAAGCGTTTTGATGAGGATTACCAAAATATTCCTGAACGAGATGAGCTGCTCAACATGCTGGAGCAGGCTGTCTATTGGATTATGCTGGGCTTTCTCTACAAGTTTATCATTGCCTATTTGGATGAGACCTACTTACTCAATCCAATGAAGGAAGCTTCCCTTCAAATGGGCGGTATTTTCAACCGTTATACTCTCGGTGTTATGTATGCCTATGGTTTGGACCTCTTTTTTGACTTTGCAGGCTATTCTATGTTTGCTTTAGCAATCTCCAATCTCATGGGAATTAAGAGCCCAATTAATTTTAATAAGCCCTTCATTTCAAGGGATCTAAAGGAATTTTGGAATCGCTGGCACATGAGCTTATCTTTTTGGTTTCGAGATTTCATTTTCATGCGATTGGTTAAGCTCTTAATTCAAAAGAAGGTTTTTGACAATCGCAATGTCACCTCCAGCGTAGCCTATCTCGTTAATATGTTGGTAATGGGCTTCTGGCATGGAGTGACTTGGTACTATATCGCTTACGGTCTTTTCCATGGTGTCGGTCTTGTTATTAATGATGCCTGGTTCCGAAAAAAGAAAAAAATCAATAAGGAAAGAAGGAAGAAGGGGCAGGAGCCTCTGCCTGATAATAAGTGGACGCAAGCTTTAGGGATCTTTATTACTTTCCATGTAGTGATGGTTTCCTTCCTGCTCTTCTCAGGTTTCCTAGATGCCCAGTGGTTTAATAATCCACTGATTAAAAAGTAAAGGGGAATAAAAATGGATATTAAAGCAGAAGTTATTGAAATTATTGACGATCTTTTCATGGAAGATGTGTCTGATATGATGGACGAGGATTTATTCGATGCCGGTGTGCTCGATAGTATGGGGACTGTTGAATTGATTGTTGAATTGGAAAATCATTTCGATATCAGTGTACCTGTTTCAGAATTTGGTCGTGATGACTGGAATACTGCCAATAAGATTGTTCAAGGAGTAACGGAGTTACGCAATGCTTAAACGTTTGTGGCAAATTTTTGGCCCTCTGATCTGTGCCTTTATCTTGGTTATTGCCCTAATTGGTCTTTATCCGACTAATCGGGGACATTCCTTTCAGGCTGAGAAGACTGATGCAGCCGCTTTGACTAAGGTTAGTTTTAAAAGTCGGGCCAAGAAAGTCCGTGCTCTCGGTGACCCTAGACATCGCTTTGTTCCTTTTTTTGGTTCCAGTGAATGGTCACGGATAGATGCCATGCACCCTTCCGTCTTAGCTGATGCCTACGACCGCGGCTATACTCCCTATCTCTTGGGACAAAAAGGTGCGGCATCTCTAACTCAGTACTATGGCATGCAGCAAATTATTCCTCAGATGACCCATAAGCAGGCGGTTTATGTTATTTCTCCCCAATGGTTCGTCAAGGATGGTGCTAATCCGGCAGCCTTTCAAAGCTTCTTTAGCAACGACCAGCTGGTGAGCTTTTTGCAGAATCAAAAAGGAACCCCTTATGATCGCTATGCAGCAAAACGTTTCCTTAGGCTTTATCCAGCGGCCTCTCTGTCTAAGATGGTAGAAAAAGTTGCTAAAGGACAAACATTATCCAAATCCGATCGAGCCCAGCTCAAGCTTAGGGAACAGGTATTGAAAAAGGAAGATAACTTCTATAGTCAATTTGTTGTAAACAGTCTGAACTATGATGAAAAAATTGTCAAGAAGGCTGCTACATTACCGGATGATTTCTCTTACGAGGCTCTGTCAGCCAAAGCTGATAAATTAGCGGCCAAGGCAACGAACAACAACCGCTTTGGGATCTCTAATCATTTCTATAACAATCGGATTAAGGGAAATTACAAGGCCTTGAAAGGGGCCCAGAAGACATTCAACTATACTAAGTCGCCTGAGTTCAATGATTTGCAGTTGGTGCTCCATCAGTTTGCTCAGATGAATACTGACGTGCTTTTTATCATTCCACCGGTTAATAAGAAATGGTCTAATTATACAGGGCTGGATACTAAAATGTATCAGGAGTCTGTTGCTAAAATCAAATATCAACTGCAAAGTCAAGGATTTAATCATATTGCTGACCTTTCTAAGGATGGGGAGCGTCCTTACTTTATGCAGGATACCATTCACTTGGGCTGGAATGGCTGGTTAGCTGTTGACAAGTATGTCAAGCCTTTCTTGACGCAAAAACAGGTTCAACCAGATTATCATATCAGTGACGATTTCCTGACTCAAGACTGGGCTAATTATACAGGTCAGCTTGAGGCTTTCAAAGCTGGCTAAAAAGTAATAAGGGAGTGAAATCATCCCTAAAAATGACAGTTTTGGCTAAGGTGATGACTTGCAAGGGTCTCCCCCAGATCGTTTTTGACACTTGCTTTGCCAGTTTTATTTTCTGATTAAAAAAGTCTCCCAGACCTTTTTAGCCCACCCCCGCACAGTTCTAAAGGTCTGGGGGTGCTTTGGAGGTTGGAAGTAAATGAACGATATTCATCGCATTCGTTTAGATTTTCCGTTTTGGCCTTGTGCCAAAACGGAAAAAGCCAGCAGGGGGCGTAGCTAACAAGTCTTGCTCCTACGGCTGCGTCAATCTAGTAAATGGAGAGCCATACAAGAGAGGCCAATAGAGCTTCTCTTTTTTTATTATCAAATTAAAAAAGAAGGAGAAAATTATGAATAATAAAATCAATGATTTAGAAGAAGTTCTCAATAGAGCACAAGAAAAAGATCGAAATGGGTAAACATTTGAAAAAGAAGAATTTCTAGAAGAAATTTATCAAAAGAACAAGTATATTAAGGCTCTTTTTAGAGTCTGCTCGATTTATCAGAGTCTTAGATAACGAGCTTTTTCAGGAAGGATTAAAAATTGTGACTATGAAAATTAGTCCAGATGAAGCAGTTTGGATCGAAGAGCAATTTTTTCACGCCCCCCTTTCCAAAAGTGGCAAAAACACGCTTTGAAAAAAATAAAAAATTTGATTAATCAAGGAGACAAAAATGGATTTTACATTAAACAAAGTAGAATAGTTGACACTGATAGCAGAAAAGATTTTCCTTGGTAAGGTTGCTAATATATTTGATTTTTACTATCAGGACGGGCACTGGGGGAGGAAGGAAAACTAGCCTATATACTTTATATATAGCTTTTAGATACACAGGGAACAGATTAAGTTCTTAGCATCGCAGGAAATATACGTTTCGCAATGGCGACAGATATAAACGATTCATTATCTTATACTAGGTCTGGATAATGAAGAACAATTTATTTGAATTTCCATATTTATGATTTTGATGATAAGTTTTATCTGACCTAAATGTGCTAATAGGTTCACAAATAATGATATCTTCGTGTTCCCTAGTCATAAAATAATTGCCAGATTAATATAATAGTCGTATAATTACATGTATAGATAGCATGTTTAAAATACAGGAGGTAATGCTATGAGTAAATCAGCATCTTTGAAAAGTGTAGCTTTTAAAATGGATTCAGATACTTTGGATTCCGCAAGTAAAGTCCTAAAAGAGAATGGTTATAGTCTTGCTAAAGGAATGACTCTTTTTCTTAAAAATGTGGCCCTAACAAAATCTGTAGACTTGCCAGATGAAGAAGAACTTGAAAATGAATTTTTGTTCATGCAATTGAAAAATGAAATCAATCAAAGGGTCTCAGATGTTCAATCTGGGGACTATTACACTGATACAGATTTGGTAGAGCGTTATGGATTATAAAATCAGATATGCAAAAGAAGCGATTAGCGAGTTAGATGAAATCTTCAACTTCATCTCAAACGTTAGTGCTTCTGGAGCTAAGAATGTCGTGAATAGAATCCGCTCTAAGGTGAACAACCTAACTTTTATGCCATCTGGATTTGATTTTGATGATAGAATTGGCAGGAAATTGCACGACAAATTTAAGACTGAGGCTCTTATCTCTGATGACTATCTCATTTTATTTGTCGTTGACGAAGAGAATAAGGAAGTGATTATCACCCACTTCATTCCTTCAAGAAGCGACTATATGAGATTGTTAAAAAATAGAACCTCAAACAGACGACTTTCCTAAAAACTAAATTTTTCGAAAAAAAAAATTAATCAATTATAAAAGGCAGTTGAACCATTGTCTTTACTGGATTCCTTTAGAGTTTAACTACCTTTTGTTTTTATTTGAAAACTGGGATATTCAATTTTTAGCCCATTTTTTCATAAAATCGGTATATTTATGCTAAAAATCAGCCTAATTTGCCTTATTTTTTCTTCCGAAAATCTTCTGCTACCTGAGTGGTTTTCTTCGATTAGGAGGGTTTCATTTCTCATAGTACAGCGATCAGTTATAGCTGTTTTTGGTTGGTTTCGCTAATTTCAGCTATCTGCTCATCTTCTTTCTCAATCTGAGAGGTATAGTAGGCTCTTTCTCACTCAAAATCAGCCCTTGGTTGGTATCTCCTCTATGCGACTGCTATTAGCCTCTGTACTCTGTACCTTTTTCGTCAGCTAGAACGGTGCTTATTGGGTAACTGTTTTGCCTTCTTCTTTTGCAAGCCCCACTAGCTTTTCCTTAAGTTCTTTCAATACTCTAATACTGACCTGTAGGCTCATGGCTATCCCCTATTAAATACATACTCACATAATGCTATGTAGATTTATTATAGCGCATGGTACAACAAATTTAGACATGGATTTTTCCTAGAATCGATTTTAAGCCAATTTCCTAAAGAATATAAAGGGAATTAGAGACCTACCTCCTCACCTCTGAAGTGGTAGGCGCTCCTGTCTCTTTTAATTTTTTGTGATTTTTCCTCAAAAGTTTTATGAAAGCGCTTGACAAGTTTTATCGGGATTCCTATAATAGCTTTGAATTAAATAAAGATTGGAGCTCATCCTATGACCTTAAAAAAATTAGCCCTCGGCTTAGTCGCTTTCTTAGCGGCCCTGGTCTTAGTGGCTTGCGGCAGCAAACAAGCGACTGAGAATACTAGTCCTCGCGAGACAGCTGATTTTCAATTAGTAAAGGCGGGACAGATGGATGTCCGGAATCACTATGAGTATAAAGATGATAAAGTGCTGAAAATGACCACCACAACTACCCTGCTTTACGCAGCTATTCAGGTGGATTCTGCTGATGCTGCCAAGCAATATTTAGAAGCGCACGGCGGTAACAAGTGGGACGGTGTTAAGGGAATTAAGCATAAAGTTGACTATCAAGGCGATCGAATGGTTGAAACCACAACAGTGGATTTTTCTAAGGTTGATATCAATGCCAATGCTGACCTCTTGCAAGTTCAGGTACCTGATGGCAAAAGGGTTGATCATATCAGCTTTAAGCAATCCAGTCAGGCTTTGAAAGATCAAGGTTACACCGAGATCAAAGATGGTAAATTCCAAGAACTAAATTAAAGAATACAATAGCAGAGCTCAAATATGATTTGGGCTCTTTTTATCTGGACTTTGTGATAAAATAAAGGCATGAATATATTTGATACCCATACCCATTTAAACGTAGAAAATTTTACAGGAAAAGAAGCAGAAGAGATTGCAGCAGCGCGTGAACTCGGCGTGACGAGGATGAATATCGTTGGTTTTGATGAGCCGACGATTAAGCGGAGCTTAGAGCTGTCTCGTCAGTTTCCTGAACTCTATTCGACTATCGGCTGGCATCCGACTGAGGCTGGTTCTTACACGCAGGAAGTCGAAGATATGATTGTCAGTCACCTGCATGATCCTAAGGTCATTGCCTTGGGTGAAATCGGTCTGGATTACCACTGGATGGAAGATCCCAAGGACGTTCAGATCGAGGTCTTTAAACGCCAAATCCAGCTGTCCAAGGATTATGACCTGCCTTTTGTTGTCCATACTCGTGATGCGCTTGAGGATACCTATGAAGTTATCAAGGAAGCAGGTGTCGGTCCATGTGGTGGCATTATGCATTCCTACTCAGGGTCTCTTGAGATGGCGCAGAAGTTCGTGGATCTAGGCATGTTGATTTCCTTCTCAGGTGTCGTGACCTTTAAAAAAGCACTGGACGTGCAAGAAGCAGCAGCTGGTTTACCGCTTGACAAAATCTTAGTGGAAACCGATGCCCCTTACCTAGCACCTGTGCCTAAACGCGGCCGAGAAAACCGCACGGCCTATACTTGTTATGTCGTTGATAAGATTGCCGAACTACGAGGGCTAACGAGCGAAGAAGTGGCTGAAGCTACGACTGAAAATGCTCTACGTATTTTTGAAATTGACTGCTAGATAAGGAAAAAGACTATATGACTGACACGATCAAGGATTACTGGGCCCGTTGCTGTAAGAAGTTACATTTACCAGAAGATACCAAGTATGAGGCGTGGAGCTTTGGAAATACCAAAGAGATGGCAGATGAGCTAGCAGATTTGGTCAATAGAGGGATAAAAACAGCAACGACCTCATCTTATGAATTATATGAGGCGGGAGAGTATGTTCCACAAGTTGGTGATTATAACATTATCCTCAATGGCTCACAGGAACCAGTCTGTGTCACTCAAACCAAGGTGACCTACCTTATGCCCTATTATTTGATTTCACCTGAGCATGCTTGGCATGAGGGGGAAGGTGATAGGAGTTATTTTTACTGGAAAAAGGTTCATGATGATTTTTTTAATCAGGAATACCAAGCAATAGGAAAAGAATTTTACGAACAAGCACCTATGCTGTGTGAAGTATTTGAAAAGGTTTATTAATTATCCGCTAGTCAGTTTGTGCACATAGCGACAATAAAAATGATGGAAAATAAAATTAAAATACAAGAAGTCCTCGTCGTCGAGGGCAAGAGTGACACGGCCAATCTGCGCCGTTTTTATGAGGTTGATACCTACGAAACCAAGGGTTCTGCCATTACCGATGAGGATCTAGAACGCATCGCTTATCTCAATGAGTTACGAGGTGTTATCGTCTTCACCGACCCTGACTACAATGGGGAACGCATCCGCAAAATCATCATGGAGGCTGTACCGACCGCTAAACATGCCTTTCTTAACCGTGATGAAGCTGTGCCAAAATCAAAAAACAAGGGGCGCTCGCTCGGTGTTGAGCATGCCTCTTTCGAGGACTTGCAAAAAGCTTTGTCTGGGGTACTTGGCAGCTACGATGATGACAATCATTTTGATATTACCCAATCCGATCTCATGCGCCTCGGCCTTCTCATGGGAGCTGACAGTCGTCAGCGCCGTGAGTACCTCGGTGAACAGTTGCGAATAGGTTACACCAACGGTAAGCAACTCCTCAAACGCTTAGAACTATTTGGCGTGACCTTGGCAGAGGTTGAGGAAGTGATGGAGAATTATCAAAAAAATTAAAAATTGGAGGAAGGGAAATGGAGCATGTTTATCTGCACGGTTTAGGCGATTCTCCATCTGTCTGGCGAGATATAGCAACTAAAATTCCTTCAGAAAAATCTTCTATTTTGCCTTTAGGGGATTGGTTTGATAAAGAGCATCCACATTACAGGCAATTGTATGAAGGTTTAGAGAATTACTGTCACGCTACTAGCGAGCCATTGGTTTTGTCTGGACATTCACTAGGAGCTATACTGGCCTTACATTATGCGGCTGCTCATCAGGATAAAGTTTCTGGCTTGATCTTAATTTCTGCTCAGTATAAGACACCCAAATGGCTGATAAAAGTACAAAATTTCATCTTTCATTTCATGCCTGAGCAGACTTTTAAAGGTTTGGGGCTGACAAAAAATCGGGCGATTGAATTTATGAATTCCATGGTAGATGTTAATCTAGAAGAAAAATTGTCGGCAGTCTCTTGTCCGACTTTGGTATTATGTGGAACAAAAGATGTTCCCAATAAGAGGGCTGCCAGAGAGTTAGCCAAGCGTATAAAGGTAGCTCAATTAGAATGGATTGAAGGTGGAGCCCATCAAGTGCTTACTTCTCACTCGGGACAGATTGAAGAGGTTATATCTAAATTTTTAGAGAGCCAAGTTAGGTTGTGAGAGTAATAAAAATAAATTAATCGAAACGGAGGTTATTAGTATGTACATCGTTAGTTTAAACTATGTGAAACCATTAGAAGATGTGGAAAAATATCTGGAAGCCCATGTCGCTTTCTTAGATAAGTATTATGGATCTGGAGATTTTATTGCGTCTGGGCGTAAAAATCCAAGGACAGGAGGGATTATTCTCTGCAATGCTGAAAGTGAAAATGAGCTAAATACTATTCTTGCGGAGGATCCGTTCAATGTCAACGCCATCGCAGAATATGAGGTTACGGAATTTTTCCCAAGCAAATTTGCAGAAGGTTTTGAAAGATTTGTTGAGTGAGAAATATCCTAACTCGATAATCTCTGTCAGGCTTGTGCTGTCCTATTTGTAGGAGCGATTGAATCATGAAGAATAATAGACTGTTTAGAATTCTATACTACGTCCTAGAGAAGGGTAAAGTAACGGCTCATGAATTGGCTGAGAAATATGAAGTCTCCGTCAGGACCATATACCGAGATATCGATGTTATCAGCAGTGCAGGCATTCCGATTTATGCGACTCAAGGCAAGGGTGGTGGCATTGAAATTTCTGATGACTTTGTACTGAGGAAATCACTGCTCTCTGGGAAAGAACAAGAGCAGATTTTAATCGCCCTGAAAGGTCTGGAGGGAACAAGTAAAGAATATGAGAATGAGCTTCTGACAAAACTGTCTGCCCTCTTTAAAATGAAAAACACCAATTGGATAGAGGTTGATTTTGATAGCTGGCAGGGGAATAAAGCCTATGATGAGTTATTTAGAGACATAAAGTCAGCTATTATCAATAAAAATATTGTGAGATTCCGATATTTTTCCAGCAGTAAAGAAGAAACCTATAGAGAAGTCAAACCCGTCAGGCTTTTATTTAAAAGCTGGGATTGGTATGTCTATGGTTTTTGTTTGCTCAGAAATGATTTCCGGTATTTTAAACTGTCTCGTATCAAAGGCTTTGAAACGTGTCGGGATCGCTTTAACGATCAATTCGACAGTATTGTTTTGCCAAGGGAAGTAAAGACTGAAGATACAGTAGCAATCAAAATGAAATTTGATAAAACAGCAGCATTTAGGGTCTACGATGAAATGGCAGAAAATGCTGCAGAAGATAAAGAGGGCAATCTCTATGCTGAGATAGAACTGCCTAATGATGACAACCTTTATCGTTATATTCTTTCATTTGGAGATGCGGTAGAAGTTTTAGAACCAGAGGATGTTCGAAAGCAAATGAGAGAAATGACTCATAAAATGGCCAAAAAATATAGAACCTGACAAATGGTGTCAAGTATCTTCCTGTACAATAGAACTATCAAAATACAGGAGGATTAGATCATGAAATACGAATGGAGAAAACAGGAAAAAGCTCTTTATGGTGTCAAGCAGACACCGGTCGTAGTAGAAGTACCCAAACAGCAGTTTATCCTGATAAAAGGCAAAGGTAATCCCAATGAAGCGGATTTTTCAGATAGGATATCCGCCCTATATGCGCTGGCCTATGCTATCAAGATGCAGTATAAGAAAGATATGAAAGATAGGTCCGATGCTGAAGTGACGGATTTTACCGTCTATCCTTTGGAGGGACTTTGGGAAAATGGTGATGAGTCAGCATTTGATAAAAACAAACTGACCTATACACTGATGATTAAACAACCTGATTTTATAAGGCAGAAGGATTTTACCAAGGCGCTTGAGACTGTTAGAAAGAAAAAGCCTAATGACTTGTATGATGAGATAGGCTTTGAAGAAGTAAAAGATGGCAAAGCTATTCAGATCTTACATATGGGAAGCTACGATGATGAACCCAAGTCTTTTGCATTGATGGAGCAACTTGCCAATGATCTCAACCTTACACGAACAGCCGATTTTCACAGAGAAATCTACCTAAGCAATCGCAACAGAACAGCTGAAGACAAGCAAAAAACTATACTTAGGTACTCCGTGAGGTAAATACATGGAAAAAGTTATTCAATAGGAGTGTGTGAGGCAGGAATGATGAAAACCGTTTATATGTACGTCCAAGATACTATGGCCGATTGGGAACATGGCTATCTAATGCAAGCTCTGAGCCTGCAGACTATGCTGAAAAAGCCCAAAGTTTCTTTTAAGACGGTAGGCAGGACAAAAGCGCCGATTAGGACAGCCAGCGGCATTACTCTAGTGCCCGATTTAAGTCTAGATGATATAGATGTTGCGAGTACAGCAGCTTTGGTGCTCATTGGCGGTGAGACTTGGCTAGATGAGGAGCAAGCAGCTATTTTGAACCTTGCGGCCAAGTTGTTACAGGAGGGGATCTTGGTTGCCGCTATCTGCGGTGCTACCTTGGGGCTGGCTGACCGTAGTGCCTTAAATACACGTTTCCATACGAGCAATGCTCCTTTTTACCCAGAAATGAGTCCTCATTATACTGGGCAGAGAAATTATAAAGACGATGTGGCTGTTTGTGATGGCAATCTTATCACAGCAAGCTCTGCTGGCTCACTCTTGTGGGCAAAACTTATTGTGGAAAAGTTGGGTTTGTATTCTAATAAAACCATCGAAGCTTGGTTTGACTATTTCTCTACGGGAGATGTTGCCGCTTATGCCAGATTGATGGCCTCATTTTCAGAGTAAGGAGACCTGATGGAGAAAATAATCATCCTTTTACGCGGGGTTACACCGACAGGGCAAAATCGCATTCCTAAGATGGCTTATCTTAGAGAGATTTTAGAGACAGTAGGCTTGCAGGCCGTAGAGATCTATATTCAGAGTGGGAATATTGTTTGCGAGACGGATTTAGCCGATAAAGACGTCAAAAACCTCGTTCACGATACCATTTTAGAAAAAATCGGTGCAGATTTATCCGTCATTATCAAAAGTCCTGAGCAACTAATGGCTGCTCAGGAGAATCCTTTTGATGACGGATATGATAGCTCACGTGTTCATCTGGTTTTTACTAATGATACACTGCCTTCGGAGAAAGTCGCCCAGCTCCTAGAGCAAGATTTTGATGATGAATTGTTTGCCGTCGGAAGTGAATGTCTGTATCTTTATCTACCACGTGATGCTGAAAAGAAACGGCTGAATACGAACTTTTTAGAAAAGAAAATGGCGATTAAAGCCACCATGCGTAAGCTTAGTGTCACGAAGCGTTTGAGTCAGCTGTGAAAAAGAATTACAAAGGGAGTGGGAAAGAACCCAAAAATTGAAAGTTTTGGTTCGTATTCCCACTCCCTTTAGAATCATTTAGTCAAACACAGTCACAATTGGTTCAGCTGCTGACCAGTCAGACAATTGGTCGAAAAATTGGGTGAAGACCGGTGTTTGGTTGTGGCTATCGATAGCTTCTTGATTTTCCCACTGTTCAATCATGATAAATTGATTGGGCTTGTCCACAGCTTGATAGAGCTGGTAGCTGCGGTTTCCTTTTTCTTGTCTTGAGGATTCAATCAGTGGTTGAATCGCCTGCAAGAAATCTTGACGATTATCCTCTTTAATAAAGAACGTGGCGTTGATTGTTTTCATAAATGGCCTCCTTGTAATAGATAATACTGGTAACAGTCTATAAATTTATAGACTAAATGTCAATATTTTGTTGCTTTCTAACATAGAGGGCAGCTACATATTATCTTTACTCCAATTGTTGAGCCTGAGTAAGAGCTCCAACAGCTCTTGTCCTTTTGCTGTTAAACGGTACTGAGTGTGAAAAGGTAAGGTTTGTAGGTCTGTTTTGAGCACTAGGCCATCGGCTATTAAATCGTTTAAAGCGCGTGTCAGCATGGTTTTGGTGATCCCCTCTACTTCACGTTTTAACTGATTAAAACGAATGGGCTCATGCTGTGAGATAATCCAAATAATATTGAGTTTCCATTTCCCTGAAATGCTGTCCATTAATCTTGATAATCCACAGTTCCAGTGTGTGTTTGTTTGCATAGAAAGATCTCCTAAGACAGTAGTCACAAAAAAGTGACTACTGTTTTTTCATCATTAGCTTTATTATAATGAAATCGTTAAGAAATACAAAGGAGGATACAAGATTATGGAAAATATTTTAAGCTTTTTGGATGAACGTCGGTCTGTTAGGCATTTTGATTCCCAATCCATCTTGGAAAAAAGTGTGATCGTCGATATACTGAAACATGCCAGTTACGCGCCGTCTGGTAATAATTTTCAGTCTTGGCGCGTTGTAGTTGTTAAAAATAAGGAGAAGCAAAAAGAATTGAGGAAATTATCAGCTAATCAGCCGCAGGTTGAGACAGCCTCCGCAGTGTTTCTCTTATTTGGAGATAAAGAGGCCTACGATTTGGATTGGTGGCAGGAATTTTATATGGAAAAAGGTGCTATTACAAAAGCTGAAGCAGCTGTCCGCTCAGAGCGGATAGATCGGTACTTTGCCCTTCATCCCGAAGATAAGGATGTTGAAGGCTTACGACTGGATGTTGGTCTCTTTGCAATGAACCTTATGCATGTTATCCGTACATTTGGTTATGACAGTGTACCGATGAGGGGTGTGGATTTTGAGGCGGTGAAAGACTTCTTGAATATATCTGCTGAGTGGGAGCCTATTTTGCTGCTTTCTGTGGGGAAAGCTTTAGAATCTGGGCATCCCCATATTAGGAGAAAGGTCGAAGAGTTCTCGATTTTTATTGATTAATTAGCTCAGCTGTTCTATGCCCGTTACCCCTATTTTATTTATGGTAAAATAGGTAGAAAGAATTAAAATAGAAAGTGCCCCTATGAGAATAGCAGACTACTCCGTGACCCGAGCCATTTTGGAGCGTCACGGCTTTACCTTTAAAAAATCCTTCGGTCAGAACTTTTTGACCGATACCAATATTTTACAGAAGATTGTCGATACGGCAGAGGTTGACAAAAATGTTAATGTCATCGAAATTGGGCCCGGTATCGGAGCTTTGACCGAGTTTTTGGCGGAGAAGGCTGCTGAGGTCATGGCTTTTGAAATTGATGACCGTCTCATCCCGATTTTGGCAGATACCCTGCGTGATTTTGACAACGTGCAGGTAGTCAATCAAGATATCCTCAAGGCTGATTTGCAGACCCAAATCAAGCAGTTTAAAAATCCAGACCTGCCTATCAAAGTTGTAGCCAACCTGCCTTACTACATCACCACGCCGATTCTCATGCATTTGATCGAAAGCAAGATTCCTTTTGCAGAGTTTGTGGTCATGATGCAAAAAGAAGTGGCCGACCGTATCGCAGCTGAGCCCAATACCAAGGCTTACGGGTCTCTGTCTATTGCAGTACAGTATTATATGGCGGCTGAGGTAGCCTTTATTGTACCTCGGACGGTCTTTGTACCCGCGCCGAATGTGGATAGCGCTATTTTGAAAATGGTACGCCGTGATCAGCCCTTGGTTGAGGTGCAAAATGAAGATTTTCTTTTCGATGTCGCAAAAGCTAGCTTTGTTCACCGTCGTAAAACCTTGTGGAATAATTTAACCAACCGCTTTGGCAAGTCAGAAAATGTCAAAGAAAAACTGAGGCAGGCTTTAGAAATGGCAGGGCTAAGGCCGAGTGTCCGGGGTGAAGCTTTATCGATTGCTGATTTTGGCCGTTTAGCTGACGCTTTAAAAGAGCAAGGATTTTGATAGGTTAAAAAGAGTAGAAATATGGAAAGATCAGGACTTATCTCGTTGAGGATGATAAGGGGAGCCTATATGGCCTCTTTGAGCTGACTTTTTATCGCGTAATCATTATTTTAACTCCATCTCATCTATTGTAGCCAGATTTATACAAGGTCATCCAGAGTTTTTCAAGCAGGATTATAGGCATATCCATCTCTCTATTATCGTTTTAAAACCGCTAGATTAGCGGTTTTTTTTTAATACTCTAAGCACCTAGTCAGAAGGTGTGTCATTTGAATGATAAACTTATGTCATTGGTTATCGATAATAGGTTTCATCTATTAAAATCATAAAAAACATTAATTTGTGTAATGAATCCGCTTGCAATATAATGGGGGTGAAAAAATTTAAAGGAGATAAAAGATGGAAAATTTAACTGTTGTTGAACAAATGGCTAAATGGGCTGCTACAAAAAATTTTGCTGACCTTTCTCAAGAAGAAGTAGCTGCTTTGAAGGGACGTGTGCTTGATGCTATTGGTTGTGCCATTGGTGCTTTGAATAGCCAGACAATCAAGAATATCCAGCAAATGACGCATGATTTAACTGCTGATGGTTCGGTGACCATGATTGGCGGGGGAAAAACTACACCAGATTATGCAGCCTTGTTTAATGGTGCAGCTATTCGTTATTTAGATTATAACGACTCTTATTTAGCTAAAGGAGAAACCTGCCATCCGTCTGATAATATTTCAGCTATTCTGGCAGCAACAGAGCACAATCATGGGACGGGGAAAGACTTTCTTCTTGGTCTAGCGATTGCTTACCAAATCCAGTGCCGACTTTCTGATGAGGCTCCTGTCAGAAAACATGGTTTTGACCATACTGTTCAGGAAGCTTATGGGGCTGCAGCTGGTGCGGCTAAGGCCTTGGGACTGACACAGACGCAAATTGCAAATGCTATCGCCATCTCAGGAACTAGTTATAATTCTCTGCGGGTCACTCGGACGGGTGCACTGTCGAACTGGAAAGGTTTGGCGGCACCGAATACAGCCCGCGGTGCAATGTCTTCGGCTCTCTTGGCAAAGTATAATATTACAGGTCCACGAGAAGTTTTTGAAGGCAATAAAGGCTTCTATGAAACTATTGCGGGTAAGTTTGAAATCGACTGGGAAAAAGAAGGTTTGGAACGTGTTTTAAAGACAATTATCAAGCGCTACAATGCTGAAATCCACTCCCAGTCTTCAATTGAGGGCTTGATTGAATTTAGAAATAAGGAACACCTTGCTCCAGAAGCTATTAAGGAAATTCGTTTGGATACCTTTGATGTTGCTTTTAATATTATTGGAGGGGGCGAAGAAGGCGATAAGAAACAAATTCGTCTCAAGGAGGAAGCCGACCACTCGCTTCCATACATGCTGTCAGCAGCTTATTTGGATGGTCAGGTCTTGCCAGCCCAGTATGAACAAGATCGGATCCTAAAAGATGATATTCAAAATCTCTTGCAAAAAGTAACCGTTAGGGAAAATCCTGAGTTCAGCAAACGTTTTCCGAATGAGATGGCTATCAGATTGGAAGTAGAAACCAATGATGGTCATGTTTATACGATTGATAAAGATGATTACCAAGGTTTTACTTCCAGACCAGCGACTTGGGAGGTCCTATTGGAAAAATATCATTTGCTGACAGAATCTATTGACCAGACTCTAGCTCAAAAAATTGCAGATACGATTGCTCGGCTTGAAGACATTGACATTAGTGAGTTAACCAATTTATTGGCAAAAATTTGATAAGTCTTGGTTTGGATAACGGAGCATGGGCTTGCGGATTGTGTCAAAAAGATGAGTTCTCCTAGAATCTTTGATGATTCGTCGTCGGACTCCCTATTTTGACTTTATCCGCGGACGCCCTTTGCGACACGACGTTTGGTTGGTCGATTTTACTAACCAAACGAAGTTAGTGGGAGAGGCAGCCAATTCACTCTAGTGATTGGCGTTTGTTATTAAGTGTGAAGCACTTAGGTAACAAGCCTCTGCCATATCTTAATAATCGAACACGGGCTGCGGCTTGTGCAAAAAAGATAGTTTCTTCCTAGACGCAAGCGTCTTCGTCGAACCTCCTATTTTTGCTTTATCCGCGGACGCCCTTTGCGACACGACGTTTGGTTAGTCGATTTTACTAATCAAACGAAGTTAGTAGGAGAGGTAGCCAATTCACTCTAGTGATTGGCGTTTGTTATCAAGTGCGAAGCACTTAGCTAACAAGCCTCTGTTGTATCTTATATGAGGAGGTTAAGAATGCTAGTAGATTTACCAGTGAGTATTTACCGTGGTGGGACTAGCAAAGCAGTTTTTATTGATGAAGCAGTTTTGCCAAGTGACCTCGGCGACAGAGAGAAAATTCTCTTGAAATTGATGGGAAGTCCTGATGCCAGACAAATTGATGGTCTGGGTGGGGCTGTTTCAACGACAAGTAAGGTGGCTATTATTTCTAAAGAGACGGTTAATGACTGGGATGTCAATTATACCTTTGCACAAGTTGCTGTGGATAAGGCCGTTGTCTCTTATTCTGGAAACTGTGGAAATATTTCGTCTGCAGTCGGTATTTATGCCATTGAAAATAATTTGGTTAAAACCAGCTCACCCCAAACCTTGGTCCGAGTTTATAATACAAACACCAAGAAAGTAATCAACGAGTATATCCCAACGCCAGATGGGCGATTGACCTATGAAGGCGATTTTGAGATATCTGGTGTTCCGGGTAAAGGCTTAAAAATTGAGCTGGAATTTCTTGAGCCTGCTGGGGCGTTCAGTGGGCAATTATTCCCAACGGGACAAGCAAAAGATGTCATAACCTTAAGTGATGGGAAAGACATTGACGTTTCCTTAGTTGATGTCGCCAATCCCCTCGTCTATATTCGGGCAGAAGATATTGGCTTAGAGGGAATCGAGACCCCTGAAATGATTGATAGCAAGGATAGTCTCCTGCAGCTTTTGGAAGAAATTCGCGGTAAGGCAGCCGTACTGATGGGAATTATTAAAGACCCTAAAGATAGTGCAGTTCTGACTCCAGGTGTCCCTAAGTTGACAATTATTTCTAAACCAAAAACTTACCTGACTAAAGAAGGAAAAGAAATAAAAGAATCCAATTTTGATATTGCTGTCCGTATGATGAGTATGCAAAAGGCTCATAAATCCATTGCTTTGACAGGTGCCCTATGCACTGGAGCAGCTACTCATCTAAAGGGAACGATACCTTATGAGTTGGTTCAGGATAGAGAGATTGGTGATAAGCTGGAGATTGCCCATAGTAGCGGCAAGATTTCGGTTTCTGTCAAGAGTGAGATTGTTGAAGGAAAAACTGTTATTAGGTCTGTTTCGAGTTATCGGACAGCCAGAAAGATTATGACAGGAACGGCCTTTATTAAGGGGGAATAGTCCTATGCTAGCTATACTCGGATATTTAATGATCATTACCTTCATGGCCTTATTGCTAGGCAAAAAAATCAGCCCCTTTGCAGGACTAATTTTGGTTCCGTTAATTTTTGGAATAGCAGCGGCTTTGATAACCGGCGTCCCATTTTTGAAAACTTTTGAATGGGTCTATCAAGGACTTTATTATGCTGTCGGTAGTGGAGGAAAAATCACAACAGGGGTTGCACCGACTATTACCCTCTTACTTTTTGCCATCCTTTATTTCTCTGTTATGCTGGATGTTGGTTTATTTGATCCCTTAGCCGTTATGATGATCAAATGGGCTAAGGGTGATCCGATGAAGATTATGGTTGCCGCAGCAGTCATTACGCTGTCGGTTTCCTTAGATGGTGACGGTACAACGACCGTTCTGATTGTTACAGCTTCGATGTTGGTGCTGTTTAAGAAGATGAAAATGAAGCAGATTTATTTGGCGGCCATCATCGGTTTTGGTAATTCTGTTATGAACTTGGTGCCTTGGAGCGGTCCCATGGCGCGTGCAATGCCGGTCCTAAATATTGGGCCTAAGGAATTCCTTTTACCAGTCCTTCCGGGGATGGTTGCTGCAGCGCTCTTAGCTATTTTTCAGGCTTATACGTATGGTAAGAAGGAGAGAAAACGACTCGGCTATGTCAAAGGACAAGGAATCCTCACTCAGTCTGAAACACAAAGTATTATTGATGATGTCACTCTGACAAACGTTGAATACAAGCGGCCTAAATTGATTTATTTCAATCTTATTATGACGGTGGCCATCATGGTTTTGCTGGTGTTGGATATCGTCAACGGAGGAATCCTCTTCTTAGCTGGGACAGCTATTGCTCTGATTGTCAATTATCGTGATCTATCTCTTCAAAATTCCCGTTTACTGGCAAATGGTGCCGAAGCTCTCGGCCCAGTCTCCTTGGTGTTCGGTGCTGGGGTCATCATGGGTGTTTTAAATGGTAGCGGCATGAGCGCTGCTATTGCGCATCAGTTGGTATCAATGATTCCCCATAGCTTGGGAGGTTATATCCCTCTGATTTTTGCTCTGATTTCTTTGCCTGGTTTGTTCTTCTTGCCAAACGATGCTTTCTATTTTGGCTTATTACCTGTTATCGCACCAATTGCTTATTCTTATGGGGCAACGCCTGTTCAAATTGGGGTAGCCTCTTTAATGGGACAAGCTATTCGATTCGCTAGTCCCCTCGTTGCTTTCTTATATGTCTTGGTTGATCGGACGGAAGTAAGCTTTGTGGAATATCAAAAGGAATATTTGAAATGGGGCTTTGCCAGTTTCGTTTTACAGACGAGCATTGCTGTTTTGACAGGAGCCATCCCGATTTAAATACTGTGTTTGCAAATTTCGATAAAGGCTTTAGCAAAACTAGGAAGCTGTCTGTTTTTACGGTAGGCGACTACTAAATCAACATAGACTTTCTGTTCCAGCGAAAAAAATTTTATTTTGGCGTTGTCATTTAAATGCTTGGTATGTGAAGCATTAATGAAACAAACGCCCAGATTGTTGGCAACAAGGTTGGCGGCAGTCTCGATATTTCGGGTTTGTAAAACCTGCTTTGGCTGGAAGTGATTTTCTAGGAAGATATTGTCGGAAATATGCCTTGAAAATTGGTCTGGCTGGTGTAAAATGAATAATTCATCAGCCAAGAGATCTAGGCTTAGAGAGGGATAGTCTCCCTCTTTTTTTAGATGGCTTTGTCCTACTAGATGGTGCTTGGCAGGCAGAGCAATTAAGATTTCTTCTGATTTTATTTTTTTGATTTCTAAGAAGTGGCTCTCCTGAGTCCGATTCATTAGAGCCAAATCCACATTTCCATTTTCAATGAGGTAAGGAAATGAAGCGGATGAGGATTCATTTAATTGAATATCGACATTAGGAAATTCTTTATGAAATTTAGGTAACAACTCTGGCACCAAATAGGAACTTCGCAAAAGGGGGATAGCTAAACGCAAACGGCCAAATTTATTATTTAAAGCATTCTGTACAGTATCGTTAAAATTTTCTTGAATGCGAAGGATTTGTAAACCATACTTTAAAAATTCTTCTCCAAGGTAGGTTAGCTCAAGTTTCTTTCCACGCTGGTAAAAAACGTCAAACCCCAATCTTTGTTGCATATTTTTGATATAAATACTTAGAGACGGTTGGGTAATGTATAAGGCCTTTGCGGCCTTGGTGATACTGCCGTAATCAATAATTGTTTTAACATATTCAATATCTTTAATCTCCATGATCTACCTCTTTCTAGACAACTTAATCTTCCTTTGCTATTATAGCACTAAATAAATTGCAGCGAAGCAGCGGCCTGTTCAAGAGGATTCCGTTTTATTAGAAACATTTGCCAGCTAGAGATTTTAAGACAAGTTCTCGTTTTCTGATAAGGTGGCTGTATTAATATTAACGTCAGCAACAGACTGCTTGGATAAGATAAGGAGTCAAGTGATGAAAATCAAACTGCTAGCCTCGGCTAGTGCCCTGCTCTGGTTCTCGCAGGCAATCTTGCATTTCTTGTTGATGATGGGAGCTCCGCTGGGGCGATTCGTCTTTGGCGGAGTTTATACGGCTTTCCCGCTGTGGCTGAGACCAGTTAATCTAGCTTTATTCTTGCTTTGGACCTTCTTTGGTTATAGTTATTTGCTTTATGGCGGGGTTCTAAAATCATCTTGGCAGGAAAAAACGCTTGCTAGAATTATCCAGTTTGTCACGGTCTTTCTAGGTTTAGCTGCTTGCTTTAATTTTTTTGTCAGTAACAGCTTTTTTGAAAAGTACGTGACAGGCAGTATCACGTTCTTAGCTTTTTTGATTAGTCTGTCTTTGCTTTATAATCACAAACAAAAATCTCCCACCTAATTAAAGTTGAGAGATTTTTTATTCTATAGCTAAATACAAGTGAAGCCTATAAAAGGTCAGAGGACATCAGGACTTCACGACTTAGTATTTTAAGGAAAGGACGGGATTTGAACCCGCGCATGAACAAAGTCCACTTGCCGGATTTCGAGTCCGGTGCCGTACCAAGCTGGGCCACCTTTCCAAAAAGTCTCTTGAAAATGGATGGCTTCAGTATCAATTGTGAGTTACCTAAATCCATTTTATCTGACTTTGTAAATGTATTGATTGAAAAGAAACATCACAGGAAGAAAATCAACCTGTGATTAATCTTTCTCAATCAAATGCGGAGGAAGGGATTTGAACCCTCACACCCGTACGGGCACATGCGCCTGAAGCATGCGTGTCTGCCGTTCCACCACCTCCGCATACACAATTATTATAGCGTATTTTCTGAAAATTGCAAGACTTTGTTTCTCCCCCAAAGAGAAATCTTTTATGGTATAATAAGCCCATAAAATTCATAAAGGAGCTCATTTGCAAGGTAGAATTATCAAGGCTTTAGCAGGTTTTTACTATGTTGAATCAGCCAATCAGATTTATCAGACTCGAGCCCGGGGAAATTTTCGTAAAAAAGGGCAGAGTCCCTATGTTGGCGACTGGGTTGATTTTTCAGCAGAGGAGAATTCCGAAGGCTATATTTTAAAGATTCATGAGCGAAAAAATAGTTTGATCCGGCCGCCTATTGTTAATATTGATCAGGCTGTGGTCATTATGTCGGCCAAAAAGCCAGATTTTAACAGCAATCTCTTGGATCGCTTTCTGGTGCTCTTAGAGCATAAGCAAATCAAACCGTTGGTCTATATTTCCAAAATGGATCTCCTTGAGGACGACAGCTCTATGAAAAGGATCCGCCAGCGCTATCAGGCTGTTGGTTATGATTTTTGCTGGGCGCTGGATGAACTCCTTCCTAAATTAAAAGATCAGGTGACTGTCTTTATGGGGCAAACAGGTGTAGGTAAATCCACCCTGCTTAATAAAATAGTTCCTGAGTTAGAGCTTGAGACCAATACTATTTCCGATAGTTTAGGGCGGGGCCGTCATACGACACGGGCCGTCAGTTTCTATAATGTTCATGGGGGAAAAATTGCGGATACACCGGGATTTTCTTCCATTGATTATGAAGTTTCCGACAGTGTCCAGCTCAATCAAGCTTTTCCGGAGCTCCAAAAAATTAGTCGAAATTGTAAATTTCGCTCCTGTACTCATACTCATGAACCAGATTGTGCGGTCAAAGCCGCCCTAGAAACTGGACAGCTTTGGTCTAGTCGCTATGATAATTACCTCATCTTTCTCAGTGAAATTGAGAATCGTCGAGAAATCTATAAAAAGGTCGTCAAAAGAAAGTAGGATTAATCTTCTATGGTCAATAAAATTGCTCCCTCTATTCTAGCTTCGGATTACGCTAATTTTGCTCAGGAACTCAATCGGATTGATCAAACCAGTGCGGATTACGTTCATATTGATATTATGGATGGTCAATTCGTCCCTAACATTAGTTTTGGGGCTGATGTCGTGTCCAGTCTGCGCAAGCATAGTAAGTTGGTCTTTGACTGTCATTTGATGGTGGTTGAACCTGAGCGCTATGTGGATGCCTTTGCACAGGCAGGTGCTGATATTATGACCATTCATGTTGAAGCAACTAATCATATTCACGGGGCTCTGCAAAAGATAAAACAAGCAGGTCTCAAGGCAGGTGTGGTCATCAATCCAGGGACTCCAGTTTCAGCTCTGAAGCCTGTCCTCAGCTTGGTTGATCAGGTGCTTATTATGACCGTCAATCCGGGTTTTGGTGGACAAGCTTTTATTCCTGAGATGCTAGATAAGGTTAAAACAGTAGCAACTTGGAGAAAGGAAACGGGTTATAACTTTGATATTGAGGTTGATGGGGGTGTTGATGACAAAACTATCAAGGCATGTAAGGACGCTGGTGCTAATGTTTTTGTCGCGGGCTCCTATCTCTTTAAGGCTGATGATTTAGCTAGTCAAGTTCAAACCCTGCGAGATGCCCTCGATGCCTAAAAAAGTTGCTCTTTTAGCAGGTGGTAGTAAAGTTCAGCTTCCTGAGAATTTCGACCTTTATGTCGGCATTGACCGTGGCTGTCTTTGGATTTTAGAGCAGGGCCTTCCCTTAGATGTAGCCATTGGAGATTTTGATTCTGTTACTGCTCGGGAATTAGCTTTGATTAGACAGCATGTAGGGAAAATCATTCAGGCTCCAAGTGAGAAGAATGATACGGATACCGAATTGGCAGTCAAAACAGTATTGAGTCAGTATCCCCAAGCTGTCTTGACTATTTACGGAGCATTTGGTGGTCGTTTAGATCACACCCTCAGCAATGTTTTTCTGCCCAGCGACCCTGAGATTGCTCCTTTTATGCAGTCTATCAGCTTATTAGATGATCAGAATACTGTTAGTTATTTGCCGGCTGGTCAGCACCAGATTCTACCTGATTCCGCTATGACTTATGTCTCTTTTATGCCCTCTCAAGAAGCAAAGTTGACAATCGAGGGGGCTAAGTATGAGTTGACATCAGAAAACTATTTTAAAAAACAGATTTATTCCAGTAATGAATTTACGAATCAAGCAATAGAGGTCAGCCTAGATAAGGGCTACCTCATTGTGATTCAAAGTAAGGATAAACTATGACCCTAATTCTAATTCTCATAGGCCTGACCGGTTTAGGTCTCTCCCTTTATGTGCTAAGTAAGTTAGCCGATTTCCACAGTAAACTGGTCAAAAAGCTGGATGATAATGCGGACAACCTGTCTGAGCAGATTTCCTATCAATTAGATTTGGCTAAGAAGGATCAGATTTTGGCTCTCAATCAGGAGTTGGGGCGGCAAAAGACAGAAATCTACCAACAGTTATCGGAAATTCGAGATGTCCTTCATAAAAACCTCAGTGATAATCAGGATCGATCGGATCAGAGGCTGCAACAGATGACACAAAGTTTGAGTACGGCTGTTAAAGAAATGCAGGCTTCCAACGAAAAACGATTAGACCAAATGCGTCAGACCGTTGAAGAAAAACTGGAGCAGACTCTGCAAACCCGCCTGCAGGCCTCCTTTGCAACGGTTTCTAAACAGTTGGAATCCGTTAACCAAGGCTTGGGTCAAATGAAGACTGTGGCTCAAGATGTTGGCACTCTCAATAAGGTCCTTTCCAACACCAAAACTCGGGGGATTATGGGCGAATTACAGCTGGGCCAAATTATCGAAGATATCATGACAGATAACCAGTATGAACGAGAGTTTGCGACCGTTAAAGGATTTAGCGAGCGGGTAGAATATGCTATCAAACTCCCTGGAAACCATGACGGTGAGTATGTCTATCTGCCCATAGATTCCAAATTTCCCTTGGAAGATTATTACCGTTTGGAAGAAGTCTATGAATCCGGTGACAGTCAGCAGATTGAGACCTATCGTAAGTCACTTCTGGCCAGTATCAAACGTTTTGCCAAGGACATCCAAAAGAAATACCTTAACCCACCAGAGACCACCAATTTTGGTATCATGTTTCTACCGACAGAAGGCCTTTACTCAGAAGTGGTTAGAAATTCAGCCTTCTTTGATGCCTTGAGACGAGAGGAAAATATTGTTGTAGCAGGTCCTTCTACCTTATCCGCTCTGCTCAATTCCCTCTCCGTTGGCTTTAAAACCCTCAATATTCAGAAGAATGCCGATGATATTTCTAAAATTTTAGGAAATGTTAAAACTGAATTTGGCAAATTTAGCGGTATGCTGGTTAAGGCGCAGAAGCAACTCAACACAGCAAGCAAGACTGTTGATAGTCTTTTAACGACTAGGACCAATGCTATTGTTAAGGCTCTGGATACGGTTGAAGCTTATCAAGATTCAAGTACCCAATCGTTATTAAACATCCCTCAAACAGAAGAAGGTGAGGATTCTCATGAAAATTAATCAAATGAAGAAAGATGAGCTTTTTGAAGGTTTCTACTTGATAAAAAAGGCTGAAGTAAGAAAGACTAGGGCTGGCAAGGATTATCTGGCTATGACTTTTCAGGATGATTCTGGCGAAATTTCTGGGAATCTTTGGGATGCCCAACCTCACAATGTAGAAGAGTTCACTCCTGGTAAGGTTGTTCACATGCAAGGGCGGCGGGAGGTCTATAATGGCGCCCCTCAAGTCAATCAGATTACCTTGCGTAATGTCAAGGAAGGTGAACCGAATGATCCAGCTGATTTCCGTGAAAAATCTCCTGTTGATATTGCAGAGATTCGCGATTACCTAGAGGGGATGATGTTCAAGATTGAAAATGCTACTTGGCAACGAATTGTCCGCACGCTCTATCGCAAGTTTGATAAAGCCTTCTTTACCTATCCAGCTGCTAAGACCAATCACCATGCTTTTGAAAACGGCTTGGCCTATCACACAGCGACTATGGTTCGCTTGGCAGACAGTATCGGAGACATTTATCCTAATCTCAATAAGAGTCTGCTTTTTGCAGGGATTATGCTCCATGACCTTGCTAAGTGCATTGAGCTCTCTGGCGTCGATGGGACCGAGTATACCATTCGTGGCAATCTCATCGGCCACATCGCACTGGTTAATGAAGAAATTACCAAGGCTATTATTGAGTTGGGGATTGAAGATGACCGTGAAGATGTCACAGTTCTTCGCCATGTGGTGCTCAGTCACCACGGTCAGCTGGAGTACGGCAGTCCTGTTCGCCCACGAATTATGGAAGCTGAGATTATCCACTTAATTGATAATATTGATGCTGAAATGATGATGATGACGACAGCGCTGACACAAGTCGAAGACGGAGAAATGACCAGTCGAATTTTTGCTTTGGAAAATCGTTCCTTCTATAAACCAAAATTGTAAATTAAAGATTAAAACGGATATTTATTGGATAAATGTTCGTTTTTTACTGTTTTTATGATACAATATGATTAAAATAATAAGGAATGGGAAAATGAATGAAATTAAGAAGAAGTGAACGGATGGTGGTTATCTCTAACTACCTGATTAATAATCCTTATAGTTTAACTAGCTTAAACACTTTTGCTGAGAAGTATGAAGCTGCTAAGTCATCTATCTCGGAAGATATTGCTATTATTAAGCGAGCCTTTGAAAACAGCCATATCGGTCATATTGAAACTGTGACAGGTGCTAGTGGCGGTGTGGTTTTTACACCTAGCATTTCACAGGAAGAAGCTAAAACGATTGTTGCAGATCTCTGTCGGCGTTTATCTGAGAGTGACCGAATTTTGCCAGGCGGTTACATCTATCTGTCTGATTTGCTCAGCACCCCCAGTATTTTGCAGAGCGTCGGACGAATCATTGCCAGTGCCTTTGCTGGTCAGAAGATTGATGCAGTGATGACAGTGGCTACCAAAGGAGTTCCTCTGGCTAATGCGGTTGCCAATGTTCTCAATGTTCCTTTTGTGATTGTCCGGCGTGATTTGAAAATTACAGAAGGATCAACTGTTTCGGTAAACTATGCCAGCGGTTCCAGTGACCGGATTGAAAAAATGTTTCTGTCAAAGCGCAGTCTTCAACCTAACAGTCATGTATTAATTGTTGATGACTTCCTCAAAGGAGGAGGAACTATCAGCGGAATGATCAGTCTGCTCAAGGAATTTGAAAGTGAGTTAGTTGGAGTTGCTGTCTTTGCAGAGAATGCTCAAAAAGAGCGGGCCCACTTATTTGACTACAAGTCTCTCTTGACCGTCTCAGAAATAGATATTAAAAATAATTTGGTGAAGGTAGAATTAGGGAATATCTTTAAACGTTAAGAATTAAGAAAAGTAATGAAAGACGTGTCTACTATTAAGATTAGGGTCAAAATTGATCCATTTTAAAGGGTGTTCGAGTTAACTAAATTTGTTAATAACTGCCTATAAATTTTCTAAGAAAAGGTAAGGGATTCCATTCCAGCCTTTTTATTTTGTAAAAAATGCTAAGTTTAGACAAGATATTGACAAAATACTGATGTTGTAGTATTATGATAAACGGTACTTTTTACTTTTGGTCTCTCCAAAGTGTACAGAGACGTGCTGACAAATGTTGCAAAGTACACCCAGATAGGTGCCTGTCACCAAGCGCTCTATCAACCAAAAATAAAATTTTACAGGAGAAAATGTAGATGCCTACAATCAACCAACTGGTACGTAAACCACGTAAATCTAAAGTTGAGAAATCTAACTCACCAGCACTTAACATTGGTTACAACTCTCACAAAAAAGTTCCAACAAACATTTCTTCACCACAAAAGCGTGGTGTTGCTACGCGTGTTGGTACTATGACACCTAAGAAACCAAACTCTGCCCTTCGTAAATTCGCTCGGGTTCGTTTGAGTAACTTGATCGAAGTTACAGCTTATATCCCAGGTATCGGCCACAACTTGCAAGAACACAGTGTTGTGCTTATCCGTGGTGGACGTGTTAAGGACCTTCCAGGGGTTCGTTATCATATTGTCCGTGGTGCACTTGATACTGCAGGTGTTGCTGACCGTAAACAAGGTCGTTCTAAATACGGTGCTAAACGTCCTAAAGGATAATAGAAGGGAGATAAGAACTAATGAGTCGTAAAAATCAAGCGCCTAAGCGCGAAGTGTTGCCAGATCCATTGTACAATTCAAAGCTTGTAACGCGTCTTATCAACCGTGTCATGCTTGATGGTAAGCGTGGTACCGCTGCTAGCATCGTTTACGGTGCTTTCAACCAAATCAAAGAAGCCACTAGCAATGATGCTCTTGAAGTCTTTGAAACAGCAATGGAAAATGTCATGCCTGTACTTGAAGTACGTGCTCGCCGTGTCGGTGGGTCTAACTATCAAGTCCCAGTCGAAGTCCGTCCAGAACGTCGTACAACTCTTGGGCTTCGTTGGTTGGTAAATGCTTCACGTGCACGTGGTGAACACACGATGCAAGATCGTTTGGCAAAAGAAATTATGGATGCTGCTAATAATACAGGTGCTTCCGTCAAGAAACGTGAAGATACACATCGTATGGCAGAAGCCAACCGTGCTTTTGCACATTTCCGCTGGTAAAAACAAGATACGAAGGCGTATAAAACGCACAGTGAAAATAGGAAACTTGACAAAGAGACTTTTGTCTCTAGGAGAGTTTGTACCTAAAGGTAGTCTTGGCTGTAATTGACTAAAGTCAAAACAGCCACCTCGCTTTTTCACCAAGCGTTTAGCCTGAGTTCAATTATTTAAGATGCGGAGAACGAGTCTGCAGACGGAAAATAGGAAATCGAAGCAGAACGCATTTGCGTTCAATGAGATTTATCTTTTTTCGTTGGCGGCAGACCGTTCGAGCTCAATTCGGCTATTGAACTGTTAGTTTAGTCCGAACGCAATTAAACTAATAAACATTGGAAACGGGTAGGTCCCTGCCTATCCGTTTTTTCCAAAAATATAGATTTATAGGAGAATCATTCATGGCTCGCGAATTTTCATTGGAAAAAACTCGTAATATTGGTATCATGGCTCACGTCGATGCCGGTAAAACAACTACTACAGAGCGTATTCTTTACTACACTGGTCGCATCCACAAAATCGGTGAAACTCACGAAGGAGCTTCACAAATGGACTGGATGGAACAAGAACAAGAACGTGGTATCACCATCACATCTGCGGCAACAACCGCACAATGGAATGGTCACCGTGTTAATATCATCGACACCCCAGGGCACGTTGACTTTACGATCGAAGTACAACGTTCTCTCCGGGTTCTTGATGGTGCTGTAACGGTTCTTGATGCCCAATCAGGTGTTGAACCTCAAACTGAAACTGTTTGGCGCCAAGCAACTGAATATGGTGTTCCACGTATCGTCTTTGCTAACAAGATGGACAAGATTGGTGCTGATTTCCTTTATTCAGTATCTACTCTCCATGAACGTCTGCAAGCTAATGCTCACCCAATTCAATTGCCAATCGGAGCTGAAGATGACTTCACAGGTATTATTGATTTGGTAACGATGAAGGCTGAGATCTATACAAATGACCTTGGTACCGATATTCTTGTCGAAGATATCCCAGCAGAATATGTTGATCAAGCGAATGAATATCGTGAAAAGTTGATTGAAGCGGTTGCTGAGACTGATGAAGATCTCATGATGAAATACCTTGAAGGTGAAGAAATTACTGAAGCAGAATTGAAAGCTGCTATCCGTAAGGCAACCATCAATGTTGAGTTTTTCCCAGTCCTTGCAGGTTCTGCCTTCAAGAATAAGGGGGTTCAAATGATGCTTGATGCAGTCATTGACTATCTGCCAAGCCCACTTGATATCCCAGCAATCAAGGGTGTTAATCCAGATACAGATGAAGAAGAAGAACGTCCAGCATCTGATGACGAACCATTTGCAGCACTTGCCTTTAAGATTATGACTGACCCATTCGTCGGTCGTCTGACCTTTATCCGTGTCTACTCAGGTGTTCTCAACTCTGGTTCATACGTTATGAATACTACTAAGGGTAAACGTGAACGTATCGGACGTATCCTGCAAATGCATGCTAACAGTCGTAAGGAAATCGAAACGGTTTATTCAGGTGACATCGCAGCTGCTATCGGTTTGAAAGATACTACAACCGGTGATTCACTGACTGATGAGAAACATAAAGTTATTCTTGAATCAATTGATGTTCCAGAACCCGTTATCCAGCTCATGGTTGAGCCTAAGACTAAGGCTGACCAAGATAAGATGGCTATCGGTTTACAAAAACTTGCGGAAGAAGATCCAACTTTCCGTGTTGAAACTAACCCAGAAACTGGTGAAACAGTTATTTCTGGTATGGGTGAATTGCACTTGGATGTCCTTGTTGACCGTTTGAAACGTGAACATAAGGTCGAAGCAAATGTCGGTGCCCCACAAGTATCTTACCGTGAAACTTTCCGTGCTTCTACACAAGCCCGCGGTTTCTTCAAACGCCAATCTGGTGGTAAAGGTCAATTTGGTGATGTTTGGATTGAATTTACACCAAACGAAGAAGGTAAAGGCTTTGAATTTGAAAATGCTATCGTCGGTGGTGTTGTCCCACGTGAATTTATTCCAGCTGTAGAAAAAGGTCTGGAAGAAGCTATGGCTAATGGTGTTTTAGCTGGTTATCCATTGGTTGACATCAAGGCTAAACTTTATGATGGATCATACCATGATGTCGACTCCTCTGAAACGGCCTTCAAGATTGCCGCTTCTTTGGCACTGAAAGAGGCTGCTAAGTCTGCACAACCAACTATTCTTGAACCAATGATGCTGGTAACTATCACGGTTCCAGAAGAAAATCTTGGTGATGTAATGGGTCACGTTACTGCTCGCCGTGGACGTGTTGATGGTATGGAAGCACATGGTAACAGCCAAATTGTTCGTGCTTATGTACCATTGGCTGAAATGTTCGGTTATGCGACGGTCCTTCGTTCAGCTTCACAAGGTCGTGGTACCTTCATGATGGTATTTGATCACTACGAAGACGTACCAAAATCTGTACAAGAAGAAATTATCAAGAAGAACTCAGGCGAAGCTTAATCTGAGTTAAGAGTTCTTTGAAGGATAGAAAAACTAAAATTCAAAACTAGCAGGTCAAACTTGCTAGTTTTTGTTTGATTTTCAAACTGAATTTGTAACTTTCTGAAAATGGTAAGTGGTTGCAATTTACAGAAAAAGATTATATAATAATCATGTTGAAGGGGCTTTGTGAATGTTCACAAGTTAACCTTTTCACAAATCGTTTAAAGGGCTTGCCCTTAATCAAATTTATATGATTTTCATAAGGAGGAAATCACAGATGGTAGTTAAAGTTGGTATTAACGGTTTCGGTCGTATCGGGCGTCTTGCATTCCGTCGTATCCAAAATGTTGAAGGTGTTGAAGTTGCTCGCATCAACGACCTTACAGACCCAGCAATGCTTGCACACTTGTTGAAATACGATACAACTCAAGGTCGTTTCAACGGTACTGTTGAAGTTAAAGATGGTGGTTTCGAAGTAAACGGTCAATTCGTTAAAGTTTCTGCAGAACGTGATCCAGAAAAAATTGACTGGGCTAACGATGGTGTAGAAATTGTCCTTGAAGCGACTGGTTTCTTCGCTACAAAAGCAGCTGCTGAAAAGCACTTGCATGAAGGTGGTGCTAAGAAAGTTGTTATCACTGCTCCTGGTGGTAACGATGTTAAAACTGTTGTCTTCAACACTAACCATGACGTTCTTGATGGTTCTGAAACAGTTATCTCAGCTGGTTCATGTACAACAAACTGTCTCGCACCAATGGCAGATGCGTTGAATAAGAACTTTGGTATCAAAGCTGGTACTATGACAACTATTCACGGTTATACTGGTGACCAAATGATTCTTGATGGTCCACACCGTAAAGGTGACTTCCGTCGTGCACGTGCTGCTGCAGCTAACATCGTTCCTAACTCAACTGGTGCTGCTAAAGCTATCGGTCTCGTATTGCCAGAGTTGAATGGTAAACTTCAAGGTCATGCTCAACGTGTTCCAGTTCCAACAGGTTCATTGACTGAGCTGGTTTCAGTACTTGACAAGAAAGTTACTGCTGAAGAAGTAAATGCAGCTATGAAGGCAGCAGCTACTGAATCATACGGTTACAACACTGATCCAATCGTATCTTCTGATATTGTTGGTATGTCATTCGGTTCATTGTTTGATGCAACTCAAACAGAAGTAACTGAAGGTGCTGATGGCACTCAATTGGTTAAAACAGTATCATGGTACGACAACGAAATGTCTTACACTTCACAACTTGTTCGTACGCTTGAATACTTCGCAAAAATTGCTAAATAAGTTATGATTTAGTGATCGTAGAGGCTAGTTTAGGCTAGCCTTTTTTGGTACTTTTTTTATGACTTATAATATCTGTGGTAGATAACTCCGCTTTGATAATGAGGAGCTTTTTAATGTGCTTTATATTTTATACTCAAAGAAAATCAAAATAGCAGGATGACGTGTAGATGACTTGAGCATAGCAAGCTGAAGTTAACAATGTATCGTTTTGATTTTCAAAGAGTATTAATTACTAAGAGTTGGCAGAGAAGCCTTCTTAATTAGTGAAAGCTATCACTTTTTGTGGAAGAATTTAGATATAGCTTTGAAATTATGTTATAATGATGGGGTAAAAAATAAATTTTAAGGAGTCCTATCCATGGCTAAATTGACTGTAAAAGACGTTGATTTGAAAGGGAAAAAAGTCCTCGTTCGTGTTGACTTTAATGTACCTGTAAAAGATGGCGTTATCACAAATGACAACCGTATTTCTGCGGCTCTTCCAACTATTAAATACATCATCGAACAAGGTGGTCGTGCCGTCCTCTTTTCTCATCTTGGACGGGTTAAAGAAGAAGCTGACAAAGAAGGTAAATCTCTCGAACCAGTTGCTAAAGATTTGGCAGCTAAGTTAGGTCAAGATGTCGTTTTCCCAGGTGTAACACGTGGTCCAAAATTGGAAGAAGCCATTAATGCTTTGCAAGATGGACAGGTTCTCTTGGTTGAAAACACTCGCTTTGAAGATGTTGACGGTAAAAAAGAATCTAAAAACGATCCAGAACTTGGTAAATACTGGGCTAGCCTTGGTGATGGTATCTTTGTAAATGATGCCTTCGGTACAGCTCACCGTGCACATGCTTCAAACGTCGGTATCTCTGCAAACGTTGAAAAGGCAGTGGCTGGTTTCCTTCTTGAAAACGAAATTGCTTATATCCAAGAAGCTGTTGAAACACCAGAACGTCCATTCGTAGCTATTCTTGGTGGATCAAAAGTTTCAGATAAGATTGGTGTTATCGAAAACTTGCTGAAAAAAGCTGATAAGGTTCTTATTGGTGGTGGGATGACTTATACATTCTACAAAGCGCAAGGTATCGAAATTGGTGATTCTCTAGTCGAAGAAGATAAGCTTGATGTAGCTAAATCGCTTCTTGAAAAAGCAGACGGTAAATTGGTCTTGCCAGTTGACTCTAAAGAAGCTAATGCTTTTGCTGACTACACTGAAGTTAAAGATACTGAAGGTGAAGCAGTAGACGCCGGTTTCCTTGGCCTTGATATCGGTCCGAAATCTATCGCTAAATTTGACGAAGAATTAACTGGTGCAAAAACAGTTGTCTGGAATGGTCCTATGGGTGTCTTTGAAAATCCTGACTTCCAAGCTGGTACTATCGGTGTGATGGATGCTATCGTTAAACAACCAGGTGTTAAATCAATCATCGGTGGTGGTGACTCAGCAGCAGCAGCTATCAACCTTGGCCGTGCAGATAAATTCTCATGGATTAGTACGGGCGGAGGCGCAAGCATGGAGCTGTTAGAAGGTAAAGTGTTACCAGGTTTGGCTGCGTTGACAGAAAAATAAGATTGAGCCCGTCAGTCTCTGCAAAATCGTAATGATAATAAAAGGGTGACTTGTTCACCCTTTTGTGATAATGGAGATATTTGTGATGCAGTGGCGGTGCATCAATGGAATTACTAGAAGGAAAAGTTCTTCATGGACTCGCATCGCTTAGAAATAGGCGGTAAGTCAGAAATCTTTGATTTCCTTGACGCACCCCCGCAAGGCTGATTAGGTCGGTTGCGAGTTTAACGAAGCAAACTACCAATCAGCTACTGCGCAGTAAAAAGGTTAGAAAAAGAGACGGATGTCTCTTTTTTCTGTACATCGCGTAGAGTTTCTACGAATGGTGCGAGTTAGAAAATCTAGCAAGGTATAGAGTTCTTCCTAGACTCGCAGCATTGATAAAAAATAAGGTTGAGCTTGTTAGTCTCTATAAAATTCTGATTTTGTAGAAGAAAAGCAGAGTCGATATAAAAAATGAGGTTGGGAAAAAGTATTCCAGCCTTCTAATTTTGCAGTAATAACAGTTTGACGCAGTGGTTGGGAGTAAGACTTGTTGGCTATGCCAAGAAGTCTTACCCCTGCACAGTTCATTAGGTGCTTTAGCACCTAATGAACCACTGCTGATTGGAGGTCCTTATCTTGGGGTGCAGTCCCATTTTCAGGCATCCCCTTAAACAGTCCGCTGGGCTGTTTAACTACTCCGCAATTGTTAGCGGCCACCACCCTAATCAACTGTGCGGAGGTAGGACGACGAAGTCAATTTTTTATATAAATTGACTTCTGTCCCACTCTCATTTTTGTGCTAATCCAAATAGTCATGATTACGGTACCATTTGATGGTAGCTAACATTGTCTCTTCAATTGGGCGAAAATATCCTCCCAATTCTTTTTTTGTTTTAGTATGATCAAAGTGAGTGCGCTGGTATTCCTCTACAGCAGAGGCGATTTTATCCTTCGAAATTGTCAGAAAATTTTGTTACTCATCTAAATCTATGGTAGAATAGGGAAGTGAATTTTTGGAAGGCGGGTTTTCAATTGTGGGACGATTTCGTTTTAATCCTCAAGAATTTAAGTTAGGCATGCGGACTTTTAAAACTGGCCTAGCTGTTTTCTTAGTCTTAGCTCTTTTTGCTCTTTTGGGGTTTAAGGGTTTGCAGATTGGCAGTTTAACGGCTGTTTTTAGTCTCAGGGAAAATTTCGATAAGAGTATTCACTTCGGAACCTCCCGAATTGTTGGCAATACCATTGGTGGTGTCTATTCTTTGCTCTTTTTCGGTATTAGTGAACTTTTTCATCGTCCTTTGTGGGTGATGTTAGTCTTTGTTCCTATTTTTACCATGCTGACCATTATGACTAATGTGGCTATGAATAATAAAACTGGGATTATTGGGGCTGTAGCGGCTTTCTTAATTATTACTCTGTCTATTCCAGAAGGAGATACCTTTACCTACACAATTGCTCGGATTTTTGAAACTTTTGTAGGTGTATTTATCGCAACTTTAGTCAATGCGGATATTGACCGAGTTCGTGAAAAATTTTTTAACAAGTCTTAAATTTAGGTCTTATAAATCATTGATTTATGAGGCTTTTTATTCACTCTAATTTCAATGTCAGAAAATATAACATTTGACTTGACAGAGGCTCTTTTTCAGCCTATAATGGTTCGTGAAAGGAGTTTTTATGCGAGAAAAAGAGTTCAGACGTTCTCTAGCCGTCTTTCCAATTGGTTCAGTTATGAAGCTGACCGATTTAACAGCCAGACAGATTCGCTATTATGAAGATCAAGGTCTTTTAACTCCCGATCGCAGTTCTAGTAACCGCCGTCTCTATTCCTTGAATGATATGGATGTTTTACTAGAAATTAAAGATTTTCTGGATGAAGGTTTGAATATTGCCGCTATTAAAAAAGAATACGCTAAACGTCAAGAGTCTGCTAATAGTAAACAAAAGCCATTAACAGATGCTGATGTTCGGCGGATTTTGCAGGATGAGTTGCGCAATCAAGCGAGATTTACCTCACCTAAGTCCAATTTTGGTGGTTTCCGGATGTAGTTTCTGGTGATCCCACTCACTATTCTCACTCATAAAACATGGGCAGGTTGGAAATTGAGTTACTTTTTTGCCCCTTACAACTTAGAAGAGGAGGCCGTTATGGCAATCACAGTAGACGATATTCGTCGCGAAGTCAAAGAGAAAAATGTTACCTTTTTACGTTTAATGTTTTCGGATATAGCAGGAACTATGAAGAATGTTGAAATTCCTGCTACTGAGGAACAGCTTGATAAGGTTTTATCAAACAAGGCTATGTTTGACGGATCGTCTATTGAGGGATTTGTACGGATTAATGAGTCTGATATGTATCTCTACCCAGATCTTGACACTTGGACTGTTTTCCCTTGGGGAGGAGAAAATGGTGCTGTTGCTGGATTAATTTGTGATATTTATACGGCTCAAGGTGAGCCTTTTGCAGGGGATCCGCGTGGCAATTTGAAGCGTGCCCTACGTCACATGGAAGAAATGGGATTTAAATCATTTAATCTAGGTCCAGAACCAGAGTTCTTCCTCTTTAAAATGGACGAACTTGGTAATCCAACACTAGAAGTGAACGACAAGGGTGGTTATTTTGACCTTGCGCCAACCGATTTAGCTGACAATACCCGTCGGGAAATTGTCAATGTTTTAACTAAGATGGGATTTGAAGTTGAAGCTAGTCACCATGAAGTAGCTGTTGGTCAGCATGAGATTGACTTCAAGTATAGCGATGTTCTTAAGGCTTGTGACCATATTCAAATCTTTAAATTGGTTGTTAAAACGATTGCTCGTAAGCATGGTCTCTATGCGACTTTTATGGCCAAACCTAAATTCGGCATTAATGGTTCAGGGATGCACTGTAATATGTCCCTCTTTGATGCCGAAGGTAATAATGCTTTCTTTGATCCTGACGATCCCCGTGGTATGCAGCTGTCGCAAAATGCTTACTATTTTTTGGGTGGTTTGATGGAGCATGCCTATAACTATACAGCTATTGTCAACCCAACCGTTAACTCTTATAAGCGTTTGGTACCTGGTTATGAAGCACCTGTATATATTGCTTGGGCTGGTCAAAACCGTTCTCCATTGATCCGTGTACCTGCCTCTCGTGGTAAGGGAACGCGTTTGGAACTACGTTCAGTTGACCCTACGGCCAATCCTTACCTAGCTTTGGCGGTGCTGCTAGAAGCTGGTCTTGATGGTATTGAAAACAAGATTGAAGCTCCAGCCCCTGTTGAATCCAATATCTATGTCATGACAGCAGACGAACGTAAGGCTGCTGGTATTCGTGATTTACCTTCAACTCTCCATAATGCAGTCAAGGCTCTACAGGAGGATGAAGTGGTTAAAGCAGCTCTTGGTAATCATATCTATCCTAATTTTGTTGAAGCAAAACGAATGGAATGGGCTAGCTATGCAGCTTTTGTTTCTCAATGGGAAGTTGATAACTACTTAGATTTATATTAAGTTTTGCCTGACGCTAAGGCTATTAGATAAAAATAAAGTAAGGAACTTGATGGCTTGTCAGGTTTCTTTTATTTGGCGAATGATAAGCTTAAAATTTTCTTTTTGTGTCAATCTGGTTAAAAAATTAACAATTTAAGTAGAATTTGTCACCAGAATAATCAAGGATTTTAATTTTGAATTAATGGACTTGTTATTTTTTCTTGTTAAACTGGAAACACAGTAAAAGAATCCTAAGTAAATTTATTGATTAGGATTTTTATTATGAACATAAGGGGAAATAAGATGAATAAAAAATTATCAACTGCAAGTTTATTTGTTGCTGCAACAGTTTTAGTGGGTTTGGCAGGTCAAGTCGCTCAAGCCGAAACCTACACCGTTCAAAATGGTGATAGCTTCTTTTCTATCGCCAGCAATCAAGGGATGGATCCTTATCAATTGGCAGCCAATAATGGAATGACCATTTCAAGCACAATTTTGCCTGGTCAAACTATTGAAGTTGATGGTTCTACTCAGGCAGCTGCACCAGCTCAAGAAGCTGTACCAGTTGCTGAAGCACCTGTCGATCAGGGGCAGGCTGCGGCTCCAGCCTTGGATACGGCAGTAAATACTTATCCTACAGGTCAATGTACTTGGGGAGTAAAACAGGTAACTGGTTGGGCCGGTGACTGGTGGGGTAATGGTGGCGATTGGGCTGCCAGCGCAGCTAGTGATGGTTACACAGTCGGTTCTACTCCGCAGGTTGGTTCTATTATTTGTTGGTCTGATGGCGGCTACGGTCATGTTGCCTATGTTACAGATGTCAACGACCAAGGTCAAATCCAAGTTTTGGAATCCAACTATAAGGATAACCTAGAAATTAATAACTATCGTGGTTGGTTCGATCCTAATAATAGCGTAACTCCAGGTCAAGTTAGCTATATCTACCCTAACTCATAATCATAATAGGCAAAGAATAAACGAAGCCTAAGCCTTCTCATTTTGGGAGGCTTTTTCTTTAGGCCATTTAATTCTGTCTCCGTCTGACCCCGCTAGGTACGAGACAATAATTTACCACTGGTGAGAGTCATGATTACAATGGTTAGATTTATACTTGGAACGGAGAAAAACTCGCTTGGAACTTACAAGCGAGTTTTTTCTATTTATCGTTATTTTTGTCTGGTGTTAGAATCATTGGAATAATGATAGGTTCACGTTCTGTTTGCTCGTAGAGGAAGGGCCTCAGGGCATTGACGATAGCTCCATTAACGCTTTGGATACTGGCCTCTTTATTCTTAAGGGCGATCCGAATAGCATTGAAGAGGATACGTTGGCCTTGACGAATCAAATCCCCTGATTCTCGCATATAGACGAAACCTCGGCTAAGAATATCCGGTCCTGCCAAAATCATCTTGGTCTTAAAATCAACGGTAGCGACTGCTAAAACGACCCCATCTTCTGAGAGATCCCGTCGATCCCGAAGAACTGCAGTACCAATATCACCGATACCATTACCATCAACATAGATGTCTTGAGCATTGAAATGTCCGGCACGACGAGCAGAATCTTTAGTCAGGGCAAGGACATCCCCATTTTCCATGATAAAAATATTCTCTCTTGGGATACCCGTATCTTCGGCTAATCCAGCATGGACCTTTTGCATCCGATACTCGCCATGGACGGGCATAAAGAATTTTGGTTTAATCAGACGGAGCATGAGTTTTTGCTCTTGTTGGCCGCCGTGTCCAGAAGTGTGAATATTATTAATCTTACCATGGATAACATCCACACCAGCTTCCTGAATAGTGTTAATCAGCTTGTTGACGCTGGTTGTATTGCCTGGAATTGGGCTAGACGAGAAAATGACCGTGTCCCCAGGTTGTAAAGTGACTTGCCGATGGGTACCATTGGCAATCCGAGCTAAGGCAGCCATAGATTCCCCTTGACTGCCGGTACACATAATCATAATTTCGCTGGCATGGTAATCTTTGAGTTCATTTGGTTCAATGAAGGTTCCATCAGGCACTTTGATATAGCCCAGTTCAATCCCATTGACGATAGCCTTCTCCATAGAGCGACCAAAAACAACAATCTTACGGCCGTTCTTAACGGCGGCTTCTGCAGCCTGCTGCAGACGGAAAATATTGGAAGCGAAGGAAGCAAAGATAATTCGACCGTGGATATCCCCAATAATTTTCATAATGGATTGACCGACAACTTTTTCCGAATTAGTAAAAGTTGGAATCTCCGCATTGGTAGAGTCTGATAGAAGGCAGAGAACGCCATCGTCACCGATGGCAGCCATACGGTGAAGGTCAGCTGGTTGACCAACAGGCGTAAAATCAAACTTAAAGTCACCGGTACAGACAATTTTGCCTTGGGGCGTGTGGATGACAATTCCTAGAGGTTCTGGAATTGAGTGAGTTGTTCGGAAGAAGGTGACACTGAGATTTTTAAAAGTTAATTTAGTGTTATCATTGATTTCATACAGTTTAGCATCGCGCAGGAGACCATGTTCCTCTAACTTTCCGCGAATGAGGGCTAAAGCCAAAGGGCCAGCATAGATAGGAATATTGGCCTGCTTGAGCAGGAAAGGGATTCCTCCAATGTGATCCTCATGTCCATGGGTTATGACCAAGGCTTTAATCCGATCAACATTTTCAACGATATAAGAATAGTCGGGAATAACATAGTCGATACCAAGAAGGTCATCTTCTGGGAACTTGATACCGGCATCGACGATGATAATTTCATCTTGGTATTCGATACCATAGGTATTTTTACCAATTTCCCCCAGTCCGCCTATAGCATAAACTCCGACTTCTTCGGGTTTTAAATTGATAGTTGACATATTAGAACTCCGTTAGACTAAAGGTACCTGATTCTTTTTCATAGTCTAGGTGTTTATCAGATAATAATTCAATAAATTCAATATTGTAGTTTGTTTTTTCTTCAATTACTTTTCGAGCCTTGATTCGACCTTCAAGTTCATCTTTGGCGTTAATATCCAGATAAAGGGCTTGAGTGGTTTCGCGTCTTGGGCTACGGTCCTTAGTTTCTTGATAAAAAACTTTATAAATCATGGTTTTCCTTTCTGAGTTGTCAGGTATTTCTAAAAGATTCAAATCAAAAAAAGCCTTGTCGTGCCAGTTTGATTATTTTCTATTAAATTATACTGAGTAGTAGTTTGACCTGAACATTTATAGCTATCGAAATTATATCATAAAAAAGGGGATTAGTAAAAAGGAATCAATCTTGTCGGGGAGACTGAGGTGTCAAGGACTATATTTTATGATAAAATAAGAAGGAATTTGACGAGAGGGAAATCATGAAATTATTAGCTTTTGACACATCCAATCAGCCCTTGTCAGTGGCGCTTTTGGAAGATGATAAAATCGTGGCGGACTTGACCTTGACGGTTAAAAAGAACCACAGTATCAGCTTGATGCCGACTATTGATTTTTTGGTAGCTCAAGTAGGCTGGCAACCCAGTGATTTGGAGCGGATTGTCGTGGCTCAAGGGCCTGGATCCTATACTGGGCTAAGAGTAGCGGTAGCGACTGCTAAAACCTTGGCCTATAGCTTAGGGATTGATTTGGTTGGAATGTCTAGTTTACAGGCTTTATGTGATCTGGAAGTGGACGGTCTAGTTATCCCTTTAATTGATGCTAGACGACAGAATGTCTACGTCGGTTTTTATGAGGCCGGACAAATCGTCTCCCCAGAGCGGCATGCTAGTTTGGCAGACGTCTTGGACTTTGCCCAGTCTTATCCTCAAGTAACCTTTGTTGGTGAAGCAGAGAAGTTTCGGCCAGAAATTGAAGAAGTTCTGCCTCAAGCCCAGATTGTTGAAACCTTGCCATCGGCTAGCTTGCTAGGGCATTTGGGTCGAAGTCAGTCAGCGGTAGATGTCCATGCCTTTGTACCAAATTATCTCAAACGAGTTGAGGCGGAAGAAAATTGGCTTAAAACCCATCAAGAAAATAATTCTGATAATTATATCAAGCGCGTCTAAAATGAAAGAGAAAGAATTAGCTCAGTCTATTTATGATATTCTAGCGGATGTCTATGGCCAGTCCCCTTGGACCTTGGCTCAGGTACAAGCGGATTTAGCTCAGGACAATACCGATTATTTTTATGCTTATGAAGGGCATGAAATTGTTGGTTTTTTATCCATTCAGAATCTGGTTGGTCAATTAGAAATTACTAATCTGGCTGTTAAGAAAGCCTACCAAGGTCAAGGATTGGCCAGTCGGTTATTGCAGAAGTTAGAAGGCCGATCAGAAGACATCTTTTTGGAAGTTAGGGCCTCAAATCAGTCCGCCAAAAGGCTCTATGAAAAGTTTAACTTTAGCTGCTTGGCTAAGCGCAAGGCCTATTATCATAATCCAATCGAAGATGCTCTGATCATGCAACGGGCTGCTAAGAAATAAGGAAGATTGAGTCTGGCAAATTGGCTATTATGAGGTTGAATAATGACGAAAGATAGATATATATTGGCGATTGAGTCTTCTTGTGATGAGACTAGTGTCGCCGTTTTAAAAAATGATTCGGAACTGTTGAGCAATATTATTGCCAGTCAGGTTGAGAGCCATAAACGCTTCGGTGGTGTGGTGCCAGAAGTGGCCAGTCGTCATCATGTTGAGGTGGTGACACTCTGTATTCAGGATGCTCTGAATGAGTCTGGGATTGGGGTTCAGCAACTGGATGCTGTGGCTGTGACCTATGGTCCTGGACTAGTTGGGGCTCTTTTGGTTGGGATGGCTGCAGCCAAGGCCTTTGCCTGGGCCAATGGTCTCCCGCTTATTCCTATTAACCACATGGCAGGTCACCTGATGGCAGCTAGGGAAGCGGGTGCCTTGACCTATCCGCTCTTGGCGCTCTTGGTCTCAGGCGGCCATACTGAGTTAGTCTATGTCAAAGAACCAGGTGATTACAAAATTGTTGGGGAAACCAGAGATGATGCGGTTGGCGAGGCCTATGATAAGGTCGGTCGGGTCATGGGGCTGACCTATCCTGCGGGTAAGGAAATTGATAATTTAGCTCACAAAGGACAGGATATCTACGATTTCCCTAGGGCTATGATCAAGGAAGATAACCTAGATTTTTCTTTTTCGGGTCTCAAATCAGCCTTTATTAACCTGTATCACAATGCTCAACAAAAAGGTCAAGCCTTAAAAATCACTGACTTGTCTGCTTCCTTTCAAGCAGCGGTTTTGGATATTTTGCTGGCTAAGACTAAGAGGGCCCTCGAGCTTTATCCAGTCAAGACCTTGGTCGTAGCTGGCGGTGTAGCGGCCAATCATGGTCTCAGGGAGCGCTTGGCTGAGGAAGTAGCTGATCAAGTTGAGGTACGAATTCCGCCGCTCCGCCTCTGTGGTGACAATGCTGGGATGATTGCTTTGGCAGCAGCCATTGAGTTTAAGAAGGGACATTTTGCCAATCTGGATCTCAATGCCAAGCCGAGTTTGGCTTTTGAAAGCCTAGCTGACTAGCTTTCTATCCCAAGTTATCTTTACTGTAAGCCGGAGATTTAATTGAGAATTCAGATTTCCCAGACTTCTTGTCTTGGGCTTTTTTCTCTGCTATAATGATAGAATATTCTAAAAATTGAAAGAAGTCTTGATATGCAAGAAAAGGGATTTAAAGCTGGGGCTAAAGATGCTCTGCCGACAGCTTTAGGTTATATATCGATAGGGATTGCTTTTGGGGTAGTGGCAGCTTCGGCAGGTCTGTCAACCTTAGAAGTCGGTTTGATGAGCCTTCTCATTTATGGAGGTTCAGCTCAGTTTGCTATGGTAGCCATGATTGTTTCAGGAGCCGATTTGTTGACGATTACCCTGACTGTCTTTCTGGTCAATCTGCGAAATATGCTGATGAGCCTGCATGCTACAACTATCTTTACCAAGACTCCCTTCTTTCAGAATATTCTCATGGCTACTCTAATTACCGATGAAAGCTATGGCGTTCTCTTGGGAGAACAGGTTCACAATAAAGCTATTACAGCGGCCTGGATGCATGGTAATAATGTAGTTGGCTACCTAGTCTGGTTTTCGGCGACAGTTATTGGAACTCTAGTGGGCAATCTTATACCTAGTCCGCAAGCCATGGGGCTGGATTTTGCCTTGATTGCAATGTTTCTGGGACTCTTGGTCTTCCAGCTGGAGTCCATGATTTCGCAAGGAGCCAAAAAGCTCTGCTTGATTTTATTAGCTGTGGCGGCTAGTTACCTGCTCTTGGCGACCGTCTTGACTTCGTCTTTGGTAGTTTTGCTGGCAACCTTCATCGGCTGTAGCCTGGGGGTGATTTTAGATGGCAAATACTAGTTTTATTTTACTGGCTATCGTTCTGGGTTTTGTTGTGACTTGGATTCCTCGAGTGCTTCCATTTGTTTTAGTCAAATATCGGGGGTTACCTGATGTGGTCGTTCATTTTTTGAAATACCTACCGGTGACCATTCTCTTTGCTTTGACCTTGTCCAGCCTTTTTACCAGTAAGGTGGGAGATCTACCTAGGATCAATGGTTTGGAAGTACTAGCCAGTTTCCCTACTTTACTAGTCGCCATTCGGACAAAAAATCTTCTCTATACTGTTTTAACAGGTATTGTCAGTCTGGCTTTCTTGCGTTTGGTTTTTTAGAAGTCTCAAGCTGTGGTAAAATAGGGACAAGAAAGTGAGGCTCTTATGGTTTTATCAAATAAACGTGCCAGAAAGGTAATTGAGGCGATTATTGCTCTTTACCCTGATGCCAAACCCAGTTTAAATTTTGCCAATCATTTTGAATTGTTAGTAGCAGTCATGCTGTCCGCCCAAACAACGGATGCTGCAGTTAACACGGTGACACCGGCCCTCTTTGAGGCTTATCCAACTCCTGAGACTATGGCAGAAGCCAGCGAAGCTGATTTAGCCCAATGTATTTCTCGCTTAGGACTCTATCGTAACAAAGCCAAGTATTTGAAAAAATGTGCCCAGCAATTAGTCGAAGACTTCGCTGGTCAGGTTCCGCAAACGAGAAAAGAGTTGGAGAGCTTGGCAGGTGTCGGTCGTAAGACGGCTAATGTGGTTATGAGCGTTGGTTTTGGTATTCCAGCTTTTGCAGTTGATACTCATGTGGAGCGGATTTGTAAACACCATGATATTGTGAAAAAGTCTGCCAGTCCTCTGGAAGTAGAAAAACGGGTGATGGAAGTTCTTCCGAGAGAGGAGTGGCTGCCAGCTCATCAGGCCATGATTCTTTTTGGACGTGAAATCTGCCATCCTAAGAATCCAGAATGTCATAACTACCCACAACTCTACGATTTTTCTGATAGTTAAGCTCTTAAATGAGTCTGGGAAAAAGTCCAGATTCGTTAGCCTTGTTCTAGATTGACACAGTAGTTGGGAGTAAGACTATTGGTTAGACCAAGAAGTCTTAACCCTGCACAGTTCATGAGATACTTTAGTACCAATGAACCACTGCTGATTGGATTTTTCTGTAACTGGAGCTTCTTAGTTTTTAAGCGCCCCCTTAAACAGTCTGGGAGGCTGTTTGAGAAACCAATATCCAACTGTGCGGAGGTGGGTTAAAAAGCTCTGGCAGAGCTTTTTAATCGGGAAATAAAGCTTGCAAAGCAAGTGTCAAAATGCTCCAGTGGACTTTGGCAGTCTGAAGCCTGCCACTTAAAAACAAGAAAGTGGCAGAGGCCTGAGCCTTAAAATGGAGAGCGAGGAAAATCAAAGTCGTGATTTTATCACGATTTACTGATTGAGTCCCACTCTCAGTTGATTCTTAGTGTCGAGCTGTATGGTATGGAAAGGAAATTTATGTTACATTTTGAAAACGACTATAATGAAGGAGTCCATCCCAAGCTTTTGGAGGCCTTGACCAAGACCAATACTGAAAATCTAGCAGGATACGGCCTTGATTCCTATACTGAGGGGGCAAGTCAGAAAATCAAAGAGGCCTGTCAGGCTCCCAACGCCCAGGTTTTCTTTTTGACAGGCGGAACTCAGACCAATCAGGTGGTCATTGATACCATGCTGGCGTCTTATGAAGGTGTCTTAGCAGCAGAAACAGGGCACATTGCTGCTCATGAAGCTGGGGCGATTGAATATACCGGTCACAAGGTATCAACCTTGCCGCACGAAAATGGAAAGCTAACTGCTGGGGATGTTAAAGCATGTCTGGAGGATTTTTATGCTGATGATAATCATGAACATATGGTTTATCCTGGCATGGTCTATATTTCTCATCCGACCGAATACGGTGCCCTCTATAGCAAGACAGAGTTGGCGGAGCTTGCTCAAGTCTGCCGTTCTTATGCCATTCCTTTATTTTTAGATGGGGCTAGACTGGGGTATGGTTTAGCAGCGAAGGAGACAGATCTTGATTTGCCGACGATTGCTGAGTTGACAGATGTCTTCTATATCGGTGGAACCAAGATGGGGGCTCTAATAGGTGAGGCAGTCGTCTTTACACATGGGAATATGCCCAAGCGCTTTAATACCATGGTCAAACAACACGGTGCTCTCTTGGCTAAGGGGCGGATCTTGGGGATCCAGTTTGATCAATTCTTTACGGATAATCTCTATGAAGAAATTGGTAAAGGAGCTCTTCGTTTGGCTGAACAGCTCAAGGGAATTTTAAAAGATAAGGGCTATTCTTTCTTTTATGAATCGCCGACTAATCAACAATTTGTTATTGTTGAAAATGGTCAGCTAGAAGCATTAGGGGAAAAGTTGGCCTACAGTTCTTGGGAGAAATATGATGATAATCATACCGTGATTCGTCTAGCAACAAGCTGGTCCACGACTCAGGAAGATATCGATCAATTAAAAGAAATTTTATAGAAAAAGAGTGGCTGGTTGAGTCACTCTTTTTAAATCTTAAATAAGCAGAATGCTTGAGATAAGGCTTGTACCAAAAATAGATAAGAAAAAAGCAGCCGCTAGGGCTGCAAAGGGTTTGAATAAGAAGAATTGTGAGATAATTATAACCAAAGTCACTAAAAACATACTTAAGAAAAACTATTAGAAAACTTAACTTTATATTGGCTTGGGAGGACGGTATTATTGTCCTCTAATAGTGAGGGCTACCAGCTACCCAGCCGGTGCAAAGGGCAGCAGTGATATTAAAGCCACCGGTATGGGCATTGATATCCAAGACTTCACCAGCAAAGTGCAAGCCCAAAACTGTTTTGCTTTCAAGAGTTTTGGGGTTGATTTCCTTGAGGTCGACTCCACCTTTAGTCACAAAGGATTTAGCTAGAGACATCTTACCAGTAATTTTAATAGGCAGAGACTTGACTTTTCTGATAAGCTCAGTTTTTTCTTGAGGGGTCAGCTGTTTGACTCTTTCAGGGAAATGTTGGGTGAGAAAGTCAGCCAAACGTTCTGGCAGTAAGGTCTTTAAGGCATTTCTAATGGTTTTTTCTCGCTCTTGTTCGAGAAAGGCTGCCAGGTCATCAGCTGTTAGCTTGGGCAAGAGGTCAAGATAAGTAACTTCGCCACCTGAAACGAAGCTGGACAGTCTTTGAGCGGCAGGCCCAGATAGGCCAAAATGGGTAAAGAGCAGGTCATGGGTGATTTTATGCTTGCCGTAAGTTAAAGTCACATCATCCAGAGAAATGCCTTGCAGGGCTTTATGAGGAAAGTCGGTTAGCAGAGGACTCTCCGCAGCTTCTAAAGGAGTGACTGTTATCTTGAAGTGACGGGCAATGTCATAACCAAACCCAGTTGAACCAGTTGAGGGATAAGACTTGCCTCCTGTTGTGACAATCAACTTTTGGCAAGTAAAGGTCCGTTCAGCAGATTTTAGGACAAAAATCCTACCTTGTTTTTTAACTGACACCACTTCTGTTTGGGTTAAAATCTGACCGCTCAGTTCCCTAATTTTATTTTCTAAGGCTTGGATGATGGTACGGGATTTATCAGTTGTTGGAAACATGCGGCCATGATCTTCTTCCTTTAGAGGAACCCCATTATCTTCGAAAAAATTGATGATATCATGGTTATCAAACTGGGATAGGACACTATAGAGAAAACGGCCATTGCCGGGGATGCCAGCCATGAGATCATCCAGGCTGCCGCTGTTGGTGACATTGCAACGACCGCCGCCAGTCCCCGCTAATTTTTTTCCTAAGCGTTTATTTTTTTCAATGAGGAGAGTAGAGAATCCGTAAGAGCAAGAAGCAATAGCCGCCATCATGCCTGCAGGACCACCACCGATGATGATAGTATCAAATTCAGCTTTTGTCATGACTTTATTATAGCATAAGGGTAGGAGAGGTAGGCTAGGAATCAATGTAAAAATTGACTCAGATTTGACTAGGCTTTCTTTAACCGGATTATCTAGGGCTATTAATGGATAAGTTGGTTGGATTTACGGATGCCTAGCTTCGTTAATGACAACCTTAGGGCAGAGACGTTCTTTTGAATCTTTGTTGAAATTGACAGTCAAAGCCTATTATGATACTATTTTAGAAGAAATTTCGGATAAAAAAGAGGACTTTATGGCTATTGAAAAAACAGTCAGTGAATTAGCTGAAATTCTTGGTGTCAGTCGCCAAGCGGTCAATAATCGAGTAAAATCATTACCAGAAGAATTTGTTGGAAAAAATGAAAAGGGTGTGACGGTTGTCAATCGTGATGGCCTTATAAAGCTGGAAGAAATTTATAAGAAAACGATTTTTGAGGACGAGCCGGTCAGTGAGGAAACTAAGCAGCGGGAACTGATGGAAATTCTGGTGGATGAGAAGAATGCGGAGATTGAGCGTCTCTATAACCAACTTAAGGCTAAAGATGTTCAGCTTTCTTCCATGAATGAGCAGCTCAATATCAAGGATGTGCAGATTGCAGAAAAAGATAAACAGTTGGATCAGCAGCAACAGCTGACTTTGACGGCTATGCAGGACAGTGAAAATCTTAAATTAGAATTAGATGAAGCTCGTACTCAGGTTGAAGAGATTCAAATTCAGCAGGCTCGTGCACAGAAGAAAGGCTTTTTTGCACGGATGTTCGGCGGTAAGTAATTGAAAATACAGAGGAGGCTGGGTAAGAACTCGTCCAGTCTCCCTGTTTTGGAATAAACTCTTAGCGCATTGGCTGGGAGCAAGACTTGTTGACTATGCCAAGCAGTCTTACCCTGCACAGTTGATTAGGCTGGCTGCTCTCACTTGCGTGATAGTTAAACAGTCCAGTGGACTGTTTAGGGGGTTGCCTGACAATGGGACTGAGGACTGCCAATTAACCACTGCGTCAATCTGGTCAATCTAGAACAATGTTAACAAGTCTAGACTTTTGTCCCAGACTCCATTGCTGGCCAAGGCCAAAGCGGAAAACCTAAACGAACGTGATGAACCTTCTTAATTTTATTTCCGACCTCAAAAGATCTCCCGGACCTTTTGAGGTGTGCGGGGGTGGGAATGCAGCCCAAAATTTTCAATTTTTGGGTTGCTCCCACTCCCTTTTTGATTGGAAAGGATATACCATGGAAAAATTAGATACTTATATTGCTTTTGATCTAGAATTTAATACAGTTGAGGGAGTCAGTCATATTATCCAAATTTCAGCTGTTAAGTTTGACAAGCATGAAGAAGCGGCACAGTTCGATAGCTATGTCTATTCGTCTGTCCCCTTGCAGAGTTTTATTAATGGCTTGACAGGAATTACAGCGGATAAAATTTCACAAGCCCCAAAGATTGATCAGGTACTGGATGCTTTCAAGTCCTTTATTGGGGACACACCACTTATTGGCTACAATGCTCACAAGTCTGATCTCCCGATTTTAGCTGAAAATGGTCTTGGTTTAGCTACACAATATAAGCTAGACATCTTTGATGAAGCTTATGAGCGCCGTTCGACTGATTTAAACGGTATCGTCAACCTTAAATTAACAAGTGTAGCTGACTTTTTAGGAATCAAGGGGCGTGGGCATGATAGCTTAGAGGATGCTCGAATGACGGCGCGTGTTTACGAAGCCTTTTTAGAACTGGACAGTAACAAAGATTACCTTAATCAGCAGGAAGAAGCGCATGGTGACAATCCGTTTGCAGCTTTGGGGGATTTATTTGATTAATAGCAAAAATTGTCAAAAAAGTGATGTTTTGGCTTGCATGTAACGCAGCGTCATTTGCTAGGATATAGGAGAACAGGGGGTGAACAATGGTTTTCCTTGTTCTTGGTAGGGAGGTAATAAGTGACTAAGACGTATTCAACTGGTGAGCTAGCCAAGCTCGTTGGTGTGTCAGTACGAACGGTGCAATACTACGACCAGAGGGAGATTTTAACCCCGTCGCAGTTGACTGAGGGTGGCCGACGAATCTATACAGCATCTGATGCTGAGCAGCTTAAACTCATTTGTTTTCTGCGTGATATGGATTTTTCGATTGAAGACATCAAGACGGTTTTATCAGAAGACAGAGAAATGTCGGTTTTGCAACTCCTGCTAAAAGAGCGGATTGCAGACCTAAAAACTGAAATTGCTGATAAGCAGGGCAAACTTGACACAGCTGTCAACTTGCTTGACAGGCTGAAAAAACAGGATGATTCATCCCTTAAAACTCTTTCAGGCCTTTCACTAACCTTGAAAAATCAGAAAGCCTGGCGACGATTGCAGTGGCAATTATGGGGGAGTTTGGTGCTGGTGATAGTAATCGTCTTTATCTATGCGAGTTTCATTGATGCTACCGATTATGAATGGACTATTTTACTTGCTTTACCGGTCATTTTTCTTGTTGTAATAAGGATGATGTACCAGTATCATCGACGTGTTGTTTATTTATGCCCTAATTGCCATCAGATCTTTAATGTTTCTCTAAAGGCTTTTATCTTCGCATCCCATACACCTAGAACTCGAAAATTTACCTGCCCTCATTGCCAGCAAAAATCATTTTGCTTAGAGTTAGCTAAGGAGGTAGACTAATGGTAGAACCTATTTTAAGCTGTCAGCAAGTAACCAAAAATTTCAAGCATAAGTCGGTACTCAAGGGTGTTGACCTGAAAATAGAGGCTGGTCGCATTCTTGCTCTCTTAGGTCCTAATGGGACGGGTAAGACAACCTTGATACGGACAATCTTAGGGTTGCTAAAAGCAGATAGTGGAACGGTTGAACTGTTTGGCGAAACGCTGACAACAAGGAATCGTGCTGATTTATTAAAGCAAATTGGGGTTCAAAATGATGGCAACCTCTACGAGCAGCTATCTGTCAAAGAAAACCTAAGAATCTGGGGTCAGCTTTATGGCCTTGATGCTTCTGATATTGAACAAGCGATCAGTGAAGTGGTGGAACGTTTAGATTTAGTAGCTTATCTCAATGAAGCAGTTGGTAAACTCAGTAAAGGAAATCGTCAAAAGGCGGCCCTAGCTAGAGCAATTTTACATCAACCAAAGCTCTTGATTTTAGATGAGCCAACTACAGGTTTAGACCCACAGATGGTTGAGAGTTTCCTCAGCTATTTAAAAGAACTCGTTGCCAGTCGTGGAACGACAGTACTGATGTGTACGCATCAACTACACGGTTTAGAGCTAATTGTGGACGATGTGGCTATTATGTCAGAAGGAAAGATTTTATTAGCTGGTGATTTGGAGAGGTTGCTAAGCAGTCGTTGTGATGCTCAGCCCCTATGTTTGAAAGTAGCTCCCTTAACATTAGCTGTAAAGACTGCTCAAAATTATGGAAGGATTGATCTGGGAGATACTGGCTTAAGGATAACTGGTATCCAGCGTCAAACCATTCCTCAGTTAGTGGCGAATTTAGTGGCTCTGGACTGTGATATCTACCATATAGAGCGTGAGGCTCTTAGCTTAACCAGTCTTTACTTAGAAGTAATAGGAGACTCAAAAGATGAATAAGAAGCAGATTGCAGTGATTATCCGCAAGGATTTGCAGGATTTTTTCTCAGACAAGAGTATTCTAGGGCTTTTCATTTTTATTCCCTTGCTCTTTAGTCTAATTTTACCAGTTTTACTCATAAAGCTCGGTAACAATGAGTTGCTGTTTGATTCTATCAATGGGATGGATAGCTTTGTGGATAACCTGCCAGCTACAATCCTTCCTAAGGGTATCGACAATGACTTAGCTCCGCTTTATGCTCTTTTGATATTTTTTATGCTTCCTCTTTTTATGATGTTACCAATTATTTTCTCAAATTTAATAGCTAGTTTTAGCTTTATCGGAGAAAAGGAGCATAAGACCTTAGAAGGTTTGCTTAGTACACCGATTAGTCCTCAAAGTTTACTGGTTGGGAAAATGTTAGCCTCTATGATTCCAGCTGTTTTGGTCACTTGGCTGGCTATGGTAGTTTATGGTGTCATCGTAGATGTCATGGGCTATTCCCTATTTCACCACTTGCTCTTTCCCAATATAACTTGGTTGATCAGTGGATTGTTAGTTTCTCCATTACTTGTTATGCTGTCGAGCTTCTTGGTCTTAGGGGCATCTCAATATATCAAAACGAGTAAGTCGGCTCAGTCTGTTTCCATGTTATTGATACTTCCCTTGGTGACTCTAATGATTTCACAAAGTACAGGTGTGATGCTAATTGGCCTTGAACTAATGTTGATAATCGTAGGAATTTTAGCCTTATTCAATGGGCTTGCTTTTTATATCCTCACTAAGATTTTTAATATGGAGGCCTATATTACTCAATAAAATCGTATATAGTAAAAAAATCGCTTGGAAACTCCAAACGATTTTTTATTATGGCTCCAACCAGTTTTTCTCAGAGAGAAAAACAAGAAAACCACCAGCTAGGCTGGTGGCAAATAAGGCTTCTAGCCTCCATTTATTAAAACGGCAATTTACCGGCAAAAGCTCCCATCGATTTTTTAGTTGCTTCATCAATTTGAGCAAGGGCATCATTAACAGCTTGAGCAGTCATGTCAGATAAGGTTTCAAGATCCTCCGGATCAACGACAGCTTCCTGAAAGTCAATAGAGACTAATTTTTTATCGCCTGTAAAAGTTGCAACAACTAAATCCTGAGCGGACTTGCCGATAAATTCTTGAGCAGCCAACTCGCCTTGTTTTTGTTCCATCTGCTTTTGTAGTTTTTGCGCTTGCTTCATCATATTTTGCATATTCATCATTGTTCTAAATTCTCCTTAAAATTTTTACTTTGCCATTATATCATGTTTAAGCTTAATTTTGAAATAACCTGAGCTAGCAGAAAAGACTGGGATGATATTGATGGTTAATGAGACTTTTTGCCTTTGATTCTTTGCAAGAGTTTGCATATTCTTTGGCATGTATTATAATAGATGAGAAATGAAAATTAGAAGGAAGTGCACTATGTCGAAAATTGAAACACGTTTTACTGACAAACTATATGCAGACTACCAGGCCAACCCTAAGCTGAGAGCTGTTGAAAATGCTGTGACTCATGCTGGACTGCTTAAGTCTTTAGAAAATCGCAAGGCTAGTCAAAACAATGATTTTGCCTACTCCATTGATTTAACCAAGGATGAGGTTGCCAATCAAAAACAATCCGGTCGTTGCTGGATGTTTGCGGCTCTCAATACCTTCCGCCATAAATTAATGGCAGACTTCAAGTTGGAGAATTTTGAGCTCTCTCAAGCTCATACCTTCTTCTGGGATAAGTATGAAAAATCTAACTGGTTCTTAGAGCAAATTATTGCGACAGCTGACCAAGAGTTAGGTAGCCGCAAGGTTAAATTCTTGCTTGATGTTCCGCAACAAGATGGGGGCCAATGGGACATGGTCGTGGCTCTCTTTGAAAAGTACGGAGTCGTACCCAAATCAGTTTATCCAGAATCTATTTCATCTAGCAATAGTCGGGAACTTAATCAATATCTTAATAAGTTGCTCCGTCAAGATGCTCAAATCTTGCGGGAATTAATTGCTGCTGGTGCTGATGACAGCTCTGTCCAAGCTAAGAAGGAGGAGCTCTTGCAAGAAATCTTTAATTTCTTAGCTGTTAATCTTGGCTTGCCACCGCGTCGGTTTGATTTTGCCTATCGCGATAAGGATGATAATTACCATAAGGATAGTGATATTACACCGCAGGAATTTTACCAAGAGTATGTTGGCCTCAAGCTGGATGATTATGTATCTATCATCAATGCTCCGACAGCGGATAAGCCCTATGGTAAGTCTTACACAGTTGAGCTTTTAGGGAATGTAGTTGGCAGTCGCCAAGTTCGCTACCTCAACCTAGATATGAAACGCTTTAAGGAATTGGCTATCGCTCAAATGAAGGCTGGTGAAACAGTTTGGTTTGGTTCAGATGTGGGGCAATCCAGCAACCGTCAATCTGGCGTTATGGCTGCTAATCTTTACGATTTTGCGACAGCTCTTGATATCAACCTTAAGCAGGATAAAGCTGGTCGGTTGGATTACAGCGAAAGCCTGATGACTCATGCCATGGTTCTCACTGGTGTTGATTTGGATGCTGAGGGTCAACCTATTAAATGGAAGGTTGAAAATTCTTGGGGAGAAAAGGTCGGTCAGGATGGTTATTTCGTTGCAACTGATAGTTGGATGGATGAATATACCTACCAAATTGTTGTCCGCAAAGAGTTCCTCACTCAAGAAGAGCTGGCAGCCTATCAAGCAGAACCGAAAGTTTTGGCTCCTTGGGATCCAATGGGAGCTTTGGCTAGTAAATAAGTTCTAGTTTTTTAGAGATATATAATAATCCTAGGAGAAAAATGCTTCTAGGATTTTTAAGATGTTTAAAAGAGCCTTGAGCGTAAACTCAAGACTCTTTAGACTATTCACTATCATTATCATCACTGTCGCTATTATTTTGGTCAGTTTGACTGCTCGATGAGCTACTATTATCAGAACTACTGCTGGAACTTTGCGTTTGAGAATCAGAACTGCTGCTGTAGCCATAGGATGATGACGATGTACTGTAACTGTAGTTGTTACTATAACCACTCTTGGCAACATAGCCACCGCTACGATAGACCCCATCAGGCATTGTCCAATCTGTAGAGCCGCTGCCATAAGTTTGGAAGAGGAAGGAACTCATAGCTTGATAAACTTCTGCTGCGACATCAAGACCTGTACCATAGACAGGCGTGAAACGGCTCTTGTAACCAGTCCAAACTGCCATAGAGTACATCGGCGTGATTCCAACGAAGGATTCATCAGGGGCCATGGTTCCGACAGAGGCATTGTAAAGACCGGTATCAGCCTCGACCTGTGCCAACTCATCATCGGAGTAGTTGGAAGTACCAGTCTTACCAGCATTGATAGCACCGGGTACAGCAGCTTTGGTACCTGTACCAGCTTGTAGAACGGTCTTCATCATATCGACCATCATGTAGGCTGTTTCAGGTGACATAGCTTGTGAGCCATTCGATGAGAAGGTTTGGTCTTTACCATTGCTAAACTCAATTTTATTGATATAGAGCGGCTCATAATAGGTACCGCCGTTGGCAAAAGCAGCGTAAGCAGCAGCCATTTTTTCAGAGCTGGCTCCATATTTTTGATCAGAACTGCTAGTATTACTTGAGATCGCATTGGAGTATTGTAGTTCAGGATAGTTAATCCCCAACCCGCTCAAGAAGGCTTGGGCCTTATCTAGACCGACTGCATAGAGGGACTTAACTGCTGGAATGTTACGAGATTGCTGGATAGCGGTTTGGATAGACATATTTCCCATATATTTTCTATCCCAGTCGTAAACTGGTGTCGATGTTCCAGGGAAATTGTAAGGACTATCGGAAACACTTGCACCAGTTGAGTTGTACACACCATTTTCGATGGCTGGCGCATAATCCGTGATTGGTTTCATGGTTGAACCCCAGTCACGGTCGGTTAGGACAGCTTGGTTAGACCCCATCGAAACAGCTGCATCTTGGTGCCGAGCACCGATTTGAGCCACAACATTACCATTAGTCACATCAATGACGGTTGTCGCTATCTGCATTTGGTCATCAGGGTAAGCCACATAATCATCGGAGTTGACAATATCGTAAAGACGTTGTTGAGCAGTCGGGTCAACATTCGTATAAACTTTAAGTCCTGCACTGTAGACATCTGCATGGGTCTTGGCCGAAACTTGATTGACAACTTCCTTGATATAATTATCGAGGTAGGCATCATAGCTTGATTTTTCGGTCTGTGGAATCAACCCTTCTCCAACATCAGTGGCGATAGCAGCATCGTAAGTCTTCTTATCGATGCTGCCCACCTTATACATTTCAGAAAGGACAGTATCCCGCCGTTTCTTGGATTGTTCAGGATTGGTGTAAGGGTCATAGAGAGTTGGAGCATTTGGCAGCCCTGCAAGGAGAGCCAGCTGAGGAATGGATAAGTCAGTGAGACTCTTGCCATAGTAGCCCTTGGCTGCGGTTTGCATTCCGTAATAACCATTCCCCATATAAACTTTATTGACGTAGAAGGTCATGATTTCTTCTTTGCTGTACTTCTTTTCCATCTGGATTGACAGCCAAGCCTCTTGAGCCTTCCGTTTAAGAGTCTTATCGGAATTGTTAGTGGAGAAGTAGGCCAGTTTGATTAATTGCTGGTCAAGCGTAGATCCCCCTTGGGTGCTGGTACGGGTCATATTGTGCCAGGCCGCACCGATAATCCGATAGATATCAATCCCACGGTGTTTATAGAAGCGATGGTCCTCAATAGCTGTAATAGCATTAACCAGATTAACAGGAATTGAATCGGTTTTAGCACTGATCCGCTTTTCTGCTCCTAAGTCAGCGATTTCACTGCCATTTTTGTCGTAGAGAATACTTGAGTTAGTAGCAACCAGCTGTCTTTCAGACAGGCTAGGTGCACTGCTGGCATAATAAGCGAACAGCAAGCCGCCTGCAATGATCCCAACGATTGCTAGGGAGGCGATAATGCCTAGAAAGTACTTAAAGAATTTCCAAGACTTCTGCTTAGGTGTTAATTTGCGTCCATGTTCGCCTTCACTTTTTCCAATTGATTTGATTCGGTTGGATAAATTATTCCCAATGCCCTTCAAATCTGGAAATTTAAAATTAAAATTTTTCATAAGTCTTTACTTCCGTTCAAAAAATGGTAGTCGATAATGTCTAAATAAGGTACCTGAGGAAAGGCACTTTCCTTGATTATGATACCCTCTTTTCTGATATAATGAAGGGGCATGGACTTGCTGCCATTGTCAATCTGATAAAAATCTATCAGAGCCCTCGCTGGTAGGAGATAAGTTTCTTTCAAGCTAGAAAAATGCAGTAGGACAAAGCAAATGCCATCCTGCTTGAGCACCTGTTCCATGTGTTCAACCTGATGGGCATGAAAATTTTTCATGGGCATGGCTGTTTTTTGGCGGGTCTCCTTAGCCTCAAAGTCAATATAATGCCCCTTATAAACACCAGAATAATCTGTTGTGGAGGCTTGACGAAAGTAGGCTTCTACTATTTTTGCCCGACTCCGTCTGGGATAATCAACCTTGACAATCTGAACAGGGGTCGGTTTCTTGTGAATGACAGCCATCTGATGGGCCAAATAGTATTCATTGGTCTGGTTGATAGCTGCTTCGAAAGACATTCCCCGATTGGCAAAATCAGTTTTTTTCTTTTGCTGCCTTACTTTTGGAAATGGCTTACGAACAAGGTTATGTGGATAGTTAACCATAATTCTCCTAACTGAAACAGACTTATTTCCATAAGCCTTCCCATTATACCATAAAAATTTAAAGGAATACAGTCTATGACCTCAATTCTTGTAACGGGTTACCGTAATTTTGAACTGGGAATTTTTAAAGATGATGACCCTAAAATTGGGATTATCAAAAAAGCTATCAAACGGGCCATTTTACACTATTGTGATCAAGGTTTGGACTGGCTCATTTTTACAGGAAATCTGGGTTTTGAATTCTGGACTTTTGAAGTTGCTGAAGAGCTGAAGTCAGAATATCAGTTTCAAACGGCAGTGATTTTTCCTTTTCAAACGCATGGTCAAAATTGGAAGGAAAGCAATCAAGAAAAGCTGGCTCGTTTTAAGCAGGCTGATTTTGTGAAATATTCCTATGAGAGCTATCAAAATCCTAGCCAATTTAGAATTTACAATCAATTTTTGATTGATAATACTGATGGCGCCTATGTTTTTTATGATTCTGAAGCTGAAACGAACTTGAAATATTTTATCAAGCAAATGACCTCAAATAATCATTATTTTGTAGACTTCTTAACTTTCGAAAATTTAAATGAAATTTTGGAAGAGGATGAGTGGTAAAGACTTGATTTTTGATAGTTTTGTCTGTATAATTACTATTTGCTAGGGCTGTTAGCTCTGACAAAAATGACAGATAGGTATGGAGAAAAGAATGGCAAGTATTATTTTTAGTCCTAAGGACATTTATGAACAAGATTTTAAAACCAGTATGCGCGGCTATGACAAGAATGAAGTTGATGAATTTTTAGATGATGTCATCAAGGACTATGAGACTTATGCGGCTCAAATTGCAGCTTTGCGCAAGGAAAATGAAAAGTTAAAAGCTGATGCTAAAAAAGCTGCGGCTCAGCCTGCTAGTGTGACCCCATCGTACGGCAGTGATGGTCTTCGCACGGCTAGTGTGGCCTCGGCACAAGCTAGTAATATTGATCTTTTGAAGCGAGTTAGCCGCCTTGAAAAGGAAGTTTTCGGGAAACAACTGATGGACTAAAAGACAGTATAGTGTGCAATTTTTGGATAATCGCATGTCGCTTTTTAGTCGATATGAGGAAAGTCCATGCTAGCACTGGCTGTGATGCCAGTAGTGTTTGTGCTAGGTGAAACAATAAGCCTAGGCATGTCTATTTGACATGACGGCGGACGACGGAGCTAAGTTCTTGGATATGTTCCCAGTCCTGAAAGTGCCACAGTGACGGAGTTCTTGGGGAAACTCAAGGAGTGGAACGCGGTAAACCCCTCAAGCTAGCAACCCAAATTTTGGTCGGGGCACGAGATGGCTGGAATCCGAACGGACCATCTTGACTGCGTAAGCGGTAGACAGATGATTATCGAAGGAGACAGCGCCTAGTGTCTCCGGAACAAAACATGGCTTATAGAAAATTGCATAATAGGTTTAGGAGCTAGCTCAGGCTAGCTTTTATTGTATAAAAATAGGATAGATATGAAGCAAACATTTAATTTAATAGCAACAGCGGCAGCAGGACTCGAAGCAGTAGTTGGCCGTGAAATTAAAGATTTGGGAATTGAGCGCCAGGTTGAAAATGGCCGGGTGCGTTTTCAAGGAGATATCCGTACAATCGCGGAAACGAACCTCTGGCTGCGGGCAGCAGACCGCATTAAGATTGTCGTGGGGGAATTTCCGGCTCGGACCTTTGAAGAACTTTTTCAAGGGGTCTTTGCCTTGGATTGGGAAAACTACCTGCCTTTGGGAGCTAAGTTTCCAGTAGCTAAGGCCAAATGTGTCCGTTCCAAGCTCCATAATGAGCCTAGTGTTCAGGCTATTACTAAAAAAGCCATTGTTAAAAAATTGCAGAGCTATTTCCATCGTCCTGAAGGGGTTCCCCTGCAAGAAATTGGGGCTGAATTTAGGATAGAGGTATCGATTCATAAGGATCAGGCCATGGTCATGATTGATACAACAGGAGAAAGTCTTTTTAAACGGGGCTACCGAACTGATAAGGGCGGAGCTCCTATCAAAGAAAATATGGCAGCTGCTATCATTATGCTGTCCAACTGGTATCCTGATAAACCTTTTATCGATCCGACTTGCGGTTCGGGGACCTTCTGTATTGAAGCGGCCATGATCGGTATGAACATTGCACCAGGCTTTAATCGGGATTTTGCCTTTGAAGCTTGGCCCTGGGTTGATAAAGAGCTAGTTGAGGCTGTCCGTGATGAAGCAGACGGCAAAGCCAACTATGATATAGAGTTGGATATTATGGGGACAGATATTGATGCCCGCATGATTGAAGTTGCTAAAAATAATGCCTTAGAAGCAGGACTTGCAGATGTTATCAAATTGAAACAAATGCGCTTGCAAGACTTGAAAACAGATAAAATCAACGGCGTTATTATTTCTAATCCTCCTTATGGGGAGCGATTGCTTGATGACAAAGCGGTTGACATTCTGTATAATGAAATGGGTCAGACCTTTGCTTCACTTAGGACTTGGAGCAAGTTTATTTTGACCAGTGATGAAAATTTTGAACAAAAGTATGGGACAGCCGCTGATAAGAAACGCAAGCTCTATAATGGAACCTTGCGGGTTGATTTGTATCAATATTTTGGTCAGCGGGTTAAGCGATCAGAAATGTAGAGAGGACTTTTATGGCTAAGGAAAATGAGAATGGGAAGCTGGATTTTGAAGAAGCCAAGGATATGACAGTTCAAGAAGCTCTTCAAAAACACAAAGAAATTGAAGCTGGCGTCACTGATGATGATGGTGTTCTCGATAAATATATTAAGCAGCACCGTGATCAAGTGGTTGCTGAAAAGTATGAGGCACAGACGTCTGACTTTGAAAATATTGATACGTCATCTTTGGATAGTTTTATTCAAAAGCAGAGAGAGGAACTGGCCAATCAAGGTTTATTATCTAAGGAAGAGCCGGAAAGTCAAGCGCAAAATCAGGCTTCTGAAACAATAGCTGCCGACCAGAAGGACCCAGAATTCCTAGATGAAACCCGTGTCTTTGCCCCTGCCAAAGAAGGGGTGAAATCAGCAGATAAGACTGCTGAGGATGACCAGTCTATCAATGATGAAGACTATCTGGTTGAACCAGAAGAAAAGTCAGATGAGGATGAGGATTTCTTACCAGAAGAAGAACCCTCTAAAAAGAAAAAAGCAGGAATTGTAGCTGGCCTAGTGGCCATTTTAGTGGTCATTGTCGGGACTGGTTTTGGCTTGAATTATTGGAATAAGCAGTCAACGACAACGGTATCTTCTGGAGCTAGTACTAAAGGTAAAGATGCTGGCAAAACAGATTACAAAGCTTTTCAAAAGTCCTATAAGTCCTTCTTTATTGATGATAAACAGACCCAGTTGAAAAATAGTCAGTTCAGCCAGCTGGTTAATCTCAATAAGACTCTGAAAAAACTTGATGGTACGACTTATTATAAAGATGCCAAGTCAGATTATAGCAGTCTGAATAAGCAGATTACAGCGATCAAAACTGTCAATAAACTTTTTGACAAAGATATGATTGTTGATGGAAAGTTGGCTGCCGATGCTAAGGCCAAGAAGGATGCGGATTTTGATAGCCTGACTGATGATACTCTTAAAACTGGTAATAGCACACTTGATAAATTGATTCAAGAAGCTATTAAAAAGGGGAAGGAGCAGCAAAAAGCTAGTCAAACTCCTGCTTCCAGTTCATCTAGTCAGTCTGGTTCTGCTCCTGCTGATAATGGTGGTCAAAATACCAATACTGGCTCATCCAATAATGCTTCTATTCCTTCTGGTGGGAATATCCGTCAGTCTGGCATTACCAGCTATGACCCTTCCATTCTTCAACGAGATCGGAGCCGAGTTCCTTATAATGCGGATGCAGTTAAGGATGTCAATAATGCCGCTTGGATTTTTGGTGATGGTATCTTGGAAAAGGTTGTCTCAACGTCACAGTCACGTGGTTATTTCTCAGGTAATGACTATATTTTGGAGCCGGTTAATATTGTCAATGGTCATGGTTACTATAATATGTATAAGTCAGATGGCACCTATCTCTTTTCTGTAAATGCTCAAACGGGCTACTTTGTTGGAAATGCTTCCGGCAATTCAGATAATCTTGATTTTTAAGTTTTTAAAAGAGAGTGGGACTCAATCGGTAAATCGTGATATAAATACGATTTTGATTTTCCTTGCTCTCCATTTTTATTTAGGCTTTAACCTCTGTTGTTCTTTAAGATGGCGAGCGTTTGGCAGTCTATCTCCAGACTGCCAAAGTTCACTGGAGCATTTCACCCCATCTCCGTACAAGGAAAAGTTGATGTAGTGGGTAGATAAAGGCTTGTTTGGGGGACAAACGCTGTAACCCAAGAGGGAAATGCCAAGTAACAATTGACATGGGATTGGTTCTCATGACCAATAACCTCCTCAAATACAACAAGAAAATGGCTCGCAACAAAAACAGAGACTCACATCAAAAGTGAATCTCTGTTTTTTCTTTGACCTGAACTCTTTTTGTCTCAGACTCTTGTTTTTATACGATTAAAGCTTAAAAATCTGCTGGGCTTGAGCTATTCACTAGGACTAGAAAGTTTCAGATCAGACTTTACAACTGTTTAAACGGTGTGGCGCTCAAAAGCATTATCGGAAATTCCTTGGGAAAGGATAAGCTTGGCCCATTCTTTAGCTGAATGCAGGCTGTGATCTTTATAATTTCCACAGGATTCAATAGTTGTTCCCGGGACATCATCCCAGGTAATGCTAGTGGCGATTTCTTCCAGACTGGATTTAACGGCTTTAGCGATTTCTGTCGGATTTTGCTTGCCCCAGAAAATCATGTGAAAACCTGTACGACAACCAAAAGGAGAGCAGTCAATGAGACCATCGACGCGCTGGCGAATCAGTTTGGCTAGTAGGTGTTCAATAGTATGCAAACCTGCCGTATCAATAGCATTTTCGTTAGGCTGAACTAAACGAAGATCAAAATTGGTGATCGTGTCTCCAGCAGGCCCTTGTTCTTCAGAAATTAAGCGGACATAAGGTGCTTTTACTATAGTATGATCCAGTTCAAAACTTTCTACAACAACATCTTTTGGCATAAGTGAACCTCACTTTCAAAAGTTTTACTAATTTCATCATACCACAAATGTTAGAAATAAATGAAAAATGAGTATCACGGTCTATAAAATACTGGTGTTGGGAGTTTGTTATGTAAGAAATATAATTGAGATATTCTTTAAAATATGCTAGACTTAAAGTTAGCCTTTTGGTAAAAAAGGTATTAGATTTGAGGTGAAACATGCTAGATATTATTTTAGCGATTGTTGCTATCCTCATTGGTTTAGGTATTGGTTATGGAGCCATGGTTGCTAAGACAAAAGCTGACCGTGAAGCTGCAGAACTAGCGCTTTTAAATGCCGAGCAAGAAGCCGTTACGATTCGTGAAAAAGCTCAAGATGACGCTGTTCATATTAAAAAAACAGCAGAATTGGATATGAAAGCTGAACGCAAAGAGCTCCTTCTTGAGGCTAAGGAAGACGCCAGAAAATATCGTGAAGAAGTTGATAAAGAATTTAAGTCTGAAAAACAAGAGTTGAAGCAAATGGAGACGCGTCTGACTGAGCGTGCTTCAAGTCTTGATCGTAAAGATGAAAATTTATCAAGCAAGGAAAAAACACTTGATAGTAAAGAACAAAGTCTTTCTGATAAATCTAAACACATTGATGAGCGAGAAGCTAAGATCGCACAATTAGAAGAAGAAAAACAAGCTGAGTTGCAACGAGTTGCCAATATGACTATTGCTGAGGCGCGTGATGTCATTTTGACAGAGACTGAGAATGATCTGAGTCAGGATATTGCTAGTCGCATTAAGGATGCTGATGATGAGGTCAAGCGGACAGTTGATAAAAGGGCTAAAAACTTATTAGCTCAGGCCATGCAACGTTTGGCTGGTGATTATGTTACTGAGCAGACTATTACGACAGTTCATCTACCAGATGACAGTATGAAAGGACGAATTATTGGACGCGAAGGTCGTAATATTCGGACTCTGGAAAGTCTAACTGGGATTGATATTATTATTGATGATACCCCAGAAGTTGTTGTTCTTTCTGGTTTTGATCCCATTCGCCGTGAGATTGCCCGCATGACTCTGGAAGCCTTGATTCAGGATGGGCGTATTCATCCAGCTCGCATTGAGGAATTGGTTGAAAAGAACCGGCAGGAGATTGATAATCGTATCCGTGAGGCTGGTGAAGCAGCTGCTTACGAAATTGGTGCTCCTAATCTTCATCCCGATTTGATTAAGATTATGGGTCGCTTGCAGTATCGGACGTCTTATGGTCAAAACGTTTTGCGTCACTCGGTTGAGGTCGGTAAACTAGCAGGTATTTTAGCTGGTGAAGTCGGCGAAAATGTTGCTTTAGCTCGCAGGGCAGGTTTTCTCCACGATATGGGGAAGGCGCTTGACCGGGATATTGAAGGCAGTCACGTCGAAATTGGGACAGAATTTGCTCGTAAGTATAAGGAGCACCCTGTAGTAGTTAATACGATTGCCAGTCACCATGGTGATGTAGAGCCAGAGAGCGTCATTGCTGTTCTGGTTGCGGCGGCTGACGCTCTCAGTTCAGCGCGTCCGGGGGCTCGTAATGAATCTATTGAGAACTATATCAAGCGTCTGCGCGATCTGGAAGAGATTGCTTCCGGTTTCGATGGTGTTCAGAATAGTTTTGCCCTGCAGGCGGGTCGTGAGATTCGTATCATGGTACAACCTCAGAAAATTTCTGATGATCAGGTAACTATTTTAGCCCATAAGGTTCGCAAGAAGATTGAGGATAATCTAGATTACCCAGGGAATATCAAGGTGACAGTCATTCGTGAACTGCGTGCCATTGATTATGCCAAATAAAAGTTATAAAGTCGCTAGGCAACTTAGCGGCTTTTTTAGTGCACTTTTTGTTAGAGGCCGTGACAGAAGTTGTACCCAAAAAATATTGAAACGCTTACATTCCTTGCTTATAATGATGGTAACAAGGAAATAAGGAAGGAGGCCCGTATGATATCGCGATTCTTAACTCAGGATAGTGTACGCTTTTCTGATAAAAAAATATCTTGGGAAGATGCTATAAGATTGTCTGCCCAGCCGCTGCTTGACCAAGGTAAAATTGACGAAGTTTACATTGGGGCCATGGTCAATAAGGTAAAAGAGTTTGGTCCTTTTATTAATTTGGGGCAGGGAGTGGCTCTCCCACATGCCCGGCCGGAGGAGGGTGTCAAGGAATTTGGGATGTCCGTTTTAAAATTACAAGAGCCGGTGTTTTTATTGAATGATGAACAACAAAAAGTAGATTTACTTTTTTGTTTAGCGGCTAGTGATAATGACAAGCACTTAGAAGCTTTGTCCTCTTTAACGAAACTTTTGTCCAATAAGCAGACCTTGAAGCGGTTAAAAGAGGCCAAGACTAGTCAAGAATTTATGGCTATTATAAAGATGGAGGAAGGGTCATGAAAATTTATGCCGTATGTCAAAGTGGTTTAGGAACTAGTTTTATGGTTCAAATGAATATTGAAGCAGCTTTAGAAGCAGCTGGGGTTGATAGGAATGATTTCCAGGTTGATCATGCCGATTCTGGCAGTATCAGTGGAGATATGGCAGATTATTTCTTTGCGGAAAAAACACTGGTACCAGCTTTAAATAATCTACCAGATGAAAAAATAATCCCTCTGGATTCCATTATTGATGCTGACGAAATTAAAGAAAAAGTTTTGCAGCTCTTAGACGATAATGGGATTGCGCACAGTTAATTCTGGAGATTAAAGGAGGGTCTCGGTTATGGAAAGTATCCTGAATTTATTTGTTTCGATTGTTACGCAGCCGGCGATTCTTGTTGCGCTGATTGCTCTGATTGGTTTGATTTTGCAGAAGAAAAAGATTTCTGATGTTGTTTCGGGAACGATTAAAACAGCTGTCGGTTTCCTTGTTCTGACAGGCGGAGCTGGCATTCTTCAATCAGCATTGGAACCTTTCGCGAAAATGTTTCAAGTTGCTCTTCAAGCTCAAGGAGTCGTTCCGAGTAATGAAGCTGTTGTGGCTATTGCCTTAAAAGATTATGGCAGCCAGACTGCCCTGATTATGCTGGTAGGGATGATCGTCAATATATTATTAGCCCGCTTTACAAGATTTAAATATATCTTTTTGACAGGACAAGCAATGATGTATGTTTCCTGTATTACCGCCGTTATTCTGATTAGCTCCGGCATGAAGGCCAGTCCTCTGATGATTATTTTAGGAGGGATTTTTGAAGGGACGCTTTTAACGATTACCCCTGCTCTTTGTCAGCCCTTTATGAGAAAAATAACTGGTAATGATAAGGTCGCAATGGGTCACACTGGTAATATTGGCTATGCGGCCTCTGGCTGGATTGGAAAATTTTTTGGTGATGAAACAAAGTCAACAGAAGATTTAAATGTTCCATCATCATTTGGTTTTTTGAGGGACTCGACAGTTTCTATTATGATTTTGATGAGCTTAGTTTACCTTGCATTGACCTTCTTTACAGGACTTGGTTACGTGGAAAATAAATTAAGTGACGGAACCAGTGCTATCGTCTTTGCTCTTGTTCAAGCCGGAACTTTTACAGCTGGCTTTGTCGTTGTTCTTCAAGGTGTTCGGATGGTTTTGGCTGAAATTGTTCCAGCCTTTCAAGGAATCGCTAAAAAGTGGGTTCCTGATTCTAAGCCAGCTTTGGATGTTCCCATTATTTTCTCGTATGCTCCAAATGCTGTACTGATTGGCTTTTTCGTCAGCTTTATCGTTGGGACCTTATCGATGTTTGCCATGATTGCTCTTCACACTACGGTGATTATTCCGGGGGTTGTCGGACACTTCTTCTGTGGAGCAGCAGCGGGTATCTATGGTAATGCTACGGGAGGCCGGCGAGGAGCTGTCTTAGGTTCGGCCTTCAATAGTCTCTTACTCAGCTGGTTACCTCTAACTATTTTGCCGCTTTTAGGCTCTTTAAAATTAGCAGCTTCAACCTTTGCTGATACGGACTACTTAATTCCGGGATGGATTTTAGGTACGTTAGGTCAGGCAGGTCCTGTGGTCTTGATAACCAGTATTATTGCTTTTGTATTACTTGTTATCATAGCTAGTTTTCTTCTTGGAAGGAAGGCGAGAGCTGTCAGCGGTGAATGATAAACAAACTATCGTCCCACCACTTCGGGCGATAGTTTTTGATTTTGAAATAAGGTGTCAGTATGTTAGAGTGATTATACTAACTAGTACTAATCATTGTCTTGCATCAAAGGTTGGAGGGAAAGTATGCTTGATAAGCGGTTAAGAGATCTGGCTAATTTTTTTATCAGGGAAAGACGAAGCAGCCTAGCTGTCTTAGAGAATTATTTAGGCTTGTCGCGTCGGCAAATTACGTACGTACTAGATCGATTAAATGAACTCTTTCGAGAAAATCAGATTTCACCGATTTCTTATCTGGGACGGGAGCTCGAACTCACCGATAAGCAGTTGGATTTCCTGTCGCAGCTGCTCACTACCTCTCAAATGAAGAATTATATAATGAATAATGGAGAGAGGCAGAAGTTTCTTTATTTGATGCTAGTTGCCGTTGATTTGGACTATATTTCCTTAGCAGATATTGTGGATGACTTACGGGTTAGCAAGACAACTGCTCTGGCTGATTTGAAAAATTTGGAAAAGTGTTTAAAGGTCAAGGGTATCACTCTAGCCTATTCTAGGGATAAAGGCTACCATCTCTTGGGGGATGAATTAGTGTTGAGAAATCTGCTTTTTGAATGGTTAACAAAAGATATTGAAGAAGATAATAGTATTATCTACGATGTCTACATGTCAAGATTTAAGACTGAGAACGTTGAAACTCTTGTCCAAAAAATCCGTTTATTGAAGCAGTCCTACCATCTCCGTCTAGTAGAAAGCCGGATGGTTGAGCTAGCCTATTTTATTGTTTTGACTCTGAATCGTTTAAGAGAGGGATTCTATCAAGGAACCGATTTTTCAGAGATTGCGCTCTCAGATTTTGAAGAGTATCATTTTGTTCAAGCCTTACTAAAAAGTCTAGACATAAAAAGTCCTAAAGAAAGTTCCTTTTTATCCGCTTTGGTTTTGGGGGAATCAGTAGGCGATATTCATTTTAATTCACCAGATAGGGCGAAAATTTTAGAACTGACAGAGGCAATGGTCACTCATTTTCAGATCTTATCTGGGATTCATTTTATGGAATGGTCCAATATCGTAGGGCAAATCTATAGCCATTTAAGGCCAACTTATTATCGTTTGCTGTTTCATCTACCCATCAACAATATATTGGTTGATAAGGTAAAGTCAGAATATCCTAGTATTTTTTATCTTGTTGAAAGGGCCTTACAAGAGACAGACAGTTTAAAAATGTTTGTGGTCCCAGATGAAGAATTGGCCTTTTTGACGATGCACTTTGCTTCCATCTTGACGAAGAATCAGCGAAAGACTCATCATCGTTCAATCAGAGCGCTGGTTGTCTGTACGAATGGTGTGGGCAGTTCGGCCATCCTGTTTGAAAAATTAGACCATTTATTTACTGAAATGGGTTTGCTGGGACCGATGGACATGGAGACAATGATGACCGTGGCTGATGGTGATTTTGATATTATTTTTTCTACGGCCAGTAATGCTTCGATTTATCACATGCATAAGCCTGTTTTCATTGTTAACCCTGTCATGACTGCCGATGAAGAGTATCGTCTGGTCAAGCGGGTTTATGAGACTGTAGGAAATTCTTATTTTAGGCTACCGAGTGTAGATGATTTGATGGCGATTATCGAAAAATATGCGATCGTTCACAACAAAACATCTTTGCGACAGGAACTGTTTCAGTACCTTTCTCCTCAGCTAGGAGATAGCAAACTTCTTTCTGAAAAACTAGGTTTAAATGATGTCTTAAAAGAGGAGTTCGTTCTTGTTCTTGAAAATGTATCCAATTTGCATGAGGCGGTTGAGACAGTGGCTAAGCCATTAGCGGAAAAAAATATTATCGAAGTGAGTTACATTAATCAGGTTTTAGAAAGTCTGGATCGAAACTTGCAAAATTTTTTAATCGCTCCGGGAGTCTTACTGCCCCATGCTTATCCTAATGGTGTTAATGCTATAGGAGTAGGTTTAGCTACGTTGCCAAAGCCACTTGAGACAGCTTTGGGTCAGATTAGCCTGGTTATTTTTCTGGCTGCTGTGGATAATGAAAGCCATCTGCAGGTTATGAAAGATCTACTTAAGCTTCTTTCAAATCGACCACTGGTTGATGAGTTGAAAAGGTCAACTTCTCAGGAAAAAAATTATCACTTACTTCAAAAGGCTCTCGAGTAAACATAGCTGATTTTAGGTTAGCCAATCAATGTTATTAAGTTTGGTAAGTCCTGGATTTTATGAACCATTTGAGTGTGGGAGATTTCATCGTCTCAGTACTCAGATGTTTTTTTATAAGCACGACACAACAATATTCGCTTGAGAAATTTTAGTGATAAGGGCTCGAGAAAGCTCATAAAAGTCTCAGACTTGCATGCTATCTTTGGAAAAAGGCTGTAATAGAGACCCGACAGGATTTGACTGAGAAGTTTCTTAGGTAAGGGGCTTCTACTCATGCTAAGGAAGGTGGAACTTATGAACGGTATCTTAAAAATTGGGCGGAAAGTCTAATACTTGAGGTATTTTTGGGGTATTTATTAAACTACTGAGGATTTTCACTAGAAATACTTTATAAGTTAACAGTGATTTTAAGGGGCATTGCAAACTATTTTTAAGCACGTGAGAGCTTCAGCTGATGTTCCGTCTAGTTTCTATGAGATCGGTTGACAAGGGTATCAGGATAGGTGAGAAAGTAACTTTTGTTATCTGGAATAAATGAAAATGAAAAAAAAAAGAATTTTTTTAAGTTTGTAATGGTTAGTTTGAAATTTCATTAAATCAAACTCAACTGTATTTTCATCTGAAACTAATTATGTTAAGCTAAGTTCCGTTAAGTAAAAGTGCTTAACGAAAAAAGAAAAGGAGAATTTCTTATGAACACACTTGTGTTTAATGATTTTGAAACAGTAGGAATGGTTGACTTAGCTGCCGTAGAAGGTGGTGGTTTTTGGGATTTTCTTGATGCAACCGTTGTAGGGGCTGATGTTGGTGGTGCATCAGGATTAGTTAGCGGAGCTATTAATGGTGCTCTCGCAGGAAGTGCTGCTGGACCGGCAGGAACTCTTGCAGGGGCTGCTGGAGGAGCTTTTGTTGCTGGCGCAGCAGGATTGGCTGGTGGAGCTGTTGGTGGTGGCTTAAATTATTTACTTTAATTAAAATCAGATATGAAAAGCACTTCTGTTAATCTCCTAGATACAGGGGTGTTTTTTCATGCTTGAAAAGTCTGTTCATTGACGCTAGTTAGTCTTGAGGTGGAGGAGCGAGCATTGCAGATGCTTGGGGTGTTGATAAGCGTATTGGAACAATTGCTGGTGTATTATAGGGGCAGAGGCAGGAAGTGCTGTAGGTGCTCTCGGTGGATTAGCGGTTCCTGAGCCTTAGCTTTAATCATTAAAAAGTTCGATTTAAAATTTGAGCCAACCCTCTATGCTAGTGAGGGTTGGCTTTTTAATTGCATGGACTTTCAGTCTTTGCGATATTTTCAGAGCGATTTGGTTTAAATAAAATAAAAATAGGACAAGACGAGAAATCGTAGACAGTACTGAAGTACGGCAAGGTGAAGTCAGCGATGATTTATTTTGATTTTTAAAGAGTATTAGTCTAGGGCTTTTCTCTTCCCTATGCGTGACAGACAAAAAAAGACCGTCATGGTCTTTTTTGTTTCTATGAGTAATTGATAGTTAATTCCTTTCCTAATGCTAATGCAATTTTTGATAATGTATCAATGCTGGTGTTTGCTCCGCGTTCTATCCGTGCTATTGTTGATTGTGGCACATGGGCCAGTTCTGCCAGTTCTCGCTGGCTATATCCTTGTGCTTCCCTTGCAAGCATAAGAGCTACGGCGTTATCCATCCTCTTTTTTTCTTGTAAATATTTTTTTTTTGGAACTTTTCGTCTTTGAGTTGTTCTGCTAAAAAATCATCAAATTTCACGGTTGTCATTTTTCTTTTTCTCCCTTTCTTCAAATTCTATTTTGAGTTGCTTAGCATGTTGGATCTCACTTTTTGGAGTCTTTTGAGTTTTCTTAGTGAAACCATGTGTAATTATATAACGATTGTCTACGACGTGAAAGTATAAGGCACGTTGAATATTACTAGAAACTTTTGAGCGTATTTCAAAAATTTCATTATCTAATCGTTTGACCCACTCCATTTTTTGAGAGATAAGTAAACCATAAGATTGAATTTGATCAATAATCGTTAGTAACTTATTCTTATCTTTTTGCGGCAATCCTTCTAAAAAATCTAGAAATTCGTTTTTTCCATTAGGTCTAACGTACAACTCGAACTTGAGGTTTTTCATGCACTAATATATCATATATGCGTTCAAAACAACAATAAAAGCATTCAAAAAAGATTGAATCACTTCCACTTATAAGAATAATCCTTAAATCTAGGGTGAAATGAGAAGCTCATATAACCTTACTGTCTTTTACAACTTTTTATAACCGTTTTCAGAATATCTGATTTATTTATGATACAATAGCAAATGTAGGTTCTTATTTACTTTTTATATAGAAAGGTCGTTCCAGTCATGTCGTTTGATAATATTGATCAATTGGCGGTCAATACCGTCCGTTCACTGTCGATTGAAGCTATCCAAGCTGCTAATTCGGGTCATCCTGGTCTGCCAATGGGTGCTGCACCAATGGCTTATGTTCTTTGGAATCATGTGATGAATGTTAATCCAAAGACCAGCCGTTCATGGAGCAATCGCGACCGTTTTGTTCTATCAGCTGGTCATGGTAGTGCCCTACTCTACAGTCTCTTGCACTTATCTGGTTATGCTGTCAGCATGGATGATCTGAAAAATTTCCGACAATGGGGTTCCAAGACGCCAGGCCATCCAGAAGTGGGACATACCGATGGTGTTGAAGCAACAACTGGTCCTCTGGGGCAAGGGATTGCCAATGCTGTTGGTATGGCTATGGCAGAAGCCCATCTAGCTGCTAAATTTAATAAGCCTGATTTTGATATTGTTGATCATTACACCTATGCCCTGAGTGGTGATGGCTGTCTGATGGAAGGGGTTAGCCAAGAAGCAGCAAGTTTGGCTGGTCACCTCAAATTAGGCAAGCTGATCTTGCTCTATGATTCCAATGATATTTCCTTGGATGGCCCAACTTCAATGGCCTTTACCGAAGACATTAAGGGCAAATTTGAAGCTTACGGCTGGCAGCATATTTTAGTTAAAGATGGCAATGATTTGGAAGCTATTGAGGCAGCCCTCGAGGCGGCTAAGGCTGAAAAAGATAAACCATCGATTATTGAAGTTAAGACTGTCATCGGTTTCGGGGCGGAAAAGCAAGGAACGTCTGCTGTCCATGGTGCTCCGCTGGGGCAAGAAGGCGTTGACTATGCCAAGAAGGCTTGGGGATATGATTATCCAGCCTTTACAGTACCGGACGAAGTTAAACGGCGTTTTGAAGTTGGAATCCAATTCCGCGGTGAAGCGGCTGAAAATGCTTGGGCTACCAAGTTCAGTGAATATGAAAAAGCTTACCCTGAACTGGCAGCTGAGTATAAGGCAGCTTTTGCCGGTCAGCCAGAGTCCGTTGAGCTGGAAGCTCATGAGCTTGGTACAGCAGTGGCTAGCCGGGTTTCTAGTCAGTCTGCAATTCAGCAAATCTCAGCGCAGCTTCCTAATTTCTGGGGTGGTTCGGCTGATTTATCGGCTTCTAACAATACCATGGTTAAGGCTGAAACTGATTTTCAGGCAGATAACTATGCCGGCCGCAATATCTGGTTTGGTGTACGGGAATTTGCCATGGCGGCAGCTATGAATGGAATTGCTCTGCATGGCGGTACGCGTGTCTACGGTGGTACCTTCTTCGTTTTCTCAAATTACCTCCTACCAGCTGTTCGGATGGCTGCTTTGCAAAACTTGCCAGCAATTTATGTGATGACGCATGATTCAGTTGCTGTTGGAGAAGATGGTCCTACTCACGAGCCTGTTGAACAATTGGCTAGTGTTCGTTCTATGCCTAATCTCAATGTTATTCGTCCAGCTGATGGTAATGAAACCAATGCAGCTTGGCAGAGGGCTTTGGCTGAAACTGACCGCCCAACCATGTTAGTTCTAACCCGTCAAGGCTTGCCTGTTTTAGAAGGTACCAAAGAAAAGGCGGCAGATGGTGTCAACAAGGGAGCCTATGTTCTTTCAGAAGCCAAGGGTGATTTGGATGGTATCATTATTGCGACCGGTTCTGAAGTGAAGTTGGCTTTGGATACACAGGCTGCTCTGGAAGCTCAAGGTACTTATGTTCGGGTTGTTTCTATGCCAGCTCAAAATATTTTTGACGAGCAAGACGCTACTTACAAGGAAAGTGTTCTGCCTGCGGCTGTAACCAAGCGTTTGGCGATTGAAGCTGGTTCTAGCTTCGGATGGGGCAAATATGTCGGTCTAGCAGGTAAGACCTTGACCATTGATACTTGGGGAGCTTCGGCACCGGGAGGTAAGATCTTTGAAGAGTATGGCTTCACCGTTGATCATGCGACTGCTCTCTACAACTCTCTTTAATCATTGAGATATTAAGCTCATCTTAGGGTGAGCTTTTTATATTGAGAGGAACGCCTATAAGTTGTGAAGTTGATACTTTTAATAACATGATGGCTCTGTAAGCTTTTGGCTGTTTGGCTCTCTCTTTTGATGAACGAGTTGAAATCAGATCTTTGTCATTTTTGATCTTGTTTCACTCGTATTCGTGCTATTGCACGACTTTTGAAGTTTTCTGCTTTGCTTTCTGGTGAATTAGCATTGACAAGACTTAGTAAATCCCTTACAATGGCTTTGTAATATACTTATAGTACAATATTTGATGTATAAAGGTATTGTTATTCTGATTTTGGAAAAGGCCAGTCCTGCTTGGATTGGCGGAAAGGCGCTCTGCTTTTCCTTGTAGGAGGTAATTTATGATTGAATTTCAGCACGTTTCGAAACTATACGGTGATAAAGAAGCGCTCAGTGATCTCAATTTGACCATCAATAATGGTGAAATTTTTGGTTTGATTGGCCATAATGGGGCTGGGAAAACGACGACGATTTCCATCTTGACGTCGATTATCGAAGCAACTTATGGCGATGTGGTGGTTGATGGTCAGGTCTTGTCCGCTAATCGGGATGCCATTAAAAAGAAAATTGGTTATGTTCCCGATTCTCCTGATATTTTCCTCAATCTATCAGCTAGTGAATATTGGCATTTTCTAGGGAAAATCTATGGTGTGGCAGACAGTCAAGTTGAACAGCGGATCGCGGATTTGACTAAAGTCTTTGACCTGACCCAGCAGCAAGATGATATTATTGACAGCTTTTCCCACGGGATGCGACAAAAGGTTATCGTTATAGGAGCCTTGGTGGTCAATCCAGATATTTGGATTTTGGATGAACCCTTGACCGGACTTGATCCTCAAGCCTCTTATGACCTCAAGGAAATGATGAAACAGCACGCTCAGGCAGGCAATACAGTTCTTTTTTCCACCCATGTCTTGCAAGTGGCAGAGCAGCTCTGTAACCGCATTGGTATTCTCAAACAAGGGAAACTGATTTTTGTTGGTACACTTGAAGAACTCAAGGCCAATCATCCTGAAAAAGATTTGGAAACTATCTATCTGGAGATGGCCGGTCGGAATGCTGAAGAAGCAGATTCTTCTCTTGATAATGAGGAGGCAAGTCTATGAGTTGGTCTAATATTTGGGAACTGATAAAGATCAATATTCTTTATTCCAATCCGCAAAATTTGTCTCAGATAAAGAAAAAGCGCGAGAAGAATCCTGGTAAAAATATCACAGCTTATAAGAGTGTCATTAGACAGCAAGTGATTTTAATGGCAATGATGACAGTTCTTTTTGCCTTTACTTTCGCTTTTTATGATTTTAAGACTTATCCTGGTCTATTCTCTCAGTATTTTGCAGCTTTCTTCTGTATGTCAGTCATGAATGGTTTGGGAGCTATGTTCTCTATTTTTTACAGAAGTAATGATTTGAAACTTTATGCTCATCTACCATTAAGCCCTAAAGATATTTATCTGGCTAAGATTTTTTCTACTCTGGGTCTGGTTGGGACTTTTCTTTTACCAATTCTGCCTTTATTAATTTGTCTTACTTGGCAACTTTATGGGCCTGTAGGGCTTATTCCAGCCATAATTCTCTTTATTCTAGCAAGTATCTCAAGTCTTACTCTTGGTCTAGTTCTCAACCATTTGATTGGTCGTGTAGCTATTAAGAGTTCTCATGGTAAGCTTTTTTCAACTATTCTTTTGACCATAACCTCAATTAGTGCAGTAGCTATTTGGTTTTGGGCAAATAGTCAATCAACGGCTTTACGGGAAGGAAAAAAGGTAGTTGTTTCTATCCCACAAATACCTGTGTTTAGAGGCTATAATGACATTTTAACCCATCCTCTTAGTTTGCCTACTGTCCTTAATTTTGTCCTCCCTTTAGTCTTTGTTCTTATCTGTTTGGTTTGGTTGATAAAGAAAATGTATCCTCGTTACTACCAAGAAACTCTTTTTGCTAATCCAAATCAGGGGCGTACTAAGCGACGTGATAGCGGTCAGTCAAGAAGTCTAAATCAATTCTGGTTTCGCCACCATCTTTCTACACTACAAGATGGTACTCTGATTTCTCAGGCTTTCCTTATGCCTCTGATTTTCCCTTTTGCCTTTGGGGCTAGTGCTTTGTCAAACGTTTCTGTTTTATCAAATGTTTCTGGCGTTTATTTTGGAGTTCCTTGGGTGATTGGTTTAGCTTTGGGCGCTTTAATTTCAATGCCCTCAACATTTCTGGCTGTCGGGATATCTTTGGAAAAGACAAACTATTTCATCATAAAGAGTTTACCTGTTAATTTTAAGGGTTTCTTGAAGCAAAAGTTTGCTATCTTAGCGATTGCTCAGTTAGCTCCTCTTTTATTGGTTTACTTAGTGATAGGTCTGCTAGTTCATATTAATTTAGTCAATCTCTTAGCTCTTTTATTCGGGTTTACTTTATCATCTTTGGTCTTTGGGCAGTATATGTATCGCAGAGATTATCACAATCTTGTTCTTAATTGGCAGGATCTCACCCAATTGATTAATCGGGGCGGTGGTCAATGGTTTATTTTTGGAATAATGCTAGCTAGTTTGCTAGTTGGGGGAGTCGCTACTGTTATTACAATTATTTTAATTTACTTCTTAGGTGGACTAACTGCTGGTTTAGTCGTCGTTGGATTCAGCCTCCTCATCTTTGCTTTTCTTCAATACCGAATCAACCGCACTTTCTGGAAACAGTTGGATTAAAGTGTATTTTTTCAAGCCGTACTATTGCATGTCGATAAAACGGGAATTATTGATTCACTTTGCTAGGTATGTGATGGGTCAAAATAATCTTTTGTCTGTTTAACAAAAGAGTGAAAGGGCTCATTGGACTATTTCAGCCTGTTATCTTGAAATTTGGGAGTGAGGGAAGTCTAATTCTTTGAATTTATGACTTCTTTCCCACTCCCTTTTAGTGTATAATTAATGGTATGAAACGTAATTTTACAGGCGTAAAGCGACTGGTTATCAAGGTAGGAACCAGCTCGCTTGTTTTGCCTAATGGAAAAATTAATCTCAATAAAATTGACCAGTTGGCTTTTGTCATTTCTGACTTGATGAATCAAGGCAAGGAAGTTATTCTAGTGTCTTCGGGAGCGATGGGATTTGGCCTTAATGTTTTGGGCAAGGATAAAAGACCAGCGGAAATCGCTCAGCAACAGGCAGTTTCAAGTATCGGTCAGGTGGCCATGATGAGTCTTTATTCTCAAATTTTTTCTCACTACCAAACCACGGTTAGTCAGCTCTTGATAACGCGGGATGTGATAGTCTATCCGGAGAGTCTGGAAAACTTTACCAATGCTTTTGAGTCCTTAATTAAGATGGGTATTGTCCCAATTGTCAATGAAAATGATGCTGTCAGTATTGAAGAGATGGACCATCAGACCAAGTTTGGTGATAATGACCGCCTCTCTGCTATCGTTACAAACATTACTAATGCCGATTTGTTAGTCATGCTTTCGGATATTGATGGTCTTTTCAACAAGAATCCTAACATTTATGAAGATGCGGTCTTGCGAGACCGAGTGACGGAAATTACTGATGACATCCTTGCTTCTGCCGGCGGAGCTGGTAGTAAATTTGGTACGGGGGGCATGCTCAGTAAGGTGCAGTCGGCCCAGATAGTTTTTGAAAATAAGGGTCAGATGGTTCTGATGAATGGTGAGAATCCTCGGGATATCTTACGGCTCTTGGCAGGCGAGAGGTTAGGTACTTGGTTTAAGCAAGAATAATAGCTATTGGCCTAAGGAATTTTTGAAGGGAGCAGTCTATGACAGTCATTGAAGATTTAGGAAAGAGAGCTAGGCAGGCCAGTCGGGACTTGCTGTCCTTGAGTACTGCTGAAAAAAATCAAGTCCTTGGGGCCTCAGCTCAAGCCTTGCTGCAAGCCGAAGAAACTATTTTAACTGAAAATGCTAAAGATTTAGCTTTAGCCAAGGAACATGGTATCAGTGCGGTTATGGAGGATCGCCTGCGCTTAACGGCTGACCGTATTGAAGCGATGGCAGAAGGGCTGCGCCAAGTAGCTGATTTGCAGGATCCTATCGGTCAGGTTGTTCAAGGTTTTACCAATAGGGATGGTTTAAAAATTGTTCAGAAGCGGGTGCCTATGGGTGTGATTGGGATGATTTTTGAAAGTCGTCCTAATGTCTCTGTCGATGCGTTTAGTCTAGCTTTTAAAACAAATAATGCCATTATCTTGCGAGGCGGCCGCGATGCTATTCATTCTAATAAAGTTTTGGTTGATGTGCTTCGCCAGACCTTGAGAGAAGCGGGGCTAAACCCTGATATCGTTCAACTCATTGAAGATACCAGCCATGCTGTAGCTGAGGAACTGATGCAGGCAACTGAATATTTGGACTTGCTGATTCCTCGTGGTGGTGCTCGTTTGATTCAGACAGTTAAAGATAAGGCCAAGGTGCCTGTGATTGAAACTGGCGTCGGTAATGTTCATATCTATGTCGATCAGACAGCTGACCTGGATATGGCGACTAAGATTGTTATCAATGCTAAGACTCAGCGTCCTAGTGTCTGTAATGCTGCAGAAAGTCTGGTCGTTCACCAAGCTGTAGCAAATGAATTTCTTCCTAAGTTAGCCTTAGCCATTAAGGAAGTTCATCCTGTCGAATTTCGGGCAGATGACAGAGCTCTTGCTCTGCTGCCGGAGGCAGTTCCTGCTCAACCTGAAGATTTTGCGACGGAATTTTTGGACTATATTCTATCGGTTAAGATTGTCGATAGCTTAGAGGAAGCTATCGATTGGGTCAATACCTACACTACCCATCACTCAGAAAGTATTATTACTCAGGACATCGCAGCTGCTGACGCTTTTCAGGAACAGGTTGATGCTGCAGCGGTCTATGTCAATGCCTCAACCCGCTTCACCGATGGTTTTGTCTTTGGGCTGGGAGCTGAGATTGGTATTTCTACCCAGAAGATGCATGCGCGTGGTCCTATGGGGCTTGAAGCTTTGACCTCAACTAAGTTCTATATCAACGGTCAAGGCCAAATCAGGGAATAAGCTAGTTTATTAGAGAGTGGGACTCAATCAGTAAATCGTAATAAAATCACGATTTTGATTTTCTGCGTTTTCTTGTTTTAAGGCTCAGAGTTCGGTCACCCTCCTGTTTTTAGGTAACAGGCTTTGGCAATTATCCCCAGACTGTCAAAGTCCACTGGAGCCATCTCCTCACAGCTCAGAAGGTCTGGGAGACCTTTTGAGCTTGGAAATAAGATGAACAAAGTTCATCACATTAGATAACCTCCAATAGTTCCCCAGACTGTTAGAGGAGGTCCGAAAATGTGACTGTGCCCCAAGATAAGGGCCACCAATCAGCAGTGGTTCATTGGTGCTAAAGCACCTCATGAACTGTGCAGGGTCATAGTTAACAAGTCTTATTCCCAACCACTGCGTCAATCTAGCACAATGCTAACGAGTCTGGACTTTTGTCCCAGGCTTTTTTTGGTGAGATCATATAGAAGTCATTGATCTTGAATTTTTTCATCAAAGTCGCCTAGACCCTTTTAGAAAAAGTTTCTTTTGAAGTCTAATGTTTTAACATCGGCTTTCTTATTTTCCTTGAGAATGTTTAAAGGCATGGTATCTTGTTAAATACTTGGGCATATCTGTTATATTTATGGTAAAATAAAAGTTATGACAAATGACTTTCACCATGTGACCGTGCTCTTACATGAGACGGTGGATATGCTGGACCTAAAGCCCGATGGAATCTATGTTGATGCCACACTTGGCGGGGCTGGGCACAGTTCTTATTTACTGTCAAAGTTGAGCTCAGAAGGCCATCTTTACTGTTTTGATCAGGATCAGACTGCTATTGATAATGCCCAGACCAAGCTCAAAGATTATGTCGATCAGAGAATGGTGACCTTCATTAATGATAATTTTCGCAACCTCAAGGAGCGTCTTGCTGAGTATGGTGTGACTGAAATTGATGGTATCCTTTACGATCTGGGGGTTTCCAGTCCCCAGCTGGATCAGCGAGAGCGGGGCTTTTCCTATAAGCAGGATGCCCCTCTTGATATGCGAATGAATCAGGATGCTGATCTGTCGGCTTATGATGTTGTCAATACCTACAGCTATCAGGATTTGGTAAGAATCTTCTTTAAATATGGAGAAGATAAGTTTTCCAAACAGATTGCTAGAAAAATCGAGCAGGTTAGGAAAGTCAAACCGATTGAAACAACGACTCAGCTGGCTGATATTATCAAGTCGGCCAAGCCAGCCAAGGAATTGAAAAAGAAGGGACATCCGGCTAAGCAGATTTTTCAAGCTATTCGGATTGAGGTCAATGATGAATTAGGGGCGGCAGATGAATCCATCCAGCAGGCTCTGGAGCTCTTGGCTTTGGATGGTCGAATCTCGGTCATTACTTTTCATTCCTTAGAAGACCGCTTGACCAAGCAGCTTTTTAAAGAAGCTTCGACGGTAGAAGTGCCTAAGGGACTCCCTTTTATTCCAGAGGAGATGCAGCCTAAGATCGCTCTGGTCAATCGTAAACCTATTTTACCCTCTTCAGAGGAGCTGGCAGCCAATAACCGGGCTCACTCGGCCAGACTGAGGGTTGCTAAAAAAATTCGAAAGTAGAGAATAATTTATGGCTCATAATAAACAGGAAGAAAGAGCGGTTCGAGAAGCTTTTCAAAAACGATTCCGAAAGTTTTCTAGGCTTGAGCTGGCTTTTTACGGTTCTATTATTATTACTGCTGTTTTAATGGCTGTGGGAATTATCTATTTGCAGAGTCGAAACTTACAAGTCAAGCAGGATATCACAGAGATTAACAGTCAGATTTCTGATGCCGAAACGGATCTGAATAATGCTAAGCAAGAGGTCAATGAGCTGACCCGCTCTGATCGCATTGCTGACATCGCTAAAAAAGCTGGGCTTAACATTGATAACTCTAATCTTGGAAATGTTGGGAGTAACAAGTAAGGCATGAAAAAATTGATCAATCGCTTTTTGTCTTATGTGACAAAAGACCGACGAGGACCGCGGGCTAACCGAGAACGGGTTGGCCAGAATTTGATGATTACTACGGTTGTCATCTTTTTTATCTTTATCATTAATTTTGCGGTTATTATCGGCACGGATTCTAAGTTTGGTGTTAAACTGTCTCCCAAGGCGAGAAATGTCTACCAGACAACAGTGACCAAGGCTGCCAAGCGGGGAACCATTTATGACCGTAATGGTAATGTGATTGCTGAAAACTCGACCACTTATACCGTTTATGCCATTATTGATAAAAAGTATGTCTCAGCTAAAGGTGAAAAACTTTATGTCCAAAATAAAGACTTTGATAAGTTGACCGATATTCTCAATCAACAGCTTGGCATGGAAAAAGATTATATTAGAAAGCAGTTGAATCAGCCAAAGCTGACTCAGGTCTATTTTGGATCTAAGGGAACTAATTTGTCTTATTCGACCATGCAGGCTATCGCTGATGCGGCCAAGGATGCCGGTATTAAAGGGGTTGACTTTGATTCCAGTGCCAGTCGGCTCTATCCTAACGGAACGTTTGCCTCGGAATTCATTGGTATTGCCCAAAGTAAAAATGGCAAGAAGGGGGATTCTACTCTAGTCGGAGCGACTGGTTTGGAGGCTTCCATGAACGGCATTCTATCGGGAACAGATGGTAAAGTCACCTATGAAAAGGACCAAAATGGCAATATTCAATTTGGGACAGGAAAAAATGTCAAGAAAACCATAGATGGCCGGGATGTTTACACGACTTTGGATGCTACTCTGCAGACCTATCTGGAAACTCAGATGGATACCTTTATGGGAAAGGTCGGTAATGCCACAGATGCCAGTGCTACCTTGGTCAATGCCCAGACAGGTGAAATTCTGGCAACGACCCAACGGCCAACTTATAATGCTGATACCTTACAGGGGATGAGCAAGGATGAAGGCTATAACTGGCTCAATATGCTCTATGGTAGTAATTATGAACCCGGCTCAACCATGAAGGTTATGCTGCTGGCGTCGGCTCTGAATGAGGGAGCCTTCAATGCCAACCAGACCTACTACAATGGTGATGGGATCAAGATTGCAGATACGACGATCAATGACTGGGCAGTCAATCAGGGAACATCATCTGGTCAGACCATGACTTTGGCGCAAGGCTTTGCTTATTCGTCCAATGTGGGAATGACTATTTTGGAGCAACAAATGGGGGATTCTACTTGGGGAAGCTACCTTTCAAAATTCCGCTTTGGCCTACCAACCCGCTTTGGAATGGATGATGAGGCTTCCGGCTCAGTTTCCTTGGACAATAAGGTTACTGCGGCTATGTCTGCCTTCGGGCAAGGGGTGTCTGTCACAGAAACGCAAATGCTGCGTGCCTTTAGTGCTATTGCTAATAATGGTATCATGCTGGAGCCTCGATTTATCAGTCAGATCTATGATTCGGATGATAATACCAGCCGAGTTGGTTCGACTGAAGTCGTTGGTAATCCTGTGTCGGCAGATGCTGCCAGTCAGACTCGCGACTACATGGTTAATGTCGGAACGGATCCTACATACGGAACGCTTTATTCTGCTTCAACTGGTGCTCCAATTATTCAAGTTGGCAACTATCCTGTAGCCGTAAAATCTGGGACAGCTCAGTATGCCTCTGATGACGGAGGTTACGAGCAGGGTGAGCACAGTTATATCTACTCTGTTGTCGCCATGGTTCCTTCCGATGATCCTAAATTTATCATGTATGTAACCCTGAAAAAACCTGAAAACTTTAGCGGAACATTTTGGGCTGATGTTGTCAATCCAGTACTGGAACAGGCTATGCTGATGCAGGATGAATTGTCATCAACCTCAGTCAGCTCGCAGGCTTCTTCAGAAACCAGTTATAAGATGCCGAATTTTAATGGAGAGAGTGCAGGCGATGCAGCTGTTACCCTGCGGCAAAATCTAGTCCATGTGGTATCTTTGGGAAATGGCAGTAAGGTCAAAAAGACTTCAGTCAAAGCCGGCAGTGATGTGAAATCGGGCAGTCAAGTCTTGATTCTGACGGACAAGCTCCAAGAACTGCCTGATATGTACGGTTGGACCAAGGCTAATGTCAAAACCTTTGCTGACTGGATGGGAATCAAGGTAACATTTAAAGGTTCAGGAACCGTTACCAAGCAGAATATTGACTCAGGTTCAAAGCTGAAAAATGTTAAAAAATTAACAATTACACTAGGAGACTAAGATGTTTACCATATTATTAGCAGGTCTGATTGCCTTCATCTTGACGGTAGTCGGTATGCCCTTCTTTATTAAGTTTTATCAGGCTAAGAAAATTGCGGGACAGCAGACACATGAGGATGTTAAACAGCATTTGGCCAAGGCTGGGACTCCCACCATGGGGGGAACAGTTTTCATCATCGTAGCAACCGTGGTGACTCTGGCCTTTTCTACCCTAAGTCTTTTTCGTGGGGCTGCCTTTGGGGCAACAGCTGGCATCCTTTCGGTCGTGGTTATCTATGGCATCATCGGTTTTCTGGATGACTTTTTAAAGATTTTCAAGAAAATTAACGAAGGTTTAACACCCTGGCAGAAGATGCTCTTGCAAATTCTGGCTGGTCTGATTTTCTATTTTACCCATGTGCGTCCCAGCGGAACAGACGCTATCAATATTTTTGGCTTCCAACTTCACATTGGTGTCTTCTACCTAGCTTTTGTCCTTTTCTGGGTTGTTGGTTTTTCCAATGCGGTCAATTTGACCGATGGAATTGATGGCTTGGCTTCAATTTCGGTGGTGATCTCTTTGCTAGCCTATGGTGTCATGGCTTATGTGCAAAAGCAAGCGGATATTCTCTTGATTATTATTATCATGATTGGTGCGCTTTTAGGCTTTTTCGTCTTCAATCACAAGCCTGCCAAGGTTTTTATGGGGGATGTCGGCAGTCTGGCTCTAGGAGCTATGCTGGCTTCGATTTCCATTGCTCTGCGGCAAGAATGGACCTTGCTTATCATTGGTCTGGTTTATGTTTTTGAAACAGCCTCTGTTATGTTACAGGTGGCGTATTTCAAAGCTACTAAGAAAAAATATGGTGAAGGTCGCCGGATTTTTCGGATGACTCCATTCCACCATCATTTGGAGCTGGGCGGCCTGTCTGGTCAAGGAAAAGAATGGAGCGAATGGAAGGTAGATGCCTTTCTCTGGACTGTTGGTGCCTGCTCTAGTCTGGTAGCCCTTTTCATCTGGCTGGTGATTAAATGACAGCAGAAATTTGTTACCATAGTCGCAGTTTATTACTAGAGTGAGTTGCTGAGTTACAATCAAATTTTTATTTTAATAGTGTGAATAGTATGAAATCTTTGCTGGTAAGTGTTGATTTTATGCTATTTTTATTGTTCTGGGCTTTATCCTTAGCATGGGGGATAAACGTAATGTTACAAAGATATAACAAAAATTACAGTTATATATTGAAATCGTTTTCCTTTTTTGTTATAATAATCCTAGATATTGATCTACAATGTTAATGAAGAGATATCTTAGTAAGAAAGGAGATTAATCCATGAAAAGAGCTTCCATTTTGAATGAAAGGCAACGTTTTTCTATCCGTAAATATTCCTTTGGTGCAGCCTCGGTCTTAATCGGTGCCAGCTTATTCTTCGGCGGTCAAGCACTGGCTGATGAACAAGCAGTGCCAGCGGGTCAGCCTCAAGACCAAACGGTTCAAACCACCGTTGCTGACCAGCCCGTTCAAGATGGCAATAGTGCCGTCTCTCCAGCAGACGTTGGTGACCCCGCAGGTCCTTCAGACAAGCTGCCTTTGCCTCAAGACGGTCAGGCTTCGGTTCAGACTGTGTCAGAAACGTCTGATGTGGTTCCTACAGATGCTGTGACAGCTACTGCAGCGCCAGCTAGGGTGGACACTGCCACCCAGACCGATGCTATGCTCGCTCAGCCTGCAGTACAATCAACGGTTCGTGTTACGGCTCAGCAGAGTGAGAGTTCAGCACCGGCTCAAGCAAGCCCAGCTGTGACGAGGGCATCTGTGGCGACAACAGTTCAAGCGGTTGGTAAAGATATCCCAAACTCAGGCTATTATACCTATCCAGAGCGTACAGAGGTTAAGAATAGCCCCTCTGCCAGCGCTCCTCTGGCCTTTTATGCTAACGCCGGTGACCGTGTTTACTACGATCAAGTGCTCACCCAAGATGGCTATCAATGGCTGAGTTATAAGTCTTACAGTGGTATTCGCCGTTATGCCAATATTGCTAAGCTGGAGGTTAAAGAAGTTCCAGCGCCTAAGACAGACGGTCAGTCAGCAGGAGACAGCGAAACTACTTTTCCAACCCTGCAGCGCTACACTTTCGATCGGGAAGTCTCGGTTAAAAATGAGGCCAGAGCAGCCGCTAAGACAGAGTTCACCTTTACCAAAGGAGAAGGGGTTAACTATGATAAGGAACTCAAGGCCGATGGCTACAAGTGGATCTCTTATGTCTCTTACAGCGGTATCCGCCGCTATGTCATGCTGGATAAGCTGCCCAATTCTCAACCATCAGAATCCAAACGGACCGGACAGATCAGTGTTGAAAACCAAACCAGCCAAGGCTTTGATGTCAGGATTTCCAATGTTTCAGACAGTAAGGGAATCCTAGCCGTCAAGGTTCCTATCTGGACAGATAGGAACGACCAAGATGATATCATCTGGTATGATGGCGTTAAACAGGGAGATGGTACTTATAAGGTAGCCGTTAAGTTGTCTGACCATAAGAATGAAACCGGTACCTACAATATCCACCTGTATTATGTCGAAACTGATGGAGCTATGAAGGGAGTCGCCGCTCAACAGGTTAAGGTGGCTGAACCTCAAATTACCAGAACCGGAAGCCTCTCCTTTAGTAACAAGGATAACGGGGATTTTGATGTCATCGTTTCGAATGTCACCGACAGCCAAGGACTTAAGGCGGTTAAGGTGCCCGTCTGGACAGATAGGAACGACCAAGATGATATCATCTGGTATGATGGCGTTAAACAAGCTGATGGGACCTACAAGGTAACCGTCAGAGTGTCCGACCATAAGAATGAGACTGGACTCTACAATATTCATCTCTATTACCTAGAGAATGATGGCAAGCTGGTCGGTATAACCGGTCAGCAGCATCGTTCAGAAACTAAGAAGATGGATAAACAGGTGACCGGAACCCTTGCCATTCAAAATCAGACATCCGATGGTTTTGATGTCCTGATCACAAATGTGTCAAACAGTGACGGTATTGTAGCGGTTAAGGTTCCTGTTTGGACCAGCAATCGTGACCAAGATGATATTATCTGGTATGATGCTAGTAAACAGGCCGATAATAGCTATAAAGTGACTGTGAAATTGTCTGAGCATCAGTATGAGACGGGTACCTATATGGTTCATCTATACTATGTTGACAACAATAATCAGTTGGTTGGTGTCACGGGAACAACTTATGAGGTGCCAGCTAATGAGAATAGGGAGCAGGTAACGGTAACCACTACCTATAAGGGAACTGGAAACTACCTGATCACGGCTCATAATGTTCCCAGTAATGGTGATATTCTAGTGGCTGTTTGGTCGGACACTCATGATCAGGATGATATCATTTGGTATGAGATGAACCGTTCCAACCTAGAGGCTTCCCTGCAAGTCAATACTCAAAACCACAATGGTACTGGAACCTATCATGCCCATGTTTATCAACGACTTGGAGATAAGATGACTGCTTTGGCCGGTTATGATTTCCAAGTTAATAAGTCCAACTATGACACACCTTATTACAATCAAAGAGATGGCCGCTGGTCTGGTCTGAAATATGGCCGCGGATATCTTGGCCCAACAGGCTGCGTACCAACTGATTTAGCAATGGTTATCAGCTCACTCAAGGGCCAAGAAGTTACCCCGAACCAAGTGGCCGACTACCTTTACAACAATACTAATGAATTCAACAAGAACTTTGACGGAACCAGTGGTCAAGGGATCCTACAAGCTGCTAGTCATTGGGGTCTGGTTGCGACACCTCTGGGAAGCTTAGGTCAGGTTCAAACAGCCCTATCGCAAGGCTATCATGTTCTGGCCGCTGTGCAGAATAGTGTCTTTGTCAGAAATGGCAGTCATGAATTGGTTCTCAAGGGCTACAACAATGGTAGTACCCATGTATCCGATCCTTATACTTCTGGACTCTCTGGCTGGTATTCAGTGAGTCAGCTTTGGAATGAACAAAGTCATGACCCGATTGATACCAGTGGTATCGGTGCTCCGTTTATCAAGATTACAGATGCCTAGATTGTTAGATTAAACGAGATTCATCAACAGCAAAGGCCCTGCTGCCCTGTGTTTTAGGAGACACTGGGGACAGGGCCTTTTGATAATTGGGATATAAGAAATGCTCGCCTTATGAAAAAGATACGAGCATTTTTATTTCATGGGGTATTTAAAAGGTAAGAGTGCTCTGATGATGTTTGACAAACACGCCAATCTCAAATATAAGTTTGGGAATCGGCATTTTTGGGCGGAAGGTTACTATGTCAGTACAGTTGGACTTAACGAAGCCACAATAAAGAAATATATTCAAGAACAGGAAAAGCATGATATCGCACTTGATAAACTGAGTGTGAAAGAATATGAAGATCCCTTTAGGGATAATGGCAAGTAATACCAATACCTCTTTGAGAGGTTTGTGACGAGTCAAGAGCAGTGAGGCTTGAACAAGGTGAAAGCCAGCGTCTTTAGGCGCTGGCTGGTTATCTGGGCTTATAGCCCTGGTTCAAACCACCCGTTTGACGGGTGGTTTTGATTTATAGATTAAAATTCTTACTTACCATAAAGTAAATTGTCTCGGCTATTAACCCTTAGCCAGACGTAACCACCATGGGCGAATCCAACTTGAGCCCATGCAAGACCGCCGGTTCCTGTTAATGGGTTTCCAACACTTCTAACATTGCTTGGATTAATAACAAAGTAACTGCCCTTTTGAAGAACCTGATCAGAAGTTTTATTTCCATTGCTGTCTACTTCATCTATATCAGCTGCAGCAATGCCGTTATCTGCCCAAGTAAAACCAGTAGGAGCGAGAGCATCACACTTAACTTGCCAGATTCCATTTATAAATTGGATATCATCTACTCTATATACTTTTAAATTATTAGCAGTAGAAGGGGTTGTATCTGTTCCTCCTCCCGAGTAATAAGGAGCATTGATAATATACGGAGTTGGATCAATACGGCCAGAATATCCATTGTTAAAGTTAGGGTTTGCTGGTAGCATTTCAAAATGGAGGTGGGGACCAGTCACATATCCTGTGTGACCAGAGTACCCAATAATTTGTCCTTGCTTGACTTGATTGCCTGCTGAAACTGCTACTGATGAAAGATGGGCATAACCTGTGTACATTCCATCACTATGTTGAATTAAAATACAGTTACCAGCTAACCAAGTCATCCAGCTGTGATTGCTCCCATCTCCAGCGAATTTTACTACACCATCTCTTGCTGCCCTTACAGGGGTTCCATCTGGAACAGCATAATCAATACCACCATGTCCTGGGTAACCATTAAATCCAGCAGAGATGTTCCCATCCACTGGCTTTGTATATGCATATACAGTAGCACCAGCAGAAGCTCGTTTAATTCCTACAGATGTAGATGTTGTTTCAGTTTTAATGTCAGCAGTCTCAACGGTAATATTTTCTTCGCTATCCAATTTTTCTGGATTCACTTCTACGTTTTCCTGTGTGTTATTAGAATTTACTGAATCATTTTCACTGTTAACGTTATTGGCTATTTCTGAATTTTGATTATCCATATTATTCTCATTTCCAGATTGAATATAGCCGTTTTCTATTTCAGGACTTGAGGAGGGGCTGTTTTCAATGTTATTTCCTAGGTCTGAACTTTCTTCGATATTGGGTGCTTTCTCTTCGGAGACTAACACCTGATTATTTTCATTTTCTGATTGTTCAACTTCACTTATAGAAATAGAATCAGGCTCTTTGATTGCTTGTGCAGTTGAAGAAGGTTGTTGAGGAGAGACAGTACCTTGTTCATCTGCAAAAACTGTAGGAGCAGTAAAAAGTGTCAAGCCTATCAGGACTGAGGCTAAGCCAAATGAGTATTTTCTAAGCGAAAATCGTTGTTTTTGGTTTCTGAATAAGTTATTCATAGTAAGTTCCTCCAATTTTATTATTTATTTCTATGATGTTAGTATAGCATTTCAAGAAAGCGTTTACAAGTAAAAATTCAGATTTTTTAAATATATTTCAGAAACACTTCAGAATAGAGACAAAAACAGGTGAAATATTTCGCTGATTGTAATATAATATAGTCAGTTAGGTCTACAATTACTGGAGCACTTAAGTATGAAGTGGAGGTTCAATAACTTTGAATCAATTAAATAAACTTAATGGTATATTTAAAGAAATTACACGGGAAGAATTTGCAAACTTTATCTCAACATTAGATAAGTGTTCATATGAACAATCTGTGGAAATGGCTGATTTGAGAGATCGACGAGGTTATGAAACCAAATATCTTGCATGGGTTACTAATAATATAGTACAGGTTGCGGCTTTAACATACTTCCAAAATGTTTGGGGTGGAAAAAATATGGGAATTTATTACGGACCTGTGTATAATCAATTAGAAGATCTCCCACTATTTCTTGGTGGGCTAAAAAGATATTTAAAAAAAGAAAAGATTTTAAAATTAATTTTATTTCCTTATGAAGACTACCAGATATACAGTGATGATGGGGTAAAAAAAAGTAAAGATAATAATCAATTATTATACCTTTATAAAAATTCTGGGTTCCATTATCAAGGAAATCAAAATGGCTTTACCAATGAACAAATTTTTTGGCATTACGTAAAGGATTTAGCTGGGCTTAGTCAAGATAGTTTGAGTGTATCTTTTTCAAAAAAGGGGCGCTCTCTGTTAAAAAAGGCAAAGACATTTGGTATAAAAATACGTATTTTAAAAAGAGATGAGTTAGGGGTTTTCGATGAGCTTATGGCTGTGACATCTTGTAGACGTGGTTATGAAAACAAAGGGATTGATTATTATATAGATTTGTATGATTCATTCCATGATAAAGCTGAGTTTACAATTGCAACTATTAATTTTAATGATTATTTAACCAATGTTCTATCTAAGAAATTAGAACTAGACAAGAAAATAGCGGATCTCCGAGAGGACTTACTTAAAAGTCCTAAGTCTAAAAAAAAGCAAAATCGTTTGCGAGAATACGAGGATCAACACGACTCCTTTGTAATTAGAGAAGAAGAAGCAAAAAGATTATTAGGAAAATATGGAAACGAAGATGTGGTTTTAGCTGGGAGTCTATTTATCTATACTCAGCAAGAATTAGTATATCTGTACTCAGGTTCCTATGTTGAGTTCAATAAATTTTACGCTCCTGCCCTGTTACAGGAGTATGCTATGATTAAAGCAATTAAAAAAGGAATTTCATTTTATAATATGTTGGGAGTGACAGGTAACTTTGATGGGACAGACGGAGTACTGGGGTTTAAACAGAATTTTAATGGCTATGTTATACAGAAATTCTCCAGTTTTACTTATTATCCTAAACTGTTCAAATATGGGATAATAAAGAGTTTGAAATTTCTACTTGGTAGAAAGTGACTACTTCAAAATAATTTACAAAATTATATTATTAGTTGTATCCTAGATACTTTGTTACAGTATCCAGAGATTTCTTCTGGTATAATGGGTTAAGTCAATAAGCAAAATAAGGTATAAAAGAGCTCAGGCAGAGTTAATGAGGGACGTATGACTTTTAAAGATTATAATTTCAAGGCTTATATTAATCAGGCTTTGGATCAGATGAATTTTAAGGAACCCACTCCGGTTCAGGCCAAATTGATTCCAGTAGTCCGTTCAGGCCGTGACTTAGTTGGTGAATCTAAGACGGGGTCGGGCAAGACCCACACCTTTTTATTGCCAATTTTTGAAAAAATAGACGAAGGAGTCAAGCAGGTTCAGGCAGTTATTACAGCTCCTAGTCGGGAACTGGCTACTCAAATTTATGAAGCAGCTAAACAGATAGCTGACCAAGCTGATAGTGAGATTCGCCTTGTCAATTATGTCGGGGGAACGGATAAGCAGCGGCAGGTAGACAAGTTGAAGGCTGGGCAGCCTCAGATTGTCATTGGAACGCCCGGTCGGATCTATGATTTGATAAGATCAGGTCATTTGGATATTCACAAGGCTTCCACATTTGTTGTTGATGAAGCTGATATGACCATGGATATGGGCTTCTTGGACACAGTTGATAAGATTGCTGCCAGTCTGCCTAAGAATGTGCAATTCCTAGTCTTCTCGGCTACCATTCCACAAAAGCTCCAGCCCTTCCTGAAGAAGTATCTGACAGATCCTGTTATTGAAAAAATTAAAACTCAGACGGTGATTGCTGATACCATTGATAATTGGCTGATTTCGACTAAGGGCCGCGATAAGAATAGTCAGCTTCTGGAAATTTTGACCCATCTTCAGCCCTATTTGGCTATGATTTTTGTCAATACTAAGGAGCGGGCGGATGAACTTCATAACTTTTTGCTAAGCAATGGTCTCAAAGTAGCTAAGATTCACGGTGGTGTTCCGCCAAGGGAGCGTAAGCGACTCATGAACCAAATTAAACGTTTGGATTTTGAGTATATCGTAGCGACTGATCTCGCGGCTCGGGGGATTGATATTGAAGGGGTCAGCCATGTCATCAATGATGCCATTCCGCAGGATTTATCTTTCTTTGTTCATCGGGTCGGCCGTACGGGACGTAATGGTCTGTCTGGTACGGCTATTACGCTCTACCAACCTAGTGATGACACTGATATTCGTGAACTGGAAAAGATGGGGATTAGTTTTGTACCTAAGGTCTTTAAAAATGAGGAATTCCAAGATACCTATGATCGTGACCGTCGGGCTAATCGTGAAAAATCTTATCAGAAACTGGACACGGAAATGATTGGTTTGGTTAAGAAGAAAAAGAAAAAAATTAAACCGGGCTACAAGAAGAAAATTCAGTGGAAGGTTGACGAAAAACGTAAGCGAGAAAGACGAGCACAAGTCAGAGCCAAGGGCCGTGCTAGTCGCAAGGCTAAAAAGCAGAGTTTTTAAATTTAATATGTTGGTTGAAGGCTGGGGTTAGGTTTCCGGCCTTTTATCTGCTGTTTCGGCTGATTTTGCCCTTCGAATAGTTTCTTAACTATTCATCAAAAAGTTCTTTTTAATTTTTTGATAGTATCTATTTATCACTTGATAGAAATTCCCTATTATTCAAAATATTCATGACATGTTAAACTAGTGTCACGATGAAGACTTTAAGGAGACTGTCTATGAAATTAAAGAATGTTTTTCTAGTTGGCTTGGTACTTGGTTTAGCTGTTTTAACTTTAACGGCTTGTTCGTCTAAAACGGATGAGTCAGCCAAGCAGGATATCATTGTTGCAACAGATTCTGATACGGCTCCCTTCACTTTTACTGGCAAGAATAATAAGCAAACTGGCTATGATATTGAAGTCATGAAGGCTATTTTTAAAGGTTCAAAGAAGTATCATCTCAAATTTGAGACAGCCGAATTTGAGTCTATTTTGCCGGGCATTGATTCAGATCGCTATCAAATTGCAGCTAATGACTTCAATTACAATGCTGATCGGGCTAAGAAGTATCTCTTTTCTGATCCAATCTCAGTCTCTAACTATGCTATTGTGACCAAATCTGGTACCAAGTATGATAAGCTGGAGCAGCTCTCTGGGAAATCTACTGAAGCTTTGGCAGGTTCAAATTATGCTCAGACCCTAGAGGATTGGAATAAACAGCATCCTGATAAAGAGCCAATCAAGGTCAATTATGTCTCTGGTCAAACTGGCTTCACTTCACGTCTTCAAGATTTGGATCAGGGTAAGATTGACTTTATCTTTTACGACCAAATTTCTTCCAGCTATGCGGCCAAGGACCAAGGCTTTGACTTCACGGTCAGCAAGTTACAAGATAAAGTCGGTTCTAACAAGGATGGTAAGGAATACCTCCTCTTTGGAAAGACAGATCAAGGTAAAGAGCTGCAAGCCTTTGTTAATCGGCGGATTAAGGCCCTCCAAAAAGATGGTACATTGAAGAAATTAAGTCAAAAGTATTTTGGTGGAGACTACGTTTCCAGTCTTAAGTAATAGAAAAATCGGCTGGGATAAAAGGCCTGCCTCGTGTTAATTATTGTTAGATGGAACAGTTTGATACGGTAGCTGGGACCTGCTGTCTTGAGCAATTGGGTCTTGTTTCTGCCTAAGCTATTCGATGTTCGATCACCAATGAGCCGAGTCGCTGTTGATTGGAAGTTCTTATTTAGGGCGTGTATTCTTATTTTCAGGCTGCTTTCAACAATCTAGTGGTTTTTTAATGACCATGCAAGAGTATGGCAGCATACTGAGGGTTAGGAATAGAGCAAGCAAAGCTGCCGCGCCTTGAAACAAGAGAGTGACAGAAGAGGCCTGAGCCTTAACATAAGAGAGTGAGGAAAATCGGAATCGCTATTTCTGGTGATTTATCGATTTTTTATACGTCATTTTCAGATATTGCAATATTCATGGGTTAGGGCAGAGCCATCATGGCTGTTGTCCTACCTGTTTCATGCTGTTTTCCTATCTAGTTCTAGTCTTAGAAATCAACTATTTTACAGCTGCTGCTTAGGATGTTACAATGAACTGATAGTATAACTTGATAAAAATAAAAATTAGGAGATTCTATGTCAGAAACGAATAACTCACAAGGGCTGAGTAAGTTCTTTAAAACAACTAGAGGAAAAATGGCTGGTTTCTTTATCGGCTTAATCCTTGTTATCCTGATTTTGATGCAGGTATGGGGTTATCTTATAAAAACAGGTCTCTATGACAAGTTTGTTAATACCTTGCCTGATGGGATGCTCTTTAGCGTACGCGCCGTTTTCGGTGCTATTCCTGATATTTTAAAACATCTGCCAATGACTTTGGGTCTGACTGTCTGGGGCTCTATCTTTGGTTTGATTTTGGCCTTGCTTTTTGCCATTGTCAAAATTAATCGCGTGCCTGTTCTCTATCAAATTCAGGCTTTCTTTGTCAGTTTTTTGCGGGGAACACCTATCTTGGTTCAGCTTATGCTGACTTATTATGGGATTCCGCTTTTACTGCGCTATATTAATATGAAGACCCATTCGGGTTGGAATATCAATAATGTCTCTCCTCTGGTCTTTGCGGTTGTAGCTTTTGCCTTTAATGAGGCGGCTTACACCAGTGAGACTATTCGGGCAGCGATTCAGGCAGTTGATTCGGGTGAAATTGAGGCAGCTAAGAGTTTGGGAATGACCAATACGCAGATCTACCGTCGGGTTATTATTCCAAATGCAGCTGTTATTGCAACCCCAACCCTCATCAATACTCTGATTAGTCTGACCAAGGGGACCTCTCTGGCCTTCAGTGCTGGTATTATTGAGATGTTTGCCCAAGCAAAAATTATCGGCGGCCGAGACTATCGTTATTTTGAACGTTACATTTCAGTTGCCCTGATTTATTGGATTGTCAGCATTGTCATTGAAAATATTGGCCGTTATATTGAAAAGAGTATGGAAATTAAATCACCAGAAAATATTTCCGGAGAAGAAGGAGGCTTACGCTAATGATCAAGATTAGAAATTTGACCAAGACCTTTTCCGGTCAAAAGGTCTTGAATGGCCTCGATCTGGACATTGAAAAGGGGCAGGTTATCGCTCTCGTTGGTGCTTCCGGCGCTGGGAAATCGACCTTTTTACGCAGCATGAATTACTTGGAAGAAGCGGATTCTGGTACGATTGAGATTGATGATTTCAAGGTGGATTTTGAAACGATTACTAAAGAAGAAATCCTGACTCTGCGCCGCAAATTGGCCATGGTTTTCCAACAGTTTAATCTCTTTGAACGGCGGACGGCTCTGGACAATGTCAAAGAAGGACTCAAGATTGTTCAAAAGATGCCCGACAAGGAAGCGACAGCTCTTGCTAAGGAGGAGTTGCGGAAGGTCGGACTGGCTGACCGAGAGAATCATTATCCTCGCCACCTCTCTGGCGGGCAGAAACAACGGGTAGCCTTGGCAAGGGCTCTTGCGATGAAGCCAGATGTTCTCCTTTTGGATGAACCGACTTCGGCTCTAGACCCTGAATTGGTAGGCGAAGTGGAAAAATCCATTGCGGATGCTGCTAAGACTGGTCAAACTATGGTTTTAGTCAGTCATGATATGAATTTTGTTGCTCAGGTGGCTGATAAGGTCCTCTTCTTAGAAAAAGGAAAGATCCTCGAACAGGGGACACCAGATCAACTCTTCAACCATCCGAAAGAGGAAAGAACCAAAGAATTTTTTGCTAGTTACAAAAAATCTTATGTTTGATATAATAAGAATAAGTTTGAAGCTCGTTTGGCCAGTCAAGCGGGCTTTCTTGTGGATTCAGTCGCAATTTGCTTGTTGGGCTTTGATTGTTATTTCGGCCATTTCAGGTGATTAGATTTTCTAAAAGTGTCTAAGGTTTTTTATGTTAGTCGATATTTTTAAATTTTATTTGCAAGGTCTATTTATGGCTGTTGCCTTTGTTATTTTTGCTGTGATTGTCTGGCTGTCCTATCGAGCGCTCAAGTTGAAGGATAAGACGATCAAGGAGCGCCAAAATGCCCTTTATGATGGTATTATGATGGCTTTGATTTCTATTCCCATCCTGTCCTTCGCTTTTATGGCTATTGTTTTGATGATAAAGTCATAATAGTTGACCCGGCTGCACTTCTGGAGTAAACTAGGTCTACTAAAGATATGCTAAGGAGAAATGATATGATTTATGATACATTGGTGATTGGCTCTGGTCCTGGTGGGATGACTGCTGCTCTCTACGCTGGTCGTTCTAATCTCAAAGTTGGCTTGATTGAGCAAGGGGCACCCGGCGGCCAGATGAACAATACTTCAGATATTGAAAATTATCCAGGTTTTGAGACCATTTCTGGTCCAGATCTGTCTATGAAAATGTATGAACCCTTGGAAAAATTCGGCGTTGAAAATATTTACGGTATTGTTGAGAGGGTTGAAGATCATGGTGATTTCAAGCGGGTGATTGCTGGCGATGATCACTATGACGCCAAAACTATTATTTTAGCAACGGGTGCCAAACACCGTTTGGTGGGTGTTCCCGGCGAGCAGGAGTACAACAGTCGTGGTGTTTCCTACTGTGCGGTCTGCGACGGGGCTTTTTTCCGCAATCAAGATCTCTTGGTCATCGGTGGTGGCGACTCAGCGGTTGAAGAAGGAATCTACTTGACCCAGTTTGCTGATAAGGTGACTATTGTTCACCGCCGTGATGAATTGCGAGCGCAAAAAATTTTGCAGGATCGAGCTTTTGCTAATGATAAGATTGACTTCATCTGGGATTCTGTGGTTGAGGAAATCAAGGGTGATGATGTTAAGGTTCGCTCGGTTGACATCAAGAATGTTAAGACTGGGGAAGTGACTAACCATGAATTTGGCGGTGTTTTTGTTTATGTTGGTCTAGATCCAGTGTCCAGCATGATCAGTGATCTTGGGATTACCGATCAAGCAGGCTGGGTTATTACCGATGAGAAAATGAGGACTAACCGCTCAGGTATTTTTGCGATTGGTGATATTCGCCAGAAGGACCTGCGGCAGATTGCAACAGCTGTTGGCGATGGTGCTATTGCCGGTCAAGAAGTCTATAATTATATTACTGAGCAGGCTTAGGCATTACCCCAAAAGACTGGGGAACCGCTATTTGACAAGTATAATAGTAAAAGATTAGGCAATGGCCTTGTTCCTCAGTTCAAGAGGAGCAAGGCCATTGTGCTTTTCTTGATAACGATAGTTAGTGTAAAAATGGATATAGGTATCAATATAAGTGACTAATTCCTCAAAAGTCTTGTAAGTGTTGAGTTGAGGGGTGTAGCACTCTTGAAGTGGTCGAAAAAGCTTCCAATCGATGTTTCTTCTTTGTACGTATAGATGCTTGGTAAGAGACCAGTTTACATCCTAATCTTACTTGTTGTTTCGCTTTTGAGCCTTATCTAACCTTTTAGAGTAGGCCATTCTTTATTTATTATTGAAGACACTACTTTTCAAATGTACAGCTCTAATCGGGAGAAACAAATAAAATTTACTAAAAGTAAATTAAAATCTGATGGTATAATAGGTTTTATAGAAAAGTTTTCTAATACAGACGCTAATGAATTTTTTAAACGTGAACAAATTAAAGATATCTATTTTAAAAGACGTTTTTTCTCAGAAGAAGATATTTTCTTAAAGAAGAAAAATGTTTTATCTGATATGAATAACGGCCTTGTTACACTTGAACAATTTATAGATGCTTTATCGAAGTTTTTTGCCTATGCCGTGATTAACTGGAACTCTGGGAATTTCTATACACTTTATGCCTCTAACAATAAAAACAATTTATTAAATTTTTTATCATATATGCCTTCCTCGTTAATACCTGATAAATATGTTCACATTGAACTTCCAACAGCATTATTAACTTTGAATAAAAGTGAAATAAAATATAGAACAATAAAGGAAAATTAAAATGGCAATATCAATCTGGGTTTCTTATGTTATAGCCTGTATTTTACTTATTTCTCCACCAGGTCCAACTGTAACATACTTAATAACAACCAGTATGGTTCATGGGAAAAAAACTGCTTACGAAGTGGTATGGGGGAGTTTTTTTGGGGGATTAGTATGTTTAGTCTTATCTTTTATTGGTATTGGAACTATACTCAATACATCGATTATCCTATATAGTCTTTTCAGAATTTTAGGGATAAGTTATTTATTATATTTAGGGATAAGAAGTTTATTAGAAATAATCAAAGACTCTAGTGTTGCGAGTCAGGAAATAGTTCCCCCCAAAAAAGGAGAAGGATTTAAAAATGGTTTTCTGCTTATCTTTTTAAATCCTAAGAATATTATTTTTTTTGCTTCTTTCTTACCACAATTTATTGATGAACAAAGTTCTCTCTATGCCCAAGTAATTATTTTGAGCGTAACTTATTTAGTAATTGGGCTGGTCAATGATTTTCTATACAGTTTTTTTGCTTCTCATATCGGCAAATTACTAGGGCAACATTCAGAAAAATGGATAAACGGTATAGGAGGTTTAGCAATGGTACTATCAGCTATTATTGTGATCTTCCAAAATTTTTAAGTTCTCACTATATATTAGATAACTATATAAAGATAGAATATAAGGTGAAGAAGGTATTCAATCTAAGAAAACTATCTGGAGCTCTCTTCTAAGATTCATTATCATTGGAAAGTTACCCTGATTTGATAATTCAAAAACTTCGGTAAGTATTACAAAAGTGCTGTTATCACACTGGTTTACTGTGAAGAAAAATTTTCCAGCTGGTAGTCCACTTCTAATCAAAATGATATTGATATTTTCTTTGTTGGCTCCTAGTTAACGGGGGCTAATGGATACTCTAATGGGTTATTGAGACGAGGGCTCCTAAGCATATGAACTTTAATAGTACTTCTCAAAAATGATTATAAGCTATAGCTGATAAGAGAAATAGAATTCCAAGATATTATTTCACTGCCCACTATGGGGGAGTATATCAATTCATTCCGTCTGGAGTGCTTTTTTCTTATTGTTCGAATTGTGCTATAATATTACCTATACTTCAAAAGGAGGAAATTCTTTGAACCTCCAGCCTCTAAGCTGGCAGGTAAAGATGACAAGCTCAAATGTCAGAACAACGTACAAACGGGGCAGATGTCGAAACGACGAAAAATGGTATGGATCGGGGATTGACCAACCGTCATGTCCAGATTATCGCCATTGCCGGAACCATTGGGACAGGGCTCTTTCTGGGAGCTGGGAAGTCCATTCACCTGACGGGGCCTTCCATTGTCTTGGTTTATATCATCACAGGAATTTTTATGTACCTGATGATGCGAGGAATTGGGGAGATGCTTTTCCAAGATCCCGACCAACATACCTTTATTAACTTTATTACCAAGTACTTGGGACAGGGCTGGGGCTATTTCGCTGGCTGGTCCTACTGGATATCCTTGGTACTCTTAGGGATGGCAGAGTTGACTGCCATTGCTAAATATGTTCAATACTTCATTCCCAGCGCTCCCAGTTGGCTGATTCAGTTGGTCTTTCTCTTGATCCTCTGCGGTGTCAATGTCGTCGCCGTAGCTGTCTTTGGCGAAGTAGAGTTCTGGTTTGGGATGATTAAGATCATTGCTATTCTAGCCTTGATTGTGACAGCTATTTTTATGGTTCTGACAGGTTTTCAGACTCCGGTTGGTCATGCCAGTCTAACCAATATCTTCCATGGTTTTAATTTCTTTCCTTTGGGGATTGATCATTTCTTTATGGCTTTCCAAATGGTCTTCTTTGCCTATCAGGCTATTGAGTTTGTCGGGATTACAACATCTGAAACTAAGAATCCTAGAGAGGTTCTGCCTAAGGCCATTCATGCTATTCCAAGTCGAATTATGTTCTTCTATGTAGGAGCCTTGATTGCTATTATGTCAATCTTCCCTTGGAGGCAGCTGCCTGATGACCAGTCCCCTTTTGTTATGGTATTTAAGTTAGCCGGTGTCAACTGGGCAGCTGCTCTTATCAACTTTGTGGTTTTGACAGCAGCAGCCTCCTCCCTCAATTCTATGCTCTATTCCAGCGGCCGTCATCTCTACCAATTGGCCAGAGAAACGCCTGCCTTGGATCGCTACAAACTTAACCGTTTGTCTCGGACCAATGTTCCGCAAAATGCTATTTTTACCTCAGCTGGATTTATGGTTATTGCGGCTATTCTCAGCGTAGTTCCATGGATTTCCGATAGTTTTACCGTTATCACCTCATCTTCTTCAGGGGTTTACATTGCTATCTATGCCCTTACTATGCTGGCCCATCTACGCTATCGCAAATCGCAAGACTTTATGGCGAATGGCTTTCTCATGCCAGCCTATAAGGTGCTTAATCCCTTGACTATTGCCTTCTTTGGCTTTATCTATTTGTCACTTTTTCTGCAACAGTCAACCTTTATTGGAGCAGTCGGCTCGACCCTTTGGATTTTGGTCATGGGAACCATTTGTCAAATGGTTACGCGTAAGAATGATTAATTAATGCTATAGTCCTCATGTAGTGAAAAATAAAATCACTAGAAACTATATGCTGGATTTTCGTGTGTCTAAAGAAATCTAAAGCCAATATAAGAAATATTAAAGATTGTTTAATCAGCTTTAACTCTTGCAAAATCAATATATAAATAGTCCTAGAAGAGTTTCTCTTCTAGGATTTTTTTAGGATAGTAAAACCTTAGCACGAGCTCAAAGTTTTTTAATTATGAGGATTAATTATTATTTTCATCATCTTGATAGCAAATTTTTTTATTGTTAGTATCAATCGGTATTTGATGAATGTCATAGGTATTAGGAATGATAAATGAACTTTTCATAAATTTGATGGTCATTGATGGGAATTTGGAATATTTCAATGTATTAGCAAGCCAATAATTTTCAGTTAGAGCCAGTACATTTAGTTCAAAAAAATGTAAATCGCTTATCTTCATATAAAAAGTTTATATCCCAAACTTAAAATAATAGCCTTTCAACTTGAGGAAAAAGTAATGGTGTTATTGATGCTGTTGTTTTTGCATTAATGAGGCAATATTAAAAACCAGAGGATCACATCTTCGTGCCCCTCTGGTTTTAGTTAGTCGAAAAATCTTTTTGCCTAAGATTCTTTAATTACCAAAAGATATTCTCTATTTTCATAATAATATCAGTGATTTCTGAAGGTTTTTCTCTTAAATCATTTTTTATCCAAGATGAAATGACGGTTTCAAAAGAAGCACAAAAAACCTGAATAATAATATCATTAGAGATTCCAGTGTGAGTTTTCATTTTATTTTTTAAAGTAGGGTTATTATTTATAATATTTCTTATTAACTCTTGAACTTTTTGGGAAAATTCCATGTGAGAGGCTTGAGAGATAGCTTTAAAGTGTTTAAAATCCAATTGAATCTCTTCTAGGGTTTCCACTATTTTTTCTCTTTTGGACAAATTACCTTTGGAAAGGATATTCCAGAATCTTTCCAATGTTTCTTCACCAATAGTATAGGCTAAATCATCTTTATCCAGAAAATGTTGATAAAAGGTGCCTCGACTGACATTTGCCCGTTTTGCAATTTCACCAATCGAAATTTTGAAGTAATCTTTCTCTAATAGTAAATCGATTAAGGCGTTTTTGAGATGTTTTACACTTTGTGTCTGTCTTATTTGACTCATTTTTTTTTCTTAATTTAACAACTTGTTCAATTTTGTCATGGCTATTTTTTACGTACTATTATATTCTTTTTTTATAAATTATCAATAAATTCCGGCATCCTTCTTGGAAATGCTTGTCTAGTATTTTATTGCGTAGTTTATTATTTTACATTTATTCTTTATTCAGAAAGGAGACATATTAAATGTCGAATATAAGAAAAATTATCGGTTTTATCGGTCTTATTCTGGCAATGTTTATGGGAGCTTTAGATGCTACGATTGTCAACATTGCCCTTCCTGATATCATGGACAATTTACACACAGGGCTGACTGATACTAGCTGGGTTGCTACAATTTATGTTTTAGCTATGTCAGCTTTTATTATTACAGCATCTAAACTGGCGGATATTTACGGTCGAAAGTTAGTCATGCTCATTGGGGTGATTGTATTTGGAGGCTTTTCATTTGCTTGTATGACCGCAAGCTCACTTTTCCCTCTTATTATTTATCGCTTTTTTCAAGGACTTGGAGGAGCGATTCTTACTCCTATTGTTTTGCCTATGGGGATTGAACTGTTTGGAAAAAAGAAAACAAGTCGCATTACTGCAGTTATAGGGGCTTTTGGAGCTATTGCAGCGGCAGGAGGACCTGTCATAGGAGGGATAATTATAAATTGGACCAGTTATCACTGGATTTTTGGTATTAATGTTCCGATAGCTGTCTTAGCCTTACTTTTTATTTTAATGGGAACACATGAATCATACGACTCAAGTATAACTAAGAATATTGATTGGCTAGGCGTGATTTTTCTAACGCTTGCACTAGGAGGATTGATTTTTGGTCTGTTAGAAGGCCGAGAATACGGTTGGACTTCTCAGGCAATCGTATCAAGTTTCATGCTGAGCTTGGTAGGATTAGTTCTTCTTATTCTTACTGAGAGAAAAGTCCAATCACCAATTATAGAGCTCTCCTTATTTCGAGAAAAAACATTTACGGCTTCCAGTATTGTCTATATGGTCTTTGGATTTGCCATTATCGTGCCTTCATTTGTAGTGAATTATTTTTTGCAAAATGTCCGCAACTACTCAGCATTGCACTCAGCTTATTTAATCGTTCCGGCTTCTCTAGCTATAGCAATAGGTATGCCCTTGGCAACAAAGATGTATCAAAAACTCAGTGCTAAGCTGTTAATTGGTATTGGAATAGCAGTTACGGCTGGCGGCTTATTCATGTTGGGATTTGTTGAACAAAATACTTCAAAAGGTATTATCGTTTGCTGTAATATTATTATTGGCCTTGGCCTTGGTTTTATGGCGATGGCGCTTACTTCCTCAGTAAAATATCTGCCAGTTACCAAAACAGGGATCGGCTCAGGTATTGTCAACGCTTCAAGGTATATTGGACAGGCTTTAGGTATAGCTTTGCTTGTTACTATTTTAAACGGAAATATTAATACAGCAAAAGCTAATATTAAAGAAGAAGCTTATCATCAAATTGATCATCGTGTTCTATCAACAAAAGTAAAGAAAGTCGCACGTGAAGAAATAAGAAATACTTTTAAAACATCTAAAAATAGTACTAATACATCAAAGAAACAAAACACAATGGTTAAAAGAATCAAGCAAGCAGCGCAGGATAAAAGTAAATTGCCTAAGCCTAAAAAGGGTAGTGATTATCGTAAGCTTTATGATGCTAATGAGCTGATGGTTGCTGGTTCTGAAAAAATTGCTGGGGCTGTTCCGCTTCCACAGTTGAAATCAAGCTTGTCCAGCCTGTCAATGGGTCAAAAGGAGATGAGTACGGCTATCCAATTATTAGCACAAAAGGAAGAGTTAACGGATTCTCTAAAAAATATTGTAAAATCTAAAAATGATGAATTAAGTCAAGCATTCGACCAAGTATTTAATATTGGCGGTATCATCGTTCTAGTATGCTTACCCCTTGCCTATATGACAGATAAGAAAAATCAATGATTATATAAATACGATTTTATTTCATTCAAATTTAAATTAATATTCCTCTAAGGAATAATGTATTTTCTGGTTCAACTTTATACCTAATATCCTTAATTGTATAGATTTTAAGCGGGTACATTATTTACTTCTTCTTTCGAATACTTGAGGCTGGGCAGGAACTCATCCAGTATTCCTGCTTTGGAATAAACTTTTGGCGTAGTGGTTGGGAGTAAGACTTATTAGCTATGCCAAAAAGTCTTACTCCTGCACAGTTCATGAGGTGCTTTAGCACCAATGAACCACTGCTGGTTGGTTTTCCTTTTGCCATAAGGCCAAAGCGGAAAAACTAAACGAATGTATCTTATTTCCAATCTCAAAAGATCCCAGACCTTTTGCTTGCAAAGTAAGTGTCAAAAACGCTCTGGCAAGAGACCCTTTCAGGTCACCACCTTGAAACTAGGGAGTAGTGAGAACCAAAATTTTTAATATTGGGGTTGACCCCACTCCCAAATTCTCTAAAATACGACTGATATTAATTAAGAAAATATCTAATGGTTTGAGAATGGCCTGGTTAAGGTATTTAATAGCTCTGTATCTTTTGAAATTGAACAGGAGCTGAAAGACTGATAATTTAGACTGCCGTCCTAATAAATCGACATTTTTGTCTGTCCTCTAAAATTCTTCATTTTTCTTACTGCCCTTAGTATTTTCTATTATGTTATAATAGTCACAAACTCAAAGGAGAACAGGCAGATGTATGCAGACAACAGTTTAACTTTACATACTGATTTATATCAACTTAATATGATGCAGGTCTATTTTAATCAAGGGATTCACAATAAAAGATCTGTTTTTGAGGTTTTTTTCCGCAAAGAGCCTTTTGCTAATGGTTATGCGATTTTTGCCGGTTTAGAGCGAATTATCGACTATCTCAATCATCTGACCTTTTCACAAACAGATTTGGCTTATTTGAAAGATTTGGGTTATCCTAAGAATTTCTTAGATTACTTGGAAAATCTTGAGATGACCTTGAGCGTTCGTTCGGCTAAGGAGGGGGATTTGGTCTTTGCTAATGAGCCTATCGTGCAAATCGAAGGTCCTTTAGCACAATGTCAGTTGGTAGAGACGGCTATCCTTAATATTGTCAACTACCAAACCTTGATTGCGACCAAGGCTGCTCGGATTCGATCGGTTATTGATGATGAACCCTTGATGGAATTTGGAACCCGTCGGGCTCAAGAACTGGATGCAGCGATCTGGGGGACTAGAGCTGCAGTCATAGGCGGTGCTAATGCTACTTCCAATGTTCGGGCTGGTAAGCTGTTTGGTATCCCAGTTTCCGGAACCCATGCTCATGCTCTAGTTCAGGCCTATGGTAATGACTATGATGCTTTTATGGCTTACGCAGGGACCCATAAAGATTGTGTTTTCTTGGTGGATACCTACGATACTTTGAGATTGGGCGTACCAGCAGCTATCAAGGCGGCTAAAGAGCTAGGTGATAAGATTAATTTTCTGGGTGTTCGCTTGGATTCGGGGGATTTGGCTTACTTGTCGAAAAAAGTCCGCAAGCAGCTGGATGAAGCTGGCTTCCCAAATGCTCATATCTATGCTTCCAATGACCTTGATGAAAATACGATTCTCAACCTTAAGATGCAAAAAGCTAAGATTGATGTCTGGGGTGTCGGTACCAAGTTGATTACAGCCTATGATCAACCAGCTCTAGGGGCTGTTTACAAGATGGTTGCTTTAGAGGATGACGAGGGCATCATGCAAAATACCATTAAGCTGTCCAACAATGCTGAAAAGGTTTCAACGCCTGGTAAAAAGCAGGTTTGGCGGATTACTAGCCGCGAGAAGGGCAAATCTGAAGGTGATTACATCACCTATGATGGCGTTGATGTCAATGAGGTTAAGGAATTGAACATGTTCCATCCAACCTATACTTATATTAATAAGACTGTTAAGAACTTTGATGCTGTTCCCCTTCTGCAGGACATCTTTAAGGAGGGAAGTTTGGTCTACGAACGGCCGAGCTTGATGGCAATCAAGGATTACGCTAGGAAAGAGTTGGATCATCTTTGGGATGAATACAAGCGAGTCCTCAATCCGCAGGATTATCCAGTTGATTTAGCTCCTGATGTTTGGCAAGACAAGATGGACTTGATTGCCAAAATGCGGGAAAAGGCCAATCAAACTCAGGACTTTTAAGGATAGTCCTGACTAAGGGGTTAAAGCAAGGTTTTCAATTGGCTGATAGGCTACTTTCAGGGTCTCATTTTCAAGTGTGATAGTGATGTTTATAAATACAGGACTAATTTTTTCGGAGACAAGATGACTTCTCTTGTGTGTCAGTAGTCAGCAGCAAGTCGCTATTCTCTGGCAGTAATTTTTGCTAAAGCGAACGTCCTTTAGTATTTTGTCAATTGAATACGGCTAAAAGCTCGGGATTTAGACAAGTTTCCTTGTGTGCAAGCACACAGTATCACCTTTCTAAAATCCTAATTGCTTTTTACGCCCTTTGTATCTTAATTTAACTGAACACGCTTACGACTGAGCAGCGTTCAGTAGTCTGAGGAGAGCCTGCTGAAGCTTGCTTCCTAAAAGCTAAAAAGCAACAATTAGGCAAGCAGAAACTTCAGACTTTTTAAAATCCTTTGAGTCGCTTGATGGCTTAGTATCTTAGTAATCGAATATGACTACACTCCTGTGAAAAAAGTCACTTTCTTTGAATCTATGTGATTCATTGTCAGGTTTCCAATTTTTCTTTGGAGTGTTTAATGGCTTAATATCTTAAATAGAGGAGGTAGCGATGAGCTTACAGGAAGATATTATTAAAGAATTAGGGGTTCAACTACATATTGATCCCAAGCAAGAAATCAGACGCTCAGTAGATTTTCTCAAGGCTTATTTGAAAAAGCATAGCTTTTTAAAGAGTTATGTATTAGGCATCTCTGGCGGTCAGGATTCCAGCTTAGCCGGTCGTCTGGCTCAAATGGCTGTTGAGGAACTGCGTTCTGAAACAGGTGAACTCTACAAATTTATCGCTATTCGTCTACCTTACGGGGTTCAGGCCGATGAGGCTGATGCTCAAAAGGCTCTGTCCTTTATTCAACCGGATGTTTCGTTGACCATTAATATCAAGGAAGCGGTCGATGGTCAAGTAGCAGAGCTGGCGAAGGCGGGCGTTAAAGTTTCTGATTTTAACAAAGGGAATATCAAGGCCCGCCAACGGATGATTACCCAGTATGCTGTAGCTGGGGAAAATAGCGGAGCGGTTATTGGGACAGATCATGCGGCTGAAAATCTGACTGGTTTCTTTACCAAGTTTGGTGATGGGGGCGCTGATATTTTGCCTCTCTTTCGTCTTAATAAGCGTCAAGGGAAGCAGCTTCTAGCAGAATTGGGGGCTGACCAATCTCTCTATGAAAAAATTCCGACAGCAGATTTAGAAGAAAACAAACCTGGTATTGCTGATGAAGTAGCTCTGGGTGTGACTTATCAGGATATTGATGATTATCTGGAAGGGAAGCGTGTTAGTCCTCAGGCTCAAAAGACGATTGAAACTTGGTGGTTCAAGGGTGAGCACAAGCGCCATCTGCCAATCACTGTCTTTGATGATTTTTGGAAAGATTAAGTTCAAGTAGTCCTCTGAGGCTACTTTTTTGAATACATTTGGGGGTAATCCCTTGCTTGGCTTGTTTTCCTATGTTATACTACTTGTAAGTTATAAAACTAATGATGAGGTGAGGCTATGTTTTCGGCTGAAAAATTGAAAAATCGTCGTAAGGAATTGGGAATGTCACAGGCTGATGTTGCCAGACAATTGGGAATTTCCCGTCCCTCTTATTTTAACTGGGAAAACGGAAAAACCAAACCTAATCAAAAGAACTGGAACAAGCTCAGCAAGATTTTGCAGGTGAATCCTTCTTATTTTTTGTCAGAATATGAGATTGTTGAGACCTATGTTCAACTCAATAAGGGTAATAAAAAGAAGACTGTGGACTTTGCCAATCATCTTTTAGCTGAACAAGGCAAAATAAGATCTGAGTCTGGACGGAAACTCTTTGCTTACAAGGTCTACGAACGCCTGTCAGCTGGTACGGGTTATACCTACTTCAATGATGGCAACTATGATGAGGTTTTCTATGACGAGGAACTGGATCATGATTTTGCTTCTTGGGTCTTTGGAGATTCTATGGAGCCAACCTACCTTAATGGTGAAGTAGTTTTGATTAAGCAGACTGGTTTTGATTATGATGGGGCTGTTTATGCGGTTGATTGGGACGGTCAAACTTACATTAAGCGGGTTTATCGCGAACCAAATGGTCTTCGCCTAGTTTCTATCAATCAGCAGTATGCGGATAAATTCGCTCCTTACGATGAGAACCCTAGAATTGTTGGTAAAATTGTTGGCAACTTTATGCCAATCGATGCTAGTGTTTGAGAATAAAAAATAAGACTTCTGGAGAGATTCTTCTGAATCGACTCTAGGAGTCTTTTATAGTTTTATTCGATGGATCTAATTTTAACCATAGGGGAGTAAGAGTTTAGAGTGAGCTAAATCTACAGTCAGCTGATAGTCGCTATCATCGCGAATGGTATGCTCAAAATCAGTTGTGTAAAGAACCAGACGGAGCTGATCTCCCTTAGCTAAGCGGTAGATGCTAGGCTGCAAGTCTAACTGAATGGTCATCCATTGATTAGCTTGGACTGTCTTAATGGACAGCAGGTCCTGACGATTTTGAAGGTTGAGCACGGCTTTGCTGATAACCCGATATGGTGTTTGTACAAAAGGAAGTTCCATACAATTTTCGCGAACATAATTGCGGCCATTGTCAATACCTCGGGCTTCCTTGGTGGTCGGGACATCTTTGTAGCGCTTCTTGGGTCCAAAATCTAGAATTTGAGCGGACAGGATTCCCTTGTTGGCTGAGGATCTGATTTTCAGGTTCAGGCGTGGACGACCATTGAGCAGGAGGTCGTTATCCAAGGTCAAATCGAGAGTAACTTGGTTAGCCTTGCCCTCAAAGAGTTGGGCCTTGAACGTATTGAAATCCCTGGCATAACGATCAAAATCTTTTTGGTTATAGTGGTTATCAATGACCGCTTGATCTTGGCCTAAAACAAGGGAGTGATAGTTGGTCCCGCCAAAATCTTCTAAACTTTGCCAGCCTTGTTCTTGGCTATTGTCCTGCCAGATGATGCTTGGTAACCAAAAACCGTTGTTTAGGCCCAAGAGTTTATGAGTCAGGAGGGCGTTCATGCTTTCTCGGAAATCAATGGATTGCCAGTTATTCATGTAAACGTGCATGCCATTGTGAAAGAAAAGGTGTTTTTTAATATCAGAAGGAAGAGCTTTAAAGAATTGATAAGCATGAAGTGGCTTGACATTCCAATCCTGACTACCGTGAGTTAGAACAACTTCAGCTTTAACTGCTTTGGCATGACTGACATAGTTTCGGTCCTGCCAAAACTGGCTATAGTCTCCCCTGTCTCTTTTGAGGTCTTGGCTCATCTGCTTGAGGAAGGCCTGATAGGCTTGGTTGCTGCGAAGGTATTCGCCGCCTAGGAGATTTCTGGAATAAGTATATTCGGTCAAAACATCTAAGTCTTCACCAGGATACCCCCCTGGACTAGACACGAGGCCGTTTTCACGATAGTAGTCATACCAGGAGGAAATACCGGCTTCGGCAATGATGACTTCCAAACCATCGACAGCAGTAGTAGCCAAGGCATTGGACATCGTTCCCAGATAGGAAATTCCTGTAGTAACCACTTTGCCAGAAGCCCAGTCAGCTTTGACTTGGCTGGTTCGTTTGAGACTGGTATAGGCAACAGCCCGGCCATTGAGCCAGTCAATGACAGCCCGAAAAGCATTGACTTGCTGATAGTCTCCGCTGGTCATAAACCCTTCAGAAGCCAAAGTGCCTAAACCTGAGACATAGATATTGGCAAAACCTCGAGCTAGAAGGTAGTCGTTGAGGCTGTAGTTGGCAATATGGGTAAAAGTCTCACAGGCAGGTTCTTGAGGGGCTTGTGATTTGTTGTAGGTCACTTGAGGGATGGGCTTTTCTTCGATTTCAATCTGACCAGTAGGTTTAACAGCTAATTCACCATCCATCTTGTGCATTTTTTTATCATTTGCCACAGGATTAGTACCTTGATGGTATGGGCTGGCGGTCATGGTTGTTGGAATAGGTTGATTGGCTTGAGGCCGCAGAATATGGACGCGAATCAAGTCGTTTTTCCCATCTTGATCGCTGTCAATACTGGTTTCAACATAGACAACTTCGCGAATAATCTGGCTGGTATCGAAGGTTGCCAAACTTTTCCCATTGAAGTAGTGATAATGGTTGTCAGCAGGAATAAGTCCCTGACTGACCAGTTTATCAATCAGGGTCATGCCTGTTTTTTGTCTGGTTGCCAATAATTGATAGAGATTTAAAATAAACTGATCCTCTTGGTATTGAATAGGGAAATTTGTCTGATCCAGAAAATCAGTGACCTCTTCAAAATCGACATGGGGAACAAAGTCCAGAATTTGGCAAGCTATCGTATAAAAAATTTCTTCAGTCAGATGTCTGTCAGATTGAAAGAAAGACAGTAGATCTGTCTCAGGATCGGCTATCCAATTGCTTAAGGGAATATCAGTATCACCATAGTGGAAGAAAATTTTGCGAAGGAAACGTTCCAGATTGGCCTTGGCTGATTCTTTTAGGGAGACAGAGAAACCTAGTTCTTGTAATTCTGCTTCAGCTTCTTGGACTGAAAGGGGAATGTAGCTAAATTGATTGAAGCGCATGCTCTTACCTCACTAGTAAACGTTTTATTTTCAGTAATACCTTTACTTTATCTATTATACTTGATAAAATGGTAGCTGTCTAAATACTTGTTAAGGAGAAAGGAAGTCTAGACGAATGAATGAATTTTTTAAAGAAGCCCTGACACATGAATGGCTGGTGAAGTATGCCACAGAGGTTATTGCAACTGCTCTCATGGTTTTGATTGGGAATGGTTCTGTTGCCAATGTTGAACTGAAGGGAACCAAAGGCCATAAATCAGGTTGGCTTGTTATCGGTTTTGGTTATGGCTTTGCCGTAATGTTGCCAGCTCTTATGTTTGGTACCGTTTCTGGTAATCACATCAACCCTGCCTTTACGCTTGGTTTGGCTGTTTCAGGTCTTTTCAAATGGACCTATGTCCCAGGTTATCTGATTGCTCAAATGTTGGGAGCTATGTTGGGACAAGGTATCTTGGTAATGGGACATGCGGCCTACTATCAAAAGACAGAAGATCCAAATGCCATCCTTGGTTCTTTCTCGACTATCTCTGCCTTGGATGATGGTACAGAAGAAAGTCGCCGTCCTTCCACTATCAATGGTTTCATCAACGAGTTTATCGGAACTTTTGTTCTGGTCTTTGGTGCTTTGGCATTGACTCATAATTACTTTGGATCTGAGGCTCTTAAAGATGCTGCTCAACAAACTGGTATGACTGTCGATGCCTTGACACAGCAAAGTCCGCAAATTCCTTTGATGACTGGTGGGGCTCTGGGGGCTGCTCACCTTGGTCTTGGCTTCTTAGTTGCAGCCTTGGTTATTTCCCTCGGTGGACCGACCGGCCCTGCCCTTAATCCAGTGCGTGACCTTGGTCCTCGTTTGCTCCACCATCTTTTGCCTGAAACCGTTCTTGGTGAACATAAGGGTGATTCAAAATGGTGGTATGCTTGGGTGCCCGTTGTTGCACCAATCATTGCCGGTATCATTGCTGTGGCTGCCTTTAAAGCGCTGTATATGTAATTGGTCAAAAGAAAGGAGCAAGTTTGTCTTGCTTCTTTTTTATCCTTAATCATATTCTCTGAGCTTTTAATACTCTTTGAAAATCAAAATGATCCTTTGATGATGTCCCCTACCACACTCCAGTATTACAAGCTGTTGCTTGCTTAGTCTCTAGCCAAGTTATCAGTAGCTCGTTGTCTAATCTGGTTTTAATTTTTTGACTATCAATCATTGCCAGTTTTGCAAGTAATTTTATAAAAAAATCTAGCCAAAGCTAGATTTTTTTAGTTAGGGATGAGCGGATAAGCATGGTACCAGTAAAGATAACGATACCTACGACTAAGACTTTTAAAGTATTGAGGTCGATATTTGTAAGAAAGAATACAGCGATGAGAACACCGATAATGCCTCCCAAAACCAGGCCGGCATAACCGGTCCAGTTGACGCGGTCGGCTTTGATAAATTGAGTACTGGAGGCTGTCATAATCATAGCAGCATCCAGCATCATAACTGGCATGGCAATGGTTGGGCTCAATCCCATCAAGGAGAAGAAAATCAACTCAGGAGCATAATTCCCTAGTCCCATGGTCATAAGCACACCGATAGCAAAGTTGAAGCCAACACCGATAGCCAGCCAAATACCGTGTAAGCCATGGACAGATGTTGATAAATTCCCGCCGGGATTCGTTAGCATACGGTAGACCATGATCAAAGCGGCAACAATCAGAAGTAGCCCCAAAATTCGTTGGACAAGGCGTTCATTCCAATTTTTGGTGATTCGAGTGCCAAAAAGGGCTCCAAAGAAGGAGGCGGAAGCCATTAGAATTAAGGTTAAGGGTTCAACCTTGACGACTAAAATGAAGCAGAGGGCCTGTACCATGACAGGGATAACATGAGCCGTGTTCATAGTTCCAGGCAGTTTACTATCATCATCGTTGAGTTTGGTGATTTTAAAAAGAGTAGTCGTCGTTGCGAAAGAGCCAATCCCCAGCGTATCTAGCATATCGGTGACTAATCCAATCCAAAATCCAGTTGTAAAACGCTGGAAAATATTTATTTTTTTATGGCGAATATGAAGGGTCAGCTCAATGATAACGATAATCATAGCCAACACCAGTACTGTCTGAATCAGGTGTAAAATTAGATTTTCATTCATGTACCTAGTTTACAGAAAAAGCTAGTAATAGTAAATAGTTTTTGCTTAAAGCATATAATTATTTGTCAAATGAAAAGAATTTGACTAAAATGGAAGCAGTTAGGAGAAAAATGATGTCATTATTTGAAGGAATTACTTTAGCAGCACCGTTTTTTCGTATCAATAATCGGGAGCGTAATACGGAATTTTATCGCAAGAACTTAGGGTTTAAAGTTTTAAAAGAGGAAAATTCTGAGGTTTTTTTCAGCGGCTATGTCAATAAAAATGTCAAACTTGTTATTGAAGAATCCCCGTCCATGCGCGTGCGGGAGGTCGAAGGACCAAAGAAGCTTAATCGCTTAGAAGTTAAGACTCAAAATCCTGCTGAAATTGAGGCTCTTTTAGCTCAGGGAGTAGCTTATAAGCGACTCTTTAAGGGGGAGAGAGGCTATGCCTATGAAGTCATTTCGCCAGAAAATGATGTTGTCCTCCTTCACGCCGAGGAGAGTAGTGATTGTTTGGAAGAAATTTCTGGGATTGGTCTGACCTTCGCTGCTTTGCCAGATTTTCAAGGGCTGTCCGATTTCCAAATTGCTAATTTGGTTCTGAACGTTGCTGATTTAAAAGCTTCTCAGGGGTTTTACCAAGTCCTAGCTGGACTAGCCTTTTTACCGACTTTAAAGGCAGCTCAAGGTCCAGATCTGCAGGCAGCTGAGAACACCACTTGGGATCTTGAAATTATTGATTATCAAGTTCCAGCTGATTATGATTTTACAGCTTTGAAAGCTTATTTGGAAGCTGCAGGCCTTTCAGTATACCTCGACAAAGGGAAAACTGTACTTGTGATTTCTGATCCTAGTCAAATTGAATTATGGTTTAGCAAATGAAAAAGATTTTAGACAAAATAGAGCGACAAATTGAGGCTGACATCTATCATGGTGCCAGCCTTGCCCTTTACAATGAACATTGGCAGGAATTCTACTTGGGAACTTTAGATGGTAAGCAGCCAGTTGTGCCAGGGTTAACTTATGATTTAGCCAGTGTGTCCAAGGTGGTCGGTGTGGGGACGGTACTGATTCAGATGGTTAAGGAGGGCGTCGTCAAATTAGATTGGCCGCTTAGGGCCTATTATCCAGCTTTTGCTAATAATAGCGTGACTATCCGCCAGCTGCTGACTCATACATCGGGCATTGATCCCTATATTCCCAACCGTCACAAATTAGACGCTGAATCCTTGATTGAGGCTATCAATCATATTCAGGTAACCAGTCAGCATGAGTTTAAATACACGGATATCAACTTTATTTTGTTGGGGCTGATGCTGGAAACTCTGACTAGCCAAACTCTAGCTAATGTATTTAAGCAGAGGGTTTTTAAACCATTTGCCATGAAGGAAACTAACTTTGGTCCAGTCTCAGTAGCAGTCCCGACGGTCAAAGGAGTATTACCCGGAGTGGTGCATGACCCTAAGGCCAAGGTCTTGGGAGTTCATACGGGATCGGCAGGGCTTTTTTCGACGCTGAAGGATTTGGAAAAATTTTTGAATGCCTATTTACAAAGGGATTTTGCGACTTATCTCAATCACAATTTTGCACCTTCGGGTTCAAAAGAACGCAGTTTGGCTTGGGACAAGCAGGGTGACTGGCTCCTGCATACGGGCTACACAGGAACCTTTGTTCTCTACAACCGGAAAGCGCAGAAAGCAGCTATCTTCCTTTCCAATCGGACTTATGAAAGGGATGAACGTGCTCAGTGGATTTTGGATCGGGATCAATTAATTACAGTCATCAAGGAGGAGCTCTGATGCGTTCTACCTTGCTTCTAAGAGGTATCAATGTAGGTGGTAAGAATAAGATTGTTATGGCTGACTTGGTTAAGTAGCTGAGTAGTAGGGAGTAGGGTTATCGTCAAGCTGCGACCTCTGTTAATTCCGGCAACCTCTTTTTTAATAGTGAAAGACTAGAAGCTGATATTATTGCGGAATTCAAAGCCTTCTTGCAGCCAACTTTCTGTGCAGACCTTCGCCCTTATAGCGTCCAAGGGTTTTGCAGCAGACGAGCTGCCGAATTGGTGACTGATGATTTAACCAGAAAGAATGTGCTTTTTACAATTGGATAGTAAGATGGTGCAAAAGCTTATTGAAACGTTGGGACTGGCTGATGAGACTGTCCATTTTGGGCATTTAGGTATCTACTGTACTGGGGCAAATACCAGGAAAAAAGTTTCTTCAAGATGGCTTACCATAAGGTCCCTCTCAAGCAACCCTTCTATAAGGAAATGCCTATTCGCAATCATAAGAAGACCAATGCTAAGCTGGCAGATTATCTTAGGCTTTCTCATGACCATCTGTAATATCTGTTAAAGCCTTTTTAGAAGCTAACTGTGACTGTTTTTTAAAAGTTTCATAAAATCCGCTAGGAAGTAGCCTAGCGGATTTTTCTAAAGCTCAAAAATTGCCACAGACTTTGAAAAGGCCCATGGCAAATCTAGCTTATTTATGTTATTTTCTTTTCAGATCTCAACAACAACCATTTGTTTCGTCTCAAAATAAAGTGCAATAGTACATATAAGATATAAGCAAACACACCGGTCGCAAAGGTATAGATAGTCCATTTTATCAACTGGATGATAAAGATTGTTGGACTGGCTGCCAAAGTCGTTACCCAGTCTCTGAGATTCCAAAGTTCGTAATAGAAGCGATTATCATGGATAAGGTAGACCATAAAGGTCGACCGTCCCAAAAAGGCCATTAGTCTACTATCTGGTAGTGACAGGCGTCGGAAGAGTTCAAAAATACAGATAGCAACGATAATAACGACTAAACTACTATTATTAAAGTTAGGAATACGCTGGAGAAAGATTTCTGTAGAGTCACTTTTTATGTAGGTTTGAATCCTAGTTACGACAGTATTATAACCAGAAATCAAAACCAAGACATAAACTAGCATGGGAAGGAGGAATAAAACATAGGTCCGTACTCTGGAAAGGACGTCAAACCTCCTAACAAATCCTGCAAAGGAATAGAGAAAGACTCCTGTCAAGAAGACCTCTAACCCTGTCGCAAAAGATCTCATAATATGATTGGTCCAAGAAAAAGTTATCAGAGCTAAAAAGACAAGAAGAAAACTAGCATACTGCTTATATTCCAGTTGTTTGAGAAACTTATTTAAGAACAGTTTTCCAAAAAGAATCACAACAAAATAATAACCGACAAACCAAAATCGCTCATTGATCCGCATAAATCGCTGGAGACCTGAAAATATATCTGGCCGTAGGTGATGCAGCCAAGGAGAAAGGCAGGTTAATAAGATAGCCGCAAATAAAAGTTGATAGAGCAGCTTCTTAGAAATCTTTCCGATCTGAATAGTATCAGGTTCTCTATTGGCCATAAAATATCCAGAAACCAGAATAAATAAGGCATTGCCAATACTACCAAAGGTCATAATAACATTCAAAATTAGCAGACGAGGGTAGAAGACAGGCTGATTAAAGACTTCTACTGCCTCTCTCCCCAAGTCTTCGGGAGAGACTAGCTGGACTCTGATACAGTGTCTGACAATGTGGTACATAATAATCATAAACAGAGCTACAATACGTAATAACTCGATATTTGCACGTCTTATTTTCTTTTTTGTTTCCATCTTCATTTCTTAATTTACTATTACACCCTCTGCTAAATCATCCCCAGTAAGCAAAACTGGTTATGGATACACAGGGAAAGCCTTGACGAATTAACTTATAGCTGTAAAACTATCAAGTTTCAGTTTTCAGTTTATCAATAATCTGGCTTGACGTCCATTATTAGGTTAAAATCGTTAAAAATGCAGTTGGTAGATTGTAGGTTTGAACTATATTAGATGAGTCCGGAAACTGATTTATTTCGTCATTGATGGTAGCGTTCGTCATTGATAGTAACGCCAAATAACTCAAACTCAGCTTTTGGTTTAAATCTTTTTCCCAATTGTAATAAGGTTGAGCCACGATCTGAAAAGTCTTGAACCTCGCATTATAATCAATCATCCATTGGCGGCCACGAAAAGTGCTTGAGCACTAATCAGCGGGCTAGCCCAAACAGCCTAAACTGATGTTACTTTGTTCAGATGATGCTTGGCACTTAACTTGACTGACAATTCAAACCTAGAAATAATCAAAAAAGGGGAGAATTTTATATACTTTAAAAATCGAAATCATACGTCGGTGTATTGTGTACTTATAATGAAGGGATGAGAGAAATCAGTAATTCAAAGGATTGATTCTCTCTCCCCACCTTTGCCATCTTGTAGACTTGTTGTATTATAAGTAAAGTAAAAGACTCTGCCAAAATGGCAAAGCCTTTTTTTATTAATGGATTTTATTTAGCTTGGCCTGAGAGAGCTTCAGCAGCATCATCCATTGAAAGAACTTCATGGAAGACACGTTGTGTCAATTCAGTCTTTTGTTCCTTAGTCAGGTACTTAGTGTTGACACAGTATCCAGAGATACGAACGATAACATCTTCCCCGCTCATAATCTTGTCGTAGACATCTTTGAGATCCATGACATTGAGGTTGACGTGTTGGCCACCGTTTTCAAAGTAACCATCGAGGATAGTAACCAAGTTATCAACTTGTTCTTCACGAGTCTTACCAAGAGCACGTGGTGAAACTTGGGTTGTCAATGAGATACCATCAGCTGCATAAGCAAAGTCAAGGCTAGCAAGAGAGTTAAGATTTTGCAACCAGCCACCTTTAGCCTTGTTTGATGGGTTGGCACCTGGTGAGAAGAATTCCAACTTAGATAGGTTGACAGTGCCATCTTCGTTGAGGTAAACACCCTTGTGGACTGGTGAGTTACCTGTTTGTTTAGAGTAAGCTACATTAGATGTAATGGTCAAGAGTGATACAGTTGCTTCGGCATTCTTGTAGAGCTTGTGGCTACGAAGACGAGTTGTGTAAGCTTCGATCAACCATTCAGCCAATTCATTAGAACGAGGGTCATCTTCACCCCAACGTGGATAGTCACCAATTGTTTCGTAATCGTAGATGTAGCCATCTTCGTCGCGGATTGGTTTAACAGTAGCATACTTGATGGCAGCCAAAGTATCAACAGTATTGGCAAAACCACAGATACCAAATCCCATGTTAGCCCGTTGATGAGTTGGCAGGAATGCCATTTGAACAGCTTCGTAGTTATATTTATCAGTCATGTAGTGAATGATATTGAGGGCATCTACATAAGTATCAGTCAACCAATCAAGAGATTTTTCGAAATTAGCTTTAACGGTGTCAAAGTCAAGTACGTCGTCACGAATAGGTTCGATATCGAAGACCTTGTAGTCCTTATGAACATCATCATAACCACCATTAAGGCCGGTCAAGAGAGCTTTCAGCACGTTGACACGAGCACCGAAGTATTGGATGTTGTGACGTTGTTCTTCATTTTCTGGGTCGAGCGGTGATACACAGCATGAGATACATGACATTTCACCATACCCATCTTTAGCCATCGTTGTTACACCTTCATATTGGATAGAAGAGTGCTTGTGGCTCATGTGCATACAGTAGTGACGGAAAGCGTATGGTAATTTGTCAGTCCAAAGAACGGTCAAGTTTGGTTCTGGAGCATTGCCGATGTTATCCAAGGTGTTAAGGAAACGATAGTCCATCTTAGTAACACGGTGGCGACCATCTGCTCCCATACCTGCCATAGAGGTTGTGATGAAGGTTGGATCACCTGAGTAGAGCTCATCGTAAGCTTTGGTCCGAGCAAACTTAACAGTACGCAATTTCAGAACGAAATCATCAACAAATTCTTGGATTTCGCTTTCAGTATAAGTGCCGCGAGCCAAGTCACGTTCAGCGTAGATATCAAGAACGATTGGCACACGTCCGAGAGAAGTAGCAGCACCATTGATGACACGGCAGACAGCCATGAAGGCGATATTGGTCCATTGGATAGCTTCCTTAGTATCCATTGCAGGACGACGAACGTCAACACCGTAGAGATCACCTAATTTAACAACATCTTGCAGGGCTTGATATTGCAAGTTAACTTCTTCACGCAGACGAATGGTTTCTTCGTCAATTTCAGTCAAGGCGTTCCAGTCATTAACTTTTTCTTGCATGAGGTAGTCAGCACCATAGAGAGCCAAACGTGCGTAAACCCCAATAATACGACCGCGTGAATAAGCATCTGGCAAACCAGTTACAGTGTGAGCGTGACGGGCACGACGGATGTTGGAAGTATAAGCACGGAAAATACCATCATTGACAGTTGTTGCATATTTGGTAAAGATTTCATGCACTGTTGGATCTGGTTCATATCCATGTTCCTTTAAAGCAGTTTCAGCCATACGGATACCACCCTTTGGCATGAAATTAAGCTTAAAGAGTTCATCATTTTGGATACCGTAGATCAACTCTTGGTCTTTGTCAATATAACCTGCATCAATATCAGCAATTGATGTTGGACGCGTATCCATCGGGAAACGGCCAGTTTCTTCATAGCCAGCTTTCGTATCTTCTACAATTTTTTTGACATGAAGCGTCCGTTCAGTTGGACCAGCTAAGAAGCTTTCGTCACCATCATAAGGGGTGTAGTTATCTTGAACGAAACGAGCAATACTTGCTTTTTCCTTCCAATCAGTTCCTTTAAACCCTTCCCAAGCTTTTTCAAAGACATCAGCATTTGTTTTAACAGTTGCCATAAGACTAAATTCTCCTATTTCTAGTAACATGGTGGCTCTACCACCTGTTACAATTTACAGTATAATAGTAACACAGGGTAACCGTTTTCACAAGGAAAAACGGGAGAATATCCACTTTCTTTTATAATACAGATAGAATTTTTTGCTGAACTGTATTATAAATTTTTCTGCTTGGCTCTTTTGCATGAAAGTTGTATAATAAACTAACTAAGTTGTAGTCAGAAAGGAAACGTATGTTAATTTTTCCCCTCCTTAACGATACCAGTCGAAAAATCATCCATATTGATATGGATGCCTTTTTTGCCTCGGTTGAAGAGCGGGATAATCCTGACCTAGTTGGTAAGCCCGTTATTATCGGGGCTGATCCTAGAAAAACAGGTGGTAGAGGTGTCGTGTCTACCTGTAACTATGAGGCTAGAAAATTTGGTGTACATTCGGCCATGAATTCCAAGGAGGCTTTGGAACGTTGCCCTGAGGCTATTTTCATATCAGGTGACTATCAGAAGTATCGTCAGGTTGGACAGCAGATCCGAGAGATTTTTAAACGCTACACGGATTTGTTCGAACCCATGTCTATAGATGAGGCTTATCTGGATGTCACCGAAAATAAATTAGGGATTAAATCGGCTGTCAAGTTGGCTAAGATGATTCAGTTTGATATCTGGCAGGAAGTCCAGCTGACTTGTTCGGCTGGGGTTTCTTATAATAAGTTTCTGGCTAAATTGGCTAGTGACTATGACAAGCCCCATGGCTTGACCCTGATTTTACCTGATAAGGCTGAGGATTTTTTGAAGGGTCTTCCCATTGAAAAATTTTATGGGGTAGGCAAGCAGTCGGTCAAACGCTTGCATGAGCTAGGGGTTTATACGGGGCAGGATCTCTTGGAGATTCCTGAGATGACCCTGATTGATCACTTTGGACGCTTTGGTTATGACCTTTATCGCAAGGCTAGAGGTATTTCCAACAGTCCCGTTAAACCCAATCGCGTGCGCAAATCCATCGGCAGCGAGCGAACTTACGGAAAGTTACTCCGAAATGATGAAGACATTAAGGCTGAAATTTCCAAACATGTCAAGAGAGTCGCTGATACCTTAGAGCGACACAGTAAGCAGGGCAAGGTTATTGTTCTAAAAGTCCGCTATTCAGATTTTTCTACCCTAACAAAACGTCACAGTCTGGAGCTAGCCACACAGAATAGGGAACAAATCGAAAAGGAAGCTTATGCTATCTTTGCGGAACTGGAAGAAGAATCCAGTCTGGGTATCCGTCTCCTCGGTGTTACCGTAACAGATTTAGAGGATACAGGAGCCAGTGAAATGACTTTGTTTTAGCTGTTATTGCCTAACGAAGTGAAAAACTGCTTGTCTCAATTGTGTGAGACAAGCAGTTTTTTATGGAACTTTCCTTGTAAAGGGATGATTAAAATTCTGGTAATAAGTAATACAAAGATTAGAAAATCACTGTTATCAGAAAGCTAGTAAAGTCTAAATTAGAGAAAGGGAACAAACCAAATTAATAAGAGGTTTGTTCCCTTAACTTTTCTCGTAGGTGATTCTAGCTCTCAATCAGGAAGCTTAATAATAGAATAGGCTGGAATGATTAGCCCTTTTGAACCTTGAGCGGATTTTTGAGAAAAGTATCGAACTTATACTCTCTTAATCAAGCAGCGCAATCAATAGTTTAGTGACGATGGCAAAACTGCTAATCCAATAAAAGTCAACGCTATTGCGAGCAATATTAAGAGGTTGGCTAGGGAGAGTAGATTGCCTTTGTCAGTGATAATAATAAATTCTGTTAAGCAGACGGCAGCAATTATGCAGAGAAATAATGTTAGATATCAATTGAAGAAAGGAAGGCGTCAAGGGAGATGAACTGAAAGGATCATTATTATTTTGACACCAAAGTTTATGATGTTTTGAAAGAATCTGTGAACCAAGACTTAGTTTAAGGCATTGAGCAGTTTGGCTGAGCGACGGCTATTGATATAAAGTGGCAGATAGAAGAGTTGCAAGACCATGTTGAGATTGAGTCCGACAGCCATGAGGTCGGCAAAAATATTGATGAAAAAGAGGCTGTACCCCAGCATATAAGGAAGTTCTGAAAGGTTGTCCTTCCGTTTGAAGCGAATGTGATTTCTAAAGGCCAAGCTCATGATAGCAATGTTAAAAATAATATTGACACAATGATTGAACTGAACGCTGGTCGTGACCGAATGCAATATCTCTTTAATATAAGCTAAATCGGCCTGACTCAGTCCGCTATCCTGATAGATGCCTGACTTGAGTCCAAAGTGCAACATTAGCAGTCCCAGCAGGGCCAGAATATTTAGTACTAAATTAATTAAGTGGAGGATGGCTACGGTACGGTTGGATTTCCTAAAGATCGTTTGTATGTCTTTGATGGGCATATTAGTCTCCTGAGTTTATGAATGGTTCTTAAAAAAGTTGGCAATATCGGCTTGGCTGATGCCGATCATGGGGGCAATGGTGAGCAGATTGTCCTCGGTTAAACGATAGATTTCTGGAGCAGTTTTTATGTTTTCTTCTGACAGCAGTCCGGTACCTGTAGTCCCATTAAACTCTGCTCTTCCCATATCTGAAGTTGAAGCAGAACCAGTTTTCTTTGGCTTGTTATCAAGATCCTGCGATAGTGGAGCTTCGGCTTGAACTTTTGTCTGGGAAATTTTCTCATTGCGGTCAGTTGGGTTAAAACGTTGGACAAGATAGGTTTTGCGCTGAGTTCCCTGATTTTTAACAGCATAATCAAAAGCAGACATCTCTCCCAACATGATCAGCTTACTCTTGGAACGGGTGATAGCTGTGTAGATGAGATTGCGCTGGAGCATACGACCGCTCTGGCGCGTGAGAGGCAGAATAACTACCTGAAACTCACTTCCTTGGGATTTATGGATAGACATAGCATAGGCTAGGGTGATTTTGTGCCATTCATTGCGGGGATAAACCACTTGGCTGCCATCAAAATCTAGCCAGATTTCATCCTGTTTACTCTCGGTATATTTTCCGGGAATCAAGTCAGTAATATAGCCGATATCACCGTTGAAGACATTGAGCTCAGCATCGTTAATCAGGTGGAGGACCTTGTCATTTTTTCTGAACTTTAGGTCGTTAAAGAGAAACTGACTGTTTCCGTCTTTTAAGGGATTGAGTAGTTCCTGCATAAGAGTGTTAAGATTAGTAATTCCCGCTTGACCGCGGTACATAGGAGCCAGAATTTGGATTTCCTGAGCTTTGATGCCGCTGCGGATAGCAGAGCTAACAATCTGTTGGACCATACTAGGAATATGATTAGCTTGAGATTCAAAATAGGAGCGATCGGCTTTTTTAGCTGTAAAGTCATCCGGCAGCTGTCCTTGACGAATCTGACTGGCTAGGGTGACGATAGTGGAATCTTCTGACTGACGAAAAATTTTTGTCAAAGTTACTTGGGGCAAACCAGCAATTTTTAAGAGATCTGCCAAAACTTGTCCAGGGCCAACAGAAGGCAACTGATCACTATCGCCAACGATAATGATTTGAGTATTACTTGAGATAGCGGTAAACAATTGATTGGCTAACCAAGTATCCACCATGGAAAATTCATCAATAATAATTAGATCGCAGTCCAGATAGTCATCTAAAGCCTGAAAATTGCTGTCATCAGTGGTCAAGCCTAGATGGCGGTGGATAGTAGCTGCTGGCAGACCAGTCAGTTCACTCATCCGTCGGCTGGCTCGACCGGTAGGAGCAGCCAGTATGATAGGAATATCTCCCTTATGGAGGTCAATTTGATTGAGCTCGGCATAGGTCTTAATTAGTCCCTTGATGACAGTAGTTTTACCAGTACCAGGACCCCCTGTCAAGAGAAAAATCTTACTGGTCAGAGCTTTGACAATGGCTTGCTTTTGACTGTCATCGTAATGGACCCCCAGTTCGGTTTGAACAGTCATCAGTTCTTCTTCAATTTGCTGAGCTTGATAGTCTTGCTTGAGGGGAAAGTCGAGAATCCGCCGGAGGTTGTTTTTGATTCCTTCTTCGGCGTAGAAAAGAGTGTTATCAAAAATGCGGGTTTCTATATTTTGTACCTTGTCTTCGGCAATTAAATTGGTTAATTCATTAGCGACTAGAGCTGGATTTAGTTCTATCTGACGGGCCTCTTCTAGTAGATTGACGGCATTTTCTAGTAAGTCACGCGCCTCGACATAGGTGTCTCCTCTTTCCAGCGAAGTTTCGGTTAGGCTGTGGACAAGGGCGGCTCGGAAACGTTGAGGAGAGTCGCTCTCGATGCCCAGCTGTTCAGCGAGGTTATCCGCAATTTTAAAACCAATCCCTTTGATATCTTCAACCAGCTGGTAGGGATTTTCTTGAATGATATCCAGAGTTTCTTCTTTATAACTGTCATAGATGTCCAGCGCCTGACGGTTGCTGAGGCCAAACTCAGCTAGCTTTGAGAGAATTTGTTCTGTTCCATAATTGGCTCTCAATCTGGCTAGAAAGTTGGCTCGATTGGCCTTAGAGAGACCTGCAATAGCTTCTAATTTTTCAGGCTGGGCCAGAATTTTGTCAATGGTATTGTCATCACCATAAGTCTCGACAATCCTTTGGGCGGTTTTTTTCCCAATACCTTTAAAGTTATCGCTAGAAAAATATTTGATGAGACCGGCCGAGGTTAACTGGGCTCGCTCATAGCGACTGGCTTTGAGCTGTTCTCCGTACTTGGGGTGCTGGGTCAGCTGGCCCCAAAAGGTATAATCTTCGCCTTCTATGATATCTGCCATAGTACCCGTTATGATGATTTCAAAGTCATCATAATCGGAAGCATTAGTTTCTTCGATTTCGAGCAGGAGAATTTTAAAGAAGTTACTGGCATTTTCAAAGATGATGCGATCAACAGTTCCTGAAAAGTAGAGTTCCGTCATGATTGTTTTCCTTGCTTGTTTGCCTAATTCAGGGGTTGTTTTCTTCTGGGTTAGTTTTATAAATTTTCTTGAACTTTGAGAGATAGTTTAGATTATTATAGCGGCTGCCTTAGCAAAAAAGAGGGGGCGGGGAGACGCAGCTGGGCGCCGTCTCCCCGCCCCCTCTTATCATTTATTCTGGATTACCAATTTCGGTCAGAGGCCAGAAACGGAATTTCACTTCCCCGATGATGCTGTCTTCTTTAAAGGTTCCAACTGCTCGGCTATCTTTGGAAACGATGCGATCATCGCCTAAGAGTAAGTAGGATCCCTTAGGCACCTTGACCGTGAAGCTGGCGTTGCCTTCTTTGTCAACAGTAAAGGCCTGAGCTGACCGAGCTAATTGTTGAAAGTAGCTATTGTAGCTGTAGGTTGACTGCAACTTATCCTGAGCAAATTTTGTTTGGTAGCTCTTGAGATAAGCTTCCTTGACTGTCTTACCATTAACGGTTAATTTGTCATGATCGTAGGTGATGGTATCGCCAGGCATCCCAATGACGCGCTTGACAATTTGCTTAGATCTGCCGCTTTCTGTTTCTTTGGCAACGACAATGTCAAAGCGGTCAATTTTGGCAGTCCTAGCGACGAAAAGCCTTTGGTGGCCGGCTAGGGTTGGGTCCATAGAATGACCATCAACAGTTACGAGAGTCCAGAGAAAGATACGACTGAGGAGGATAGCGATTATAATGATGAGAAGGACTCCCCACTCCTTCATAAAGTAGAGAAAAGGGGAATCAAAGTAACTAATTGTTTTTTTCTTAGATGTAATAGCAGACATGCGGTGTGAAATCCTTTAGTTATTATTCAATAATTTTTGTGCTTTTTTCGTATTGGCAAAATGGAGCTTGGCACAGTGCTCCAATCCTTGCATACCATAAGCAGCCAGTATCTGACTGGCTACCTTGTCCGACTTAGAACCTGCTCCACTGGGTAACGAGTAGCCCAGGTCGTCTCCTAGTTTTTTAAGACTTTCGAGGAAGAGGTTGCGGGCGATAATAGAGCTGACAGCAACGGCCAGATATTTTCTTTCGGCTTTTTCTTCAAGGGTGAGTGGATTGTTGAACTGATTGCGCTCATTTTTTAGGTATTTATTGTAGTTATCCTGACTAGTGAAGGCGTCGATGACAATCTTATCAGGCTTAGGAACTTCCTGCAGGAGGAGGTAGATCGCTTGATTATGTAAGGCCACCTTGACTGATACAGCGTTGTGAGGCTTTCCGGGACCTACCACTTCATTGTACTTAGCTGGAGATAGAAGCAAGGCCTTGTGCGGAATTTTTTCCTCCAAGATAGGAGCAATTGTTTGAATTTTTTGGTCGGTTAAAATCTTGGAATCCGCTACGCCTAAATTTTTAAGCAGAGAATGGTCAGCTGGTTTGACCAGACTGGCTACAACGGCCAGACCTCCAAAATAAGAGCCGTTGCCAACCTCGTCAGAACCAATCAGAGACAAATTTTGTTGGTTTTGATTGATTCCCTTTGTTTGACTGGCTTTGATTGGAGACCTGTCATCTTCTTGATAACCAAATGCTTGAGCAAGGCTCAAAGCCTCCTTACCTTGAAAGACGATCTTGCCAGAAGTGTAGACAAGGACGGTCGTATTCTTGTGTTTAGCTGCAAAGCTGACGTAAGGATTCTTGTTAGCGATTTGGTAGTCAGCCAGCTCAGTCGTAAGACTATTTATCGACCTTTGGTCCATTTTCATGACAAGTGTATCCATGAGGACTATTTTATCACAAATGCCCCAGTCGTGATAGCTAGAAGTAGGAAAATTTAGAAAAGATTGACGTGTTATTATTTTCATGATTGGCTTATGCATGAAGTTTATCAATTTAAAAAATTCAATGACTTAGAAGCTGCCGACTAAAATTTTTTCACCAACAGGCCATAGTCTTCTTAATAGAATGAATGGTCGGTCAGGGCTCTCAAACTGGTCTGATTTTTAGAAAAACAGTTAGCTTAGATAAGGAGTGAAGGTCTATTGTTTAGCCATTGTCTAAAGGCTAAAATTACGGTATAATGACAGGCAAAGAGGTGCTCTATGACAAAGACAAAAAATCGCTATAAATTTACATTTGGACAAAAACCTTTGACCTTGACCACAGATAAAGATAATCTGTTCATGGAAGAAGTTGAACGAGTGGCGCGTGAAAAGTATGACAGTATCAAGGAAGCCTTGCCAACAGCTGATGATGAGACGATTGCTATTTTAATGGCTATCAATTCTCTGTCAACTCAGCTCAGCCGCGAGATTGAGTTCGACAAAAAAGAAGCAGAACTGGATGCTCTACGTAAGAAGACTTTGACTAATATCAAGGGACGTAAGGCCAACAAGACTCATGGAGAATAATTGATGGTTTCACTGGTGATTCTCCTTATTTTGGCATGGAATTTTTACCTTGGCTATAGTCGAGGTCTTTTCTTGCAGGCTTTTTATTTTTTGGCTAGTTTGGTCGCTATTATTGTAGCGAGTATTTTTAAGACTAAGTTAGCCCAGGCACTCTATCTCTGGGTTCCCTATGCGAACCCAACACAGGGAGGTCAGATGAGCTTTTTTACCTCTGAGAATGTTTTCGAACTCAATCGACTTTATTATGCAGGGGTAGCCTTTCTCATCATTTACTTGGCTGTTTATTTAATATTTCGCTTTTTTGGGATTTTTGCTCATGCTTTTGAATATTCACGTTTGGAGGAGTTAGCCTACCAGCGGTCAATTGCAGGTGGGCTGGCTGTTCTGATTACCGCCTTTGGTCTAGCAACATTTTTCACCATTCTAGCCACTGTGCCTATGACGAATCTGCAAAATTTCTTAGCCGATAATTGGCTGCTTAAGTTACTGATTATGATATTCCCCAAGGCTTTATTTAGATAAGAAGGTCAAGCTACTAATTTCAAAAATCATAATCATCTGTTTAGACGAGAGATTATGATTTTTTAACACTTTTTGAATTTCTTAGGGGGATTAATAAGAAAGTCAGATTTTATAGGGGCTGTAGTGAATCTGTAAGCTTATGGTAGCTATTGTGCGGAAGCTAATAAAATTTCAAGGTTGGGACAAAAGTCCTGCTTTTTTTATGCGCAATCTTCAGAGATTACAATATTTTGTGGAGGATGACTAAACCATTATGACTGTTTGTCTCATTCTCAATATTTCGTTGGTTCTGATTTTCTTAGGGAATTTGTTATAATAACCGTATGAACACAAAAATTTTAGAGGCCTTGGAATTTGCTAAGGTTAAAAATCAATTTGAACCCTACTTACAGACAGAAGTCGCTCAAGAGGAGTTGCGTGCTTTACTGCCTGAAACCAATCGGGAAAAGATTGAGCGCTCCTTTGCAGAAATTGCTGATATGCAAGCCATTTTTGTGGAATATCATAGCTTTTCAATTGGTGCTATCAGGAGTTTGGCTGAGCCCTTAAGACGTTTAGAGCTGGAGGCAGACCTTAATGTTGATGAACTTTTGGCTGTTAAGCGAGTCTTAGAGGTATCTTCAGAAATCGGTCGTTTTTATGAAAATCTGGAAAATGTTGAACTTTCCGCTCTCAGCCGTCTTTTTGAGAATCTGGAGGCTTTTCCTAGATTGCAGGGAAATTTACAGGCTGTTAATGATGGTGGTTTTATTGAAGATTTTGCCAGTTCAAGTTTGAGCCAGATTCGCCGCCGCATTCATCGAGGAGAGAGTCAGGTTCGGCAAATCTTACAAGACTTGGTCAAGTCCAAGTCGGATATGTTGGCAGAAAATCTGATTGCCAGCCGTAACGGTCGGTCTGTCTTGCCTGTTCGCAACACCTATCGCAATAAGATAGCTGGAGTTGTCCATGATATTTCAGCTTCGGGAACGACAGTTTATATCGAGCCTCGGGCTGTGGTGCAACTTAATGAAGATATCACTCAAGCCAGAGCAGATGAGCGGCATGAATTGCATCGGATTTTGCGGGAATTGTCAGACTTGCTTCGCCCTCATACCCATACTATTCGTAACAATGCTTGGCTGATTGGGCATTTGGATTTCGTGCGTGCTAAATATCTCTACATGCAGGAGCATCAGGCTAGCCTGCCCAGTCTGTCAGAGGATAAGACGGTCAACTTACTCAATGTCCGTCATCCTTTGCTGGTCAATCCTGTTGCCAATGACCTTCACTTTTCTAAAAATCTCTCTGTCATTGTTATTACCGGTCCCAATACAGGTGGTAAGACGATCATGCTTAAGACCTTGGGGTTGTGTCAAATTATGGCTCAGTCCGGTTTACCAATTCTAGCGGATCCAGGCAGCAAGGTAGCCCTCTTCAAGGAAATCTTTGCAGATATCGGTGATGAGCAGTCGATTGAGCAAAGCCTGTCAACCTTCTCTAGTCACATGGGACATATTGTTGATATTTTGAATCGGGCTGATCATCAGAGTCTTGTCCTGCTCGATGAATTGGGAGCAGGAACCGATCCTCAGGAAGGTGCCAGTTTAGCTATGGCTATTTTAGAGCACTTGCGTCTCAGCGATATCAAAACCATGGCCACGACCCATTATCCTGAGCTTAAGGCTTACGGAATTGAAACTGCTCATGTCCAAAATGCCAGTATGGCGTTCGATATAGACAGCCTCAGACCAACTTACCATTTTATGCAGGGGGTTCCGGGACGTTCCAATGCCTTTGAGATTGCTAGACGTCTGGGGTTGTCTAAGGTCATCGTAGATGATGCTGAACAGATGACTAACCGAGACAGTGATACCAATGCTATTATTGAGCAGCTGGAGACCCAAACAGCTGAAAGCCGTAAGCGTTTGGATCATATTAGAGAAGTTGAACAAGAAAATCTTAAATTTAATCGGGTAGTCAAAAAGCTTTACAATGAATTTTCGCATGCTTATGATAAGGAATTGAAGAAGGCTCAAGATGAGATTCGTCGGTTGGTAGCTAGAGCGACGGACGAGAGCAACCAAATTCTTAAAAATCTTAGCGACCGTTCGCAGCTTAAACCGCATGAGGTGATTGAAGCTAAGGGCAAACTTAAGAAATTGGCACCAAGTGAAGATCTTTCTAAAAATAAGGTTTTACGTAAGGCTAAGAAACAAAAGGCAGCGCGTGCGCCTAAAGTGGGAGATGATATCATCGTTATCGCTTATGGTCAGCGTGGAACTCTTATCAATCAGCTCAAGGATGGTCGTTGGGAGGCTCAAGTTGGCTTGATTAAAATGACCCTAAGGGAAGCTGAGTTCAATCTAGTGAAACATCAGGAAAGTCAGAAAGCCCGTAAGAAAAAACAAGTTAATGTTGTCAAGAGGTCTGCTAGTAAAGGACCTAAAGGACCACATGCCCGTTTGGATCTCCGTGGCAAGCGCTATGAAGAGGCTATGCAGGAGCTGGATGACTTTATTGATCAGGCTCTTCTCAACAATATGGCTCAAGTTGATATTATTCATGGCATCGGTACCGGTGTCATCCGTGAAGGTGTGACCAAGTACCTGCGTAGCCATCGTCATGTCAAGAGTTTTGGCTATGCGCCTCAAAATGCAGGTGGTTCGGGCTGTACTATTGCTAACTTAGGTTAAACAATGGTAAATAAAATGACAGCTGGCTTAGGCAGCGCCAGCTGTCATGCTAACTAGAGAGGAAAAGTGATGAAAGGTTTTACTCATAAGGTTCAATACTATGAGACCGATCGGATGGGCATTACGCACCATTCCAACTATGTCCGTTGGATGGAGGAGGCGCGTGTCTATTTTTTGGATGAAGTAGGTCTCCCCTATGATAAACTAGAGGCTGACGGTATTATTTCGCCGGTTACTGCAGTAGATTGTCACTATAAGGCAACGTCAACATTTGCAGATGTTATCGCTATTGACATCAGTGTCAGTACACTTAAGGGAGCTAAACTGGGATTTGATTATGTGATGACGAATCAAAACGGGCAACTGGTTTGTCAGGCGCATTCGGAACATAGCTTTTTAGATAAGACTGGACGGTTTGTTGCGCTCAAGAAGGTTTATCCTGACTTTTATATAAAGGTCCAAGAAATGATCAAGCAAGGTTAACGGACACGTGTCACGGAAAATCAGTCTCCTCATGAAAATTAGAAAGAAATTAAGATGATTAAACTTATTGCTGTTGATATGGATGGCACTCTTTTAAACAGTCAAAAACAACTGCCTCCGGAAAACATTGAGGCTCTTCAGAAAGCTAGTCAAGCCGGTTACGATGTTGTCCTTTGTACAGGTCGCTGCCAGTCTGGCGTTGAACCCTATGCGAGGGAGCTAGGCTTGGGAGAAGACAAAGAATTTGCGATTTTGAACAATGGCTGCTCAACCTTTGCGCTCAAGGATTGGGGCTTGGTTGATTATGTGACGCTGAGTGATCAGGAGGTAAAGGAGCTATTAGATAGGGTCGCTGATTATGATAATATCTATTTAACCTTGACAGAGCAGGAACGCTTTTTGGTCTTTGCGGATCAGGTGCCCGAGATTGTCGCCTATGATGCTAGTTTAATTTTCACTCAGGCTCAGGCTATCTCCTGGTCAGACTTCCAAGCAGGGCACGGCCGTATTTTTCAAGCGATGATTATGGGTGATCGTGATGCTTTAGACCGTTTTCACGACGAAAATCGCCCCTATTTTGATCAATATTTTTCTCATGTCCGCAGTCAGCACTATATTATTGAAGCACTTCCTAAAGGTACAAGCAAGGCTTCTGGTCTCAAAGCATTAGCCCAGCAACTGGGAATCGATCGCTCTGAAATAATGGCTTTGGGCGATGCTGCTAACGATTTAGAAATGCTGAAATTTGTCGGCCACAGTGTGGCTATGGCCAATGCGGCAGACAGCGTAAAAGCAGTTTGTAACTACCAGACAGCCAGCAATGATCAAGCTGGTGTAGCTAAAGCTATTTATGAGTATGTGTTAGATTAAGGTACAAAGAAGTTTCTTACTTAACGAAAGTTTCTAACAGAAAGTGGGGGAGCTAAGCTAGAGTCTTTAAAAGACTTATGAAATGACAGTTATACTCCAAATTCAATTAAAAAAGATATGAAGCCTTGAATGTAGTAGTTATTTTTAAGGCTTTTTTATTTTAAGTTAAGAAATTTAAATGAAATCTTTTTGTAATCTATTGACAAATTATATATATATATATATAATATTTCTATCAATTAGATGGGAGTTCTAAGATATGAAGAAATTAAAAGGTTGCTTAAGTGTTATTGTATTGCTAATGGTAATTGGTGCTATTGGTAGTACATTTGGGAAAGATGGTGAGAGTAGTGCGAACACTAGCAGTGATTCTAAGGTACAAAAAGAAGTTACTAATACGATTAAATCTACTAAAAAGAAGGCCAGTCAGAAAAAGGCTCGCAAGACATACGGAGTTGGTGATGTTGTTAAAGTTGGAGATGTAGAATATACGTTCAATTCGTTATCACAAGCAACTAGCGTAGGCTCTGAATATTTTGGAGAGACTGCCCAAGGTGTTTATCTATTGGTAAATATTACTGTGAAAAATAATGGTAAAGAGTCTTTAAGTGTTTCAGATGATTTCTTTAAAATTTACAAGGGAGATACTGAATATAAATCTGATTCTGAGGCTTCTTTGTACGCTAATGATAATACTGGGTTTTTCTTGGAAGAAATTAATCCAGGAAATTCCGTAACAAGTACAGTAGCCATTGATGTTCCCCAAGATGTCGCAAATGCTAAAGGCCTGCAATTACAAGTTCAAACAGGTGTATGGGGAACTGAAAAAGCAAGAATTAATATCCAGTAATTCTATCTATGAACACGTATTAGATTAAAAGGTTTGGTTGTGTTCCAAGCCTTTTAATATTAGATTTGTTCGATAACCAAAACTGATATGCTAAACTCATGAAAACCGTATACGAAAGGCCCTAAAACTTTACTCAGAACATTTAAAATGATTAAGCTGAGTTGATTTGTGGCATTAGCAATTATGAAATGCCTTAGTTTTCGATCAAATCTATTATTTGAATAACAATGTCAATGTTAGGTTGTTGATTGGACACGCCTATGCTTTTAGTGCTTTTGAATATTAAAAAGAGAGAAGATGAATTTCGTCTCCTCTCGTGCTTTATTTATAAATTCCACACTGCAATTGGCAAAAAGTCGAAAATTTTGAAATAAACGGTTCAGTCATTTCAGTCGGATAGTTGTTATCTATTTTTGATATTGCCTTCGTCAGCTCTTTTATCTGAATAAATCCATACATACCTAATCTCGCAACTGATTTAAGTATTTTTCAGATTTGTTCATAACTCATTAGCCTAGGACTAAAACAGTTCATAGAGAGCCAACAAGACTGTTATCAACAAGACAGATGTGGAAGATAAGGCTTTTAATTTCTTGTTTTTAGAAAACTTGATAAAAATGGTATCTAGAACAACCAAAATTATCCAAAGGATAAAAATAATCACATATTTCATAACACTAATTAGTCAAACAATCTCCTGCTCTATAACTTAAAACTGAGAGCCATATTACCTTCAAACGATCCAGCTCCTGAAGGCCCTGAATCATTATCAAAAAATCCCCGACACCAATACGGAGGCGGGGAAGGTGAGGGAGATATTAGATATGCAGCTTAATATTTCCCAGTTATTTTTTTAAAAACAAATAAATGTTGATTAGCATTAGTAAAATGAAAAATACAACCGATAAACTCTTTGATATAGGCCACAAAACATAGGTTAGCGATACTGTACAAATTATCAAAGCAATTGCAGTAGCAATTTTTTCGTCATAGTTCTTTTTTTCCATAAAATCATTACTTTGCTTTTCAATAGTTTTATCCGAAAAAAATTGCAAAAGATTAACAGCTGTGATAGCAATAAATGCTGTTACTGCAATAATCTTTTGGTCTGACCAAAAACCTATGAGAAAGGAAAAAGCGACTAAAATCCAAGCTAATAGATCTACTATCCTTCTCAGTTTCCTATCTTTTATCATTCTCTATAACTCCACTATCAATGTCTGCTATAATAAATAGCAGCAGCACCTGCACAAGCTTCTGCACCAAAATATAGAGCTGCACCAACCGAATTAGTATATGCTATCCTTGCTGCTGCATAAGGGATCATTGCAAGAATAGAAGTTACAACTCCCTCTCCATTAAATCCGCCCTCTAAATTTGCTAGTGTATCCATATCCGCTACTTCAAATTTATCAAAAGCTGTTGTGTCTAGGAATACAATGTTCATTATAGTTTCTACTTGCGATAGATATTGGTAACTTTCAAAAGCTCAAGTTACTAATTACTGATTATTAATTCAAAGTTTTGCTTGAAATTTTTTCTCACACTTGAATCTTCAGGAATCCTCTGTAATATACAGGCAAAAGTTTATTTTCTTTTTTGCTTATATATTATATAAAAAATCGTAGCATATCCTACAAGGATAATAAATGTTACAGTAGAAATGAGTTCGGAGTGAGCCCAATTTAAGTAAAATCCCACCCCACAAAGTATTAAATAAGACACATAGCAAAGTAAAGGAATTAACTTTTTCATGGTAATCATAAATTCAAGCAGCTTACAATCTAGTTATTTAAACTTTATTATACCTAATTTATATAAAATAACAGATGCTGCAATTGCAACTAAAACACCAATAATAAAATACTTCATATTAATAACTCATCATCAATCCCAACAAGTAGCACCAGCAGCTGCAGTTAAGCACTCCTGCTTGTATGACCTCCTTCTGAAAAAGAGGCGATAAAGTCTGTATCTACAGCTTTAAAGTTATTAGGAACTATGTTGCTGTGTTCAGCATAAATCTTTCCTATTCTAATTAATATCTTTTATCAATATGTAGTTATTAAAGAGAGATGATTTAAGTTTTAGAGGCTCTCTTTATTTGTTGTAGAAAAAAGATAGTAAATTATTACTAAGGCAGAAGCAGATATATTTACAAAAAAAGCAGTTATTTTAGCTATTTTTGTACCAAACTTTTTTGAAAATTTACTAGCAGTACTAATAGAAAAAAGCCAAAAAAGAGCAATTATTAGTTCTTTCATTTAAAAGTTACCTGTTTTTAGTTAATCCGTCTCATTAAAATAACTTATCTCCTTGTTTTAAAGTTATCCAAAGGATAAAATAATCACATATTTCATAACTAATTAGTCAAATAAATCTCCTGTTCTGTATCCTAAAACTGTACCACTCACTCCCTCTGTAACACTACCAGCAATGGCTCCGAAAGTATATACCTTCGCTATTTCAATAACTCTATGATAAGACAATAGCCTTAATATGACCACTGTCTTCACAATATTTTTAGCCTAAAGCCTTGATAGGCTTGACAAATGGTAAAAAAGAGAGAACTACGATCCTCTCTCACCAGTGTTTAGTTATAAGTCGGCATCCACCAGAGCTGACAACTAAACACTTAGATCAAATAAGAATAAGAAATTATCTGATTTGGTTACTAGGTATTTTAACCTTTTTTACTTACAAAAAATTACAAAAGATTAATAGCTGTAATTGCAGTAAATACCACAATCGCCATCATTTTATGATCTGACCATAAAACTATTGTACTTGCTATCGCCATCATTAACCAAGCTATTAATACTACTACTCTTCTTACTTAATCTGTTATTTTATCTACTCCTAATTTAGTCCTGTATTACCTCTAATTAAAAATAACATAAGTACATACACCGAGAAATAGCAAAAAACTAATAAATGAGACAATTATATTTTTACTATAGTAAGAAATAACAGCCAATACACAGAGAATGAGCATCAGTGAAATTCCTGGGAATTTTTCCATAAATCCAGCTCCTAACGACCCTAAATCATTATAAAAAGGCCCCTGACACCATGATGGAGGCAGGGAAATCCAAGTGTGGACTACTTTTTTCTAAAAAGATAAAAAAACCTTATTGAGTAAATGATTATTATACTTAAAACCGCTAATGCCAGTAAGATAAACACAAACTTTCCAAAATGCTTGTTTGGCGAACAAACAGCAACAAGGGCTAATAAAACGATTAAATAGATCAGGAAATTTTCTTTTAAAAAATTTTTCATAACAATAATTAAAGCTGTGAACCAGCAATACCACAGGTAGTTCCTACTACCATTCCCTCACCAACACCGCCAAGAACAGCACCTACAACACTTCCAGCTCCTGGTTCTACAGCTGTACCGGCTATTAAACCTTTACCCGCACTGTCAATTACTCCACCTGCAAAGCCTATCGCAGCTCTCAAGCATTAAATTCACCGCCAATTTCTACAAGATTTTCACTATCTACAATTTCAAAATCACTAAATGCGATAGAATTCATGTCTACCTCCAATTTTGCTTACGGAAGATTATATATAGAACTGTACCATATCCTATAAATATAATAAACTCTATGATAGACCTCAGTTTAGAATACTCCCAATTTAGGTATAAAAATATCCCACAGAGTATCAAATAGCTTACATAACAAAGCAGGAGAACTAAATTACGCATAAGCTAATTACCCGATAAATATTGATATCCATCATAAATAAAATTAGCAGTTGTCAATACAGCAGTTGGAACTGTAAATAAAGCTGTTGGAGGAGCAGTGACCCCAGATACAGCAACAGCAAAATCAGCGGCCACGACATCCCACAAGTCATTTTGAAGGGTTTTTATGCTAGTTCCTCCTCTCAATTCAGCAAGGTAATCACACGGAGCTACCTGAAAATAATTACTGGCACTCGCATTTAATCCATTTGTATCTCTCATAACTTTACCTCTAATTAATTAATTTTTTAATATTGTTATTCGTGTCTAGTTCATTCCATTCATTATAAGTATAGTAGGCCCCAATCGCAACGCCCACCAAAGCTAACGGTGGGCAAGCAGCTGCAACAGCATATGCGCCACCGTATACACCTAACGCTTTAATTCCATCTGCAATACCAGAATGCCAATCAACTTCGCCACCAGTTATTTCAGAAAGAGCAGTAATATCTGCTATCCCAAAGTTTTCAAAAGCCATTGAGTCCAAAGCTAATGTGTTCATAACAATTCTCCTTTAAAAAAATTATGCGATTATTGTAACGCTTAAAATTTACTTATGCAAGGAAAATCAGAGTGATTTTGTAATTTTTAACACAAACAGTAATCATTTGAAAATAAATGACAATCTTTCTGATAATTATCATAAAGCGAAAAATCAGTGGTTTGAGCAGTGATTTGGCTAAGACTAGCTCGTTTGCAGAGATCTAGAAATTAACTCCATAATTTCTGTAGTTAGGAACCCTACTATGAAAATCATGGAGCTTTTGAGTCCTCTATCTATACGTCAAGGCCCTGTCTATCTTTGTTTTTCCTTAGATATTAGAATTAGCAGTACAGTTTATAAGATGACTGGTATATACCATTTACAAACTATCATAAAAGCACTATAATAAAAGAAAGAAAAACTCGTTGGAAGAGAGGAATAACAATAAATGGCAACCTACCTTAAGGCAGATCGTTTTTATTATGCTCATGAGACTAAGCCAGCTGGCTATCTTGAGTTGGTTGATGGCCGCTTTGGCCAGTGGACAGAGAATATGCCAAGTGCTGCTCAAGTTTTAGATTATACAGGGTATCAGATTGCGCCAGGATTAGTAGATACCCATATCCACGGTTATGCCGGTCATGATGTCATGGATAATTCTGCAGATGGTCTTCGCAGTATCAGTCAGCACTTGCCAGAAGCTGGGGTGACTTCTTTTTTACCGACGACTTTGACAGCTAGCAGTCAGCAGCTGGAAGATATCTGCGCGACTATCGCTGATGTATCGGGGTCTGAGACAGGTGCTAAGATTCAAGGAATCTACTTCGAGGGCCCCTATTTCACAGAGAAATATAAGGGAGCGCAAAATCCTTCCTATATGCGCAATCCTAGTTTTGAGGAGCTGGAGCGCTGGCAAAAGGCAGCTAAGGGGCTCCTGCGAAAAATCGGTCTAGCGCCTGAACGTGAAGGAACGGTTGAGTTTATCCGCAAAGCTACAGCTTCTGGGGTCATTGTTGCTCTGGGGCATTCTGATGCCAGCTATGAGGATGCTGCACAAGCCGTGCAAGCAGGTGCTAGTGTCTGGGTGCACGCCTACAATGGCATGAGTGGGCTGAACCATCGCGAGCCCGGTATGGTGGGTGCTGTTTATAATCTTGGGAATACCTATGCTGAGCTCATCTGCGATGGCTATCATGTGTCACCAGTGGCTTGTCAAATCCTCCTCAAGCAAAAGGGAACAGAGCACGTGGCCATGATTACCGATTGTATGTCAGCGGGAGGCCAGCCAGAAGGCGATTATATGCTAGGTGAACTCCCAGTTGTGGTTAAAGGAAAGACTGTTCGTCTTAAGGATGGGGGTAACTTGGCAGGGTCTATTCTCAAGCTTAAAGACGGACTCAAAAATGTAGTGGATTGGGGCATTGCCACTCCTGAAGAAGCAGTTCACATGGCAACTTACGTTCCAGCTAAATCCGTTGGTCTGGAAGAACGATGCGGTCAGATCAAGCTTGACCTGCCAGCTGATTTTGTCGTTCTCAAAGATGATATGAGTCTAGTGGCGACTTATATCAATGGAGAAAAGGTTTGGGGCGAATAGGTGGATCGACTATCTTTTAATTTTTGGCACTCACCCCATAATGCTGGTAGCAGATTTTTGCACCAGCTTTTTTCTTTTGCTAAAATATGTAGCAAGAAAGCGGTTTAGGTTAGAGCAATAGGAGCTGTATTTAAAGGAATTAATGTGGTTACTTTTGGTCCGATCCCGATACACTCTTAATGGTGCTCCCTCCCCCCTTTTGGTTGTTAAATCATTTACCTAAATTGATAGATGGAGGAAATTATTATGGAATTTATGAAAACACGCGCAGCCGTGGCTTGGGCGCCTAATGAGCCTTTGAAGATCGAAGAGGTTGATCTGATGATGCCCAAGGCGCATGAAGTCTTGGTTCGTATAACAGCAACAGGGGTTTGCCATACAGATGCCTACACACTTTCAGGTAAGGATAGTGAAGGGGTCTTTCCGTGTATCTTAGGGCATGAAGGGGCTGGTATTGTCGAGGCAGTCGGTGAAGGCGTAACGGAGTTTCAGGTCGGCGACCACGTCATTCCGCTCTACACAGCTGAGTGCGGTAAGTGTGAGTTTTGCTTATCAGGCAAGACTAATCTTTGTTCAGCTGTCCGTGAGACCCAAGGTCGTGGTCTTATGCCAGATGAAACGGTGCGTTTTTACAAAGACGGTCAGCCTATCTACCACTATATGGGAACGTCTACTTTTGCAGAGCATACGGTGGTTGCTGATGTGTCCTTGGTTAAGGTACGCGACGATGCCCCTCTTGAGGAAGTCTGTCTGCTTGGTTGCGGCGTGACGACTGGTATGGGGGCTGTGCTCAATACAGCCAAGGTTGAAGAGGGCTCAACGGTTGCCATCTTTGGTCTGGGCGGTATTGGCTTAGCAGCCATTATCGGGGCTCGTATGGCTAAGGCCAGTCGTATCATTGCCATCGATACTAACCCTGATAAGTTTGAAAAAGCTAAGGAGCTTGGGGCGACTGACTTTGTCAACCCTAATGACTATGATCGTCCAATCCAAGAGGTTATCATCGAGATGACTAATGGTGGGGTGGATTATTCCTTTGAATGTATCGGAAATGTCGAAGTCATGCGCTCTGCCCTGGAAGCTTGTCATAAAGGTTGGGGAGAAAGCATCATCATCGGGGTTGCTCCAGCAGGTGCTGAAATTCATACGCGTCCTTTCCAACTGGTTACAGGTCGTGTTTGGCGCGGTTCAGCTTTTGGCGGTGTTAAGGGAAAAACAGACCTACCAGGTATTGTCGATCAATACATGGATGGAGAGTTTGCGCTTGATGACTTTATCACTCATACCATGCCGCTTGAAGACATTAACAAGGCTTTCGACCTTATGCATGAAGGCAAATCTATTCGTACCGTTATTCATTACTAAGATACCACTGACTTACTCAAACTGAGAGTGGGACAAAAATCAGTAAATCGTGATAAAATCACGACTTTGATTTTCTTCGCTCTCCCATTTTAAGGCTCAGGTAGAAATCCTCCACTGGAGCATTTCAATCCCACCACCACAAGGTTGATTAGGTAAGTCGCTGTCGTGCATACGACAAGAGTTACCAATCAACTACTGTGAAAAAGGATGGGGAATCACAAGATTCAAGGAAGGCGAGTCTTTTTTTACAGGAGTGTAGGCGTGTTCAATTAAACCAAGATATGGCAGAGGCTTGTTATCTAAGTGCTTTACACTTGATAACAAAGGCCAATAACTCTCAACTAGTGTCGCAATAACAGACAGCAGTGCCTTAGCTAGCTAAGTGCATTCTAGTTATCAAATATTTACTTAAACCTATGAAAAATCTAGAATTAATTTCAAGCAACCGTTCATTTGGCGGTCAACATCAACGCTATACGCATTTGTCAACCAGTACCAAGACGCAGATGACCTTTGCCATCTACCTGCCACCTCAAGTAGAAGAAGGAAAAAAGGTCCCTGTTCTTTATTTCTTATCAGGTTTGACTTGTACAGATGAAAATTTCTCGACCAAGGCAGGCGCTCAGCGATGGGCCGCTAAGTATGGCCTAGTACTCGTTATGCCAGATACTTCACCGCGCGGTGAAGGTGTAGCAGATGCAGAGAGTTATGATCTGGGGCAAGGAGCAGGCTTTTATGTCAATGCCACTCAGGAACCTTGGGCTAAGCATTATCGCATGTATGATTATGTGGTAGAGGAGTTGCCTGATTTGATCGAGGCCAATTTCCCAGTGACTGATCAGCGTTCGATTTTTGGACACAGTATGGGTGGTCATGGGGCTCTTCAGATTGGTCTCAAAAATCCTGAGCGTTATGCGGCTATATCAGCCTTTGCTCCTATCGTTAATCTTATGGAGGTCCCTTGGGGGCAGAAGGCTTTCACCGCCTATCTCGGTAAGGATAAGAAAGCTTGGGAAGTCTATGACAGCACCCGGCTGCTGGCTCAGGTGGATCCTGATAAGTGCTTGCCGATCTTAATTGATCAGGGACTGGCAGATGGCTTTTATTCTGAGCAGCTCCAGCCTGAGCGTTTTGAAACAGTGGCTAAGGAGCGTCAGCTTCCTGTCACTCTTAATCTGCATGCCGGTTACGACCATAGCTATTACTTTATTGCCAGCTTTGTGGAGCAGCACCTTGCTTTTCATGCCAAGCATTTGGGGTTAATGGAGGATTAGTCTTTGAGCAATGAGAGATTTTAGAACAATCGTGTAATTTTTAGAGAGCAGTTTGGACTGCTCTTTTTTGTTGCTGTCTAATAATTCTACCGTGTCAAAATATAACATGAAATGCTAGTTATCAAAAGGTGGGATCAACCTAAAAATTGAAGATCTTGTTTCTTATCACTCCCTAATTTTAAGGTGGTAACCTAAAACAGTCTCTCTTCCAGAACGTTTCACTCCTATCCTCGCATATTTGACTTTGCGGCCACAGGGGAGCTAGCCAGTAGTGGTTCATTGGTGCTAAGCACCTCATAACTGTGCAGGAGCAAGACCAAGTTGGCCTAGCCAACAAGTGTTGCTTCCGATCACTGCGCTAAGGGCTTACTCCAAAACAGGAATACTGGATGAGTTTTAGCTCAGCCTCTTGACTAATATTGTAAGTTAACTTATAATATAAAAACTTATGAAAAGGAGGAGTTTTTATGAAATTTTCTTTTGAATTGGCTGTCAATGCTAAAAAAGAGGATGCTTGGGTCTACTATTCTCAAGTTGATCAGTGGTTTGTCTGGGAGGGTGATTTGGAACAGATTGCTTTGGACGGTGCTTTCACTACAGGACAAAAAGGGAAAATGAAGCTGGAAGGCATGCCTGAACTTGCGTTCACTTTGGTTGAGGTGCGTGAAAATCAGTGTTTTTCTGATGTAACAGCAACGCCTTTTGGCAACGTTCTCTTTGAGCATGAGATACTTGAAAATCCTGCTGGTGGCATTAGCCTGAGACATTCCGTTTCTTTGACAGATGGTGATATGACAGAAGACGCTTTGGCCTTTTTGAAACAGATTTTTGACGATGTGCCAGAAAGCGTTGAAAAATTGAAACAGACTTTGGAGACAGCATGACAACGGTTTTTCATTCCCAGTATGCGGACAACCACCAGGAATCGACGGGTCTTTTATTTGCTCGGGTCTACAATGCCTGGCATAGCCGAGTAAAAAAAGCTTTGCAAGAAGTTGAACTGACGCATCCACAGTTCATTATTCTGACGAGTTTAGGGGCTCTGGAGATGAAACAGGATTGGATTACTCAGGTCAATTTAGCCGCTTTTTCGGATATGGATGTGATGACGGTCTCTCAGGTTCTCAAGCTCTTGCTAAAAAAAGGCTTAGTTGAGCGGCGGGAGCATCCGCAGGACAGCCGGGCAAAAGTTGTCTTTCTGACTGATGCAGGCAGAGAACGCATGAATCAGGCTTTGCCTCTCGTTGAGGCAATCGATCGCTCTTACTTTGGTCAGTTGGACAATCAGCTAGCGGACTTCAATCAGCTTTTAATAAAACTGGAGGAAAGAGATGGTTAAATTTTGGGTCGGAGTGGTTTCGGGAAACCATGTCCAACGCGGTGTTGAAGGTGAATTTTGTCAAGTTTGTCATGGCAAAGGCGGTCCCTTGAAACGCATGAAAAAAGGAGACTATCTGCTTTATTATAGTCCCAAGGTGGCGCTGGATTCTGATCAAAAGTTGCAGGCTTTCACAGCTGTGGGTAAAATGAAGGATGACAGGGTTTATCAATTTGAAATGGCACCGGACTTTATCCCTTTCAGGCGGGATGTTGAGTATTATAGGTCTATTCGTCCCTGCCCAATTGAAGTGGCAAGGCAGCATCCAGACTGGAAAGCTTATGCCAGTCAGTTGCGCTACGGGCATTTTGAAGTCAGTCGAGATTTCTTTATGTATATTTTTGAGTGGATGAAGGTTGATGCTACCTAGACAGTTTGATGATTTTTTGCTATAATACTCGTCAAGAAAGAGGGGCTTATAGGCATTTCTCAAGCGAGCTCAGGATAGTGAAAGCTGGGTGTGGTGCGATAAGCAACTGGCGCTTTCTGTAACAATCTATATAAAAATGAAGTAATAAATTAGGGTGGAACCGCGTTTTGACGCCCCTATGTCAGCTGACATGGGAGTGGAGAGCGTGGTTCTTTTTGTAGCCTAGCTTTGCTATTTATAGAGGAAAAAGGAGGACAGCAATGTCAAAAAAACTAACCTTCCGCTTCGTCAAAGGTGCTAGTGCTCCTAAAGGAGCGAGCACCTAACGGCAATCCCTATGAGGATTGCCTAGACGCTGCACTAGATTTTTCAAGTTAAAATATGGTTTACTTGAAAAATCGTCGCAAAACATACTTATTAAAAAAGGGAGAACCAATGAGTAAAAAACTAACTTTTCAAGAAATTATCTTGACTTTACAACAATACTGGAATGATCAGGGTTGTATGCTGATGCAGGCTTATGATAATGAGAAGGGGGCGGGGACGATGAGTCCTTACACCTTCCTGCGGGCCATCGGTCCTGAGCCATGGAATGCGGCTTATGTGGAGCCCAGTCGTCGTCCAGCTGATGGGCGCTATGGAGAAAATCCTAATCGCCTTTACCAGCATCATCAATTTCAAGTGGTCATGAAACCATCGCCAAGCAATATTCAAGAGCTTTACCTTGAGTCTTTGGAAAAACTGGGGATCAACCCATTAGAGCACGATATTCGTTTTGTCGAAGATAACTGGGAAAATCCGTCCACGGGTTCTGCTGGACTTGGTTGGGAAGTTTGGCTGGACGGTATGGAAATCACTCAGTTTACGTATTTCCAACAAGTTGGTGGCTTGGCGACAAGTCCAGTAACGGCTGAGGTCACCTACGGTTTAGAACGCTTGGCTTCCTATATTCAAGAAGTTGATTCTGTTTACGATATTGAGTGGGCACCGGGTGTTAAGTACGGTGAAATCTTCAAACAGCCTGAGTACGAGCATTCCAAATACAGCTTTGAAATCTCAGATCAAGATATGCTCCTTGAAAACTTTGACAAGTTTGAAAAGGAAGCCGGTCGGGCTTTGGAAGAAGGTTTGGTTCACCCAGCCTACGATTACGTTCTCAAATGTTCCCATACCTTCAACTTGCTGGATGCGCGTGGTGCTGTCTCTGTTACCGAGCGTGCTGGCTATATAGCCCGTATCCGTAATCTTGCCCGCCTTGTCGCTAAGACTTTTGTAGCTGAGCGTAAAAAATTGGGTTACCCACTTTTGGACGAAGAAACACGGGCAGAATTACTCAAGGAGGAGGCAGAGTAATGGTGAAGAATTTATTGATTGAACTGGGTCTGGAAGAACTTCCAGCCTATGTGGTAACCCCAAGTGAAAAACAATTAGGTGAAAAAATGGCGGCTTTTTTGGCAGAAAATCGTCTGTCATACGACGCTATCCAGACTTTTTCAACCCCTCGTCGTTTGGCTGTGCGTGTCATGGGACTAGCTGATGCTCAAACGGATCTTTCAGAAGATTTCAAAGGTCCTGCTAAAAAAATTGCCCTAGACAGTGATGGTAACTTTACCAAGGCGGCTCAGGGATTTGTGCGTGGTAAAGGTTTGACCACTGATGATATCCGCTTTGAGGAAGTCAAAGGTGTTGAGTATGTTTATGTGACCAAAAATGAAGCTGGCAAACCTGCTGAAGACGTTTTGGCAGGCATCCCTGAGGTGCTTAACAGTCTTACCTTCCCAGTCAGTATGCACTGGGCTAAGAATACCTTTGAGTACATTCGTCCTGTTCACACCTTGACCGTACTTTTAGATGACAAGGCTCTTGATATGAATTTCCTCGATATCACCTCAGGTCGTATCAGCCGTGGTCATCGTTTCTTGGGTCAAGGAACTGAAATTGCTTCTGCAGATTCTTATGAAGATGACCTTCGTAAAGAATTTGTGATTGCAGATAGCCTTGAGCGTGAGCGCATGATTGTGGAACAGATTAAGGCTATTGAAGCTAAGGAAAATGTCCAAGTTGATATCGAGCCAGACCTTCTCAATGAAGTCCTTAACTTGGTTGAATATCCGACTGCCTTCATGGGAAGTTTTGATGAAAAATATTTGGAGATTCCAGAAGAAGTCCTTGTAACTTCCATGAAGAGTCATCAACGCTACTTCGTTGTCCGTGATCAGGAAGGCAAGCTCAGACCTAACTTTATCTCGGTGCGTAATGGTAATGATGTCGCACTAGAAAACGTCATCAAAGGGAATGAAAAAGTGTTGGTGGCCCGCCTTGAAGATGGGGAATTCTTCTGGCATGAGGATCAAAAACTTCGGATTGAAGATCTTGTGGCTAAGCTGTCTCAGGTGACCTTCCACGAAAAGATCGGTTCTTTGGCTGAACACATGGCCCGTGCAGGTGTTATTGCGGACTATCTCAGCGTGATGGCAGGTTTATCCTCCGATGAGGCGGCAGCTGTTGCGCGTGCAGCTACAATCTATAAGTTTGATCTTTTGACTGGTATGGTCGGTGAGTTCGATGAGCTGCAAGGCATTATGGGTGAGAAGTACGCTCTTCTTGCAGGCGAAGAAGCGGCTGTTGCGACAGCTATCCGTGAGCATTATCTGCCTGATTCGGCTGATGGTGAGCTTCCAGAAACCAAGGTCGGTGCTGTTTTGGCTCTGGCTGATAAATTGGATACCCTGTTTAGCTTCTTCTCGGTCGGCCTTATCCCAAGCGGTTCTAATGACCCTTACGCTCTTCGCCGTGCGACACAAGGGATTGTCCGCATATTGGATACCTTCGGCTGGACCATTGCGATGGATGAGTTGGTGGACGACCTCTATGGTCTTACTTTTGACAGCTTGACTTACGATAATAAGGCTGAGGTCCTTGATTTTATCCGTGCCCGTGTAGATAAGATGATGGGCAAGACACCAAAAGATATCAAGGAAGCAGTTCTCGCTGGCTCTACTTTTGTTGTATCAGACATGTTAGCTGCAGCAGATGCCCTTGTAGAAGCATCACAAAAAGACAGCTACAAACCAGCGGTTGAAAGCTTGTCTCGTGTCTTTAATTTGGCTGAAAAAGCTGATAAGAGTGTTGCTATAGATGCTAAGCTCTTTGAAAATGACCAAGAAAAAGCTCTGGCTCAAGCTGTCGCTGAGCTTGAGTTGGGTAAGGATGCAAGTGCAAATATTGAGCAACTCTTTGCCCTCAGTCCAGTTATTGATGCCTTTTTTGACAATACCATGGTTATGGCAGACGACCAAGCGGTGAAAAATAATCGTTTGGCTATCCTCTCAGACTTGGCTGATAAAGCTAGTCAAGTTGCAGCTTTTAACCAGTTGAATACCAAGTAAATGCTGGCGCAAGTGCTCTCGCAAAAATAATATAAGAAGGTGATGACAATAGATCCTAAAAAGATTGCTCGCATTAACGAGCTTGCTAAAAAGAAAAAAACGGTTGGGTTGACTGGTGAGGAAAAGGTTGAGCAGGCTAAGCTTCGTCAGGAGTATATCGAAGGCTATCGTCGCAATCTGCGTCACCACATTGAAGGAATCAAGGTGGTTGATGAAAAAGGCAATGACGTGACCCCAGAAAAACTCCGTCAAATTCAACGTCAAAAAGGCCTGCATGGCCGCAGCCTAGACGACCCGAATAGTTGATGAGATAAGCAAAGGTTAGCGGTTTTCGCTGACCTTTTTGTATGTCCAAATGTAAGAGGGTTGTTGAGATTTTAAAACGCTTTTGTAAGAATGGGTATTTAAAGTGAGGATAAGAAAAAAATGACCGTTGCAATGGCCATTTTTTAATAAGCGGACTTCTTTAAGAGCTATAGAATAAAGGTATAAGTGGGGAAAGAATTATGGTTGAAAGTCGGAAAAAAATTGATGAGCTTTTGTTCTTTTTGAGCCAGCAATCAGATTATATGACGGCTAGTCAATTAGCCCAGGCTCTGGGAAAATCAGAAAAGACCATTTATCGAATGATTAAGTCTCTCAATCAAGAGCATAGCGGTCAGTTGATTGTCTCTCGAAAGGGCAGGGGCTACTGGCTGAATCAAGAAAAATACCTGACCTTTACTCAACACTCCTGTCCCCTCCATGATGACTTAACGGTTGAGAATAGACAGGAACTGATCTTGGAGCGCCTTTTGCTTAGAGCCCCCAAAGGGTTGGCACTTTACGACTTGTGTCAAGATTATTTTGTCAGCGAATCTGTCATTCAAAAGGATAAGTTGGAATTACAAAAGCTGTTGAATGATTACCAATTACGTTTGCTTAGCCGAAGACGCATTCTTTCCATTCATGGAGAAGAACAGAATATTCGCCGGGCTATTGCGGATTTGGTTCCAACGTTTAGAACAATTGATTTGGAGCAATTATCCCTTGAAAAGGATCAAACGATTGATAGGGAGGTAGCCGGCTTTATTCAGGCTGAGCTTCATTCTATTGAACAACATCTGCAAGCAGTTCTTCCCTACCCTTATGATGTTAATGTTTTTTCCCACTTATATATCATGATTATGCGTTCTAAGAATGGGAAGGTCTTCCTAGGTACACATCAGTCTCTTCAGAATTTTGAGGAAATGAACTTCTTGATGAAAGAGAGCTGGCGGGTGATTCAGGATGTTAGAGAAAAATTAGGGATTAGTGTTGATGATAGTGAAGTCTATCATCTCTATCAATATTTGATGGCTTCCCACTTTCAGGATATTCATGACTCCGCTCCGATTTATTTTTCTCAGCGAACGTTGGCCATCACTCATTTCTATTTTGAGCAGATGTTTCCTGATAGAGGACAGGCTATTATGGAGGATTCTCCTATCTTTGTCGACTTGGCCAATCATATTAGTCCCATGCTCAGGCGCTTGGATCACAAGATTCGAATAAAAAATGCCATGCTGTCGGATATACGATTGACCTATCCTAAAATTTTTAATCAGGTTCGCCGTGTTTCAGAAGTAGTCAGTCAACGGTATGGTTTTCCAACTATTAATCTGGATGAAGTTGGTTTTATTACCCTCTACTTTGCTCGCTATCAAGAGACTCAGTCACCGCCGATTCCTACTTTAATTATGTGTACTTCTGGCATTGGAACCTCAGAGTTGCTTCGCTCCAAGATTGAACAGCAATTTGGCGATTTAGCTATTTTATCGGTTCTGCCCTATCGAGATTTGGCCGATGTCAGTCGGCAATATCCAGAGGCCCAGCTGTTAATTACAACCGTTAATGTAGCGATACCAGAGAATATGACCAAAATCCTAGTCAGTGCCTTGATGACGGAGGATGATCAGAGGCGTATTCGACGAAAGATTGAGGAGATTCGCTATGGCCACTAATCTTTATGACATCCACTTAGATTTAGCTCTGGCTGGTCGGAAAGAGATCTATCAGTATTTAGCAACGGAGCTTGCAAAAGATTCACCCATTGATCAGTCAGCTATTTTGGAGGCTTTGGTCTGGCGGGAAAAATTGGGTAGTATTGAGATTGCACCGGGAGTAGTCTTGCCCCATGTCGAACTTCCAGGTCTAGCCAACCGCATCATTATTAGCAGACTGGCATCAGCAATCAACTGGTCTGAGACTGTTAATCGCGTCCAGCTGGTGCTTACAATTGCCTTGGACAGTCAGGCTCGGGCAACGGAGCAATTCGCTATTAAGGCCTTTGTGAGAAAGTTAGCCGATGAGCACTTTGTTCATCAATTGAGAAAGGTAGATTTAAAACAGTTGGAAATCATGTTAGAAAATTTATGAAGCTGGTTAATAGACTGTGTCTGGTCTTTTCCCAGAAGCCCTATCAAAAGGAGACATTTATGGAAGTAACAGATGTGATTGATAAAAACTTGGTATTGACAGATCTCACTGCTAGAAGCAAGGATGAGATATTGCGGAAGCTCTGCCAGCTGCTGGAAGAGCAGGCCTATCTGGAGGATGCCGATAGTTTTTTAGAGGATGTTTATTTGCGTGAAAAAGAAGGGCAGACAGGCATCGGTAATTTTGTGGCGATTCCCCATGGTAAGAGCGAAGCGGTTAATAAAATTGGTGTGGCCATTGCCATTAACAAGTATGAAATCCCTTGGGAAAGCTTAGATGGTAAGGGGGTCAAAGTAGTGATTCTCTTTGCCGTTGGCAATGACACCGACAATGCTCAGGAACACTTAAAGCTCCTAGCACTCTTTGCTAAGAAATTGGGCAAGGATAGAGTGGTTGAAAATCTTTTAGCGGCCCAGTCCGTTGAAGATGTTGTTGCAGCTTTTGCCTAAAAGGAAATAATTGGAGTTGCTTGAGGTTCTTGATTGAGGCAAGCAAAATTTAGACCAGAACTGAACTCGCCTACGACATTGTGCCAAAAGATATGCAACGGTTTCAGCCTTAGCTGATTACAGGTGCAGAGACCTTTAAGTATATAGACTTCCTAGATGCCGAGCCTCTGCGTCTGCTTTCCTATTTTGCTGTGTGTCGCTTAACACTTTTGTATTTTAAAGAAAGGAGATCATTTATGAAAATTGTTGGAGTTGCTGCTTGTACGGTTGGGATCGCCCACACCTACATTGCTCAGGAAAAACTTGAAAATGCTGCTAAAAATGCCGGTTACGATATCCATATTGAAACTCAAGGAACCATTGGAGTAGAAAATGCATTAACAGAGCAGCAAATTCAAGAAGCGGATATCGTTATTTTGGCTATTGATGTCAAAATTTCGGGGATGGAACGATTTGAAGGGAAAAAGGTCATCAAGGTTCCAACCGAAATCGCCATCAAATCTCCCAATAAACTCTTGCAAAAGGCTGCAGAAGTAGCTCAGGGATAGAGAAGTGAGGTAAACTAGATGAAAGATACATGGAAAAAATTAAACCTTAAGGGGCATCTTCTGACCGCCATTTCCTATTTAGTTCCCATTGTATGCGGAGCTGGTTTCCTTGTCGCCATTGGCATGGCCCTTGGCGGTACCGCTCAAGATGCCTTGGTTCAGGGGAAATTCACCTTTTGGGATGCCTTGGCCACAATGGGCGGTAAGGCTTTAGGGCTGTTACCTGTTATTATTGCAACGGGGATTGCTTATTCTATCGCGGGTAAACCAGGGATTGCTCCCGGATTCGTTGTAGGCTTATCAGCTAATGCGATCAGTGCTGGCTTTCTGGGTGGTATCCTAGGCGGCTACTTTGCCGGATTTTTGGCCTTGGGGATTCTAAAAACTTTCAAAGTTCCCGAATGGGCCAAAGGGCTGATGCCAACGGTCATTGTTCCTTTATTATCCTCTCTAATTTCTGGTTTGCTGATGATTTATATTGTTGGTATTCCGATTGCGGCTTTTACTAACTGGTTGACGACGGTTTTGCAAGGGCTAAGTTCTTCTTCCATGTTAGTATTTGGTCTTGTTGTAGGATTTTTGAGTATTGTTGATTTCGGTGGGCCAATCAATAAAACAGTTTATGCCTTTACCTTAACCCTGCTAGCGTCAGGAGTAAAAGAACCGGTTACGGCCCTGCAATTAGTTAATACTTCAACGCCTATTGGCTTTGGTTTTGCCTATTTTATAGCTAAGTTACTCCGTAAGAATATTTATGGCAGAGAACAGATTGAAACCTTGAAATCCGCAGTACCCATGGGGGTTCTGAACATTGTTGAAGGAGTTATTCCTATTGTTATGAATGATATTGCACGTGCTATTACAGCAGCGGCGATTGGTGGTGCTGCTGGTGGTGCGGTTTCCATGGCTATGGGAGCAGATTCGACGGTTCCGTTTGGAGGTTTTCTGATGATTCCGACGATGTCACATCCCTTAGCTGGTGTTCTTGCTATTGTTGTTAATGTATTAGTGACGGGTCTTGTCTATGCTTTTATTGCCAAAAATAAAACAGCCGAGGAATTAGCGACAGTCTCAGAGGTAGAAGAAGAAGATATTAGTCTAGATGATATTGAAATTTTATAAATGAAAGGAAGGAACCCTATATGGCACATGTTCATTTTTCGCCGTCACTAATGTGTATGAACTTGGATAAATTTACCCAAGAAATCACCTTTTTGAATGATCATGCTCAGTCTTATCATATTGATATCATGGATGGTCATTTTGTTCCGAATATTACACTTTCGCCTTGGTTTATTGAGGAAGTAAGAAAGCTCAGTGATGTACCAATGTCAGCTCACCTGATGGTGACTGACCCTACTTTTTGGGTAGAACGGCTGATTAGTATTAGGTGTGAGTATATCTGTATGCATGCAGAAGTTATTAACGGTCTCGCTTTTCGACTAATCGACCGTATTCATGATGCGGGACTAAAAGCTGGTGTTGTCCTGAATCCAGAGACACCGGTCAGCGCTATCTTGCCTTATATTGACTTGCTGGATAAGGTGACGATTATGACAGTCGATCCTGGTTTTGCAGGCCAACGTTTTTTGGAAAGCACACTTGATAAAATTGTCCAATTGCGTAACTTACGGAAAGAGCATAACTATCCTTATTTAATTGAAATGGATGGTTCGTCCAGTCGTAAGACTTTCAAGAGGATTGATCAGGCTGCCCCCGATATTTATGTTATCGGCCGCAGCGGTCTCTTTGCAGTTGCGGATACAATTGAAGAGTCTTGGGCAAAGATGTGTCAGGATTATTTGGAGATGACAGGAAAGACTGTTGAATAACGGAGCCCGAAATAAAAAGATACTAAGGACTTGTATTCACATTTTTTTGACAGTTAGTCTGATGTGGCAGGGACGCAAGCGACCTCCTAACGGAGTTCCATTGCTCATTTTCAAGCCTAGGGTCTTGAAAATCCCCTCGACGATTGACTTAAATAGGGTCAATCGTCTTTTTCCCACGGCGGCAACTGTCTGTTTTGAGAGTGGGACAGAAGTCGATTTTTTATATAAATTGACTTCGTTGTCCCACCTCCGCACAGTTGATTAGGATGGCCGCTAACACTTGCGGAGTCGTTAAACAGTCCAGTGGACCATTTAAGGGGGGTGCCTGAAAATAGGAGTGCACCCCAAGATAAGGACCTCCAATCAGCAGTGGTTCGTTGGTGCTAAAGCACCTAATGAACTGTGCAGGGGAAAGACTAAGTCGGCAGAGCCAACAAGTCTTTCTCCCAACCACTGCCCACTGCGTCAAACTGTTATTACTGCAAAAATAGAAGGCTGAATACTTTTTTCCCCAGGCTTTTTCCAGCTGACGCTAAGAATTTAAACTTGTGAATACAGTTTCTAAGGTAAAGATTCTGTAAGAATTTATTCTTATGAAGCACTAATATTAAAAACGGATGAATAGCACATTCTCACGATTTTGAAGTGGCTATTCATCCGTTTTTTTGATATCCAAGTGTCAACTTGTCAACTGTCTAAGATTTTTTGTTAAGTCAAGCTTCTTATTTTTGGATTAAGGGTAAAATAAGTCAAACGGGAGTGCAAGCCCACAGCTAATATTCTTAGTTGAAAAACCAAACTTGATTTCGTGGGTATAAAAATCAGATGTCGGTAGCAGATCTTTATTTGTGGTATAAGGAAATTACTCTACATATATGGTTTCAGATTTCTTTCCACTTGGCAAAGAAGAAATCTGCTATAATAACAGGTTAGAGAGTGAATTTTAAAGTAATGTCTATTCGTTGAAAGTATAGCGTCTTTTAGCAAAGAAATGAACCCGCCTACACTCCTGTGAAAAAAGACTCACCTTCCTAGAATTCAAGTGATTCTTCGTCCTTTTTACAGTAATTGATTGGTAACTCTTGTTGTATGCACGACAGCGACTTGACTAATCAACCTTGTGGCGGTGCTATGACGCTACCACAGATAGCTGTAGCACTCGCTATTTTCTTTGGAGTGCTAACGGCTTGGCGACACGAAAAAACTTCGGTCGATATTAACGAAGTTTTGAAGTTAGTAAGGGGCACAGGAAACTACTATAGGAGTTCCCGTAGTAAAGCAAATGCTTTTGCATTTAGTTTTACTTTGCCCGTTATATCTTAGAAAGGAAATGACCCCGCCTACGACTCTGTGGAATTAGATAAAATCTCCTAGGTGTCTTTTCACCTGAGTTTCTATCACAGTAGTTGATTGGTAACTCTTGTCGCAATAGCGACAGCGACCCACCTAATCAACCTTGTGGCGGTGCTACGACGCTATCATAGATAGCTGTAGCACTCGCTAAATTCCTTTGAGTCGTTTAACGGCTTGGTATCTTAGTTATGCAAGATAAGTTAGTGATTCATGGGGCACGTGCCCATAATTTGAAAGATGTAGATGTAGAAATTCCACGAGATAAGCTGGTGGTAGTGACTGGTTTGTCTGGATCTGGTAAATCCAGTCTGGCTTTTGATACCATCTACGCAGAAGGTCAGCGGCGCTATGTGGAGAGTTTGTCTGCTTATGCCCGTCAGTTTTTGGGTAATATGGAAAAGCCTGATGTAGATAGCATAGACGGTCTCAGTCCAGCTATTTCCATCGACCAAAAGACGACCAGTAAGAACCCGCGTTCAACAGTTGGTACGGCAACGGAAATCAATGATTACCTGCGTCTGCTCTATGCGCGTGTAGGAGTACCTTACTGTCCAAATGGTCATGGGGAGATTTCTGCCAGCTCGGTTGAGCAGATCGTTGATCAGGTACTGGATCTGCCGGAGCGCACCCGTATGCAGATCTTAGCACCGGTTATCCGTCGTAAGAAAGGACAGCACAAGACCCTTTTTGAAAAAATCCAAAAAGAAGGTTATGTCCGTGTGCGTGTGGATGGCGAGGTCTATGATGTGACTGAGGTGCCTGAGCTGTCCAAATCTAAGATGCATAATATCGAAGTGGTTATTGACCGTCTGATCAATAAGGAGGGCATTCGCAGCCGTCTCTTTGATTCTGTCGAAGCTGCCCTTCGGATTGCGGATGGCTATGTCATCATTGACACCATGGACGGCAATGATTTGCTCTTTTCAGAGCATTATTCCTGCCCAGTATGTGGCTTTACAGTCCCTGAGCTGGAGCCCCGTCTCTTTTCATTCAATGCCCCCTTTGGTTCTTGTCCGACTTGTGATGGTTTGGGGATGAAGCTGGTGGTGGATATGGATCTCCTCATTCCAGATCCTAGTTTGACTCTGCGGGAAGGTGCCTTAGCTCCTTGGAATCCCATTTCTTCTAACTATTACCCAGCCATGCTGGAGCAGGCGATGGAAGCTTTCGGGGTTGATATGGATACGCCCTTTGAAGAGCTCTCGAAAGAGGATCAGGATCTGATTCTTTATGGTTCTGATGATAAAGAATTCCACTTCCACTATGTCAATGATTTCGGTGGGGTGCGTGATATTGACATTCCTTTTGAAGGCGTGGTTAATAATGTCAACCGCCGCTATCATGAAACTAACAGTGACTTTACCCGCAATGTCATGCGGGGCTATATGAACGAGTTGACTTGTACGACCTGCCACGGCTACCGTCTCAACGATGCTGCTCTCTCTGTTAAGCTTGGGGGCGAAGATGGTCTTAATATTGGCCAGATTTCAGACTTGTCCATTCAGGACCATTTGGCTCATCTTGGAACCTTACATCTGTCGGACAACCAAGCAACGATTGCAGGACCGATTCTCAAGGAAATCAAAGACCGCTTGACTTTCCTCAATAATGTCGGCCTCAACTATCTGACTCTGTCTCGGATGGCAGGAACCCTGTCAGGCGGAGAAAGTCAGCGCATTCGCTTGGCCACTCAGATTGGTTCTAATCTGAGCGGCGTCCTCTACGTTTTGGATGAACCCTCTATCGGCCTTCATCAGCGTGATAATGACCGCTTGATTGCTAGTCTCAAGAAAATGCGTGATTTAGGCAATACTCTGATTGTTGTTGAGCATGATGAGGATACGATGCGACAGGCTGACTGGTTGGTGGACGTTGGCCCGGGTGCCGGCCAATTCGGCGGTGAAATCGTTGCTTCCGGTAGGCCAGATCAGGTTGCCAAAAATAAAAAATCGATCACTGGCCAGTATCTGTCTGGTAAGAAAGAAATTCCCGTACCAATCGAAAGGCGAGAAGGAAACGGTCGTTTCATTGAAGTTAAGGGAGCAACTGAGCATAACCTGCAAAATATTAATGTTAAGTTTCCTCTTGGGAAATTTATCGCCGTTACTGGTGTGTCTGGTTCAGGGAAATCAACCTTAGTCAACAGTATTTTGAAAAAGGCTATCGCACAAAAACTGAATCGCAATTCGGAAAAACCCGGCAAGCACAAGAGTATTGAAGGGATTGAACATATTGAGCGTTTGATTGATATTGACCAGAGTCCAATCGGTCGGACACCGCGTTCCAATCCAGCGACCTATACAGGGGTTTTTGATGATATTCGTGATCTCTTTGCCAAGACCAATGAAGCCAAGATCCGCGGTTACAAGAAGGGCCGCTTTAGCTTCAATGTCAAGGGAGGGCGTTGTGAGGCCTGCTCAGGTGATGGCATTATCAAGATCGAGATGCACTTTCTGCCAGATGTTTATGTTCCATGTGAAGTTTGTCACGGCACACGCTACAACAGTGAGACTCTAGAAGTCCACTACAAGGAAAAAAATATTGCAGAAATCCTTGATATGACTGTTAATGATGCGGTGGATTTCTTTGCGCCAATTCCAAAGATTGCCCGCAAACTTCAAACCATCAAGGATGTCGGACTGGGTTATGTGACATTGGGTCAGCCAGCTACTACCCTGTCAGGCGGGGAAGCTCAGCGCATGAAGCTGGCCAGTGAACTGCACAAGCGTTCAACTGGCAAGTCCTTCTACATTTTGGATGAACCAACTACCGGTCTGCATACCGATGATATTGCCCGTCTGCTCAAGGTCTTGGAACGCTTTGTCGACGAAGGAAATACAGTGCTCGTTATCGAGCATAATCTGGACGTCATCAAAACGGCAGATCACCTGATCGATCTAGGACCAGAAGGCGGTGTTGGCGGCGGCCAAGTTATTGCTACGGGTACCCCCGAGGCGGTGGCTAAAAATCCCCAGTCCTTTACCGGCCAATATTTACAAGATAAGTTGAAATAGCCATAAGAATGGAGTGGAATCACCCAAAAAATTGAAAATTTGGGGTGTCTTTTCACCTCGACATACTTGGCTAAGTTTTCCGTTTTGACCTTGTGGCAAAAGGGAAACTAATCAGCAGTGGTTCATTGGTGCTAAAGCCCCTAATGAATTGTCAGTGGTAAGATTAAGTTTGCGTAGAACAAGTCTTACCTCTAATCACTGCGCCAAGCGTTTAATCTAAAACAGAGATGCTGGACAAGTTTTGTCCCGCATCTTTTTTATGTGAAAAAAGCTAGATGTCTATATCTAACTGAATCAAGTTCTAAAGTATGCTAGTCTAGTGGCCTTTAGTCGACAGGATTTTAGCAATTTTGATGTTATAAAAGTATCATAAATGTAATATTATGTCATAGATTCTTTACCAATATTGCTCTAGGCCTTCTTGTTTGTTATACTAAAGATGTATCTAATTTTTTAGAAAATTATCATTGTATAAAATGGAGGGAGAAAATAGTATGGATGATTGGAAAATCAAAAATTCCATAGACCGCAATACTTGGGAACAATCGAGGCAGAGTTCTGCATTGGAAAAGATGCAGCGAGATCAGGAACGTTTTCATCAGGAACTCATAGATGAGCAACAAGAGAGGGAGATGCGGGAGAAAATTTCCCGTTTGGAGTTAGCTCTAGCTCAGACAAGTGATCCTAAAAAGCGACAACAAGTCAAAAATTTATTAGATGAAGCAATTTTGGAGCAAAATCTTTATTATATAGAAAAGGATAAGTTGGAGCGCCAAGAAAGGCGTAAGCAACTTATTTATAATATTTTAACGATTTTGATTCTGGCAGTTTTAGCCTGCATTGCCCTTGTGCTTTGGACTTCTTATCAAAATAAGAAGAACCAAATTGACCAATTCCAAGCAAGTTCAGTTTCTTTGTCATCCAGTCAGGCTTCCTCAGATTTAACTTCTTCCTCTACTCAGGCAGACGGTAAAAGTTCCACTTATGATGGTGTGTTTCCTAACCAAATGATTGGAACTTGGAAGGGAACTATGTCAGGAACGCCAACTACGATTACTTTCTCGAGCAATGGCGACTTAAGAATAAAGGTTAATGGAAGCGATAGCAGTAGTTCTGAAGTCTCTGGGACAGTCTATTCAATGATTCCAGTTGATGAGACAACTTATAGAATTGTGGATTATTCAGGAACAGTGTTGCCTGCGCAGCTAGGGGGGAGTGGTATTCAATACGACTTTGGTTACAAATTAAGTTCTGACGGACAAACGTTATATCCTATTCTTTGGCAGTATGGAATGAATGAGGAGCCAAACTATTCCGAGTACAGTATCTATGAGAATGATTCTTATACTAAGGTCAACAATTAATCTATATCATTTAAGGGAGGGACTATGGTTTCGGTAACGCAACGTATCAGAGAAATTAAGCAACCTCGGGGTGGTTATCCTTTCTTTTAAGAACTTCCAAAAACTGCAGAGGATTGAGCTAAAAGGATTAGAATGTCAAAAATATATTAGATTTCTTCGGTAACCAAAACTGCGTACGAAAGGCCCTAAAACTTTACTCAGAACATTTAAAATGGTTAAGCTGAGTGATTTGAGGCATTATCGATTATGAAATGCCTTAGTTTTCAAACAAGTCTATTAAAGTCAGTCTTTGTATAAATTCTTTCAAATTAGTAATTTACCCTCATTCATGCTAGAATAAAGCTATTCGATGGGAGGTGTTTTCAGGTGTTTGAAGCGCGTGTAGAAAAACTGCTGGCAGCTTTGGAGAAGACAGCCTGTGATGGCTTTTTAGTTACTAATTTAACGAATATCTATTATTTGACTGGCTTTTATGGCACGGCAGGAACAGTATTTCTTTCCAAGCAGCAGCGGCTTTTTCTGACAGATTCCCGTTACAGCCTTTTGGCTAGAGACCAAGTTAAAGGCTTTGAGATTATTGAGACCCGCCAACCGCTTGCTGACATTGCTGAGATTATTAAAGGTGATCAATTGACTGCAATTGGTTTTGAGGGGGAAGCTATTTCCTATCACTACTATCAGCAGTTGAAGGAGAGCTTTGCGGATTACTGCTTGCAATCTCTGACTGATTTGATTGAACAGTTGCGAATGATTAAGGACAGCAGTGAGATTGAAGCTATTCGTCAGGCCTGCAAAATCTCTGATCAGGCCTTCTTAGATGTTTTAGATTTTATCAAGCCTAATCAGACTAGCGAGATTGAAGTCGCCAATTTTCTTGATTTTCGGATGCGAGAGCGAGGAGCGACCGGTCCATCTTTTGACTTTATCGTGGCTTCGGGCCGGCGTTCTGCCATGCCCCACGGCCGAGCCAGCGAAAAAATTATCTGCCAGGGTGAGACCCTAACCTTAGACTTCGGGTGTGTTTATCATCACTACGTCAGCGACATCACACGAACGATTCATGTTGGTCAGCCTTCTGATGAAGAGCGATCTGTTTATGATCTTGTCCGCAAGAGCAACCAAGCCGTGATTGACTCCGTCAAGGCTGGCATGAGACGCTGTGACTATGATGGTCTTGCACGTCAAGTTATTGCCCAAGCTGGTTACGGCGCTTGCTTCACCCACGGTATTGGTCATGGTATCGGTCTTGATATCCATGAAGGGCCTTATTTTGGGCAGTCAACCGACTTAGTGGCGTCTGGGATGACTATCACTGATGAACCTGGGATTTATTTGGACGGAAAATTCGGTGTGCGGATTGAAGATGATATACTGGTGACTGAGACAGGCTGTGAAGTCCTGACTAAAGCACCCAAGGAATTGATTATTATTTAGGAGGTTTCTATGACTGAAAATCGTCTATCTTGGCAGGATTATTTTATGGCTAATGCCGAGCTGATTTCGAAACGGTCAACTTGTGACCGTGCCTATGTTGGAGCAGTTCTGGTTAAGGACAAACGGATTATCGCTACGGGCTATAACGGCGGGGTTTCTGAAACAGATAATTGCAATGAGGTTGGCCACTATATGGAAGACGGTCACTGCATTCGGACAGTTCATGCTGAGATGAATGCCCTGATTCAATGTGCCAAGGAAGGTATCTCGACCAAAAATACCGAAATCTACGTCACCCATTTTCCTTGTATCAACTGCACCAAGGCTCTTTTGCAAGCAGGTATCAAGAAAATCACCTATAAATCCGACTATCGTCCCAATGCTCTGGCTATCGAACTGATGAGGCAGAAAGGTGTGGAATATATCCAGCATGATGTTCCCCATATCACCTTAGGGGAGGACTAGGCAAGGCTGCTTATATTCATAAAGAATTTGAGTAGCATCACAAATTATGATAAAATAAGCTGATAACTAAATTAATGAAGAGGTAGAAAACATGATTGAAGCAAGTAAGCTTAGAGCTGGTATGACTTTTGTGACAGGTGATGGGAAATTAATCCGTGTTCTGGAAGCCAGCCACCATAAACCAGGTAAAGGGAATACTGTTATGCGGATGAAACTGCGTGATGTTCGTTCAGGTTCAACCTTCGACACAACCTATCGTCCAGAAGAAAAATTTGAACAAGCTATCATTGAAACAGTGCCTGCCCAATACCTTTATAAGATGGATGATACAGCCTACTTCATGAATAGCGAAACCTATGACCAATATGAAATTCCAGTGGCTAACGTGGAAAATGAATTGCGCTACATTTTGGAAAACGGTGATGTCAAGATTCAATTCTATGGAACCGAAGTAATTGGGGTACAGGTTCCAACAACTGTTGAACTAACTGTTACGGATACCCAACCTTCTATTAAGGGAGCTACCGTAACAGGTTCAGGTAAACCAGCTACCTTGGAAACAGGCCTTGTGGTCAACGTACCAGACTTCATCGAAGTTGGTCAAAAATTAGTCATCAATACTCAAGAAGGAACTTACGTATCACGTGCCTAAAGTACGATATCACGGACAGAGTCTTTCTATCTTTTCAATAGAATGACGACGAAAAGTTATCATCTATAGCTTTTGATGTCCTTAATTGACTTGGTTTGACTAGTGCTAGCGACTGGTCAAATTTTGTGTCAAAAACTAATAAAAAGTTTGATTAAAACCTTAGGATCGTTAGTCTTGCCTAAGGGCGTAAATTTCAATAAGAATGATTAGAAAGGAAGACCTATGGCAGAAACAATTGGAGATATTGTCATCGCTCCTCGAGTGTTAGAGGTTATCACGGGAATTGCAGCGACCAAGGTTGAGGGGGTATATTCGCTCAACAATAAGGCTGTAACGGATAGCATCAGTAAAACAACTCTTAGTCGTGGTGTCTATCTCACTACCAGTGGTGAAGATAAGGTTACAGCGGATATTTACCTGCAATTGCAATATGGAGTAAATGTCCCAGCGGTTTCGATTGAAGTTCAAAGAGCTGTTAAATCAGCTGTCTACGATATGGCAGAGGTTGAAATTTCAGATGTTAATGTCCATGTTGTTGGCATCGTTCCTGAAAAGGCACCAAAACCAGATATGACAGCCTTGTTTGACGAGGATTTCCTGAATGACTGATTCAAGACATAATTTACGAGAACGGGCTTTTCAGGCGATCTTTAGTTTAGAATTTGGTCAAGCTGATTTTCTTGAGGCTGTTAGCTTTGCCTATACCTATGACAAGGCAGCAGAAGAAGGACAAGAATTTGACGTTCCGACCCTGCTCTTGAATTTAGTCAAGGGTACTGTGGATAATCTGGCTGAAATCGATACTTATATTATTGAGAATCTTAAAGAAGGCTGGTCTTTAGAACGGCTGACCCTGACCGACCGCAGTCTCCTGCGTTTAGGACTCTTTGAAATTAAGTATTACCAAGAAACACCGGACAAGGTTGCCCTCAATGAGATTATTGAGTTGGCTAAAATCTACTCCGACCAAACCTCCGCCAAATTTGTTAACGGCATCTTGACGAAGTTTGTTGAAGAATAAAATGACCCGAGTTGGTCATTTTTATTTTGGTGAAATGTGAAAAATCCCTTAGCATTGGTTGCCAAGGGATTATTTTATAAAGATTTTCCGGTTAGGAGGCTGATGGGCAGAGTGTAGTTTTCTTGAACATCCTTGCCTTCAATCTTAGCTAGGAGGACATCGACCAAGAGCTCAGCAATTTCCTTGATGGGCTGTTTAATAGTGGTCAGCTGCGGGAAGTAATTTTCCACAAACTGGGTTCCATCGTAGCCAACAATTTTTAGGTCTTGGGGAACTTTGATACCCATGTCGTCTGCAATTTTCATCGTCAGAATGGCTGTCATATCATCGGAAGTAAAGATTCCATGGGGCTTCTCCTGAGACAGGATGGACTTAATTTCCATCTCTTTGCGAATAGCAGAATAGTCGCTGGGGATATTGAAAACCTTGGCCTCAGGAAGGACAGAGCTAAAGCCCTTGCGACGCAGCCCAGTGGTTGAATTGGAATTATCATTACCAGTAAACATGATAATGTTTTGGCAGCCCACCTTTTGCAGGCTAATGGCCGCTAATTTTCCGCCTTCAAAGTTATCGGAAGAAATAACAGGGATACGGGGTGCCAGATTGCGGTCAAAGGCAACAATGGGAGCTTCCACTCGTTCGTAGTCCTCGATATCCAGATTGTGGCTGGAAGAGATGATACCATCGACCTGATTGGCCGCCAGCATTTCCAAGTAGTCTCGCTCTTTGTCGGACTCGTTCTGGCTGTTGCAAATAATGACCTTGTAGCCATGATAGAAAAGGATATTTTCTAAGTGCTCAATAATTTCAGCGTAGAACACATTAGAGATGTTTGGGAAAATCAGTCCGATTAGCTTAGAGGATTTTCCCTGAAGTCCACGGGCCAGGTTATTGGGTTTATAGCCCAGTTCGCGCATGGCTGCATGGACTTTGTCCTTAGTTTTTTCAGAGAGATAGCCCTTATTGTTGATGACACGAGAAACGGTGGTTGGGCTGACACCGGCCAATTTGGCAACATCAGTTAATTTTGCGACCATAGCTTATCCCTTTAAGTGATAGTAAGTTCCGCTAACCTGACCGGAGAGAATTTTAAGACCAGATTGGTCAGCTTGGGGAAAGACACGACTGGTGAAGACCTTTTCCCCCTTATTGATAAAGATTTCCACGATAGATTTATCAACAAAGATACGAGCTTCCTGAGTTTGGTCCAGTTGGCATTCTCTGATCGTGCCAAATTCAGTGGCATATTGGACACCAGCTTGGGAACGATCGAGGATAACTTTTCCTTTGTTATTATCAACAGTAAGTTTGAGCCCCTGTCCCTTTTGGTCAGCAAAGAGGAGAAGCTCAGTCTTTTGGTCAGGAGCAAAGGTTAAGTCTAATTCATAGCAATTATCTGTCTGATCTTTGTCACCAAAGACTTCTTGGGTAGTTCTCAGACTGGTTATGGCTGAAACAGGATATTGATAGAGCTTGCCATCCTTGATAGACAGTTCCTTAACTAAGCTCATGGCTCCTTGATAGTCATATCGGTCGGTAGGATAGTCGATATCTGGAAGGCCAATCCAGCTGACGCAATAAGCCTTACCATCAGGCATGTTGAATCCTTGGGTAGCATAAGCTTCGAAGCCATAATCCAGATTGAAAATTTTCGAAGCGCCAAGGAGGGCTGATTTATTTGTGTCAAACGTTTGACAGATTTTATAGGTATTTGGATAAATATTATCATAGGCTAGTTCAGTCTTATCCAAACCTTGAGGACTGTAGAGAAGGACTGGTTGGTCATCAACAAAAACCAGATTTGGACACTCAATCATGTATTCAGAACCTGTGCCACCAAAGTCCAGATTACCGACTTCTTGCCAGTTATGGACATCATTGTTAAGGGCCTTGTAGAGCTTGATAAAACCTTTTTTATCAAGGCTTTGAGCTCCAACGATGGCGTAGTATTGTCCCTTGTAATTAAAAATCTGTGGGTCGCGGAAGTGTTCAGTCGCGTCGGCTGGCTGTTTGATAAGGATATCGTCGAATTTTTCAATATGGCCTTGCTTATCCATCCAAGCTCCGATTTGGCGAGGATCTCGTACCCAGTTTTGATTGCGGACATTACCCGTATAGAAGATAAAGAGTTTATCATCAATCGGATAGGCCGACCCGGAATAAGCTCCATGACTGTCATTTTCGTGGTCAGGCTGGAGGGTAATGCCAGTTTCTTTGAAGTGAACCAGGTCTTGGGATTCTGTGTGGACCCATTGCTTAAGGCCGTGAGCTGCACCGAAAGGCCAGTTTTGATAGAAAAGCTGGAATTTTCCGTTGAAGTAAGAAAATCCATTTGGATCATTTAAAAGGCCGGTCTTTGGCTCAATATGATAGTTGGCCCGCCAAGGCGAGGCAGCGACATGAGCTCTAATCTCAGCTTTCTCCTCATCGGTCCAGTCAGCATAGGAGCGATAACGCACCTCTGTTGGTAGATTCATAAGTATTCCTCCATATATTATATGTCAACTATTGGCAAGAAATGTCACGTCCATAACATAGTAAAGGTTTTCATGGGAAAAATCAAGGAAGAAAATTGGTCTATTTAAAATAACATTGATACCAGCTATGGGGAGGGGTCAACTCAAAAATTGAAAATTTTGGTTCTCACCACACCCTAGTTTTAAGGTGGCGACCTTAAACGGTCTCCCCCCAGCTGCTGCGCCAAGAGCTTGTTCCAAAATAGGAAGACTGGACGAGTTTTTGCCCAATTTCCCTTCCTAACTCAGTTTAATGGGTAATGTCACTTTCTAAGCTTTATCTCGTAGGAAAAGTAGTGCTATTTTTACAAAAAATTAGCCCACTGTTCCTCTTATTCATTTGGTCAATGTCAATACAGTATTATCGGCTGACCTGACTTTGTGTCGTGGGGATAAAATAAGTTTTATCTCTTTGAGATAACTTATTCCGCTAGTCGCTATGGCGATCTAACTATATTCCTTACTAATTCAGTCAGTCCAAGTGTTATCGATTGACCTGACTTCATGTCGCGGGTGGTACAGTTTTGGTTTATGTTGAATTTTTAATGATAGGGGACTTTTGCTTATGAATAGTGTTGTATTATCTGTGATTCATAGACTATGTCACTGATAGAATCAAGAGCTTCTGAAAATTTTGTCAAGGGTTAGCAAAAAATTTTGAATATATTATCTTTAATTAGTGATAAATAAGCCGGTTTTACTAGGTTGTGCTATACATAGCCTTAGGAGATGCTGGTCAAGTTTAGATAACAGTCGAATAAATTTTTTAATGAGTTCAACAAGCTTGTAGGGAAAAATTTAATTTCTGCAAAACGGTTGACATAGTAACGGTCTTGTGTTAAATTAAGAATTGTAAAAAAGCGTTTTCAAAAATTGAAAGCTTTTATCTTATTAAATTTTAAAGGAGTTACGCAATGGATTATGCTAAAGTAGCTGCCGACGTTATTAAAGCGGTCGGTAAAGATAATCTTGTCGCTGGTGCCCACTGTGCCACTCGTCTGCGCCTTGTTTTAAAAGACGATACGAAGGTTGACCAAGAGGCTCTTGATAACAATCCCGATGTCAAAGGGACTTTCAAAATGGATGGCCAATATCAGGTTATTATTGGTGCTGGTGACGTTAACCATGTTTATGCCGAGTTGATTAAACAAACTGGCTTGCAGGAAGTTTCTACCGAAGAGGTTAAGAAAATTGCAGCAGAAGGACATAAGCAAAACCCAATTATGGCCTTTATTAAAGTTCTGTCTGAAATTTTTGTACCTATTATCCCAGCTCTTGTTGCCGGCGGTCTCTTGATGGCGGTCAATAACATCTTTAAGTCAGAAGGATTGTTTGGATCACAATCATTGATTGCCCAATACCCGCAAGTTTCCGGTATTTCTGATATGCTGACTGTCTTGTCGGATGCTCCATTTATCTATATGCCGGTCTTGCTTGGTATCTCAACTGCTAAACGTTTTGGCGGTAACCAGTTCCTTGGAGCTGCTCTTGGACTCATGATGAGTTCGCAAGAGCTTAATGAAGCTGTGGTGAAGGCAGCTGGAACGTCACTGAATTGGAATTTCTTTGGCTGGACACTTCATGCACAGCAATATACTTCACAAGTTATTCCAGCGATTATCGCCGTTTGGGTTATGTGTATCATTGAAAAATGGTTCCACAAACACTTGCATTCAGCAGTTGACTTTACCTTTACACCGCTTTTCACAATGATTATCTCAGGTTTCTTGACCTTTGCCATCATTGGTCCGGTCTTTGGTCAAGTTTCTGACTGGGTAGCCAATGGTTTGGTTTGGTTATATGATACCTTAGGCTTCTTGGGTATGGGTATCTTTGGTGCTTTCTATACGCCAATCGTTGTTACGGGACTTCACCAATCCTTCCCAGCCTTCGAAACAATCCTGCTTAATTCCTATAAAGCTGGTCATGGCTCAGGGGACTTTATCTTCGTTGTGGCCTCAATGGCCAATATGGCACAGGCCGCTGCAGCTTTTGCTATCTTTGCCTTGACTAAGAATTCTAAAACTAAGGGGCTTTCAAGTTCAGCTGGTGTTTCAGCTCTTCTTGGTATTACAGAACCAGCAGTCTTTGGGGTTAACTTGAAATACCGTTTCCCATTCTTCTGTGCCTTGGTAGGTTCGGCTATTGCAGCAGCCATTGCTGGTCTTTTACGAGTTATTGCTGTATCATTAGGCTCGGCTGGTGTCCTTGGTCTTATCTCTATCACCCCTAAATCAATTCCTTTCTATTTGGTCTGTGAAGCGATTTCCTTCGTTATTGCTTTTCTGATCACTTACTACTATGGTAAGACTAAGGAAGCCAAGGTCTTTGAAGCAGAAGCGGCTGTGGCTGCTGCCGAAGCAGATGTCGAAGTACACGGTCTTGATGAAGCCTCCGGCAATGAACAAGCAGCCAAAACAGAAGTTTCTGAAGAAACCATTTACGCTCCCCTTGATGGTCAAGTTGTTGAACTGTCTTCTGTCAATGACCCTGTCTTCTCATCAGGGGCTATGGGTAAAGGTGTCGCTATTAAACCTAATGGCAATACGATTGTATCGCCGGTTGATGGCATTGTACAAATTGCTTTTGAAACTGGCCATGCCTATGGTTTGAAATCAGATCAAGGAGCTGAAGTTCTTATTCATATCGGTATTGATACTGTCTCAATGGATGGTAAAGGTTTTGAGCAAAAGGTCAAAGCCAATCAAGCTATTAAGAAGGGTGACGTTCTTGGAACATTTGATGCAGCAGCTATTGCAGCAGCGGGTCTGGAAGACACGACAATGGTTATCGTAACCAACTCTGCGGATTATACAGACGTTACTCCGGTAGCCTCAGGTGCTGTTACGGCTGGTGCTGATTTGCTTGAAGTAAAATAAGTTTTTGGTATATTCTAAAGGGAGTGAGATTTCGGTCTTGGTCCCTTTTGTTTGCTGTTCAAAAACTCCTTTTATTGGGCAGGAAACCTTGGGATTTCCATTGATTTATGCTCTTGAATTTTTTATAATGAAAAGGAATAGATTGGTAAAGAAAGGAAAAAATAATGACTAAATTATATGGAAGTGTGGAAGCAGGCGGGACCAAGTTTGTCTGTGCTGTCGGCGATGAAAATTTTCAGGTCGTCGAAAAAGTGCAGTTCCCAACGACGACACCCTATGAAACCATTGATAAGACGGTAGGATTTTTTAAAAAATTTGAAGCTGACTTGCAAGGAATTGCCATCGGCTCATTTGGACCTGTTGATATTGACGAAAATTCGAAAACCTATGGCTATATCACCAAGACCCCTAAGCCTAATTGGTCAAATGTAGATTTGGTTGGCTTGATTGCTAAAGAATTCAAGGTTCCTTTCTATTTTACGACAGATGTCAATTCATCAGCTTATGGTGAAGCTATGGTTCGCCAAGGGGTTGAAAATCTGGTTTATTACACCATCGGAACGGGTATCGGCGCTGGGGCTATCCAACGCGGAGAATTTGTTGGTGGTGCTGGTCATACAGAGGCTGGCCATGTTTACGTTGCCCTGCACCCCAGCGATGTGGCTAATGAATTCCACGGAACCTGTCCTTTCCATAATGGCTGTTTGGAGGGGTTAGCGGCTGGTCCTTCACTGGAAGCCCGCACAGGAATTCGGGGCGAGCTGATTGAACAGCATTCAGATGTTTGGGATATTCAGGCTTACTATATCGCCCAAGCTGCTGTTCAAGCAACCCTTCTTTACCGTCCAGATGTGATTGTCTTTGGCGGTGGTGTGATGGCTCAAGAGCACATGTTACGCCGGGTGCGTGAGAAATTTACGAATCTGCTCAATGATTATCTTCCTGTTCCGCCTGTTGAAGATTATATTGTCACACCAGCTGTATCTGGTAATGGCTCAGCTACTATCGGTAATTTTGCCTTAGCGAAAAAGGTCGCAGAGCGTTTTGATTAGTAAAGTAATAATAGTGAATAGGTGCTAGATCGTTGCTGGTCTCTTCCTATTCACTTTTTTTCTTTTGGGAAAAATGTTAGAATGGCAGTAAAAACGGAGGAAAACAGCCATGGCAGAACCATTATTTTTAAAGGCTAGTATGCATGATAAAATTTGGGGTGGGACAAGACTGAGAGATGTCTATGGTTATGATATCCCGACAGAAACAACCGGAGAATATTGGGCTATTTCCGGTCACCCTCATGGGGTTTCCATTATTGAAAACGGCTCTCTGGCTGATCAGGGTCTGGATCGGGTTTATCGAGAGAGGCCCGAGCTCTTTGGCAATCCATCCAGTCCGGTTTTTCCACTCTTAACGAAGATTTTAGATGCTAATGATTGGCTCAGTGTTCAAGTTCACCCTGACGATGCTTATGCTCAGGAACATGAGGGGGAGTTAGGAAAAACTGAGTGTTGGTATATTCTGACTGCTGATGAGGGAGCGGAAATTATCTACGGACATACCGCTCAGAGTCGTCAGGAATTAGCAGAGCGGATTGAAGCTGGAGACTGGGATCAACTCTTAACAAGAGTACCTGTCAAAGCTGGCGATTTTTTCTATGTTCCAAGCGGCACGATGCATGCTATTGGTAAGGGAATTATGGTGTTGGAAACACAGCAATCCAGTGATACAACTTATCGGGTTTATGATTTTGACCGTCCTGATGCGTCAGGGAACTTGCGCCCTCTGCATATTCAGCAGTCCATTGATGTCATGACGATTGGTCAACCGCAAAATTCCCACCCTGCCACTTTAAAAACGGGTGACTTAACCTCAACCTTGCTGGTAGCTAATGAATTCTTTACGGTCTATAAGTGGGAGGTTGTTGGTCAGACTTATTTTGAAGCTGCTGCTCCTTACTATCTTGTTAGTGTCATTGATGGTCAGGGACAGATTAGGATTGCTGATCAGTCCTATCCATTGGAGAAAGGGCAACATTTTATCCTGCCTAATACCGTTAGAAATTGGGAAATGTCTGGGGATTTATCTATGATTGTCAGTCATATAACGGATTAATAAAGCAAATCAAGGAGCAGCGACAGGCTCCTTGATTTTTTTGATTAGTGACTTTTAGTCCGTCTCGCGTCCTTTGGTGCGAGACAAAAAACACTCATTTGGCAAGTGATCATATTAGGTTGTGATGCTATTTTTGAAGCTGTATAGGTGTTAAATTCTAAAAAATATAGGACGTAGTCAAGCGGAGAAAGTGAGCAAGATAAAAAGCAGAATTCTCAGAGTAAGTTCTAGGCTTCAGATCAGCAGAATTTAGTCTGAGAAAAGTACCTCATCTCAACAGAATTTAGTCTTAGGCTAAGTTCTGTTTTTGGTTAGAATGCAGTCGTAACGAGGTCATGGTATTGCCTTCCTGTCAAAGAGTGGACAGTAAAACGACCGATAAAATAAAAATAATTAAAAACATTACATTTAGGTTGCAATTATTTTTCTTAAGCTTTATAATTAGAGTGATTGTGCTTGCTTTTGACAATAGATGTTTAAAAGTGTTTATAATCAACATAAAATCTTTAGAGAGGGATGGATACATTCTATGAAACCTAAGCCTAGGAAATCTAAGTATTCTATTCAAAGGAAAGAATACTTTTCTATTCGTAAGTTTAAGTTTGGCGCAGCTTCGGCCTTGATTGGGGTCAGTTTGTTCGCTACAGGTAGCGTTCTCGCTGAAGAGCAGCCCCAAACTCAGTCTACAGTCGTAGCTGTTCAGTCTTCGGAAGGGTCAGCCGGTCAGTCGGTTGGTTCGGATCAAGCAGTGACGCCAACACAGGATGCTGGTGTTAGCAATAGCACTGGTGAAAGTCAGGCGAGCCTATCAAGGGAGAATAATAGTCTGGCAGAAACGTCACAAAATGCAGAACAAACTACCGATAATGATCCAACTGCTGATCACTCGCAAGTAAGCGAGGGCTCACAATCAAATAGCCACGTTAGTGATTCGGCTAGAGTGAATGCTGCAGGGCAGAATGCCTATGTTTTTTATAAGGTACGTTATGTTGAGCAAGGAGCTGATGGTTCCGAAACGACGATTGCTCAGACACCAGCTAAATCCTTGGTGATTCCTGCTGATGATTTGGCTGATAAAATTGTGACTGAAACAGCCAACTTAAATCAACTAGGCTTATCAGGTTATGCTTTAGCTCCAAATCAAGCTGATACGCAAGCTGTTGCAGCTTTAGAACTTCAAAAGTCCAAGTATGTAACGTTCTATGTTCAAAAGACTGCTAATCAGGTGACAGCTGCAGCAAGTAATGGGCAGACTTCTGCACAGCATCATAGTAGGCAAATTGCTACTGAACAGCGTGGTGGTCAAGCTCAAAGCACCCTTGGTGTGACTATTGGCCGTGACTATCAATCGCTGAATGAAGCGAGCAGTATCCGTCCCATTGCTATCACAGCGACCCAATCTGGTCAGGCGATTGATCTTGTCCTTATGGGCAATGTTGATGAAGATGAGGAGGAAACATCAGATAGTAAGGCAGCACAGGCAGAGTTGTCCTTTAGTTATACTAAAGAAGGGACAGCTGAAGTAGTTGATGGGCTGCCTGCCGGCCTCTTCTATGATGCTGAAAGTGGCCAATTAACGGGGGCAGTCCTCCAATCTGGTCAGTATACAATTAAAGCTACTGTGCAAGCCGCTGATGGGGCTACAGCCAGCAAGACTATTGATCTGGATGTTAATGCGCTGCCTAAGAGTGATCAGGCTGTTTTTTCTGGTCGTAAAATTTCTGGTATTGCCGTTAATGGTGGAATTAATGCGGTCTCAACTAAATTTAGCTACAGTGCAACGATTCAGGGAGAAACCGTTACTAAGGATGGTCTGCCAGAAGGCCTAGTGTATGATTCATCCACTGGTAAAATTGAAGGGCAGGTTGCTCAGGCCGGCAGCTATACTATTTTGTCGCAGGCTAGTGTTGAAGCAACAAACCCTGACGGTACCTATGTTGGTTCAGGTGCTGTAACTTATGTAACAGAAAGCCATTTATATGTAGCTGAACAAAATGGTCCTGGTCTGCCATCTGTTTCGCTTACGGCTAATCCGATAAATGCATCAGCCGTGTCTGCTCAGCCAACCCAATCGGGCGGCTCTGTATTTAGGGCTGTAGCTGGTGAAAATCCTGTGGGTACCGTTCATCTGGGCGACAATGCAACACCATCCAACAATCATGATACCGCTATTGGTTACTATGCAGAAACCAATGTTGATTTGGATAATAAGGGCGGTGCAGTTGCTCTTGGTACTTATACAAAAGCCAACGGTGAAAATGCGATTGCTATTGGTAATACTGCCAATGCTGGCGCTAATTCAGCCATTGCCCTCGGTGGTAAAGCAAGCGGTGTCGGCGCAATAAATATTGGTTATACAGCTTCTGCCGATGCCGATTCAAGTGTTAGTGTGGGCTACTATGCCAATGCCAAAGCGGCCAACAGTATAGCGCTTGGTACCCAAGCTAAATCGAAAGCGATTCTTTCCTCAGCAGTTGGTCCTTCAGCTGAATCTACTTATTATAATTCTGTTGCTCTTGGTGCATATTCTAGAACAGATTCAGAAGCAACCGCAGAGAATGAAGCAACTGTCAATAATATTACTTATTCCGGTTTTGCCGGTCAGGTGAAAGCTGATGGCGATCAGGTTTCAGTTGGTTATAAAGATAAAGAACGTCAAATCAAAAATGTTGCAGCGGGAGCTATTTCTGAAAGTTCCACAGATGCTGTCAACGGTTCGCAATTGTACCTTCTGACCAGAGATTATCATTGGATTGCTACATCCGGTACTGCTGGAACAGGTACGCAAAATCAAGTGAACGATACCAATGTTGCCCCTGATGCTCAGCAGGTTCATGGTGGTGATACCATTACCTTCCGCGCAGGAAACGGTCTTAATATTGAGCAGAATGGCAATGTCTTCACCTATTCAATTAATACTCAGAAACCTAAGCTCGAGATTACACCGGGTGAAAATGGTACCTACACGGTTAAATACACTGATGCCTTTGGACAAGAAGCTTCGGCACAATTTACTGTTAATACTATTAAAGGTGAAAAAGGTGACAAAGGCGATACCGGAGCCGCAGGTCGCGATGGCGTAGATGGTAAAGCAGGCGCCGCGGGTTACGTCAATGTCGTCGATAACCACGATGGCACCAAGACGATCACCACAGGAACCGATACTAACGGTGATGGTGTGGTCTCAGAAGATGAAAAGAGCCGTGTCACTGTTTCCGATGGAGCCCAAGGAGCCAAAGGTGATAAAGGCGATACCGGAGCTGCAGGTCGAGATGGCCGAGATGGCGTAGATGGCAAAGACGGTAAAGCAGGTGCCGCCGGTTTCGTCGATGTTGTGGATAACCACAACGGCACCAAGACGATTACGACTGGTACGGATACCAACGGTGATGGCATCGTTTCTGACGATGAAAAGAGCAGCGTGACGGTTTCCGATGGAGCCCAAGGCGCTAAAGGCGACAAGGGAGATAAAGGCGCTAAAGGAGATACTGGAGCTGCCGGTCGCGATGGCCGTGACGGCGTAGATGGTAAAGCTGGTGCGGCTGGTTACGTCAATGTTGTTGATAACCACGATGGTACCAAGACAATTACAACTGGTACAGACACTAACGGTGATGGCATCGTTTCTGACGATGAGAAGAACAGTGTTACTGTTTCTGATGGTGCCAAAGGTGATACTGGTGCCAAAGGCGATAAGGGTGAAAAAGGAGACACCGGAGCTAAAGGTGACAAAGGCGATACCGGAGCTGCAGGTCGCGATGGTGTAGATGGCAAGGACGGTAAAGCCGGCGCCGCAGGCTTCGTTGATGTCAAGGATAACAACAATGGCACTAAGACGATCACCACAGGTACGGATACTAATGGCGATGGTGTGGTCTCAGAAGATGAAAAGAGCCATGTCACTGTTTCCGATGGAGCCCAAGGAGCTAAAGGAGATACCGGAGCCGCAGGTCGAGATGGCCGAGATGGCAAAGACGGTAAAGCAGGTGCCGCCGGTTTCGTCGATGTTGTGGATAACCACAACGGCACCAAGACGATTACGACTGGTACGGATACCAACGGTGATGGCATCGTTTCTGACGATGAAAAGAGCAGCGTGACGGTTTCCGATGGAGCCCAAGGTGCCAAAGGTGACAAGGGTGATAAAGGAGACACAGGCGTTGCAGGTCGCGATGGTGTAGACGGTAAAGCAGGTGCCGCCGGCTTCGTCAATGTTGTAGATAACAATAACGGCACCAAGACAATTACGACTGGCACCGATACTAACGGCGATGGTGTCGTTTCTGACGATGAGAAAAACAGCGTGACAGTTTCAGACGGAGCCCAAGGTGTTAAAGGTGACAAGGGTGATACCGGAGCTACAGGTCGTGACGGCGTAGACGGCAAAGCAGGCGCCGCGGGTTACGTCAATGTTGTCGATAACCACAATGGCACTAAGACGATTACGACTGGTACGGATACTAATGGCGATGGTGTGGTCTCTGAAGATGAAAAGAGCCGTGTCACTGTTTCCGATGGCGCCCAAGGCGCTAAAGGCGACAAGGGGGACACTGGAGCCGCAGGTCGCGATGGTCGTGACGGCGTAGATGGCAAGGACGGTAAAGCCGGCGCCGCAGGCTTTGTCAATGTCGTAGATAACCACGACGGCACCAAGACGATTACGACTGGTACGGATACTAACGGCGATGGTGTGGTCTCAGAAGACGAAAAGACTAGTGTGACTGTTTCCGATGGCGCCCAAGGCGCTAAAGGCGACAAGGGAGATAAAGGCGCTAAAGGAGATACTGGAGCTGCCGGTCGCGATGGCCGTGACGGCGTAGATGGTAAAGCAGGTGCGGCTGGTTACGTCAATGTTGTTGATAACCACGATGGTACCAAGACGATCACTACAGGAACCGATACTAACGGCGACGGCGTTGTCTCTGACGATGAAAAGAACAACGTAACGGTTTCCGATGGAGCTCAAGGTGCTAAGGGCGACAAGGGAGACACTGGAGCCGCCGGTCGCGATGGCCGTGACGGCAAGGACGGTAAAGCAGGTGCCGCCGGTTTCGTCAATGTTGTCGATAACCACAATGGCACCAAGACAATCACCACAGGTACGGATATCGACGGTGACGGCATCATTTCTGACGATGAGAAGACCAGCGTAATTGTTTCCGATGGCGCCCAAGGTGCCAAGGGTGACAAGGGCGATACAGGTGCCGCCGGTCGTGATGGCGTAGATGGTAAAGCTGGTGCCGCCGGTTTCGTCGATGTCGTGGATAACCACAACGGCACCAAGACAATCACTACAGGTACGGATACTAATGGCGATGGTGTAGTCTCAGAAAATGAGAAGAGCCGTGTCACTGTTTCTGATGGCGCCCAAGGCGTTAAAGGCGATAAGGGTGAAAAAGGAGACACCGGTGCCCAAGGTGCCAAGGGTGATACCGGAGCTACAGGTCGTGACGGCGTAGACGGCAAGGACGGTAAAGCCGGCGCCGCAGGCTTTGTCAATGTCGTGGATAATCACGACGGTATTAAGACGATCACCACAGGAACCGATACTAACGGTGATGGCATCGTTTCTGACGACGAAAAGAGCAGCGTTACCGTTTCCGATGGTGCCCAAGGCGTTAAAGGCGATAAGGGTGAAAAAGGAGACACCGGAGCTAAAGGTGACAAGGGCGATACAGGTGCAGCCGGCCGTGATGGTGTAGATGGTAAAGCAGGCGCCGCCGGCTTCGTCAATGTTGTCGATAACCATGACGGTACTAAGACGATCACCACAGGAACCGATACTAACGGTGATGGCATCGTTTCTGACGATGAGAAGACCAACGTTACCGTTTCCGACGGAGCCAAAGGCGATAAAGGGGATACTGGAGCCGCTGGTCGTGATGGCGTAGATGGCAAGGACGGCAAAGCTGGTGCGGCTGGCTTCGTCGATGTTGTCGATAACCACGACGGTACTAAGACGATCACCACTGGTACGGACACCAACGGTGATGGTGTCGTTTCCGAAGACGAAAAGAGCAGCGTGACCGTTTCTGATGGCGCCCAAGGAGCTAAAGGCGATAAGGGTGACAAAGGAGACACCGGAGCCGCTGGTCGTGACGGTGTAGACGGCAGGGACGGTAAATCGGCTACTGCAACCGTTAAAGATAACGGAAATGGTACATATACTATTACGCTAATGAATGGCGATGGAACAACCTCATCAGTAACTGTAAGAGATGGTAAAGACGGTAAAGATGGTAAAGCACCAATCGTACAAGTTACCGATAATCATGATGGTAGCTATACGATTACAGTAACGAATGCAGATGGATCAACGTCAACAGTGACTGTTAGGGATGGAAAAGATGGTCGTGGCGGTATCTGTGGTTGTCCGCCGGTAATTCCTGGTCAACCTCTGCCTCCGCTCCCTCCAATTGTACCTAATGCCCCTACTCCTGATTCATCTGACGATCCGGGGACTCATGATACTGATCTTCCAAATTCAGTTTCTAGTGAGAGTAGAAAGACCAGCGTCGTTGTTAATGAAGTACCTGTACAGTTGGTGACGAAAAAGCATGATAGACAGTCAAAACGTTTACCAGAGACAGGTGATAAAAATCTAAGTTTTGCTAGTCTTGCAGGTAGCGCTCTTGTCCTTGTAGTCATGGTTGGGGTATTTGGAAAAAGACAAGATGGCGATATTTAATTAACGCAATACGGAAGTTAAATTTAGCTTCATTTAGGTCTAAGTTGATAAATAGTCCCATACAGTAAAAGCAACAGTTGATTGACTGTTGCTTTTTAGCTTAAAGTGATTTGAGTTTTGTGGTATCTGTATTGATGTAGCAAACATTGATCATTTCATCATCAACTAACCGAGAAAGATAGGTTATGCAATAGTGTTTATTCGCATAGAAGAGGAACATTTCAATGCCAAATTTAAGACTTTTCAATTATAGTTTATTCCTATCGCAATCAAGGGAAGCGATTTGAGTTACGAACTGAATTAATTGTAATCTGACTTATTTTTGAATAAGCCTATTAAATCTGACTATCCATAGCAGGCTGCCAGATACTTTGTTGTTAGAAAAATAAATGGCCAATTCAACCTAGTATTTTGAATGGATTAGGCTAGTTGAATTATTGTATCGGTATGGCTTTTATGATAAAATATGATGTTAGTGACTATCGAAAGGAAAAGAGATGGCAAATATTTTACGCAAGGTCATTGAAAATGACAGAGGCGAAATTAGAAAATTAGAAAAGATGGCCAAGAAGGTTGAATCTTATGCGGACGAAATGGAAGCATTGTCAGATTCAGAACTTCAAGGCAAAACTGAGGAATTTAAGAAGCGTTATCAAGAGGGAGAGACGCTGGATCAATTGCTGTTTGAGGCATTTGCGGTTGTTCGTGAAGGCGCTAAGCGGGTGCTTGGCCTCTTCCCTTACCGTGTGCAAATCATGGGGGGGATTGTTCTCCACAATGGTGATGTTTCAGAAATGCGGACTGGTGAAGGTAAAACGTTGACGGCAACTATGCCTGTTTACCTCAATGCCTTAGCAGGCGATGGGGTTCATGTTATTACCGTCAACGAATATCTTTCCGCTCGTGATGCCACTGAGATGGGAGAGCTTTACAGCTGGCTTGGTCTCTCGGTTGGGATTAACTTGTCTTCTAAGTCGCCAGCTGAAAAGCGGGAAGCTTATAACTGTGACATTACTTATTCAACCAACTCAGAAGTCGGATTTGATTATCTTCGTGATAACATGGTTGTCCGCAAGGAGGATATGGTACAGCGTCCGCTTAACTACGCTCTGGTTGATGAAGTTGACTCGGTTCTAATTGACGAAGCGCGGACACCTTTGATCGTATCAGGGCCTGTCAGTTCCGAAACTAGTGCTCTCTATACACGGGCTGATAAGTTTGTTAAGACGTTGGAATCTGTCGATTATGCTATTGATGTCCCTTCTAAGACCATTGGCCTTATGGACTCAGGAATTGATAAGGCTGAGGAATTCTTCAATTTAGAAAACCTTTACGATATTGATAATGTTGCCTTGACCCATTATATTGATAATGCTTTGCGGGCCAACTATATCATGACTCTTAATATGGACTATGTGGTTTCTGAAGGAGAAGTTCTCATTGTCGATCAGTTCACTGGTCGAACCATGGAAGGACGGCGTTTTTCTGACGGTCTCCACCAAGCCATTGAAGCTAAAGAAGGTGTGCCAATTCAAGATGAATCCAAGACGTCGGCTTCAATCACTTATCAAAATATGTTCCGGATGTATCGTAAGCTCTCAGGGATGACTGGTACTGGTAAAACTGAGGAAGAAGAGTTCCGTGAAATTTACAACATGCGGGTCATTCCGATTCCAACCAACCGACCTGTCCAGCGTATTGACCACCCAGACTTGCTTTTTGCAACTACAGATGCTAAGTTTAGGGCGGTTATTGAAGATATTAAGGAACGTCATGAAAAAGGACAGCCTGTTTTGGTCGGTACCGTAGCAGTTGAGACTTCTGATTTAATCTCTAAGAAGTTGCAAAAGGCTGGTATTCCGCATGAGGTCCTAAATGCCAAGAACCACGAAAAAGAAGCGCAAATTATTATGAATGCGGGGCAACGCGGCGCTGTTACCATTGCAACCAATATGGCTGGTCGGGGTACAGACATTAAGCTTGGTAAGGGTGTTGTAGAGTTAGGCGGCCTTTGCGTTATTGGTACAGAACGCCATGAAAGCCGCCGGATCGATAACCAGCTGCGCGGTCGTTCAGGTCGTCAAGGAGACAAGGGAGAATCTCAATTTTATCTATCCTTCGAAGATGACCTGATGAAACGTTTCGGGTCTGAGCGAGTTAAGTTCTTCTTGGAGAGAGTCTCGCCAGAGGATGAAGATGTGGTGATAAAATCGCGCCTTCTGACCAGTCAGGTGGAGTCTGCTCAAAAACGCGTTGAAGGAAATAACTACGATATTCGGAAACAAGTCCTCCAATACGATGATGTCATGCGGGAACAGCGTGAAATCATCTATGCCGAGCGTTATGATGTTATTACGGCTGAACGCGATCTTGGCCCAGAAATTAAAGCGATGATTCGGCGGACCATTGACCGTACCATAGATGGTCATAGTCGCAATAGTAATGTTGACGAAGCCTTGGAAGCTATTCTTAATTTTGCTCACAATAATCTCCTGCCTGAAGATTCTATCAGTATGGATGACTTAGATGAGTGGTCTTATGAAGAAATGAAGGATGAACTCTACGACCGCGCTATGGACGTTTACGATTCGCAGATCGCTAAGCTGCCGGATCAAGAGTCTGTTATCGAGTTTCAAAAGGTGCTGATTTTACGAGTTGTGGATAACAAATGGACCGACCATATCGATGCTCTTGATCAATTGCGTAATTCCGTTGGTCTGCGTGGGTATGCCCAGAATAACCCTATCGTTGAATACCAATCTGAAAGTTTCCGCATGTTCAATGATATGATTGGAGCCATTGAGTTTGATGTGACTCGTCTGATGATGAAGGCACAAATTCATCAGCAAGAACGGGAAAAAACAACAGCTCAGGCTCATACAACTGCAGCGGCTAATATTGCAGCTCAAAGGTCTGGTCAAGTAGTAGCAGATCAAGACCTTGACTTCACCGATGTCAAGCGCAATGATCCTTGTCCGTGCGGTTCTGGTAAGAAGTTCAAAAATTGCCACGGCCGTCGTCGGGTTAGTTAGGCAGGCAGATTGTTGAGCCGTTTAAAGTCAGCAGAACTTAGAAACTGTATTCACAAGTTTAAATTCTTAGCGTCAGCTGGGAAAAGCGACCATAAGGTCGCTCAAAACAGACAGTTGCCGCCGTGGTAAAAAGACGATTGTCCTATTTAAGTCAATCGTCGAGGGGATTTTCAAGACTCTGGCTTGAAAATGAGCAATGGAACTCCGTTAGGAGGTCGCTTGCGTCCCTACCACATAAGGCTAACTGTCAAAAAATGTGAATACAAGTTCTTAATGCTGGTATAGAGTTGCATAACTGTCTAAAATCAGATTGAAATAAGACTAGAAAGTGATATAATGTATTTTATATCACTTTTACTTTTACAAATTCAAAATGTTACTGGGTTGTAAGGGCAATTTCCTCCCAAGTTTTTGGAGTTACCCTAGCAAATCTAGTCTTCAAAATAAGTCTCTTCGGAGTTTTATTTTATATTAAAAGGGAGGCAAGTATGGCATTTATTCCAGAAAGTGACAAAATTGATGTTGAGAAGGTTCGGCAGATTTCTAAATTAACCGGCCAAGCCTTATCACGTAAGGAAGCACGTGATAAAGAGCTAGAGGCGATTATCAAGGGAGAGGACGACCGTCTGCTCTTGGTTATAGGTCCTTGCTCATCAGACAATGAAGATGCTGTCTTAGATTATGCCCATCGTTTGGCTGATTTACAAGAAAAGGTCAAAGAACGCGTCTTTATGGTGATGCGGGTTTACACCGCTAAACCGCGGACCAATGGTGATGGGTACAAGGGTTTGGTTCACCAGCCAGATGCTCAAGGTCAGCCCAATCTGATTAATGGTATCAAAGCTGTTCGTAATCTCCATTATCGGGTGATTACCGAAACTGGATTGACCACGGCAGATGAAATGCTTTATCCAGAAAACCTCTCTTTAGTTGATGATTTGGTATCTTATATTGCTATTGGAGCTCGTTCGGTTGAAGATCAACAACACCGTTTTGTAGCTTCGGGTATTGATGTCCCAACTGGCATGAAGAATCCAACTTCAGGTAACCTCAATGTTATGTTCAATGGCATGTATGCTGCCCAATCTCCGCAGAACTTCCTCTATAACGGTCAGGAAGTCAAAACAACAGGAAACCCTCTAGCTCACGCTATTTTGCGGGGGGCTCTCAATGAGTATGGTAAGAATGTGCCAAACTACTATTATGATGATCTTCTGGCGACCATCGATCAGTATGAAGAGATGGGCTTGGAAAATCCATTTATCGTTATTGATACTAACCACGATAACTCTGGAAAGCAGTATCTGGAACAGGTGCGGATCGTCCGGCAAACCCTGATTAACCGTGACTGGAGTGATAAAATTAACAAATTTGTTCGTGGCTTTATGATTGAGTCTTATTTAGAAGACGGCCGTCAAAACCAACCAGATGTCTATGGTAAGTCTATCACTGACCCTTGCTTGGGTTGGGATAAAACTGCTGAACTCATCCACGAAATATACGAAACACTAGGAAAATAATATGGGAATTCATCAAAAGAGCCAAAAAATTAACGTTGCTCAAGTTAAACAACTGTCAAAACTTGAAGGAGAGGCACTGGCTAAAAAAGAAGCTAGAGATAAAGAACTAGATGCTATCATTAAAGGAGAGGACGATCGCCTGCTCTTGGTTATCGGACCTTGTTCATCCGATAATGAAGATGCTGTTTTAGAATATGCTCACCGCCTATCTGCCTTGCAGGAAGAAGTTAAAGACCGTGTTTTTATGGTTATGCGGGTCTATACAGCTAAGCCACGGACTAATGGTGATGGCTACAAGGGCCTGATTCACCAACCGGATACTTCAAAATTACCCGATCTCATCAATGGGATTGCAGCAGTCCGAAATCTGCACTATCGTGTGATTACCGAAACTGGTTTGACCACAGCAGATGAAATGCTCTATCCTTCAAATCTACCCTTAGTTGATGACTTGGTTTCCTACCATGCGATTGGGGCGCGTTCAGTTGAAGATCAGGAACATCGTTTTGTGGCTTCGGGGATTGATGTCCCAACTGGTATGAAAAATCCAACTTCCGGCAATCTTAATATTATGTTTAATGCTATCTATGCAGCTCAGAACAAGCAGAACTTTATCTATCATGATGCTGAAGTTGACACTGATGGAAATCCACTGGCTCATGCCATTCTGCGTGGAGCAACGAATGAACATGGTGAAAATGAGCCTAATTTTTACTATGATATTTTAGTCAAGGCCATTGAACGTTACGAGCAGATGGGATTAGCTTATCCCTTCATCCTGATCGACACTAATCATGATAATTCTGGCAAGAACTATCTGGATCAAATTCGAATTGTTCGGCAAACCTTGATTAATCGTGATTGGAATAAGCAGATTAACAAGTATGTGCGTGGCTTTATGATTGAATCTTATTTAGAAGATGGCCGTCAGGACAAGCCAGAAGTCTTTGGTAAATCTATTACGGATCCATGTCTGGGTTGGGATAAGACCGAAAAATTGATTCGAGAAATCTACCAAACCTTAGGTAAGGATTCCTTTGAAGACTTTTTAAATAACTAATGGTCGGGAGCTGGGAAAATCTCAGCTCCTTTACCGTGAGATTAAGGTGGAAGTCAGTGGCTAATCTCTTTTTAAAAATCACGCTTTTTAAGCTGAACGAGGGATTATTTTACTGAAACATACTGCAATAAGAAAGAGTCAGCCCGGGTTTCTAGGCTGGGATGAATTTTATGTGAAGGATAAAAGATGATTATTGGACACGGTATTGATTTGCAGGAGATTTCGCGGGTTGAAGGAGCTTATGTCCGCAATCCTGCTTTTGCTCAAAAAGTTCTGACCGATTTAGAGTTTCAGCGTTTTGACTCTCTCGAAGGTCGAAGAAAAATGGAATATCTGGCAGGACGCTGGTCAGCCAAGGAAGCTTTTGCCAAGGCCTGGGGGACTGGAATCGGTAAATTACGTTTTCATGATATTGAGGTGGCAACTAATGAAAAAGGAGCTCCTATTATTACCAGCAAGGTCTTCTCAGGTAATGCTTTTGTCTCTATTTCTCATAGCGGTGGTTTTGTTCAAGCCAGTGTGATTTTGGAAGTGGATTAGCGGAAGTTAGAATTTTTTTACTGTCTTTGAAATAAAATCAAAAAAGAGGTTCTGATATGATTTCAAGTTTACACCGACCAACTCTGGCTAAGGTTGATTTGTCAGCTATTTCAAATAATATTAAACAGGTTCAGGATCGTATTCCTCAAGCAGTTAAAACCTTTGCTGTTGTTAAGGCCAATGCCTATGGACATGGAGCTGTTGCTGTTGCCAGCCATATTCAAAGGTTGGTAGATGGTTTCTGTGTTTCTAATATTGATGAAGGGATTGAGCTGCGTCAGGCTGGAATAAGAAAGCCTATTCTCATCTTAGGTGTGGTTCTGCCAGATGAAGTTGCCCTAGCTCGAGATTATCGCCTGACTCTGACAGTAGCCAGTTTAGAATGGTTAGAAGCAGCTCAGCAGAAGCAGCTTGATTTAGAAGGAATTTTGATTCATGTTGCTGTAGATTCAGGTATGGGGCGAATTGGGGTTCGCAGTCTGGCTGAGGCTAACGACTTGATTTCAGGACTATTGAAGGCTGGCAGTCAGGTCAGAGGGATTTTTACCCATTTTGCTACAGCTGATGAAGCTGATGATCATAAGTTCCAAGAACAACTGGCTTTTTTCAAGGAGTTAGTAGCAGGCTTAGATTATTGCCCAGAAATTGTTCACGCGAGTAATTCGGCAACGAGTCTTTGGCACAGGGAGGGCATTTTTACCGCTGTTCGCTTAGGCTTGGTTATTTATGGTCTCAATCCTAGCGGTTGTGAGTTGACTTTACCCTATACAATAAAACCTGCTCTGACCTTGGAGTCTGCCTTAGTTCATGTGAAAAAAGTTCCGGTTGGCACAGATATAGGTTACGGGGCCACTTATACTAGTTCTGAGGAAGAATGGATCGGTACCCTGCCTCTTGGCTATGCGGATGGCTGGACCCGGGATATGCAAGGATTTGATGTTTTGATTGATGGGCAGAGATGCCCCATTGTCGGACGTGTGTCTATGGATCAGATTACAGTCAAATTGCCTCAAAGTTATCCTTTGGGGACAAAAGTGACTCTAATTGGTACAAGCGTTGATCAAACCATTTCAGCCACCGATGTGGCTCAAAAGCGGGGAACGATTAACTATGAAGTACTCTGCCTACTTAGTGATCGTGTACCGAGAGAATATGAATAAAAAGTAATCAAACAGCCCTCACTTAGCAACCGTTGTTGTTTCAGTGGGGGCTATTTCTATTATTTAAGGGGGGATTAAGCCTATTTTTCAGCTAGTCTCGTTAGCTTTTATCCTTATCCGTAAGAATTGCATATAGCAAAAGGGAGAGGCCAAGGAGGTTAATCACTTGCGCTAATAATCCCAGATGTCTAAATAAATTTGTGATTCCTAAAACTACTAAAATCAGTAAGGATGCTAATTTTTGTTTTCGCATATCCTGCTGGCCTCCTGATATGGTGAAAATGCAAGAGATGAACTTGATAAGAATTTAGAAAAATTTTCTTCAAATATATTAGGCAGGAATATAGTAGCATAAAATGTCAGTGATAATATATACTTGTCGTGAAACGGTCAAAATATGTCGTGAACGGGATATTATTATAAAAATCTGATAATTTAATTTTGGCAATCATAGGAATCGGCGATAGTAGCTGAGTATCCTCCCAGTCGGACAGTGTGTTATAATAAACTCATGTTATGTGACCAACCAATTGCGGTGCTCAAAGGATTTGGGCCCAAGTCCGCTGAAAAATTTACCAAGTTAGGGCTTTATACAGTGGGAGATCTCCTACTTTACTATCCTTTTCGCTATGAGGATTTTAAGGCTAGGTCTGTCGCCGAACTGCTTGATGGGGAAAAGGCTGTTGTTACAGGAACTGTTGTGACACCTGCCAATGTTCAATATTACGGCTTTAAGCGAAATCGTCTATCCTTTAAGCTCAAGCAGGGCGATGCTGTGATTGCAGTCAGTTTTTTCAACCAACCTTATCTGGCCGATAAAATTGAACTAGGGCAAGAAGTCGCTATCTTTGGCAAGTGGGATGCTCTCAAGTCAGCTGTGACGGGGATGAAGGTTCTAGCTCAAGTTCAAGATGATATGCAGCCAGTCTACCACGTAGCCCAAGGAATTTCGCAAAATGCCTTAGTCAAGGCCATCAAGGCAGCCTTTGATAGCGGAGCTTTGGAAGAACTTGAAGAGAATCTGCCTCAGGAACTGCTAGCAAGGTACCGACTTTTAGATCGTCAGACAGCAACTAGGGCTATGCATTTTCCAAAAGACCTAGCTGAATACAAGCAGGCCTTGCGACGAATTAAATTTGAAGAACTCTTTTATTTTCAGCTCAATTTGCAGGTTCTTAAATCGCAAAACAGGGCGGCAAGCAACGGACTAGCTATCCCTTACGACGAGCAGGCCCTCAAAAAAGAGATTGACCAGCTCCCCTTTAGTTTGACTCAGGCCCAGAAGCGGAGTTTGGAAGAAATTTTAGCTGACATGAAATCAGGTGCCCACATGAACCGGCTTTTGCAAGGTGATGTGGGCTCTGGCAAGACAGTCATCGCCAGTCTGGCTATGTATGCGGCCTATACGGCAGGTTTTCAATCAGCCCTGATGGTACCGACAGAAATCTTGGCTCAACAGCATTTTGAGAGCCTGATTAAGCTTTTTCCTGACCTTAACATTGCTCTCTTGACTGCTGGCATGAAATCAGCAGTTAAAAAGGCAGCTCTGACTGGGATTGCAGACGGTTCGGTGGATATGGTAGTTGGGACTCATTCTTTAATTCAAGACGGGGTTTCCTACCACAAGTTGGGACTGGTCATTACCGATGAGCAGCATCGTTTTGGCGTTAATCAGCGCCGAATTTTCCGTGAGAAGGGGAATAATCCTGATGTTCTCATGATGACAGCCACCCCTATCCCTAGAACTTTGGCCATAACGGCTTTTGGCGAAATGGATGTCTCTGTTATTGATCAGATGCCGGCTGGGCGCAAGCCTATTATTACCCGCTGGGTTAAACATGAACAGTTAGAAACAGTCCTGACTTGGTTACAGGGAGAGGTAAGTAAAGGGGCACAAGCCTATGTCATTTCTCCTTTGATTGAAGAATCAGAGAGTTTGGATTTGAAAAATGCTCTTGATTTGCATCAAGAGCTGGTTGATTTCTTCGGAGATCAAACCCAGATAGCTCTCATGCACGGTCGCATGAAAAATGATGAAAAAGATCAGATTATGCAGGACTTCAATGATGGAAAGCTGCAAGTTCTGGTTTCAACGGCTGTGATCGAAGTTGGAGTCAATGTTCCCAATGCCACAGTCATGATTATTATGGATGCTGACCGCTTTGGTCTCAGCCAACTCCACCAACTGCGAGGCCGAGTCGGTCGGGGTGATAAGCAGTCCTACTGTGTTTTGGTAGCCAATCCTAAAAATGAGGTTGGTAAACGGCGGATGCAAGCCATGTGTGAGACCACTGATGGCTTTGTTCTGGCTGAGGAAGATCTGAAAATGCGGGGGTCCGGTGAAATCTTTGGTACCCGTCAGTCGGGAATTCCAGAGTTTCAAGTGGCAGATATTGTCGAAGACTATAATATCTTAGAGGAAGCTAGAAAAGTTGCCAGTCAAATTGTTGCTCAGAAGGATTGGCAGGCCGATCCCCGTTGGTCCATGCTCTCAGCCAATTTAAAAGAACGAGGAAATTTTGATTAGAAAACAATAAAAAATTCAGAAAAGAAATTTTTCCTTTCTGAATAGTTAAGTGGTTTAGGCTAAAACTTCCTTGATGACCTTAGCAGCATTTAAAACTCTAGCAATACCACAATAGTTGATGTCTTGAATCAAAACCTCAACGATTTCTTCTTTGGTCACACCAGCAGATAAGGCAGCATAGGTGTGCATCCGCAGCTGTTCTTCACAGCCTCCCATAGCCAGCAAGGTAGATATGGCTATAAGTTCCCGTGTTCTTAGGGGTAATCCTTCTCTTTTGTAGACATCCCCAAACATTTCAATGACCATTCTAGAAAGGTCAGGTGAAATTTGGTCTAAATTTTCTTTGGTGGCCTGCCCTAACTCCCCGTCAATTTCAGCGAATTTTTCTAAACCAATGTCAAAGCGCGATTGTGTCATAAGATTTCTCTTTTCATTTTTTATTTCACAAATTCATGTGATATACTGATTGTAAAACTTAAAGGGAGGTTTAAGTCAAGGGAAAAATGAAAATTAGTGAATTTGCTAAAAAAACGGGGATTAAAGAAAGTACATTAAGGTATTATGAAAAGCAGGGTTTCCTGCAGGTCCAACGTCATAATGGTATTCGAGAGTTTTCGGATAAGGATTTAGAATTTGCTGAGTTCATTAAACGCTTAAAGTCCATGGGAATGCCCTTATCACAAATCAAGCGCTATGCTGATTTGCGATATCAGGGTGAAGAGACTGTTAAAGAGCGTTTTGAAATTTTACAAGAGCATCAACTTTTTCTGGAATCTAAGATAGCTGATTACCAATCGTTTATGAAAAATTTGAAGGATAAAATGGCTATTTATCGAGATATGATGAAATAAAGGGAGTGGGGCAAACAGCCATGATAGTTTAGCCCTCACCCACAAAGCATTGTAATCTCTGAAGATTACGTATAAGAAGTCAATTTTTATATAAATCAATTGACATCGTCGTCCCACCTCCGCACAGTTATTAGGTTGGCTGCTAACAATTGCGGAGTAGTTAAACAGTCCGTGGACTGTTTAAGGGGATGCCTGAAATTGGGACGGCACCCCAAGATAAGGACCTCCAATCAGCAGTGGTTTATTGGTGCTAGCTAAAGCACCTAATGAACTGTGCAGGGGTAAGACTTCTTGGTATAGCCAACAAGTCTTACTCCCAGCCACTGCGTCAAACTGTTATTACTGCAAAAAAATAGAAGGCTGGAATACTTTTTTTCCAGCCTATTATTTTGAAATAGCTCTCTTAACTTAGTGGGGATTTGTGATGGTAGACTAGATGGTTTAAGCATTAATCAGTATCCGCAGAGAATACAGTATACCTATAGGTTAAACAGTCTGAATAATTAAGCTGGTCACCTATAGCGACCACTAATCTTGCCTTCTTACTCTTTTATTATCCCTCAATATATTCCTTTAATGCTTTCCCTTTTAATCCAGCGCTCAGAGCGATAAGAAGCTTGAGTCTAGCCTTTTGACTGTTGAGTTCCTTGACAAACATAACTCCGGATTCTTGTAGTTTGACACCGCCACCGGGATAAGCATAGACAGGTTCGGCAATACCGTTGAAGCAACGCGAGACAAGCACAACTGGTACATTTTGACTCATTAGCCATTCCAACTCACTAGCTGCTTCGGGTGGTAGGTTTCCAGCACCTAAGGCTTCAATAACCACCCCATCAATTTTTTGCGGATCTAAAAGACTGATAATCCCATCACCTACTCCCATGCCAGCATAGGCCTTGATGATGGGGACTGTTCCAGTGATAGTATCTAGATCAAAGCGAACCCGGGGTTCTGCCGTTTTAAAAAAGAGAATATCATGTTTCATAATAATACCAAGAGGACCGTGGGTTGGGGTATTAAAGGTAGCCACATTGGTGGTATGGGTCTTGGTTACATATTTGGCTGCATGGATTTCATCGTTCATGACTACCAACACCCCCTTGTCTGCTGCCTTATCATGACTGGCGACTCGAATGGCCGACAGGTAATTATAGACACCATCACTTCCCAATTCATTAGAGGAGCGCATGGCTCCTGTCAAAACAATGGGAATCTCAGGAATCGCCATGGTATCCAAAAAGTAAGCTGTTTCTTCCAAAGTATCAGTTCCATGAGTGATAACCACTCCATCGAATTGGTTGGCACATTCCCTAATCTTATGGTAAAGAGCCAGCATGTGATAAGGAGTCATGTGGGGGCTGGGAATGTTAAGAAAATCAAGAATGGTTAATTCAATATTAGACAGGTCTAGCCCAATATGTCTCATAGGGTTATCCTTGCTGGAGTTAACTCGACCAGCATCGTCTGCCTGCATAGAAATAGTGCCGCCAGTATGGAGAACAAGGATTTTTTTCATCGTACTTTTTTCTTTCTGAAATTGTGCTATAATTTATTCTATCATAAAAGACTGGGAAGGAGCCGGCGTTTTGGTAATTAAAGCAGTATTTTTTGATATTGATGGCACGCTTTTGAACGATCGCAAAAATGTTTCACGGACGACCCAGCAAGCTATTGCTGAGCTGAAAAATCAAGGCATCTTTGTTGGCCTAGCTACTGGTCGCGGTCCGGCTTTTGTCGCTCCTTTCATGGAAAATCTGGGGCTGGATTTTGCGGTCACTTATAATGGTCAGTATATCGTCAGTCGCGATCGGGTTATCTATCAGAATCAATTACCCAAATCAACTGTCTACCGTTTGATAAAATATGCTCAAGAACGTCGAAGAGAAGTTTCTCTAGGGACATCGGTCGGCCTCTTAGGTTCTAATATCATCAATATGGGAACTTCCCGTTTCGGCCAAGTAGCCAGTCGACTGGTCCCCAAACGCCTGACCAAGTTTGTTGAACGGTCCTTTAAAAATGTTATTCGCCGAGTCAAACCTCAGAATTTAGAGGCTCTAAAGACTATCATGCGTGAGCCTGTCTATCAGGTTGTCATGGTGGCAACAGAAGGAGAGACCAGTAAGATTCAGGATCGGTTTCCTCATATTAAGATCACTCGTTCCAGTCCCTACTCAGCTGACTTGATTTCAGAAGGCCAGTCTAAAATTAAAGGGATTGAACGCTTGGGTCAGATCTTTGATTTTGAGCTGTCCGAAGTCATGACCTTTGGCGATTCCGAAAATGATATTGAGATGCTGTTGGGTTCTGGTATCGGTATTGCTATGGGGAATGGGACTGAGGCGCTCAAGCAGACGGCTCACTATATCACTGACTCCAACAATCAAAATGGTATTGCCAAGGCTCTATCCCATTACGGTCTCATCCATCTGGAAAGTGAATCTGACTTTCTGTCGACTGATGATAATTTCAACAAAGTGCGTGATTTTCACCGACTTATGGATGGGGCAACTAACAATACTCCTCGAGTCTACGGCCTTGAAGAAGCAAGCCATCGGGCTGACTTTAAATTGGAGGAAATTGTTGAATTCATTTATGCAACCTGCCAGACTCCGGACGACTTTGAGCGGGCCCTAGCTAATTTGCATACTGCTTTGGATAAGGCAGCAACCAAGGTGCAGTCTAAAAAGCATCCAGAGAGCCCGCTGGTTGGGCAAGTTGATGCTTTGATTGATTTGCTCTATCTGACCTACGGCTCCTTCGTCCTGATGGGGGTTGATCCTAGTGGTATTTTTGATATTGTTCATGCGGCTAATATGGGTAAGACTTTCCCAGATGGCAAAGCCCATTTTGACCCAGTGACTCACAAAATTTTAAAACCGGATGATTGGGAAAAGCGTTTTGCTCCAGAGCCTGCCATTAAGCGAGAAGTTGATCGCCAGCTGCATAAAGCTCTGCGGCGGCAAATTACTGAGGCTAACAGTCCTAAAGATAAAGACTAATCTACTTTCCGAATTGACGAAAGCAGAAGTTATTAGAAAAATCCTTGCCCATTGAGCAAGGATTTTTTCATTATTTTTGCAAACAGCTACTAACTGATTTACAAAGTCTTTTGTTCATCACGAACGACTAAAATATCCACCTTAGCATGACGCATGATGTACTCAGAAGAAGAACCAATTAAAAGACGTTCAAAATTATTCAGACCAGTCGCTCCTAAAAGAATCAAGTCAGTCTTTTCACGTTTAGGAATGTCAATGGCCAAGAGACGTTTAGGGTTACCGAATTCGATTACTTTACGGACTTCTTTGACGCCAGCTTCTTTAGCTGTTTTTTCGTAACCGCCCAAAAGAGCATCGGCTTCTTGTTCAAGATTTTCGTAAGTGAAGGTGTCAACAGCAGCGATATTTTGGATAGCCCGTGTGTCGATAACGTGGGCTAGAACGAGTTCGGCATCATTGCGCTTAGCAACAGCGATCCCTTTTTTAAAAGCCAATTCAGCTTGATCCGAACCGTCGACAGCGACGAGGATATGTTTGTAGGCTTGAATCATAGGATTGTTTCCCCCTATCTTATTTTCGTAATTTTATTATACCTCTTTTTCAAACTTTATGAAAGCGATTGCTGGAATTTTCGGAAATTTTTTCCAAGCTTCTCAGCTATCTTTTTTTCCAAAAGTTCCTAAAATTGTTTCCAATTTTTTACTAATTTAGCTATAATAAAGCGACAGAGGTTACAAGTATGAAGCAATTTGATAAGTCATCCAAACTCGAACATGTGGCCTACGACATTCGTGGGCCAGTCCTTGATGAAGCTAATCGTATGTTGGCTAATGGTGAGAAAATTCTCCGCCTCAACACAGGGAATCCTGCAGCTTTTGGATTCACAGCTCCTGACGAAGTTATCCGAGACTTGATTTTAAATGTCAGAGAGAGTGAGGGGTATTCAGATTCTAAAGGAATTTTTTCTGCCCGCAAGGCTATTATGCAGTATTGTCAGACCAAGGGCTTCCCACCGGTTGATATTGATGATATTTATATCGGTAACGGGGTTTCTGAGCTGATCTCTATGTCCCTGCAAGCTCTGCTAAATGATGGGGATGAGGTTTTGGTTCCTATGCCCGACTATCCCCTTTGGACGGCTTGTGTCAGTCTAGCGGGAGGCAAGGCTGTCCACTATCTCTGTGATGAGCAGGCTGAATGGTATCCGGATCTCGATGATATCAAGTCCAAAATTAGCTCAAATACCAAGGCGATCGTGGTCATTAATCCCAATAATCCAACAGGTGCCCTTTATCCTAAGGATATTTTGGAAGACATTGTTGAGCTTGCTCGGCAGAATGATTTGATTATCTTTGCGGATGAGATCTATGATCGTTTAGTGATGGATGGGGCACAGCATATAGCCATTGCCAGTCTGGCTCCTGATGTTTTCTGTGTGTCTATGAATGGCCTCTCCAAGTCCCATCGCATTTGTGGTTTTCGGGTTGGATGGATGGTTTTGTCCGGACCTAAGGAGTCTGTCAAGGGGTATATTGAAGGACTTAATATGCTGTCTAACATGCGACTCTGCTCCAATGTTTTGGCTCAGCATGTCGTTCAGACTTCCTTGGGTGGTTATCAATCTGGTGATGAATTGTTAGTCCCAGGTGGTCGAATTTATGAGCAGAGAGAGTTTATCACCAAGGCTATCAATGATATCCCAGGCTTAACAGCCGTCAAACCTAAGGCAGGCCTCTACATTTTTCCTAAGATTGACCCGAACATGTATAAGGTTGATGATGATGAAGAATTTGTGCTGCGTTTACTTAAACAAGAAAAGGTCATGCTAGTTCCTGGCAAAGGGTTCAATTGGAATAAGCCTGATCACTTCCGCATTGTTTATCTGCCTCGGGTATCCGAACTGGCAGAGGTTCAAGAAAAGATTACTCGGGTCTTGGCTCAGTATAAACGTTAAAGCTAAAAAGTCTATTATTGGAGGAGCTTCCCTAAAATTGGGAGGTTTCTTTTTTTGGCGTTTGCCAAGCATTGCAAGGATTTTCAAGTGGTAATAGCTTGATTTTGAGCAGGACATCAGCTGGTTTATTATGTGGAAAGAGAAAAAGATCTGATAAAATCCGAACATTTCGATTAAAATTGTAAATTATTGACTACAATTTTGGAACTATAAGAAATTTTCTGATAATTGATTGCGATTTCAAAAATACTCTGATATAATGAGGTGAAATAATAGAGAGGGAAAAGAGAAATGCCTAGCTTATTAGAAAAAACAAGAAAAATCACATCTATCTTGCAGCGCTCGGTTGACAGTCTTCAAGAGGATTTACCCTACAATATTATGGCCATGCAGCTGGCTGATATTATTGATTGTAATGTTTGTATCGTTGATGGTGGGGGAACGCTTCTTGGTTATGCCATGAATTATAAAACCAATACTGACCGTGTTGAGGAAATTTTTGACGCTCAGCAGTTTCCTGATGACTATATGCGGGGGATTAGTCGGGTTTACGATACCGAAGCCAATATCCCTGTCTCCAGCGAGTTAACCATCTTTCCAGTAGAGTCCCGAGATATCTATCCGAGAGGTCTGACCACTTTAGCACCGATCTATGGTGGTGGCATGCGGCTGGGATCTTTAATTATCTGGCGCAATGATGATGAATTTACCGATGATGACTTGATTTTGGTTGAAATTGCAGCGACCGTTGTTGGGATTCAATTGCTCAATCTGCAAACAGAAAATTTGGAAGAAACCATCCGCAAGCAAACAGCTGTTAATATGGCCATCAATACCCTGTCTTATTCGGAAATGAAAGCTGTAGCTGCCATTCTTAATGAATTAGGCGGTCTTGAGGGGCGCTTGACTGCTTCTGTGATTGCTGATCGGATTGGAATTACCCGTTCTGTTATCGTCAATGCTTTGCGAAAGTTGGAAAGTGCCGGTATTATCGAAAGTCGTTCTTTGGGAATGAAAGGCACCTATCTTAAGGTTATTAACGAAGGTATCTTCGATAAGATTAAAGATTTTGAGTAGTAGAAAAATCCTGTCTCTGTGGCAGGATTTTTTAGTATAATGAAGAAAATATAGATATTTCACAATGGAGGATAAAGATGACTAAAGCTTTGATTTCGATTGATTACACTTACGATTTTGTGGCCGATGATGGTAAACTAACAGCAGGTAAGCCTGCTCAGGCCATTGAAACAGCCATTGCTGCTAAAACTCAGGCTGCCTATGAAGCTGGTGCTTATATTTTCTTTGCCATTGACGGCCATGATGAAAGAGATAGCTTTCACCCAGAAACCAAACTGTTTCCACCCCACAATATTAAGGGAACCAGCGGACGCAACCTCTATGGTCAGCTGGCTGATGTTTATGAAGCTATCAAGGGTGACAGTCGGGTTTTTTGGTTGGATAAGCGCCATTATTCAGCTTTTTCAGGGACGGACTTGGATATTCGGTTGCGGGAAAGACGAGTGACAAGTTTAGTCTTAACTGGTGTTCTCACCGACATTTGTGTCCTCCATACTGCTGTTGATGCTTATAATCTGGGTTATGATATCGAGATTCCCGCTTCCTGCGTGGCAAGCCTGACTCAAGAAAATCATCAATTTGCCCTTGATCATTTCAAGAATGTCTTGGGGGCGACTATTACAGAATGACAGATTAGATATCGAATCGCTATTTAAGCGATGACTACAGGCGCAATTTTTAGTAAGCCTTACCTACTGAGTGCCATAATTTCAAACTTTGTTTAGTACACACAAAAATGACCAACTGGATCTCAGGCGGAAAAAATTCCTGATGTCCAGTTGGTTGTTTGAATATGTGTCTGACTTAACTTAATGACCGTGGATTTATACGCAATCTTCAGAGATTCCCATATTTATGGGTGAAGGCAAAGCCATCATAGATGTTTGTTCTGGACTGGGGTGTCTTCCTGAACCTTATAAAAGGAGTGGCGGCAAAAGATGAAGAGGACTACAAGAGATATCAGCCAGATAGTTATTAAGATAGGGTTAATCGCTGAGGCAGGGAATGAGACTAGAAGACTTTTGAGCAGAATACTGAATACTATTAGAAAGAGCAATAGGAGCAGTAAGGAAAGTTTGTTGCTTACCTTTACCACAGATTCTCTATCTTCTCGAATATTTATAGTCAGTACTGGACTGGTAAATCCTAAGATATCTTTGACATAAACAGTGTGTTCGCTCGCTGGGATAGAGCATTCCCTCGGCTTGATAATTGTCAGTTGGCCAATATTCTTATTGTCAAGTATGAGAAAGAGCGGACTTCGGACGTTGAAAAGACTGATGTTTCGATGGATAGATAGCCTTGCCATAATGCGACCTCCATATTTTTGATTATTTTTGATAAAATCCTCGGACAACTAGAATCATATCCGCAACCTCTTGGGGAGATTCTTGAGCACCTGTTAGCATCCAATGAGCATAGATGCTTTCAATGCTGGCAACATAGGTTGTCAGCCTATAATCTTGGGGGAGGGGTAGATCTGGGTTGACCGCATCATAGAAGAGGGCAGGATCGTTCTCGACCAGCTCAGTAATAAACTGGCGTGTTTTTTGTGAAAAATTTATCGGTGCTATATCAATGATGAGCTTGATAAATTCTTGCTGGCTTTGTAGGTAATTGAGACTGTGAATGAGTTTTTCTTTAATACTGGCAGGATCATCGCTCAATTCTTTGCGGAGATGGTCAGTGATTTCGTGCATAAGCTTTTCAATCAAGTCATATTTATCTTGATAATGAAGGTAAAAAGTGCTGCGGTTGATGTGGGCTTTTTCAGTGATTTGACGGATAGTGATATCTCCAAATGCTTTCTTTTCTAGCAGCAGCTCGGTAATAGCTGCTTTTATTTTGGCCTTACTTTGTGTGTGACGTTTTTGAGTCATAGGATATCCTCTCTTTAAATAGACAAAAGTCTATATAATGCTGCTTGTTTTTCACTTTAGTCTATTATATACTAAAGGAAAGATTAAAGCAACAAGTGTCTAAATAAGGAGATGGTTAGATGAGTTATGTTGAAATGAAACATTCCTATAAGCGTTATCAGATGGGAGAAAGAGAAGTTATCGCCAATAATGATATCAGCTTTGGGATTGATGAAGGAGAGCTGGTTATTATCTTGGGAGCTTCTGGTGCCGGCAAATCAACGATTCTTAATATTCTTGGTGGTATGGATACGAATGATGATGGGGAAGTTTGGATTGATGGTAATAATATTGCCGCTTACAGTCCCAAAGAGTTAACGGCTTATCGCCGCAATGATGTTGGCTTTGTCTTTCAATTTTATAACTTGGTTCCCAACTTGACAGCCAAAGAAAATGTGGAACTGGCTTCAGAAATAGTGTCTGATGCTAAAGATGCTGCTGAAACCCTAGAGGAAGTTGGGCTTGGAAATCGGTTAGACCACTTTCCTGCCCAGCTGTCTGGGGGAGAGCAACAGCGAGTATCTATTGCCCGTGCTCTTGCTAAAAACCCTAAGTTACTTTTATGTGACGAACCTACAGGAGCTCTGGACTATCAAACAGGTAAGCAGATCCTAAAACTCTTACAGAATATGTCTCGTCAAAGAGGGGCCACTGTTATAATTGTCACGCATAACTCGTCCTTGGCGCCAATTGCTGACAGAGTGATCTATCTGCATGATGCCAAGGTTAGTAAGATTACCTGCAATGATCAGCCTTTAGATATTGATAGTCTTGAGTATTAAAGGGGTGATTTTATGAGAAAAAAGGTTTACTGGGAAACGATCTGGAAGGCCTTGTTGGGATCAAAAGGCCGCTTTCTTTCTATTATGCTTTTGATGTTTTTAGGATCGTTTACCTTTATCGGTTTAAAAGCAACAAGACCCAATATGCAAGGGCGAGCTGATGAGTATCTGCAAGCCCATCAAACAGCAGATTTATTTGTAACAGCCAGCCATGGTTTTAGTCAGGCTGATCAGGAAGAGTTAGAGCATGTTGATGGTGCTAAGGTAGAGTTTGGGAAAGTAACAGATGTGACGATTGAGGATACCGACAATGCTGTGAGGGTGTTTTCCAAAAGTCAGACCATCTCGACTTACCAGTTAGAATCAGGCAATTTACCCAAGAAACAGAATGAGATTGCTCTGGCTGCTCCTTTGAAAAAGAAATATCAACTGGGTGATAAATTATCCTTTCAGCTTTCTGAGAAGTCTAATTTGGTAGAAAAAGATTTCAAAATAGTCGGTTTCATCAAGTCATCTGAAATTTGGTCTAACTTAAATTTAGGATCATCGACAGCAGGAGATGGTAATCTGACAAGTTATGGTGTTGTGAATTCCTCAGCCTTTGCGAATAGCACCAATACTTTGGCTAGAATTCGCTATGACCGACTGAAAAAGCTTAATCCTTTTTCCGATGGTTACACTAAAAAAGTGAATAGTTATCAAGACGCGTTAGATACAGTGTTAGAGGATAATGGCCAAAAGCGTCTGGCAGACTTGAAAAAGGCACCGCAGAAAAAAGTTGACCAAAGTAAAATAGCCTTGGCTGACGCAAAAAAGAAGCTGCAAGAAAGTACAGCTGCTCTAGCATCAGCACCTCCTTATCAGCAAGAGTTGGCTCAGCAGTCTATTAGTCAAGCGCGCCAATCAATCGCTCAAAAGGAGCAGCAGATTCAAAAAGCTCAGGCTCAAATTGATGCCATGCCAAAACCAATCTATAATACTTATACACGTTCGACCATGCTGGGCGGAGAAGGTTATACGGTCTATTCTGCCAATGCAGACAGTATGGGCAATCTCGGCAATATTTTTCCTATTGTACTCTATGGTGTTGCTGCCTTGGTTACCTTTACGACGATGACTCGATTTGTTGATGAGGAAAGAAACAAATCGGGTTTACTGATAGCTCTGGGCTATACGAAACAGGATGTTATCCGGATATTTCTTATTTATGGTTTTGTAGCTAGCATGCTGGGCAGCCTCTTAGGTATTATCGGAGGCCATTATTTACTTTCAAGAATTGTGCTACAGATTTTTTCAGGGAATATGGTCTTGGGCAGTCCCCATTTATCCTTTTACTGGTCTTATACCTTAATCGCTGTTTTGTTAGGATTGGCGAGTGCTGTTTTACCGGCTTATCTTATTGCCAGTAAGGAGTTGGGTGAAAAACCGGCTCAGTTGCTGCTGCCTAAGCCGCCTGTGAGAGGGTCGAAGATCTTTTTAGAGCGGATAGGGTTTATGTGGCGGCGTTTGAGTTTTACTCATAAAGTGACCGTCCGTAATATTTTTCGCTATAAGCAGCGGATGCTGATGACGATTTTGGGGGTGGCTGGTTCAGTTGCACTTCTTTTTGCAGGATTAGGAATCCAATCCTCTTTGGGAAAGGTGATTAGGGAACAGTTTACGCAGTTGACCCCTTATCATCTGGTAGCTATGAAAAAGGAAGGTGTCAAAGATAATGATAGCTTAACGAACTTTTTAAGGTCAAAGGACGTTGCGCGTTATCAGAGTATTTATTACACTAACTTGACTGAAGAGGTCCCTCAGTTAAAAGACCGGCAGAGTATTGCTGTTATGGCAACGGATGGCGACAACTTTGACGACTTTGTTCGCTTAAAGGATGCCCGTACTAATCAGGACTTAAAACTGCCTAAGCACGGTGTCGTTATCTCTGAAAAATTAGCCCGCTTTTATAAGGTCGATGAGGGTAAGAGTTTTTATCTTAAGGACAGTGATGGTAAGAAGCGCCGTATCAAGGTTGCTGCCATTGCCAAGATGAATGTCGGCCACTATTTATTTATGACTCGGTCAGTCTATCAAGATATTTTTGGTCAGAAGCCCGATGATAATGCTTATTTTATCAACCTAAAGGATGATTCTTCTTCTCATATTAAGGATATATCAACGAAATTACTGGCTATGAACGAGGTTGCATCGGTGACTCAAAATACATCTCGGATGAAGATGATTAAAACAATTGTTACCTCTTTGAATGCAGCCATGATTGTTCTGGTTGTCAATACAGTTCTTTTGGCCCTTGTTATTCTTTATAACTTGACTAATGTCAATATTGTTGAACGTATTAGAGAGTTATCCACGGTAAAGGTTCTTGGTTTTTACGATAGTGAGGTTACCTTGTATATTTACCGTGAAACGATTGTTCTTTCAATGGTAGGAAATGTTTTGGGACTCTTAGCTGGTCATTATTTGCATCAAGTAATCATGGAGATGATTGGTTCTGATAATGTATTATTTGGGACAAATGTTGATATTCAGGTTTATGTGATCCCAATTGTTTTTATTTGTCTTATTCTTGTAGGATTAGGGGTATTTGTTCACTATCGACTCAAATATCTTGATATGCTGGAAGCTTTACAGGCAGCAGAGTGATAAATTTCCAGCAGAAGTGTTGGTGATATCATCCTCTCTGCAGGTTAAAAGAGGTTGGGAACGTTCCCAACCTCTTTATGATGTGCAAGATCCATTTACAAGAAGAAAGCTAGTATATGCAAGATCCAAAGATGGACAGGGTAAAAGATGTAGAAAAACCATCTGTGGATAGGCTTAGTGCTGCCTTTTTGCCCGTTATAGAAAAATAGGAAGGGAAGGAAGAGGAAGCTCATAGCATCGCTGTTGTAACAAAACATCTCAAACCAGACGCCCAGACTTGGGTAATGACTGATATTAAGGTCTGGTCCCATTATGATAAAGAGCAAGACGCTCCATAATCCAAAGACGAGCAGCTGCCTTTTAGGACTGCCGTAGAATCCCCAAAAAATCAGCATAAGAAAGAGAATTGGGACACCGCCTTCCAGTGTCAGGCTGAGGTGCTGGCCAAGAGGCAGACCGATAAGCGATAGGAAAAGTCCCATGATGAAAATCACTGTTCCCAAGATAAGATTAAGGCTGCGCTGATTGGTGGAGTCTTTAGCTTTTTGCCAAAAATAGATCATGCTGTAACCTAAAGCGAGGGTTAAAAAAATATTATCTACGATCTGGTGCTTAGATCCTAGGAGCAGCAAAGATAGGAAGTCACCCAGCTGCATGAGAATGGCAGCCACCCACAATCGAAGCAAATGTTTTTGCCGATTTCTGGTATGAAAGAAACCTTCCAGTGTTAAATAAGCAAAGACAGGAGCAACAAATCGTGTCATGAGATGCAGCCAGCTTGGCAAGCCAGGGAAGGCAAAAAATGCAGAATCCATTACCATAAAAGTCAGGGCGATGTATTTAAGCTGATTAGTATTCCATCCTTTTAGTGTTTTCATGGCATCTTCCTCCTTAATATCAGTGTACCAAAATAATGAAGCCCTGCCCTTACAATTTTGAAAGAATGTTTTTATCTTTAAAAGTGTGATATAATTTTGAAGACTATGTAATGCTTATAGGAGAAAAATGGATGAAAATTTCTGAAGAAGAAGTTCGCCATGTAGCGGCTTTGTCAAAGTTGTCCTTCTCAGATGAAGAAACGGCTGAATTTGCGACTACCTTGACCAAAATTGTCGACATGGTTGAGCTGTTGAATGAAGTTGATACGACTGGTGTGCCTATTACAACAACCATGGCTGACCGCAAGACAGTTATTCGCCCTGATGTGGCTGAAGAAGGAACTGATCGCGATCAGCTCTTTAAAAATGTACCGGAGTCGAAAGATTATTATATCAAGGTACCGGCGATCTTAGATGACGGAGGAGATGCCTGATGTCTTTTAATCATAAAACAATTGAAGAATTACACGACCTTCTGGTCAAAAAAGAAATTTCTGCGACTGAACTGACTGAGGCGACACTCGAGGATATCAAGGCGCGTGAGACGGCTGTTGGTTCTTTTATCACGGTAGCGGAAGAGGCGGCTTTGGAGCAGGCTCAGACTATAGATGAAGAAGGAATTGATGCGGATAATGTCCTGTCAGGAATTCCTTTAGCGGTTAAGGATAATATTTCGACTAAGGGGATTTTAACAACTGCTGCATCGAAAATTCTCTACAATTATGAACCCATCTTTGATGCGACAGCTGTTCAAAATGCCTATGGAAAAGGTATGATCGTCGTTGGTAAGACCAACATGGACGAGTTTGCCATGGGCGGCTCAACCGAAACTTCCTACTTCAAGAAGACTAAAAATGCTTGGGATCAAAGCAAGGTCCCCGGTGGTTCATCAGGTGGTTCAGCGACAGCAGTAGCTTCTGGTCAGGTTCGTCTGTCACTGGGATCTGATACGGGTGGTTCCATCCGTCAACCGGCAGCTTTTAATGGTGTTGTCGGTCTTAAGCCAACTTATGGTACGGTGTCCCGTTTTGGCCTGATTGCTTTTGGCAGCTCGCTGGATCAGATTGGTCCATTTTCGCAGACTGTTAAAGAAAATGCCCAACTGCTAAATGCTATTGCCAGCGAGGACAAGAAGGATTCCACCTCTGCTCCTGTTCGGATTGCTGATTATACCAGTAAGATTGGGCAAGACATCAAAGGGATGAAAATTGCCCTGCCTAAGGAATACTTGGGCGAAGGCATTGATCCACAAATTAAAGAAAATATTCTAGCAGCGGCTAAGCAGTTTGAAAACTTGGGAGCCATTGTTGAAGAAGTTAGTCTGCCCCATTCCAAGTATGGTGTGGCGGTTTATTACATCATTGCTTCTTCAGAAGCTTCCTCCAACCTGCAACGCTTCGATGGGATTCGCTATGGTTTCCGAGCAGAAGGTGCCGAATCTCTAGAGGATATCTATGTCAAGACTCGCAGCCAAGGTTTTGGTGATGAAGTTAAACGCCGTATCATGCTGGGGACCTTCAGTCTGTCGTCTGGTTACTATGATGCCTACTTTAAAAAGGCTGGTCAGGTACGTAGCTTGATTATTCAAGATTTTGAAAAGGTCTTTGTCAATTATGACCTTATCCTTGGTCCTACAGCACCGCAGGTAGCTTTTGGCCTGGATACACTCAATCATGACCCTGTTGCCATGTATCTAGCTGACCTTTTGACCATTCCGGTCAATCTAGCTGGGCTGCCAGGAATTTCGATCCCGTCAGGCTTTGTGGAAGGGTTGCCAGTTGGATTGCAATTAATTGGTCCTAAATATGGTGAGGAAACTATCTATCAAGCAGCCTCTGCTTTTGAAGCAGTGACTGACTACCATAAGCAGCAGCCAGCAATTTTTGGAGGTGAGAACTAATGAACTTTGAAACCATTATTGGGCTGGAAGTCCATGTGGAATTAAATACCAATTCAAAAATTTTCTCACCATCATCGGCTCATTTTGGTGAGAATCCCAATGCCAACACTAATATCATCGATTGGTCCTTCCCGGGTGTTTTGCCGGTTATGAATAAGGGTGTTATTGATGCAGGCATAAAAGCTGCTTTGGCGCTCAATATGGATATTCATCAGACCATGCACTTTGACCGCAAGAACTATTTCTATCCAGATAATCCTAAAGCCTATCAAATTTCACAATTTGATGAACCAATCGGTTATGATGGCTGGCTGGAAGCGCAGCTGGATGATGGTTCAACAAAGAAAATTCGTATTGAACGGGCGCATTTGGAAGAAGATGCTGGTAAGAATACCCACGCTGATGATGGTTATTCCTACGTTGACCTCAATCGTCAGGGTGTGCCTTTGATTGAAATCGTTTCTGAGGCTGATATGCGCTCTCCTGAAGAGGCTTATGCTTATTTGACAGCTTTAAAGGAGATTATCCAATACACCGGTATTTCTGATGTCAAAATGGAAGAAGGCTCCATGCGGGTCGATGCCAATATTTCCTTGCGTCCCTATGGTCAAAAGGAATTTGGTACTAAGACCGAACTCAAGAATCTCAATTCCTTCAGCAATGTTCGCAAGGGCTTGGAATATGAAGTAGAGCGTCAAGCTAAAATCCTGCGTTCCGGTGGTGTGATTCGTCAGGAAACCCGCCGTTACGATGAAGCTGGAAAACAAACAATTCTTATGCGGGTTAAAGAGGGTTCGGCCGATTACCGTTATTTCCCAGAGCCCGATCTGCCAATCTTTGAGATTTCTGATGATTGGATCGAGGACATGCGGAGTAGCCTGCCTGAATTTGCCAAAGACCGCCGAGCTCGTTATGTGAATGAATTGGGTCTGACGGACTATGATGCTAGTCAATTGACAGCGACTAAAGCGACATCAGACTTCTTTGAAAAAGCTGTTGGCCTAGGCGGCGATGCCAAGCAGGTTTCCAATTGGCTCCAAGGTGAAGTGGCCCAATTTCTTAATAGCGAAGCTAAAACCATTGAACACATTAATCTGACACCAGAAAATCTGGTAGAAATGCTGGGCTTGATCGAAGATAGCACCATTTCATCTAAGATTGCTAAAAAGGTCTTTGTCCATCTGGCTAAAAATGGCGGTTCTGCGCGTGACTATGTGGAAAAGGCTGGTTTGGTACAGATCTCCGATCCAGATGTCTTGATCCCGATTATCCACCAAGTCTTTGCGGATAATGAAGCAGCTGTCGCTGACTTCAAATCAGGTAAACGCAATGCCGACAAGGCCTTTACTGGTTTCCTCATGAAGGCAACCAAAGGCCAAGCTAACCCGCAGGTGGCTCAAAAACTGCTCAAGGAAGAGTTGGCAAAACTATTAGATTGATATAAACCTAAACCCTAAGAGAGAGTGGGACTTAATCAGTAAATCGTGATAAAATCACGATTTTGATTTTCCTCGCTCTCCCTTTTTGATATAACTAATAACTATGTTTTTCTATATAAAATATATATTTTACACTTATAGCACCCTCTGATACAATGAACCTATAACAATCAAGAGGTAGAATACATGACAAAAAAATATTTTGAACACGTAGGTAGCTTTTTACGGCCAGCAGAATTGAAGGAAGCACGTGCAGCTTTTGAAGCTGGTAAGATTTCGAAAGCAGACTTGACTGCAGTTGAAGACCGGCTGATTACAGACTTGGTCGATAAGCAGGTTGCTGCTGGTCTTGAAAAAATAACTGATGGTGAGTTTCGTAGGGCTAACTGGCATGTGGATTTTTTCTGGGGCTTTGATGGCATTAAGCGCTATCAGTATGGGGAAGGTTTGGCCTTTCAAGAGGTAGAAACTAACGATGATTCGGCTATCGTTACTGGTAAAATTGGTTTTACCAAGGAACATCATCCCTTCATCAAGCACTATCAGTTTTTGAAGAAACTGGCTGATGAGCGTGGCGTGGAGGCTAAAATCAGCATTCCCGCACCAGCTCAGTGCTTGGTTGAATTGCAACGCGGCACTAATATCCAAAAGGCCTTAGCGGTCTATCCTAATCAGCAAGACTTGATTGACGATTTGGCTGCAGCCTATCACGATGCTATCCTTGCTTTTTACGAAGAAGGTGCTCGTACGGTTCAGCTGGATGATTGTACCTGGGGTATTATCATGGATGATGAGTTTTATAAGACCGTAACAGGTGGTCAGATTGATAAGGATGCCATTCGTGAAGGGTTGCTTTATATCAATAATAAGGCCTTGGAAAATCTTCCAGAAGACCTCCAAATTAATACCCATGTCTGCCGTGGAAATTACCAGTCAACCTATGCGACAACAGGACCTTACACAGCAGTGGCTGAGACACTCTTTGGTCGCGAACGGGCGACAGCTTACTTCCTTGAATACGATAATGAGCGGTCTGGTGGATTTGAACCTTTGGCAGAATTTAAGAATCCTGATAAGGTAGCTGTTCTTGGCTTGATTACGACAAAGGAAGGAAAACTAGAGGATAAAGAGGCTGTTATCAAGCGTATCCGTCAAGCTCAGGAGATTTTGCCCCTGGAACAACTCTGGCTAGCAACTCAATGTGGCTTTGCTTCAACTCAAGAAGGCAATCTCATCACAGAAGAAGATCAGTGGAACAAGCTGGCTCTTGTTAAAGAGATTATTGATGAGGTTTGGGGCTAAGCGCATCTCGCTCAACGACTACTAGCAAGTCATTCTTAGGAATGGCTTTTTTTTACGGCTTCAGCCATCTTTAGGTGTTGGCTAGCTTTATAGCTTATGCTCTGATTCCACATCACTAATTAGGAGTCTCAGGATGTCAATTGAGCTGGTGCCGTGAAAATTATCGGCTAGTTTTAGCTTGAGCGATTGGCTGATAAAAGTTCACGAACTTTACCACGTTTTGCGGGTTAATCTTGGTCAGCAGTCTGCTGAAAGATGGGTAAGAGAACTCGAAGATATTTTCACAAAATGCGGATGACTGGAACCTTTGCTATTTAGATCAAGTCCCGCTATAATACTAGAAAAGGGAGGTTCTTATGCTCAAGATTGGTTCAGTATTGTTCAGGACTAAATGGGATGAACTTAGAAAAGATAAAGATGCTAGTAAGGCACTGCGCTTCCTTCTGGAAAGACTGGATCTGCCTAGGGATCTATCAGGAGATTTGACAGAGAATCAAGCCTTGGTCGCCAGGTTTTCAGAGGACTTAGCTCCTCACGATAAATTTTGGGCTGATCTGGCCAAACAGGTTCGTCTAGCAATGAAGGGGCAGGATTTTCAAGAGCAGACTCTCTTTAATCGTCAGCTTCATCAACTTCGATACATCATTTCAAGTCAGCAGGCTCAGTATGTCCGTCGATTTTATAGAAAATCAAGCATGACAGATCAGGAAGCCTTGATTGCTTATCTGCGGGATAACTATTTGCGCCCTAGTCTTTGGGATCATGCCCGCTTGCATAATAAACGGTGCTTGAAGGCAGGTGATTTTCTCTTTCCAGATGGTCAAGAATCTTATAATATAAAGGTTTTACTCCAGTTCCGGACAGAATTTATTATTGACAGTCACGGGAATTTTCTCAATGAAGTTGATGCTGAAAGAATGACTGCCAATGGGATTATTAATGGGGCTAGTTTTAATTATGGCAACACAACTAAAAGTCATTTCCGTCTTGATGTTTATCCTGTTGGTCCGCACGATCCTGCATTTCGCCGTCAAGCAACCAAGGGCTATCGCTCCCCTAATCGAACGGGTAGAGTCCGACTGGCTCGATTTTGGAAGGAAAGAAAAACAGCTGACTTTGACCGCAGCTTTTATAATAAGAGAGGCGGTTATGCCAAAGAAGGGCAAGCCTTGATCAGTTTGGTTAAAAAGCAGAAGAAGAGCTTCAAAAGAGCCCTGAAGGCCAGAAACTAGCCGAGTAGGTTAGCAAGAAACCTAGTATTTACAATAAGAGAGGCCAGATTAGGCCTCTCTTATTGTTATTGTCTAAAGGAATAGAATTTATAAAATAGCATCAAAAGATTCTGGCAAAATCTGTCCGCAATCTTTGTCCGATAATGTAGTAGTGAGCTTCTTTTGATGCAAGGAAGGCGTCAGCTGTGCTAATATCCCCAGGAGCTCCCAATGTGTGTATCGGTATAGTTTTTTTTCATTTCATTTAAATAGGATTGACCTTGGGCAATCAGGCCTTCAGTTAGAACATTGCCCGGTTGAACGGTATTGATAGTGATACCGTTCTTTGTGTATTCTAAGGCAGCACTGCGCATAAAGCCCAATTGACTAACCGATTTTAGTGCTTAGTCAAAAACTCCACTTCTTTGTAACGTTATTGACATATTATATATATATATAATAGTTTTGTAAAATTAAAAAATGGAGGAAAAGAGATGAAACCTGTTAAAGAAGATGAGAAGAAAGTTTTGGGGATCATTGCTTTAATCTTTGGTGGTATCGCCTTGGTGACTTCATGGATACCCTTTGTCAATAACGCCTCCGCCGTTCTAGCGATTATTGCCTTTGTTTTGGGAATGATTGCTTTGTTCATTAACCTGAAAAAGAAAAAATTGCTAGCTCTAATTTCAATTATGATTGCCATCATTTCTTTTATCGTTGTTCTGGTGACACAGGCGAGTTATGGGGCTGTACTGGATAATGCTTTGGGGAAAAATGATAAACCAACAAGGCAAAGCGAAAAAAGAGGTTCAAGTATTTCCAAATCGTCAGAAAGTCAAAAGACTTATAAGGTTGGCGACAAAATCACTTTTAAAGGGGAAGTTGAGTACACCATTACGTCAGTTGAATGGACGGATGAGCGAAATGAGTTTGAAGATACGCAGCCTAAAAAGGTATTGAAGGTTACTTATGATGTTAAAAATTTATCAGACGATGACTATGTTATTGGAGATGATTTAGAGCTTTATGCAAACGGAGCTAAAATGGAATCTTATGCTAATGACAATACTTTCGAAACTATTTCCGCTGGTCGCGATTATAAAGGGGCAACTCAACATTTTGCTGTTAACAGTGATGAAGATTTAGAACTAGAAATTAAACCGTATTTTTCGTTCAAAGGGGAACCAGCAGTTGTTCCGCTGGAATCAGAGTGATTAATTGATAATTTCGCAGAGTTGGAAGTAGGTGTCATTCGTGAAATATTTATCTGTTATATTAGTTATCCTCGGAGTATGTTTAGCCTTTTTAAATCTTTGGTTAGGAATAATTGTAATAATTTTAGGATACCTTGTGAAAGGGAATTAACCATGATTAAAAAGACTTTAACCTATTTCGTTTGGATTGTGTGTATTGGGCTTGTAGTAATTTTTATTATGGGATCTGGCTTCTTAAATAGTTTTTTTGAGCAAAAGCCAACTACAACTGTAAGTGCTAGGATTACTTCCTTAGAAAAAGTTAATCAAATTACGTTCCTTAATGTTGGTATCCAAAAAGTCATTACTTCGAAAGAAACGACGAAAGTCCTTTTTACAGATTTAGATCTGCCATTTTCCGAAAAGGAAGCTATTATCATCCTTAATTATAAGGCAAAGTTTGGTATTAAAAAACCTGTAAAAGTGCAGAAATTGGGAGAATCAAGCTATAAAGTTATCGTTCCAAAATTTGAGGTTATAGGTTTTGAATTAGCTAAAGACAATCCTTACCAATTGTATGATACTTCTGGTGGCTTCTTAAGTGGAGCAACTGATGATGTCGATACTGGAAAGCTTGTTGCAGGTGGTCTAGCTGATAAGGAACAAGAGGGTTATCTAAAGGAGTACAAGGAAATGATCAAAGATTCTGCTAAAGAATACTATCGGCAACTTCTAACTTCTATTGATAAGGATGCAAAAGTAGAATGTGAGTTTCAGGATTGATTGGTAGGTCAGTACTTGTAGCACTTGATAATCTTTGTCGTTTTTGCTAAATCATATTAATAATCTCACAGAGGCTGGGCGAAAACTCGTCCAGCCTTCTTGTTTCGGAATGAACTCTTACCCCTGTACGTTCATTAGAGAGTGGGACAAACAGCCATGATGGCTTCGTTCTCACCCACAAAACATTGTAATCTTTGAAGATTACGTATAAGAAGTCGATTTTTTATATAAATTGACTTCGTTGTCCCACCTCCAACCAACCACTGCGTCAAACTGTTATTACTGCAAAAAATAGAAGGCTGGAATACTTTTTCCCCAGCTTCACTGAACCACTGCTAGCTGGACAAGATCAAATTGGAAAAACTAAACAAATGTGATAACCAGCGTTTATCTTATTTCCAACCTTAAAAGGTCCCTTGGATCTTTTAAGCTGTGCGGGGGTAGGGAAAGGACAGTTTCAGGTCACCCCCTTAAATCAGGACGTGGTGAGAGCTGAAATTTTCAATTTTAGGGCTCGTTCTCACTCTTTTTGCTTTTCTAAATGAATGAGGACAGTGATTGCCTCAAGAATGTTGACGCTTACATTTTTTGTGCTAGAATATAGGTGTGTAGATAGATGACATGCCATGGAGTTACTGATGCAAGTCAGTACAGACAATGGGAAGTTTGGAATATACCACTGTAGTCTCTCAGACTGCTTGTCTCATTATACTTCTGGCGATGGTTGGCTTCAGAAAGTGAAGCTTTTGGACTTTCCATTCTAGTGTCAGCACTTGTAAAATTTTTTAGTAAAGGGGAAAGGATATGAGTAAGAAGAAGTTAATATTAGGTTTTCTAGCTTTAAGTTTTTTGATCGTTGGTTGTTCAGGCTTGAAAGGAGATTCAGGTGTGGCTATTGATAAAGTAAATCTTGGTATTAAAGGATATGAATTTGGTCCGGCTGTCCGTCAGTTGGTTATTGACCTGGATAGTGCTGTCACCAATGTTTCGTCAAAAGACTTAAGCGTCACTACGGCTGGTGTTAAGCAAAAAGTAGAAACAGTTTTTCTCTCTGATGCTGAGGGCAATCGGACGTCTAAAAAATCCAGCCATCATGTGACGATTCAGCTTCCTGTTTCTTTTGATACTAAGAAAAGTGCAGCGGTTGCCAGTCCTTTCAGCTTTGATTTGGATGATTTCCATAACCATTGGGTGACGGCTTATACGGTATCTATTAAGGGACTTAAAGTCTCAAAGAGTGGGAAGACAACGAGTCTAAACTATAAGGAAAACGTTATTGGCAATCGGATCTTAACTCAGGCAGATAGCTTTAATAAACGTGATGACTTTACAGGCAATTATAGCAATCCAATCACTCAGGTTAAGGAAAACCTTACCCTGCGTTATGCGGCCTATGAGCCAGATTCCTTAGCTGGCGGTAAGAAAAATCCTCTGCTTATTTGGCTTCATGGACAAGGTGAAGGCGGCGATGACCTGAATATTACGCTTCTAGGCAATGAAGCCGTTGCCTTGGCACAAAAGACTATTCAAAATCACTTTACAACTGGGAAGACCAAAGGAGCTTATGTCTTGGCGGTGGAATGCCCGACCTATTGGATGGATGAAGGAGATGGCAGCAATGGTTCTGGTTCAGGAAATTCTCGTTATACTGAGGTTTTGATGGCAGCGATTAAAAAATATGTGGCTAGTAACCCAGATATTGATACCGATCGTATTTATTTGAGTGGGGGCTCTAATGGCGGCTATATGACACTCAACATGGCTATTCATTATCCTGATTACTTTGCAGCCCTTGTTCTTCAATCAGCAGCCTATTCTTATTACAATTATGAACGTAATAATGATGGAACCTATAAAATGGTGGCCAGCAAGGACAGTCTGTCAGGCTATGCAGCCGTGAGGACGGATGAGGTTTACTTTGATACTGAAAAAGTAGCCGCCTTGAAGGATATACCAATATGGTTTATCCACGCAGAAAATGATAAGGTTGTTAATCCAGAACTTTATGCTCTGCCTGTTTACAAAGCCTTGGTGGATAGCGGTGCCAAAAATAAATGGTTCTCTTTCTTTAAGTCTGTTGAAGGTTCTGATATGAAAGGAATCCACTATAATGGCCATTGGTCTTGGACTTATTACTTTAACGATAAGGTCAAAGGTGTTCAGGATGTCCAAAAAATCAGTAGTCATGATGACTTAACGGGTTTCCAAGCTGACAACCAATCAGCCGGCGGTACTGCTCAGGCTGAGGTTGATGGTAAAGCTTACGATAATCTCTTTGACTGGCTGAATGATCAGCACCGGTAAAGTTTTTTTCTGTGTGATAGGACATTTGGATTTTTGAGTATCATTTTCAGATGTAAACAAGCCTTAGTACTACTGGGGCTTTTTACATACTCATTCGTGGACAGAGATGTTTTTGTATATGGCATCATAATTTGAGAGGCCATAGTCCTATTATCGTAAAGGTAGGATAGTAAAGAATGCTACTAAGGATAAATTTTTTTCTCCCCTCAAAAGAGCTCTAAATTATGCTATAATAGGGCGTACTATCATATTTTGGAGAAAGCTGTGAGTATTGAAGATTACATACCCACCTTTGCGGTGGAAGCTGTTTATGATTTGAAGCCTGCAAGCTTGCGTAAGCATGGCATTGCGGCGGTGCTGGTGGATTTGGATAATACCTTGATTGCTTGGAATAATCCTGATGGCACACCAGAGCTGCGGGAGTGGCTGGATGATATGACAGAGGCTGGTATCCCAGTGGTCGTCGTCTCCAATAATAAATTTGAACGTGTGAAACGTGCGGTTGAACCTTTCCATGTGGATTTTGTCAGCCGTGCCATGAAACCCTTCACTCGTGGTATTAACAAGGCGATTGAGCGCTATAGCTTTGATCGCAATGAAGTTGTCATGGTTGGTGACCAGCTTATGACGGATATTAGGGCCTGTCACCGAGCAGGTATCCGTTCTATCTTGGTCAAACCGTTGGTGAGGTCGGATGCCTGGAATACCAAGTTTAATCGTGCTAGGGAGCGGCGGGTTATGCGCAAGATTACTGAGAAATACGGTGAAATTACTTACAAAAAGGAAATTTAATGGAAGAATTATATTGTATTGGCTGTGGCGCTAGGATTCAAAGTGAGAATAAGGATGCTGCTGGTTATACGCCCCGCTCCAGTATTGAGAAGGCAGCAGAAGGCGATGGTGAACTATACTGTCAGCGTTGTTTTCGTCTGCGCCACTACAATGATATCGTTGATGTCCATATTAGCGATGACGAATTTTTGACCTTGCTTCATGAAGTTGGGGATAGTCAGGCTTTAGTCGTCAATGTTGTAGATATTTTTGATTTTAATGGCTCTGTTATTCCAGGTCTCAGCCGCTTTGTATCTGGGAATGATGTTCTCCTAGTAGGGAACAAAAAAGATATTCTGCCCAAGTCTGTTAAGGATGGCAAGGTCACCCAGTGGCTGCGTGAACGCGCGCACGAAGAAGGCTTGCGACCAGTAGATGTTGTTTTGGCCAGTGCTCAAAATCATCATGCCATCAAGACTTTGATTGAGCGGATCGAGGAGCTTCGTGCTGGCCGTGATGTTTATGTGGTCGGAGTGACCAATGTTGGGAAATCAACGCTGATTAATGCTATCATTAAGGAAATCACTGGAGACAAGGATGTTATCACGACCTCACGTTTTCCAGGGACAACACTCGATAAGATTGAGATTCCACTGGATGATGGTTCTTATATCTTTGATACACCGGGGATTATTCATCGCCACCAGATGGCCCACTACCTGTCTGCCAAGGACCTCAAGTATGTCAGTCCTAAAAAGGAGATTAAACCCAAGACTTATCAGCTCAATTCTGAACAGACCCTATTTTTAGGGGGGCTGGCACGCTTTGATTTTATTCAGGGAGATAAGCAGGGCTTTACGGCCTACTTTGACAATAATCTCAAGCTCCACCGGACTAAACTTGAGGGAGCCGATGAATTTTACGACAAGCATACGGGCAGTCTTTTGACACCACCATCTGCTAAGGACAAGGATAATTTTCCTAGACTGGTTCGTCACGAATTTACCATTAAAGATAAGGCTGATTTGGTCTTTTCTGGTCTTGGTTGGATACGCATTGCTGCCAAGCCTGACAAACCTGTCCTTGTTGCTGGCTGGGCTCCTGAAGGTGTTGGAGTGCTGGTTCGCAAGGCTTTGATTTAAAAAAGAAGGAAATTATTATGTTAACATCAAAACAACGTGCCTATCTCAATAGTCAGGCTCATGCGATGAAGCCGATCGTTCAAATCGGTAAGAACGGCCTCAACGACCAAATCAAGACCAGTGTTCGCAATGCCTTAGATGCGCGTGAGCTCATCAAGGTCAAGCTGTTGCAAAATACTGATGAGACGATTCATGAGGTAGCTGAAATTTTAGAGGATGAAATTGGAGCCCAGTCGGTTGCCAAAACTGGCCGCATCCTTACTCTTTATAAGCAATCTGCCAAAAAGGAAAATCGAAAACTATCTCAGAAAGTCAAGGAAATTTAGCGTTTAGTGTCTTATAGTTTTGTGAAAGTATAAGCCTTGTTAATAGTCTTGAAAAGTAGTCTTATCGCTTTCAACCAGCCGTTTTGTCGGCTTTTTCTTTTGCCCTATTTATGCTATAATGAAAGCTAAAAGAGTTGATACGTAAAGCATGAGGAGAAGTCTATGGCACTTGATTTAGTAACGCCATTTACTAAGGTGGAATTGGAGACAGCTGTTGAGAAAACTGGTCGTAAGCAGGTTGGAATTTTAGGCGGCAATTTTAACCCTGTTCATAATGCTCATCTGCTTGTCGCTGATCAGGTTCGTCAGCAGCTGTGTCTAGATGAAGTTTTTCTGATGCCGGAATTCATTCCTCCTCACGTTGATAAAAAGGAGACCATTGCTGAGCAGCACCGTCTCAATATGCTCATGTTGGCTATCAATGGTATCGAAGGTTTGGATATCGAGACGATTGAGCTGGAGCGTCAAGGCATTAGCTACACCTATGATACGATGAAGTATCTGACGGAGAAGAATCCCGATACGGATTATTACTTTATCATCGGGGCGGATATGGTGGAATATCTTCCTAAATGGCACCGCATTGACGATCTGGTTGAGCTGGTGCAGTTTGTTGGGGTGCAGCGTCCCAAGTATAAAGTCGGGACGTCTTATCCGGTTATCTGGGTTGATGTGCCCCTAATGGATATTTCCTCAACTAATGTTCGGGAGTTGATTAAGACTGGCCATACCCCCAACTTTATGGTACCTCAGTCAGTCTTAGCCTATATCAAGAAAGCGGGGCTCTATCGCTGATGTATCAAGATTATATTGGTTTTGGCTATGATCGAGATGGGCTTTTGTCTCTTATGGCATCAAGACTCAGTCAGAAGCGTTTTCAACATTGTCTAGGTGTGGAAAAATCAGCTATGACATTAGCTAGGCAAAATGGTTATGAACCTGAAAAAGCAGGTTTAGCAGGGCTTTTGCATGACTATGCCAAGGAACTCTCTGATGAGGAGTTTCTGGCTCTGATTGACAAGTATGGGCTGGATCCAGACTTGAAAAACTGGGGCAATAATATTTGGCATGGCAAGGTCGGTATTTATAAGATTCAGGAAGATCTAGGGGTAACAGATTCTGAAATCCTAGCTGCTATTGAAGATCATACGACAGGAAGCAAGGATATGAGTGTCTTAGCTAAGATTGTCTATGTAGCTGACTATATCGAAGACAATCGTCATTTTCCAGGCGTTGAAGAAGCGCGTCAACTGGCCGAAGTATCTTTGGATAAGGCTGTTGCCTATGAAACAGCCCATACCATTGAGCATTTGGCTCACCAAGCTGTGCCCATCTATCCGCAGACCATTGAGACCTATAATGCTTATGTCAGTTATTTGAAGGAGACCTAGATGGTGACAGCTTTATTGGTTGTAGATGTGCAGAATGGATTAATGGCGGAGCAGCCTTATCAGGTGTCGCTTTTCTTAGAAACTGTGGCGCAAACCATAAAACAAGCACGTACACGTCAGACTGAGGTAATTTATGTCCGCCATCATGATGATGACTTGCCAATGGGCAGCAGGGAGTGGAAGATACATGACTCAGTAGCGCCTCAAGCAAATGAATTGGTTATTGATAAAGCCTATAATTCGGCTTTTAAAGAAACAGGTTTGCGAGCTTATTTAGCAAGCAAGGGTGTGGAGCGGTTGATTATTGTAGGGATGGCAACTGATTACTGCATCGATACGACGGTCAAGGTGGCTTTTGAGATGGGTTATGAAGTTGCTGTGGTGGAACATGGTACGACGACCTTTGGGACATCAGATATCCCAGCAAATATCTTGATTGACTACTATGAGACGATTTGGCATGACCGCTTTGCTCAGGTTTTGCCTCTGGAGAGACTATTTAATTAAAGGAAATAAAGATTAATGACTAAAGACGAACTTTTAGAATTGGTTGTTAAAGCTGCTGATGAAAAGCGGGCTGAAGATATTGTTGTGCTTGATCTAGCTGGTTTAAGCAGTTTGACAGATTATTTCGCCATCATGAGTGCTATGAACAGCCGTCAGTTAGAAGCTATTTCGGATAATATCCGTGAAAAGGTCAAGGAAGCTGGTGGTGATGCTAGCCACATTGAAGGGGATAGCAAAACCGGTTGGGTTCTCCTTGATCTCAATGACGTGGTCGTCCATATCTTTACCGAAGAAGCGCGCGACCACTATAATCTGGAAAAACTCTGGCACGAAGCACCGATGGTGGATGTGACGGCCTATCTTGGATAACAATGAGCAGTCGCTGAGACTGCTTTTTTAGAATAGGGATAAGAGATATGACAACTTATGAAACTTTTGCGAGAGTCTATGACAGTATCATGGAGGATTCACTTTATGATCAATGGACGGACTTTTCGCTGCGCCATTTTCCAAAAACAAAAAATGCCAAACTCCTAGAATTGGCTTGTGGGACGGGGATTCAGTCCATTCGTTTTAAACAGGCAGGATTCGATGTGACAGGGCTGGACTTGAGTGACGAGATGCTGAACTTAGCCCGTAAACGTGCCCAGTCTGCCCATCTTGACATTCCCTTTATTCAGGGGAATATGCTGGATTTATCGCCTGTCGGAATCTTTGATATGGTGACTTGCTATTCGGACTCTATCTGCTACATGGAAGATGAGGTAGATGTGGGTGATGTCTTTGCGCAGATTTACGCTCATCTCAATGACGGTGGTGTTTTTATCTTTGATGTGCATTCTACCTATCAGACAGATGAAGTTTTTCCAGGCTACGCTTACCATGAAAATGCGGAAGACTTTGCTATGGTTTGGGACAGCTACGAAGATGAAGCGCCACATTCAGTGGTGCATGAGCTGACTTTCTTCATCCAAGATGAGGATGGACGCTTTATCCGCTTTGACGAAGTCCACGAAGAGCGCACCTATGAGCTTTTAACCTACGACATCCTCCTTGAACAAGCAGGTTTCAAAACAGTTAAGGTCTATGCTGACTTTGAAGACAAAGAGCCTACTGAAACAAGCAAAAGATGGTTCTTTGTGTGTGAGAAGTAGGAAGGAACAGTTATGAAGAATTTGGCTTTTGTCATAGGCTTGGCGCTAGCGGGCATTGATCCTGTTGGCATGATATTGCTGATGACCATGCAGGCAGTGGGTTTATCCCTTAAAAAAGTCTATCTTTTTGGTGGCTTAGTCCTGTTTGGAACGGCTTTGCTGGGTTTCATTTTATCACTCATATTGGGTAATGAGATATTGAATCTAGCACAAGCCCTTGGTCAACTTCCTGATAGAGTATGGGTTTGGATTTATTTGGTGCTTATTGCTGTCTTAATGGCTTGGGGAACCAAACGTCTGCTGGCAGTAGAAGATTTGGACAGTCAAAATAGTCAAAAGAATAGCAAGGGAATCTACGCAGCAGCGGTCTTCATGATTTATACAGCTATCGTGGATCCAACTTTTTTAGCCGTGCTAGCTTTGTCTGGTCAAGTAAATGATACTTTCTTATCGCTGCTTTACAATTTTCTCTGGGTACTGATCAGCCAAAGTCCGCTCTTCCTGCTGATTTTAGCTGTTATGTGCAACAAACATCATGTCTTTATTGATAAATTTAATGCTTTTTATAAAAGATATCGGCAACCTATTAGATATGGTGTCACAGGAATTATCTTTTTATCAGCTATCATCTTGATAGCCGATCTATCTTTTTATTGTTTTTTAGATAACTGGATTTTAGGCTAAAATGGAGGGAACCTCATGACCACAACAGGCATTATCGCTGAATTCAATCCCTTTCACAATGGGCACAAGTATCTGTTGGATCAGGCAGAAGGCGTCAAGATCATTGCTATGTCTGGTAATTTTGTCCAGCGGGGTGAGCCTGCCCTTATTGATAAGTGGACAAGGGTGCAGATGGCTTTGGAAAACGGTGCTGACTTAGTGATTGAGCTGCCGTTTTTGGTGTCGGTTCAGTCAGCAGATTATTTTGCTCAGGGGGCTGTGGATATATTGGCACGATTGGGCATTGATCAGCTGGTCTTTGGAACTGAGGAAACTTTGGATTATCAAGCTATTTCAGATACTTATGCAGCTAAGGGGGCTGAGATGGAGACCTTTCTTTCCCAGTTACCTGACAGTCTGTCTTATCCCCAGAAGACCCAGAACATGTGGGAAAAGTTTGCAGGTGTAGATTTTTCTGGAAATACTCCTAATCATATTCTGGGTCTAGCTTATGCCAAGGCTTGCGCAGCCTACGGTATCAAACTAGCGCCTATTTCGCGCATTGGAGCAGGCTATCATTCCGACAGCAAGCGAGAGCAAATTGCCTCAGCCACTGCTATTCGTAAACATTTGAATGATCGAGAGTTTTTAGGGAAAACTATGCCTGCTCCTCAGCTCTTAGAGCAGGCAACGAAGGTCAATTGGGCGAATTATTTTCCTCTACTCAAGTATCAAATTATGACAAATCTTGATCTGACTGCTATTTTTCAGGTCAATGAGGAACTGGCTAGCCGAATCAAAGAGGCTGTTAAGACGGCGGTTAACTTTGATGATTTGGTGGATAAGGTGGCGACTAAACGCTACACTAAGGCACGGGTGCGACGTATCCTGACCTATATTTTGGTCAATGCTAAAGAAACAGCCTTACCAGAGGCTATTCATGTCTTGGGCTTCACGCATAAAGGCCAGCAACATCTCAAGTCCGTGAAAAAATCTGCGGAGATTATCACTCGTATCGGTGCCAAACCGTGGGATGCCATGACCCAGCAAGCTGACAGAGTTTATCAACTAGGCAGCCTAGATATTCAGGAACAAAACTGGGGGCGGGTGCCGATTATTATAAAAAAAATTGGTTTGTATAGTAAGTAAATTAATTAATTATGCTATAGTGATATAAAATTGATAGTGGTGATGAAATCATGAAAGAAGATTTAAATAGTCTAATATTTATCAAAGGTAAAGATAAAACTTCTCAGGTTTTGGATTATAAGTTTGAAAGTGATGGAAGAATTTTAGTAACTCATACTAATGGAGAGTCCTATTCATACAATAGTCAAAATATTGAGATTTATAGATATTACGGTGAGTTAAGTACGGACAACTTAAGATATGCTAGAAGAGGGTATAATTTTTATAATAATGTATCTGTTGTAAAGCGATATATATGTGGTAATAAAGCTAAAATTCTTTTTACATTTACTAATTCTAATAAAAAAGCCATAGTAGATGAAGCAGATTTACAAGTTGAAGAGTCTTTTTTTAAGAATGAAGAAGCAGGTAAAGTATTTAATTATTTAAAAGAGTTGTCTAAGTTGAGTGAAATAAAGAGTGATGAAACAAGTCTTTTAGAAAACTATTATAAAAAGATTAACTTTTTGTCAAAAGATACAGTTCTTTCCAATTTTTTAAATCCTAAGTTAGAGCATCAGTGTAGAAATGTAGAAAATTTAATTTTCCCATTTGGTTGTAATAGAAGTCAGCGTGAAGCAACTAAAAATGCGATGGAGAATCAAATTAGTATTATTCAAGGGCCACCTGGAACAGGAAAAACACAGACTATCTTAAATATACTTTCCAATATTATTCTCCAAGAAAAAACTGCCCTTGTTGTTTCAAACAATAATTCAGCTATTGAAAATATTCGAGAAAAGCTTGAGGAATCAGATTATAGATTAGATTTTTTATCAGCTTTTTTAGGGAAAGCAGAAAATAAGAGTCGTTTTATGGAGGAACAATTAGAAGTTTATCCAAATTACTTACCAGAAGTAGCAATAGAGGAAAATAGTAAATATAGCGATTTTAATGTGTTAGCAAAACTTTTTGAGAATAGAGAACGAATTGCTGCATTAAAATATGAAATATCTACTATAGAAATTGAGTATGAACATTTCAAAGATTTTTTAAAATTAAATCATTTTTCAGATATTGAACTAAGTAGTATTTCAGCTCAAAAATTTCTTGATTTATTAGCAGATTGTGAGAACCATTATAATTCAGACAAAAAGCTTGGATTATTTTTTAAGATAAAGAGCTATTTTAAATACAAGATTCGAGATTGGTCATTTTACGAGCAAGAGTATTCAGAGCTAACGGCAACTGTTCAAAAACATTTTTATGAGCAAAAAATTAAAGAGTTAAATAGTGAATTAAGAATTTTAGAAGACAAATATAATAAGTCTAATGGTGATGAAAGGCTTGAATTATTAATTGGAGAATCAAAATCGGTATTAAAATCTTTCTTATCCAAAAAATATAAAGCTGGTGAAGCACGTCAAGTATTTACTCAAGATGAGTTGAAATATTTTAAAGGTTCTAAGCAATTTTTGAAAGATTATCCGATTGTTTTAAGTACAACCTTTTCAGCCAAGTCCAGTTTGAACAAAGATATTATTTATGATTACTTGATTATAGACGAAGCTTCCCAAGTTGATATTGTAACAGGTGCGTTGGCACTTTCTTGTGCAAAAAATGTAGTTGTGGTAGGAGATAGTCAGCAGTTATCAAATATTGTTACGAAGGAAATGAGAGATAAAACCGAGAAGATTAGGAAAGAGTATCGTATTGGACCGACTTATAGTTTTAAAAACAGTTTTCTTGAAACTATGATTTCTCTTTTTCCAGAAGCAAAACAGACATTACTCCAAGAACATTATCGATGTCATCCTAAGATTATTCAATTTTGTAATCAAAAGTTTTATAACGGGGAACTTTTAGCAATGACTGAGGATCATAATGAGACGGATGTTTTAATAGTTCATAAATCAGTTGAGGGAAATCATGCTCGTCAACATACCAATCAGAGAGAATTAGATATTATTAAACAAGAAATTATTGATAAATATCATTTAAACGCCAACAATACAGGGATTATAGCACCTTACAGAAATCAAGTTAATCTTTTAAGACAACAGTTAAATACTTACTCAAGCGATACTGTGCATAAATTTCAAGGACGTGAGGATGATACAATGATTATTACCACAGTTGATAACCAAATTACTCGTTTTACTGATGATCCTCATCTTTTGAATGTTGCTATTTCTCGAGCTAAGAATAAGTTAATTTTAGTTACTTCTGGAAATAAGCAGAAATCTGGGAAAAATATCAGTGATCTGCTTGGTTACATAAAGTATCAAAATTTTGATGTAAAAGACAGTCAAATTTGTTCGATTTTTGATTACCTTTATAAGCAATATGAGGAAAGAAGAAAAGAATATTTGAAGAGCAGAGCAAAAATATCACGATTTGATTCAGAAAATTTAATGTTTGCTTTGTTACAAGATTTATTAATTGATTATCCTACATTAGGTGTATTGTCACATTATCCATTAAATAAATTAGTTAAAAATTTCTCACTTATGAATGATAGAGAGAGACAGTATGCTAGTCATGGCAACACTCACTTAGATTTTTTACTGTTTAATGCGCTAACTAAACAGCCAATTTTAGCAATAGAAGTTGATGGCTATAAGTATCATACACTAGGTTCTGACCAAGCTAAACGAGATTCTATGAAAAATAAAATTTTAGAGAAATATGGTATTCCAATAAAACGCTTTGCAACAAATGGAAGTGGAGAAAGAGAACAGTTGGAAGAATTTCTGAGTAATTATAAATCAGAAAATGTAGATTACAACAACGATTTTATCAATCAAGTTGATTAGGAAAGCTAAAGTTGAGATGAGGCTGAGATTTTTCCAGTCTCATCACTAGTTTTATATACCACGATGGAAAACATTTAATAGATAAGGATTTATATATGAAAACTTGTACAATTTATTGACAAGTTTTTTCTTTTATTTTATACTGTGGTTAAATATTAGGAATTAGTGAGGTTTTATCATGGAAGCAGTCGTTTATTCAACTTTTCGTAATAATCTCAAAGACTATATGAAAAAGGTCAATAATGAATTTGAACCGCTTATAGTTGTTAATAAAAATCCTGATGAAGATATCGTTGTTCTTTCAAAAAGTGAGTGGGACAGTATTCAGGAGACCCTTCGAATTTCACAAAATAAATATCTTTCGGATAAGATTATTGAAGGGCTTGCTCAAGCAAGAGCGGGTCAGGTTGAAGTTCATGAGATTGAGGATTAGTTATGCCTATGAAATTTACAGATTCTGCGTGGAGAGATTACTGTTATTGGCAGAATCAGGATAAAAAGACACTCAAGCGCATTAATAGGATTTTAAAAGATGTTCAACGTTCTCCTTTTGAAGGAATCGGTAAGCCTGAACCCTTAAGGCACGACTATCAAGGAGCATGGTCAAGACGAATTGATGCTGAAAATCGTCTCGTTTATCTAATTGAAGATGATGGTGTCACTTTCATTTCACTACGAGATCATTACTAAATCTAATCTCCAAATTTTTTTGGAGATTTTTCCTTCTTCCCCCTTGACCCTCACGTCACGTCATGGTCTATACTCATAGTTGAGGTGAACAGAGCCTACACTTCTGTGAACATAGCTAAGTCTTTCTAAGTGTTTGATTACTTTTGTCGGGCTTGTTAAGATCTTGGAGTGTAAGAGCTTAGTATCCTCAGTAGAGAGGAGGTTCCTATGAAGACCGTTAAGGAGATGAGTCAGCTGTCGGGTATCAGTGTGCGCACGCTGCATTATTATGATGAGATCGATCTGCTCAAGCCCAGTCAGGTGGCTGAGAATGGCTATCGCTATTATGATCATGAGGCGATAGAGCGCCTTCAGGAAATCTTGCTGTTTCGGGAGCTGGAATTTCCTCTCAAAACCATTAAGAAGATTGTGGATAGTCCGAGTTATGACCGCAAGGTAGCTTTGACCAAGCAGATAGCTCTTTTGGAGGCCAAGAAGGCACATTTGGAAGGCGTTTTAGCTCATGCTCGTCGTCTGCAAGAAGGAGGAGATACGATGACATTTACCGCTTATGATAAGTCTCAGCTGCAAGCCCTTGAGACTGAAGCTAAGGAGCGTTGGGGTGATACTCAGGCTTATCAAACTTTTGAGGCCAAGACGGATAAGGAGGCTTTTGCCCAAGTGACTGATGAGATGTTGGCTATCATGGCTGAATTTGGACGCCTGAAAGATTTGGATGTCGTTGATGATAAGGTTCAAGCCCAAGTTAAGCTCCTGCAGGATTATATCTCAGAGCATTTCTACCCTTGTAGCCCAGAAATCTTAGCCGGACTTGGGAAGATGTATGCGACTGATAATCGTTTCAGTCAAACCATTGATCAAGCTGGCGGAGCAGGAACTGCTGATTTTGTTAGCCGTGCTATTGAACGGTATTGCCTATAGTGAGTATATAAAAAAGGAGAGTGGGACAGAAATTAATCATTTCAAGAATTTGATTTCTCTCCGCTCTTTTATTTCTAGGCGTTCGACCTGAAACGATCTGCCAGACCGTTTCACTACCACCTCCGCATAGCTCCAAAGATCTGGGAGACCGGAAATATGATGAACAAAGTTCATGATATTAGATAACCTCCAACAGTTCCCCAAACTGTTGGAGCTATCACTTGTAGAGTAGTTAAACAGTCCAGTGAACTGTTTAAGGGGGCATATTCTTATTTTCAGGCGCTCCAAGATAAGGCTATCCAACCAGCAGTGGTTCATTGGTGCTAAAGCACCTAATGAACTGTGCAGGGGTAAGACTAAGCTGGCACAGCCAACAAGTTTTACTCCCAACCACTGTGCCTAGCAAATAAAATTGACCAAATAAATAAGGCTGAGAACTTTTGTCTCAGCCTCTTTTCTTTTTGGTGAGGATTAATGAATTAAAGTAGCTTTCCCTTTATCGTCAAGTTGGTAGGTATGTCCCTCGTAGTCCAGTGTGCGATTGACCCAAAGTTCACCAGAGTCAGGGTCGAAGTAGTACTGATTGCCATCAATGTCGACCAATTCTCCCTTGACTTGGATACCAGTGCTTTCTGTAAATTGCAGGCGCTTATATTCGTCACCGACACCCTTATCAATATGACCAAGACTGAAGTAGTAGGTTTTGCCATCAATTACCTGCCAGCCGGTCAGGACTTTTCCATTGGCATCTAGATAGCGCCACTCATTTCTATCTGGGTATGCTTGATACCAACCGCTTGGCTTGAGTTCTCCGCTGTCTTTATCAAAACCATAGACATCCTGATCAACGCCGTGAACTCCGTTTGCACGTGTGTATGACGGCTGATAGATATCTGCATTTTCGGGTTCTACGGTATAGTAGGTTTTGCCATCTTTTTCATACCAACCTTGTTGCAGTTTACCATCAGCACCAAAGTAGCCAACCTGATTATTATAAGATGGATTATAGCCAAATGATGCGAGGCCATACTGCACTAAGGTGTCTGTGACTACTTGGTCATTCTTGATATAGTAAAGATCATCTTCTACATAGATAGGGCGTGGATAATTGCTGGAAACAGATTGACCGCCATCTCCAAAGTAATAGCGTTTGCCATCGATAGTTTGGAAACCTTTAACCCCATAGCCATCTTTGCCAAAGTAATAGGTGCTGTAGTAGCGACTACCCTGGAAACCGTAGAGAGCGTGGTCTTCGTCCAAAATAATTTTATTTTTTACCATTTCCCCTGTTTCTTTATCGAAATAATAATTTTTATGATCGATAACGATTAAGCCCTTGGCATAGTTGCCATCTTCTAGTTGATAATAAGTTTTGCCATCTTCCTTGGTAATAAAACCGTAGTTTTCCTGGGCTTTGCCATCCTGTCCTAGGGTGTAATCTTTTCCATCAACAGTTACTGTTTCTATCTTCGGATATCCCAGAGGCTCTGAAGGATTATTGTTTTTATCAATAGTTACTGTTTTATTTTTTACCAGCTCACCAGTATTTGGGTCAAAGTAATATTTGGCACCATCGATGATCAGCATTTGCCCCTTAATCTGTCCAAATCTAGTCCGATGATCATAATAGTATGTTGTGTCTTCTGGTTTAGCGAAGTAGTAGGTTTTACCATCAATGGTTTTCCAGCCTTCAGCCAGTTGTCCATCTTCGTTAGCATAGTAATAGCCCTGATAGTCTTCGGTATTCACTTGAATAAAGGCATTTTTTACAGGACGGCCATTGCTGTCAAGATAGTAGTAGCCGGCAGCACTGCCGTCTAAGCCTTGTTCTTGCTGGTGATAGACGGTATTTTTATATTGTCCGCCGTACTTTTTGTCAAAGTGATAGAGCACTCCGTCGATAAGCTGATCGCCTTTAACGGCTTTGCCATCTTCTCCAATATAGAGCCAGCCTGTTTGATGGGCACTTCGCTTGATGTTAGTTGGATAGTCTTTATCATAGACAAAACGGTTGCTGACAGTATTGCCGTTTTCATCATAATAGATAATATCAGACTGGCCTTTGGTGAAGGTTCTGCTGACTTGGTCACGGTACTGAGCTGTTCTGGCTGCTTCTCCTTCTAGGATAATACCTGTATCTTTATCTGTGACGATAGCTTTTCCATACTTATCATAACCGATTCCTTTGAGCTGACGGCCGTCTTGTTTAAAGTAGTAATTCAGACCGTCAATCGTCTGATAACCATAAACTAATCGTCCGTTTTCGTCAGCATAGTAGTAAACGAGTTGTCCTGAGTCTTCATCAATGTGAGGGACAAATTGCTTCTTAAAGAGTGTACCGTCTTGGCTGTCGAAGTAGTAACGGGAACTCTGAATTTTTCTGAGTCCACCTGTGCGGTTTACATTACCGTTTTCATCAAAATAGTAAGTCTTCCCGTCAATGTCCGCAAAGCCATCTGTTACTTGGTAGCCCTTATTGAAATAAACTTGTTTGTTATCGATGGTCTGCCAGCCAGAGAAACCCTTGCTGTCGGCAATACTGAAATCATCGTTGAAATAATAGGTCTTCCCATTAACTTCGTGTAAACCAGTGACATCTAGTCGACTACCGTCTTCAGCAAAGTAATAGGCTTTAGAATCAGGGGTAATCCCAATTTTGTCAGTAATGACTTGTCCGTTGTCCTTATCAAGATAATAGATTTTGCCATTGTTCTCAGCAATATTTCCCCTAACTTGGCTGCCATCTTGATTGAAGTAAAACTTTTTGCCATCGATGGTCTGCCAGCCAGTCACCTTTTGTTTGTTGGCATCGAGGAAGTACCACTGACCGTTTTCTTCATTGAAGGAATTGGCAGCTCGGCTGTTGTGTGGCGCTTGGATAGCTAGATCAGCAGGCTGAGCCGGAGTTGCTGCTTGTTCTGCCTGATTGTTGCCTTGTGCTTCTGGCTTTTGGGCTGCTTGGTTATTTTTATCAGCCGCTTGATTGGCAGCTTGCCCCTCTTGTTTCTCAGCTGCTTGGCCATTTTGGGCATCGGCTTGTTTATTATTAGCTTGGATATCTTGATTATCAGTTGCCTTGTCGTTTTGTTCAGCGGCTTGCTTAACTTCTCCAGGCTGACCTTGGTCACCGCCCGTTTCGTCTTGGTTTGGAGCCACCTCAGGTGTGTCTTGAGCTTGTTTTTGTTCGGCTACTGGAGTTTCTTGCTGCACAACAGGTGCCTGTTCTGCTTTTTGATCACCAGCCTGATTGGCTGGTGTGTTTTGCTGAGCAGCTGCCTGTTCTTGAGGAGCTGGTGCCACTTGGTCAGCGCTGGCTTGACTGCCCACTGCAAAAAGTGCTGTAGCAGCTGTTGCAGTTACCGCGATAGTCACCCAGTGTTTTTTGACTTTATGCAGTTTGAAGCGTGTTTGTTTTTCCATAGAAAATACCCTCACTTTAAAATAATTTTTAGATTATTCTAGCATTTTTTGGAATCGATTTCCTGAAAAATTTTAAAATGATAAAGAATTGTAAATTGTAGATATTATTAAAATATAAAATGACATATTTATAAATAACTTTCTTGTGGCTATTTAAGGTATTAGTGCAATTATTCTTAATTTGATGGAATTGATAAAAAAGGTCAAAAAAAGTCAGAAAAACTATTGACCTTTACTGACCAAAGTGGTATATTAGTATCACAGGGTTAGGAGATGAGAGGAGAGCCCTGATGAAGAAGCTGGCAGCTAAAAAATTAGATTTGGCTTTTTATTTTTTATATAAAGGTCAGAACAGTGCTTTACTCGTAGAGCTAGCTGTTCTGAAAAATTTTTCAGCTAAAGGTCAGTAATGGTCAAAAATTTAAATAGAAAAGTAGAAGAGGTAAAGCTATGAACAACAATTTTGGATTTAATAATATGGATGATATTTTCAATCAACTGATGGGGAATATGGGTGGTTTCAATTCGGAAACTCGCCGATATCGTATCAATGGCCGGGAAGTCACTCCTGAAGAATTTAACTATTACCGTCAAACCGGTCACCTGCCTAATCAAGAAGCGGTGCAAGAAGAATCTGCTCAAGCTGGCAAAGGTCAGCTCAAACAGGATGGTATTTTGGCTAAATTGGGCCGTAACTTGACTGAGGAAGCTCGTCAGGGTAAGCTGGATCCTGTAATCGGGCGGAATCAAGAAATTCAGGATACGGCTGAAATCTTGGCTCGCCGGACTAAGAATAATCCCGTTTTGGTGGGGGATGCCGGTGTTGGTAAGACTGCGGTTGTCGAAGGCTTGGCTCAAGCCATTGTCGCTGGGGATGTTCCAGCGTCAATCAAGAATAAGGAAATCATCTCTATCGATATTTCTGGTTTGGAAGCTGGTACCCAATATCGGGGGGCCTTTGAAGAAAATATCCAAAAACTGATAGATGAGGTCAAGACTGCTGGAAATATTATTCTCTTCTTTGATGAAATTCATCAAATCCTCGGAGCTGGTAGTACTGGTGACGGTCAAGGTTCAAAGGGTTTGGCCGACATTATCAAACCCGCCCTCTCTCGTGGCGAGCTGACGGTTATTGGGGCAACAACCCAAGATGAATACCGCAACACCATTTTGAAGAATGCGGCTTTGGCTCGCCGTTTCAATGAGGTCAAGGTTAATGCTCCTTCGGCAGAAGACACTTTTGCTATTTTGAGAGGCATTAGACCTCTCTATGAACAACACCATAATGTGGAATTACCAGATAAGGTCTTGAAGGCTGCGGTAGATTACTCTATTCAATATATGCCACAAAGGGCCCTGCCTGATAAGGCTATTGATTTGATTGATGTCACTGCAGCTCACTTGGCAGCTCAACATCCAGCGACCGATGTTAAAACCCTAGAAGCTGATATAGCTAAGGCGCGTGATCGTCAGCAAGCCGCGGCTGATAAGGAAGATTATGAAGCAGCTTTGGCTGAAAAGGTTAAGATCGATGAGTTGCAAAAACAAATCGATAACCACACTGAAAATCAAAAGGTTGTGGCGACTATTAATGATGTTGCTCAAGCTGTTGAGCGTATGACCGGTATTCCTGTTTCGCAAATGGGTGCTTCTGATATTGAACGCCTGAAAGAAATGGGCAGCCGCCTTAAAGGTAAAGTCATCGGCCAAGATGAAGCTGTACAGGCTGTTAGTAAGGCCATTCGCCGAAACCGTGCGGGCTTTGACGAAGGAAATCGTCCAATCGGTAGCTTCCTTTTTGTCGGACCTACTGGTGTCGGTAAGACTGAGTTGGCTAAGCAATTGGCTTTGGATATGTTTGGCACCAAGGATGCGGTTATCCGTCTGGATATGTCAGAGTACAGCGATCGAACAGCCGTTTCTAAGCTGATTGGGACAACTGCCGGCTATGTAGGCTACGATGATAACGCCAATACCTTGACCGAACGGGTCCGCCGCAATCCTTACTCCATTATCCTCCTAGATGAAATCGAAAAGGCTGATCCACAAGTTATTACTCTGCTCTTGCAAGTATTGGATGATGGCCGTCTGACTGACGGTCAAGGTAACACCGTCAACTTCAAGAATACTGTGATTATCGCAACCTCTAATGCTGGTTATAGCTTTGGGGCTGCCTCAGAAGAGGATGGTAAAGAACTCAGTCTGCGCGATAAATTGGCCCCATTCTTCCGTCCAGAATTTCTCAACCGTTTCAACGGTGTCATTGAGTTCTCTCACCTCTCGAAAGAAGATTTGAAAGAAATCGTTGATCTTATGCTGGATGAAGTTAACCACACTCTGGCTAAAAAGAATATCACATTGGAAGTGAGCGAAGCAGCCAAGGCCTACCTGATTGAGGAAGGTTACGATGAAGCCATGGGGGCTCGGCCTCTGCGTCGGGTTATTGAAGGCCAAATTCGTGATAAGGTAACAGATTTCTACCTTGATCATCTTGATGTTAAAGCACTTAAGGCCGATATGGTAGACGGACAGTTGGTCATTTCTAAAGCCTAGGTTTTTGGAGCTGATAAATTCGTTTATGAAGACTCTCGCCTCCATGAGGTGGGGGTCTTTTAGCAACTTAAAAAACGGACAGACTATCTGAGGCGTGCTATAATGAAAAAAGAAAGTGAGGCAAACTATGACGGTTATTGCTTTAACAGGGGTGACAGGCCATCTAGGCGGTCTGGTTGCTCAAGCACTAGACAGAAAAAAGATGGATTTGCGTTATTTAGCCAGACGCCCAGAGCGGGCTCCCAAGGTTGCTGGTGTTCCTGTTTTTCAATCGGCCTACGATCGATCTCAAAAAACATTAGAAGCCCTGGCTGGTGTGGATGTTCTCCTCATGGTCTCGGCTAGTGAAAGTATGGATAGATTAGAGGAGCATAAGGCTTTTATTGATAGTGCCAAAAAGGCTGGAGTCAAGCAGATTGTCTATACCTCTTTTTATGGTGCTGAGCCTGATGCGACTTTTACGCTCAGCCGCACCCATGCAGGGACAGAAAATTATATCAAAGAGCAGGGCTTTACCTATACCTTTGTTCGTGATAATTTTTACTTGGATTTCTTTGTTGAATTGGGTCGAGCCTATGGTCAAATTAAGGGCCCTGCTGGAGATGGCAAAGTTTCAGCGGTGGCCCGTCAAGATGTTGCTCAGGTCTTGGCCAAGATTTTAGAAAATCCAAGTAAATGGGCCAACCAAACTTTGAATATGACAGGGCCTGAAGAGCTGACAATGGGCGAGATAGCTCGGATTCTCAGCCAAAGTCTGGGGAAAACGGTCACTTATGTCCCAGAGACGGTCGAAGAAGCCTACGAATCCCGCAAGGCTTGGTCAGCAGAGGATTGGGAGTATGACGCTTGGGTGTCCACTTATACGGCCATTGCCAAAGGAGAACAGGCTGGGCTTTCAAATGACATCGAGCGCGTCTTGGGACGCAACCCCATCGGTCTAGCAGAACTAACCAAGTGAGAGCACTGAGCCTTAGGCAAGATAAATGAAAAAACGTTGGAATATTCCAGCGTTTTTTGCTCTGCATTTTAAAAATAACAGTCAATGCCGTGTTTCAGAAAAACAGCTTGGTAATCATAAAGATCCTCTGGATGAAGAGCTGTATAGTCAGACATTTCGTATTTGCGGTTTAGAAGTTTATATTTATTTTCTCCAAATTGATGAAAAGGGAGCAGCTGAACTTTGTCCACTTGAATATCATTAAATAGTTTTGCAAAGTGTTTGGCATCCTCTAATGAGTTATTGAAATCAGGAATAACGGGAATTCTTAAAACAATTGTTTTATTGTGTGTAAAGGCATAATTGATATTTTGAATAATAAGATTGTTATTGACACCCGTCACCTTGCGATGACGAATCGTATTGTAGTGCTTTAAATCTGTGTAAATAAAATCAACATATTGGATTAAGTCAGTAAATTTTTCGTGTTCGGCAAAAGCTGTTGTTTCAATGGCTGTGTGAAGCCCTTCTTCTTTAGCACGTTTGAGAATGGCTTTAGCAAATTCAAACTGTGCAAAAATCTCACCGCCAGATAGAGTAAGACCGCCACCGGATTCTTCATAAAAATCGACATCTTTTTTTACTTCAAATATAATATCGTCCACTGTCTTTACTTCTCCCATAATCGTTGGAAGCTTTGTTTCAGCATCCAGCATTTGTTCGGGCTGACGTTTTTGAGATTCAGGATTGGAACACCAAGGGCATCGCAAGGGACAGCCCTTTAAAAAAACAGTTGTACGAATGCCTGGGCCATCATGGATAGAGAAATGCTGAATATTGAAAATGATTCCTTTTTCACTAGTCATGGTTTTACCTTTCTTTTTGTCTTAACATTAGTTTATCATAAAAACGAAACATAAACAATTACGAACGTAAAGCCTAACTTGTTTTCTTTTTTGTTGTTTATCTGATAAAATGAACTCAGAGGTGATTATATGAAACGTTTAGATGACATTATTAATTTAGTTTCTCAGGTTAAAAAAATAGATGTTAATACCTTGTCTGAAAAATTAGGTGTATCTAAAGTAACTATCCGTAAAGATTTGGACAAATTAGAAAGCAAAGGCTTGCTGCATCGTGAGCATGGTTATGCAGTATTGAATAGCGGTGATGATTTAAATGTCAGACTTTCTTATCATTATAAGATCAAAAAAGCCATTGCGGAAAAGGCAGTTGAAATGGTCAGTGATAATGAAACGATTATGATTGAATCAGGATCGACCTGTGCTTTATTAGCGGAAGCTATTTGTCAACACAGACGCAATGTTAAAATCATTACCAATTCTTGCTTTATTGCGACTTATATTCGAAAGTATGATTCTTGCCATGTGATTTTGCTTGGTGGCAATTATCAGCCTAATTCCGAAGTCACTGTCGGCCCCTTGTTAAAAGAGATGGTCAAGTCATTTCATGTTGAAAAATTATTTGTAGGCACTGATGGTTTTGATGAGCATTTAGGTTTTATGGGAAAAGACATGATGCGCTGTGAGGTTGTTCAATATATGGCTAAATCAGCTGATGAGTTAATTGTCTTAACAGATTCAAGTAAATTTGCTAAACGCAGTTTGGTCAATCAATTTGCTTTAAGCCAAGTCTCGCAAGTCATAACAGATTCTGATGTTTCGAAAACTTTACGTGAGCACTTAAAGGCGAATCATATTAATCTAAAGTTGGTGGACTAAAAATAAAATAATAATGAAAGGCTGCTATGAATAAAGAAAGAAGACGCTTGCTGGCCAAAACAGCATACCTTTATTATATTGAAGGCAAAAGTCAGGACAAGATTTCAAAAGAAATGGATATCTATCGAACAACAGTCAGCCGCATGTTGCATCGTGCTAGAGCTGAGGGGATCGTTCAAATCAGTATTAAAGATTATGATTCCGATCTATTTGCCTTGGAAGAATATATTCGTCAAAAATATGGTTTAAAAAAAGTGGAACTTGTTGCTGATTAGTTGAGGGGAAAAGCTGATTGAGTTAAATTTTCAAAAGATCGTTTTGTCTTTGTTTTTCTTATTGTCTTGAATCCAGCTGTGTTCCTGCCATTTATCTTAGTTCCTATTATTGCAGCCTTGATTGATTATGCTTCAATTGCTATTGGCTTTATGCAACCTTTCTTAGGTGTTACCCTGCCTTGGAGAATACCTGCCATTATCTCAGGCTTTACGGTTGCAGGATGGCAAGGCGCTGTCATTCAGATCGTAATCTTGGTATTATCAACTCTCATCTATTTCCCATTCTTTAAAATACAAGATAGAATTACCTACAATGCTGAACTTGAAGCTGTAAAATCTGAATAAAAAGTAATAAAGGGTCAGTAGTCTCATTTGCAAAAACTGACTCTTTTAAAAAACAATTGAATTTTACGAAAAACAATTGCATTTTGGAAAAGATACTGTTATTATAGTTACGAAAGAAATCTATTATATTACGAACATAAAAAGGAGGAGGAAATGACAGTTCAACTTTTAACTCAAAAATATACCAATGATGTTCAAAAAAATTCTCAAAAACACTTTGGTTATTTAACAGAACGCATGTATAACTACCGTGATAAGGTTCTTGACAAGAAGCCTTACATTGATGCAGAACGTGCCCTTCTTGCTACTGAAGCTTATAAAGAACATCAGGAAAAACCAAATGTTCTTAAGCGTGCTTACATGCTTAAAAATATCTTGGAAAAAATGTCCCTCTATATTGATGATGAAACTTTGATTGTTGGCAACCAAGCTTCTAGTGATAAAGACGCACCAATCTTCCCTGAATACACCCTTGAATTTGTTTTAAACGAACTGGATCTTTTTGAAAAGCGTGATGGGGATGTTTTCTACATTACAGAAGAAACCAAAAAGCAAATTCGTGAAATTGCTCCTTTCTGGGAAAATAATAACTTGCGTGCTCGAGCAAGTGCTATGCTTCCGGATGAAGTGCAGGTGTATATGGAAACAGGTTTCTTCGGCATGGAAGGTAAGATGAATTCCGGAGATGCTCATTTGGCTGTCAATTATCAAAAACTACTTGAACAAGGACTTATCGGTTTTGAAAAGCGTACGCGTGAAGCTAAGGCCAATCTTGATTTGACAGATCCAGCCAGCATTGATAAATACCATTTTTATGATTCTATCTTGATTACAATAGAGGCTGTCAAGACTTATGCAGAGCGTTTTGCAGCTTTGGCAAAAGAAATGGCAGAGACAGCTAATGCTAAGCGCCGCAAAGAACTGCTTGACATTGCAGCGATTTGTGAACACGTACCTTACCATCCAGCTAGAAACTTTGCAGAAGCTGTGCAGTCTGTCTGGTTTATCCAATGTATTCTTCAGATTGAATCAAATGGTCACTCTCTTTCCTACGGTCGTTTTGACCAATATATGTATCCATATATGAAGGCAGATATAGAAGCAGGTCGTGAAACTGAAGAGTCAATTGTTGAGCGCTTAACCAATCTTTGGATTAAGACACTGACGATTAATAAAGTGCGCAGCCAAGCCCACACCTTCTCATCTGCGGGCTCACCGCTTTATCAAAATGTCACTATCGGCGGTCAGACACGTGATAAAAAAGATGCGGTTAACCCTTTGTCTTTCCTTGTTTTGAAATCAGTTGCCCAAACACATTTGCCGCAGCCTAACTTGACGGTTCGTTACCATGCTGGACTTGATCCAGATTTCATGAATGAAGCTATTGAAGTGATGAAACTAGGCTTTGGTATGCCAGCCTTTAACAATGATGAAATCATCATTCCGTCTTTTATCAACAAGGGTGTAACAGAAGAAGATGCTTATGATTATTCAGCAATTGGCTGTGTGGAAACGGCAGTTCCTGGTAAATGGGGCTATCGCTGTACTGGTATGAGTTATATGAACTTTCCTAAAGTATTGCTCATTACTATGAATAATGGTATTGATCCAGCTTCCGGCAAACGCTTTGCCCCAGAATTTGGTCGCTTTGTCAACATGAAGTCCTATGAAGAACTCAAGACTGCTTGGGATAAGACCCTTCGTTATTTGACGCGGATGAGTGTCATTGTAGAAAATAGCATTGACCTAAGTCTTGAACGTGAGGTTCCAGATATTCTTTGTTCAGCTTTGACTGATGACTGTATCGGTCGTGGTAAGCATTTGAAAGAAGGCGGTGCAGTCTATGACTACATTTCTGGACTTCAAGTTGGTATCGCTAATCTTTCTGACTCTCTGGCTGCTGTTAAGAAATTGGTCTTTGAAGAAAAACGTTTAACAACGGCTGAACTTTGGGAAGCTCTTCAATCAGATTATGCTGGTAAGCACGGTGAAGAAATCCGTCAAATGCTTATTAATGAAGCTCCTAAATACGGTAATGACAATGATTACGCAGACCAATTGGTATGTGATTGCTATGATGTTTATGTTGATGAAATTGCTAAATACCCTAATACACGCTATGGTCGTGGTCCAATCGGCGGTATCCGTTATTCAGGAACATCTTCTATCTCAGCCAATGTTGGACAGGGCCGCGGAACTTTAGCCACTCCTGATGGCCGTCATGCCGGAACACCGCTTGCTGAAGGCTGCTCGCCATCCCACAATATGGATAAGAATGGTCCAACATCTGTGCTTAAATCTGTTTCTAAATTACCAACGGATGAAATTGTCGGCGGAGTTCTTCTCAATCAAAAAGTAAATCCACAAACCCTAGCAAAAGAAGAGGACAAACAAAAACTTATTGCTCTGCTTCGAACCTTCTTCAACCGTCTTCACGGCTATCATATCCAGTATAATGTGGTTTCCCGCGAGACTTTGATTGACGCTCAGAAATATCCTGAAAAACATCGTGATTTGATTGTTCGTGTTGCAGGTTATTCAGCCTTCTTCAATGTTCTTTCTAAAGCAACTCAAGATGATATTATTGCACGGACAGAACACGCATTTTAAGAAAAAGAGGAAAAGAAAATGGAATTTATGCTTGACACACTCAACTTAGAGGAGATTAAAAAATGGGCTGCCATCTTGCCATTAGCCGGTGTGACATCCAACCCATCTATCGCTAAAAAAGAAGGGGAGATTGACTTTTTCGAACAGATGAAAAAGGTTCGTGCTATTGTTGGCGAAGAACCAAGTCTTCATGCTCAAGTTGTTGCAGAAGATGTGGAAGGTATCATCAAAGATGCTCATAAACTTCGAGATACACTTGGAGGCAATCTCTATATTAAAATACCTGTTTCTCCAGAAGGTCTGACAGCTATTAAGCAGCTTAAAAAAGAAGGGTTTCAAATTACAGCAACGGCTATTTATACTGTTTTTCAAGGCCTTTTGGCCATTGAAGCTGGAGCAGATTATTTAGCACCTTATTACAATCGTATGGAAAATCTTAATACAGATCCAGTTGAGGTAATCAGTCAGCTTGCTTTGGCTATTGAGCGTAAACAAGCCACTACAAAAATTTTAGCCGCAAGCTTTAAAAATGTTTCTCAAATGACCAAAGCTCTAGCTGCCGGTGCTCAAGCTGTTACCGCTGGAGCAGATATCTTTGCTGCTGGTTTTGCCAATCCGTCTATTCAAAAGGCAGTTGATGATTTTACTGCGGATTGGGAAAGTACCCAAGGACGTTCAACTATATAGTATTATAGTATTTAAAAATTTTTGAGATAAAAGGAGATCCTACGATGAGAATTTTTGCCAGTCCCTCTCGCTATATTCAGGGAGAAAATGCCTTATTTAATAATCCAAAGGCCATTATCAATTTAGGAAGTCGCCCAATTCTACTTTCTGACGAGACTGTTTATCAGATTATTGGACAGCAGTTTGAAACTTATCTTAATCAAGAAGGCCTGCTTGTAAAATATGTTCCTTTTAATGGAGAAGCTTCGACAAAAGAAATTGACCGAGTTGTCTCAATTGCAGAAGAAAACAAGAATGATTTGATTATCGGCCTTGGCGGAGGCAAGACGATTGACAGTGCAAAGGCAATTGCAGATATCCTAGAAATACCTGTTGTCATTGCTCCGACCGTAGCGTCCACAGATGCTCCAACTTCAGCCTTATCAGTTATTTACACAGAAGAAGGAGCGTTTGAAAAATATATCTTTTATTCAAAAAATCCTGATTTAGTTTTGGTAGATACGGCTGTTATCAGCAAGGCACCCGTACGGTTGTTGGCTTCAGGAATTGCTGATGGCTTGGCAACCTGGGTAGAGGCAAGAGCCGTGCTCCAAAAAAATGGCCAGACCATGGCTGGTGCCGGACAAAGTTTAGCCAGTCTTGCAATTGCTAGATCTTGTGAAGAAACTTTATTCGCTGATGGTTTGCAGGCCTTATCAGCTTGTAAAGCCAAAGTAGTGACTAAGGCTCTTGAGAATGTCATTGAAGCCAATACTTTATTAAGTGGTCTAGGATTTGAAAGCGGAGGCTTGGCTGCTGCTCATGCCATTCATAATGGATTTACAGCCCTAGAAGGAGATATTCATCATCTAACACATGGTGAAAAAGTTGCTTATGGAACATTGACACAGCTTTTCCTTGAAAACCGTCCAAAAGAAGAAATTGACAAATATATTCATTTCTATAGAGCTATTGGAATGCCAACCACTTTAGAAGAGATACACTTAGAAAATGTTGATGATTCTGAACTTCTAAAGGTCGGCAAACAGGCGACAATTGAAGGTGAGACAATCCATCAAATGCCGTTTGAAATCAGTGCTGGTGATGTTGCCCATGCACTTTTAGCAGTCGACCAGTACAGCAAGTCGCTGGAATAAAAAGCAATAAAAGTTAGTGAAGTATTCCTAATGAATAAGGAATGAAAATCAAAAAATATTAAAAGGACAGTCTGATTTTTTGAATACCAAAGAATCAGACTGTTTTGTGTTTGAAAGAGCTAGAATAGAGGTAGATCAGAAGGATGAGTAGATGTAATTGTATATAATAGACTTGTTAGAAAAACACTGCTGTTGAAATCCTTCGCTTCTTTATAATAAATAATGGCAGCTAATTGCCGATGACTTAGTGAAAAAAGTACCTAAAAAAGCATTATTATATAAAAGCCTCTCCCACTAACTAATCGTCTTGTGGTAATAGAAAGAAGATTGCTTAACTTTCCAGCCTTCTTTTCTACCTTGATTTTTAGGGGCTGACTTGCTATAATAACTTAGGATTTAGCTGATTTTCTAACTTTGAATTTCAGCTTTACTGGATAAATCAAAATTGATAAAAGGAGACTTACCCATGGGACGTAAATGGGCCAATATTGTTGCAAAAAAAACGGCTAAAGATGGTGCTAACTCAAAGGTTTATGCTAAGTTTGGTGTTGAAATTTATGCAGCTGCTAAACAAGGGGAACCAGATCCAGAATCTAATTCAGCCTTGAAATTTGTTTTGGAACGGGCTAAGCAAGCGCAAGTACCTAAACACGTTATTGATAAGGCGATTGACAAGGCTAAAGGAAATACTGATGAAACCTTTGTTGAAGGGCGTTACGAAGGTTTTGGGCCAAATGGTTCAATGATTATTGTTGATACTCTTACATCAAATGTTAATCGGACAGCAGCTAATGTTCGCTCCGCTTTTGGTAAGAATGGTGGAAACATGGGAGCTTCTGGCTCTGTTTCTTATATGTTTGACCGCAAAGGAGTCATTGTTTTCAAGGGGGATGATGCGGACAGTATTTTTGAAACCCTTCTTGAAGCTGATGTTGATGTTGATGATGTCGAAGCAGAAGATGGTAGCATCACTGTTTATACAGCTCCAACAGATCTTCATAAGGGCATGGAAGCCCTGCGTGCCAATGGTGTGGAAGAATTCCAAGTGACCGAATTAGAAATGATTCCTCAGTCAGAAGTTACCTTGTCTGGTGAAGATTTGGATGTTTTCCAAGGCTTAATTGATGTTCTGGAAGATGATGAGGATGTGCAAAAGGTTTATCACAATGTGGACCTTGATGACTAAAATATTTAGATTAGAAGAGGTAGGGAAACATTCCTTATCTCTTTTAAATGCTCAAAGATAGACAGGTTGTAGGCAGCTCAAAAGTTTTAGGAGGCCTCTTGAGGTTTCTGGAATGGATAACCTGAGCTTTAAACTATGGTGAGCTGAAAGAAGGTACAAAACCATCAAAGGTTAAGCAAATAGGATGCCTCCTGCCGAAGGGTCATTTAAGATTCTAGATAGGGCTATCTTTTTTGCCCTGTCTTATGGGCGTGTTCTATCTGCAACGGCTTATGGTTTTGATTTTCAAAGGAGATATGACTAGCTATGATAAAAAGTTGATTCTTAGAATCCGCTGCAAAGCATTACTGGGGTTCTTTGGCAGGTTTTTATAACAGAAATATTTGAAAAAATCATGAAAATATTGAAACCGTTCTCAAAAAAATGATATAATAGGATTGCGATAGGGGGCAGGAAAGGTCTGCTCTGTTAAATTTTTAGTGTCTAAGTGAGGTTGATAGATTATGGCTGTTAGAGATTTTATGACCCGAAAGGTTGTCTATGTATCACCTGATACGACCGTTGCCCATGCGGCGGATATCATGCGGGAACAAGGCTTACGCCGTTTGCCAGTTATTGAAAATGATAAATTAGTAGGGATTGTGACGGCTGGAACCATGGCTGAGAACAGTCCATCTAAGGCAACCAGTCTGTCTATTTATGAAATGAATTACCTGCTCAACAAGACCAAGATTCGTGATATCATGATCAAGGATGTGGTAACTGTGTCGCCCTTTGCCAGCGTAGAAGATGCCATCTATCTGATGATGACGCACAAGGTTGGTGTGTTGCCGGTCGAAGAAAACGGTGTGGTTTCAGGGATTATTACCGATAAAGATATTTTCCGTACCTTCTTGGAAGTCTCTGGTTATGGTGAAGAGGGGGTGCGTGTCCGTATTCTGGCTGATGATAGCGTTGGCGTTTTGGAAAAGATTGTCAGCACTATTACCAAAGAAGGTCTCAATATCCGTCGGACAGTAATTGCTGGGGCTAAGGATGGTAAGGTTGTCAATGAAATCCAAATTGATGGTAAAGCTGACATTGCTGATCTCAAGGCCAAGTTAGAAACTGTTGGCTTGGTAGTTGATGGTATTCAAGAGACGCAAGCTAAGGTTTTGTTTTAACTAGAGATTGGGAAATTCCTTGGGTAGTTCCTTTAGTTCGTCAGAAATGAAGGTTGATTGATATTCATATTTTGGAGACTGGTGGGAGAAATCTTACCAGTTTTTTGGTAAAATAAAGGTGTTATGGAAAATCTGAACACGCAAAAACAAGGGCATTTGATTACCCTTGAGGGACCTGATGGGGCTGGTAAAACCAGCGTCTTAGAAAAATTGGTCCCCTTACTAGAAGCTCAAGGCTTTCAAGTGGTGACCACTCGGGAACCTGGTGGGGTAGCTATCGCTGAGAGTATTCGTCAGGTCATTTTGGATGTCAATAATACAGCCATGGATGAAAAGACAGAGCTCTTACTTTATATCGCAGCGCGGCGACAACATTTGGTTGAGAAAGTTCTGCCGGCTTTAGCTCAAGGCAAGTTGGTTCTGATTGACCGTTTTATTGATAGTTCAGTGGCCTACCAGGGCTATGGGAGAGGCCTGTCGGTTGCTGATATTGACTGGCTTAATAATTATGCTATTGAAGAAACTAAACCAGAGTTAACCTTGCTTTTTGATCTGCCTTCAGAGGTTGGTTTGGCACGTATTGAGCAAGCTGAGGTTCGAGAAGTGAACCGTTTGGATTTGGAAAAGCTGGATCTGCATCAACGGGTGCGACAGGGGTATTTGGATTTGGCTCAGAGTCAGCCCGAGCGGATTAAGATTATTGATGCTGCTCAAGACTTAGAAAAAGTAGTCGCTGATGCTTTAGCGACTATTCAGCTGGCACTTGCAAAGGATCGAGGATGACATTAGCTGATTTACAACCTAAGATTTTTCAAGAATTTCATCATATCCTGAAGACGGGCAGACTCAGCCATGCCTACCTTTTTTCGGGGAATTTTGGCAGCTATGAAATGGCTCTTTTTCTGGCTCAAAGTCAATTTTGTGAAAACTTGCAAGATAGTCTGCCCTGTGGACAATGTCGGGAGTGCCGTTTGATTGCTGAGCGGGATTTCTCAGATGTCAAGGTAATTGAGCCTCAGGGCAATGTCATCAAGACAGATACTATTCGCGAGCTCCTGCGTGATTTTACGCGGTCGGGTTTTGAAGGCAAGTCTCAGGTTTTCATTATTCGAGATGCCGATAAAATGCACATTAATGCGGCCAACAGTCTCTTGAAATTTATTGAAGAACCTCAATCGTCTTCTTACATGATTCTTCTGACGTCAGACGAGAGCAAGGTCCTGCCAACAATCAAGAGTCGCTGTCAGATTTTTCGTTTTCCAAAGAATCAAGAGTATTTAAAAAATCGCTTGGAGCAAAATGGTCTTTTAAAAGCTAAGGCTAGCTTGATTGCCGCTGTGGCTGATGATGAAGCTTCAGCGTTAGCGTTGACAGAAATGACTAAATTTGACGACTTGTGTCGCAGTTTAGAAAAATTTATTGCTGGCTTAGATAAGGATCCTGACCAGTCTTTTTTGCAAGTGACACGTCTAGCTAGTTTAGTAACTGATAAAGCGGAGCAAGATTTGGCTTTTAAACTCTTGCTGGTGATGCTGGGACGGACTCGGCAACCTCGTCAGGTTACTAAGGTTTATCAAGCTAGACAGATGTGGCTTAGTAATGTCAGTTTTCAAAATGTTTTAGAATATATGGTGTTAGAATGACAGAAGTAATAGGGGTAAAATATGAGGAAAATGATCTCATTTCCTATGTTTTGCCAGACCAAACTTATGAAAAAAAAGATTTAGTGGTGGTTCGCTTGCGTAAGGGCAATCGTCTGGCTCAGGTGGTTCAGGCTAATATTGATTTAAAAGAAGCTGATCTGCCTGTTAAGATGGATCGGGTTCTAGGGCTGGCCCGGCAAGAGGATCTTGACCGCCATCAAGCTAATCGTCGTTATGCTCATGATAATATAGCGGCGGTTAATCAGATGATTACCAAATGTCAATTAGATATGAAGCTCGTTAATATTGCCTTTCCTTTGGATCGCAGTCATGTCTTCATTTCCTTTACAGCTGAGCATCGGGTGGATTTCAGACAGTTGCTTAAGGATCTAGCTGCTCATTTCCGAGCACGGATTGAATTGCGGCAGATTAATACCCGTGAGGAAGCGAAAATCTTTGGCGGTCTGGGTCCTTGCGGCCGCCCCCTTTGCTGTTCCAGTTTCCTCGGTGATTTTCCGCCGGTTTCGATTAAGATGGTTAAGAATCAAGGCCTTTCTCTCAATACTGGTAAGACAACTGGCCTTTGTGGTCGTTTGCTCTGTTGTCTCAGTTTTGAAGATGATTTTTACCGAGAAGCCAAGCAGAAATTTCCTGATTTCGGCAGCCCAGTAGAGACTGCTGAAGGTAGGGGGACTGTGGCAGGGATGGATGTCTTTGCTGAAACTGTTAAGGTTCGTTTTGAAGATCGGGCTAGCTTGTTGACCTATAGTTTGGAGGAGATTAGCTTACATGGATAAAAATGAACTCTTTGCTGCCTTCGACGATGTTTCCAATAATTTGATGGAAAATTTTGCTCAGGTCGAATTGATGAAGAAGAAGATGCAGGAAATCATGGAGGAAAATTCCCAGCTGCGGTTGGAAAATGCCAAACTGCGGGAACGTCTATCTGATGTCGATGAGAAAATGCCTGCCAAATCTTTCAGTCAGGGCCGAGAAAATTTAGAGTCTATCTATGAGGATGGTTTTCATGTCTGCAACAATGATTATGGCAAACGCCGTGATAATAACGAAGATTGTCTCTTTTGTATGGAATTATTGAACAGGGAGTAGGGCATGCAGCTGCAAAAATCTTTTAAGGGAGAAGAGGGGACAGGAAAGCTCTACCTCGTGCCGACTCCAATCGGAAACTTGCAGGATATGACCTATCGCTCGGTAGAAATCCTCAAATCTGTTGATTTTATCTGTGCCGAGGATACTAGGAATACTGGCCTTCTGCTCAAGCATTTTGAAATTGCTACCAAGCAGATTTCCTTCCATGAACACAATGCTTATGAGAAGATTCCGGCTCTCTTGAATTTGCTGTTGGCTGGGAAAAATTTAGCTCAGGTTTCCGATGCCGGTCTACCTAGCATTTCTGACCCAGGTCATGATTTGGTGCAAGCAGCTATTGAACAGGGGATTTCTGTGGTTGCCTTGCCGGGGGCTTCGGCTGGGATTACAGCCTTGATTGCCAGTGGTCTAGCTCCTCAGCCTCATGTCTTTTATGGTTTTTTACCGCGCAAGAAGGGGCAGCAGGAGGAATTCTTCAAACAGAAGCTGACCTATCCAGAAACACAGATTTTCTATGAATCTCCTTATCGCTTAGTGGATACTCTGACCAATATGAGATCAATCTATGGCGACCGTCAAGCGGTCTTGGTGAGGGAACTGACCAAGATTTATGAGGAATATCAGCGGGGATCAATTTCTGAAATCCTCGGCCATCTGGCGCATACTCCTGCCAAGGGGGAGTGTCTCTTGATTGTCTCTGGCTCGAGTGGTCAGCAAGCACAAGCTGCTGAGCTGGATGATTCGGCGATTACAGGTTTAGTGGAAGAAGCGATTGCTCAAGGTGTCAAGCCCAATAAGGCCATTAAAGAAGTCGCTAAGACTTATCAGCTCAACCGCCAAGAGGTTTATAAGCTTTATCACGATTTATAAGGATCAGGCATTTTTGGCATGGATTCATAAATTGATAGACAAACAAAACACTTCTATTGGAACTAGTATAAGTAGGAAAACAGGAGTGTTTTTAGTATACCTAAATTGTCAAATTAGCTTGGGCAAGCTGACTTAGAAAAATTTGATGAAGTATTTGATAGTTGGAAGACTTATGTGGGATTGTATTTTTGCCATCTTTGTCAAGAGTTGCATACTGGATGGCTTATGTTCGAGTTTGAGGGCACCGGAAGAATAATAAGCTTATTCGCCCCTTGCTCCAATTATGCTGACTTAAAAATTAACTCATATTCTAGTCCACAGGAGGTGGCCCTTATGTCTGAAAAAATTTTTATGAAAAAAGGCGCTTTACAGGTGCCTGATTATCCAATTATTTCTTATATCCAAGGGGATGGTATCGGTCAGGATATCTGGAAAAATGTCCGTCGCATTATTGATGAAGTCATAAAAAAGGTTTATGCAGGCTGCCGCCAGATTGACTGGCAAGAGGTCTTGGCGGGTGAAAAGGCCTTTACCTTGACTGGTCAATCTTTGCCGAAGCAGACTTTGTCAGTGATTAAAGAAAATCTGATTGCTATCAAGGGACCTTTGGGGACGCCAGTCGGACAAGGCAGACGTTCGCTTAACGTAGCTCTGCGTCAAGAATTAGATCTCTTTGCCTGTGTGCGTCCTATCCGTTATTTCAAGGGTGTGCCCAGCCCGCTCAAGGAACCTGAAAAAACTCAGATGACCATCTTTCGTGAAAATACCGAAGATATTTATGCAGGTATTGAATGGGAGGTCGGAACGGCGGAGGTTAAAAAAGTTATCAATTTCTTACAAGAAGAAATGGCTGTCAAGAAGATTCGCTTCCCTGAGACCTCAGCCATTGGCATCAAACCGATTTCAGTTCAGGGAAGTGAAAGGCTGATTCGTTCTGCTATAGATTATGCTCTGACCCATGGTCTAACAAAAGTCACCCTAGTCCATAAGGGCAATATTCAAAAATTTACCGAGGGTGGTTTCAGAAAATGGGGCTATGAATTGGCCCAGCGAGACTATGCCGAAGCCCTTGCAGATGGCTGCTTGGTCATCGATGATATCATTGCTGATAATTTCTTTCAGCAGATATTGCTTCATCCGGAAAACTTTCAAGTGGTGGCTCTGACTAATCTTAACGGCGATTACGCCAGTGATGCTTTAGCTGCACAGGTTGGTGGAATCGGCATTTCCCCGGGTGCTAATATCAACTATGAAACGGGTCATGCTATTTTTGAAGCGACCCATGGAACAGCACCGGATATTGCAGGTCAGAATAAGGCTAATCCTTGTTCCTTGCTCTTATCAGCTGTTATGATGTTGGACTACATGGGATGGACAGAAGCTGCCGATCAGATTGAAGCTGCGCTAGAAGAAACGATTCAGGCTAAACAGGTCACGGCTGATTTTGCTTCTGCTATGGATGTTGAGGCCCTCTCGACTAGCGATTTTGCTCAGAAGATTATTGACAAACTTTAAGACAGGAGACAGGCTGACCGACGAAAAAATGTTAGTATGATTTTATTCTATTTACCTGTACTGGCTGGACAAGTGATTCATCTTAATCATATTAGCAGTCAGTAGCTAATTGGCTCTCTCAAAGTTGGCTATAAAACTTTCAGTTTTAAGAATTAGTCCCAGCAGCTCAAAAGGCTGGGAACAAACTTGTCCAGTATTTCTGTTTTGGAATAACCTCTTAGCACAATGGTTGGGAGCAAGACTTGTTGGCTATGCCAGCAACTTAGTCTTACCCCTGCACAGTTCATGACGTGCTTTAGCACCAATGAATCACTGCTGGCTGGTTTTGGTTTTCCTTTTGCCACAAGTCCAAAGCGGAAAACTAAACGAATGTGATGACCATCGTTCATCTTATTTCCATCTCAAAAGCTCCCTCAGACCTCTTGAATTGTGCGGGAGTGGGTTAAAAAGATTTGGGAGACCTTTGTAATCGGGAAATGAAGCCTGCAAAGTAAGTGTCAAAAACGGTCTGGGGGGAGATCGTTTCAGATTATCACTTTAAAACCAGAACGTAGTGAGAACCAAAATTTTCAATTTTGGGGTTGATTCCATTCTTTTTTACCCCATCAACTATCTATTTTTGAAAATATTCGGATTTAGCTAAAATAAAGGAATCGTTTTCATGAAAATCTTTACAAGATTCAGACAACTATGCTACAATAAAGCCATTAAAATTTTGGAGGTGTCGTTATGACTGTTTACAATTTCTCAGCAGGACCTGCTACTTTACCTAAACCAGTTTTGGAACAAGCACGTGATGAGCTGCTTGATTATCAAGGTTCCGGAATGTCCGTGCTAGAAATGTCCCATCGCTCTCCAGAATTCGACAACATTATTAAAGATGCGGAAGGACTCTTGCGAGAATTGATGGCTATTCCTGCTAATTACAAGGTCATGTTCTTGCAAGGTGGGGCTTCCCTCCAATTCACCATGGTGCCGCTCAATCTTGCTCAGGGCAAGAAGGCTTATTATTTGGTTGGCGGTTCTTGGGGTAAGAAGGCCTACAATGAGGCAGTCAAATTATCCAAAACAATTCCTTTTGAACCGATTCTCTTGGCTTCTTCAGAAGATACGGTCTATGACCATATTCCTGACTTTGATCCAGCTAGTATTGATAAAGATGCGGCCTATGTCCACATCACGACGAACAATACGATTGAAGGAACGTCTATCTATGATCTGCCAGACACTAACGGTGTTCCAATTGTGGCGGATATGTCTTCCAATATTTTAGCAGCGCGTTACAATGTAGAAGATTTTGCTTTGATTTACGCTGGCGCTCAAAAAAATATTGGCCCAGCGGGGGTGACCGTGGTTATTGTCAGAGAAGACTTTCTCAATGATCAGCCCCAATTATCTGCTATGCTGGACTACCGTATTCAGGCAGAAGCAGGTTCGCTTTACAATACGCCGCCAGCTTATAGTATCTACATTTCAAAACTTGTCTTTGAATGGGTGAAGAATACTATCGGCGGAGTTGATCAGATGGCAGAGATCAATCGTGAAAAATCTGGCCTGCTCTATGATTTCATCGAGCAATCTGACTTCTATACCAGTCCTGTAAAAAACGTTAAAGACCGTTCTGTCACTAACATTCCTTTTGTGACCCCAAGTAAGGAATTGGATGCTGAATTTGTCGCTCAGGCTGATAAACTTGGCTTCAAGAATATCAAGGGTCACCGCAGTGTCGGCGGTATGCGGGCTAGTCTGTATAACGCCTTTCCAAAACAAGGCGTTTTGGATTTGCTCGATTTCATGAAGCAGTTTGAAGATCAACATAAGTAGAGAATGGAACTAATCTCTTTTTGATATGTGTAAGTAGGAGAGAATAATGGAAATTCGTCTGGCCCATCCGAACGAAGTGGACAAAATCATGACAATTATTGAAGAAGCGAGGAGCTACTTGGCTCAATCAGGTAGTGACCAATGGCAAAATGGTTATCCGAGTCAAGAGGATATCTTTGAAGATGTCCTCGAGGGACACGCTTGGGTGGGCCTAGAGGAAGGACTCTTGGTGGCCTATGCTGCAGTTATTGAAGGTCATGAACCTGCCTACGATGGTATTTATGATGGCAAGTGGGAACACAATAATTATCGTTATGTTACCTTTCATCGAATTGCTTTGGCGGATTCAGCCCGAGGACGGGGGGTGGCTCAAATCTTTTTGCAGGGTCTGATTGAAGGGCACGATGGTCCGGATTTTCGCTGTGACACACACGAGAAAAATAAGGCCATGCAGCATATCTTAGAAAAATTAGGCTACCACTACTGTGGGAAAGTTGTTTATGAGGGTGAGCGTTTGGCTTATCAAAAAATTAAGTCAAAGGCTGAAAAAGGCTTTTATCAGGAAGTGGATGAGGCTGATCATCATATCATCTAGACTGGTGAAAAGAGCTATCAGGCTAGTGTTCCTAGATAGCTCTTTTCGTATTAGTTTTTAATAATAGATTATAACAAGGAGTAAATTATGGTTTACAGTGTAAAAACCTTCAATAATATCAATCAAGTTGGCTTAAAAGAATTGGGGAATAAATTTCAGGTTGATGGGGATTTAGCAGAAAACCCAGATGCTTATATTATCCGAAGTCAGAATTTGCACGATTATGCCTTTCCGAGCAATCTTAAGGCTATTGCGCGTGCCGGTGCAGGGACGAACAATATTCCGATTGATCGGGCAACAGAAAGTGGAATTGTCGTCTTTAACACCCCTGGTGCTAATGCCAATGCGGTGAAAGAGGCTGTGACGGCATCTATTCTTTTATCGGCGCGTGATTACATTTCAGCTAACGCTTGGGTTAATGGGCTTTCAGGTGATGATGTGCCTAAGCAGATTGAAGCTGGAAAAAAACAATTTGCCGGTACTGAAATCCGAGGAAAAACACTGGGTGTTATTGGGCTTGGAGCTATCGGCGCCCGTATTGCTAATGATGCCAGACGCTTAGGTATGTCGGTTCTGGGTTACGATCCCTACGTTTCTATTGAAGCGGCTTGGAATATCTCCCACCATGTCAAGCGGGTTCAAGATATCAAGGAAATATTCGCCAATGCTGACTATATTACCGTGCATGTTCCTCTGACAGACGATACCCGTGAGACCTTTAATGCTGAGGCTTTTGCCCTTATGAATAAGGGAACCACCATTATCAACTTTGCTCGAGGAGAATTAGTTAATCATCAAGATCTTTTTGAAGCCATCGAAGCAGGCGTAGTCAAACGCTACATCACAGATTTTGGCAGCGAAGAATTGCTCAATAAAGACAAGATTACGGTCTTTCCGCATGTGGGCGGCTCGACAGCGGAAGCAGAGCTCAATTGTGCCATAATGGCCAGTCAGGAAATTCGTCAGTTTATCGAAACTGGTGAAATCACCAATTCAGTTAATTTTCCCAATATGCACCAAGCTCTCGAGGCCCCTTACCGTATCACTTTGATCAACCGCAATGTTCCTAATATCGTGGCTAAGATTTCGACAGCGGTTTCTGATGCTAACATCAATATTGCCAATATTCTCAACCGTTCCAAGGGGGATTTTGCCTACACTTTGCTGGATCTAGATGAAACCGATAAAGAGAAGATTAATGCTCTAGTAGCGGCCTTTGAAGCCAGTGACAATATCATCAAGGTACGCTTGATTAAGGCTTATAAGTGAACCCCTGTTCTTTTGCCAAAAACAATGTCTCTTTGAAGGCATTGTTTTTTCTATAATTTGGTACAATAAGACCATTGACTATGAGTTAGGAGAATCTTATGGATAAAAAAGATTTAAAAGATTATCAGAAATCGTTAGGAGAGCGGTTTTATGCGCTTCATTTTACGGCCAAAGGCACAGGTATTCATGGAGTGGATATCTTGTATGTTGATTGTGAAACAGGTATAGAGTATCTTTTTGTTGGTGTCTCTGGAGGCAGTTTAATACCTTTGCTTAATCCTGATGGCAGTCCAAAAATCAATGAAAAGTGGCGAAATGGAGAATTATGATTTGTAAACAAATCTATCAATCTCCCTTGGGACCTATTTCCTTGGTTGCTGATGGCCAAACTCTTTTAGGAGCCTGGTTCCTCGGTCAGAAATACTATGAAAGAGGTTTTGAAGAGACTGATATAGTCTTCAAGGCTAATTCTGTTCTTGAACAAGCTAAGGTTTGGCTAGATGCTTATTTTGCGGGTCAAAATCCCTCAGCTGTTGACTTTCTGGCTCCTCAAGGGACGGCTTTCCAGAAGCGGGTCTGGCAGGTTCTCGTTGCCATTCCTGCCGGATCCACCCTGACTTATGGTCAAATTGCCAAAAAACTTAACTGTCGATCTGCCCAAGCCGTCGGTTCTGCTGTCGGAAAAAATCCCATTAGTATCTTTATCCCCTGCCATCGTGTGCTGGGGAGCCAAGGAAAGTTGACGGGTTATGCTGGTGGTCTTGATAAAAAAGCTTGGCTGCTTGAGCATGAGGGTCTGACTATCACATTGAAAAAATAAGAGAGGAAAAACATGATTATTTTTTATCAATATCCTAAATGCACAACGTGTAAACGCGTTAAGGCAGAATTAGATGAACTTGGATGGAACTATGAAGCCATTGATATTAGGGCTACTCCGCCCAAAGCTGAGGAGCTTAAGAAATGGATTGGAGACAGTGGAGGAGAGGTAAAAAAATTCTTCAACACCTCAGGCCAGTCTTATCGAGCACTTGATTTGAAGGACAAGATTGATAAAATCAGTCTGTCGGAAGCCGCTGATTTACTAGCAGCCGACGGTATGCTGATCAAGCGACCTCTCCTCGTGAAGGACGGAAAACTCTTGCAGATTGGTTATCGTACTCCTTATAGAAATTTGAATCTATAGCATATTGAAACCGCTTCTTGTTTTGAGGCGGTTTTTTTAATAACCATTCACGACAAAATAACGCCAATTCATGATATCGATAATCCAAAAATAAAAAAAACGAGTATAATGGATTTATCAACATAACGCTAACTGTGTTGATAAAGGAGGAGCGAGGAGATGTAAGTTGACTATTGGAAATCTTGCCAGACGTTGAAATTAGCTTAGAAAATATAGAATCACTTATAACTGATAATTTATTGTGCTAACTAGATGAGTCATTGTAATGATATATATAGAATCTTATTGGAGGAGAATTGAGATGTTGGGAAAATCACTTGAACTTGGCGAACTCTATAAAGAACTTAGAGTGGCCAGAGGACTGAAGCTGAAAGATATTGCTCGTGATAATCTATCGGTTTCTCAGCTATCCAAGTTTGAAATGGGCAAGACCATGTTGGCGGCAGACAAACTTCTTTTAGCCATTGAAGGAATTCACATGACTTTCTCAGAATTTGGTCACGCGTTGACGCAATATCACGAATCTGACTTATTTAAAACTGGCAAAAAGATTGTGGAGTTTCAAGCTAAAAGGAATATTAAGGGCATAAAGAAAATATTGAAAGATTATCAAGATACAGAGACTTACGATGTTTATAATCGGCTTAATAGACTTATTATTAAGGCCACAGTTCATAGCCTAGATTCTAGCCTTGAAATTACGAATGAAGAAAAGGAATTTCTAACTTCTTATCTTTATGCTATTGAGGAGTGGACAGAGTACGAGCTTTATCTTTTTGGCAATACTCTATTTATTTTATCCGATGATGATTTGATTTTTTTGGGTAAGGCTTTTGTGGAACGAGATAAACTGTATCGGGAACTTCCAGAGCATAAGAAACGTTCTGAACTGGTTTTAATAAATCTTATTCTTATCTTGATTGAACACCGAAATTTTTATCACGCTTCTTATTTTATTGAAAACCTTGAGAATATGCTTACTTATCAAGATATGTTTGCTAGGGTGGTTCTGAATTTTTTAAAGAAGGTGATGAACTACCTTAAAGGTGAAACAGCCGATTTATCAGATGTGGAAGTGTATATTAGTTTAATAGAGAAGCTTGATAATCCTACATTAGTCATGTTTCTCAAAACAAATTTGGAACAGATTACAAAGAGAAAATAGTTTTCAAAATATAATAAAAGGCATCGAGCTATTAAAGGAGTCGGTGCCTTTCTTTTGGGAGAATATAAAGATGGAAATATAAAGTATTTTATTGCCTTGTTAACTACAAAAGTGGTAGGAGTAAAAACGGCAAGCAAATGGTGAAATAAATAATTCTTTTTAGCATAAGGCACCTCAACCTCCTTCATACTTATTCTACTAAGAAATTTTTGTAAAACGGCATATTCGCAAATATGAAAATTTTCAAAAAAAAAATATCAGATTTGCGAATTTCTAAAAGACAGTAAATGAGATGGTATATTATTAGCGTAAAATATTTAATTAGAATTTTACATTTTCAATTTGCTAATTATTGTTAGTGAGTGCAATGCTAGCTAGTACTGTGCTAATAATAATTTTAGAAAGTATAATGTAGATACATTGGGAATCCCTCCCCTTACCATCGATACTTATGAAGATAAGTTTAATTTATCTCAGCGGCAAGAGAGATTTTTAAGAAACTTCATGAGTAAAAAAGAGCGTTTAAGTGAGTTTTACTCAATTTTTGATGCTTCTAAAAAAGTTGAAGAATTGTCCTATAATTTTATGGTCTATCAGTATCCAAATGGGAAATCTTTCAAGAATTTCATGGATTTAGATGAATTCTTTAAAGAAATGGCTGAATTTGTTTTTGAAAAAATAAATTTAGGTGCCCTACGTTCAGGTTTTTTTGAATTTGCTGACTATCCTTTGATAGCTTTTGTTATCAAAAGAATCTGCTCATCTAATTCACAGTCCGTTCTCTTTACAGAAGAAGATTTAGAAGAACTGTTAAAAATGTTAAAGTCAAAAAGATATAATTCAGATCACTCCTATGCATTCTTTGCTCAAATTGGTCAAGATGGTTTATATTTAAACCATGTCTATAAAGGTCTAGGAATCTTTAATAATCGATATCGAGAGAACTTTTTTGTTAGTGATTTTGAACAAAATTATAATTTTGGAGAAATTCTAGATATTCCTTATTACTTTGGCTTTAATGCTAATAAAAGGCCTGAGCATCCAAGCTTTGATGTTTTGGGGTTATCTGAGTATTCGAAGGAAAGTAAGTTGGATTACCGAGATATAACGATAACCGTTGACAATTCAAAAAAATGTCTTAGATTTTTAGATAATCATGGCAAAGAGTTTTATTTTTCATTTTTAGGAAATATGACGCAGATAGTATTTCCTAGAACATTAGCCATGTTCAATAGTTTGTCATTAACAGGTGGAATGTATTTTGACTTGTCTGATTTGGTTTTAAGAAAGAAATATGCAGAGAATAAGGATTTAGATGTTTTTGATTCTCCTCAGATTTATTTTCTAGATAAAGAAATTATTTTATCCAGAAGGAAAACGTTAGTGCGAACGAAGTTTCTGAGAAAAATTTTTAATGATAGTCAAAATAATGCTCAAGTTTTACTGGGGCTAAAAAAAATCTGCCCCTACTCTTCATTATTTGTTAGAGAATTTTTTATTGATAGTAATTTCAAAAATAAAATAAAAAAACCAATTTTCGTAAATCTAAATAGTTCTTTGGGGCTAGAGAATCTTATAGATTATGTTAAAAAGGTAGACTGGGTAACGCTCGAAGCACCTCAACCTGAGTTTAATCAGGATCATCTAATAGAATTTATTCTTGAAAGTAAAAATACAAATTCTGGTGAATAGCTATTAATCGTGGTAAAAGTAAGAATTCACAACGAAGCAGGTGTAATTCCGTACATAGTAAAAAGGAGATGTAGATGTTTACATTAACTAATATTGAAAAAGCATTTGGTGCAACGAATAAGATTTTACAAGATATTTCTCTTTCAATTGAAGATGGTGAGCGAATTGCTTTGTTGGGAAGTAATGGTGCTGGCAAAACTACTTTGTTAAAAATTATTTCCGGACAATTGAAGCGAGATGGAGGGACGATTGACACGGAATTGGATTTTCAAAGTGAAATTGGCATGATGCCGCAAGAAGATATTTTGATTAATGATTTAAAGGTAAAAGAAATAGTAGCTTTAAAGACTTATATGAACCACCTAGGTAGTTTAGATATTGATGGTCTTCTAAATAGGGTTGACTTAAAGAACCAGAAAGATAGCTTTGTATCCAGTCTTTCTGGTGGACAAAAAAGGCGTCTCTCTTTATTATTAGTAATTTTAAACAATCCTAAATTGGTTTTTCTTGATGAACCAACTACTGGAATGGATTTAGAATCTGTTGATCGGTTCTGGGAACTACTAAAAAAACAAAACGTAACCTCAGTAATAGTAACTCATGATTTTAATCAAATTGATAAGTTTTTTTCCCGAGTATTGATTTTGAAAAATGGTAAGATTTTTGCTGATGAGAAAGTTGAGGCTATTCATCAACAGGGTTTAACAATTGAAGAATTTTATAGGACTATTAACGGTAAGGAGGAGTAAGATGCCAAGGTTCATTCAGTTAAAACAGGTCATACGGAACAAACGGTTTTTGCTATTCACGATTTTTATTCCCGTAGTTTGGTATGCTTTTTTGCATAATGTTCAAAGTGATGTCTCATCTAATATTATTTTAGGGATTGCAGTTTTTATTGGTATTATCGGTAATAGCTTAGCGACATTTAGCAAAAGAATCTCGTCTAATATTGATTTCTATTCATTTGAATCGCGATTTACTCATTATAGTGTTAAGAAGTATCTTTTTGACCAGACTTTTGTCCAAATTGTTCTCAATGCTCTAATTTTCTTTGTTCTTCTTTTTTCGGCTGTTGTATTTTTTAACTTTTCTATATCAAATACTGTTTTTGTTCAGTGCTTACTTTTAATGTTTATGGGGCTCTACTTTAGTATCATTGGTTTTGTTATGGGGGTTCGATTGGATTCGAAAATTATTGATACAGTTAGCTTTCCGATTATTATTTTAGCAGCTTTGATGATTATTCCTTTCAATAACTTAGGAGCTTCAGGAAATTTTGTAGATTTTTTGACTAAAGTTCAAATGATATTTCCAGGCTACTACTATAGTAATCTTATCAATGAACTAATAAGAGATAATCCCGTTAAAACAAGTGATATTCTTTTGTTCATAGTAACATTTTTCCTTAATATTCTTGTGTTGTATTTCTTGATCCCGCATGGTCAGTTGAAACAAAGATCAGCTAAATGAATAAAACATAATTTAGATTAGAAATAGGGGTCGGGGGACTGCCTTTCGAGATAAAGCCAGCAGTAAGGTTATTATCGCTTATACAGCTACTAATAATGATGGCAATGAATTGCAAGATGCTCTGGGAGCCGATTTAATTGGGATTGGTTTAGCACATGGGCAACATTACCAGCCAGCTTATGATTTTTACGATAAGATTGCCAACCAGTATGGGGCTGGGAACATTGTTATTACCGGTCATTCCTTGGGTGGCAATGTCGCTCAGCGGGTAGCCTTGAAAAAGAATGTTGCCACAACGGTTGTTTATAATGCAGCCCCGCTTTATATTCCATCTGTTGCCTATTTAGGGAATAAAGCTTATGATTCCCTTCGGGAAAACCTTCAGGGAAAATTTAATCTCCCTTCCAATAAGGCTGAGGCTCAGCGAACTATTGCGGATATTAAGAGTGATATCAAGGCTTTTACGGGTGATGTTATCCGTATCACAACCCAAAAAGACTGGTTCAATAATGCTATGCGATGGTTAGGAGCGGTTTATCTTGGTAAAGAATATGTGATTCCCAATTCTGGCAATCACGATTTGAAAACGATTGCGGAAGATGCCAAGCAGGTGGCTAGTGTGAAACAATGGACTACCATTTGATTTTCTAATTAAAATAACTGATCTTCTTTAAACAAAGGCAAGGAGGTCAGTTTTTTTGAAAAATTATTTGAATAATCTAAATTTATGTTATTTTTCGTTAATGTATTAGAAATATTTTTGTGATATAGTTGTTCTACTATACAATTGTACCAAGAAAGTATAACAATAGAGAAAGGTTTTTAAAATGAAAAAAGCTAAAGCGAAAAAGAAGATGAAGAGACGAACTAAGCGAGTCTTATGGGGGACAGGAGCAGTTTTAATCCTAGCTTTGGCTGGTGGTAGTTACTATGCCTATCAGAATTTCATTCCTCACAAGGCGGGCTTTGATAAGGACGCAACGGCTCAGTCCAATTTTTTCCAATATATCAATAAGGACTATTTAACCAAAACAAAGATTCCTAAGGATAGAGCGACACAAGGTGTTACTGAAGAGCTTCAGGACAAGGCGGACAAGCAGCTTATATCAGATTTGGATGGACTGGTTGCTAAGAAAAAGTCTACCAAGGTTGATGGGATGAATGTGGTTATCGACTACTATTCTATGGCGGCAGACAGTAAGACCCGCAATAAAACTGGTACTAAGCCAGCTCAGAAATACCTTAAGCAACTGGATGATCTTGATAGTCTTTCTCAGCTCAATCAATCTTATAAAGATCTGGCAATGGAAGGGATGGTGCTGCCCGTTAATGTTTCTCTGGTTCCCCAAGATACTGATACCAGTCGCTATATTTTAAGTTACAGTGAAACTGGTGGAATTCTTCCTGATACCAGCATTTATAGGGATAAGAATCAATCTCAGCAATATTTCAGGGCCTATAAAGAGGCGGCGACAGCTGTTATGAAGGATATGGGTTACAGTAAGTCTGAGTCCGAAAAGATGGTTGAGCAAACTATTTCCTTGGATAAGAAGATGGCTAAATATCGCATGTCAGCAGAAGATGCTTCAGATCAAACAAAAATCTATCATGAAGTTTCTACTAATCAGTTCAAATCTTATTCAAAAGATTTGGACTTGATGGGCTTGGGTAGTAATTTGGTTGGATATTCGGTCGACAAGGTGAATGTAACCAATCCTAAGTATTTTAAAGCCCTCAGTAAGTTTATCAATCAGAAAAATTTTAAAGAGGTCAAGGCTTGGATCTTAGTTCAAAACGCTATGAACATGACAAACTATCTGGATCGCTCTACGCAAGAAGATGCCGGTAAGTATCAAACGATGATGACAGGACAAAGTCAGCTTCCAAGCCAGAAGAAGCTAGCTTATAACTTGGTCTCTCAATCATTTTCAGATAGTCTGGGTGTTTATTACGGTCAAGAGCATTTTGGTCAAAAGACTAAGGATGATGTGACAAAGATGGTTAAAAACATCACTAAAACCTATAAGAAACGTCTGGAGAATAATAGCTGGATATCTCAAGCCACCAAGAATAAGGCTATTGAGAAGCTGGATAGTATTACCTATAACATCGGTTATTCCGATTATGTCGAAAAGGATTTTTATCAAAATATTTCAATTGATAAATCTAAGTCTCTTCTTGATAATGATATGGAAATTACCAAGAAATGGATGTCCTATCAATTTTCAAAATATGATCAGCCTGTCAATAAACAAGCAGATGGAGTTTCTTCTTTTGATGTTAATGCCTTCTATGATCCAACGAATAATTCTATTAATTTAGATGCTGCTATTTTGCAGGATCCATTTTATTCGAAAAAGAATAGTGATGAAGATAACTATGGTGGTATTGGGATTGTCATTGGTCACGAAATCAGTCACGCATTTGACAGTAATGGTGCCAACTATGATAAAAATGGCAATCATAAGAACTGGTGGACTAAGGCAGACCGCAAGGCTTTTGATAAGAAGATTAATACTTTGATTAAGCAATGGAATGGTCTGGAGTACGCTGGTGTCAAGGTCAATGCTAAGCAGACTGTAACTGAAAATGCTGCCGATTTGAGTGGTGCCAATGTCGCCCTGCAAGCTTTAAAAGAACAGGATTATTCACCTAATCTCAAGGACTTTTTTTAAGAGTTATGCCATTAGCTTCCGTGAGGTCGGATATGTTCAATATTATAAATCAGTGATTCCTACAGACGTTCACGCTCCAGCTGAACTACGGGTTAACCAGGTTGTCAAAAACATGGATGATTTCTACAAGGCTTATGATATTAAAAAAGGCGACAAGATGTATATGGATAAGAAGGACCGCTTAACTATTTGGTAATTATCTTGTCTTAGCTAAAAAAAATTCCTATCTCATTTGAGTAGGAATTTTTGCGTCTAGTATTAGAGATTTATCTCCAGCAAAATCGGTCCGTGGTCTTGGCGGTCGCCTGAGTTGATCATATCGGATTTGATGATTTTATCGGCGGTGCGGGTGCTGGTCTGCCAGTAGTCGATGCGCCAGCCGGTGTTGTTGGCTTTATTGATTTTACTGCGCCGCGTCTATCAGGAGTAGATATAATGTCACTGCACTTATAGTAGAAAGTGTCGGTGAAACTCTGGGCTAGCGTAGTAGTGAAGCCCTATAATCTTTATCGATGAAGTCAAAAAAACAGCGTTTGGTTTGACTTAGTGAGATTGCATTCTTGGTGAGAGGTATGTAATGTTACATTTCAAGGATATCAAGAATTTTTTCTAAAATAATGTTATAAGACAGTAGCCGGTATTGGTTACTGCCTTATTTTTTGTTTGCCTAGATTATTTAAATAACTTGTATACCTTGTATCAAAAATTTTGATTCCTAAAAACGAAAATCAAGAAGTAATAAGATTAAGAGTTACTTAGCAACGAAGATTTTAATAATAAAACATCATCCAGAAACTTTAGATCCTTACAAAATTGTAAGAAAACTAGGGACAGCTGTAAGGTTGTTGGAGCATGCTTTTTAGTAAACTGTCATTAGATATGAGGCAATTGAACACGCCTACACTCCTATGGAATTAAATAAAATTTCCTAGGTGTCTTATCTCCTATCACCTAGGTCAAGTTCCCTAAAATTCTTTGAGTCGCTTAACAGCTTTGTATCTTGTTAATTGCGGCACTTCGAACCTACGGTCGATTATACCGAAGGTTCGAAGTTAGTAATTGGCATAGCAAACTATCATAGTAGTTTGTGTAGTAGAGCAAGACCTAAGGTCTTAGCGATACTTTGTCAATTGAACACGGGCTGCGGATTGTGTCAAAAAGATGAGTCCTCCTAGAATCCTTAGTGATTCGTCGTCGTACTCCCTATTTTAACTTTATCCGCGGGCGCCCTTTGTATCTTATGAAAGGATAACTAGTTGATATGACAACAATGATTGAACTCAACCAAGTCAGAAAGACTTTTGGACAGCAAACGGCTGTTGATCTTAATCATCTAAAAATTGAGCAGGGAGAAATCTATGGCTTGATTGGTCCAAATGGTGCTGGAAAATCCACTATTATGAAAATGATTTGTGGGCTTCTGACACCAACATCTGGTCAGGTTAATGTCGCAGGTTCTGTTATGAGTGAAAGCAATCGTACCGCTATTTTGAAGCAGATTGGTTCTCTCATTGAAGAGCCTGCCTACTATGATAATCTAACGGGCTACGAGAATTTGCAGATCCTTAAAGAGCTGAAAAATCTGAAGGATCAAGATGTTATTGAAGCTCTGGCCACTGTCCATTTGACAGAGAATAAAAATAAACAGGTCAAGCATTATTCATTGGGGATGAAGCAGCGTTTGGGGATAGCTATGGCAATTATGGGGCGTCCTAAACTGATTGTTCTTGACGAACCAACCAATGGTCTTGATCCGCAGGCGCGTGAAGAGATCCGCAAGCTTATTCGTGCGTTGCCTCAAAAATTTAACACGACTGTGATGATTTCCTCACATGCTCTGGATGAGATTGAAAAAATGGTGACTCAGATAGGGATTATTGGTAAGGGAAGGCTACTCTACCAAGGGACAATTGAGCAGTTTAAGAGTCAACACAGCAGCAATATTTGTTTGAAAACTTCAGATGACGAGCTTGTGGTATCTTTACTGGACTTTGCGCCGAATGATGTCAAAGCGACTGAACAAGGCTTGCTTCTACCGCATTTATCGGATGAGCAGATAGCAGAGATTGTCAAACGTTTATTGGCTGCTGATGTGGATGTCTATCGTATTTATGAGGTAACCAAGTCTCTCGAAGAGCTATTCATTGACTTTACGGCCGAAGATACTTTGTAAGGCGGTGTTTACGATGAAAAAATTATTTCAGATAGAAATGCGAAAATATCATGGTCTGCCTGTTGTGCGTTTGCTGGGACTTTCTGTTATCATAAATGTTGCCATCTGTGCCCTTGTGATCTTTCGGGTAAAAGGAGCGGACCAACTAGGGGATATCGTAAAACTTTATCAAGTGTTTGACAACAATGCTGTTTTCAAAATTATTTCTGCTCCGATTATATTGGCTAGTCTAGCCAGTATGGCGGTGCAATTGGAAAATCGTCATAAGATGTGGAAGATGCTTTACAGCAGCGGAGTCCATTATAGTTCTATTTACGCCGTTAAATTTACCTGTATTTACCTTTGTTACTTAGTATCTCAAGTTATTGAATGGGTAATCATCCTGCTATTGGTTAAAATTCATGGGTTTACTGTCAATATTCCACTGGCGCGTCTGGGGCTTTTTGCTTTTTCTATGGTTTTGGTGTCAGCCGTAGTGCTCCTCTTGCACTACCTTTTATCTCTAAAATGGAGCAATCAGCTCATCAGTCTATCAATTGCTCTTGTGGGGTCTTTGGTTGGTCTGCTTGTTCTCTTTATTTCTAAAGGATTTGCTCATATCTGGATTTACAGTTGGTATGGCCTTTTAATATCAGTTGATATGGAGAGGGTGGGCAGTGAATTTATTGGACATCTGAGAAGTTTCAATGCTTTTCCTCTTATAGCTTCTCTTATTCTTGGGATTGTTCTCTTTCAATTAGGCAAACATGTAAAGGTTGGTGATTAGGATGGCTCTAATAAAGATTGAACTGCTAAAACTGCGACGAGCTCGTTTCTGGCTACCACTTTTGGTTCTGCCACTCTTATCAGTTGTTTATGGCAGTGTTAATTTTGCTGGTAATATTGGAGTTCTTAAACGAGAATGGCTTAGCCTATGGACCCAAGTTTATCTTTTCTACGGAAGTTTTTTCTTTCCAGGTATGATCGGTATTGTGTGCGCCTATATTTGGAATAGTGAGCACAAGCGTAATAGTTTAAAACTTCTTTTAACATCTGCTTACTCATTTTCTAGTATTGTTTGGGCAAAAATAATCGTTGCCTTTGGCTTAATTTTAATATCGCAATTATATTTTTTGAGTCTTTATGCCATCAGTGGGCTCCTCTTTAAATTTGAGATGGCTTTTCCAACACCCCTGCTTTTATGGGCCATTTTAGCTAGCCTTTTTTCAGTATCACTAGTTGCTATTCAGACCTACTTGTCTTTGCGGATCAAAAGTTTTGCTCCACCTGTTGCCCTAGCTATGGTGATCGGTGTGTTTGGATTTATTTTAACGGCGCAACATATAGTCCCAGAATTAGGTTATGTGCTCCCTTTTGCTAAACTGGCCGCTTCCATGAATCAGATGACTGCTGTTAATCCAGAGATTACAAGTTTTGAATGGCTGAGACTGATTCTCTATACTGTGTTACTTGTTTTAGGAGCTAGCTTTTTACAGATTCGTCATCTTAAAAAAATAGTATCCTAATGGTTCAATAGGAAGATAAGATGTGAGGCACTTTATTTCTATGGATAGTAAGGTCTATCGTGTTAATAGTAATAAACATTAACTTCAATAATACAAATAAGCCACCATACCATTTTGTATAGGTGGCTTTTCTATATGGAATGTTATAACTCTATCTCCAGCAAAATCGGTCCGTGGTCTTGGCGGTCGCCCGAGTCGATCATATCAGATTTGATAATTTTATTGGTGATGCGGTTGCTGGTCAGCCAGTAGTCAATGCGCCAGCCGGTATTGTTGATTTTGCTGGTTTTACTGCGCTGTGCCCACCAAGTGTAGCGATCTGGGATATCTCCGTGCACATGGCGGAAGGTATCGGTAAAGCCTTTAGCAAGCAGGTTCGTGAAGCCTTCACGTTCTTCGTCGGTGAAGCCGGGAGAACGGCGGTTGCTATTGGGATTAGCGAGGTCAATTTCTTTGTGGGCGACATTGTAGTCACCACTAGCAAGGACAGGCTTTTGGGCATCAAGTTGGACTAGGTAATCGGCGTACTTTTGATCCCATATCTGGCGTTCGTCCAAGCGTTTGAGCCCGTCTCCGGCATTTGGGGTATAGACTTGAGTGACGAAGAAGTCATCAAATTCTAAGGTAATAATCCGCCCCTCACTATCCATGGTGGAAGGAGCGTCTATTTCTGGATAAGTGATAACTGGTTTTGGCAGGCTGGTTTTATAGAGGAACATGGTGCCTGCATACCCCTTACGAGCGGGTTCGACAGATGAGCGCCAGACACGACTGTAGTCTGGGAAATAATCCTCTAGGACTTGTATATGCTTTTTGGTTGGTCCTTTGGCTGATAGTTTTGTCTCTTGAATGGCGATGATATCTGCATCGTGTGCAATAAGTGTATCGAGAACTTGACGCGAAAGAAGTGCCCGAGCTGAATCGCTTGTTAGAGCTGCATTGAGCGAATCTATATTCCAAGAAATAAGTTTCATAGTCATATCCTTTTTTTCAAATTTCCTCTATTATAGCAGATTGGTCAGCAGGCTGTGAATTATTTGGCTGAATAGGTCATGAGAAGTAAACCTGTTAAAGTTACAAAAATTTACAGAAAATTTCAAAAATAGTCTTGACAGTAGTTTTAGAAGACTTTATAATAGGAAGCACATTTGACAGAAAAGTCAGAAAATTATGGAATTGCGAGGTAGCTTTATGACAGAACAAGTGACATCCACTTGGAAGACAAAACTCAGGGCTATGGGACCTGGAATCTTGATGGCTTCAGCGGCCGTCGGTGGTTCCCATATCGTTTCTTCAACTCAAGCCGGTGCTATTTATGGCTGGCAGTTGGCCATTGTTATCCTCTTGATTAATGTTTTTAAGTATCCTTTCTTCCGCTTTGGTTCGGAATATACCATGCAGACTGGTAAAACATTGATTGAAGGTTATGCAGAGCGGGGAAAACTGACTCTTTGGGTTTTCTTTATCCTGAATGTTTTTTCGGCTATTGTCAACACAGCAGCTGTTGGTATTCTCTGTGCGGCCATCCTTTATAATATTTTTCCAAATGGCTTTGGTCTGAGTATTTCTCAGCTGACTACCATTTTGATTGTCTTAATTTGGGCTATGCTCTTAATTGGCGGTTATAAATTCCTAGACGGCTTGGCTAAATGGGTCATGACGGCCTTAACTCTGGCGACGGTAGCAGCAGTCGTGATTGCTATGTTTAAACACCGTGAATATGCTCCTAATTTTGTAGCCCCCACGCCTTGGCGTTTAGCGGCCTTGCCCTTTATTGTCTCTCTAATGGGGTGGATGCCAGCTCCAATTGAAATTTCTGCTATTAATTCTATGTGGTCAGCAGAAAAACGAAAGAGCGTTAAGATGTCCTATTTGGACGGTCTCTTCGATTTTAATGTGGGCTACATCGGAACAGCTATTTTGGCTTTGATTTTCCTTGCTTTGGGAGCCTTGATTCAATTTGGCTCAGGCAAGGCTATTCAAGGGGCTTCGGCTCCTTATATTGCCCAATTTATTAAGATGTACACATCCGTTTTGGGAGATTGGGCTCGTTTCTTGATTGCTCTGATTGCTTTCTTGTGTATTTTTGGTACAGTTATCACCGTTATTGATGGATATTCTCGAGCTAATAATGAAACTCTGCGTTTGATTTTAGACAGAGAAAATTCATCCCAAAAGGCTCTTAATATTTGGATGACTGCCACTGCAGCAATCGGTCTTATTGTTGTTTACTTTTTCTCCGGAAATGTGGCTAATATGGTAAGATTCTCCATGATTGCTTCCTTTATCACCACACCTTTCTTTGCTTATCTCAATTATAAGCTGGTTATTAATGACGGTCATAAAATTGCCTCATGGCTCAAGTGGCTCTCTATCGCAGGTTTGATTTATCTCTTTGGATTTGCTATCTTCTTTATTGTTGCTTGGCTGACGGGCCATATTTAAGACAAGAAGTCGGGAAAAAGGCTTATCTCTAATACGTAATCTTCCCAAATTACAATACTTTGTGGATGAGGGCAAAGCCGTCATGGCCGTCTGTCTCACCCTCACATTTAAGATATTGAATACAAGTGAACAGCATAGAAAAATCGGATTTCCTTTTGGATGTCCGATTTTTTTATCTTATCGAAGGGCAATCAAAATGACTGTAACAATGTAGAAGATGGCAGTTAGCAGATAGCCCATCCGCCAAAACAGCTTGAAGAATCGCTGGTAAGAGAATATTTTCCGCCTGCTGTTCCGATTACGACGGACAATGAAAAGGCATGTTGCAACAGCCAAGAGGCACATCATCAGGAGATACTGAGGGAAGAGGCTGTGGGTAAAATAAGTGCCTGAATAATGAATAATAGCCCAAGCTAAGAAGGGCAAGGAGAGGTCGGGAAATTTGATACTAAATCGTTTGAGGTCGAAATAACGCACCAGTGATTGGGCTAAAAATGGGACTAAAAAGAAGTAAAGAATTGCGAGAATATATATCATAAGACTATTTTATCCTGATTAGAGAATAAAGTAAACTTATTCTAAGGAAAAAGTCAAAAATCCTTGCAAAATCAGCGTATTTCTGTATAATATTAAAGGTGTGTCTGGTTATCCAGATATACTTGTGGGAGGTAAAAATCTTTCCTTACCGCCAAAACCACAAAGGAGGAAATTACAAATGGCTAAAAAAGTCGAAAATGTCGTAAAACTTCAAATTCCTGCTGGTAAAGCTACACCAGCTCCACCGGTTGGTCCTGCACTTGGTCAAGCCGGAATCAATATCATGGGATTCACTAAAGAGTTTAATGCTCGTACAGCTGACCAAGCTGGTATGCTGATCCCAGTTGTTATCTCTGTGTATGAAGACAAATCATTTGATTTCATCACTAAAACTCCACCAGCTGCTGTTCTTTTGAAAAAGGCTGCAGGTGTCGAAAAAGGTTCAGGTGAACCAAACCGAACAAAAGTTGCTTCAGTAACACGTGCACAAGTGCAAGAAATTGCTGAAACAAAAATGCCTGACTTGAACGCTGCCAACATCGAATCAGCTATGCGTATGATCGAAGGGACTGCACGTTCAATGGGATTCACTGTTACTGATTAAGTGTGAATCGGGCTGCACCTGATATCATCGGATCTCGATGACGGTGTGGAAGATGAAAATCGATAGGACCACATAACACAAGGAGAATAGATAACATGGCTAAAAAAAGCAAACAAATGCGTGCTGCCTTGGAGAAGGTAGATACTTCAAAAGCATACAGCGTTGAAGAAGCTGTAGCATTGGCAAAAGAAACAAACTTTGCAAAATTTGACGCAACAGTGGAAGTTGCTTACAACCTTAACATTGATGTTAAAAAAGCTGATCAACAAATTCGCGGGGCAATGGTATTGCCAAACGGTACTGGTAAAACACAGCGCGTTCTTGTATTTGCGCGTGGTGCTAAAGCTGAAGAAGCGAAAGCTGCTGGTGCCGACTTTGTTGGTGAAGATGATCTTGTTGCGAAAATCAATGATGGATGGTTAGACTTCGATGTTGTTATCGCAACACCTGACATGATGGCGATTGTTGGTCGCCTTGGACGTGTCCTTGGACCACGTAACCTCATGCCAAACCCTAAGACTGGTACAGTAACGATGGATGTTGCCAAAGCCGTTGAAGAGTCTAAGGGCGGTAAAATTACTTATCGTGCTGACAAGGCTGGTAACGTACAAGCTATCATTGGTAAAGTATCTTTTGATGCTGATAAGTTGGTTGAAAACTTCAAGGCTTTCAATGATGTGATCGTGAAAGCTAAACCAGCAACTGTTAAAGGTGCTTACATCACTAACCTTGCTATTACCACTACTCAAGGTGTGGGAATTAAGGTAGATAATAACTCGCTTTAATGTTTTATTGTCAAAAGAGATTGGAATATCCAGTCTCTTTTTTTTACAGTTGTTCAAGAATTTTTTGAGTAGAATTATTTTTTAAACTGCTAGGAGAAAACTTTCTTTTATGATAAAATAGTAGGGATAAAATATGAGGAGAAGGAATAATGGTAGAACCCAAGTATAAACGCGTTTTAATTAAGCTTTCTGGTGAAGCCTTGGCGGGTTCCAAAGGTGTTGGCATTGATTTGCCAACCGTCCAAGCTATGGCTAAGGAAATCGCTGAAGTGCATGAATTAGGGATCCAAATTGCTTTGGTCATTGGTGGCGGTAACCTCTGGCGGGGCGAACCAGCGGCAGCGGCTGGTATGGATCGGGTTCAGGCTGATTATACCGGCATGCTGGGAACGGTCATGAATGCCTTGGTTATGGCAGATAGTCTCAAGCAGGTTGGTGTTGATACCCGTGTGCAGACGGCTATTGCTATGCAATCTGTGGCAGAACCTTACATTCGCGGTCGAGCTTTGCGGCATCTGGAAAAAGGGCGGATTGTTATCTTCGGTGCCGGTATTGGTTCTCCTTATTTCTCGACTGATACAACTGCAGCTCTCCGGGCTGCCGAAGTTGAAGCTGATGCCATTCTCATGGCTAAGAACGGTGTTGATGGTGTCTACAATGATGATCCCCGCAAGAATGCTGATGCCGTCAAGTTTGATGAATTGACTCATGTAGAAGTTATCAAACGCGGTCTCAAGATTATGGATGCAACAGCCGCTACAATGTCTATGGACAATGATATTGACTTGGTTGTCTTCAATATGAACGAATCTGGCAATATCAAACGCGTCGTTTTTGGGGAATCCATCGGCACAACTGTTTCTAACAAATCATCAAATTAAGGAAGAAAAGGAAAAAAGTATAATGGCAAATTCAATTATTGATAAAGCAAACGATCGTTTTAAACACTCGCATGAGTCACTGGCTCGTGAGTTCTCAGCTATCCGCGCTGGTCGAGCAAACGCTAGCCTTTTGGACCGCATCGAAGTGGATTATTATGGGGCTCCAACTCCCCTCAATCAATTGGCTTCTATCACAGTACCAGAAGCTCGTGTCCTTTTGATTTCACCATTTGATAAAAACTCTATCAAAGATATTGAACGGGCGATTAATGAATCAGACCTCGGTATTAACCCTGCTAATGATGGTTCTGTTATTCGCTTAGTTATTCCGTCCTTGACCGAAGAAACACGTAAAGAGCTGGCTAAGGAAGTGAAAAAGGTTGGTGAAAATGCTAAGATTGCTATCCGTAACATCCGCCGTGATGCTATGGATGAGGCTAAGAAGCAAGAGAAGGCTAAGGAAATTACCGAAGACGAACTTAAGTCATTGGAAAAGGATATCCAAAAAGCAACCGATGAAGCTGTCAAGAAGATTGATAGCATGACCAACGAAAAAGAAAAAGAATTGCTAACCGTTTAATGGCACTGAGGGGGTCTGGGACAAGAGCGTCTCGGACCTTTTTAGTCAATGAGGAAATAAGATGAACAATTTACTAGCAAAAACGATCACAGCTATGGTGACAGACCAAAATGATCACTATTACTATGTGCAAAAAGATGGCTTGACTCTAGCCTTGGATAAAAAGGAAGGGGAGTACCAACTGGGCCAGATGATTCAAGGATTTGTTTACTTAGACCAGCGTCAAAAGCTTCGCCTGACAACTCTTAAGGTCTCTGCTACTCAGGATAGCTATGGCTGGGGTGTGGTGACCAATGTCCGTAGAGATTTAGGTATCTTCCTCGATACGGGCCTGCCTGATAAGGAAGTTGTGGTCTCTTTAGATGTCTTGCCTGATATCAAGGAACTTTGGCCTAAGAAAGGGGATAAGCTCTATGTAAAATTAGAGGTTGATAAAAAGGACCGTATCTGGGCTCTCCCAGCTCAAGCAGAAGTCTTCCAAAAGATGGCTGGCCCTGCTTACGACAATATGCAGAATGAGAAGTTGCGGGCCATCGTCTATCGTCTCAAACTGTCAGGAACTTTCGTCTACCTGCCTGATAATAACATGCTGGGCTTTATCCATCCGAGTGAACGTTATTCAGAGCCCCGTCTTGGTCAGGAGCTGGAAGCGCGTGTCATTGGTTACCGTCACGTTGATCGTACTCTCAATCTTTCGCTGAAGCCACGCTCCTTTGAGATGCTGGAAAATGATGCTCAGATGATTTTGGTCTATCTGGAAAGTCATGGCGGTTTTATGACCTTGAATGATAAATCTTCTCCAGAGGATATTAAAGCGACCTTCGGTATTTCTAAAGGACAATTCAAGAAGGCTTTGGGGGGGCTCATGAAAAGTGGTAAGATAAAGCAGGATCCAACTGGGACAGAACTGATTAAAGGTTAGTGGGCTGAGCCGTTTTGGCTCGGCTTTTTCTTAGTTCGGATTGTTCTGATAGAGAAAGATTAAAGGGTGATAAAAATTGTCTATCGCTTGATAAGTTTTAAATAATTGTTTGCCTAGCTTAAAGATGATATCATGAGTTTACAATTAAAATTGTAAGGAGTTTTTTATGAAACTTAAAAATATTGTGAAATTAGGTGCCGTAGCTGTGGCCTCTGTTGCCATTTTGGCAGCCTGCAGTTCTAAGGGAGCATCTGGTGGAAAAGAGACTGTCAATTTTGCAACTGTAGGAACTACCGCTCCCTTCTCTTATGAAGACAAGAACGGTAATTTGACTGGCTACGATATTGAAGTGGCCAAGGCCGTTTTTAAGGGCTCTGATAAATATAAGGTTGAGTTCAAGAAAACTGAATGGTCATCAGTCTTTGCTGGGTTGGATTCTGGCAAATATCAAATGGGCGGTAACAACATTTCTTACTCTACTGATCGCGCTAAGAAGTATCTCTATTCTGAGCCAACAGGAACAACTCCAACTGTTTTGACTGTGCCTAAGGATAGTGATATTAAATCTTACGATGATATTGCTGGTCATTCTACTCAAGTTGTTCAAGGGACAACGACCGCTAAACAATTAGAAGACTATAATAAGAAGCACAGTGATAATCCGGTTGACATCAATTATACAGAAGAAGATGTTACTCAGATCTTAGGCAGCTTGAATGATGGTAAGTTTGATTTTAAACTCTTTGATGCTCCGACTGTTAATTCAGTTATTAAGAGTCAGAATCTGTCAAATTTGAAGACCATTGATGTACCTTCTGAGCAAAAACCATTTATCTACTTCGTTTTCTCTAGCGATCAAAAGGATTTGCAAAGCTATGTCAACAAGCGTCTAGAAAAGCTACAGAAGGATGGTACCTTAGCGAAGTTAGCAGAAAAGCATTTAGGCAATAAAGATTATATTCCTACAGCCAAGGAAATGAAGGTACCTGCTAAAAAATAAATCGTCATAAAGGAGGTCAGTCCTCCTTTTTTGTTAAAAGTCGCTCATGTTCGGATGCTAGCGATATAGTTATTAACTATAAGTTTATACAATAATAAACAATTTGAAAGCAGTCTATCCTTGTGGGATAATAAATTCACGATAATTAGAAAAGAGGTCTTCTATATGAAGTGGAAAAAGATTATTGGTATCATTACGGTAGTAGCTGCGGCGACTCTGTTCTTGACTGCCTGTGGTTCTAAATCAAATAGTAAAAATGAACTCAAGGTTGGGATTATGACTTTAGATGATACGACGAAACCTGTCTGGGATCAGGTTAAAAAGGATGCGGCTAAGAAAGGCATCACCATCAAGTATGTTCAATTTACAGACTATAACCAACCTAATAAGGCCCTATCGACTGGTCAGGTCGATGTCAATGCCTTCCAGCATTATTATTTCCTTAATAACTGGAACAAGGAAAATAAGGGGAATTTGGTAGCGGTAGGGGATACCCTAATCAGTCCAATCCGCCTCTTCTCTAAAACAACCTCATCTGGTAAGGAAGAATACTCAGATGTTAAAGATCTACCTGAAGGTGCTAAGATTGCCATTCCTAATGATGCTTCAAATGAAAGTCGTGCTCTCTTCTTGCTTCAGGCTGCTGGTTTGATTAAGCTTTCTACCAAGAATGGTGACCTAGCAACTTTGAAAGATATTACCGAAAATTCTAAGAATATTGATATCACAGAGGTTAGTGCTGAACAGTTGGTTACCAATCTCAAGAATAAGTCTTTAGACGCTGCGGTTATCAATAATGCTTATGCTCAGGAAGGTAAGATTGATTACAAGACGACACTGTATACGGAAAAAATTGATGCAACGTCTAAAGATTGGGTCAATGTTATTGCGGCTAAGAAGGATTGGAAAAAATCAAACAAAGCTGATGCTATTAAGACTTTGGTTAAAATTTACCAGTCTGATAAGATTGCAAAATTGATTAACAAGTCCACTCATGGTGTTGATCGGGCTGCATGGAAGGGTGCTCCAAAACCAGCATCATCCGGTAATAACTAAAGGCTAGATGATAAATAAGGGGAGCTGGATCGTAACTGTTTTCAGCTTCTTTTTTATTAATGGAACACGCCTATGACTCTGCAGAAGAAGATAACGTTTCTTAGATGTTGCAGCATCTGTGTTAACTTTCTATTTTCTATTGAGAATGGCTTAGTATTTTAAGTAGAGGAGATCAAAATGATGGGATCAAATGAGAAAGAGCAAATAGCGAAGTTTGAGAATGATAAACTTGCTCAGGAGTATCTTGAGGTTTTGAGAAAACTAATTGCCAAAAAATCTATCTTTGCTCAAGGAATTGGCTTGAAAGAAGTGGCTAACTATCTAAAGGATATTTTTTCTCAAGCTGGAGGGGAGGTCTTGGTTGATGAGAGTTATCAGGCGCCCTTGGTGCTTGCCAAGTTTAAGAGCCCTAATCCTCAGGCTAAGACCCTTATTTTCTATAATCACTATGATACGGTCCCAGCGGATGCCGATCAGGTCTGGACAGAGGATCCCTTTAAACTGAGCCTCAGGGACGGGTATATGTATGGCCGGGGTGTTGATGATGATAAGGGACACATTATTGCTCGCCTGACGGCTGTGTGTCAGTATATGGCAGAAGTGGGTGCCTTACCCCTTAATATAACCTTCATGATGGAAGGAGCTGAGGAGTCAGCCTCAACGGATTTAGAAGAGTACTTGACTAAGCATAGAGAAGACCTTCTGCCTGCTGATTTTTTAATCTGGGAACAGGGGATTAAAAATGCCAAGGGGCAGCTGGAGATTACTGGTGGCAATAAGGGCATTGTTACTTTTGATTTATCTGTGAAAAGTGCTAGCGTTGATATCCATTCAAAATTTGGAGGTGTTATTGAGTCTGCAACTTGGTACCTTCTTAGGGCTATTGACAGTATGCGTGACGATCAAGGGCGTATCTTGATTGATGGTATTTACGATCAGGTTCAAAAGCCGACAGAAAGGGAATTGGAATTGGTCGAAAAATATGCTATCGAAAATGGAAAAGGTCTGACAGATTTATATGGCTTAGAATTACCTGTTATGTTAGAAGATAGACAAGCTTTTCTGAAACGCTACTTTTTCGAACCTGCTCTTGGTGTGGAAGGAATCCGTTCAGGTTATCTGGGCCAAGGTGTCAAAACAATTATTCCGTCAACGGCTCAAGCCAAGATGGAGATGCGCTTGGTACCCGGATTGACACCGGCATTTGTTATTGATAAAATTAAGCGTCATCTGCTCAAGCATGGCTTTGATGCTGTCCAAGTAACCTACACTTTAGGGGAGGAAAGCTATCGTTCTGATATGTCGGCTGAGCCTATTCTTCGTGTGATTGATTTGGCTAAGCGATTCTATCCAGCAGGTCTAGCAGTCCTACCGACAGCTGCTGGGACAGGCCCTATGAAGATGATTCATCAGGCTCTTAAGGTTCCTATGGTCGCCTTTGGCTTAGGAAATGCTAACAGTCGAGATCATGCCGGAGATGAAAATATTTCGATTGCAGATTATTATACTCACATTGAACTAGTTAAGGAGTTAATAAAATCATATGAATGAAACTATTATTCAATTAGATCATATTGATATTACTTTCCATCAAAAGAAAAAAGTCATTGAGGCCGTTAAGGACGTGACGGTCCACATCAATCAAGGGGATATCTACGGAATCGTTGGTTACTCTGGTGCTGGGAAGTCCACCTTAGTCAGGGCCATCAATCTCTTGCAGATTCCTACAGCAGGAAAGGTTCAAGTTGCTGGCGATCCCTTATTTGATAAGGGAAAGGTGACCTTGGATTCTGCTAAATTGCGGCAGAAACGTCGTGAAATCGGAATGATTTTTCAACATTTTAATCTGATGGCTCAAAAAACGGCTAGGCAAAATATCGCTTTTGCCTTACGCCACTCAGATTTATCCAAGGAAGAAAAGGCTAAAAAGGTTGACCAACTGTTGGAATTGGTGGGATTGGCAGATCGCTCCGATAATTATCCAGCTCAATTATCTGGCGGTCAAAAGCAAAGGGTGGCCATTGCTCGTGCGCTGGCTAATGATCCAAAGATTCTGATTTCCGATGAATCGACCTCAGCTCTCGATCCCAAGACAACCAAGCAAATTCTGGCTCTTTTACAAGATTTGAATAAGAAATTGGGCTTGACAGTCGTTATGATTACCCACGAAATGCAGATTGTTAAAGATATCTGTAATCGGGTAGCTGTCATGCAAAATGGTTCTTTGATTGAAGAGGGATCCACTTTGGAAATCTTTTCTAATCCTAGGGAAGCCTTGACGCAGGATTTTATCAAAACAGCAACGGGGATTGATGATGCCTTGGCTAAAATTAATCGTCAAGAGGTGGTTGAGAATCTGGGAACAAATGATCGTCTGGTCTTACTGCGTTATGCTGGAGCTTCGACCGATGAGCCCCTTCTCAATCAGCTTTATAAGGACTATGAGGTTTCGGCCAATATTCTTTACGCCAATATTGAAATTTTAGGAGACACGCCTGTTGGGGAGATGGTCGTGATACTGTCCGGTCAACAGGTTGAGTCTGCTCTAAAAGTTATTGAAGAGGCAGATGTATCTGTTACGATTTTAAAGGGAGGTAGGAAATAATGGAGCTGATTGAAAAGTATTTACCCAATGCCTATGAGTTGGGCTGGTCTGGTGATTTAGGCTGGTGGTCTGCTATCTTGGCAACTCTCTACATGACCTTTTGGAGCTTTTTGATAGGGGCTTCTCTGGGACTGGTTGCAGGTCTTTTTCTCGTTTTGACGGGCCCAGGCGGTGTTATTGAAAATCGACCAGTCTTTTGGGTGCTGGATAAGATTGTTTCAATTTTCCGTGCGATTCCTTTTATTATTTTGCTGGCAATCTTATCAGGTATCACACTCTTTCTCGCTGGGACAACGCTTGGTGCGACTGCCGCCTTGGTTCCTCTTTCAGCAGCTACCTTCCCCTTCTTTGCCCGCCAAGTTCAGGTGGTCTTTTCCGAAATGGATAAAGGGGTGATTGAAGCAGGACAGGCTAGCGGCGCAACACTATGGGATATCATCAAGATCTATCTCAGTGAAGGTCTTCCTGAGCTCATTCGTGTTTCTACTGTTACCTTGATTTCATTGGTTGGAGAAACAGCCATGGCTGGTGCCATTGGTGCTGGCGGTTTGGGAAATGTGGCCATTGCTTATGGCTATCAGCGTTTCCAAGGAGATATCACTCTGGTAGCGACTATCTTTATCCTTCTTTTAATTTTTATCATTCAGTTTACTGGTGACTTTTTAACAAGAAAGTTGAGTCATAAATAATAAACAGCTAAGAAGAGTACCCTGCTTTGTCTGGATGAGAATCCAGCGGTGGGGTGCTTTTTTACTTTCTTACAATATTGTAAGAAAGTAGAGAACGATTGTAAGGTTCAAGGGGAAAATTTTCGGTAAACTAAAGATGGTTAAAGATCAAAGAACTTGTTAGGCCAATTCAGCTTTAAGCTGGCTGGTACTTAAGTTATAATAAATAGAAAAGAGGAGACCACATGCTGTTAGAAATTAATCATCTCAAGAAAATTTTCCGTACACGCTTTTCCAAGGAAGAGACCCATGCCTTGCAGGATGTTGATTTTAAGGTCGATACAGGCGAATTTATCGCCATCATGGGAGAGTCAGGTTCTGGTAAAACCACGCTTTTGAATATTCTGGCGACTTTGGAGAAGCCAACAGAGGGCTCAGTCATGCTCAATGGTCAGGATATTACCAAAATCAAGGAGAGTCAGCTGGCTGGCTTTCGCCTCAGAAATTTAGGTTTTGTCTTTCAGGAGTTTAACCTGCTGGATACTCTGTCTGTAAGAGACAATATCTTTTTGCCTTTGGTTTTGGATCGTAAGTCTTATCAGGAAATGAATCATCGTTTAAATGATCTGGCTCCTGTACTCAGAATTCAAGATTTATTGGATAAACGCCCCTTTGAACTGTCTGGTGGGCAAAAGCAGCGAGTAGCAGTGGCTAGAAGCCTGATGGCCAATCCGCAGGTTTTGCTGGCTGACGAACCGACAGCCGCCTTAGACTACCGCAATTCTGAAGACCTGCTCAACCTATTTGAAGCTATTAATTTAGATGGTCAGACTTTGCTTATGGTCACCCACTCAGCCAATGCCGCAGGTCATGCTAAACGTGTGCTTTTCATCAAGGACGGCCGGATTTTCCACCAGCTCTACCGTGGTGATAAGAGTAATAAAGATTTTAGTAAGGAAATCTCGCTAGCCATGTCAGCCCTGTTAGGAGGTGAGTAGGATGTTCTATCTCAAAATGGCTGTTCGCAACCTCAAAAACTCTATGAGTCAGTATGGTCCCTTCATGCTGGCTAGCCTCCTGCTCTTCTCCTTGCTATGTTCCTCTTGGCTGATTTTGCTCAGTCCTATGGGGAAAGGAATGAACACTGGGGCCACTACCTTGGTTTTAGGCATTTTTGTCCTGACCATCTTTTCTCTTATCATGGAGCGCTACAGCTATAAAATCTTACTCAAGCAGCGCAGCCGTGAGTTTGGCCTCTATAATATTCTGGGTATGAATAAAGCTCAAGTTGGAGTGATAGCGACGCTGGAGTTAGGAATGATCTTTTTGGGGTTAATTATTCTGGGATCGGTGTTCAGTGCTGTCTTCTCAAAGTTTCTCTATCTCATTTTTGTCAATATCATCGATTATGACAAGCTTAATTTAAAGCTGACCGTTCTGCCTTTTATTCTTACTGTTCTTATTTTTGCAGGGATCTTTCTGATCTTGGAGCTAACAGCTCTCTGGCATATCAGAAAGTCTTCCCCTCTCAACCTCTTTAGTAAGCAGGAGCAGGGGGAAAAAGAACCTAGAGGCAATATTATTTTGGCGGCAGCTGGACTCTTATCACTTGGGTGGGCTTATTATCTCGCTTTAACATCTACCAATTCTGCTGCTCTCGTAGTACTGTACCGTTTCTTTATCGCTGTGCTATTGGTTATTGCTGGGACCTATCTCTTTTATATCAGTTTTATGACCTGGTACCTCAAACACCGCCGTAAAAACAAGACTTATTACTATCAACCTGAGCACTTTGTCACCACCTCGCAGATGATTTTTCGCATGAAGCAAAATGCAACAGGTCTAGCCAGTATTACCCTGTTGGCGGTCATGGCTCTGGTCACCATCGGAACGACAGTATCCCTCTACAGTAATACTCAAAATGTGGCCAGAGAGACTTTTCCAAAATCCGTCAGAATTACCTATGGCACTAAGCATGGCGAAGGACGGCAGCGCTTGCAGGCTGATGTCTTAGATAAACTGGAGAAATCGGATAAGGACCTTATTGACTACACCACGAACCTGATCTTTATGCCCCTAAGCACTCAAAAATCTGTGCGTGTAACCGATAAGGATGTTCTAGAGGATGTTAGTCAACAAGGGTTTGTCTATGTCCTGACGCAGAAGGATTTCCGAAGACTAGGCAATAATCTCCCCCACCTAAAAAAGAAGCAGGCAGCTTTCTATATTCAAAAGGGGAAGAGTCGGCTAAAAACCCTCGATTTATTAGGACGGCATTATGATATCGTCAAGAACTTTAAAGCTGTGCAAATGCCAGACGTTGCTACGACCTATAATCCAGGCGTTCTGGTCGTCGCTGACCGTCAAGAAGTTAAAGCTATAGTAGCAGCGTATAAGCCCTATTTATCTAAGATGACAACAATGAGTGAAACGTATACGGCCTACTTGGATCTGTCTGATAGGGAAATAAAAAAAGTTGCACCAGATGGCATCGGTATCGGTCAGAGTAAAGATGCAAATGCGGGGCATCTGGACACACGCGAGGCCTCTCTAGCAGAAGGTTACCAGATTTTTGGCGGTTTGCTCTTCACAGGTGTCCTTTTAGGTAGCAGTTTTATTCTAGGATTGGCTCTGATTATCTACTACAAACAGTATTCTGAAGGGTATGAAGACAAGAAATCTTATCGTATCTTGCAAGAAGTCGGTATGAGTGAAGGACAGGTAAAAAAGACCATCAATTCACAAATTATCCTCGTCTTCTTTATGCCTTTGGCCTTTGCTGCCTTGCACTTTGTGATGGCTATTCCCATGCTCAAGCAGATGCTTCAAGTTTTCGGTGTGACCAGTTCCAATCTGGTCTACCTTGTCAGCGTTATAACGGTTGCGGTTATCGCCTTAATCTACTTTATCATCTACCGCCTGACCAGCCGCACCTATTATCGTCTAATTGAACGCTGAAGAGTAACTGATTATTAGGATTAAATGTCCAAGGACCCAGTCGATAGTTTCGACTCAGGTCCTTTTATGTTAAAATGAGTTAAAATGACTAGTAGTCTCGTTGCAAGAGCCAGCTATAGAAAGGATACTTATGAATCAGCCCAAAGGGAAAATTTATCTGGTTGAAGATGATTCGACCATCGTAGCGCTCCTTAGCCAGCATCTATCAGACCGGTATCAGGTTGCCAGTGTCCGTAATTTTCGTGATGTCCGTCAAGAAGCTGAAAATTTTAGACCAGATCTCATCTTAATGGATATTACCTTGCCTTATTTTAATGGCTTTTATTGGACAACAGAGATTCGCAAGTCTATGACTGTCCCTATTATTTTTATATCGTCCAGTGATGATGAGATGGACATGGTCATGGCTCTCAATATGGGAGGTGACGATTTTATTGCCAAACCTTTCTCACTGCCCCTTTTGGATGCTAAAATCTCAGCTTTTCTACGCCGAGCCCAGCAGTTTACGGCTGATGTTTTGCAGATAGGTGATTTTAGTCTGACACGTGACGGCCTTTTGTCTAATGGTGACAGGCAGGTTACCTTATCACCGACAGAAAATAAGATTTTAGCTATTTTACTGTCTCACAAGGATCAGGTTGTTTCTAAGGAAGAACTGTTGGAAAAGCTTTGGGAAAACGAGAGTTTTATTGATCAGAATACCTTGAGTGTTAATATGACCCGCCTGCGTAAAAAGATAAGCCCTTTAGAGTTTAATCATATTCATACGGTGAGAGGAGTAGGGTATTTACTCAAATGATTAGGAAGTACATACAAGAATACGGCCTTTGGTACTTGATTTATGGCCTTATAGCTGGTCTGTTTTGTCTAACTTTTTGGCTCTATCACCTGCCTTTGGAGTATTTTATCAATAGTCTGGCTTTAAATATCGTTATTTTGTTAGGGTTTAGTCTCTGGCTTTATGCCCATTTTTATAGTAAGCTACAACAACTAAATAATACTACAATTAATTTTGAGCCGGCGGATTTTAAAAGATGGCAGTCTCCTAGTGATCGAGCCTATCAGGCGATTATCGCTGATTTAAAGGCCAAAGAGGCTGAGATTTTATTGGATGCGGCTCAAGAACGCAATCGGTTGGAATCTATGATAAAAATGTGGTCCCATCAGATGAAAGTTCCTATCTCTGCCTTATCGTTCATGGCTCAAACCCAGCAGCTGGACAAGAGTGAAGTCGAGCAGCAGCTTCAACGATTGCAGCACTATCTCAATACCTTACTGGCCTACCTTAAATTCAGCCGGCATAATGATGACTTTCGCTTTGAACTTATCTCGGCGCGTGAGATAGCTGTCGATCTTGTTAAGAGCTATCGGACACTCTGTCTTTCTAAAAATCTATCGGTGTCCATTGAGGGTGATTGGCAGATCAAGACAGATAAAAAATGGCTGACTTTTGCCCTAGCTCAGATCCTGGACAATGCTATTAAATATTCTCAGGACAATAGCCAAATCAGATTTATAATGACTGATCAAGGGGTGACAATCAGTGATCAAGGTATAGGTATTTTACAAGAAGATTTGCCAAGATTATTTGATGAAGGCTTTACCGGTTATAATGGGCATGAGCACCAAAAGGCCACTGGATTTGGTCTTTACATGACCAAGCAGATATTAGACAGTCTAGGGCTTTCTATCCGAATAACCAGCCAAGTCGGTCAGGGAACCAGTGTCAGAATTACAAAATCATAGTTCTATATCACAATGGCCAAGTCCTTGATTGCTAGTCAGTCAATCTTAGTTCTTAACATAATAATAAAACCACCTGTTAAAAAGGTGGTTTTAAATTTATTATGACTTCCAGCCAGTTTTCTAAAAGAGAAAAACAAATAAACCACCCGTCAAGCGGGTGGCTATATTCCTATTATTTCATCGTAGGGAACAACAATACGTCGCGAATGGTTGTGGTATCGGTTAGCAGCATGACCAGACGGTCGATGCCGATACCCAGTCCGCCTGTTGGCGGCATACCATATTCGAGAGCCTCGATGTAGTCATAGTCGATACCAGTAGCTTCATCATCCCCAAGTTCTTTGGCAGCTGCCTGAGCCTCGAAACGTTCCAATTGATCAATCGGATCATTAAGTTCTGTAAAGGCGTTGCCGTATTCATTGGCCATTATAAAGAGCTCAAAACGATCTGTGAAACGTGGGTCATCTGCATTTTTCTTAGCCAGAGGAGAGACTTCAACTGGGTGTCCGTAGACAAAGGTTGGCTGAATCAGCGTTTCTTCAACAAATTCTTCGAAGAAGGCGTTAATAATATGTCCAACAGATGTAAAGTGGTTCTCAAGTGGAACATTTTTTTCCTGTGCCAGCGCTTGAGCTTCTTCTAAAGACATTTCCTGCCAAAAATCAACTCCAGTCACTTCCTTGATGGCATCAACCATGTGCACACGCTTGAAGGGGGCGTTGATTTTGATTTCAGTGCCTTGATAAATGACAGCAGCATCCCCCTTAACGGATTTAGCAGCATGCTGAATAATGCCTTCGGTCAGATCCATGATATCATTGAAATCCGCATAGGCCTGATAAACTTCAATAGAGGTAAATTCAGGATTATGGGTAGCATCCATTCCTTCGTTACGGAAGATGCGGCCGATTTCATAAACACGCTCCATACCACCAACAATCAGGCGTTTGAGGTGGAGTTCGGTTGCAATCCGCAGTACCATGTCCATATCCTGAGCATTGTGGTGGGTGATAAAAGGCTTAGCTGCTGCACCGCCTGCCTCATTATGAAGAACAGGTGTTTCAACTTCCAGAAAGCCAAGGCTATCTAAGTATCGGCGAATTTCAGAAATGATTTGTGAGCGAGTGACAAAGCGTTCGAAGCTGTCACGATTGGTAATCAAATCCAAATAGCGTTTGCGGTACTTAGTTTCTACATCTGTTAGACCATGGAATTTTTCAGGTAGGGGACGCAAGGCCTTGGACAGATGCGTAATATGAGTTGCCTTGATAGAAAGTTCTCCCATATCGGTCCGCATGATTTCACCTTCAACGCCCAAGAAGTCACCGATATCAGCCTTTTTGAAAATTTGGTAGTTTTCATCACCAACGGCATCCTTACGGACATAGATTTGAATTTGCCCTTCACGATCTTGCAGGTGAGCGAAGCCGACTTTCCCTTTACCACGTTTGGTCATGAGGCGGCCAGCAATAGTAGCGGTGTCGTTAAGCTCATGAAGTTCTTCCTTGGACTTATCATCATATTTAGCTTTGAGCTCAGCCGAATTTGCAGTTCGTTCAAAGCGTTGGCCAAAAGGGTCAATGCCCGTTTCGGACAAAGCCGCCATTTTTTCTCGGCGGACAATTTGTTGGTCATTCAATTCTTGCTTATGTTCCTGAGACATGTTTATCCTCCAGTAATTACTCCAATCTATTTTATCATAAAATAGGGACATGCGATATAGGAAAATAAGTGCTTTCTCTCTTTCTAGACAAAAAGAAAGAAGTGGTTCAGTAAGAACCTAAGAAAATAGGGAAATAGGTTGACAATGTTTTTGAAATTTTAATATAATATAAGTAAATAAATTGAAATATTTCTAATATTTATTATTTTTTGTTTTCTTGTCTTTATTATCGATGAAAGGCAGGAAAAGATAGTTTTGGGAGGATTATCAATGCGTAAAAAAGAAGTTCTGGGTTGTGCTCTGATGATGAGTGCTCTCGTTTTGCCAATGTCTGTAGAAGCTAAGGCGGCTGCCAATAGCTTTTATGACAATCAAACCAACGCTCAGCGGGCAGATATTACTAATTGGGTGGCTAGTACGCCAACACAGATTAGTCAAAATATGTCATCGCAAAAGATCAATGTGAATCATCTAGATGGTGAACGTTATATTATCCAATGGGGTGATACCCTCTGGGGCATTTCACAAGCGACAGGTATTTCTGTTCAAAAATTGGCCTACGATAACCACATTGCTAATGTTGACTTGATCTATGCTGGAGATATCCTGATTCTCAAGCGTGATGGTCAAGTACCAGCGGAATATCATTATAAAGGTTCTGGACACTATGTTGCCCAGACTTCGATTACTATTAATTTCAGTTATCAAGACAATAACACCATTGTTATTGTCAATAATACCTCATTCTATGAAGATAACCATATCGAACATACCTATCCTATTGTAGAAAAAGGTCGTAGTACTTCTTCATCTGAGGTAGAAAAAAATGAATCATCATCAAATAACCAAGACAATAGTACTACTTCATCTGCTAAAAAATCTGCTAAAGTAGAACGTGGTCAGTCAGAAAAAGATGAGACTTTAGACAATGAAACTTATCAGGATGCTGTTCAAAATGAGTTAAATGCGTTGCTTGATGATGGAATTAATTTCCTTCCACATAATTCAGGAGCTGATACGGCCAGTCGAACTAATGAATTGGAAGAGGAAGAACTCTATGCTCAAGATCAAACTGTAACTGTTAGTGACATCGCTTCTACGAACAAAGGTGCTAAAGCAGTGGCTCAAGCTATTTATGAACAGTTGAATAAAGATGGCTATCTAGGAAATTTGGTAGACGCTAGAGAAGTTCAACTGCATATTATGCAAGATGGCCAATCAACAATTAGTTTCAATGTTAGTGTCTACAATGAATCTGAGGAATCTGAAGAATCTGACGATAGTTCATCAAGCAGTAGCAAGGATAGTGAGGCTTCTGACAACAGTACAGATACTGATAATTATTCTTCAGATTCCAGTCAAACAGACTCACCGGATTCTGTTACGGAATTCAGCGAAGACGATTAGTAAAAGAGAATGGGAGAAATGATGACAAAACGTAAATTGATATCCATCCTAGTTGTATTACTTTTAGCCTGTATTATTGGGGGTGGTAGTTTTTACTATTATGCTAGCCACCATGTTGAAAAGATGATTTCAGGCCATGCCTATCAATATTCTAGTAAACTCAATGGCAAGGATAATAATCGGACCATGTATGTTACTTTTTCAGAAAATAGCGATAAGGCAATTGTAACTCAAGATAAATCAGAAGCACTAAAAGCTACACGAAGCAGTGGACAATTCGAGCAGGTCTATAAGGAACAGAGTAAAAATGCTAGTTGGAAATACAAGGCCAGTGATAATAAACTAACTTTGGGTAAGGTTGAAGGAAATCAACTTTCCCAATGGCAATATAATAATGTGTTGGCCTTTGGTAAACATTTTAGCTCTAGTAATTTTACTTATCAAATTGCCAAGGCGGGTCAAGGTCAAGTCAAACAAAAGATGATTTTTAAACAGATTGACTAGTATTAGAAGCGTTAGAGACATGGCTTCCAATGTTGCTATACATAATGTTTTTTACAAGAACTTAGTTTTGTGATGAAAACTAAGTTCTTTTTGATTAGAAGGTAGAATGGCAATATTTGCCTGAAACAAAGCATTAATGAGGTCTTGTCTGTAGTTTGTCGACTATGTTACAATAAGGGCAAGTATGATTACTTAAACACGTCTACACTCCTGTGATAAAAGGCTTATCGTCCCTGAGTCCTTAGGGGGGCACCATCAGATTCTCCATTTTCTTTGGAGTGCTTTACGTTTAGTACCTTATGAAAGGAAAGTTATTGATGAAAAAATTAAGTCAGAAAGAGCTGGAATGGATTGCAGCTTTTGAAGAAATCAATCATCGCAAACCGACGCCCAAAGAGGTTCAGGAAGCCTTTGCGAATCAGCAAAAGCAGGGTTCAAGTCAGGCTAAGACTGCCTCTAGTGATCGTAAGAATAAGCGTCAGCTGGCGCTCAGTCTGCTGATTTTTGTCTTATTAATTGTTATCGCAGTGTTGGTTTTTCAATTAAGGCAAGAGAAGTCCCAGCCTGTCCGCACTCAACAGACTAGTCAGAGAGATAGCCGTGTCAGCAAATCTCGCTCATCATCAAAGCCCTCGTCCTCTTCTAGTCAGAGTTCTTCCTCAGGTCAATCCTCCCATTCTTCCTCAGGAGCTGATCATCAAAACGCGAAATCCCAGTACTGGAATTCTAACAAGGCCAGTCAGTTGGCAGACTTTATGGATTCCTGGGGTAGACAGATGAAGCAGCCCAACTACCAGAAAATAGCGGTTGAACTCCCAGTCTATTGGCAGGATGGCAGCAAACTTAGCAGTGATGAGACAATTGTGGATGCTTATGAGTATTGGTACGGTAACGGTACCAGCGTCCATCGCTACATTTTTGTGATCAGTGCTTCTGGTGAACCTAAGGTTCTCTACTCGCAAGATACCAATGGTGACCGTTATGTTGTTAAGGAAACGGAAAACCAAGAGCTAAAAACTGGTTTTAGCGATATTGTGACTGGCGATTAGCGTTTGTCATTCTGCCCAAAAGATAGTATAATTTTTGGGAAATAAAATCGAAAGGTCTATCATGATTACTTCTATTGTTTTTGACGTTGATGATACGATTTATGATCAGCAAGCTCCCTATCGTCTGGCTATAGAGCAGTGTTTTCCAGACTTTGATATGAGCCAAATAAACCAAGCTTATATCAGGTTCCGTCATTATTCTGATATCGGTTTTCCTCGTGTTATGGCTGGGGAATGGACAACAGAATATTTCCGTTTCTGGCGCTGCAAGGAGACCCTCTTAGAATTTGGCTACCGCGAAATAGATGAAGCAGCAGGCAGCCACTTCCAAGAAGTGTACGAGCACGAATTAGAAAATATCACCATGTTGGACGAAATGCGGATGACCCTTGATTTTCTAAAGGAAAAAGGGGTTACTATGGGAATCATCACCAATGGTCCAACCGAGCATCAGCTCAAGAAAGTCCGCAAGTTAGGTCTCTATGATTATATTGAGCCGGGGCACGTTCTCGTTAGTCAGGCCACAGGCTTCCAAAAACCTGAGAAGGAAATTTTTAATCTGGCAGCAGAGCAATTCGGGATGAATCCCGCCACCACTCTTTACGTCGGTGATTCCTATGACAATGATGTGGTTGGTGCTAAGGCCAGTGGTTGGCAGGCCATGTGGTTCAACCACCGTGGTAGAAAGCTTAAGACAGGGACTAAGCCTGTCTATGATGTAGCTATTGATAGCTTTGAGCAACTTTTTGGGGCAGTGAAAATCCTCTTTGACCTTCCTAACAGCAAGTTCTTCTTTGATGCTAATGACACAGAAAATCCTGTTCTGAAGATGGGAATCGAAAACGGCTTGATGATGGCAGCAGAGCGACTTTTAGAGAGCAATATGAGTGTGGATAAGGTGGTTATTCTTCTGCGCTTGAGCAAGCAGCAAGAACGAGTATTGCGAATGAAATATGCCTTACGATAATAAAAAATATAGAAAAAGCCAAACTTGGAAATGTCTCAAGCTTGGCTTTTTTGCCTGTTTTGATAGGTCAGTTCCTGTACCCGACAGTCAGTAATAAAATCCTATCAAGGGTAGGGTTATTAGAGTGGATAAGGCCTCAAGTTGTCTTCTTATTTTGAGATGAGATGACTCAATATTGACGACGGCTTTAGAGTAAGGGAGATAGATGGCATAGTGCTTCCTTGTTAGTCACCAGCTGCTTTTGTCAGCGAGATAAGAATGGTTTTGAGCCTTTATTCCGCTGCTTGCTCCCACTTTTTGGAGAGGTGGCGGGAATAACTAGAAATACTGAAGTTAATTAAGAAGTAAAGAGCGGTGATGGTAAGGTAGAGTGCGAAAATTTGGCTGGTTTCAAAATATTTCCCCATCAGGATCTGACTTTTTCCGAAGAGGTCTTGGAGAGCGATAACCGAGTAGAGAAAGCTGGTATCCTTAACAACGGTAACAAACTGAGAGATGATTGAAGGCAGCATTTTGCGGATAGCCTGTGGCAAAACGATAATTCGTAAGACCTGAAACTGAGTCAATCCTTGTGAAAGGCCAGCTTCTGTTTGCCCACGGTCAATGGCATTGAGTCCTCCGCGGATAATTTCTGCCAAGGCAGCCGAAGTGAAGATGGTAAAGGCTGTAATCCCTGCCGCTGTCGCTTGAAGTTGGAAAACCAAGAAAACGATAAAAATCCAGAGAAGATTAGGAACATTGCGGACAAATTCAATGTAGATGCTGGCAATCAGCTTTAAAGCAGTATTTTTACTATTACGCATGACAGCCAAAATCATCCCAAAGATAGTCGAGAGAACAATGATGATAAAGGCCAGATAAATGGTTGTCCAGAGACCTTGGGCGAGGAATTTTAAGTTGTAAGGTGCAAATAATTCAGACATAAGTTTTCCTCCTCCCTATAAATCATAAGCTTTCTTATTAGCTTCTTCAACATGCCTGCCCCAGGTGGCAACGGGAAAGCACACAATGAAATAAAGCAGGGCAGCTCCTGCAAAGGCAGGAATATAGTTAGTTGTTTCGTAGGCCCAAGCTTTGGCAGTAAACATGATATCTGCCCCTGAGATAATCGCTACTGTCGCTGTATTTTTAATTAAATTGACGACTTGGTTAATCATCGGTGGAATGATGATCCGAATGGCTTGAGGTAGGATAATCATAGACATGGTTTCGCGGTAGGTAAACCCTTGAGAGAGAGCAGCTTCGGTTTGTCCTCTAGGAATAGATTCAATTCCCGAGCGGATGACTTCGGACATATAAGCTCCGGTATAGACGCCGACACAGATCACAGAAGTCCAGAAAGCTGGGACCTTGATGGCTCCATTGGTTAAAATGGAGAGTCCGTAGTAGACAAAGACAAAGTGAACCAGCAGGGGTGTATTTTGGAAAAGTTCTACATAAACACGAGCGATGGCCTTGGCTAACTTGTTGCGAGATGAAGACATAGCTCCGAAGACTAAACCAAGGACTAGAGCTAGCAAGAGGGCGCAAATGGCCATGCCTAAGGTGTAAAAGAAGCCTTTAGCAAATTGGCCAAAGTTGGCAAAGTAATCGGCCCAGCGTGAAAGGGCGTAAGGACTAGTTGTTGTCGTTAAAATAAACATAGACTCAGAGCTCCTTTCTACTTATTGTCAGGGCTGGCAGGCTTGAGGTTATACTTCTTATACAGCTTTTGCAGACTACCATCTTTTTGCCACTGGTCTAAGAGACCGTTGATGTATTGGGTGACTTGACTGTTTGATTTTTTGCTGGCAATCCCGTATTCCATGGTGTCAAAACCTTGATCAAGGATCTTGTTGTTTTTGCTGACATAACCTGTCAGAATAGACTTATCAACAGAGAAGGCGTCAACTCGGTAAGCTCGCAAGGCTGTAGCCAATTCAGGGTAGCTTCCTAGCTGAACATACTTGAATTTAATGCCATTATCAGAAGCAAAGGTTTCTAGGGAAGCCTTGGTTGTAGATCCTTGAGCGACACCGATCGTTTTTCCGTCCAAATTTTTGGGATTCTTGATACCAGAAGCCTTGTTGACTAAAAAGCCAATTTCATCATAATAGTAAGGCTTTGAAATACTGAAGTTAGCCTGGCGTTGGTCATTGATTGTGTAAGTGGCAATCATGATGTCAGTTTGACCATTATCCAGCAGAGCTTCTCGAGTTTGAGCCGTAACAGCTGTATATTGGACCTTAACACCTAAAGTATCAGCGATTTTCTTGGCAAGATCCACTTCCATACCGGTGTATTTATCTTTTTTAGAATCATAGTAACCAAAATTAGGAACGTCTTGTTTAACACCGACTTTGAGAGCTCCTGAATTCTTAATTTTTTGTACTTGTGCTGGCAGTTTGCCTTGGGTGGCTGCCTGTGCTGAATTTCCCTTGAAAAGGGAAAAGCTTCCTAAAGCAAGTAGCAAGGTTGCCAGTATGAGGGGTATTTTTTTCATGTGTCATCCCTCCTTATTCAATAGAAACTTTTTCACTGGTATGGTTGATAATCTTAGAAAGAAACTGTTTGGCGCGCGGTTCTTTTGGATGATCAAAGAAACCGTCCACATCAGTAGTATCTTCTAAAATTTCGCCATCAGCCATAAAGATGATGCGGTCGGCTACACTGCGGGCAAAGCCCATTTCGTGGGTAACCACTACCATGTTCATCCCTTCCTTGGCCAAATTTTGCATGACAGCTAGAACATCCCCGATAGTTTCAGGGTCCAAGGCAGAGGTAGGTTCATCAAAGAGCAGGAGTTCAGGATTCATGGCTAGACCACGAGCGATAGCTACCCGTTGCTTTTGACCACCGGACAGCATGCCTGGGTAAGAATCCTTGCGATCCCACATGTTAACATAGGTCAAGTATTGTTCAGCAATTTTCTCTGCTTCTTTTTTATCCATGCCTAAAACGCGAATAGGAGCCAATGTCACATTTTCTAGCACGGTCATGTGAGGATAAAGGTTGAAATGCTGAAAAACCATGCCGACTTCCTTGCGCAACTGTACCAATTCCTTGTTAGACGCATGAGAAATTTCATGACCATTGACTTTGAGGCTGCCAGTTTCGATACTTTCCAAGGCATTCATAGTGCGAATGAGAGTTGATTTTCCTGAACCAGAAGGCCCTAGCAAGACAACGACTTGTCCCTTTTCAATTTCAAGATTGATATGACGAAGGGCGTGGTAGTTACCATAGTATTTTTCTACATTTTTATATTCGATAAGTGCCATAGATTCCTCCTTTGACGAAGACGTTAGCTGATTTGAATTCCGATGTCAGAAAACCTAACGTGGTATAAATTTTATCATAAGAAAGATTTCTTGTCAATATTTTCAGAAAATTTATACAGACTTGAAATAGACTTGTAAACCCTTAGTATTTCTATTATTTCATGACTTTTGTTATAATAAAGGATAAAATATCAATTAATTAGGAAAAAAGAGGTAAGAATGATGAAAAAGATTCTTGTTGTCGACGATGAAAAGCCGATTTCAGATATTATTAAATTTAATTTAATTAAAGAAGGTTATGAGGTTGTCACTGCTTTTGATGGTAAGGAAGCCCTTAAGCAGTTTGAAAATGAAAAGCCAGATTTGATTATTTTAGATTGGATGCTGCCAGAATTGGAAGGGCTCGAAGTGGCTAAGGAGATTCGCAAGGGCAGTCATGTACCGATTATCATGCTGTCGGCTAAGGACAGTGAATTTGATAAGGTTATCGGTCTGGAAATTGGTGCCGATGATTATGTCACTAAGCCATTTTCTAATCGTGAGCTTCTGGCTCGAATCAAGGCTCATTTGCGTCGAACTGAAACGATTGAAACGGCCGTCGCTGAGGAAAACAGTATTTCAGACAGTGAGCTCATTATTGGTGATTTGCAAATTGTTCCAGATGCCTTTGTTGCTAAAAAACGCGGTGAAGAATTGGAATTAACTCATCGTGAATTTGAGCTGCTCCATCATTTGGCGACTCATATCGGTCAAGTTATGACTCGGGAGCATTTATTAGAAACGGTCTGGGGTTATGATTATTTTGGTGATGTCAGAACTGTTGATGTTACCATCCGCCGTCTCCGTGAAAAAATTGAGGATACCCCAAGCCGACCAGAATATATTTTAACCCGTCGTGGCGTTGGTTATTATATGAAATCTTATGAATAATAATCCTGTTGTTGAAAATCTTAATACCTTTGAATTAGCCCTACTTATTCTCTTGGCTTTGGTTGCCCTTTACTTTATTTATCAGGCAGTTCGAGAATACCGCAATGCTAAGACTATTCGGGCGATCAGTCAAAAGGTGACCAGTTTGATTGCTGGTGATTACACAGAAGATCTCCATTTAAAGGGCGACTCTGAGTTAATTGAGTTGGGGACCAACTTGAATGACCTGTCGGATGTCCTCCATCTGACCCATGAAAACCTTTCGCAGGAACGCAACCGTCTAGCTTCTGTCCTCTCCTATATGAGCGATGGAGTTTTGGCGACCAATCGAGTTGGAAAGATTACCATGATTAATGATACAGCCCGTAAACAGCTGAATCTGACCCGAGAAGAAGCTCTTGAGATGAATATCATGGATCTGATTGATTCGGATGACTATGATTATCGCGATTTAATTACTCAGACCCCAGAGGTGACTCTTTATCGCCGCAATGAATACGATGAATTTATCACCTTGCGGGTTAATTTTGCTCTCAACCGAAGGGAGAGTGGCTTTATCTCTGGTTTGGTTGCTGTTTTGCATGATACAACTGAGCAGGAAAAGGAGGAACGAGAGCGCCGTCTCTTTGTCTCGACCGTCAGTCATGAACTGCGGACCCCTTTGACTTCGGTTAAATCCTATTTAGAGGCTCTCAATGAAGGAGCTCTTAATGAAGATGTAGCCCCTAGTTTTATTCAGGTTTCGCTGGATGAGACTAACCGGATGATGCGGATGATTTCTGACCTCTTGCAGTTGTCGCGGATTGATAATGATACCAGCCATTTAGAAGTTGAAATGACTAATTTTACAGCTTTCATCACGGTTATTCTCAATCGTTTTGACCAAATTAAGAGTCAGCAGGATTCCGATAAGGATTATGAAATTATTCGTAACTATCCGCTCAATCCAATCTGGGTTGAAATTGATACTGATAAAATGACTCAAGTGCTGGATAATATTCTCAATAATGCTATCAAATACTCGCCTGATGGCGGTGAGATTACAGTTTCAATGACTACTACGGATACTCAGTTAATCATTTCGATCTCCGATCAAGGGCTGGGTATTCCTAAGAAGGACCTGCCTTTGATTTTCGATCGCTTCTATCGTGTAGATAAAGCACGCAGTCGGGCTCAAGGTGGTACCGGTCTGGGCTTGGCTATTGCCAAGGAAATTATTAAGCAACATCATGGCTTTATTTGGGCTAAGAGTGAATATGGTCAGGGTTCGACCTTTACCATTGTTCTCCCTTATGATAAGGAGCCCGACGACTTTGAGGATGAATGGGAGGAAGATGAGTCAGTCGATGACCAATAAAGGTTTTAAATATAGTATTTTAGCATCGGGTTCCTCAGGGAACTCCTTTTACTTGGAAACTCCCAAGAAGAAGCTCTTGATTGATGCAGGCCTTTCAGGAAAGAAGATTACCAGTCTTCTGGCTGAAATTGACCGTAAACCTGAAGATTTGGATGCTATATTAGTTACCCATGAGCATAAAGACCATATCCACGGTGTTGGTGTTTTGGCTCGAAAGTATGGACTGCCTATCTATGCTAATAAAAAAACTTGGCAGACCATGGATGCTCACAATATGATTGGTAAGATTGACCCAGAGCAGAAACATATTTTTGAGCGGGGTAAGGTCGTGACCTTTGGCGATATTGATATTGAGAGTTTTGGTGTCAGTCATGATGCCGTTGATCCTCAATTCTACCGCTTTATGAAAGACGACAAGAGTTTTGTTATGCTGACAGATACGGGTTATGTCAGTGATCGGATGGCAGCTCTGATTGAAAATGCGGATGGTTATCTGATTGAGTCCAATCACGATATCGAAATCCTACGCTCAGGTGCCTATCCTTGGAGTCTTAAACAGCGAATCTTATCGGATAAGGGTCACCTCTCTAATGAGGATGGCTCTGAAACCATGATTCGCACCATTGGCAATCGGACCAAGAAGATTTATCTGGGCCATCTCAGTAAGGAGAATAATATCAAGGAATTGGCCCACATGACTATGGAAAACAACCTGATTCAGGCTGATTTTGGTGTTGGTCATGACTTTAAAATCTTAGATACCTCGCCGGATGAGGCTACCCCGCTGACGGATATATAAAAACTACAGGCACTAATAAACAAAAAAACGGAGCTGGTTCTACCTAGCTCCGTTTTTTAGCAAGAGAGCCATTCTTACCGAACAGCTCCTTTTGATTTAGTCTTAATATTTAGACCAAGTTTTTGGGATAAAGAGGAGGAGAACCGGATAGATTTCCAGACGTCCGGCAATCATGGCTAGAGACATGAGAAACTTAGCCCAGGGACTGAAAATGGCGAAGGTATCCGCAGTTCCCAGCATTGGACCAATATTGTTGAAAGTGGAGGCGACAGCACTAACAACAATGATAAAATCATTATTGTCCAAACTAATTAATAAAATCAGTCCTATGAAAATCATAGCATAGACAGTCAGATACTTGAGAATACCGTGCTGAGTAGCCTTATCCAGCGGGCTATGGTTGATATGGAGGGACATGACCCGATTGGGGTAAAGGGTTTTTAGAATTTGATTTTTGGTAATCTTGCTGACAATCAATGAACGCATAACCTTGAAACCACCGGCTGTAGAACCAGCAGATCCCCCAATAATCATCAGCACTAAAAGGATAACCTGAGAAAAAAGGGGCCACTTGGTTAGGTCGGTAATGCCAAAGCCGGTCGTGGTGATAACATTGGAAACTTCAAAGAAGGAGTAGCGCAAACTTTGAGCCCAAGAGCCATACAGGTGGAAAATATTGAGGAAGATCAGTCCTGTAGCTATGGCTACAATGCTTAGGTAGGTTCGCAGTTCTTCATCACCAAAGAAAATCTTGAACTTCCGAATCAAGAGGAAGTAGTAGAGATTAAAATTCACTCCGAAAATCAAGGTTCCAATGGAAACGATAACTGTAATCAGGCTGCTGTGGTAGTGAGCAATGCTATCGTTATAGACAGCGAAGCCTCCAGTGCCGGCACCGCCCATAGCAGTAATGACACTATCGTAAAAGGGCATACCGCAAGACCAAAGAATGACTGCAAAAATAGCAAACATTCCCAAGTAGATAATGTAGAGAATTTGAGCGGTGTTCTTAAGTTTGGAGACTACTTTACCAAAGACGGGGCCAGGAACTTCTGCTCGCATGACTTCCAAGTGAGCATTTTTAGAATTTTCCATAATTGCCAAAGCAAAGACCAATACTCCCATCCCCCCGATTAAATGAGTGAAACTCCGCCAAAAGAGCAGGGCATGGGAGAGGACGCTGACATCGGGCAAGATAGTAGCGCCAGTCGTTGTAAAACCTGAACTGACTTCAAAGAAGGCATCCACTAGGCTGGGAATTTGACCGGAAAAGACAAAGGGCAGCGCTCCGAAGAAGGACCAGAGAATCCAACAGAGGGCGACAATCAACATCCCTTCCTTCGTATAAATACGATAGTTTTTGGGTTTAAAGGCAGAGCCTGTCAAGCCCAGCAGACCAAGAATTCCCATCGTAGTCAGTAGGCTGGCAAATACCTGCCAATCCTCATGGTAGATGAGAGCGACAAACAAGGGAACAGTCAGCAGACCGGCTTCAATCAGTAATAATTTCGCTAGGAGGTAGCGGACCATAGAACGATTCATTCAGGCCACCTCATTTCAAAAGATCGTAAATATCAGTGATATTAGTCAGCAGGGTTACCACGACGATTTTATCACCGACCTCATAAGTATCCTGTCCGGTTGGAAACAGCGGTTTGCCCTTACGGATGATAGCAGCCACCAAGACTCCTTTTTTGAGTTGCACATCAGCCAGATGCTTACCGGCGATTTTATTCTTTTCACGGATTTCGAACTGGAGAGTTTCGATCTTACCATTAGCAATATGGTGGACAGCATCCAAACTTGACGATTCTTGAGCATTGACCCGGCCGCGGATGAAATGCATCATACTGTCGACCGCAATGGATTTTGGTGTAACAATGCTGGAAAATCCATCGGTGTCGATAATTTCCAAAAGGCTGGTTCGATTAACCTTGGTAATGTTTTTTTCAATTCCTAAGGTATCAAGAAACATGGAAGAGATGATATTTTCTTCATCGACCCCTGTCAGTGTAGCCACAGCATCGTAGTTTTCAACACCTTCTTCAACCAGAATATTTTTAGCGGTTCCGTCTCCCAAAACAATAGGGATTTCTGGAAATTCTTGGCTAAAGTATTGGCTACGCTTTTCAGTAATTTCAATGACCTTGAGCTTAATTTTGGTGTTGCGCAAGAGATTGAGCAGATAGTAGGTAATTCGTCCTGCTCCAATAATCATCATATTCTTGATGACCTTGCTTTTGACAAAATTGTGGAAGAGAATCATTTCGATGCGGTCGCCGGTCACGTAGATTTTGTCACCAGTGAGCAGCTGATCATCTCCGTCAGGAATAATGACTTGGCCATCACGCTTGATGGCACAGACCAAGATATTACCAAATTTCCGGCGAAATTGATCGAGTGAAAGGTCGCAAAGCCTGCTCTTTTCAGTGATTTTGAATTCCATCAACATAATGCGGCCGTTGACAAAGTGTTCAACCGATAGAGCTCCTGGAAAATCAACACTGTTGGCAATGTAACGGGCTGCTAGAAGCTCAGGGTTGACCACCATGGAGAAGCCCAAGAAATTATTATCCTTAAAATAGGCATTGGAATATTCCGGATTACGGACCCGAACGATGGTTTCCTTGGCCCCCATTTTTTTAGCTAAGACGGCCGAAATCATATTGACTTCGTCTTGGTCGGAAATAGCAACAAAAATATCACAGTGCTGGACATCAGCTTGCTCCAGAATTTTATAGTTGGCACCATTGCCAACGATTCCCATAATATCTAAGCGTCTGCTAACACGCCCCAAGACCTCTTCCTTTTCTTCAATTAAGGTCACATCATGCTTTTCTTCGACTAGAGAACGACAAAGGGCGGTACCGACTTTACCACCGCCGACAACAATAATTTTCATTGCTTTTCCTTATATGTTAATCTATGGACCGAATTTTTATAAGCCTTAATGTTTTTTAAGCATGGGCTTACATTCATTGCATTTGTGCGATGCTTAGCTGAGATAAAAATCGGTTCTTTAGCTTTTTAAAATAGCCCAAAAAGGCTTAAGCTAATATATTATCTTACTCTTTTTTTGTAGAAAAATCACCCCTTTTTTTAAAATAATAAATCTTGAAATAAGATTGAAATGAACTAGTTTTAGGACTGTAAAGAAGAATTTTCTGAAACTAGTGTAAGAGTCATCCTTTTTGTAATATTTTAAAATTTTTATTTAGTAAGTGTTGACTTCTAGCTATAGAGTGTTATACTAAACTGTAGAGAATCGTTGATTTAAATCAAACCTGTTATGATTTAAGTTAATGAGCCACCACCAACCATGCTGTTTGCTGAGCTTGACTCCGGGCAGCGTGGTTATTTTTTTGTAAGTTGTGAAAAAATGAAATGGTAATGAAAAATCGGGAAAAATCTTGTGAGGTAGTTATGGTCGTTCAGCCCTTCATTCAGGAAAACTATCATGAGACCAAAGGTCGCAATCATGTGGTTCTCTTTCAGCCGCAAATTCCAGCTAATACGGGTAATATTGCTCGTACTTGTGCAGCTACTAACAGCCCCTTGCATATTATTAAGCCTATGGGCTTTCCTATCGATGATCGTAAGATGAAGCGAGCAGGTCTGGATTATTGGGATAAGTTGGATATTAGTTTCTACGATAGCCTAGAGGAGTTTCTAGCTCAATGTCAAGGGGCTGTCCATCTGGTGTCAAAGTTTGCTGAAAGCACTTACTCTGATATCGATTATGCAGATGATCAGGATCATTATTTCATCTTTGGGCGAGAGGACAAAGGCTTGCCAGAGGACTTTATGCGAAAGAATAGTGAGAAAGCTATGCGGATTCCTATGAATGATCAGCATGTTCGTAGTCTCAATCTTTCTAACACTGTCTGCATGATTGTCTATGAAGCCTTGCGGCAGCAGAATTTCAGCCATCTGGATTTAGTTCATACCTACGAAAATGACAAATTGAAATAAGATAAGTGATCACTAGTGTTCAAATGAGAATTTGAACAAGGTTATCTGCTTCAGAATCGATTCATTTCTAAATTGGTTAGCAAAAATTTCGGACTTAGCGGTCCGAGATTTTTTGTTTTAGTTTATGATAATGGGGATAATTAAAAGTCCCTTACCCATAAAGTAATAGTTCGTTTGATAAAGTAGGTAAGATAAAAAAACGATTCTAGTCTCCTTTTGTCAAAGAGATGATGGCTTAATGAGTGGTTCTTAGATGGGGACCAGTTTAACTTGAGAATGGGACAGTCCCTTATGAAGAAATACACTCATAAGGGACTGTCCCAGATGTTTCTTTAATTCTTGAATGACAATTTTCGTAGGTAATATTTCTTCCAAAACCATAAAGTTAAATTCAAAATTAAAAGTATGGCTTGTTTCGCTTTTGTGTCAGAGGTGTTTTACCTTATTTGAAAAAATTTTATAGGCTAGACAATACTTGACCAGATTAAGTAAGTTTTTAAGATTTATAATCTTGCTTTTGTCGGCCTTTTTTGTTATGCTTAGAATGTCTTCAGGGCAGGGTGAAATTCCCGACCGGCGGTGACGGCTTCCAAAGAAGCAGAAGTCCGCGAACCTTACGAGGTTGATGTGGTGGAACTCCACAACCGACAGTACAGTCTGGAAGGGAGGAGACAAGTTTTTTGTGCTACAAAGGAACTCTAAGGTAGCTGGGCTCATCTAAGGGCTAAGGTACCTAGATCTTTTGTTCTAAAATGACTTAGCCTCCTTCAATTTGGAAAAAATTGGAGGAATTTTTTATGTCAACATCTATCAAATCGACGCGTCGTTTGGCCTATATTGCCATTCTTTCGGCGGTGTCCTTCTTACTCATGTATTTTAGCTTTCCGCTGATTCCAGGGGCTAGCTTTTTGCTGGTTGATTTTTCAATTTTACCAGTGCTTCTAGCACTTGCTATCTTTGACCTCAAGAGTGCTTTTGCAGTTCTAACTTTCCGCACTTTGTTAAAATTGCTTTTAAATAACGGAGGTATTGGTACCTTGATTGGTTTGCCAATGAACTATATTGCTCTCAGTCTCTTTATAGCAACGCTGGGGCTGACATGGAAAAAAAAGCAGACACTTAAATCTTATTGTCTGGGAGCTGGTTTGGGGACACTAGGTTTAACGGCTGCCATGATTATTCTAAATTATATTTATGCAGCTCCTCTCTATGCTAAGTTTGCTAATTTTGATATTAAGGCTATTTTGGGAATGGCGAACTACCTTTTTGCCATGGTCCTTCCTTTTAATCTCATTGAAGGGGTAATTTTTGCAGTCAGCTTTTATTTACTCTACTTGGCCATCAGACCGCTCATAGCAAAATTATAGACCCTGTGTTATAATATCTTTATGCATAATCGACAAAAATATTTTATTCGAGCTAGCTTTGCAGCCCTGCTCTTTGTTATTTTAGGTTATATCGTTAAGTTTGACCCTCGTTCCCTGCAAGGGTTCGATAAGTCTATTCAATCTGCTGTTCGAGGGGATTTACCGGCTCTTCTGACAGCCTTCTTTAGGACTATAACGCATTCTTCAAGCTTACTGATTATATTTGTAGTGATTGTTGGTTTTATGATTGGCAGGAAATGGTATATAGAAACTGGTTTTTTGACTCTGCTGGGGATCATTGATTTTGTCTTAGTAGTAATTTTAAAAAATCTTTATCAGCGCCCTCGTCCATCAATTCGGCATCTGGTAGTAGAAACAGGGTATTCTTTTCCCAGTGCGCATTCTCTAGTATTGATGCTGATCGTTGGTGGTATGATTATTATCGCCCGTCAGCGGATTAAACAAAAAGTTATTCGTTACCTTGTAGAATTTTTGTTAGGATTAGTTATCTTTCTTATCGGTCTGTCGAGGATTTATCTGGGAGTACATTATCCAACGGATGTTCTTGCCAGTTTTATCCTAGGCTACGGTGTTTTAAATTTAGTCTATCCATTCTACGATGAGCTTCGCTTTGAGTGGCGCTTCAAAAATAAACAAAAGTGAGGGAAGATCTTCGGATCTTCTCTTTTGTATCCTTAATTTTCCCAGCCGTATTGACGAGTTCAGTCTTTTGTATTAAGATGGTTTCATGTATCATACTAAATTTTAACTTTATAAAGAGGTAGAATATTGAAACGAATTTTATCAACGTGGAATCGCACCAGCTTATTGAAACGAATTGCCATTGGTGTTGTCTGTGGTGCTGTTCTTGGTTTGGTCCTTCCCAAGCTTACTATCATTGGTCTCCTAGGAAAATTGTTTGTTGGTGCTTTGAAGGCTATTGCCCCTCTTTTGGTCTTTGCCCTAGTCGCTAACGCTCTGTCACAAACACGTGAAGGACAAAAATCCAATATGACCACTGTTATCGGTCTCTATATGTTTGGTACCTTTGCCGCTGCCCTAACTGCTGTTATCTCTCATTATCTTTTTCCTATCAAATTGACTCTATCTGGTGCAGCGACCAAGGCAGCTTCAAGCCTTTCTCAATCACCTAAAGGGGTGGGAGCTGTCTTTCAAGCTTTGCTTTTGAAGATGGTCGATAATCCTATCCACGCTCTAGTTGAAGCTAACTATATCGGAGTTTTGGTTTGGGCAGTTGTCTTTGGTTTTGCCATGCGAACAGCCAGTCAGCATACCAAGGAATTACTTAATACGATTGCTGAGGTAACTTCACAGATTGTTCGCTGGATTATTAATCTAGCTCCTTTTGGGATTCTAGGCTTGGTTTTTACCGCCATTTCAGAGAATGGGATTAGTGTTCTTTCCAGATATGGTATTTTAATCCTTGTCCTAGTGGGTACTATGGCCTTTGTTGCTTTAGTTGTCAATCCAATCATTGCTGTTATCATGATGCGTCGCAATCCTTATCCTCTAGTTTTACGTTGTTTGAGAGAATCTGGTGTGACGGCCTTCTTTACTCGCTCATCGGCTGCCAATATTCCGGTCAACATGAAGCTTTGTGAGGATCTTGGCTTGGACCCAGATACTTATTCGGTTTCTATTCCTTTAGGGTCTACGATCAATATGGCTGGGGCCGCTGTCACTATCAATGTTTTGACATTGGCAGCGACCTCAACTCTGGGGATTCATGTAGATTTTGCGACAGCTCTGATTCTGAGTGTAGTGGCTGCTATTTCAGCATGTGGGGCATCTGGGGTAGCCGGTGGCTCATTGCTTTTAATTCCAGTTGCTTGCAGCTTGTTTGGAATTGATAATGATACGGCCATGCAGGTGGTTGGAGCTGGATTTATCGTTGGTGTTATTCAGGATTCCTGCGAGACTGCTCTCAACTCTTCAACCGATGTTCTCTTTACTGCGGTTGCTGAACTGTCAGCTTGGGGAAGAAAAAAATCGGCCGATAAAAGAGTTAAACTTTAGCTATATTTAATTTAAGAAAAGAGCTCTGATCACGGTCAGGGCTCTTTTCTTAAGTTACTTTGGGAATTAGCTAGTCTACTGAGAGATTATTATAACTGGTTATAGAAAAAATCTAAGCTGATGAGTTGATCAAATATGCTATAATGAAGGGCAGCAAGAATGAAAAGAAGAAGGATATCTATGGCAAATAATTTATTGGTCTTACAATCAGATTTTGGTCTCGTTGACGGGGCTGTTTCGGCTATGATTGGGGTTGCTTTGCAGGAAGCTGATGATTTGAAAATTCATCACCTGACTCATGATATTACCCCCTATAATATTTTTGAAGGCTCCTACCGTCTCTTTCAAACGGTGGAATACTGGCCTGAAGGGACAACCTTTGTTTCTGTTGTCGACCCAGGCGTCGGGTCTGATCGCAAAAGTGTTGTTGCTCTGACAGAGAAAAATCAGTATATCGTTACCCCTGATAATGGGACTCTATCTTATATAAAAAAACATATCGGCATCAAGGCCGTTCGTGAAATTTCTGAGCTGAAAAATCGTCGTGAAAATACGGAACTTTCCTACACTTTCCACGGTCGGGATGTTTATGCTTATACTGGTGCTAAATTAGCTTCGGGGCACCTCGCTTTTGAGGATGTTGGGCCAGAACTTTCGGTTGAGGGAATTGTTGAACTGCCAGTTGTTAAGACTGTGCTTGAGAAGAATCTGATTCGTGGAGCCGTTGATATCTTAGATGTCAGGTTCGGATCGCTTTGGACGTCCATCAGAAATGACGAGTTCAATACTCTGAATCCCCAATTTGGTGACCGTTTTGAGGTAACTATTTTCAATAATGATATGTTGGTATACCAAAATCAGGTAACCTACGGGAAATCATTTGCGGATGTACGGATTGGACAACCGATTATTTATATTAATTCACTGTATCGTGTTGGGCTGGCCATCAATCAGGGGTCCTTTGCCAAAGCCTACAATGTTGGGGTTGGCCCCCAGTGGCGTATTGAAATTAAAAAGATTTAACTGAAGGAGGTTTCTATGACAAATCATTCTATTAAAACTGTTGTAGCAACAGGAATTGGTGCAGCTCTTTTCGTAATTATTGGTATGTTTATCAATATTCCGATTTTTGGAAATACCAGTATTCAGTTGCAATATGCGGTGCAAGCCCTATTTTCGATTATTTTTGGACCTGTAGCAGGCTTTTTTATCGGCTTTATTGGCCATGCCTTAAAGGATGGGATTCAGTATGGTAATATCTCCTGGGCCTGGGTTTTGGCCAGCGGTCTGATTGGTTTAGGTATTGGTTTTTTCCGCCGTTTCTATGATGTCAGTAAGGGGAAATTTGCTCTTAAAGAATTGATTGGGTTCAATTTGGTTCAGATCATTACCGTTTATATCGCTTACGGGCTCATTTGTCCGCTTGGCGATCGCTTGATGTATAAGCAGGCTTGGTCCTATCTCTTTGCTCAAGGATTTATTGCCGGGACGGCTAATGTTCTGACGATTGCAATCGGTGGCACTATACTGTTGACTGTTTATGCTAAGACCCGAGTTCAGTCGGGAAGTCTTTCAAAAGATTGATTATGAAGCCAATTATTGAATTTAAGGATTTTTCTTTTAAATATGATGCCCAAAAGGAGCCGACATTAAGGTCTCTTAACTTGACTATTGAAAAGGGGGAAAAGGTTCTGATTATCGGACCGTCTGGTTGTGGCAAATCAACTCTGGCTCAGACTATCAATGGTATTATTCCCAATACTTATCAGGGAGAGAGTACTGGTAGTTTGATGATTAATGGTCGGCCTGCTTTTCATAGCTCCATTTATGAAAAATCTCACTTGGTCAGCACGGTCTTGCAGGATACTGACGGTCAATTTATTGGCTTGTCCGTAGCGGAAGATGTGGCCTTTGCTTTAGAAAATGACTGTTGCCAACAAGCAGAAATGATTCAAACGGTTCATAACTGGGCAGATAGGTTAGAACTTTTGGATTTGTTGGATTATCGTCCACAAGATTTATCCGGTGGTCAGAAGCAGCGGGTCAGTTTGGCAGGGGTACTGATTGATGAGAGTCCAATTTTGCTTTTTGATGAGCCTTTAGCTAATTTAGATCCAAAATCTGGTCAGGATACCATTGCTCTTATTGACCAACTCCATCAGGAGACTGGTGCGACGACCTTAATTATTGAGCACCGTTTAGAAGATGTCCTTTATCGCTCGGTGGACAAGGTCGTTGTGCTGAACGATGGTCAGGTACTTTTTGAAGGGACTCCGGATCAACTTTTAGCCTCAGAAATTCTGGCTGAGAATGGCATTCGTGAGCCTCTTTACATCACGGTTTTACGTCAGTTAGGACTGGATGTGGCAAGTTTATCGTCTCTTTCAGATTTAGAGAATATGAATCTTCCTCAGATTGATTTTGCCGGACAAGGGATTAGTCGGTCTAGTCAGCCTAAGGAGCCTCTTTTAAGTGTTAATCAGCTTAGTTTTGGCTATAGATTCAATTATCCTATATTGAAAGCAATCCACCTAGACCTAGCAAGAGGAGAACGCATTGCTCTTGTTGGTAAAAATGGTGCTGGAAAGTCCACCTTAGCCAAAGCTTTGACCAAATTTGTTGAAGCTGATGGTGAATTTCTTTGGCAGGGACAGGATATTTCGAATGATTCGATCAAGGAAAGGGCCAGCCGAATTGGTTATGTCCTGCAAAATCCTAATCAGATGATTAGTCAGACCATGATTTTTGATGAAGTTGCTAAGGGATTGCGTCTGCGGGGACTTGGGGAAAAAGCAGTAGAGGAAAAAGTTTTTGCCAGTTTAAAAACTTGTGGGCTTTATGAGTTTCGTCAGTGGCCGATTTCAGCCTTATCTTATGGACAGAAGAAGCGAGTTACTATTGCTTCTATTCTAGTTTTAGAACCGGAAATTATTCTGTTGGATGAACCAACGGCTGGTCAGGATATGCAGCATTATACTGAAATCATGGATTTTCTGGATGAGCTCAATCAAGCTGGGCAAACGATTGTCATGATTACCCATGATATGCAATTGATGCTGGATTATTCAGACCGCTGTTTGGTGATAGCAGATGGAAAGATTTTGGCTGATAAATCTCCTATAGAAGTTCTCTCGGATCGAGATCTGTTACGGAAGGCTAACTTGAAGGAAACCAGCATCTTTCGGTTGGCTGATAAGCTAGGACTGGATCCTCTGGCTTTGAGTCAGTTTTACCGTCACAGGAAGGAGGAGCTTACTGGTGGCAAATAAATTTATTGGTTATCGTCAAGGCCAGGGTTTTCTCTACCAGCTATCTGGTAGCAGCAAGATGATTTTCTTCATTCTAGTCTCCATTGCCTGCATGGCTACTTATGATACTCGCTTTATTTTGATGCTTGGCGTTTGTGCTGTATTTCTCTTTCGTTGGGCTAAGATTAAATGGGCAGATATTTCTTTTGCTATGACAGTAGTTTTTTTGATTGCCTTGTTTAATTTACTCATGGTCTACCTTTTTGCTCCGTCCTATGGGGAGGAAATCTATGGGGCTAAAACGCTATTATTTGCCGGCTGGGGACGATTCTATGTTACCAGTCAGGAGCTTTTTTACCTTTTTAATCTGATTCTTAAATATTTTTGCACAGTTCCCTTGGCGATTCTCTTCTTAATGACTACCCATCCCAGTCAGTTTGCTGCCAGTCTCAATCGAATTGGTCTGCCTTATAAATTGGCCTATTCTGTTAGTCTAGCTTTGCGCTATATCCCCGATGTTCAAGAGGAATTCGGTATGATTAAGTTGTCACAAGAAGCGCGTGGCTTGGAATTGTCTAGGAAGGCCAATCTAGTCAGTCGGATTAAAGGCAATTTACAGATTGTCATTCCTTTGATTTTCGGTTCTTTAGAGCGGATTGATACCATAGCGACAGCAATGGAATTGCGGCGTTTTGGAAAGTATAAGAAGCGGACTTGGTATCAGGCTCAGCCGATGACTGGAAAAGATTGGTGGGTTCTAGTTTTAGCTTTTATTATTTTGCTTTGCAGTCTAGCTTTAATATTTTGGAATCATGGGCGGTTTTATAATCCTTGGACTTAATCGATTTATACTCATTAAAAGCAAAGGTTGATTCTGCCTTTGTCGTTAGGATTGGTGATGGTTAATAACGCCTTAAGAAGTATTTGTAGCTATATTAGTCTATTTTATCGTTTGTAGGAAGAGTCTGGGACAAACCGCGATGATTGTTGTGCAATCACCCACAAAGCATTGTAATCCCTGAAGATTACGTATAAAAAGTCCAAACTCGTTAGCATTATTCTAGATTTACCAAATTGACGCAGTGGTTGATTGCGGTACTTATGTCGGGCGCATTCCTATTTTCAGGTGCCCCCTTAAACAGTCACTGGACTGTTTAACTACCATGCAAGTGACAGCGGCCAACCTGTACCTAATGTGATGAACTTTGTTTATCTTATTTGTTTAGATTTTCCGCTTTGACCTTGTGGCAAAAGGGAAAACAATCAGCAGTGTTTCATTGGTGCTAAAGCACCTCATGAACTGTGCAGGAGTAAGATTTCTTGGCATAGCCAAGAAATCTTACTCCCAATCACTGTGTCAAACTGTTATTACTGCAAAAAAATAGAAGGCTGGGATACTTTTTTCCCAGCCTCAGGTTTGTTCTATCATCCATTGCTTGATCTATCATTTTTAAATGGTTGTTGAATATAGCTGAGCTGATGTTCAAATACGTTTTTCCCAACAGCTTAGGGAATGCAGTTCTATCGGTCTAACAACTTGGATGATTGATAAGACCCTAAAGGCAAAGAGCCTTGACCATAGTACATCAACTCATGGTCAGGGCCCTTTGTCTTTTTATTTATTTTAAGTAGTTGAGATAGTCGTACTTTTCAAAGGTATCAGAACTAGCGACTGCAACGATGGTCGCTTGCTCTGGGAAAATAGTGTCAGGATTAATGTCTGTGTTTAGTTTGGCGTCTTTTCGGAGCCGATAGCCGATGACATTGAGATCATATTTATCACGCAGATTGAGTTTGGCTAGCTCTTTATTCTGCCAACTATCGGGTAATTCAAATTCTACGATAGAAACCCCTTCTTCCAGATAAAAGATATTATGAATACGATGCCGCATCAGGGTTGAAGCGAGTGTGCGACCAGATTCTCGTTCAGGTGAGATCACACGATTGGCACCGATTTCGTAGAGTACTTCTTCGAAGGTTTCATTTTTAGCTTTAGCGGCTATGTAGGGAACCCCCAGCTTTTTACAATGCATGATAGCTAAGACGGAGCTTTCTAGGTTGTTTCCTGTTGCAATGATAACTTGCTGGCACTGGTCAATTCCGGCATCCCTGAGAGTCTCAATATTGGTAATATCGCCTATAATGGCTTTGCTGACTAAATCGGCAATATCTTGTACATGGTTGGGTTTGTTATCAATGACGATAACTTCTTCACCAAACTTGGCTAGTTTTTCAGCCAAAGTGGCCCCAAAAATTCCCAAACCTAAAACACCAATAATTTTTTCTGACATAAAAAATTCCTCTTAAAATAAAATTTAGACGGAAGCATTCTATCCAGTATTAGATAGAAGCACCTAGTATTCTCACCTTTTAACCCAGAGTAAGGTCAACACGGGCATAATTAATTGTTTGCTTGGACTTTTGTCTTAAACTAAGAAGCACAGTGATTGGCCCGACTCGCCCAAAAAACATCAAAGCCATGATGACCCAACGACCAGCTGTTGATAAATGGCTGGTAACATCCATCGAAACACCGACAGTTGCGAGAGCACTGCAGGCTTCAAAGAACAGCCTAAAAGGGGAGATATTTGGTTCAAATTCTAGCAAACAAATATAGCCAATGACTAAAATGACAAAAAAGAAGATGAGGATAGTCAAAGTTTGTTTAACAATACGAGTTGGAATAGTACGGTTATAAACGCTGACTTGAGTTTGTCCCAAAAATTCCGATCGAAAGATAAGGAAGGTAATAGCGGTTACGATGACTTTGAGCCCTCCGGCTGTACCACCTGGAGCCCCACCAATTAGCATTTGAATCATAAAAATAAAGTTAACAGCATTGCCAGCCTTGGTGTAGTCAATTGTTGCAAAGCCAGCTGTCCGCATAGTGACTGTCTGGAAGAAGCTGACGAGAACTTGGTGATAGAAACTTAGGCTTCCAATAGTGCCAGGATTATCTTGCTCTAAAATCCAAGCCAGCAGGGTACCAATGACGAGGATGATTGCTGTGGTAGTGAGGACCAAGCGAGTTTGAATAGTTAAATTCCTCTTGAGGAGGCTAAGTTTATGGGGAGACGCCTTGAACCAAGATTTAGCAAGGTCAATCAGAGCCATCCAATTGCGAAAACCCAATCCACCCGAAATAATGGAAAAGGCTACGACTAAGTTGACAATCCAGTTGAGCTTGTAATGAATCAAGCTGGTTGAGCCAAGATTATCAAAACCGGCATTACAAAAAGCAGAAACAGCTAGGAAGAAACTGTTAAAGACACCGTTCTGCCAGCCAAACCTTGGAACGAAATCAATCATTAAGGTTAGGGCGGCGAGACATTCGATAGCGAAGGTGATTTTGTAAATCCGAAAAAGATAGTGCCTGAGATCAGCACTGGAATTATTGCCGATAGAAGATTGAAGGATTTCCTGTTGTCTGAGGGACATCCGTCTGTTAATACTATAATAGCTAAAGGCGATCAGGCTGACCAGCCCTAATCCTCCGATTTGCATCAGGCACATCACGAGAAATTGTCCCAAACCATTATAAACATCTCCAATAGGAAAAACAGAAAGTCCGGTCACGCAAACCATGGACACTGTGTTAAACAGATGGTCTAAATAGCTTGTGGCAGGGGCATTATCGTATTGTGTAATTGGCAAGGATAAAAGCAGACTGCCAATCAGGATAACAGAAATAAAGCTGGCGCTAATTTGCTGAGCAACAGATAAATTTCTAATAACATTAAACTTTGTCATAGGTAAAAGGACTCCAATCAGAGGGGCTTCTTATTTGGAAGACCAGCCTTTCGAGGATACTTCTTGGGAGTCTCTTTCTTTTTTTCGAGGACTATGAGAGTGCGGCTGTCTCCATTAGGTAGTTGATAAGTGTTATTGGATTGAACCTTGGCAAATAAGAGGCTAAGAGCTTGCTTGGCTTGGTCCAGTTCCTGATCAGCGGCAGTGGCTTTGAGGGCCAATAATTTGCCGCCAATCTTAAGGAAAGGGATGGTTAGCTCAGAGAGAACCTGCATTCTGGCGACAGCTCGGGCAGTGACAATATCAAAGCTGGCGCGAAAATCTTTATTTTGTCCGAAATCCTCGGCTCGTCCATGAAAGAAATGGACTCCTGTCAGCCCTAAGCCTTTTACAACTTCATTAAGGAAGTTAATTCGCTTATTAAGAGAATCAATAATGGTCACCTCAATCTCGGGACAAAGTATCTTGATAGGGAGGCTGGGAAAACCAGCTCCAGCTCCGATATCTAATAAGCGAAGAGGACGATTCTTGATTAACCCTTGTAGGACAGGTGCGATGGAATCATAGAAGTGCTTGAGATAGACGTCCTTCTTATCAGTGATAGCTGTCAGATTGATTTTCTCATTCCAAGTCACTAGCAATTCAAAGTAGTCTTCAAACTGCTTTTTCTGCTGTTCTGATAGGGTAAAGCCTTGGCTGGCTAGTAACTCGTAAAATTCTTGTGGTGTCATTTTTCTCCCTCAAATTGAATAATAGCTTTATTTTACCACTGTAGGTCTCAAAGCTCAATAAAAGAAGACTAAGCCTACTTGTTCTGCTGTCAGTTTTGTCAGGATTTTGATGAGAGTGAAAGAAATCCATTTGTCCGACTATCTCCTCTTAGCAATTTTTGCTATAATAAAGATGATCGTGGAGGGATTTGAGAATTTTTCTTGTTGATCATCCGGACGATTTTTTTGATTTGAACTTAGTTTAATTTATAAGAGTTTAGATGATGTTTTAAAATGGAGGACAATTTATGTTATGGATTATAGTTGCCTTAGTGGCAGTTTTAGTACTTTTGGTCATTATCAGTTACAATGGCTTGGTGCGTTTGCGGATGCAGACTCAAGAAGCTTGGAGTCAAATTGATGTGCAGCTCAAACGTCGTAACGACTTGATTCCAAATTTGCTGGAAACAGTAAAAGGCTATGCAGCCTATGAAGAAAAAACCTTAATGAAGATTTCGGAATTACGGGCACAGGTGACGCAAGCAAAATCTCCTGCTGAAACAATGCAGGCCAGTGACGCTCTTACGAAACAGGTTTCTGGGATTTTTGCGGTAGCAGAAAACTATCCTGATTTGAAGGCTAATACCAGCTTTGTCAAATTGCAGGAAGAACTGACTAATACAGAAAATAAAATTTCCTATTCTCGCCAACTCTATAACAATACAACTGCTAACTACAATACTAAGTTGCAAACTTTCCCTAGTAATCTAGTGGCTGTTATCTTTAGCTTCAAACCTGTTCAGTTTTTGGAAACAGCTGAGAGCGAAAAGGCTGTTCCAAAAGTTGATTTTAATCTATAGGAATTGCCTATGTTATATCAACAGATTGCTTCCAATAAGCGCCGTACCTTTGTGCTACTGATTCTTTTCTTTGCGCTTTTGAGCCTAATTGGGGCGGCCGTTGGCTATCTCTGGCTGGACAGTCTAGTTGGAGGAACGATCATCGCCCTCATCATTGGAACTATCTACGCCGTTTCCATGATTTTTCAATCGACCAATGTCGTTATGTCCATGAATAATGCTCGTGAAGTGACGGCCCAGGAATATCCTGATTATTACCATGTTGTTGAGGATATGGCTATGGTGGCTCAAGTCCCTATGCCCCGAGTCTTTGTTGTGGACGATCCTTCCCTCAATGCCTTTGCAACAGGATCTTCTCCAGAAAATGCTGCTGTAGCTGCAACTTCTGGTATTCTTGCAGTCTTAAACCGTGAAGAATTAGAAGGGGTGATCGGGCATGAAATCAGTCATATCCGCAATTATGATATTCGAATTTCTACGATTGCAGTAGCTCTAGCTTCTGCAATCACTCTGATTTCTAGTATCGGTGGCCGCATGATGTGGTGGAGTGGCGGTCGCAGCCGACGTTCCAACAATCGTGATAGCAGCGGCTTAGGAATTATCCTGCTAGTCTTTTCTTTGGTAGCTCTGATTTTAGCTCCCTTGGCTGCCAGTCTGGTTCAGTTGGCTATTTCTCGCCAGCGGGAATATCTGGCGGATGCCAGTTCGGTAGAGTTGACCAGGAATCCACAAGGGCTTATCAACGCTCTTAAAAAGTTAGATCAATCCCAGCCTATGCAGCAGCATGTGGATGATGCCAGCGCAGCTCTCTACATCAACGACCCTCAAAAGAAAGGTGGGATGCAGGCTCTCTTCTTTACTCACCCACCGATTGCGGATCGAATTGCGCGACTGGAGGCAGCTTAAAAGTTTTGCTCTCGAAAGAGGGATAACGGATAAGACTTGCGTGAGCTAACTCTGGATAAAATTTAGAGGTTGCGTCCTTTTATCTTGAATATAACAAATCAAGTCGCCCGTGTAGGGCGATTTTTGTTTTATTGTAAAGAGATTGAAAACTATTTCTGTTATATTAAGAGCAATCATTTTTGGGAGAATCGAGATCATCCTAGTGATTATTATCCAATACCCTTTGAAAATGAAAACATTGGGTCGTTGACTTCAGCCGCCTGCACTTTGTCTCGCGACACGAACCAAAGCAATCAATGCTATGGCGGTAGGTGAGTTGCGATATTTGTTTACTTCAGTCTATGTTAGTAAAGTGACTAGGTCAGTAAGGTTGCTAGGCTAGGTGGGTAAAATTGTATCAGGCAGATGTTCAAGAAACGATTGTCTTATTTTGTTTAATAAGTGAGAAGCAGCAGGTCCTAATCCACTTGTTAGTTTCGTTCGGTCATACTAAGGAGAAAGATGTTTAATATTGCAGAATTAAAGAAGAATCCAGAAGGACTTCATTTCGACCAAGAGTTAGATATTAAGTCGCTGCTTTTAAGTCGAAATTCGGAGATTATTGATGTTAAAGACGTTAAAGCCAAGGGATTGGTAGGTTTTGACGATGGGCTTTTTTTGCTCAATTATGATTTAACTTATCAATTGACCTTACCGTCTAGTCGTTCAATGGAACCGGTCGCTTTTGATAATAGCTACTTTGTTTCAGAAGTATTTATTGAAGCCAGTCAGGCTGAGGCTAAGAAAGACTTGGTTGATGAAGATATGGTTCTGATTTTGGAAACTGATACCATTGATCTAGAAGAGAGCGTTGTTGATAATATTCTACTCAATATTCCGCTCAGGGTTCTAACGCAGGAGGAGGCTGCGGATGATAGTCTGCCAGCGGGTAATGACTGGTCGGTTTTAACAGAATCGCAATATCGGGCATTACAGGAGAAAAATAAAGAAGCTAACAATCCCTTTGCTGCTTTGGATGGTCTTTTTGACCCAGATTAGTAGAGAATCGAATGTTTAGTTTATTTGGTGATTTAGCTGGCCTCAGATGAAAATGTGGATTAGCTAAGAAAAAGAAGGAGGTAGTGGATAATGGCAAAACGCATTCTATTAATCGAAGGCGAGAAAAGTTTATCAAGGTTGGTGTCCTTGAAGTTACAGGAAAAAGGCTATCAAGCATTTGTTAGTCAAAATGGTCGTTCTGGTTTGAAAATGGCATTAGAAAGAGATTTTGAATTGATTTTTATTGATTTCAAACTCTCAGATCGGGATGGCTTGAAACTCATGCAAGACATCAAGGAAGTCAAGAAGGTTCCTATTGTCTTGATGGTCAATCGGGAAGATGCGGAAAATTTACCCAAGACAGATGGTTTGACTGATGATTATCTGATTAAGCCCTTTGCTGTGGAAGAACTTCTGGACAAGGTTGATGAAATTTTTCAACGCAAAGGTCTGAAGCGGAAGCCTCCTAAGTCCAATCAAACAGCTTATCAGGATTTGATTATGGATGAGGCCAGCCGTTCGGTTATTCGCAGAGGAGAAGCCATAGCGTTGACAAAAAGAGAGTTTGCTCTTTTGTCGACTTTATTGCGACATATCAATACGGTTATGACACGTGAGGAATTGCTGGACTATGTCTGGAGTTATAGTGATGGCACAGTTGAGACTAATGTTGTGGATGTTTATGTTCGTTACCTCCGTGGAAAAATTGACATTCCCGGTCATGAATCTTATATCCAAACTGTTCGAGGTTTGGGCTATGTCATTCGAGAACGTTAGGGAAAAAGTTAGACAGGTTAGACTGAAAATTAGCGTAAAAATGGGATAAGATTAGGTTTGGCAGGGAGAGTCAATCCTTTTTTTATGTCCTAAAGTATGGTAAAATAAAGTATTACTAAAATATGATAGATTGGGGTGTTTTTATGCGTTGCCCAAGATGTAATAATAATAAATCTAGCGTCATTGACAGTCGTCAGGCTGAAGATGGCAATACGATTCGTCGGCGTCGTGAATGTGACCATTGTGGGACTCGTTTCACTACCTTTGAGCGAATTGAAGAAGTGCCCCTCTTGGTTGTGAAAAAGGATGGAACTCGGGAGCAATTCTCTCGTGATAAGATTCTCAATGGTATTATCCAAAGTGCTCAAAAGAGGCCGGTTTCCAGCACTGATATTGAGAATGTTATCAGTCGGATTGAGCAGAAAATCCGCAGTGAATACGATTCCGAAGTGTCTAGTGAGGTGATTGGCAATCTGGTCATGGATGAGCTGGCTGATCTGGATGAAATTACCTATGTCCGCTTTGCCAGTGTTTATCGTTCCTTCAAGGATGTCGATGAAATCGAGAATCTCCTTCAGCAAATTACCAATCGTGTTCGTAGTAAAAATAAGAAAAATAAGGTAAACGATGAAACCAATTGATGATTTTTCTTTTGTGAAAAATAATCAGGTCAGCAGGGATATGACCAATTTGATCAGGCTCTACCTGCCTATTATAGGCAGTGATGCTGCAGTGGTCTATCAATATCTGACCAGCTTTTATGATGGGGGAGGAAGAATTCATAAGTTCGCTGAAATCCTCAATCATACCCTCTTTGATCTGCCTCGCTTTGAAGCAGCTCTAGCGGTCTTAACTGGGATGGACTTGGTAGCACTTTATCAAGATCTTTCCAACTATGTCATTGAGCTGAGAGAGCCCTTGACAGCACAAGTTTTTCTAGCTAATCCCGTTTATCGTCGCTTATTGGAGAGTTATATCGGCGATGTAGCGGTAGCAGAACTGGAAATGGAAGATGGCAGTCACTTGCGTAATCTCTCTAAGAAATTTTCTGAAGTCTTTTCGGATAAGGGAGAAGTTGAACTACATCCTGTGCAGACCAAAACCAATTTTGATTTGGAAAGTTTCAGACAGCGGATGACTCTCGATGGCCTTTATTTTGCTAATGAAAAGCAGGATGTCATTGCTCTCAATAATATTTCTGAAAAGTTCCAGCTGACCTGGTTTGATGTTTATCAGCTAGCTAAAGAAACGTCTAGCCATCATAAGATTTTGCCCAAACGGATTGTTGTTAAGCTGCGGCAAGGACAAGAATCTCAATCTGCTGCATTTAGTCATGAAGAAGAAGTCATTATTCGAGAAGCCAAGGCTTCTACCCCTGAGAATTTCTTAGCTAAAGTTAAAACTGGCCTAGGGGCTGTAGCAACAACTGCCAAGGAAAAGAAAATCTTGGCAGATTTGGTAGAGATGGATTTCCTTGATGAGGTCATCAATATCATGGTTGTCTATTATTTTAAACGTAATAACTCGGCTACTTTGGGCAGGAATGCTATGATGAGCTTAGCGAATATTGTTTCCTCAAAAAAGGCGATTAGTGCAGAGTCTGCTTTGACAGTGCTCGGCCAACATAGTCAAGGTTATCCTAAAGGTAAAGATCAAGGGGTAGCTAAGCAGACAACCTCCAGTGTACCAGATTGGAGTAATCCAGACTATAAGGAAGAAACTAGTCCTGAGGAACAGGCAAAATTAGATGAAATGAAGCGGCAAATGCTTCAACGATTAGAAAAAGGAGGTGACTAGATGGAAAGTATCGGACAAGCCCTTAATCGGACAGGACATGCCAGTCAGGTTAATTTAGACGACTTGACCAATCAAATTATGGCAGATCAGGCGGTAGCTAGTTTTATTTCAGAGCACCAGCTAAGTCAGATAGAAATCAAGCGCAGTCTCCCCAAGTTCAATCAATTCTTGGTGGAGCGGCGGAAATTTCAAACAGGCGACAGCAGCTACATTGCCAAAGGTTATGAGCCCATTTTAACTATGAATGAAGGCTATGCTGATGTTTCCTACAAGGAAACCAAGGCCCTCAAGCAGGCTCAGGTGCAAAAGGCTATCGACGATCGCATCCATGTAGTCAGCTTGCCTAAATCCTATAAGAACATCACCTTTCAGGATGTTGATCTTACGGGGTCGCGTTCAGATGTCTTTCAGTATTTGGTCAATTTTGTTGATCACTATCCAAGTTCGGATCAAAAGGGACTTTATATCTACGGAGACATGGGAATTGGGAAGTCTTTTATCTTGGCAGCCATGGCCCATGAGCTGTCCGAGAAAAAGGCTGTTGAGACGACCATGCTGCATTATCCCAGCTTTGTTATTGATATCAAAAATGCCATCAATTCTGGCAGTGTCAAGGAGGAGATTGATGCTGTCAAGGCGGTCCCAGTTCTTATCCTAGATGATATTGGGGCTGAACAGACCACCTCTTGGGTTCGGGATGAAATTCTTCAAGTAATTCTGCAGCATCGGATGTTGGAAGAATTGCCGACCTTCTTCACTTCCAACTATAGTTTGGCTAATTTGGAAGCCAAGTTTGGTAATATCAAGGGAACTGATGAGTCTTGGCAGGCTAAGCGAGTCATGGAAAGAGTTCGCTACCTAGCTAAGGATGTTCACCTTTTAGGTGAGAATCGCCGATGATTTTGAAGGGAATGCTAGGGAAACGGCTCCTGGGCAAAGGGACTTGGTCCTGTTTCGCCTAGCTAAATTCCTTTACCGGAAAGCATTGCTTGGCTCCCTAGGAGCTAGATTTATAAATAACTGACTCTTTTACCTATAAGTCAGACAAGAAAGGAAAACAAATGGCCTTACCAACTGTGGCTATTGTGGGTCGTCCTAATGTGGGGAAATCGACCCTTTTTAATCGGATTGCGGGTGAACGCATTTCCATTGTTGAAGATGTGGAAGGGGTAACCCGAGACCGAATTTATACTAAAGCGGAATGGCTTAATCGCCAGTTTTCTATTATTGATACAGGCGGTATCGATGATGTCGATGCTCCCTTTATGGAACAGATCAAGCATCAGGCGGATATTGCTATGACTGAAAGTGATGTCATCGTCTTTGTTGTTTCCGGCAAGGAAGGTGTGACAGATGCCGATGAATATGTAGCCAAGATCCTTTATCGCACCCACAAACCGGTTATTCTGGCCGTCAACAAGGTGGATAATCCGGAGATGCGTAACGATATTTATGATTTTTATGCACTGGGCTTAGGGGATCCTTACCCTCTTTCCTCTGTTCACGGCATTGGGACTGGTGATATTCTCGATGCCATTGTTGAAAGTCTTCCAGTCGAAGAAGACGATGATAATCCTGATATTATTAAGTTCAGCCTAATCGGCCGTCCTAATGTTGGGAAATCCAGCCTTATCAATGCTATGCTGGGTGAAGAGCGGGTAATCGCCAGCCCTGTCGCTGGAACTACGCGGGATGCTATTGATACGGACTTTGTTGATGATGAGGGCCAAGAGTACACCATGATTGATACTGCAGGTATGCGGAAATCTGGGAAGGTCTACGAAAACACCGAAAAGTACTCCATTATGCGTTCGATGCGGGCAATTGACCGTTCGGATGTTGTCCTCATGGTTATCAATGCCGAGGAAGGTATCAGAGACTACGATAAACGAATTGCTGGCTTTGCCCACGAAGCCGGTAAGGGAATTATCATTGTGGTCAATAAGTGGGATACCATCAAGAAGGATAACTATACAACCAGCAAGTGGGAAAAAGATATTCGGGATAATTTTCAATTCTTGAGTTATGCTCCAATTGTCTTTGTCTCTGCGGAAACAAAGCAGCGCCTGTACAAGTTGCCGGAACTGATTAAACGCATTAGTCAGAGTCAAAACACGCGGATTCCATCTGCTGTGCTTAATGATGTGATTATGGATGCGGTTGCGATTAATCCAACGCCGACTGATAAGGGCAGGCGCCTGAAAATTTTTTACGCAACTCAGGTTTCGGTCAAGCCGCCGACTTTTGTTATCTTTGTCAACGAAGAAGAACTTATGCATTTTTCTTATTTACGCTTTTTAGAAAATCAAATACGCGAAGCCTTTACCTTTGAAGGAACACCTATTCATTTGATTGCTCGAAAGCGAAAATAAGCTCAAGTGAAGCTGGAAGCCGAAAGATGCTTCTTTGCAACTGTATTTGCATTGTCGGATAGTATCAACGGTTTAGTAACACCAAATGCGTGCTGATTGGTCAAGCGTAAAGATTGAGTAAATTAGTGGAGACGGCCCATTTGTTTACTTAAAATAGTCAGGAATTATTGAGGTTCTGATAAAATAACAGCAAGAAGAAGCAGGTTACTGGTGCTCAAATGATTCACAATGTTTCTCGTAGCAATCGGCTATTATGTCAAAATCGATCGCTAGCGCAGGGGTGGGATGATCAGGTTGAACTGTGAAAAGCTAGTTGGATAGCTCTATTAAGCCAAGCTTACATCTAATGATATTCTCACGGACATTCTTTCACAGACTTGCTACTTTTGCAATGCCTACAATCGTCTGTTTCTTAACAGCACGAAGCTAAGGCTCCTAAGAGTTCTGAGAAATGGCTCTGTTATCTGATAAGCAGCGAGCACATAGAGCAGGAAGTAATCGAAAAAATGTTGTGGGCTTCTTTGAACCCTTGGTCAAGAAATTACTATGGAATGCGCTGTCGAACTTAACCAATTGCTTTCTTTTAAAATGGAGGCTCGATTGAATGAGTTCAATCGTGACTGTAAGACAGGACTGGGATTGACTTTCTCGGTCTTTTACTTTTGTTATTATCAATGTTTGTGCTTCAAATCCTGTTAGAAATAATTGCCTGTTTTTAAAGTTTTAACTTGACTGATAGCGGACTTCAAGGTGTAAAATGGGGATGAAATTCCTAAAGGAGGTCATTATCATGGAATATGTAAAATTAGGCGCAACAGGTTTGGACGTTTCTAAGTTTTGCTTAGGCTGTATGAGTTTTGGGGATGCCACACGGGGATTTCACTCGGGCTGGCTTCTTGATGAGGACCAGAGCCGTGTCATTATCAAGAAGGCTTTAGATCTAGGTATTAATTTCTTTGATACGGCTAATGTTTATGCGGCCGGCAGCAGTGAAGAGTACCTAGGGCGAGCTATTCGTGATTTTGCTAATCGTGAAGATGTCGTGCTCGCAACCAAATGCTTTTTCAGTGATTTACCTAATGGTAAAAGTAAGCCCAACAACCATGGTCTGTCACAAAAGGCGATTTTCCATCAAGTTGAGCGTAGCCTCAAGAGATTAGGAACCGATTATATCGATATCCTCTACATTCATCGCTGGGATTATCAGACACCGATTGAAGAGACTATGTCCGCTCTCAATGATTTGGTACGCAGCGGTAAGGTTCGCTATCTAGGAGCTTCAGCTATGTATACTTGGCAATTCCAAAAAGCGCAATACATTGCTGAAAAGAACGGCTGGACCAAGTTTGCTGTCATGCAAAATCACTACAACCTTCTCTATCGTGAAGATGAGCGTGAAATGATACCTTTTTGTCGGGAGACAGGCGTTGGCTTAGCTCCTTACAGTCCTTTGGCATCAGGCCGTGTCGTGCGCGACTGGACAGCTGATACGGCCCGCAGTAAGACGGATACAACGGCCCAAAGCAAATACGACAGTACACAAGAGCAAGATATGGCGATTGTTAAACGGGTCGCTGGACTCGCCGACCAATATGATGTCACCCGCACGCAAATCGCCTTGGCTTGGTTGTGGCAAAAAGGTATCCACTCACCTATTGTCGGTGTCACTAAGGAAAAGTATTTGGATGACTTTATGGGAGCTTTTGACCTTCACTTAACTCAGGAAGATATGGACTACTTGGATGAAAATTACCTGCCCCACAAGGTTGTCGGAGCTTTGTAATAAAATGAATTTAACCCTATACGACCTCTATCAAAAGATGTTGGCTCACATGGGGCCGACCAACTGGTGGCCAGCTGACAGTAAGCAGCAAATTATTATTGAAGCTATTTTGATTCAAAATACAACAGAGCGCAATGCTGTTCGTGCGTCACAGCTGATTAGAGCCCAGACTGATTACGATTTCCACCGTATTCGGCAGCTGCCGCTGGAAGATTTGGAGGGACTGGTTCGGCCAGCCGGCTTTATGAAGAATAAGAGTAAGGCGATTAAAACATTAATTCAGTGGTACTTATCTTATGATCAAGATTCTGAGGCCATTGTGGCGCAGTACGGTGAGACCCTGCGTAACACTCTTCTCCAGCTGCATGGTGTTGGTCCTGAAACAGCTGATGTGCTGCTGACTTATATTTTTGATCAGCCGCAATTTATAGCAGACAAGTATGCTCGTACGCTTTTTAGTCTCTTAGGTGTCGAGGGACTGACCAGCTACCAAAGTTTGAACCGCCAGCTGTCAAGACTGCCAGATCCTTTTACTTATCAGGACGCCCAAGAATTTCACGGCTTGATTGATGAGTTTGGTAAAGTCTATTTTCATCCCATTGATAATTTTCAGGACAGTTTTTTAATGGGGGACTGTCTAGACTGGGCAAAGATAAATGCCAATTCAACACAAAAATAAGCAGTAGAGCATTAACAAGATAAAGGGAGAGTGTTATCTAATGTGTCTATGTCAAAGAGTCTGGAACCGCTTTGGGTTCCAGACTCTTTTATGCTGATTGACAGGACGCCGGCTTCTCTAGTCTTGCTCATAATCCCTGAAAAGTTTGCTTTCTCGAAACTTTTTAATAGGCTGTGGTTGGTCGTTTTTCTTCACTAAGTCTTTTTCCAGCCATTTCATGTCATACCAATGTTCAAATTTATAGCCTGAATTTTTGAAATGCCCGATCTCCTTAAAGCCTAGATGCTTGTGGAAGTTTAAGCTTTTATTGGTGAGATAGTCATCTGGATGCTCAGTTGTCGCGATGCAGGCCAGAATGGTCAAAATTCCTTGAGCTTTGAGACAAGTTTCTAAATGTTGGTAGAGAAGCCGGCCGGTTCCTTGGCCCTGAGCATAGGAGTCTAGGTAGATAGTGACTTCTGCCAGCCACTGGTAAGCCTCTCGTTGGTGAAAAGGCGAGGCATAGGCGTAACCTAGAATTTGGTCGTCCTGTTTGGCTATTAAATAAGGATAGGTTTGGCTAATGCTTTGCCAACGCTGGCTAAATTTTTGCAGGTTTGGAACTTGGTATTCAAAGCTGATAGCTGTTTTTTCGACATAAGGTGCATAAATAGCTAGGAGCTGAGGCAGGTCAGCTTCTTTAGCGTTTTGGATGATTATTGACAAGGCACTCTCCCTTCGTTTTCTTCTAGTATAGCATAAGCTTTGTCTCTAAACTATTTTTTATGAAAATGCTATTTCATTTTGTTATAATAAAAGGATAAGTTAATTTAGATTGGACATGGATAATTATGGCAAGATTGATTCCTGGACGGGTTCGCAATGAAGGTATCGCCCTGTCTCAAGCGGGTAAAGTCAACATTAAATCAACAGCGAATAAGATTATCAAGGCAGAAGTGGCTGATGTCGCCATCCAGTTCTCTTTTGATGATGATAAGGTCAGCTGTTCTTGCCCTACATTTGCTCAAAAGAACTATTGTTCACATTTGGCGGCCATAGAATTTTATCTGAAAAATGATTCTGCTGGCAGGGAGATAGTCGACCAGTTGAAAAATGAAGCAGCTAGTCAAAAGCAACAGGAGAGGTTACATTCCTTTGGTAGTCTCTTTTTAGATGGTTTGGCGGTTAATGAGGATGATAGCCTTAAATATCGTTTGTCCGTTTCAGGTGAGCAAGATTTGTATTCGTCTGCTATTTGGTGGACTATCCATATTAACCGTCTTCCTGATGAACGCTCATACATTGTACGAGACATCAAAAACTTTCTGCAGGTTTTAAAGCGCGAAGATGCTTATCAAATTGGAAAGAATTATTTTGAGCCAATTTCATACCTGCAGTTTGATGAGCCTAGTCAGGAATTTCTCGACTTTCTTTTGCGGCTGATTCCTGATGAAGACCTCAATCATTTGGATTTTCTTTTACCTAATCGTGGTCGTCACTTGGCTCTGCCTGGGGGTTTCTTCGAGGAAGGGATTCAACTGATGCAGGATCTTTATGATTTCCATGTTAACCTTAATGGACGAGATTATAAGGATCTTTATTTTAAAGAATTAACAAAAGAAGATAATCTCTTTCATTTTAAGATTCTTGTTCATCGGCAATCTTTAGAAATGGTTATCGCTGAAAAAGCCAGTCAGGCCTACTTTGATCAAACCTATTTGCTCCACCGACAGACCTTTTATCATCTTAATACTAAGCAAAGACGCTTGGTTAAGGCGATTAAGAGTTTGATGATTGATCAGGATTTGAATAAGCATGTTCACTTTGATTTGGAGGATCAAGGGAAGCTAGCGGCAAGTCTTTTAGATTTTGCTGAAATTGGCCAGATAGATGCTCCTAAATCCTTTGCAATTCGAGATTTTAAACCCATTTTTAAGCTTGATTTGTCTGAAAATGGTGAGATTTTACTAAATCTTATCTATGACTATGATGGGATTCAAGTCGGTAGTCGAGAAGAGCTGCAAGCCCTTCCTTTTACTAGTAATTTTAAGCGAGAAGAACGTATCAGTCAGGTTCTGACTAGTGAAGGTTTTGTGGGGCATTTCTCTGCTCGCCATCAGCCAGTCTATGATGAGAAACTCTATGATTTCTTTATGAGGACTATTCCTCACTTAGAGCGTCTGGGTCAGGTGATTTTGAGTTCAGATTTAGATGATTTGCGAGCCTACGAAAGGCCTCAGATTAAGGTTTCTACTGAAAAAGGCCTCTTAGATGTTTCTTTTGATTTTTCTTCAATCTATGAGGGAGATATTAGTCAGGCTTTACAAGCCCTTTTTAAGAATGAGGCCTACTATATCAGTGATAAGGGACATTTGGTTGTCTTTGATGAAGAAACTCAAAAGGTTAGTAAAACTCTGCAAGCTCTGCGGGCCAAACCAATAGCCAACGGTCACCTGCAGTTGGATAATTTGGCGGCCTTCCAGTTGTCAGAACTCTTCAAGGATTCTGAGCGGGTTGATTTTTCCAAGGACTTTCAACAATTGGCTTACGATTTGAGGCATCCAGAAGCTTTTGAATTACCTGAACTTGCAGTTAAAGCCAGCTTGCGTGATTACCAATTAGCAGGGATTAAATGGCTATCGATGCTTGACTATTATGGGTTTGGCGGTATTTTGGCAGATGATATGGGGTTAGGTAAGACCCTGCAAACCATAGCTTTTTTGACGGGTAAGATGAAATCGGACTCTAAAGTCTTGATACTCTCACCATCTAGCCTAATTTATAATTGGAAGGATGAATTTACTAAGTTTGCTCCAGAGCTTGATGTGGTTGTATCTTATGGGCTTAAACAGGAGCGGCTGGCTACGATAGCTGAAAATCGTCAGGTGACGATTACTAGCTACACCTCTTTCCGGCAAGATTTTGATAGCTATCAAGCTGGCCACTATGATTATTTGATTTTAGACGAAGCTCAGGTTATGAAAAATACTCAGACTAAGATTGCCCAACATTTACGGGCTTTTGAAGTCGGAAATTGTTTTGCCTTATCGGGGACACCTATTGAAAATAAGCTCTTAGAAATCTGGTCTATTTTTCAGATTGTTTTACCTGGGCTACTTCCAAGTAAGAAGGAATTTTCAAAAATGGAAGCCAGTCAGGTAGCCCAATATATCAAGCCTTTTGTCATGCGGCGCAAGAAGGAAGATGTTTTGCCAGAGTTACCTGATTTGACAGAAACTACCCACTATAATGAATTGGAAGATAAGCAGAAAGCCATTTATCTGGCTCAATTGCGACAGATCCAAGCGAATGTCCGTCAGTCCAGTGATGCCGAACTCAATCGTCAAAAGATCCAAATTTTATCTGGAATTACCCGTCTGCGGCAGATCTGTGATACGCCGGCTCTCTTTATGGATTATCAGGGAGCTAGTGGCAAGGTTGAGAGTTTGCGCCAGTTACTCAGTCAAATCCAAGCAAGTGCCCACCGGACCCTTGTTTTCTCGCAATTCCGCGATATGCTTGATATTGCTGAGGAAGAAGTATCTAAACTGGGTATGACCAGTTACAAGATTACTGGCTCCACCCCAGCTGAAGCAAGACAGGAAATGACCAAGGCCTTCAATAATGGCAGTAAAGATGTTTTCCTAGTTTCTTTAAAGGCTGGTGGTGTTGGCCTCAATTTGACTGGGGCGGATACCGTCATTCTGATTGACTTATGGTGGAATCCTGCGGTAGAGATGCAGGCTATCAGCCGGGCCCACCGCCTTGGTCAAACAGAAAAAGTAGAAGTTTACCGCCTGATTACTCGAGGAACCATTGAAGAAAAAATCCTTGAATTACAGGATTCCAAGAAAAATTTGGTGACAACTGTCCTGGATGGTAATGAGAGTCGGGCTAATATGACTATCGAAGAAATCAAAGAAATTTTAGGTGTCAAGGACTAATATCCTTTTGACATGCTACCTTTTTAGGGTATAATAGAAATGTTAGAGTCATGCTCAAAAAATTGGGGGAAAGGATACTTATGGCTAGAAAAAATCGCCAGTTTCCACTCGTAGCAGATGATGAGTCGGTAATTGCAGCAGCTCCTCAAATGCACTTGTACGATAATGAAGATTTAATCAATAATATTCATGGAGACTATCAGGATAAGACCTTTCAGGACCAGCCCGATAATGATACTTCCACTGTAACGGCTTCCAAAAGGGGTCAAAGTCCGCTCAGTGATAGAAAGGCTGGTCAGTCTTACGCTGAATTAGCTCGGCAGGAAGCTAAGCAAGATCTCAAGCGCAAGCGCCAATCTTTTATTGCTAAAGAAGCGAAGTTGCCGAGTAAACCAAGTTTTCAGCGTCGAGAATCTGCTGGAACAATTACCAAGTCGACCAATTCAAAACCGACCCTTTTCTTTAATGGTCGGTTGGCAGATGCCGGTCAAGACTTGCCTAATAATGAATTAGCTCGTTTTAGCAAAAATCTCCATCAAGATCATTATATCTTAGCAGAATTACCTAGAGTTTATAAGGAGCCTAAGAATCCTTCTACTAAACAAAGTCAAAAGAATAGTTATGACTTTTTAAAACGCAGTCAAATTTATAATCAGGAAGAAAGCAGACAGCGTCGCACTCATCAAATTGCCAAAGAATTAAATTTGATGATGGATGAGGAGTAGGCAAAGGAGAAAAGAAGACTATGTCAAAAACCTATCATTTTATTGGAATAAAAGGCTCTGGAATGAGCGCTTTAGCTTTGATGTTGCATCAAATGGGCTACAAGGTTCAAGGATCTGATGTTGAGAAATACTATTTTACCCAACGGGGGCTAGAACAGGCTGGCATTAAGATTTTACCTTTTGATGAAAAAAATATCACAGCTGATGTTGAATTAATTGCAGGGAATGCTTTTCGGGAAGATAATAATGTTGAAGTGGCTTATGCGCTGCATCACGGCTTAGCTTTCAAACGTTACCATGAGTTCCTCGGTGACTTCATGAACCAATTTACCAGTCTCGGTGTCGCGGGTGCCCATGGGAAGACATCGACCACAGGTCTTTTGGCTCATGTCTTGCGAAATATTACTGATACTTCATTCTTGATTGGTGATGGAACGGGGCGTGGTTCTAAGAATAGCCAATACTTCGTCTTTGAGGCTGATGAATATGAGCGCCATTTCATGCCTTACCATCCAGCCTATTCTATCATTACTAATGTGGATTTTGATCATCCTGATTATTTCACCTCTATTAATGATGTCTTCTCGGCCTTTGATGATTATGCCAAACAGGTTCAAAAGGGTCTCTTTGTTTATGGCGAAGATCCTTACTTGCGAAAAATTACTTCTAATGCTCCCATTTACTACTATGGTTTTGAAGACAATGATGACTTTATTGCCTGTGATATTGTTCGTACGACTCATGGTTCCGATTTTAAGGTTCAGCATGAGGGCCAAATTTTGGGAAACTTTCATGTGCCGGCCTTTGGCCGTCACAATATCTTAAACGCTACAGCGGTTATTGCAAATCTCTATGTTGCCGGTTTTAATATGGAGTTGGTAGCTGAGCATCTTAAGACTTTCACTGGCGTTAAGCGTCGCTTTACGGAAAAAATTATCAATAATACTACCATTATAGATGATTTTGCCCATCATCCAACTGAAATTATTGCTACCTTGGATGCCGCTCGGCAGAAGTATCCATCAAAAGAAATCGTGGCTATTTTCCAGCCTCACACTTTTACGCGGACGATTGCTCTTTTAGATGAATTTGCCGTAGCTTTAAATGAAGCTGACAGCGTTTATTTGGCAAAGATTTATGGGTCTGCACGTGAGCATGACAACGGCCAAGTTAAGGTTGAAGATTTAGCTGTTAAGATTAAGAAGCCAGCAGAGATTGTGACAGTTGAGAATGTCTCTCCTCTTTTAGACCATGACAATGCTGTTTATGTCTTTATGGGAGCTGGCGATATCCAGCTCTATGAACGCTCTTTTGAAGAATTGGTGGCTAACCTAGCTGCCAATACCCAATAAAAGTATTAATAGTCAAAAACTGGGTTTGCCCAGTTTTTCGTTTAGTTTATAGGAGATTTTTATGATAATTAGACAGGTTAGAATGGATGATTTTGGGGAAATTTTTGATATTGAGGAAGCCAATTTTTCTGAAGAAGAAGCGGCAAGTCCTCAAGCTCTGCAAGAGCGGATTGCTATCATTCCGGATACTTTCTTAGTCGCTGAACTTTCTGGGCGTGTGGTGGCTTATTTAGTTGGTCCAGCCAAAGCAGATCGCTATCTGACCGATGATCTCTTTGAACACGTTGACCCTAATCCTGCAGCTGGTGGTTTTATCCAAATCCAATCTTTGTCAGTGGCCCCTAAGTACCAAGGACAAGGGTTGGGAACAGCTCTTCTAGCGGCTCTTAAAGATCTAGCTCTGGCTCAGGAACGGCAGGGAATTAGTCTAACCTGTCATGCTGAATTGATTCCTTACTATGAGATGAATGGCTTTCGTGATGAAGGTCTGTCAGATTCCCAGCATGGTGGTCAAACTTGGTACAACCTAGTTTGGGAAAATCGTTAAAGTTTTTTTCCTCTATTGCAGCTTGGTGATAAAACTTATAAAATTTGCATTTACCATTAATTTAAGATATAATGGCGACTGATAACTATGAGGAGGATGAGCTTTGACCGATTTTAAGGATGATAAGTCAAAATCTGTAGCCAGTGACAAGAGCTTTAAGGAACAGATTTTGAACGAATTAGAAGAAGCCAATCGCTTAAAAGGAATCCAAGATGACGGGATCGTTAAATCGATTGTTGAAAGTCTCAATGCTGACGGCAATCGTGAAATTGATCCCGATTTTAATTGGCAGGAAGCTGCTGCCCAACTGAAAAAGCAGGAGGAGCAGGCAGCTAAGTCAGCTGAGGAAGAGCAAAAACGTGCCCTGGCTGAGGCTCAGGCCATTAAGAAAATTCGCGAGAAGGAGCATCTCAGAGAGCTCAATGAGCTCAATCCTTTGGGTGAGGACTTGACTGATGAAGAGCCGCTGGAAGAGAGTAGTGCTTATGCTAGCACTGTTTCAACGGCAGCTTCTGAAGCTGCTGAGATTGCTGATGTAGATCTATCAGGTTTTACAGTCCCTATTCCTATACAAGATATTCATTCGGCTAGCCCGACAGTAAACTTGTCTGAAGAACAATCAAGTCGGTCACAGAAGTCTGAGACAGAGCCCCATTTTTCTTCTGTTTCGGAGCAGGAAGCTGGTTTTGCTTCCGAAAGTGACTCAGAAGTAAAAGTCTCATCTAATCAGTCGTCGTTGTCTCAAAATACTTATGACAATGACACAATTGAAGATAATGAGCTGGATGATGAAGAAGATTGGGAAGAAGCGGAGCTCTCTTCCCGTCGTAAGGATAACAAGCGTAAGCAAAAAAAGAAAAAACGTTTGGCTCGTCGTATCAGTACTTGGATTATCGGTCTTATCTTGCTCGCTCTCTTAGCAGGCGGCGGATTTGGTTATTATTATGTCAATGCTAGTTTAGCTCCGCTGGATGCTCAGTCAACTAAGTATGTAACGGTTGAAATTCCTAAGGGAGCTGGCAGTAAACAGATTGGCCAAATCCTTGAAAAAAAGAGTATCATTAAAGATGCCAATGTTTTCAATTATTATACCAAGTTTAAAAATTACAGTAATCTCAAGAGTGGTTACTATAATTTGAAAGCCAGCATGAGTATTGATGATATTATCAAGGAACTTCAGGATGGAGGGACGACTGAACCAACCGATCCTAATGCTGGTAAGATTGTTATTCCAGAAGGTTATACTCTCGAGCAAATTGGTAAGGCTGTTGAGAATAACGCTAATACTAAAGTTAAGACGGATAAAACGCCATACAGCTCTAAAAAATTCCTCAACTTAATGAAGGATAAGGATTTCATCGAAAAGATGAAAGAAAAGTATCCTAAGCTCTTGGCAGACCTGCCAGAATCTGATAAGGTCAAGTATCAATTAGAGGGTTATCTTTTTCCAGCAACCTATAACTACACTAAGGATGTCAGTCTTGAAGATCTTGTGGATCAGATGCTAGGAACTATGGATTCCTATCTAAGTGAATATTATGATAAGATTGAACAGTCTAAGTACAATGTTAATGAGATGTTAGCGCTGGCCTCTCTGGTGGAAAAGGAAGGGCAAACGGATGAAGACCGTCGCAATATTGCTAGTGTCTTCTATAATCGTTTGGATGCTGATATGCCCTTGCAATCTAATATTTCAGTGCTTTATGCTTTAGGTAAACTTGGTGATAAGACTTCCTTGAAGGAAGATGCCAATATTGATACCAATATTGATTCGCCTTTCAATGATTATAAGAATAAGGGAGTTATTCCCGGCCCAGTCGATAGTCCAAGTTTATCTGCGATTGAAGCAGTTGTTAATCCGTCAGATACAAAATATCTTTACTTTGTTGCTGATGTTGAAACTGGCAATGTCTATTATTCTGAGACTTATGAGGATCACCAAAAGAATGTTGATACCTATGTTAATAAAAAAGTTTCGGATAGTAGCGAACAGGACTCAGAGAACAAAAATTAAAATTGAGCCTCAAACAAGAGTCTGTGACGAAAGTTCTCGGACTCTGTTTCTGTGTCAGACCCCTGACCAAAATAAAAAATAGAAAAGAGAAAATCATGGCAGAAAAAACTTACCCTATGACTCAAACAGAAAAGGAACAACTTGAGCAGGAATTAGAAAAACTCAAATTAGTTCGTCGTCCAGAAGTTATCGAGCGGATTAAAATTGCCCGTTCTTATGGTGACCTATCTGAAAATTCCGAGTACGATGCAGCTAAAGATGAACAAGCCTTCGTCGAAGGTCAAATTCAAATTATTGAAACTAAGATTCGTTACGCCGAAATCATTGACAGCGATGCCGTGGCTTCTGATGAAGTTGCTATTGGTAAAACAGTTGTTGTTCAAGAAGTTGGTACTAAGGATCAGGATACCTATTCTATCGTTGGAGCTGCTGGTGCTGATGTTTTCGCTGGTAAAATCTCCAACGAAAGCCCTATTGCCCAAGCTCTGATTGGCAAAAAAGTTGGTGATAGGACTACAATTGAATCGCCAGCAGGTAGTTATGATGTTGAAATTGTCAGTGTTGAAAAAACTCAATAACTCATTGAAGAGTTTGGAACTTTGGCTCATTATCAATCAACTGTAGTGGGTGACTTATAGCTAGACATGAGAGGAGACGCAGTCCGTCTTCTCTTTTTCAAACGAATGAGGCTGAGAAACCGGCAACCGGCAATGGCGATAAAGGGAATTTTAGACGGTTTTTGGAAGTCATACTTGATTAGATTTCTCCTGCAGTGCTTTCATTTAGGAGGATAATAATCTAGTGTAGCTACAATTTCGATAGGTGTATCGTGTTGAATGGCTTTATCCAAGGTGATATGTTGGTCTTTAATTCCGATGATTGGTGGAAGAAACAGCCTAGGTATGATTATGGTATTAGTCTTCAACATCAAGCGCAGAATACTTAGATAATAACATCCTGAGCATCTTGAAAAGCTACCCAGAAATGGGAATGAAAGGATCCTGAGAAATTTTTACTTGAGCTTAATCATTAAATGAGGGAAATCCAGACTTCGTTTATTAATTTCTGGCACGTCATCTTATAGACGACCAGATTTTTTGAGTGAGAAGTCGCAGTCTCTCTCTTTTTGGCTAATAAAAAAGATCTGCCCCATTATAACTGGGACAGATCTTTGTATTTTAAGCTATTTTTTCTTACGGTTTTGTTTACCAGCATTGCGATTTTGCTTTTTAGTTGTAATAGCTTTATTCGTTTGATTTTGTGGCGTCACATCTTTTCGAGCTGCTTTAGCTGCTTTAGGCGCCTTAGGCGGGTTCTTCTTGAATTCTTCTTCAACTTGTTTAGCAAGTTTTGGTTTGATCAGGAAGTTGGTAATCAGCTGTTGAATAATGGAGAAAATACCCCCAACGAACCAATAGAGGACAACAGCTGAGGGTTGTGCCAGTCCGAAGAAGACCATCATAATAGGGGTCATATACATGGTCATACCGGCCTGTTTGCGCTGCTCCTCTGGCATCTGCTTGACAGCCAGCCAAGACTGAACCAGATAGAGGCCAGCGATGATAATCATCAGAGGAATATCACGATGGCCCAAATTGAACCAAAGGAAATCAGACTTAAGAACTCCTGGGGTATAGCGAGCTGCGAAGTACATAGCCGAGAAGAAAGGAATCTGAATCAAAAGTGGCAGGCAGCCCATGCCTCCTAGCATACTGACGCCGTTTTCTCTTTGAGCCTGCATGAGCTCAGTTTGAGCAGCCATTTTTTCTTCCTGAGTTGTCGCTTCTTTCATTTTCTTATTGATAGGCTCAAAGATGGGAGCCAGATAGTCACGTTTAGCAGCTTGATAGGCAGCACTACGTGATTGATGGAGCCCAAGTGGAAGAATTAGTAAGCGCACTAGGACAGTAACAAGGATGATTCCCAGTCCAAAACCTAGTCCGAGATTATTAGCAAAAAAGGTGATAAGGTGTCCCATAGGTTCGCCCAAGAGATGCCAAACTGTTCCAGTTGGTTTGCCGTTTTTACCAAGGCGGACACAGCCAGACAAGACAAAGAGCATGGATAGGGCAATACCTGAGAGAAGTATACGTTTTGAAGTTTTATTCACAATAAGTTCCTTTAAATTTAGTAATACTGTTCTATTTTACTTTTTTTTAGACAAATACTCAATAGTTCCCTAGTAGGATTTTAGCGGATTTTTAAAATCCTACCTCGGATATCATAATGACGCCATTGACCTAGAGATTTTTTATAAAAAATTGTGGCTGGACAAGAATTTTAGTGTTTTGCGAGACTAGTTAGTTAACATGGACTAAAGACCAGTGAAAACGATGTAAATCCTAGAAAATCAGGATTTTCTGTCGCACTCCTATCCATACGGCTTTTTAAACACCCTAAGTGTCTTTTTTAATTTGCCATGCGGAAATCTGTGAAGTCTTCGAAGTTAGCCATGGTAACATCTACATAGGTGACCTTGGCCCAAGGAGATGGCCCTTTGCGTATTTCTTGAATAAACTTAGCCATCTTAGCTGGATCAGCTGATTGGGCTAAGATCTCCACAGTGCCATCATCCTTGTTCCGGACCTGCCCATAGATATCGCCTATTTCTTTGGCAAGATTAAAGGTTGAATAGCGAAAACCGACCCCTTGCACACGACCAGAAACAATCATTTTTACCTTTTTCATAAAAATTCCTCCTTTGGACTGAGCATTGATTTTTCTAGATATGCTATAATAATTATATGATTATTATAACCTCAAAAGCCAATAATCTCATCAAAAAGACAAAAAAATTGTTGCAAAAAAAACACCGAAAGCATTCTTATCTGATTGAGGGCTGGCATCTCTTCGAGGAAGCTCGTACGAATGGTGCAGTTTTTGAACATATTTTTGTCCTTGAGGAGATGGCTGACAGAGTGAGTCACCAAGAGAAAGTTGTTATGGTGACGCCAGAGGTGCTTAAGGAATTATCTGAGAGTCCTACCCCCCAAGGAATTGTTGCGGAAGTTCAGTTAGAACAACCAGCTTTGCCTGAGACTTGGCAAGGACCTTACCTAATTTTGGAAGATATCCAAGATCCGGGAAATCTTGGAACTATGATTCGGACAGCTGATGCTGCTGGCTATCAGGCAGTCTTTATCTCAGATAAGTCGGCTGATATCTATAATGCTAAGACGCTTCGCTCTATGCAGGGCAGTCATTTCCATCTGCCGATCTACCGCGGTCCGGTCATGGACTTTGTGACAACTTTAAAAAATGCTGGAGTCCGTTTACTGGCAACAACTTTATCAGAGCAATCCATTGACTACCGTGAGTTAGTTAAGCTAGCTAGATTTGCTTTGGTTATGGGAAATGAAGGCCAAGGGATTTCTCAGGAAATGGCTCAGGCAGCCGATCAGTTGATTCACATTAGCATGCCAGGCCGGGCTGAGAGCCTAAATGTGGCAGTCGCAGCCGGTATCATGATGTTCCAATTTATTTAGGAAATCCCAGCTAGTTACTAGCAAAAGGAGAACAGTATGAAAGCCTATCAAAAAGATAAAGAATTTATGAAGATTGTTGGGCCCTTGATTGAAAATCCTAGATTTCAACGCTTAGACGAGATTACCCATCATCATTATTCAACACGGATGAAGCATTCCATCAATGTGGCCTATACAAGCTATAAGGTTGCCAAGAAATTCGGTTGGGATGCTAAGTCAACAGCTCGTGGTGGTCTCTTACACGATTTCTTTTATTATGACTGGCGAGATACCAAATTTAATAAGAATCATGCTTGGGTCCATCCTCGGATTGCAGTAAAGAATGCCAGAAAGCTAATTAACCTCAACAAAAAGGAAAAGGATATTATCCTCAAGCATATGTGGGGAGCAACTATTGCCCCCCCTCGCTACAAGGAATCTTATATCGTGACCTTTGTTGATAAATACTGGGCGATCAAAGAGGGCTCTTATCCTATGCGCCAACGTTTTAAAAATCGTAAGATTTTTAAACGTAAACAATTGGGTTCTCACAATCATTAAATTTTGTTAAAATAAAAGAAATTGAAAAAGAATTTGGAGGATATTTATATGAATATGAATAATATGGGGTCAAATCCCGTTATTACACAGGCCGACACTGGCTTGAGTCGTTTCTTTGCCAAGATTTATAGCTTAGTTGGAGTTGGTATTGGTTTATCAGCGGTCATTGCAGCTCTCATGCTCTTTGTCTTTCCAGAAAATGTGATTGCTATTATGACCAGTGGCCGGCTGATCTATCTGGGAGCTATCGGTCTTGAGCTGGTTTTGGTCTTCGTGGCTTCGAGTGCTGCTCGTCGCAACACACCTTGGGCTTTGCCTATTTTCCTTATCTATTCAGCTTTGAATGGTTTTACCATGAGTTTTATTATTGCGGCTTATACAGGGGCAGAAGTTCTCGGTGCCTTTGTTAGTTCATCTGCTGTCTTCTTCATTATGGCGGCCATTGGTGCAACTACAAAGAAAGATTTATCAGGCATGGCCAAGGCTTTAATTGCTGGTTTGATTGGGATTATTATCGCAGGATTTATCAATATTTTCTTGGGGTCAGGCATGATGTCCTTCTTAGTCAGTGTGGCCTCCGTTGTGATTTTCTCTGGCTTGATTGCTTATGAAAATCAGCTGATTAAACGTGTTTACGGTCAAACACGTGGTCAGGTTCACGATGGCTGGGCAATTTCTATGGCTCTCAGCCTCTACTTAGACTTCATCAACCTTTTCTTGAGTATTTTGAATCTCTTTGGTCGTCGCAATTAGTCGGCTATAAAGGTGATAAAAGCAGTTGGTTTAAGAAAGCCAACTGCTTTTTTATTTTAACATGACATGAAAGAAATAGTCCTTAGCAATATTTTAGGTAGAAGCGAGAGAATTTTTGGATAATAAAAAGGTCCTGTGGACCTTTTTATCCCGAGCCTTAGAATTAGGAGGCGAGGCTGGTTCTGTGAACCTTTTATTGAACTAGGCTGCTGTAATCATCAGAGGATTTATAGAAGACCTGATTTTTAAATTGGTCCGTTCCACTTGAATCTAAAATGTCGCTATAGGCTGTAACGAGGCGGTCCTTGCTAGTATCGGATGGATCAACTTGGCCATTTTGAAAGTGACGGTCAGGAATGGCTTGACCAGCTCCATACATGAGAACACCAAAGCTAGTACCGTCATCATAGGTAACCGTCATTAAAGCTTCTCCTTTACCATCTCGACTAACAGAGATGCTGCCAGTTGTCCCTAGAACACTGATGCGTCCTTGAGGAGAGATGACGACTACTCGCCCGCTGCTATCTGCCCAGGTACCAGAAATGCTAGTATAGTCGCCTTTAGTTAGGGCCTCGAGATTAAAGGAGGAGCTGGCAGATGGTGTTTCTGCCTCCTTATTGTCTGAGTTGTTCCCTGCTTGGTTGCTTGAAGAAGATGGCTTAGCCTCTTGTTTGGTCGAAGCTTTGTGAGATGAGGCTTTAGCAGCTGATTTCTTTGATTTTGATGTCTGATGTGTCTTTGTCTGACTGATTTTCTTATTTGACTTGTTGCAGGCAGTCATACCAATGCTTAGACAAACTATTAGAGCAAGCGATAGTAGTCGAAATGATTTTCTCATAGCCTTTCCTTCCTTTGCTGTACTTGCCTTTAATCATACTATTTTTTGAAAGAAATGTAAAACGTTTTCAAATGTCTTTCAGCTTGTTAGATGGAACAATGAGGCTATAAAAAAACGGCCTTGAGGCCGTTTCTCACTAACGAGCAATGCGCCTGCGAGCCGCTTTTTTACGATTTTCTTCGATGAAAGCCGCTTTCTTTTCCTCAGGTTCAATAATTGTCTTTTTGACAGCAAAGACAGCACCTGCGACAGTTGCAGCAGTTCCAACAACGCCAGTAGCAAGGCCACGAGCGAAAGCATGTTTTTTAGCCATGATCGTTTCTCCTTCTTTCTTATGTTATAATTATACTAGCTAAATTTTAGATTATTTTCAAGGAAAAAGATGAAAACAAAAGTAATAGTGGTGGCTGGTCCGACGGCGGTTGGTAAGACCGCCTTGGGTATTAGTTTGGCCCAAAAATTTAATGGTGAAATTATCAGCGGAGACAGCCAACAAGTCTATCGTAAACTGGATATCGGAACAGCCAAGGCAAGTTCGGCAGAGCAGGCTGCAGTTCCTCACCATCTGATTGATGTGCGAGATGTTGATCAGACCTATTCTGTCTACGACTTTGTTCAGGAAGCTAAAGCAACCATTTCTGAAATTACTGATCGGGGGAAGGTACCCATTATTGTTGGGGGAACAGGGCTTTATTTACAGAGTCTGTTAGAAGGCTATCATCTTGGAGGACGAGTTGATCAGGAGGCTGTTTTAGCCTACCGAAAAGAGTTAGCAGCACTGTCAGATGCTGACTTGATGGCTCGAGCTCAAAGACTGTCACAAAAGCCTGACCAGCCTAATCGCAGACGATTAATTCGTGCCTTGGAGTTAGAAAAGTTTGGTAAAGATTTGGTTAATCAGGAGACTGAGTACGCTCCCCTTCTAATCGGTCTTAATGATGAGAGGGTTAGGCTGTATGATAGGATTAATAAACGGGTTGATAATATGTTGGACCAAGGGCTGCTCGAAGAAGCTTACTGGCTCTATGAGCATTATCCAGAGTCACAGGCGACTAAGGCTATTGGTTACAAGGAGCTTTTTCCTTATTTTAGGGGGGAACAAGACTTGCAGACGGTCATCGATAAGCTCAAACAGAACACCCGTCGCTTTGCCAAACGTCAGCTGACTTGGTTTCGAAATCGCATGGCTGTCAACTTTTATGAGATTTCTGATCCTGATTTTAAACAGGCAGTTGAGCATGCAGTGGGAGAATTTTTAGAGAAAGACTGAGCCAATTAGGGTTTAGCCTTTTTCTTAAGAAAAATTCAAAACAAAATCACTGACTAGTACTAACAGCAGCCAATCCTGCTCTGTCGGCTTATTTTAAAGCTTTATGGTATAATAATAACGTTATGGAAAATTCTAATATTACTCTTATTGCTCAAAATTTGGGCATTAAGGCATCGCAAATTCAAGCAGTCCTAGATTTGACTGTCCAAGGGAATACCATTCCTTTTATTGCTCGCTATCGGAAAGAAAAGACAGGCAATCTGGATGAAGTCGCCATCAAGGCGATTATTGATCAGGATAAATCTCTGACAGCTCTAGCTGAGCGAAAAGAGACGGTTCTGGCCAAGATTGAAGAGCAGGGCAAGCTGACCCCTGAATTGAAAAAGGCTATTGCAGCTGCAGATAAATTAGCTGAGGTGGAAGAACTCTATCTCCCCTATAAGGAAAAACGTCGGACTAAGGCGACCATCGCCCGCGAAGCAGGTCTGGCTGATTTGACACGGTTGATTTTGCAGAATGTCCCTGACTTAGACGTTCGGGCTGAGAATTTTATTTCAGATAATTTCCCTACCGCTAACAAAGCTTTAGCAGGAGCGGTGGATATTTTAATAGAATCTCTGTCGGAGGATAATCGTCTGCGTTCTTGGACCTATAATGAAATTTGGAACTACAGCCTGCTGGTTTCCAGTCTCAAAGATACCAGTTTGGATGGCAAGCAGGTTTTCCAAATTTACTATGATTTTTCAGAAAAAGTCAAAGACCTGCAGGGATATCGGATTCTAGCTCTTAATCGTGGAGAAAAGTTGGGTGTGCTTAAGGTTAGCTTCGAACACCACTTGGATAAGATTATCCGTTTTTATCAAGTCCGTTTTAAAGTTAGAAATACCTACATTGATGAGGCTATTGCCAAGGCAGCCAGAACCAAGATTATCCCAGCTATGGAAAGACGGATCCGCAGTGAATTGACTGAAACAGCAGAAGATGGGGCTATTTCACTCTTCTCTGACAATCTGCGTCACCTGCTTTTGGTGTCCCCACTTAAAGGGAAGGTCGTTCTTGGTTTCGATCCAGCCTTTAGGACAGGAGCTAAGCTAGCGGTAGTGGATCAGACTGGTAAGCTCTTAACCACTCATGTTATCTATCCTGTAGCTCCAGCCAGTCAGGCTAAAATTGCTAAGAGCAAGGAGGAATTGGCTGATTTGTTACAAGCTTATCAAGTGGAGATTATTGCTATTGGTAATGGGACAGCTAGTCGGGAAAGCGAAGCCTTTGTAGCAGAAGTGCTCAAGGATTTTCCGGAGGTTTCTTATGTTATTGTCAATGAAAGTGGGGCTTCGGTCTATTCAGCTTCTGAACTAGCACGGCAAGAGTTTCCGGATTTTCCGGTTGAAAAGCGCTCTGCCATATCTATTGCACGACGCCTGCAGGATCCTTTGGCTGAACTGGTTAAGATTGATCCTAAATCTATCGGTGTTGGTCAGTATCAGCACGATGTCAGTCAGAAAAAGCTGACAGAAAATTTGGATTTTGTTGTGGAGACGGTTGTTAACCAAGTTGGGGTCAATGTCAATACGGCCAGTTCTGCCCTCCTTTCCCATGTTGCGGGTCTCAACAGGACTATTTCGGATAATATCGTTAAATTCCGTGAAGAAATGGGACGCTTAACTTCAAGGGAAGAAATCAAAAAGGTCCCACGTCTAGGAGATAAGGCCTTTGAACAGGCGGCAGGTTTCTTACGAATTCCTAATGGTGACAATATTTTAGACAATACAGGCGTGCATCCCGAGTCCTATTTGGCTGTAGAAGAACTTTTCAATCGTCTGGAAATTAGAGAGCTAGACCAGACAGCTAAGGATAAATTGACTGCGCTTGATTTAGCTCAGATGGCTTCTGAACTAGGTATTGGTCAGGAAACTCTCAGGGATATTATTGCTGACCTACTGAAACCTGGCCGAGATCTACGGGATGATTTTGAGACTCCAACCCTCAGGCAAGATCTCCTAGAACTCAAAGATTTACAGATAGGCCAAAAACTGGAAGGCACTATCCGTAATGTAGTTGATTTTGGAGCCTTTGTTGATGTTGGTGTCCATGAGGATGGTCTGATTCATATCTCTGAAATGTCCAAGAACTTTGTCAAGCATCCCAGTCAGCTGGTCTCCGTTGGTGACATTGTGACTGTTTGGGTTTCTAAGGTTGACTTAGAGCGCGAGAAGCTCAATTTATCTCTGGTGGCTCCACGTGAATCTAACTGACTACGTTAAGCAGGTCTCGCTTGAGGATTTCGGTCAGCCTTTTAAGCACCGAGCGTTTTGGAATAGACGACTTCGGACGACAGGCGGACGTTTCTTTCCCAAGGATGGGCACTTGGACTTTAATCCTAAAATTTATGAGGCTGTGGAGCTGACTATCTTTAGGAAAATTGTCCGTCACGAGCTTTGTCATTATCACCTGTACTATGCTGGCAAGGGCTATAAGCATGACGATAGGGAGTTTAGACAGCTGCTCAAAGAAGTGGATGGCTTGCGATATGTTCCTAAGCTTCAGGAGCAAAATTTTCGTTATCTCTACCAGTGCCAAGCTTGTGGTCAGACCTACCCTCGACAGAGACGCGTGAACCTTAATAAGTTTCGTTGCGGTCGATGCCAAGGCAGGTTGATCTTGCTTGAGCAGACCTAGTTCTCATTTTCTGCCTTTTTTCTGATAAATCAGCCTTAGGGCTGATTTTATTTTTGGCAAGTAGCAGTATAATAAATTTGTAAGCTGAGGGGGAGTCTGAAATAGAACAGGAATTTCAGTCAACCCAGTCTTAGGAAGTGAGGAAACCATGATGACAGGTCTTTATAAGAAACGGCAGGGGCGGATTCTTGCTGGCGTGTTAGCCGGCTTGGCTGATAAGTTCGGATGGGATATCACCTTAGCCCGTGTGCTTTACGCTGTTTTTACCTATTTTTCAATTGGTTTCGGAATCTTTCTCTATGTCCTATTGGCCGTCCTTCTCCCCTACAAAGAAGATGAAGAACGTGATAAATACGGTACTGGTCCTCGTCGACGCAAGGATGCCGAAGTTGTTGATGATGACAAGTGGTTCTGGTGATTTTATAGCTTGCCTTGGCTTTATTAGAAGCTAGGGCATTTTTGTTTCCGTTTGCATTTATGTTATAATGGGGATATTAAATAGAAATGAGAAAAACTTATGGCAGTTACTGTTGAGATGCTGGCTAAGAAGGTTAAGTTAGAGCCAGTTTATTCCAGACCAGAACTTTTAAAAAAGGAAATTATCACCTCTGATATTTCTAGGCCCGGACTGGAGTTGGCTGGCTATTTTGATTATTATTCCCCTGAGCGAGTTCAGCTCATGGGGATGAAGGAATGGTCCTATATGATGACCATGACCCCTCATAATCGCTATTCGGTGCTCAAAGCCATGTTCAAGTCTGAAACGCCGGCTCTAATTGTTGCGCGGGACTTGGAGATTCCTGAGGAAATGATTCGGGCAGCCAAGGAAGGTGATACTCCGATTTTTCAGGCTCACCAAGCAACTTCTAGTGTTTCTGGTGAAATCTCTTGGTACCTCAATTCTTGTTTAGCAGAGCGAACCAGTGTTCACGGTGTGTTGATTGATATCTATGGCATGGGTGTCCTGATTCAAGGAGATTCTGGTATTGGTAAGAGTGAAACTGGTCTAGAACTGGTTAAGCGTGGTCACCGTTTGGTTGCGGATGACCGTGTTGACATCTATGCTAAAGACGAAGAAACCCTCTGGGGAGAACCAGCTGAGATTTTACGTCACTTGCTAGAGATTCGCGGTGTTGGTATTATTGATGTCATGAGCCTCTACGGAGCCAGTGCTGTCCGAAATTCTTCTCAGGTTCAGCTTTCTATTTATCTGGAAAACTTTGAGCAAGGCAAGGAATTTGATCGTCTGGGTAATGGTAATGAAGAAGTCGAATTGCAGGGGGTTAAAATCCCTCGAATTCGGATTCCCGTTAAAACCGGTCGAAATGTTTCAGTTGTCATCGAAGCGGCAGCCATGAATCATCGGGCAAAACAGATGGGATTTGATGCGACTAAGACTTTTGAGGACCGCCTAACCAATCTGATCACAGAAAATGGTGCTGACTGATGGCAGCTGTTATTGATCCAATCGTTTTTCAATTTGGTCCTATAGCGATTCGTTGGTACAGTATCTGTATTGTAACAGGCATGGTTTTAGCGGTCTGGTTGGCCATACGGGAGGCACCTCGTAAGGGAATGACCTCGGATGATGTCCTTGATTTTATCCTAATTGCTTTCCCTATCGCCATTTTAGGAGCGCGCCTCTACTATGTCGCTTTTGAATGGAAGTATTATCAGAACCATCTGAATGAGCTTCTGGCAACTTGGAATGGCGGTATTGCCATCTATGGTGCTCTGATAGCAGGAGCTCTAGTTATGCTGATTTTCTCTTGGAAACGGAAAATCAATGCCTATGATTTTTTGGATATTGCTGCTCCTGGAGTCATGCTGGCCCAGAGTTTTGGCCGTTGGGGGAATTTTTTCAACCAAGAAGCTTATGGAAGGGCAGTCGCCCATCTGAATTATTTGCCCAAGTTCATTCAGCATCAGATGTATATTGATGGCAGCTATCGGGTACCCACCTTCTTATATGAATCTCTCTGGAACCTGTTTGGCTTCGCTCTGATTATGAGTGTAAGGCATCGTTCAGGACTTTTAAAACGTGGGGAAGTTGCCTGGTTCTATTTCATCTGGTATGGCTGCGGTCGCTTTGTCATTGAAGGTATGCGAACAGATAGTCTGATGTTGGGAGGATTGCGAGTATCTCAATGGCTGTCTCTGATTCTGGTGATCTTTGGACTGGTCATGACCTATTACGGTCGAACCAAGGGACGGCAACCCGATTATCAACAAAATAAGAATTAAATTAGTAGGAGTAAAACATGGTAGGATATGCAATGTTAATTATCGCTTTGGCTTTTGTTGCTTTGGTCATCTATTTGGCTATCGTCTTGCACAAGGTAGCTGGAGCGGTCGACGAAACGAAAAGGACACTGACAGTTCTGACAGCAGATGTGGATGTCACTTTGCACCAAACTAATGACTTGATTGCTAAAGCTAATGTTTTGGTGGATGATATTAATGGTAAGGTGGCTACGATTGATCCGCTCTTTGATGCGGTTGCTGATCTCTCACTCAGTGTCTCTGATCTCAATAGCCAAGCTCGTGTTTTAGGCAAAAAGGCAAGCAATGCTGGTTCTAATGCTGCTAAAGCGGGGACAGTTGTGACGGCCCTGCGTTTTGCCAGCAAGCTATTTAAGAGTAGAAAGAAAGGGGAAGAATAATGGGAAAATTTTTAAAAACTATAGTTTCTAGCGCAGCTGTCGGAGCAGCGGTTGGTTATTTCTTAACGACTAAGAAAGGGCAAGAAATAAAGGAGAAGGCTGTAGATTTTGCTAACGGCTATAAGGACAATCCTGAGACTTATAATCAAGCTGTTAAGAAGAAGGCTAATCAATATAAGAATTTGGCCGTCAACACTTTCAATGATTATAAAGAAAAGTTTGAAACAGGTGAATTGACCAAGGAAGATGTACTTGACGTAGCTAAGGAAAAGGCAACTCAGGCATCTGAATTTGCCAATGACCAAGTTGTGGCCTTTCGTGATAAGTTTGTCAAGGCTAAATCAGAATCATCGTCAGACACACAGGCTGAGGTGGATGACATCGTGATTGACTATCCTGAGTCCGATGAAACTAGTCAAGAGAATTAGATTGAAGTCAGATGTGGCATAATGTTTAGCCTATCTGGCTTTTTATTTTCTTGGATATTCGCAAATGTAGATAAAATGAGAAAACTGTTAAGATTTTGATTCTTTTTGATTTTGTTAAGAGTTAGTAATTATTAATGAAAAGGCTTACTGCTTATGTTAGACTGTATTTAGTGGGGAGTTTATAAATTGAAAAGGAGGAAGGGCTGATGAAAAAGTTTATAAAAATTACAGTTCTCATTTTTACGAGTCTTTTAGTTTTAGGTGCCTGCCACAGTAAGGTAACGGATAAGTTAAAAAACACTCAAGCTAGAATGACTGTCAGTCAGCTGATAAAAAAGGCCAAAGCAGCTAACAAGAAGGTTGAGACTGTTCACTTTGACATGGATTTGAGCACGACTTCTCTTGGTGAGAGAAAAAACCAGAAAATGGAGGCTGATCTTGACTATGGTGATCAGGCTGGTGATGTGGAGAGAGCTAATGGCTTTATTTCTACGAAGCAGGATGGCTCAGAAGAGTATCAAGCCTTTAAAATGCCAGGAGGCGGTGATATCTACTCAAGGGGTAGTCGAGATGCTCCTTGGAGTCTCAAAAGCATTGATGGTTACAATGTTGATCCAGATTACTTTGATTTCCTCGATATTGTTTATTCCATGAAAGATGATCTCAAGCTTAAGGATGACGGAACTAACTACACTCTGGTTCTCAAAAGTCAAAATGTGGACTTGGTGTCTCTATTTGAAGATGAGTTAAACATGTATTTGACAGGTGATAGCCAGTCAAGTATGAAGAAAACATTTGAAGTCAGTTTTGATAAGGAGAATTTTCGTCTGAAGTCTTTTAAACTTAAAATGGTAAGTAAGGTACGCGCTAACCGGCTATCTATGAAGGTTGAGTCTAAGTATTCAAAATGGAATAAGATTAGCGATTCTAAGTTTGAAGCCCCTGATAATGTCAGTGATGCTACTACCTATGATAGTAATGATGATGCGGGCGATACAAGTGATGACAGTCAGGAATTTTCTGATCTAAACTAACTGTGAAATCAGTTTAAAATTCCTGTTATTCAGTAGCCTAATTTTTTCTTAGATAAGTGCCTCTGCTGTCGTTATTTTAGAGCGAAGGGAGTGGGACAGACGGCTATGATGGCTTTGTTCTTAACTACAAACAGTTGTCATCTCTGAAGATTAGGATATAGAAAATAATTTTCATCTTAGAATTATGGTTCTTAGTTCTATTTCTTGATAGGAAAAATTAAAAAAACGGACAAAGTTAGAGACTTCGAAATCTAACTTTGTTCGTTTTTAATGTTATGATCAAATTTTTTATATGTCATCTACAAAGGAAGATGATAGTATTCTGTAGATAAGAGTGCAGCACTCAAATCAGTCTGTTTTAAACTCTTATTTTTTCTTCATTGAAAGGACAAAAGTCGAGACTGTTGATGTAATAGCAATTCCCAGTAAAATAGCTAGGCTAAAGGAAACGACTGTTCCCCAACCCATCGTGAGGAATAGGAAGCTTAGGAGGACAGATGAGATACAAAAGAGAGCGATGCGGGCAAAGAAAAGTAATTCCCGCAATTTAGCACTCTGCGTATCGACTTGGTAAAATTCTTGATATTTTTGTTGTGATTGATTAGCTTGATTGGTTTGATTTTGTGATTCCTGATTATCATAATAATCAAAATCGTGTTGGCGTTGGGCTGCCATAGCATTCTCCTTTCCACTGGAGTAGTGGGGTAAACTTTGTTACTTAGGTAGTATTCTATCATAAATTATTAAAATTGTCATGAAGATTTAGCAAGGGGCTGCTCTATAGACTCTTGCTTTAATGCGAAAATGTTGTGCACAGATGTTTTAGACCTTTTAAATCGTTTCAGATTTTCTATGAAAATTTGATATAATAATAAAGCTATGGATAAAATTATTATTACTGCAACAGCAGAAAGCCTAGAACAGGTTGAAGCTCTGTTAAAAATTGGTGTTGATCGAATTTATGTAGGGGATAAGGCCTTTGGTCTTCGCCTGCCTAAGACTTTTTCAGACAAGGATTTAAAGAAGATTGCCCAGTTGGTTCATGAGGCTGGTAAGGAATTGACCGTCGCTGTTAATGCTCTCATGCATCAGGGAATGATGGATGCTCTGCCTGAGTATCTGGATTTCTTAGAGGAAATCGGAGCTGATTATATCACGGTTGGAGATGCTGGCGTTATCTATATCTGTCAGCGAGACAATCGGCCTTTTAAGTTGATTTATGATGCGTCGACTATGGTGACTTCTAGTCGTCAAGTTAATTTCTGGGGTAAAACAGCAGGTGTTTCAGAAGCTGTTTTAGCTAGAGAAATTCCGTCAGCTGAGCTCTTTAAAATGTCGGAGAATCTAGAAATTCCAGCAGAAATATTGGTTTATGGAGCGAGCGTTATCCACCATTCCAAGCGTCCCCTCCTACAAAATTATTATAACTTCACCCATATTGATGATGAGAAGACTCGGCAGAGAAATCTCTTTTTAGCTGAACCTAGCGATAAGGATTCCCATTATTCTATCTATGAAGATAATCATGGGACTCACATCTTCGCCAACAATGATCTTGATTTGATGACTAAGTTGTCTGATTTGGTCGAGCATGGCTACTATCACTGGAAACTGGATGGTATCTATTGCCCAGGTGAAAATTTTACTAGAATTGCTGAGTGTTTTACTAGGGCGCGTGATTTGTTAGAAGTTGGCCAATGGTCGACCGACCAAGCCTTCCTCTTCGATGAAGAAATTCGTAAACTCCATCCTGCCAATCGGAATTTAGATACTGGTTTTTATGAATTTGATCCAGACTTAGTTAAGTAGGAGGTTCATTCATGTTTTATGCTTATTTACGTTGGCTGGTTTCTTTCCTAGTTTGGGTCGTCAATGGTAATGCCCATTACCACAATCAGGAAAATCTCCTAGATATCAAGGAAAACTATATTTTAGTTGCTCCTCACAGGACTTGGTGGGATCCTATCTATCTAGCCTTTGCCACCAAGCCTAAGCAATTCATTTTTATGGCTAAGAAGGAGCTTTTTAATAATCGCATCTTTGGCTGGTGGATTCGGATGTGTGGTTCTTTCCCCATTGACCGGGATAATCCCAGCCAGGAGGCTATCAAGTATCCTGTCAGGATGTTGAAGAAAAGCCATCGCTCTTTGATTATGTTTCCAAGTGGAAGCCGGCATTCAACAGATGTTAAGGGCGGTGTGGCAGTCATTGCCAAGATGGCTAAGGTTAAGATTCAGCCGGTTGTTTACGGTGGTCCAAGAAAATTTTCTGGCCTTCTAAAGGGAGAAAGGATTGACATGAACTTTGGTCAACCGATTGACGTGTCGGATATCAAACGTCTCAATGATGAAGGCATAGAGATGGTGGCTAAACGGGTTCATGATGCTTTTGATCAGTTAGATGAACAAAATGAAACTTACAATAACCATAAAAAGCTCAATCCGCTGACCTATATTTATCGGATTCCGCTGGGCATTGTTGCTCTGATTCTGGTTCTTTTGACCATGGCTTTCAGTTATGTAGCCAGCTTTGTTTGGACACCAGAAAAGCATCTCAAATAAGCTTTGTATTGGGAACTAGTGGGGCTTAATTATTTGGTTTATATTCTTGTTAGCATAAATTATTTTGTAAGAGGTTGAGACAAAAGTTCTCAGCCTTATTTATTTGGTCAATTTTATTTGTTAGGCGCAGTGGTTGGAGAAAGATTTGTTGGCTCTGCCAAGAAGTCTTTCCCCTGCACAGTTCATTAGGTGCTTTAGTACCAATGAACCACTGCTGATTGGCAGTCCTTATTCCTTTCGTAACAAATGAGAGTGGCCAGCCTGTACTAATGTGATGAACTTTGTTCATCTTATCTCCAACCTCCAAAGGTCCCTCGGACCTTTGGAACTGTGCGGAGGTGGAATTGAAATGCTCCATGGACTTTGACAGTCTGGGGATAGACTGCCAAAGCCTACCACCTAAAAATAAGAAAGTGGCAGAGACCTGAGCCTTAAAATAGAAGAGCGAAGAAAATCAAAGTCGTGATTTTATCACGATTTACTGATTTTTGCCCCGCTCTCATTTTTTATTTTCGGATAAATAGGTAAGAGGTTTTATGAAAGCAGAAACAATTTATCTATTAGCTGTTCTTGTCTTGTTAGGAATGATTTTGTTATTGGCTATTATTAGCGGGGGAAGTCTATGATTGAAGAATGGATTGAAAAAATTAAAGAAAATAAACTGGTGGCAGGGCTTGCTGTTGTGATACTTATTCTTAGTTTAGCGTTGTTTGCTAGTTTGGCTCATCAAAAATCTTCCAGAAGTCAATCGGATTTTCCTCAAATTTCCAAGACTAGCCAAGTCAGTAGAAGCAATTCATCATTATCGACGGCTGAAAAATCAGCTACTATTATGGTTGATGTCAAAGGAGCAGTTAAAAATGAGGGAGTTTATGAGTTGCCAGCTGGCAGTCGAGTGACCGATGCTATCCAGAAGGCTGGTGGTTTTGCAGCTAATGCTAATAAGAAATCGGTTAATCTGGCGCAAAAGTTGGAGGACCAAGCAGTGGTTTACGTCGCCGCTGATGGTGAAGATGTTGATGAAGTTATAGACACGAGTTCTTCATCTGGCACTCAGGCAGGGACATCAGCCAGCAGTCAAGCCAAGATTAATCTTAATACAGCCAGTAAGGAAGAGCTCCAAACTCTTTCAGGGATTGGAGAGAAGCGAGCCCAAGATATTATTGATTATCGGGAGGAGCACGGTGGCTTTAAGTCTGTAGAAGAGTTAAAAAATATCTCTGGCATCGGTGATAAGACCTACGAAAAAATTGCTCCTGAGGTGACCGTATGACTAAGTATGTCCCAATCAGGCCAATTTACTTGGCTTTTTTGCTAGTTTTGCTAACTTATTTTATTTACTCTTACTATTGGTTGGTTGGAGTGATTTTGGCTTTTACACTCTTTCAGCTTTGGCGTCATCATGGCTTAAAAATAAGTGTTCAGGTTTTACTGATATTATTAGTGTTTGGTCTGGTATTTTTTGCCTATCAAGCTAAAGGGAATTATGATGATAAATCTGCTCCGAGTCAGCTTCAAGAATTAAGAATGATTCCAGATACTATCTCTGTTAATGGCGATCAGCTCAGTTTTCGGGCCAGAAGTCAAGGACGAATCTACCAGGTTTTTTACCGCCTGAAAACACCGAAAGAAAAGCAGTTTTATCAAAATGTGACAGTTGAGCTTGATTTGGTAGTCTCGGCTAAACTAATAAAGGCTCAACCCCAGCGAAATTTCCATGGTTTTAACTATCGGGCCTATCTCAAACACGAGCGAATCTATCGACTGGTAGCTATTGAAAAAATTAAGTCTTTGGAACCAGCTAAACGACTTTCCTTACTTGATCACCTGCATATTCTAAGACGGCAGGCTCTGGTTAATTGCCAGCAGAACTTTCCAAGTCCTATGAACCACTACATGACTGGACTCCTCTTTGGCTATCTGGGGAAGGATTTTTCTGAGATGGGAGATATCTACACTGGCCTCGGCATTATTCATCTCTTTGCTCTATCGGGTATGCAGGTTGATTTTTTTATTGGATTTTACAGGAAATTTCTCTTACGTTTAGGAGTGAGGCGAGACTGGGTGGATATCCTTCAGGTTCCCTTCTCTATCTTCTATGCAGGGATGACGGGTTATGCCCCATCAGTCCTTAGGAGCTTACTCCAGTCTTTTTGGAGAAATTTTGGTTTGCAACGACTGGATAATCTAGCTTTTAGTATGTTTTGTATGTTTTTACTAAGGCCAAATTTTCTGCTGACAACCGGCGGTCTGCTTAGCTTTGTCTACGCTTTTATTCTAGCTGTTGTAGATTTTAAAGATCTAGGTAGAAGTGCAGCTGCGTTGGTCCAAGGGGTTAGCTTGGCTTTAGGGGCTTTTCCTATACTTGCCTATTTATTTGGTATTTTCCAGCCATTGTCTATTTTTTTGACCTTCGGTTTTTCGCTTATTTTTGATTATCTTATGCTGCCTTTTTTGAGCTTGGCTTTTTTGCTAAGTCCTCTGGTTAAGCTGACCTGGGTGAATCCCGTTTTCATCTTGCTTGAGAAGACGGTCATTTGGACTCATAATTTTATCGGTCGTCCGCCTGTCTGCGGCAGTCCTAGTTTGACCATCTTATTAATTATGCTAGTCTTATTAGCTTTTCTCTATGATTATTGGACGCAAAAGAAGATTCGCTATCTACTCATTTTTCTTTTCCTGACTTTAGCCTGTTTGGTTAAGCATCCCTTGACCAATGAGGTGACGGTGCTTGATGTTGGTCAGGGAGACAGTATTTTTCTGAGAGATAGTTGGGGAAAGACAGTATTAATCGATACGGGCGGTCGAGTATCTTTTGGGCAGGAAGAGGCCTGGCAAAAGGAGAATACGGATAGCAATGCCGATAGGACGGTCATTCCTTACCTCAATAGCCGTGGCGTGGGGAAAATAGATCAGCTGATTCTAACGCATACTGACACCGATCATATTGGTGACTTGGAAGCTGTAGCTCGACACTTTAAAATTGGCGAGATTTTGGTTAGTCGAGGAAGTTTGACTAGGCCTTCCTTTGTCAAGAGACTCAAGGTACTGAAAGTCAAAGTGAGAACAGTGGAGGCAGGAGACAATTTAGCCATTATGGGCAGTTGGCTTCATGTCCTCTATCCTAAAACGATCGGTGATGGTGGCAATAATGACTCTCTAGTTCTCTATGGCCATTTGCTAAATAAGAATTTTCTCTTTACTGGAGATCTTGAGAAAGAAGGGGAGGAAGACTTATTACGAAGCTATCCTGATCTCCGTGTTGACATTCTCAAAGCAGGTCATCATGGTTCTAAAGGATCGTCCAGTCCAGATTTTTTAATGGGGATAAAACCGGAGGCGGCCTTGATTTCAGCAGGACAAAATAATCGCTACGGCCATCCTAATAGGGAAACTTTAGAGCGTTTCAGGTCTCAGAATATGGCTGTTTATCGGACAGATCAAGTAGGGGCAATTTCCTATCGTGGTTTGTGGAAGTGGCATCTTGAAACTGTCCGCTAATTGTGAAGGTGAGCGAAATATTGCCATTGGAGCCTGTTAAACTATCTTGTTAAGTTTGTATTTCAGCTTAAAATATGCTATTCTAATAGGTACCAAATTTATTTAGGAGATTGCTCATGTTTACAGCTTATGCAAATTTTTGGAAACACTATATTGATTTTAAAGGACGCACCAAACGTTCAGAGTTCTGGTGGCCTTTTCTCTTTAACAATCTGATTCGACTGGCCTTTTATTTGATTGTTTTGATTGATTTAATCATTCCTTTCAGTCAGCGTATTAGGCTGATGGAGGACAGTGCACTTTCAACAGACGGCCTCTCTATTTGGACAGATATTTCACCTCTGATGGTGACTATCCTTGTCTTGTGGGGGTTGTTTGAATTAGCGATTTTAGTACCAAGTCTCTCTATCGGTGTTCGTCGTCTGCGTGATGCGGCTTTCCATTGGGCTTTTATCTTTATGTATGGAGCAGCTATACTTCTCAACTTTATTCCTTGGGTCGGCTGGTTCTTAGCGGCAGCCTTGTCAATTGCGAGTATTGTTCTTTGGGCCTTTCCGAGCCGTGAACCAAAACCAAAGGCGAATATTCTTTACGCACCTCTTGGAAATCAATTTACAGCTACTCCTCAGCAATCAGCTATCTCTCAACCTCAACAAATGGCTGGTTTTCAACAGCCTAACCCAGCTATGATTCAAGCGCAGCAGGCTTCGGCTGGTTCTCAGCAGTCTGGCTTTATGAATTCACAAGTTTCTCAGCAGGGGCCAGCTGTTTCGCAAGGACAAATGCCGACTTCGTCTCAACCAGCTGTGGGACAAGGAGCTGTTCATCCGCAATTTTCTAATGCTCCGCAACAAGGAATGCCTGTCAATGGTCAAGCCGCAGTTGGTCAGCAAACTGCTCCAAATCAGGATCAGGTAGCACCGCAAGGACAGGTTTTCCCACAAGGTCAAGTTGCTAATCCAGTGAATCCACAACCTAATTCATCCCCTCAAGAAGGTCAAGTTCCTCCTGAGCAAGCTAATAAATAGAATTAGCCCTTGTCAATTTGACAGGGGCTTTCTTCTAAGGTAAAATAACTGTAATTTATTAAAGGAGTCTATTATGATAGAAGCGTATAAAAATTATTGGAAACAGTATGCTGATTTTACGGGTCGCACCGATCGTCCAGGCTTTTGGTGGCCTGCCTTGATGAACTTTATTATTTCATCTATTTTTGGCTTGAACTTTATTCTTCTCGTTGTGATTGTCGGCTTAGGAATGGTCGCAGAATATGATAGTACAGGTGACGTCACTTCTAGTGCTGTTGGCTTAGGAATCTTAGGAATTTTCATGTGGGTGATTGCTGTGATTTGGGTCCTTGTAAATTTTGTTCCAAACCTTGCAATTATTATTCGTCGTTTTCGTGATGCTGGCTATGACTGGCCTTGGATTTTCCTTGCCTTTGTTCCTATTGGGAATATTGTCCTTTTAGTTTTTCTTTGCCAGCCAACCAAGGCGCCAATGTTTACCAATTATCAAGGTTATTATAACCAAACTGGCTCTAACAATGGTTATCAGCCAGGCTTTCCAGGGCAAAACCCAAGCAGCCAACAGCCGATGAATCAAGGCCAAGCAGGTTTTGCTAATCAGCAGATGTCTGGTCAAGTCTCTCAACAACCGATGCAAGGGGCAACTGTTCAGCAGCCAGTTCAAACGGCTTTTTCAGAAGGGGTAGCTGCTCCTGTTCAGGAGTCAAATTCTGCAGTTGGTTCTGAATCAAATTACACCGGAAGTCCCTTCCAATAGATAGAAGGCAAATTTGTTAGCAGTTAGGAAGAAATTTCTAACTGTTTTTTTATTTAAAAGAGCCATACGGCTTTTATGGTACAATAAATATATGATTGCAATTGAAGAAGTTGATGCTTTAATCAAGGAAAAACTCCCTTTGATTACGCTAATAACGGGTGATGACTTGGGACAGTACAGTCAGCTCAAGCAACTCTTTTTGGAACGGATTGGTTTTGATCCCAGTGATTTGACCTATTCTTATTTTGATTTTTCAGAAAATAACTTTGCCGACGCCCAGATGGATTTAGAGAGTCTGCCTTTTTTCTCAGATGAGAAGGTGGTGATTTTTGATAATCTTTTGGATTTGACAACAGCCAAAAAGTCTTACTTAGATGATAAGGAAGCCAAGAGTTTGGAAGCCTACCTGACCAATCCAGTAGAAACAACGCGGCTGGTTATTTTTGCACCCGGAAAACTGGATGGCAAACGTCGGCTTGTTAAGTTAGTTAAACGGGAGGCTAAGATTTTTGAAGCAGGTCAGCTCAAGGAAGCCGAACTGCGAACGCATTTTCAAAAGCTGGCTCATCAAGCAGGATTGATTTTTGCCAAGGGGGCTTTTGATCAACTCTTGATTAAGTCGAATTTTGATTTCAGCGAGATTCAGAAAAATCTGGCTTTCCTTAAGGCCTATAAAGATGGCGGTCAGATTGAACTAATTGATATTGACCAAGCCATTCCTAAAAGCTTGCAAGATAATCTCTTTGATTTGACCCAATATATTTTGCAAGGGAAAGTTGATCAGGCCCGTGATTTGGTTAGGGATTTGCGTCTACAGGGTGAAGATGAGATTAAATTGATTGCCATTATGTTGGGGCAATTTCGCCTCTTTACCCAAGTTAAGATTCTCGCTCAAGCTGGCAAGAATGAATCAGCTATGGTTGCTCAAATATCGGATCTCTTAGGTCGGAAAATTAATCCCTACCAAGTTAAATTTGCCCTTAGGGATAGCCGTCCTCTAACTTTATCGTTCTTGAAAGAGGTCATGACAGTCTTGATTAGTACGGATTACCAAATCAAGCAGGGAAGATTGGATAAGGCCTATCTCTTTGATGTAGCTCTTTTAAAAATTGCTAGTTCTAAGAAAAAATAAGGTTGAATGTCTATTTGGCAACAGATAACTCGGTAATACTAACTAGTAATCAAAATCCTTGAAAACCCTATCCCTTTCCTTTACAATGTAAGTGTTTAAGGACTTTTGTTCCTTTTTCCTTGCCCTATTTAGGGGTGAGCCCTATTAATAGAAAAGAGGTAACCTTTATGGCTATTATATTACCTGAACTTCCTTATGCTTACGATGCTTTGGAACCTTATATTGATGCTGAAACTATGACTCTTCACCACGATAAACATCATGCGACTTATGTAGCTAATGCTAATGCAGCTCTGGAAAAGCACCCTGAAATCGGAGAAGATCTTGAAGAACTCTTGTCAGATGTGGAAAAGATTCCTGCTGATATTCGCCAAGCCTTGATTAACAATGGTGGCGGTCATCTCAACCACGCTCTCTTCTGGGAACTCCTGTCACCGGAAAAGACTCAAATTACCAAGGAAGTGGCAGCTGCTATTGAACAAGCCTTTGGTTCGTTCGAAGCCTTCAAAGCTGATTTTACAGCAGCTGCAACTGGTCGCTTCGGTTCAGGCTGGGCTTGGTTGGTTGTCAATAAGGAAGGAAAACTTGAAGTGACTTCAACAGCCAATCAAGATACTCCTATCATGGATGGTAAAAAGCCAATCTTGGCTTTGGATGTTTGGGAACATGCTTACTACCTAAGCTATCGCAATGTTCGTCCTAATTACATCAAAGCCTTCTTTGAAATCATCAACTGGGACAAGGTAGCAGAACTTTATGCCGCCGCTACAAAATAATTGAGGCTATAGAAAAAAATTGCCTTAGGCTATCCTTCGTTTGGAGGGTGGCCTTTTAGCTTGAATGCATTTATGTTGGCAATATTGTCAGATAGTTCATCACTGGTGGTCATTAATCTAAAAAATTTTGAATAGTGCTTGCAAAAAATCAATTTTCCCTTAAAATAATAGTGAGGAGAAACTATGTCAAAAAGAATTACGGTTGTTTTAGCGATCATTCTTGCGATTGTCCTAGGTATCCTAGGCAGTTTTTATTTGAAGCAAGGACAAAAGGAAATCCGAGGGCAGAAGCATCATCAGACGAGAGGTTCGAGGCAGGCTAAGAAGAATCCTCAGGAGTTGGTGACGCCAAGAAACAAGTCAGCTGAAGAAAAGCAGGCAGTCATGGAGGCGGATAGCGAGCGGATGAATGCGTTGGGGCTATACTATGACTATGCCAATATGAGTCTTAATGACACTGTTAATGCCTTTCTGGCTGAGCAAGGGATTGAACAGTCACAGGTGGCCTTTTCCTATAAGAATACTAGAACCAATGAGACCTTTTCCATGAATGATGCCGAATTGATGACAGCAGGTTCAACCTATAAGCTACCGCTCAATATGTTGGTTGTTGATGGGGTTGCTGAAGGAAAGTTTACCTATGATCAAGAGGTTGACATCACGAACTTGGACTATGAGTATCAGGGAGAGCATGATGCCTATGTTAATAATTATGGCGGTAGCATGACCATCCCCGAGATGCAGTATGGCTCTTTGGTCGTTTCAGAAAACACTCCTGCCTACGGCTTGGCCAGTCTTCTAGGTGGTATGGAAAATGCCTACAGTCAATATACCCGTTATGGTAAGTCTACGAATCCTGATGTACCAGCCTTTCAATACGAAGGCAATAAAACAACTAGTTCTTATTACCTTCAGCTGTTGGACTATTTGTTTAAATATCAGGATAAGTATAAAGACTTGTTGGATTGTATTGGTCAATCCTTCCCAAACGAATATTATAAGACTTATTTACCAGAAGATTTGACCATCTATCAAAAGCCAGGTTATGTCCGTGAAGCCATCAATATTGATGCTATTGTTATGGAAGACAGCCCTTACTTGATTGCCATTTACACCCGTTATTTGGGAGGTTCAACCGAGAGTAGCTCAGAAATTAATGGTACTGGTTACAATCAGTTGGCGATGCTGACCTATGTTATCAATGAATGGCACCGAGTTAATATGAATTAAAATCTCCCATCTTGCTTAAGTTGGTGAGACATAGAAAAACTGTCTTTGGCTAATCTTGTGGCAAGTCTAGGGGAAAAGGCAGGCTTGCCTTATCCTTTAGAGTTTTTTCAACTTAGGGAAGATTGTGATATAATAGAGACAATTTTGAAATTCTACTAGTCATAGATATAGCTATTTTAAAACGAATAATAATGGATTCTGATTTTGCTTTAAATCCATTCAGAAATCCAATAAGGTTTTATCTTAATTGCTAAGAAAAAGGAGAAATTATGCTGACATCATACCGTGACGGTCAAATAGACGATATTAAGAATAGAATGTATACCTACTTAACCGTAGTGCGCAATTGGTCCTTACTTTTTTTATTGCTATTTGTAGTGTCTGTGATTTATTGGCTCTTGAATCCCAAGAATATTATGGGAGCGGCTTTTAGTTTGGTGAGTTTTTTACCTCTCTTGGCTTTGGCTGTCCAATATGTGCGGGAAAACAATATTTATCGCCGTGATGCCTTGAAAATTTTGACCGAAGATCTTGCCTTGGACAAGTATGAAGAAGTGCTGAGTTATGAATCGCAAGTTGCTCTTAAGACTAATTGGGATCGCACCATTATCCGTCAGGCAGAATTGGCTTTTTTACGGGGTAACTTTAATAAGTCGGCTGAATTTATTGAAATGGTCAATCCTGTGAAAGCTCAGCTATCTCCTAAGGAACGGACACCGCTCCTTCTAACCTATTATGTTGTCGATTTTGCCAACAAGGCTTTTAGCAAAAAAGACTATGATCTAGAGGCTAATTTGGAAGCTATCCATAATCTGGTTGTACAAAATGATATGGAACAGGTGCAAAAACGTTACAGCCAGCAACTTCTTTCGTTAATTGAAGCTGTTGTCGGTAAAGGAGAAGCTTTGGAAGACCCTGAGGACATACAAGCTAGCAATAAATTGGAAGAAGTCCTGCGTGACTACTTCTTAGCTGAAAATGCTCGTTTAGCTGGAGATAAGGCCCTAGCCAAGAAGCTCTTTAAGCTTGTATCACAAGCAGAGAGTTCTCTCTTTGTGGTTGAAAAAGCTAAGGGGAGTTTGAAAAAGATGAAATAAAAAAGACCCTGCGAGGTCTTTTTAAATGCTCTTGAAAATGCGGAAGCGTAAGCATAAGCAGGTACAAGTCCAGCAGTTTTGTTCCTTCTTATTCAAATACGAAAAGTAGCTTGATAGAATTTTAACTCAAATTTAAGGCACAATGAGGTTGGATAAAAACTTGTCCAATCTTTCTGTTTTGGAATAAATACTTGGTACAGTGGTTGGGAACAAGAGGATGAAAAAAGGTCCTGCCTCTTATTAACTAATTTAGATAGAGCGGTTTGACACAGTGGTTTATTTTCCTTTTGTCACAAGGCCAAAGTGGGAAACCTAAACAATGTGATGACCATTGTTCTTCTTATTTCCAGCCACAAAAGGTCCAGAGGACCTTTTGTGCTGTGCAGGGGTGAGTTAAAAAGGTCTGGGAGACCTTTTAATCGGGAAATGAAGCTTGCAAAGCAAGTGTCAAAAACGGTCTGGGGAGAGACCGTTTCAGATCACCGCCTAGAAATTAGGAAGTGGTGAGAACTAAAATTTTCAATTTTAGAGTTGGTCCCACTCTCTTTTCTAAATTTTTGAATTGTTCGGTCGCATTTTGCCAACTTATTTTACAAACATGGCATCACCGAAGCTAAAAAATCGGTAGTGCTTATCAACGGCGTGTTTATAAGCCTCGAGGACAAATTCCCGTCCGGCAAAGGCTGAGACCAACATAACAAGGGTCGATTTTGGTAGGTGGAAATTGGTTGAGAAAGCATCGACAATCTTAAACTCGTAACCAGGCTTAATAAAGATATTGGTCCAGCCAGAATCAGCCTGAATATCTCCACTAAACTTATTACCGATAGTTTCCAAGGTCCGGATGGAGGTAGTCCCGACAGCAACGATACGACCGCCGGAAGCTTTGACCTGACGCAGAGTCTGTGCAGCTTCTTCGGAGAGCTGGTAAAATTCTGAGTGCATCTCATGGTCTTCAATATTATCGACAGAAACAGGTCGGAAGGTGCCCAGACCAACATGGAGAGTCAGGTAGATCAGTTTTACCCCCTTGGCCTCAATTTTTTCTAACAGTTCTTGGGTAAAGTGCAGACCGGCTGTTGGAGCAGCAGCAGAGCCATTCTCCTTGGCATAGACCGTTTGATAGCGCTCTTGGTCTTTTAACTTTTCATGAATATAAGGCGGCAGGGGCATTTCACCAAGACTCTCGAGAACTTCGAGGAAAATCCCATCATAGTGAAATTCGACAATCCGACCACCGTGGTCTAGTTCTTGGACAATAGTAGCGGTCAAGCGGCCATCGCCAAAGCTAATCTCGGTCCCGACATGCAGACGTTTAGCTGGTTTTGCTAGGACTTCCCATTGGTCATCTTGAGTATTTTTCAGCAGCAGAAATTCCACATGTCCATGGGTTTCAGACTTCTCCCCATGAAGGCGAGCAGGCAGAACCCGAGTGTTGTTCATGACTAGGGCATCGCCTGGATTTAGCTCATCGAGAATGTGATCAAAATGGCTATCTACCATGGTGTGGGTTTTGTGATCGATGACTAGGAGTTTGGAGCTATCACGTTTTTCCAAAGGAGTTTGAGCAATCAGTTCCTCAGGTAAATAAAAATCGAAATCTTGTGTATTCACTTTTTTCCTCTTTATTTTGTTTAATACTGACCTATTATATCACAAAATCGCTTGACAAAAATTGGTCTATACCATATAATGAAGATAATAATCGGTATAGACCAAAACAGGGGGTATCCAGCATGAAAATTATCACCGTAAAAAATCAAACAGAGGGAGCAAACTGTGCCTTAGATATCTTAAGAAAAAAATTATCTCAGGGGGCTAAGACTTTGGGCTTGGCGACAGGGAGTTCACCAGAGGCTTTCTACAAAGCGTTAGCTGCCAGTGATCTTGACCTATCGCAGATGACTTCTATCAATTTAGATGAGTATGTCGGCTTGCCAAAAGAAAATCCCCAGTCTTACCACTACTTTATGGAAGACCATTTGTTTCGGTACAAGTCAGTTAAGGAGCATTTTCTACCTGATGGTCAAGCGACTGATTTGCATCAAGCTGCACGTGACTATGATGATACGATTGCTCGGTATGGCATAGATTTCCAAATTTTGGGAATTGGCCGCAATGGGCATATTGGTTTTAATGAACCAGGAACCGATTTTTCTAGTGGGACTCATGTGGTTGATTTGACTCCAAGCACCATCGAAGCCAACAGTCGTTTCTTTGACAAGAAAGAAGATGTACCAACTCAGGCCATATCTATGGGGATTGCTTCTATTATGTCGGCTAAGTCTATCGTCCTCTTTGCCTATGGTAAAGAAAAAGCCCAAGCTATCGCTGGTATGGTTCAAGGACCAGTCACACCAAGTCTGCCAGCCAGCGTTCTGCAGGAACATCCGGATGTTACCGTTATTTTGGATCAAGAAGCTGCCAGTGAGTTATGAGACAAAAGTAAGGAGCTGCCTAAGCTTCTTTTGTGTTACAATGAATGTATGCGATTAGACAAACTATTAGGTCAGGCGGGTTTTGGCTCTAGGAATCACGTTAAGAAATTGATTCGTAGTCTGCAGGTGCGCGTGGATGGGCAGTTAGCGCGTTCTGACAGCCTCAATGTCGCTCCAACCCTGCAAACCATCACAGTATCTGGCAAGCAGATTAGCTCTTCTCCTGATGTCTATTATATCCTCAACAAACCTAGTGGTGTGGTTTCCGCAGTCACTGACACTGAGCATCAGACGGTGATTGACTTAATTGCTTCAAAAGACAAAAAAGAGGGACTCTATCCCGTTGGTCGCTTGGATCGCGACACGGAAGGGTTGGTTCTTATCACCAACAATGGTCCCCTAGGATTTCGCCTACTCCACCCCAAGCATCACGTGGACAAAACCTATTATGTTGAGGTTAACAATGAGCTTGGTGCCGATGCACCTGCTTTTTTTGACAATGGCATAGCTTTTTTAGATGGTAGGGTTTGTAAGCCAGCTAAGTTAGAGATTATCAGCTCTAGTTCAGAAATCAGCAGAGCTTATGTCACCATTTCAGAAGGCAAGTTTCATCAGGTCAAGAAAATGTTCCTAGCCTACGGTGTCAAAGTTACCTATCTCAGACGTATTTCCTTTGGCCCTTTTGAGCTGGGAGATCTACCTGTGGGTTCTTATCGGAAACCAACAGTTGCTGAAAAAGAGTTATTAAAACGATACTTGGATTAAAAGAGGGAGAGGGGGTAGCTGGATATTAAACTGTGGTAGCAGGTGTATCACAGTCTTGCATCTCAGAGTCTTTCTAATTATTGTTGTGGTGATGACAATTCTCTCTGGGGAATTTTCATATCCTCAACTAGCTAACTTCATTTTGGAACTTTCAAATTCTTCAAAAAACAAGCCTACGTTCTCGTAAGTGGTAAGAGTTTTTAGAATAGTAATAAATTAACCTTGATTAGAGGACAGAGTCACATCTGTTCTCTTTTTTGTTGCCGTTTAATAGTGATTTTATAGAGAAAGGAGCAGTAGCGTTCTCAAATCGGTTGACAGACCAATACACCTGTGTTAGGATGGCGGCGTTAATAATTCTTCGGGGTCAGGTGAGAGTCCTAACCGGCGGTATAGTCCGCGAGCCATAAGGCATGAACTGGTGTAATTCCAGTACCGACAGTATAGTCTGGATGAGAGAAGAATTTAGCTGAAAGACCTCCTTAGCACTTGGAAACAGTTAAAAGGAGTTTATTTGCTAAGTCTCAAAAGAACCTCGCATTTCAATCTTGAAGTGCGCTTTTTTCATCATATAGCTATTTCAATCTAAGCAGTTCCAATGTTAGTCATTCACATCAGTGAAGCAGTTTTCAAGGTATCCTCAACAGTGCTAGCGATACTTTGAGAATTAAGCAATGGCAAATTTTTTGGAGATAGTTTCACCTATTTTTGAGTGACGAAAGAGTCTTTTGATTACTGCCTTAGGTAGAATGCTGGTATTTTTACTGGATGGATGAAAAGGGTTTCTCATAAAATTGTCCCATGATTGTTGACGCATCTAGAAAGGAGGATTTTATGAAAAATCCGAAAATAAAATATATCACTTACACGGCCATGTTTGCAGCTATCGCAGGCGTCCTGATGTCTCTTGAAATTTCGGTTCCCTTCATGCCTGTCTTCTACAAGGTTGACTTTTCAGATGTTCCTACGATCATTGCAACCTTCCTTTTAGGCCCTACGTCAGGTTTGATTATCGAGGTTTTAAAGATCCTGATCAAACTTTTTACCGTCGGTAGCAATAGTATGTATATCGGTGAGTTCGCCAATTTAATTTCGGCTATCTTCTTTGTCTATCCTCTGGGCTTGATTTTCAAAAAGAAGGGTAAGACTTTAAAAGCAGCAGTTTTAGCTCTTTTGGCAACGATTGTGATCAAGACTTTGTCTGCTACAGCCATCAATCTCTTTGTTAGCCTGCCCTTGTATGCCAAAGCTGTAGGAATTGATTTGGAAAGTTTAGCCAAGTCTTTTGGTTCTGTTAACCCAGCTGTTTCCAACTTGACTAGCTTTATTCTTTTGGCGACAGTTCCCTTCAACATAGTCAAGGTTAGCTTGAACGGAGCAATTGCTTACCTTTTATACAAACGCTTTATCTATAAGGCCAGAAAAGGAGATAAAAATGGCTAGATATTATCGTGAATTAACAAGGCTTGATATGGAGGAACTTAATAAAGAAGAGACAATTGTTATGATTCCACTTGGAGCAATTGAACAGCACGGCAACCATGCCCCACTGGGAACGGATGATTTGATCGCTGAGAAAATGGCTAATTTGATTCTACAGGAAGTAAATCAGATTGACGAGAATTTTCCGCTCTTGATTCTTCCTAATATTTCTATTGGTTTGAGCACTGAGCATGCCAACTTCTGCGGCAGCCTTACCCTTTCGACAGAAACCTATTACCACATGCTGAAAGAAATCATAGAGTCTCTGTACCACCACGGATTTAGAAAAATAGCCCTCCTCTCTTGTCATGGCGGAAATACACCGATTGCTAACCTCCTCAGTCGAGAACTGCGCCATTCACATGATTTGGATATTTTTATTTTAAATTCTGGGGCATTTGATGATCCGCGCGTACAAGCGACAATTTCTGAAGGAAATACCTTCGATTTTCACGGTGGAGAGATGGAGACATCTATGATCATGGCTATAGATGAAGAATTGGTTAAACTTGATAGGGGGATTGCAGGACAAGCTACCGGGTATGTCTTTGATAGTAAGCTAAAGGAATACAATATCAGTTTGAACTGGGTTGCTGAAGATTTTGTAGATAAGGACGGTAATCCAATTGGTATTGGTGGAGATCCTTCTGGTGCAAGTCCAGAAAAAGGCCAGATTATTTTTACTGTCAATATTGAAAAAATGGTTGAGGGATTAAAATATATAGCTGGTTATTGAGGGGAGCATCTAAAATATTTACCCCTTCTGAGTTTATAGAGTTTTCTCTTTTAATAGACTTGTTCAGTAACCAAAAGTGATACATTAAACTCATAAAAAACATATACAAGAAAATTCCAAGGTTTAGCTCATAAAATTTCCTCAGGTAAATGCTTTTGTTCAAGGCGATTTTATTGAAGATTTTATGAGTTTTTTTATTGTACTTATATTGTAAATTCTAGTACTGGATTAAATTAATTTATGTTTTATTCTCGTATCATATTTGTTATTGATATTAGTAAACTCGAACACCCTTTGTTTTCTACCAATTGCTATGATAGTACAAGGATTAGATTTAGGTCTGATAGCAGGAAGGGTTAATAATTGAGCTGTAGCAAATTTGATAATTATTTAGCTCCTCACAAAGTATCCTTGTTTTGGGTTCTTTCTCCACTCTTTTTGGCATTAATTGTCATTATAATGTCGTTCATTGTTCTATACAAAAAGTGAACGATTGATTTATAATTTCGTGAAAGGAGAAAAAATGTCAAAGGTAATTTTATTAACAGGGGCTTCTTCAGGAATCGGCTATCTAGCGGCACAAGGACTGGCAAGAGCGGGACATAGGGTTTATGGTGGTGCCAGACGCTTGGACAAATTGGAAAAACTCAAGCAAGATGGTGTCCAGCCGCTTTACCTTGATCTTACCAAGGAACAAACCATTAAACAGGCTCTTGCAGTGGTTATTCAAGCAGAAGGCAGGCTTGATGTCTTGATTAACAATGCTGGTTATGCTGCTTTTGGTGCGATTGAAGATGTTGCGCTTGAGGAGGCTAGAAAGCAATTTGAAGTCAATCTTTTTGGCCTAGCTCGTTTAACTCAGGAAGTTCTTCCTTATATGCGAGCTCAGAAATCGGGGCGCATTATCAATATCTCTTCAACCGGTGGCCGCATCACTACCATTATGGGTTCTTGGTATCATGCCTCTAAGTATGCCCTTGAGGCCTTATCCGATGGCCTTCGTATGGAAACAAAAACATTTGGAATTGAGACGGTGATTATTGAACCAGCCAGTATTAAAACGCCTTGGAGCCAGATTGCTGCAGAGAATTTGCGAACTTCTGCAGTTGGAGGAGCCTATGAAAAGATGGCCAAAAAGGTCTCCCAAAGTATCGAAAAAATGTATGCAGGCCGATTGATTTCTGAGCCTGGTCTTGTAGCAAGAAGGATTGTCAAAATTGTTAATGCCAAACGAGTTAAACCGCGTTACCTCGTTGGTAGGGGCGCTAAAACTATTGTTTTTCTTCATTCAATCTTACCTGCTAGAGTATTTGATTGGCTGGTCGTTAAGAGTTTGACTTGAGGTTAATATTTTTAGACAATAAGATTATGAAACTTATTATCACTAAACAATTTCAGATCTTCTTAAAAGAATTAGGAATAGATGTTAGACTGATTTTGCAGAGAGCGCAATTGCCAAACCAACTTTGGCAAGAAGAGCTGACTTATAGTGCTCAGGATTATTATCGCTTTATAGCGACCTTGGATAAGCAAATTACAGATGAAGCCCTATTAGCATTGAGCAATATTGACAATATTAAGATGTTTGTACCAGCCTTTTTTGCTGCTTTATCAAGTCCGGATGGTTTGACAGCCCTGCAGCGCTTCTCAAAATATAAAAGTTTGATTGGTCCAGTAAAAGTAGAGATTCATGAAAAAGACGATGAAGTTGCTGTAAACTATGCCTACCAGTCATCACAGTTGCCGCTTCCTCGCATGTTACTGCTGCAGGAGCAGCTGCTACTTTTAAGTATTTTACGGACAGGGACAGGGGCGTCAGTTCTTCCCCGCAGGGTCAGTTCGCCTTATGATTACGGAGCGGTTCTTGAGAATGAGGTAGGAATCCTCCCGCAAAAATCACAAAGGAACTTCTTGGTGCTATCTAAAGCAGATCTTGAAAAAACTTTCATCACTGAGAACAATGTCATGTGGTATTATTTGGAACCGAGTCTTAATCGGCAGCTAGCTCAGGAGGAAAAAAGCGGCAGCCATTTCACACAGACGCTTCAAAACGAGTTGCTGTCGGCTATCCCCAGCGGTCAGTTCTCTCTTGCTGCCGTAGCTGAGAGGCTTGGTCTCAGTGCCAGGACACTGCAGCGCCAATTAGCTGCTGAAAAAACAACGTTCAAAGAAGAAGTTCTACGTATACAAAAATCGATGGCTTTTTCTTATCTTGATTTATCTATGTCGGTTGACGAGATCGCTTATCTCGTAGGTTACTCAGAAACTTCCAGCTTTCTGCGTGCTTTTAAAAACTGGACCGGCAAAACACTCAAACAGTACAGAGAAACTAACCAATCAAAGGAGAAGAAATAATGACCCCAACCTTGCTTGCTTTTCTTGCGCTCATGCTTTTTATGGTCCATGAGTTTGAAGAGATTATTTTAGTCTGTCCATGGATTGCGAAGAAAAAGAATGATCCAAAATTTGCTAATGAAATCTTTGTCGCTGGCAGAGTACATTATCCTTCAACAGAAACATTAGCGGCTAGCATTTTGGAGGAATTTATTTTAGCTAGCCTGATTTTGCTTGCAGGTATTCTTTTTAAATTACCAGAGTTAGTGCTGGCGATTACGCTGGGACATACTGTCCATCTTTTATCCCATATCAGTCAGGCTCTCCGATTTCGAACTTGGGTTCCTGGCAGTGTGACTGCAGTTCTCACCATGCCCTTGCTTATCTACAGTATCTTTCTGTTTTGTCTGAACAATCCGCTTCATTGGCTATTGCTGCTGGTCATAACCCCGCTTATTTTTGCAGTAATCATCGCCAACCTTGTTTTTCTGCATCGGCAGGCTGATCAGGTTGAAAAATTCCTACACTCGTAAATAATGTATTTCAGTTTCCCCATCCTGCATCTTGGTTGATGCGGGATTTTTTGATAGAAAAGCTGTGCTATAATGAAAACTATGAAATTACGAATCGAACAGGATGCCAGCTTCAAGGAGCTGGAAGTCAGTTTAAAGTATAGTGAGAAAAACAGGCTGGTTGAGCGGATTTTAACATTTTTGGAAAGTATTGATAAGCAAATTAGCTGTTATGAGAACGGAGTAGAGCATTTGGTCAACCTTTCGGATATCTACTATATTGAAAGCGTGGACAAGAAGACTTTTGTCTATTTAGCAGATGACATTTATCAAACGGATTTGAGGCTCTATCAACTGCTCCATGACATACAAAATGACGGGTTTGTTCAGATCTCTAAGAGCTGTCTGCTTAACATCAATGTCTTAGAAAGTATTCGGCCGCTTTTTAACAGCCGCATGGAAGCGACTTTGCTCAATGGTGAGAAGGTTATTGTCAATCGCCGTTATTTACAGGCTGTTAAAGAAGCCTTAAGAGGAGGTGAGCCAAAATGAAAAAATGGTTGGTTAATGTCTTTGCTACGACAGGCGTATCGTTGCTCTTATTAACTCTGGCTGCCTTGTATTTGAAGGCGGAGTGGCTCCTGCTGGTGAGTATTTTTCAGGTCTTTTTTCTTAACGGTCTCATCCAATTGCTGGTTTTATTTATACGCAGACTAGAGTGGGAATTCTTTATGCTGCAGGTGCTGGTGGAAATTGTAGCGATTGAAGGCTTGACAATGGGGATGGGCTGGCTCTTTCATTGGAATCAGCCTTGGATGTTTCTTCTTATTGGGATCGCTGTTTATATCATTTCACAAGTCTTGGATCTTTTTGATCTCAGTCAGGAAGCGCGTGAAATTAATTTATTGATTAAAAATCGTCGTTAATTAAACACGCCTACACTCCTAGAAAAAAATGTTTCTTTGAATCTTTAGTGATTCATCGTTAGGTTCCCTATTTTTCTTTGGAGCGCTTAACGGCTTTTGTGTCTTAGTGTAAGGAGGATTATCTATGCTACCCAAAAAGAAAAAAATCGAGTTAGCAGTCTTGGCTATCTATCTGCTCTGCTATGGTTTGCATCTCTTTGACTATTTTATTTTACGGACCGATCAAACCTTCTGGAACGAAGCCTTTGTGCACAAACTATTGGGAATCGTGGTCATCTATGCAGTCCTCAAATTTTTTCAGCTCACTTGGCAGGAGATAGGTTTTAGGCAAGAAGGTTTCCTCAAAAACACTTGGAATGGACTGCTTTTTGGCCTTGTCGTTTTTGTGCTGGCTTATGGTGCGGAAATCCTATTGCTTGTGAGCCAGGCTACATTTCAAGGATTGGATGTCTATGTCAGTGCCTATGCTGTGGATAAGAACGTTGGCAGAGAAACCGGTCTAATCTTCTTTCTCATCTGCTTTGTAGGAAATGTCATCAATGTCATCATGGAGGAAGGAGCCTTTCGCGGACTGTTTCAAAAACTTTTTGAGCAGAAATACAGCTTTATAACCTCAGCCGTCTGCTCCTCGACACTCTTTGGCCTGTGGCATTTAGTAGGGCCACTGCGCAGTTACTTAGATGGGGGCATGAATTTTTCAGGATTTACACTTAATGCGCTGATGCTGGTTGTCACCTCTGCCATAGTAGGATTTAAGTTTGCACTCATGACCAGACTGTCAGGAAGCCTTTATATGGCTATGTCCCACCATTTTACTAATAACTTTTTGATCAATATCATTCATACCCTATCTGATAGGGGGGCAGATGAACTTATGTTTGTCAGAGTCGCCATTGCACAAATCCTATCTTTTGTTCTGGTCTTGCTTTGGTATTTACTGACTGCAAAAAAGAGTAGAAAGGACGTTTCACAGTGAAAATTTTAGTGGTTGGTTTAGGTGTTATTGGGGCAACTCATGGCTATCTTTTTCAAAAGGCAGGTCATGAGGTCGAGCATTTGCTGCGGGATACAAGCCCTAAGCGAGGCATTAAATATTTATCCGTTGATTTATTGGATGGTCGGATAGACAGACAGGGGCAGGCTATCAAGGATACTTATCGGATTAATCCATGCAGTCAAAAGAAGTATGATTTTATTTTTGTCAGCGTGTCCAGAGGACAGGTTAAAAAAGTTATTGAAGACCTCGATCGTCTGGCTATTACGGGCAGTTTGGTTCTGGCCTGCGGTATCTGGGAGGATAGGACTAAGTTAGAGCGATGGCTGAGTCAGCGGGATTATTTGCTGGGGTACCCCGTTGCTGGTGGTAATTTGATTGGGAATCGTCTGGCCTGCTGTGTCTTTGATCACTTTATGCTGGAATCCGAGGAGAAGTCTAGGATATCTAATTATCAAGATCTGGTAAAACTCTTTAATAGCTGTCAGATTAAATTGGAATTTCCTTATGATATGTTGGAATGGATTTGGTTACACATGGCTATCAATGCCGGTGTTATCTCAGTAGCAGGCTGTTATGCAGATAGTGAAAATCCTAGTGCAGCTGCTGAAACTGTTATGAATTCTACTAGACTACTTTCTCAGGTGATTAAAAGTATTCGTGAAACAGCTCAGATAGTGGAGAATAGGGGAGTCGATCTTAGGCACTACCGCACTGAACTGCTGCCTTATCATTTACCAATTTGGCTTTCAGCACCGCTCATGAAACGCATGTTTGCTAAAAACCTCCTGAGCCGCAAAATCATGACCTTGCACAGTAATCTGCCAGACTTGCTCTTTATCTGTCAAAAACTCTATAAGTTGGGGCAAGAAAGGCAAGTCGAGGCCCCAAATTTTTATAGAGCCTTTCAAGTCTGTTTAGAGAAATGGTACAATTAAAAAACAGCTCTGAGCTAGTCTTGTTCAGAGCTGTTTATGTTTTTTGATTTCGATGCCTAGACCAATTAACCAAAGCAGGACAAAGGCGTAATTTTCCAAACTGCCGACTAGATTAGCAGTGGCTGATGGTTGTGCTAACCAACCGAGTAAGTGATTGCTGGCGAAACCAAGACCACCAATTATGGCAGAGATGGCACAGACTTTTGTAAAAAAGTAATCTTTTTTATAAAGAGCAGCTAGAAATATAGGGATCACAGCCAGATTCCAAAAAGAGATTTCTCTTTGCCAGTCAGGAGCAAGACCGAAATTAGTCTGAGAACCAAGAATCTCTGGTCTGAATAATTGCAAGAAACTGGCTCCCAGCATGGCCAGAATCATGAGGATAAAATTAAAACGAAGGAGTCTATTCATGGATTTTCCTTTCACTAAAAAGACCGTCAATCAAGCAGTTGATCATGATTTTGACTGCTCGGTCATAATGGCGGCCAAAATCACTAGAGCGACTGGCAGAAGATAGGATAATCTCAATGATTATAAGGAGATCTTCTAAGGGGACTGCTGCTGTTAATCGCAGATCCTGTAAGAGGTCTTTAATGGCTAGTTTATCTTTTTTCTGCAGGTCTTTTTGTAATTCAGGGGGCAGGCGGCGAATAGTTTTTTCAAATTCTGGTCCCGATAAATTTTGTAACCAAGGGTGAACTTTTAGTTCCTTGATAATCAGGAGGAGGATTTTCTTGAGCTTTTCTTTTTCGGTAATGTCTTTATTGGAAGTCATTCGCTGGGCTTTTTTAACCATCTTATCTTGGGTTTGGTTAATAAGGGTGACAAAAAGCATTTCCTTTGTCGGGAAAAAATGGTAAAAGGAGCCCTTGGCAATGCCAGCCTCTTGCACCAAATCGTCAATGGTGATTTTACTAGGCCGCTCTTTGTGTAATTGTCTTTCAAAAATAGTGATCAGTTTTTGTCGAATATGTTTTTGTTCTTCGGCTGAAAATTTCTTACCCATACTCTCTTATCCTTTTAAATTCTTTGTAATTTTATGACTAAATAATCAAAAATAGTCATATAGTATTTTAAAATAGTCTTCTGAAAATGTCAAGATGGCTTTAATTCCTTTCAACTGACCCACCAAAGCTGAAACGGATTTGTTATAATAGAAATAAGAAAGTTGAGGCGTAAAGCATGGCAGTTGATATCGAGCGCTATAAAGATCTGGCTCAGCAAAAGCAGAGGGAACACCGCAAGTTCTTGGCAGGCTTGAAGAAAAAGGCCCCTAAAAACTTAGATAAACTTGTCCAAGAGATCCACAGAGAGGTCTTCAATGAGATTGACTGTACCCAGTGTGCCAATTGCTGTCGGACTCTAGGTCCCCTCTTTACCGAGGCCGATATTCAGCGGATTTCCAAGGTTTTTCGGATGAAGCTGTCGGTTTTTGAGGAGACTTACCTGCGGATCGATGAGGATGGTGATAAGGTTTTTCAGTCTATGCCCTGTCCTTTCCTTGGTGAGGATAATCTCTGTTCCATTTATGAGATGAGGCCCAAGGCCTGTCGGGAGTTTCCCCACACTGATCGCAAGAAAATTTATCAAATTAATCATCTGACCATCAAGAATACCTTGATTTGTCCAGCTGCCTACCTTTTTGTGGAAAAACTTAGGAAGCGCTTGGGCTAGAAAAACCTGAAAAAATTGCAACAATCATCCCAGTATCGTTGGCCTTGCTAACGATGCTTTTTATGTGTCATTTTTCGAATCAATAAGTAAGGTACTTTTAGGCAAAGGGAGGTGTAATAATGCTCGTCGCTAAAGACAATGATGGCCACTTGGTTTCTCTTTTAGAAGGACAAATTGAGGTTGGGAAAGCCCCTTTTACCTGTCCAGGTTGCGGAGCCTTAGTTCGTTTGAAAAAGGGCAAGATTAGGCGACCTTATTTTGCCCACCTTTCCCTGAAGAGCTGTCAATTTTTTTGGGAAAATGAGGGTCAAGAACATTTGGGGCTCAAGTCTGAACTCTATCGCTCCTTGAAACCAGTCTGTCAGGTGCGGATTGAAGTGGTTCTGCCAGATTTACAGCAGGTGGCTGATCTCTTGGTTGAGGATAACTTGGCCTTAGAAGTTCAATGTTCGACTTTATCGAGAGAGCGTTTGAAGGAACGAACTCATGCCTATCGCTCTTATGGATTTCAAGTGCGTTGGCTTTTGGGCAAAAAGCTCTGGCTGAGAAAGTCTCTGACGGCCCTGCAAAAAGATTTCCTCTATTTTTCAGCTAATATAGGCTTTCATCTCTGGGAGCTAGATTTGGCAAAACGCTGTTTACGCCTAAAGTACCTGATTTATGAGGACTGGCATGGGCATGTTCACTATTTGATTAAAGAGTGTCCTTTTTCTGAGAACTGTTTGGACTTTCTGCGCCAGCCTTACGTCAGGCAGCCTCTAGCTTCCTATAAGGTCAAGATGGATCAGCAACTTCTTGGCTACATTCAGCGCCAGCTCTACAGCAGAAATCCTAGGTGGTTGAAGCGTCAAGCTCAAGCTTATGAACGTGGGGATAATTTACTAGCCAAATCGCTAGCAGACTACTATCCGCAAGTTCGACCTCCTAAGGGGCCTTTCTGCCAAATGAAACGAGATTTGACGACTTTTGAGAACAATTTTCTGGCCTACTATCAGACTGCTCATAATCAGACTGTACAAGTGCTTTATCCACCAGCTTTTTATGATAAAATAGAAGGAAAATCTATGAAGGGAAATTTTGAAAAGGTGCAGGTGAAGAACTAGCTTCTTCAGCGTCAATTCAAAAGTAAAGGCTTATGACCAATAATCGTGCTCATATTGATAAAAAATATAAATGGGATTTGACTAGCGTTTTTGCAACCGATCAGGCATGGGAGGCTGAATACCAATCGTTAGAAAAGGCGGTAGTCGAAGCAAAGGATTTGGCTGGACAGCTTGGTCAGTCTGCGACTAAGCTCCTGCAGGTAACGCAAATCTATCTGGACTTGGCTCGCCGGCTGGAGAAGGTCTATGTTTATGCTTCCATGAAAAATGATCAGGATACAAGAGTCGCCGCCTATCAAGCAATGGCTTCGAAAGCGACAACACTTTATGCTAAGTATGGTGAGGCTTTCGCCTTTTTTGAGCCTGAAGTTCTAACCATGGGGGAAGAAAAGTTTGCAAATTATCTGCAAGAAGATGCCAAGCTAAATCTTTATCAGCACTTCTTCCAGCAAATTTTTTCCCAAAAGGCTCACGTCTTAGCACCAGATCAAGAGGAACTCTTAGCTCAGGCTCAGGAAGTCCTAGGAGCAGCCGGTGAGACTTACGAAATTTTGGATAATGCTGACCTGGCTTTTCCAAGTGTCCTTGACGAAGCTGGTAAAGAAGTCGAGTTGACTCACAGCAACTTTATCACCTTGATGGAATCTCAAAATAGAGAGGTTCGCAAGTCTGCCTATCGAGCTTACTATAGTATTTATCAGCAATTCCAGCACACCTATGCCAAGACCTTGGCGACAACGGTCAAGAGTCATAATTTAACTGCGAGGATTCGCCATTATGATTCTGCCCGTCAGGCTGCTATGGCTGACAACCATATTCCAGAGGCTGTTTATGAGACCCTGCTTGCAACAGTTCATAAATATCTTCCCTTATTGCAACGTTACATACGTCTGCGGCAGGAAGTTTTAGGGATAGCAGATTTAAAAATGTATGATGTCTATACGCCCCTGTCCAAGCTGGACATGTCCATTACTTATGAAGAAGCTCAGGCCAAAGCTTTGGAGGTTTTGGCAATCTATGGGTCAGACTACACTGAGCGGGTAAAAGAAGCTCTGTCTCAGCGGTGGATTGATGTTCAGGCCAACAAGGGCAAACGTTCGGGAGCCTATTCAGGTGGTTCTTACGATACCAAAGCTTTTATGCTACTCAACTGGCAGGACACGCTGGACAACCTCTATACCTTGGTTCATGAGATGGGGCATAGTATGCATTCGACTTTTACCCGTGAGAATCAGCCCTATGTCTATGGGGATTATTCAATTTTCTTGGCTGAGATTGCCTCGACTACTAATGAAAATATTATGACCGAGACTCTGCTCAAGGAAGCGAAGACTGACAAGGAGCGTTTTGCTATTCTTAATCATTATTTGGATAGTTTCAAGGGGACGGTCTTTCGTCAAACTCAGTTTGCAGAATTTGAAGAGAAGATTCATCAGGCAGACGCCCAAGGTCAAGTCTTAACGAGTCAGTATTTAAATGAGCTCTATGCGGACCTCAATCAAACTTATTATGGCCTAGCCAAGGAAGGTAATCCTGAGATTCAATATGAATGGGCACGTATTCCTCATTTTTACTATAATTACTATGTCTATCAGTATGCGACAGGTTTTGCAGCTGCTAGTTATCTGGCTGAAAAAATTATCCATGGTTCTCAAGAGGATAGGGAGAGTTATCTGAACTATCTTAAGGCCGGAAGTTCTGCCGATCCTCTGGAAGTCATTGCCAAGGCAGGGGTGGACATGACTCAGGCGGATTACTTAGAGTCTGCTTTCCAGACTTTTGCCAAACGTCTGGATGAATTTGATTGCCTAGTCAAAAAGAATAGGCTTAAGGAGTTAAGTTAAAAAAGACAATTTCTCAGAAAAAGGCTATCATGACTAAGGAGGGAGAGCTGATTTTATTTGGCTCTCTTTTGAGCTTGAAAAAAGTTTTCTTCTTGCTTTTTAAAAACGTTTACATGCATTGCTGCCTGATTTTTGGGGGAATTCGTGCTATAATAATAAGGTTGAAAACTTATAGAAATAATCGAGGAAAACATGACTAAACTTAGAGAAGATATTCGTAATGTTGCTATCATTGCCCACGTTGACCATGGGAAAACAACCTTGGTAGATGAACTCTTAAAACAATCTCATACATTGGATGAACGTAAAGAGTTGCAAGAGCGAGCGATGGACTCTAACGATTTGGAAAAAGAACGTGGAATTACCATCCTAGCCAAGAATACTGCCGTTGCTTACAATGGTACGCGAATCAACATCATGGACACACCAGGGCACGCCGATTTTGGTGGTGAAGTGGAACGGATCATGAAGATGGTTGATGGGGTTGTCTTGGTTGTAGATGCCTATGAAGGAACCATGCCGCAAACGCGTTTTGTATTAAAGAAAGCGTTGGAACAAAATCTGATTCCAATTGTTGTGGTTAACAAGATTGATAAGCCAGCAGCCCGTCCAGCAGAAGTTGTTGATGAAGTGTTGGAGCTCTTCATTGAACTTGGTGCCGATGATGAACAGTTGGATTTCCCAGTCGTCTATGCCTCAGCAATCAATGGGACCTCATCTATGTCAGATGATCCAGCTGATCAAGCGCACACGATGGAACCAGTCTTTGATACCATCATTGATCATATTCCAGCACCAGTTGATAATTCTGATGAACCTTTGCAATTCCAAGTCTCTCTTTTGGATTACAATGATTTTGTTGGCCGCATTGGTATTGGACGTGTTTTCCGCGGTAAAATTAAGGTTGGTGACCAAGTTACCCTGTCTAAATTGGATGGGACAACTAAAAATTTCCGTGTTACTAAGCTCTTTGGTTTCTTCGGTCTTGAACGTCGGGAAATTGACGAGGCTAAGGCTGGTGATTTGATTGCCGTTTCTGGTATGGAAGATATCTTCGTCGGTGAAACCATCACACCAACCAATGCTGTTGAACCTCTGCCAATTCTTCACATTGATGAGCCAACCTTACAAATGACCTTCTTGGCTAACAATTCACCGTTTGCTGGCCGTGAAGGTAAATGGGTAACCTCACGTAAGGTTGAAGAACGTCTCCTGTCTGAATTGCAGACTGACGTTTCTCTTCGGGTTGACCCGACAGATTCTCCTGATAAATGGATTGTTTCTGGACGTGGGGAATTGCATTTGTCTATCCTGATTGAAACCATGCGTCGTGAAGGCTATGAATTGCAAGTCTCACGTCCTGAAGTTATCATCAAAGAAATTGATGGTGTTAAGTGTGAACCATTTGAGCGAGTACAAATTGATACTCCTGAAGAATATCAGGGAGCTATTATCCAGTCCCTCTCAGAACGTAAGGGCGATATGCTGGATATGCAAATGGTCGGCAATGGACAAACGCGTTTGGTCTTCCTGATTCCGGCTCGCGGTCTGATTGGCTACTCAACAGAGTTCCTTTCTATGACGCGTGGCTACGGTATCATGAACCATACCTTTGATCAATACTTACCGGTTGTTCCTGGTGAGATTTCCGGTCGCCACCGCGGTGCCTTGGTTTCTATTGATAATGGTAAGGCAACGACCTACTCCATTATGCGAATTGAAGAACGCGGGACTATCTTTGTTAATCCAGGTACCGAAGTTTATGAAGGGATGATTGTTGGGGAAAATGCCCGTGATAATGATCTTGGTGTTAATATCACAACGGCTAAACAGATGACCAATGTTCGTTCAGCAACTAAGGATCAAACAGCAGTTATCAAGACTCCTCGAATTTTGACCTTGGAAGAGTCGCTGGAATTCCTCAACGACGATGAATATATGGAAGTTACGCCAGAATCGATCCGTTTGCGGAAACAAATTCTAAACAAGGCAGCCCGTGACAAGGCTAACAAGAAGAAAAAAACTGCAGCAGCTGAGTAAGGAATGAGAGAGCAGTCGCACATTTCAGTTGTTCGATGCTTCCTTGTACTTAGATGCTTAGCTATACTGGGATGGGGGCTAAACTATTAAAATTAGTGTTACCAGCTCATCACTGCGTTAGGAGGTACCGGCAATGTTTTATCTATTTGTTGCAATCTTGATTGCCATTTATTATTTCTTTGCGGCTCCTAAGACCGTAAAAAATACGATGAATATGATTTCAACCATGGGAATTGTTGCGGTCCTGATTGTCATGTCTATTCTCGGTTTTGTCAAACTGATTCAATCCCCCCCAGAAGTTTTTGTAGCCCTAGCTATGGTAGGATTGGCTTATTTCAGCCTCCGGGATGTTGTTGGTCTGTCTACTCGGCCCAACAAGCATCACAAACTTTGGGTTGGTTTTAAAAATTATATTGTCAATCATTTTAAGTCATGATAAAGAGAACGGGCAAAAGCTCGTCCAGTATCTTTGTTTTGGAATAAACTCTTGGTGCAGTGGCTGGTTTTCCTTTTGCCATGAGGACAAAGCGGAAAAACTAAGCGAATAAGATGAGCATCGTTCATCTTATTTCCAACCTTAAAAGGCCTGTGGAACCTTTTGAGCTGTGCGGGTGTGGAGTGAAAAGGTCTGGGAAGAGACCGTTTCAGGTTACCGCAAAGAAATTAGGAAGTGGTGAGAACCAAAATTTTCAATTTTTTGGTTGTTCCCACTCCCTTTTTTAGAGCCCTAAATAAACAGTTAGTCAAGGACAAATAAGTCTGCTTTGAAGGGAAAAGTCGAGAGGTCTTGTCTGTGGTGCTAGGCTTGAAAAACCACTCAATTAAAGGTAAAATAAAGAGAACTATACTAGTTGGAAGTGGGCTTATTATGAAAGCAGTTAAAGACTTTGAGAACAAGAAGGTGCTGGTTTTGGGATTGGCGCGTTCAGGCGAAGCAGCAGCGCGTCTTTTAGCAAAATTAGGAGCCATTGTAACGGTCAATGATGGCAAGCCTTTTGAAGAAAATCCTTCGGCTCAGGCTCTCTTGGAAGAAGGGATCAAGGTTATCTGTGGCCACCATCCCTTGGAACTTTTGGACGAAGATTTCGCCTATATGATTAAAAATCCCGGAATTCGCTACGACAATCCTATGGTGGCAAAGGCTCTGGGAAAAGGTATTCCTGTCTATACTGAAGTTGAATTGGCCTATCGGATTTCTGAGAGCCCAATTATTGGGATTACTGGTTCTAATGGGAAAACGACAACAACAACCATGATTGCGAATGTCCTTAATGCAGCTGGTCAGTCGGCTCTCCTGTCTGGAAATATTGGTTTTCCAGCTTCAGAAGTGGCTATGACAGCAACTGATAAGGATACTTTGGTGATGGAGTTATCGTCCTTCCAATTGATGGGAGTTGAGAGGTTTCACCCTCACATGGCAGTTATCACCAATCTTATGCCAACTCATATTGACTACCATGGAACATTTGAAGACTATGTGGTAGCTAAGTGGCACCTGCAAGATCAGATGACGGCTGATGACTATCTGATTCTTAATTTTAATCAAGATTTGGCTAAGGAGCTGGCTTCTAAGACACAAGCAACCGTCCTGCCATTTTCAACTCAGGAAGAAGTCGATGGTGCTTATCTCAAGGATGGTTACCTCTGCTTTAAAGGTGAGCAAGTCATGGCCGCAGATACTATTGGTGTACCTGGCAGTCACAATATTGAAAATGCCTTGGCAGCTATTGCGGTTGCTAAGTTATCAGGTGTAGATAATGCTGTCATCGCTCAAACTTTGTCCAGTTTCAGTGGAGTCAAGCATCGTCTGCAATTTTTGGGACAGGTAAAGGGCGTTTCCTTCTACAATGATTCTAAGTCAACCAATATTCTTGCTACTCAAAAAGCTTTGTCTGGCTTTGATAATAACAAGGTCATCTTGATTGCCGGTGGTTTGGATCGCGGAAATGAATTTGATGAGCTAATACCAGATATTGTCGGCTTGAAAAAAATGATTATCATCGGTCAATCTGCCCCTCGTGTCAAGCGAGCTGCAGATAAAGCGGGCGTTCCTTATTTGGATGCTGAGGATGTCAAAGATGCTGCAAGCATTGCCTTTAAAGAAGCGGCTCCTGATGATGTGATTCTCCTGAGCCCAGCCAATGCTTCTTGGGATATGTATAAGAGTTTTGAGGTGCGTGGAGATGACTTTATCGCTGCCTTTGAAAGCCTAAAGGGAGAGTGAGCATGGCTAAAAAAATCGTCTTTACCGGTGGTGGAACTGTCGGCCATGTTACTCTCAATTTGATTCTGATTCCCAAATTTTTGAAAGATGGCTGGGAAGTTCACTATATTGGTGATAAGCATGGCATCGAACACCAACAATTGCTCCAGTCGGACCTAGATGTTAAATTTCATAGTATTGCGACAGGGAAATTACGGCGTTACTTTTCTTTTCAGAACCTGTTAGATCTCTTCAAGGTTGGTTGGGGTGTCCTGCAGTCTTTGGCTATCATTGCCAGAATTAGGCCGCAAGCATTGTTTTCTAAGGGAGGTTTTGTCTCGGTTCCGCCTGTTGTAGCCGCTAAACTTTTGCGCGTTCCTGTCTTCGTCCATGAATCAGACCTGTCTATGGGGCTGGCTAATCGGATTGCCTACAAGTTTGCGACCAAGATGTTCACTACCTTTGAGCAAGGGCAGGGCTTGAGCAAGGCTCAGCACGTAGGAGCTATTACTAAGGTGAATCAGACCGACCAAACTACTCCTGATTCTGAGCAAATTAAGAAAATTAAAGCAGCCTTTGATTCCAATCTGAAAACTCTCCTCTTTATTGGTGGGTCTGCTGGGGCCAAGGTCTTTAACGATTTCATCACCAACAATCCTGACTTGACTGAGTCTTACAATGTCATCAATATTTCCGGTGATAAGAGCCTAAATGGTTTGCAGTCTCACCTCTATCGGGTTGATTATGTGACTGATCTCTACCAACCTTTGATGGATTTGGCGGATGTTGTAGTGACAAGAGGAGGCTCAAATACGATTTTTGAGCTTCTGGCTATGCAAAAACTCCATATCATTGTCCCTCTTGGTAAGGAGGCCAGTCGGGGAGATCAGTTAGAAAACGCAGCCTACTTTGAAAAAAAGGGCTATTCAACTCAGCTGCTAGAGCCTGACTTGACATTAAAAAATCTTGAAGCAAAGCTAAAGCAACTTTTATCCGCTAAAAAAAGCTATCTATCTGCTATGGCAGATACGACAGAACTTAAATCGCCAGAAGAGTTTTATCAGCTATTAAGCATGGCTATCTCTCAAGGATCATCGAAAAGCTAGCAGTTGTTTGTTTTTGTCGAAAAGGGGGAAATCTTGGCTAAAAAATCAAAAGATGAAAAAAATCAAAAGCAAGAGCAAGCTCCTCTGACTGAGTGGCAAAAACGCAATCTTGACTTTTTGAAACAGAAGGAAGAAAAGAAGAAGGAGCAAGAAAAGCTCAAGAAGGAGTTGGCCGATAAGAATCGAGCTCGTTTCACAGGCCAATCTTCGTTTTCTAAAGAAGATAATGAAAGCAATGGCAAGGGAAAAAAGCAGAAGTCTCAGGCTGGTTCTAAGAAAAAGTCTAAACCTGCTAAAAAGGCTTCAGTAAAGCCTTTGCCTAAAAAGCCCAAGCCTAAGTCAACTAAGTTCAAACGACGTCTGACCAGTGTACTTGTCCCTGCATTTTTAGGGCTTCTCTTGGCACTCTATATGATGACTCCGCTTAGCAAGATTAAACAGGTAACGGTTGAAGGGGTTAATCAAACCGATAGTCAGTCGGTCTTGAAGGCTTCTGGTTTAAAGGATAGCGACTATACCTTAGCTACTATCTTTAATCGTTCTCGGTTAGCCCAGTCGATTGCTAAAAATGATGTTTGGGTCAAATCTGCCACGGTTGATTATCAATTTCCCTTTACTTTCTCGATTAAGGTCAAGGAATACAGTATCGTTGCCTATGCTCAGACAGATCAGGGGTATGTCCCAATCCTAGAGAGTGGGACTCGTCTCAACAGTGTTGAAGCAACGGCTTTGCCTGATGCGTTTACGACTATAAATCTTGAAAATGGTAAGTACTTGTCCAGTTTGATTAGAAAACTGACCAAGATGGATAAATCTTTGATTTCTGAAATTAAGGTCATTACCTTGGCAGATTCTAAGACAACACCTGATCTCCTCAATTTGGAAATGCAGGATGGAAATACAGTGCGCGTGCCTCTGTCTCAAATTGATAAAAAGCTTCCTTACTATGATAAAATTAAGGATAGCTTGAAGGACAACCATATTATTGATATGGAGGTTGGTATCTTTGCGACCAATAATGAAGGCGAACAAGAAGATACTGGAAATTCTGATGGCGACAATCCTGATCAAGCTCCAGAAGAATCGCAGTCAGATGATTCGGGCGATCAAAACCCAGATCAGAATGCAACGGAATCTTCTTCAGAGACCGATGGCTCTGAGCAAGCTAACAATGATCAAACAGCAAATCCTCAGTGAGTTGCTGTTTTTTATCTCTTCTTTGGGAATTGCTGCTAATTTTTTAAAGGTATCAGTGGGATTGGCCTGCTGATGTTTTCTAGCTAGAATTGTCTTTCTTTTGAAATAAATCTTAAATTATCATTAAGATTGCTTTGCAAAGGTTCTAAAAACATGCTAGAATAATGATAATTGTTATTGACGGTTTAGTTATACTTTTTGAAAATCAAAACTATACATCGTTGACTTCTGCTTGCTGTACATCGGTACTGCCTGCGCTTCGTCGCCTTGTCTATTTTTGATTTTCTTTGAGTATTAGTTCTAAATGATAAAAAGCTAGTAGATATTACTGATGTATCCCTATCTTGTTTGAAGAAAGTATTTAGACTAGCTCTCTAACAAAAAAATAAGGAGATTTCCTCATATGGCAACCAAAGAAGAATGGGTAAACCTATTTGAATCCACTAAAGGTCGAAAACCAACAGCTGCTGAATATGCGCAGGCGATGAGAAACGATTTTGATATTAGCGAGTTTGCTCCGAGACAAGCTCAACAAACACCAGTTCAAGAACCAGCTACGAGTCAAGCGGATGCTCGAGAAGACTGGATGAAATTATTTGAATCAGTTTCTGGTCGAAAACCAACAGCTGCTGAATTTATGCAGGCTAAAGCAACCGGCTTTGATAAAGCTCAAATGGCTAGTATCCTTAACCCTGCTCCTGTTAGCAGTTCAGTGGCTGAAACAACTCAAACAAGTGCTGAATCTGAGAGTTTGACTTCTGAAGCTAGTCCAGAGATAACAAATTCAGCTGGTCAAGCAGACCAACCAGTCCGAGAGGCAGCGCCTTTGGTTCAGCCAGCAGAGTCAGTTGTTCAGCAGGGGGCACCTGTCCAGCCTGTTCAGGGACCAGCGAATCCAACTCAAGAGCCTGTTGAACCAGCAAATTCAGCCTTTAATCCAGCTGGTCAAATGCCAGACTCTGGTCTGTCTGCCTCAGCTCAACAAGTGTCAAGCCCAACATCAATTCAGACTGGTTTTCAACCGACTGCTTCAGCTATGCCGCAAGGACAGATGACAGGAGTGGCTCCGGCTAAGTCTAGCAACTTTCTGAGCCTAATTTTACCAATTATTTCCTTGACTCTGTCAGTGCTCTTTATGATTTTATCTTTCCTACTGGCAGCTCCCCTATTCTTAGGTTTATCGGTGCTTGGTTTAATCGGCGCTGCCGTCCTGATTATCCTGAATCTTAAAGGCAAGCCAGTCCTTTCGATTGTTGCGACTGGTGTTGCTCTGCTGGCTCTCATTGTTACTAGTGTTGCCACTTTTGCTTCTGTGTCGCATAAAACTACAGACACTAGTTCAGCTTCAATCAGTAAAAAAGATGGTAAGGTCAAAGATGACAGTACAGATGTCAATGACTATATTGATAAAGATTATAAATTTGAATGGAAGCAGGATGACTTCAAGGACTTGGAGGCCAAATCAGACTCGGTTTCTGATGTTATTGAGAAACATGGTAAGGCTTCTGACGCACAAATTTCGGGTGATCGTCTGACTTTGACTTATAAGGACAGCAAAGCTGGAAGCAACAATAGTGTCACGGTGATTTTTGAAAAGCAATACAATGGCAAGTTCGTTCTTTCAAGCGGAAATGCGAATTTTAATGCTGATGATATTGATTCGAGCAGGGATTATAAATCTGACTGGAAAAAAGAAGACTATGATGCATTGAAAGAAGGCGACAGTGAAACGGGTGCCGGCGGTAGCAGTTGGAATGATATTAAGAATAAGCATCCAAAAGTTTCTTCAGCCTATTATAATCTGTCTTTCTATGGTGACGAAGATATCAGCTATGGTTTGTCAGTCACTTACTCAGATTATGGTACTGATGATTCTCATTTGACCTATGTAGGTTTAACCTTTAAATCAGACGATGGCGGAAAAACTTATAACTTGTCTTCTAAGTATAGTGACAAGGATAACTAATGTAAGAGAGCTATAAAAAAGGGCTGGGCGAAAACTCGTCCAGTCTTCCTGTTTTGTAATAAACTTTTGGCGCAGTTGTTGGAGGGTAAGACTTACTAGCTATGCCAAGAAGTCTTACTCCTGCACAGTTCATTAGAGAGTGGGACAGTTGATTAGGATGGTCGCTAACACTTGCGGAGTAGTTAAACAGTCCAGTGGACTGTTTAAGGGGATGCCTGAAAATGGGGCTGCACCCCAAGATAAGGACTCCCAACCACTGCGCCAAACTGTTATTACTGTAAAAATAGAAGGCTGGAATATTTTTTCCTAGCCTCGATGAACCACTGCTGGCTAGTTTTCCTTTTGCCACAAGGCTAAAGCAGAAAATCTAAACGAATGTGATGGCCATCGTTCATCTTATTTCCAACCTCAAAAGGCCCCCAGCCCTTTTTAATCGGGAAATGAAGCTTGCAAAGCAAGTGTTAAAAACGGTCTGAGGGGAGACCATTTCAGGTCATCACCTAAAAACTAGGATGTGGTGAGAACCAAAATTTTCAATTCTTGGGGTGTTCCCACTCTTTTTGATTGTTAGGCTAAGTCTCAGAGTAAGTTTTAGAAACTGTATAGCTGGCATTTAGGTTGAGAATCCTACATGAAATTAACGGAATTTCGCCTCAGGCGACGTTCTGTTTTTGTTTACAAGAAAAACAGTTTCATAAGGGGGGCAGCTAAGCAGTTCCCCCGAAAAATGTGTACAGAAGGTACGAGACTTTAGGTCTTGCCATGGGAGCTTGAGTTGCTTTCACTTTCATTTTTAGCTATAATGAAAGGGTTGCAGAGTATTTTGGCTTGTGTCTAGCTGAAATTAGCTCTGCTAGATTTAGATTGAACATGATAAGATTGGAAAACAATGACTTTACAAGACGAGATTAAGAAACGGCGCACTTTTGCTATCATCTCTCACCCAGATGCTGGAAAAACAACGATTACAGAGCAGTTGCTTTATTTTGGGGGTGAAATTCGTGAGGCTGGTACTGTCAAGGGGAAAAAAACTGGGACTTTTGCCAAGTCAGATTGGATGGATATTGAGAAACAGCGTGGGATTTCTGTAACATCCTCGGTTATGCAGTTTGACTATGCTGGCAAGCGTGTCAACATCCTAGATACACCGGGGCACGAAGATTTCTCTGAAGATACCTATCGGACCCTGATGGCTGTTGATGCAGCAGTCATGGTAGTCGATTCTGCTAAGGGGATTGAGGCGCAGACCAAGAAACTTTTTGAGGTCGTAAAGCATCGTGGTATCCCCGTTTTTACTTTTATCAATAAGTTGGATCGTGATGGGCGAGAACCCTTAGACCTCTTGGAAGAATTAGAGGATGTCCTAGGTATCGCTAGCTATCCTATGAATTGGCCAATCGGTATGGGACGATCCTTTGAGGGGCTCTATGATATTCATAATCAGCGTCTGGAGCTCTACAAGGGTGATGAGCGCTTTGCTGAAATTTTAGATGGAGATACCCTCTTTGCCAGCAATCCCTTCTACGAACAAGCTAAGGAAGATATCGAGCTTCTGACTGAGGCGGGTAATGAATTTTCAGAAGAGGCCATTTTGGCGGGTGAGCTGACCCCTGTCTTCTTCGGCTCCGCTTTAACAAACTTTGGGGTACAAACCTTTCTAGATACCTTCTTGAAGTTTGCCCCAGAACCTCATGGTCACCGAACGACAGATAATCGTATGATTGATCCACTGGATAAGGATTTCTCTGGTTTTGTTTTTAAAATTCAGGCCAATATGGATCCTCGTCATCGCGACCGTATTGCTTTTGTTCGCATCGTTTCTGGTGAGTTTGAGAAAGGTATGTCAGTCAACTTAACGCGGACGGGTAAGGGGGCTAAATTGTCCAATGTTACTCAATTTATGGCGGAATCGCGGGAAAATGTAGAAAATGCTGTTGCTGGTGATATTATTGGCGTTTACGATACGGGAACTTATCAAGTTGGTGATACTCTTACCGTCGGCAAGAATAAGTTCGAATTTGAGCCGCTACCAACCTTTACCCCAGAACTCTTCATGAAGGTTTCAGCCAAGAATGTCATGAAGCAGAAGTCCTTCCATAAAGGAATTGAGCAGCTGGTACAAGAAGGAGCCATTCAGCTCTATACCAACTACCAAACTGGCGAATATATGCTGGGAGCTGTCGGTCAACTACAATTTGAAGTTTTTAAGCATCGTATGGAAAGTGAATACAATGCTGAAGTTGTCATGACCCCGATGGGCAGCAAAACTGTGCGATGGATTAAGCCTGACGACTTGGATGAGCGTATGTCGTCCAGCCGTAATATTCTCGCTAAGGATCGTTTCGATCAACCCGTTTTCCTTTTTGAAAACGACTTCGCTCTGCGTTGGTTTGCAGACAAGTACCCCGATGTGGAGTTGGAAGCCAAGATGTGAGAGGCCCAACCGCCTAAGTTTTGAAGAACTTGGTGGCGAATGGTGAGCTCATTCACTGACTTCGCCAAAGTAGTATTATTGGCTGCTTTGGCTCTATGTCATGATTGAAATCTGGAATTGAGTACGATGGTGCTTTGCCTATTCCCCTCACTCATTTAAAAGAGATGGCCATTTGACCATCTCTTTTTCATGTCATAATGCCCTAAAATTTAAAGGAGAAATTGAGTCCGGGACAAAAATCCATATCCGTTAGCATTATTTCTAGATTTACCAGATCGACGCAGTGGTTGATTGGCGGTCCTTATCCCTTTCGTAGCAAGGGATAGCGACTAACCTAATCAACTGTGCGGAGGTGGGTGAAATGCTCCAGTGAACTTTGGCAGTCTGGGGATAGACTGCCAAAGCCTGCCACCTAAAGATAAGAAAGTGGCAGAGACCTGAGCCTTAAAATGGGAGAGCGAAGAAAATCAAAGTTGTGATTTTATCACGATTTACTGATTTTTTATACGTAATCTTCAGAGATTACAATGCTTTGTGGGTGAGGGCTAAGCTATCATGGCTGTTTGTCCCACTCTCAATTTTTGTGTTCTAACTGAAATATTTCTACGTAAGTTCTGATGAATGTAATAGTCTGCGACAAGTACTGTAGGTACTTTGTTTACTTATTTTACTGACTTCATAAGGACAGTATGGTATATTGGGAATCTTTTTCCTTACTGTATGAAAAAGATTTCTAAGAATGGAATGAGCTTTTAAAAACATAACGGCGATCATCAAGAGGTCTCACTATTTCTTTTAGTGGGATAATTGTCGATAAAAGCTGCACCTTGGCTCGCAAAGTTCAAACCTTGCTAGCGCGGTCCTTCCCTCGATACGCCTGTTTTTTGAATGTTGAGTCTATCCAGGTGGGCTGAGCTGGCCTTTTTACTGCTCTCTTGATTGGTTTGTGCCAAGTTAGGAAGAGTGAGGATTTTCTTAGTAGTATCGCTGATTAGGTAAGCTTGAGCGGAGCCATTTCGATTACCATGATGGCCCGTCCTAGATCGTTGGCTAGGCTAGGCAAGAAAACACTATAAGCATCATGAGGATCACTGGTAATGCAATCAAGAGGTGCCTTTTCTGGTAGAAAGGCAGCTTCTTCCATGCCTAAGGCCTGATTTTTCCTTCTTTCTTTTTATGAAAGAAGTGTTAATGCAGGAATGTGATTTCAGTATGGTCAAAGCGGGTCTTGATAAATCTGTTAGAAGTCAGAATTTTTATAGGCATATTGAAAATAGCTCAAACAAAACTTAAATCAGACTTAAAAATTGTTTGATAGCGCAAAATGTGCTAAAATGACAGGGATTACAAGGAGGAATGATATTATGTCATTGGAAAAACATCAACGTTACAGTTTTCGTAAATTGAAATTTGGCTTAGCATCTGTTGCGGTTGCTGCCTTTTTATCAGGAACAGCTGGTTTAGCTCAAGCTGATGAAACAAGTGCTGATGAGCAAGAGAATAATAACCAAATTGCTGCACAAACAGGTAACGATCAGGACAATCAAGTTCAAACTGATACTGAGCAGAGTAGTTCTAGCCAGACTGCTGTTGCTCCAACTGAAGTCAATAATCAGCAAGAAGCCGTCACGCCGACAAGTACCAGCGAAACTAGTATGGTTGCTCAGCCTGCTACCGAATCAGTAGCGAATCCCGATGCGGCAACGACGACGTTAAATCTAGACCAAGGGAGTGAGACTGCCAGCTTTGAGGCTAATCTAGCTGATTCTAAGATTGCGACCGGGACTGGTGCTCAGGCTGATAAGCTTGATGCCGCCTTGGCTAAAAGAGCCGTCACAGCTGATGTTAAATACAAGAATACTTTTGTTGATGATGGACAGGGCAACTGGTACTATCTTGATAATAATGGTAACAATGTGACTGGCCGTCAAGATATCAACGGTCAAAGGCTCTATTTCGCTCAAGATGGGAAGCAGGTCAAAGGTCAAGAGGCTACCATTGATGGTAAGGTCTATTATTTTGATAGGGATAGTGGTGAGCTGTGGATCAACCGTTTCCGCCAAGCAGATGATCAACAAGGTTGGTTCTATTATGGTTCTGACGGTGCTCGTGTTGTTGGGAGCCAAGAAATCGGTGGCCAAAAGCTGTACTTTGATCCAACTACTGGCAAGCAGGCTAAGGGACGTTTGGTCACTGATAGTGATGGGAAGATTCGCTATTATGATCAAGATAGTGGCAATCTTTGGACCGACCGTTTTGCTCAAATTGATGGCAGATGGTATTATTTTGGTTCTGACGGAGCTGCCGCCACAGGTACTCAAACGATTAATGGACAAGATCTCTATTTCAATGCTGATGGTAGCCAAGTTAAAGGCGGTCTCGTTCAAGTTGATGGCAAAACTCATTATTATGATGAAAATTCAGGCCAAATGCTTAGAAATACTAGTCTGTTGATTGATGGTGTAACCTATAGATTTGATAATAATGGCGATGGTCAGGCTCAAGATAAGATTCAGGTTGTCAAAACCAGTATTGTGGTTGATAGCTATGAATTTGGCCCTGCTGTTTCTAAAATCATCTTACAATTTGATCATAAGGTAACCCCATCGGTTATTCATAATGGTGCCAGTGTTATGACCGCAGGTGTAGCTCGTCAAGTCTTGAATTCTTATGTTTCAGATGCGACTGGTCATGTGGTCTATTTCGACAGCAGCAATTATGTAACACTGGAATTGAACATCCCTTATGATAGTAATGATACCAGCAAGAATGCTTCTCCATTTAATTTTGATATGGCTACTTTTTCTAACCAGTGGGCTAGTGCCTATAATGTTAAAGTAGATGGCTTGTCTGTTCAATATGATGGTTCTGTTTATCATCAAAATCTTACTTCGGAACAAAATGCTATTGCTAACCGAGTGATTCCTGAGACAGAACGTTTCTCAGAACGTGCTACTTATGGCGATTTTCATTACGCAGCCTATACGCCGGAAAACGCCAAGGCTGGTGAAAAGAATCCATTGATTATCTGGCTGCATGGTATTGGTGAAGTTGGTACAGATGTTGATATTCCGATTCTTGCCAGCAACGCTGTCAACTTGACAGAAGATCCGATTCAAAGTCATTTCACTTCAACTGGCAAGGGTACCCAAAAAGGCGCTTATGTCATGGTATTGCAGAGCCCAACGTCTTGGGAAAAAGCAGATAAGACTCAAGTCATGGCCGCTATTCGCTCTTATGTTGCTGCCCATCCAGATATTGATAGTAATCGTATTTATTTGGCCGGTGCCTCAAATGGCGGCGGAATGACTTGGGCTTTAGCTGCTGCTTATCCTAATTACTTTGCTGCTCTAGTTCCGATTTCTGCACCGTATGATGTTATTTTGACTAACAATAATAATAATATTAAGGTGGATGTGCAAGCTGCTTTAAGGAATCAACCAATGTGGCTGATTTCTTCTAAGGCAGATGCAACTCTTGATGTTGACAATCATGTCTTGCCGTTCTATAAAGATATGTTGCAGGCTGGCGGGCAAAATAAATGGCTGTCTTACTTTGAAACCAATGTTGGTGAGTTTGCTAATCATCCAACTTACAATGGACACTGGTCATGGGTTTACTTTATGAACGACCAAGTTACCGGTGTGCAAAATGCTACTAATGCTGAAAATTGGGCAGGTTTGACCGGTATGGTACCAACCAATGCTACCCGCGGCGGTGATGCTCAGGCGGTCTATAAGGGCAAAAAATATGCTAATATCTTTGACTGGATGAATGCTCAAAATAAAAAGAATCGTAAAGCCTAATCAAGGAGAACACGGGCATAAATGCAAGTGGGACAGATGTTCATGAGCGATACGCTCTACTCACAGGTTCTGTCGTCTCTGAGATGACAGACAAAGGCTAGTAACAAATAAAAAGCGAGCAAAGTTAGATTTCTAATGACGAAAATTCTAATTTTGTTCGCTTTTTGGTTTTCTATATGAAGAAACATGAATCAATGGCAAAGATTTTTAACTCCCATTATCCCAATCATGTTTTGAGCTCAAGAGTCTGTAAACTCGATTTTTAAGAGACGGATTACTCTGTCAAAATACGAATCCTGAGGATCGATTTCTTTTTGGTTCGTTTTAAAATCAGTCAGTTTATCGGTAATGATCCCATTGACTGGGCTGTGTAAGAAACGGAATAAGAGACTATCATCATTGACGGTCCAAACATAGAGATCCTTTTTTTGTTGATAGGCAGACAGGGCCGCTACATTATTATAAGAGAATTCTTCAATAGCGTAAAAATCAACCTTGTGGGGCGGAAGTGGTCCAAACTGGAGAGAAACCAGATAGCCGGTATCAGCTTGGGGTAGCTTTCTTTCAATCGCTTCGATGACTGGCAGTTTCATGGACATAATCTTGTTGCCTTGAACGGCTTTTAGATCCTTAAGCTTCTTAAGAAATATATCAACATAGTTGGCTGGCTCATGTCCATAGGGTTTTAATTCGATAGCAATTTTCTGATGACAAGCCTGAGCGGCCTTCATAAATTCATCTAGTGAAGCAATATGATCGCTGTGGCCATTCTGGTAAGTTTTAAGTTTAATTACTTGGGCTAAAGTTAAATCAGAAATATTTTTATCTAAACCAGTCAGACGTTTGAGGTTATTGTCGTGACTGACGACGAATTGCTGATCTTTGGTCATGACAACATCCATCTCTGAATAATCTGCTCCAGCCTTGTGGGCGGCCTGCATAGCTGTAATAGAATTTTCGACACCGTGGGTATCATCTCCCCGATGGGCGATTAGGAGAGCCTGAGAATGGTGTGGCAGGAGGTAGAGGCTGAGGCCGTTGGAAATTAAGCAGGTTAAAAGTGTTAGTGGAATCAGGAGCCGAGTCCAGTGAGGAAAGCCCCAAACTGGTCTGTCTTCGGATCGGTAGGAAAGGTGTAACTGATACTTTTTATGCTTTAAGAGATGACTAGTTAGGAGGATAATCAGAACATATTTTAGTTCCAAAATAGTTCCAAAATTGAGGAATCGCACCAGATTGTCGAAGCTTGTCTGAAGTAGGAGGTTGTTACCTGCTTGATCTAGCTGGTCAAAAAGCAGGGCGGCCCCACTATAGATAAGGGTGAGGCCAAGTCCTGTAGATAGGCTGTAACAGCCAAAGAAGGCTAAGACTTTGATCTGAGTTCCTCTGGTTAGCTGCCAAGAGTCTCGCAAAACCTGACTGGGTTTGCGGTTGTTGATGGTATAGAGGGGGATAAAATAAATAAAACGGAGGTTGAAATAGACAATTAGGATCAGACCAGTCAGATAACTAAATTTTCCTAAGCTGGATTTTACTAATGGATCTGAAATGACATTAGGAATATTAAAGTGAGAAAGCAGACCGAATTTCAAGCCATAGACGGCCAGAGGCACCATGAGGGTAAGATAAAAAAGAAAGACTAGGAGCTGGCAGCTACAAAGCTCTCGCCATTTTTGAGGCAGATCTTTAATAATTTGACGAATAGAAAGAGGCTGGTAGGTCCTGGCAACAGTAATGGTTAAAATGGCAAATTCTAGGTAGATGGTTCCTGCTAAGACTAAGAGGTAGAGGCAGAAAAAGAGTAAAGCTAGCGGATGATGGCGGATAGCCGACCAACTATCAGGCGTCAAGTTGATGAGACCGGCAAAGCCGACCACTCTATTAAAGAGGAAGGAGAGCAGTCCCTTGGCCAAGTAGGCTAAGCCAATTTGCAAAATAATAGCTGTCAGTAGATAGGTCCATAGATGCTGCCACAAATTTTTCCAAGTCTCTTTTAAGAGGGCTCTAAACGATACTATCATGAGATTCCTTTCGTCAGAATAATTTAGTGCTATTGTAGCATAAAGTGGTAGTAAGCAGGAAAATGCTAAGACCTACTCTTTCTATTATAAAAAGACCTCATCGGTCTTTTTAACAGTCAAATATTGTCATGGAGTTGAGCAATTCAGTTTTGAATTGCTCTTTTTTATAGGCCTGATAGGCAGGATTCTTTCTAACCAGATTGTAGCGTTTGGAGAGGTTCCAGGTACCGCTGGGGTTAAGTTCGGGGTTGTCGGAAACAAAGTTAATGGTTAGATCCCACTCCCTGATATATCCTAAGGGGTGAGAGTGGTAGTTGACTCCATCTAGAATCACATGGCCATAGGAGCGATGCTCATGTCCAAAAATTACATGGGCTACACCATACTTGGCAAAGAGATGATGAAATTTTTGGCTGCCTAGGAAGGCATTGAAGGGAGCAAATTTTGGATGGGTCATGGTGAAATCTTGGTGGGGCACGAAGTGCATGGCGACGATAAGGTCAGTGGTATCTAATTGCTTGAGCTGATTTTCAAGCTTGGTGAGAATTTTTTCGGTAATAGTAGGGTCATCTGCCTGCCGGTGGAGTCGACGGTCAAACCAAAAAGTTTGCTTACGGCGCAGGATTTTATCCATCGGTTCTTGGCTAAATGAGTAATCGTACCAACCATGAAAGGCTAGGAGTTGGCGGCTGCCCAAACTGTAGAGCTGAAAGTCCAATCTATCAACTTCCTCATCTGTCAAATCCAACATATCATGATTGCCCAGATTATAGGTAACTCTCAGGCTTTTTTGAAGTTCATTGATAAAAGGCAAGGAAATATCCTGATGGTGATTAGAAATATCACCAGCTAGGTGGAGGTGATCAATGTCTTTTTCCTGCAAAGTTTCCAGAAGGGTCTTTTTTTCAAAATCACCAAATTTATTAAGATCGATGTGGAGGTCGCTCATAATCGCTAGTTTTGTCATAGGTCTATTCTAGCAAAAAAATTTAAAAAGATAAGAAAGGTTGGCCTGAAAGTGAGAACGAGTCTTGAAAGCTGGCGTATTTTCCATTATGATAGACTTATGGATATTAAGGCAGAAATTCAAACATTAGCCAAGGATCTTGGTATTTCTAAAATTGGTTTTACGACAGCCGATGATTTTGCTTATCTGGAAGAATCCCTGAGGGCTTCAGTAGATGAAGGTCGAAATTCTGGTTTTGAGCACAAAAATGTTGAAGAGCGAATTAATCCTAAACTGAGTTTGGCTTCGGCAAAGACCATCATTTCTATTGCGGTAGCCTACCCTAGTCAGCTGCCAGTTCAGCCGCCTAAAACTCAGTACAAGAGAGGGAAGATTACGCCTAATTCGTGGGGATTAGATTATCACCGTGTTTTGAATGACAAGCTGACTCGTTTGGCTAAAGGAATAGAAGATCTTTGTGCGAATTTTCCTTTAGAACATAAAGCTATGGTAGATACAGGAGCCTTAGTGGATACAGCGGTAGCCCAGCGTGCTGGGATTGGCTTTATCGGTAAAAATGGTTTGGTTATTTCCAAAGAGTATGGTTCTTACATGTTTCTAGGTGAGCTAATCACCAATCTTGAGATTGAACCAGATAGTCCAGTTGACTATGGTTGTGGGGACTGCCGGCGCTGTCTGGATGCCTGCCCAACTGCCTGTCTACTTGGCAATGGCTCTATGGATGCCAAACGCTGCCTGTCCTTCCAAACTCAGGACAAGGGGATGATGGCAATGGAATTTCGCAAGAAGATTAAGACAGTTATCTATGGCTGTGATATCTGCCAAATTTGCTGTCCCTATAACAAGGGAATTCAAAATCCTCTGGCAACTCCGATAGATCCCGAACTGGCCTGGCCGGAGCTTTTGCCTTTTCTAGAGCTATCGAATAGCGATTTTAAGAAAAAATTTGGCGAGATTGCTGGTTCTTGGCGCGGTAAGAATATCTTGCAGCGCAATGTTATTATTGCTCTGGCCAATGCTCATGATAAAAATGCCCTTGTTAAGCTCATGGAAATTATTGATAAAAATAACAATCCTATCCATACAGCGACAGCTATCTGGGCCTTGGGAGAAATTGTCAAAAAACCAGACCAAGCTATTAAGGATTATATGAAGGCTCTTAATCCTCGAGATCAAGCTGCTAAAGAGGAGTGGCGTTTAGTTTGTATAAAATGGCAAATTTAAGGGCTTTGTGTTAGAATAAGAACAATTGTGGCTAACTTCTATTAAGGAGTTTAGCTTTCTGAATCTACAGAATGGAGAAAAATTATGGAAGTGGCTGAAATTCGCCAAAAAATAGTAGAAAATCAAGAGAAGTTGACTAGCTTCAGGAGGTCTCTTTGACCTCGATCGCTTAGAAGAAGATATTGCTCTTTTAGAAAATAAGATGACCGAGCCAGACTTTTGGGATGACAATGTTGCTGCCCAAAAGACTTCTCAGGAGCTCAATGAGCTCAAGCAAACCTACGATACCTTTAATCAGATGGAAGAACTCTCAGAAGAAACAGAGCTCTATCTGGAGATGTTGGAAGAAGACGCCAGTGTCCAAGAGGATTTGGAGGACACCTTGGCTAAGTTGGATAAGATGATGGCAAGCTATGAAATGACTTTGCTTTTGTCTGAACCTTATGACAACAACAATGCCATCTTGGAAATTCATCCAGGATCTGGAGGTACTGAGGCTCAGGATTGGGGAGATATGCTGCTGCGGATGTACCAGCGCTATGGAAATGCCAAAGGTTTTAAGGTTGAAGTCTTAGATTATCAGGCAGGGGATGAAGCTGGTATTAAGTCGGTGACACTTTCCTTTGAAGGGCCTCATGCTTATGGTCTTCTCAAGTCTGAGATGGGTGTTCACCGTCTGGTTCGGATTTCGCCCTTTGATTCAGCCAAGCGGCGGCATACTTCCTTTACATCGGTTGAGGTTATGCCTGAATTAGATGATACCATTGAGGTTGATATTCGCGATGAAGATATTAAAATGGATACCTTTCGTTCAGGCGGTGCGGGCGGACAAAATGTCAATAAGGTTTCAACAGGTGTTCGCCTGACACATATCCCAACAGGCATTGTTGTGGCTTCGACCGTTGACCGAACCCAGTATGGCAACCGTGACCGGGCTATGAAAATGTTGCAGGCGAAACTCTATCAATTAGAGCAGGAGAAGAAGGCCGAAGAAGTCTCTGCCCTCAAGGGTGATAAAAAAGAAATCACATGGGGCTCACAGATTCGCTCTTATGTTTTCACACCTTATACTATGGTCAAAGATCACAGAACTGGCTACGAGGTTGCTCAGGTAGACAAGGTTATGGATGGCGATATTGATGGCTTTATCGATGCCTACCTTAAATGGCGATTAGAAGAATAGAAAGGAAATTAAATGGCACTTATTGAACTAAATCGAGTCTCTAAAAAGTATGCTCATGGTTCGACTGCCCTGCGTGATATTACCCTCGATGTAAGAAATGGAGAATTCGTCTATATCGTTGGTCCTTCAGGAGCAGGGAAATCAACCCTTATTCGCATGCTTTATCGTGAAGAAGAAGTGAGCCGAGGCTCTATCAAGGTGGGACAATTCCGCCTCAACAAGATTAAAAAACGGCAGATTCCCATTTTGCGCCGCTCCATTGGTGTAGTTTTTCAAGACTATAAACTGCTCAACCATAAGACAGTTTATGAAAATGTCGCTTTTGCTATGGAAGTTATCGGCGAAAAACCGCATTACATTAGAAAGCGGGTTAAAGAGGTCCTTAGCTTGGTAGGACTTAAACATAAGGAACGCTCCTTCCCTAATCAGCTCTCTGGTGGGGAACAACAGCGGGTGGCTATTGCCAGAGCCCTCGTCAACAATCCTAAAGTGCTTATTGCTGATGAACCGACTGGTAACTTGGATCCAGAGATTTCTGAAGAAATTATGCAGCTTCTAGAACGCATCAATGAGCAGGGAACGACTGTCTTGATGGCGACCCATAACAGCAGTATTGTTAATACGCACAAACATCGGGTGCTGGCTATCGAAGATGGTAGGTTGGTGCGTGATGAAGAGGAAGGAGAGTACGGCTACGATGATTAGAAACTTTTTCCGTCACATAAAAGAATCTTTTGTCAGTCTCAAACGCCAGGGGTGGATGACCTTCGCAGCGGTTTCCTCGGTAACTATTACTCTGACTTTGGTAGGAATTTTTCTTGCAGTTTTGCTCAATATCAATAAGTTGGGGACTGATGTGGAAAATAATTTGACCATTAATGTTTATATGGAAACCAATGTTTTTGATGATTCCCCAAATAAGGCTGATGGGTCGGTCAATGAAAATTACCATGCCATTTACAACAAAATTCAAGAAATCAACGGCGTCAAATCCATCAAATTCTCGAGTAAAAATGATCAATTAGCAGATTTACAAAAGCAATATGGTGACGCTTGGTCTTACGATGAAGGCTCCAATCCTCTCTTTGATGCCTATCTTGTCAAGGTTAAGTCAGCCAAAGATATGAAAAGTATCTCTAAGCAAATCAAGGAAATTGAGGGGGTTAATGATGCTAACTATGGCGGTGTTGATACGGACCGTTTGACTGCTGTTGTTGGGAAAATTAGGACCTGGGGCTTGGCTGGTACAGTACTTCTGGTTTTGGTTGCTATCTTCCTGATTTCTAATACGATTCGTATTACTATTATGTCGCGTAAGGATGACATCATCATCATGCGTTTGGTCGGAGCTAAAAACTCCTATATTCGAACGCCGTTCTTCTTCGAAGGAGCTTGGGTTGGGATTTTGGGAGCTATTTTACCTGCTCTGATTGTCTATTACCTCTATACAATTACCTATAATCGAATCAATCCTTCCATGGCAGCTGAAAATCTCGGTCTCTATCCTGCTAATCCTTATCTTTATTATTTAATCGGTGGGCTCTTCCTAATTGGTATTGTCATTGGTTCCATCGGTTCTATGATTTCTATTCGTAGATATTTGAAAGCCTGATGGCAAAAGTCTGTTGAGATTCTAAAGTTCTTTATAGACTACGGTAACACTTATCTTCCTACTAATGACCAAAGGGTGAAATCAACTTTGCTTTTCAAGACCCAAATCGTTAAGACCAATCAAACGGTTTAAAAGTTTTGAGTGATAGCGGTAGTCGTCAACTTGCCTATCTCTTACTAAATTCAAAGGAAAGCACATTCGTCTTTCCTTTTTTTGTGTCGTGGGGAGTAAGATTAACTTCATCAGTTAAGATAGGGCAAGCGTGAGGATAGCTTTCCTGTTTTCATCACGAACTATAGTATTGTCAGCCGTTAGTGTTTTGAGATTGTAAAGCAGGCTTGAAAATTGAGCGGATTGGGAAGCTGATTTTTAGCGATTTTCTCCTAGAAGGGCAAAGGATAACACTAGTTAGTAATGAAAAACCTTGATTTATCAAGGTTTTTTATCTAAAAACGTTATTGTTCTCTGATTCAATTTATAGTATAATGGGGAAGTATTCTAAAAGAAAACTGAATAGAAGCTTTGTCTCATTTTCTATGTTTAGTCTTGATTTGCTTCTTTATGGGGCAAGAGTTACATTCTGATAGAAATGGAATATTCAAATGCCAACATCAGTTTTTTAAAATGATAAGGAGAATAACATGAACAAACAGGATTGGATTGAATATTTTGAGGCCATCAATGGTCGAACACCCTCAGAGGCTGAGGTGGCCCAAGGACTTGCGGCGGGAGAATTTGTGGCAGAAGATGTGGCAGCAGCTCCAGAACAAGTCCAACCAGTAGCGCCGCAGGAACCAGTTGCTCCGCAGCCAGCACAAGCAGCAAACTCAGCAGAGGCCCAAGCTGAACAAATGGCGCAAACTCAAGCTCCCATTCAGCCACAAGCAGGACAGGAGTCTGTTCAAGCAGCGGCTCCGCAAGATTTTGCAGAGGCTTCTGGTCAAGCACAAGCAATGCCGAGCTTTCAAAATCCTCAGGCCGATCAAGCCAGTCAATTTGCTCAGGTCCAACAAGGTTCAGTTCAAGCTGGTCAACCAATGTCAGGTCAATTTACTCAGCCAGGCCAAGTAGCACAACCTCAGCAACAAGTCTATTATCAACAAGGTCCAGACGGTCAAGTTCAAGCGGTTATGGCTCCAGCACCTAAGCAACCCAATCCACAAGTAGAAGCCTTTAAGAAAGGATTTAAGGATTACTTTGCCTGGTTCTTGAAAGGCTTCAAGAATCCTCAAGCTAAGGAAGAAGAGGCTCATCCTGTTTTTGGTTTGGTAACGATTGGTTTGGCTTCTTGGTTCATTTCATGGGGCTTAGTCAACTTCTTCCATAGATTATTGATGATGTTCCCTAATGCTACAGCTGATGGTGAAAGCTTTAAGGAAGCAGATCATGAAGCCTATAAGGAAATTGTAAATAGTATTTCTAGTCATTTTGGTTTTCTTAAGACTTTCGCATTCATCTTTATCTTCTTTGTCTTTTATGTCCTTGTTATGGGGGCACCTGCTATTTTTGATAAAGATAAGACCAAGACCTTCTTCAAAAAATTTGGTCAATATTTCTCTTATAGTCCAATTGTTTTGGTCTTGAATATCCTAGCGTTCTTCAGTAGTTTTATTGTTACGAACCAGTTAGATGTTGATACCTCAGCAATGGATGCCTTTGATACTTCTGATTCTTTATTTGGATCTTTTGGAATGTTTGCCAAGCTGGAACAAGCATTGCCAGCTCTTAAAACGATTACTGTTGGCGGAGGATTTGTGACCTTCTTTGTTATTCTTGGTCTTCTTTTCATCTTTGTGGCTCTGCTCAAAAACATTAATCTTTCTCTTAAGAAAGTTAACAATTTTTACATGTCAGTGCTAGTTGGTTTGGTGTTTGCCTTGGTTCTGTTCATCGTTTACAAGATTTCAAGTTCGATGATTATTGGTGGTTTAAGGGATATTCTCACAGAGTTATCCTCTAACTTTTTCTAATTGACAATACATTAGGTGCGACTATGGCTACGAAAGAAAGATGGACAGAATTATTTGAAGATGTTGTCGGCCGCAAACCTACGCCTCAGGAATTTATGGCTGGGAAAAAAGCTGACTTTTCACCTAAGGAGATTCGTCGAATTGCTGGCTTGGAAAGTATTGATGGGGTTATTACAAGCGCCCAAGCAGTTTCTCAGGACAGTGATGTTACACAGAAAGCGTTTGTCTCCGATTTAGCCGATCAAGATTTTTCGAAAACAACTGCAGGTCAGGAGAAAGAGCCCAGTCAGTCTGTCGAAAGAATGTCCGAAACAGGGATTCATCAGTCCAATTTATCTGAGCAGGATGATCTTGATAAATTGCAAAAAGATGCTTGGATTTCAGCCTTTCAGAAATATGTTGGCCGTCAGCCTCGGCCAGAAGAATTTTTAATCGGTAAGGCAGCAGGGTTTGATCTGACGAGTGTCAATCAGTTTTTAAATTCTAGTCCCAAGCCTGTTAAACCACCGATGGCGACTTGGAAAAAGTTTTTAATCGCTTTCGCCACCCTGGCCGTTCTAGCCCTAATCAGTATGATTGTTTACGGCAGTCATTATTATTCGCGTGACGCTGTGGCAAACCGCTATTTGGCTGTAGCTGGTAAAAATTTTAAACAGCAACTAACCTATGAAGTTTGGGCTGATAATAAAAAGGCTATCAAGGATTCGGACTTAAAATACACGAATCCCTCTAAAGTCTTCTCGAATACCAGTAAGTCAGATCTGATGAAGGGCTCCAATATGGTACAAGTGGGGCGTGAGTATCTCCTATTTCCTAAATGGAAAGTGGCTATTCAGCCTGTTTCAGCAAAGGTTTCAACGAACACTAAGGATTTGAAAATCAGCATTAATGATGTCAACTTTTCGACTTCTGATAGCGATAGATACAGTTCAACTCTAAAGCGCCTTTATCCTGGGACTTATGATTTTGTGGCAGCGGGCAAGGTTAAGGGTCAGACTCTTGAAGTCAGTTCAGAAAAGAAACTGAAACCCGATCATTCAAGTAACTCTCTGACAATTGCTCTTAATGTCAAGTACCTTAGTTTCACTGTCAATAGTAATTTGACGGATGGTGATGTTTATGTCGGCAGCAAGAAAATTGGGAGCATGAAAAATGGTCAATATTCTGCCTCGAAATTGGCGGTTACAGACAGCGCCTCGGTCTATGTTCAGAAGAAATTTAGCGATGGTACTAGTGTTAAATCAGACACTACATCAATTGAAGATATCAGTGATGGTGACAGCTTGAATTTAGATGCGGATGGTATCTTAGAGCGTGATACAGCAGATGACCTTATGACAGCTGCCTATAGTAAAATGGAAGATTACGCTGCTGATAATACGACACCGGATGATTTAACTGACATTTTCCAAGGTGGTACGGATAACAGCATGTATAAGGATCTCAAAGATATGATTGACACCAATACCATTAATGCTAAGGTTCGTAAGGCGGATAGTGTTACCTTTAGCGATGTCGATGTCACTAGCGTTACCCAAACCAGTGCGAAAAGTTATACAGTGAATTTCACAGTAGTATGTGATTTCTACTATGCTTATGATTCAGACCATGAGTCATCTGGTGATATTAAGGATAAGGTGTCATGGTCTGCGAAGGTAGATTATAATGATGGCCAGTCTGCTGATTCAAGCAGTGACAACGATGATTATGATGATGATTCTAGTTATGAGGATTACGCAGACTATATTATTACAGGTAAGAATGGTAATTCGACTAATATTAGTCGGGAAGATACTGTGAAATAAGGTAAAATGGGGGAGGAAAGAATTCAAAAATTGAAAATTTTGATTCCCACCCCGTTCTGGTTTTAAGGTGGTGACCTGAAACGGTCTCTTCCAAGACCATTTTGACACTTGCTTTGCAAGCTTTATTTCCCGATTAAAAAGGTCTTCCAGACCTTTTTAACCCACTCGCCGCATAACTCAAAAGGTCCGAGGGATCTTTTAAGGTTGGAAATAAGATGAACGATGGTCATCACATTCGTTTAGGTTTTCCGCTTTAGCCTTATGGCAAAAGGAAAACCAGTCAGCAATCACTGCGCCAATCTGGTAAATCTAGAATAATACTAACGAGTCTGGACTTTTGTCCCAGACTCACTTTATTTTTTGATCATTGATAATGTCAAGGCTGTTTTCCTGTAAGGACAAGGGGTCGCTGTCTTGTCTAGTAACTGTTGACTGTTTTCAAAAGTTTCCAGAAAAATTCAGGAAAATCAAACTTTTATGCTTCAAGCTATTTATTTTTTAGGTAAATGGGAGTATAATAGCTTCATATTAAATTTTAAAGGAGGGAAAGCTTATGAAGAAGAGCTTTATTCACCAGCAGCAGGAGATTTCTTTTGTCAAGAATACCTTCACCCAATACTTGATTGATAAGCTTGATGTCGTTGAAGTGCAAGGACCTATTTTGAGCCGGGTCGGGGACGGTATGCAAGATAATTTAAGTGGGGTTGAGAATCCTGTGCGCGTGAATGTCCTCCAAATTCCTGATGAAACCTATGAAGTTGTTCATTCTTTGGCGAAATGGAAACGCCACACCTTAGCACGTTTTGGTTTCAATGAGGGCGAAGGCCTCTTTGTTCACATGAAAGCTCTGCGCCCTGATGAAGATTCTTTGGATCAGATTCACTCAGTTTATGTTGATCAATGGGATTGGGAAAAAGTTATCCCAGATGGCAGACGTAACCTCGCCTACCTCAAAGAAACGGTTGAAAAGGTCTATAAGGCAATTCGTTTGACAGAGTTGGCTGTTGAAGCTCGTTTCGATATTGATGCAATCCTGCCTAAGAAGATTACCTTTATCCACACCGAGGATCTGGTTGAGCAATATCCTGATTTAACACCTAAAGAACGTGAAGATGTGATTGCTAAGGAATATGGTGCCGTCTTTTTGATTGGAATCGGTGGTATCCTGCCAGATGGTAAACCTCATGATGGCCGGGCACCTGACTATGATGATTGGACCAGCGAATCTGAATCGGGCTATCATGGTCTTAATGGTGATATTATCGTTTGGAATGACAGTCTAGGTCACGCCCTTGAACTCTCCTCTATGGGAATTCGTGTCGATGAAGATGCCCTTAAGCGTCAGGTTGAAATCACCGGTGACCAAGATCGTTTGAAATTGGAATGGCATAAGTCCCTCCTTAACGGTCTCTTCCCTCTGACCATCGGTGGCGGTATTGGTCAGTCTCGCATGGCTATGTTCCTCTTGCGTAAAAAACACATTGGGGAAGTCCAATCCAGCGTTTGGCCAGACCAAGTCAGAAAAGACTTTGATAACATTCTATAAAATGAAGAGCGAGTGGGTTAGGAAAACCTGCTCGCTTTTTTGCTATAATAAGAAGGCAGCAAGAGGTCAGAGGAGATGTTGTAATGATATTTGAAAGTCAATATTTTAAACGTAGAACCGTGAATGTCCAAAAATTATTGGATTTTGGCTTTAAAAAAGAAGGAACTGACTATCGTTATAATCGTGCTATTATGTCTGGGGATTTTCAAGCTCAAATTCTAGTGACTGAGGAGGGTCAGGTGTCCGGTCGACTCATGGATACCGACCTTGATGAAGAATACACGGCTATTCATGTCATCGGTCAAACCGGATCCTATCTAGGTCAGGTCAGGGAAGCCTATGGGGAGCTGCTTCAAGAGATTGCGGATGCCTGCTTTGAAGCCACACCTTTTGACCTACCTCAGACCAATCGTCTGGCCCAACATTTAAAAGATAAGTTCGGCGATGATTTTGATCATCCTTTTGCCAAGTATTCGCAATATGCTTCTTTTCGTCACCCGACTAACAATAAATGGTATGCTCTGGTCTTTCCTCTCAAATTAGACAAATTAGATAGTGAAACCAAGCCTCTAGTAGGATCAGATTTGGATCGGGAAGCTGAGGTTGTCAATATTAAAATTGATAAAAGACTCTTAGATGAGCTTTTGGAAAAGCCAGGCATCTATCCTAGTTATCACATGAACAAGCAGTCGTGGATTTCCCTGATTATGGACGATAGTCTACCAGATAAGGAACTTTTTGAGCTGGTGGAGGCCAGTCGTGCTTTGGTTGGTCCCAAGTCCTTTAAGGCCGAAGAAGGGCCGGACTACTGGCTGATTCCAGCTAATCCCAAATACTATGATATTGATGCCGAATTTGCCGTTTCAGATACCATTCATTGGACTCAGAAGGCCCAGATTAAAAAAGGGGACTGGGTTTTCATCTATATGACGAGTCCCATTCAGGCGGTTCGTTATGCTTGCCAAGTTTTAGCTAGCAATCTCCCCAATGAAGGCTATCGGGAAGGGTCAGATATCAAGGAGTTTATGACCATCAAGCGGGTCAAGACTTTTGCAGATCGAGAGTTTCCTCTGCCAGTCCTCAAGGAATCTGGAGTCAAGGCCGTTCGAGGGCCTAGACGGATGACCAAAAAATTGATTGATAAGATTAAAGTGAAACTCTAAGAGAGTTGGGGAAAAAGGAGACAGACAGAAGGCCTGTCAATCAGAAGTTCAAATAGTTAACAGATTATTGTGTTCGTGAGGGGAGAAAGAAGTGCTGCTCGCAATTCTTGTAGCCAGACTAAAAAAATTCGAGCTGGATTTTAATCCTTTATGGATTGTGAAATTTTGCTATAATAGCTGTTATGAGAATTATTGCAGGAAATTTTGGCGGTCGTACGCTTAAAACCTTGGAAGGACAAACTACTCGGCCAACCTCAGATAAGGTCAGAGGAGCTATTTACAGTATGATTGGTCCCTTCTTTGATGGGGGGCGTGTCTTGGATCTCTATGCTGGCAGTGGCGGTCTCTCCATTGAGGCTATTTCCCGAGGTATGGAGCAGGCCGTTTTAGTTGAACGGGATAGACGGGCCCAGGCTGTCATTGAGGCTAATATCAAGATGACTAACACCCAAGATCAGTTTCAGCTAATTAAGCGAGATGCTAAACAGGTCCTGCCAACCTTGAGGGGCCAGTTTGATTTGGTTTTGCTGGACCCCCCCTATGCTAAGGAAGAGATTGTTCAGACGATTCAACAGCTTCAAGACTATGACTTGCTTGCACCAGCTGCTATGATTGTTTGTGAAACTGACAAGGCAGTTGTGCTGCCAGAAACTATCAATGATTTAAAAATTTGGAAACAAAAAATATATGGAATTAGTAAGGTGACAATTTATGTCAAATAAGATTGGCTTGTATGCAGGCTCTTTTGACCCTGTGACAAATGGTCATTTAGATCTTATCAAGCGGGCTAGCCAGCTCCTTGATCAGCTATATGTAGGCATATTTTATAATCAGGATAAGGCAGGCTTCTTGCCGTTAGCCAAGCGTCAGGCTTTGCTGGAAGAAGTGGTTAAAGACCTTCCTAATGTTTCTGTCCTGACTTCGCACGACCAACTGACTGTTGATGTAGCTGAATCACTTGGGGCAACGATTTTGGTAAGAGGGCTTCGCAATGGTCAGGATTTGACCTATGAAGCTAGTATGGACCATTTTAACCATGATTTGGATCCGAAGCTAGAAACCATCTATCTTTTAGCTCAGCCAGATTTATCCTATGTTTCATCGTCAAGAATCCGTGAGTTGACGTATTTTGGCGCTGACATTCGGCCCTATGTTCCAGAAGTCGTGGCTTTAGAATTGGAGAAAAAATATGATGGTAAATAAGGCAGCAAGTCAGGTCAGTCCCCAAAAAGGGAGTTTTGTTAAACGCTTTAAATGGTGGCTGATTGGCGGTTTTGCCCTCTTGGCTCTGGCCTTCTGTTTTATAGTTCCTCTCCCTTATTATGTTGAAGCTCCTGGTGGTGCCTTTGATATTAATCAGGTTATGACGGTTAATGGCAAGACTAATAAGGATAAAGGTTCTTACAATTTCGTAGCGGTCGAAGTTCGGCCGGGGACAGTTGTTAATCTCGCTTATTCTTGGTTCAATAAAGACACAACCGAGATTGTTTCCAAGGAAAAGATAACCGGCGGTGCTAGCACCAAAGACTATGAACTGATGAATCAGTACTATATGGAAAATTCCCAGAATACGGCTGTTTATCAGGCCCTCAAGCTGTCTGGTAAAAAGGTTAATTTAGACTATAAAGGTGTCTATGTCCTTAATATCGCTGACAATTCAACCTTTAAAGGCATTCTCGATATTGCTGATACTGTGACAGGTATCAATGGCAAGAGCTTCAAATCTTCTAAGGAATTGGTCAAGTATGTCACTGGTCTTAAATTAGGGTCCAAAGTCACTGTCCAATATACCAGTCAAGGTAAGAAGGAGTCGTCCAAGGGTAAAGTGGTCAAGCTAAAAAATGGTAAAAATGGTATCGGGATTACCCTGACCGATCATACCGAAGTTAGCTCGCCTGAAAAGGTTAAGTTCTCCACCCAAGGGGTCGGCGGACCTAGTGCGGGTCTTATGTTTACCTTGTCCATCTATGATCAACTCAATAAGGAAAATCTGCTTAAAGGACGGATGGTTGCTGGAACAGGCACTATCGAGCCAGATGGTTCAGTCGGTGACATCGGCGGTGTTTCACAAAAGGTTGTTTCTGCTGATAAATCGGGTGCTGAGATTTTCTTTGTTCCCGATAACCCTGTGACTAAGGCGGATAAGAAATACTATCCTCAGGGAAATAACTATCAAGAGGCCAAAATGATGGCTAAGAAGATTGATAGCAAGATGAAAATTGTCCCTGTCAAGACAGCTCAGGAGGCTATCGACTATCTAGAAAAAACCAAATAAAAGTGAGCAACTGTCCGGGAAGGAGCAGTTGCTTTTGCTGTCAGCAGAGCTCAGGAGGTCTAGTAATCAGCATTTCAGTATTACAAAATGTCCAAAATAGTGTATAATATAAAGGTTCTAAGCTATTTAAAATCATAATAAAAAAGAAAGGAGCCCCATGCGAAAAGATATTACCCCTGATATGCTTAATTATAATAAGTTCCCAGGGCCCGAGTTTGTCTATTTTGATAATCAGGTTCGTTCGGAAGGTATCGAGTTAGAGCTGGTTGATAATTATAAAGACGGCTTTAAACTGGAAAATTTTCAGCAGCGTTTTTCACGTATTTTACTTAAATATGATTATATCCTTGGGGATTGGTCCAGTGATGAGCTCCGTTTGCGGGGGTTCTATAAAGATGAGCGAGTCGTAAAAACAGACAGCAAAATCAGTCGTTTGGATGACTACCTTAAGGAATATTGTAATTTTGGTTGTGCCTATTTTCTCTTAGAAAATCCAGAGCCAAGGGAACCTAAACAAGAAGAAGAGAACTGGCCTCGCCGCAAACGGGATAACCGCAAACGTCGCTCTCGTCAGAAGTTCAAGCAGGATTTTAAGAGGCATGAGCAAGATAATTCCTATAAGCAATTCAATCAAAGGCGTCATAAGTCGGGGCCAGATAGCAGAAGGCGTGACGATAAGAATCAGAACCAACATTTCACCATAAGAAAGAAGGGCAACTAAGATGGCAGCTACTAGCAAGAAGGATCAAGAAAATACAGAAATGAAACCATCAATCTATAGTTTGACGCGAGACCAATTGATTGACTGGGCTATGGCACATGGTGAGAAGAAATTTCGGGCGACACAAATTTGGGATTGGCTTTATAAAAAGCGGGTGCAGTCCTTTGAGGAAATGACCAATATTTCTAAAGACTTTATTGCTGTTCTCAAGGAAAATTTTGACTTCAATCCCCTTAAGCAACGCATTGTTCAAGAGTCTGCCGATGGTACTATTAAATATCTTTTTGAGTTGCCAGATGGCATGCTGATTGAAACGGTGCTTATGCGGCAGCACTATGGCCTGTCTGTCTGTGTAACAACTCAGGTTGGCTGTAATATTGGCTGTACCTTCTGTGCCAGCGGTCTGATTAAGAAGCAGCGGGACCTCAACAATGGAGAAATTACAGCTCAAATTATGCTGGTGCAAAAATATCTGGACGACCAAGGTAAAGGCGAAAGGGTCAGCCACGTAGTGGTTATGGGAATTGGCGAACCTTTTGACAACTATGACAATGTTATCCGCTTCCTAAGAACTATCAACGATGATAATGGTTTGGCTATCGGGGCTCGTCATATCACCGTTTCCACCTCTGGTTTGGCTCATAAGATCCGTGATTTTGCTAATGAAGGGATTCAGGTCAATCTGGCCGTTTCTCTTCACGCTCCTAATAATGAGCTGCGCTCGAGCATCATGCGTATCAATCGTTCTTTCCCGCTGGAAAAACTTTTTGATGCCATTGAGTACTATATCGAAACGACTAACCGTCGGGTGACTTTTGAATATATTATGCTTAATGAGGTTAATGACAGTCCTGAAAATGCTCAAGAACTTGCTGATTTGACAAAATCTATTCGCAAGCTCTCTTATATCAATTTGATTCCTTATAATCCGGTATCCGAACATGATCAGTATAGTCGTTCAAGCAAGGAGCGTGTGGATGCCTTCTACGATGTTCTCAAGAAGAATGGTGTTAACTGTGTCGTTCGTCAGGAACACGGAACAGACATTGATGCGGCCTGTGGTCAGCTGCGGTCTAACACCATGAAGCGAGATCGCCAAAAAGCAATGGCAAGGTAGCTAAAGATGGCTAAGTTTATCAGGAGATTCTTTGATGAAGAGGCGGAATTGACAAATTTAGGAGATAAGTTAGTTTGGTTTCTGCTGGCAGGGTATTTTCTCTGCTTGCTCTATCTCTGTTTTTGTCCCCAACCAATTGGTTTAGAAGGTGTTGATACCCCAAATATTCATTATTGGGGACGGGTGCCTTATTTGCTAGTGCCCTTCAATTCTTTTGTTTCTATCGGCAAGTTAGATACCTTTAAAAAACTTTTCTGGGTCATCGGGCAGAACTTTTCCAATCTGTTCCTGTTGACCCCGCTGGTTTTGGGCCTATTGTCCTTGCGTCCGGATTGGCGGCGTTGGTCCAAAGTTTTGTTAATGAGTTTTGGCATGAGTCTGAGTATTGAAACGACCCAGATTATTATGGACTGGTTTTTCAATGCCAATCGAGTCTTTGAAATTGATGATCTTATTTTTAATAGTCTGGGCGGATTGCTTGCCCTCTGGCTGGTGCCTGTGGTAAAATTCTTTATAAAGAAAGTAAGAAATTAACAGCTCGTTCTGGGCTTTGATAAACATAAGAAAGGTTGGGAAATCTTCCCAGCCTCTTGTTATGGTTAAATTTTTTCAGATGGCAGACTGGACAGGTTGTTTCTCCACGTGGAAAAATGTAAACCGTCCAGTCCCCATTACAGCAATCAATTTTTGAAGGAAATAGCATGATTATAAAAAAACTCTGGTGGTTCTTCCGGCAGGAAAAGAGCCGCTATTTAATTGGGATTCTTTCCCTCAGTTTGGTTAGTGTCCTTAATCTGATTCCCCCAAAAGTCATGGGGCAGGTTATCGATTCCATTGATGCTAAAAATCTGACACTGAGTTCGCTTTTGACCAAACTGGTCATCCTCCTTGCAGCTGCCTTGGGCATGTATCTCTTACGGTTGATTTGGCGGTTCTATTTACTTGGGACCTCTTATCGGCTTGGGAAAATTCTTCGCAGTCGCCTCTTTGAGCACTTTACCCAAATGTCTCCCTCTTTCTTCCAGAAGTATCGGACCGGGGATTTGATGGCTCATGCTACTAATGACATCAACTCTCTGACTATGTTGGCTGGAGCGGGGGTCATGTCGGCAGTAGATGCGTCAATTACGGCTTTAGTGACTCTCTTTACCATGTTCTTTACGATTTCTTGGCAGATGACCCTGATTGCTATCCTTCCTCTGCCCCTGATGTCTTTAGCTACGGGTCGTTTGGGTCGCAAAAATCATGAATCTTTCAAGGCTTCTCAGGCTGCTTTCTCGGACCTCAACAACAAAGTTCAAGAGAGTGTTTCGGGTATCAAAGTAACCAAGTCCTTTGGTTATCAAAACCAAGAGTCGGATTCATTTGCTGAGACTAACCAGAAGACCTTTCAAAAGAACCTAGTCAGTATGCGGTACAATAGCATGTTTACTCCCGTCACTATGCTTTTTGTTGGGATGTCTTATGTTTTGACCCTCTTGGTCGGCTCCTACCTGATTACAGCAGGGACAGTCACAGTTGGTAGTTTGGTTACCTTTATTACTTATCTGGACATGTTGGTTTGGCCCCTTCAAGCTATTGGTTTCCTTTTTAATATCAGTCAGCGAGGAAATGTTTCCTATGACCGGATTTCTAAACTTTTGGCGGAAAAGAGCGATGTTCAAGAGGCAGACCAGCCGCTTGCAAGTATTGAAAATGGCTCGATTACTTATGCGATTAATAGCTTTAGCTATGATGATGATGCAACCCTGAAAGATATCCATTTCGAATTGGAAAAGGGTCAGACTCTAGGCCTGGTCGGCCAAACAGGTTCCGGTAAAACCACTCTCTTGAAATTGCTCTTGCGAGAATACGATGTTACAGATGGCTTTATCAGCCTTAATGGTCATAATATCAAGAATTATCGACTCTCAGACCTCCGCAGTCTAATTGGTTACGTTCCTCAGGATCAATTTCTTTTTGCTCTGTCCATCTTGGAAAATATTCGTTTTTCTAATCCAGATTTGACTTTAGACCAGATCAAGGAAGCCGCTAAATTGGCTCAGGTCTATGATGATATTACAGCCATGCCAGATGGTTTTGACACCTTAATTGGTGAAAAGGGAGTTTCTCTTTCTGGCGGTCAAAAACAGCGGATTGCCATGGCTCGGGCTATGATCATGGATCCTGAAATTTTGATTCTGGATGACTCCCTATCAGCTGTTGATGCTAGGACGGAGAATGCTATCATTGATCACCTTAAGGAAACTCGTCAGGGCAAGACTACCATGATTACGGCTCATCGCCTCAGTGCAGTGGTACACAGTGATTTGATTTTGGTTCTGCAGGATGGTCAGATCATTGAACGGGGGCGTCATGAAGATTTGCTGGCTCAAGACGGCTGGTATGCAAGAACTTACGCTTCACAACAATTAGAAATGGAAGGAGGAGAGTATGGAAGTGAAACCAATGAGTCAGTGGCAGACTTTTAAACGCCTGATGGCCTACCTAAAAAACTACAAATGGTTGACCAGCTTAGCTCTTATCTTTCTTCTCCTGACAACGGTCGTTCAAACTCTCATTCCTTTAGTGGCCCGTTATTTTATTGATCACTATATCCAAAATGTTAGTCAGACGGCGCTAGTCATTCTAGTTGGTTACTTTTTGCTCTATGTATGGCAAATGATTTTCTCTTATGTGGGGAATTACCTTTTTGCTAAGGTAGCCTATTCTATTGTTCGGGATATTCGTCAAGATGCCTTTGACAATATCCAGCGCCTGGGGATGGTTTATTTTGACCAGACCCCTGCAGGTTCTATTGTCTCTCGGCTGACGAATGATACCGAGGCCATTAGTCAGATGTTCACTGGGATTCTGTCCAGCTTTATATCAGCCATCTTTATCTTTACAACCACCCTTTATACCATGATTGTTCTGGATATTCGTCTGACTATTTTAGTTGCTTTCTTTCTACCCTTCATCTTTATTTTGGTTGATCTTTATCGTAAAAAATCAACCAGCGTGATTGAGGCCACACGGGCCCGACTCAGTGATATCAATACTAAACTATCTGAATCCATTGAAGGAATCCGGGTTATCCAGGCTTTTCGGCAAGAAGAACGACTTAAGGGTGAATTTGAAGCAATCAATTCCAGTCACTTAGCCTTTGCCAATCGCTCGGTTCTGCTGGATTCTATCTTCCTAAGGCCGGCTATGTCCTTGCTCAAATTGCTGGGTTATGCGGTCCTTATGGCCTATTTTGGACTAACTTGGCAAAGCATCGGCATCACAGCTGGACTTATGTATGCCTTTATCCAGTATATAAATCGTCTCTTTGATCCTCTGATTTCAGTTACTCAGAACTTCTCGACTCTGCAGACCTCTATGGTTTCAGCTGGTCGGGTCTTTACCTTGATTGACCGTGATACTTATGAGCCTAAACAAGCTAACCGAGATTTGCAGGTGACTCAAGGGAATATCGAATTTAAACATGTTAGCTTTTCCTATGATGGCAAGCGGCAGATTCTCGATGATATCAGCTTTAACGTCAAGAAAGGCGAAACGATTGCCTTTGTCGGGCCAACTGGTTCAGGAAAATCTTCTATCATTAATGTTTTCATGCGCTTCTACGAATTTGAATCAGGACAGGTTCTTTTAGACGGTCATGATATCAGAGACTATTCACAAGAGGAGCTTAGACAGTCTGTCGGCTTAGTCCTACAGGATCCCTTCCTCTATCATGGAACCATTAAATCCAATATTCGGATGTATCAGAATATTTCTGACCAAGAAGTTAAGTCGGCGGCAGAATTTGTCGATGCTGACGACTTTATTGAAAAGCTACCTCAGGGCTATGATGAACCCGTAACCGAAAGGGGTTCAACCTATTCAACAGGGCAGCGTCAGCTCCTAGCCTTTGCTAGAACAGTTGCTAGCCAGCCTAAGGTTTTGATTTTGGATGAAGCAACAGCTAATATTGACTCGGAGACCGAGGATGTTATCCAAAATTCCCTCAGGAAGATGCGACAAGGGCGGACGACCATCGCCATCGCCCATCGTCTTTCTACCATCCAAGATGCCAACTGTATCTATGTCTTGGATAAAGGTCGGATTATTGAAAGCGGTAATCATGAAGAGCTTCTAGCCAAACGAGGAACCTACCACCGTATGTATCAGTTACAAGCAGGTATGATGGACTAGATCGATATAACAGTAAGAAAGTCGAGCAATCAAACTCGGCTTTTACTGTTTTTAATCGTTAACTCAACCTTGAACTTTAATAGTAGTAGGAGAAGAAGCTTATTCTGAAGTGGACAGAAAAAAACGTTCCTCGCTGTTTTTACGAAGAACGTTTTTTAGAGTAGTCTTAATTTATCTTAGTCTTGACCTTGGATTTTACGTTTCGTTGCAAGTCCAAGTCCAGCCATGACCATAACAGCACCAATAGCTGTTACGGCAGTTTGAGCAGAATCACCTGTAGATGGAAGGTTCTTATCTCCCTTGGCGGCAGTAGCAGATGCATTAGCACTACCCATACCTGCTCCCTTGTTAGCCAATTCAGCTGTCTTAGGCATTACAGCAGGAGCGCCAGAACCAGCTTGGCCGTTACCAGCAGCTCCATTACCTGAATTGCCAGCTGCAGGATTGGCTGGATCGTTAGCTTGTGCGCCATTACCAGCAGCCGGATCATCGGCTTGACCGCCATTGTTTTGGTTTGGATCTGGTTTAGCATTAGGGTCTTTGGTAACATAGTGGAAGGTTGTCTTAGGTAAGAACAGGACTTGTTTACCGTTGTAAGTCAAGATCCAGTTGCCATTTGCATCCTTGGTATCAGCAGCAAAACCATCATCATTTTTCACATTAGAATTGCTACCGAATTCCAGCATAGCATAGAAACCGCCATTTTCTTTCCCCGTACCGTTAGCAAAGCCTAGAGCCATACCGTCTCCGCTATTGGAAAGGATAGAAAGGGCATGACCAAATGATGTCAGGCCATTTGCATCATCCTTGCTGCCAGCGATATTGAAGTAGTCAGCAAACCAGCTGAGGGCCAAGTAGTAAGCTGTTGCCTGATCAGAGCCCAAATTTTGGCCAGCTTGATTGGTTGGTGCAATGGAAGAGAGAGAATCTTCATGACCATCTTCTGAATAGACAGAAACACCGGAAGGGAAGGCCAATTTTGTTTGGTGATCAATGCTGTCAGCTTCGGAAGCTTCCTCGTTAGCACGTCCTTGAGCCCAGCTCTTCATCAAATCGTTAGCTGGCGGAACAGGAACATTGATACCGTTGATATTACGCAATTGTGTCAAGTACTCATTCAAGTACTTAGCAATGTTATCCGCATTTGGTGTATAAGGTTGGCTTGGATCATCAACCGTGATGTAGACATCCTGAGAACCGTTGTAGTTAACATCGGTAACAGGAGCCGTTTTTGCTGTACTGGTCAACGTTTGATTGAAGTCAACACTGCCGTACTCAGTTGTATCTGCTGGTTTAGTTGCGATATTATCAGCAGATTTTGGTTGTTGAGTATTTGTGTTCATTTGGCTGGCTGGAACACTAGCCTGATTGCTGTTTTCAGTGCTTGCAGCAGTGGCAGGTGCTTGTTGAACAGGTGCCTCAGCAGCGGTTGAAGTATTTTCGTTTGCTGCGGGAGCAGTTTGTCCAGCTGTTACAGCTGTTTGAGCAGGACTGCTAGCAATCGTGAAAGTGCCTGTCGGTGTCGTTACCTGTGTATCTTGGCTGGTATCAACAGGAGTCGTTTCAAAGCTTTTTTGGTCTTGCTTTGTATCTGCAGGGGTTGTTTCTTGAGCAGTTGCATCAGTAGCTGATGGTGCTGCCGTTTCATCAGCCTGAACGGTTGCGCCAACCCCCATAGCGATGGTCGTTGTAGCAAGGATGGCTCCACAGAGACCGGCGAATTTTGTTTTACGTTTGCTGAATGTGTTCTTCTGCATAATACTTCCTATCTAAAAATTTTATTTTTATTTTAACAGTAAAATATTCTATCACAGTTTTTGGATTACGCAATAAGGCTTCAGAGATTAAAATTGTCCTCGCAAACGATTTTTGCAAATAAGACAAAATGATTGCTAGTCAAAAATCCTTGCTAGATAAAGCCCAATTTTACTTTTGTACTTTTTTTAATCGGATAAAAGGTTAGAAAATTAAAAAAGCATGTCGAGTTTATTACAAAGGTCTCAAATGTGACCAGGCAAGCAACAAAGCTTGATTTAAAGCTATTTATGATAATTATCGAGTACTACCATTTTCAAAACTTTCCTGTCTATAATTTTTTAATCCATCAAAATCCTTGAAATTATCAGAAATTTTAACTTTTATTAGAACCTATTATTCCTCAACAACTTGGATTTTCTTTGGTGACTGCTTTACTGATATCTTGTTAATCAACGGGGAAGTGACAAGTGGCTTTACTGTTCTAATGGCTTACCTTGGTATCTTTTTAGTAATTCTAGGGATGTGTATGGTCAGCAGGTCAATAAAGAAAGTAATCCGTTCATGTTAAATTTGACTTTGAGTGTGTTTTTTCCACCTTGTTTGTCTGTAAACCAGCTGCTTCTTTGTTCATCAAAATCAGTTCTTGATGGTGCTCTTCTTTGTGAGGACTATGACGAGGTCTATTCGTTTTTTAACCTCAGCCATTTGGCTAACTTTAATGACTAAAAATTAGCCTTCTATTCAATTTTTGGATGACATTTTTGAAGCTTTCGAGGACTTGGCTCAGTCTTGAGTTTTAAATTGGCTAATAGAACCCAAAAACCATTAGAATTTGGTATAATGGAAATGTTTTATTAGAAAGAATGAAGTAGGAAGCAGCAATGTCTAAAATTAAAATTGTAACGGATTCTTCAATTACTATTGAGCCAGAACTGGTAGAGAGTTTGGGAATTACTGTTGTCCCCCTGTCGGTTATGATTGATGGGGTTATTTATAGTGATAATGATTTAAAGGAAGAAGGCAAGTTTCTAGATCTGATGCGACAGAGTAAAGAATTGCCTAAAACCAGCCAGCCGCCCGTTGGAGTCTTTGCGGAGGTTTATGAAAACTTGGTCCAAAAAGGTGCGGATCAAATTGTCTCTATTCACATCACTAACAGCCTTTCTGGAACGGTTGAAGCCGCTCGTCAAGGGGCAAGTATTGCTGGTGCGAATGTGACGGTCATTGATTCAACCTTTACTGATCAGTCTATGAAGCATCAGGTGGTTCAGGCTGCCCTTCTGGCTGAACAAGGAGCTAGTCTGGAAGAAGTTTTGGCTAAGGTAGAAGAAGTGCGAAAAAAATCCGAACTTTTCATTGGGGTTTCAACCTTAGAAAATTTGGTTAAAGGTGGCCGTATTGGGCGTGTTTCAGGAATGCTTTCTTCCCTTTTGAATATCCGAGTGGTGATGGAACTCAGAGATTCTGCCTTAAATCCTGTTGTTAAAGGTCGGGGACAGAAGACCTTTGTCAAATGGTTGGATAGTTTTATTGAGCATGCTAGAGGACGTAAGGTTGCTGAAATTGGTATTTCTTATTCAGGAACACCTGATTGGGCCAATACCATGAAGGATAAGCTTGAAGTTTTGGTTGATGGTGAACACATTTCGGTTTTAGAAACCGGATCTATTATCCAAACTCATACGGGTGAGGGAGCTTTTGCGGTTATGGTGCGCTATGAATAAGCGATTGTTTTTAGCTCCAGCTTTTTTTATCATCTGCCTCCTCTTTTTTGGCTTGATTCTTAATTTTCTCCTGCCCGGCGCTAAAGGTCGATTAACAAAGGCTGATTTTAAACATTCTAGAAAGGTTAGTACTTTTAGCTATGTGGCTTTGGGAGATTCACTGACAGAAGGAGTTGGTGACTCTACTAATCAAGGGGGCTTTGTTCCCATCTTATCTAGGCAGGTAGAAACAGATTATCATTACCGGGTGACATCAAAAAATTACGGTGTAGCTGGTAATACTAGTCAGCAGATTTTAACGAGAATGCAGGATAAGGCTGATATTCAAAAAGATTTGAAACAGGCTGATCTGATGACCTTAACTGTCGGGGGCAATGATGTCATGGCAGTTCTGAGAAAGAATCTAGCAGACTTGAGTCTTGATAGTTTTACTAAACCTGCTCAAGCTTATCAGGAGCGCCTGCGAAAGATTATTGAGTTGGCTCGTCAGGATAACAAGGATCTGCCGATTTATATCCTCGGCATCTATAATCCTTTTTATCTCAACTTTCCCGATCTAACTCAGATACAAGACGTTGTTGATTCATGGAATGACGGAACTCAGGCGGTAACGGACGAATATGATAATGTTTATTTCGTTCCTGTGAATGACTTACTTTATAAGGGCATTGATGGTCAGGAAGGAGTCGCAGAAGCCTCAGACAGTCAGTCTAATACGTCTGTTAAAAATGATGCTCTTTTTGAAAAGGATCATTTCCACCCTAATAATACTGGCTACCAGATTATGGCTAATGCTGTTTTGGAGAAAATTAATGAAACAAAAGACAAATGGTAAAAAAAATCTATGGAAGTGGGGCTGTCTTGCCCTGCTTGCTTTTAATCTTGCTTTCGTCAGTATCATTTTCTTGCGGATAGGCACTCTTAGAGAACCAGCTGGTCATATCAGCAGCCAGCAGAGCCAATCGGATGTTATGGTAGGGACCTTCAGTTCCTCGCGGAATCAGCTTAATGATACGGTCGAGGCTTATCTCAAGCAGTATCAGACTGATAATAACAGTTACAGTTTTAAGGCGACAGAAAAAGAAGTGGTATTTGAAGGGACCTATACTTTCTTGGGGTATCAGGTTCCTCTCTACGTTTATTTCACGCCTGTTGTCTTGGAAGATGGCAGTATTCAGCTTAATGTCAGCTCAGTTTCTGCTGGGACTCTGTCCCTTCCAATTTCTGATGTTTTGAAATTTATCGCTTCTAGCTATCAGTTACCTGATTTTGTTGAGGTTAATAGCAAGAAGGAAGCCATTGTGCTTAACTTGCCGAAAATGGATAATAAGGCAGGCCTCTATGTTAAAGCGACTGACTTCGATTTGGTTAATGATAAATTACGTTTTGCTATCTACAAGAGAAAGTAGTTTTTCGACAATTTCCCTAGCAATAAAAATTCTCCGACCTAGGAGAATTTTTGCTAGCTAAGACTTGTTGAATGCTTTAAATTGCATTTTTCCTTAATCTCTGTTTTGGCTGACTTTTTACAAATTAGTTTATACGGGGAAAAATGGCTTAAAATAACGTTTTATACTTGACCTAGCAAGGAAAATCAGATATGATAGTCATTGTTAAAGCTCAAGTGAAGACTTGAAGGCTTAATAATATTTGGAGGATTAGTTAAATGGCTAATAAACAAGATTTGATTGCAAAAGTTGCAGAAGCAACAGAATTGACTAAAAAAGATTCAGCTGCAGCAGTTGATGCAGTCTTCTCATCAATTGAAGAATTCCTTTCAAAAGGTGAAAAAGTTCAATTGATCGGTTTCGGTAACTTTGAAGTTCGTGAACGTGCCGCTCGTAAAGGCCGCAACCCACAAACTGGTGCTGAAATCAAAATCGCAGCTTCAAAAGTTCCAGCATTCAAAGCTGGTAAAGCTCTTAAAGACGCTGTTAAATAAGAATGATTTCTTGATAGCAAGAAGAGGCTGGGATTTGCTCCCAGCCTCTTTTTAGAAAAGTAGATAATATGACTAAAACAACATTTTTTATTGTCTTATTGATTTTGCTGGGGCTGACTTTTGTTAAACTTTTGATTTTTGGCTCTATGTTTAAAATTTTTAAACCGCAAGAAATGACGGAAAAAGAAAAAAGAGACTTTGACCGAGAAATGGACGGCGAAGACGAAGATGAAGATTTTGAGGATTTAACTTAAAAAAAGACTTCAAGTGATTCAACCATTAATATTAATTAAGCAGCCTTTTGCTCCAGATAATAGGGGTTCTGTTTGAACAGTTATATAAAAAAGCTTGGACGACTCAAGCTTTTTTATATACTTTATTTAACCTGTCCTCTTTGATAGGAATTATTGTAAGGCTTGAAATCGTGGTCATGCAGAACTTGAGCGGCATAGGCAGGCCAGTTAGGATTACGAATGAGACCGCGTCCGATTTCAATTAGGTCAGCCTGTTCGGTTTGCAAGAGATATTCGTTTAGTTCGGGACTATTTAGCAGACCGACTGCTGTCACAGGGATAGAGACAGCCTCTTTCATTTTAGCGGTGTAGGGAGCTTGATAACCGCCATAAATAGGGATATTTGGCCGGGTATCAAGCAGACCGCCTGTTGAAATATCTAGACAATCAAGGCCGTCCCTTTCAAGCCAACGGCCAAGAGTCTGCCAATCTTCAATGGTGTTTTGCTGACCGGACTCATCGTAGGCTGTCATTGACAGGCGAATCCAGAGAGAACCAGAGAAAACCTGACGAATGTCTGGCAGCATTTCTCCGACGAAACGATAACGATTTTCTAAACTAGCACCATACTTGTCTGTCCGGTGATTCGTTAAGGGTTCTAAGAATTGATTGATGAGATAACCGTGGGCTCCGTGGAGTTCGATTAGGTCAAAACCTGCTGCTTGAGCGCGCTTGGCTCCTGCGATAAAGGCCCTTTGGACTCGACTGATGTCGTCAAGAGACATTTCACGTGGTTTTCCATAGTTGTCATTGTAGGCTAGGGGACTGGGAGCCATTTTATCCTTAGCATCTTGAGCTTTGCGGCCGCCGTGGCCTAATTGGATACCAACCTTGCTTCCTAGACTATGGAGTTCATCGACCAAGGACTTAAGTCCAGAAATGTGGTCATCGCTCCAAATACCAAGGTCTTTATTTGTTAGGCGGCCATCTGGTTCAACGGCGGTTGCTTCCAAGATAATAAGGCCGACCTGACCGATAGCCCTAGATCCATAGTGGGCATGGTGAAAAGGTGTGACTTTACCATCTTCTTCATCGACCACATACATACACATAGGTGGCATGACCACTCGATTTTTTAATGATAAGCCTGCTATTTCGGCAGGTGAGAGTAGTTTGGACATGTTTATCCTCCTTCTTGCTTTTTGAGCTCATTATAGCAAATCATTTGTGATTTTTCAGATTAGGAAAATAGAATGGCATAATAAGTAGTTTCCCAACCACTGTGTCTAGCTAATAAAATTGATCAAATAAATAAGGCTGAGAACTTTTGTCTTAGCCTTATTTATTAAGTTAGTTGAGGTAGTTGAGTTTGCCGCGGAAATCCTCAAGACTGTGGTAGCCTTTTGCTTTCATAATTGCCTTGAGTTCCTTGGTGATTCGTTCAAAGATGGCCGGTCCTTCTTGATGAAGGGCGGTTCCGATTTGGACCATGCTGGCACCGCAGAGAATATGCTCGAAAGCATCACGACCGGATTTAACCCCGCCAGTTCCGACAATTTGGATAGAAGGGTTGAGACGTTGGTAAAAGGCGTGTACATTGGCTAGGGCGGTTGGTTTAATGTAGTCACCACCGATACCACCGAATCCATGCTTAGGTTTAATAACCACGGTTTCGTCATTAATAACTAGGCCGTTACCAATCGAATTGACGCAGTTAACGAAGGCTAATGGATATTTATTGAAAATAGCAGCAGCCTGATCAAAGTGAGCAATATCAAAATAAGGGGGCAGCTTAATTCCCAGCGGCTTGGTAAAGTAGGAGAAGACCTCGCTTAAAATGCTATCAGTCGTCTCGAAATCATAGGCAATCTGAGGTTTGCCAGGAACATTTGGGCAGGAAAGATTGAGTTCAATCAAGCCCTCGTAGTCGCTGTCTTGAACGGTCTTAAGGATAGTGTGGGTTTCCTCTTGGCTCATTCCGACCAGAGATAAGAAATGATTCTTGCTTGTCGGTTCTTTCTGCAATTCTGTGACATAATCGAGGTAGTAGTGGAATCCCTTATTGGGAAGGCCCATAGAATTGATAGAACCAAATTGAGTATCAGCGTAGCGGGGTTCGGGATTGCCAGAGCGTGCTTCTAAGGTTCCAGTCTTGGTGACAAAGGAACCCGCAGCAGAATCCTCGATTTCTGCTAACTCTTCTTTGGTCATGCAGTAAACGCCTGCCGCATTCATCAGACAGTTATCAAAAGCAAATTGGCCTATTTTTGTTGCTGTAGAAACCATTGTGTCCTCCTTGAATAGATGGTTTGGAATTACTTACATTCTACTATTTCGGTTTGTTAAAGACAAGTTAAAACGAAATATTCAGCAACATTCTTATACTAATATTCGCTTTTTACTAGTGACAAGCTGATTAACTTAGTTTGATTCAATTCAACTGGGACTTTTATCCGAGATTAGACTAGCTTTTTTAGTGATTTTCTTGTAAAATATAGGAGTAATAGCGTAATGCTGTAACCTAAATTAACCTTCGGGGCTATATTTTAAAAGGAGAATGACTAATGGTAAAATTGGTTTTCGCTCGCCATGGTGAGTCAGAATGGAACAAAGCTAACCTTTTCACTGGTTGGGCAGATGTTGATCTTTCAGAAAAAGGGACACAACAAGCGATTGATGCTGGTAACTTGATTAAAGAAGCAGGTATTGAATTTGACCTTGCTTTCACATCTGTTTTGAAACGTGCAATCAAGACAACTAACCTTGCTCTTGAAGCTGCTGATCAACTTTGGGTACCCGTTGAAAAATCATGGCGCTTGAACGAACGCCACTATGGTGGTTTGACTGGCCAAAACAAGGCAGAGGCTGCTGAAAAATGGGGTGATGATCAAGTTCATATTTGGCGCCGTTCTTACGATGTGTTGCCGCCAGCTATGGCTAAAGATGACGAATATTCAGCACATACTGACCGTCGTTATGCATCACTTGATGATTCTGTTATTCCAGATGCAGAAAACTTGAAAGTTACTTTGGAACGTGCGCTTCCATTTTGGGAAGATAAAATTGCTCCAGCCCTTAAAGATGGTAAAAATGTTTTCATTGGTGCTCATGGGAACTCAATCCGTGCCCTTGTAAAACACATCAAGCATTTGGGCGACGATGAAATCATGGGTGTTGAAATTCCTAACTTCCCACCACTAGTATTTGAATTTGACGAAAAACTCAACGTTACAAAAGAATATTATCTTGGAAAATAGGGAATGAGATAAAATCGCAACTTTCTAGAAATCGATTTTGTTCTTGCCCCTACAAGACTGATTCAGCTTGTACTATGAGTAAAGAAGCTGAAAATCAGTTTAAAGATAATAGAGGAAAAGCAGGCTGTGAAATCTAAAGTTTCAAGCTTGTTTTCTTTTGTACAAAACTTCTGAGATGAGTTTTTTAAGGAAATTAAGATGAACAATGTGATTTCCTAGAAGGTTATTTTCTGGCTATCGTAAGACGATAGGCTTTTGCTGTAATGCTAAGTAGTCTCAGTTATTGTAAAGATAATAGTGATAATAGTAACTAAAAGAATTGCTGATCCGTTTTTTTAGCTAGAGCATTTGGAATCTTGGTTTTCGAACGGAACAGCCTTTAAATGCTTTTAATCCGATTTTTAACTAGCTTTTTGGTAATCAAATTTTAAAAATTCCTTACTGAGAAGCTAAGTTTTTTTACTTGATTTGTGATAGAATAAAATCATTAGATTTTATCGAAATGAGGAGACTATGGATCTGAAGAATCTGTTTAAAAAAAGAAAAAAGAAAAGCGATAAACCTGAAACCAAAGTGGAAAAAACATTGGCTAGAACTACTCGAAAAAAACTGAGAAAGCGAACGGGTTTTCTTTCTAGCTTAACCAGCCGTCTTTATATTATTTTTGCCTTGGTTTTGACTCTGCTGACGGTGCTCATTAGTCGCTTAGCTTATATGCAGATTAGCCACCATTCTTTTTATTTAGGTAAGCTCAATAAACAGACCACTTATACGGTTAAGCAGTCTTCTGAACGGGGGCAGATTTATGATGCGACAGGACAACCCTTGGTTGATAATGAAAAGAAGACTGTTGTAACCTACACGCGCAGTAATAAGGCAACAGCTGCTGATATTCTTAAAAATGCTAATGATTTAGCTAAAATGGTTAATTTAACTGAAACCAAAGTGACGAATCGTCAGAAGCGGGATTATTACTTGGCCAATCCGAAACATTATCAATCAGTGGTAGATAAACTTCCTGATAAGAAAAAGTTCGATAATTATGGTAATAATTTGACCGAATCGAATATTTATAAGAATGCAGTCGATGCAGTCCCTAAGAGTAAGATTAATTATTCGGAGGAAACGCTCAAAAAGGTTTACATCTTTAATCAGATGAATAACGCTTCCAATTTCAGTACCGTCAATCTGACAACTGGAGATTTGACAGATGATCAGATTGCCTATATTACTGCTAATAAATCTAAATTGCGCGGTATCAGTATTGGGACAGACTGGAATCAAGAAGTAACAACCTCTTCTTCATCTCTGTCAGATATTATCGGAACACTGTCAAGTGAGAAGACTGGTCTGCCAGAAGAAACGGCCAAGGAATACTTGGCTAAGGGCTATTCTCTTAACGACCGTGTAGGAACGTCTTACCTGCAAAAGCAATATGAGGATATTCTTCAAGGGAGTCGAACAACAAGAAAAATTAGTGTCGATAATGATGGAAATGTTGTTAAGACTAAACAAACAACCAAGGGAAGCAAGGGCAATAATCTGAAACTGACAATTGATCTTGGCTTCCAAAATGGTGTTGAAGGTATTCTCAACCAATTCTATGGCTCAGAGGTTTCTTCTGGAACAGCAGCTAATTCGGAAGGGATCTATGCGGTTGCCCTCAATGCTGATACAGGATCCGTCCTGGCCATGGCTGGTCTGGCTCATGACAAAGATACCGGTCAACTATCCTCGAATGCTCTGGGCAATGTCACAAACGTCTTTGTTCCGGGGTCTGTGGTCAAAGGAGCAACCTTAACAGCTGGTTGGGAATCTGGTGTGCTGGAAGGCAATCAAACCTTGACCGACCAAACCATCAGTGTCAATGGTTCTAATCCTATCAAATCGTGGTTTACCGACCAAGGCAGTCGTTCTATCACAGCTACTCAGGCTTTGGAATATTCATCCAATACTTATATGGTTCAAGTGGCTCTTAAGATGATGGGACAAGACTACTATCCTGGAATGAGTCTTAGCGATGATGGTGTTGACAGCACAATGGAGAAACTTCGCAGTGTCTATGCTGAGTATGGTATGGGAACTAAGACAGGTATTGACCTACCTAATGAGTCCGAGGGCTACACGACCAAGGACTATAAGCCTGGTAACGTCTTAACAGAAGCCTTCGGTCAGTTCGACAGCTATACGCCTATGCAGTTGGCTCAGTATGCTGCAACAGTTGCTAATGGTGGCAATCGCGTCGCTCCTCACCTCGTTCAGGGTATTTATAATAACAATGCTGATGGTGGCTTGGGCGATCAAATTCAAGCAGTTGATACTAATGTTCTTAACAAGGTAAATATTTCTGATGACCAAATGAGTTTGATTCAACAAGGTTTCTATTCGGTGGTTAATTCATCTTCTGGTTATGCGACTGGTAAAGATATGGCCAGCAGTTCGATTTCCATCTCTGGTAAGACTGGTACAGCTGAAACTTTTGCTAGTGATGGTAATGGAAATACTGTTCCAACTGTAAATCTCAATGTTGTTGCCTATGCAACAGCTAACGATGGTACTCGTGTGGCCGTAGCGGTTATGTATCCGCATGCTGCTAATTCAGAAACCAAGGCTCACCAAAATATTGCGCGTGAAATTTTAAATCTTTATCAATCCATGTATGGTGGTGGCCATTAAGAAAGATAAACGCTATAATAGAAAGGCTGGAAGAATTTCCAGACCTTTTTAGTTGAAGGAGAGAGAAGTGCTGTATCCAACACCTATTGCAAAATTGATAGATAGTTTTTCTAAGCTGCCTGGTATCGGAACCAAGACTGCAACCAGACTGGCTTTCTATACCATTGGTATGTCAGATGAAGATGTCAATGATTTCGCTAAGAACCTTTTAGCGGCTAAACGGGAGCTGACCTATTGTTCGGTCTGTGGTAATTTAACTGAGGAGGATCCCTGTGTCATCTGTACCGACGAAACTAGAGATAAATCAACTCTCTTAGTCGTCGAGGAGAGCAAGGATGTGACAGCTATGGAAAAAATCCAAGAGTACCACGGTCTCTATCATGTCCTGCACGGCCTTATTTCTCCGATGAATGGTGTAGGACCTGATGATATCAATCTCAAGTCACTGATTCATCGTCTGATGGATAGCGAAATTAGCGAAGTCATCGTGGCGACTAATGCTACAGCTGATGGGGAAGCAACGTCCATGTATATTTCTCGTGTTCTTAAACCGGCGGGTATTAAGGTTACTCGTCTAGCGCGTGGACTGGCTGTCGGCAGTGATATTGAATACGCTGATGAGGTTACCCTCCTTCGTGCTATCGAGAATCGAACAGAATTATAATCGTTAATGTGGTATCCATTAATCTGTTATATCTAAGGTTATTAAAACGAGGCTGAACGTTTGTTTCAGCCTCGTTTTATGTTATAGATTTTTTGCTTTTTGAATAATTTTATTTAAGGCTTTTTGTCGCTCCTGATCAGAAATTTTTTCAACACCCGTAATTTGACTAATGGTAACGGGTGAAATGCCACAGGATTTAAGGATCTGATTTTTCAGAACTTTACCGTAATCTTGTGCTAATGGGGTGATAAAGGACGGGGTGTTGTGTGTGATAATTATCCACGCTTTGCCCTTGAGATGGCCCTTCAGGCCGGTCTTAGTGTTGTGATAGGCAAAACCGGCGACAAAGACCCGATCAATAAAGCCTTTGAGCATTGCCGGCATTCCCGACCACCAAATGGGAAAGATAAAAATGAATTGGTCTGCCCAAGTTACCAAATCACGATATTTGGCGGTTTCAGGATCAGAGGCCAAGTCACGCCTACGATGTCTACTATCAAAACGCAAAATGGGATCAAATCCTTCAGCATAGAGGTCTATTACCCGAAGTTTATGGGATTTATTTAAGTTTTCTTGCACTTGTTTTGCAATATAGGCATTAAAACTTTGTGGGTTAGGGTGAGCGGTAATCATTAAAATATTCATGCGTTTTCTCCTTTGATGTAAATGTCAAGCATATTTTCGATCATGGTTCGAAGAGATGCTTGTGAAAAGTCCGTTCCAATAGGACTTTGTGACAAAATGGCCAGACCAGAAATGAAGCTCCAGAAGTGAAAAAGGGTTTCAGCTTCACTATTGTGGAATCCTTCCTCCTGTCTTAAATTGAGAACAATACGCTTAAAAGCATCAAAACCGGGTAAGTCTTTGTCTGCTAAAATAGTATCTTCAGAAAGCTCCATGTATTTAAAAGGATATTTAATAAAAAGAGCTTCAAAGACATAAGGATTTTTTTGTGCGGCTAAAACAAAGTTAAATCCCATTTGAATCAATTCATCTCTCGCTGGTGAGGATGACTTGATGTTTACGGTCATCTCATTGGCCCAGAAATTAGAGAGACGTGATAGAACGATTCTGAGATAACCATCTTTACTGCCAAAGTGTTTATAGGGAGCACCATGTGTGACACCACATTTTTGTGAGACGGTCCTTAGCGATAGATTATCTATGCCATGCTGGCAAATTTCTTCTATTCCTGTTTGAATCAAATTTTCCTTGAGCTGTGCTGTATTTCGTTTCACATAATCTCCTTTCTCAAAAAAAGTATACATTGACTACTTTATAAATAAAGTATACGCTGTCTACTTTTGTATGTCAAGAAAAAATTTGACAACCTACTGCATCTTTGCTATTTTGTTAAGTAGTTTAACAAAACAAGGAGAAAAACAGTGGCAGATAAGATACTCGATTTGAGCCAAGACTTGCAGATATTTGTAGAAAGATATAAAAAACTGGAGCAGGAGCAGCACCATATACCTAATAAAGATCTGACGATGGCTGAAGTTCATCTGCTAGTCTTAGTTGGACAAGAGAGCGGTATTGGTTTATCACAGATTGCCAAAAAACGGCAAATTTCCCGCAGCGCTGTCACCCAGCTGGTCAATAAGTTAGTCCTAAAAGGCTATCTGCAAAAGAAACTTTCGCCATATAAGAAGAGTGCCTATGGCGTGATTTTAACAGAATTAGGGCAGGAAATTTATCAGATACACCTCTACCAGCATGAGTTTCTAAGGCAAAAGCTGCAAAAGATTTTCGCAGCTTATCCTGAACATTTTTTAGAAGGAGTAAGACAGTTGATGTCGGATGTAGAAGGTGTCTGGGATGCTTTAGCACAGAAAAATCAAGAAGGCTGGAGTAATGAAAATTAGACTTATTAGCGACAGTGTTCTGGCTGATAGCACTTTTGATCTCATCATCAGTGGGTTAAAGCCATTTAGTTCCTATCGGTTAGAAATGACTCTTGAAAATTACTACAATATCAATGCTCCCATGGACTTAAGTTACCTAGTTCCATGGCGAGCTAGCGGCCTTTACTATTCGGATCAGCAAGGCTCTATCAGCCTTAACGAAACTGTTTGCCAGTCTGGTTCCTATCAAGGTCAGTATCCTATGGGGCTGTTTTTTAACAGTAGGCCAGACAAAATAAGGAAGATGAACTTGCCTTCGCGTTTAGAAGACATTCCATTAAATGAACGTTTTGACGTTCTTTTGGAAGTGTTCGAAGGGAAGCAAAAGCTGGGAGAACTGAGGTTTCAGCGTTATTATCAATTGCTTCATATCAGTAGGCAAGATGTTTCCTTTTCCCAAGCTAAAGCCAGACTTTTTTACCCAGAAAAGGCTCGCAATTTACCAGCTATCGTTGTATTGAGCGGCAGCGACGGTCGGATTGAAAAAGCCCAAAATATAGCTCAATTACTGGCCAGTCATGGTTTTGTTACTCTAGCTGTAGCCTATTTTGGTTTGGAGGGCACTCCTGAAGCTTTAGATAGAATTGACTTAGGTTTTATGGAAGAAATCCTACCTTATCTTAGCTCTATGTCTCAAGTTGATAAAGAAAGAATTGGGATTTATGGGCGGTCCAAAGGGGCCGAATTAGCTCTGATGGCGGCTGCTTTTTTCCAAGATTCAAATGTATTGTTGTTAATTCCCCCTCTTGTGCTGTACTTGAAGGTATGAAGGGTTATCGCAACTCGGGCCATTCGTCTTGGGTCTATCGAGGACAGGAGCAGCCTTTTACTAAATTTTTGCTCAGAGATTTTTTGGTAAGTAAATTATCGAGAAAACCGCAAATTCATTATCAGGCAGATAGTTATATTCCAGTTGAGACCATTCAAGGGCATCTCTTATTGATAGGAAGTAAGCAGGATGAAATCTGGCCAGCTAATGAATCTATTGAAAAAATTTCAGAGCGATGGGCGCAAAGAAAAGATCAGATGTATCATTTAGAAAAACTGGTTTTAAACCATAGCGGTCACATGCTGACGGTTGCCTACCAGCCTAATAATCGTTATAAAAAAATAGCTTGGCAAGAAATTTTGTCTGATAGTTTGCGGTCTTGGCAAGCTACGATAGGATTCTTTCCAAAGTATTTGTGAGCTCAAATTTGCTTCCCCCCACTTTTGTTTTATGATATAGCAGTATTTCAACACGAGGTAGAAAAAGGCTCAGTACGGTTATGCTGGGCGTTTTTGACATCGTTTACGCTTACGGAGCGGTTTTATCTACCGATTCCAAACTCCCTGCAATTTATGCTATAATAAAGGGCGAATAATTTGCTAGAAAAGAGAAATCATGTCAAAGAAAACTCTGATTTTATTGTATGGTGGACGTTCGGCAGAGCGTGAGGTTTCGGTCTTATCGGCTGAAAGCGTTATGCGTGCCGTTGACTATAATAAGTTTACTGTCAAGACTTACTTTATCACCCAAGCTGGTGATTTTATCAAGACGCAAGAATTTACCAGTCAGCCTAGCGAAGCAGAAAAGCTCATGACTAATGCGACTGTGATTGCTAGTCAGACTATCAAACCTAGTGATATTTATGAGGAAAATGCGATTGTCTTCCCTGTTCTTCACGGACCTATGGGGGAAGATGGTTCCATTCAAGGCTTCCTTGAGGTGTTGAAGATGCCCTATGTGGGAACGAATGTCCTCTCATCTAGTGTTGCTATGGACAAGATTACCACTAAGCATGTTTTAGAATCAGCCGGTGTTCCTCAGGTAGCTTATGTCACTTATATGGAGGGACAGGATATGGCAGCCACTATTGACCAAGTGGCTAACAAGCTTGTCTATCCCGTCTTTGTCAAACCGGCTAATATGGGATCTTCTGTGGGGATTTCTAAGGCTGAAAATGATGGGGAATTGCGTGCTGCCCTTGAACTAGCCCTCAAATACGACAGCCGCATCTTGATTGAGCAAGGTGTCAATGCGCGTGAAATTGAAGTTGGGATCTTGGGTAATAGCCAGATTAAAACGACTCAGCCTGGTGAAGTCGTCAAAGATGTGGCCTTTTACGATTACGAGGCCAAGTATATCGATAACAAGATTACTATGGACATTCCAGCCAAGGTATCTGAGGAGATTATGGCCAAGATGCGGACCTACGCTGAGACGGCCTTCCGAGCTATCGGTGGCTGCGGTTTGTCTCGCTGTGATTTCTTTCTAACTGAGAGCGGTGAGATTTATCTCAACGAGCTTAACACCATGCCAGGTTTTACCCAATGGTCAATGTATCCCCTACTTTGGGAAAACATGGGTCTTCCATATAAAGAGTTGATTACTGAGCTGGCCCATCTGGCTCAGGAAGTGTTTGACAAACGAGAAAGTCACTTATTATAAAAATGGAAAGCGGAGAATTGTCTTCGTTTTTTCTTTTGGAACAGGATGTAGTTAGCACTTGTTTGAAATGTTTTTGGAAAAGGATATTGAATTTGCTAAAATTTCTGCTAGATTTTTGAAAAGATAATTTAAAAAATATTTTGAAAATTACAACAAATAGGAGTACAATAGGGGTATTCTTATTAATTAAACATGCCTACACTCTGTGAAATTAGGCTTACCTTTCTAGAATTTTTAGTGATTCTTTATCTGGTTTTCTAATTGCTTTGAGTTGTTTAAAGGCTTAATATCTTATAGGAGGTTCTTATGCAAAAAGTTGAACAGTTTAGCAAATGGCTTAGCAAATGGTTCACGGTCATTGTTATCATTTGGGCAGCGTTTAACTATGTCCTGCCGCAAACGAGTACTTGGGTTATTCCCAATACATCTTATCTACTGGGAATTATTCTGTTTGGGATGGGTTTGACCTTGACGACAGAGGATTTTGTTCGTATCTCAAAAAGACCTATTCCTGTCATTTTGGGGACAGTAGCCCACTATATCATTATGCCGGGCTTGGCTTGGCTGCTCTGTCTGCTTTTCCACCTAAAGGGGGCAACAGCAGCTGGGGTTATTTTAGTTGGCTCTTGCCCTAGTGGGACATCATCCAGTGTTATGGCCTTTCTTGCTGGTGGAGATGTTGCCTTAGATGTCTCCATCGAAGTCTTATCGACCTTGCTTGCCCCCTTGATGCTGCCGACTCTCCTGTCCCTTTTGGCAGGTCAATTTATTGCAGTACCGGCGGCTAAGCTCTTTCTATCAACGCTCCAAATTGTTGTTGTTCCAATCGTTTTGGGGGTTATCGTCCATCGGCTTTTAGCTCATAAAATTGATTTAGTTATTAAACTGATGCCTCTGATATCACAAGCAGCTATCCTTTTGATTATTGGTGCAGTCGTATCAGCTAATCATGCTAATATCTTTACTTCAGCAACGGCTTTAGTTATTCCTGTTGTGATGCTGCATAATCTTTGTGGTTATGGCTTAGGCTATGGCTTTTCTAAGTTACTGCGCTTGAAAGAACCTCAGCAAAAAGCCATTACTTTCGAAGTCGGTATGCAGGATTCAAGTTTAGGAGCAACACTGGCCATTAAATACTTTGCTCCCCAAGCAGCCATTCCTTCAACCATTTTCTCTATTTGGCATAATATCTCTGGTTCGATATTATCATCCTGGTGGAAGAATCATTCCAAAGAAACCTTGATGAAAGAGGATTAATAAACTTTAGCTTCATCACGAATGTGGTGAAGTTTTTTAGTCCCCCTGTTTAGTGGCCATTAACCTTATAAAAGTTAAACAACAGCCTAATTGCTATTTATTAGGCTGTTTTGCTGCGATTTTAGCTTGTCTCGCTCCGATAGATATAAAGCAAATAAACTACTCGTTTAACAAGTGAGCATTATTATCCACTTTGAGTACAATATATGTGGTAACTTCTTTAGCTCATTAAAAATAGAAAAAAAGCGTGCACATGTCACATTTCGATAGCTATTAATATTTTAATTTTGATACTGAAACGTCTTGATAAGCTAAATCAAATACACTATTTTCTAGAAATCCTGTTTTAACATCTAATGAATTAGCAGTTCCTGCTGCGGAACCATATTTTAATACATCAACAAAGGATCTGTTCTTATCAATAGCAGACAAGATACCTCCAACGGTTGCATCACCGGATCCCTGCGTATTAATAGCATTAACTTTTGGAAATGTAATTTGATAGAATTCATTTTCATATTTGATAAGTGATCCATTAGCCCCTAATGATACAAAAATGACAGGGATATTAGAAAGCAACTCATCAGACATAATGTTTTTTTGCAGTGTTTCCACATCGGCTGTTATTTTCGTATTGAGTAATTCAGCAATCTCAGTTTCATTAGGTTTAATAATATCTGGTAGAAAACCTGAATCTAGGCAATCCTTTAATGCATTACCGGAAGTATCTAACAAAATTTTTATATTCTGATTTAATCCCCTGATTTTTTGTATTAAATCAGAATAAAAATGACGCGGACAATCTAGTGGCAGGCTGCCATTAATTGAAATTGCTGTGACCTTTTTAGTTTTAACATAAGATTCAATTTTTCCATCCAGTTCATTTAAAACCGATTGAGTAACGCTTGCTCCTAATTCATTTATTTCTGTTTTCATATTTTCTTTATCTAAAATGACATAGCAGTTCCTAGTTTCATCATTTGTACGAATAAAATCTGATGTGAACTTATCATTTTTTGTTTGAGAAAGGATGTAATCTCCATTCATTCCGCCAATAATACTGATAGCAGTGGCTTCTGTGCCAAGTATTGCAGAAACGCGTGCAGCGTTAATTCCTTTTCCTCCTACCATTTTGGTTATTAAATTTACTCTGTTTAATTTCCCTGGAGATAAGCTATCAACTTTATAGAGGTAGTCTACAGAAGGGTTCATGGTAAGTGTGATAATCATATAAGATTCCTTTCCAGACATTATAATATATTGACATATTTTGAGTACTCTTCTTTTTTTATGGGATCCCAGTTATCATCGCTGACTAAGCTATCAAATGCTTCCAGAGGAGCAAATGTTATCATATCAGATATTCCAATTTTTGATGTATCTGCTACAATGATTTTTTTATCCGCACATTCCATAGCGGTTAACTGTATGCTTCCCTGTGTAGAATTGCTTGTTGTAACTCTATTTTTGCTAATACCATTTGTTGAACAGAGAGCAAAGTCAATGTTTAGGTCTTTAAAAGAAGCTTCGGCAATTGGTCCTAAAAACTCGCCGGTTTTTTTATAAAACTCACCGGCAGTTAATACGATCTGATTGTCATATTCCAATAGTGCTTGAAAAGCAGGGTAACTGTTGGTGACAAATCGTATATTTTTAGTGGCTAAGTGCGGTATTGCTAAAAGAAGTGTGGTACCTGCACCGAGATATACAGTGGAGTTGCTGGGAATTAAATTACCTAGCTTTTTTCCTATACTATTTTTCTTTTCGACATTAAGTAGCAGTTTCTCATCTGTTGAAAATTCAATATGTCTTGAACGATCAATGGATAAGGCTCCACCATGCTCGCGTTTTAGTTTTCCGTGTTCTTCTAATTGTTTTAAATCGCGGCGAATGGTGACTTCAGACACCCCAGTTATGGAAGCAATTTCAGAAGTTGTCATCATTCCTCCGTTCATATTGATTAAATCAATGATTTTATTCCATCGAATATTTTTAATCACTATCTCTATACCTCTCGTTAATGTATTTGCTTTTATTATAGTATACAATGAATCAATAATCAATAAATAATCATCTTCAAAAAAAAACATTCAAAAAAGTTTCGAAAATGATTGACTTATGAATTATTTTGATTATAATTAAAGATGTAAGCGATATCATTCAAGGGAGGAGAGATTACCATGATTAGTGAAATGTTCAAAGAAGATTTGATTGACTTGGATGTTATTGTATCCGATGAGGCACAGCTGTTCGACTTAATAGGAATGAGAGTTATAGAAAAAGGTGTTGCAGAATTAGGATACATTGCTGGTTTAGAGAAGCGAGAGTTATCATATCCGACAGGATTACAATTTCCTGAGATATCTGTTGCATTCCCACATGTAGATAGTAAGTATATCAAAGAGCCATTTATCTACATTGCAAGGAACAACGGCGTCTTAGAGATTAGGCAAATGGGCGATGCAGCTGAAATGTCTTCCAGAGATTTCCTGTTTTTAGGAATCAAAGATGGGTCGAAGCAGCCACAATTATTAGCAAATATGATAGCAGCGTTTCAAGATAGTGAATTTGTGAATAAATTTAAAAACGTTACAACCAAAGAAGAAATGTACGATTTGGTTGTCAGCAATTTTGAAGAATAAAAGGAGTACTATTATGAAAACAATTCTGGTGTGTTGTGGTTCGGGTGTCGCTACAAGCCCCCAAGTAACGAATAAAGTGAATGAATATCTGACTTCAGTAGGACTAGATGGATATGCTAAGGCAGCTCCTAAACCTATTGAAACAGCTAAATCAACTATTGAAAGCGATCCAAGTATCATCATATATATCGGCATTGCCCCAGCGAATAAAGAACTTCAAGAAGTACTTGATGAACATGATGTTGTTGGAATGGTCGGCTTGCCATGGCTGACAGGTATGGGACAAGATGGGGCAAACGAACGTATTAAAGAAGTCGTTGAAAAATATAAGTAAGTATAATTAAAATTTATAGAATTCTCAGGGGGAATTTATTATGAACTGGAATGATATTGTTCAAGCAATATTGGGAGTTGGATCTACTGTTCTTATTCCCATCTTTATTGCTATTCTGGGTTTAATCTTCGGAATGAAACCTTCTAAAGCTCTGCTGTCAGGTCTTTATCTAGGGACTGGTTTTATTGGGATGAGCTTAGCTATTAATCAGTTAACTGCAGCAGTTAGTCCAGCAGCGAAAGCCTTGGCGAAAAACACAGGGATTAACTTGCCAGTTGTTGACTTTGGATGGACAGGAGCTTCAGCAATTACTTGGGCTTGGCCACTTGCATTTACATTCTTTGCGGTTGAACTTGGGATTAACTTAGTTATGCTGCTTAGTAAAATGACCAAAACATTGAATGCAGATATGTGGAATGTATGGGGAGTTGCTCTGACTGGTTACATTGTATATCAATTCTCTGGTAATCTTGTTTGGGGCTTTATTGTTGCTGGTATTCAGGTCATTATCGCTCTGAAATTGGGAGATATGTGGGCAGATGAAATTAAAGATATGTTAGGTTACGAGGGTGTAACTGTAACACACATAGAGACATTTACTGCTGTTATTATGAGTCCTGTCAATAAATTGATGGATTATATCCCAGTGTTTAATAAAAAATGGGATGCCGATGCCTTAAAACGTAAAATTGGAATTTTGAGTGAGCCTGTTGTGATGGGGGCAATTATTGGCTTGCTTCTAGGACTGATTGGACAATACGGGATTGCTAATTCATTGAATCTTGCAGTCACAACTGGTGCTGTAATGGCAATCTTTCCAGTAATGGCTAAATTCTTCATGGATGCGTTGACGCCATTTGGTACCACAATGAGCGACTTCATGAAGAGACATGTAAAAGGTCGTGAGTTTGTTATTGGTTTAGACTGGCCAATTGTTGGTCAAAGTACAGAACTTTGGGTAACGATGGTACTTTTGATTCCTGTATCTATTCTGTTTTCTGCGGTGTTGCCAGGCAATGAGATCTTGCCTCTTGCTGGTGTCATTAACTATTGCCTAGGTGTAGGTGGTCTTTTGTTGACAGGTGGCAATCTATTGAGAATGCTTGTCCTAGGTATTATCTATGAACCGCTGTTTTTATATGGATCAACTTATTTTGCAGGCATCTTTACAAAATTAGCCAAGAGTACTGGTGCTATCAATGTTCCTAAGGGATCAGAAGTTTCATGGAGTTCTATCGAAGCACCAGATTTCCGCTTCTTAGCAGGCTGGGCTGGTCGCGGCAATGTTATGGCAATTGTTGGTTTTGTGGCACTGTTAGCTTTGTTCTATATTTTATACAGGGGATTTAAGAAAAATCCAATTCCAACAAATAAATACAAAGACTAGTAAATTTTTAGAAGGGACTGAGTATGACTGTAAGATCTAAAGCATTTTGGACTTTCCTAAGTTTTCTGGCATTTTTACTATTTATAGTAGCTATTTACACAAAATTATATTGGTTAAATATTTTTGTGATTGTATTGGGTCTACTAGTAAATAAAGAGGGAACGTCTATTTTGTTCCCTAACTATTTGGAAAAGAAAAAGATTGTACTGGAAAGAAGTAAAGTAATACATGAATCTAAAGGAAAATAGAAAGGTCGATTAGTTATGAGATATCCAGCAGGTCGTATTCCATTTGAATATGAACGTGAAGATTTAGCAAAAGTTGTTAAAACAGTTATGGATCGTCGTGATACCAATATTGTTGGCGGAAATATTAGTATTCGTGTGACAGATGAAGAAGGGAACGACTATTACGTAATGACTCCAACAATGATGTCGGAAGCTTATTTAGGCCATTTAACAGCTGATCAAATTTTGGTAATTGAACCACATACTCGAAAAATTCTTTCAGGTAATGGCAAGGTTACGCGTGAAATTAATATGCATGAAGCAATTTATGATGTTAATCCAGATATTAAATGCGTATTCCATTCACATGCTGATCAGTCGATGTTTTGGGCTACTATTGGGCTAAGTATGCCAAACTTGACAGAAGCAACTCAAAAATTAAAAGAAATCCGAACATTGGACTGGCACCCTATGTGTTCTGAAGAACTAGCAGAATATGTTGCTGAAGAAATTAAAAAAATTGGCGATAAAGCTTTACGAAATGGTTTCTTATTGAATTCTCACGGGACCTTATTCACATCTGGTGGAAAGGATATGGATCCAATTACGGCTCTACATAAATCTCTAGCAGATGTTGATATCACAGAGTGGAATTCTAAAGTAGCCTATGAGCAGACCATTTTACAACACGAAGGTATTTTAGATGGTTACTATTCAGAAGGTGTTAAAATCGGAACATGGGAAGATGTTAAGGCTGGTAAAGCTTTATATAATACTGTGACTGTCCAAAATAAAAATGGGGATTAATCATAAGGAACTGCCAGAGTGCTATACTTTTCTTAAAATAGACACTAAAGAATAAAAATTTAAAAGTGAAAAGCACCCTAACCAAAATAATTGCACGGTTAGGGTGCTTTTCTAATGAAACTGTTTACTGGACAGAGAAATTTATTAAAAATCGAGATTTTATAACGGTTATTTTGGATTAATATTAATTAATTGTCGCCAGTCTCTTAACTTTTGCAGCTGGGTCATCACTAGCATAGTTAGAATGACACGGATTGGAATTTCAAAGATTTTTAACCAGCGGCCTGAGATAAATTGGGCGGCAATAGGCACTTTGTAGTAGATTTGGATCAAAAGAGGTGTAAAAATAAAGCTTCCAATGCCCATAATGATTAGCGTTGCTACGCTGACATAGGCCCAGTCTTTTTTAGAGGTCCAGCTTAGTGGTTTTCTATAGAAAAAGAAGCCGTAGAGGGCACCTTGAACAGCTTCCAGCAGGGTCCACCAGATAATGAAGTTGGCTGTTCCAGCTGTCATCATATCAATCAGATCAATCAAGGCTAGGATAATAAATCCATAGGCTGGACCGCCGATAGCACCGATCATAGTTGAGATGATGAAAGTCAAGCTGATGACCAATTGCTGGGGAATGATAGGAATGGACAGTTTTCCCATCACGATAGACAGAGCCATGAGCATAGCCAAGCTAACCAAGTGTTTGGTTGATAATTTTGGAAAAAAGGGTTTAGAAAACATAAAAAGCTCCTATTCTAAATTAAGTGGAGCTGTTTAAAATGGAGACGCTCCAGTCCTAAAAATGAGAAAATCAGGATTGAGCGTCCTTAATTAAAAACAGCGGATGCAGTGATTTACCGCGCTCTTGCTTCGTTATGTGACAACATCCCATTCACATACACTTAACGCAAATCACTTACTCTGTATTTTGAATACAGTTCTAGTCTAGCATGTTTGCAGGAGTTTTCCTAGATTTTCAGAGAATTCCATAATTATTGTTCGTCTTTTCTTAGTCGCTTTCAATGGCATGGCCTATTTTGAGTCAGATTTTTGTGGTATAATTTCAGAGAAAATCACTTTTATACTATAAGAATAAGGAATACTAATGAAATTAAGTTTATATGAAATTGCTGAAGTAGTCGGGGCACGCAATGATGTTTCCCAGTTTGAGGATTTTCCCATCCATGCTATTGAATTTGACAGTCGCAAGATTACTTCTGGCGACCTCTTTTTACCCCTCAAGGGGACTCGTGATGGTCACGAATTCATTCCGACAGCCTTTGAAAATGGAGCTGTAGCAACTTTTTCCCGCATTGAACTGGATGAAGTGCCTTATATCTTGGTTAAGGATCCCTTGTCTGCCTTTCAGTCCCTAGCCAAATATTACTTGGAAAAGATGGCAGTTGATGTGATTGCAGTGACGGGTTCAAATGGTAAGACGACGACCAAGGATATGATTCATGATGTTTTGGCGACGACTTATAAGACCTATAAGACTCAAGGCAATTACAATAATGAAATTGGTCTGCCTTATACTGTTCTCCATATGCCAGATGATACCCAGAAAATTGTCCTTGAGATGGGGCAGGACCATCTGGGTGATATTGACTTGCTGTCCAAGATTGCTCAGCCTAAGATTGGCATCGTGACCTTAGTCGGTGAAGCTCATCTGGAATTTTTTGGCAGTCGTGAGAAGATTGCTCAAGGGAAGATGCAGATTGTCAATGGTATGGCAGCAGATGGGACTTTGATTGCCCCAGCGGACAAAATCATCAATGCTTTCCTACCCAGCAAACAAAAGATTGTCCGCTTTGGTCCAGACCAAGATATTTTCTTGACAACGTTAGTCGAACGTAAGGACAGCCTGCAGTTTGCAGTCAACTTTATGGACGATCCGATTGAACTGCCTGTTACAGGTAAGTATAATGCCACTAATGCTATGCTGGCGGCCTATGTTGGCCAGCTTGAAGGAGTAGCAGATGAGGTTATTGCTTCAGCCTTGAAGCATTTGAAGCTGACTAAAAACCGAACGGAGTGGAAGAAGGCCAGTAACGGAGCTGACATTTTAGCTGATGTTTATAATGCCAATCCGACAGCCATGAAATTGATCTTAGAAACCTTCCTAGCCATTCCGGCTAATGAGGGCGGAAGGAAGATTGCTCTTTTGGCTGATATGAAAGAGCTGGGAGAAAACTCGGTTCAGATGCACAGTGATATGATTATGGCCATCAACCCAGAGGATTTGGATTATCTAATTTGCTATGGAGAAGATATTGCGGAGCTGGCTCAATTAGCCAGCCAGATGTTCCCGCTTGGCAAGGTCTATTATTTCAAGAAAACAGGCCAAGAGGATCAGTTTGAGGACTTGGTTAAGCAGGTTAAGACTCTCTTGCAACCGGCTGATCAAATTTTACTTAAAGGATCGAACTCCATGCACTTAGACAAGGTTGTCAAGGCTTTGGAAGCATAGAGTTAATTGAACATGGGCTGCGGACTTGGCTAAAAAGCTAGCTTCTCCTAGAGTCTTTAGGACTCTGCGTCGAATCTCCTATTTTAGCTGTGTCCACGGAGGCCCTTTGTGTCTTAGATAGAGGAGATAGCTATTGTGACAGAATTTTGGCAGAATTTTTTTACGACTCAGCAAACAACCGTACCGATCATTTCGGGCTTCTGGTATGGCATGATTATCTTGGGGATGGCTCTTTTGATTTGGCTGTCCTATCGTTATCATCAAAACGTCGCTTATATCCGCCTTTTTAAGGGGATCCAATTGGCTCAATTATTAGCACTCTATGGTTGGTATCTGGTTTGCCGTATTCCGCTGGACTACAGTCTGCCTTTCTATCATTGCCGCCTAGCGATGATTGGGCTAGTTTTTTTGCCAGCCAGATGGCCGTTTAAACAGTACATCGGTCTGATGGGCTTTAGCGGGGCAATTTTTGCCTTGGGTTATCCAGTCATGGATCCTTATACCTTTCCGCATATTACAGGAATTTCCTTCTTGGTTGGTCACTTTGCTCTCTTTGCCAATGGCTTAACCTATCTGCTTAATTACTTTAACAGGGATAATCTCAGTCTGACTGGTATTGTGGTCTATACTTTTGTGCTGGATCTCTTCTTGGTTGGAGTGAATCATCTGACTGGAGGAAATTACGGTATTCTGCGAGAACCTCCTTTTATTGATAATAGCAATGTCTGGTTCAATTATCTTGTTGTTTCAAGTATTCTGAGTTTGGCTTTGGTCCTGACAGAACTTGGCTTTAGACGATTTAAAAAAGTTTCCTTAAAAATTTAGATAGTGGATTTATTTGGTAAGTCAACTTATTATGGCTTCATGCTATTCTGAGTCATTACCTCATTTCAAGCCTTCGAGACCTTGATTTTAGCCTCAGTCTGACAGGCGGTACTAATATTATACTAATGGGTCTAGGGCAACCTTATGATTTTGTGACTTATTCAGCCTAGATAATTTGTAAGCCTCACAACTGCTTGGATATCCTGTTCACTATTTCTAGAAAATCACATGCATGATTTTACGGAATTCAAAAAAGTGCCTAGGCTGTTTGTCTGAGAAAAGCCTTGTTTTTGTGTTGGAATATCTAGAGTTTCTCGGTTTTCATAAAAATACCTTTGTTTCAGCTAAGAATTCGAGACATCGTTACTTGACTAATAAAAACACCTCAACGGAGAGATATGGCTATTCCTAAATCATTATATCGTCATATAGTATTAAAACTTATATTTTTCTACTGGCTATTGTATGTTTAATCACCTTTGTATATATGTTAACTAGGAAATGGGAAGACAATTATAATAATGAAATGGAATAAAAATGATAAATGATCAGTATTTATTTGAAATTTTTCGGCTATTAGACAATTCTTTTGATGACTTAGGCTGGTATCCTGGTGATAATGAGACTGAAAAATTACTTGGTATGATTTTAGTTCAAAATACGAACTTTACTAATGTTCGTTATTCAATTAGGAATTTAAAAGATTTTTTTCTGTTGAAGCTCTCCTTGCGTTAAAGCCAGAAGAGCTTCAAGAAAAAATCAAACCAAGTGGTTTTTATGTTCAAAAAAGTAAAACCATACGTGAGGTGTTTGGCTTAATCCAGACTTGTGGTGGCTTTGAAGCTCTAAAAGCCATTGATATTGATTGGTTTAGAAAGCAGCTTTTGTCAGTAAAGGGCATTGGAGATGAAACGGCAGATGTTATCTTATTATATTTGCTAGATTGTAAAAAATTCATCTCAGATGCCTATGCTAGAAGAGTGTTTGGACGTTGTCTTGGATTAAAATTTCGTCGTTATCATGATATGGGACAGTATTATCTAGAAAACTTATCAGTCAATCAATTGCAGCAGTTTCATGCGATGATTGATGAGCTGGGAGGTAACTTTTGCAAAAAACAACCGATTTGTTCTTTATGTCCTTTGCGACCACTTTGTGATTTTTATAAAGCGAACTATGACTCTGAGGTATTGAGGTAGATATGACATGGAAGATAGTTTTGAGCATTTGATGTTTAGTGATACTGTGGCTACGGCTAAGGCTTTGCTTGGCATGGAGCTCTACTTAGAAGATAGACTGATTGGAAGAATCGTAGAAACAGAGGCTTATCTAGGCGCTAAAGATAGTGCCTCTCATAGTGCAGGTGGTAAGCGAAGTAAGAAAAATGAATCTATGTATCTTTCTGCTGGTCATTGGTATGTGTATCAAATGTATGGACATCACATGCTTAATTTGGTCACCAGGAAAAGTGGCATCGCCGAGGCTGTACTGATTCGTGCGTTAGAAGTTAAAGAGGAGCAATCAGTTGCCAATGGACCAGGGAAATTAACTCGCTTTGCTCACATTACTAAGAGTTTTGATGGTCAACCTATTGATAATTGTGCTTTATCGCTTAAGGAGGGTGTAAAGCCTGTATGTATTGATAGCCGTGCTAGAATAGGTGTAACCTGTACAGATCATTGGAAGACAGAGCCACTTTGCTTTTATGTCCGAGGCAATAGACATGTTTCGAGGATAAAAAAGAAAGGCCTATTGATGGATAATGATACTTGGTTGCCCATTGATTAAAGGCTTGTGTGGAAGAGTATCTTTATCTGTTGCCTAATTTGTCATCTCTTGTATATGAAATCAGTAATTTCATAACACTTTCAAAGGGGACATGGCTTACAAGGATTAATTAATGATGTCGAGGGACTGTTGTATCAAATAGGAGGTATTTCATATTTGGCCATCAGAATCTTATTTGTGTTGATACCCAATAAATGTCACGAAAAGGTTAAAATAAGTCGTGAACGGAATTTTATTAAAATAATGTATAATTTTTAGTTATGGCTTTTCACACTAGAGTCCAGCTTAATCATCTCCCGCCTTCAGCGGTTTGCTTCTATTTATGCTATAATACAGGAGACTGTAATTCGACTTAGCTAGGCCAGTCTTAGAAATTGGATCAGTTAAGGACCGTTGGTAAAGAATAAGATGGCAGTTTGGCCATCAACAAGAATAAAATATTTTAAAGGAGTTTATCACCATGAGTGATATTAAAATTATTGCCCTAGGTGGGGTGCGTGAAAATGGTAAAAACCTCTACCTAGCGGAGATTAATGAATCCATCTTTGTTTTGGACGCTGGGCTCAAGTACCCTGAAAATGAGCAGTTGGGGGTTGATGTGATCATCCCGAACATGGATTACTTGATTGAAAATAGGAAACGTGTGCAAGGGGTTTTTCTGACTCACGGGCATGCGGATGCCATCGGTGCCTTACCTTATCTTTTGCAGGATGTGCGGGTGCCTGTCTTTGGTTCAGAGTTGACCATTGAATTGGCTAAATTAGTGGTTAAGAATAATTCTCAAGTCAAGAAGTTCAACAACTTTCATGTGGTTGACGCTGGGACGGAAATTGAATTCAAGGATGCGCTTGTTTCCTTCTTTAGCACCACTCACTCTATTCCTGAAAGTTTGGGGATTGTTTTGGGGACTGACCAAGGAAACATTGTCTACACTGGGGACTTCAAATTTGATCAAGCGGCTAGTCCAGGTTATCAGACTGACTACGGTCGTTTGGCTGAAATTGGTCGCGAAGGCGTTCTGGCTCTCTTGGCAGATTCAGCCAATGCTGATAGCAAGGTGCAGGTAGCCAGTGAAGCAGAAGTTGGCGAAGAGATGGATGATGTCATTTCGGATGTTCAAGGGCGCATTATTGTTGCTGCTGTTGCCAGCAACTTGTCTCGGATTCAGCAGGTTTTTGATGCAGCTGCCGAGTACGGCCGCCGCGTTGTCCTGACAGGATTCGATGTGGAAAATATTGTCCGTACAGCTATTCGTTTGAAAAAACTCAGTGTTGCTGATGAAAAGCTGATTGTGAAGCCTAAGGACATGCATAAGTATGAAGACCATGAGCTGATTATCTTGGAAGCTGGTCGGATGGGGGAACCAATCGAGGGGCTTCGTAAGATGGCTATCGGTCGCCACCGTTATGTGGAAATTAAGGACGGCGATTTGGTTTATATTGTTACCACACCTAGTGTTGCTAAGGAAGCCGTTGTGGCACGTGTGGAAAATATGATCTATAAGGCCGGCGGTTCTGTTAAGTTAATTACACAGAATCTGCGCGTGTCCGGTCATGCTAACGGCCGTGATTTACAGCTTTTGATGAATATTTTACGTCCGAAGTACCTCTTCCCTATTCAAGGGGAATATCGGGAATTACAAGCCCATGCAGATTTGGCTGAAGAAATCGGTATGCTGCCTGAAGACATCTACATCATGAAGCGGGGAGATATTATGGTTTTAGGTGATCAAGGCTTCATGCATGAAGGCGGTGTGCCTGCCAGCGATGTTATGATTGATGGGAATGCCATCGGTGATGTTGGTAATATTGTTCTGCGGGATCGTAAGATTCTTTCTGAGGACGGTATTTTCATTGTAGTTATTACGGTCAATAAGAAGAAAAAGACCATTGTTTCCAGAGCAAAAGTCCACACCCGTGGTTTTGTCTATGTGCGTAAGAGCCGTGATATTTTGCGGGAAAGTGCTGATTTGGTCAATAAGACGGTAGAAGATTATTTGGCAACCGATGGTTTTGATTGGAGTGAGCTTAAGGGTTCTGTCCGTGATGAGCTGGGCAAATTCCTCTTTGATCAAACCAAACGTCGTCCAGCTATTTTACCAGTGATTATGGAAGTGCGATAAGTCTCTGCTTAGTTTTGACGGCTTTTTGGAAAACTTAACTATTGAACGCAATTATAAAAAAACAAAAAGAGGTTAGGCTTGGTCTCACCTCTTTCTTATAGGAGTCAATTATGGCATTTTTTCAAATCGAATATCATTCAAAGGTTCTTGGTTTTGAGCGTCAAGTCAATGTGATTTATCCAGATAGTTTTGAACTGATTCAAGAAGAAGCAGACAGTAAAGATGTTCCCGTTCTCTACCTCTTGCATGGCATGGGGGGAAATCAGAATTCTTGGCAGAAGCGGACTCATATTGAACGCCTTCTGCGTCACACGAATCTGATTGTCGTTATGCCCTCAACGGATCTGGCTTGGTACACTAATACAGCTTACGGTCTCAAGTATTTTGATGCAATTGCCAAGGAGCTTCCTCAGGTTATGCATCGCTTTTTTCCCAATATGACGACCAAGCGAGAGAAAACTTATATTGCTGGTCTTTCCATGGGTGGTTACGGAGCTTATAAGATGGCTCTTTTAACCAATCAATTTGGTTATGCTGGCTCTTTTTCAGGTGCTCTCAGTCTTGATATGGATAGTCTGCAGAATGATGTTGATGAGAATCTAGATTACTGGCAAGGAATTTTTGGTCATCTATCTGCTGCGGATATTGACCGACATTATTTGACTAATATGGTGGCCTCTCACGATATGGAAACTAAGTTCTATGCTTGGTGCGGCCAGGAAGATTTTCTTTATCAGGCTAATGAGAAGGCTGTTGCCGATTTTAAAAAATTGGGCTTGGATATCACTTACAGCACAGCGCCTGGTAGGCATGAATGGTACTATTGGGAAAAGCAGCTAGAGGCCTTTTTACGCTGGTTACCGCTAGATTACCATGAAGAAGAGCGTTTGTCTTAAACTTATCACTTCTCTAACAAAACAGTGACAGCTGGGCTGTGACTTGAGTTTTGGAACTGAGCTTGTTATACTTGTGGTCACTTGAAAGATTAATGAAGAGGGAGAGAATAGTTATGAAAAGTTTTTTCAAAATTCTATGGGCCATTCCTAGGGCCGCTCTCAGCTTTATTTGGCATTTTTTCTGGGGCTTCATCAGAACTTTAGCCATCTTTGCCATTATTGTTTTTGGTTTGGCTTGGTATGCGAATCACAGTCAGTCTCAATTTGCGCAAACCTTACAGACTGGCTTGACTAACGTTACTAGCCATTTTTCACCTAAGGCTGATTTTAAGCAAAATCTCCAAAATTTGGCAACTGATGCAGCATCTGACCACCAAAACCAAGGAGCTCGTTGGGAGACCAACTCGGCGACAGTTTATCTTGATTCAACAGATTCAACTTTTGTCTCAGCCTATAAAGAAGCTGTCGCAGCTTGGAACGACACCGGTGCTTTTACTCTCAATTTTGTGTCGGATAAGGACTCGGCTGATATCATTTTGACCGATCAGTCTGATAGTTCCAGTCAGGCTGCCGGTGAAGCCAAGACAACTACAGAATCTCTGTCCAACCGTATTACTCATGCTGATGTCTATCTCAATTCTTATTATCTGCTCAATGATGCTTATGGTTACAGTCAGGAGAGGATTGTCAATACAGCAGAGCACGAATTGGGCCATGCTATGGGACTGGATCATAATGACGGTCAGGCCTCAGTGATGCAGTCTGCAGGTTCTTATTACTCTATTCAGACGGTTGACATTGATGCCCTGCAAAAACTTTATGCGAACTAGGAGTGCTTATGTTTTCTGTGTTAAAAAATTGGGCTGGCCGTTATCCTGAACAAGCCTTTCTGTTACTTTTTAACAGTGGGGTCTTTGTTTGGTTGCGGCTGGCTGGAGCAGCGATTTCAAATAAGTTGGCTTTAGGCTGGGACCATCTGGCTCATTTGCCCAATTGGCTGGTTAGTTTGAGTCAACATAGTCAAGCTGGCCTGCAAGGCTTCTTTGGTCATACGGCTATCACTTGGCTGATTGTGTCTATGGTCTTGACTCTCGTCCTGCATTTTATCAAGGGTTTAGTTAAATTTCTGCTCTTTTTCTTGATTGTAGGTGTAGGGGTCTATCTAGTTTACCGCCATCAAAGTATTCTGGGGCAGCTACCTGGTTAAAATGAGATTAATAACTCAATGACTGCAACTCCTATCCTACTGGAGTTGCATTTTTTCTAGTTTAACAGATGCAGGGTTACTAACAGTGTAAGAAAAGTAGTCCTTTCTTTTTCTGATTCTCACCGTCAGCAAAAGTGCCTAGAAGACTGATTTTTGCTATAATGATTCTATGATTATTTTACAAGGAAATAAGATTGAACGCTCCTTTTCAGGAGATGTCCTTTTTGAAAATATTAACATTCAAGTTGATGAGAGGGATCGGATTGCTCTGGTTGGCCGAAACGGGGCTGGAAAATCAACTCTGTTGAAGATTTTAGTGAAGGAAGAAGCTCCAACATCGGGTGAAATTAATACGAAGAAAGACCTCAGCTTATCTTATCTGGCACAGGATAGCCGTTTTGAGTCTGAAGATACTATTTATGATGGCATGCTGCGGGTTTTTGAGGATCTGCGTCAGCAGGAAAAAACTCTGCGGACTATGGAGATGAAAATGGGAGAGCTATCTGGTGCAGAGCTGGATAAGCTCATGCAGGACTATGATCGTTTATCTGAGAACTTTCGAGCTCAAGGCGGTTTTACCTACGAAGCTGATATTAAAGCAATTTTAAATGGCTTTCAATTTGATGAGACGACTTGGCAGACCCCTATTTCGGAACTATCTGGTGGTCAAAACACTCGTTTGGCTTTAGCTAAGATGCTTTTGGAAAAGCCCGAGCTTTTGGTTTTGGATGAGCCGACCAATCATCTGGATATTGAGACTATCGCTTGGCTGGAGAATTATTTGGCCAATTATCAGGGGGCCTTGATTATCGTCAGCCATGATCGCTATTTCTTGGATAAGGTAGCAACGGTAACCTACGATTTGACGCCTCATTCGCTGGATCGTTATATGGGGAATTATTCCGCATTTATGGATGCTAAGGCTGAAAAATTGGCCAGTCAGGAGAAGGCTTATGAAAAACAGGCTAAGGAAATTGCTAAGCTAGAAGATTTTGTTCAAAGGAATATTGTCCGAGCCTCTACGACTAAACGGGCCCAAGCCCGCCGTAAGCAGTTGGAGAAGATTCAACGACTGGATAAGCCTCAAGCCCAGCAGAAGTCAGCCAATATGACCTTCCATGCGGATAAACCGTCTGGTAATGTTGTTCTGACAGTTTCGGAGGCTGCTATCGGTTATGACAATCAGATCTTGTCCCAACCCATTAATTTGGATGTTCGTAAATTTGACGCTATTGCTATCGTTGGCCCCAACGGTATTGGTAAGTCTACTCTAGTTAAGTCTATTGTTGGTCAAATCCCTTTTATTAAGGGGCAAGGCCACTACGGAGCTAATGTCGAAATGGGTTATTATGATCAGACCCAGTCTAATCTGACTCAAACCAATACCGTTCTTGATGAGCTATGGAATAATTTTTCGACCACAGCGGAAGTGGAAATCCGCAACCGTTTGGGCGCTTTCCTCTTTTCAGGTGATGATGTCAAGAAGTCTGTGGCTATGCTCTCTGGTGGGGAGCGGGCTCGATTGCTTCTGGCTAAGCTCTCCATGGAAAATAACAATTTTTTGATTTTGGATGAGCCAACCAACCACTTGGATATTGACAGCAAGGAGGTTTTAGAAAATGCCTTGATTGATTTTGATGGCACTCTGCTCTTTGTCAGTCATGACCGTTATTTTATCAACCGAGTGGCCACCAAGGTGTTAGAAATTTCGGAAGCTGGTTCTAAACTTTATCTGGGGGATTATGACTACTATCTGGAGAAAAAGGCCGAGGAAGAAGCCTTGGTTCAGTTAACTCAAGCAGAAGCTGACAAAGATATTTCTATTTTAGCTGAGTCTGGTGGTAACTCAAGTCAAGATTACCAGATTCAAAAAGCTAATCAAAAAGAGGCTCGCAAACTGACCCGTCGTATAGAACAGGTAGAAAATGACTTAGAAGATATTGATAATAGGGTTGCAGCCATTTCAGGGGAAATGGAGCAAACAAATGACACTCAAGACTTAGTGGATTTGCAGGCAGAGCTTGATAAACTCACCCAGCAGCAAGACAATCTTATGTCAGAGTGGGAAGAATTGAATGAGCAGTTAGAAAAAATTTAGTAAACGGTTGGATTCCTCGTCCTTTATGTCTGGGCGAGGATTTTTTGAGTTTGTGAAAAAAATATTAAAGTTTACCCTGAAAGCCCTTTCTTTATTGTAATATCAATGAGCGTATTTTTTGAAGTTTGTGAAATTTTGAGATAGAATAGGCTTATAAAAGATTATGGGAGGTCGTTATGACACAACTTTCTAAAGAACAGTTATTAGACTTGTACTTGAAAATGGAACGCATTCGTGAGTTTGATATGCGAATCAATAAATTAGTCCGTCGTGGTTTTGTCCAAGGGATGACTCACTTCTCAGTAGGGGAGGAGGCAGCCAGTGTGGGAGCTATTGCTCATCTGACTTACGATGATATTATTTTCTCAAACCACCGTGGTCATGGTCAGTCTATCGCTAAGGATATGGACCTTAATGGTATGATGGCTGAGTTGGCTGGTAAGGCTACAGGTGTTTCAAAGGGTCGGGGTGGTTCGATGCACTTGGCTGACTTTGAAAAAGGCAACTATGGGACAAACGGTATTGTTGGTGGTGGTTATGCTCTAGCAGTCGGAGCTGCTCTTACCCAACAGTACAATGACACTAACAATATCGTCGTAGCTTTTTCTGGTGATGGAGCGACTAACGAGGGCTCTTTTCATGAGTCTGTCAATATGGCAGCAACATGGAAGCTACCGGTTATCTTCTTTATCATCAATAATCGCTATGGTATCTCGATGGCTATCAACAAGGCGACAAACACTCCTCACCTCTATACCCGTGCAGAAGCTTATGGTATCCCAGGTTACTATGTTGAAGACGGTAATGATGTCATGGCTGTCTATGATAAGATGCAAGAGGTAGTAGACTATGTCCGTGCTGGCAATGGCCCAGCCATTATTGAAGTTGAGTCCTACCGCTGGTTCGGTCACTCGACAGCTGATGCTGGTAAGTACCGTAGCAAAGAAGAAGTGGATAGCTGGAAAGCTAAAGACCCGCTTTTGAAGTTCCGGGACTTTGCAGCTAAAGAAACAGATATCACAGCAGAGGAGCTGGATACTATCCATGAGCAAGCGGTTAAAGAAATTGCCGATGCTTATGAATTTGCTCAAAATAGTCCGGATCCAGAGCTTTCAGTAGCTTTTGAAGACGTCTGGGTAGATTAAGTTGTAATCATTTTTCGAATGTAGTTGATAGATTAATGGAGAACACAATGACAGAAACAAAAACTATGGCCTTGCGCGAAGCTGTAAACCTCGCAATGACCGAGGAAATGCGTAAAGATGAGAAAATTTTTTTAATGGGTGAAGATGTCGGTATCTACGGCGGAGACTTTGGTACCTCAGTTGGTATGTACGAGGAGTTTGGCCCCAAACGCATCAAAGATACGCCAATTTCAGAAGCTGCTATTGCTGGATCAGCTATTGGGGCCGCTATCACAGGACTGCGTCCTATCGTAGATATCACTTTTATGGATTTCTTGACGATCGCCCTTGATGCGATTGTCAATAATGGTGCTAAGAATAACTATATGTTTGGTGGTGGTCTCAAGACCCCTGTCACTTTCCGCGTGGCATCGGGTTCTGGTATCGGTTCAGCAGCCCAGCACTCGCAATCTCTGGAGGCTTGGTTGACCCACATTCCAGGCATCAAGGTGGTTGCCCCTGGCAACGCCAATGAAGCCAAGGGCCTCCTCAAGTCAGCCATTCAAGACAATAACATTGTTGTCTTCATGGAACCAAAGGCCCTCTACGGTAAAAAAGAAGAGGTTAATCTCGACCCTGATTTTTACATTCCGCTGGGAAAGGGAGAGATCAAGCGCCAAGGAACTGACCTGACTGTTGTGACCTACGGTCGCATGCTTGAGCGTGTCCTGCAGGCCGCTGACGAAGTAGCAGCACAAGGTATCAATGTTGAAGTTGTTGACCCTCGCACTCTCGTGCCACTTGATAAAGAACTGATTATTAATTCGGTCAAGAAAACGGGTAAGGTTATGCTGGTCAATGATGCCTACAAGACAGGCGGCTTTATCGGTGAAATCGCAGCTATGATTACTGAGAGTGAAGCCTTCGATTATCTTGATCATCCAATCGTACGTTTGGCCAGCGAAGATGTGCCAGTTCCTTATGCGCGTGTTTTGGAACAAGCCATCTTGCCAGATGTCGAGAAAATTAAGGCTGCAATGATCAAAATGGCAAATAACGGAAATTAAGAACATCACTCTAACAGTATTAGAAAGGATGGTAGCAAGCCAGCTCAGAAAGCGTCGTGCTTGCAAAAATAGATTATGGCAGTAGAAATTATTATGCCCAAGCTCGGTGTTGATATGTCTGAAGGCGAAATCATCGAGTGGAAAAAACAAGAGGGTGATACTGTTGCTGAAGGCGATATCCTTCTTGAAATTATGTCGGATAAGACCAATATGGAAATTGAAGCCGAAGACTCTGGTGTCTTAGTCAAAATTGTCCACCCTGCTGGTGATACTGTACCCGTTACCCAAGTTATCGGGTATATCGGTGAGGCTGGGGAAGTGATAGAGGCTAGTTCAGCTAGTCAATCAGTCTCAGCTGCTGTTCAAAAAACAGCATCGATGACAGTTCCTCAAGAAGTGCCGCAAGCGACTGAAACTCAAGCAAAAGTGCCGGTTCAAGAGTCGGCTCCGCAAGTGCAAGCTGGTTCTACTCCTACCGCCAAACCGCAGGGTTCTGGTAAAGTTCGTGCAACCCCGGCAGCCCGTAAATTGGCAGCCGAGCAAGGAATTGATCTTGGACAAGTACCTGGAACTGGTCCTCATGGCCGTGTCCATAAGGACGATGTTGAGAACTTCAAGGGTACTCAGCCTAAGGTAACACCTTTAGCTCGTAAGATGGCAGCTGATCTAGGTGTAGACTTGACAAGCATTTCGGGTACAGGAATCTTTGGTAAGGTGACTAAGAAAGATATTTTAGCTGCTAGCCAAGTGACAGCGCCGGCTCAAGCAGCTACGCCGACTTCCGAGGTACTTAAAGCTAAAGCAAGTCTTCCAGAAGGTGTTGACATTAAGCCAATGTCTGCGATGCGAAAGGCTATCGCTAAGGGTATGACAAATTCTTATCTGACAGCACCAACCTTTACACTTAATTACGATATTGACATGACCAACCTTATGGCGCTTCGTAAGCAAGTCATCGACCCAATCATGGAAAAAACTGGGCAAAAAGTAACTTTTACCGACCTGATTGGTTTAGCTGTTGTTCGTACTCTAATGAAACCAGAGCACAAATACCTCAATGCTTCTCTGATTAATGATGTCAAGGATATCGAGCTGCACCGTTTTGTCAACTTAGGCATCGCAGTTGGTTTAGATGATGGTCTTGTAGTACCAGTCGTTCATGGTGCTGACAGGATGAGTCTGTCTGAATTTGTCGTCGCTTCAAAAGATGTTATCAAGAAGGCTCAGGATGGTAAGCTTAAGGCGGCCGAGATGTCTGGTTCAACCTTCTCTATTACTAATTTGGGAATGTTTGGAACCAAGTCTTTTAACCCAATCATCAACCAGCCAAACTCAGCTATTTTGGGTGTGGCAGCAACAGTGCAGACACCTGTTGTCGTTGATGGTGAGATTGTTATCCGTCCAATCATGCAGCTCTGCTTGACCATTGACCACCGGATTGTCGATGGTATGAATGGCGCTAAATTCATGGTTGACCTCAAGCACATCCTTGAAAACCCAATGGAATTGTTGATTTGACGGCGAAATAACGAGATAGGCTATCAGTAGAAGAATTTTTAAACAAAATCACAATAAAGAAAGGATGTAGAGCGAGAGAAAGAGGAAACTGAACTCGAGCGGGAAGCTCGGACAAAAGACCAGTCGTTTGGAAAATCAGGATTTTCTACGATTTCCTAGATTCAGTTGCTTTCTTTTCGCTCTTGGTATCTTAAATATGGCAGTAGAAATTATTATGCCCAAGCTCGGTGTTGATATGTCTGAAGGCGAAATCATCGAGTGGAAAAAACAAGAAGGAGACACCGTCCAAGAAGGGGATATCCTCCTTGAAATCATGTCCGATAAAACCAATATGGAAATCGAAGCGGAAGACTCTGGTATCTTGGTTAAAATTGTCCATCAAGCTGGTGAAACAGTACCAGTGACCGAAGTTATTGGTTATATTGGTGCGGAAGGTGAAGTTGTGGATACTGGTACTGCGTCAGCCCCTGCTTCTCCAGAGCCAGTTGTCGAAGAAGCGACTGCTAATTTAGAAGCCGCAGGTCTGCAAGTTCCTAAGGCTCCGGTTCCTGATGCTGTACCAACCCCTGCAGCCCTAGCTGATGATGAGTATGATATTGTTGTGGTCGGCGGCGGTCCTGCTGGTTACTATGCCGCTATTCGTGGTGCTCAGCTAGGCGGAAAGATCGCTATCGTTGAAAAAGCAGAGTATGGCGGTGTCTGCCTCAACAAAGGCTGTATCCCGACCAAGACCTATCTGAAAAATGCAGAAATTTTGGATGGTCTAAAGATTGCTGCAGGCCGCGGCATTAATCTCGCATCAACTAACTACAGCATTGATATGGACAAGACTGTTGACTTTAAGAACTCAGTGGTTAAAACATTGACTAGTGGTGTTCGCGGTCTCCTCAAGGCTAATAAGGTTACCATGTTCAATGGTTTTGCCACAGTAAATCCCGATAAGACCGTGACAATTGGCTCTGAGACAATTAAGGGTCGCAGTATCATCTTGGCAACGGGTTCAACAGTCTCTCGTATTAATATTCCGGGTATTAATTCTTCATTAGTATTGACTTCTGATGACATTTTAGACCTGCGTGAAATGCCTAAGTCGCTAGCTGTGATGGGTGGTGGCGTTGTTGGTATTGAGCTAGGTTTAGTATGGGCCTCTTATGGTGTTGAAGTTACTGTTATTGAGATGGCTGATCGTATCATTCCTGCTATGGATAAAGAAGTATCGAAGGAACTAGAAAAAATCCTGACGAAGAAAGGGATGACAATTAAGACACAGGTCGGTGTCTCTGAAATTGTTGAGGCCAACAATCAACTGACGCTTAAACTTAATAATGGCGAAGCAGTAGTTGCTGAAAAGGCTCTTCTATCTATCGGCCGAGTACCACAGTTAAAAGGTTTGGAAAAACTTAATTTGGAAATGGAGCATGGTCGTATCAAGGTTAATGATTACCAAGAAACTTCTATTTCTGGAATTTACGCACCGGGCGATGTTAATGGTATCAAGATGTTGGCCCATGCTGCCTACCGCATGGGTGAGATTGCTGCTGAAAATGCTATTTGGGGTAATGTCCGTAAGGCTCATCTTGATTATACGCCGGCTGCCGTTTATACTCATCCGGAAGTGGCCATGTGTGGTATCACAGAAGAAGATGCCCGTCAACAGTATGGCAATATTTTGGTCGGCAAGGCTAGCTTTACTGGCAATGGTCGTGCTATTGCGTCAAATGAAGCTCAAGGTTTTGTAAAAGTCATTGCCGATACCAAGTATCATGAAATTCTTGGTGTTCATATTATCGGTCCGTCTGCTGCTGAAATGATTAATGAAGCTTCGACTATTATGGAGAATGAACTGACCGTTGATGAATTGCTCCAGTCTATTCATGGACATCCAACCTTCTCTGAGGTACTTTACGAAGCCTTTGCTGATGTGCTTGGAGAAGCCATCCATAATCCACCGAAACGCAAATAATATGCTGATTCTGCTCATTTATGTATAATAAAGGAAGAAAGAGTTCTGGTTGATCTGAACTCTTTTGTTTTGAAAATCTTGTTAAATCGTAATATTAACAAAATTTGAATGAGATATGAGGAGTTACTACATGAAATATATCGTCAATAAGTCTAACAATCCTGCCTACAATGTTGCCTTGGAAGCGTATGCCTTTCGAGAATTAGTCGATGAAGATGAAATCTTTATTCTCTGGATTAATGAGCCAGCTATTATCATCGGTAGGCACCAAAACGCTATTCAGGAGATCAATAAAGAATATACGGATGCGCATGGTATCCATGTTGTTCGTCGTTTATCTGGTGGTGGTGCTGTCTACCATGATCTTAACAATCTCAATTACACCATTATTTCTAATAAGTCTGATGAAGGGGCTTTTGATTTTAAAACCTTTTCGGAGCCTGTGATTGCAACATTAGCTGATCTGGGGGTTACAGCAGAGTTTTCTGGCCGTAATGATTTAGAAATTGATGGTAAGAAAATTTGCGGGAATGCCCAAGCTTACTATAAGGGGCGGATGATGCACCATGGCTGTCTACTATTTGATGTGGATATGACCGTCTTAGGTAATGCTTTGAAAGTTAGTAAAGATAAGATTGAATCTAAGGGAGTCAAATCTGTGCGTTCACGCGTGACTAATATTCTAAGTGAACTGCCAGAGAAGATTACAGTTCAAGAGTTTTCTGATAAAATTTTGGATAAAATGAAAGGAATGTATCCTGATATGACTGAGTATGTTCTCAGTGCTGATGAACTGGCTAAAATTCAAAAATCTTACGAAGAGCAATTTAATACATGGGATTGGACTTATGGTCAGGCACCAGAATATACCATTGAACGCAATGTTCGTTATCCTGCCGGTAAGATTAACACTTTTGCCAATGTTGAAAATTCAATCATTAAAGGAATTAAGATTTATGGTGATTTCTTTGGTGTCTTGGATGTTGCCGCTGTAGAGAATATCTTATTGGGGTGCCGATACGAATATATGGATATTTTGGAGCGCTTGAAAACGGTGGATATCAGTCGCTATTTCTCTGGTATGAGTGTTGAAGAAGTCGCTAAAGCAATTGTAGTTTGATAGAAAAATTACACCAAAATAACAAATATTACTTTGGAAATACGAAAATATTGAGTTTTTTTATAAAATATCCTTAAACGCCTCCTGAGATTGATTTTTAATAACTAATTTGTTACACTGTTTGACATAGCAAATCTTTTACAAATAAAATAATTTTGTAACAATTGCTAAATTTCTATAATCAAGAAGGGTTATTAAAATGGGAAAGAAGAAATTGACTCAGTATTCACTTCTTAGCGGTTTAGTTTTAACTTCAATCGCTGCTGGCCAACAGGTATTGGCTGATGAAGCAACTGATACAACTGCTAATACAGCAGCTGATAATCAAGCGTCACAAGTTGCGACTACTGGACCTCAAGTTAAAGTTGTTGATCAACAAACTGAAGGTAACAAAACAACGACGACATCAGAAGTTACTTCACCTGAGTTGACTCAAGCTGTCAATGATGTTAATAACTTCAATGAAGCTAACAAACCATCAACTGGCAATACTGATAAAGGTGATGTCAACAAAGATGGGGCTCAAGATGCTAATACTACACAATCAAATGTAGTTGTTCCGCCTGTAACTATTTCGCAAGGTGAAACTAAGACTTATGATACTGTTGAAGAAGCAGATGCTGCTAATAAGGCGCAAGCTGAAGAAGTTAAAAATACTTTGACTCAGTATCAAAAAGATGTTGCTGATTATAAAGAAAAATTAGCTAATTACAACAAAGAAAATGAAAAGTACATTGCTGATAAGGCTGCTTATGATGAAAAAGTTAAGGCTTACAATGACTACCAAGCTAAAGTAAAAGACCTATCAAATCCTGAAAACGCAACAGTTGCTAAGGGACTTATTTATAACAATGAACCAAACGCAGTGGTTTCTATTGACGGTGTTAGCCAATATGTGACTAAAGAAGCACAAGCTAACCACGTTCAAGATGAAATTCTTCAACAATTTAATACGGATAAGTATCCAGGATCTGACTTCACATCAGAAAATCCATACGCTAATAATGAAGATGCATGGTTCAAGATGAATGTTGGTGATACCGTTACGGCTACTTACACTGGCCTTGAAAATGCAACTTACCTTGGTACTAAGATTGGTAAGGTTGTCGCAACTTATAAGTTGAACAGTACGACTAGCAATGATAACACTGCTATTGTAAAACTTTATCATGACCCAACCAAGACAATCTTTATTGGTGCTCAAACATCAGATGATCCTTCTAAGGAAATCACTGCTGATTTGCAAGTGAAGTTCTACGATGAAAATGGTCATTTGATTAATATCAATGGTGACAACTCAGTTATCAGCTTGTCTTCACTCAACCACTGGACAACTGAATACGGTGATCACGTTGAGAAAGTTCTTAACATTGGTGAGAATAAATTTGTTGGCTTTAAAGATTCATCTGTTAAGATTAATCCTGATGGTGCTATTTATTCACCATCTGATAATGAATTTGTTGCTAATGGTGCCGCTCTCAATAGTGACGGTGAAGACGGTTGGGATAAGATCAATCCAGATGGAGAAAAACGGACCAAAACATCTGCTTATGGTGCCGCAGCAATGACTTATAATGGTGAGCCATTCACCATTTCAGCTTCTGGTAACAATGTTGGAGTTCCAACAGCTATCTGGTTTGCTGTGAACTCCTTGGCTGTTAAAGCTCCGGGTGAAGCTCCAAAAGAACCAGAGAGACCTAAGCTATCTGCTGTGAGCGTTAAGTATAACAAGGCTATTGTTAAGGCGGTTGCTGAAATGCCAACTCCAGGACAACCAACGCCGCCAACACCAACAACACCAGGTGAACCAACGCCTCCTACTAGTCCGGAACCTCCTAAGTCACCAGCACCTTCGCCAGCTCCTAAAGTGCCAGAAAAGCCTGTTACAGCTGCTCAAGGTGCCCAAGCTACTCCAACGATGCAGAAAGCTCAAGCTCTGCCGCAAACTGGTGATGCTAACAGCTATGGTGTTGCTGCCTTCGGTGCTGGAATTGTAGCCTTCTCTACTTTAACACTTCTTGGAAGTATGAAACGTAAAGAAGACTAAGCTCAGTTTCTATATTGATAAAATACTTAAAAGATCTGCTCATCATTTGGATGGTGGGTCTTTTTTATGGCTCTCTGTCAACGGTGACTTATAGCTAGACACGAGAAGAGCTTTTTTTATTAGGGCTTCCAGCTTTTCTAAGAAAACCACCGGCTAAACTGGTGGCTGATAAGGCTTCTAACTTCCATTTATTGATTTATAATGGTCAATTGCTAATTTTTTTGCTAGACTAAACTTATGATGTTTGAATCGAGAAATAATCCTGCGCTTACTAATCATCAAGAGGAACGGTGCCATCAGTTTCAGACTGAGAAGGTCAAAGAGGCCAGTATCCTGTTTATGGGAGATTCCATTGTTGAATTTTTCCCTTTGAAAAAATATTTGGGGCATAATTTTAATTTTGTTAACCATGGTATTGCTGGTATTTCGGCCCATTGGCTGGCTGATCATATTCCAGAAGTTTTGGGACATCAGGAGCCCGATAGAATTTTTTTGCTGATTGGCACCAATGATATTGGTATGGGATATGATGTGCCAGCTATTGCTGAAAAAATTGAAGAATTGATCCATCATATGCAAATTGAAGCTGTTGGCTGTCCTATCTCGCTCCTATCTGTTCTGCCAATAAATGAAGCGGAAAGCTATCAAGCTAAAGTTAAAATTCGGCGCAATCAGACTATTCAAGCTTTGAACCGAGAGCTGCTGAACATACCAGCAATTGAGTTTGTTGATGTCTATGATGCTCTGCTTGATGAGCAAGGACAACTAGCAGAACCTTATACCCAAGAAGGGCTACATTTAACGCAAGAAGGGTACAAAGCTTTATCCAAAGCCCTGAAATCCTACCTTTAAAGGATAAGTCTAGGATAGCAATAGCTTGAATTAGGTAAGCATTAAAGATTACTAGGTGGGATAAACGCACTTTTTAAAATCCTTTTTTGAAATGAAATTCTTTGTTTATCTGTTAAGATCGTTTTCTTTTGATGGAGCTGCTAATCCAGTTGACTTGAGTGATACTAATCATGAATTTCTTGAGTTTGCTGCTAGTACTTTTACTTTGGTGTTTCTATTTTAACAGGTCTTAAATACAAAGAGAATACCCCTTCTGCATAACTCTTAAGCGTCTAAAGCTTTCAGTTCCTGGCTGGAGGTTTTTTAGATTTCTTTTTTGTGAGAAAAGTGGTAGACTAGGTCAGAACGAAGCGTAAATTTTTGAAATGGGAGGAAATCAAATATGACAGCGGATGAAAAAATTTTAGCTTTGGTAAAACCAGAATATATGGAAAGAATTCCTAAAATGTTTCGGGGACATGCTACCAAGGCAACGGTAAAAAAGATTGCTCAGGAACATCCAGACCTTTATGCTAAGGTAGAGGAAGCTGGGGAATTACCAGATGACTTGGCTCAAGAATTGTCCAGTATTATCAATGGTATCTTTGAAGCTAAGATGAAAAAGCACAATTTCTAAATTTTTGTTTTGAAAGCCGGTTCAGTTTGGGACTGGTTTTTTATTTTACTGCAACTTTGATGGAGTGACAGATACAGACAATAGCAATGGGAAGAAGATAAAGCTCAGTAGGGCGGAATAAACTCAAAAATTATTTGAATATTAAAGAAATTTTTACTATAAAATATTTTCAGTAAACAAATTAGTTTACAAAACAATTACTGAATGTTACGATAGGAAAGATGAGATAACGATTCAATGTGTGAGAGTGTTGAATGAGTTATGGGAGCTCATCGAATAAATAAACTTTTTTAATTTTAATTATCATTGGGAGGATAATGAAATGTCAACAAAAAAATTCAAGAGCTACACGCTCTTTAGTAGTTTACTTTTGGCTACTGTTTTTGCAACGAATACAGCTTTTGCTGATGAAGCCGCGAACGGCAGCGATCAAACGAATCAGCCAGCGGTGTCACAGGAGCAGGCAGCACAGTCTGGGCAAGCTCAAGGCGGTCAAAGCCAAGATGCTCAAACTGATAGCAACAATCAAGCAGTGCCTGTCACTGATCCAACCGTTACAGAAATTGACAGGCAAGATAATGGTGATGGAACGTCAACCACGACATCAGAAGTGATTTCACAAGATTTGGAAACAGCGAAGGCGGATGTTTCTCAGTTTAACGAAGATAATGTGGCTACTGTTAGTCCAGCTGTAAATTTTTCAGAAACTGACGTGAAAGAACAGCCTTCTGTAGAAGCAGCACATGCTGATAATCAAGCGCAGGCTAAGGCGATTGAAGACGCTTTAACAGCTCAAAAAGGGAAACTTGACCAATATAAAACTGATATGGAAAACTATCAACGTGAGCTTGATCGTAAACCAGAGTTGGAAAAGAAATATCAAGAAGCTTTAGCTAAGTATGAAGAAGATCTTAAGGAATATGAGGCTCAAAAAGCTGCCTACGAAGAATACCAAAAGCTACTTGCTGAAGGTATTGATGCTGGTCGTATTGAGAAGGCACAAGGTTTGATTTACCAAAATGAACCAAATGCTACTATCGCTTTAGAAGGTGTTAGCCACTTCTTGACGAATGAAGCTGTTGCTAAGCACCATGCAGATGGTATCTTAGACCAATTTAATACCGATAGGTACCAAACTAACGGCAAATATAATGCTGATGAATTTACTGACAAAAATCCAACAACTGGTAAAGAAGATGTTTGGTTCCGCATTCCAGTTGGAAAAACCATAACAGCAACCTACACTGGACTGGAAAATTCTTACTACGATGGCAAAAAATTGAGCAAGGTTGTCATTAACTATACACTTAATAGTACAACTAATAACGATAATGATGCCTTGGCTAAACTTTTCCACGATCCAACTAAGACGATTTTTATTGGGGCACAGACATCGAAGGAAGGCCGTGGTGATAAGATTAGTATCACTATCCATCCAACCTTCTTCGATACTGATGGGAAACAAGTTGATTTGAGTACCAACAAGGCTATCATGGGCTTATCTTCTCTTAACCACTGGATTACTGAATACGGTAATCACTTGGAAGCAGTAGAAGTGGGTGATAACGAATATATCCAAATTCCAGGGTCATCTATTCAAAATCACAATGGTTCAGCCTATTCAGAAAATGATAACCAATACAAGACCAATGGTTCGGCCTTCAATGGTGACGGTGAAAACGGTTGGGATGCTATCAATGATGATGGTACCCCACGGTCTAAAACAGCATTCTACGGTGCTGGTGCCATGACTTATAAGGGGCAACCATTCACAGTTACTGCTGGAGGTAACGATCAATACCTGCCAACAACCATTTGGTTTTCTGCTAACTCAGTTGTTTCAGTGCCGAAAGATCCAGGTCAAGCTCCTGAAAAACCAGAACCAGTCGAAGATCCTAAGAAGCCTGAAGCTCCAAAAACTTTAGAATTAACTTGGCATAAAAATATTGTCAAGAAAACCGCAGTGAATCCGATACCGGTTATTCCAATTGTTCCGACAACAATTACAACTGTTAAAACACCAGATCCGCAGCCTCAGCCACAAACACCAACCACTCCAATCCCGGTGAAGATGGCTGAACCAAAATCTGTTGCTGGTTCAGTTCAAAAACAAGCAGCTCTTCCACAAACGGGTGATTCAAATGGTTATGGTCTTGCAGCATTTGGTGTTGGTATTGTTCTCTATGCAGCTCTTACTTTACTTGGTAGCCGTAAAATGGATGAACATGAAGACTAAGTAGGCCTAATAAGAAGTAGTAGAGGACGTCTTACGTTAAGATTATAAAACTTCCATCTCATAAAAGGTGGAAGTTTTTGCATGTTTTCAGAACAATTTTAATAGGCACTTAATGGCACAACAAAAGCCCAGCAAGTTCTTGGGCTTTCTTAACATCTAAATTCAAAAATAGTGGCAGTGGTCTGGTCTTATTTTTCGAACTCAGCCTTGCTCTTAACGTCTGCGTATTCTTCGGGGACTTCTTGGGATAAGATGTCATCGTAGCTGGCCAGCTTGATGTCTTGACCGTATTTGTTTCGTAGCGCTGTTGTAACTAAGCGATAGGCTAGGTTAGCATTGCGAGAAAGGATTGGGCCATGGAAGTAAGAACCAAAGACATTTTTGTAGTGGACCCCCTCGGTGCCGTCTTCTTTGTTGTTACCATTACCGTAGAGGCAGACGCCTAAAGGCTTTTCATTATCGGCAAGGAAGGTACGACCTTGATGATTCTCAAAGCCATAATAGGTTTCATCAAATTCCTCATTGTGAATCTTGATGTCACCGATATAGCGATTGTTTTCTTGATTGAGGGTATAGTGGCCCATGACACCGATGCCGTCGATTTTTTCGCCATTAGCTTGAACATAGTATTGACCTAGTAATTGGAAGCCACCACAGATGGCTAGGAGAACCCCGTCATTTTCGATATAATGTCCAATAGAGTTCTTAATGCGAGGGAGATTTTTGGCGACAATAGATTGTTCATAGTCCTGACCGCCACCAAAGAAGACTAGATCGTAGTAGCTGTCATCAAAGTCGTCATCCAAGGAGACGATATCAACAGAGATCTGGGCTCCCAACTTTTCAGCCACGTATTTGAGCATAAGGATATTGCCGTTATCGCCGTAAGTATTCATGAGGTTGCCATAGAGGTGGGCAATATGAAGCTCAAAATCATAATCTCGATGACTAGGAGACTGTAAGGAAGTATAAACCATTAATGCATCTCCTTTCCAACAGCATGTTGGCTGGCCAAAATGTCTCTGAATTCCAGCATGGCTGTGTAGGTGGCTAGAATGTAGGCATGCTCTTCATCCTGCTGTTTAATCAAGGTCATGATGTCCTTGAGACTCTCAGCTTGGGTAATTTTGTCTTCGGGATAACCGGTGACCCGTAAACGTCTGGCAATTTCAGAGTGACGGACACCACCGGCATTGATTTCTGGAATATTCATGTCTAGGATAGACTCGAAATTAGCATCCCAAATCCAGCTGGTATCAATACCATCAGCATAATTGGCATTGAGCAGAACAGAGAGACTGAAAGGATAAGGGGCTAACTTAATCATATCTAGGGCCTGACTGGCACCAACAGGGTTCTTAATCAGGACCAAAGTACAGGACTTATCACCGATTTTAAAAGTTTCTTGACGCCCAAAGACTGCACGGCTTTTATCGAAGCCAGCCTTGATTTGACTTGGTTCCACACCAAAGAATTCGGCTACAGCCACAGCAGCTAGAGCATTGTAGATATTGTAGAGGCCGCCAACATTGATTTTATAAGCTTGACCATCAATGATGAACTTAGAGGTCGTATTGGTGATTTCAGTTAACTTCGTAAGCGCATAGTCTAATTTTGGCCGTTCAAAGCCACAGTTAGGGCAGATATAGTCTCCTAAATTGGCATAGGTATTGAGACGGTATTCCAAAATATGCTGACACTTGGGGCAGAGAATGCCTTCAGTGTTATAGTGAGCCTGTTTAGTCTCCTCTTTGTCTGTAGCAAAACCGTAGAATTGCACAGGGTTGACAACCTTTTTGGAATGAAAGAGAGGGCTGTCCCCATTGGCCAAAATAGTGGCCTGAGGAGCTTTGGCAGCCCCATCTAAAATCATCTGGTAGGTTGTGTAAATCTCTCCGTAGCGATCCATTTGGTCGCGAAAGATATTTGTAAAAACAAAGAGACTAGGAGTGAGGTAATCTGTGATTTTTGGCAGACTGGCTTCGTCAATTTCCAGTACTGCAATTTTCTTGCCAGACTTGGCTTTCTTGGCTGTCAAAAAGGTTGATGTGATGCCAGTAATCATGTTAGCACCACTCGGATTGGTTACAACTTCCCCAAAGGCCTCTTTAAGAATACCGACAGTTAAGGCGGTTGTTAAAGTTTTGCCATTAGTTCCTGTTATGACCACGATTTCGTAGTCCTTAGCAATACTATCTAAAATATCCTTATCAAATTTTAGGGCTAGTTTACCAGGCAGGGTTGACCCTCGTCCCATCTTACTGAGCATGAAATGTGCTGACTTTCCCGCCGTAATCCCTAGTAATGTTTGTAATTTCATAAGAATATTTTATCATAAAAAAATAGTCCAGTGGACTATTTTTTCCCGAGCATGGAAATAAGAAAGCGAGGCAAGTCCAGTGGACTATTTTTTCCCGAGCATGGAAATAAGAAAGCGAGGCAAGTCCAGTGGACTATTTTTTCCCGAGCATAGAAATAAGAAAGCGAGGTAAGGAAGTGTTAGATAATTTTCTGCTTCCTCTGCTGTTAAATCCTTGAGAGTAGGACAAAAATTGGTCAATCACTATTTCATGGCAGTTTTGATTTTTCTCCCAATTTTAAATCGGTAGGCTTGGGTGGCAGTCTATCTCTGGACTGCCAAACACCACCACTGAGATATCGCTCCTATCTTCGTACAGTTTTATCAAGATACAAAGCCGTTAAGCAGTGCAAAGGGATTTGGGAAGATCACCGCAGGTGATAAAACACCTAAGAGATTTTCTGCTTTCAGTTGCCATATTTGTAAGAACAACAGCTAGGGATCTAATTTCACAGCACTGCAGGCGCGTTCAACTATTAATTATCACTTGCATGGTAGGTAAGTCTGGGACCAAAGTCCAGACTCGTTAGCGTGGTTTTAGATTTACTAGATTGATGCAGTGGTTGATGAGGACAGGTAAAAACTTGTCCAGTATTTCCGTTTTGGAATAAGCTCTTGACGCGCAGTGATTAGCTGGTTTTCCTTTTGTCATAAAGCCAAAGCCGAAAGTCAGTCAACTGTGCGGTTGTGGAAATATGAACCAGAAATTTCAGTTTTTGGAGTAATCCCCTTCTCAATGACTGCGGAATAGTTAACACACAGAGGAACTTTTGGTTCAGCCTCGCTATCATTCACAAAAACATAAAATAGGGAAGCTAGTTATCACTGTTTTGTTAGAGTAGAGCGCACTCTGGCTATTCTTTTATACAACTTTAAAATGGAGCTGATTATGTGTTAGACCACTTTTGTTTATTTAATCCAAGAAAAAGGAAACAACGGCAATGACGATAACTGCCCCAGCAATGGAGGGAATCAGAGCCATACCAGCCAGCGATGGTCCCCAGTAGCCAAAGAGAGACTGCCCGACAAAGGATCCAATCAAGCCAGCAATGATATTGGCTAAACAGCCCATAGAATCGCTCTTTTTTGTAATAGCTCCGGCCAGCATTCCGATAATTGCTCCAACGATAATTGAACCTAGCATAATTTCTCCTTTTTAGTGAATTAATTTGTTGCTATTGTAACTAATTTTCTGATGTTTGACAAAGCCTAGCCTCAGATTAGGATAAATTGGAGCTCTCCATATTCTTAGTAATATAGAGGAAATTCTGACCTACAGAATTAAATTTCCTAAAAGGTAGAATTTTGGAGAGCATTGATTATTAAAACTCGGCTCTTCTCTTTATCAGAATGATAAGGAAAAACCTATTAAAAAATGCTATAATAAAAGGTGCTGATTTTTACAGTAGAAAAATAAGAAGAGAGGAATTCATGAACGATTTAATCAATTTAGATCCTGACTTTTGGCGGTCCATCTTTGATTCCCCTTGGGCTGTTGTTGTCAATATCCTAGATATTTTAATCGTTGCCTATCTCATCTATAAGTTTATCAATGCTCTGGCCGGAACGAAAATTATGTCACTCGTTCAAGGCGTTGTCCTCTTTGTTCTTTTGCGTTTTTTAGCGCAGATTATCGGTCTGACGATGGTTACTTACCTGATGAATCAGATTATCACTTATGGAGTTATTGCAGCGGTTGTTATCTTTGCACCGGAAATTCGGACGGGGTTGGAGAAGTTTGGACGAACACCTCAGGCTTTTATTCAAACGAATAATATGACGGAAGATGAGCGCTTAGTTGATGCTCTGATGAAGGCTGTAGCCTATATGAGTCCGCGAAAAATTGGGGCTTTAATTGCGATCGAAGGGACACAGACCTTGCAGGAATATATTGCAACTGGTATTGTTCTGGATGCTAATGTGACCAGTCAACTGCTGATTAATATTTTCATCCCTAATACACCGCTGCACGATGGTGCTGTTATTATTCAAGGAAATAAGATTGCGACAGCTTGTTCTTACTTGCCTCTCTCTGAATCTGGTAATATTTCTAAAGAATTTGGAACCCGCCACCGGGCTGCCATTGGTTTGTCGGAAAACTCCGATTCGTTAACTCTGGTTGTTTCTGAAGAAACAGGTGGTCTATCGGTGACCTATAAGGGAGAATTCCTTCACGATTTAAGTCGGGATGATTTAGAAGATTTTTTGCGGGATAAACTGATCAAGGCTGAGCCTAAAAAAACAAATCTCCTAGACCAGTTAAGAGGAGGTCGTCGCCATGAAAAATAAGAGATTGCGCTGGCATCAAAGGCGCCGATTAATCCGACAGGTTGGTACTGGAATATTCTCTCTATTTTTAGCTATTCTAATCTTTATGACTGTAGTCAGTGGCGATGGTATCAACAAGGGAAATTCGAGCGGAGTTAATTCGTCTAATTTTAGTGATACTGTTGAAAATGTTCCTATCAACTTTAAGTATGACAGCAATGAGTACTACATTTCTGGCTATGCTTCAACAGTCACGGTGACGTTGAGTTCATCTAATCGAGTTAATCTGACAACAGAAACTAATAAGTCAACTCGCAATTTTCAGGTAACTGCAGATTTGACTAATCTAAAAGAAGGGACGTCCAAGGTACAACTGGATGTTCATAACTTGCCGGCTGGTATGACGGCTAAGATTTCGCCGAATACTGCGACAGTTACCATTGGTAAAAAGGAAAGTAAGACTTTTGCGGTCAAAACAGAAATTTCTGATGATCAGGTAGCCAAGGGCTATGCAGTAAGATCAACAAATTTAGACATTGATGAGGCTAAGGTGACTAGTAATGAAGCAACAATTGCTCAGATTGACCATATCAGAGCAACTCTGCCTGATGATGAGCCAGCTTTGACTGAGGATTATGACGGTAAGGTCAACCTACAAGCGGTTGATAGTAATGGCAATGTTTTAGGGGCTACAATTTCGCCAGAGACAGCTGACCTCTCTGTGGAGGTTGTTCTTCTGACAAAGAAGGTTCCCAATGTTCATTAAAGTCAAATTTTCAGGAATATGAGTAATGCCTTATCTAATATCAGTTATTCCCTTGATCGCTCGATGGTTCTGGTGCATGGCAATCCAGTCAGTCTTAATAATATTAGTGAACTAACGGCTGTTTGGGGGATTTCTAATGTGACCGAAACTACAAAAAAGATCAAATTATCGGCGAATGGTGCAACAGTTGATCCACCTGAGATTGATGTCAAGTTGATCACCACAAAGAACTAAGAAAAATTGCAAGATTAGGAATGGAGGAAAGTGCTTAGCACTAACATCTTATGGGAAAATATTTTGGAACGGACGGAGTCCGTGGAGAAGCAAATATTGACTTGACACCAGAATTGGCTTTTAAACTGGGTCGTTTTGGCGGTTATGTCCTCAGTCAGCATGAAACCGATCGTCCGAGTGTTTTTGTAGCTCGTGATACCCGAATTTCAGGAGAAATGCTAGAATCTGCCTTGATTGCTGGTCTGCTATCAGTTGGAATCGAAGTCTATAAGTTAGGTGTCCTAGCAACTCCAGGTGTTTCTTATTTGGTAAGGACGGAAAAAGCCAGTGCTGGTGTCATGATTTCAGCCAGCCATAATCCTGCTCAGGATAATGGTATCAAGTTTTTTGGCGGTGATGGTTTTAAGCTGGACGATGACCGAGAAGCTGAAATTGAAGAACTGCTAGACGCTCCAGAAGATAAGCTTCCTCGTCCCTCGGCCCAGGGGCTGGGGACTCTGGTTGATTATCCAGAAGGTCTGCGTAAGTATGAAAAATTCTTGGTTGATTCAGGCACAGATTTAGAAGGTATGAAGATTGTCCTTGATACAGCAAATGGTGCGGCTTCAGTTTCTGCCCGTGATGTCTTCCTAGATTTAAATGCTGATATTACGGTTATAGGAGAAAATCCAGATGGTCTCAATATTAATGATGGTGTCGGTTCAACCCATCCCGAGCAGCTGCAGAAAGCTGTTAAAGAAGCAGGGGCAGAAATCGGTCTGGCCTTTGATGGCGATAGCGATCGTTTGATTGCTGTTGATGAAAACGGTCAGATTGTCGATGGTGACCGGATTATGTTTATCATTGGGAAGCACCTGTCGGAACAAGGTAAATTGGCTCAGAATACTATCGTGACTACCGTTATGTCCAATCTTGGTTTCCACAAGGCTCTTGATACGCAAGGAATTAACAAAGTTGTCACAGCTGTTGGTGACCGCTATGTGGTTGAAGAAATGCGGAAGAATGGCTATAATCTCGGCGGTGAGCAGTCTGGTCATGTTATTATCATGGATTATAATACGACTGGAGATGGTCAGCTGACGGCTATCCAGCTGACCAAGGTGCTCAAAGAAACTGGTAAGACCTTATCGGAGTTAGCAGCCCAAGTGACCATTTATCCGCAAAAATTAGTCAATATCCGTGTAGAAAATGGTATGAAAGATAGAGCTATGGATGTGCCGGTCATTGCTAACGTTATCGAAAAAATGGAAGCCGAGATGGCAGGCAACGGTCGTATCTTAGTTCGTCCCAGTGGTACTGAACCGCTTTTGCGGGTTATGGCAGAAGCACCGACCACCGAGGAAGTCGATTATTATGTTGATACCATTGTTAAGGTTGTTCAAGATGAGATTGGCTTAGACTGAAGTGAAGGAAATTAAAAGCTAATTAAGACAGTAGGCTTGGCCGTTAAGGTCAGGTCTTTTATATTAAATATACTAGGGTGAATTTTAAGCAAGCTGGAGTTGGAAAATCGTACGCTTGGATAAATTTTTGGCAGTCTGTAGTATTGGCAGTCGCAGTCAGGTCAAGAATTTTTTAAAGAAGCTGGTTCAGATTAACAGAAGATTGAAAGGTTTCACCCAAACGACAGATTGATGAATAGGGATATTAGGTCATTTTGCAGAAGAAGTCCTCAAACATGAGACCATTGTTTGCTACCTACTCAATAAAGGTGAGGATTAAACCATTATGCCTGTCCACTCTCTTATTCAGAAATTGAGGAGAAGTCAATACTGAATCATTCTCGAATTACTGAGTGAGACAGCTAGGCAAAAACAAGTTTTTCTTGTTGAGCACTTGGAATATAGATACGACTGGTCTTTTGCTCTTGAACAATAATGGCCCACTAGCCCATGCTTTGCTATCACCTCAACACCCTGTTGGTTTTATCAAATCTGAGGGACTGATGATGACCGAAGATGTAGAAGTTTTTTCCAAAGAATTGAGTTGAAAGGCTTGGTCTGTCAGTCAGCAACATTGCAGATCTTAGAAATCGACCAGACTGGTCAAACTAGCTTGGTGCCAATTCGGATTGCAGAAGGGAAGTTTCACCAGATTAAACGCATGGTAGCCAGTCGAGGTAAAAAAGTAGTGGAAATCAAACGATTGAGCACAGATTCCTTGTGTCTACCAAGGGATTTAGCTTAAGGTCATTATCACCGCTTATAATAGACTAGAACTTGGCTGATTTATCTGGCTTTCAAGTTGATTTGTAGGCCTAATCATGGTAAGATAGGTTAGAAAAATGCAATAAAGAGGTAGAAAATATGGCTTTTGGAGATAATGGCCCACGTAAGAAAACAGGATTTGAACACCTAACGCGCTTTGTTATGCTGATTATGATCATTGTAACGGTAGCTGCTATTGTTTTGGGAGCGCTGGCTGCTATTTTCTAATGTAAAGGCTGGGACAGAGGTGTTCTGGCCTTAAATTTTGTATGGGGTCAATAGGGGTAGAGATATAGGATAGTGATGAGATTCTCTATGCTTTGCTGAAAAGTCGAACATAGCGTTAGTTTAATGAGCCAGTAAAGTTAATCCGATAGATTAAGGTTGAACATGGAAAGAGTAAAAGGGCGGATTCAGCTCTTTTTCGCTGAGTGATACTCAAATAGCCTGCTCGGATGACGTACTGCTAGAGATTATGGAGAGCAGAGTCGGCTATCTGTCTTACTCCTTTTTTAGAATTTACAAGATAGGAACTAGTTTGAATGAGTATGTTTTTGGATACAGCTAAGGTCAGTGTCAAAGCTGGTCGTGGCGGTGATGGTATGGTGGCCTTTCGCCGTGAGAAATATGTCCCTAATGGTGGACCATGGGGCGGTGATGGCGGCAAGGGTGGCTCAGTCATCTTCAAGGTCGATGAGGGCTTGCGCACTCTGATGGATTTTCGTTATAACCGTAAGTTTAAGGCTAAAAATGGCGAAAAGGGAATGACTAAGGGCATGCACGGACGTGGTGCCGAAGACTTGATTGTCGCTATTCCACCCGGTACAACGGTACGAGCTGCTGAAACTGGCAAGATTCTAACTGATTTAGTTGAGAATGGTCAAGAATTCGTGGTCGCTAAAGGTGGTCGCGGTGGCCGTGGAAATATTCGCTTTGCAACACCACGCAATCCGGCACCGGAAATCTCTGAAAATGGGGAACCAGGCGAAGAACGTGAGTTGCAGTTAGAGCTGAAGATTTTAGCAGATGTAGGACTGGTTGGCTTCCCGTCAGTCGGGAAATCGACCTTGCTTAGTGTCGTAACCGCAGCTAAGCCCAAAATAGGAGCCTACCATTTTACAACGATTGTGCCTAATCTTGGGATGGTACGTACCAAATCGGGTGAGAGCTTTGCTATGGCGGATTTACCTGGTCTTATTGAGGGGGCCAGTCAAGGTGTTGGACTTGGAACTCAGTTTCTCCGCCACATTGAGCGTACCCGCGTGATCCTGCATGTGATTGATATGTCTGCTTCTGAAGGACGTGACCCTTATGAAGATTACCTTTCTATCAACAATGAATTGGAAACCTATAATCTCCGTCTCATGGAGCGTCCGCAGATTATTGTAGCGAACAAGATGGATATGCCTGAGGCGCAGGACAATCTCAAGATTTTTAAGGAAAAACTCGCCGCTAACTATGATGAATTTGAAGACCTACCGATGATCTTCCCAATCTCAAGCTTGGCGCATCAAGGCTTGGAAAATTTATTAGAAGCGACGGCAGAGCTACTCGATCAAACGGATGAGTTCTTACTCTACAGCGAAGAAGATATGGAACAAGAGGAAGCTTACTATGGCTTTGAATCTGACGAACAGCCATTTGAAATTTCGCGTGACGATGATGCGACTTGGGTCTTGTCTGGGGCTAAACTGGAAAAGCTCTTTGTCATGACCAATTTAGAGCGTGACGAATCTCTTATGAAATTCGCTCGCCAGCTGCGCGGTATGGGGGTTGACCAAGCTCTGCGTGAGCGCGGTGCTAAAGATGGTGACCTCGTTCGTATTGGAAATTTTGAATTTGAATTTGTGGATTAACTTCTTTAGCGATCTTACTAGCTTGAAAAGCGAATTGTTTTTCTTACGCTGTAGCCTTTTAGATAGAGGGTGCTGTGAAGGCCGTGTATTAAGCAGGCCGCTTCAGTCTGGTTATTTACTAATTTAAATTCTAACACGTGAGGTATTTTTATGGGAGATAAACCAATATCATTTAAAGACAAGGATGGCAATTTTGTTTCCGCAGCTGATGTCTGGAATGCTGAAAAGTTAGAAGAATTATTTAACAAGCTTAACCCTAACCGTAAGCTGCGCTTAGAGCGAGAGAAAAAGGAAGCGGATCGGGCTGCTAAAAATAAAGGAGATGGAGAGTAGGGCAAAAACTCGTCCAGTATTCCTCTTTTGAAATAAACTCTTGGAGCAGTGTTGGAAGTAAGGCTTGTTGCTAGGCCAAGAAGTCTTACCCCTGCAATTTATTAGGTACTTTAGCACCAATGAGCCACTGCTGGCTGGTTTTCCTTTTGGAGCTTTTTGAAAGAGTTGGGAAGCAAAGGTTTTCATTTTAGCAATTCTTTATGACCAACTCTCATTCTACAAGCTATAGAATGTAAAACGAACAATGATGAATTTCACATGATTAAAATTCTAACATTGTTCGTTTTTTGATTAGTGGCTGAACTTTTGTCGCAGTTCTTCATTATTTTTGCCGGCTAAGTTTATCGTTGGTTAGTTGATAAGTCGTCTGGGTTACTTGCTCAATAAAAGTGCGGTCATGCGAGATGCTGATGATAGCACTGGGATAGTCTGCAAGAAGTCGTCTGATTTCTGGTTGGGAAGTAGGAGAGAAGTGTCGGGTCGGTTCATCAAGGAGCAGGACGTTATTGCGTTCAAAGACCATTTTTGCCAAGAAAAGCTTGGCTTTTTGTCCGCCTGATAACTCACTGATAGGATGGAGAATTTCCTTGCGATTGAATTTGAGACTGGCTAGTAGTGTGCGTGCTTCCTCTTCACGGCCGGTTTGACTGAGGAAGTTTAGGGCTGTCTGGTTTTGGTCAATTGTTTCTGTGTATTCTTGGGGGAGATAGCCAACAGAAATGCCGGTCTTAGCTGCCAAATCCTGATAGATTTTTCGGATGAGCATGGTCTTGCCAATTCCATTGCGACCGATGAGGGCAATTTTCTCTTGGCCTTTGATGGTTAGGTCAATGACTTGGCCTGTGATTAGCTTTTCTGCGTGATAGGATAGAAGTACTTTCTGAGTTGGCAAAGGTTCAATATCTGCAAAGAAGAGAGCAATTGTATCGGGGTTGTCAGGTAATTCAGTGAAGTTTTCTGCTTCTCGGTTAAAACGTTTTTCCCGTGATAGCAGGTTTTTCATTTTTTTAGAAAGCAGGCGTCCTTGAACGTCATTCTTTGTGACTGTTAGGTCGTGTCGTACTGCAGATTTGGCACGATTGAGTTTTTCTAAGCGTTCTTGTTGCTTCTCGCGCTCTTTCCGTGCTGTTTTTTCCTGCCTTATCCGTGCTTTCTGACGGTTGTTTTTGTAAGTCTTGTAATCAATAGCAGAGCTGGTCGATTGAGCTTGACTTCCCTTTTTGATTTGCTCCAAGTGAATGATATGGGTCGCAACCTTGCTGAGCAATTGTTCATCATGGGAGATAAAAAGAATCGTCAAGGGGCTTTGGGCGATAAAATGTTCCAACCAAGTAAAGGTTTCTATATCTAAATCGCTAGACGGTTCATCGAGCAAAAGCAGGTCGGGTTGATGGGCTAGAATTTTTAAGAGCTGGAGTTTGATTTTTTCACCACCTGAAAGTTGTCCGACCGTCTGTTTGTCGTCCTCAAAACGCTGACGGTCAAAGTGCAGGGTTGCCGCGAATTGATAAAGCAGGTGGAAGTCGAATAAGTCATAGTTTATGTCTTTGTAGAGGTAGTCCCTAATAGATAATTGATTGTCTTCCTGAGGTAAGGTTTGAGGCAAGTAGCCCATGGCACAGAAGTGATTGACGATCTGTCCTGATACGTTGGCATAATTTGCAATGAGCTCAGGCGAATAGATGTATTGGAGCAGAGTTGATTTGCCAGTGCCTTCTTCCCCGATAATTGCCACCTTGTCACCGGCATTGATGGTCATCGTTAATTTTTCAATCAGAGTATGCCAATCTTTCTCTTGGATAATGGTTAAATTTTGTATTTGTAGCATAAAAACCTCCGTACAGGGATTAAAAAAACAAGTCCTACCTTATCCAGTAGAACTTGTTTGGTTGCACAAAAAGGCCAGAAACTAGTCAAGTATCGGAATCAGTGCACACAAAAAATTTTCTTCTGGTTTAAGGATACTATCACTTTGGTGATTTCAATTCTAAACGAAAGGTCATCAAGCAATGACCGTAAAGAATTGAAATCAAATGAGAAGAAAATTAATTGTTCAATGCACCTTTACCTCCATTTATTCGTTTTTATTATAACATAAAGTTTTGGTAGGACAAGGAGTAGAAAAAGATTATTAATTGTGGAAATACGAAAAACACCTTGACATCGTCAGGGTGTTTTTCGGCTCTATAATATCTGTAATTCCTTTGTTTCTAGGCATTCAACACCTTGTCTAAAAATTCTTTAAGACGGGGATGCTGAGGATTATCAAAGATTTGCTCTGGGGAACCGTCTTCGAGGAACTGACCGCCATCGGTAAAGATAACTCGGTTGGCTACCTTGCGGGCAAAGCCCATTTCGTGGGTAACAATCAGCATGGTCATACCTTGTTCGGCTAGGTCTCGCATAACGTTGAGAACATCGCCGACCATTTCTGGATCCAAGGCTGAGGTTGGTTCGTCAAAAAGCATGATATCAGGGTTCATAGCGAGGCTACGTGCGATCGCCACCCGTTGTTTTTGTCCTCCTGAGAGGCTTTCGGGGCTGACATCACGCTTGTCGGAGAGACCTACCTTTGCCAACAGATCCATTCCAACTTTTTCAGCCTCTTCTTTGGAATACTTGCCTAATTCAATTGGAGCGAAGGTGATATTGTCTAAAACTGACATGTGGGGGAAGAGGTTAAAGTGTTGGAAAACCATTCCGATATTTTCCCGAACCTTATCGACATTGGTCTTCGGATCGGACAGTTCATAACCATCAACAAAAACTCGACCGCTGGTAATGCTTTCCAAGAGGTTGAGTGTCCTCAGGAAGGTTGATTTTCCCGAACCAGAAGGACCGATGATACAAACGACATCGCCCTCATTAAATTGGGCATTGATGCCCTTCAAGACTTCATTGTCCCCATAAGATTTATGAAGGTCTTGCACATCAATTTTCAAGTCTGCCATTATTTCAGCTTCCTTTCTAATCGTTTTGCCAAGCGGGTCAAGAGAGTAATGATGACCAGATAGATGATCGCGAGAATCGCGTACATTCGGAAGGACTGGTAGTTGCGGGCAATGATAATCTTACCAGTTTGGAAGAGTTCAACCAGACCGATTGCTGAGACGATAGTTGTATCTTTCAGCGAGATAACGAATTGGTTAATGAAATTTGGTAACATCACACGGACAGCTTGTGGTAGGATAACCTTACGCATGGTTGTGCGGTAAGAAATACCTAAGCTTCGGCTGGCTTCCATTTGTCCTTTCGGCACGGCCTCGATACCGCCGCGAACGATTTCTGCGATATAGGCCGCAGCATTGAGGGAAAGGGCGATGGTAGCGGCCACGAAATCGTTGATAGGTGATTGATGGCCAGTGATGGATTCAATCAGGTTTGGAATCCCCCAGTAGATGAAAGCTGCTACAATCATCAGCGGGATACCGCGCACCACATCGACGAAGATGCGAGAGATAGTCTGCAGGGTCTTGTTAGGAGCGACAGCCATCATACCGAAGATAATGCCGATAACCATGGCAATAGCGAAGGAGAGGAGGGTCAGGGTAACTGTGATTCCAAGACCTTGCAAGAGTTGCTTGTAATTGTTTTGGATGAGGCCGATAATGGTAGTTTCATCAGCGGTTTTCTTCTTACTTTCTTTGTCGCTGGCCAGATATTTATTGACAATCTTATCGTATTTGCCTGATTTAACGAGAGAAGCTAGGCCGTTGTTGAACATTTGAATGAGTTCAGGATTAGCCCCCTTCTTAACCGCGAAGCCAATGTCACCAGACTTTTCGCCCTTGATTGGGGTCTTGAATTTGCGGCCTTGCTTGATAGCATATTTGAGGACAGCTTCATCGTCCATCATAGCATCAACGGATCCATTTTGCAGGCTATCATAAAGAGTTGAGCCATCATCGTAGGCACGCACACTATAACCATACTGATTTGCATGCTGGGTCAACCAGTCGTAAGAAGCTGTTCCCTTCTTGGCACCGACAGTCTTTCCTTTGAGGTCAGCATATTTTTTTACGTTTGAATTGGCTGGAACCGCGATGATCGTATTAGCGGAGTAGTAAGCATCTGAGAAATCAAAGGTGTTCTTACGTTCATCTGTAATGGTCATGCCGGCGATAACGGCATCAGCCTGACTGGATTGAACGGCATTAAGGGCAGCGTCAAAACCAGGGAACTGCAATTTGACTTTAAAACCTTGTTGCTTAGCAATGGCTTTGATTAATTCAACATCAATACCGGTATAGCCACCAGAACCATTTTGGTATTCGAATGGAGCAAATGAAGAGTCCAAAACAATAGTATAGCTCTCCTTGACTGGTGTTGCTTTCTTGCTGGCGTCACCCGTTAAATGCAGACTAGCTGACGGTGTTTTAGAGTTTTCATTGACGGAATCTCCCAGCCATTTTTTCATGATCTTATCATAGGTTCCGTCTTTCTTCATAGCTGCCAGAGCTTTGTTGAAGTCCTTGATGAGGTACTCTTTTTTACTGCCTTTTTTGACGCCAAAGGCAAAGCTACCAACAGATTCACCATCCATATTCATATCGTACGGCTTACCTTGCTGGATAGCGTATTGAACCACAGGCTTATCATCCATAGCCGCATCAACAGCCCCTTGATCCAAGCTGTTATTCATCAGGTCGCTAGTATCGAAAGTTTTAACCGTATAGCCATATTGATCAGCATGTCGGTCCAACCAGTCTTGGGCAGCGGTACCATTTTTAACCCCAACAGTTTTGCCTTTTAATTGGTCGTAGCTGGTAATGCTAGTTGTTCCTGACTTGGTGTAAACAACGATTGAAGTATCATAGTAGGTGTCAGAAAATTTGAAGACCTTTTTGCGGGCCTCGGTCACGGTTGTCCCAGCCATAAGGCCGTCAGCCTGACCAGATTGAACGGCATTGACAGCAGCATCAAAGCCGGGATAGGTTTGTTTATAGTCCCAACCTGAACGTTTGGCGACTTCCTTAATGATGTCAACATCAATCCCTTTATAGGTTTGATCACTATCCTTAAATTCAAAGGGAGCGTAAGCTGTATCGGAAACGATGGAAATCTTTTCAGCAGCCTGAGCCCTTCCTGTAAAAATAAGAAGAGCGGACAAGACACTTAACATAAGCGCCAGAAGTTTTTTCTTCATGTTTGTCTCCTTATGGTAAATTTCCTCTCTATTTTACCAGAAAATAAGGCCTCAGGCAAATTTTTATTGATTTTATGTCAGAAAACCTAACACGTGATTTGGGTAAATTTTTTTAAGAGGTCCATAAACTGTGTTAAAATAGTAGTTAAAACAGGAGTAGAAAAGAAGACCATTATGATAGATAGAACAGATCAAAATACCTTTAAACTAGTATCAAAATACCAACCATCTGGCGACCAACCGCAAGCCATTGAGCAGCTGGTAGATAATATCGAGGGAGGCGAGAAGGCGCAGATTTTGCTGGGGGCGACAGGGACAGGTAAGACTTATACCATGAGCCAAGTCATCAGCAAGATCAATAAGCCGACCTTGGTCATCGCCCATAACAAGACCTTAGCAGGTCAGCTCTATGGAGAATTTAAGGAGTTTTTCCCTGATAATGCTGTCGAGTACTTTGTCTCTTACTATGATTATTATCAGCCAGAAGCCTATGTCCCCTCGTCCGATACCTATATCGAGAAGGATAGCTCGGTCAATGACGAAATTGATAAGCTCCGCCACTCAGCGACTTCAGCTCTATTAGAGCGCAACGATGTTATCGTTGTAGCCTCTGTCAGCTGTATCTACGGTTTGGGTTCGCCTAAGGAATATGCTGACAGTGTAGTCAGTCTACGGCCAGGTCAAGAAATCTCCCGCGATCAGCTTCTGAACGATTTGGTTGATATTCAATTTGAACGCAATGACATTGATTTCCAACGGGGGCGCTTCCGAGTTCGGGGCGATGTGGTTGAGGTCTTCCCAGCCAGCCGTGACCAGCATGCCTTTCGGATTGAATTTTTTGGAGATGAGATCGACCGCATCCGTGAGATTGATGCTTTAACAGGTCATAACCTTGGTGAAGTAGACCATCTGGCAATCTTCCCAGCTACTCACTTTATGACCAATGAAGAACACATGGAGACTGCTATCCGGAAAATCCAAGCCGAACTGGAGCAGCAGTTGCAGCTCTTTGAATCCGAAGGCAAGCTTCTGGAAGCTCAGCGTCTCAAACAGCGTACGGACTATGATATTGAGATGCTCCGTGAGATGGGTTACACCAATGGTGTCGAAAACTATTCCCGTCACATGGATGGGCGCAGTGAAGGGGAGCCGCCTTATACCTTGCTGGATTTCTTCCCAGAGGATTTCCTCATTATGATTGATGAAAGCCACATGACAATGGGACAGATCAAGGGTATGTACAATGGAGACCGCTCCCGCAAGGAGATGCTAGTTAATTATGGTTTCCGCCTGCCTAGTGCATTGGACAATCGTCCCCTACGTCGTGAGGAGTTTGAAAGCCATGTCCACCAGATTGTCTACGTGTCTGCCACGCCAGGTGACTATGAGATGGAACAGACTGACACAGTGATTGAGCAGATTATTCGCCCGACTGGTTTGCTTGATCCAGAAGTTGAAGTGCGGCCTACCATGGGGCAGATGGATGATTTGTTAGGTGAAATCAATGACCGTGTAGAAAAGGGTGAGCGTACTTTTATTACAACCCTGACTAAGAAAATGGCAGAGGACCTGACCGACTATCTCAAAGAGATGGGGGTTAAGGTTAAGTATATGCACAGCGACATTAAGACTCTGGAGCGAACGGAGATTATCCGCGACCTGCGTCTGGGCGTTTTTGATGTTCTCATTGGGATCAATCTCCTGCGTGAAGGGATCGATGTGCCTGAGGTCAGTTTGATTGCCATTTTGGACGCTGACAAAGAAGGATTCTTGCGCAATGAACGCGGCCTCATCCAGACCATTGGTCGTGCTGCTCGTAATAGCGAGGGTCACGTTATCATGTATGCCGATACGGTGACAGAGTCTATGCAGAAGGCTATGGATGAAACCGCTCGTCGTCGGCAAATTCAAATGGCTTATAATGAAGAGCACGGTATCGTTCCGCAAACGATCAAAAAAGAAATTCGGGATCTTATTGCTATTACTAAGACCAATGAGGAAACACAAGTGGCAGAGGAGATGGATGTATCGACCATGTCCAAGAAAGAACGTCAAGAAACCATCAAGAAGCTCCAAAAAGAGATGCAAGAAGCTGCCGAGCTGCTTGACTTTGAACTGGCCGCTCAGATCCGTGATATGGTGCTGGAACTAAAGGCGATGGATTAGTTGTTCAAGAAATAAAGTAGAAAGAGGACTGCTATGCAAGAGCCTGTTACAAAGCATAAATACTTATTTCAAGGGATTTTTGCCATTGCTGTTTGGTTTATTTTATTTGGCTTAACGGTTAATCTTGGTGTGTCTCATGATCTTCTCAGTCGTTATACGGATGAAAAGGGAGTGATTATCGGTGGTGTGCTGCTTAATTGTGTAGGGCTGGCAGTTCTTGCTTTTAGTCACCGCCAATGGACTGAATCTCTCATAGCGGTCAGGCAAAAGAAAACATACCTGCTTTATCTCATCTTACTGCTGGCTGCTGGGAGTGTGCTGCTGCATTATCACTGGACGGGACTGCCGGCGGTCTACTATTTACTTTTTACGACAGTATCTGTAGTTTGGCAGGATTACCTTACTTTTGGTCTTTTGCAAAATTATTTGCGACAGCGCTTCTCTTTTAAACAAGTTTTAATCCTATTGCCAGCACTGTTTATTTTGGCGCATCTATTCTATGTTTCTCACTTTTGGCGTAACCTCTTTTTATTAGCTTTAACGGCATTGATGGCTCTGCTTTTTACTTATTTGAGAGAAAAAACGCAGACCTTGCACTGGCTGATTTTTCTTCATTTAATGTTTTATTTTGTGACAGCTTAGAATGTACTTCATGGTCAATACAAAAATGCTGTAAAATAGGGCAATTTCCAAAAATGCTACGGAAAGTAGCAGCAGTGTTAGTGAATGTTATCAAGGATTGCTCGTTTGTGGTGCTTCTTTTGATTAAACTTGGATTGTTCATCAGTAACCAATAATTTTTAGGGGAAGATGCATATAATATTTGAAACACGCTTGCGTGATTATCGTAAACAGTTAGTTAGGGTTATCGCAGGAAAAATTAGCAGAAGAACGCCATATCTTTATGCTGACCCCCTCCCAGATCTGATGGCGGTTTTAGAAAATAGCGATGATGCTATTGACATGTATCTACATTACCTACCTGAGAAGATTTAAGATTGGCGGGAGAAAATTAAGCGTAGTGACTTAGCTGTTGAAGGGACTAAAATTACCAGATCTCCACTTAAATGAAATACAAGAAGCCGCCGAGCTGCTTGACTTGGAATTGGCCGCCCAGATCCGTGATATGGTGCTGGAACTAAAGGCGATGGCTTAGAAATGAGAAGGGGTTACTCTGTTGGTTGCCCTCTCTAAAAAGGTAAAAAACAGAGCTACTGCCTGAAGCTAGCTCTGTTTTTTCTGACAAATAAAACCGATATAGGATGGGGTATCTTTAATGGTAATTTTGGTAAAACCTTGTTGGTTTAGTAGAGCAACAAAGTCGTTTGGATCACTGTAGGCCGGTAAATGATAATTGATTTTGTCCTTTTCGCTGCTGATAAGGAGTTTCCCCTCCTTTCTTAAAACGCGTGCGCATTCTGCCAGACCTTTAGCGAGTTCATCCCAATAGATGTGGGTCTGTGTCGCCACAATGAGGTCAAAACATTGGTCTGGAAAAGGGAGTCTAGTGACATCGGCTAGACTGAGGTGAACTTGTCCTTTTTGGATGAGTTGCCGATTCACTTTGCTCGCTTGTTTATAGGCTTCTCTAGAAATGTCAATGCCATGAATTGTTGATTTTTCAGTCATTGAAGCTAGGTTTTGGATGTTAATGCCGCCGCCAAAGCCGATATCAAGAATTCTAGCGCTTTGTGGTATAGTCGTTAAATTCAGCGTCCAAAGGCTCAGTTTTTGAAAATAAGTTGACCAGATTTTAGTGAGGATACGCCCACCAAGGCCAGAAGGACTTTTGCTTTGTGCTATTAAATAATTGATAATAGTAGACATGATGGTTTCATTATACCCATTCTCCTAGCCGTGTCAATCGTAAACAGTTGGTAATCGTTGCAAGCAAGAATGGCTCTTGTTTTTGGGTAGGGAATGCAGGTATATTCATAAAACGTAAGAAGGGGAGAATTATAATAGATGAGAGCTCTTGAATAGTAAGCAAGTGCTAACGGTTAACTTAATGGCTGAAAACGATTTGAAAAATTAGAAAGTGACATCATAAGGTAGGTGTAAACAACTCTAGCCAGAGATAAGGCTTCCCTCAGCCGCCTTTCATTTTGCTTTTAGTCGTGATAGAATAATAGCTAATTTAAAGTAATACTCAATGAAAATTCAAAATAGACAAGGCAACGAACTGCAGACAGTAATGGCGTAAGGCAAACTGAGTTGACGAGGGCTATTTTGATTGTTGAAGAGTATGAAAAGGAAGTGTTCTCATGCCTCTTGGCGTTATTGTAAACAGTCTGTCCATTATCTTAGGCGGTCTTTTAGGCGGTTTATTTGGTCATCATTTGGATGATACCTTCAAAGAGAAGATGAATATGATTTTTGGGGTATGTTCCATGGGGATGGGGATTACCTCCATCACCAAAATGTCCTATATGCCTGCCGTTGTTTTTGCGGTTGTTTTGGGGACCATCGTTGGTCTCCTCCTTGATTTTGATCGTCTGCTTTTTAAGGGTGGATTTATCATGCAACGCTACATGTCTAAAGTTTTTCCCAAACAACCCGATATGCCTAGGAAGCAATTTCTCAATTCCCTCGTAACCGTCATCGTTCTCTTTTGTGCCAGCGGAACTGGTATCTATGGGAGTTTGGTCAACGGAATGACAGGAGATGCCTCCATCCTGATTTCTAAATCTATTCTGGATTTTTTCACAGCAGCAATCTTTGCTTGTAACTTAGGATATGTAGTGGCTGCTATCGCTCTGCCTCAGTTTGTTATTTTCACGGCTCTCTTTTATTTAGCCGGTATCATTGTTCCCCTAACAACACCAGCGATCATCGGTGATTTCACAGCATGCGGTGGTTTTCTGATGGTAGCAACAGGATTTCGGATTATTCAGGTCAAGATGTTCCCGACCGCTGACATGATCCCAGCCATGGTTTTAGTGATGCCTATCAGTTGGCTTTGGATAACCCTTGTTTTGCCTCTTTTGTAGAAAGGAAAGAATTTTTATGTCTCGTGCGTCTCAAGTTATTCTAACCAATATGTGCCTAATTGAAGATGGTAAGGGCAATATTGTTATGCAAATTCGTGACCCCAAACGCTATTCTTGGTCAGGAGCCGCCCTGCCTGGCGGTCATGTAGAAGGTAGGGAATCTTTCCACGATTCGGTAGTACGAGAAATTCGGGAAGAAACAGGTTTGACCGTGGAAAATCCTCGTCTGGTTGGTCTGAAGAATTGGCACACTGAGGAAGGCATTCGCTATATTGTTTTTCTCTATAAGGCTGAATCCTATTTCGGACATCTGCGTTCTTCTGATGAGGGAGAAGTTCGTTGGGTGAATCGTCAGGAACTGCCAGAGATGGATTTGGCTTATGATATGTTGGCCTTACTCAGAGTCTTTGATGAAACAGAACTGTCGGAATATTTTTATCACGATAAAATCGATGGCGAGTGGCAGAAGACGTTTTACTAGACCTGCGATTTTATGCAGAATTCCACTGTCTAATCCGTAGATTCATCTTGACAGATGTATTTTTATAAGCTAGAATAGTATAAAAATTAAGGACGATAGAACTTAAGCCCGCCCTTTTCAACAATGGAGAATTCTATGTCAATTAAAAAAATAGTTACAGTTGCCCTGCTGGCCTTAATGTCAGTCAGTCTGGTAGCTTGTTCGCATTCATCGAAATCGGCTCAGGAGGACACTTCTCTGTCGGATGTCCAGAAGCGAGGCACGCTAGTTGTCGCCACCAGTCCTGATTTTGCACCTTTTGAGTTTAAACGATTGGTCAACGGTAAGGATACAGTTGCTGGCGTTGATGTTGAGCTTTCTAGGGAAATTGCTAAGGAATTGGATGTCGATGTTCATTTTTTAACAGTGTCTTTCACGAATGTTTTGGGAAGTGTATCTATTGGTAAGGCTGATTACGGGATCTCGGGGATTTCTGTCACTGAGGAACGTAAAAAAGCTTTTGAATTTACCGAACCGTATTTTGAGTCTAAAAATGTTGTAATTATTCGCAAGGCTGATTTGGCTAAATATACTTCGGTTGACAGCTTTGCTGGAAAATCTGTTTCTGCGCAAAAGGGTACTATCCAAGAGGGAGTGCTAGCTGATCAAATTCCAAAGGCTTCGGCTGTCTCTCTTACTCAAAATAGCGAGGGTGTTAATGAGTTGAAGAGCGGTCAAATCGAGGGTATCGTCATGGAGAGCGCCATTGCTCAAGGGTATGTTTCCAGCAATGATGATCTTACTGTGGCAAATATTACTCTCAAAAAAGTTGATGGGTCTTCCTATGCCATTGCCCTGCCAAAGGGATCAATAGCTCTGCGAAACCGCATCAACGGTATCATCAAGAAACTGAAAAAGGAAGGTAAGATTGATGATTATGTTAAGAAGGCTAACCAAGAATCGGAAGCTGGAAAATAAAATCATTAGAAGCTGAGAATTTTCCAGCTTTTTTTCTATGTCAGACGAACGTCTGCTTTTCCAGAAAGCTAATTTACTTTGACAAGGTAACAAAGAGTTAACATTTTTTCATAAATGACTTGTAAGTATTGACATTCCTGCTAAAATTCGTTATTCTAATGGGGAACGTAAAAAGCGTTACATTATTCTTGAGGAGGTGAAATCCATGGCAAAAACAGTGGTACGTAAAAACGAATCACTTGACGACGCTCTTCGTCGTTTCAAGCGTTCAGTCACAAAAGCGGGAACTCTTCAAGAGGCTCGTAAACGTGAACACTATGAAAAACCTTCTGTAAAGCGGAAACGTAAGTCAGAAGCAGCTCGCAAACGTAAAAAATTCTAAGTGAGCTGAACAAACAGAAAAATCCTTAGTCGGCGTGGCTGAGGATTTTTGTTGTCTGAAAAAGTGCCGGCAGGCAGCCTGCGTTAGAGCCTGGTTAGTAGCCTCCAGTAAAGATATAAAAAAGCCTAGCTCATAGGAGCCAGACTTGGATTGTTTAGCTTATTTTTCTTTAGCCAAAAGATCGCGGATTTCAGTAAGCAATTCTTCTTGTGAAGGACCGGCAGCTTCTGCAGCTTCGTCTTCTTGCTTTTTGTTGAGAGCGATGGCCTTGTTGCCAGCTTTAACGATGAAGAAGAGGGTTGTTCCGACGATGAGGAAATTGAGAACGGCACTTAAGAAGCTTCCATACGTGATACCATTCCAAGTTAGTTTGGAGAGATTTTCAACACCAGCGGCCTTGACAACTGGATTTAAGATAAGTGGTGTGATGATATCACCAACTAATGAAGTTATGATGGCATTGAAAGCAGCCCCCATAACAACGGCTACAGCAAGATCAAGGACATTACCCTTGAACAAGAAGTCTTTTAATTCTTTAATCATTTTAAAAAATTGAATTCCTTTCAAAATTTAATACTTGCTCAGTATATCGAAAAGAGAACGGGTAAGTCAAGGGAATTGCCTAGAAACTTTGATTGTTATAAGTATTTAATTTCCTTGTTATATTAGGTGTCGTGCGATGGAACTTTTGATATTTTACAAGACTTAGGAAAACGTGTTATAATAAGGGGTAAAACTAAAATTATCTTTTTAGTAGGGAGGTAATGACATGGCCCTTGATAAATCAGTTATTTCTGAGATTAAGCATAACGTCAATATTGTTGATGTGATTGGTGAAGTGGTCAGTCTGACAAAGTCAGGTCGAAATTACTTGGGCCTTTGTCCCTTCCACCAAGAGAAAACCCCTTCTTTTAATGTTATTGAGGACAAGCAGTTCTTTCATTGTTTTGGCTGTGGCAAGTCAGGGGATGTCTTCAAATTTCTAGAAGAGTATCGCCAAATTACTTTCATGGAAAGTGTCAAGATTCTCTCTGAAAGAATTGGCATGGATTTAGCCATTGAACCATCGCATCAACAGACTAAGATCCGTCAGAACCCTCATCAGAAGCTCTTTGATATCAATCAGGATGCTAGCAAGTTTTATCAGGCCGTTTTGAAGACGACTAAGATCGGAGAAGCAGCTAAGCAATACCTTTATGATCGGGGGCTAGATGACCGGCTGATTGATTACTTCAATATCGGTCTGGCTCCTGATGAATCGAATTATCTCTATCAAAGTTTGTCCCCTCGTTACGATGAAGATACTATCCTCAATTCTGGCCTTTTCAATTTATCAGAAGCTGGTTCGATCTTTGATAGTTTTCGCAATCGGATTATCTTTCCACTGACGGATGAGAATGGGCATGTGATAGGCTTTTCGGGTCGGATTTGGACTCAGGCTGATCAAGATCGCAAAGAAGCTAAATATAAGAATACTAGAGCAACGACCCTCTTTAATAAATCCTATGAATTGTACCATCTGGATAAGGCTAAGCCGGTGATGACTAAGAGTCATGAAGTTTACCTGATGGAAGGATTCATGGATGTTATTGCTGCTTACCGAGCTGGTATTGAAAATGCGGTAGCCTCTATGGGTACAGCTCTGACACCTGAGCATGTCAGTCACCTGAAAAAATTCACCAAAAAGGTCATCTTGACCTATGATGGTGATAACGCTGGTCAAAATGCTATTGCCAAGTCGCTGGCCATTTTGCAGGATTTGACAGTTGAAATCGTTCGAATGCCCAATCAGATGGATCCTGATGAATTTATCAAGGCCAACTCGGCTCAAGAGCTAGCCAAACTCCTGAGTCAGTCGAGAATTTCCAGTACAGAGTTTTGGATTCAATACCTCAGACCGGAAAATGTTGATAATCTACAAGCGGAGATTGCCTATGTTGAGAGAATTGCTAAAATTATCGCTGGGGTAACTTCCATTACTGCTCAGAATACCTATATCAATATGGTGGCTGAGAGTTTGCCAGACTTTGATTATTTTCAGGTGGAGCAGTCGGTTAATAATGAACGGTTGAAATTGCGGGCTGGTGCAGGAGGCAATCAGCTTAATGAGCCTAGAACAAGTTCGGGTCCGCTTCTAACTGAGTTGCCAGTCAGTAAGACCTTGACAGCTATTCAGCGGGCTGAAAACCAGCTATTCTATCGTCTGCTTCAATACGATTATCTTCTCAATGAGTTTCGCAATCGAGACGATTTTGTTTTTGAAAGTCCGCAACTTGAAAGCCTTTATCAAATTTTATGTCAGAAGGGGGAAATTTCTGATTTAGATTTGGCTCAGATGGCGGATGATTTACGGCAGGCCTATTATAGTGTCCAAGAAGAAGAGTTGCCTAGGGAATTAGCTGATGGTGAGATAACTGGATTAGAACAGCGGATAGAAAAATACCGCCAAGAACAGGATTTACGCAAACGCAGTAAAATTATCCGTGACAGCAGTAATCACGGGGATGATGAAAGGGCCTTGTTAGAGTTTCAGGCTCTCGTCGCTCAAAAGAAAAATATGGAATAGAGGAAACTATGGCAAGTAAAAAAACAAATGCAACCTTTAATGTACAAGTTGCTGATTTTATTCGCAATCATAAGAAGGAAGGGACAGCTATTGATGACGAAGTCACTGAAAAATTGGTTATTCCTTTTGTTCTTGATGCTGACCAGATTGATGATTTGCTGGAGCGCTTGACTGATGGTGGTATTTCAATTACTGATAAAGATGGTAATCCATCTAGTAAGTACGTCATTGAAGCTCCTGAACCAGAAGAGCTGACGGATGAAGAGCTTATTGGCAGCAATTCTGCCAAAGTTAACGATCCCGTCCGCATGTATCTGAAGGAAATCGGGGTTGTGCCCCTCTTGACTAATGATGAAGAAAAAGAATTGGCCATTGCTGCTGCTGAAGGTGATTTGATGGCTAAACAGCGGCTGGCTGAAGCTAACTTGCGTTTGGTTGTTTCTATTGCTAAACGCTATGTTGGACGTGGAATGCAGTTCCTTGACTTAATTCAGGAAGGTAATATGGGACTGATGAAGGCTGTGGATAAATTTGACTATTCCAAAGGTTTCAAATTCTCAACCTATGCTACTTGGTGGATCCGTCAGGCCATCACTCGGGCCATCGCTGACCAAGCCAGAACTATTCGGATACCTGTTCACATGGTTGAAACCATCAATAAATTGGTCCGTGAACAGCGCAATCTCCTGCAAGAATTGGGACAAGACCCAACTCCGGAACAAATTGCAGAACGTATGGATATGACCCCTGATAAGGTTCGGGAAATCCTCAAGATTGCTCAAGAACCAGTTTCTCTGGAAACTCCTATTGGAGAAGAAGATGATAGCCATCTGGGAGATTTTATCGAAGATGAAGTTATTGAAAATCCCGTTGACTACACGACTCGGATTGTCCTGCGGGAGCAACTCAATGATGTTTTGGATACTTTGACCGACCGTGAAGAGAATGTGCTACGTTTGCGTTTTGGTCTTGATGATGGTAAGATGCGGACCCTAGAAGATGTTGGTAAAGTCTTTAACGTAACCCGTGAGCGAATTCGGCAAATTGAAGCTAAGGCTCTCCGAAAGCTTCGCCACCCAAGCCGCAGCAAGCAACTTAAAGACTTTATGGAGGATTAAAAACCTCTAGTGGAGGTTTTTAACTGCCGCCTAAAAATGGGGAGGCGACGCCTGTCCAGTGGGTGCTTTTGATGTCACCTAAAAATTAGAAAGTGACCCATACCCAGTGGAAGATTTTAACTGTGACACGTAGTTTGACTAGTTAATAGTGCTAATCAAACGGAGACAGTATGGGAGATCGGAAAGCCGCTCTGGCGATTATTGTAACTCACTTTTGAGACTAGCAGTTAGAGACTGAGACAGGTCCAGTGAAAAATTGATTGCTTCTTCAGGCTTGCAAGTGCTCTCTATTCGTTTAATAGCCTACCTATTGCTTAGATAAGGTGTCAGACTCTTATCCCTTGACAGAAAGGATAGTTTTGATGTCAGAGAAAAAATATACAGAACAAGAAGTTGAAAAAATCAAAGACCATATTCTTGAGGTTCTGGAAATGGTGATTGACCCAGAATTAGGCATTGATATTGTCAATCTTGGTCTAGTTTATGAGATTCGTTTTGAAGATAGCGGTTATACCGAGATTGATATGACCTTGACAACCATGGGCTGTCCTCTGGCTGATCTTTTGACTGACCAGATTTATGATGTCATTCGAGAAGTCAAGGAAGTGACCAAGGTTGAAGTCAAACTGGTTTGGACACCGGCTTGGACTGTTGAACGCATGAGTCGCTACGCTCGTATTGCTTTGGGAATTCGCTAGATAGGATTAGAAGTATGAAAAAGTTGAGTATCGTCGTACCTTGTTATAATGAAGAAGCAACCATCCATCCGTTTTTAGCTGAGACACAAAAAGTAGAGCAGACTATGGCTGAGGAGTTGATCTTTGATTATCTCTTTGTCAATGATGGCTCAAAAGACCAAACGCTGCAGGTCCTACGTGAGGTGAGTCAAAAGTTTGCGAATGTTCATTATCTGTCTTTCTCTCGTAATTTCGGCAAGGAAGCTGCGCTATTAGCTGGTTTAGAGGCTGCTGATGGCGATTTGATAACTGTAATGGATGCGGATTTACAAGATCCCCCCGAGCTCTTAGAGGACATGTATCAAAAGGTTCAAGAAGGATTTGACGTGGTCGGAACGCGTCGGGCTGATCGTAAAGGGGAACCCGTCATTCGATCATTCTTTGCGCGTGCTTTTTACTGGTTGGTCAATAAGATTTCTGATACTGAGATGGTTGATGGGGCGCGGGATTTTCGTCTCATGACGCGTCAGGTTGTTGATAGTATCTTGGAACTAGGGGAAGTCAATCGCTTCTCCAAGGGACTCTTCTCTTGGGTTGGTTATGATGTCACCTACCTGCCTTATGAAAATCGTGAGCGGGTGGCAGGTGATACCTCTTGGAATTTTTGGTCCTTGTTGCGGTATTCGATTGATGGCTTTGTTAATTTTTCAGAAGCTCCGCTTAATCTGGCAACCTGGGCTGGGTTGACTAGCTTTATTTTATCAATAGTTGCCATTTTGTTTGTGGTTATTCGACGACTGATTTTTGGCGATCCCGTTAGTGGTTGGGCATCCACCATATCGATTATCATGTTTTTAGGCGGTCTCCAGCTCTTGGCTTTAGGGATTATTGGCAAGTATGTTGCTAAAATTTTCTTAGAAACCAAGAAACGACCTGTCTATATTGTTAAAGAAAAGGGGTGAAATTACCCCTTTTTTTTGTTAGAATAAGGAAGCAATAAAGTTTAGCAGGGCTGATGTTTGGCTTCTAACCTACTTGTAAGCCCTGTTTGTGCAAAGGAGAATTCAATGATTTTAATTACTGGAAGCAATGGACAATTGGGAACAGAATTGCGCTATTTGCTGGATGAAAGAAATGAAGAGTATGTAGCTGTAGATGTGGCAGAAATGGATATTACGAATGCTGCCAAGGTTGACGAGGTCTTTGCACAAGTTAAGCCAAGTTTAGTGTATCACTGCGCAGCCTATACTGCGGTGGATGCGGCAGAAGATGAGGGAAAAGAGTTGGATTATGCCATCAATGTCATTGGAACCGAAAATATTGCTAAGGCTGCTGCTAAGTACGGAGCTACTTTGGTCTATATTTCAACCGACTATGTTTTTGATGGGCAAAAGCCTGTTGGAGAAGAGTGGTTGGAAACTGACCAACCTGACCCACAAACTGAATATGGTCGTACGAAACGTTTAGGTGAAGAAGCGGTTGAAAAATACTTGAATCACTACTATATTATTCGGACAGCTTGGGTTTTCGGTAACTACGGGAAAAATTTTGTCTTTACTATGCAAAATTTGGCTAAAACTCATTCTCGTTTGACAGTTGTCAATGATCAACACGGTCGTCCGACTTGGACCCGTACCTTGGCTGAATTTATGACCTATGTCACCGAAAATCAGAAGGACTATGGATATTATCATCTGTCCAACGATGCGACCGAAGACACTACGTGGTATGATTTTGCTAAGGAGATCCTCAAGGATACCGATGTCGAAGTGGCACCAGTTGATTCCAGTCAATTTCCTGCTAAAGCCAAACGTCCTTTGAACTCAACCATGAGTTTGACCAAGGCCAAAGCAACTGGATTTGTTATTCCAACGTGGCAAGAAGCTCTGCAAGAATTTTATAAACAAGAAAAGAAGTAATCACATGAGGAGGCTGGGCGAAAACTCGTCCAGTCTTCCTGTTTTGGAATAAACTCTTGGCGCAGTGGTTGGGAGTAAGACTGGTTGGCTAGGCCAAGAAGTCTTACTCCCACAGTTCATTAGGTGTTTTAGCATCAATGAACCACTGCGGCCGGTTTTCCTTTTTCTACAAGGCCAAAGTGGAAAAACTAAACAAGTGTGATGACCATCGTTCATCTTATTTCCAACCTCAAAGGTTCCTCAGGCCTTGTGAGCTGTGCGGGGGTGGGTTAAAAAGGTCTGGGAGACCTTTTTAATCGGGGAATGAAGCTTGCAAAGCAAGTACCAAAAACGGTCTAGGAGAGATTGTTTCAGGTCACTGCCTTAAAATCAGGGAGTGGTGAGAACCAAAATTTTCAATTTTTGGGTTCTTGCCCACTCCCTTTTTAGGTTGTCAGTGTAGATGCGGTCATTGTTCACTAGGCTAGTAAGATAAGGGGAGCATAGGGAGTTAGGGCCATTGCAAGTGGTCCCATCTTAAAATTTAGTGAAGCCATTAAAAGTTTAGTATCTTAATAATTTAGCTTAATCACTGAAATGATAACTTGTTTTATGGTATAATAGAGTGATTGTATTGCTAGAATGGAGAACTTGTGTATGCAACACGTTTTTATCATTGGAAGTCGGGGCTTGCCTGCGAAGTATGGAGGGTTTGAGACCTTCGTTCAAGAGCTGGTCAAGAATCGTCAATCTGATGACTTAATTTATCATGTTGCCTGCCTTTCTGATAAGGAAACGGGTCATCATTCTACATACATGGGGGCTGACTGTTATACGGTCAATCCGCCCCAGTTGGGTCCCGCCCGAGTGATTGCTTATGATATGCAGGCCATCAACTATGCTTTGAAATTGATTAAGCAGCATGCTATCAAAAAGCCTATCTTTTACATTTTGGGCAATACTATTGGAGCCTTTATTGCTCCTTTTGCTCGTAAGATTCACAAGCTGGGTGGCCAGCTCTTTGTCAATCCGGATGGGCTGGAATGGAAGCGGTCTAAGTGGTCGAAGCCAGTGCAGACTTATCTCAAATATGCTGAGAAAGTTATGACTAAGAAGGCTGATTTGATTATTTCGGATAACCAAGGTATTGAAGATTATATTCAAACTAGCTATCCTTGGTCTAAGACAACTTTTATTGCTTATGGAACTGACCTGACACCTTCTAGTTTGACGGCTGGATCGAGCGAGGTTAGAAACTTTTTTACCAGATGGCAGACTGAAGAAAAAGGCTACTACCTGATTGTAGGCCGCTTTGTTCCTGAAAATAATTATGAAACGGCTATCCGGGAGTTTATGGCATCTGGTACCAAGAGGGACTTGGTTATCATTTGTAATCAGGAAGGCAATCCTTATTTTGAGGAGTTGCGACAAAAGACTGGTTTCGATCAAGACCCTCGCATCAAGTTCGTTGGGACGGTTTATAATCGTGAGCTTTTGACTTATTTGCGTCAGGCGGCTTTTGCCTATGTTCATGGTCACGAGGTTGGTGGGACCAACCCAGGTCTCCTAGAAGCTCTAGCTCATACAGATTTAAATCTGGTTCTGGGTGTTGATTTTAATCGGAAGGTGGCTGGCCGGACGGCTTGTTACTGGACTAAGGAAGCTGGTGACTTAGCAGACTTGATTAATCAGGTGGATAGTCAAACGGATTTTAGTCAGCTTGGACAGGCAGCCAATCAGCAAATGGCTGACAACTATACTTGGTCAAAAATTGTTAGGGAGTATGAGGAGTTATTTTTAGATGAAAGTTAATATACTCATGTCTACCTACAATGGTCAGCGCTTCTTAGCTCAGCAATTGGACAGTGTCTTGAATCAGACTTACAAAGATTGGACCCTCTTGATTAGGGATGATGGTTCTAGTGATCGGACGCCTGAGATTATCGCAGATTATGCTAGTCGGGATCCTCGAATTCACTTTATCAATCCAGATAAGCGGGAAAATCTTGGAGTTGTCAAAAACTTTTATACCCTCCTTAAGTATCAAGAGGCTGACTTTTATTTTTTCTGCGACCAAGATGATGTCTGGTTGCCAGAAAAGTTGGAGGTCTGCCTCGAAGAAGGCCAGAAGTATTCTCAGAATGCTCCACTCTTGGTGTATACTGATCTTAAGATTGTCAATCAGAACTTAGCAGTGCTACGTGAGAGTATGATCAGGACTCAGTCCGATCATGCTAATACTAGCCTTTTGCAGGAGTTGACCGAGAATACTGTTACTGGCGGCGTTGCTATGATTAATCAAGCAACTGCCAAAAATTGGGGAGAGAAAGACTTGGATAAAGTTATCATGCATGACTGGTACTTGGCTCTGGTGGCGGCTGCTAAAGGAACTCTGGTCTATTTGGATCAGGCCACTGAGCTTTATCGTCAACATGATAACAACGTTCTAGGGGCACGGACATGGTCAAAGCGTATAAAAAATTGGCTGCGGCCACATAAGCTAATTGCCAAATACTGGTGGTTGATTGATGCCAGCCAAAGGCAGGCCAGCCTACTTCTGGATTTAGAATTGGAGCAGGGCCCCAAAAAAGTGGTTCAAGCTTATGTCGGACTACTAGATGGTTCCTGCTCACAAAGATGCCAGACCTTGAAAACTTTTAGATTTGCTAAAAATCGAGCCTTTCACAGCTTGGTTTTTAAAGCATTAATTGTAACAAAAATCGGCTATAGTCATTATCAAAAATATGGCTATCAAGCATAGGAGAATATCATGGATTTACTTAGTAAGAAGAATCGTATCCTACTAAAAGAACTCATAAAAACAGACTTTAAGCTGCGTTATCAGGGCAGTGTCATCGGCTATCTCTGGTCAATTTTAAAGCCTCTCATGCTCTTTATGATTATGTATCTGGTCTTCATTCGTTTCTTACGCTTAGGGGGAGATGTACCTCACTTCGCAGTAGCCTTGCTTTTGGCCAATGTTATCTGGTCCTTTTTTATGGAAGCAACTAGCATGGGGATGGTTTCTATCGTTACTCGTGGTGATCTGCTGCGTAAGCTGAATTTTTCCAAATCGATCATTGTCCTATCAGCAGTCTGTGGAGCTTTGATTAATTTTGGAATTAATTTGATTGTTGTGCTGATTTTTGCCTTAGTCAATGGTGTTCATATTGGCTGGGACGCTGTTTTTGCCATTCCGCTCTTCTTTGAGCTCTTTATCATGGCTTGGGGTGTGGCTCTCTTACTGGCAACCCTCTATGTCAAATTCCGTGATATTGGCCAAATTTGGGAAGTCTTCCTGCAAGCTGGGATGTACGCAACCCCAATTATTTATCCTTTGACCTTTATTACCAATCAAGGTGCTAAGGGGGTCTTGGCCGGTAAAATTATCATGCTTAATCCTTTGGCGCAAATGATTCAGGACCTGCGTTATCTCCTGATTGATAAAGCCAATTTGACTATCTGGAATTTGATCAATCACTGGTGGTACTATGCTATTCCTTATGTTTTGCCATTTATCATTTTTGCCATTGGCTTAACAGTCTTTAATCGTAGTTCTAAGAGATTTGCGGAGATTCTATAATGACAACAGAAAATAATATTGCAGTAAAAGTTGACCACGTCAGCAAATATTTTAAATTACCTGTTGAAGCTTCTAACAGTCTGCGGACGACAGTGGTCAATCGTTTTAAAGGTGTGAAAGGTTACAAGGAGCAGCATGTTCTGCGTGACATCAATTTCGAGGTGGAAAAGGGTGATTTCTTTGGAATTGTTGGCCGTAATGGTTCAGGGAAATCTACACTTTTAAAAATTATTTCGCAGATTTATGTACCAGAAAAGGGTTCTGTGACTATTGATGGGAAACTGGTCTCTTTCATTGAGTTAGGGGTTGGTTTCAATCCTGAATTGACAGGTCGTGAGAATGTTTATATGAATGGGGCCATGCTAGGCTTCTCAACTGAAGAAGTTGATGCCATGTATGATGATATTGTTGAATTCGCTGAGCTCAAAGAGTTCATGAATCAAAAACTCAAGAATTATTCAAGTGGTATGCAGGTTCGCCTAGCCTTCTCAGTTGCTATTAAAGCGCAAGGTGATATTCTCATTCTTGATGAAGTTTTAGCTGTCGGTGATGAATCTTTCCAGCGTAAATGTAATGATTATTTCATGGAGCGTAAAGAAAGCGGTAAGACTACAATCCTTGTTACCCATGATATGGCAGCTGTGAAGAAATATTGCAATAAGGCTGTCTTGATTGATGATGGCTTGATTAAAGCCTATGGTGAACCAGATGATGTTGCTAATCAGTACAGCTTGGATAATGCAGTACAGCCTGAAGCTGAAAGTAACGATAGTGAAAATAAAGTTGAAGATATCAAACATGTTGATAATCTGGAAGTTAAATTGTTATCTAATCAGCAAATGACACAAAATGAAAAAATTGAGTTTGAAATCTCTTATGATGTTTTAGATGATATTGAGACTCATATTGTCTTCTCACTGACAGATATTGACCGCAATATTTGGATGTATAATGACAACGCCTTAGACTTTCCAACCAAAGGGAGTGGTCATAAAAGCTACCGCTATTCCTGTAGCATTGCCAATTTGAATGATATTAAGCTTAAATTGCAGGTTACTGTTCTAGGAAAGTCAAAAGAAATGTTGGCCTTTGCTAACAATAATAATGCGCCAATTATTGTGCTGAATCGTGATGATCTTAACCTTGATGATCTGTCTGCTATAGATTCAGCATCGGGTATTATCAAAAGAAATGGAAGTTGGGAAATTTTGTCTAACTGATTTGTGAGTAGATGGGAGGCTAGCTTATGTCGAACATGATGGTATCAGTCATTTGTACGAGTTACAACTATGCTGATTTTATTGAAACAGCAATTGAAAGTTTTCTCAGCCAAGAAGTTAATTTTCCCTATGAAATAATACTGGTTGATGATTGTTCAACTGATAACTCCAGAGCTATTATTCAGTCCTATGCAACAAGACACCCAGATTTAATTCGGGTTTTCCTCAATGCGGAAAATAAGGGGATTACTAGAACTTGGATTGATATCTGTAAAGAAGCAAGGGGAAAATATATAGCCCGCTGTGATGCTGATGATTACTGGATTGACCCTAAAAAATTGCAAAAGCAAGTGGATTTGTTGGAAGCTAATCCCAAATCCAAGTGGTGTAATACTAGTTTTAATATCGTTGATGAAAATAATCAAGTTACAGCTGAGGATGTTTTTAAAAATGGCCCTATCGCCTATGCTAACACCTATGAGAAAATGTTAGCGACTAAGGGGATGACTTTAACTTCGTCATGGTTAGTTGAGACAAAAATGATGCAGGAAGTCAATGAAATTATAGATTCAACCTCAGTTGATGATGGTTTTCCAATGCAACTTGAATTTTTTAGAAGAACAGAATTATCTTTTCTACCTCAACCGGCAGTTGCCTATCGGATGACTAGAGATTCTGATTCTCGTCCTCAATCAGAAGAAAAAATGCTTCACCGGATTGATGGTCTTTTAAAAACCCAGTTATACTATTTAAAAAAATATCCTGATCAAGATATGGCAGAGATGACTGATATTCTTGTTCGTCACGATGCCAAGCAAGAAAAACGCATTTTTTATCTTAGCCAAGAGATTCACCAACAGAAATATAAAATTGTAGAATTGGTTGATGAAGTTCAAAATACGCATAATTTGCTCAATCAGGAAATCCATTCTGGTATAGAAGCTCATAAGCTCTTGGAACAAGAGAAAGCTGAAAAATCCCATTGGCTGTCAGAATATCAGAAGGTTATTACGTCTAAGCGTTGGACCCTTACAACTAAAATCATCAATTTCTTTAGGAGAAAATAAAACATGAAGCGTTTGCTTTTGTATGTTCATTTTAATAAATTTAATCGCCTGAGTTCGCATGTCCATTATCAATTGGAGAAAATGCGGCCGCTCTTTAGCAAGGTCGTCTTCATTTCTAATAGTTCCTTTAAAACAGTGGACCAAACTATGCTCAAAGAGCAAGGTTTAATTGATGATTTCATCCAGCGTGAGAATAGTGGTTTTGACTTTGCAGCATGGCGTGATGGTATGGTTCAAGTCGGGTGGGAGAACTTAGCAGGTTATGACTCTGTTACAACTATGAACGATACCTGTTTTGGCCCCCTGTGGGATTTGGAACCGAGCTATCAGAAGTTTGAGACTGACCCTAATGTTGACTTCTGGGGACTGACCAATCATCGAAAGACTCAGAGCTTTCCTGAACATATACAGAGCTACTTTATCAGTTTCAGTCAAAAGGTAGTTGCTTCATCAGCTTTTCTTGATTTCTGGCAAGGGATTGAAGATTTTACGAATGTCCAAGAGGTTATTGGGCAGTATGAAACCCGAGTAACAACAGCTTTGACCGATGTAGGCTTCAAGTATGATGCAGTTTTTAACACGCTTAAGACTTCCACAGAAGGAATGCTACATCCTGATTTTAGTTATTACAATCCGACAGCTATCCTTGATGCTCGTGTGCCTTTTATTAAGGTTAAGACCATGGATGCTAACCAGTCTATTGCCCCTTATATCCTTAATCAGATTGAAGTGAGTTCGGACTACCCTGTGGATTTAATTATCAGCCATATGACCAGTATCAGTCAGCCTGATCTACCTTATCTTTTAGCTCGTAAATATCTGGGTAAGACATCTGAAACAGAGCTACCAGTGACTTGTAAGGTTGCTGTTCACCTCCATGTTTTCTATGTGGATCTTTTGCAAGAATTTTTGGATGCCTTCAAGTCTTTCCATTTTACCTATGATCTCTTTATTACAACGGATAGGGAAGAGAAGCAGTCCGAAATCCAGACAATATTAGAGCAGAATCGAGTTCTAGCCCAAATCTTTGTGACTGGGAATATTGGCCGTGATGTTCTGCCTATGTTAAAATTGAAGGAACAGCTCAAGAAGTATGATTATATTGGTCATTTCCACACCAAGAAATCCAAGGAAGCAGACTATTGGGCTGGTCAATCATGGCGGCAGGAATTGATTGCTATGCTGGTTAAGCCAGCGGATAAAATTCTGACTCAGATGGCTAGTAATGACAGACTTGGGATTGTCATTGCCGATATGCCAACCTTCTTTCGTTTCAATAAAATTGTCGTGGCCTGGAATGAAAATCTCATTGCTCCAGAAATGGAAGAACTCTGGGAAAAGATGGCTTTGAAAAAGTCTATTAATTTCGAGTCCATGGATACCTTTGTTATGAGTTACGGTACTTATGCTTGGTTTAGATACGATGCTCTTAAGCCTCTCTTTGATTTGGATTTAACAGATGAAGATGTTCCGGCAGAGCCTTTGCCGCAAAATTCGATTCTCCATGCTATTGAGCGCCTATTGATTTACATCGCTTGGGCTGGCCACTATGATTATCGTATTTCACAAAATCCGATTACTATGACACCTTTTATTGAGAACAAGATGCTCAATACACGTGCCAACAGTAGTCCAAATACTTATGTTGATTTTACCTATATGGGAGGAATTAAGGGAGCTTTGAAGTATATTATCATCGGACCAGCCCGGGCGGTGAAGTATATTGTGAAGAGGCTTTTAAAAAAGTAAACTATGAGAAAAATTATCAAAGATATAGATTGGTACAAAATTTTGCACATCGTGCTTATTTGCCTTTTTGTCTTTTGCATCAGTTTCTTCTTAGTCAATCAGCAGTTGTTGCAGGGTCATCGTGCTCACAAGCTGTTGAAGGTCTTTAAATCGTCTGGTACCCTTAATGGTACTCTGTACGGAATTTCAGTGGTTGGATTGGCTATTTATGTCAGCCGAGGACTAAAATGGGAACTTTGGTTACAGTATGGTCTAGGTTACCTCACTTACCTCTTTGTCTCTTATTTCCTGCTAGTAACACGAAATTTAAATAATGCTAAATTTAGGTGGGAGCACCTCGGTCATAATGATTTCTTTCAGTCTAAAACTCTGTTGACTGTTTTAGGTATCTTAGTCCTAGCGGGAGTCATTCAGTTTTTGTCGGATAAACTGCGTGAGAACCATAAGAAGAATCAATCTAAACATTCAAAATTAGAAGATAGTCTGCTTAGTCTAGACAAACCCTTGAAACATTATAAGAGTTATCAGCTGCCTGTATTTGCTTTTCTGGGGATGGCTATTGTCAATGATCATTTAGCTATCGCTGCTATGAAACCGTCTCTTTTAAGTCTTATTAAAAAAGCAGATCTTTCTGACTATGCTTGGGTTATGGGAGCAAGTTTGGCTATCTGCTTGGTACTGTATTCGGCCTTGTGCTTTGTAGTTGTTAGGGGGATCGCCGATGCTATGAAAAAACGGGCGTCCATCTCATTAGCAGTAGCAACAAGTTTTTTACTAGCGATTATCTTTAACTATATTTTTCAGGCGACTATCAAGGCAGATGGACCGATACTAGGTCGGTATATTTTCCCAGGGGCCAGTGTCTACCAAATTTTGGTTTTAGCTCTGGTCAATGTTGTCTTTTATATGGTGGTTAACCGCTACCTGATTGCGACAACAACCTTGATTGCTGTGGGTTCCTTGCTATCTGTTGCTAATAGTATTAAATTCAGTATGCGTAATGAACCAGTTTTATTCAGCGATTTAAGCTGGCTCAAAGATGTTGGACTCTTGCTCTCCTATGTCAATGCGACAGCAATTTTAATTGCTGTTCTAGCTATTGTGGCCTTAGCAGGCCTGACCTATTTTTTATGGAAACTCTTATCATTTAAAGATATTATCCATTCGGACTGGCGTCTAAGGGTGGCAGTATCAATCCCTATCTTAGTACTGTTTACCACAGTGGTTACGATTTTTGGGCAGCAGGAGAACGGGAAGATTGCAAATAATATTCCGATTTTATCTAGTCTCAACAATACAGAAAATATTGAGTGGATGGGACAGTCTGTGGTGGCGAGGGAGCGTTCTTTAATGTTCGTTTGGACTAAGCAGCTGACTTCCTCTAAGATGGAAAGGCCCTCAGGTTACAGCAAAGATACTATTGAGAAACTTGCTCAAGAATATACTCAAAAAGCTGATGTTATCAACAAAGGCCGAAAAGGTAGTATTTCGGATCAGACAGTCATCTTTGTTTTGAGTGAGAGTTTTGCGGATCCTAGTCGTTTATCAGATGTTAGCCTTAATCGTGATCCTATCCCGTATATTAAGTCAGTTAAAAAGAATTATACAAGTGGTCTAATGAAGGCAGATTCTTACGGTGGTGGTACAGCCAATATGGAGTTTCAATCATTGACCGGATTGCCGATGTATAATTTATCATCATCTATTTCGACGCTTTATACTGAAGTTGCTCCTGAAATGAAGCGAATGCCTTCAATTAGTGATTCCTTTGAGTCAAAAAATAAGATTGCCATCCATTTGGGTGATGCTAACATGTATTCACGCAAATCAATTTATCGACGTCTTGGATTTGATGAATTTATAGCAGCTGATGGTGGGACAAAAAAATCTAAACATTTGGGAACTCTAGGAGTTTATCCAAGTGATGCTAATACCTATCAGACTGTTACAGATAATATCAATCCTTCGCAGAATCAATTTTTCTCGGTTATTACCTATCAAAACCATGCACCTTGGAATTATACAGATAAAACACCATACGGTGGTTCTGGTAAAGGATTTGATCCGGCTGAGAATAGTTATACCAATAATTATGCAAAAGAGTTAAAACAAACTGATGATGCAACGAAAGAGTTTTTGAGTGAGTTATCCAAATTAGATAAAAGGGTAACAGTTGTCTTTTATGGGGATCACCTGCCAGGTTTCTATCCGGATAGTACGTTTAAAGATAAACCAGAAACTCAGTATCAGACAGATTACTTTATCTGGAGTAATTATCCCACTCCTAAACAAAACCACCCTTATATTAATTCCAGTGATTTTTCAGCAGAGTTGTTGTTGACAACGTCAACAAAGGTATCTCCTTATCAGGCCTTGTTAACAGAAGTGATGGATAATGCCAGCATTGATAAAAAGCATACAACTAAGAAACAGAAAAAAGTAGCACATGATCTAAAGTTGATCGAATATGACTTGATTTCTGGTAAGGGCTATATAGCTTCAAATGACGATTTCTTTAAAGTAAAGGGAGAAAAGTAGCGTGAAAAAATTTTATTTGCCGGTATATTATTGCTTTATGAGTTTACTCTTTACAGTGCAATCCATTGTTTATATCAATGATGTAGGGGATCAGGTTAGTTTTGCTCGCTTATCTAAGCGTTATGGTTTCTTTGAGTTTGCTATCCACCGCTACCAAGTATGGTCTAGTCGTCTCCTCATCGAATCTGTTACCATGTTTATGTCAGCCCATTATCTGATTTTTGATCTCACTCTGTTGGTGGCTGTGGCGGTATTCTTTTATTGCTTTAATGGTGTCTTCCTAAAGGATGATAAATATTGGGGACTTCGTTTTATTATTCCAGCCCTGTTTTTATTGGTATTCCCAAGTATCTTTTTTACTAGTGCAGGGTTGATTGCAACAGTAACCAATTATCTTTTTCCGATGGTTGCTTTTGTGATAGCTTGGTATTGTCTGGAGCAAAAAAAGGTTAAGTGGTTGCTTACATCTTTTCCTTTTATGATTTTCGCCTGTATGCAAGAGCAGTTTACGATCTTTGCTCTGATAATTTTTGCCTTTCTGTTGCTTAAAACTTGGCTTATTCATGAGCAGGTAAATGTCTATTATTTATCAGCTGTGGTAATAGCGTTTGTGGGAACTATTTCTGCTTTAGTAGCACCAGGCTCTGGTCATCGCACTATGGTTGAAGCTAAGACTTGGTATCCTGGTTTTGACAAGTTAACGTTTGTGGTTAAAATAGCTAAAGGGTATATGGAGACCAACCGTGTTTTGTTTGTGACATCTGAGCTAACAATTATCTATTTATTGCTTATAGCTACCCTTGTTTTGGCCTTGCTTAAGCGGCGGTATATTTCATCAGTTATGTCCGGTGCAGTTCTTTATACGATTTTAACTAATCGTCTGGGAAGTACAAGTCTATTAACGGCTGTGCAAAGGGTTAATGATTTTCAAAGCCAGCAGCCAATTACCAAATTTAGCTTTAAGGCAAATCTTTATCCATTGTCTCTGTATACCATTTTGTTAGCAGTGATTGCTATTTCTGTTTTCTTGATATTTGAAAATCGATGGCAGGCGGGAACGGCTATAGTTGTTTTAGCAGTGGGCTATGTTGCTCGGATGACAGTATCTCTATCACCGACAATCTATGCTTCAGGGCTGCGAACCTACACACCGCTTATTTTTTCTGGACTTATTATTATTATGATGATATGTTGCGAATTTATTGATACGATTAGTTTGCAAAGGGAACGAAAGGGCCGTAGTCTTCCCCAATAGTTGATGTAGTAGAGGTAAAACATCATATAAAAGGGTGTTTTCGAGAGTTATTTTCGATCGCCTTTTTGTTTTAGGAGAGTCATATGAAATTTCTATCTATATTAGGACAGAGAGCAATTCTCTTGTGGTCTTTGCTTGTCTCTATTTTATTTAGTCTGTCGAGTTTATTGATTAGGACAATAATGCCAATGGATGGCTCTGAAATGTCCCAGATTTGGCATACCAATATAGTCTTTTTTATAATGTTGGTTATTTTTGTGGGCTTATTTCTGTTTCTTGTATACTTATCTCAATATTTGAAGGCGTCACATTTATTCCTGCTGGGAAGTGCTCTGTATCTCTTATTGGGAGCCTATTTGATATTCCACCAAAATGATATGATTAGGCACGATTCTCTTCAGGTTTTGGAAAGTGCTAAAGCCATGAATAGAGGAGATTTTTCACAATTAACTGATTTAACAGGTTACCTGCATAGGTTTCCTCATCAATTAGGTTTAGTGTCATTTGAGCGTTTAATACTTATATTTTTTGGAAATAATAATGTCAAAATCTTTTTTGTTATTAATTTGCTCATGGCTATTGCTGACAACTTTTTATTATGGCAAATGGCTGAGAATGCCTTTCATAATTCCAAGGTGACAAAAATTACTATTATTTTATCTTTTATCTTCTTGCCCCACCTGTTCTTTATTCTATTTGTTTATGGCTTAACGTATGGTCTCTTTTTTGCCATGCTAGGACTATATAATTTTCAACTTTATCTTCAAAAGAGAACTTGGTTAAACTTAGGATTGACAGTGATATTTTTAAGCCTATCTAATCTGATTCGCAGTAATAATAGCATCCTAATTTTAACAGTTTTGATTGTGGCTATCTTGGATATTTTGAGTAACCATTTGAAAAAGAGTGTGATATTAGTTCTCGCTTTGATTTTATTCGTAGTAGTAGCGAATAAAGTTATTGGGTGGCATTATAACACATCAAAAATTGAAGGAGAGCCTAAAATTGCGTGGGTAGCGATGGGATTAGATGATAAGTCTAATATTTACCACCGTATTCCAGGATGGTATAATGCTTACCTTGAAGATGTTTACGTCAAATACAAAGGCGACCCTGATGAAATTAAAAAGGATAGTCATAGGTTAATTGCAAGACGTTTAAAAATTATGCAGGATAATCCTGATTATGGATTTACATTTTTCAAAAATAAGTTTTTATCAACATGGACGGATAGCCTATTTGAATCTATTTGGTCTGGGCCAGTGACTAAAATGCCAGTAGAAAATCAGAAAATTTCAGGACAGCTGATGTCTAGCATTTATGAAGGTGGTCTAATTTTTCGCTTAATTTATTATTTTTCTGCTTTACTACTATTTATCGTCTATTCAGCAGTTTTACCGTTTTTACATAATCAGTGGAAAATAATAAAAGAAAGAGAGAATAGATTATTCTTATTTGTCCCTCTTATCTATTTATCAGGTGGTCTAATTTTTCACTTGTTATGGGAAACTAAGAGTCAATATGTCTATCCTTATGTTTATTTGTTGCTTCCTATATCGGCATTTGGACTCTATTCCCTGTATAATAAGGGTGAGGTTATTTTTAAAAGATACTTTTTTTCAAGCAGATAAGTCTCGCTTTGCTAATAAGATTATTGGTATGTTATACTAAGCAAGAGTTAATTAGTGTGCTAAGAATAAGAAGGCATAAAAGTCACCTGTTGTGGTACGCTGTTACAATAAAGAAGAATTGATTTTACCTTTTTAATTGATAGTTCCAAGAGGTTGTACATTTTAGATCCTAGGAGAAGTGGTCAGTTATCCTGATGTTTAGTTTGTCTTATTTTCATAATTTTGAAAAAGGAGCTGAACTTTTAGCGAGCCCTGGAAAGGTGTGTGGTGATCATATTATTGTTATAGATGTTGCCCACTTCCCTCTGAGCTCCCATCTGAGATGTACAAGAAGATCAAGAGAGGCGTGTCATGTGTCATTGGGCGAGGTGGACAAGATTGGAATGTGGCCCCTATCATTCGTTCTTTGCTAATTTTTGTCGAGATTAAACATCAGTCCTTTTACACTATTAAAGAGTGAGCAGCATTTTAAATGGCTATTTTGTTGTTTGGCAGTGAAGGTTAGAGAGAGGAATTGAAATGACTATAAAACCTAGGTTATGTATTGTTATCCCTTGTTATAATGAGGAAAAAGTCCTTCCTATTACAGAGCCAATCTTTGTAAAAAAATTGCTTGAGTTAATTGATAAGGGAAAAATTTCAGAAGATAGTAGAATTTTATTTGTAAATGATGGTAGTAAAGATAAGACTTGGGCGTTAATTGAGAGCTATGCTAATGAGTCTGAGTATATCACTGGAATTTCTCAAAGCAGGAATCGTGGACATCAAAATGCTGTTTATGCAGGGCTTATGGAGTCCAAAGATAAGTTTGATATTACTATTTCTATTGATTGTGATGGTCAAGATGACATTAATGCAATGGATCAGATGGTAAATGAGTATTTAGACGGCTCTGAAATAGTCTATGGTGTTCGGGATAATCGTGATACTGATACTTTTTTTAAAAAGGCGACTGCTCAAGGATTTTATAAAGTCTTAAATTTAATGGGTGTTGAGTCAGTCTATAATCATGCTGATTATCGCTTAGTTTCCAGTAAGGTTTTGAAAGAATTTGCAAACTTTAAAGAAGTAAATCTCTTTTTAAGAGGGATGTTTCCGCTTGTCGGTTTTAAGAGTACGAGCGTTTTTTATAAACGTCATGAGCGTCTTGCTGGCGAGTCTAAGTATCCCTTAAGTAAAATGATAAATCTTGCTATTGATGGAATTACGAGCCTGAGTGTGAAGCCTATCCGTTTAATTGCCGCTCTAGGTTTGATTGTAGCGGGCTTTAGTTTTTTAGCAATTGTTTGGATCTTAGTTCAATACTTTTTGGGACATACCGTCAGTGGATGGGCGAGTAATTTAGCTTTAGTAATGATGGTTTCTGGTATACAATTGGTTAGTTTGGGAGTCATTGGTGAGTATATTGGAAAAATTTACTTGGAAGTCAAAGAACGGCCTAAGTATATTATTTCTGATAGAGTGGGCGATAAAGATAGTAAAAAAGGTTAGTAGTTGTTAAGTGTTAAAACTTAATATTATAATTAGAGTTTCTTTAGTTGAAGCTCTTTTTTTGCTTTCCGTCGTGTAGGTAGGTCGGAATTTTATACTTGTAGAAAATTCCTGAGTTTTTTAAATTCATGATAATTTTCTGACATCTTAAGGATTGTTAAGTTTTTTTAAGCAGAGGGGGGGTATACTATATTAGTACTGCGCAGTACTAATACGGCTTTTTTAAGACTCAATATTGCAGCTAGATTCTTTTATAATTTGTTTTATTACTGATTTACAAATTACTCAATGATTTAAGTAAGAGAGTAATTTATAGGCGAAAATTTTTTAGTAATAGACTATGACCAAGAAGATTTCTAATGGACATAAATTAATTTTATGTGACTGAAAAATACTGCTGTAATCTGTGGTAAGAATTAAAATGACTACGTCGTAACCTATTTTATTGGTAGAATATTTAAGTTCTATAAAGAGTTGTTTTATAAAAGACTAGACTTATGACAATGACGAAATTAATTCAGAAATTTTATTTTAATATTCAAAAGGAGATACTATGACAAGTTATCAGAAGAAACAGCGTAAGCATCAATTAAAGAGGTCGGCTTATTTCAATCGCTTAGCCGTAGCAGGTTTAACAACTGTAGCAGTTGGAGCTGTAACTCTGTCATCAGGCTTTGTTCATGCTGACGAACAAACGGTAACTGGTGGATCATCGGATAGGATTAACTTGATTAGCAAGCAGGATACAAATCAAGGACAGGTTCAAGAGCAAACAAATCAGATGACTGCAGAAAGTCAGATTGATTCCGAAAATTATCGGCAAGTTTAGGTTGTAGCAAATCAAGTTACTCAAGATTCCGCAATTGAAAGTCAAACAGGAATCGAATCAGAAAAAGTTTCAGAAATTACTGAAGAAAATGTTCAAACAAAGTCTGAAGTTAGTCCTGCAAAAGATGTTTCAGTAAAACCAGAAGTTGGTCAGGAGACAAGTCAAAATAATCAGGAAGAAAATTTGAGTGTCAAAAGAGCTTCAGTTGCTGCAACTGTTGTGAAACCTGTTACAGCAGCAACGGATTCTACTTATACTTTGCCTGTTCAAGGACCAATATCGGCTGGATTTAATGGCTATCCTGGTCATGGTGGTATTGATTATGCTGTTCCTGAAGGAACCCCTGTGCATGCTGCACGAGATGGTGTAGTAAAAGTTGCAGGTGCCAATCATCCTTGGATGGGCTGGCAAGGAGGAAATGCTGTTCTAATTCAGCATCCAGATGGCATGCATACAGGTTATGCTCATTTGTCACGAATTATTGTCTCGGTTGGCCAACAAGTCAGTCAAGGTCAGGTAATTGGTTATTCTGGTAGCAGTTTGGTTACTGGGCCTCATCTTCATTTCGAAATGCTATCAACTAACCCAAACTTTAGAAATGGTTATTCTGGTCGTATTGATCCAACACCTTATATTTCTAATGCATCATTTCAAGCTTCACCGACTCCAAGTGTTAATCGTTACAATGTGGCAGAACTTGCTGCTCAAACTGATAAAACTATCTCTGATGGTGATTATCATATAGTTCTTGCATCTAACCCTGAGTTTGGAATAGATGTTTCTGGAGCAGGCTCTGCAAATGGGACTAATATTCAACTCTATAGAAATACTACATTTGATAATCAGGTATTTACTGTTTCTTACTTAGGTGGTGGCTATTATAAACTGATTCATAAGACTACAGGGAAGGCTCTGGATGTAGCTGGTGGCTCTTCTGCTTCAGGGACTAATGTTCAGCTCTACTTCCGTAATGGCAGTAAATCACAAGCTTGGAAATTTGTTCCGGTGAGGAATGATTAATATAATTACGAAATGGGAACTGCTAACGAATCGTTAAGATAGCTCTTAGAAAATCCGACCTTCTTATAGGAATGTCAGATTTTTGTAGTATGATGCCTTTGTCTTAAGTCTGTTTAGCCTGTGTTCAGTTACAATAAGTCACAAAGCTATTAAGTTCTCCAAAGGAAGTAGAAAATGATGTGTTGATTGATTAAGTATCTAACGATATTTACCTACAGAACACTGGAAGAGGTGATGAATAAACTTTAGGAAATTATTCAAGAATTATACAGATTTGCTTTAAAACCAATTGTTTATTGGGAACGGATTTAAATCAATATAGAGAGCTTTATCACTTTATTTACAGTATAAATCCATGAGTTACTCCAAATTTTAGAGAATTTTTAATCGTCTTACGAATAAATAAGTGAAGCCATTGGTGCGCTTTTGAATAATTTGAAATCTCACTGTTGTTTTTAGCAGCTAACTATAATTTCAAAAGTTACTTCAAAGATTGTAATGGTTTTGCAAAAAGTAATGCATATGCGAGGAGGTTTCTTATGACACGAAACAAAATGAAAACACGTAAGCATGAACTCAAAAAGCAGGCTTATTTGGCTGGTCTTACGACAATGGTTGTAGGAGCAGTGGCACTGTCGTCAGGATTTGTCCATGCTGATGAGCAAACAGTAACTAGTAATTCCTCAGATACAGTAAGCTTAATTACGAAACAAGAGGGAAATCAGGAACAAGCTCAAAATCAAGCAAGTCCAGAAACTGCAAGTAATCATGCTAATTCTGAGGATCAGCAACTAATTCAAGATACAACTAATCAAAATAGCCAAAATTTAGCAGTAAATGAAAGTCAAGTAACAATTGAATCAGAAAAGGTATCTAAACAAAATGTTCAAGTCGAGGTTGAAGATGCCCCTGTTCAGGCTGTCTCAGGAAATCCAGAAATGAGTAATAAGCCAGCTCAAGAAAGTCAAAAAGAAGGGGGTCCAGTTATCAAAAGAGCTTCGGTTGCTGCTGTCGTAGAAAGAAAGTCAGTTAATACAGTATCAGCTGCAAGAGGAGATGATTACCCAGCTTATCTTAAAAATGCAGTACCCGATAGTGTGATTGATCCTTGGAGGCTATATAATCGGGAATGTACTTCTTTTACAGCTTGGCGTTTAAGCTCTGTTAATGGTTTCACCATTCCTGGCGCCTACGGTCACGGTGGGCAATGGGGCTACCGTGCTCGTCGTGAAGGTTATCGCGTTGATAATAGTCCTGCTATTGGTTCGGTTGGTTGGTTAGAAGATGGTTCTTACGGACATGTTGCATGGATTTCAAATGTGATAGGTGATAATGTTGAAATTGAGGAATATAATTATGGCTGGAATTACAACTATCATAAACGTATAGCCCATAAAAGCGCTTTTACAGGATATATACATTTCAAGGATTTGGTAGTTACTTCAAAACCAACCGATGGTCGATATGATATTGCTACTTTAGTGCCAAGTGATAGAACCATATCAGATGGGGATTATCATATTGTTCTTGCATCTAACCCTGAGTTTGGAATAGATGTTTCTGGAGCAGGTTCTGCAAATGGGACTAATATTCAACTTTATAGAAATACTACATTTGATAATCAGATATTTACTGTTTCTTTCTTAGGAGATGGCTTTTATAAACTTGTTCATAAGGCTACAGGGAAAGCTTTAGATGTAAATGCTGGATCAACTGAAAATGGAACTAATGTGCAACTATGGGAATCAAATGGGACAGAAGCACAGCAGTGGGTTATCAAGCAAAGTAGTGGCAATAATACGTATGAGATAGTATCACGTAGAAATGGTCTGGTTCTAGATGTTGCTAATGGCACGGTAGCTAATAATAGTAACCTACAAGTGTATATTCCCAACCAGTCGGCAGCTCAGAAGTTTAAGTTTATAGCTGTTGATAAGGATGCAAAACGCACAGTTGCGGATGGCGATTACCATATTGTCTCTGCTTTAGATGAAAATATGGCTTTAGATGTTGAAAATGAATCAAAGGAAGATGGTGCTAATATTCAAATTTACCCTAATCTGACTAATTCTAAGGAAGTCTTTCATGTGCAATATCTGAATAATGGCTATTACACGATTACTCATACCTACTCAGGTAAAATGATTGATGATTCAGGCAATGGAACTTTTAATGGAAATAATATTTCGATAATCACACCTAATGGCTCTGAAAGTCAGCAATGGATGATTAAGGCAAGTACTATTAATGGCTTTTTTGAAATAGTTTCCAAGCATAAGGATAAAGTTTTAGATATTTCTGGAGGTGTTGCTAATCCAAGGACAAATGTGCAGCTTTATTCTCGCAACAATACTAAGGCACAAGCTTGGAAATTCATTCCGGTGAAGAAGGATTAAATCAGATCAACTGAAAAAGTCACGAACTAATTGTTATTAGTTTGTGGCTTTTTAGAAAGATATCCTGTGTTTATACTCAGTTAAAATCAAAACTTTCATTTTCGCTTCTTTCTTAAAAAGTGCGGACGCAAGAAGAAATTATCCAGTGGATGATTTCTTGGAATCCAAGGAGTTTCATTGCTATATTTTGAGCCTAATCTAAGATACAAAGGGCGTTAAAAACGACTAGGATTTTAGGAAGGTGACGCCGTGTGTTTGCACACAAGGAAACTTATCTAAATCCCGAGTTTTTAGCTTGTGTTCAATTAGTCTCAAAATGTCCGTCGGGCTTGGGACAAAAGTCCTAAGCTTGATTCTGTCGTGCAGTACTAAACTATTGACGCAGTGATTGGAGTCCTTATCTTGGGGCGCATCCCTATTTTCAGGCGCCCCTCTTAAACAGTCCACTGGACTGTTTAAGAAAATCAAGATCAACTGTGCGGAGGTGGGATGGAAATGCTCCAGTGGAGTTTGGCAGTCTATCCACAGACTGCTAAAGCCTGCCGCCTTAAAACAGAGAAGCGGCAGGGAGGTCCGAGCCTTAAAATAAGAAGGCGAAGAAAATCGAAATTGCTATTTTATGACGATTTACCGATTTTTGTCCCACTCTCGAATACCACTAAAACGAAAGAAGCGTTTTAGTTTCACTGTATTTTTAGTCTTTTAATGATATTAAATTTTTTAAAGTGAAAGTTTTGAATTTAAATCAGTATTATTATCCCAGACTTTCAGAGTCGGGTGGAGGGTGTTTAAGCTTTAGACTAGCTGGTGTGAAGAGTAATGTTTGTCAGGCTAGCAGTGGTGTCGTCTGTGATCATCTTGAATTTTACAGAGTAAGCTAAAGAAAGGACAATAATGTTCGAAGTGGAACGGTCAAGAGATAATATGTTTTCAAAACAATGTCCTCAATTCCAATATTCACCAAAAAGAATGTCATCGCTAAAATGGGCAAAATCAGGAGCGGAGTCTCCCAGTTGGTCAGCTTAGCGGCTTGTTTTAATAGTCATATTCGCCTCTTAATCCCTAAGAGCTTGATAGTTGCTGTCAGGAACTTCTTCCAATCGAACATGTTTAAGCCCTTGCCAGCCCCCTTAAGGGAAGGTGGCTAAACCAAGAGTTAGACTTGTTTAGGTTTGTATAGGAATGATGAAGAATCCTGCTTTTAGTTCAACGGCTCCTTTTTCTCTTTCTAATATCAATTTTTCTAGTTGGTGATGAGGACTTGATTGCTACTCTAACTAGCCTTGTGAATGGCGGTATTCATATTCGAGTTGAGAGTGACACTATAGAAGTGTGGTACCTAAAATTTTGAGGTAGGGCTGATTATTAAAGAGTCGGGTGTAGTTACCATTGCTGCCCCCAGTCCAAAAGCATTGACCTAATCAGCTTCTTCCTTTTTGTGGTTATAAAGACCGTAAAAGGTAGGTTTAGATAAGGAAACTCCCCTTTCACAAGTTGAAAAGGGAGTCTTTTTAGTTCAAGAGGATTTTTTCCAAGTCTTTAAAATTTCTAGCAATAGCAGTAGCGCCAGCTTCCTCCAGTTCTTCTTTGCTACCAAAACCCAATAGGAGTCCGATAGCAGATAAACCGTTGGTTCTAGCTCCTTCGACATCGTACTTGCGGTCGCCAACCATGATGGCCCGATTGGTGTTTTGTATGCCAGCTTTCTTGAGAACATAGGCAATGACTTCAGACTTTTGACTACGGCTGTCATTTAGAGTAGCACCAGCAATGACGGTGAAGTAGGAGCTGATATCGAAATAGTCGAGGATCTGTTTGACGAAAACTTCCGGTTTAGAAGAGGCGACTAAGAGAGTCTTACCAGCATCCTTGAGGTCGTGGAGAAGTTCTTTAGTCCCTGGTAGAAGTCGGTTTTCCTTCCAGCCATTGTCCGAAAAATACTGGCGATAGTAGCTAATCGCTTCTTGGGTTTCTGACTCAGAAAGACCACAGAAGTCTTGAAAGGATTGACTCAAAGGTGGCCCGATAAATGTCATTAGGTCACTTTTAGGGGGGGAGGGCAAGGCCTAACTTTTTAAAGGCATAAGCCAGACTGTTGATAATGCCTGTCTGGGAATCCGTTAGGGTCCCGTCTAGGTCAAAAATAATGGTTTGATAGTTTGTCATAGGTTTACGTCTATAGTGGAGTTGGGGATGTAGATGCGATGGGCTTGTGATGGTGTTAGTTGCTAAATTGTCCAGTTTCGATTCTCTTTAATTGAGAGGCGTCGAATAAAAATTTATCTAATTTTCATAGCTTGGATTTTTTCTTCATTTGGTGTGACCCGTAAGGTCTTTTGGCCAGTATAGGTGACAAAGCCGGGTTTGGCTCCACTTGGTTTATGGAGCTTCTTGTTGTCAATCATATCGACCTGAACGAGATTGGAGAGGCGAGCCTTAGAGTAGTAGGCAGCTAGTTCGGCAGCGTCAGTCTTGACTTCATCAGAAGGCTCCAGATTGTCCCTGATGATGACATGGCTGCCGGGAATATCTCTGGCGTGGAACCACAGTTCACCTTTTTTGGCCATTTTGAAGGTTAGCTCTTCATTTTGCAGGTTGTTACGGCCGACCATGATAATGGTCTTGCCATCGCTGGCTAAGTATTGTTCAGGTTTTTTACGTTTCTGCTGTTTATCGTGTTTGCGGCGGCGAATAAAGCCAGTTTCTACCAGTTCTTCACGGATTTCTGCAATTTCGTCCAATGAGGCTTGGGACAGAGCTAGTTCAACGGATTCCAAGTAGGAGATGGTCTGTTTGGTCTCTTCAATTAGACCCTTGAGGTGTTTAACAGCTTCCTTGAGTTTCTGATATTTTTTGAAATACTTCTGAGCGTTCTGGCTGGGGCTGAGGCTGAGGTCTAGGGCAATGGTGATCTTCTCACCTGTGTAGTAGTTGTCCAGCTCAACCTTATCCTTATTATTGGGGACCAGATTGAGATAGGTGGTTAAGAGTTCACCTTTTTGACGGAAACTTTCAGCTTTTTCTGTGGCTGCTAGCTCCTTCTTTTGCTTAATTAGTTTCTTTTTATTTTTTTCCAAATCATTTTGCACCCGATGAATGAGGTCGCTGGCCTGTTGGGCCACACGGTCTCGCTCAGCTTTGTCCTGATAGTAGTAGTCCATCAGTTCGGATAAACTGGGAAAGTCCATTAGATTATCACTAAAAGCTACAGGAGCAAAGCTCTTTTCAGTCAGAGTAGGTTGGCAGGATTGATTAAAGAAGGTCCGAAAGTTTTTAAGTTTATCTGACTCCAATTGCTTGGCCAATTCCTGAGCGGTATCGCCTCCCAAACCCTGAAAGCGTCTTTGTAGACTCTTGGGACTCAAATCCTCAGTCTGTAAAATTTCAAAGAGCCGATCTTCCTTGACCGTGAAGGGATTGAGAGCATCGGTCTTGGGTGGGGTGATATAGGTTGATCCTGGCAGAATGGTCCGATAGCTATTCTGCGAAAAGCCAATGTGTTTGATAGCTTCAATAATCTTGCCCTCGGCCTTGTCTAAGAGAATGATATTGCTGTGCTTGCCCATGATTTCAACCATCAAGGTTACCCTGACTTGGTCACCGATTTCATTTTTGTTAGAAATGGTCAGCTCCAAAACTCGGTCATTCTCTAGTTGCTGCAGGTCTTCAATGACCGCTCCCTGCAGGTATTTTCGCATAATCATAGTATAGGTATTGGGATTTTTCGGATTCTGAAAATCAGTCTTGGTCACCTGAACCCGACCAAAGACAGGATGGGCTGATAGCAGTAATTTGTAATTTTGCCGATTGTTGCGAATGGTTAGGACTAACTCTCTTTCAAAGGGCTGGTTGACCTTTTGGATGCGACCGTAAAGAATTTGATCGCGAAGCTCCTGAGTTAGATAATGTAAGAAAAAGCCATCGAATGACATAGTGTTGATTTCCTCATCTTTTCTTGAAATGTACTTCTCTTATTATAGCACAGAAAATTAACCTTAAGCTGTCAGTAAAGATTAGATATAAAATGGTTGTTAGTTTAAAAACTTTCATCTTTCTGCTATAATGAATTTAAGTAAAAAATGGAGTACAGGTATGAAACTACTACACACTGCTGATTGGCATATTGGCCGTCAGCTCAATAATAACGGCCTCAGCCTTTTGGACGATCAGGCTTATGTCTTACAGCAAATTCTGGATTTGGCTAAGAAAGAAGCGGTTGATGGGGTTATCATTGCAGGAGACCTCTATGATAGGGGACTGCCTCCGGTTGAGGCGGTCAATCTCTTTAACCAAATTCTCAATCGTTTCCTTTTTGAAGCTAAGATTCCTGTCTATGCTATTACGGGCAATCATGATTCGGCCAAACGCTTGGAGTTTGGTCAGGAATTTTTTAAACGCCAAGGATTTTATCTGGTTTCCAATTTGGCCGATAGTTTTCAGCCGATTGAGCTGGAAGGGGTTCAGATTTTTCTTTTGCCCTTTATCGACCCTATTGATGCTAAAATCTACTACCAAGATTCTGGGATTTCGACTATGGATCAAGCTATCAGACGGATTGTGGCTGATATGAAAAAGCTTTTTGATCCAGTTAAAAAACAGATTTTAGTAACGCATTTTGCAGTCAGTCAAGGGGCAGATGATAGTGTTTTGCGGGAGCAGATGCTTTCAGAAACGACCAGAACTGTTGGTGGGTTGACAACCTTGACTAGTGATCTTTTTGATGATTTTGCCTATGTGGCTTTGGGACATATTCATACTCGTTTGGCCTCGCCAACTGAGACAGTTGCCTATAGCGGTAGCCCTTTAATTTTCAACAAGGATGAAGCTAAGCGCAAGGATATTAAGGGGGTCTATCTGGTTGAGATTTCTGATGATGGTATCAATAAGGTCTTCCATCCGCTCAAACCCTACAAGGACTTTTTCGTTTTGGAATCTCCTTATCAGGACTTGTTGCATCAGGATTTTTATGAATCTTATCCGAGGAAAGCGGCTCGCTTTGCCTTTGACATCTTGGTGGAGGACAGAAAAGAATTGGAAGGGATTAACATCCGAGCCCAGCTGGAAGACATTTATGGAAAAGACATCATAGATTTGCGAATCAAGGAGACTAAGGCCAGAGTCAGATCTAGTCGGGCTAATTTTAATCCCACCAAGTCAACCTTGTCTGAGGATCAGTTAATTGCAACCTTCTTTTCGGAGATGACCGGAGGCGATCAGCTCTCAGCCTATCAACAAGCCTTGGTTCAGGAGTTATTAGGAAGGGGTGAAGAGAAATGAAGCCGATTCGCATTGAAATGACTAATTTTGGTCCCTACCGCCGAGAAGTTCTTGATTTCTCTTCTCTTGACGAAAATAGTCTCTTTCTTATCAGTGGTCGGACAGGGGCTGGTAAGTCCAGTATTTTTGATGCTATGACCTATGCTCTCTATGACAAGACATCGAGCGATCGTCCTGTTAATGAACTGCGTTCAAGCTTTGCAGAGCTCAAGGATCCTAGAACCAAGGTTGTTTTCTATTTTGAGCATCATAACCAGCTCTATCGTTTAGAGCGGGAGCTGGATTTAAAACCTCGAAAGGGGCTTGATCGAGGCAAGGGAATCGGCACTAGTAAAGCTAGTCTGTCGGTTGTTGACGGTGTCGGTGGTCTGGAGCTGGATAAATTGGCTGGCAAACCTAAGGATACTAATCAAGCTGTTGTTGATTTGCTGAGACTGACTAGTGAACAGTTTAAACAGATTATTCTCCTGCCCCAATACCAATTCAGCCAGTTTCTCAAGTCGCCAACCAGCGAGAAAATTCCTATTTTGCGGCAAATTTTTGGGACTCAGGTCTTTGCCCAATTTGAGGAAAATTTAGCTCACAAATGGTCTCAGGCTAAACAGAAGCAGAGTCAGTTTCAAACGAATTTAGATGCTCATTTTGCCAGTCAGATTTGGACACCAGAAGAACGGACAACATTTGCTGAGTTGACTAGTGAACAACGACTCTCACAAGCTCATGAACACTTACAACACTATCAAAAAGAGCTGACAGCAGCTAAGCAGAAAAAGGCAGTGGCTGAAAAAAGCGCTAGGGAGGCGGACTTAGCTTATCAAGCGGCCCAGGGGTTGGCTGCCCAATTTCAGGACCGTCGGAGCAAGCAAGTCCAGTACCAAGAACAGATTGTAGATCAAGCTGAGGATTATCAGAAAAAACAAGCTAAACTAAACCAGTTAAATTTTGCGGCAGGTTTGTCCGATTTAGTCAAGGAAGAAAATAGTAAGCAAAAAAGAGCCCAAGAGCTGGATCGTTCGCAGACCAATTTGCAGGAAGAAGTTGCTAAAAGGCAGGAGAAGCTAGCACCGTTAGACAAACAGCTAGTTAAGTTGCAGGGACAGAAAATCCAAGCAGAAAAAAGTCAGGCAGAAATTGAAAATCTGAGTTTGGCTTTGAGTAGTGCCCAGACGCTGACCAAACAAACAGCTGAGTTGACAGCAGCAGAGTTAGGCTTGAAAAAATTAGCGGATGACCAGAAAAAATTGCTTAATCAAGAGCAAGAACTTAGCCAGAACAAGGCTGACCTTGAAGCGAGTTTGATCTCTGAGCAAGAGCTGCAGGATTTGAAGGAGATTCGGCAGGAGGCTCAGCATTTGATAGATGGCGACTTGTCAGATAGCTTACAAAAATTAGCTCAGCTGCAAGAAGAGCAGAAGTCCCTCTCTGACCGGCAGGTGGCCATTGGTCAAGCTCAAGATAAGCTGGAAAGTGATTTGATTGATGTACGTTCTCGGCTTAAGACAATGAAGCAAGACCAACTCAAATTGATGGTGGCCAAGCTTCAGACAGAATTAGAGGAAGGCAGTCCTTGCCCAGTCTGTGGTTCGTTTGATCATCCGGGGGTTCAAGTTGGGTCGGTTGATGAAGAGACTCTAGTCGATCTCTCCCAAAAAGTGGAGGATTTAGAAGCACAATTAGTTAATAAGCAGGAAGCCCTGCAAGCTAAACAGTTTGAAGCTGACCAGCTAAAGAGTCAACTGGCCGATAATAGAAGAATAAGGAAAGATCTGCAAGAAAACTTAGCATCTAGCTACCAAATCTTGCGGGAGAAAACATCCAGTTACTTGAGTGACTTTATATGGGAAACAGCTTATTCTGATTATTTTGGCCAAGTGATTAAGCACCAGCTTGATCAACAATACCAAGATATTGTTGCCAAGAAAACTAAGCAAATTCAGCAGCTGGAGCAATTGACTCAGAATTTAGCAAGCTTGGATCAAATCAAGCAAAAAGTCCAGCAAGATATGGCTGGTCTGTCGGGTCAGATTAAAACGTTGAAGCAAAGTCAAAGCCAACTCAATGAAGTTTATCCGGATCTTAAAACACCGGACTATTATCAACAAGAGATTGCCAATCGCCGAGAAGCTTACCAACAATTTCGCAGAGAATTTGAGTCTTGTCAGCAACAAGTGGCTAGTCAGAAAGAAGCTTTATCCAGTCTCCAAGGCCGATTGGCTAGTCTGACTGAGAGTCTGCAGGCTAACCGAGCAGATCTTAAAGCCCTGACTAAGCAGCTAGAGAGCAAGTTAGCAGATTCGAGAGCTCTGACTCATGAACGTTCTGAGCTCCAAGAATGGTTGACAGAGTTAGCAGCAGGCCAGCAATTGACCCTGCAAGCTTGGCTGACTGAGTATCAGCAGCATCGCCGAAGTTTGGAGGCCAGTTTAGCTGATCTCAACCAAGTTCTGGCGGATCAGAGTGAGCCTGATTTGTTAGTTCTGGCTCAGCAAAAAGAAGAGGCAGAATCTGCTCTTAATCAGGCTGCTAGTCAATTAGCTCTCAGTGAGCACCATCGGGACCAAGTTGTCCAGTTAGTGGCTGAAATTGAGAATATAGTAGCCCAAGCTGGCCATCATTTGGAAAAATTTAGCCAGCTGACCCAGCTTAAAAATATCATCAGTGGAACTGAAACAGGTAGTCAGCGGCTCAAACTGGAAACCTATGTCATCCAAGCCTACTTGGAGGAAATTCTAACCTACGCAAATGACCACTACATCGGCTTGCTGAGTAATCAGCAGTTTGAATTTTTGATTGGTAGGGAGGGGTCTGGTAACAGTCAGTCGGGACTGGAAATCAATATCTACGATCGAACTAATAACAAGGAATTACCAGCTGCTTCCTTGTCTGGCGGTGAAACCTTTATTGCTTCGCTGGCTATTGCCCTGTCTATGTCAGAGGTCGTGCAAAATACCAGTAATGGCGCTTTGGTTGAAACTCTCTTTATTGATGAAGGTTTTGGATCACTAGATGAGGATACCTTAGATAAAGCCATTGCTGTTTTGGAACAAATTGGACAAAACCGGATGGTCGGTGTTATCAGTCATGTTAAGGAAATGAAAGATACCATTCAGCAACAGGTCCTTATTGAAAAGGGACTTGATGGTTCCAGCCGGATTAAGGTGAAAGCAACTAGTTTTTGAGACTGATAGAGTTTGACAAGAGTTGGAATCAACTATCTAATTGGCTTGCTAAATTTTCTGAAAATTCCACTTGACAGCTTTTTCAAATTGAGTATAATAGAACTTAACAGAAAAGTAAGTTGTCATGATTTTCAGGGAGCTTGTGGTTATTGTGAACAAGTAGTTGTGGCTTCTGAAATTGGGCTGTTGTGAGTGGTTCATCGGTTTGACCGGTGAATCAGAGATATGAGGATAACACATAGTCCTCGGGTTTAGCACACTGTATCCTGCTAATCGTTGTTAGACGATCTAGAGATGAAAAGACCTTTGTTTACTAGTCTTTTCAATTGAGGTGGCACCGCGTGGACTACGCCCTCACATTCCTTAGGGATGTGAGGGCGTTTTAGTTTTCTCCATAACTAAGTCCTGCTTTTCTGGAGGGGTTGGCACTCTTTTAGGTGTTGCGGCCAACAATTATAATAGTACTCCGAGTGCTGGATATGTGATCGATTCCTAAAATGTGGTTTTTAGGATGTCACCTAGGTTATCTGAGACTTGGTGGTTTGAGGAGGATTTCTATGAAAAACAAGCGTTTGTGGGCAGTTTTGTCCCTCTTAATCATCTTTACCCTAGCTCTGGTTATTCGGGATGAGTGGCACTTGGGGCAGGCAGGTAAAAGCAATCGTGTGGTCAAAGTTGGCGTTCTTCAATACGTTACCCACGAAGCTCTGGACGATATCTATGATGGAATCAAGGATGAATTGGCCAAGGAAGGCTATTCTGGTGACCGAGTTAAGATTCAATTTCTTAATGCTGAAGGGGATCAATCAAAAATTGCTACGATGAGCAAGCAATTGGCCGATGGTCACAATGATGTCTTGATTGGGATTGCAACGCCAGCAGCTCAAGGGCTGGCCAATGCTAGTAAAGATACTCCCGTCGTGATGGGAGCTATCAGTGATCCGATCGGTGCTAAGCTGGTGACCGATATGAAGCATCCGACTGGCAATGTCACAGGGACATCTAATCAGGTGCCGATCGCTGATACGGTTAAACTGATTCAAACGGTGACCCCGCAAGCCAAGACTGTTGGAATCCTCTATGCCAGCAGTGAAGATAATTCGGTTTCGCAGGTAAATAGTTTTAGCAAGGAAGCTCAGAAGAAAGGGCTTAAGGTTAAGACCTATGCTGTCCCATCGACCAACGAAATTACCACGACCATGAATGTTATTAGTAAGGAAGTGGATGCTCTCTGGATTCCTCAGGACAATACGATTGCCTCAGCTTTCACAACAGTTGTTTCTATTGCTAATAGTAATAAGTTACCGGTCTATCCAAGTGTCGATACCATGCTCAAGCAAGGCGGTTTGGCTTCGGTTTATCAGAGTCAGCATCAATTGGGTGTGGAAACTGGTAAGATTGCCGTGCAAATTCTTAAGGGCAAGAAGGTAGCTGATATTCCAGTCAAGGTTGTGGATACTGGCAGTCCAGCTGTTAATCTCAAGGTTGCCCAGCAGTTGGGTGTTGATATTCCAGATTCAGTTCTTAGGGATGCTAAAAAATCTGGTCTAGTGCTTAAATAGGAGAAGATATATGGTTTCAACAATTTCACAAGGTCTTTTGTGGGCTGTCCTAGGGATCGGGATTTACCTGACTTTTAGGATTCTCGATTTCCCAGATATGACAACAGAAGGGAGTTTTCCTCTGGGTGGAGCAGTGGCGGTTACCCTTATTACACAGGGGGTCAACCCGCTCTTAGCGACTCTAGCAGCGGTCGGTGCTGGCTGTTTGGCTGGTTTTGCGACAGGACTGCTCTATACTCGGGGTAAGATTCCGACAATTTTGGCTGGGATTCTGGTCATGACTTCTTGTAACTCGATTATGCTGATGGTCATGGGTCGCTCCAATCTAGGTTTGCTTAATCAAAAACTTTTACAAGACTTCTTGCCTTTCAGCAAAGAACTCAATCTCTTGATTTTGGGAACTATTGTCGTTATTCTAGTCATTTTCTTCATTATCTTTTTCCTCAACACCCGTTTGGGGCAGGCCTATATTGCTACAGGGGACAATCGTGAGATGGCCCGTAGTTTCGGCATCAATACGGATAATATGGAGCTGATGGGATTGGTCGTTTCTAATGGTATTATTGCCCTGTCTGGTGCTCTGGTCAGCCAACAGGACGGTTACGCCGATGTTTCTAAAGGAATTGGCGTTATCGTTATTGGCCTAGCCAGCATCATTATCGGGGAAGTCATGTTTGCCAATCTGACCATGTTGGAGCGTTTCATTGCTATTATGATTGGGTCTGTCCTCTATCAAATTTTGATTTGGGCAGTAGTAGCACTTGGTTTCAATACTAATTATCTCAAGCTCTTTAGTGCACTAATTTTAGCTATCTTCTTGATTGTGCCAAGATTCAAGGAAAAATTCTTCAAGGGGGTTAAATTATCGCGATGACAAAGATTGTAGAATTAAAAGATGCCACTGTCACTGTCAGTAATGGTTATGATGATGTAAAAACGATTTTGGATCAGGTTAGCCTAGACATTTATGAGCATGATTTTATCACTATTTTAGGTGGGAATGGGGCTGGTAAATCCACCCTCTTCAATGTAATCGCTGGTACCCTCATGCTTACTTCTGGCTCCATCCATATTATGGGTGAGGATGTAACCCATCTTCCGGCTCAAAAGCGGGCCAAGTATTTATCTAGGGTCTTTCAAGACCCTAAAATGGGAACAGCTCCGCGGATGACAGTAGCTGAAAATCTTCTGGTGGCCAAGTATCGCGGTGAGAGCAGAGGATTGGTCCCACGAAAAATCCATACTTTTCGTGATGATTTTCAAATGTTGATTGCCCAGATTGGCAATGGCTTAGATAAGCACTTGGATACACCGACAGGCTTTTTGTCGGGTGGACAGCGTCAGGCTCTCAGTCTGCTTATGGCAACGGTTAAGCGACCTGATTTACTGCTTTTGGATGAACATACAGCGGCCTTGGATCCCAAGACTAGCCAATCTCTGATGGCGTTGACTGACAATATTATGAAACGGGATCAATTGACCGGCCTTATGATTACCCACCACATGGAAGATGCCCTCAAGTATGGCAACCGTCTGATTGTTATGAAAGATGGTAAAGTTATTCAGGACCTTGACCAAGATGCCAAGAACCAGATGGCCCTCAGTGACTATTATGCCTTTTTTGAATAGATTAGCAGCCAGTTCAGACAATGAGCTGGTTTTTCTGTTGCAGTTGGTAAAGTAACTCTGAAAAGTTAGAATAAACTTGATTTGCAGCAGTACCTGCCATGGCAACCTACTTATGATACCCTCCTCACTAGTGGACAGTAAAAAAACAAAAATTCACCAGACACTGTGAGAAGAGTTTTTATATGTCCAAATGCAGTTAGTGAGATCAGTCATCAGCTATGGTAGGCAGTTCTCATTTGGGGCGACAGGCAAAGTGAACGTTAGACATGTTTTTAAGCAAGGAAGGTCCAAAAAAGAAGCAGATGGCTGTCTGCTTCTTATCAAGAGATTAATCTTCTTTTTTACGGCGTTGGCTGCCTAGTAAACCAAGACCAGCCAGAATCGCACTCACGCCTAAAAGTGGCAAATAAGCACTGTCTTTGCTGCCAGTCTGTGGCAAAAGGCTGGCCTTTGCTGGCTGCGCTGTCGCGTCCTCAAAGTGATAGGTCACGGTTAGCGGCATCCGGTCATGATTAGGCGCTGGCGGCGTAGAATCGGCTGGATCCTCCGGCGTCGTTGTCTTAACCGTATTGGAACTGTAAGTTACACCGTTAATCGTATTGATATAGGTGTTCTCAAAGGTGCCGACAGCTATCCGTTTCATCTGAATATAGCTTTCCGCTTGGAAACTAGAGTCCAGCGAAACCGAACGCAAGAAGGCTTCCTGGAATCTGATGACAATGAGACCATCGGCTTCATTGACGTCTGCCGTCGTATAACCAGTCACATCCGTTCCCGCTGCGATTACAGTCCCATCATTACGGGTGATGTCAGACTTGGCGTAAACCTTATACTGTCCGGTATACTGATCCCCTGTTTGGTCATAGTCATCATAGAAGTTATACTCAAACAGCTCATCGGAGCGATTGCCCGGAATAATGCCACCGATCAGACGGTAATTAAAGACTTGGTTGAGCGCTACGGTCTGACCGTCGATGTTGCTGGTATCGGCTGGATCTAGGGTCAAGGTAACGTCCTTCTTAGGATCCACCTTAGGCACGTTATTGACCACAATATTGGATTCATAGCCATTGCCAAAATCAATTTGGTAGGCCTTGTTCTCATAAGAACCGCCGGTCTTACCCATCTCGGCTTTAACGGTCATTGGAGTGACAATAGTCAGATCAATTCCTTTAACCACATAGGCTTCATAGAAGGCTTGCGGATCATCCGCTGTGAAGAGCTGGAAGGCGCCTTTTGGTGTGATGTTAGCCTTTTGGAGCATGGTCCGAACGTCCTCTGGGGCAGCGTCAAGACTGGTATAATCAGTGACACTGATCCCTTCAACGGGTTTTCCACTAGCGTCGACAATTCTAACGAGAGTTGGATTCAAGTTCAGTGCTTCTTCTGGGTAATCGTCTACATAGAAGAACCCTTTTTGGATGGTATCCGGCGAAGACTTATCGCCCTTGTATTGATCCAGATCCCATGTCAATTCGTAGTAATTGACCGTTCCGGCTAGGACGGTTTTGTCATCAATGACAACCCCCTTGTCATTTTTATTGACCTTGTGCGGTTTGATATAACTGTTGCCTGGATCTTCAGGGTCTTCTGGTTTACCTGGGGTGGTTACCCGAACGATATTGGATTTAACCCCATAAGCGTCGTTCACTGTTAGGGTGAAGTTATTCTTGTAGACAGCCCCGTCATTCATGACCTGACCGACAATGGTTGGGTCTGGAGCGGTGACGCCCTTGGTGAAGTCCTGATTGAGCAGGGCCAGCGTTTCAGCGGTGGCTGTGAAGGTCACCGTATGCGTGGCTTGATCATAGGTGACGTCAAAGTCTGGGCTGGCCACCTTAGTCGCTTCCAGATTGAACTGATAGCCGCTTGGAAGAGGATCGACTAAGACGAAGGAGGTGGTTTCCTCACGGTTGGCCGGCAGTTCAGCCGTTCTCAGTTGGAACTTGACCACTGACTGTTTAGCCACTCGAGTCTTGTCAATATCGACTCCTATGTTATTGGTGATTGCCTTGTTAACCTGAGGCTGGATGGCGTATCTTGCATAGTGGTAGCGGATCGTTGGGACTGCTGGTTCTAGCAGTGCAGTTGGCGGAACTGGTGCAACTGGCTCAGTTGGAGGTGTCGGTGCTACAGGCTCTACTGGTTCAGTGGGTTCTATTGGAGGAGTTGGTGCGACCGGTTCTGTTGGGAGCGTCGGTGCAATCGGCTCTATTGGGCTAGCTGGTTCTGTTGGGGGTGTTGGTGCAACTGGTGCTGTTGGCTCAGTTGGAGGAGTTGGCGCAACTGGTTCTATTGGCTTAATCGGAACACCGACTGCTTTAATATCAGAGTTAAAAGCAAACCAAACTAAGTAACGACCTCTTGAAGCGATGTCGAAATTAACATCGCTACCATTAGCCTTACCGACGATCGCACCATACCACTTAAGTGAACTGAGTTCTGTATCCCACTCAGCATAGTCAAAGCGTGAGCCTTCTGCTATAGAATCTGTAGAGTGATCAGCATGAACATCACCGTTTGGATGGGGGACAATAGCAGAGCCTGAAATTGGGATCATGTCACCATTAAAGCCAGAGACCCACTCCACTGATTTGGAATCTGCATTCAAGGAAGAAAAACTGAACAAACCGCCTGTTAAATCAATTAATTGGCCATCGGCATCATAAAATTTTGCAGCCATGTTAATCTTAACGCTTCCTCCCATAGCAGGGTACCAGAGGGTTTTAGTTGGATCCTTATATAGGACTATAGGCAGTTCTTGGTCAGTAATACTAGCATCTTTTAGAGTGTAGGTATAAGTTATTTTTGAGATCTTTTTACCATCAAAAGTTGAATTTTCCAGATTGGTATAGGTAACAGTAAGCGGGACACCTTTTTTTAGAACAACCCTGGTACCGTCTGCTAAATCCTCCATATTATTGATAATATCAATGATTTCTTTAGAAGGAGTGTCGATGGGTAAGGCTGCAATATAATCTGTTAGTTCGTCCTTAGTGTACTGTTTTACAGAAGGTTCTAAGCTAGTGATGGCATTATCTTCCTGCCTAAAAATTAAGGGCTGTGCCATTGCTTGGGATAGATAACCCTCCTCGTTTTTCTTTTCTTCAGCTTTTTTAAGCGCTTCCTGATATTTAATAATATCTTGGTCATATAATTCTTTATCAAGGTCATAAGTATGCTTATCTTGATCATACTTGGCCTTGGCCGTGTCGTAGGCTGTCTTGTCTTGATCATATTTGGCCTTGGCAGTATCGTAGGCTGCCTTATCTTGATCATATTTGGCTTTAGCCGTATCATAGACCGCCTTATCTTGATCATACTTGGCCTTGGCAGTATCGTAGGCTGCCTTATCTTGATCATATTTGGCTTTAGCCGTATCATAAGCTGCCTTGGCACGATCGTATTCAGTTTTAGCGATACCGTAGGCTATCTTATCCTGATCATATTTGGTTTTGGCGGTATCATAGGCCGCCTTATCTTGATTATATGTGAGTTTGGCGGTATCGTAGGCTGCCTTGTCTTGATCATACTTGACTTTGGCCGTATCATAAGCTGCTTTATCTTGATCATATTGTGACTTAGCTATATCATAAGCTGCTTTATCTTGATCGTACTGAAATTTAGCATTATCATACACCTCTTTTTTGGCATCATAAATGGCTTTAGAAGAGGAATAATCGGCTATTATTTCCTTAGATTGTTGAACTTGCTGGGCATAGTCTGCTTCAATCTCTGCTTGCTTGGCAGCGGCTTCATCAGGAGTCTGTGCTGTCCCTTGATCAACCACATCATCGCGCTGAACTTTCACGCCTGCTTGGTAGGCATCTTTTATGGTCTGTTCCAACTCCGGCGATGGGACATCGACTATTAGCTCACCTTCACTTTGCCCTGCCTGTTTATGGCTCTGATTAGCTGCGTCGCTGGCTGGCCCTTGGGCTTCCGGTAGATTAGTGGCTGGGTTGTCTGTCCTGACAACTTGAGTATCAACACCGCTTGTTGTGGTGGATCCCATAACTTCTTCGGCAGCGGCTCTATGGCTTGTCAATGCCATCAATGCTGTAGCTCCCAGTACAGCACCGCATAGAGACTTCACAGCCTTATTTTTTCGAAAACCGTAAATTTGTTTGACTTTCATTTGTTTTCTCCCAATATTTTTTAGCAAATGATGATTTGCCAATTTTATTGTAACATAAAAGCGCTTTATATGAAATATAATTGTCATTATTTTAATCTTAAGGAAATCTAAAATATATTTTTTTGATTATTATAATCTTTTTGCTATTAGTATCCACAATAATACTTACTAGAAAAGCTTATGGATTTTCGACAATCATGCTATTTTGACATTGAGTCCATTTTTTATTATGGCTTCCAGCCAGTTTTTCTCAGAGAGAAAAACAAGAAAATCACCAGCTAAGCTGGTGGCTGATAAGGCTTCTAGCTTCCATTTATTACTTTCTGCCGCTGGCAATATTAATCTTCTCTGAAAGTAAGCACGACATCACTGTCATTGAATACGCCTATACTACTGTAGAAGTAGGTAGCTGTCGTTAGATTCTTAATAAATAGTTACACTATTTCTGCGCCTCCACGGCATTTGCTCTGTAGGTTTTATTTCAATATTCTGCTTAATGTAAAAATAGGGGTAGAGTCACTGCCTAATTTTATTATTTCACTGTCCACTTGACAGGGAGCTGTTCACCATTTTCAGGTCTCTGTTTGTTAGATTTTCTATGCTATAATAGAAGCTAAGTTCAGCAGTTTTGGAGGATGGTCATGAGATTACTTTATACGGCTATTCGTGATAATTTAACGGATCAGCTGGCCCAGCTGGCGCAGGAGCAAGCATTAGCTGGTCGTCGGGTCTTTTATATTGCTCCCAATTCTCTCTCTTTTGAAAAGGAGCGGAGAGTTTTGCAAACGTTGAAAGAGAAGGCTTCTTTCAATATTACTATTACGCGTTTTGCTCAGATGGCCCGCTATTTTGTCCTCAATGATGTATCAGATAAAAAGCCTGTGACCGATACGGGGCTGGCTATGATTTTCTTTCGCATTCTTTCTCAATTTGAGGAAGGTGATTTAAAAATTTATGGCAGTTTGAGAAAGGACAGCAATTTTATTCAGCAGCTGGTTGACCTTTATCAAGAATTGCAGCGCTCTAATCTGACAATCTTTGACTTGGAAGGATTAGCGTCGGACCTTAAATATCAAGATTTAACTACTATTTTTTCTGCCTTTTATCAAGTTTTGGAAGAGGAAAATTTTGAAGTTCAGACTAAGATTGCTCAGTTTTTAAAGCATGTCAACAGTGGCGAATTGGATCAAGTGTTAGAAAATCTCGTCGTTATTATTGATGGTTTCAGCCGTTTTTCAGCAGAGGAAGAAGCATTGGTGAGTGCTTTGCACGAAAAAGGCGTAGAAATTATCATAGGGACCTATGCCAGTCAGAAAGCCTATAAGGCAACTTTTCTAGGTGGCAATCTCTATCAGGCTAATGTCGAATTTCTCCTGGATTTAGGACAAAAATTTGGCCTTCAGGCTGAATATATCGGTCACTCTTCAGGAGATAGTCTAGCCCATCTCTCTGATTATTTGGAAGCTCGCCATGATTTTTCAGTTGATTTGCCTAGATTGACAGAACAGGATAAGCAGGCTTTGACGATCTGGGATGTGGTTAGTCAGAAAGAAGAAGTGGAACAGGTGGCCAGAGAAATTCGTCACCTGCTCAATGACGGTGTTCGCTATAAGGATATTCTTGTTTTATTAGGGGACCCCGAGTCCTACCAGCTACAGATTGGTAAGATTTTTAAGAAGTATGACATTCCTTTCTATTTTGGCAAGGCTGAGCCTATGAGTCATCACCCTCTGGTTAATTTTATTGAAAGTTTGGAGCGCATCAAACGTTATAATTTTCGGGCAGAAGATGTCCTTAATCTTTTAAAATCAGGCCTTTTCAAAGATTTTAAGGATACTGACATTGATAAGTTTGATCAGTATCTCAAATATGCTGATATCAAGGGTCAGGCACAATTTAAAAAGGACTTCACTGCTAATATCCAGCAAGGAGTCGATGACAATGGGCAAATCCTTTATAAATACGATTTGACTGCTCTCAATCAAACTCGTCGCTCTTTTCTTGATCCCTTGTTAGAGCTCTTTTCCAGCCGAGCCTTGCTGGGAGAAAATCTCCTAAACAAGAAATTCCTGCCTTTTTTGCAGGCTATAGATCTACCAGCCAATATGGCTAAATTAGCTCATGGGAAATCAGAACAAGAGTTAGAAAAGGAAGAAGAAGTTTGGAAGACCTTGACTGATTTATTGACTGAGATGGCTGCTATTTTTGGCCAAGAGAAGCTAAAGATAGATGATTTTCTGGCTCTCCTTCAAGCTGGTATGCAGGCAAGCAGCTATCGGACTGTTCCTGCTACCTTGGATGTGGTGACCGTTAAGGATTATGAACTGATTGAGCCTCATACTAGTCCCTATGTCTTTGCTTTGGGCTTGACAGCAGGTAATTTCCCAAGAATTCACAAGAATAGCAGTTTGATTACGGATGATGAAAGGCAAACATTTAATGAGCAATTAGCTGCAAGTGAGCGTCAGGGCCATTTTGACCTCCCTAGTCAAGAAAATGTTAAGAAGAATCATTCAGCTATGATTTCCTTGATTAATTCAGCGACTCAGAAACTGGTTCTGTCTGCTCCACAAATTTTTAATGAAAATGAAGACAAGTTCTCACCCTATCTGCAAGACTTGCTGGATATAGGAGTGCCCCTTATCAGTAAGCCAGCAGTTTCTTTTGAAGAAAATGCTGACTTAGGGACCTACAAGGCTCTCCTGTCCAGAGTGATTGAGGCTAATCAGTTCAGTCAGACAGAAGATTTAAGTAGAGATCAGGCAACTTTTTGGTCCGTTATGGTTCGGCGATTGCGGCAAAAATTAACTCAGCAGGATATGGCCATTCCGACTATTACGGATGATTTGACAGTAGAGCCGATTTCTCAAGAAGTTCTGGACATTCTCTATCCTAGCGATCAGCCTTTGCGTCTGTCGGCTTCCGGTCTCACAACCTTTTACAATAACCAGTATGCTTATTTCTTAAATCATGTTTTGCACCTGGAGGAAGAGGAATCCATCCATCCAGATTTTCGCCACCATGGGGTCTATCTGCATAAAATTTTTGAGCGGGTCATGGCTCAGGCTGAAGGCTCAGAAGATTTTGATGCCCTTTTGAATCAGGTTATTAATCAGGTTAGTCAGGAAGAAACTTACCGCATTCTCTATGAGACCGATCAAGAAGGCCGGCTGACCCAAGACATTCTCTTGGATATTGCTCATAGCACGGCTCCTATTTTGCGGGATAATTCAGCCGTTCAAGTGCTCGGCCGATCTGAAGCCCAACATTATCTAGGCGATAAAGATTGGCAAAAAACTCCTCAAGACTTTAAAGCTTTGGAAGTCAATTTTAGTTACCGATTACCGATTGGTGCTCATCAGCGTCAGTTAGAAATTCGTGGTCAGATTGATCGACTGGATCAGCTACGTTCATCCGATGGTTTAGGGATTGTTGACTATAAATCGGGTGATAAAAAATTTAATTTGGCTGACTTTTATAATGGTTTGACCCCCCAGCTCTTAACCTACATTTTAGCGCTTAAGGAGCAGATGCCGAGCAATTATCAGGCTCCTATTTTTGGCGCTACCTATCTCCACATGCAGGATCCTGAGCTCAAGTTCAGGGATTTAAAAAATTTGGATGATGCAGCCAGTGCTCTAGCTAAAACCTTTAAGTATCAAGGACTCTATGATGCTCAACAGGCTAATCATTTAGCTCGGTATTACAATACTAGCAAGGCCAATAAATTCAGTCAGGAAGAATTGGACTTGCTTTTGACTTATACTAAAGTGCTCTATCGCAAGGCGGCTCTAACTATTCTTTCAGGACGCTTTGCTATTAATCCATATACTAAAGATAGTCGCTCAGTTCAGGGAGATCAGCTTAAAAGTATTACAGGTTTTGAAGCAGACCGCCACATGAAATATGCCCGCCGTCTCATCAAGGCCAAGCGGGAAGACTATCTAGCCAGCATGCAGAAATTTAATGAGGAAGGAGGTGCCAACTGATGGTTCGAGATAAATTTTTAAGTCCCCAAGAAATTGAAGAACTTAAGGCCCAAGAGCTGACACTGAGTCAAGCAGAAGAGCGTCTGCCTCGCACGCCTGAACAGATTGAGGCTATCTACAGCAATGGTACTAACATTTTAGTCTCGGCTTCGGCTGGTTCTGGGAAAACCTTCGTTATGGTTGAGCGGATTATCGACATGCTCAAACGGGGCGTCAACATCAGCCAGCTATTCATCTCAACGTTTACTGTCAAGGCAGCTGGTGAGCTTAAAGAGCGTATTGAAGACAAACTGATTAAGGAAATCGCTAAAACTCAGGATCAAACTCTCAAACAGCATCTATCTGCCCAGTTGGGAGATGTCCAAAATGCTGATATTGGGACTATGGATGCCTTTACCCAGAAGCTGGTCAATACCTATGGCTACAGTCTGGGCATATCTCCTAATTTTCGGATTATGCAGGATAAAAGTGAGCAAGACATTCTTAAAAATGAAGTCTATAGTGACCTTTTTACCAGCTATATGACTGGTCCTGATAGTCAAATTTTTAAACAAACCGTCCGTAATTTTACAGGTCTGGGGAAGGATTCAACAGGCTTTCGTCAGGTGGTTTATGCAGTCCATTCTTTCAGTCAATCGACAGCAGATCCTAAGGCTTGGTTGGAGAAGACCTTCCTCAAGTCTTATCAAGTTGATTTTGATCAGCAGGTGGATGCTTATCTGGCACCTTTTCTGCAGGAGCAGGATTTTGGAAAGATTCTTGACCAAGCTCAAGCCTTTTTCCGCGATCATCTGAGTGCTGTTCGTGATCAATTTAAAAAGTCTTATAAATATTTGGACAATGTTGAAAATCTTTTGGAAGCCTTGGCTAATGTTAACCTTCAAGCTCCCCTAGACCAACTGCGAGAACAATTGCAGGCGGTTAAAGCCATTACGTCCATCAATCGGGGACTGACCATGAGTCTCGGCTCCAGCAAAGATGAGGCTCTCAAGGCTTTCGCGACTGCCTACAATCAGGAGAGGCCCAGCTATTTGGCTCCCATCTTGGACTTGGAGCGGGCTTTGTCAACGGTTGAAGCTCTGCGGATTTATCAGCCTCAGGCCCTGCCCCTGCTAGAAATCTTGCAAGCTTTCGTGCTGGACTTCTCTGCCCAATATCTGGAGCGAAAAAAACAGGAAAATGCCTTTGAATTCAACGACATTGCTCATTTAGCCATTAAGATTTTGGAGACTGATGAGCCAATTCGTCAGCTCTATCAGGCTAAGTACCACGAGGTCATGGTTGATGAGTATCAGGATAACAACCACATGCAGGAGCGTCTGCTGGACTTGCTCTCCAATGGGTACAACCGCTTTATGGTAGGTGATATTAAGCAGTCTATCTATCGTTTTCGTCAGGCCGACCCTATGATTTTTCAGGCTAAGTTTCAGGCCTATGATAGTTCTGAGAACTTTCAAATCGGTAAAAGTCAAGGACTCTTGATTATTCTCAAGGAAAATTTCCGCAGCCATTTGGAAGTCTTGGCAGCGACCAATGCTGTTTTTGCTCGCCTGATGGATCAAGCAGTCGGCGAGATTACCTATGATCAGAGTCACTTTTTAGTAGCGGGCCATGCTCAAAAAGCCCAGCCTCTTCCAGTCAATCGTACCCAAGTGCTTATCTATGACCAAGGCCAAAAAGAAGAGCAGGAAAGTCCTCTTGATGGTGAGTCAACCCTTCCTGAATTATCGGTTGGCGAGGTTAAGCTGGTGGTCAAGGAAATTATCCGCCTCCACCAAGAAGAAGGGGTGCCTTTTGATGACATTACCCTCTTGGTACCGACTCGAACCAGAAATGATCAAATTCTTGCGACCTTTGAGCAATACGGTGTACCTTTAGTAGCTGAATCAGGCACAGGGCACTATCTCAAATCCCTAGAAATTCTGGTTATGCTGGACACTTTGCGGACCATCAATAATCCTTTGCAAGATCAATCTTTGCTGGCCCTGCTTAAGTCGCCCATGTTTCATTTTGGCGAGGACCTGCTGGCTAGGATTTCCCTTCAGGCTAAGAGGGGCAATTTTTATGATAAAATTCTTTTGTCCTTGAATCGTACAGGTGACCACCCTGATTTGCTAACGCCCAAACTTTATGAGCAAGTAGAAGCCTTCAATCAGGTCTTGAAGTCTTGGAGGGCCTTTGCTCGGACCAATAGTCTGCATGATCTTATCTGGAAGATTTACAATGACAAGTTCTATTACGATTATGTGGGGGCTCTGACCAATGGCCAACAGCGGCAGGCCAATCTCTACGCTTTAACTCTGCGAGCTCATCAGTTTGAAAAGACTGGTTTTAAGGGTCTGCCCCGCTTTATCAATATGATTGACCAGATTATCGCAACCGATAATGATTTGGCTGATGTTGAAGTGGCCCTGCCTAAGAATGCTGTTCAGCTGATGACAGCCCATAAGAGTAAGGGATTGGAATTTCCTTATGTCTTCCTGCTTAATTTGGACAAGACTTTTAATCAGCAAGATCAAAGAAGTAAGGTAATTCTCAGTCGGGAAAATGGTGTTGGCATCCAGTATGTGGCTGATTTGGCTAAGCGGTTTCCAGAAGCTAAGTTTGATCATGTCAAGGTGGCTATGGAGACCCTGCCCTATCAGATTAATCAGCGGCAGCTTCATCGTGCCATGCTATCGGAACAGATGCGACTTCTCTATGTAGCTATGACTCGAGCTGAAACCAAGCTCTATCTGATTGGTAAAGGCAGTCAAGAAAAGTTAGCCGACAGGTATCAAGGAAATCGAGATCAAGAGCGTTTGAGTATTGCTGGGCGTGAGACGTGGACTAGTTTTCAGGATTGGTTCCTAGCTCTCAAACAAAATTTCCCAGATGATGACTTGGGTTTTGACCTCTCTTTTATTTCTGATCAAGACTTAGAGGAGATGGGCAGCTTAGAACCTAGTCTGCCCATGGATGTGGATGACCAGACTCATAACTGCCAATCGGAGACGATCAGTCAAGCACTGGAAGCTCTGGAAAATGTTGACAGGCTCAATCAGCGGTATGCAGCTGCCATCGATCTTCCGACCGTTCGTACTCCGAGTCAAATTAAGCAGTTTTACCATCCCGTGATGGATGAAGAGGGGATGGATATCATGGAAAAACGGACTAGCACACCTAAATTTGACCTGCCTAGCTTTGGTAAGCAGAACCAGGTTACAGGAGCTGCTATCGGTTCGGCAACCCATGAACTCATGCAGCGAATCCCTCTGAAAGCGACCTTGTCCTTAACGGATTTACAGGCTGTCCTAGCTCAAGTTCAGGCTGAGCCAGCTGTAAAAAAAAGAATTGACCTGAAAAAAATTGTGCATTTCTTCCAGAACGAGGCTCTGGGTCAGGAAATTCTCGCTGGAGGTGATAAGGTTGTACGGGAAGCTCCCTTTGCTATGCTCTACGAAGACCGAGATTCTCAAGAAGAGATGGTTATTCGGGGGATTGTCGATGGTTTTATTCGCTATGAGGATCACATTGTCCTCTTTGATTACAAAACTGATTACTACCAAAACCCTGCAGATCTAGTTCATCGGTATCAAAGTCAAATGGACCTCTATGCCAAGGCTCTCAGAGATTCTTTCGGAATTCAGCAGGTTGATAAATATTTAGTCTGCTTAGGTGGCAAAGAGGTAGTAGTTCAAGCCCTTTAGTTCGTCCAGCTTTATCCTGTTATGGCTTCTAGCTAGTTTTTCTCAGAGAGAAAAATAAGAAAACCACCAGCTAGGCTGGTGGCTGATAAGGTTTCTAGCTGCCATTATTTTTCGGTTAGGTTTTGTCTAAAAGAGAGGCGAAATGACCAGAATTATGGTATGATGAAGGGTGCAGAAAAAAGCGCTTAGTGCTAATTTCAATTGGTCATTAAGAGAGTGGGACTCAATCAGTAAATCGTGATAAAATCACGATTTTGATTATCTTCACTCTCCCATTTTAAAACTCAGTTCTTTGTCACTTTTCTGTTTTTAGGTGGCAGGATTTGGCAGCCTATCCCCAGACTGCCAAAGATCACTGGAGCATTTCAATCCACCTCCGCACAGTTGATATTGGTTTTCTCAAACAGTCTCCCAGACTGTTTGACCTATCTCTTGTGTGGTAGTTAAACAGTTTCAGTGGACTGTTTAAGAGGGCGCCTGAAAATGTGACTGCGCCCAAGATAGGGACAGCTAATCAGCAGTGGTTCATTGGTGTTAAAGTACCTCATGAACTGTGCAAGAGTAAGACTTCTTGGCCTAGCCAAGAAGTCTTACTCCCGACCACTGCGTCAATTTGGTAAATTTAGAATAATGCTAACGAGTTTGGACTTTTGTCTCAGACTCAGCCATTTTTCCAACTAGTCAGTCTAGTTAGATAATTATTGATTTAGAAAGGTCACTATGACAGTTTATAATATCAATCTAGGAATTGGTTGGGCTTCCAGCGGTGTTGAATACGCCCAAGCCTACCGTTCTAAAGTTTTTAAAAAACTTGGGATAGCTGCCAAGTTTGTTTTTACCGACTTTTTCAGTCAGGATAATATTGTTGATATGGCCCGCAATGTCGGTTTTAGTGATGACCAGATTATCTGGATGTATACCTATTTTACTGACCAGACGCCCGCTCCAACGACCTTGACTGAAGCCGATCTCAAGGCCCAATTTACAAGGGATATTACCAAGACTGACCGAGAAGACAAGTTGGTGCGTTTCTATTTTGGCGACCGCGATTTTGCAACTGCCTATTATTGCCGCCACAGCAGGGAAATTATTCATCGGATTGAATTTGTTTCTAATGGGAATCTGGTTCGTAAGGACTTCTATAACAATGGTAAGCATCTTTCCTTTACCGAGTACTATGCCCCTAAAGACAATGCAGCCAAGCTCTATAAGCGATCCTACTACAATTTAGATGGCAGCATTGCCTACGATGAAATTACCGATGGGGATCAACCTTTCTTCCGTTTTCCAAATCGGATTCTCTACTCCAAAGAGGAATTGGTTGCTTACTTTATGGAAAGGCTAGAGTTGACTTCAGAAGATTTGGTCCTTTTGGATCGTTCAACAGGTATTGGTCAGGCTGTCTTTCGCCATGTTAAACCTGCTAGATTAGGTGTGGTTGTCCATGCTGAGCACTACAGTGAAAATGGGACTAATGCTAATTCAGTCCTCTGGAATAATTACTACGATTTCCAGTTTACCAATGCAGACAGTGTTGATGTCTTTATTGTGGCAACTGACCGCCAAAGAGAAATCCTTAGCCAGCAGTTCTCGGTTTATAAGCATCAGGAACCCAAGATTGTGACTATTCCGGTCGGTTCCTTAGATGAGATTAAAGAGCCTAAGAGTCCACGGATTCCTTTCTCTGTCATGACGGCCTCGCGCTTGGCAACTGAAAAGCATGTGGACTGGTTGATTGAGGCCGTTGTCGAAGCTCGTGAGTTGGTGCCAGATATTAATTTTGATATCTACGGTTCTGGCAGCGAAGAAGACAAACTGCGTCAAATTATTGATGAAAAAGGCGCTAAGGATTATATCCAACTCCGAGGCCATCAGGATTTGAGTCATACCTATATGCACCATGAGGTTTACCTCTCAGCTTCCAAGAGTGAGGGCTTTGGTCTGACCCTCATGGAGGCCATTGGCTCAGGAATGCCTCTGATTGGATTTGATGTCCGTTATGGTAATCAGAATTTTATCAAGGACGAGGAAAACGGTTATCTGATTCCCATTTCTGAATTGGATACCGATCAAGAAATCGTTGAAAGCTTGAGTACGAAGATTGTCCAGATCTTTACTCTGGCCAACTTAGACAGCATGCATCGGGTCTCTTATGATATGGCTAAGGACTATCTAACTGATAAGGTTGAAGCAAAATGGAATCAACTGATTAAGGAGCTTGAGCAATGATTAATCTTTTTGAAAATTATAATCAAGACAGCTGGGACCTGCATTATTCTCTCATTCTGTCAGGCTACCAAAATACGACTATTGCCATCAATGACAATGGTTTTCTGCCAGATGATGTGACCTCTCCCTTCCTCTTTTTCACTGGTTTTGTCAATGCGACAGGAAAGCCTCTGCATTTCAACGAAATCCCGGTACCCAAGTTCTGGGAAATCAAGGCGACTAATTCTAGTGGTGAAATTTTTGACCTCAATAAAAAACGGGCCAATATCCATTTTTCAAAACCTAGTCACAACCGCTTTGTTCAATCAGTTGACTGGTTAGATGAAGCTGGCAAGGTTCGCTCAACCGACCATTACAATAAATACGGTTACCGCTTTGCTCAAACCATCTACAACCGCGAGAGTCAAGCTGTTCAGAAGTCTTATTATGACAAGTCTGGCAAGGAAGTCTTGGTGGAAAATTATGTAACGAGCGATTTGATTTTGGAACATGAAGGTAAGATTTACATCTTCAAGTCCAAGGCTGATTTTGTTACTTACTATATTCAGGCCTCTGGCTATGATTTGGATCGCATTATCTTTAATTCTCTGGGAATGCCTTTCTTGGTAAAATATCAGCTGCACCAAAAAGGAGAAGATGTTCTCTTCTGGCAGGAGCCAATTGGCGATAGTCTGCCTTATAACATGCAGTTACTGTTGGATCCAGCAGCAGAGCGAAAGACTAAGATTATTGTTCAGGATTTTAAAACCTATGAGCAAATCCTGCGGATGGTAACTCCAGAGCAGAGAGAGGCCTTTACCTATGTCGGTCTCCTCTATCCATTCCAGCGTGATAATCAGGCGCGCAAGGAAGCGCTGATTTTGACCAATTCTGACCAGTTGGATTATGTGGAAAATATTATCGAAGATTTCCCTGACATGACCTTGCATATTGCTGCTCTAACGGAAATGTCCAGTAAGCTTCTCAGTCTGGGCCGTTTCAGCAATGTCCATCTCTATCCCAATGTGACTAATCTGACTGTCCGTCAGCTTTTTGGCCGCTGTGATATCTATTTGGATATTAATCAGGGCAATGAAATTCTTTCGGCCATTCGGACCGCTTTTGAAAGTCGTCAGTTGATTCTCGGTTTCAAGGAGCGGATGCACAATCCTCGGTACTCAGCTCCTGAGTTCTTCTTCGGCTTGGGTAACTATGCCAGCTTCCGCGATAAGCTCCGTAATGTTTTGGGCAATCGAGCAGCCATCACTCTGGATCTCCAATCCCAATATAAGGCGGCGAACCTAGCTATGCCAGAGGATTATCGCCGTGAATTGGGGCAGCCGAAACCAGCGCTGCCAGAAGTTGAGGACAGTCCTCTAACAGCTCAGTCAGACCGCACAGTGCCTGCAGATAATATGGAAGCAGAAGCTAATGCTGCTGAAACTGTTTACGAAGAGGTTGCAGAAGCTACTCGGGACTTAGAAACGACGGACGTACCAGTAGATGACTCAGCTGGAGATACACCCGCAGATGAACCACTTCAAGAAGCAGGAGCTGCCCTCACGGACCCAGCACAAGTTTTTGAAGCAGCTTCAAACCAGGATTATCAGCCTGCTCAAATCCAAGCGGAAGCCCTGCTCGATGCAGAAGGTCCCAGCTTTACAGTCGATTTGACCGTGCCAGTTTCGACAGACGATACCGAAGCCAATGATGTTTCAGCGGATGCTTTGAAAGCTCCAGATCTACTCCAGACTGAGCAAGCAGAGGCTCATACGAAACCTTCGGTCCATCTTGAACCAAATGTACTCGCAGAAGAAAATCAAGATTAGAAAATAAGAAGACAACCGATAAAGTTAGCCAGCGAATGAAGCCGCTGGCTTTTACTTTGTTCAAGTCTTAGTATTTTGACTCGTCACTAGCCATTTAAAGAGGATTATTATTTCCTTTTAGAGCTTCATACTAATACTAGACTTGTTTGTAATCTGATATGGAATTACTATTTACCCATTACCTACTTCAGAAACCCTAGAGCCTTTTCTTGTCTCACTTATCATAAGTAGGTTTTTTTAATCCCCTCCCTTAATTTCTTCTTTCTAAAATGCTATAATAAAGCCATGTTTATTAAACCCACTTCAGCTTATGTGCATATTCCTTTTTGCACGCAAATTTGCTATTATTGCGATTTTTCCAAGGTCTTTATCAAGAACCAGCCGGTTGATGATTATTTGGAAAAGCTGTTGGAGGAGTTTCGTTTCTACGATATTAGAACATTGCGAACGCTCTATATTGGCGGCGGAACTCCGACGGCTCTTTCAGCTTCGCAGTTGGATTACCTGCTGTCGGGTTTGCAGGAGCAATTGGATTTATCGCTTCTGGAAGAATTCACCATCGAGGCCAATCCTGGTGATTTGACGTCGGATAAGATTGCTGTGCTTGAAAAATCAGCGGTCAATCGGGTCTCACTTGGCGTGCAAACCTTTGATGATCAGGAGCTCAAACGAATCGGCCGCAGTCACAATGAAGCACAGATCTATGAGTCGGTTTCAGCCCTCAAAGCAGCAGGTTTTGATAATATTTCTATTGACCTCATCTATGCTCTACCCGATCAGACTATGGATCAGGTTAAACTCAATGTTAAAAAGGCTTTATCTCTGAATATTCCCCATCTCAGTCTCTACAGTCTGATTTTGGAGAATCATACGGTCTTTATGAACAAAATGCGACGGGGTCGACTTCATTTGCCTAATGAGGATGTTGAGAGCGATATGTTTACTTATATTATTGATGAGCTGGAAAAGCATGGGTTTGAGCATTACGAGATTTCCAATTTCACCAAGCCGGGCTATGAGAGCCGGCACAATCTTGTTTACTGGGATAATGCTGAGTATTACGGAGTCGGAGCGGGAGCTTCGGGTTATTTGGACGGCGTTCGCTACCGCAACCGTGGCCCAATCCAGCACTACCTAAAAGCTATTTCAGAGGAAGGTCAGGCCCGTTTGCATGAAGAAGAATTGACTAAGACCGAGCAGATGGAAGAAGAAATCTTCCTTGGACTGCGAAAGAAAGCGGGTATCTCTATCAGCCGCTTTGAGGAAAAATTTCAGGAGGACTTCCAGCAGCGGTATGGTCGGATTGTGGCCGATTTGCTGGCGGACGGTTTGCTTCAAGTCACAGGTGATCAGTTGCGTATGACTAAGCGGGGCCTTTTCTTGGGTGACACCGTGGCTGAGAAATTTATACTTGATTAGGGAGTGCGTCCAAGATCAGTATGGCAAAGCTATCGATTCTGGAGGCTCAACTTCGCATAGTTGCTACTGGTCTTCTCAAATAGTCTGGGAGACTGTTTGACCTATGGCTTGCTTGTCAGGATAGGGCATCCAACCAGCAGTGGTTCATTGGTGATGAAACGCCTCATGACCTATGCAGGGATAAGACGAAGTTGGTATAGTCAACAAGTCTTACTCCCAACCAACTGCGTCAAAGTAGTGATTGAAAAGTAGTGAGGGCAGGACGTGTCCCGATTTTAAAGGAGAAATCATGGGAAAAAAATTTCAGGTGGCTTATCAGGTTCCATTTTACGAGAGTGATATCAATCATCAGATTAAAGTGCCTCATCTGCTGTCCTTTGCCCTTCAGGTATCGGGCTTGCAGTCAGAAAGTTTGGGCAATACTGATGACTGGCTTTTGGACAATTTTAATTTGGTTTGGGTCATTACTGACTATGAGCTGGATATCCAGCGCCTGCCTCGCTATGCGGAAAATATTGTAGTAGAGACCGAGGCAATTGCCTACAACAAACTTTTTTGTTATCGGAAGTTCTATATTTACGGCGAAGATGGTCAGCAGATTATTGAGATTTTCTCCACCTTCGTCCTTATGGATTACGATACCCGAAAGGTTGTGACAGTCAAGGATGAAATTGTAGCCCCTTATGGTTCTGAAAAAATTAAAAAAGTGATTCGAGGTCCAAAATATAAACCCCTGAAAGAAGCGGAAGAATCCCTCTTTCATGTGCGGTATTTGGATTTGGATATGAATGGCCATGTCAACAACAGCAAATATCTGGAATGGATGTATGAGGCGATGGATATTGATTTTCTCAAGACCCATGTGCCCAAGAAAGTTCATCTTAAGTACCTCAAGGAAATTCACTACGGGAAGGATATTATTACTCGGATTAAACAGGATGGCTTGATCAGCCAGCACGAAATTAAAACTGATCAGGGTCTTCATGCCCAAGCTCAGATTGAGTGGCGGGAACGCAATGAGGCTTAAGCCGCTGCCGAATATTTTTTGACTCAGTCCTTTCTTAAGATAGTAACTCTAGTAAACAGTGGCTGCTTTGCTTTTAGACAGCAGACTGAGGCTGGGTAAAAACTCGTCCAGAGTCCTGTTTTAGAATCAATTCTAGGCGCAGTGTTGGGAGTGAAACGGTCTGGGAAGAGACCGTTTCAGGCCATCGCCTAGAAATTAAGAAGTGGTGAGAACCAGAATTTTCAATTTTTGGGTTGATCCCACTCCCTTATTTTTAAAGAAATCAGCATATAGGAGTAAATATGACTTACAAAGGTTATTTAATTGATTTAGACGGAACCATTTACCGAGGGAAGGAGCGGATTCCAGCAGGTGAGCGCTTTATCAAACGCCTGCAGGAGCAAAAGATCCCCTATACCTTGGTGACCAACAACACTATGCGGACCCCGCAGATGGTGCAAGAAATGTTGGCTAAGCATTTTAATGTGGAAACGCCACTGGAGACTATCTACACAGCGACTTTGGCAACTGTCGATTACATGAATGATATGAAGCGGGGCAAGACCGCCTATGTTATCGGCGAAGTCGGCCTCAAGTCAGCCATTGCTGAGGCTGGCTATATCGAGGATAAGGATAATCCTGCCTACGTTGTGGTCGGTCTTGACCGTGGGTTGACCTATGAAATGTTGGTGACGGCCACTCTGGCCATTCAAAAGGGGGCTCTCTTTATCGGGACCAATCCTGATCTCAATATTCCAACCGAGCGCGGCCAAGAACCAGGAGCTGGCGCTATTCAAAAGCTTTTGGAGGTAGCTACCCGAGTCAAACCGGTTATTATCGGCAAACCAGAAGCTGTCATTATTAATAAGGCTCTGGAGCGATTGGGTCTGGAACGCTCACAAGCTCTGATGGTTGGTGATAACTATATGACCGATATTATGGCCGGTATCAAAAACGATGTTGATACTCTGTTGGTTCTAACTGGTTTCACTAAGCCGGAGGAAGTGTCGGGCCTGCCTATTAAACCTAGCCATGTCGTGGACAGCTTGGACGACTGGGAGCTCTAAATGAAAGATAAACTAAAATTGGTTGGCTTTGCTCTCTGGCTTTTAAGCTTAGCCATTTTGTTGACTATTTATTTGGCTTGGGCCATCTATCCTTTGGAAAATCATTGGCTGAACTTGGCCAGCCTCAGAGGACTGTCCAGCCAGCAGCTACTCCATAATTTCCATCAGCTTATGGGGTATCTGACCCTGCCCTGGGTGACCAAGCTCAAGATGAGCAACTTTCCATCATCAGCAGACGGGTTGGCTCATTTTCGAGATGTTAAGCACCTCTTTCATTTAGATCAGGCTATTTTCCTGCTGGGACTAGTCCCCTCTTGGCTTTATTTCAGGAGACAGTTGCGGATCAAGTCTTTCTGGCTCTCCAGCCGAGTCTTTTCAGGCCTAGCTACTCTGCCAGTCTTACTGGGGATTTTAGCTTTTTTCATCGGTTTTGATCAATTTTTCACGCTTTTTCATCATTTGCTTTTTCCCGGTGCAACTAATTGGCTTTTTAATCCCTATACTGATCCCATCATTTGGGTTCTGCCTGAGGATTATTTTCTGCATTGTTTTATTCTTTTTTTTGTTCTTTATGAAATCGTCATGTTAGGCTGTTTTTGGCTAAGCAAAGGAAGCCTGCAGGCCTATCGCAAGGAGCAGGAGAATGGAGTAGTCTCTAAATAATAGGTATGAAGCCAGACGTGCAGATGGAGTGCCTTATGTCAACAGCTTGGCAGTTACCATACTTCTCTCTGAAAATGATTCCATGGAATTTTCTGAAAATCCTGCTATAATAAAACTATATTTTAAAATTTTTGCTATTCATTCGAGGAGTTTATCATGGAAGAAACTTTTTTTATCTTAAAGCCGGATTGCCTAGAGCGCGGGCTGGTGGGCCAAGTCTTGCAGCGGGCAGAAGTGAGGGGACTAAAAATTAACCGCATGGAAATGCGCCAGATTGATCGGTCGCTTTTGGAAGAGCATTATGCTGACCTAGTTGACAAGCCCTTTTTCCCAGCAATTACCGACTTTATGACTAGCGGTCCTGTTATTGTCGGGACTTTTACAGGCGTTGGAGCGGTTCAAGCTTGGCGGGATATGCTGGGAGCTACAGATCCTAGCAAGGCTCTGCCCGGCACCATTCGCGGTGACTATGCTCTAGGATCATTTCCCGGTGAGGCCATCAAGAACATCGCTCACGGTTCCGATTCTTTAGCGTCTGCCCAAAGGGAAATTGCTATCTGGTTTGACGAATAACTGAAGAAATTTAGCTTTAGAGGTGGGGTCATGATGCCCATCTTTTTTAATTGACAGACCTAAAAAGCAGTATCATAGGGTTTTGTCGTTGTTATTTCTTAACGCAGTGATTGGCTTGTGATGAAAGGATTGTTGTTTCAATGTCGAGCATTTAAGCTGCGACAAAGTGTCGGCTCTGTTGACTTTCCTTTTAGGCAAGTGACAGCAAGCCATCTTACTAACTGAGAGAAGGAGGAACGTTGTGCTAATTCATCAATTTGCGACTTCTTTCCCACTTCCTTTTTTGGTATAATAGAGTGATTAATTTTCACTGATAAGGACGAATCATGGATATTCAAGAACTTAAAAAACGGCAGGAGAAAATTCGAAATTTCTCTATCATTGCCCATATTGACCACGGGAAATCAACTCTGGCTGACCGAATTTTGGAGAAAACTGAGACAGTTTCCGACCGTGAAATGCAGGCCCAGCTGCTTGACAGCATGGACTTAGAGCGGGAGCGTGGTATTACGATCAAGCTCAATGCTGTTCAGCTTAACTATACTGCCAAGGATGGCGAAACCTATATTTTCCACCTGATTGACACACCAGGACATGTCGATTTCACTTATGAAGTGTCGCGTTCGCTTGCGGCTTGCGAAGGAGCAATATTGGTGGTGGATGCTGCCCAAGGTATCGAAGCTCAAACCTTGGCCAATGTCTATCTGGCCTTAGATAACGATCTGGAAATTCTGCCCGTTATCAATAAAATCGATTTGCCAGCCGCTGATCCAGAGCGGGTTCGTCAGGAAATCGAAGATGTCATCGGTCTGGACGCCAGTGAGGCTGTTTTGGCTTCAGCCAAGGCTGGTATCGGAATCGAAGAAATCCTTGAGCAAATCGTTGAGAAGGTTCCAGCTCCAACTGGAGATGTGGAAGCCCCCCTGCAGGCTCTGATTTTTGACTCGGTTTATGATGCCTATCGCGGGGTTATCCTCCAAGTTCGGATTGTCAATGGTCTGGTCAAACCAGGAGACAGGATTCAGCTCATGTCCAATGGTAAGACCTTTGATGTCACTGAGGTTGGTATTTTTACTCCTAAAGCCGTTGGCCGAGACTATCTAGCAACTGGTGATGTCGGTTATATTGCTGCCTCGATCAAGACTGTGGCTGATACGCGGGTTGGGGATACCATTACCCTAGCTGACCGACCAGCAGGGCAAGCTTTGCACGGCTACAAGCAGATGAATCCCATGGTCTTTGCCGGTCTCTATCCTGTCGAGTCCAATAAGTATAATGACCTGCGGGAAGCCTTGGAAAAGCTCCAGCTTAATGATGCAAGCTTACAATTTGAACCGGAAACCTCACAGGCTTTGGGATTTGGTTTTCGGGCTGGTTTCTTGGGGCTCCTTCACATGGATGTTATTCAGGAACGACTGGAGCGGGAATTTAATATTGATTTGATTATGACGGCTCCATCCGTTGTTTACCATATCAATACCACAGATGGAGAGCTGTTGGAAGTTTCTAACCCTTCTGAATTTCCTGACTCAACCAAAGTCGATAGTATTGAGGAGCCTTTTGTTAAGGCCCAGATCATGGTTCCGCAGGAATATGTTGGGGCAGTTATGGAGCTCTGCCAACGGAAGCGGGGTGACTTTGTCACTATGGAATATATTGACGATAATCGAGTCAATGTTATTTATCAAATTCCGTTGTCTGAAATCGTCTTTGATTTCTTTGACAAGTTGAAGTCCTCAACGCGTGGCTATGCTAGCTTTGATTATGAAATTTCCGAATACCGCAGGTCCAAATTGGTGAAGATGGATATCCTGCTCAATGGTGAAAAAGTTGATGCCCTCAGCTTCATTGTTCACAGTGAATTTGCCTATGAGCGCGGCAGGCTGATTGTTGAAAAACTCAAGAAAATCATCCCGCGCCAACAATTTGAAGTGCCTATTCAGGCTGCCATCGGTCAAAAGATTGTGGCACGGTCCGACATTAAGGCCCTGCGAAAGAATGTTCTGGCTAAGTGTTACGGTGGCGACGTTTCCCGGAAGCGTAAACTACTTGAAAAGCAAAAAGCTGGTAAGAAACGCATGAAAGCTATCGGATCTGTCGAGGTTCCACAAGAGGCCTTCCTCTCAGTCCTATCTATGGATGAAGATGAGAAAAAATAAGTCTGTCGAGGCTGGACAAGTGTTTGCCCAGCTTTTTTTTACGGACAATAATTTGAACTCTTTATCAATAGTTAGTCGGACAGTTAAGGCAGAGAATGCTTTGGCGAATAAGATCCGAATGAAAAGCGTTATAAAAGGGGGAGCAGCTATTTGAATTATAGTTTTACAGAGACGCCTTTGGCGTATCAATTTTCTTTTTATGGAATATTAGGGGACCCCTCTTAAACTAATTCCAAAAGCCTTGGAAGCCCTATCTATTGTCGATATTAGGCGATTATGGTAAACTAACTTCATTAATCAAATTAAAAAAGGAATTAGGACGAATGCGGAAAAAAATGTACAAAGCTAAGAAACATTGGGTAATTGCCAGTGCGGCTGCCCTGACTGTGTTGGGGATAAGTGGTTTAGTCTCTGCTGATGAAACCGGTGATGTTCCAGCTGGTTCGGCAAGAGAGGTTGCTCCAGTGGATCAATCCGTGACAACCGATACTGATGCTAGCCAGCAAGAACAAGCCAACCAAGCTCATCAAGCAGCTCTGGCCAATTCTGAGGCAACCAGTGTTTCAGAAGCAGTTCCGACCAATCAGCAGTCTACGTCTGAGATAGATTCAAGTCAAGCTAATTCAGAAAGCCAAGCGACATCAGAAGTATCCACTAATCAGCTTGCTTCAGAGGCAGGTACTGTTCAGGCTGATCAAATTCAACCTGTTTCAGGTCCGGCGACTGATACAACAGTTGTTCGAGCGAGCGTTTCTACAACAGTCAGTCGGGCTAGCGCCGCCAATCAAGCTTCGTCTCAAGTGACGACTGCCTCTGTATCTGGTCAAATGATGACGATTCAATATAATCGTCCAATGGCTAAAGATGAGGTTATTTATTTTGCGGTTTGGACCGAAAAGAATGATCAAGATGATATGGTTTGGTATACTGCTAATGATAAAGGTGCTGCCTATATAGATCTTGCTAAACATCGCTCTTATGGGAAATATATTATTCATACCTATTCTAAAATTGGAGAACATTTTGTAGGTCGAAATGCAACAAGCACTGAGGTTAATCCTCCTCAAATTTCTACTAAGATTGTACCAAACTCAGATGGGACTTATAGTTTAACGGTCAATAATGTTTCTGATGATATTACCGATCTTTTGGTGCCAGTTTGGTCAGATAAAAATGATCAAGATGATATTGCTTGGTATCATGCTGAAAAGACAGGTACTACTAGCTACAGCTTAAGGATCAATCCATCTAATCATCACAATGATTTAGGGCATTATAGTGTTCATATATATGGACAAAGTTCTATTACAGGTGGCTTGGTAGGCTTAGCAGCTACTTCTGGCTTTGATAAAAAAGAGACTGCTGATGCCATCAAGGTTGCTCCGCAAAATAATGTTACAGCTAGCTTGGATACAAATGGTATTAAACTTCACCTAGATTCAAATGAGGTAGCAAACCTCAGCAATATTTATTTTGCTGTTTGGTCTCAAACTGGAGATCAGGACGATGTCCATTGGTATCAAGCTGACAGCAGTTTCTCAGCATTAGCCCCTTATACTAATCATTCTGGTTACGGAACTTATCATATTCATACTTACGCAAATAAGGATGGAAAATTTGTTGGTATCAATACCACTACGATAGATGTCCCTTCACCGACTGCTTCAGCTAACATTAGCAAGCAAGATGATGTAACTTATAGGGTTACAGTTGATAAAGTGCCAAGTTACATAACATCGGTTCTAGTTCCTGTCTGGACTGAAAAAAATGATCAGGATGATATTGTATGGTACGACACAACTAAAAATGCCGATGGCAGTTATACTGGACTCATTAAGCTGAAGAATCATAATTTTGAATCAGGGAAATACCTTGTTCATCTGTATGGCTACTCAAGCCTTGATGGTGGGCGTTTAATTGGCTTATCAGCTGCTGATTTTTCTGTAGCAGATGCAGTTACGCCAGCCGAAGTTTGGCCAACCGTTAGGGATCATAACGCTGAACAGGGGACTATGAGAGTTATTCTCAATGAAACAGATCATTCTAAAAAAGCTAAAAGCATGGATGTTGCAGTGTGGTCAGAAGAAAACCAAACTAATATTCATTGGTATAGTGCAGATGTCAATAATGGTGTTGCCAGTGTAGATATCAATCAAAGTAACCACGGAAATATTAAGGGCAGCTACACCGTCCACGTCTATGTTAACTACCAAGATGGTAGCCGGACTGGCTTCAATTTAGGGCAGTATGATTTAAATAAAGCAAGAGCCAATCGTTACTTTATCGACGTCAGCAGCTATAATGACAACATTTCTGTTGAAAGTTATCGTTCGCTCAAGGCGCGTGGAATCACAGGAGTTGTGGTTAAACTGACTGAAGGAAATTCTTACATTAACCCTTATGCAGCTCGTCAGATTACTAATGCAAGAGCGGCTGGGCTCAAGGTTTCTGCTTATCATTTTGCCCGCTACACTAATGCGGATGAGGCCAGAAGCGAAGCAGCCTTCTTTGTCAATGTGGCTAAGTCTTATGGCCTGACTGCAGGAACTGCTATGGTTGATGATATTGAAGCAAGTGAGGTTCGGGCCAATGTCAATGAAAATACTGCGGTTTGGACCCAAACCATGAAGAGTATGGGCTATAATAACCTGATTTACTATACTATGGCCAGCTGGCTAGACACCCGAGGTGGTAGTTTCTCAACAGGCCAAGTTGGTATGGAAAATATGTGGGTAGCCCATTATGTCAATGGTTACAATCAAATGTCTGAAGAAGAAGCTGCCAATGATAATCTTTATAGCAATGCGGCAGCTTGGCAATATACCAGTGTTTCCAAAGCTTTGGGGGCCAATGTTGACCAAAGTATTGACTATACAGGTCGGTTGAGTTAAAACTTATTGAATAAAAGGGGGTTGGCAAAGTTTTTCCAATCTCCTTTTTAGTGTTCAAACCCAACAAGAAGGTATGAAAAATTCTTCCAAGTTTTTTCGGTTAGAATGGGAAATCTCTTCTTTTTATGGTAAAATGTACTGGTATGGAGGGGCCGCTATGATAAAGATATTTGGAAAAGTTAGATATCACTGGCAGCCGGAATTATCTTGGTCCATTATTTATTGGTCCATCACTTTTATTCCGATTTTTATTGCCATGTCATTATTCTATGAAAGGGCTTCTGTCCCAAGGACAGGATTGACCTTTATTGCCATCTTCATGATTTTTGTCGGTCTGGGATTTCACCGCTACTTTGTGATTGGTGAGGATAATAAACTTTGGATTATTTCCCTTAACTTTTTAAAACCACTCAAGGTTGATATTGCAAGCATCAAGCGGATTGAGGTGACACGAACAACTCTGGCCCTCATTTTTACGAATGGCAAGTCCCGGCTGTTTTATATGCGTAAGTGGCCTAAGAAATATTTCTTAGATGACCTAGCACTGAATCCAGCTTTCAAGGGAGAAGTGGAGCTGCTTGACCATTCGGATAGTTTGGATTATTTCAAGCTTTATCAAAATGATAAAAAAGAAAAGCCCTCGCTTAGGAATCAATCCTGAGGGCTTTCGTTGGACAAGATTTAACAGCTAAAAGGTTAGCTTGTGTGTCTGGCAGCATGCGTTCGAGCTTGTTGCTGTCAGCGAATTTGACAATACCGTCATCGTGGTAATCGAAGGCGGCAGAATAAGTTTGGCAGAGCCCGCAGGCAATGCATTTTTCTGGAATAATTGAGACTTTCATAGTATTATTTTAGTACGTATTGATTAATTTTACAAGGATGAGGGAGGACAGCATGTCTAAAAAACCATGGGAAACACCGATCAAAGAAGAAGTTGAAGAGCTTGAAGAAGTAAACGAAGCTGAAGAATTTGACAATGTCGAAGATGCGGAAATCAGGGATGTTGGTGATAAAGCGGAGGCGGCAGCAGTTGAGGATGATGAGGATGACGATATTGTTATTGGGCGACATCGTTCTGGCGGTAGCCGCTCGGTCAGTAGTCAAAATCGTAGTTCCTTTGTCAGCACTCCAGTTTTGACTATTTTACTCAGTGTCTTCTTTGTGGTTGTAGTTGCTATTCTTTTCTTTGTCTTTTACACGTCAAACGGCGGCAGCAATGAAACTAAGGAAACTTCAAGTTTTTATGGTGCTTCTAAATCAAGTGCTAAACAAGAATCAAGCTCTGAGCAGCCTTCTAGTTCAGAAGCTGATACCCAAGAGAGTACAGAGGCGTCATCCAGTAGCGAATCTTCTTCGTCATCGTCTGCCTCTGGTGATGGTGAAACTATTACTGTTCAACCGGGTGAAGGTGAAGCGGCTATTGCAGCGCGTGCAGGAATCTCTGTTGACAAACTTAGAGAGCTTAATCCTGAACACATGACTCAAGGATACTGGTATGCTAATCCGGGTGATGAGGTACACGTAAACTAAGATGAAAACAATTAGAATTGCTATCGACGGTCCGGCTTCCAGTGGTAAGAGCACTGTTGCTAAGATTCTCGCCAAGAAATTGGGGTATACTTACTTAGATACAGGGGCCATGTATCGTTGTGCCACCTACTTGGCACTCAAACATGGTATTGATTTGGAGCAGGTTGATGCCTTATTAAAATTGCTTGACCGCTATCCGATTGCTTTTGGCAAAGCAGCTGATGGCAGTCAAACCGTCAGTCTGGGTAGTGAGGATGTTACGCTGGCTATCCGTCAAAATGATGTGACCAACCATGTTTCAGCTGTCTCAGCTATCCCTCAAGTTCGTGAAAAATTGGTTGATGAGCAGCGCCGAATCGCTGCGAGTGGGGCTATTATTATGGATGGCCGTGACATTGGGACAGTTGTCCTGCCTGATGCTGAGTTAAAGATCTTTTTGGTTGCTTCTGTTGAAGAACGGGCTGAGCGCCGCTTCAAAGAGAATCAAGAAAAAGGAATTGTAACTGATTTTGAGCAGCTCAAACAAGAAATTGCGGATCGGGATTACAAGGACAGCCACCGCAAGGTTTCTCCGCTGAAGGCAGCTGATGATGCCATTACCTTTGATACGACTGGGGTATCAATTGATGGTGTGGTTGATTTTATTTCAGAAAAAGCAGAGAAAATTATTGACAGAGGTTAGTCGACATGTTATACTGCTAACAATGAGGAAAGCAGAAGTGAGAGCTTCTCGCCTTGCGACTAACGTTGTCTGGCTCTACATGTCAAGTTTCATTTCCATGAAATATTACTGTAGTGCGGGCTTGCGTTGGCAAGTCCGCTTTCGTTTTTCTCTAAAAAAATGAAGAGGTGAAAATCATCGCAAAAAAAGATTTATTCATAAATGATGAAATTCGCGTTCGGGAAGTTCGCCTTGTGGGACTTGATGGAGAACAACTTGGAATCAAACCCCTGTCTGAAGCTCAAGCAGCGGCTGATGATGCTAATGTTGATCTCGTCTTGATCCAACCGCAGGCAACTCCACCAGTTGCTAAGATTATGGACTATGGAAAGTTCAAGTTTGAGTATCAAAAGAAACAAAAGGAGCAGCGCAAGAAACAAAGCACTGTTACTGTTAAGGAGATTCGTCTCAGTCCCGTTATTGATAAGGGTGACTTTGAAACCAAGCTCCGAAACGGCCGTAAGTTCTTGCAAAAGGGCAACAAGGTTAAGGTTTCTATCCGTTTTCGTGGACGGATGATTACTCACAAGGATATTGGTGCACAAGTCTTAGCTGACTTCGCTGAAGCGACGCAAGATATCGCTATCATTGAGCAACGCGCTAAGATGGACGGCCGCCAAATGTTCATGCAGTTGGCGCCAATCCCTGATAAGAAAAAATAAGGGATTTATCAGTCATTAAACTTAAAGAGGAGAAATTAAAATGCCAAAACAAAAAACACACCGCGCATCAGCTAAACGTTTTAAACGTACAAGTTCAGGCGGATTGAAACGCTTCCGTGCCTACACTTCACACCGCTTCCACGGTAAGACTAAAAAACAACGTCGTCATCTTCGTAAGGCAGCTATGGTGCATTCAGGAGATTTCAAACGTATCAAAGCAATGCTGTCTCAAATGAAATAAGGCATTTAGTCAAAGCAATTAAGAAGAATATTTGGAGGAAAATATAAATGGCTCGTGTTAAAGGTGGCGTTGTTTCTCGCAAACGCCGTAAACGTGTACTTAAATTAGCTAAAGGTTATTATGGTGCTAAGCATATCTTGTTCCGTACGGCAAAAGAACAAGTAATGAATTCTTACTACTATGCTTACCGTGACCGCCGTCAAAGAAAACGTGATTTCCGTAAATTGTGGATTACACGTATCAATGCGGCAGCTCGTATGAACGGTTTATCCTATTCACAATTGATGCATGGTTTGAAATTGGCAGAAGTTGAAGTTAACCGCAAAATGTTGGCAGACTTAGCTGTTAACGATGCAGCAGCTTTCACAGCACTCGCTGATGCAGCTAAAGCAAAACTTGGTAAATAAAAATGAGAAATGGGCCTAGTGCTCATTTTTTATTTTTAAAATATAAAGGATATAAATGACTTCAGTTAGTTGTTAATTGAAATAAAATCATCCAGATAGTCCATGCAATGACTGTAAAGATATAGGTTTTGTACTTCAATGGCTTACTGTAGTAAGTAAACAAAATCTGCATTGGGCCAACAGCATAGCCGCTCAATCTGATATATAAATTTGGATTCAAGTTAGATAAAGCAATCGTTAATATACCAAGAGATAAGTCTGATAAATGCAGTCTAGAATATATTTGCAATAAAGCCTTAGGTAATTCAGACTCTTTCAGTGCTTTAAGACCATTAACCGGATAGATACTATTTCCAATAATTAACACAGTACCTATCCAAGCAAAGATGCAGTATATCAAGCTAACACTAATTATTGCGAGCATAAAATAGTCGTCCTGCCTATGGTATAGTACGAAAGAAATGATAGAGCCACTAAATAAAAATGCTGTGATGGCTAATAACTCATCACAAAATTTGAGCAGTTTATCATGTGATTTGATCCAATGTACAGGGTCTGTTAAAAATAAGTCTGATTGTGAAAGGTGTGCTAAGAGTATTCTTGAGAGGCTTAACATTAATGTCGATAGCATTGGAATTAGCAGTCTGTTCATGGTCATAATCTCCTATCGGGTTGATAATGCTATTATATCAAAGTTTTGATGAGTCCTTGGTGGAGTTTTGTATGATTGAGGAGGCTGAGCCATCATGGCTGTCTGTCCCACTCTCATCATTTAGAAAATTGCCTTAATGTAATTACATTAGGTTCTTATTTGCTTGACGATTTATTTTTTAAGCACGCTTCGAGAAAGACAGGAATTGATACAATTTTTAGATAGGGAGCAATGGCAGTTAGTTGTCTGGAAACATCTCGTTTTGAATTTTAATGCTGAAATTTTGGTTTGCCTTTTGTCATAGATTATGGACAGCCCCTTGAAGCTCGGGACTAATTGCCCTATAATAGTAGATGTTGGAATGGAGGACAAATGTGAATAAACAATCGTATCGCTTTTGGGGGATCTTGCTCTGTTTAGTAGCTTTATTAGGAATAATAGTGTACCGACATAGTGCTATTAAGAAGGATTTAACCCGAGCAGCTGAGTCTGAGAAAATTTTTAGTAAAAAGCAAGGATCTGTAGTGGCAGTTAAGAAGCAAGATACTTGGCTTTATTATCCTTGTAATGATAAAGGAAAAGCTTATGCTGGACTAAAAGAAACTATAAATAAAGCAGCTGAAACGGCTAAGGATGGCGATTATCGATTTGTTGGCATGGCTTGTTCGGACTCTGCTTTAAAAAATGTTCAGCAGGCTAAATTTTATGAACACCCTTACTATAAGCAGGGAGCATCATTGCATAAAGGAAAAAGCAAAGTACTCAGAAGCTTTTTAATCAAGTCGGATAATACGGCTTTGAAACTGACGGATCTACTGTCGCGGACAACAGATTTAAGGGAAGCCTTAACGCCTAAGGTTAAAGCAGCGCTTAAAGCCCAAGGAATCAGTAAGAAGCAGCAGGCTAAGGTCTTGACTGTCTTTAAAAAAGAGAAACTGTCAAAGATAGCTTTTAGCTACAGTCAGTCTCAGTTAGTTTTATCTATCGGTGGTCAAAAGGTTATGATTGCTATTACTAGCCTTTACGATATTCTCAATCCTAATTATCTAAAAGATAAGGATCTGAAAGCCTACCAATCTTATAAACATGGGGCAGGTTTACAGGAGAAGATGTCAGGACACGTTGTTGCTTTGACTTTTGATGATGGTCCTAATCCTATGACAACACCTAAGGTTCTTAAAATTTTGAAGAAATATAAGGCTAAGGCCACCTTCTTTGTTGTCGGCCAAAGCGTTGCTGGTAATGAAGGTATCCTCAAGGAAGAGTTGAAAGACGGTCATGATATTGGGAACCACTCTTGGAATCATCCCCAATTGAATAAACTACCGGTTAATCAAGCCTCTTCGCAAATTACCCAAACAAGTCAGGCGATCGAAAAGGCAACAGGTCAGGCGCCTAAACTCTTACGTCCGCCTTACGGTGCTACCAACGATAAGGTGCGGAGCTTAACAAATCTCTATCAAGTGCTTTGGGATGTTGATACACTGGATTGGAAAAATCGCAACACACAGGCTATTTTAAGTCAAGTAAAGTCTCAGGTGAAAAATGGCAGCGTTATTCTGATGCATGATATTCACCAGACAACGGTTGATGCTCTTCCGACAGTGCTGGGCTATTTAAGTTCACAGGGGTATAAGTTTGTGACTGTCAGTGAATTGTATGGTTATGTTTAATTTAGATAAGACTTGAGTTTCTCAGGTCTTTTTTCTATCATTTGTCAGGTTTATTGAGCATTTTTAAATTGAAGACACCTGCGGCTCTGTGAAATTAGACTCGCTTTCCCAAAATATTTAGGGATTCTTTGTCAAGCTCCCTAAATTTCTTTGAGTCGCTTAACGGCTTAGTATCTTGTATTAGCTTAGCATCAATTTTTGCCTTGGAACAACTGGAGTTTTTAGAAGAGATTTCCGCATCTCGACTTAGGAAAAATTAGGATTTTGTCTAAAAATGGTTGTCTTTTATGGTAAAATACTAGTATATATTAGCCTTATTATGGGAGTCTTTCATGAAATTAGCAACGAATGTTCAGCATCTTCAGGGAACGATCCGTGTTCCCGGTGATAAATCCATTAGTCATCGTTCCATCATGTTTGGCAGTTTAGCCAAGGGAGTGACGACTGTTCATGATATTTTGCGCGGCGAAGATGTCTTGTCTACTATGCAGGCCTTTCGAGATATGGGGGTTAGAATTGAGGATGATGGTCATGTCGTTACAATCTACGGTGTGGGCTTCCATGGTCTCAAAGCACCAATGAACCAACTTAATATGGGTAATTCTGGAACTTCCATCCGTTTGATTTCAGGTGTTTTAGCCGGCCAAGACTTTTCTGCTGAATTGTATGGTGATGACAGCCTGTCTAAGCGTCCCATGGATCGGATTTCGATTCCCCTGCGTCAGATGGGGGTGGAGATTTCTGGTCAAACGAAACGAGATTTACCACCTCTAAAAATTCACGGCAGCCACTCACTTAAACCGATTCATTATCAGCTGCCAGTGGCCTCAGCTCAGGTCAAGTCGGCTTTGATTTTTGCGGCTTTACAGGCAGATGGAGAATCCCTTATTATCGAAAAAGAGAAAACCCGCAATCATACTGAAGATATGATTGAGCAGTTCGGCGGTCACTTAGAGATTTCAGGTAAGGAAATTCGTGTTCATGGCTGTCAAAAATTAACTGGTCAGGAGGTTGTTGTTCCCGGAGATATTTCCAGTGCCGCTTTTTGGTTAGTAGCTGGCCTGATTTTGCCTGATTCTAAGATTATTTTGGAAAATGTTGGAATTAATGAAAGCAGAACGGGTATTCTGGATGTCATCAAGGCGATGGGCGGGAAAATTAGTCTCAGTCAAGTGGATCCTGTGGCCAAGTCTGCTACCATTACAGTAGAAAGCTCAGCTTTACAGGGGACGAGCATTTCTGGTGATATCATTCCACGTTTGATTGATGAATTGCCTATCATTGCCTTATTGGCGACGCAGGCTCAAGGGCAGACAGTGATTGCTGATGCGGAAGAGCTCAAGGTTAAAGAGACCGACCGCATTCAAGTAGTAGCAGATGCCCTCAATAGTATGGGAGCTGACATTGAACCGACTGCAGACGGCATGATTATCCGAGGGAAGACTGCTCTGCATGGGTCAAGGATCAATACCCTTGGAGACCATCGGATTGGCATGATGGCAGCTGTCGCAGCTCTCTTGGTCAAAAAAGGAGAGGTCGAGCTGGAGAGAGCGGAGGCTATCAATACTAGTTATCCAGGCTTCTTTGATGATTTGAAAGGATTGATGAATGGCTAAGATTTTAATTGGTTTTATGGGTTCTGGTAAATCTACTATTGCTGGCCTTTTGGATGAAAATTTTATTGATATGGATGCCCTGATTACCGAAAAAATTGGTATGCCGATCGCAGATTTCTTTGCAACTAAAGGAGAAGCGGCCTTTCGTCAAGTTGAAGCTGAAACCTTAGCAGAACTGGCTGATAGCAATTCAGTGATTGCAACAGGCGGCGGTGTGGTTACAAGCCCTGCTAATCGAGATATTTTAGCTCGAAATTCAGAGACTATCTATCTGAAAGCAGACTTTGCTACCCTCTATAATCGGATTGCCAGGGATGAAGCCAATGTTCGTCCGCTCTTTGTCAATAATAGCAAGGAAGAGTTTCAGGCCATCTTTGATGGCCGGCAAGCCCTTTATGAGGAAGCAGCTAATGTTATTATTGATGTTACTAATAAGACACCAGATGAAATTGTTGAGGAAATCAGATGAAGATTGCCTACCTAGGTCCTAGTGGTTCCTTTACCTATAATGCTGCTCTCAAGGCCTTTCCAGAACAAGAATTAGTCCCGTATGCTAATATTACCGATGTGATTAAGGCCTATGAAAATAGTCAGGTTGATTTTGCTATCATCCCAGTGGAAAATTCTATCGAAGGTTCGGTTCATGAGACCTTGGATTACCTTTTCCATCAAGCTGATATTAAGGCTGTGGCAGAGATTGTTCAGCCTATTCAGCAGCAGTTAATGGCTCGTACCGCAGATAGAAACATTGAGAAAATATTTTCTCACCCTCAAGCACTTGCTCAAGGAAAAGCTTATATTCGGGAGCATTATCCTCAGGCAAAAATCGAAGTGACAGCCAGCACGGCCTATGCGGCTCGCTATGTAGCAGAACATCCTGAGCAGTCTTATGCAGCCATTGCTCCTAGCGTAGCAGCGCAGGAATATGGCTTAACCATTATTGGTCAAGATATACAAGAGATTGATGAGAATTATACCCGCTTTTGGATTCTGGGGCAAGAAGCGCCTCAGCTGCCTCTGCAAGCTCAGGTTAGCAAGATTTCTTTAGCCCTTACCTTGCCTGACAATCTACCCGGAGCTCTCTATAAGGCTATGTCAGTCTTTGCTTGGCGGGGTATTGATATGACTAAGATTGAGAGCCGGCCTTTGAAGACGGTTTTGGGAGAATATTTCTTTATCATTGATTTGGACAATTCTTTAAGTGCGCTCGTCGCATTTGCACTGGAGGAATTGCAAGTCCTTGGAATCGACTTTAAGGTACTAGGGGAGTATAATGTTTATAACATTTAAAATCTACAGAATTATCGGATAATAGAGAGAAACTATGGCAAATCATAATCTTACGCATCATGAAGAGTTGCGTTACAACTACTTGATGCGAAACTACCATTATCTATCGCCCAAGGAGCAGGAAGAGTTTAATTATTTAAGAAATAAAGTTGAGGTTTTCAATCAGGCCCAGCGTAGCAGAAGTGCTTATCAATACAGCCAATCGGATTATCAGGAAGAGTCCGATAATTCAAGCCAGTGGTATCAAAATGACGACGCTGATGATGGCTACTATTCAGACTACGATGACGACCTAGATCAGGACGGCTATACTGATCAAGGCTTGCCCCTTTATGATGATGAACATTCCTCATATCAAGCACGTAAGGCGAGGCAAAGATCGCAAAGGACAGTTGAACCGACTGCCTATGATAGTTCTGCCAGACCCTCTCGTCCCAAGAGGCCTAGAAATAATCGCCATTGGGTCAAGAGAACCTTTTTAGCCCTCTTAGGGATTATGTTGCTCATCTTTGCAGGAATGGGCTATAAGTTCTATAAGGGTCTTTCAGCTGTCAATGGAGCCAACAGTAAATATAAACCAGCAATCAAGGAAAAGTTCAATGGTGAGGATACTGAGGATGGTACTAATATCCTGATTCTAGGAAGTGATAAACGGGTTACTCAGGGCTCTACCGATGCGAGAACCGACTCCATTATGGTGGTTAATATCGGCAACAGCGATCACAAGGCTAAGATGGTCAGCTTTATGCGAGATACCCTAATCAATATTGACGGGACCAGTGCTGATAGTTATTCCAATGATCAAAAACTCAATACTGCCTTTAATTTAGGGGAGCAAGACGGTAATCAGGGGGCTGAATATATGCGGCAGGCCCTCAAGGATAATTTTGGTCTCAAGATTAAGTATTATGTTATGCTGGACTTCGAGACCTTCGCTGAAGCTGTTGATACGCTTTTCCCGAATGGGGTTGAAATTAATGCCAAGTTTGCGACCGTTGAAGGAGAAGAAGTTTCAGAGGTTCAAGTGCCCGATGACCTTAATGCCAAGGATGGGGTGACACCTGAGCAGACTATCAAGGTTGGGAAGCAAAAGATGGATGGCCGAACGCTGCTGAATTATGCCCGTTTCCGCCATGATGACGAAGGCGACTTCGGACGGACCAAGCGGCAGCAGCAGGTTATGAAGGCTGTTATCAGCCAGATAAAGAATCCGACCAAACTTTTTACGGGGTCAGAAGCCGTTGGTAAAGTCTTTGCCATGACTTCAACTAATATGCCTTACAGTTTCTTGCTGAAAAATGGGGTGCCCATTATGACAGATGCCTCTAAGGGGATTCAGCAGAAAACCGTACCTGAAAATGGGGACTGGGTTGATGATTATGATATGTATGGCGGTTTAGGCCTATCTATTGATTTTGACCACTATCGTTCCCAACTGAAGAAAATGGGTATGCGGTGATTGGCTCAACTATACTATAATGAGAGTAGGGCAATCATCAGTAGATCGTATGAAATGGCGATTTCGATTTTCCACGCTCTCCTATTTTAAGCCTCAGACCTCTGCTGATCTTTTGTTTTAAGGCGGCAGGCTTTGGCAGTTTATCCTCAGATGCAGGGTTAAGTAGATAGGGCGAGTCTTACTTGCTCTCCCCTATTTTGATAGTTTCCCAGACTGTTGAAGTTATCACTAATATGGCAACTAAAGGGGTTAAGGGATTCCTGAAAATGGGCATGCGCCCTAGATAAAGACTTCCAATTAACTACTTGATGATTACTTCCGTTTAAAACAGTCAAATCGAGTCTGAAATTTTGTCTCAGACTCTTTTTTATAGAAATAGACTAATGATTTAAGAAAAGAGAAAAAATGTTAAATAAAAATGATGTGATTGATGTTGAGATTGTCGATCTAACCCATCAGGGTCAAGGGCTGGCCAAGGTTGATGGTTTGGTTTTCTTTGTGGATAATGCTCTTCCGGGTGAAAAAATCCGCATGCGTATTTTGAAAATCAAAAAGAAAATTGGTTACGGCAAGGTTGAGACTTATTTAGAACTGTCACCTGATCGGGTGCAGAATCTGGATACAGCCTACCTGAGAACTGGGATTGCTGACTTGGGACATCTAGCTTACGACAAGCAGCTGGATTTTAAACGTCAGCAAGTGGTTAATAATCTGACCAAGATTGCTGGAATTAGTGATGTCGAGGTGCTCCCGACACTTGGTATGGATCAGCCCTATGCCTATCGCAACAAAGCGCAGGTACCTGTTCGCAGGGTTCGCGGGCAGCTGGAGACAGGCTTTTTCCGCAAGAATTCTCACGATCTTGTGCCTATCGAGGATTTCTATATTCAGGATAAGGAAATCGATAAGCTTATTGTTTTTGTGCGGGATCTTTTGCGACGCTATGATCTCAAACCTTATGATGAGAAAGAGCAGACAGGTCTTATCCGTAACTTAGTCGTCCGTCGAGGACATTATACAGGTCAGATGATGCTGGTTCTGGTGACGACGCGGTCAAAAATCTTTCGAATTGAGCAAATGATTGAACAGATTACTACTGCCTTTCCAGCAGTCAAATCCATCATCCAAAATATCAATGATAAGGCTACTAATGTCGTTTTGGGTTCAGAATTTCGGACCCTCTACGGTAAAGATACCATTATCGACAGCATGCTGGGGAATCAGTACGAAATTTCAGCTCAGTCCTTCTATCAGGTCAATACGGTCATGGCTGAAAAGCTCTATCAGACAGCTATTGATTTTTCTGAGCTGAGCAAGGAGGATGTCGTTATTGATGCCTATTCAGGTATCGGTACCATTGGCTTATCTGTGGCTAAGCAAGTTAAGCAGGTCTATGGGGTCGAAGTGGTAGCCAAGGCCGTTCAAGATGCTCAAGAAAATGCTCGAGCTAACGGTATCAGTAATGCCGACTATGTCTGTGCCTCGGCCGAGGCGGCTATGGAGGATTGGGTCAAGGCAGGTATCGAGCCGACTGTCCTCCTCGTTGACCCGCCGCGCAAGGGACTGACTGAGAGCTTCATCAAAGCTAGTGTCGCCGTGCAACCAGACAAAATCACCTACGTCTCCTGCAACCCAGCCACCATGGCGCGTGACATCAAGCTTTATGAAGAACTGGGCTATAAGCTTAAAAAAGTGCAGCCTGTGGACCTTTTCCCAAACACACACCACATCGAGTGTGTCGCTTTACTTGAACAATGCCATTAGATTGTCCGCCTTGCTTTCTTGTTTTAAGGCAAGATGCTCAACAGATCCAGTGGATCTGTTGACCCCGAATACCACCATGTTGAGTGCGTAAGTTTGCTAGTCAAGGAGTGGCACGACGAAGAGTAGTAATGACTTCTGCTCCTGAAATAGCTGCCTAAGAGTAGATTTAGTTAGTATGGGTTATGTTAATGATTAATTCTATTTTGATCTGTCAACACTGTTTAATAATACCATTAATAAAATGGAATTTTTATAGATAATATTTATTTGAGGAGATTAAGTCATGGAACACGAAAAATCTTTTAAAAAATCTAAAGGAGAAATTGGGGCACCTTATAAAGTATTTGAATGTTTAGTGAAAGAATTAAGAAATGAGTCAATTATTATGCTACATGTTAGTGAGAATGACTTCTTTAAGCTTGGGGATCGTGCTATTGCATCAAGTATTAAAGAAGGGACGCTTGCGGAGGATTTTGATAAGGGAAATCTTGATTCAATATTTACTGATCCAAAAGTAACATCTTCAAAAATGTACAGTGCTTTTATAAACTACTATATTTTAAGACTGACTGCTGTCCTTGAACTATATTTCAAAGATTCTATTAAGCAGTTACTAAAACTAAATATAGATTTGTTAGTAAAAGGTTTTAAGGAGACAGAAAAAGGGAAATCAGAGAAAAATTTGGATAAGAATTATGTCCCGAAAAAGTATTTAAAATATCTAAATAGAATTACAGAACAATATTCTAGCGGAAAAAAATTTTCTGGAAAATATCAAAATTATTCAAAATTTTTGGAGATTGATGAAAATAATACCGATATATTGGATAAATTAGATAATCTGTTTTCTCTGAGAAATGATCTAGCGCATCTTAATAGATTTCCTGCTGAAGATCTTGCTGCAGGAACAAATCCCAGACTAACTACAGTGAGTGGTTTTGAGTATTCTCGAGAGACTTCACTTTCGAAGGAAAATTTTGAGGAAGTTGTAAAAGAACTTTTAGATTTGACGATTAAGGTTTCTAAATTTTTAAAACAAGTTGAACAGACAATTAATTCAAAGTGGAAGCCAGATTACGAAAAAGCGGAGGTCCATTATAAAAAGTTAGTTCAAAAACTTTCGAAGAGTAAAGAATGACGTGACGAAACGATTGGAAACAGCGAGTTGCATTTCAGGTCTTTTCGAGCATTTGACCATCAGCCCCTGAGGGCAGATTTGAGTGTAAAAAATTGGTTTATTACCAAACAATCGCACTCGTCAGAGATTTGACATGGTCAATTGGATAAAAACAGCTTGTGGCTGTGGCTTAGATATCGGGATAGAGTATGCAGGTTAGGCAACTAAACATAACAAAAATCAATCATTTTTGACAGCTTTGATTGGTAGATAATGGGGCAACTTTTTACTACAATTTTCATAAGAATCAAATAAGGAGGTTCTCTTGAAAAAAATAATGAAAATTGTTGGTATAGTTCTGTTGATTATCATTATAGTTGCCATTGTAGCTTTTGGACTTTATTGGTATCGCAATATCCATTGGTATGACAGATATAAGAAAACACTGAATATGGCAGGTGCAGTTGAAAAGCAAGTTACTCTTCCGAGTGGTAATGTCATCAATTATGGTGAAGTGAACAATGATAAACCTGCCCTTCTATTAATCCATGGACAGATGAGTATATGGCAGGACTATGCACTTGTCATGCCTGAATTCAGTAAAAATTGGCATATTTACGCTGTTGATGTTTATGGACACGGGGAATCATCACATGATGAAAGTCTGTATTACCTCGATGTGAATGGTGACGATCTGATCTGGTTTATCAATAATGTCATCGGCAAGCCTACCGTTGTTGCCGGACACTCCAACGGAGCAATCACGGCAGCGTATGTAGCAGCATACGGCGGTCAAAACATAGCTGGAGCAGTGCTGGAAGATCCACCAGTATTTTCTACTGATGGAGAAGGCTGGGAAGACAGCTTTGCTTACAAGGATGCGTATAAGCCTTTGCATGATTACAATGAGTCGGATAAGGCAGAGTGTTGGGAAGCTTATTACCTCCGTCACTGCTACTGGGGTCAGCTATATATGCCGGATGCCATGCCGAAACTTGCTAACTATGCACAAAAGCAACATCAGAAGAACCCTAATAAGGCTGTTCAGATAGGCTTTCTACCAAGTTCGATTTGGTATGTTTTTGGATATGCCAAGAAATATGATTTTGCATACGGTGAACGATTCTATGACCTGAGCTGGAATCACGGTTTGACACACAAAGAAATATTGTCAGCAATAGAAGTTCCCTGTGTCTATATTCATGCAAAGGAGATGGTTCACGAGAATGGAACATATCTGTGTGCAGCATCCCGCGAACAAGCCGAGAGAGCGGTGGCTTATATTGGTGAAAATTGTCAGTTGGTCGAGACTGAAGACAGTAACCATGTGATTCATACTGTTCATAGTGCTTTCTATATTGAAAAGGTAAACTCGCTGCTATCAAAATGAGGACATTATGTTAAAAGAAAATCTTATGATGCTTCGTAATATACATGGCTTTTCGCAGGAAGAAATAGCGGAGAAAATAGATATCCCCGTAGGACTTATGCAAAAAGGGAGAGTGGCGAACTGTCTCGGACATCGAAAAATATAAGCATCTTGCGGATATCCAAGGTGTCATGATTGATAGGCTGATAAAAGCAGAAACGATAGATAGAAAAGAGAACATTCCACCTGCGCCACAAAGAAGCAATATCTGGGACTTGGTGACAATAAATGAATGTGGACAATTTGCAATCCCCAAAAACCGATCGTGAGAGATTCGGTCTTACCAGTGGGCAAAGAAAATGAGGAGAACGATATTTGACAATAGGTGTTTGATTTTCCATGGTTCACGAGTATCTCTAACTGTAACCAAGAAATTTAGTAGCTCATCTATAACAAAATCCTCCACTTTTATTATAGCGAAGGTTAACTTATTTTTATAAAATTGTTATCTGAAAACAAAATTTTCTTCATGCGTTTGTCGTACATTGCCTTCATTAGTAGGATGGAGCCTTATGATATGTTTCGATTTCGATTATGATTTCTTGCTTGAATTTCACAAGCAGTATCTGACAGAGTTGATAAAATCGTCGCTGGGATTTGATGTCGAGTTCAGCTCGAAGCACTAGAAGGACAAGAATGGAATTGTCCTTAATTTACAATAGTTAACATTTCGACGCTGTATCAGTTCCTTGGCGCATAGCGGCGATAATAGGAGGAACACATGGTTCCCCCCATATTGTATGGTAAGTGATGGCGTTTAGCGGTATCATTTAAATGGTTCATTTGGATGACTTCTGTTCGTTTGGTTACTGACAGCATAGTCCAAATGAACTTTTTTGTTAACTAAAAAATAAACTAGCACCACGGGTCATTAGATAATTTTATTCATCATTTATTTTTTGTATTCGTCACCAAAGGAGCAAAGGAAGTGTCTATGCTGAACGATGTATACTGAGTTTTTAGTTGAAATAGGCATTAACGATATGCTATAATGTAAATACAAAATGTATATACAAGAGGTTTTGATATGACTACTACACAACCTGTTAATTTTCGTGCTGATTCTGTTTTTTATCAACAAACTAAGGACATTTTAGCAGACGAGCAAATCAGTCTTACAGATGTTTTTAATGCTGCATTAAGAAAGATTGCAACTGGTGCTGTTGATGCCAAAGAATTTGTTTCGAGTGACTTGCCAGAGTCACAGTATCAAATTGCTTTTGAAGATTTAAAGAAAGAGATTCTGTTAGGCCATCAAGATATTGCTCAAGGTAAGGTCACAGCACTTGCAGACGTAAGGAAGGAATTTGGTCTTGACTAGTCATAAACGTTACAGTGTTTCCTTATCTGATGCGGCTAAACAGGATTTAAAAGCTATTCATGAGTACATTGTTCTCAACTTTTATAGCCAACAATCTGCTGATGGTAAGATTGATTTAATTTTATCAGCTTTAGAAATCTTAGAAACCTTCCCTGAAGCCTGTCCGCGTGTGGCGAGCCGTGGTTATGGTGAATTAACTGCTGATGGCAAAAGTTACCGCTACATGCCAATTGAGAATTATTTAGCTTTTTACTACATTGAGGAGCACAATGTTTATATTTCTCGTATCATGAATTCAAAGCAAAACTGGGCAAAATTATTTAATAGGTAATTAGGGAATATTTTTGGAAAATGAGTATAAAAAAGTGACTTTACAAGAGGTAAAGCAAGCCCTTCTTAGATTAAGGTAAGAAGGGCTATGTAAATATGCAGGTGTTATTTAAGAAGATGGCAAAGGTGTCTATTCCTATTCACTAGAAGATAAGGACATAGAAAATGATGTTTCTGTTATTTCAATGGACGTATTTCCTGACAAACGGTGAAATATTTTGAAGAAGACTATTTTCCTTCAATATTGCTATTTGACTAAATAGACTGATGAATTGTTGGGCAAGGTATCATCAATTTGAGTCCGAAAGTAGTTCTAGCATCAGTAACTATTGAGGGAAAAATAAGAACAGCTTATGGAAAGCTCATGACTATCAATGCTTTAAGAGATGCTACCATTGTTAAATAAAAAGAATTGACGTTTATTGGATATTGAAAAACAGGACAAAATGATTATGGCAGATTGGCAGTCACAGGAGTTATTAAGAATGGATAGAAAAAGAGCACTAGCGCTATATTTGACTGGCTCCTTAGGGCAAGTTTACCTTACTTGTCTTGTCGTCTGGTTGCTGGGTCGTATAGGCATAGCAACGGGCTATTCATCGTTTGCTGGTTGGACAGCTATTGGGATAGGCGGAACATCGTCGGCCCTTTGGGGATAGTGACTGTTAATAAATATAAAGGTATCAGCCTCAAAACAGTGCTAAAGGATTTCTTTTACATTAAGCAAGGTCCAGTAGATTATTTGTTGGTGTTCACATTTTTAGCTTTGAATTTTGTCTATGTTTTGATAGGCGGACAATTTCAGATCAATATCTGGTATTTGCCACTAGCGCTTTTCCTAAAAGCATTAGTGTTTGGCGGAATAGAGGAAATAGGCTGGAGATATGCCTTTCAGCCTATTCTTGAAGAGAAAGTACCCTATATTATTGCGACGGTTCTTACCTTTATGACTTGGGGAATATGGCATTTTGCTTTCTTTTATATTGATGGGAGTTTAGGAGACATGTCAGTAGCAACAGGTAGTCATTTCTGCCTCAGTTTGTTAGTCAATAGCTTTGTCTTATCAGCACTGTACCACAAAACAAATAGTCTGTGGATCTGTGCCATGACTCATGCCATGATAAATGTCTGTTCCCAATTAGCTGTTGGAGGGAATCAGTTTGTACTGTATGGTTGTCAGGCAATTATTCTAGTTTTGGCTATACTGCTCTCTATGAAAAACAAGCATCAACCATCACTGTTATAACCAGCCTTGGTGATTCTTAATACAGTTTTATACAGTTTCAAATTCTAGCGTCTTGGAGCGGAAAGTGGTATAATACTGGCTAATTGTCTGTTGGGCCGGTTTGTCTGGTCCGGCTTAGATAATGGAGTTTAGTATGACAGGAACGTTTATTTCATTAACACTGATTACTTTTATTGCAGCTGTCACCCCCATGGTGGCTCGTTTAATTCCTAGGCAGGTCGTGCCTGAGACGGTTATTTTAATAGCGGCAGGGGCAGTCTTTGGACCTCATGCTCTCAACCTTATTCATTCAGATAGTGAAGCTCTTGAGCTTTTGTCTGATTTGGGCTGTGCCTTCCTCTTTCTCTTGGCGGGATATGAAATTGATCCTAAGGTTATTGTTGGGAAAGAAGGCAAGAAGGGGTTTGGAACTTGGGTCGTAACCTTTGCTATTGGTTTAGGTGTCGCCTTTATCATGCCCGATATTGCCTCAGGGAAACAGGGCCTGATAGCGACTGCTTTGCTCTTTACGACAACGGCTCTGGGAACCCTCATGCCTATCCTTGAAGAACGCGGCCTAACAGGTACCCAAATCGGTAATACGATTATTGCTTACGGAACTTGGGGAGAGGTATCGACGGTCATTGCCATGGCCGTCCTGCTCTCAGCTCGGTCGACTTGGAAGACGGCGGCTATTCTAGGCGGTCTACTACTGATTTGTATTTGGCTAGCAGCTTTAGGAAATAAGGCCGTCCAGCGAGGCGGGGCCATGTATCAATTTCTTCACTCTAAGTCTGATACGAATTCCCAGATGACGGTTCGAGTAACGATCCTCCTCTTAATTGTTCTAGTAGCTTTTTCTGCTATCTTTGATTTGGATATTGTCTTGGGAGCTTTTGCGGCTGGCTTTGTCCTTCGTTTTGTTATTCCAGAGAATAGTCATACTTTGGAGAAGAAGATCAATGGGATTGCCCATGGTTTTCTGATCCCTCTCTTCTTTGTGATTTCGGGTTGTGGTATCAATTTAACAGCGGTAGCGGATCGTCCTTGGCTGCTTGTGGCTTTTATTCTGGCTCTCTTCTTGATTCGCGCCGTTCCTATCGTTCTTTCCCTATCCCTAGAGAAGGATACCGAACAGCGTTTGACTCTCCATAATCGTTTTTCTGTTGCCTTTTATTGTACGACAGCCCTTCCCTTGATTGTTGGGATTACTGGAATTGCGGTTAAGGATGATTTTATGACCAGTGACATTGCTTCGGTGTTGGTGGCAGCAGGAGCCATTACGGTCTTTCTCATGCCTTATTTTGGTGCACTCACCTATACAGTAGTTGATGCTGAGCCAATTTCAGCCGTGCGTGAAATTTTTCATTCTCCAAGGGACATCACAACGATTTTGAACAAGCACTTTGAGCAGGAAAGAGAACGGGCCCGTCAATATCAAGATTATGCAGCTAAGCGCATTGCTTGGGGGTTAGACACTATTCAAAATCCTGAGGAGCGTCAGGAAATGCGGGACTTGCTTGTGAAGAATCGAGAGGAAATCCAAGACTTTCATCAAGAGCAGTTGGAATTACGTAAAGACCTTTATGCCAAGCATACCGATGCTATCAAGGAAGTTTATCAGAAATATCATAATGGTCAATTGCCAAATGACCATTTCTTGCGACTCTTGGAAAATCACCGTTATCAAAGAGATGATGAGTCAACTAACTAAGGCAAGAATGCTTGTTTAACTCCAATTCCTATTAGGTTTGGAGTTTTTTGCTATAATGAGAGCGACAAGATGTAGGGTACTTCACAATGGCTGATAATTAGTTGGTACAACTCTTTAAGCTGAGATTTTTACCGAATAAGTTAGCACATTGTAATGCAGTTAGTCTGACGGATTGCAGGTCATCTCAGAGTTGTAGGTCTGTAGACTTAGTTTTTGATTTTCTATTTATGGAGCCATCATTATTGGTTACCTCTCTAGTGGGGGAATTCCAATTCGTATCTTGCAAATTTTCTCAAAGGAAATTTGGATCTAGCTGACAAGTTGCGACCGTCACCACTGTGTGGCTCTGCCTATGTCCAGTTGACAAAACTGCTTTAATTAATATTGTCCCAACAGCTTGCGATTGACTGAGTTTTTCAGTTAAGTTTTAGTGATATCAGTAGTTGAAGATATATTTTTAGGATTAGCCTTGATATGGGAGGCTGAGACTTGACTTGGAGTGAACTTCAAGGTTTATAATGAAGCCGTTATAAGCAAAAAGAATTAAATGGGTCAGCAGTGGTTCATTGGTGCTAAGGCACCTGATAACTGCGCAGGGGTTAAAACTAAGTTGTCGTACCCCAGAAGTTTTACTCCCAACCACTGCGTCAAGAGTTTATTCCAAAACAGGCATATTGGTCGAGTTTTTGTCCAGTCTCATTTGTTATTAAGGGCGGAACACTTAAGTAACAAGTCCCTGCGTATCTTTAGAAAGGAAAACTATGTTAGAAAAAATTCAATCGCCAGCAGACTTGAAAGCTATGTCACAGAATGACTTAGAGCAAGTCGTTGTGGAAGCCAGACAGGCTCTGCTGGAAAAGACTAGCCATCATGGTGGTCACAACGGTCCGAATTTTGGTGTCGTTGAAATGACAGTGGCCCTTCACTATGTCTTTAATTCACCAATTGATAAGTTTATCTTTGATGTTTCTCATCAATCTTATGTTCATAAGATGCTGACAGGACGGGCTCAAGCCTTTCTCGACCCTAAGCACTATGATGATGTTTCGGGTTACACCAATCCCAAGGAGAGTGACCACGATCTCTTCACTGTTGGGCATACTTCAACTTCGCTGTCCTTGGCTTCTGGTGTTGCCAAAGCGCGTGATTTAAAAGACGAACACTCTAATGTTGTTGCTGTCATCGGGGATGGTTCTCTGTCAGGCGGTCTGGCCTATGAGGGTCTCAATCAAATTGCTACAACTGGCACCAATACTATTGTGATCGTCAATGATAATGAGCAATCCATTGCAGCTAATCCTAAGGGAGGGATTTACACAGCTCTGCGTCGTTTGCGAGAGTCGGATGGCCAGGCTTCTGATAATATTTTCAAAGCTCTGGGATTTGACTATTATTACTTGGACAAGGGAAATGACTTAGCGGCTTTGATTGCCCTCTTTCAGGAAGTTAAAGACAGCGACCATCCTGTCTTACTTCATATTCATACACAAAAAGGTCACGGTGTTTCCTTCATGGAAACCAACCGTGAAGCCTTTCATGCTGGCGGTCCTTTCGATCCACAGACCGGCTACTATCTGAAAGGATCAAATGAGCCTAGCTACAATTCCGTGACCGGCGACTTTCTGCTTGAAAAAATCAAGAAAGATCCTAGAGTCATCGCTGTTAATGCAGGAACCCCTATGGTTCTTTTCAATCAGGAGCAAAGAAAGGAAGCTGGTCAACAATTTGTTGATGTGGGTATTGCTGAAGAGGAAGCAGCAACTATGTCGACAGGTTTGGCTAAAAATGGGGCTAAGCCTGTCTGGTATGTGTCTTCAACCTTTATGCAAAGGACCTATGACCAATGGTCGCACGACATTGCTCTCAATAATCAACCAGTAACTGTTTTGGTTCATGCGGCTTCGGTCAATGCCATGAATGACGAAAGTCATCTGGGCTTCTTCGATATTCCTTTCCTCAGCCATATCCCTAATGTCGTCTATTTGGCTCCGACTAATAAGGAAGAACACTTGGCCATGTTGGATTGGGCTATTGAACAGCAGGAACATCCCGTTGCCATTCGTGTACCAGTCGGTCCGCTCAAGGAAATAGGTCAGGCAGATGAGACTGATTATTCTATCCTTAATAAGAACCAAGTGACACAAGCGGGCTCTCAAGTCGCTATTTTTGGCTTGGGTAACTCCTATGGTTTAGCAGAGGAAGTAACCAGAGTTTTACAAGAGCAGCATGGGATCAAGGCCACTCTGGTCAATCCTAAATTTATCACAGGCCTTGACAAGGAGCTGCTAGATTCATTGTCTGCCAATCACCAATTAGTTGTTACCTTGGAAGATGGTCTGCTTGAAGGAGGTTACGGTCAAACGATTGCTAGCTATCTTGGTAACAGTGACCTCAAGGTTCAGAATTACGGTATTGACAAGCATTTCCATGATCGCTACGATCGGCAGGAGCTGATGGCTCAAAATGGTTTGAGTGTGGATACTATTGTTAACAATGTTTTGTTAACTCTTGGTAAATAGTTGAGACGAGTCTGAGACAGGCAGTCATGAGAGTCTTGCTCTTATCCATAAACTATCGCAATCTCTGAAGCTTGCGAATAAGGAATCAAGACTTCGTTCACTGATTTTTGTCCCATTCTCGACCTTGCTTACCATAAGCAATTTTAGAAAGGAAGTACGACTTATGAAAACTTTATCTATTGTCAATGGCCCACAAGCTGTTCCAGCGATTGTTCAAGGCTGTATGCGAATGCCTGATTTGAGCGATCAAGATGCCGCTCAGGTTATCAAAACGGCCTACGATGCTGGTATCACCTTCTTTGATCATGCCACTTGCTATGGAGAAGATGGTGCTGCTGAACGCAAATTTGGCCAAGCCTTTAAACTAACAGGTCTCAAGCGTGAAGATATCTTTTTACAATCTAAATGTGGTTTACGCTTTGAACGTCAGGAATTCGATTGGACTAAAGAAAATATTTTAACCAGTGTGGATGAGAGTCTGGAACGTCTGCAAACTGATTATCTGGATTCCCTCTTACTTCACAGACCAGATGTTCTCTTTGATCCAGAAGAAGTAGCTGAGGCTTTTGATGAGTTAGAACGTACAGGAAAGGTTCGTTATTTTGGTGTTAGTAACTTAATGCCTCTGCAAATTGAACTGCTTAAAAAATACGTTAAACAGCCACTTGTTTTTAATCAATTGCAACTTTCTTTGGATCAGTCTCAATTGATTGATCAGCCGCTTTACATGAATAATAAGGAAACTGAAATGTCCATCAATCGTGATGGTGATGCGCTGGATTATTGCCGCTTGCACGACATCACCATTCAGGCTTGGTCTCCGCTTCAATCTGGTTTCTTTAAAGGAACTTTTGTCGATAATCCAAAATTCCCAGAACTCAATGAAGTTTTGGAAAAATTTGCCCAACGCGAAGGGGTGACAAAGTCTGCTGTCGCTTTGGCTTGGATTTTGCGCCACCCAGCCAAGATGCAGGTTATTATTGGCAGTATGAATCCGCAGCATATTGAAGAGGCTGCTCAAGCAAGTAAGGTAACCTTGTCCCATCACGATTGGTATGAACTCTACTTGGCATCTGGCAAATATTTACCATAAAAAACAAATTTAGCCCTGTTCGGATGAATGGGGCTATTTGTCACGGTTTACTAACCCGTTGTGGGTCAGCAACAGCCAGACTAGAGAAATTTCAGAAGGGGATTAGCCTTCAAGCAGGGCTGGTTGAAATAATGGCCTTAACCCAGTATAATAGTTTTGTGATGAATAAAAGAAGGCTCAGTTAGAAAGGGAGGGCTCATGCCCTAGAGTATCTTGTAACATGGCAATTTTAGTTCTGGGAGGAGCTGGCTATATTGGCTCTCACATGGTGGATTATTTGGTCCAAAAGGGGCAGGAAGATGTTGTAGTGGTGGACAATTTGGTGACTGGTCACCGGGCTGCCGTTCATTCCTCTGCCAAGTTTTATCAAGGAGATCTGGCAGATCAAGGCTTCATGCGGCAAGTTTTCAGGGAGAATCCTGATCTTAATGCTGTTATCCATTTTGCAGCCTTTTCTCTGGTAGCCGAGTCTATGGAGAATCCTCTCAAGTATTTCGATAATAATACAGCTGGAATGATTAAACTTTTGGAAGTCATGAATGAATTTGACATCAAGCATATCGTTTTCTCGTCAACCGCAGCAACGTATGGCATTCCAGAAGAAATTCCTATCAAAGAAACAACGCCACAAAGACCTATCAATCCTTATGGCGAAAGCAAATTAATGATGGAGACCATTATGAAATGGTCCGACCAAGCTTATGGGATTAAATTCGTGCCCTTGCGTTATTTTAACGTGGCTGGGGCAAAGCCAGATGGTTCTATTGGTGAAGACCATGGACCTGAGACCCACTTGCTGCCCATCATTCTTCAAGTAGCTCAAGGAGTAAGAGAAAAAATCATGATTTTCGGGGATGATTATGATACTCCAGATGGCACTAATGTGCGTGACTATGTCCATCCTTTTGACTTGGCATCGGCCCACTTACTCGCCTTAAATTATTTGCGTCGAGGCAATCCCTCTACCGCCTTTAATCTAGGTTCTGCCACAGGCTTTTCTAACCTGCAAATTTTAGAAGCTGCCCGCAAGGTCACAGGTAAGGAAATTCCAGCTGAAAAGGCTGACCGCCGGCCAGGAGATCCTGATACTTTGGTTGCAGATTCCACTAAGGCAAGAGAGATTCTCGGCTGGGCACCTGAATTTGATAATATCGAAAAAATTATCCAAACTGCTTGGGCTTGGCACTCTAGCCATCCAAAAGGTTATGATGATAGAAATGAATAAAATGATACAAGACTCCTAGCCTGGCTATATCTTTAATGGTTAGGAGATAGCTCTAGTGTTCAATTCTAATAAAAGAGCTGACAAAGAGTAGAATTTATGTGCGTTAAAGCACTGACTCGCATTTTTAGATATGAAAAGGCCATTAGGGTTTAACCTGATGGCCTTTTTGCTTGCGGTTTTAAATGGATTTTTCAATTTTCCCCAGAGAGGCTCAAGCTGCTGAAGCTGGCTTTGTTTGCGTAAGAAAACTATTATTCATTGGCTTTTAAAACATGGGTCAATTCTTCATATTCGGCTTTTTTGTCATCGCCTAGTTTTCCATCAGTGATAACATAATCAAAATTGCTGGTTTTATAGAAGACGAAGAAGTCGTAGGAATCAAACTTTTTGTGGTCAATCAAGAGATATTTCTCAATGGATTTATCGAGGGCTAACTCTTGGATAGTACCCTCGGATTCGCTGTAGGTGGCTACAGAATCCTTGTAGACAGCATTAGCACTGATGAATGCCTTGGAAAAGACTAAGCTTTCAATATTATTGCTGGCTAAGGAACCTACAAAAGCTCCAGTGATCGGTCGGTATTCACCACCAATTAGTAGGAGATCGACACTGTTGCTGCCTTTCAAAACATCAAAGATAGGCAGGCTGTTGGTAATGATCCTCAGCTTTCTGTCTACTAACTCTTGAGCCAGAAATTCTAAGGTTGTTCCTGGTCCGATAAAAATTGTTTCTCCGTCTTGAATTCGTTTCGCGGTGTAAGAAGCGATTTGTTTCTTCTCAGCAACCTGTTGTGATTGCTTTTCCACATTTGTTTTTTCTTGACGATTTGATAAATTGATACTTTGAGCACCGCCGTGAATACGGATAAGGCGGTGCTCTTTTTCTAATTCGGCCAAATCACGGCGAACAGTCATATCAGAGACTTTAAGAGCATCCATAATAGCATTGACTGTAATGATCGATTGCTGGGATAGTTGATCTAATATCCAATTTAAACGTTCTTTTTTAATCATTCCTTTGCTCCAGTCCTTTATTGTGATGACATTATATCATATTAAATGGACAAAAAACACATTTATAAACAAAAAGTTACGAAAAAATTTTTTTATAAAAATGATTGGAAAATAGTTCTAATCATTGATATGAAAGGGTTTACAAAGATGTTTTGAAACAAACAAAAATAACCAACTTTTTCTTGACAAAAAGTTGGTTTTGGTTTATCATAATCTCGTAGCAAACAAAAACAAACAAAGGAGAACGAAAATGGCTATTGTACTTGGTGCCGATAAGGCAGGAAATCGTCTTAAAGAACTCGTAAAGGGCTATTTGCAAGAAAAAGGGTTTGAAGTCCTTGATGTCAGTGACACTTCACAAGAGGATTTTGTCGATGTCACCCTAGCTGTGGCTAAGGAAGTCAATGCAGCAGATGGTAACCTTGGCATTGTGATCGATGCTTATGGAGCTGGGCCTTTCATGGTAGCAACCAAAGTTAAAGGGATGATTGCAGCAGAAGTATCGGATGAACGCTCGGCCTACATGACACGTGCTCACAACAATGCTCGTATTATCACCATGGGTGCTGAAATTGTCGGAGATGAGCTGGCTAAGAATATTGTTAAAGGCTTTGTTGAAGGCCACTACGATGGCGGCCGTCATCAAGTCCGTGTGGATATGCTTAATAAGATGTGCTAAGAGAAGTAGCTTGAACTGGAGGATGTAAAAATGAAAATTGCTATTGGTTGTGACCATATTGTAACGGATGAAAAAATGGCTGTCTCAGAATTCTTGAAATCAAAAGGCCATGAAGTACTTGATTTTGGGACCTATGACCATGTTCGAACTCACTATCCTATCTTCGGGAAAAAGGTCGGTGAAGCTGTTGTCAGCGGCCAAGCTGATCTCGGTGTTTGTATCTGCGGTACTGGTGTCGGTATCAATAATGCAGTCAATAAGGTGCCAGGTGTTCGTTCAGCCTTGGTACGGGACATGACGTCTGCTCTTTATGCTAAAGAGCAACTCAATGCTAATGTTATTGGTTTTGGTGGCATGATTACTGGTGGACTTTTGATGAATGATATCATTGACGCTTTTATCAATGCCGAATACAAAGCAACCCCAGAAAATGACAAATTGATTGCTAAGATTGCCCATGTGGAAACATCAAATGCTGATCAATCGGACCCAGACTTTTTCAAGGAATTCCTTGATAAGTGGGACCGCGGTGAATATCACGATTAAGTTCAGATGTTACGTTACGATAGAAAACTTGAAGATAGTAGTGAGGAAGCAAAATGGTATTAACAGAACAAAAACGCAACTACATGGAAAAATTGAGTGATGAAAATGGCATCATTTCGGCTCTAGCCTTTGACCAACGAGGAGCTCTCAAACGTTTGATGGCTGAACATCAAGATTCAGAGCCCACTGTTGCGCAAATGGAAGAGTTAAAAGTCTTAGTTGCTGAAGAATTGACTCCTTATGCCTCATCCATGCTTTTGGATCCAGAATATGGTCTGCCAGCAACGAAGGTTTTGGATAAAAATGCTGGTCTTTTGCTGGCTTACGAAAAGACCGGCTACGATACTACCAGCACAAAACGCCTGCCAGACTGTTTGGATGTCTGGTCAGCCAAACGCTTGAAGGAACAAGGAGCGGATGCGGTTAAGTTCTTGCTCTACTATGATGTAGACAGCAGCGAGGAGCTCAACCAGCAAAAACAGGCTTACATCGAACGAGTTGGTTCTGAATGCGTAGCTGAAGATATTCCTTTCTTCTTGGAAATTTTGGCCTATGATGAAAAGATTGCGGATGCTAAAGGGGCAGAATTTGCTAAGGTAAAACCGCACAAAGTTTTGGGAGCCATGAAGGTCTTCTCAGATCCACGTTTTAACATTGATGTATTAAAGGTCGAAGTTCCCGTTAATATGAATTATGTTGAAGGATTTGGCGATGGAGAGATTGTTTACAGCAAGGCAGAAGCTGCTGAATTCTTTAAACAACAAGAGCAAGCAACCAATCTTCCTTACATTTATCTAAGTGCAGGTGTGTCGGCTAAGCTTTTCCAAGATACTTTGATTTTTGCTCATGAATCGGGAGCTAATTTCAATGGGGTTCTCTGCGGTCGTGCCACTTGGGCTGGCAGTGTCAAAGATTACATTGAAAAGGGAGAAGAAGCCGCTCGCGAATGGCTGCGAACCACTGGCTTTAAAAATATTGACGACCTTAATAAGGTTTTGCAAAAAACAGCTACTTCTTGGAAGACTAAAGCTTAGGAGTGATAGCTGCCCTCTTTACGTGTAAATAAGGAGAGCTTCACGAAAATTGCTGATCTCCTGCTGTATCTATATGTGTAAAAACTTTGAAAATATCATGAAAAGTAAGGGTTTACATTTTTCCTTGTTTATGTTAATATGAAAACATAATTGAATAGGGTAGATCGTAACTAATCAAACTAGGCGAGACTACAAATGAATCAAGGAACAGTGAATTTCTTTGGTTTGTTTGTGGTCTCTTTTTGTTTGGAATTAGAAAGGAGGAAAACCATGTATCGGATTGTTCAGGCTCTGAATAACAATGTTGCACTCGTTAAAGATGCTTACGGTGAGCAAGCTGTTGTGATGGGGCTGGGGATTACTTTTAAAAAGAGTAAGGGCGATTTGATTGTTAGCGATAAAATTGAGAAAGTATTCTCTCTAAAAAGTAAGGAATCTAAAGATAATTTTTTAACACTGTTAAGAGATGTACCGCTTGATTTTATTACAGTCACCTATGATGTTATAGACAGCTTAACAAGCAAATATCATTATCCTGTTCAAGAATATATTTACGTTACCCTGACCGATCATATTTACTGTGCTTACAAAGCAATTCTTGATAATTCTTATCAAAAGAGTGAAATAACTCGTCTATCTAAGGATTATAAAAAAGAATATGAGATGGCTACAGAGGCTCTTGAAAGATTCCGCTGCCAACTTTTGAGTGATTTCCCTGATGACGAAGTCGGGCGAATCGCACTCCACTTTATCAATGCTAAAAGTCTGACAGTTGATGGAAAGAAGTCTAAAGTCCGGACAGCTAAGACTCTTTTAGAGAAGATACAAAAGGTTCTGAAGCAATACGATATTAAGCGGACAAAAGTGAATACCCATTTTTATGACCGCTTGATGGTTCATTTGACTTATTTCATTGAATACTTGGATAGAAGCAGAGATGACAATATGTCATTGCTGGAGATGGAAGATCAGATAAAGGAAACCTATCCTAAAGCTTATCAAATTGCTGATGAGATCTATCGGATTATCACAACCGAAACAGGGATAGATGATTGCCAAAGTGAAAGATTTTACATTACATTACATATTCAACGTTTGTTATAAACCCATTCTCTTAGTCAGTGTAGAAGGAGGAAAACTATGAATAGAGAAGAAACAACCTTATTAGGTTTTGAAATTGTTGCCTACGCCGGAGACGCTCGCTCAAAATTGCTAGAAGCTTTGAAAGCAGCACAAGCTGGTGACTATGAAAAGACAGAAAGTCTCATTGCGGAAGCAGATGCTTGTTTAGTCGATGCGCATAATGCTCAAACAAGTTTGCTCCAAAAAGAAGCGTCAGGTGATGATGTTGCTTTTAGCGTCACTTTGATGCACGGTCAGGACCACCTGATGACAACAATGGTTATTAAGGATTTGATTAACCATATCGTAGAACTTTATAAGAGAGGAAATTAATTATGAATGCCTTAATTGCTCAAATTGAAAAGGGCAAACCTTTCTTTGAGAAGGTGTCTCGAAATATTTATCTGCGAGCTATTCGTGATGGTTTTATTTCAGCCATGCCAGTTATCTTGTTTTCGAGTATCTTCCTCTTGATTGCCTATGTTCCAAATATTTTTGGGTTTACCTGGCCGAAAACTATTGAAAATGGTTTGATGACCCCTTACAACTATACCATGGGGATTATTGGTTTCTTAGTAGCTGGTACAACAGCCAAGTCTTTGACAGATTCTATGAATCGCCGCTTAGAAAGCACCAATCAAATTAATTTTATCTCAACCATGCTGGCATCAATGGCTGGCTTCCTAATCATGGCAGCTGATCCCGCTAAGGAAGGCGGCTTCCTCAGTGCTTTTATGGGAACTAAGGGCCTCTTGACAGCCTTTATTGCAGCTTTTATCACTGTTAATGTTTATAAGTTCTGTGTCAAACACAATGTGACGATTCGGATGCCTGAGGAGGTTCCACCAAATATCTCCCAAGTTTTTAAAGATATTTTCCCTTTTGCCTTCTCCATTATTATTCTTTACGCTATCCAATTGGTTGTGCACGCTACTATTGGTGTTAATGTAGCAGAATCAATCGGAACCCTCCTGGCTCCGTTATTCTCAGCTGCGGATGGCTATATTGGTATTACCATTATCTTTGGCGCCTACGCTCTTTTCTGGTTTGTGGGGATCCATGGTCCATCTATCGTCGAACCCGCGATTGCAGCGATTACTTACGCCAATGTTGAAACTAACTATCAATTATTACAAGCCGGCCAACATGCTGATAAGGTTATCACATCAGGAACGCAGATGTTTATCGCTACTATGGGTGGTACAGGGGCAACTCTGGTTGTGCCTTTTATGTTCATGTGGCTGACGAAGTCCAAACGGAATAAGGCCATTGGACGTGCTTCGGTTGTGCCAACTTTCTTTGGGGTTAATGAACCGATTTTGTTCGGTGCCCCAATCGTCTTGAATCCTGTTTTCTTTATTCCATTTGTTTTGACTCCAATCGTTAATGTCTGGTGTTTCAAGTTTTTTGTTGATACGCTTGGCATGAATAGCTTTAGTGTCAATTTACCTTGGACGACCCCTGGACCTTTGGGAATTGTTATGGGGACTGGCTTTGGTATTCTATCATTTGCTTTAGCTGCTCTCTTGATTGTAGTTGATGTCGCTATTTATTACCCATTCGTTAAGGTTTATGACGAGCAAATTTTAGCTGAAGAAGCAGCCGGTGGTGACGCTGCCGATTCTCTTAAAGAAAAAGTTGCTGCTAACTTTGATACTAAAAAGGCCGATGCCATTCTTGAAAATTCTGATACTCAAGCTGAAGCGGAAAGTAGCAGCATTCAAGAAGAAACCAATGTTCTAGTCCTGTGTGCCGGTGGCGGTACCAGTGGTCTCTTAGCTAATGCTCTTAATAAGGCAGCGGCAGAATATGGGGCACCTGTTAAGGCAGCTGCTGGAAGCTACGGTGCTCACCGTGAAATCCTGCCACAATATCAGTTAGTTATTTTGGCTCCGCAAGTGGCTTCTAACTACGACGACATGAAGGCTGAAACAGACAAACTTGGTATTAAATTAGCTAAGACTGAGGGAGCTCAATATATTAAACTGACACGTGATGGTCAGGGAGCTCTGGCATTTGTTGAAGAGCAATTTAAAGATTGAGAGGTCATAAGATGACTAAAACATTACCGAAAGACTTCATCTTTGGTGGCGCAACCGCTGCTTATCAGGCAGAAGGTGTCACCAAAGGAGAAGGTAAAGGTCCTGTTGCTTGGGACAAATATCTGGAAGATAATTATTGGTACACAGCAGAACCTGCCAGCGATTTTTACCACAAGTATCCTGTTGACTTGAAATTGGCTGAAGAATTTGGTGTTAATGGTATTCGTATCTCTATTGCTTGGTCGCGGATTTTCCCAGCAGGCTTTGGCGATGTTAATCCTAAAGGCGTTGAGTTCTATCACAATCTTTTTGCGGAATGTCACAAGCGTCATGTTGAACCCTTTGTGACCCTGCACCATTTTGATACGCCAGCAGCCCTCCATTCTAATGGAGATTTCCTCAACCGGAAAAATATGGATCATTTTGTTGATTATGCAAAATTCTGTTTTAAAGAGTTTCCAGAAGTTAACTACTGGACGACCTTCAATGAAATCGGCCCTATTGGTGATGGTCAGTATCTAGTAGGAAAATTTCCACCGGGTATTAAGTATGACTTAGCTAAGGTTTTCCAGTCCCATCATAATATGATGGTTTCCCATGCCCGTGCAGTGAAAGCTTTTAAAGATGGCGGCTACTCTGGTGAAATCGGTGTGGTTCACGCCCTGCCGACCAAGTATCCTTATGATCCGTCTAACCCAGCTGATGTGCGTGCTGCAGAACTGGAAGACATCATCCACAATAAATTTATCCTTGATGCCACTTATTTGGGAGAATACTCGGATAAAACCATGGAAGGGGTCAACCATATCTTAGGTGTCAACGGCGGAAAACTGGATCTGCGCGATGACGATTTTGCAGCTCTTAAAGCTGCTAAGGATTTGAATGACTTCTTGGGCATCAACTACTATATGAGTGATTGGATGCAGGCTTTTGATGGCGAAACGGAAATTATCCATAATGGTAAGGGCGAAAAAGGCAGTTCTAAATACCAAATTAAAGGTGTCGGGCGCAGAGAAGCGCCAACCCATATTCCAAAAACAGATTGGGACTGGATTATTTACCCGCAGGGACTGTATGATCAGATCATGCGCGTAAAAAGAGACTATCCTAATTATAAGAAGATCTATATCACCGAAAATGGTCTTGGTTATAAAGATGAATTTATCGACCATACTGTTTATGATGACGCACGGATTGACTATGTCAAAAAACACTTAGAGGTTCTTGCTGATGCCATTGCTGATGGTGCCAATGTCAAAGGCTACTTCATTTGGTCCTTGATGGATGTTTTCTCATGGTCTAATGGCTATGAGAAACGCTACGGTCTTTTCTATGTTGACTTTGATACGCAGGAGCGCTATCCTAAGAAGAGCGCTTACTGGTATAAAAAGTTAGCTCAAACTCAAGAAATTGATGAATAGATTAGTATACTTTATTAACTTTCTAACTTGTAACTTTCAAATATTTCTCCATTTATTAATTAAAATCTCCACCTAATTCATTAATTAACCCTTTTCTCAATTTCAGAAAAGACCGTAGCGAGGCAAGAGTCACAATGTTTAATTGAGACTCTTGTTTTGTTTTGATTTCAACTATAAGCTAAGTGAGGACAATAATGACGATTACATTAAAAAATGATGAATTAACCGTTCAATTATCAGAATTTGGTGCTGCGCTGACGTCGATCAAGGATAAGGATGGACTTGAGTATTTGTGGCAGGGCAATCCTGAGTATTGGAGCTCCCAAGCACCGGTACTCTTTCCTATCTGCGGCAGTTTGCGGATGAATTGGACTGTGTATAGGCCAGCGGATCGTCCGCATTTTACAGGCAGTATTCCTAGGCACGGATTAGTACGTAAGGAGTATTTTATAGTGGATAGCATCTCTGAGGATACTGTTACCTTTTCAATAAGGCCAACAGAAAAAATGCTGAGAGCTTATCCTTATCATTTTCATTTGAGCATTACGTACCGCTTATCAGGTAAAAGGATTCAGACGACTTATCAGGTGGCTAATGAGGAAACCAGCAAAACCTTACCCTACTTTATTGGCGGTCACCCAGGGTTTAATTGCCCTTTGCTGGAAATGGATAAGTATGAGGATTATTATCTAGAATTCGACGAAGAAGAAACGTGCTCAATTCCGCGTTCATTTCCAGATACAGGACTGTTGGATCTTAACGATCGACTTCCATTTTTGAATCAGCAGAAGAAGCTTGATTTAGATTATCGTTTATTCACCCGTGATGCTCTGACGCTGGATCGCCTTCAGTCTCGCGGTGTCACTTTACGTTCTCGTAAACATCACAAGGGCGTTCGATTAGATTTTCCGGATTTTCCTTATCTGGTGCTTTGGTCTACTGTCAACCAAAGTCCTTTCATCGCTCTTGAACCTTGGAGCGGCCTATCAACCTCGTTAGATGAGTCTGATTATTTTGAGGATAAGCGCAATGTTAGTTTGGTTGCACCCCAGCAAACCGATTGCAAGTCATTCAGCATTAGTATCCTTTAGAAAGTAGGTATCTATCATGTTAGAATCTTTAAAAACTTTGCGAAATAATTCTATAGCAGCTGCCTTTGAAATAGTTTACCTGATTACTTTTAAAGATAAATCCCATATCCCTCAAGTAACCAAGGAAATCAAATCCCTTGCCAAGTGGTATATTACCAGTGGTGAGGAGTGGTATGGTCATTCTGAGGACTCTCTAGAAGAGTTTAAGACAAAATTTCTAAATCTAACGGGTCTGACTGAAGATCAGGTAATCTTTAGCCAGGATCACCTTCCTTTTTCAAAATGATAAAGGAAGATAGGTTGGTCAAGTATCCCTGTTTTTGAATAAATTCTTGGCGCAGTGGTTAGGAGCAAGACTTGTTGGCTATGCCAACTTAGTCTTACCCCTGCACAGTTCATTAGGTGCTTTAGCACCAATGAACCACTGCTGATTGGCAGTCCTTATTCCTTTCGTAGCAAGGGGTAGCGGTCAACCTAATCAACTGTGCGGAGGTGGGATTGAAAGCCTGCCACCTAAAAACAGGAGAGTGGCAGAGCTCTGAGCCTTAAAATGGGCGAGCGAAGAAAATTAAAGTCGTGATTTTATCACGATTTACGATTTTTGTCCCACTCTCATCGGGAAATGAAGCTTGCAAAGCAAGTGTCAAAAACGGTCTGGGGAGAGATCGTTTCAGGTCACCACTTTAAAATTAGGGCGTGGTGAGGACCAAATTTTCAATTTTAGGGATGATCTCGCTCTCTTTTAAAGCTATTCATGGGCAATATCTGAGATATATCCATAGCCCTTTAAGTGTGACTGTGGCTTGAAAACACTAAGGTTTTTGTTTCGTAGTATAATAAAGTCAAAAGATAAGGAGGCAGCTATGAACCAAAAAGACCTCGAAAACCGCATCCAGTTAGCTCAGAACCCTCTTGTTGTCACAGGTGCAGGTGTCTCGACTCTATCTGGAGTTCCTGACTATACCACCATGAAAGGAATGAAACTTAAGGGGCGCTACTTCCAAGCCCGTGAAATTTTATCACGTCCTTTTTTCCAATCTTATCCTAGAGAGTTCTGGCAGTGGCATAAGCAACAATTTTTACAAAGACTGGAGCCCAACAAGGTTCACCGTTGGATCGCTAAGCAGGCAGTCCCTGTCCTGACACAAAATATTGATGGCCTTCACCGTCAGGCTGGTTCAAAGGAAATTATTGAATTTCATGGCAAGGCCGACAGAGGGATTTGTCAAATCTGTTTTCAAGAAATTGATTTGCGAGATGATCAAGCTATCATGGGACATGCTCACACTCTGCTAACCAATGACCCTCTAGCTATTCTAGCGGATCACGTTGACACAGAAATTGTCCTCTATGGTGATGCCATTGATCCCGACAATTTAGACTTAGCAGCTCGTTGGACTCAGTTCAGTGATCTCATCATTGTTATTGGATCAACCTTGGAAGTTTACCCTTTGGCAGGCTTAGTTCTGCAGCAAGATCCTGCAAAAATTATTTGGCTGGATAAGGAAAAAAATGAGGTGGCAAAGAGCCACCCCGATATCACATTTATTCAGGAAGATTTTAGAGATTTTTTTGAAGATTAATAGGAGCGCTTAAAAGACGCTCTTTTTAGTTAGCCAGATAACACTATTCTTAGATCGACTTCCTATTGGATTGTTTCTTCCTTATGCTGGCCAGTTACGTACATAGTAAAGCTGGCCTTGGCTACTAGTTCCTTGTTTTGATTGTTGATAGTGACATCAATGACTTTGGTGGTTCTACCGTCGTGGCTGCAGCTCCCTTCAATAGTCAGCTTGTCCCCTAAATTCCCTGGCTTGAGGTAATTGATGCTTGATTGGAGGGTCACGGCATCAGAACCAGTTGAAATGGCTGTTAGGCCGCTGATTTGATCACAGAGGGTGAAAAGATAGCCACCATGGGCATGGCCGTAGTAATTGAGTGATGACTGGACAATGTCACTGGTGACGACTACATGGCCATAGTCAAAACTGTTTAGTTGGTGATTTTCAAAGACTTTGATTTCGTGGATGTATTTCTCTTTCATATTTCGTTCCTCTTTGTTTTAGAAGAAAAGCAGACAAAAAGTTCTGCCTCCTTTGTATTGCTTTAGATTTACCAAATTAGTGCAGTGGTTGGGAGTAATACTTGTTGGCTATGCAACTTAGTCTTAACCCTGCACAGTTCTTAATTGGGGACTGTGCAAAATTCGTCTGGTATCCCTGTTTTAGAATTAATTTTTGGCACAGTGGCTGGCTGTTTTTCTTTTTGCCACAAGGTCAAAGCGGAAAACCTAACCAACTGAGCGGAGTGAAGGTGGGTTTGAAACGTTCCAGTGGTGTTTGATGGTCTGGAGATAGACCGCCAAAGTCTGCCGCCTTAAAACAAGAGAGCAGCAGAGGCCAAGGCATTCAAATGAGAGAGTGAGGAAAATCAAAATCGTGATTTTATCACGGTTTACTGATTTTTTTTTCTACTCTCAAACAATTTTTTCCAAAAACTCTTTTTTTCAGGCGCTGGTTCAGTAATCGTTTCAAAGAATTGGGGATAAACTTTAAAAATATCCGTCTCTGCTTGATTGACAGCTTTGTCGGTATGAACAATTAGGTCGAAAGCATGCTCGCCTTTTTCATTGACATTGGTAAAGCTGACGCCCGCCTCTTGAGCCATTTTCATGTAGATGACTTGATTGGTCTGAGTTAGATTAGAGCAGGATTTGACCTTGATGACAGAGTAGTTTTTCTTTAGGTCTTCCAAGATTTTTGGAAAAGCTGCCTTGACATCATCCCGGTTACCCATATTTTTATCAATCGTAAGCAAAACACGCTCACGAAAGGTGCCAATGTATCGGCGCTGCTCGTCTGGATTGAATCTTGTTTCACCAGAAGCAGCTGTCATTAATTTCTTCTCTAAATTATCCATAGTGTACCTCGTTACCTTATTTTATCATAAGATAGAAAATAAAGGCCAGAGATGGCCAAAATGATAAGGAAAAAGGGATTCAAAAATTTTTTCAAAATTTAAAAAATAATGATACAAGCTTCAGTTCTCGTTTGCTAATTAACGAAGTTTGTGTTACTATTGTGGTGTAAAAAATTAAAACTCATAAGGAGAGTATTGTAATGTCAATTATTACTGATGTTTACGCACGCGAAGTCCTTGACTCACGCGGTAACCCAACACTTGAAGTAGAAGTTTATACTGAATCAGGTGCTTTCGGACGTGGTATGGTTCCTTCAGGAGCTTCTACTGGTGAACACGAAGCAGTTGAACTTCGTGACGGTGACAAATCTCGTTACGGCGGTCTTGGCACTCAAAAAGCTGTTGACAACGTAAACAACATCATCGCAGAAGCTATCATCGGTTACGATGTACGCGACCAACAAGCAATCGACCGTGCAATGATCGCTCTTGATGGTACTCCAAACAAAGGTAAATTGGGTGCAAATGCTATCCTTGGTGTGTCTATCGCTGCAGCACGCGCAGCTGCTGACTACCTTGAAATCCCACTTTACAGCTACCTTGGTGGATTCAACACTAAAGTTCTTCCAACTCCAATGATGAATATCGTCAATGGTGGTTCTCACTCTGACGCTCCAATTGCTTTCCAAGAATTCATGATTATGCCTGTTGGTGCACCAACATTCAAGGAAGGTCTTCGTTGGGGTGCTGAAGTATTCCATGCATTGAAGAAAATCCTTAAAGAACGTGGTTTGGAAACAGCTGTTGGTGATGAAGGTGGATTTGCACCTCGTTTCGACGGTATTGAAGATGGTGTTGAAACTATCCTTAAGGCTATTGAAACAGCTGGTTACGAAGCTGGTGAAAACGGAATCATGCTCGGTTTCGACTGTGCTTCATCAGAATTCTACGAAGATGGCGTTTACGACTACACTAAATTCGAAGGTGAAACTGGTGCTAAGCGTACTGCCGCTGAACAAATCGATTACATCGAAGAATTGGTAAATAAATATCCAATCATCACAATTGAAGATGCTATGGATGAAAACGACTGGGAAGGTTGGAAAGCTCTTACTGAACGCCTTGGTAATCGTGTTCAATTGGTTGGTGACGACTTCTTCGTTACAAATACTGACTACCTTGCACGTGGTATCAAAGAAGGTGCTGCTAACTCAATCCTTATCAAGGTTAACCAAATCGGTACTTTGACTGAAACATTCGAAGCTATCGAAATGGCTAAAGAAGCTGGTTACACTGCAGTTGTATCACACCGTTCAGGTGAAACAGAAGATTCTACAATCGCTGACATCGCAGTTGCAACTAACGCTGGTCAAATCAAGACAGGTTCATTGTCACGTACAGACCGCATGGCTAAATACAACCAATTGCTTCGTATCGAAGATCAACTTGGTGAAGTTGCTCAATACAAAGGAATCAACTCATTCTACAACCTTAAAAAATAAGGTTTTAGCGGAGTCCTGATAAAAGCTACTAGGTTTTCCTAGTAGCTTTTTTGTGATCTTTTAGAAAGGAGAGCTCGGACTAAATTAGGGGATTACTTCCGCAAAGATTCTTTTATAAACTCTTGCCGATACTGTCTGGGTGTTAACTTGTAATATTTCTTAAACTGACGATTAAAATTGGATTGGTTGGCGAAACCGACCTGACTAGTGATATCTTGGATCGAGTGGTTAGTCTGCAGGAGTACCGAGTAAAGCAATACTATTATCTGAAAAATAGATATTATGACATTAAATTTCGGGAGATGGCGTTTACAAAAAAATAGGGGAGTAGTACAATGAGGGGGAACCAATAATGTGAAAGAGGTAACAAAATGAAATTAGTTGCGATTGTTGGGACTAATTCGGCCCGTTCAACTAACCGAAAACTCTTAAAGTTTATGGCTAGGCATTTTGCCAACCAAGCTGACATTGAAATCCTAGAAATTCAGGATCTGCCAGCCTTTAATGAACCCGAAGATAAGCAAGTTCCTCAAGCTGTGGCTGACTTTAACGAGAAGATTGCAGATGCAGAGGGTGTGATTATTGCAACTCCGGAATATGACCACACTATTCCAGCACCGCTCTCAAGTGCCTTGGAATGGATTGCTTACACCAGCCGCCCTCTGATTAATAAGCCAACGATGATTGTCGGGGCTTCACTTGGACTTCTGGGGACTTCTCGGGCGCAGGCCCACCTGCGGCAAATCTTAGATGCTCCAGAATTAAAGGCTAGGGTTATGCCTGGAAATGAATTCCTATTAGGCCACTCCGAGCAGGTTCTAACCGATGATAACCAGCTAAATAATCCTGAGAAAGTTTCCGAACTGGATGATTGCTTTGCGGAATTTCAAGGCTTTGTTAACCTAACCAATCAGTTGGTCAAGGAAGCTGATACAAAGCGTAAACAAGCCTTCGCTTGGGAAGTGTAAAGGGAGAAATTATTATGAAATTAGTTGCTATTGCGGGGACCAATGCTAAGCATTCCTACAATCGATTGTTATTGCAGTTTATGGCTAAACATTTTGCTAATAAAGCCGAGATTGAAATCTTGGACATCGATCAAGTTCCCATGTTTAATGAAACCGATGATCAGACAGATTCACCTATCATCCAAAATTTTAATCAGAAGATTACTGAGGCTGAAGGGGTTATTATTGCTACACCTGAGCATAATCATACCATTCCTTCCAGTTTGAACAGTTTACTTGAATGGCTGTCTTTTAATATTCATCCGCTTGATGGCAAACCAATTATGATTGTTGGAGCTTCCTATTCTGAGCAGGGGTCTTCACGGGCTCAGCTGCATTTGCGGCAGATTTTGGATGCTCCTGGTGTGAATGCGACCGTTATGCCAGGCAATGAATTTTTGCTGGGCTTTGCTCATAAAGCTTTTGATGATGAGGGTGATCTCAAGGATCAAAAGACAGTAGACTTTTTAGAAAGTTGTTTCTATCGTTTTGTCCGCTTTGTCAATGTCGCTAACCAGCTTAATGAGCCTGAAGACGTTCATTTTGAGCCTGGTGAATATGAGGTTACGACAGAAGGCCATAATGGACCTCTGCCTGTGACGGTTACCTTGTCTGATGACAGAATTGAAAAGATTGATATTGATAGTTCTGGCGAAACTTCTGGCATTTCTGATATTGTCTTTACCCGTATTCCAAATGAAATTATTGAAGGACAAACTCTTAATGTGGATGCTGTTTCTGGAGCTTCTGTAACCTCCAACGGTGTTCTTGATGGTGTAGCCCGAGCAATTCGGCTAGCTGGCGGTAATCCTGATACGTTGAAGAAGCGGTCGAAGGCTCCGTCCGCCTTAGATAAGGAAGACAAGGAGTTTACCACCGATGTTTTGGTTGTTGGCGGTGGTGGTGCCGGTCTTTCTGCCGCAGCTACTGTTTTGCAAAAGGGAAAATCCGTTGTTCTTTTGGAAAAATTCCCAGCCTTAGGCGGGAATACAGTTCGAGCTGGTGGTCCTATGAATGCTCCGGATCCTGACTGGCAAAAGACCTTTGCGGCTAATCCTGGCGAAGCCCATAACTTGGAAGAGTTGATTTCCAAGGATTTATCAACAATTGATCCAGAATATCGTGACGATTTTCAAGCACTTCAAGAACAAGTCGAAGCCTATCTTAAAGATCCAAGTTTTCTCTTTGACTCTCAATTGCTCTATCGTATCCAAACCTATCTAGGTGGTAAACGAACTGACCTCAAGGGTAATGAAATTCATGGCAATTATGATTTGGTGAAAATTTTGACCGAACATGCCTTGGATTCGGTTCACTGGCTGGAAAATGTCGGGGTTGAATTTGATCACAGTGATGTAACCATGCCGGTAGGGGCTATCTGGCGCCGCGGTCATAAGCCTAAGACGCCAATGGGCTATGCCTATATTTCCGTCCTTGACAACTATGTTCGTAAGGCAGGAGGCACTATTCTGACAGATACCCCTGTTAAGGAATTGCTTGTTGAAGATGGTCATATCAAAGGAGCAATTGCAGAAGGTCGCAACGGTCAAACCATTACAGTTTATGCCAAGGCTGTAATTCTGGCCTCGGGCGGTTTTGGTGCGAATACTGAGATGTTGCAGAAATACAACACTTATTGGACAGAAATTGACGATGACATCAGGACGTCCAACTCACCAGCTATCACAGGAGATGGTATTATCCTTGGTCAAAGTGTTGGAGCAGATCTTGTTGGTATGGGCTTCACTCAGATGATGCCTGTATCGGATCCAGAAACTGGAGCTCTCTTTTCAGGCCTGCAGGTACCGCCTGCAAACTTTATCATGGTTAATAAGGAAGGTAAGCGTTTCGTTGATGAATATGGTAGCCGTGATAAATTGTCACAAGCGGCTATTGATAACGGCGGACTTTTCTATTTGATTGCGGATGATAATATCAAACAAACAGCCTATAATACTAGTGACGAAAAAATCGAGGCACAGGTAGCAGCAGGTACGCTTTATCGCGCTGATACTCTAGAAGAATTAGCAGAGAAAATTAATATTGATCCAAAGGTCTTTGTCCAAACTATTACTGATTATAATTCTTATGTCGATGCGGGTTATGATCCTGAATTTAATAAGGGAGCCTTTGACCTCAAGGTTGAGAAAGCGCCTTTCTATGCGACTCCGCGTAAGCCAGCAGTTCACCATACCATGGGTGGCCTGAAGATTGATACACAAGCCCATGTTATCAGCCAACAAGGCCGTATTATTTCGGGTCTCTATGCAGCAGGAGAAGTCGCTGGCGGTCTTCATGCTGGTAATCGTCTGGGCGGCAATTCCTTGACTGATATCTTTACCTTCGGCCGAATTGCTGGTCAAACTGCAGTGGATGAGTGGTGCTAAAACAGTATAAAATATCAAGAGGCTGGGCAAGACATCCATGATGGCTCCGCCCTCACCCACAGAATAATGAAAACGGACACACAGCCCTCACTAGGTGTATAATCTTAGTGAGGGCTTTGTGGTTGACGAGTTAATGATTCTAGTAATCGAGGGCAAAACTGATCCACTCTACTGACGAGCACCCCAAAATATGCGATAAGCATGAGTATAAAAATACGACTAAAATTCGGTAGATAAGCTCTCTTATTTTAGGAAGGAGGGAATTGTCATGGATGTTCTCTATCAATCTTGTGCAGGTATTGATGTCCATCAAGCCAATATTGTTGTTTGTATTTTACATGGGTCACTCACCTCAACTCGTCCAAAGCGTGAGATGGCAACTTTTGATACAACAACTAAAGGCCTACGTGCTTGCCACGATTTTCTTAGACAATTTCATGTGGAAGCCGTTGGTCTGGAAAGCACCGGTGTTTATTGGCGACCTGTCTGGCATGCTCTATGTGATGACTTCGAGTTGATACTCGCTCAACCAGCTCACATGAAGGCCATTCCGGGTCAGAAAACCGATAAGAAAGATGCTCACTGGATTGCTAAATTAACACGGATTGGTCTGCTTCCTCGGAGTTTCGTTCCCGATGAAACCATCCAAGAATTGAGAGAGTTGACCAGACAACGAAAACATTATGTGGAAAGCCGTAATCGTGAAACCAATCGTATTCATAAAATTCTTCAGTCAGGCGGCATTAAGATAACGACGTATATCGAAGATATTATGGGTGCTTCTGGTCGTCATCTCCTTCAACTATTGATTGATAAGACGCCTATTACTCCTCGCATTGTCCATCAATCAGTTTATACCACCTTGAAGAAGAAAGTGCCACAACTTCTGGAAGCCTTGGATGGTTATTTCTCTGACCATCATTGCTTTATGTTAAAGCAGTCCTTGGAGATTTATGATTTTTATCAGAAGCAGATTGAGTTGTTGGAAGAGCGAATCAATAGCTATCTATCACAATACGAGAAACAAGTAGAAGTTTTGGATTCTATTCCTGGTATCGATGTGATTACAGCTTCTGTCATCATTTCTGAGGTTGGTGTTGACATGAGCCAGTTTCCAACTGCTGGACATTTAGCCTCTTGGGCAGGACTTTGTCCTGGTAATAATGAGAGTGCTGGCAAGAAACGTAGTACCAAGATTCGACATGGTAATTCCTATTTGAAAAAATGCTTATGTCAAGCCGCTTTTGCCGCTAGGAATCAAAAAGGAAGTCCCTTAGTGGAACGATTTTATCAGATTCAAAATCGGCGTGGTCCACAGAAAGCAACAATTGCCCTAGCACATCAATTATTAAAAATAGCCTATATCCTCTTAAAAGGACAGATGACTTATTCTGAATTTTTAGCACAGAAAAAGACTACTAGGGACGAGCTAGTAGTCTAAATATAATTTTTTTCGCTTTGATTATATCATAGGGAGGGAATTTTTGCATTCTTTGTAGTTTTCGTATAAAACTCTGGTGAAGTGGCTGTGAGCAGGAATTGTTGGCTAGGCCAAGAAGTCTTACCTTCGCACAGTAGATGGGGTGGCCGTTATCACTTGCGGAGTAGTTAAACAGTCCAGTGGACTGTTTAAGGGGATGCTTGAAATGGGACTGCACCCCAAGATAAGGATCTCCAATCAACTACTGCGTCAAATTATTATGACTGCAAAAAATAGAAGGCTAGAATACTTTTCTCAGCCTCGATAAATTACTGCTGACCGTCTTTCCTTTGACCACAAGGCCAAAGCAGAAAACCTAAACGAATATGATGGTCATCGATCATCTTATTTCCAACCTCAAAAGGTCCTCTGAACCTTTGAGCTGTGCAGGGGGACAAAAAGGTCTGGGAGACCTTTTTAATCGGGAAATGGAAATGAAGTTTGCAAAGCAAGCGTCAAAACGCTCTGAGGAGAGACCATTTAGGTCACCACTTTAAAACCAAGACGTGGTAAGAATCAAAATTTTTAATAATTTGGTTGATCCCACTCTCTTTTTATCTTGCAAAAGGCTAGAACATCTGTTATATTAAAATAGTACAAAAAGTTAAAGTCTGTGCACTTGAACATGCTTAAGACTCTGAGGGGTTCAGCAGTCTGGGGAGAGACTGCTGAAGTTTGTTGCTTAAAAGTGAAAAAGCAACAATTAGTCGGCAGAAACTTCAAGCCCTTAAATTCCTTTGAACCACTTCACGGCTTAGTCTCGTGTGAATGGAACACGGGCACTTGGCTAAAAAGACAGCGTATTCCCCCAGAATACTTGTGACTCTGTGTCGAATCCGAAACCCCTATTTTAGCTATGCCCACAGAAGTCCTTTGTATCTTAATCATGAACCGTTTACGATTCTGTTGAAAAAGAATTTCTAGATGTTAGTGCACCTTTGTCAAGATTCCTATTTTTGGGAGTGCTTCATGGCTTAATATCCCTATGAAAGAGAGATCATAAAATGAAACCTAATCTTTTTACTGAAACGGCAAAAGGTAAGATAACGAAGTCCATTATATTATTAATTCTTATAGCTCTGATGCTCTTGTTTTTAGGTACTCTGATAGGTGGACTTAGCCTAGTGCCTGTTACTTTAATTTATTATCTTGAGCATGGCTTTCCGGCCCCTAGTCCGTCTGGAGAAATACAAACCAGCTTACCATTTTCAACAGATGTTTCTACCTTAATTGAGCTTTTTGCCTTTTTGGGCATTTATCTAACTGTCTTTGGTTGGGTTAAATGGGTAGAGAAACGTCCCATTTCTTCTATGGGATTGTTTAAAAAGGATGCAGGTAGAGAACTAGCCAAGGGCTGGTTGGTTGGTGCAGGACTTTTTAGCATCATAGTGGTTTTATTGAGCCTTTTTGGAATGGTTGATTTGGAAAAAATTAATGTCTCAGCTAAAAGCCTAGGATTCCTATTATTATATGTATTTGCTTGGCAAATTCAAAGTGGGGCTGAGGAACTCTTGACTAGGGGCTGGTTAATGCCTGCAGTGGCTAGCCATCATCGGAAATTTACGGCCGTTATGGTAGCTTCGCTTCTGTTTGGCTTATTGCATCTGCCTAATGCTCATGTGACCATTATTTCTCTCTTAGTGGTCATATTATTTGGTCTCATGATGTGCCTCTATGTCATTTGGAAGGGCAATATCTGGGGCGTGTTTGGGCTTCATGCGGCATGGAATTGCTTTCAAGGTTCTGTTTTTGGTATCCCAGTTTCTGGCACAGCTGTCTTGCCATCATCTATTATCCAGTTGAAGTTAAAAGGGGCATCGTATTTGAGTGGTGGTGCTTTTGGTGTAGAGGGAAGTATTTTGACGGTATTCGTGCTATCCCTAGTTTGTCTCTACCTCTATTTAAAAATTCGTAAGGGAGTAGTAGTGCCATAAACATTTGAAGTAAGCCTGCTGTTGTTTATTATGCCCTCCCTCTTCAAGGAATTTTCCTCATTTATCTTTGGAGTGTTTAATGGATCGAGCTCACCTCCCTATGGATTGCCTCTGTCTACACTCCTGTGAAAAAACTTACCTGCCTAGAACTTGTCAAGGTTCCTATTGTTTGAATGCTTCATGGATCATATCCTTATGAAAGGGAAAACATAGAATGAAACCTAATCTTTTTACCGAAACTGCCAAGGGCAGAGTAACTAAGTATATTGCTGTAGCGATTCCTCTTGCAGTCTTTCTATTTGCTGCTGGTCAGCTTTTAGGGATTGGAATTATGGAAGGGATTGTTAAAATTCTATCTTTGTTCGGCTTGCCTGCTCAATGGGCAGATATAAGAATGTTAACATTTTTAACCTATGATATAGGGGTATTTGTTATCTTTTTTGGCTGGGTAAAATGGGTAGAGAAACGTCCGATTTCCTCTATGGGATTGTTTAAAAACCGGGTAGGATCGGAATTGCTGAAGGGCTTGCTCTGGGGCGGAGTTATGTTTACGGTTATCATTCTGTTGCTTGGTCTTTTAGGGATAGCTCGACTTGATAAGGTTAATCTGACCTTTTCAAGTTTTGTTTTTCTAATGATTTTCAGTTTTGCTTGGCAGATTCAAAGTGCTGGTGAAGAATTAATGACAAGAGGCTGGTTGCTGCCAGTTCTCGCTAGCCATCATCGAAAGGTTACAGCAGTTTCTATCGTGTCACTTTTATTTGCAGTTCTTCATTTATTGAGTCCTCACATTACTCTGATATCTTTACTTAATGCCAGTCTTTTTGGTCTCATGATGTGCCTCTATGTCATTTGGAAGGGTGATCTCTGGGGTGCTTTTGGCCTTCATGCAGCTTGGAATTGTTTCCAAGGCTCTGTTTTTGGGGTTCAAGTTTCGGGACTCAGTCTGGTTTCATCGGCTATTTTTAAGTTCAAGCTCTCTGGGCCTACCTATTTGACGGGTGGTCAGTTCGGTATCGAGGGGAGTTTGCTGACTTTACTGATTTATGCATCAGTTTGTCTCTTCATCTACTTGAAAATTCGGGAAGAGGCGGTAGTAGTGCCATAAATATCCAATAAAATCTAGGTTTCAACCTAGTTTTTTGATATAATGTAGGAGCTTTGATTATTGTGAGTTTTGCTTTTTGAGGCGGTGCTCAACTAGGAGTTTAATATGAATTTTGTTTTTGACTTAGATGGAACTCTATCTTTTGATGGTTATAGTATTGATGAGTCCATCAAAGAGGTCTTGGCTCAAGCGGCTAGCTATGGCCATAAGGTGAATTTTGCTTCGGCTCGTTCCTATCGTGATTCCCTTGATATGTTGGGTGAAAAACTAGCTCAAGAGCGCGTTTTCGGTCTTAATGGCGGTCTCGTTTATGAAAGAGGTCAGTTGATTCTCGAGCATAACTTAGATCCTGTAGGCTATCAGGAGGCTGTAAACTATTGCCGTTACTTTAATCTGCCTTTCTTTGTTGATAATTGTTTTAATTATGCAACAGATAATGAGGAATACATTCCTTTTATCAAGATGGTTGACCCTTTAAATTTGGCTCAGAAAGTTTCGGCTGATGAATTGAAAAATCCCATTAAAATGGTGATTTATCTGGGAAATCATGAGGATCTCCTAGCTGATATTACTTATCAAGCTAAGGAGACGGACTTGTTTGAATTGATTTATCATGAAAGTGAGAAGTGCCTTTATCTCAATCCTAACCATATCAGTAAGTCTTCAACTATTAGGGAAGTGTTTGATGAGCCTTACATAGCTTTTGGCAATGATAAAAATGATATTGGTATGTTTAAAGATGCGCTTTATGCTGTTCAGGTCGGTCGTTATCCTTACTTGAAGACTTATGCAGATGACCAAGTAGAAGCAGATAGTCAAGCTGTTGCTGCTAAGATATTAGAGCTTTTTCAAGAATTTCAAGGGAAATAGGTTGGCCTTGCTTTTTGAGATTTTTTAATTGAGATACAGTTTGGCCTGGAATTTATTCTTATAATAGAAAAATCAGCTTTTCGCAGGACACCGAAAGCTGATTTTTTTGTAAACAAAACACTAACAAATTAGTTAATTAGTGAATGGTCCTCTTTCTCATAACAATCCCAGTTATTGTCGCTAGTAACAGCGTGAGGTAGCCATAGAGGGAAAGATAGCTCTTAGCTTGCCCTGTTTGCGGAAGCTTATTGGCTTTACTTTGAGCTGCAGTAGGAGAAACATGCTGTCCAGATTGTAAAGAATAGCTGTCTGTGCAGCGTCATCATATTCAGGAGAGTCTGTATTAAAATAGTCTAGCTGTCCACCAATCAAATCATTGAATTTTTTAACTTCTGGTGAGAAGCGACGGCAGTATGGACAAGTCGGACGCCCAAGGTAAAGAGTATGTTCTTTTCCATCCTGTGTAAACATTTGATAGACATCAGTCATTGAGACCTTGTTCAAATTAGCAACATTAGCTTCATACTCCTTAGGAGTAATTGACGTAATCTCCTGCTCATTTTCTCCAGCAGCTGTAGTAACAGAAGGTGTTGGAGGATTGGTATTGTTTGCAGATTCTTGTTTTTGAACAGTGGCAGCACTGTTATTGTTTTCGGTAGGGGACTTAGCAGTCGTATCATCTCCTGCTGGAGTAGTATTAGGATTAGACTCCGGGTGCATCAGGTGCTTGTGATGTTTGCTGAGCTTGGTCTGAACCCTCGTGTTCTGGGCCAGCGGCACTATCTGTATTATCTGTGTTTTTATCCGCTGAGGTAGAAGAAGGAAGAGCTTGTTCAGTATTAGGACTACTCTGCTGATTGCTCTTGTCAGGTATAAAGTTATAAGATTGGGATACGATTTATACATGTGGCTGTGATGTTTATTAGTAGAGATAGGGGGGATACGGATGGGTGTCTACAAACATTATGCGATAGGATAACATGCGAAATTACAGAATTTATTAGTCTCTTTCTCTAAGACTTTGCTTTAGTTCTTAATTGTTTTTTTTATTTTTCTAGTAAATTTTGGCACAAAATTATGGGAGTGGGAAAGGATCCACAAACAAAATTTTCGTAATTTCCAGCTAAATGCGATATGATTGAGGCGTCGTTAGACTCAAAGAAAATCAAAAGTAGACAAGGTGCGACCAGTACTTTGGTAGGGTAAGCTGAGATTAAGATACAAAGCTGTTAAGCGTTTCAAAGATTTTAGGAAGTTTGACACAGAGTCATTAATTTAAAGATTCAAGGAAAACTTATTTATTTTCGCAAAAACGTAGGTATGTTCAGTTTGCAGCGATCTATCGTTTTGGTTTTCAAAGGGTATGGAAACGGCTAGAAAGTGAGATAACGATGCCAACATTTTTAGGACAACCAGTCACAGTGGCTATAGATGACCAGCTACAGGTGGGAGATACCGCCCCTGATTTTACTTTGATAGGAACGGATTTGAAGAAGCAATCTCTGTCAGATTTCGCTGGGAAGAAAAAAGTTCTGAGTATTGTACCTTCTATTGACACGGGTCTCTGTTCGACCCAAACCAGAACTTTTAATAAGGAGCTTTCAGATATGGCTGATACAGTAGTCATTACCATCTCAGCTGATTTGCCTTTTGCTCAAGAAAAATGGTGCGGAGCCCAAGGTTTAGACGATGCTGTTTTACTCTCGGATTATTATGATAATGATTTTGGTAAGGCTTATGGGGTTTTGATGGAGGAGTGGCACTTACTGGCGCGTGCCGTTTTAGTGCTTGACGAAAACAACCAAGTGACTTATACGGAATATCTGGATAATATTAATTCAGAGCCGGATTATCAGGCAGCTCTTGCTGCTGTTCAGGCTTTGTGATTGATACCGATTAGTTAAAAATGCTAAAAAACTAAGTTGATTATGGTTTGGCTGCTTAAACAACCTGTTTTTTAGCCTTTTTTTGCTTTTCTTGATAATTTAGGGTATGATATAGCAGAAGAATGATACGCTTTCACATAACTTCCATGAAAACGTAGGGAGAAGGAGGAGTTCCATGAGGCTGGTAGAAGACTATCTGGCTAATCAAGTGGAGAAGCTGCCACTGGGACAAGTAGCAAGAGCCTTTAAGGGGAAAGCTGTTTCTAGTAAAGCTGACCCTGGACGTGTTAGCTATATTAATTTGTCGGATATGACAGAGTTTGGAATCGATTATCAAAACCTCAAAACTTTTGATGAGGAAATAGAGAAGTTACAGAAGTACTTGTTAGAGACTGGTGATGTTTTAGTCGCTTCTAAAGGAACTGTTAAAAAGGTTGCTGTTTTTGAGGAGCAGCTTTTTCCAGTGGTGGCATCTTCTAATATTACAGTTTTACGCCCTAGTGAGACCCTCAGTGGTTTTTATCTCAAGCTCTTTTTAGAATCAGAGGTGGGACAGGCTCTTTTGGATACAGCCGACCATGGCAAGGGTGTTCTGAATATTTCGACTGCCCAGCTTTTGGAAATTCCTATCCCTCAGATTCCTCTGGTTAAGCAAGACTATCTTGTCCAGTATGCCAACAGGGGACGGGCTGATTATCAACGCAAGATAGCAAGAGCTCAGCAGGAATGGCAATATATCAAGGAAGAAGTTGAAAAAAACCTCTATTAATCATTGGAGTTGAGACAGGCAGGTATAGGTACTACTGCACTTTCACACAAAAAATATGATAGTAGAACGGATCAGCTCATGAGGGTGTCGCTCATGGCCGTATGGTATGTCTCGGCTTCGTAAAACAAACCCGATGGTAAAAATTAAAAAACGAACAGAGTTGGATTTCTAACAGTGGAAATTCCAGTTTTGTTCGTTTTTTTGAGGTTTTATATCACAAAACAGGAAGTGATAACAAAGTATTGCTAAACTGAAAACCTTTTTATTCAGTGTCATTTAGTTAAGACATTCTATCCCAAATCTTTGAGGATAGGAGCTTTTTACTACTAGTGACTTTAGCCCACCCTGTAGTTGTGAAATCGTTATAGATAACTAAAAAAGGCTTTCAGAAAGTGTTTGTTTATGTTATGAAAGCTAAAGATAATTGATTTGAAAATCTTATGAAAGTAAAACATTTGCAATGTCACTGATTTGATATAATTATCAAAAAAATTGACATCTAACTTTCTTCATTCTTAAATATGAAAGTGCTATCATAGAAAATGTTGTTATATGACATTCTTCTAAGGTTTAATAACAACACAGTTTAATTTAATAGCTATAGGAGTGTTTTTTATGGAACAAAAGCTACATTATAAGCTTCACAAGGTTAAGAAACATTGGGTGACTATCGCAGTAGCCACTGCCGGTTTGGTAACACTTGTGGGTGCTGGTACAGTATCAGCTGAGGAAAATACCGGAACGGATACAGCAGCACAGACAGCGGCGGTAGAGGAATCTGGACAGCAAAATCAGGCTAAAGCCGACGATGCTAATACAGTTAATGATTCAGCCTCATCCGATCAAACAGTAGCAGCAGATCAAAACCAAGCTGATACACAAAATCAAGCAACTGCTGAACAGGCAATTGATCAAGGTCAAGCAGCAGACCAAGCTCAAGCTCAAACTCAAACGCCTGCGACAGATGGCACAGCAGTTGTACGTCAAGATGCAGCCAATGTTGCGACAGCGGCTGACCAACAGCAAGCGGGGCCTTCTGAACAAGAAAAGACAGCAGCTATGTCGCTTGATAATGTCAAGCAAGTTGATGGCAAGTACTATTATGTTCAAGCGGATGGCTCTTATAAGAAGAATTTTGCCATTACTGTCAATGGACAAATGCTTTATTTCGATGGTGATACTGGTGCCCTTTCGTCAACATCGACTTATTCTTTCTCTCAAGGCTTGACAAATATCGTTGATGATTTTACCAGTCACAACAAGGCTTACGATTCAACCGCTAAGAGCTTTGAGTTGGTTGATGGCTATTTGACGGCAAACTCATGGTACCGTCCTGCTTCGATTCTGCGCAACGGTCAAACATGGGAAGCATCAAATGAAAATGATTTGCGTCCGGTTTTGATGAGTTGGTGGCCTGATAAGGACACTCAAGTTGCCTATCTCAACTATATGACTAAGTATTTGGGGGCTGGTAATGAAGAGTTTACCAATGAGACTTCTCAAACAGCTTTGAATAAGGCAGCTCAGCTGGTGCAAACGCGTATTGAACAAAAAATTACCAGTGACAATAACACGGAGTGGCTTCGCACTGCTATCAAGGCTTTTGTAGCAACGCAATCCAAGTGGAATATGAGCACCGAAAACTTTAACAAGAGCGATCACTTGCAAGGCGGGGCTTTGCTTTACACCAATAGTGATTTGACTCCTTGGGCTAACTCTGATTATCGTCTGCTCAACCGCACTCCTACTATGCAAACGGGTGAACAGAAGTATTTTGATGAAGATGGTATGGGTGGTTATGAGTTCCTCCTGTCTAATGATGTCGATAACTCTAATCCAGTAGTTCAAGCTGAAATGCTCAACCAACTGCATTATCTAATGAATTGGGGCTCGATTGTACTCAATGATAAGGATGCCAACTTTGATGGAGTTCGGGTTGATGCCGTTGATAATGTTAATGCCGACTTGCTCCAAGTTTACACCAATTACTTCGAAGAATACTATAAGGTTAATCAAAAAGAAGCCAACGCTCTGGCACATCTTTCTATTCTAGAAGCTTGGTCTGGCAATGATAATTGGTACAATACCAATACAAACGGAGCTGCTCTGTCTATTGATAACCAATCTCGTTTGACTTCCTTAGCCGTCCTGACTAAGCAACCAGGTCAACGGGTCGGTCTTGAAAGTATCATATCTGATTCTGTTAACAAGGAACGTGGTGATGACCGTGCTTACGGTGATTCTATTCCAACTTATTCCTTCGTTCGGGCACATGACTCAGAAGTGCAAACTGTTATTGCTAAGATTATCAAGGAAAAAATTGATACCAATACTGATGGTTATACCTTTACTTTGGATCAGTTGAAAGATGCTTTCAAGATTTATAACGAAGACATGAACAAGGTCAGCAAGACCTACACCCACTATAATATGCCAGCGGCTTATGCCCTGCTTTTAAGTAATATGGAATCTGTGCCACGGGTGTACTATGGGGACCTCTATACAGATGATGGCCAATACATGGCTAAGAAAACACCTTACTATGATGCCATCACCACTATGCTGCAAGGGCGGATTGCCTATGTATCTGGTGGACAAAATGAGCAGGTTCATACTGTGAATGGCAGCAATAAAGTTTTGGCTTCTGTTCGTTTTGGTCAAGACATCATGTCTGCTGATGATACTCAGGGAACGGATCTCAGCCGCACTTCGGGTATGGTGACCCTGGTCAGCAATGATCCTAATCTCAACCTTGGCGGAGATAGCTTTAAGGTAAATATGGGTAAAGCCCATGCCAACCAAGCCTACCGTCCATTGCTTTTGGGAACTAATGATGGCGTTAAATCTTATCTCAAAGATTCTGATACTAGTCTAGTTAAATATACTGATGCTGACGGTAATTTAACCTTCACTGCTGATGATATTAAAGGCTATTCAACAGTTGATATGAGCGGTTACTTAGCTGTTTGGGTACCAGTTGGTGCCAAAGATGGACAAGATATTCGTGTTGCAGCAAGTACAGCTGACAAAGGACCAAATCGTTTGACCTTTGAAAGTTCCGCAGCTCTTGATTCACAAGTTATCTACGAAGGCTTCTCAAACTTCCAAGATTTTGCAGCTTCAGATGCTGATTATACAAATAAGAAGATTGCTGAAAATGCAGACTTCTTCAAGAAACTTGGTATCACATCATTCGAAATGGCACCTCAGTATGTATCAGCCACAGATGGTAGTTTCCTTGATTCTATCATCGAAAATAGTTATGCTTTCAGCGACCGTTATGACCTTGCTATGAGTAAGAATAACAAATATGGTTCTAAGGAAGACTTGGCTAATGCTCTTAAGAGCTTGCATGCTAATGGTATCCAAGCTATCGCTGACTGGGTTCCAGACCAAGTCTATCAATTGCCTGGAGAAGAAGTGGTGACAGCTAAGCGGACTGATAACTATGGTAAACCAACCTTCGATGCCTTTGTGAATAATACTCTCTATGCTGCGAATACTAAGAGCAGCGGTAAGGATTACCAAGCTCAGTATGGCGGTGCCTTCCTTGATGAACTCAAGGCTAAATACCCTCACATGTTTGAAGTCAATATGATTTCAACCGGTAAGCCAATTGACCCATCAACCAAGATTAAACAATGGGAAGCTAAATACTTCAATGGTACCAATGTTCTCGGAAAAGGGGCTGGTTATGTCCTTAGTGATGATGCTACTGGCACTTACTTCAAGGTTGATGCAGCTGGTAATTTCCTACCGGCAGGTCTGACAGGTGACCAAAATGCTAAGACTGGTTTCTACTATGATGGCACTGGTATGACTTATTATTCAACAGCAGGTAACAAGGCTGTCAATAGCTTTGTTTATGAAGGTGGTCATTATTACTACTTTGATAAAGATGGTCACATGGTAACAGGTACCTACAAGACTGCTGATGGTAATGAGTATTACTTCTTGCCAAATGGTATCCAATTGCGGGATGCTATCCATCAAGATGAGAAGGGTAACAGATACTACTATGGTCGGACTGGTATCCTCTATAAGGGTGATAACTGGTATCCATTCGTATCTGCTACTAACCCTAATAAGACTGTCTTCCGTTACTTTGATTCCAACAATGTTATGGCTACAGGCTACAGAGATATGTACGGTCAAACTTACTACTTTGACGAAAATGGCTTCCAAGCCAAGGGTCAATTTGTGACTGATGATAAGGGTACCCATTACTTCGATGAAGATAATGGTGCTATGGCTAAGAATAAATTTGTCAATGATGGTGATAACTGGTACTACATGGATGGTAACGGTAATGCTGTCAAGGGACAATACCCAGTTGACAATCAAATTCTTTATTTCAATCCAGAAACGGGCGTTCAGGTTAAAGGACAATTTATTACTGATGCCCAAGGTCGGATTTCCTACTATGACGCCAACTCAGGCGCCCTGAAGTCGAGTGGTTTCTTCACAACCAACGGCAATGACTGGTACTATGCTGAAAATGGTTATGTTTACAAAGGTTTCAAGCAAGTAGCTGAAAATCAAGATCAGTGGTATTACTTCGATCAAACAACAGGCAAACAAGCCAAGGGTGCAGTAGCAGTCAATGGTCAGCAGCTCTACTTTGATAAGGATTCCGGTATTCAAGTTAAGGGTGGTTTTGCTGACGATGGTGCTGGCCATACGTCATACTACCGTGGAGATTCTGGTGATAAGGTTGTCGGCGGTTATTTCACAACTGGTAACAACGCTTGGTTCTACGCCGATGAAAATGGTTATGTTGCTAAAGGCTTCAAGGAAATGGATGGTCATTGGTACTACTTCGATGACGTAACCGGTCAACAAGCCAAGGGTGCTGTAACAGTTAATGGTCAACAGCTCTACTTTGATGTTAATTCCGGTATTCAAGTTAAGGGTGACTTTGTCACCGATGGCCAAGGCAACACTTCTTATTACGACCTCAACTCAGGCGATAAGAAGGTCGGCGGCTTCTTTACAACTGGCAACAATGCTTGGTATTATGCGGATGCTCAGGGTAATCTAGCCAAAGGTCGTCGTTTCATTGACAATCAAGACCTCTACTTTGATCCTACAACCGGTAAACAAGTTAAGGGTGCTTTGGTAGCTATTGATGGCCGTAGTTATTATTTTGATGTTGATTCAGGTAATATGGCTAAAAACCGTTTTGTTCGTATCAACGATCAATGGATTTACTTCGGCAATGATGGTGCAGCCACTAATCTATAATCTATGAAACTAGGCTGTTTAAGCAGCTGAAATCTTAAAAGTCGTTATGCTTAGGCATGGCGACTTTTTTAATATAAGTAGCAGCTGTTTTTGTGCTAATAGATAGAATGATGGAAAAATATGATAAAATATGAAAAAAAATAAAAAAATATGATAATTTTTGTTGAAATCGCTTTCTTTTAGTGCTAGAATATAGGCGAAGTTAATAATTAGGAGGAAATAAATGAAATTAGCGACAAGGATTAATTCCTATCTGAGGAGAGACGGTTACAATTTGGAAAAAACTTTTTCAGATTTTGAAACAGCTGGTCTAGGCTATGTTGATCTCAATTATCCAGAGCATACTAAGGGTGTTTCTCCTGAGGAAATGAAAAACCTTTTAGACAAGCATAACCTTGTTTTGAATGGACTTGCGCTTAGGTTTCGGGATGATTTTATTAATGGCGAACTAGGCAACGCAGATCCTGCTGTTGCAGCTAAAGCGCTTGGGTTATGTAAGGAAGCAGTCGATTATTGCCGAGCAATAGGCGGAGAAGTTATCACCATTTGGCTGGGGTTTGATGGATTTGACTATAGCTTTCAAATCAATTATCGCAAGGTTTGGGACCAGCTAGTTAAAGCCTATCAAGAAATTTGTGATTATGCCCCAGATTTAAAAATTAGTATTGAATATAAGCCGTATGAAGAGAGAGCCTATGCCTTTGTTGACAGTATGGGAATAACTGGGATGCTGCTGAATGAAGTGAATCGTAAAAATATTGGTGTTACCTTGGATTACTGCCACATGCTTATGAAGCATGAAAATCCTGCTTTTGCTGCAGATATTTTTGGCAGTAGGGGGCAGCTGTATGGTATTCATGCGAATGACGGCTATGGTGTTGCTGATGACGGTTTGATGATTGGAACAGCATCACCTTTTAAAACGTTAGAACTTTTGTACTACCTGAAAAAGTACGATTATCAGGGAGTCGTCTATTTTGATACTTTCCCAGTTATTGAACCTGCAGTAGAAGAGGCAGAAAGAAATGTGGCTATGATTACCTATATGGATCAATTAATTGATACAGTCGGAATGGATTATATCCAAAATATTATCGATAAAAATGATGCTATTGCAGCTAATAAATTAATGTTAACGTTCTTAAAGGGAAACAAAGACTAGGGAGGTGATTATTATGGCGGATTACAAAGCAACTGCCAAAGGGATTCTAGAGAATATTGGCGGACCAGAAAATATCTCTAATATGACCCACTGTGCTACACGGTTACGTCTAAACTTGAAAGACCCATCCAAGGCAGATGATGCTGCTGTTAAAGCCGTAGATGGTGTTGTGGATGTTGTCAATAAGGCTGGGCAGTATCAGATATTGATTGGTACAGAAGTACCGCATGTTTATGACGAATTTGAAATACTTGTAAAAGGCAGTACAGAGAATGCTTTGGACGAATCATCAGGTCAAGGCGGCAGTATTATCAGTCAGATTTTTTCTGCTATATCAGGAATTTTTGCACCTTTACTGCCGGCCTTAGCTGGATCGGGAATTTTACGTGGCTTGCTTATTTTAAGTGTCCAGTTGGGTTTGATTAGTGATAAAAGCGGTACCTACAGCATTTTATTTGCTGCTTCTATGGCAGTCTTCTACTTTCTTCCTGTCTTGCTCGCTTTTTCTTCTGCACGACGTTTCGGAGCCAGTCCCTACATTTCAGCCTTAATTGGAGCTGCTTTATTACATCCGGATTTTTTATCCTTGCTAGGAAAGACAGGTAATGGTGCTACAACGAGCTTTTTTGGAATCCCAGTTGTCTTGATGAATTACAACTCAACGGTTGTTCCTATCATACTTGCGATTTGGGCTTACTCTTACCTCTATAAGTGGTTAGACAAGCATATTCCAGAAACCCTCAAGCTTGTTCTGATTCCTTTGGTTTCTCTAGCCATTATGGTGCCCTTAACCGTCATTGTTATTGGTCCGATTGGTGTTTACAGCGGTGAAGGAATTGCTAACGTTGTTAATTGGTTAATTGAACGCAGTGGTGTACTGACAGGTATCCTTGTTGGCGGTGGCTGGAGTGTCTTGGTCAGCTTTGGTATTCATTGGGCTGTCAACCCTATCATGATTAATAATATTTCTCAAAATGGCTATGATTACATCTGTCCTCTGACCTTTGCCTGTAACTTTGCTGTTATTGGAACAGCCTTCGGAGTTTGGCTCAAGGCAAAGAATAAAAACCTTAAAAATTTTGCAATGACAGGCGTCATTACCATTGCGTTATCGGCAATTATAGAACCTACTTTATTTGGTATGCTTGTCAAAAACAAAAAATTGTTCTTGGCACAAATTATTGCAGGTGCAGCTGGCGGAGCCTATCTAGGGTTGACAAAAGTCGTTACTAACGCTTTTGTATTTGGCAGTGTGACGACCTTCCCTGCGTTTATCGAGAGCAATGCTAATGTTATTAATGGTGTTATCGGGCTGGGAATATCTGCCCTTGTTGGAGCGGTTCTAGGTTTTATTTTCACAAATAGAGATGACCAGTTAGCCTAGTTACCTGCATGAAATAATTTTCTGAATATGGTATCATTATTACCAAAATGAAGGTAAATGTAAGATGATTCCATACGAAAGACAACAAAAAATATTAGGTCTGTTAAAAGATACTGAATTAGTAAAATTTGATGAAATTCAATCCGTGTTTCCAAAAGTTTCCTCCTCAACATTGCGACGTGATTTAAAAGAGCTTGAAAAGAACAATAAAATTGAATACTTGTCAGGTGGTGCCATCAAATTGATGTCAACGGTGGGAGAGATTCCAATTACCATGCGCAACACACTTTACAGTGATAAAAAAGATAAGATTGCTAATCTAGCAGCCAAACAGATTCATGATGGTGATGTTATCTATCTTGATTCCGGTTCAACCTGCTCAGGATTATTTAGAAAAATTCTGGATAAAAAAATCACAATTTATACGACAAATACTGATATATTCGGAGTTGCCGACAGCATTGCAGCAGAGGTTATCGTATTGGGTGGTCAATTCAATCCTATAAACTCTTCTGTCAGCGGTGCTCTGACTGAGGAAAATTTGAAGAGTATCTATTTTGGTAAAGCTTTTTTAGGTGTTAATGGTGTTGATGAAAAGTTTGGAGTGACTACTCCAACACTTGTGGAAGCTACGAAAAAGAAAATGGTACGGGAACATGCCGATGAAGTCTATCTCTTGTGTGACAGTACTAAATTTCATAATTTATCCAATGTCAAAGCTTTTGATTTAAAAAATGTCACAATCGTATCAGATAGTTGGGATGATAGTCTTGGGAAGGTTTCCACCATTATAGCAGCGGATTAATATTAACTAATTTGGATAGCAGTCCTAATACTGATTTAGGGCTGTTTTTTAGCTAAAAGAGGAGGGTATTATGACGAAGTTATTGTGTCCCAGCATGATGTGCGCTGATTTTAGTCATTTACAAAAAGAAGTTGGAGACTTGAACCAAGCCGGTGTAGATATTTACCACTGTGACATTATGGATGGTGAGTTTGTACCAAATATAACCATGGGAATTAATGATATACGCACTATTAGAAGATACACGGATAAGCTAATTGACTGTCATTTAATGATTGAAAACCCCGGAAATAAGGTGGATTGGTTTATCAATGCAGGCGTTGATTTAATTTATATTCATCCAGAAAGTGAGCGCTATGTTATCAAAACGCTCAGTCATATTAAAGATTGTGGAAAATTAGCTGGTTTGGCACTTAATCCTGATACAAGTATTGAGACAGTCAGTGAAATGTTAGAATTAGTTGATTATGTACTGGTTATGACTGTCAATCCAGGATTTGCGGGTCAAAAATTTATCGATTTTACTAAGAAAAAAATAAAAAAGCTGGTTGATTTAAAATCAGACTACCATTATAAGATTATGATTGATGGTGCTTGCAGCCCAGATATTATCAAGGAATTAAGTACAATTGGAGCTGATGGTTTTATTTTAGGGACCAGCGCTTTATTTGGCAAAGAAAGATCTTATACAGAGTTAGTAGAGGAGTTACAAAAGTTATGAAGATTGGTATTGGAAACGATCATGTCGCTGTAGAATATAAACGCGCCATCAAAACTTATATTGAAGATAAGTACGGTTATGAGGTCATTAACTACGGGACAGATAGTACAGAACGGTTTCATTATCCTGAGTCTGGGAAAGCCGTAGCTGAAGCCGTTACTGCTAATAAAGTTGACAAGGGTATCCTTATATGTGGTACCGGGGTTGGTATTGGTATTTCAGCCAATAAAATTAAGGGAATCCGTTGTGTGATTTGTAGCGAGCCTTACTCGGCTAAACTATCTCGTCAACACAATGATACGAATGTCCTAGCATTTGGATCCCGTGTAGTCGGACTAGAAGTAGCTAAAATGATTGTGGATGAATGGTTGACTGCAGAATATGAAGGTGGACGTCATCAAGTTAGATTAGACATGATTTCAGAGATTGAAAATCAAAGAAATGCGGAAAAAAATCACGAACTATGAAGGAGTATTTGTATCTAAGTCTACTTACTAATATTTTCCTTTAAGACTGATTCTGAAACAATCTGCTAGGCAGTCTTTAAAGTGTATAACTATATAGTTTCATGGAACCTTATTGACCCAATATTATCATCACAGGAAAAGTGGGCCTGCCTTTGGTGGAAGAGTTGACAAGGGAGCACTTATTCAAAAAGAAGTGCAACAGATTGCATCATTAAGCTGTTTGAGCTAGCTCAAACAGCTTTTTTGGATGGATGAAGTAATCTAGGTCAATTGTTGATAACTAGAGTGAAGGCAGATAGGTCACTAAAAGTGAGCGCCTTGAGAAATTTTCTTTTAGTCTTTGTTTTACCCGCACACGCGGGGGTGATCCCAAAGTCTCCATGATAAAAGGCGTTTTGAGCTGGTTTTACCCGCACATGCGGGGGTGATCCTGCGGATTATTAAGGGTAAATAACATTTGAAAAGTTTTACCCATACACGCAGGGATGATCGGTGATCCTGATCAATTGGTTAGAAATATTTTCCAAAATCTGTTTTACCTGCATGCGCGGGGAACGGGGGAAGTCAGGTGCCGGGCAATCTGGTGAACTGACAGATGCTGCTGTTAAATTTATTGTGGCAAGAAGTTCAAGCCTATTAGCCTCTTGGCAGCGCCCAACACAAAAGCAGACTTACGAGAGATACGATGATTAGCTCCAACCCCATATAGCCTATGTCCTCAGCCAACTATTTCCAGCTGAAAATGCATTTGAAGACAGACGATTGGGATTTATAATATGTGAGCGATGTGTTCTGAGAGATAGATGTGCCAAGTTTTAATTTGTTGTCACTAAAGATTATGATATAATAAAGACACGAAAAAAGTTCACGAACTACTAGGAGGTATTTTATGTCTAAGCCAATCAATATTGCCTTTAAAACAGATGCGGCTATCGTCCAATCCGCTAGAGATGTTTTTAAAGCACATAACTACAGTCTCACGGGTGCTCTTAGGACTTTTTTGACAAATGTGGCTGTCACAGGAGAAGTGGATCTTCCTTCGCCTGAAGAGTTGGAAAAAGAGCGTTTACTTAGAGAATTGCAGGCGGAAGTCAAAGCTAGTCTAACTGAAATGGCAGCTGGCCAATATTATACCGAAGAGGAATTGAGGGACTATCTTGACATCTAAGGTTTATAAGATTAAATATGCTTCGCAGGTTGCGACCGAGCTAAGGAAGGTTAAAGCTTATGTTTTGGAAAAGTCGCAGTCGAAAGATACGTCTCAGCGCTACGTGTCCCAATTGGTGAAAGGAATGGAAATCCTCAAATTGTTTCCAGAAGTAGGGTTTAACGCCGATAAGAAGTTTGGTAGAGTTATCACAGAAAACATGACCACGAGAGGAATGCCATTAAAAAAGGACTACATTGCGCTCTATACTATTGACGATAATAACTTAGTTGTTAATATTATCTATTTGTTTTCTACTAAGAGTGATTATATGAAACTGTTAAAACATAACTAGGAGGTAGAAGATTATTTTTGTCTTTGATACTAAAAATCATACGATTAAGCACCAGGAAGATAACCAAAAGTTCAGAGTTTTCATCAAGGCAATTAACAAAAGCTTAAGTACTTTGATACACTCCCCATAGTGGACAGTGAAAAACAGAAATTTCACTAGAAGCTATGAAGGGAGTTTTTGTATGCTTAAAAGAAGCGAGCTAACTGCTAAAAGCGACTGTGTAATTGCATATAGAAGAAGAGGGCTTGTAGTCAATTCAATTAGCTAATACTCTTTTAAAATCAAGAGGGTGCGTTATTTGACATTGATTTGTTCGTACTTCAATAAGTTGTTGTTTGCCTTATCTTCAATCTTAAATTATCCACTGATAGTTTAAGCTGTCTGTGACGTGTCACTTAGTTTGATAGTGATTTATAGGAAGTGATTGGTAAGAAAAAGTGCTGTCTGGCAGGAGGAATGGCCGTTTACAAGAAAGTAGTATTGGTATTTGGAGCAGGTGTGAGTAAGCTACTACCTGTGCCATCTGAGACGACTTGGGAAGGCGAATCAATAAGTGTGTCTCCGAGACTTCTGTACCAGTAGTCATATTAAAAGGGATTAAAACTTAGCGCGCAAGCCGATTGTTAAGAAAGGCATTAAGAGTACTCACTATTATAGGTGTGTTCACTTCATGTTTAAAACTAGCAATCAGCTGTAGAGTCAGGGATGCTATCGTGAAGTTATGGTCGGGCATTAAAAGTTTGGTTGCATTTATTTACTTTTTAAGCGTGCTTAATTTTCTGTTTTTTGCTATAATGAACCCGATTAAAAAATAGAAAAGGAGTTTTCTCTTGAAAGATCAAAAGAAAAATCAAAGAAATAGGCGTTCATTGAGTGAGGTTAATCAAAGTGTTGCCGTGCCTGAAAGTGCTTCTTTTTGGCGAACTTTGAAGGCTTTTATCGGACCGGGCGCTTTAGTAGCAGTAGGATATATGGATCCCGGAAATTGGATTACCAGCGTGGTCGGAGGTGCCAGTTATAAATATTTGCTCCTATCGGTCGTACTGATTTCGTCTCTCATGGCAATGCAATTGCAACAGATGGCGGGGAAGTTAGGAATCGTCACACGTCAGGATTTGGCTCAGGCCACAGCCAATCATCTTCCTAAGTGGTTGCGTTATATCTTATTTGTGGTTATTGAGTTGGCTTTGATGGCGACTGATTTAGCAGAGGTTATTGGTTCTGGGATTGCTCTCCATTTGCTTTTTGGCTGGCCCTTAATGCTTTCAATTTTTATAACGATTTTGGATGTTTTCATTTTATTGAGTCTAATGAAGTTGGGCTTTCGTAAGATTGAAGCGGTTGTTTCAACCTTAATATTAACTATTTTGTTGATTTTCCTTTATTTAACACTTATTTCTCAGCCAAGTATCTCTGGGATTCTCAAAGGATTTCTTCCGTCTGCCTCTATCTTCGATCTTCATCAAACTGGGGACAATAGTAAATTGACTCTGGCACTGGGGATTATTGGAGCAACTGTCATGCCTCACAATCTCTATCTTCATTCGTCAATTTCACAAACCAGACGGGTGGATTATGAGAATCCAGACTCTGTTAAACAGGCCGTTCGTTTTATGACTTGGGATTCAAATATTCAGTTAAGCCTTGCTTTTATCGTTAATTCCTTACTTTTGATTCTTGGTGCTGCCCTTTTTTATGGCCATGCCAGCCAAATCTCGGCTTTTGCTCAGATGTATAATGCTTTGGCAGATCCGTCCATTGCAGGCAGTGTTGCCAGCGGTCTCTTGTCAACTCTCTTTGCGATTGCCCTCTTGGCGAGTGGGCAAAACTCGACGATTACAGGAACCTTGACTGGCCAAATTGTCATGGAGGGATTCATTCACCTGCGATTGCCTCAGTGGTTTATTCGGTTAGTTACCCGTTTGCTGGCTCTCTTACCAGTCATTCTGGCTACCTTAATTTGGGGGAGCAAGGAGAAGGTGTTGGATCAGCTAATTGTCTATTCACAGGTTTTTCTGTCACTAGCCTTGCCTTTTTCAATTTTTCCACTTATTTATTTCACCTCCAGCAAGGAATTAATGGGGCAGCATCGTAATGCTCGCTGGAATACTATTTTAGCCTATGGTATTGCCTTGATACTGACCCTACTCAATATCAAATTAATTATTGATTTACTCTAAATAATAGTAATGCGGCTGAACAATAAGATTTTCAGCCGTTTTTACATTTAAAATTAAAGAAACCGTTATAATTACCAGATGCTTACAAAAAGATGACATTTTTTAATAAAGGTCCAGAATAATTTAATTTCATGTTAAAATAAATTGATAATTAAAATAGTTTGGATATCAAAACTAAAATTATCAAATAACTTTTATTTTTACAGGAGAATGATATTCATGGAAAAAAATCTGCGCTACAAATTGCATAAGGTTAAAAAGCAATGGGTAGCTATCGGTGTGACCACTTTTGCAGTCGGTTTTCTAGCAGGTGGGCAGGTTGTTGCTGCTGACACGACTGATGGTAACGGAGGGAATACTCAAGTTGCCCACTTGATTCCTAAAGAGCCTACTGACTATAAGTTCGATACTCCAAGTGGAATTTTCACTGGTCTTAATTTTGCGAATGCTCAAACAAGTCCAGCAGGCGATAATGCTGGTGCTAATCAACCGGCGGGAGGAATCGAGCCTCAGACTGCTGAAGATGCTGCAACAGACGGCCAAGCTGTTCCTCAAACTAGCGACCAGCCAGGTCATTTGGAAAATGTGGATGGCCAAACCTACTATGTGGATGCTAACGGTCAGCGTTTGAAAAATTATTCAACCGTGATTGATGGCAAGACTTATTATTTTGACGCTCAGACTGGTCAGGCTCAGGCCGAAACACCACAGGTTAATCAAAATGATAATCAGGTAGCACCAGATACTTATGCGGCTAATAATCAAGCCTTCACCAACGATGTTTCTAGTTTTGAAACGGTTGACAATTATGTGACGGCTGATTCTTGGTATCGTCCACGGAAGATTTTAAAGAATGGAGAAAGTTGGCAGACTAGTACTGAATCAGACATGCGTCCTGTCCTGATGACTTGGTGGCCTGATGCAGCTACTAAAGCTGCTTACGCTAATTATTGGGTCAAGGAAGGTTTGATTTCAGGCTCCTATTCACCAAACTCAGCGAATCTTGAGACAGCCGTCCAAACGATTCAGGCGGCTATTGAAAAGAAAATTGCTTCGGAAGGCAGCACAGCTTGGCTGCGTGACAAGATGTCGCAATTTGTTAAATCGCAAAATCAATGGAGCCTTGCCTCTGAAAATCCAACCGTTTATCCTAATCAGGATCACCTGCAGGGTGGAGCCTTGCTCTTTAGCAATAACGAAGCAACGGCTCATGCTAATTCTGATTGGCGTTTGCTCAATCGCAACCCAACCTTCCAAACGGGTAAACAAAAATATTTCACAACTAACTATGCTGGTTATGAATTGCTCTTGGCCAACGATGTTGATAATTCCAACCCAGTTGTTCAAGCAGAACAGCTCAATCATTTCCACTACCTCATGAACTGGGGTGAGATTGTCATGGGAGATAAGAACGCTAATTTCGACGGAGTTCGGGTCGATGCAGTTGATAATGTTGACGCCGATCTCCTGCAGATTCAGCGGGATTACTACAAGGCTAAATACGGCGTTGATCAAAATGAAAAGAATGCCATTGATCATTTATCTATTTTAGAGGCTTGGTCGGGTAATGATAATGACTATGTTAAGGATCAGAACAACTTCTCGCTGTCTATTGATAATTCACAACGTAGCTATATGCTGGCAGCCTTTGCTTATCCGGCCAGTCAACGGGGGAATGATTACATCAGCCTGTTACCTAAAGTTGGTCTGAAGGATCGCCGGTATGCTAAAAATGGTAATCCAGTTCCAAACTATGTCTTTATTCGTGCCCATGACTCCGAAGTCCAAACGCGAATTGCGAAAATTATTCGGGAACGTCTGGGGAAAACGAACGCCGATGGCCTGACCAATATTACTTTAGATGATTTAAATAAGGCCTTTGATATTTACAATCAAGATATGAAGGCTGTTGATAAGCAGTACTATCCAAATAATTTGCCAATGGCTTATGCTTGGATGTTACAAAATAAGGATACGGTAACTCGTGTCTATTATGGTGATATGTACACCGACGATGGTCAGTACATGGAAACTAAGACGCCATTCCATGATGCCATTGAAACGTTGCTCAAGGCACGCATTAAATATGTGGCTGGCGGTCAAACAGCTGGGTATGTACAAGGCTGGGGCAGCGGTATCTTAACCTCTGTGCGTTATGGTAAGGGAGCCGATACTGCTATTGATGCTGGGACAGCAGAAACTCGCACTTCTGGCATGGCTGTCCTGATTAATAATAAGCCTAATTTCCAATCCTATAATGGTTTGACGCTTGATATGGGTGCTGCTCATAAGAATCAGGCCTACCGCCCTCTTCTTTTATCAACTAAGGATGGAATTGCAACCTATCTTAATGATAGTGATGTTAGCAGCAATCAGTACAAATATACTGATGGGCAGGGTCGTTTGAATTTCAGCGCTTCTGAACTGCGCAGCGTTGCTAATGTTCAAGTCTCAGGAATGATTCAGGTTTGGGTACCCGTGGGTGCCGCTGACAATCAAGATGTTCGTGTAGCTCCTAACACCAATCGCAATAATTCTTCCAATATCTATACTCAAAGTGATGCTCTGGATTCCCAAGTGATCTATGAAGGTTTCTCAAACTTCCAAGCTTTTGCTAAGACACCTGAACAATACACCAATGCGGTGATTGCTAAGAATGCGGATCTCTTCAAGTCATGGGGCATTACCCAATTTGAAATGGCACCGCAGTACGTATCATCCGAAGATGGCACTTTCTTGGATTCTGTCATCTTGAATGGTTATGCTTTTAGCGACCGTTATGATCTGGCTATGAGTAAGAATAACAAGTACGGCTCCAAAGAAGATTTGGCCAATGCTATCAAGGGTCTCCATAATGCTGGTATTAAGGTCTTGTCGGACTGGGTACCGGATCAGATGTATAACCTGCCAGGTAAAGAAGTCGTGACTGCAACACGGGTTGACCAATACGGTAGACCTAAGGCTGGTGCGACGATTAACAGGACACCTTATGTAGTTAATACCAAGACTTATGGTGATTATCAAGAGCAGTATGGCGGTAAATTCTTGGATGAATTGCAGAAGCTTTATCCAAGTCTCTTCACGACTAAGCAGATTTCAACTGGCAAACCAATTGACCCATCGGTCAAAATTACTAACTGGTCAGCTAAATATTTCAACGGCTCTAATATCTTAGGACGTGGGGCTAAATATGTTCTCAGCGATAATAATAAGTACCTCAATTTAGGTGCTGGTCAATTCTTCTTACCAACCAATCTCAATAATACCTACGGTCAGCCACAAGCTCCAGCTAATGGTTTCATTTCTAAGAATGGTGGTATTCATTATATTGATAATAATGGTCAAGAAGTCAAGAATCAATTTAAGGAAATTGCTGGCAGCTGGTATTATTTCGATGCCAATGGTAAGATGGCTACTGGACAAACCAAGATTGGCAATACTACCTACCTCTTCATGCCTAATGGTAAGCAGCTCAAAGAAGGTGTTTGGTATGATGGCAAGAAGGCTTACTATTATGATGATAACGGTCGAACTTGGACAAATAAGGGATTTGTCGAGTTCAAGGTAAACGGTCAAGATAAATGGCGTTACTTTAACGGTGATGGCTCCATCGCTGTCGGTCTCGTTTCTCTTGATAATCGTACCCTCTACTTTGACGCCTATGGCTACCAAGTCAAGGGTCAAACTCTGACTATCAATGGTAAAACTTATAGCTTTGATGCCAATGAAGGTGATTTGATTATGGGGAATACGCCAAGTCCAGAACCAAACAATCAAGGAGCTTGGGAAGCACTGGGTGATAACCAATGGGGCTATCGCAAGGATGGCAAGCTTTTGACAGGCAGCCAAACGATTGCTGGACAAAAAGTCTTCTTCCAGCCTAATGGTGTCCAAGTCAAGGGTGGCACGGCTAAGGATGAAGCAGGAGTTCTTCGCTTTTACGACCGTGATCAAGGACATTTAGCTGGTAAGGGTTGGTACTCAACAGCTGATAACAACTGGGTTTATGTCGATGATGCTGGTCGTGTTGTCACTGGCCTTCAAAAGATTGGAAGCCAAACGCTCTATTTTGATGATAATGGTATCCAAGCTAAGGGTAAGGCTATCTGGGATAAGGACGGTAATCTTCGTTATTTTGCAGCAGGTTCCGGTGACATGATTACCAACCGTTGGTATAATATCGGTGATAACCAATGGTACTGGTTCAATAACCAAGGGATTGCTTCAAGATGGTAATCCTATCTCCTTTATAAAAAAACAGTCTCTGACTTTTGAACATGATTTTCTAATGTTCACTCGTTAGGAGGCTGTTTTTTAGAGAAAAAAGAGCTTTGTCATGATATTGTAACAAGAAAAGAAGACACGTAAGTCCCTTTTAAGACCTTGAGTTCAGCAATCTGCAAAAAAGCGTTTTCTCAAATAGCAGATAATGTAAATAACTAGTAATTTTTTTGAAAAAGTGTTAAGATAGTTTGGTGAGTGAAATAATTTTTAGGTCAATAATATTTCACTATTAAAATTTAAAGGGAGAATGATTTTCATGGAAAGAAAATTACGTTACAAGTTGCATAAGGTTAAGAAACAGTGGGTGACCATTGCTGTTGCTTCTGCTGGCCTTGCTAGTGTCATTGGCGCTGGTGCTGCCAGTCAGACTGTTTCTGCCGATGACATAGGAAATGGTGCTTCAGCTAGTGCTGAACAAAACACCTCTGCTAGTCAGAATAAAGAAGTAGTAGATTCTGACGCTGCGCAGGCAACCGATGCCAAGGCAACTTCTGAACAAGCGGCAGTAAGTTCAGTAGATACGAACTCAGAAACTGATCAAGTCCAAAATGTTGATGGCGTCTCAGCTAATAATCAACCAGCAGCTCCAGCAGCCCCACAGGCAGCAGCTTCAAATAATACGAACACGGCTGTGTCAGAAGCAGCACCTGCTGCTGAGAATCGTACGGCTGAAAAAGGCGCTGATTTGTCAGACCAAGAAGAGGCAGCAGCGCTTTCTCTTGACAACATCAAAAAAGTTGATGGGAAGTATTACTATGTCATGGCTGATGGTTCCTATAAAAAGAACTTTGCCATCACTGTTAAGGGTCAACTTCTCTACTTTGATGCTGAAACAGGTGCGCTGTCATCAACGTCAACCTATTCGTTTAGTCAAGGGCTAACACCGCTTGTTTCGGACTTTTCGATCAACAATAAAGCTTTTGACTCATCAGCAAAAAGTTTTGAATTGGTGGATGGTTATTTAACAGCAGAAAGCTGGTATCGTCCGACTAAGATTCTTGAAAATGGTAAGACTTGGGTTGATTCCAAAGAAACTGACCTACGTCCAGTTCTGACAAGCTGGTGGCCAGATAAGGATACTCAAGTAGCCTATCTCAACTACATGAGCAAGGCTTTGGGGGGCAAAGAAGAATTTACAACTAAAAACTCTCAGACTGCTTTAAATACAGCCGCTGAAATGATTCAAATGAAGATCGAGCAACGCATCAGCAAGGAACAAGGGACCGCTTGGTTACGTGATGCTATGGCTGCCTTTGTAGCTACTCAATCTCGTTGGAATAGTGATAGTGAGCAATTTGATAAGAATGACCACTTACAAGGCGGTGCTTTGCTCTATACCAATAATAAATTAACCGAGTGGGCAGATTCAAAATATCGCTTGCTTAACCGCACACCAACTCGTCAAGATGGTAAGACCCATTACTCTAAGGCTGACGAATACGGAGGTTATGAATTCCTTCTGGCCAATGACGTGGACAACTCTAACCCAGTCGTTCAGGCAGAAATGCTTAACCAAATTCACTATCTTATGAACTGGGGTTCTATCGTCATGGGTGATAAGGATGCTAACTTTGATGGTATCCGTGTTGATGCGGTGGATAATGTTGACGCTGATACTTTGCAGCTCTATACCAACTACTTTAATGCTGTTTATGGTGTCGATAAATCAGAAGCACAAGCCCTAGCTCATATCTCAATTTTGGAAGCTTGGTCATACAATGATAATTATTATAACCAAGATACCAACGGTGCCGCTTTAGCTATGGATAATGGGTTGCGTCTTTCGCTTCTTTATACATTGACGCGCCCACTTAGCGAGCGGACTCCAGGCCTGTCAACCTTGATTAAGTCAGAATACGGCCTGACTGACCGGACTAAAGATGATAAGTATGGTGATACTCAACCATCTTATGTCTTTGTTCGGGCGCATGACTCAGAAGTTCAGACTGTCATTGCTCAAATTATTAAAGAAAAAATTGATCCAACGACAGATGGTTTCACTTTCACTTTGGATCAATTGAAACAGGCTTTTGACATTTACAACAAGGACATGAACAGTGTTGAAAAACACTATACGCACTATAATATTCCTGCAGCCTATGCGATTATGCTGTCCAATATGGAATCAGTGACTCGGGTCTACTATGGTGACCTCTTCACTGATGATGGCCAATATATGGAAACCAAATCGCCGTATTATGATGCCATCAACACTCTCCTGCGTGCCCGTATTCGTTACGCAGCTGGTGGTCAAACCATGGAACATAAGGCTTATACACCTTCAGCCGCTATGAAGGCTAAAAATCCTGATAGCGGAAGTGTGCTGGGTAACAGCGAAGTATTAGTATCTGTTCGTTTTGGCCAAGATGTCATGTCTGCCGATGATATGACCGGCGGTCAACTGGCTAAAACATCAGGTATGTTCAGCTTGATTGCTAACAACCCTGAATTGGAGTTGGATGCTAATGAAGAAATCAAGGTTAATGTTGGTAAAATCCATGCCGGCCAAGCGTATCGTCCATTGCTTTTGACAACCGATAAGGGACTGCAAAAATATCTCAATGATTCAGATACAAACTTGACCAAGGTTGCTGACAAGGACGGTTTCATTACTTTCAAAGGTAGCGAAATCAAGGGTTACAAACAAGTTGAAGTCAATGGTTACCTTTCAGTCTGGGTACCCGTTGGAGCTAAGTCTGACCAAGATATCCGTGTAGCTGCTTCAACTAAAGCTAATGCTAAGGGTGACAAGTCTTACACAGCTAGTCAGGCTCTTGATTCACAATTAATCTACGAAGGTTTCTCAAACTTCCAAGATTTTGTTCAAAAAGATGCTCAGTATACTAATAAGAAAATTGCTGAAAATACGGATCTCTTCAAGGCTTGGGGCGTAACGTCATTTGAGATGGCACCTCAGTACGTCTCAGCTACGGATGGCACCTTCTTGGATTCTATTATCCAAAATGGCTATGCCTTCAGTGACCGTTATGACCTTGCCATGAGCAAGAATAACAAATACGGTTCTAAGGAAGACTTAGCTAACGCCCTGAAGGCCCTCCATGCAGCTGGAATTCAAGCCATTGCTGACTGGGTACCAGATCAAATCTATCAATTGCCAGGTAAGGAAGTTGTTACGGCTAGTCGTGTTGACAACTATGGCCGTGTAAAAATTGACCAACCGATGGTGAATAAGCTTTACTTGGCTAACACCAAGAGCTCAGGGAAAGATTTCCAAGCAAAATACGGTGGTGAATTCTTAGCTGAATTGCAGAAGCAGTATCCTGAAATGTTTACCACTAAGATGATTTCAACTGGTAAACCAATTGATTCATCTGTGAAGTTGAAGGAGTGGTCTGCTCAGTACTTTAATGGTACTAATGTTCTCGGTCGTGGTACTGATTACGTTCTTAACGATGAAGGTACTGGTAAGTACTTCACTGTCAATGAAAAGGGTGAGTTTTTACCAGCTGTACTGACTGGTAATAAGGAAGCTAAAACTGGTTTCTACAATGATGGCAAGGGAATGACCTATTTTACCACTGCTGGTAATCAGGCTAAATCTGACTTTGTTACAGTAGCAGGAAACACATACTACTTTGACTACACTGGTCACATGGTTACTGGACCTAACGTTATTAACACGAAATTCTATTACTTCTTGCCAAATGGTGTGATGCTGAAAGACGCTGTTATGGAAGATGAGCATGGACGTTCTGTCTACTATGGTAAAACTGGCGTTATGTATAAGGGAAGCCGCAATAATGAATGGTTTGCGATGACTGATTCCAAAGGTCAATTACGCTTCCGTCATTTTGACAATTATGGCTTTATGTCTGTAGGTTTGGTGACGATTCATGGTAATGTTCAATATTACGATGAAGAAGGATTCCAAGTTAAGGGAGACTTTGTAACGGATAAGGCTGGACAAACGCGGTATTTCGATAAGAATACAGGGAATCTTGTTAAAGGGCAATTCTTCAATAAAGATGGTCATTGGTACTATTCAGATGACCAAGGCCTTATCGCTAAGGGGGCGCAAACCGTTAAAGGGCAAAAGCTTTACTTTGATGCTAAGACTGGTGCCCAAGTCAAGGGAGATTTTGTGACAGATAAGGATGGCAATACTTCCTTCTATCGTGGCGATACTGGTGATTTAGCTGTTTCCACTTTCTTCTCAACAGGCAACAATGCTTGGTTCTATGCTGATGAAAACGGCCATATTGCCAAGGGTGAAAAGACCATCAATGGTCAAAAGCTTTATTTTGACACCAAGACAGGTCAGCAAGCTAAAGGTCGTTTTGTTCGTGATGCTAAAGGATTGCGTTTCTATGATGCTGATACAGGTGCTTTGGTGACCAACAGCTTCCTAGAAACGAAGGCAGGTTCCAATCAATGGTACTATATGGGGGCAGATGGTTATGCGGTTCGCGGTCATCAAATCATCCAATCTCGTCACATGTACTTTGATGCTGAAACTGGTCAGCAAGCTAAGGGAATCGTGGTTACAGATGCCAATGGTCATAAGTATTTCTACGATGCAAACACTGGTGATCGAGTTACCAATCAATTCGTTCTCGTTAATGGTAGTTGGTATTTCTTTGGTTATGACGGGGTTGCTGTAACAGGATTCCGTGATATCCGTGGTCAGCATCTCTACTTTAATCCTGATGGTACACAAGCTAAGGGAACAACTGTAAAAATTGACAACCGTATCTATACCTTTGATGCAGATACTGGTGAACTAACATCCGTTCGCTATATTTAAACTTGAATGCGACTCAAACAGAGCTGGGATATTCCCAGCTCTGTTTTGGTGTGAGTTATTGTTTTTGTATCCAATATAAGTCCAATAAATACTCAGTTCAAATCAAATTAACAGTTTAGCGGTTCCATTGATTTTAAAAGGATAGCGAACAAGGTGTTCAACACATCTTTTAGTCTAATGGTTTTTTCGCAGTGGAACTGCAAAAGAGGTTGTGATGACTAGTAATCATATCAGCTCAATTCCCAACGTAAAAGCTTCACTGGACCTTTTTTCACGTCCCTGCCAATTCAGGAGGAGGTGAATAGCAACTGTTGGCATTGATTTAATCTAACTATAAATTAAAAGATGGAAATAATAGTAGCAGCCTACTAAATAGTTGTGGCAGAAGAACATTCTAGGCCAAATAGGAAACATTTGAGGATAAGGTACTAGATTAGGAATCCGTTGTCTTATAAAATAGATTGGTTGAGGTAACTCAGCTATCATTACTTTAAGAAGGAAGGATTCAACTTTTATGAAATCACCTATCAAAAAATTTCTTCTCACTTCAGCTTTAGCTGGAGCTATGTTGGCAGCATCTTCAACTGTTTCAGCTCTCGGTTGGACTGAGACTAATCGCTATGGTACTGCTCCAAATCCTAATTATTATCGTACCTACTATGATTTAAATGTCCATAATGTGGATATTAATGACAATGTCATTCCAACGGAAGGAACGGACTTCACCCAATATTATTGGCGTGGTGATAGTAGTTCAAGTTCTACTACCTATGACAGTAAAACTGGTATCACAACAACTACTTATTTTACAGTGCGTTACTGGGAAGCAAAATAAGAGTAGGAGAAAGTCTCGATTTAAGATCGAGGCTTTTTTGGATCGATTATAGGGACTTGCTAAAAAAAGCGGACTAACCTTTCTCTGTCCGGATTACTTGGCTTTACTTTTGTTATAATAAGATTATTAAAAGAGAAAGTGAGTCATGCTGATGACCAATACTATAGATTTATCTCAACCGGTTGCTCAAATAGTCAAAGAGCACCCAGAACTAAAAGACATTTTGATTGAGTTGGGTTTCAAACCTCTAGCTAATCCGGTAATGTTAAAGACCCTCGGCCAAGCTACTAGCTTAAAAGCTGGTTCTAAACTAGCTAATGTTCCTTTGGAAAAGATTAAGCGAACGCTGGAATTCAATGGTTATGAGGTGAAAGGAGACTGAGATGACTGATAATCGTATCGAAATACTAAAAGATATTCTTCTAGACCTTCACCACGGAGCTAGTCCTGAGGCGGTTCAAGAGCGTTTCGATAAGACCTTTAAAGGCGTTTCGGCTTTAGAAATTTCCCTTATGGAGCATGAACTGATGTCTGATGAAAAATCTGGTGTGACGTTTGAAGATGTTATGGATCTCTGTGATGTTCATGCTAATCTGTTTAAGAATGCAGTGGAAGAGGTGGAGGTAGCAGATGCTGATCATCTTGGTCATCCTGTTTATGTTTTCAAACAGGAAAATTTGGCTTTGAGAGGAGCTTTATTAAGGATTCGGCGGATTTTAGATAATTTGGACCAGTCTGAAAATGAAGATTTCCAAGCTGATATCATTAAAGGGCTGAAACATCAGTTGACCTTGTTAGGTCAATTTCAGCTGCACTATCAGCGTAAGGAAGATCTCTTTTTTCCAATCATGGAGGCTTACGGGCATGATTCCCCACCTCGGGTGATGTGGGGTGTGGATGATGAGATTCGGGACCTCTTTAAAAAATTAGAATTTCAGGTTAACCAGCTTCCAGATGTTCCAGTTACTTCTATCAGTCAGGCTTTTGAAGCATTTGCTCATGAATTTGAAGAGATGATTTTTAAAGAAGAATCGATCTTGCTGATGATTCTTTTAGAGATTTTTACTCAAGATGACTGGTTGAAAATTGCTGAGGAAAGTGATGCGATTGGTTATGCCATTGTCAGACCTGAGGAGAAGTGGTTGCCCAAGAGAGAGGATTTTGAAAAGCATTCCGACCAGACAGAAGGGCAGGGATCTGCTGAGAATTTAGCAGAGCAAGCTCCTTCAGAATACCACTTGTCAGAAGGGCAGGAGCAAGTCATTGATACACCGGCAGGGCAATTTAAAATCAGTTTCATTCCTAAAGCACGAGGAGAGGAAGTTGACCGCCATACTCCGCAGAAATTTACCAATGGTTACCTGTCGCTTGAGCAGGCCAATTTAATTTTGGACCATCTGCCCTTGGAAGTGACTTTTGTTAATAAAGACGATATTTTTCAGTACTACAACAATAGTGTCCCTGCACAGGAGATGATTTTTAAAAGAAGTCCCAGTCAAATTGGCCGCCATGTTGAGCTCTGCCATCCGCCTAAGGTTTTAGATAAGGTTAAACGTGTTTTTGAGTTGTTGAAATCAGGCCAACAAGATAAGGTGACCATGTGGTTTAAATCGCAAAAGCGAGGTCAGTTTGTGTATGTCACCTACGCTGCTGTTCGTGATCAAGCTGGACATTTTCAAGGGGTACTGGAATATGTTCAAGATATTCAACCCTTCTTTGAGTTAGAAGGAGATAACCAACGTGATATCATCGAATAAGTAAAAAGCCAAAGGCACTGAGCAAGACATCCATGATGGCTCCGCCCTCACCCACAGAATAATGAAAACGGACACACAGCCCTCACTAGGTGTATAATCTTAGTGAGGGCTTTGTGGTTGACGAGTTAATGATTCTAGTAATCGAGGGCAAAACTGATCCACTCTACTGACGAGCACCCCAAAATATGCGATAAGCATGAGTATAAAAATACGACTAAAATTCGGTAGATAAGCTCTCTTATTTTAGGAAGGAGGGAATTGTCATGGATGTTCTCTATCAATCTTGTGCAGGTATTGATGTCCATCAAGCCAATATTGTTGTTTGTATTTTACATGGGTCACTCACCTCAACTCGTCCAAAGCGTGAGATGGCAACTTTTGATACAACAACTAAAGGCCTACGTGCTTGCCACGATTTTCTTAGACAATTTCATGTGGAAGCCGTTGGTCTGGAAAGCACCGGTGTTTATTGGCGACCTGTCTGGCATGCTCTATGTGATGACTTCGAGTTGATACTCGCTCAACCAGCTCACATGAAGGCCATTCCGGGTCAGAAAACCGATAAGAAAGATGCTCACTGGATTGCTAAATTAACACGGATTGGTCTGCTTCCTCGGAGTTTCGTTCCCGATGAAACCATCCAAGAATTGAGAGAGTTGACCAGACAACGAAAACATTATGTGGAAAGCCGTAATCGTGAAACCAATCGTATTCATAAAATTCTTCAGTCAGGCGGCATTAAGATAACGACGTATATCGAAGATATTATGGGTGCTTCTGGTCGTCATCTCCTTCAACTATTGATTGATAAGACGCCTATTACTCCTCGCATTGTCCATCAATCAGTTTATACCACCTTGAAGAAGAAAGTGCCACAACTTCTGGAAGCCTTGGATGGTTATTTCTCTGACCATCATTGCTTTATGTTAAAGCAGTCCTTGGAGATTTATGATTTTTATCAGAAGCAGATTGAGTTGTTGGAAGAGCGAATCAATAGCTATCTATCACAATACGAGAAACAAGTAGAAGTTTTGGATTCTATTCCTGGTATCGATGTGATTACAGCTTCTGTCATCATTTCTGAGGTTGGTGTTGACATGAGCCAGTTTCCAACTGCTGGACATTTAGCCTCTTGGGCAGGACTTTGTCCTGGTAATAATGAGAGTGCTGGCAAGAAACGTAGTACCAAGATTCGACATGGTAATTCCTATTTGAAAAAATGCTTATGTCAAGCCGCTTTTGCCGCTAGGAATCAAAAAGGAAGTCCCTTAGTGGAACGATTTTATCAGATTCAAAATCGGCGTGGTCCACAGAAAGCAACAATTGCCCTAGCACATCAATTATTAAAAATAGCCTATATCCTCTTAAAAGGACAGATGACTTATTCTGAATTTTTAGCACAGAAAAAGACTACTAGGGACGAGCTAGTAGTCTAAATATAATTTTTTTCGCTTTGATTATATCATAGGGAGGGAATTTTTGCATTCTTTGTAGTTTTCGTATAAAACTCGTCCAGTACCTGTTTTAGAATAAACTCTTGGATTAGTGCTTGGGAGCAAGACTTGTTGGCTACGCCAAGAAGTCATACTCCTGTACCAAATCAGAAAACCTAAACGAATGTGATGGCCATCGTTCATCTTATTTCCAGCCTCAATTCAAAAGGTCTGGGAGACTTTTTGAATCGGGAAATAAAACTTGCAAAGCAAGTGTCAAAAACGGTCTGAGGAGAGACCGTTTCAGGTTATCACTTTAAAACCAGGATGTGGGGAGAACCAAAATTTTCAATTTTTGGTTTTTTCCACTCCCTTTCTTTTAGTTCCAAAAAAAGGTATAATATCAGAATGATTAACGGTATTATTAATCTTAAAAAAGAAGCTGGTATGACCAGTCATGATGCAGTTTTTAAATTGCGAAAGATTTTGCAAGAAAAAAAAATTGGCCACGGAGGTACCCTTGATCCCGATGTGACGGGAGTTCTGCCTATTGCGGTTGGCAAGGCAACCCGTGTCTTAGAATACATGACCGAAAGCGGTAAGGTTTATGAGGGGCAGGTTACCCTAGGTTATTCGACTACTACCGAGGATGCTAGTGGCCAGCTTGTTCATAAAACTCCTATTAGTAGGGAGGAGCAACTGACAGATGAACAAGTTGACCAAGCCATGTCTAGCTTTTTAGGGAAAATCACACAAATACCGCCTATGTATTCTGCTGTCAAAGTCAATGGTCGCAAGCTTTATGAGTATGCTAGGGCAGGTGAGACTGTTGAGCGTCCTCGGCGTCAAGTGACAATTGGAGAGTTTGTTCGGACATCTCCCTTAAGCTTTGAAGATGGTGTATGTCATTTTGATTTTCGAGTATCCTGTAGCAAGGGAACCTATGTTCGGACTTTGGCAGTTGATTTAGGGGCTAGGCTTGGTTATGCCAGCCATATGTCTGCTCTCAGGCGAACTGCTTCAGCCGGATTGCAGCTTGAGCAAGCCTATACTTTATCTGAACTTGCTGATAGGGTTGCTGCGGGAGACTATGATTTTCTTTTGCCAATCGAGTATGGTGTCTTAGATCTTCCCCATGTAGACCTGTCTGATAAACAAAAGCAGGATATCTCATTTGGTCGCTTTATTGACTTGCAAACTGAAGAGTCACAAGAACAGATCTTGGCGGCCTTCTATCAGGGACATTTGGTAGCTATTTTAGAAAAGTGTGATCAGAGCTACAAACCGCGTAAGGTTTTTATTTGAGAAGCAATGGAAATTATTTCAATTAAAGATTATCACGATATTCGACAAGAAGAGGAAACAGTCCTTGTTTTGGGCTATTTTGATGCCCTTCATAAGGGACATAAGGTTCTTTTTGACCGCGCCAAGGCATTGGCTGAGGAAAAACAGTTAAAAATGGCTGTCCTGACTTTTTATGAGTCTCCTAAATTAGCTTTCTCACGTTTTGAACCTGATTTACTTAATCATATTCTTTCCCCAGAGAAACGCTATGCTAAGTTTGCGGATTACGGGGTGGACTATCTCTATCTGACAAATTTCACGTCAAACTTCGCACAAATAGCTTCTGATGCGTTTATTAAGACCTATATTAAGGCTCTGAAAGCTCAAACGATTGTTGTTGGTTTTGATTATAAGTTTGGCCATGATCGAAGCGATGCGGATTACTTGGCAAGAAATTTTTCTGGTCAACTTGTCAAAGTGGCAGAAGTCACCCAAGATAGGCAAAAGATTTCCTCTACTCGCATCCGTAACTTGATTAGTCAAGGTCAAGTTGACAAGGCTAATCAGCTCTTAGGACATGAGTTTTCAACTAGAGGGCTTGTCGTTCATGGAGACGCAAGAGGCCGAACTATTGGTTTTCCAACAGCTAATCTGGCTCCTCTTGACCGGACTTTTCTTCCCGCCGATGGGGTCTACGTCACGGATATCTTGTTAAAGGGACAGAGGTACCGAGCCATGACTAGCATTGGTAAGAATGTTACCTTCGGCGGGACTACCCTCCGTTTGGAAGCCAATATTTTTGACTTCTCTGGGGACATCTATGGTGAAGAGCTTGAAATCATCTGGTTATATAAAATTCGTGAGATGATTAAATTCAACGGAATAGATGACTTAGTTGACCAGCTCCGGCAAGATCAAAAACTGGCTAACGATTGGCCCTTCTAAATCTCTAGTTAGTGATATGGGTTGGCTTAATTTTATCTGGAATTTTTGGCTTTTTTTGTGTATAATGGCAGGGTGAAAGGGTTATTAATGACTTTATGATTACACTATTTTTATCGCCTAGCTGCACTAGTTGTCGTAAAGCCCGCGCCTGGTTAACCAACCATGAGGTAGCTTTTCAAGAACATAATATTATTACCAGTCCTTTATCGGCAGATGAATTACGAGCTATTTTAGCTTTGACCGAAAATGGAACTGAAGATATCATTTCGACACGCTCAAAGGTTTTTCAAAAACTTGATATAGATGTTGACGATTTATCCATTTCAGAATTAATTGATTTGATTGCTAAAAATCCAAGCTTGCTTCGTCGACCAATCATCTTGGATAAAAAGCGGATGCAAATAGGTTTTAACGAAGATGAAATTCGAGCCTTTTTGCCTCGCCATTATCGGGAGCAAGAGTTACGTCAAGCAACAATTAGAGCAGAATTAGAGAGAAATCATGACTAAGAATTATTCTTATTCGCTCGATTCTTCATGGAGCACTGACGAGATTTCATCAGTGCTTTCTTTTTTGAATCGTGTTGAAGAGGCTTATGAATCCAGAGTTGATGTTAAAGCCTTTATGGAAGCTTATCGGGACTTCAAAAAGGTGATACCAAGCAAGATGGAAGAAAAACAGATTGACCGTGCTTTTGAAAAAGCTAGCGGCTACTCCAGCTATCGAGCTCTTCAAGCAGCAAAAGCAAAAAGAAAAGAAGAAGGGTGGATTTCCCTTGGACATTAAATTTAAATTTGCTCAGAACTTAATTCGACAGGCAGCGGATTACGTCCGTAAACGGATGACAGAAGATTTACAGATTGAGGAAAAGACCCGTTTTGATGATCTGGTCACTAATATTGATAAGGATACGCAAGATTTTATGGTTGAGTGTATTCAGCAAGCCTATCCTGATGATTATATCCTTGGAGAAGAAAACGGCCTCTATCATGATCTCCAGTTAGGTCATGTGTGGGTCTTGGATCCAATTGATGGAACGGTCAATTTTATCGCTCAAAAGCGAGACTTTGCGATTATGATTGCCTACTACGAGGAAGGAATTGGCAAATTTGGTCTCATCTATGATGTTACAGGCGATAAGCTTTATAGCGGCGGTGGCCATTTTGAAGTAACTTGTAACGGTCGTCCTTTACTCTCTTATCAGGCTCGTCCCTTGAGTCGCCAACTGCTGGGAGCAAATGGCAGTATGTATGCTAATAACTACCTTGGCTTAGCTGACTTTTCCAAGGAGCTTCTTGGTGTCAGAGTCTTAGGGAGTGCTGGTATCAGTATGAGTCGGGTTCTGGAAGGTGAGTTCTTTGGTTATTGCTCGTCGATTTCCCCTTGGGACTATGCAGCGGCAACTATTATGGGAAAGAAATTAGGTTATGAACTCTTAACCATGGCGGGAGAGCCCTTAGATTACAAAAATCGTCAGGCGGTTATGTTCATTCCACAGGCAGAGGTAGCAAGGGTCAAAAAAATCATTCATAAATAAACAAAGAGGAAGTTGGGAGTAGGATTCAATCAGTAAATCGTGATAAAATCGCGGCTTTGATGTCCCTAGCTCTCTTGTTTTAGGACTCAGATCTTTGCCCCTGTCCTGTTTTTAAGTGGCAGGCTTTGGCAGTCTATTATTCCCAGACTGCCAAAGTCCACTGGAGTATTTTGACACTTGCTTTGCAGCAAGCTTTATTTCCCGATTAAAAAGCTCTACCAGAGCTTTTTAACCCACCTCTGCACAGCTCAAACATACTAAGATTAGTAGTGAGGAAATCTCCGACGGGAGACAGTGACAGTCCTCACTACTTTTTCTTTATGATAAAGTAGAGGTGTCTTGTTAAGTCGTAAGACCTTTTGAGGATGGAGATAGGATGAACGGCGTTCATCACAATTTAGGCTGGCCACTACTCCTTGCGTAGTCCTTAAACAGTCCAGTAGTGTTTAAGGTAGGTGTCTAAAAATTAAAAAGCACCCAGTTGCAAAATAAGCCAATCAACAGTGGTTCATTGGTGGTAAAGTATCTCATGAACTGTGCAGGGATGAGACTAAGTTAGCCTAGCTAACCAGTCTTATTCCTAACCACTGCGTCCATCTAGTAAATTTAAAACAATGTTAAAGAATCTGGACTTTTGTCTCAGATTTTTTTCTTGCCTTTCTTTATAGAGCTGCACGAAGATTTTTTAATACTTTTTAAAAATCGAAACAATAAGTCAATGACTTCAGTTTACTGTATTTTTGCTTCGCCTGCACTGAACCAAGCGTTTATTCCAAAATAGGAATACTGGAGAGTTTTTGCTCAGTCTCGTATTGTATTAGATTCAGCGATAACGGGTTTATCTAAGGCCTTGCGATACGAGCCGAAGCAATCGATATTATTGCGGTAGGCGAGTTAGTGAGGGCTTTAGCCAAGATCCCATAGGACTTGCCGTGTTAAATCCAGTGATAACGGATTTATCTAAGGCCTTGACTTGTTTGCTTCTAATTTTTTGAGCCTAACTAAGTGCAAACAATTGAAGCCAATTTTGATTTGAAGTTGTCTTTATTAAAAAACAGGAAATATTTTTGTAAAATTAATATAACTGACTAGTAATAAATCCAATGATATGTTATGATAATTAGGATGTTGAAATATTTTGATGAGAAATACTATTTCAATTATCGAATAAATAAAGATAAAGGAGTTTTTCATGGAGAGAGAAACAAAATTGCATTACAAGATGCGAAAGGTTAAGAAGCGCTGGGTAACTGTGGCCATTGCGACAGCAGCCGTTTCAATGACGCTATTGGGGGTAAGCACTGTAAATGCAGACTCGGTAGTGACTAGCGATGCGTCGGCAGCTGATCAGGTTCTTGTAACTAGTCAAACCGCAGTTGCGGAACCCCAAACTGTGACAGAGCAGCAAGCCGTTCAGATTGCGCCGTCAGCTCAAGTTGATCTTGTCCAAACAGAAGTTGAAGAAAGTGCTGATCTTTCAGTGAACAAGGGTGCCGATCAAGCCAATGTTACAAGCCAAGTCAGTCAAGCGCCTGCCGAGGCAGAAGAGAGCCAGTTACAAACCACTCAAGCGGCTGTGGCTCAACCGAGGGCTGCTAGGCAAGTTAACCGCCTGGTGCAAACCAAACCAGAAACAGTTAAGACAGACGTTAATCGTTTGGTTGCTGAAAGACCTGAGCTGACGACTCCTAAGCTTGATAATTTAAACTTATCTAAGTTAGTACAGACACCATCAGTGAATGATTTTGCAACCAATAATCAGGCTTATAGCAATCAGGCCAGCAGTTTTGAAACAGTTGATAACTACCTGACGGCTGATTCTTGGTATCGTCCTAAAGCTATCTTGAAAAATGGTCAAACGTGGACAGCCAGTGGTGAAAACGATTTTCGTCCTATCTTGATGTCTTGGTGGCCAGATACAGCAACCAAGGCTGCCTATGTTAATTTCTGGGCTAAGGAAGGTCTAGTTTCTGGTACCTATACACAAAATTCCCGTAATCTTGATAGCGCTGCTCAGGCTATTCAGACCGCTATTGAAAAGAGAATTGCTTCCGAAGGGAATACGACTTGGTTGCGCAATAAGATGAGTCAGTTTGTTCAATCGCAATCTCAGTGGAATATCAATTCGGAAAATCCAACAGCTTACCCTAATCAGGACCACTTCCAAGGGGGAGCCTTACTCTTTAGCAATAACGAAGCAACGGCTCATGCTAACTCAGATTGGCGCTTGCTCAACCGCAATCCTACTCAGCAAAATGGCCGTGTCAATTACCATAAATCTTCTTATGGTGGTTATGAGTTACTTTTGGCTAACGATGTTGATAACTCTAACCCAATCGTTCAAGCTGAACAACTCAACCATTTCCATTACCTCATGAACTGGGGTGAGATTGTCATGGGTGATAAGGAAGCTAACTTTGATGGCGTTCGGGTTGATGCAGTGGATAATGTCGATGCTGACCTTTTGCAGATTCAGCGCGATTACTACAAGGCCAAATACGGTATTGACCAAAATGAAAAGAATGCCATTGATCATTTGTCAATCTTAGAAGCTTGGTCTGGTAATGATAATGATTATGTCAGAGATCAGGATAATTTCTCCTTGTCTATCGATAATGACCAACGCAGTGCTATGTTGAGAGCTTTCGGGTATGCGTCAGCCTACCGTAGCGATTTGAGTACTTTAGCCACAGCTGGTTTGCAAAATCGCAGCCGAACCAACAGTGCTGATCCGGTTCCTAACTACGTCTTTATTCGGGCTCATGATTCGGAAGTACAAACTCGGATTGCCACCATCATTCGGGAGCGTTTAGGAAAAGCGAATACCGATGGTCTAACCAATATCACCTTAGATGACTTAGAAAAGGCCTTTGCTATCTATAATAAAGATATGTACGCGACAGATAAGCAGTACTATATCAACAACCTTCCAATGGCCTATGCTTGGATGCTGCAAAATAAAGATACAGTGACCCGTGTTTATTATGGTGATATGTACACAGATGACGGTCAATACATGGCCACAAAGACCCCGTTCTACAATGCCATTGAAACCATGCTCAAGGCACGTATCAAATACGTTGCTGGCGGTCAAACTGCAGGGTATAATAGAGATTGGAATGGCGGGATTTTGACTTCTGTCCGTTACGGTAAGGGAGCTAATAGTGTAACAGATCGTGGAACAAGTGAAACACGTACATCAGGTATGGCGCTCCTGATAAACAATATACCAAACTTCCAAGCTAATCGTGGTGTGACTCTCAATATGGGAGCGGCCCATACTAATCAAGCTTACCGTCCGCTCTTGCTTTCGACTTCAACAGGTATTGCGACTTATTTGAATGACAGTGATGTTAAGAGCAGTCAATATAAATATACTGATAACCAAGGACGGTTAATTTTCAATGCCTCAGAACTTCGTGGTGTTGCCAATGCTCAAGTTTCAGGGATGATTCAAGTTTGGGTACCAGTTGGTGCTGCTGACAATCAGGATGTTCGCATTGCTCCTAGCACCAGACGTAACAAATCATCTAATATCTATACTCAGAGCGATGCCTTGGATTCCCAAGTGATCTATGAAGGTTTCTCTAATTTCCAAGCTTTTGCTAAGACACCTGAACAATATACCAATGCGGTGATTGCTAAGAATGCAAATCTCTTTAAATCATGGGGCATTACCCAATTTGAAATGGCACCGCAGTATGTGTCATCAGAAGACGGAACCTTCTTGGATTCTGTTGTTCTAAATGGTTACGCCTTTAGCGATCGCTACGACTTGGCCATGAGTAAGAACAACAAGTATGGTTCCAAAGAAGATTTGGCCAATGCTATTAAGAGCTTGCACCAAGCTGGTATCAAGGTTCTATCTGACTGGGTACCAGATCAAATGTATAACCTGCCAGGCAAAGAAGTAGTCACAGCGACTCGGGTTGACCAATATGGTAGACCTAAGGCTGGTGCGACGATCAACAAGACGCCTTATGTAGTCAATACCAAGACTTATGGTGATTACCAAGAGCAATATGGCGGTAAATTCTTAGATGAGCTGCAAAAGCTCTACCCAAGTCTCTTCACGACCAAACAGATTTCTACAGGAAAACCAATTGATGGTTCGGTTAAGATTACTAACTGGTCGGCTAAGTACTTCAATGGTTCTAATATTTTAGGCCGTGGAGCTAAATATGTGCTGGGTGACAGCAAGGGCTATTTCAATCTGACAGACAATAAGCTCTACTTGCCAACAGCCTTGTTTAGTAAGTCAACAACTCCGTCGAAACCATCTGAGCCATCTCAGCCTTCAAAACCTTCTCAGCCTTCAAAACCATCTGTTTCAGGTATTTCTCATGATGGTAAGGGCTATGTTTACTATAAGAATGGTGTACAGGCGAAATCTAGCTTTATCACTGAAAATAATAACTTGTATTACTTTGATCAAAAGGGATACATGGTTACAGGTATGCAAAAGATTAACGGTGCAACTTATTACTTCGGAAAAGATGGTAAGGCTCTGAAAGATGGCATTTATACGGATAATGCCGGTAAGAGCTATTACTTCAACAGTCAAGGAAAACGCCTTGAAAATGGCTACTATCCATTTGGCGATAAATGGCGTCATTTTGAAAATGGTGTCATGGCTGTAGGTCTAACCCAAGTCAAAGGTAAATCCAAAACTTATACCCAATACTATGATGCTCAAGGTTTCCAAATCAAAGGAGAACTTGTAACTGATAAAGACGGTAAGGTGAGATACTTCGATAAACAGTATGGTAATATGGCCGTGAACCAGTTTATCACCAATGCTCAAGGTAAAAAATCTTATTTCACTGGAGATGGTACGCGTTACGAGAATGGCTACTATCAATTTGGTAATAAATGGCGTCATTTCACCAATGGCATTATGGATGTTGGCTTGACTCAAGTCAAAGGTAAGTACAAGACCTACACCCAATTCTACGATGCTTATGGTTTCCAAGTTAAGGGCGGCTTTATTACTGATGATAAAGGTAAAGTAAGATATTTCGATAAAGAGTACGGGAATATGGTTTCTAACCAGTTTGTTAAAAATTCAGACGGTGAAACGTTCTACTTTGATAAAAATGGTATTGCCGTAACTGGTTGGCAGGTCATCGATGGACAACGACTTTACTTTAATGCAAATGGTGTTTTAGTCCAAAGGTCAAGACGATCTAGCAATCAGATTTATGAACGTCCTCGTCATCAGAATCGTTATTCTCTAAATGGATACTTCTATCATTATCCACGTCATACTGAAAGGAATCGTTATGGTTACAGTTTCAGAGATTATGGCTTCGGCGGTTATGATTTCTTTGATCTTCGAGATTTCTTCCCTTGGGGCAGATTTTAGAATGTAGGATTCATCAGCGAAAGTAAGTCTCTCGCTGTAGATAGAAAATGCTTTTAAAAAGGTTAGAATGGTGCAAACCACTAGCCTTTTTTGGTATAATGCTTTTATGACATTACCTAAGGACTTTATTGAAAAATATCAAGCAATTTTAGGGGATAGCAGTGATGAGTTTTTGACAAGTCTGCAGCAAGAAGCTGTGTCCGCTTTTCGCTTAAACCCTTTAAAAAAAGTACCACAAAGTTTTCCTAATGCAATCCCTCATACACTCTGGGGCTATTATGGCAAGATTTCAGGCAAGTCTATTGAGCATGTTACCGGTTTGGTCTATTCACAAGAACCAGCTGCTCAGATGGTGGGGCAAGTTGCCGCTCCGGCCAAGGGCATGAAGGTTTTAGACTTGGCGGCTGCTCCTGGTGGTAAGACAACTCATTTACTTTCCTACTTAGATAATACTGGACTCCTCGTCAGTAACGAGATTTCAAAAAAACGCAGCAAGGTTTTAGTGGAAAATGTCGAGCGTTTCGGGGCGCGTAATGTTGTGGTGACAAATGAGTCTCCCCAGCGTTTAGCTAAAATTTTCCCAGCTTATTTTGACCTGATTGTCCTTGATGCTCCCTGTTCCGGCGAAGGGATGTTTCGCAAAGATACAGAGGCTATTCAATATTGGTATCAGGACTATCCGGTTCAATGTGCCGGCTTGCAAAGAGAGATTCTAAAAGAAGCCATGACTATGCTGGCTCCTGGTGGCCGTCTTGTTTACTCTACTTGTACTTGGGCTCCGGAAGAAAACGAAACTGTTATCTCTTGGCTTTTGAAGCATTATCCTGATCTACGTTTGCTGCCAATTGAAAAAATTAATGGGATGGTTGACGGCATTGATATGCCTGAAACCGCTCGAATATATCCTCATCGTTTTAAGGGAGAGGGACAGTTCATCGCTCATCTGCAAGATAGACGGCCTGTGCTCAAGAAGCCCCTAAAAGTCAAATCTCCTAAGAGCAATTTGACTCAAGAGCAGAAGCGCCTCTGGCAGGAGTTTGCGGACCGGCTATTAAACATCAAGCTAACAGGTATACTGCAGACCTTCGGTGATGAGCTCTACTGTCTTCCTAAAGACCTGCCTGATTTGTCGGGCCTAAAGATAGCCCGCAATGGACTCCATCTTGGAACCTTTAAAAAGAAGCGATTTGAACCTTCATTTGCTTTGGGGTTAGCTCTGACTAGTGATCAAGTCAATTATAGCTTGACCTTAAGCGAAGAAGACTTCAGAGCCTATGTCTCTGGGAATACAGTAGCCATTGATGGTGAGCACAGCAATGGCTGGTATCAGGTTTTAGCGGGCGGCAATGGTCTTGGATTTGCCAAACTGGTTAATGGAACCTTAAAAAATTATTTCCCTAAAGGTTTGCGCTTTTCCCCATGATGTAACAGTTTTGTTACAATGAAAACTGGTATATCCAAAATAAAAGTAATGTGTTATCATTAGGAGTGGAGGTTTGATGCTTCCAATTATATATTACAATCGCTTGATTTTAGAACTAAATTGACAGGAATTGAAGATGAAAAAATGGAATAAAAAACGTTTGTTTCTCCTTGCGATGATGGGGGCAGCTCTCTTTTGTCTGTCTGCCTGCGCCAGCTGGATTGACAGAGGAGAGAATATTACTTCTGTTGGATCAACAGCCCTGCAACCTTTGGTAGAAGGAGCAGCTGACAGTTTTTCTGAAAAGAATCAAGGTAAGATTATCAACGTTCAAGGCGGTGGATCTGGAACAGGCTTATCTCAAGTTCAATCCGGTGCGGTCCAGATTGGTAACAGTGATGTCTTTGCTGAGGAAAAAAGTGGTATTGATGCCAGCAAACTCGTTGATCATCAGGTTGCTGTCGCAGGGATCGCCGTTATTGCGAATAAAGAGGTAGGGATGAAAAATCTAACGCCCGAGCAGCTGCAAAAAATCTTTACTGGAGAATATACCAATTGGAAACAATTGGGCGGTAAGGATTTGGAAATTACCATTATCAATCGCGCAGCTGGCTCAGGAACCCGCTCAACTTTTGACAGTGTTATCATGAAAAATAAGGAGAGCAAACAGAGCCAAGAACAGGATTCAAACGGTATGGTTCGCTCTATTGTGTCACAGACTCCTGGAGCTATCTCATATTTGGCTTTTGCTTACGTTGATGATAGCGTAGCGACTGTTAAGCTTAATGGACATGCCCCAACTGCAAAAAATGTCACCACCAATGATTGGCCTCTCTGGTCCTATGAGCATATGTATACCAAAGGGAAAGCTACAGGTTTAACCAAGGAATTCTTGGATTATATCCTTAGTGATGAGGTTCAAAATGGGGTCGTTAAAGACATGGGTTACATTTCCATTAATGATATGAAGGTCGTTAAAGACGCTGATGGTAATGTGACAACTAAATAAGAGGAGTTTTCATGAAAAAACAGGATTTGGCGACACAGTTAACTTCGCCATCGAAAAATTCACGGCTGGAAAAATTTGGCAAGACCATCTCCTTTCTTTGTTTGATGCTAATTGCCTTTATTGTCGCCATGATTTTAATTTTTGTAGCTCAAAAAGGCTTATCAACTTTTTTTGTTGATGGTGTCAATATCTTTGATTTTCTATTTGGAAAAAACTGGAAACCATCGGTCAAAGATGCTCACGGGCAATATATGATGGGAGCTCTACCGATGATTACGGGGTCTTTCATTGTTACTATTTTATCGGCCTTGATTGCAACGCCGTTTGCGATTGGAGCTGCTATCTTTATGACAGAGATTTCTCCCAAGCGGGGAGCGCGCCTGCTTCAGCCTGCTATTGAACTTCTGACAGGGATTCCATCAGTAGTTTATGGTTTTATTGGTTTGCAAGTGGTTGTACCAGCTGTCCGTACACTGTTCGGTGGTACCGGTTTTGGGATCCTTTCGGGAGTTTTTGTGCTCTTCGTCATGATTCTGCCTACTGTTACCTTTATGACAACGGATAGCTTGCGTTCGGTTCCTCGTCATTATCGTGAAGCTAGTCTGGCTATGGGGGCTACACGTTGGCAAACAATTTGGCGCGTCATTCTACACGCTGCTAAGCCAGGGATTTTCACAGCTGTTGTCTTTGGAATGGCGCGTGCTTTTGGTGAAGCTTTGGCTATTCAGATGGTTGTCGGAAATTCAGCTGTTATGCCAACTTCGCTGATTACTCCAGCGTCAACCTTAACGTCAGTTCTAACCATGGGCATCGGAAATACTGTTATGGGAACAGTTCAGAATAATGTTCTCTGGTCCTTGGCCTTGGTTCTGTTGATTATGAGTTTGGCCTTTAATATGCTGATGAGGTTTATTACGAGGGAGAAAAAAGTAAACTATGAACGCTAAACAATTTGATAAAGTTATGACGGCAATCCTCTACACGATTGCTGGTATCATTGTTACTATACTGGCTGCTTTAATTCTCTACATTTTACTCAGAGGACTGCCGCATGTCAGCTGGCACTTTCTGACAGGGAAGTCTTCTTCGTATGAAGCTGGGGGCGGTATCGGTGTCCAACTCTATAATTCCCTCTTTTTATTGGTTATCACACTAATCATTTCCATTCCTCTTTCTATGGGAGCTGGGATTTATCTGGCTGAATATGCTAAAAAAGGACGTTTGACAGATTTTATCCGAACTTGTATTGAGATTTTGTCCTCGTTGCCCTCTGTTGTAGTAGGCCTCTTTGGTTATTTGATTTTTGTTGTCCAGTTTCAATATGGCTTTTCTATTATCTCGGGTGCTTTGGCTTTAACTGTCTTTAACTTGCCGCAAATGACACGGACAGTCGAGGATAGTTTGCGCAATGTCCATCATACGCAGCGCGAAGCAGGGTTGGCATTAGGGCTTTCTCGTTGGGAAACAGTGCTTCATGTGGTTATTCCAGAAGCAATTCCTAGTATCGTTACGGGGGTTGTATTGGCTTCCGGACGTATCTTTGGTGAGGCAGCAGCGCTTATCTATACAGCAGGGCAGTCAGCTCCTGCTCTTGATTGGAATAATTGGAATCCTTTAAGCGTTACGAGCCCTATCTCGATTTTTAGACAATCTGAAACGCTGGCTGTCCACATTTGGAAGGTTAACAGCGAAGGGACCATTCCTGATGCGACTATGGTGTCGGCTGGTAGTGCCGCCATCCTTCTAATTTTCATTTTAATCTTTAATTTATCTGCTCGCTATTTGGGCAAGAAATTACATGCTCGCTTGACATCAGCGAAATAAGGGAATATATATGGCAGAATATAATTGGAATGAGCGTCATATCATGACCTTTGAAGGCAAGGAATTGGCACTTGAAACCAAGGATTTGCATGTTTATTATGGCCAAAACGAGGCTATCAAGGGCATCGATATGCAGTTTGAAAAAAATAAAATTACAGCCTTTATCGGTCCATCCGGCTGTGGGAAATCAACTTTCTTGCGCAGTCTCAATCGTATGAATGATACTATTGATATTGCTAAGGTGACGGGTGAAATTTGGTATGAAGGGATTGATATCAATCGGCCTGAAATTAATGTTTATGCTATGCGTAAGCATATCGGTATGGTTTTTCAACGTCCCAATCCTTTTGCTAAATCTATCTATAAAAATATCACCTTTGCGCATGAACGTGCTGGTGTGAAAGATAAACAGACTCTAGATGAGATTGTTGAAACGTCGCTTAAACAGGCAGCGCTTTGGGATCAGGTTAAGGATGATTTGCATAAGTCCGCTTTTACTTTGTCTGGTGGACAACAGCAGCGTCTTTGTATCGCTCGGGCTATATCGGTTAAGCCAGACATTCTTTTAATGGATGAACCGGCTTCGGCCTTGGATCCGATTGCGACCATGCAGTTAGAAGAAACAATGGCTGAACTCAAAAAGGATTATTCGATTATTATCGTTACCCATAATATGCAGCAAGCTGCCCGTGTCAGCGATTATACAGCCTTCTTTTACCTAGGGGATTTGATTGAGTATGACAAGACGGCTAAGATTTTCCAAAATGCGCAGTGTCAATCAACCAGTGATTATGTTTCTGGCCGCTTCGGATAGAAAGGAATCTTATGACAGAACCTATTTTGCAGGTTAAAGACCTGTCGGTCTACTATAATCAAAAAAAAGCTCTGAATAATATTACTATGGATTTCATGTCTAATGAGATTACTACCTTGATTGGACCTTCTGGTTCAGGTAAGTCAACTCTGCTGAGAGCTATTAACCGTATGGGCGATCTCAATCCTGAAGTAACCTTGACAGGGGCCATCACTTACAATGGTCATAATATCTACGGACCAAGGACTGATACGGTGGAATTACGTAAGGAAATTGGTATGGTCTTTCAGCAGCCCAACCCATTTCCTATGACCATTTATGAAAATGTCACCTATGGTCTTCGTATCAAGGGGATTAAAGATAAGGCTGTCTTGGATGAAGCAGTAGAGACGTCCTTGATTGGGGCTTCCATCTGGGATGAGGTTAAAGATCGGCTGCATGATTCAGCTTTGGGTTTGTCTGGTGGACAGCAGCAGCGGGTTTGCATTGCTCGTGTATTAGCGACTAGTCCCAAAATTATTTTAATGGACGAGCCAACATCTGCTCTTGATCCGATTTCTTCTGGGAAGATTGAAGAAACGCTCTATGGTCTGAAGGACCAATACACTATGCTCATTGTGACCCGTTCCATGCAGCAAGCATCTCGGATTTCCGATAAAACAGGTTTCTTCCTGGATGGTGACTTAATTGAATTTAATTCAACCAAAGAAATGTTTCTCAATCCTGCCCATGAAGAGACTGAAGATTATATCAGTGGTAAATTTGGTTAGCCTCACTGACTAAATAGATAGAAAGAAATGATTTTATGTTACGTACACAATTTGAAGATGAATTAGATAAATTGCATAATCAGTTTTATGCTATGGGGACTGAAGTCAGTTCTCAAATCAGTAAGACCGTTCGTGCTTTTATCAGTCACGATCGGCAGTTAGCCAAGGAAGTTATTGAATCAGACGAGATTGTCAATAACTATGAAACGAAATTAGAAAAGAAATCTTTGGAAATCATTGCTCTGCAACAGCCTGTGTCGACTGATTTACGATCAGTTATTACTGTGCTCAAGGCGTCCAGCGATGTCGAACGTATGGGAGATCATGCTTCAGCTATTGCAAAGGCTACTATTCGGATGAAGGGCGAAGAGCGGATTACATCGGTTGAAGAGTCCATTAATAAAATGGGGCGTGCTGTTCGAGATATGGTTGAGGAAGCCATGAATGTCTATATCAAGGCTGACGAAGCGGCTGCCTATGCGGTAGCAGCTCATGATGAACATATTGATAACCTTTTTATCGAAACCCAAAATATGACAGTTGAGGCTATCAAAGCTAATCCAGATGCAGCTTTTGCGGCTAAGGAATATTTCCAAGTCTTAATGTATTTGGAACGCATTGGAGATTATGCTCGCAATCTCTGTGAATGGGTTGTCTATCTTAAGACAGGAAAAATTATCGAACTTTAATAATGATTATGTTATAATTGAGATTGGTTTTGACCAATCTTTTTTGGTCTAAGAAGCAGGATAAAGTCTTGTAAAATTTATAAAAAATTGAGGAGTTTTATGAATTCAGTAGAACATTTTATCGAAAAATTTGTACCTGAAAATTACAATATTTTTCTGGATATTAACCGAAAGGCAAAGACTTTCTCAGGGAATGTTGCTATCAGTGGTGAGGCCTTAGATAATCAGGTTTCCTTTCATCAGAAAGATTTGATAGTCACTTCGGTCCTTTTGGATAATCAGGAGGTGGAGTTTAATCTGGATTCTGAAAAGGAAGCGGTCCATCTCGACTTGCCTGAAACGGGGAATATGACTCTAGTATTAGAATTCTCAGGTAAAATTACAGATAATATGACGGGGATTTATCCGTCTTATTATACGGTTAATGGTGTCAAAAAAGAAGTGATTGCCACACAATTTGAAAGTCATTTTGCTCGAGAAGCCTTCCCGTCTATCGACGAACCAGAAGCTAAGGCTACCTTTGATTTGGCTATTAAATTTGACCAAGAAGATGGGGAAGTAGTCATCTCAAATATGCCTGAGACTAATATTGAATTACGTCAGGAAACAGGCATTTGGACCTTTGCGACGACACCAAGAATGTCTTCTTACCTTTTAGCTTTTGCTCTAGGTGATTTGCAGGCTAAGAAAGCTCAGACTAAGAATGGTACCGAGGTTGGTGTTTTTTCTACCAAGGCCCATAAGGCTTCGTCTTTAGACTTTGCTCTGGATATTGCTGTCCGTGTTATTGATTTTTATGAGGATTATTATGGTGTTGCTTATCCCATTCCTCATTCTTATCATTTGGCTCTGCCTGATTTTTCAGCAGGGGCTATGGAAAACTGGGGGTTGGTAACCTATCGTGAAGTTTATTTGGTGGTTGATGAAAATTCAACGGTCAGTACCCGACAACAGGTGGCTTTAGTGATTGCCCATGAATTAGCCCATCAGTGGTTTGGCAATCTGGTTACTATGAAATGGTGGGATGATCTTTGGCTCAATGAGTCCTTCGCCAACATGATGGAATACGTTTCGGTTGATGCTATTGAGCCAAATTGGAATATCTTTGAAGATTTCCAAACAACAGGTGTTCCTCTAGCTCTTAAGCGAGATGCTACCGATGGGGTGCAGTCTGTTCATGTAGCGGTCAATCATCCTGATGAAATCAATACTCTCTTTGATCCAGCTATTGTTTATGCTAAGGGAAGTCGCCTCATGCACATGCTCCGTCGCTGGTTAGGAGATAAGGACTTTGCAGCAGGGCTTAAAAGTTATTTCGAAAAACATCAGTATCGTAATACGATCGGTCGCGATTTGTGGAATGCTCTTTCAGCAAGTTCCGAAAAGGATGTCGCTAGCTTTATGGATGCTTGGTTGGAACAGCCAGGCTATCCAGTTGTGACTGTCCAAGTCCTTGATGATAATCTGATTCTCAGTCAGAAGCAGTTCTTTATTGGAGAACATGAAGATAGGAATCGCTCCTGGCAGATTCCACTAAATAGTAATTGGTCTGGCCTTCCGGATACTTTGTCTGAAGCTAGTTTGACCATTCCTAATTACTCAAGTCTAGTCGCTCAGAATAAAGGGGCTGGGGCATTGCGTTTGAATACCGACAATACAGCCCATTATATTACTAACTATCAAGGCAAACTTTTGGATGACGTTCTAGCCGATTTTGCTAATTTAGATAAGACAGCCAAACTGCAGGTTTTGCAGGAACGCCGTCTGTTAGCTGAAAGCGGTGAAGTTTCTTACGCTGATCTTGTTACCTTGCTCAATAAGCTGCCAGAAGAAAGTTCCTATCTGGTCGCAGCAGCTGGCCAACAAATTATTTCAGGTTTGGATAGCTTTGTTGATGAAGGAACAAGCACCGAGGACAACTTCAAGAGCTTGATTAAGAAGGTCGCGGAAAACAACTTTAATCGCCTAGGTTTTGAAAAAATTGCTGGAGAAGCTGATGAAGATGAAATGGTTCGTCAATCAGCTATTCATCTCATGCTCAAGGCTGATGATGAGAGTGCCATTGCGCAAGCACACGCTATTTTCCAAGAATATCAAGCTAATATCGAAGCTATTCCGGCCTCAATTCGCTTGTCAGTTTTAGTTAATGAAATGAAACATTCTGAGACCCCAGCTTTAGTTGAACAGTATCTTTCTGCCTATGTGGCAAGTACAGATGGAATCTTTAAGCGCCAACTCTCTAATGCGCTTTCTTATACTAAGGATCCTGCAACTTTGGTTCATATTCTAACTCAGTGGAAGGATAAAGATGTTGTGAAACCACAAGATTTAGCAACTTGGTATGCTTATTTCTTGCAGCAAGACTTCACTCAAGGTAAGGTTTGGAATTGGGCCAAGGAAAATTGGGAGTGGATCAAGACGACTTTGGGTGGTGACATGAGCTTTGATAAGTTTGTGATTTACCCTTCTAATAACTTTAAGACAGATGCACGTCTAGCTGATTATAAGGCTTTCTTTGAACCTCAACTTGGTGATAAAGCCATTGCTAGAAATATAACAATGGGTATCAAGGAAATCTCTGCTCGCATTGACTTGATTAAAAAAGACAAGGCTGCGGTTGAAGTAGCTATCGACCTAGCTGTTGCCAAATAAAGCCTAGGGTCTGGGACAAACAGCCATGATAGCTTACCCCTGCACAGTTCATTAGGTACTTTAGCACCAATGAACTACTGCTGATTGGCTGTCCTTATCTTAGGGCTAGGGCGCAGTCTCATTTTCAGGCTCCCCTTAAACAGTCTACAGGACTGTTTAATTACCACGTAAGTGATAGCTTCAACAGTTTGTAAAACTGTTGGAGGTTACTAATCTGATGAACCTTGTTCATCTTATTTCCAACCTCAAAAGGTCTTACGACTTAACAAGACACCTCTACTTTATCATAAAGAAAAAGTAGTGAGGACTGTCACTGTCTCCCGTCGGAGATTTCCTCACTACTAATCTTAGTATGTTTGAGCTGTGCGAAGGTGGGTTAAAAAGCTCTGGTAGAGCTTTTTAATCGGGAAATAAAGCTTGCAAAGCAAGTGTCAAAATGCTCCAGTGGACTTTGGCAGTCTGGGGATAGACTGCTAAAGCCTGCCACCTAAAAATAAGAAAGTGGCAGAGGCCTGAGCCTTAAAGCGGGAGAGCGAGGAAAATCAAAGCCGTGATTTTTATCACGGTTTACTGATTTTTATCCCACTCTCTTTTTGCTTAGACAGGTTCAGTCGCTTTTTAGCAAGTCTTGCTAGACTGGTGTCAGTCGAACGACTTATTTTAACTTTTTGAAAATCAAAACTACATGTTGTTAACCTCATCTTGTCATGACCAAATACTGTCTACGTTTTGTTGCCCGACTTATTTTTTGATTTTCTCTGAGTATTAGTGATTAGTTCGCGCATTCTGGATAGAATTTATTAGGTAAAAATTCTTATTGTCAGATTAAGTTTTCGGCGACAAGGTACTGGATTTATGATAAGATAGAGGAAAGATTGGAGTACAGATATATGATTAAAATTTTATTAGTAGAAGATGACCTTAGCCTTTCAAATTCTGTTTTCGATTTTTTGGATGACTTTGCTGAAGTTACTCAAGTTTTCGATGGGGAGGAAGGCCTCTTTGAAGCAGAAACTGGTGTTTATGATTTGATTCTGCTCGATTTGATGTTGCCGGAAAAAGATGGTTTTACTGTCTTGAAAGAGCTGCGTGACAAAGGTATCCCAACCCCTGTCTTGATTACAACTGCTAAAGAAGCTTTGGATGATAAAGGACATGGTTTTGAACTCGGTGCCGATGACTACTTGACCAAGCCATTCTATTTGGAAGAATTGAAAATGCGGATTCAAGCACTCTTGAAGCGTTCTGGTAAAATCAATGATAAGCTTCTTACTTACGGAAATTTAGATTGTGATACGTCAACTAATACGGTAACCGTTGATGGTAAAGTTGTTGAACTTTTAGGTAAAGAATTTGATCTTTTGGTTTATTTCCTTCAAAACCAAAATGTTATTTTGCCTAAGACACAAATTTTCGATCGCATTTGGGGGTTTGACAGCGATACAACTGTCTCAGTTGTTGAAGTTTATGTTTCTAAGATTCGTAAAAAGCTCAAAGGAACAGATTTCGAGCAAAACTTGCAAACACTACGTAGTGTGGGGTATATCTTAAAGGATGTTCAATAAGTTAAAGAAGGGTCTCTTTTCTGAAGGATTCTCGACTTTTCTTCACTTCCTATCTGTCTTCACCGTAATTTTCTTGGTGATGACCATTTTGATTTTGCAAATCATGCGGATTGGGATTTATTCATCAGTTGATGACAACCTCGATAAGGCAGCTGAAAGTGTTAACTCCTATATCTATATGAATATGTATAAGGCGAGTCTTTACTCAGCCTTTGATGGTAATGATGATTCAGATCTCTCCATCTTTACTGATGGGGATGATTTTTTGGGAAATGGGACGACTCTTCCCGCTGATGCAAATGCTTCAGGTAGTCCAGAACAAAACAAATCCCATGTGGAATTGAATGCTACGATTGAAACAGTCATGTATGATAAAAATGGCAAGGTACTCAATAGCTCAGAAATTTTTTCCGGACTGAACAAACTGAAAATGAATCGGGATGAACTGGGTGATGTCAACGAGGTTAGTATTGATGGTAGTTTTCGCGAGAAGGAACACTACCGCTATAAGACCATTGCGGTATCAGACAAGCAATTTCCTAAGGTTGCTTATGTCACTATTGCCATTAGCGTCAATCAGCTGGATAGTGTTAATTCTCGTTATCAAATTATCATTATATCGGTGATGGTAACCTTCTGGCTATTGTCAGTCTTTGCCAGTGTCTATCTGGCCAATTGGTCACGTAAGCCGATTGTGGAAAGTTATGAAAGGCAAAAGAATTTTGTTGAGGATGCCAGTCATGAATTGCGGACACCTCTGACGGTTTTGCAAAACCGTTTAGAGAGTCTTTTTCGTAAGCCAGACCAAACGATTTTGGACAATTATGAAACTATTGCTTCTAGTTTGGAAGAAGTCCGGAATATGCGGATTTTAACTACCAATCTGTTGAATTTAGCTAGGCGAGATGATCATCTTAATCCTAACATTGAAGAAATTGAGCCAGCTTTCTTTGACAGTATTTTTGAGAATTACCAAATGATTGCTGAGGAAAATGGCAAAAGTTTAACCTGTCGTAATCAGCTTGATTTACCGATGAAATCTGATAAGACATTAATTAAGCAAGTCATGACCATTCTCTTTGATAATGCTGTTAAGTACACAGGAGAAGATGGGGCTATTGATATTAGCGTTACTAGCGAAGCAGGCAAAATGCTTATCTCAGTTGCGGATAATGGGGCTGGTATTAGCGAGGAAGATAAGATAAAGATTTTTGACCGCTTTTACCGGATTGATAAAGCTCGCAATCGTCAGACCGGTGGTTTTGGCTTAGGGCTATCTTTAGCTAAGCAGATTGTGGATGCCTTGAAAGGAACTATCTCTGTTCGTGATAATGAACCGACAGGAACTATTTTTGAAATTAAATTAAGCGCTTAAAAAAGCTGGGCAAGACATCCATGATGGCTCCGCCCTCACCCACAGAATAATGAAAACGGACACACAGCCCTCACTAGGTGTATAATCTTAGTGAGGGCTTTGTGGTTGACGAGTTAATGATTCTAGTAATCGAGGGCAAAACTGATCCACTCTACTGACGAGCACCCCAAAATATGCGATAAGCATGAGTATAAAAATACGATTAAAATTCGGTAGATAAGCTCTCTTATTTTAGGAAGGAGGGAATTGTCATGGATGTTCTCTATCAATCTTGTGCAGGTATTGATGTCCATCAAGCCAATATTGTTGTTTGTATTTTACATGGGTCACTCACCTCAACTCGTCCAAAGCGTGAGATGGCAACTTTTGATACAACAACTAAAGGCCTACGTGCTTGCCACGATTTTCTTAGACAATTTCATGTGGAAGCCGTTGGTCTGGAAAGCACCGGTGTTTATTGGCGACCTGTCTGGCATGCTCTATGTGATGACTTCGAGTTGATACTCGCTCAACCAGCTCACATGAAGGCCATTCCGGGTCAGAAAACCGATAAGAAAGATGCTCACTGGATTGCTAAATTAACACGGATTGGTCTGCTTCCTCGGAGTTTCGTTCCCGATGAAACCATCCAAGAATTGAGAGAGTTGACCAGACAACGAAAACATTATGTGGAAAGCCGTAATCGTGAAACCAATCGTATTCATAAAATTCTTCAGTCAGGCGGCATTAAGATAACGACGTATATCGAAGATATTATGGGTGCTTCTGGTCGTCATCTCCTTCAACTATTGATTGATAAGACGCCTATTACTCCTCGCATTGTCCATCAATCAGTTTATACCACCTTGAAGAAGAAAGTGCCACAACTTCTGGAAGCTTTGGATGGTTATTTCTCTGACCATCATTGCTTTATGTTAAAGCAGTCCTTGGAGATTTATGATTTTTATCAGAAGCAGATTGAGTTGTTGGAAGAGCGAATCAATAGCTATCTATCACAATACGAGAAACAAGTAGAAGTTTTGGATTCTATTCCTGGTATCGATGTGATTACAGCTTCTGTCATCATTTCTGAGGTTGGTGTTGACATGAGCCAGTTTCCAACTGCTGGACATTTAGCCTCTTGGGCAGGACTTTGTCCTGGTAATAATGAGAGTGCTGGCAAGAAACGCAGTACCAAGATTCGACATGGTAATTCCTATTTGAAAAAATGCTTATGTCAAGCCGCTTTTGCCGCTAGGAATCAAAAAGGAAGTCCCTTAGTGGAACGATTTTATCAGATTCAAAATCGGCGTGGTCCACAGAAAGCAACAATTGCCCTAGCACATCAATTATTAAAAATAGCCTATATCCTCTTAAAAGGACAGATGACTTATTCTGAATTTTTAGCACAGAAAAAGACTACTAGGGACGAGCTAGTAGTCTAAATATAATTTTTTTCGCTTTGATTATATCATAGGGAGGGAATTTTTGCATTCTTTGTAGTTTTCGTATAAAAATTTGTCCAGTCTTTTTGTTTTGGAATAAACTCTTACTCCTGCGCAGTTCAAGTTCATTAGAGAGTGGAACAGAAGTCAAGTTATATAAAAAATTGACTTCTGTCTCACTCCAATCAACTATTGCGTCAAACTGTTATTACTGCACAAATAGAAGGTTGGAATACCTTTTACCAGCCTCGATAAACCGCTGCTGAGCGTCTTTCCTTTTACCACAAGGCCAAAGTATAAAACCTAAACGAATGTGATGGCCATCGTTTATCTTATTTCTAACCTCAACAGGTCTTCCAGACCTGTTGAGCTGTGCAAAGGTGGGGTAAAAGGCTTGGGAGACCTTTTAATCGGGAAATGAAGCTTACAAAGCAAGTGTCAAAAACGGTCTGGGGAGAGAGCGTTTCAGGTCACCACTTTGAAACCAGGATCTGGGGCGAACCAAAATTTTCAATTTTAGGTTCTTTCCCACTTTTTTTATGGAACTTGAGATTAAGGGAGAGGGGAACAGTTATTTTGACTTATGTTCTTTGATAATCAAAACTGTACCTTATTGATTTCAGCTTGCTAAGACTTTGTTTGATTATTTTTGTAGCTTCAATGGTCTCCCAGAACTGATAGGCTGTTGTACTTTGTGACCTTGTTTCTAATTGATTTTCTTTGAGTATTAATATCGGTTTGGCTAAGCTGGAGCTGACTCTTGATTTTGAGTTATAAAAAAACCTCCAGACGGAGGTCAGTTTTATCCAAGTTTAGCTGCAAGACGAGCTTTATCACGGCTTGCTTTATTTTTGTGAATCAACCCTTTAGATTGAGCTTTATCGATTGCTGAGCTAGCAGCACGGAAAAGTTCTTCGGATGGGTTTGCTTCAAAAGCTTTGATAGCAGTACGCAAAGCTGATTTTTGAGCTGAATTCTTTTCGTTTTGCTTAACGTTAAGCTCAGCACGTTTGATAGCTGATTTAATATTTGCCACAGTTTTCACCTCCATTTTTACTAACCATTCCATTATATAGGAAATAGCTGGCTTTGACAAGTCTTAATCACTTTTTCAGGTAAATTTTATCAATCTTATGATTCTGTGATTTATGCAGGATGAGCTCAGCACGGTTGCGAGTCGGCTCGATATAATTTTCCAGATTAACTAAATTGACTCTTTGCCAAGTTTTTTTGGAAATGGCTAAGGCCTCTTTTAAATCTAGCTTTGTCAAGGAATAATAATAATTTTTACTATCCGTTTTAGCTAGCTGGAGTAAACTTTGAAAACGTTCAAGATACCATTTTTCAATATGGGCAATTTCTGCATCAATATAGATGGAGAAGTCATAATAGTCATTCATATACAGTCGGTGATTCTGCTGATTTTGAAAGACATTGATACCTTCAATGATAAGAAAATCAGGTGACTGAATGGTTTCCTCAGCTTGAGGAATAATATCATAAATTTCATGAGAATATACAGGAATAGACATGGTTTGACCATTTTTCATACCATCTAAGAAATTAATCAAACGTTCCATGTCATAACTTTCAGGGAAGCCTTTTTTGTCCAAAATACCCTTATTGATTAAGATCTGGTTAGGATAGAGAAAACCATCGGTTGTTACCATTTCAACACGACTATTTTTGAAGGTTCGGGCTAGAAGAAGTTGCAGAAGTCGACTGGTAGTAGACTTACCAACAGCTACTGAACCAGAGATACCAATGATAAAGGGTCGTTTTTTAGCTTGCTTCTGTAAGAAGATTCCCTTAGCAAAACTGAGATTTTCCTGAGCATTCTTATAAATTTGAATCAGGCTAATGAGCGGAAGATAAACATCTGTCACATCCTGAATATCAATCTTATCGTTGAGACTTTTAATAGAATCTAGTTCTTCTTGGCTTAAGGGTGCTTGTTCGGCTTGATGCAGGCCTTGCCAAGTTTTTCGACTGATTTCTTCGAAATTAATAAATTCATGAGACATAGGACTATTGTAGCACAAAATATGATAAAATGAAGTGACTGAATAAAGGGAGTAAATGAAGAAGTGGCTAAGATGTACTACGCTGAAAAGCCTGATGCTGAGCATGATATCCATGATTTGACGGTCCAGCTATTAGGTGAAACTTTTCGTTTTTATACTGATGCTGGTGTCTTTTCAAAAAAGATGATTGATTATGGTAGTCAGGTCCTTTTGTCTGCCCTAGATTTTTCAGCTGGGGACAGTCTCCTTGATGTTGGCTGTGGCTATGGACCCCTTGGGATTAGCTGTGCTAAAGTTTATAATTTAACCGTAAGCATGGTTGATATTAATCAGCGAGCTTTGGATTTAGCTAGAAGAAATGCTCAGCGCAATAGCGTTCAAGCCGACATTTACCAGTCGTATATCTATGAGCATGTCAAGGGGCGTTTTGATCACATCATCAGCAATCCCCCTATACGGGCAGGTAAACAGGTGGTTCATGAAATTTTGCAAGGTGCCTATGACCATCTCAATCCGACTGGTAGCTTAACCGTAGTTATTCAAAAGAAGCAGGGGGCCCCTAGCGCAAAGGCTAAGATGGAGCAAGTCTATGGCAATGTTGAACTGGTCAAAAAAGATAAGGGTTACTATGTTTTAAGGAGTATAAAGGAATGAGAGCGGTTGATTTAATTCAGAAAAAACGTGATGGCGGCGAATTAACTACAGCGGAAATTCAGTGGTTAATTGCGAACTATGTAGCGGGGGCTGTGCCTGATTACCAAATGTCAGCTTTTGCTATGGCTATCTTTTTCAAGGGGATGACCATGCGAGAGACTCGCGATTTGACCATGGCTATGGTTGCTTCGGGCGATCAGCTTGATTTATCGGCCATTTCTGGTATTAAGGTTGATAAGCACTCGACCGGTGGCGTTGGTGATAAGGTAACATTAATTTTGGCTCCTTTGGTAGCCAGTTTTGGCGTACCCGTTGCTAAAATGAGTGGAAGAGGGCTGGGGCATACTGGCGGAACCTTGGATAAACTAGAATCCATCAAAGGTTACCAAATCGAGGTTGCAGAAGAAGACTTTATTCAGCAGGTGAAAGACATAGGTATTGCGGTTATTGGCCAGTCAGAGCAGATGGTTAAGGCTGATAAATTGCTCTATGCCTTGCGGGATGTGACGGCAACAGTTGATATTATGCCTTTGATTGCCAGTTCGGTAATGTCTAAGAAGATTGCTGCTGGCTCAGATGCTATTATGCTGGATGTTACTGTTGGTGACGGTGCTTTTATGAAGAACCTTGATGATGCAGAAGAGCTGTCTCGAACTATGGTCAACCTTGGTAAAGAGGTTGGACGCCAGACCGTTGCTGTCATTACCAATATGGAACAGCCTTTGGGCCAAGCTATTGGTAACCGACTAGAGGTCCTTGAAGCTGTTCAAATCATGAAGGGACAAGGGCGGTCGGATATTACTGATTTCATTTGCCAGCTAGCACAGATTATGTTGAAATTAGGTGGACAAGAAGTAGAACTAGAGGAAATTAAGAGCCACTTGACACAAGGCCATGCCCTAAAAAAATTTGAAGACCTAGTAGCTGCTCAAGGCGGTGAAGTCCAAGATATCTATCGGCCAGTTCAGACTGAATTTATCTATGAAGTAAGGGCGGAATGCTCAGGTTATATCTCGTCTCTTCCGGCCCTCTATTTTGGTCGCTTTGCCATGGAAATAGGAGCTGGCCGCGCAGTAAAAACCGACCAATTAGACTATGATGCTGGAATTATGTTCGACAAAAAAGTCGGGGATACGGTTTCAGCTGGAGATTCGTTAGCAAAAATTTACTCAAATCGAAAAATTCCTCAAAAAAAGATTACAGAATTCGCAAAAAATGTTACAATAAGTAACGAAAAAGTGTCCATAAGTGAAATATTAAAAATCATTGATTAGGAGAGAGTTATGTCTATTAATAAGTACATTGATCATACTCTACTGAAGCCAGATGCGACTAAGGATCAGATAGATCAACTGTTGGCAGAAGCTAAAGATTATGATTTTGCTTCTGTCTGTGTTAATCCATATTGGGTTGCCTACTGTGCAGAAGCTTTGAAAGACTCAGATGTCAAGGTTTGTACGGTTATCGGTTTTCCTCTGGGTGCTAATACCACTGCTGTTAAGGTTTTTGAGGCTAAGGATGCCATTGCAAACGGTGCTGAAGAAGTGGATATGGTCATTAATATCGGCCAATTGAAAGCTGGTAATTATGAAGCTGTTAAGGAAGATATTCATGCCTTAGCGGAGGCGACAGGCAAAACCCTGCTCAAGGTCATTATAGAAACCTGCCTGTTAACAGATGATGAAAAAGTCAAGGCTTGTCAGTTAGCTGTTGCAGCTGGGGCGGATTATGTCAAGACCTCTACGGGATTCTCAACGGGTGGTGCAAATGTTCCTGATGTGAAATTAATGCGCCAAACTGTTGGTGATACGGTCGGTGTCAAGGCATCTGGTGGTGCCCGTACCTACCAAGATGCCAAAGCTTTCGTTGAGGCGGGAGCCAGTCGAATCGGCGCTTCAGCAGGCGTTGCTATTGTTGAAGGAGAAAAGGCCAGTGGTGCTAACTGATTCCAATCTAGTTGAATTGGCCAGGAAAGCTAGTCTGTGTTCTTATGTGCCTTATTCGCATTTTCCGGTTGGTGCGGCTGTTCTAACCAAGTCTGGTCAAGTTTTTCAGGGCTGTAATATTGAAAATGCCAGTTTTGGCCTGACTAATTGTGCAGAGCGAACGGCAATCTTTAAGGCAATTTCTGAGGGACAGCGAGATTTTTGCAGCATTGCGATTTATGGCCAAACAAATCGGCCAATTTCTCCTTGTGGGGCCTGTAGACAGGTTATGGCTGAGTTTTTTGATTTGGATTGCCCTGTTACTTTAGTTTCTAAAGATGGTGCGACTGTCGAGATGACAGTCGGTGAGTTATTACCATACTCTTTTCAGAACCTAGAGTAGGTTCTTGTGTTAATTGGATTAGACCTTAGGGTTTAAGATATTTTTGCAACCTAGTTGCGACTTTTTAGAGGAGGAGTTCATTTATGAAGATGAACAAAAAACTTATTGGCTTAGGTTTGGCAGCAGTTGCCATCCTATCACTCGGTGCTTGTAGCCGTTCATCGCACTCATCATCTAGTTCAGTTAAAGCTGCTATCGTAACAGATACTGGTGGGGTTGATGATAAGTCCTTTAACCAATCGGCTTGGGAAGGTTTGCAAGCTTGGGGTAAGGAAAATAAGTTGAAAAAGGATACTGATTTCACTTATTTCCAATCAGACGATGAGTCTCAATATGCAACCAACCTAGATTCAGCCCAAAGTAAGGGTTACAATCTGATTTTTGGTATTGGTTACAATCTCCACGATGCTGTTGCTGAAGCAGCTCAATCAAATTCAAAGACAAATTATGTTATTATTGATGATGTCATTGAAGACCAAAAGAATGTAGCCAGTGTCCTTTTTGCTGATAATGAAGGTGCCTACCTTGCAGGTATTGCAGCTGCTATGCAAACTAAGACCAATAAGGTTGGTTTTGTCGGTGGTGTTAAATCAGATACTATCACTCGTTTTGAAACTGGCTTTAAGGCTGGTGTTGCTTCTGTGAACAAGGATATTGAAGTAGAAGTTCAATATGTTGGTTCTTACAATGATGCTGCTAAAGGACAAACCATTGCTCAGTCAATGTACTCTGGTGGTGCCGATGTCATCTACCATGCTTCTGGTGGTTCTGGTAAAGGTGTCTTCTCGCAAGCTAAGGAAATCAATGAAGGATTGAATTCTGATGCTGCTGATAAAGTTTGGGTTATCGGTGTTGACCGTGACCAATCCGAAGAAGGAAACTATACTGCTCAAGATGGTAAGAAATCAAACTTTGTTTTGACCTCAACCGTTAAAGAAGTTGGTACAGTCGTAAAAGATATCGCTAATGATCAATTGGATGGCAAGAAATTCCAAGCAAAAACAACTACCTATGGATTGAAAGATAAGGGTGTTGATATTGTCACTAAGAATTTGCCAGATAATATCAAGAAGGCCGTTGACAGTGCTAAGAAAGACATTATTGATGGTAAAACCAAAGTTGACGATGGCGTTAAGAAAAAATAAACGATCAAAAATATAACTTTTAAAAGGGCGACCTAAAATGGTCGCTTTTTAAGGGACTGAGATTTTTATCTCAGTTAAATCCATTAACTGTAGCCGCTAGTGGGTTTAACTGACCTAAAAATATAAGTTGAAAGGAACTACTATGGCACAAGAAACTGTCATTGAAATGCGCAATATTACCAAAAAGTTTGGTGATTTTGTGGCCAACGACCATATTAATCTAGATGTCAAAGCGGGTGAAATCCATGCTTTATTGGGTGAAAATGGTGCGGGTAAATCTACCTTGATGAATATGTTATCAGGCCTACTCGAACCAACAGAAGGAGAAATCTTTCTCAATGGTAAAGCTGTAAAATTGGATTCGCCGTCTAAATCAGCAAGTTTAGGAATTGGGATGGTTCACCAGCATTTCATGTTGGTTGATGCCTTTTCAGTCGCTGAAAATATTATTTTAGGGACTGAGGTCACAAAGGGAGCCTTTCTGGATCTCAAAAGGGCCACCCAAGAAATCAAAGCGCTTTCTGAGAAGTATGGCTTAGCAGTCAACCCTGAGGCCAAGGTAGCTGATATTTCGGTTGGAGCACAGCAGCGGGTAGAAATTTTGAAAACCCTCTATCGTGGTGCAGACATCTTGATTTTTGATGAACCGACTGCTGTTCTGACTCCAGCAGAAATTGCTGAGCTCTTGGATATCATGCGTAACTTGGTCAAGGAAGGTAAATCAATCATCCTTATTAACCATAAATTGGATGAGATTCGTGCCGTTGCCGATCGTGTCACAGTTATCCGCCGTGGTAAGTCTATTCAGACCGTCCCAGTGGCTGGAACAACCAGCGCAGAATTGGCCGAAATGATGGTCGGCCGTGCGGTTTCTTTCAAAACAGATAAAATTGCCTCACATCCAAAAGAAGTGGTACTCTCTATTAAAGATTTAGTTGTTAATGAGAACCGTGGTGTGCCTGCTGTTAAAGGTTTGTCCCTCGATGTTCGTGGTGGTGAAATCGTAGGTATTGCTGGGATTGATGGCAATGGCCAAACCGAGCTCATTCAGGCTATCACTGGTTTACGTAAGGCTAAATCTGGTTCTGTCAAAGTTAAGGGAGCAGAAGTTACTCATGCCAATCCTCGTCAAATAACAGAGATGAGTGTTGGCCATATTCCGGAAGACCGGCATCGTGATGGAATGATTCTTGAAATGACGCTAGCTGAAAATATGGCTTTACAAACTTATTATAAGGAGCCTTTTAGTCACCATGGTGTTTTGGATTACGACTACATTAATAAAAATGCCAAACGCCTGATGGGAGAGTTTGATGTTCGAGCTGCTAGTGAACAAGTTTCTGCTGGTTCTTTGTCGGGTGGTAATCAGCAAAAAGCAGTGATTGCTAGAGAAGTCGATCGTGATCCGGATCTCTTGATTGTCAGCCAACCAACTCGAGGGTTGGATGTTGGTGCCATCGAATATATTCGTAAACGTTTAGTCGGGGAACGCGACAAAGGTAAGGCAGTTTTAGTCGTCAGCTTTGAATTGGATGAAATTCTCGACTTGTCAGACCGGATTGCTGTTATCCATGATGGTAAAATTCAAGGTATCTTGGACCCAGCCAAAACTGATAAACAAGAATTAGGTGTTTTGATGGCTGGTGGCTATTTGAAGAAGGAGGACGCAAATGTCTAAGAAAACGCAAAATTGGGCAGTGCCCCTGATTGCAGTCTTGCTGGGGATGCTTGCTGGAGCCATTATCATGTTGATTTTTGGCTACAACCCTTTCTGGGCCTACAATGATTTGCTTTATTCTGCTTTTGGTTCAATTAAAAATATTGGTGAAATTCTGCGGGCTATGGGTCCTTTGATTCTGATTGGCTTAGGTTTTGCTGTGGCTTCTAAGGCAGGTTTCTTTAATGTTGGTTTGCCAGGTCAAGCCCTAGCTGGTTGGCTGATGTCAGTTTGGTTCGCCTTATCTTTCCCAGATCTGCCAAAGCCAGTCTCTGTTATCTGTACGGTTCTAATTGGTTTAATTGCTGGTGGCATCATTGGAGCCATTCCTGGGATTTTACGAGCTTACTTAGGAACCAGTGAGGTTATTGTTACCATCATGATGAATTATGTGGTACTCTACGTTTCTAAGGCTATTATTCTCGATGGTATCTCTAAGGATGTGATGCGAACCACAACAGCTAGTATTAAAGTATCGGATTCTGCGTCCTATCAAACTAATTTCTTGTCCAGTCTCACTGACAATTCTCGTTTCAATCTCGGTTTCTTTATTGCTTTAGCGGCTGTCTTTATTATCTGGTTCCTCTTGAAAAAGACTAAAACTGGTTATGAAATCACAGCAGTTGGGCTCAATCCCAATGCAGCTGAGTATGCCGGTATGTCTTCTAAACAAGTCATTATTTGGTCAATGGTTATTTCGGGTGCCTTAGCCGGACTGGGAGGAACTGTTGATGGTCTGGGAACGTATGAAAATGTCTATGTTCAAACCAGTTCCCTACAAATTGGCTGGGATGGTATGGCTGTTGCCCTCTTGGCTTCTAACAGTCCAATCGGTATCCCATTTGCTGCCCTTCTCTTTGGTGTGTTATCAGTCGGTAAAACTGGTATGGTAGATGTGCCATCTGAAGTTATTGATGTTGTTTCTGCCTTAATTATCTTCTTTGTTGGCAGTAACTATATTATTCGTCGCTTTATTAAACCGGCCAAAAATGCTAAAAAAGTCGTAGCGGAAGGAGGTAAATAAGATGGGTCTACTTGCAGTTTTAGTTCTTTTAGTTTCTTCGGCTCTCAAGTATTCAACACCCCTTATTTTCACCAGCATTGGTGGAACCTTCTCTGAGCGCGGTGGTATTGTCAATGTCGGTCTGGAAGGAATTATGGTTATCGGGGCTTTCTCTGGCGTTGTTTTTAACCTAGCCTTTGCAGATAGCTTAGGGAAGGCGACTCCTTGGGTAGCTTGTTTGGTAGCTGGTCTCGTTGGCCTTGTTTATTCCCTTATTCACGCAGTAGCGACTGTTAATTTTCGGGCAGACCATGTTGTCTCTGGGACAGTTCTGAATCTGATTGCTCCTGCCTTGGCAGTTTTCCTTTGTCGTGTCATGTATGGTAAAGGAGAAACTGATACTATCAGCCAATCCTTCGGGCGCTTTTCTTTCCCTATTTTAAAGGACATTCCAGTGATTGGTGATATCTTTTTTAAAAACACGTCATTGATTGGTTATGTGGCTATTTTGGTAGCCTTTCTTGCCTATATCCTGATTTTTAAAACACGTTTTGGTTTGCGCTTACGTTCCGTTGGTGAACATCCCCAAGCTGCGGATACTCTTGGCATTAATGTCTATTTAATGCGTTATGCTGGGGTTATGTTGTCAGGTTTCTTTGGCGGGATTGGCGGTGCTGTTTATTCTCAAGCTATTTCTAATAGTTTTGCGGTCACCACTATTGCTGGTCCAGGATTCATTGCCTTGGCGGCTATGATTTTCGGTCGTTGGAATCCAATCGGTGCTATGCTTTCCAGTCTCTTCTTTGGTTTGTCCCAATCTCTGGCTATTATTGGCCATAAGATTCCTGGCTTGACCCATGTACCATCAGTTTATTTGGAAATTGCTCCTTATGTTTTGACTATTGTTGTTTTGGCAGCTTTCTTCGGCAAAGCTGTTGCTCCTAAAGCAGATGGTGTCAATTATATTAAGACTAAGTAATTATAATCATTTTGAGCAGAGACTTATGGTAGGTATCTATAGATTTATAACTGATAAGCGTGCTGCATATGGCTAAACAGGCTAGAACCTAAGGTTCTAGCCTGTTTAGCTATCCAAGAAGTTTGAACTGTGATAGAATACTAGTGAGGGAGTGTATTCTAATGTTTGGGAGTTGGTTCGTATGATAGAAAATCAATTGACGGTTCATTTTCATAACCGTCAGGGAAATTATGATAATTATAGCATGTGGAAATGGTTGGATGGCTATTGGGGCGAAGATGCTCAATTTGATAATCAAGACGACTTTGGCCTTGTGGGGAAGATTAGTTATCCCTTTGAACGTTTTGCTAGTCAGGTTCATCTTTTAGTTAAGACAGCTGATTGGTCATCACAGACTTGCGATTATACCGTTCGGCGTTTTTCAGGAGATGCGCCTAACAACATTTGGTTGGTTGCAGGAGATGATCAAGTTTATTATTCTAAACAGGTAGCTAAAACTAGTCCCTTTTATACTGGTCAGGACGGCAAGGCTTTTGACATGGGAATTCATGCTAATGACTTTGACCGCCGCTGGGGTTACCAAGGTTGGCTTGGTTTCCGTTATCAAGCTGATCAGACAAAGTTTAAAATTTGGTCTCCCTTGGCCGATAGGATTTATCTCTTGCTTTATAAGGATGCTCAGAGTCCAGCACGCTTGATTCTTATGAACAGAGGACATAAGTTTAATACAGACCACCACGAATTAAATAATCATGGTGTTTGGTCGGTGACGGTTAATGAAGACTTGAAAGGCTGGTCCTACCAATACCGAATCTATCATGAGGCCAATTTTTATCAAGATACCAGAGACCCCTACAGTACGGTCCTCAGTCTAGATAATAAGAAATCTCTGATTGTCCCAGATGAAGATTTGCGACCAGAGGGATTTGAAGTTAAACAGGGGAAAGATGCCTATTGGCGAACTAATAATGCCTGTTCGGCTGTTATTAGTGAATTACACTTGCGTGATTTTACAAATCATGTCTCTTCAGGAGTCAGTCCAGAACTTAGAGGGACTTTTTTAGGAGCTAGTCAGGTTGCTGTGAAAAATCCTAGTGGTCATCCGACAGCCTTTGAACATATTAAGAATATGGGCTACTCTTACATTCAATTGCAGCCGGTTTTTGACCATCATAAAACTTATTCAAAGAACGGAGAACTCCTCTATAACTGGGGTTATGACCCTGAAAATTATAATGTTCCTGATCGCCAGTTTGCTGCTGATCAGTCTAATCCCTTGGCACCAATTCTTGAATTCAAGCAGATGATTCAAGCCTATCACGATGCCGGTATCGGCGTGATTATGGATGTTGTCTATAATCATACCTATTCCTCTTACAATTCTCCTTTCCAGTTATCCTGTCCTTATTATTACTACCGAATGCATGCCGACGGTTCCTTCCAAGATGGCTCAGGATGTGGTAATGAAACAGCTAGTGAAAAGGAAATGTTCCGCAAGTATATGATGGATTCCATACGTTATTGGGTACAGGAATATAATATCGACGGATTCCGTTTCGACTTGATGGGCCTCCATGATACCCAGACTATAAATCTTATTCGTGATTTCTTGGATAGCATTGACGAGCGGATTTTGGTTTATGGTGAAGGCTGGGATATGGGAACTGGTCTGCCTCAAAGGCAGAAGGCAGCTAAGATCAATGCTGATGTGATGCCGCGTGTTGCCTTTTTTAATGATAATGCTAGAGATGCTGTCAAAGGGGCAGAAGTTTATGGTGATATCAAGGCTGGCTATGTTTCAGGGGCACCGCTTGAATGGGAAGTTTCGCAAGCATTGCTGGGTAGTCAGGCTTTTGCACCTTATTCAGCTCCAAGCCAGGTTTTAAACTATGTTGAGGTTCATGATAACTATAATCTCAATGATTTATTGGCAGTTCTCCATCCTGAGGATAGCTTGGAGACGCGTAAAGCGAGAGTTTATTTGGCTAACGCCTTAAATCTATCCATGCAGGGTATCTGCTTTATGCAGCTGGGACAGGAATTTATGCGGACGAAGATTCAGCCGACAGGTCAAAATGGTGAAGTGACAACAGAAGATTTAAAACGGGCTAGCAACAGTTATAATGCGCCAGATTCAGTTAATGCTATTGACTGGACTTTAGTAACGGAGCATCAAGATTTATTGGAAAAAATTAAAAAATTGCTTATTTGCAAGAAAAGCGGACGAGAATTTTCTGAAAGAAGGTTTGAGGATATATATGCAAATATTACTATCAAGAGCAATGCTTATCATTCGGGGATTGTAGAAATCTCATCAAAAGAAGGCGATTTCATTTTTAATAACCAAGAAATTTCCTTGAAAATGACCTGACAAAGCTATCAGTTTATGATAAAATAAAGGTGGTTAATAAGGTCGCTAACATTTTAAATGTTTACTTAGGTCATTGACAATTCGGGTAGCCTTAAGTTTAGGGCTGCTCTTTGTTTTATCAAATTGTCTATGGCTGACAGTGATATTATTCAAAAAAGGTAGGTGGTTATATGGAAAAAGAATTAGAGCTTTATACTTTCGGGACTGGCGAAAATTTTCATGTGCAAGATTACTTAGGTGTTCATCGTGAAGAAAATGGAGAGTACAGTTTTCGAGTGTGGGCTCCACATGCCGAGCATGTGCAAGTTATTGGTGATTTTACAGGTTGGTTTGACAATCCTCTGGATATGGCCTTGAATCACGCAGGGGTTTGGGAGGCTAGGACCGATCAAGCCCAAGAAGGTCAAATTTATAAATTTTTGGTTCAACGTCGCGGTGGTCAGATTGTTGAAAAAATTGATCCTTGTGCTCTCTACTTAGAAGAACGTCCAGGAACAGGAGCCATTATTAAGACCTTTGAAGAAAAGAAATGGAAAGATGGACTCTGGATGGGACGGCGGAAACGTTTTGGCTTCAAGGAGCGTCCTATCAATATTTACGAGGTTCACTCGAGTTCTTGGAAGCTAGGATCTGATGGTCAACTCTTGACCTTTAAGGAACTGACTAAGGAATTGATTCCTTATTTGGTTAAAATGAATTATACCCATGTTGAGTTTATGCCATTAATGGCTCACCCTTTGGGCATGTCTTGGGGTTATCAGCTGATGGGTTATTTTGCTTTTGAGCATACTTACGGTAAGCCAGAAGACTTTCAAGAATTCGTTGAAACTTGTCATCTGAATAACATTGGAGTTATTGTAGACTGGGTACCAGGGCATTTTACTCAGAATGATGATGCTTTGGCTTACTATGATGGTACGCCAACTTTTGAATATGCCGATAGCGATCGTGCTCATAATAGACGCTGGGGCGCTCTGAATTTTGATCTCGGCAAAAATCAGGTTCAGTCCTTTATGGTGTCCAGTGCTCTCTATTGGATTGAACAATATCACATTGATGGCTTGCGAGTAGATGCTGTCAGTAACATGCTTTACCGCGATTATGATGATGGTCCATGGACTCCTAATGTCTTTGGTGGCAATCGTAATCTGGAAGGTTTTAACTTCCTGCAAAAATTAAATGGTGTTATTCATTATCACCACCCTGATGTGATGATGATTGCTGAGGAATCGACTGCAGCTACGCCAATCACGTCCCCGATTGAATCGGGTGGACTGGCTTTTGATTACAAGTGGAATATGGGGTGGATGAATGATACGCTCAAGTTCTTTGAGGAAGATCCAATCTATCGCCAGTATGATTTTAATTTAATTACCTTTAGCTTTATGTACGCTTTTTCTGAGAGCTTTATCCTACCTTTCTCCCACGATGAAGTCGTTCATGGCAAGAAGAGTCTGATGCACAAGATGTGGGGAGACCGCTATAATCAATTTGCTGGTCTGCGTTGTCTCTATGCTTATCAAATGTGCCACCCTGGTAAAAAGCTGCTTTTCATGGGTTCTGAATTTGGTCAGTTTTTGGAGTGGAAGTATGACTATCAGTTGGAATGGACCAATCTGGAAGATAAACTTAATCATCAAATGCAGAATTATACAGCAAAACTTAATCAATTTTATAAGGAACACAAGGCTCTCTGGCAAATTGATGATTCTTATGATGGTATTGAAATCATTGATGCTGATAATACTGCAGAATCTATCCTATCCTTTGTTCGCCGAGACAGAAAAGGAGACCTTCTGATTTGTGTCTTTAATATGGCCCCGGTTGAACGTAAGGAATTTACGATTGGTGTTCCTGTCGCTGGTCTCTATGAAGAAGTCTTTAATACTGAGTTGGAAGAATTCGGGGGTGTCTGGAAAAAATCTAATCCATCAACCAAGACGCAGTCTGGTTTGTGGAAAGATTATCAACAAACTTTGACTTTCACTATGCCAGCTCTTGGTGCAAGTATTTGGCGTGTGAAGAGACATCAACGAACAAAACCGAATAAATAGATGGAGGTTTTTTGCCTCGTCGATTTTAATAGCTTAACATCTTATCGGAAGGAGTTTTTACATGAAAAATGAAATGTTAGCACTTATCTTGGCAGGTGGTCAAGGTACACGTTTGGGCAAATTGACTCAATCCATTGCTAAACCAGCTGTCCAGTTTGGAGGTCGCTATCGGATTATCGATTTTGCCCTTTCTAACTGTGCTAATTCTGGCATCAACAATGTCGGCGTGATTACCCAATACCAGCCTCTGGCACTAAATAGCCATATTGGAAATGGTTCTGCTTGGGGGTTAGATGGCATTGACAGCGGTGCCACCATTTTGCAACCCTATTCAGCAACTGAAGGAAATCGTTGGTTCCAAGGGACCAGTCATGCTATCTATCAAAACATTGACTACATCGATAGCATGAATCCTGAGTATGTTTTGATTCTATCTGGGGACCATATCTACAAGATGGACTATGATGATATGTTGCAAACTCACAAGGATAATATGGCTAGTCTGACAGTTGCGGTGATTGATGTCCCTCTCAAAGAAGCTAGTCGTTTTGGTATTATGAACACCGATACTAATGATAGAATTGTTGAATTTGAGGAAAAGCCTGAACAGCCTAAATCAACGAAGGCGTCTATGGGAATTTATATCTTCGATTGGAAGAAGTTGAGAGAAATGCTTCTTGATGCTCAAAAGAACGATATTGATATGTCTGACTTTGGTAAAAATGTTATTCCTGCCTACTTGGAACAAGGTGAGCCTGTTTATACTTATAATTTCTCGGGTTATTGGAAGGATGTTGGTACAATCGAGTCTCTTTGGGAAGCTAACATGGAGTATATTGGTGAAGATAATGCTCTTCATAGTCGTGATCGTAACTGGAAAATCTACTCTAAGAATCTGATTGCTCCACCAAACTTTATTACGGAGCAGGCTCAAGTAGTGGATTCCTTAATTGTTGATGGGTGTGTGGTTTCTGGTAAAGTTGACCATTCTATTCTTTCAACCAGCGTTAAAGTTGAGGAAGGTGTTGAAATTAAAGATAGTTTCATCATGAGCGGTGCGACAATTAAGAAGGGGGCCAAGGTTACCCGAGCAATTGTTGGTGAAGGAGCTGTTATCGGTGAAAATGTCGTTATTGATGGTAGCGATGAGGTTCAAGTTGTTGGTTATAATGAAGTAGTGGGGGTTCCAAATGAAGATTGATAAATATTCTGCCATTTTAGGAAATGCAGTCGGTTACCATGATATGGGAAAATTGACTGAAAATCGACCTTTGGCCAGTCTGCCTTTTGACGGGAAATATCGTCTTTTGGACTTTCAATTATCTAGTTTGGCTAACGCTGGTATCCGCAGTGTCTATGGTATTTTCCGTGGCCAAAATATCCGTTCAGTTTTTGACCATATCCGTTCAGGTCGTGAGTGGGGACTTAATACTCTCTTGAGTCATTATTTCCTTGGTTTTTATGAAAGCGATGATCAAACACATATTTCAGATTCGAATTATTATAAACAAATTTTAACCTATCTTAAACGAGCAGATACGGACCAAACTGTCTATATGTCTAGTGATATACTTTGCAATATCAATCTGCAACAAGTGCTTCATCTGCATAATGTTAACCATCGTAATATCACTGTTGTTTATAAGAAAGTTTCGAGTGAGCACATCTCAGATGCTAATGAGATTTTGCAAATTGATGAAACAGATCATGTTACGGGTAAACTCGACTTGCAAAATATTGACGAACCTGTACCAATGTCTGCCGATATCTTTGTTGTTAATACACCATGGTTAATCGAGCAGTTGGAAAAAGAAGCTAAGCAAGAGCGACCAAGAAAGATTCGCTATCTTCTGCGCGATCTTTTGGTTGATACTGGGGCTTTGGCTTTTGAGCATACTGGTTACCTTTCTAATATTAGTTCAGTTAAATCTTACTATGATGCTAATATGGATATGTTGGATTCGCAAAAGTTCTATGCTCTCTTTTATAGCAATCAGAAGGTTTATACTAAGGTTAAAAATGAAGAAGCCAGTTACTTTGCCCCAAGCTCCGATGTCAAACGATCTCAATTTGCATCTGGTTCCATTATCAAGGGAGCTGTGCACCATTCCATTGTATCGCGTTCCTGCTATGTTGAAGAAGGAGCAACAGTCAGTGATTCTGTCATTTTTCCTAAGGTTAAAATCGGTCAAGGAGCTCAACTTGAGCATGTGATTGTTGATAAGGGAGTCACAGTCCCAGCTGGCGTAACCCTGCGAGGCAGTGCGGAAAAGCCATTAGTTATCGGTAAAGGTCAAGAAGTTACTGGAGATATTGTTCAATGAAAATCATGTTTGTAGCAGCAGAAGGTGCACCCTTTGCTAAAACTGGAGGTCTGGGGGATGTTATTGGGGCCCTACCTAAATCCCTTGTCAAAAAAGGTCATGAGGTTGCGGTTGTCTTACCTTATTATGATGCAGTAGATAACAAGTTTGGGGATCAGGTTGAAGATGTCATGTATTACTTCACCAATGTTGGTTGGCGTCATCAATATGTTGGTGTTAAGAAACTGGTCAAGGACAAGGTTAGCTTTTATTTTTTGGATAATCAATCTTATTTCTTCCGTGGTCATGTTTATGGTGACTGGGATGATGGTGAGCGCTTTGCCTTCTTCCAACTAGCAGCTCTTGAACTGATGGAAAAGATCGATTTCATCCCAGATATCCTGCATGTACACGATTATCACACTGCAATGATTCCTTTCTTGCTCAAGGAAAAGTATCGTTGGATTAACGCCTACCGAAACATTCGAACAGTCTTTACCATCCATAATATTGAGTTTCAAGGACAGTTTGATTCTGGAATGCTTTGGGATCTTTTTGGAGTTGGCTATGAGCGCTATGCTGATGGGACACTCCGTTGGAATAACCGTTTAAACTGGATGAAAGCAGCAGTACTTTATGCTGATCGAGTGACCACTGTTTCTCCTTCTTATGCTCAAGAAATCATGACACCTGAGTTTGGTAAGGGGCTCGATCAGGTCATGCGGATGGAGTCTGGCAAGATCTCAGGCATAGTTAATGGGATTGATACGGAACTCTTTAATCCAGCTACTGACCAATATCTGGATGCCCCATTCTCGGCGGATGATTTATCTGGTAAGGCTGTTAATAAGGCAAAATTACAAGAGCGATTGGGTCTACCAGTTAAGGCAGATGTTCCTCTGATTGGAATTGTATCTCGCTTGACCGACCAAAAAGGTTTTTCATTGGTTGTTAGTGAGCTTCAACATATTTTACAGTTTGATTTGCAAGTTGTTGTTCTGGGAACAGGCTATGCGGACTATGAAAATGGCTTTTCTTGGTTTGCCAGCCAGTACCCTGACAAGTTATCGGCTAATATAACTTTTGACTTGGGCTTAGCTCAACAAATTTACGGTGCTAGTGATCTCTTTCTTATGCCTTCTGCTTTTGAACCATGTGGTCTTTCACAAATGATGGCTATGCGTTATGGAAGTCTGCCAATCGTGCATGAAGTAGGTGGTTTAAAAGATACTGTCATTCCTTACAATGAACATGATCAGTCCGGTACAGGATTCTCCTTCCACGGTTTTTCAGGCTATCTTATGACCAATACTATAAAATTGGCCTTGGAAGTCTATCAAAATCGTTCAGAGGATTGGCAGGCTCTGCAAAATCATGCTATGACGAGAGATTTCTCATGGGATACAGCTAGTCAAGCTTATGTTAATCTCTATCATGAACTTTTCTAAACTTACTAATAATAGATAAGAAGGCGTTATTTATCATGACACTAACAAAAGATCAATTTATTCGCGATTTTAAAGATACTTTGCATGAAGAACAGTTAATCAAGGTTCCAGATGCTACCCCTACAGAACTTTTCTCAGCTTTAGCTAAGGTGATTCGGAAGTATTACACTCCTTTATGGTTGGAACGTAATCGTAATCTAACAGTCAATAAGGAAAAAATTGCTTATTACTTTTCGATTGAATTCTTACCAGGCCGGATGCTGGAAACTAATTTGCTTAATCTTGGTATTTTGGATACTGTTAAGGAAGGTTTTGCTGAACTTGGTGTTGATTTTGAAAATGTTAAAAATGCAGAGCATGACATGGCATTGGGAAATGGTGGTTTGGGACGTTTAGCTGCAGCTTTTATGGATTCCTTGGCAACAACTGGTTATCCTGGCTTCGGTAATGGGTTACGTTATCGCTATGGCCTCTTCAAACAAAAGATTGTTGACGGTCATCAGGTCGAATTGCCTGATGATTGGTTTGGCAGCCTAGGTAATGTTTGGGAAATCCGAAAAGATCACGATGCTGTGGATGTCCGTCTTTTCGGGGACGTCTTCCTAGAGCAGAATGAAGAAGGAAACCTTGTTCCAACTTACCATAACAGTCAGGTTCTTCGTGCAGTACCTTATGATGTGCCACAAATTGGTTTTCAAAATGGTAATGTTAATAATTTGCGTCTTTGGGATGTTGAGATTCCGGCTGATCAAGAAGCTCTTTATCCAACGGTAGAATCTCGTCGGGCTGTTAGTGATATCACAGCAATTCTTTATCCTGATGATTCTACTCTAGAAGGTAAGCAATTGCGCTTGGTCCAAGAGTACTTTATGACTAGTGCTGGATTGCAAACGATTATCAAGTATTATCTCAAGCAGGGATCTCCGCTGGAGGATATTTACAAGAAGGTATCTGTTCATATCAATGATACTCATCCAGCTGTTGCTCCAGCAGAATTTATGCGACTCTTAGTTGATGATTATGGCTTAGAATGGGATGACGCTTGGAAGGCAACTGTCAAGACCATGAGTTACACTAACCATACTATCATGTCTGAAGCCTTAGAAAAATGGGATGCTGAGCTCTTCAAGAAAGTTTTGCCACGTGTTTATCAAATTATCTTGGAAATTGATAATCGCTTTGTCGCAGAGCTTGGTAAGGCAGGCTACGATGCAAATGTTGTCAATAATACTCGTATTGTAAAAGATGATCAAATCCACATGGCCAACTTAGCCATTATTGGTGGTCACTCTGTCAATGGGGTAGCCAAGCTGCACACGGAACTGTTGAAGGAAGATACCTTGCGGAGCTTCTATAAGCTTTATCCTGAAAAATTTAACAATAAAACGAATGGTATTATCCCTCGTCGCTGGACACAGATTGCGGCACCAGAATTATCCAGTGCTATTGACCAATTTATTGGTGATGGTTGGCGCAGTGATATCCACCAGTTGGAAGGCCTCTCAACTTATCTTGATGACCAAGAAGCTCTTGATACCTTCTATCAAGTTAAAAAGGATGCTAAGAGTCGTTTAGCTAACTATATTAGGGAGACAACAGGTTTCCAAGTGTCAACAGATGCTATTTTTGATGTTCAAGTTAAACGTCTTCATGCTTACAAGCGTCAACTGCTCAATGTTCTTCATATTATCAAGCTCTATTGGGATTTAAAAGATGATCCTAATAAAGATATGGTTCCTCGAGTTTTCATTTTTGGAGCTAAGGCAGCACCCGGCTATCACTTTGCTAAGTCGGTTATCAAGGTTATCAATGAGTTAGCTAATTTGATTAATAACGATGAAAGCTTGCAAGGCAAGCTCCATGTTTTCTTCTTGGAAAATTATAATGTGAGCTTGGCTGAATTGATTATTCCTGCTGCGGATGTGTCAGAGCAAATCTCCCTAGCATCGAAGGAAGCTTCTGGTACTTCAAATATGAAGTTCATGATGACTGGAGCTATTACTTTAGCGACACTTGATGGCGCAAATATTGAAATCAAGGATGAAGTAGGGGACGACAATATTGTTATTTTTGGTATGGATAAGGATGCAGTCTATGCACACTACCATGCTAATGACTATCATTCTTGGGATTTGTATGAAAATGACTCAACCATTCACCGAGTGATTGACAGTTTTGTTAACGGTACCATTCCAAACATTCAAAGCGAAGGAATGGAAATTTATGAAGCCCTTATTCAACATAATGACGAGTACTTTTTGCTAGAGGATTTTCATTCTTATGTAGCAGCACAGGAAAAGATTGAAGCTCTTTATCGTGATAAAGATAAATGGGCTCGCATCAGTTTGACTAATATTGCCAAATCGCATAGGTTTACTGCTGATGATACAATTACTCAGTATGCTAAGGAAATTTGGGAACTACAAAAGTAGGCTTGTTTAGAATAAAAGATTAGATGGAAGTCCAATGTCATTAAGCTAGGAGATTTTATTCCAAGTTTGGGATAAGATCTCTTTTTTTCTCGAGTATATCACCTCTCAGAGTTACCCACTACAGTTGACAATGAGCCGTTTTTTCATGAGTTCAGTAGTTTTTATCAATTAGGCCTCCTGATTTTCTCAGTTTTTTCTGAAAGCTGTGAGCATATAATTTGTAATCGCTTACAAATTATGATAGGCTTTAGAAGTAACCAAAATAGAAAGTTGGAAAACTTATGGCAAAAATTGTTGTTGTCGGAACGAACCATGCTGGTACAGCAGCTATCAAAACGATTCTGACCAATTACGGTTCTGAAAATGAAGTTGTTACTTTTGATCAGAACTCAAATATCTCATTCTTAGGCTGCGGTATGGCTCTTTGGATTGGTGACCAAATCTCGACTGGTGATGGTCTATTTTATTCAAACAAAGAAGAACTTGAAAGCCTTGGTGCCAAGGTTTATATGAACTCACCTGTTACCCATATTGACTATGATAAAAAGATTGTGACAGCTTTGGTTGATGGTCAGGAACATCAAGAGTCATTTGATAAATTAATTTTAGCAACAGGTTCGCAACCTATTTTGCCACCAATTAAGGGGGCCGCTCTCAAAGAAGGTTCCCGTCAGTTTGAAGCAACTTTAGAGAACTTACAATTTGTTAAGCTTTACCAAAATGCTCAAGACGTTATTGAACGTTTGAAAGATAAGGATATTAGCCGTGTCGCTGTAGTTGGTGCAGGTTATATCGGAGTTGAATTAGCTGAAGCTTTCCAACGCAAGGGGAAAGAAGTCGTCTTAATTGATGTCGCTGATACCTGTATGGCAGGATACTACGATCGTGATTTGACTGACAATATGGCTAAGAACTTATCGGATCACGGTATCCAGTTAGCCTTTGGCCAAACTGTTAAGGAAATTGCTGGTCAGCATAAGGTTGAAAAGATTATTACCGATAAGGCCGAATTTGATGTAGATATGGTCATCATGGCAGTTGGTTTCCGACCAAATACTGCTCTTGGGGAAGGTCGTTTAGATACCTTCCGCAATGGTGCATGGATTGTAAATAAAAAGCAAGAGACTAGTATCAAGGATGTCTATGCTATCGGGGATTGTGCAACCATCTATGATAATGCTATTGGAGATACAAACTACATTGCTCTAGCTTCTAATGCTGTTCGAACTGGTATCGTAGCAGCTCATAATGCTGCTGGACATGATTTAGAAGGTATTGGCGTCCAAGGATCTAATGGTATCTCAATCTATGGTTTCAACATGGTTTCGACTGGTTTAACCTTGGAGAAAGCCAAGCGGTTAGGATTTAATGCAGCAGTAACTGAATTTACTGATTTACAGAAGCCTGAATTTATGGAAACTGCTAATGAGCCTGTTACTCTCAAAATTGTTTACGATAAGGATAACCGCAAAGTTCTAGGGGCTCAGATGGCTTCTAGGGAAAATATTTCTATGGGGATTCACATGTTCTCATTGGCTATTCAAGAAGGCGTCACTATTGATAAATTAGCCTTGACCGATATTTTCTTCCTCCCACATTTCAACAAGCCATATAACTATATTACAATGGCAGCTCTTGGAGCAGAGAAATAGATCCTGAAAAAGCCGCTGATGTCTTTAGCATCAACGGCCTTTTGCTTTTCATGAACACAATTTTGCCAAAATAAAAGATGTGGTTGTCGACGCGTTATTAGGATATAATAATCAGTAAATTTGCTCGAAAACTAACGCCTTTCCTAATTGATAATGCCACAAATCAACTTAGCTTAACCATTTTAAATGTGCTGAGTAAGGTTTTAGGGCTTTTCGTATGCGGCTTTCATGAGTTTAGCATACCAGTTTTGGTTATCAAATAAGTCTAGTAAAAGAAAAAGATTGAAAAATGAACTTTTCAACCTTTTTTCTTTATCTCGTTTTTAGTCTGCTTAGTTTCTAGAAGCAGCTTGGAATTCTGGATTGGCAAAAGCTTCATCAATGATAGCTTTCAAAGCCGTAGCTGAAGATTGCATCTTTTGTAGTTCTGCATCATTAAGAGGGATGTTTACTGGACGCACAATACCGTGAGCCCCAACGATAGCGGGTTGACCGATAAAGCAATCTGAAACCCCATCGTATTGGCCTTCTTGGAAGACTGACAGTGGCAAGACAGCATTTTCATCATCGAGAATAGCTTTAGTGATACGGGCAAGGGCAACGGCGATACCATAGAAAGTTGCCCCTTTCTTTTCGATGATAGTGTAAGCAGCATCACGAACAGATTCGAACAAGCTAATCAAGCCTTCTGCATCAACATCGCGATTATCTTGTAGCCATTGTTCCAATTTAACACCGGCAACGTTAGCATGTGACCAAACAGCGAATTCAGAGTCACCGTGTTCACCCATGATGTAAGCGTGGACAGAACGTGCATCAATACCAATTTTGTCTGCCAAAGCTTGACGATAACGGGCTGTATCAAGTGAAGTACCTGACCCGATAACGCGCTCTTTAGGGAATCCTGAGAATTTCCAAGTTGCATAAGTCAAGATATCAACTGGGTTAGCGGCAACTAAGAAGATACCGTTAAAACCAGATTTAACAACCTCTGTAACGATTGATTTGTTGATAGCAAGATTCTTACCAACCAAATCCAAACGAGTTTCACCTGGCTTTTGAGGAGCACCCGCAGTGATAACAACAAGGTCAGCATCAGCGCAGTCTTCGTACTTAGCAGCATAAATCTTCTTAGGTGAAGTGAAAGCAAGGGCGTGGCTGAGGTCAAGAGCATCACCAACAGCTTTTTCAAATAATTGTGGGATTTCGATGATACCAAGCTCTTGAGCGATTCCTTGGTTGACAAGTGAGAATGCGTAAGAAGAACCTACGGCACCGTCACCAACGAGGATGACTTTTTTATGTTGTTTAGTTGCAGTCATGTCTAAACATCTCCTTAATTTTTTTAGGCTTAAGCCCATACAGTATTATCTTACCACCTTTTATCGTAAATGTCACTAGCTAATGGTTGGAAAATGTAAACTTTGCAAACCCGTGAAAGCTTGATTTCATAGGTGAAATTGCTGAAAGAATCCCCCAAATATGCTATAATGATATGGTATACTTAAACAAGAAAGAGACAGATTTAATGCAAGATAATAATCTAGTAGATGTGAATCTGACCAGTGAAATGAAGACCAGCTTCATTGATTATGCCATGAGTGTTATTGTCGCTCGGGCCCTGCCAGATGTTAGAGACGGTCTCAAACCGGTTCACCGTCGTATTCTCTACGGGATGAATGAACTGGGAGTCACGCCGGACAAGCCCCATAAAAAATCCGCTCGGATTACTGGGGATGTCATGGGTAAATACCATCCCCACGGGGACTCCTCTATTTATGAAGCCATGGTGCGGATGGCTCAATGGTGGTCGTATCGTCACATGTTGGTTGATGGTCATGGGAATTTTGGGTCTATGGATGGTGATGGCGCTGCGGCTCAACGTTATACCGAAGCCCGTATGTCCAAAATAGCCTTGGAGATGCTCCGTGATATCAATAAAAATACCGTCGATTTTCAAGATAACTACGATGGTAGTGAAAAGGAGCCGCTGGTTTTGCCGGCTCGTTTTCCTAATTTGCTGGTCAACGGTGCAACAGGGATTGCTGTTGGGATGGCGACTAATATTCCACCACATAATTTAGGTGAAGCGATTGATGCCGTGAAGCTAGTGATGGATAATCCAGATGCTACAACTAGAGATATTATGGAGGTTATGCCCGGTCCAGATTTTCCTACAGGTGCTCTTGTTATGGGAAAATCGGGTATTCATCGCGCTTATGAAACGGGTAAGGGGTCTATCGTTTTGCGCTCACGCACCGAGATTGAAACGACTAAATCGGGTCGAGAACGTATCGTTGTGACAGAGTTTCCTTACGGTGTCAATAAGACTAAGGTGCATGAGCATATTGTGCGCTTGGCTCAGGAAAAGCGCGTGGAAGGCATTACAGCTGTTCGTGATGAATCCAGTCGTGAAGGTGTCCGTTTTATTATTGAGGTCCGCCGCGATGCCTCTGCTAATGTTATCCTCAATAATTTGTTCAAATTAACCAGCTTGCAAACGAACTTTAGTTTTAATATGCTGGCCATTGAAAAAGGTGTGCCAAAGATTTTGTCACTGCGACAAATCATTGATAACTATATTGAGCACCAAAAAGAAGTTATCGTTCGCCGGACTCGTTTTGATAAGGAAAAGGCTGAAGCTAGAGCTCATATTTTAGAAGGCTTGCTGATTGCTTTAGATCGTTTGGATGAAGTAATCGCTATTATTCGGGGCAGCCAGACTGATGCTGAAGCTCAAGCCGAGCTCATGTCTCGTTTTGAATTATCCGAGCGCCAAAGTCAGGCTATTCTCGATATGCGTCTGCGCCGTTTGACCGGTTTGGAACGTGACAAGATTCAAAATGAATACAATGATCTCTTGGCTTTGATTGCTGACTTGGCTGATATTTTAGCTAAACCAGAGCGGGTTGTGACCATTATCAAAGATGAGATGGATGAGATCAAGCGCAAATTTGCTGATCCTCGTCGAACGGAGCTCATGGTTGGTGAAGTCCTTTCTCTAGAAGATGAAGACCTAATCGAAGAAGAGGACGTTCTCATTACTTTGTCAAATAAGGGCTATATCAAACGTTTAGCTCAGGATGAATTTCGAGCTCAAAAACGTGGCGGCCGTGGTGTTCAAGGAACAGGCGTTAATGATGACGACTTCGTGCGAGATTTGGTTTCAACCAGTACCCACGATGTGGTTCTCTTCTTTACCAACCAAGGCCGTGTCTATCGCCTCAAAGGGTATGAAATTCCAGAATATGGACGGACAGCCAAGGGTTTGCCGGTTGTTAACCTCCTGAAATTGACTGAAGGAGAAACTATTCAAACCATTATCAGTCTTAATCAAAAGGAGATTGCTGAAAAGTCTCTCTTCTTTACGACCAGGCAGGGAGTCGTCAAGCGGACCAACATTTCGGAATTTGCTAATATTCGGCAAAATGGTCTGCGAGCTCTTAATCTTAAGGATGGTGATGAATTGATCAATGTCCTTTTGACAACTGGTCAAGATGATATTATCATCGGTACCCAATTTGGTTATTCTGTTCGATTTAAAGAAGAGGTTGTTCGGAATATGGGGCGTGGTGCGACAGGTGTCAAGGGAATTACCTTGCGTGATGGTGACCAAGTTATCGGTGCCTCAGTTATTACTGATGCTCAAGAAGTATTGGTTATCACTGAAAGAGGCTACGGTAAGCGAACATTTGCCAGTGAATACCCAACTAAGGGTCGTGGTGGTAAAGGCATTAAGACTGCTAATATCACCGATAAGAACGGTTCTTTAGCAGGTCTAGTAACTGTACATGGTGATGAAGACATCATGATCATGACGGATACCGGTATTATTATCCGAACTGGTGTTTCTAATATCTCTCAAACTGGTCGTTCCACCATGGGAGTTAAGGTCATGCGCTTGGATGATAGTGCTAAGATTGTGACATTTGCCCTCATTGAAAATGAAGAAGATAGTAAAGAGGAAGAGAAGGAGCAAGAGGTAAATGAAGACAGCTAAATCTCGGCAGTCAGATTACCATAAGAAGAGGGATTCTTCTAAGAAAAAGCATCATTGGCTGAGAACAATTTTAGTTGTTTTGCTGTTAGTAGTCGGCCTTGCTCTGGTTTTTAATCGTTCTATTCGGAATTCGCTGATTGCCTGGAATACCAATAAATATCAAGTTTCTAAGGTGGATGAGAAGACTCTGAAAAAGAATAAAAAGGCCAAGGTGAATTACGATTTTGATTCGGTTGAATCAGTTTCAGCTCAGTCAGTTATCAGTTCTCAGATGGATGCTCAAGATTTGCCGGTTATCGGCGGAATTGCTATTCCTGATTTAGAGTTAAATCTGCCAATCTTTAAGGGATTGGGGAATACTGAGCTTTCTTACGGGGCTGGCACCATGAAGGAAAACCAAGTCATGGGCGGTGAGAATAACTATGCTCTGGCTAGTCACCACGTTTTTGGTGTCACTGGTGCTTCCAAAATGCTCTTTTCTCCTTTGGATCATGCAAAAAATGGGATGGATATTTATCTGACCGATAAAAATAAAGTTTATACCTATGTGATTACAGAGGTTAAGACGGTTGATCCATCTGATGTTGCCGTTATCGACGATACGCCAGGTTCTAAGACCTTAACCTTGGTTACCTGTGATGATGCAGAAGCTAGTCATCGGATCATTGTCTCAGCTAATTATAAGAAAGAGGTAGTCTATGATAAGGCTTCACAAAGAATGTTAGATGCCTTTAATCGCTCGTACAACCAATTATCTATGTAAATGGAAAAATCAGCTTCCGGCAGAACACCAAAAGCTGATTTTTTATAAACAAGAACCTGCCCACTGAAAGAGAAGGGCAGGTTCTTTAACTATAATTAAACTACTGTTTTGGTAGCTCTTAAGCCTAATAACTTAAGCGTGACATTGTCCATCAGCACTACCCTTAAATGCACCAAATATCATACCATAGGGAAGACCTACTAGGGAACCTGCTACTGTTCCTACACCGGGAACCATACTACCTACTGTAGCACCAAAACTAGCACCAGCTAGTGCTCCTTCACCTAGACCAAGCAAAGCACCCGTTCTATCTTCACACTCACCAGCTTTTATAGTAGCAAGGGCTTCTGTATCTACTAGGTCAAATTGTTCTAAGGCTTGCATATCCATAATCTAAGACTCCTTTTAATCATTCAAACTTCCACTAAATTGGGTAGCAAGAGCTAATTAGCCAGCTGCACGGCAATAATCGTGTCTACCGTCTATATAACCTACGATAGCCCCGCCAATGCCACCAATAACACCACCAACAACGGCACCAGCAACACTACCTTCAGGACCAACACCAGAACCGATTGTTGCTCCAAGTGCCGCACCACCAAGTGCCCATATACCAACAGAACCTATCGTCCCATTAGTGCAAGAATCACCCGCTTTTACAGTAGAAAGCACTTCAGTATCCACTGCATCAAATTGTTCAAACGCCAAAGTATTCATTATAATACTCCCTCTATTTAAAATATCTCTTATATCCTCCAAAGCGAGTGGTACCAACTCATTTGTTGAATATACTTTCATTTTAATATAATTTAAATTAATTTCAAGAGAAAAGGTTATTCGTTAAGAGAGATTAACTATTCTGTAAAAAGATTAATAATTTTCTTGAATTTTTCTCAAACATTAGATGTCGAGCTTCTAACTAATACATACTGGCTAAGGAGTTATAACTGCTCTGTTGATTGGTTCTGCCAGCTAGGAAATTTGTAACCTGAAAACTAGATTGGGACATGACTTATAACTTGTATGTGTAACTATGATACTTGATTTCGTTTGGTAAAGCTAAGGAGTCATGGCTCAATGTCTACAGACATTATGTGGTAGAATAAGATGTAGAGAATCCAAAATTTCTTCCTATACTGATAATTTTTCGAAGCTACCTTTTCTTTTTGAGATAGGTTATAATAGAGAAACAGCTATGTGTAACTCAATATTGATTATGGGGGGATTTTATGCGGAAGTTTTTGCAGGTAAGTTTTTATGAAATGGCGTTTTATGTCGAAATTTTGATTTCCTTTATTTTAATGATTGTTCTTATCCTTGCGACTGGTTCTTTGGCTATGAATATTATGGGGGTTTTTCATTCTCAAGGGCCTATTGAAGACTATCTACAGCATTTTCTCAATCAAGCCATGAGTATTGCTATTGGTGTTGAGTTAATCAAAATGCTGAGTAAGCATACTTCGGCGACTGTCATTGAGGTTCTACTCTTTGCCATAGCGAGGCATGTTGTTGTCGATCAAAGCAGCGGTTTGAATTCTCTATGGAGTATTTTGGCGATTGTGGCCCTTTTTGCCACGCGTAAATATCTTTTCACTAATTTTGATGATTCTGCTAATATTATTGTCCGAGGAAGTCAAAAGGTTAAGATTGCTAATATTTTAGCGCGTGTTAATTTAGTTGGTGAAAAGGGTGAGTTATTGCGAGATTTTGTTGCCCGTCATTTGGAGGCTGAGGAAAAGCATGTTACGATTGGTGCAGCTGTTTATTTAAATGATGTCGCCTTGCGGGTTGACAGTATGAAAGATGGGGTGATTACAAGAGTAGAGATCATCAAGTCTCTTTCATAGTCTCTGATATTTTGAACATTTTTTAGAAAAGCTGGCGATTTTTATCATTCACTTAGTGATGTTCAAGTGTCAAAGACAAAATTTCCATAGTACCAAGAATTCGAGTCTTTAGGATATCTTGAAAAATGAAAAATCGCTTACAACTGAAGGAGAAGCAGTACCCATTATATTTGCTCAATTGTTCATATTCAACGGTTCTCTAGACTGTATAGACTGTAACACAGTAGGTGTTATACAAGCTCTTAGGACCTGGTCTTCAGTTGATCTGTCTATCTCCCTAGTAAATTTTGTTGCAAAATCAAAAGAGCTCCTGAAATGGGGCTCCTTTTTGGTTATTTAAGTGTTGCATTCATTAGCTAATAAAGTCATTGATTTCTGCTTCAATACTTGCAATTTTTTCTTTAGCATTAGCTTCAGAATCACCAACCGTTGCAATATAGAATTTGATTTTGGGTTCGGTACCGGATGGACGTACAGCAATCCAAGAATCATCGCTCAGATGATATTTGAGCACATTGCTTGGCGGTGTCGTTAATTTTTCAACGTTACCATCTTGGCTAGTGGCAGTTAGGTTTAAGAAGTCTTCGATTTTGACGATAGCTGTCTTATTGAAATCCTTAGGACCATTATTGCGGAACTTGTCCATAATCTTCTTAATTTCAGAGGCACCATCAACACCAGATAAGGTTACTGAAATTGTCTTTTCAGCATAGTAGCCATATTCCTTATAGATTTCAGCGATGCCATCGGCTAAAGTCATACCCCGAGAGCGATAGTAGGCTGCAATTTCAGCGACAATCAAGACAGCTTGGACAGCATCCTTATCACGAACGAACGGTTTGATGAGATAGCCGAAGCTTTCTTCAAAACCAAACATATAGGTATGATTGCCTGTATCTTCAAACTCTTGAATCTTTTCAGCGATGAATTTGAAACCGGTTAGAACATTGAACATGGTTGCACCGTAGCTTTGGGCAATCTTGGTTACCAATTCGGTTGAAACGATAGACTTACAAAGAGCCGCATTGGCTGGTAAAGTGCCTGCTGTTTTGTGAGCCTCTAAGATGTATTTAGCAATCAGTGCACCGATTTGATTACCTGAAAGGTTGAGGTAAGAGCCATCTGGTTGACGGATTTCAACACCGAGACGGTCAGCATCAGGGTCAGTTGCCACCAAGACATCAGCATCTACTTGGCGTCCCAGTTCCTCAGAAAGAGCAAAGGCTGATTGATTTTCTGGGTTTGGAGATTTGACGGTTGAGAAGTCGGGGTCAGCGACTGCTTGAGCCTCAACCACTTGGACGGAATCAAAGCCAGCTTGAGCTAGAGCCCGACGAGCCAGCATTTCACCTGTACCGTGAAGCGGTGTGTAGACAATTTTCATGTCTTTACCGTAGTCATCAATCAATTTTTGATTGATGTTCACACCTTTGACTTCTTTGAGGTATTCCTTATCAACATCTTCACCAATAACAGTAATAAGACCAGCCTCTTTTGCGGTTTCTAAATCAGCTAGTTGAATATCAAAAGGATTATCAATAGATCGGATAAAGTCTGTCAAGGCGTCGGCATCGTGAGGCGGCATTTGCCCACCATCTTCACCATAGACTTTGTAACCGTTAAATTGTTTAGGATTATGGCTGGCGGTTACCATGATACCGGCAAAAGTTCCCAGATGGCGAACAGCAAAGGATAGTTCAGGTGTTGGGCGCAAACTTTCAAAGACATAGGATTTAATACCGTGTTGAGCCAAGACTTGAGCTGATTCGAAGGCAAACTCAGGAGAGAAGTGACGGGAGTCATAAGCGATGGCTACTCCACGTTGTTTAATCGCTTGGTCTTTGGTTTCAATCAATTTCGCCAAACCTTCAGTTGCTTGGCGAACCACGTAGATATTGATACGGTTAGTCCCAGCACCAATAATACCCCGCATACCAGCTGTTCCAAATTCGAGGTTGGTGTAGAATGCATCTTCCTTGGTCTTTTCATCCATCTTGACAAGTTCGTCATGGAGATAATCGGGGAGTTCCGCATAGTTGAGCCATTTTTCATAGTTTTCAGTATAAGTCATGAGTGCCTCCTTTATCTTTTAAACGCTTTCATTATACCATATCATTAAGACAGCTTCAAGCTTGGACGGGGATGACGATGATCGCAAAAAAATAGCCAGAGAGGCTATTTTTCAGCATTTGTAGAGCTATTTAACTGAGGATTATTTTTTCAAACGTTGCAAGACTGGAACAGAGGCTGTTGTCAAGAGAGCAGCAATAATCATTTCAGCCAGAGCATTTGTGGTAAATACGGCAGCTAATAAATGCTGAATACTACCAGTGTAAACCCCAGAGAAAAGCAGATAGATACCTAAGAAAACAAAAATGGTATTCGTCAAGGAGCCGACAATGCCTGATAGAATCAATCCTGCTTTATTTTTTATTGTTTTATACATGAAATAAGGGAAAATCCCAATCAAAATCCGCGGAACAAGGGCAACAATCAAAGACTTCCAAGAACCATTGGGAGCAAATGGAGAAAAGAGATAGCTGGTTGGTAAGAGGATAACTGAATTTCTAATGATACTCATTATTCCCATAAAGCCGCCTAGACTGGCACCAATCTGAGGACCGTAGATAATAGAGGCGATGATGACAGGAATCATTGTCAAAGTTGGTTTGATGGGAAGAGCAAAGGTCGCAAAGATAATTTGACTGACAAATTCAATGACGACCATGGTGGCTAAGAGAAGAGCAGTTTGGGCAACTTTCTGAGACTTATTTCTACGATTCATTTAGAACCTCCTCGATTCTTTTAACAATCGTTGAAAGATCTGCAAGGGCACCGCGGCCGGTATCTCCGCAGGCCAATTGGCTGGAGCGCGGTTCGATTTCCTGATAGCCAACTTCTTTAAGTATTGATAGATTCCGCTGGGTGAGAGGATTGTCGTACATCTTGGTATTCATAGCGGGGGCAACTAGTTTTGGCAGGCCACTAGGAAGAGCTAGGGCAGTTGCCGTTACTAGATTATCCGCAAGGCCATTAGCTAATTTGGCTAAGGTATTGGCAGAAGCAGGGGCAACGATGAAAAGATCGGCTTCCTTAGCTAGGTCGATATGGTTGATGCGATCTGGTTGCTCCTCGATCATGACATCGAGGTAGACGCGCTGTTTTGAAAGGACCTGTAAGGTCAGTGGAGTGATAAAGTCTGTCGCTGCCTGGGACATGATAACTTGAACGCTGTAATCTAATTTTCTGAGCTGATTGGTTAAATCTGCTGCCTTGTAGGCTGAGATAGACCCCGTTACAGCAAGTAGGATGTTTTTAGTCATGTGCGATTATCCTTTCGTAAATTTTCTGAGCAATTTCTGCCTTTGTGTGAGCCAGTCCTTCTGTACTTTCATCAACCAGATAAGCGATATGCTGCTGGTCATTAATATTGGTCAAGTCATTGGCGATGATGCATTCGGCTTGGTTACGTTTGAGACTGTCTCTAGCAACTGCAATAAGCTCTTCTTTAGGAACATCAACTAAGAGCTTAAAGCCCACCAGACGGATAGAAGGGTTCCATTTCTTGACCAGACTGATAATCTTTGGTGTCTTTTTAAGAAAGAGCACTTGTGTATCCGCTACCGATGAAATCTTAGCTTCTTGATTACTTTTCTTTAATAATTGGTTCACATCGCGAGTTTTCTGAAGCTCAGTCAAGTCGGTCATGTAGATAGGAGTATAATCGGAAACTGCCATAGAATGGATGAAGACCTGATGCGTCTTCACCAAGGGTTCCAAAGTTGCTTGGAGGCTAGCAACGTCACTGACAATTTTGAGAGTCAGGCCATCTTGCTTCTGGGGTTTCGCTGCAGCCTTGGTTGTAACAAGAGTAACCTGATGGCCATTTTGCAGGAAGAGTTCCGTTATCATTTTGCCTAGGTTACCTGAAGAATGATTAGTAATCGAACGGACTTGGTCAATTTTTTCAGATGTACCGCCCGATGTGATTAGAATTTTCATAGGACGATTATACTAAAAAGTCCTATTTTAGTAAACGATTTGATAGGCTAAGGATAACAATCTTTATAGGACTTATTGAAGGTATTAAAGCCGAACGATAAAAAATAAATTATAGGAAACATGCGTATTTTTTATAATGTCTGTTATAATGGTTTTATCCTATTAAAAGCGAGGTATTTCATGAAGTCTGATATTGAAATTGCACAGGATGTTAAGCTCCAGCCTATTGCTCAAGTTGCTAAGAAAGTCGGCATTGAGACTGATGATTTAGAATTGTATGGCAAGCACAAAGCTAAGATTTCTTTTGATAAAATCAAGAGTTTGAAAAATCAGGAAGCTGGTAAATTAATTTTGGTAACAGCCATCAATCCAACACCAGCGGGTGAAGGGAAATCGACTGTGACCATCGGTTTAGCTGATGCCCTTAATCAACTGGGTAAGAAAACCATGATTGCCTTACGGGAGCCTTCTTTGGGTCCGGTAATGGGAATCAAAGGAGGAGCTGCTGGGGGCGGTTATGCTCAAGTTCTGCCCATGGAAGATATCAATCTCCACTTTACTGGTGATATGCATGCCATCACAACGGCTAATAACGCCTTATCTGCTCTAATTGATAATCACCTCCATCAAGGCAATGAGCTGGGCATTGATCAGCGGCGGATTATTTGGAAACGGGTTGTGGATCTGAATGATCGTGCCCTACGCCATGTAACTGTTGGCTTAGGCAGTCCAGTCAATGGGATTCCGCGGGAAGACGGTTTTGATATCACCGTGGCTTCGGAAATCATGGCTATTCTCTGTCTGGCAACAGATCTTAAGGACCTCAAGGAGCGTTTGTCAAATATTGTTATTGGTTATCGCTATGATCGTAGTCCGGTTTATGTTCGAGACCTTAAAGTTGAGGGAGCCTTGACCTTGATTTTGAAAGATGCTATTAAACCGAATCTAGTCCAAACTATCTATGGAACACCGGCTCTAGTTCATGGCGGTCCATTTGCGAATATTGCACATGGCTGTAACTCAGTACTGGCGACGACTACGGCTCTTGCTTTAGCGGACTATGCTGTTACTGAGGCTGGTTTTGGAGCTGATTTAGGAGCGGAAAAATTCCTCGACATCAAGACACCAAATCTACCAAAGTCTCCAGATGCTGTGGTTATTGTGGCAACTCTACGGGCTCTCAAGATGCATGGTGGGGTTGCTAAGGCCGATTTAATGAAGGAAAATGTTCAGGCGGTTAAGACTGGTTTTGCTAACCTCAAACGCCATGTGGAGAATATTCGTAAATTTGGCTTGCCGCTTGTCGTAGCTATCAATGAATTTGTTTCGGATACTAAAGAGGAGATTGCAGCCCTTAAAGAGCTTTGTGAGCAAATGGCTGTACCCATTGAATTGACCAGTGTCTGGGCAGATGGTGCTGAGGGAGGACAAGCTTTGGCTAAACGCTTAGTTGAGCTAGTCGAACACCAAACCAGCGACTATCACCGTCTCTATGATAACGGAGCTAGTTTGGAAGAAAAGATTGCGACGATTGTCAAAGAAATCTATGGTGGAAAGGGAGTCGAGTTTACAGCTAAGGCTAAGGTGCAACTCAAGCAATTTCAAGCTAACGGCTGGGATAAGCTACCTGTCTGTATGGCCAAAACCCAGTATTCTTTCTCAGATAATCAACATTTACTAGGGGCACCTAATGATTTCACCATTACTATCAGCGAGTTGGTTCCTAAAACGGGTGCAGGTTTTATTGTTGCCCTAACTGGCAATGTCATGACTATGCCTGGCTTGCCTAAGCAACCAGCCGCTCTTAAGATGGATGTTGACGAAGATGGCACAGCTTTGGGATTGTTCTGATCAGGTGAAATTCTCTGTTAATAACATTACCAAGGATTTTTAAGCAGGTGGTATTGTTAAAACTTAATCTGTGCATCAGTTGATGCGTCTCACATACAAAAAAATCGCAGATTTCCTTCTGTGATTTTTTTCGTAGCAGATTTCTGACAAGTGGTCATAAGCCTTGCTATAATAATTACTATCACTAAAAGGAGCCATACCATGAAAACTTATGATATGATTGTTATCGGTTTTGGTAAAGCTGGTAAGACACTGGCTGCTAAAACAGCCGCTCAGGGAAAATCTGTTGCTATGATTGAAGCAGATGCGACGATGTACGGCGGTACCTGTATCAATATCGGTTGTATTCCAACCAAGGTTCTTATTCATGCTGCGGAGACAGGGCATGATTTTAAATCAGCAATGGCAGAAAGAGAAGTGGTAACTTCTCGTCTGCGTGCTAAGAATTTTGCTATGTTAGACAATGCGGCAACAGCGGATGTTTACAATGCCAAAGCGCGCTTTCTTGCTGATAAAGTTGTGGAAATTTCATCGGATAATCAAACTGAGAAACTAACAGCAGAAGTTATTATTATCAATACAGGCGCTGTTTCTAATGTTCTTCCTATCCCTGGTCTGACCGAAAGCAAGCAAGTCTATGATTCTACGGGTATTCAAACTCTGAAAGAGCAGTCTAAGCGTTTGGGAATTATCGGTGGGGGCAATATTGGTTTAGAATTCGCTAGTCTATACGCTAAACTCGGCTCTGAAGTGACTGTTTTGACCCTCTGACACGCATTTTTAGTCGTGAAGAAGAGGAGATTTCTGCTCTTGCACAAAAGTATATGGAAGAAGCAGGCGTGAGATTTGAACTAGGTTCGAATATTTCACAAGTTTCTAATGAAGAAAAGTCAGTCCTTATTACGACACAAAACGGAACTTATTCCTTCGATGCTGTATTGTATGCGACAGGCGGTTTGCAATTTACCTATGTTTCTTTAGATGATTTTCGTATTGTCTGGAATTATCTAAATGGGGATAAGTCTTATTCTAATAAGAACCGGCACCATATTCCAAATACGACCTTTATCAATCCACCGCTTGCGCGTGTGGGGCTTGATGAGGCTCAAGCTAAAGCACAGGGCTTGCCTTATAAGGCTAACGTTCTGCCCGTTGCGGGTATGCCGCGTGCTCATGTTAATGCTGACTTGCGCGGTATTTTCAAAGTAGTGGTGGATACTAATACCAGGCTTATTTTGGGAGCGACTCTTTTTGGAGCAGAATCGCAAGAGTTAATCAATCTTATCACTATGGCTATGGATAATCAGGTTCCGTATACTTATTTTCAAAAGCAAATTTTCACGCATCCAACGATGGCTGAAAATTTGAATGATCTTTTTAATTTTTAACAAATGAGGCAGGAAAAATATTTTTTCTGTCTCAACTTTTTTACCTTAATCTTGTGATATAATGATAGGAAACTAATCTATGAAGGAGGAGATTGTCATAGACGAAGAAACAAAAACAAGGCGGCTCTTAAAACGAGGTCAACGGAGCTTACTGCGGGGGATTTTTAGCCGGACAACGGTCATTGTACTGCTTTTGATTTTGCAACTTTACGTGATTGCATCGGGTTATGTGTGGTTTCAACAATACCAAATTCATATTCAAATTGCTGGCTTACTTATTGCTGTTGCTTCGGTTCTCTATTTAATTAATAGTGATATGGATAGTACGGCTAAGCTGACCTGGATGCTGGTTGTTTTACCCATGCCAGTTTTGGGAGGTCTCTTCCTGCTCTACACTAAGATTGACTGGGGCTATAATGGCATGAAGCGACAGTTAAAGGGGAATGTTGAAAAGACCGTTCCCTTACTCCGTCAAAATGATTCAGTCTTAGCCGAATTAAAGACCTCTCACAGTACAGCTTTTAATCTGGCTAAGTATCTCAGCTTTGGGGATAATCATTTCCCGGTTTATAAAAATAGCCAAGTTACCTATTTCTCATCTGGGGAGGAAAAATTTGCTGAACTCAAGAAGCAACTGCGTCAGGCTAAGCACTACATTTTTATGGAATACTTCATCATTGATGAGGGGCTGATGTGGGGTGAAATTCTATCCATTTTGGAAGAGAAGGTAGCTGAAGGCGTTGAAGTTCGAGTGATGTATGACGGTATGATCGAAATGACTACCTTGAGCTTTGATTACAGCAAGCGACTTGAACGTTTGGGGATTCAATCACGGGCCTTTGCTCCTTTATCACCTTTCCTATCAACCTATTACAACTACCGTGACCACCGTAAAATTGTCGTTATTGACGGTGAAGTTGCCTTCACTGGTGGGGTCAATCTGGCCGATGAATATATCAATGAAATTGAACGCTTCGGTCATTGGAAAGATACGGCTATTATGGTTCGTGGACATGCCGTTGATACTTTCTTGATTCTGTTCTTACAAATGTGGAAAACTATTAAAGATGACGGAACAGAAGTAGAAGCCTATTTAGGTCAACATGCCAATAAGCTCTCGACTGATGGCTTTATTATTCCCTTTGGTGACTCGCCTATGGATAATGAAAAAGTTGGCGAGAATGTTTATATCGATATTCTCAATCAGGCGCGTGATTACGTGCATATCATGACGCCTTATCTCATTTTAGATAGTGAAATGGAGCATGCTCTCAAGTTTGCAGCTGAGCGGGGTGTGGATGTTAAAATTATTATGCCGGGTATTCCTGATAAGCAGGTGCCATATTATTTGGCTAAAACCTACTACAAATCATTGATGGCTTCGGGGGTGAAAATTTATGAATACAGCCCAGGATTTGTGCATGCCAAGGTCTTTGTAGCTGATGATAGTCGTTCGGTTGTCGGGACTATTAACCTAGATTACCGCAGCCTCTACCACCATTTTGAGTGTGCTGCCTACCTTTATCATTCTTCGGAAATTCCTAAGATTGAGCGAGACTTCCAGAAGACTTTGGCTGATTGTCGTCAAGTAACCGAGCAAAGTCTTAAGGAATTGCCAGTTTCAGTCAAAGCAATTGGAGCAGTCGTTAAGGCCATTGCTCCCTTGCTTTAGAATCTGTCCTATGTTACAATGTGACTATGCGATGAGTCGATTTGGTCTTTTAGGCCAATTGCGCAGGGAGGTCATTAACGCAGGAGCGGACCTTGATAGTCTGTGTGAACCTTTCTATCACACTGAATAAGTGCCCTTGAACCTAGGCGAGAGTCTAGGTTTTTTGTGTCAATTCAAAAAGCTATCAAAATGTGATGAAAGATTACTATACATCAGACTGCCTTTTAAAGTAAGGAACCCTTCTTTCTAACATATTAGCACTTATCAGGGGGTTCTGAGGTTTTTAATATCTTTGTATTTCTTGATAAAAGCTGGTTTGGACTTTTCAAGGTTCTTAAAAAGGTGTATAATGAATCTATTATAAATTTTTAGAAAATTTTGACGAACATTCTATGAGGAAGGTCTAAACTATGGGATACACAGTAGCTGTTGTTGGTGCCACAGGTGCCGTTGGAACTCGCATGATTCAACAATTGGAGCAGTCCAGTCTGCCGATTGATAAAGTGCGCCTTTTGTCATCCAGCCGTTCAGCAGGTAAGGTTCTTAACTATAAGGGACAGGATATAACAGTTGAATTGACGACAGAGGATTCTTTTGCAGGGGTTGACATTGCTCTCTTTTCTGCAGGTGGTTCTGTCTCAGCTAAGTTTGCTCCCTATGCCGTTAAAGCAGGAGCTGTTGTTGTGGATAACACCTCTTATTTCCGGCAAAATCCTGATGTCCCTTTAGTTGTTCCAGAAGTCAATGCTCATGCTTTGGAAGCTCACAATGGGATTGTCTCTTGTCCTAACTGTTCAACAATCCAAATGATGGTAGCTTTGGAGCCTATTCGGCAAAAATGGGGCTTAGAACGTGTCATTGTTTCTACCTATCAGGCAGTTTCAGGTGCCGGTCAATCAGCTATCAATGAAACTGAACGTGAACTCAAGGAAGTCCTCAATGATGGTAAGGATCCTAAAGACATCGAGGCAGATATTTTGCCAACAGGTGGCGATAAGAAACATTATCCCATCGCTTTCAATGCATTGGCCCAGATTGATGTCTTCACTGCTAATGATTACACCTATGAAGAAATGAAGATGACTAATGAGACGAAGAAAATCATGGAAGATGACTCGATTGCTGTTTCAGCAACTTGTGTGCGGATTCCTGTTCTCTTGGCTCACTCAGAATCTGTTTATATTGAAACCAAGGAAGTCGCACCGATTGAAGAGGTAAAGGCAGCTATCGCCAATTTTCCAGGGGCTGTTTTGGAAGATGATGTGGCCCATCAAGTTTATCCACAAGCAGTCAATGCTGTCGGTAAACGAGAAACCTTTGTCGGTCGGATTCGTAAGGACTTAGATGTCGAAAAAGGTATTCACATGTGGGTCGTTTCTGACAATCTGCTTAAAGGAGCAGCTTGGAACTCTGTGCAAATTGCAGAAACGCTCCATGAAAAAGGCCTGGTTCGTCCAACAAAGGATTTAAAATTTGAATTGAAATAAGTTGTACTTGAGGTATCATATAAAAGAAAAGAGCTTTAGAAAGTCAATTGGCCAAACAAAACAATCGTTAAATGCAAGCCTATAAGTTCTAACTCTGTCTCATTTCAATTTTCTCTGACTATCTAGCTACACTGGGGTCTGGGACAGGAGTCTCCAGCCCTCTTTTTATAATGAAAATATTGGTCGAACCCTACTGAGGGGAATGACCTTGGTTCAAGCATAATTAGGAGGTTATTATGACTGCGCAAGAATCCATCCAACAACTGCGTCATGCGAAACTTATTACGGCAATGATTACGCCCTTTAATCCTGATGGCTCTATCAACTTTGAGGCTTTGCCTGATTTAGTTGAACATCTCTTGACCCACCACACTCAAGGTCTGCTTTTAGCTGGGACAACTGCCGAAAGTCCTACTTTGACTCACGATGAGGAATTGGAGCTTTTTAAGGCAGTGCAAAAAATTGTCAATGGACGTGTGCCTCTAATCGCTGGGGTGGGTACTAATGATACCCGAGATTCTGTTGATTTTGCCAAGGAAGTTGCTGCCTTTGGCGGTTTTGCAGCTGGTTTAGCTATCGTCCCTTATTATAATAAACCCTCCCAAGAAGGAATGTATCAGCATTTCAAGGCTATTGCAGATGCCAGTGACCTCCCTATTATTATTTATAATATTCCGGGTCGGGTCGTGGTAGAAATGGCTCCAGATACTATGCTGCGCTTGGCAGAACATCCTAATATCATTGGAGTTAAGGAGTGCACTAGTCTGGATAATATGGCTTATCTGATTGAACATAAGCCTGATGATTTCTTGATTTATACTGGTGAAGATGGTGAAGCTTTCCATGCCATGAATATCGGAGCTGATGGTGTGATTTCAGTGGCTAGTCATTCTAATGGGGAAGAAATGTATCAAATGTTGCAGGCTATTGAGCAGAATGACATCAAGAGAGCTGCTGGTATTCAACGTAAATTCATTCCTAAAGTTAATGCTCTCTTTTCTGTTCCAAGTCCGGCTCCTGTCAAGGCTGTTCTCAATCATCTGGGCTTTGACGTTGGCCCTTTACGCTTACCTCTAGTATCTTGCACACCAGAAGAAGAAAAACGCATTATCAAGGTAGTCTTAGAAGAAGACATCGAAGCCACTCGTCAAACGGTGACAGGTGTTGTGCGTCCAGATTACTAATGCTGGGCTTTAGCGACTTAGAACTGACGGACACTTAGCTTGACAAAAGTGACTAAGCCAAGGATAATGGTTGTAGTGAGGGTGTCTAAACTCAGATATCTTCCTCTATTATTTGCGGAAGGAAGTTCAGTATTCTATTGTCTGTCAGTTTTCTTCCCAGCTTTTAAAAGCTTCGAGTTATCTAAGAGTTGAATTTCTGAATAGAAAAGAGGCAATTTCATGCAAATTACCAAACGCAGCGGTCAAGTTGTTGAATTTGATCCAGATAAAATTTATCAGGCTATTCTCAAGGCGGCTCAATCTGTCTTTGTCCTTGATGATAAGCTTCGTCAAGAGTTGGCAGAAGTCACCAAGAAGGTTGTGATTGATTTGGAGGAAGCTCATGCTGACCGTCCAACTATCTCGATGGTGCAATCTCAAGTTGAAAATCGTCTCATGGATGCCGGTTATATTAATATTGCGGAGCATTATATTTCCTACCGTTTACAAAGAGATTTGGAACGCAATGGTTATGGGAATCAAATTGCAGTTCACTTGCGTTTTGAAAAATTGAAATAACGTTTAAAAGACTGGATAAAAACTTGTCCAGTCTTCTTGTTTTAGAGTAAACTTTTGGTGCAGTGGGTGGAGAAAGACTTTCTTGGCTAGACCTAGACCAAGAAAGTCTTGCCCCTGCAAGTTCATTAGCTGTGAACACTGCTGACAGATTTTCCTTTTGCCGCAAGGTCAAAGCAGAAAACCTGGTCAACCGTGCGGGGGTGAGAGTGAAACAGTCAGGGGAGAGACCGTTTCAGGTCACCACTTTAAAATTAGGATGTGGGAAAGAACCCAAAATTTTCAATTTTTGGTTCTTTCCCACTCTTTTTTGGATGATTAAGTAGGAGAAAAAATGTGATTTTTTTACAAAGTCTTGAGTATTTGTTTAATCTTCTTGATTTCTCCCACTAGTGTTTGATTATTGGCTAGATAAAGATAGGGGAGCTCATGCTGGTCAACTCTTGTGGATGAATCCAGCGTTTGGATGCCTCTTTCTTTAAAACGTCCTAATTTGAATTTCTTTGGTAGTTCAATACTAATATGCTTAGGACCAATTTGGCAGTTTAAATAATCAGGTAAATTCTGACAGAGCGCTGTGGCCTGATCCAGACGTTGATCAAAGAAGTTCTTGAGCTGACTAAGATTTTTAGCAAACATACCGTTATCTAAATACAGGGATAGAGCCTTCTGCATTATCAGGCTAGTATCGTAATCCATCAATTTTTTGTAGGCAAGGAAATCGTTCATGATCCTTTGTGGCAAAACGGACATCCCTAATCGCAAAGCTGGAAAGAGGGTAGTTGAAAAAGATTTGAGGTAAATAACACGCTCATGGGTATCGTAGTAATGTAAAGGTAGATTTTCAGATTTTGTAAAATCGCCCATATAGTCATCTTCGATAATATAGACATCATAGCGCTGGGCCAAATCAACTAGAGCTTGTTTTTCTTGGGAACTATAGGAGAGGCCTAGAGGGTTGGAGATTCTTGGGATAGTATAAAAAAATTTGATAGGATGGCTTTGAAAGAATTTTTCTAGTTGCTCTAGGTCGAGGCCAGAAAAATCTCTCTCAATTGTTAGATAAGGCAAGCCTTGCTCTCTCACTAGACTATTCATTCGATGATAAGTGGGCTGTTCTAGAAGAATAACTGATTTTTGGTTGGGAAATGCCATCTGAGTTAGAATATAAAGGGCTTGCTGAGTTCCCGAGGTAACTACTAGATTTTCCACCTTGCTGTAAATATCCTGTTCAAGAAGGTGGTTCTGCAGGGATCTTAACAGTTCAGCTAACCCCTCCTGACGCTGATAGTAGTTGAAGAGATAATTTTCTCGCCCAACAAGAGTTTCAGATAAGCAGATTTTAAAGTCTTGGTAGGCTAGCTTATTATAGGCCGCAAGGCTAATCGCCAGATTGTCGCCGTCTTGATCCTTACCCTCTAAAACATAGTAGCCGCTTTTTGGGACAGCGTAAATCAGATTTTGGTATTTGAGTTCAAGGAGGGCTCGCTGGGCTGTGTCCTTGCTACAGCCGTAAGTTTGACTCAGTTTGCGGATCGAGGGCAGTTTCTCGCCCTTTTTGAATTGTCCGCTTCTGATGGCTTGGGCTAGGCTTTGGTAAAGAGTTTGAAATTTACTAGGCATAATCTGTCCCCATACAGTTTTAGAATAAGACTATTGTAACTTAATTGTGCTTGTCTTACAATGGGAAACATTAAGAGGGACACGATAATGAGGTCCTTTATCAAATGAGGTGATGCTGATGTCAACGAAAAGAATTACACTTGCAGCGCTCTTTATGGCTTTGGTTATTATTTTGAGCTCGTCCTATCTGTCAGTGCCAGTTCCTGGCGGTCATTTTTATATTAATGGTATTGTGATCTGTCTGGTAGGTCTGCTTTTCCCACCGACTGAGAGTGTCATAGTTGCTGGAATTGGTTCCTTTATTGGTGACTTTCTTTTTTATCCAACTCCAATGTTTGTAACCCTGATTAGTCACAGTTTTCAGGTTCTGGTTATCAGTCTTTTAGTCAAGCAGTCGTATGAGAAGTTGTCTAAAAGCCGATTTTTTACAGGTCTGATTTTGGGTGGTATCCTTAATGTAATTGGTTATTTTCTGGGGCGGAGTTTTCTTTATGCCAATCTGCCGACAGCTCTTTTGAAGTTGCCTTTTGACAGTCTGGCAGTTGTTTTGTCCATCTTAATTGTTTACTTTATTTACTACCATACTCGATTTGTCGCTATGTTTAAGCAGGCTTGGGAAAATTGAGTGAGAAATAGGAGGAGTGATTGTTTCAAGGATCACTTCTTTTTTTAACATGATTTTAAAGTTGTCTGTCAGGATTTTTGTCTAAATTCCATGATATAATATGACTATTATTAAAATTATTCGAGGGAAGTCATGGCTACTATTCAATGGTTTCCTGGTCACATGTCAAAGGCGAGACGGCAGGTCCAGGAAAATCTCAAATTTGTAGATTTTGTAACGGTTTTGGTTGATGCCCGTCTGCCTTTATCCAGCCAAAATCCTATGCTCAATAAGATTGTCGGTGATAAGCCCAAGCTCTTGATTCTAAACAAGGTTGATTTAGCTGATCCGCTTCTAATCAAGGAGTGGCAAACTTATTTTGAAAATCAGGATCTTAAAACCTTGCTGATCAATGCTAAAGATCAGTCGACGGTAAAAAAAGTGACGGAAGCAGCCAAGAGTCTGATGGCGGATAAGTTGGAACGATTGAAGAAGAAGGGAATTAATAAAGAGACCCTGCGAACCATGATTATTGGTATTCCTAATGCAGGTAAGTCAACGCTGATGAACCGGCTGGCGGGCAAGAAGATTGCTGTAGTTGGTAATAAACCAGGTGTTACCAAGGGCCAGCAGTGGCTCAAGTCTAATAAAGATTTGGAAATCCTAGACACGCCGGGGATTCTCTGGCCCAAGTTTGAGGACCAGTTAGTCGGCTTGAAATTAGCCTTGACTGGCGCTATTAAGGATAATCTATTGCCTATGGATGAGGTCACGATCTTTGGTCTTAACTATTTCAAAGAAAACTACCCTGAGCGTTTAAAAGACCGCTTCAAGGGACTTGATTTGGAGCAAGAAGTGCCTGAGATGATTATGGACTTGACCCAAAAATTAGGCTTTCGTGATGATTATGATCGCTTTTACAACCTTTTTGTCAAGGAAGTTCGTGATGGCAAGTTGGGGCGTTACACGCTAGATAAGGTTAGTGATAGCAATGGCAACCATTAAAGAAATTCAAACTCAATTAGCTGGGGTGACTGACCTAGCCAGCCCTTTTTTTGCTAGTTTGGCCGAAGATGAGCGAGTTGGCGTTCAGGCTGCTATCGAAAAACGTCAGCGAGAAATTCGGGCTGACTTAGCTGAAGATCAACGTTTGGAAGCTATGCTGACTTATGAAAAAAGGCTCTATGCGCGTGGTCTTGAGTTGATTGCTGGCATTGATGAGGTTGGCCGCGGTCCTCTGGCTGGGCCTGTTGTGGCGGCTGCTGTTATCCTACCGAAGAATTGTAAAATCAAGGGTCTAAATGACAGTAAAAAGATTCCTAAAAAGAAACACCAAGAAATTTATGACCAAGTCATGGAACAAGCCTTGGCAGTCGGTCTTGGTTTTAAATCCAATCAGGTTATTGATCAGGTCAACATTTATGAGGCGACTAAGCTGGCCATGAAAGAAGCAGTAGCTAAGCTAGAGGAACAACCTCAACACCTGTTAATTGATGCTATGCAATTGGATTTAGCCTTGCCTCAGACTTCAATTATTAAGGGAGATGCCAATAGCCTGTCTATCGCTGCGGCTTCGATTGTAGCTAAGGTCACTAGAGACCGCTTGATGGCGGATTATGATAGGAAATTTCCAGGTTATGACTTTGCTCACAATGTGGGTTATGGTACTCAGACCCACTTGGAAGGCTTGCAGAAATTGGGGATAAGCCCCATTCATCGGCATAGTTTTGAACCAGTTAAATCAATGATAAATCTATAATTTTTTACGAAGCAGATTGCTTCTCATTTTGGAGGTGCACATGGATATAGAAGAGTTTCGGCAGGCTTTAAATGAAAGTTCCATTATTCAGGCGGGATCTGAATTAGCTGCAGAATTTCACGCTTATGGTCAACGGGCTTTAACCATCACTAGTCGGATGAACGGTTCCTATCACAAGCCAGAAGAGATTGTTACTTTGATGAAGGAGTTGACGGAACAAGCAGTACCGGATAATTTGCGGATTTTTCCGCCATTTTCAACGGATTGTGGTATTAATATTAAATTTGGACAAAATGTCTTCATCAATGCTGGCTGTCGTTTTCAAGATCAGGGTGGTATTAGCATTGGCGATAATTGTCTAATTGGTCATAATGTGGTTCTAGCGACTCTTAACCATGATTTGCAGCCCAGTCGTAGAGGGAATCTCTACCTAGCTCCTATTAAGATTGGCAAAGATGTTTGGATTGGGTCCAATGTTACAATCACGCAAGGAGTGACCATCGGGGATGGAGCAGTAATTGCTGCGGGAGCTGTGGTAAATCGAGATGTTCCTGCGAATACGGTTGTTGGCGGCGTACCAGCTCGGCACATTAAAAAAATCGAGCGAGAAGATTAAATGAGTAAGGCGAATCAGGCTTGATGATGAAGTGAGAATAGTATGGGAACAGTAACGGAACGTGAGAAAATGTTGGCGGGGCGACTCTATGATGCCTCCGACCCAGAATTAGTTGATTTACGTCAGCAGGCTAGGGTCATTACGCGGATGTTCAATGCCGAGGAAGATGAGGAGCAGGCTCAAGCCCTGCTCAAGACTTTCTTTGGCAAAACAGGGCAAAATATCACTGTTAATCCGCGCTTTGTTTGTGATTACGGTAGCAATATTTATGTTGGGGAAAATTTTTATGCCAACTATAATTGTACCTTTTTAGATGTTTGTGAAATTCGAATTGGCGATAATGTCATGTTTGGCCCCAATTGTCAGCTTCTGACAGCCCTTCATCCATTAGAGGCAGAAGAACGTATCAAGGGTAAGGAATTTGGCAGTCCAATTACCATTGGTGATAATGTCTGGTGCGGTGGCGGTTCGACCATTCTACCGGGTGTGACCTTAGGAGATAATGTAGTTGTTGGAGCCGGTTCTGTGGTCACCAAATCTTTTGGTGACAATGTGGTTATCGCTGGAAATCCGGCTCAGGTCATTAAGGACTTGACAGAAACGAGTTGTTTGGCCATTGATATCGGTGGCAGTGCTATCAAGCACGCTCTGATTGATGAGCAGCTGACTCTTACGCAAGAAGGACAAGTACCAACACCGGCTAGTTTGGAAGAATTTTGGACCAGTTTGACAGCTATTGTTGAGCAATATCAGGATGAGATTAAGGCCATTGCCATTTCTTGCCCGGGAGAAATTAGTAAGAATGGTCGGGTTTATCGTGGCGGTCTTATTCCTTATTTGAAAAATGTTCCCCTAGCCAAACACCTGTCTGAACAATTTTCAATGCCAGTGACAGTTCTCAATGATGCCAATGCAGCTGCTCTGGCAGAGACCAAGTCAGGTGTTCTCAAAGACAGTTCTTGCGGGGCGATTCTTGTTTTAGGAACTGGTGTCGGTTTAGGTGTGGTTTCTGAGAATCATCTGGTGACTTTTCCGTCACGCGATTTGCGGCCTAGTGCCCAAGACTTTCGTTCTAACGATGAGTCAGTCTGGCGTCAGATCAGTCATACCTTAGAGCTTAATCGGATTGGGATTGAGAGCCTATTTTCCAATGCTGGTTCAGCGGTTAAGTTTGTTGAGGACGCTAGCCGACTGTTGGGGCTTAAAGAGGCTGATGGTAAACAAGTTTTCCAAGCTTTGGAAGAAGAACCGTCAGGAGCTTTGCAGGAACTTTTTGAAACCTATTGTCGAGACATTGCCTATCTTGTGCTCAACCTCCAGACTTTCCTTAAGGTGGAAAACTTAGCCATCGGTGGCGGAATCAGTAGACAGCCACTTTTAGTTAAGACGATCAATGAGCAATATGATAAGCTCTTCACCAGTGTTCTTGCCTTCCAGCATTTTGAACAGTTAGAAATTGAAGCAGCTGTTAATGGTAATGATGCCAATCTCATCGGTGCTTACCTTCACCTGATGGCCAATCGAAAATAGCAGTAAAAGCTCTTATTTCACAAAGCCAAACTATTATTTTTTTCTATTAATATGTATATGGTTTTTAGAGAGTAGGACAAACAGCCATGATAGCTTAGCCCTCACCCACAAAGCATTGTAATCTCTGAAGATTACGTATAAAAATCGTAAATTGTGATAAAATCACGACTTTGATTTTCTTCGCTCTTCCATTTTAAGGCTCAGAGCTCTGCCACTCTCCTGTTTTTTAGGTGGCAGGCTTTAGCAGTCTATCCCCAGACTGCCAAAGTCCACTGGAGCATTTTGACACTTGCTTTGCAAGTTTTATTTCCCTTTATTTCCCGATTAAAAAGCTCTACCAGAGCTTTTTAACCCACCTCCGCACAGTTGATTAGGATGGCCGCTAGCCATTGCAGAGTAAGGCTTAGAACCTTATCAACCACTGCGTCAAACTGTTATTACTGCAAAAAATAGAAGGTTGGAATACTTTTTCCCAACCTCTTTTCGTATTAATAGGTAGAGGTGATTTTATGAATAATTTTGAGCTCTTTAAACTCAAACAGGCTGGTTTGACTAATCTGCAGATTATCAATATTCTGGACTATCAAAAAGAAGTTGGCAAATCTCTGTCCTTGCGGGATATGGCTGTCGTCTCCCAAACCAGCAAGGCAGGTCATTTCATGGAAAGTTACAAGCATTTAGACCTCAAATACCTTCGCCAACAGTTTAATCAATTTCCTTCCCTATCTATTTTGGATAAGGAATATCCTGAAAATTTAGCCCAAATCTACAATCCGCCTGTCCTCCTCTTTTACCAGGGGGACTTAACCCTTTTGGACGCTCCCAAGCTTTCTATTGTGGGGTCACGAGATTGCACAAATCTTGGGACTAAGTCTGTCCAAAAAATTGTTAGAGAATTGGCAAATCATTTTGTCATTGTTTCCGGCTTGGCTAGGGGTATTGACACAGGAGCCCACATTGCCTGCTTGAAAAATGGTGGGAAAAGTATTGCTGTTATCGGGACGGGATTGGATATTTTCTATCCAAAAGAAAATCATGATTTGCAGGAATATTTGGCCAAACACCATCTAGTCTTGACTGAATATGAACCTGGCCAGCAGCCCTTGAAATTCCATTTCCCCGAGCGTAATCGGATTATTGCAGGTCTCTCTCAAGGAACGGTTGTTGTTGAAGCCAAGCAAAGATCGGGTAGTTTGATTACTTGCGAACGGGCCATGGAAGAAGGGCGCGATGTCTTTGCTGTACCAGGTAATATTCTGGATGGGCGTTCCGACGGTTGTCATCATCTGATTCAGGAAGGAGCCAAGTGCATCATGACTGGTTTGGATATTTTGGAAGAATTTGATTAAAGGAGACAGGTTTTGACTTGTCTCTTTTAATATTCAAAAAATAGAATTTTGTAGTAACTGGGTTTTAGTCGTTTCTAATTTAGTTTGTAGGCTCCGTTTTGCCTTAAGGAGCGCCTTTTCTTTTCTCTTGGTTAAACTGTTGACCTTTTGCATTTTCCTATAGGAGAAAGTTTTTTATTGACAGCCCCTAAAAAGTAAGTTATCATGCTAGAAGTTTATTCGAAAATTGAGGGAGTGATGCTGATGGCAGTAGCAACCAAGGCTAAAACTGGCAAACAAACAACAAGCAAAAAAGCTACTAGTAAAGGAAGGAAGCGGGCAACCCCCAAGAAAAACTTGGTTATTGTTGAGTCGCCGGCCAAAGCTAAAACCATTGAGAAGTATCTGGGGCGAAGCTACAAAGTGGTAGCTTCTGTTGGACATATTCGGGATTTGAAGAAGTCTTCCATGTCCATTGATTTTGACAATAATTATGAACCGCAATACATTAATATTCGTGGCAAGGGTCCGCTGATTAATGACTTAAAAAAAGAAGCTAAGAAGGCCAAACAAGTTTTTCTGGCTAGTGACCCGGATCGTGAAGGAGAAGCTATTTCTTGGCATTTAGCCCACATTCTGGACTTGGATGAAAAAGACAAAAATCGGGTAGTTTTTAATGAAATTACTAAGGATGCTGTCAAAAATGCCTTCATTGAGCCAAGGGCTATTGATATGGATTTGGTTGATGCCCAACAAGCCCGTCGGGTTTTAGATCGTATTGTTGGTTATTCTATCTCTCCGCTTTTGTGGAAGAAGGTCAAGAAAGGACTGTCTGCTGGTCGGGTTCAGTCTGTTGCTCTCAAACTGATTATTGATCGCGAAAATGAAATCAAGGCATTTAAACCTCAAGAATATTGGACCATTGACGGGACTTTCAAGAAGGGCAACAAGAAGTTTCAAGCTAATTTTTATGGCCTTGATGGTAAGAAGTTAAAGCTGGAAACCAACGATGATGTCAAAAAGGTTCTGGCTAAGATTACCAGTGATGATTTTAACGTTGATAAGGTTGAAAAGAAGGAGCGACGTCGCAATGCTCCCCTCCCCTATACGACTTCGTCTATGCAGCAGGATGCTGCTAATAAAATTAATTTTAGAACCCGTAAAACCATGATGGTGGCCCAGCAGCTCTATGAAGGAATCAGTTTGGGGCGTGGCGGTCAGCAAGGTTTGATTACTTACATGCGTACGGATTCAACGCGTATCAGTCCCGTAGCGCAAAATGATGCAGCTGATTTTATCACGGATCGTTTTGGTGCTAAGTATTCTAAGCATGGGAGTAAAGTTCGCAATAGTTCTAGTGCTCAGGATGCCCACGAGGCCATTCGACCGTCCAGTGTTTTCAATACACCAGAGTCTATTGCTAAGTACCTCAACAAGGATCAGCTCAAACTCTATACCTTGATTTGGAATCGTTTTGTGGCCAGTCAGATGACTGCAGCAGTTTTTGATACCATGAAGGTGAGTTTGGATCAAAATGGTGTCACCTTTACAGCCAACGGAAGTCAGGTCAAGTTTGACGGTTATTTAGCTGTTTACAACGACTCTGATAAAAATAAGATGTTGCCAGATATGGCACAGGGGGATACGGTCAAGAAAGTATCTACTAGTCCTGAGCAGCACTTTACGCAGCCGCCTGCCCGTTATTCTGAAGCGACCTTGATTAAGACATTGGAAGAAAATGGTGTTGGCCGGCCATCAACCTATGCTCCAACCCTTGAAACCATCCAGAAGCGTTACTATGTCCGTCTGGTAGCTAAACGCTTTGAACCAACCGAATTAGGAGAAATTGTCAATAATCTGATTGTCGAATTTTTCCCAGATATTGTGGATGTGGCCTTTACAGCTGAGATGGAAGACAAGCTAGATTCCGTTGAGATTGGTAAGGAGCAGTGGCAGAGGGTTATTGATGAATTCTATAAGCCTTTTGAAAAGGAACTGGAAAAGGCTGAAGAAGGTATTGAAAAAATTCAAATCAAGGATGAGCCTGCCGGTTTCGACTGTGACGTCTGCGGCCATCCAATGGTTATCAAACTTGGCCGTTATGGTAAGTTCTATGCCTGCAGCAATTTTCCAGAATGTCACAATACCAAGGCTATCACTAAGGAAATTGGTGTGACTTGTCCGACCTGCGGTCAAGGGCAAGTCATCGAACGCAAGACCAAGCGCAATAGGATTTTCTATGGCTGTGACCGCTATCCTGATTGTGAATTTACTTCTTGGGATTTACCAGTTGGACGTTCCTGTCCCAAATGTGATCACTATCTTGTTGAAAAGAAGGTCCGTGGTGGCGGCAAACAGGTTATTTGCAGCAATGCCGACTGTGATTATCAAGAAGAAAAAGTGAAATAAGTAAAAAAGGAGTGTGCTCTCCTTTTTTATTTTGGAATTTGAGCTCGACCGCTGTTGTGGTTTGTAAACGGATTTGGAAGAGTTCAAATAAATTGAGCAAAATCCTTTACATAAACTTAAAACGTGTTAAAATAGATTAGTATTCATTATTGAAAAAAGCTAAAACAAAGGAGTTAACAATGAATAATAAAGAGGCGTGGGTCAAACAGTTTGAAGCTTTGACTGGTCGCAAACCAACAGCTGAGGAATTTGCAAAAGCTAAAGAAACTGACTTTAATTTGGAACAATTGACAGCATCTATAAATGCTAATCAAGCGAATGCTCAAGCTTCAGACGTAGGCGTAAGCCCTGAAACAGCAGCGACAGAAAATGCCCAAGTTATGAATCAAGCAAATTTGACTGAGGATGAAGCAACCCAATCTCAAGGAGTTCCAGCTGGACAGACTGAACAGGCATCTCAAGATCAAGCGGTTATACCTAATCAACAAATACCAAATGATTTGTCACAACAACAAGCTCAAGTAGGGCAAATGCCACAAGGAAATGAGTCACAGAGAGCATTTGGTCAGCCCCAGAATTTCCAACAGCAGGCTTTCTCTGGTGTACAGTCGGGGCAAAATCATTCCAATCAAGTTTTAGATTTGATTTTGCCAATTGTATCTTTGGTTTTATCTGTTTTGTTCGCAGCCTTCTCATTTACAGTAGTTGCACCAGTCTTTCTTGGTCTTTCGGTGCTTGGTCTTATTTTTGCTATTGTGCTTTTGATTTTAAATCTTAAGGGCAAAAAGTTGCTGTCAATCATTGCTAGTGCTGTCGCTCTTTTGGCTGTTCTGATTAGCATTGTTGGCCTTGTTGTTAGTAATTCTCGCCACTCTGTATCTAAGTCTGATAATTCATCATCAGTGACTAGCAATAAGAACGGTAAGGTCAAAGATAATAGTACAGATGTCAATGACTATACTGATAAGAACTATAAATTTGAATGGAAACAAGATGATGTTTCAGATTTGAAAGTTGAAAGTGACACAGTCGCTGATGTTGTTAAGAAGCATGGTAAAGCCACTGAAGCAGAAATTTCTGGTGATGAGTTAACCCTGCGTTACGAAGATAAATCAAAAGAAGATACCGAACAGAAAGTTACAGTCTCTTTTGAAAAAGGATATGATGGCACTTGGGTTATCTCCTATATTGATGGGATTTTCGAGGCAAATGATATTGATACCAATGCTTCTTATAAGTCTGATTGGACCAAGGCCGACTTTGATGCCCTTAAAGTTGGGGATGATGAAACCGGTGCTGGTGGTGCCAGCTGGTCTGACGTTAAAAGCAAGCATGCCAAACCCTCAGCAGCTTACTATACGGTAAGAACTTATTCCGCAGATGAGCTTGAAAAAGGTTTGACAATCGAATATGAAGATTTCGATGCTGATGATTCTCATGCTCAACGTATTTCATTGGAGTTCACAACAAATGATGATGGTGATACTTACCATTTGAGTTATAAATATGGTTATGGCGCTGGTATTTCGAATGATTAATAGCAATAATAATTGCTAACCCATCAGAGGTTAGGACAGAAGTCCTGCCTCTTTTGTTATTGCTCTAGATTTTTACTAGATGGACGCAGTGGTTGAGAGTAAGACTTGTTGGCTAAGCCAAGAAGTCTTACCCCTACATGGTTCATTAGGTACTTTAGCACAATGAATTACTGCTGGCTAGGTTTCTTTTTGCAATAAGGTCGAAGTGGAAAACTTAAATGAATGTGATGATGAACTTCGTTCATCTTATTTCCAATCTCAAAAGGTCTGAGAGATCTTTTGAGATTAGAAATGAAGCTTGCTTACAAAGCAAGTGTCAAAAACAATCTGGGGAGAGACCGTTTCAGGTCATCACCTTGAAACTAGGGCGTGGTGAGAACCAAAATTTTCAATTTTTGGTTGATCTCACTCTCTTTATCGTGATTGTATTTGGCACTTTCGTGAAATTTCTGCTAGACTAAACCCATGGCTATTAACTATAAAAGGCTTTATTACTCACCCATCAAGCAGGGGGCTACAGCATTTTCTTAGGGGAAGAGCCAGCTATGTTTCTAGTTTTATGAGTGCTTCTATAGGATTCTATTGTAGAGTTTTTCCGTTAAAAAGCTTTTGGGACAGATGGCTTTAACCTCATCCACAAAGTATTGTAATCTCTGAAGATTACGTATAAAAACTTGAGTCTAGTTAATCATGAGATCGCTGTCTGGCACTGACAATCGTTCATATAATCAGGTGATGGCGTTGGGAACAGGGCGCCTGTTGGGGCAATGGCAGCTTCCTTTATGGATTGGTAGTATCTTTTGAACTGGCACTGCCTGCCCAGTTCTATTTTTTGCTGATCCAAAGCAAGATCTGTCTTGATCGCCAGTTCTACTTTTGTTTAATTCGGTAGTTTGGCTGTTCACTATTATTTGTCCCCTCTGGGCTGTCTGCACCTAGAATAGGGCTTTTGGAGGTCAGATTTTTCTAACTCAGGAATTTTTGTATTTGGTTATGGGGTATTAGACAGAACTTTTTAGTAATCGGTCAAGTTAACATTACGGTAAGCCAATGCTCTCTTGTTTCTTGTTGGGAAAGCCTTGTGGGCTTAGTTGGTTTTTAAGGTAGGAAAAAGTTAGCACTTGGAGCGTTGCTCACATTTGCTGGAGTTGGCTGTAAGACTCAGTAGCGTTTAGGAGTTTTTAGACATTTCTCCTTCCTTGTCTAATTTAATGCTGTTGGACTCAATCGCTCCCAGCTTTTTGTTATAATAATTTTAATTTGTTGGAGGTAATTTTATTTATGAAAGTTGGCTTGGTACTGGAAGGTGGAGGCATGCGAGGGCTCTATAGTCAAGGAGTCATTGATGCTTTTTTAGATGAAGATCTTAAATTTGCTGGTGTAGTTGGCGTTTCTGCTGGGGCTCTATTTGGTGTTAACCTCTTATCCAAACAGAGAGGGCGTGGCCTGCGTTATAATAAACGATTTATTGGTCAGAAGAATTATATGAGTTTTTGGTCTTGGCTAAAAACAGGGAACTTTGTCAATAAGGAGTTTACCTATTACAAAGTTCCGATGGAGTTAGATGTCTTTGACCAAGAAACTTTTGAAGAATCGGGGGCAGAGTTTTATGCTGTTGCAACCAATGTTGAGACAGGTCAACCGGCCTATCTTCCTGTCAAAAACGTATTTAAGGAGATGGAAATCTTTCGGGCAAGTTCGGCCTTGCCCTTGGTTTCCAGAATTGTTGATTGGCAAGGACAAAAATACCTAGATGGCGGTCTGTCGGATTCTATTCCAGTTGAATTTGCCAGAAGTTTGGGTTATGATAAACTCGTTGTCGTTTTGACGCGTCCGTTGAACTACCGCAAGAAACCATCTAGAGGGCGGATTTATCAGCTCTTTTATCGCAAATATCCCGAGTTTGTTAAAGCTGCCAGTCAACGCTGGAAAACTTATAATCGAGAAGTAGAAGAGGTTATAAAGCTTGAAGAGGCAGGAGATTTATTTGCTATTCGTCCTGAGAAAGATTTGGATATTGGCCGTCTGGAAACAGATCCTGAGAAGTTTGATGAGATTTACAATATTGGTCTGACGGATGCTCAAAAAATGATGCCTCAATTAAAGGCCTATTTGCAAGGAGAAGGTCATGGCCAAGCTTGATGTTTTGCAATATCTATCCTTTTAACCAATGCCTATCAAAAAAGGGCTAGCTTTGCTGACGATGTGGAGTAATGATGCAAATTAGTTTAAACTAAGTAATTAAGTCATACGGTAGGCTGATTTAGAAAAATAAAGGAGGGAGGAGCAGTAGGTAAGTGATCAAAGACTATACTGAATTTTATAGCCGTCTAACGGCTCCCTTACGAGAGCGTCCTTGGATGATAAAAATATTACGCGTAAGCAATTGGATTTTAACCAAGCTCATGGCTGTTCTATACCCCCTCTTGTTGCTTGATTTGCTTGGGCGGGAACAGTTTTACGACTTAGGTTTAACCATCTTTATTCCTGGTCTGGCTTTTACAGGACTTAGTTACTTTCGAATGCGGCTTAATCTCCCCAGACCCTATGAGACTTGGGCAATTAGTCCTCTGATTGATAAGGCTTCCAAGGGGAATTCCTTACCTAGCCGACATGTCTTTTCAGCAGCTATGATAAGCCTTTGTCTCTACCAAATTAGTCCTCGCATTAGTGTTCTTTGCCTAGTCTTCTCAGCTATTCTAGCTCTCTGTCGAGTCTTAGGGGGAGTCCATTATCCCAGAGACGTTATTCTAGGTTATTTCACCGGTGTCCTAGCTGGACTTTTGCTTCTCATTTTTCTCTAATTTTGTCCGTTCACGACAAATTAAGGCCATTTCACGACATAGCTAACTTTTAGCTTGTCTTTTTTTGTATAATAAGTAAAAATGGGTTTCTTTTATCATAAGTGTTAAGGAGGTTTGTCTTTGCTGTATATTTATGCCTTAGAAGATAATTTTAAGCAACAGGCTAGAATTGAACGTGCCATTCGGAATATTGCAGAAGAAAGGGATTTAGATTATGAATTTTTAGTCTCTGGCAAACCTGACCAATTGATGGAGAGTATTAAAGGTAAAGGGGAGCAGCATATCTTCTTCTTAGATATTGATTTAAATGGCGAAAAAAAGAAGGGCTTTGAGGTGGCAAGAACTATTCGAGCTAGGGATAGTCAGGCCCTGATTGTTTTTGTCACTACCCATTCCAATTTTATGCCCTTGACTTTTAAGTATCAGGTTTCTGCCTTGGATTTTATCGATAAAGAATTACCAGAAGAAGCATTTCGGCAGCGGTTGGGTAATATTTTACGTCATGCTCAGGAAAATCTTGGTAAGAATCTGTCAGAGGATTCCTTCCTTTTTGAGAATGAGCAGTTCCGTATCCAAATGCCTTACAGTGATATTTATTTTATTGAAGCCTCATCTAGTCCTCATAAGATTATTTTGCATGGTCGTAAGGATTATATGGAGTTTTATGGTAGTCTAGCTGAGGTTGATAAGGCAACGGATCGCTTTATTCGAGTCCATCGGTCTATCAGTCTCAATCCTGCCAATGTTGCTAAGGTCGATAAAATCCAGCGATTAGCCCATTTTCCCAATGGCGAAACCTGTGTCATTGCCAAAACTAAGATGCGAGCTTTAGCTAGCGCTCTGAAGAAATTGCATAGGAGGTAGTGATGTTATCTTTATTGTATATCAATCGGACTTTTCAAATGTTTCTTTGGTCGGTTGTTGAGTTATTTATCATGCAGCGTTCTTTTAAGATTCGCATCCCTTGGGCTTATCAATTGGCTTTCCTTGTCTTAAATAGTTTGCCTTATGTCTGGTTAAAAGATTTTTATGCTAGCAATCAATTTTGGGAATTAGCTTTAATCAGTTTTCTCATCTTTAAGTTTAGCGATAAAGTTAAAGATTTCTCGTTAAGGCTTTTCTTTATATTTTATGTCAAGTTGGGTATTGATATCATTGCTAGATTTATGATGTTTATGGTTATCTACCCATTCTTCCCTCAATTAACTCATCATTATTTTCCTGTGCTATCAATCCTGATTCAGGCAACTCTATCCCTTCTGGCCAATGAATTAATTCTTCATTATTTAAAAATGGATTTTCTGCAAATTAATGAGTTAATTGACGATCGGAGTGTCAAGTCTTCTATCATCTACTATAATATTTTCTTTATCATCTACTTCATAACTTTATGGCTGAGCTATTTGATTACACCTACTAATTTTGGTGTTACTTATCGTGTCAATACAAGTACCTTGTTTATGGTGTCTCTCTTGTCCTTTATTTCAGCATTTAATTATCGTGTTTCGATGATTTATGAAAAACGCTTGATACTTCAAAAGGAAAATGAACTCAAATATATTACTAACTACAATCATCAGATTGAAGAGCTTTATGGTCAGATTCGCTCCTTTCGTCATGACTACAGCAATATCCTAGCCAGTCTCCGATACAGCGCCGACAACGAGGACCTGACCAGTATTCGTCAGACCCTGGATGAGATTAGCCAGGAATCACGTGAAATTCTTGATGCTCAGAAGTTTGAAATGGCCAACCTCTCCAATATTACTGATAATGCTCTTAAGAGTGTCCTGTCTTCCAAATTATCTAGAGCCATTGATTTAGAGTTGGATGTCAAGATAGAGATTGCCGACCCAATAGGACTGCCGACTGACTTTAGTACTCTTGACTTCGTCAGATTAGTATCGAATCTACTGGATAATGCTATCGAAGCCGCTGATGAGTCTGAGGCTAGACAGCTCTCCTTGTCTTATTTTAAACACGGTGGCGCTTTTGTTTTCATTCTGGTCAATAGTACTCAGTCAACCACAGAAAACATTGCGGATCTTTTCCAATTGGATGTCTCCACTAAGGGAAATGATAGGGGGATCGGCCTTGCTATTGTCAAGCAGATTTTGGCAAACTATCCTAATGCTGTCCTAAAAACCAGCAGTCAAAATGGTCTCTTCACTCAACAGCTAGAGGTAGAGGTGTGAACGATATGAAAACTCCCAAATCTGTTAGACTTGGGAGTTTTCGCATGCTAGCTTAGTTAAAGGTTGCGAGTACCTTTTCTTTGTAGTAATCAAAATAACTTTTTTTAGCCACGATGCTGGTCACCTTACCTTGTAGACCATATTTGAGAGAGCTTTTATCTTGCTTTTTGAGCTTTATCTTAGCTGTTATTTTGAAAACATTACCTTGTTTTGTTGTGGTTGCTGTTTTATCAATGTGGCTGACCTTTCCTTTTAGAAAAAGATTTTTATTATTGCCACCTTTTAAGGTGAGTCGTGCCCACTGGCCAGTCTTAATGCTGGCAATGTAGTTAGAATCAACGTAGTAGGTTAGATTGATCGTTTTCTCGTTTTGGAGATTGGGATAAATTTCTCCAACTGCAGTCCCATTTGGGATGGCCTTTTGTCCGGTATAATCTTTTTCTAAGTGTAAAATGCCATCTCTTGAAGCCTTGATTTCTGGAGCTTTTTCTACCTGACTGGTTTGGCCCGTCTCTTCTAGATAGAGCTGAGTTTGAGTATCTGGACTGGGTTTCTCATATTTGAGCAAGATATCGCCTTTTCTGACGGTTTTATTATTTTTTAAGTTATTGGTTGTAATCGCATTATCGCTGATTGATTGAATGGTAACAAGGCTCGAAGCTGGTGTTAACTCGCCTGTGCTCGTGACAACAATTTCTTTGGTCGCATACATTGAAAAGACGATTAGAAAAATAACCAGTAGAGTAATCGGGATAATAGATAGAGTCGCAAAATTTTGATAGCGTCTGCGATAAAATTCAGAACTGCTTAATAATTTTTGATCCATAAAAACCTCCTCGTAATTGGACTCACCTGCAGGTCTTTGAAAAAGAGAGGTAGTTGTTTTGATTTTGCCAAATTACAGCTAAGACTACCTTTAGGTGTAAATCTCTCTGGTGCTCAGAAGCTTCGCACCGTCTCAGAAGTCCCCTATTTTTCTGTGACTTGTTTAACGGTTTAGCACCTTTTTTATTTATTAAAGAGTTGATAGTAGAAACCTTGTTTTTTTAGTAGATCTTGATGAGAACCTGATTCTATGATTTTTCCCTGATCAAGAACAACGATTTTGTCTGTTCGCTCGGAAATGCTAAGTCGGTGAGCCACGAAGATAATTGTTTTCTCCGTCATCTGCATCAGGTTGTCAATGACTTTTTTCTCAGTTAAGACATCCAGCCCGCTGGTAGCTTCATCTAAAACCATAATCGGAGACTTGGTCAGTAGGGCGCGGGCCAGTGCGATCCTCTGCTTTTGACCGCCAGATAGACCGGCTCCATCAGATAATTCCGTTTGATAGCCAAGGGGCATCTGCTCGATATCTCTTCTGATTTCAGCCAATTCACAGGCTTTCATAATATCTTCTTGTGAAACAGATTCATCTGCTCCTAGAGTCAGGTTGTCTAAAATACTGCCAGAAAAGATATAAGGTTGTTGGGGTAGATAATTGATATAGCGCCGCAATAGCTTCTTATCCAAGAGATTAGTATTTAGCCCATTAATGGTGATTTCTCCCTTGTATGGTTGGAAGAAGTTGACAATCAGTTTGGCCAATGTTGTTTTACCGGAGCCACTGATACCAACTAAACTGATTTTTGAGCCCCTATTAATTGTAAGATTAATGTCTGTCAGAGTATCACGGCCAAAACCATATTTATAGGAAACATCTGAAAAAGCGATCTTGCCATCTAAGGCTGAATGATCCACCTTAGTTGTTTTTTTATCGAATTCCGATGACACAAGATAAACTTCATTGAGTCGGTTGTTGGCTACTTTAGCTGACTGCAGTTTTGTCTGCAAATTGATGATATTTTCCAATGGATTGGTAAAGTAGGTTAAAAGCGAGTTATAGGCAATGAGCTGACCGATAGAGATCCTATTGGACATAACTAGTTTAGAGCCAAACCAGAGGATGGTGACATTTAAAATAAGCTGAGCAGCCTTTTTCAAAGCTGTCTGCAGCACTTCATACTTATGACGATTGAAAGATTTGTCAAGATAGTCAACGAACTCGTTATCAACATTGCGATAGCGCGTGTCTTCGCTGGTCAGCGATTTAATGGTTTCCATCCCATTGATATCTTCGATAATAGCAGAGCTGACCATACTGTTAGCTTCCATAACCTCTTGGTTCATCTTTTCAAAAGGCTTCATAAAAGCAAAGATGATAACGGTATAGATTGGAATCGACAGCAAGGTCAAGAGAAAGAGATTCGTATTTTGAAGAAAGAGGACAGCCCCAATAATAATCAAGATAAAACAATCCAGAAAGATGGAAAGGATGGTCGAAGCGAGAGCATCAATGATGGCATTAGCATCCGAAAAACGTGAGGTAATCTCACCCGTCCGTCTAGTCGCAAAAAATGACATAGGGAGAGAGAAAATGTGGCGGATATAGGCTAAAATCACATCAATACTAAGTCTCTGACTGAGGACAGTTAAGAGATAGTCCCGTGAGAAGGCCATGATTTGCTGGATAATATAGGTAATGACCAGACCTACCGAAACGATAGTCAGAGTCGACAGCATCTGATTGGGGATATAGTTGTCCAAAATACCTTGGAGGTAGTAGGAACCTAGAATATCAATTAGGGTTACTAAAAGACTAGCAAGGCTAATCTGAAAGATAAGTCCCTTTTGCTTCAGGATAAGGGGGATAAAATTCAGTAAACCATTTTTCCTATCCTTATGAGGTTTGTAAGCAGGTTCTGGAGCTAAGAAGATGGAAACACCGTCCCATTCTTTTTCAAAGGTTTCTTTCTTCATTTTGGTAACCTTGACTGTAGGATCAGGATCACCAATAATGAAGTGATTTTTCTTGGCCTTGTAAACTACATAGTAGTGTTGCAGTTTTCCTTCTTTATTGACATGGACGATAAAAGGAAAAGGGATATCCTTTTCGTCAAAGAGGCTCATATCAGCTCGAACAGCTTGGGTCTCAAAGCCTATAGCTTTGGCAGCTTCAACAATCCCCAGAGCTGTCGTTCCTTCTTTATCGGTCTTAGCCAGTTCTCGCAAGTGCGCTAAGGAATAGTTAGAGCCATAATATCTGGCAACGGATGCCAGAGCAGCTATTCCGCAATCTCTAGCATCAATCTGGGGAATAAATTTGTAAAAGTTCATAAAAACTCCTTTATTAAGATATAAAGAGCGCTAACAAACCTATATAAAAATAGGAAATTGACACAGTGCCACTAAAGCACAAGGAAGTTTATCTTTTTTAGCTCGTGTTTAATGAGGAGCGCAATCAGAATTATTGTGCCATAAAATCTCTCTAAAATTTTATCCAAGTCATGAAACGGCCTTATTTTGTCGTGAACGGGAAAATAAAACTATGACTAACTTGAAGCAATGCCCGTTCACTACATATTTTGGCCGTTTCACGACATAAACGTGCACAGCTAAAAATTTTTGGTATCCTATAGGTGTCGCTTGCAAGAGACAAAAAGAAAGCTATCTGGAATTGATTAGCCAGATACTTTTCAGCAAATTTAACTCTAGAAGCTACAAACTTCTCAATGCAGAAGTAGGTTTATCCTTTTGAGGTTATTATATATCTAAAACATTCAAACATAAGAAAGTTGAAAATATAAAAAAATTAATTTCATATTTGAGAATATCAGGAAAGACTAGATTTTAATGGTAAGATAATAACCGTAAAGCGATTAATCAATTTACAAAAATTTATTATGTTAATAGACTGGTTTAGCTAGCTAGTTTAATAACAATGTTTAAGGAGGTAGCAAAATGAAAACACAAGCTATTGAAAAATTTGATGTAATGGATATTGAAGACCTTGCCACTGTTGAAGGTGGAGCGATTATTAACATTGGTTATCAATTTGCTCGTGGCTTTGCTGATGGTTGGATATCAAAATAACAATAATGAGGTGATTACATTGAAAAAAATAACAGAAAGTAACAATTTAAATAATAAAGAGTTAGAATCTATCGTAGGTGGAGGGAATATTATTTATAAAATTGGTAAATTTTACGGTAGCTATACTCGTGGATTATGGGACGGAATTGTTGAGTAGAAGAGGTAAATAATATGTTAACAATGGATAGTAAGACTTATCAAATAGTAAGCGAAAGTAAACTCGCAACAATCGCTGGTGGTCATAGTACGGCCTATAACATTGGTAAGACAGAATCAAGGCTTGGTATGGCAGCACTTAACATTTTTTCAGTTTTCAAATAGTATGATCAATAATATTAGGAGTGAAAATGAAAAATAGTGAACGAATAATTTGGTGCTCTGCTTTCACTTTCTTTTCAGTTGCTTTAGTAGCTCGACTATTGATTAATCAGCTTTCTCATCCTTTGGGATTATTATTATTGATATCAACAGTAGTAGCTACTGGAAAGCAAGCCTTCATAAAAAAATAGAGCCAATCTCTATCGGCTTTACCGTCTAAATGAGTTTTTCTCATTTGGACGATAAAGCTTATAGCAAAGTCTTAATTTTATAAAACTGAAAAAGGAGTTTGTTATAATACAATGGCAATTGAAAAATTTGATGTAATGAATATTGGAGGCCTTGCCACTGTTGAAGGTGGAGGAGCAGGTGGTGTTCTTACCTGGGGAGGTCTCTTAACAGCCTACGGTTTGGGTTATGCTGCTGGTCAGACAGTTTATAATTTGACTCATTAATTTATTTGATTAAACAAACAAGGGGGAGCTACAGCTCTCCCTGTTTGCTAATATCCTAACTGTTAAGTTGAATATGGAGGATTAAAAATGATAAAAGATAGAAAAAGCTTAAGCCCCTCCTTCTTTTTAGATAGGAGTAAAGTCTTAGTGCTTATGTTACTTTTGCTTTTTGCTCTTATGGCTGCAAAAGCTTATATTAGTATGCAAAAAAACACAAGTTTGATTGATGATGCTTTTGAAATTGTTTTATTTTGTTGTTTATTAATAGAATGGATTTCTAGGAAGAAAATAAAATTGCAAGCTAGTCGTTTGCATACTAGGCGACTATTAGCAAAAATTTTTCTAATTGGCTTTATCGTGTTAGCTATCATAGATTTTGGGCTATACATAGTAAAAGATAACCACTTTATTAATATATATCTTATTTTAATGTTTTTAATATCTATTGGTTCATTAGTAGACTGGCTTAGTGAAAAGTTAAAGAGGTAGTTGTTAATAAGATTGTCTTTTAATAGTGGCTTAATTCAAGTGTATCACTTAGGCTTTCGCAACAGTTAGTAGCATAAGTAAAAGGAGCCAATAATTATGAAGTGTTCTACTCAGACTTCGGTAATTTAGCATACCTAGGGGGAGGAGTAATAGGAGTGACTTTTGGATTGTGGGGAGAAAAAATTGGTTTTCTTGTTGCCGAATCCCAACATATCTTTTGATCAAATATAAAATGTTTTGTTTAAAGTAGAAAGGTTTTTTATGTCTAAATTAAAGTGGTTTTCTGGTGGAAAAGAAAGACGGGATAATGCATTGGACTTACTTGAGTCTATAATTATAGAACTAAGAGAGATAGACGGTAGTGAATCCTTACAAAAATTTTTATTAGCTTATAAGGAAGAGCTTGAAAAGCAAAAGGCACCGATCCCAACAATTCTTAGCCGTTTTAATATAGAGCTATCTGAGGCACTTAGGAATAGCAATATTATTCTAAACAATAAGGTGAGGGAGCAGTTAGATTCTATAAGAAAGTTGTCTTATATAAGATATGGTTATTATTAAACCCTCTCATAGAATTTAATTTTGATGTACACAAAAAATTGTCATTGTTATCAGAAAATTCATAACTTATCAATGGTGGTAAACATTGGCAAGATTGTCTTTACACTCAGGTTAAGTACAACATACTAATTGGATGGAATTGGTATCAAAAGTTGTAAGTTTCTTAGTAGATAAGTAAAAGGAGCCAATAATTATGAAGTGTTCTACTCAGACTTCGGTAATCTAGCATACCTAGGGGGAGGAGTAATAGGAGTGACTTTTGGATTGTGGGGAGAAAAAATTGGTTTTCTTGTTGCCCTAGTTTATGTTCTGGCGGTTTTGTTGTATAAGCTTATTTTAAGAAAAAATAGACAGTAAGACAGTTGGGCGAAAGTTGGAAGATTTCAACTTTCGCTTTTATGAATCAATAAGAAATTATGGTATTGCTACTAAGTGAGGTTAAATATAGAATCTAATGTGGCCTTAGTCTGTTTTATAATATTTCATTTTTTAAAATGGGTCGAATTTTGTCCTGAATAGACGTTTTAAAAATATGCAATCAAGAGTATAAGGATTTTAGCTGTAGTAGCAATTTTTATTGGATAAACGTGGCGATTTATTCAACTGAATTGCGGCAAAAAATCTTTGTTATAATCGATGTGCCTCTGTTTTCTTATGTAACCATTAGCGATGAAGGGTGTATACATACTAAGTAGTCACTTAGTGTAAACTATAGATCTACTCATACTTTGCAACCTACAAGGAATTTAGTGAAACAAATTATTTTTAGAGGTGCCTTATATTTAATTAAATTAAACAAAAAAGATGAAAGGAAACGTTACTTATGAATCGTTATAAATCATTATTACTATTCTCAGCAACAGCTTTGCTATTAGTGGGAGGTACAACTTACGCTGATGAAGTGAGTCAAAATGCTGACCAAGGGCAAGTACCTGCAGCTACTGCGCAAGCTGATAGCCAAGCTAGTCAACAAGCTACAGCTAATCAGCAGTCCAACCAAATTGAAACAAATCAACAGGAACAGCTGCTGACAAGTTCCGAAGAAACTTCACAATCACAGGATTCTACGGCTAAGCAGGAAGAAGATACTCGCTCTAATAATCAAGAGGAAGTATCAGCTAATCAGGATCAACAAGTTACGGAATCTACAGCTGATGTTAGTACTGTAGCAGATAGTGATAGTCAAGAAGGTCAGGAGGCCCCTGATATTTCAACGGAAGAATATGAGGCAAATGTTGCCGGCCTTAAACAGGTTACAATGGCAGACGTTTATCACATGTTTGATGACCCGGACGGCAGCTATACCCTCTATTTAGGCCGCCCAACCTGTATCTATTGTCGGAAATTCTCACCTGTCATCAAGGACTTTAATAGTCTTTCTGGCGGGCAAGTCTATTACTACAATACAGACAGCACGGATTTTAGCTCAGTTGCTAAGGAATTTCTAAGGAGTAAAATCGGCGTTTTTGTGACACCAACGGTACTCCATCTTGAAAAAGGACAAATCGTTTCTGGTCAGTTAGGCAGTGGCGGTACGGCTCAAGACTTGTATAACAAGGTATTTAAATCTACAGATACTAGGCCCGATACCTCTCAGGAAGTTACACCTAGCCAGCAGTCCCCAACAGCGAATGAGAAAGCAGCTGAACAGACTACCGATGCAACTGTGAAAGCGGCAGATTCCTCATCAAAGACCAGTGACCAATCGCAAACAAAAGAAGTGGTGAAATCAGAAAAGTTAGATACGAATACTTTAACGAAGGTTATCAATAAAGTTTTGACACTTTTTGATAGGCTCTTGGTCAAGTTTAGAGCTTAAACTATCACTCGCAAAGGTGTCCATTCAAGATAGTTTTTTGAATTGTCCAGTCAAAATTTTCCGTTCACGACAAAATATGGCCATTTCATGATATAAAGATTGGGAAGGTTTATAAAAGTGGTATAGTAATAGTGTAAAATTTGTGCTGTCGGCTACAATAAAAATGGGTATTCTACCCCAAATAGAAAAGGAGACATTTATGATTTCAATTGAAAAACTTGAAACGACCCTCAAATCTTTAAACATGACGGTGTTTGTCTGGAAGATTTTGAGCCTTGTTTTCGATGTCTTTGGAATTATTGGTTACTACACCAATATAGCTTCCCTAAAGAACGGGACTTACGAAAAGGCGGGACTGTCCAGTCAGCAGATCGAGCAGGCGCGTCAAGCTGTGGCACCATGGTTTTTGGCTAGCTATTTACTCGCCCTCGTTCTCAATGCCGTTATTATTTATCTGCTCTTTAAGAATCACAAGGCTATTAAGAATAAGGACTATATTAGCTATTGGCCTTATTACTTGAGTTTAGGTTTCCTGATTCTGCCGGTTATTACTCAAATGATAACTGGCTTTGGATGGCTGGCAGTAGCTATTTATCTTGTCCAAGCAGTGATCATTGTCTTTACCTATCTCAAGGCTAAACAGCTTAATGAGGTTGGTTAATGAAAAGAGAGGCTCGGCTTCTCTTTTTTAAGAATCATAATGGCTGGAATGACCGTTCATGACATATTTTGGCCCTTTCATGACATTGGTCTCATAATCTATTTAAAATAGTCTATAATGAAGGTATTCATTTTAGTGAGCTTGTCTCCCTAGGTTAGAAATAGGAGAGGTAGTACAAGAAAGCTTTGAACTTTAAAGTAATTTTTAGCCTTTAAATTCAGGATGACAACGTTTTCTTGTTGACGGATTTTTGCTGATGTATTATACTTATATTATGAGAATAGTACAAATAGATAATCTTACAAAACTGTAAGGGAAGACTTGAGTATTATTGCTACAATTGACTTAGGAAGTTCTTGTTGAGAACATCTAGTCGTTTAATGTTTTTACAGTTGCTTCAGAGATAGTCAAGAAGTTTGGAAGACCTGATAACCAGTCTATTAAACTCTAGAGGATTTCTATCGAGATCATGGAACTTCATGAACTGATTGGGCTTTCTCTCGCATCTTTAGAAAAGGAGTAATCAAATGACGCGTACACGGAAGAAAAAGGCCATGTCTAAAAAGAAGAAATGGTCTCTGATAGGGGTTTCCATTCTAGGAGCTCTGGTTATTGCTTTTATGATCGTTAAGGCCTTCTTGGGGGGCGGTGCTCAAACGACCCAATATAAAACAGCCAAGGCTAACAAGGGCAGTCTAGCTTCTGCAACTATTTTGTCTGGTAAAGTTAAGTCTGTATCTGAGCAATATGTCTATTACGAGCCAAGCAAGGGCAGTAATCCTACCATTCCGGTGCATGTAGGCGATCAAGTTTCTGCTGGTCAGGCTCTGGTTCAGTACGATGCAACAGCGGCTCAGGCTGACTATGATAGTGCTGTTCGTGCGCTTAACAAGGCCGCTGCTGATATTCAAAACTTTAAAAATGCTAATGCTGCTGTAGCTGGAACGGCAGACTATAACAGTCAGCTGCAGGCTCTCAATGATGCTTATGCGGATGCTCAGTCTGTGGTCACTAAAGCTCAGCTGGCTCTAGATTCAACAACAGTTCTCAGCAATGTTTCCGGAACGGTCGTTGAGGTAGCCGAAAGCATTAATCCTTCTAGCCAAACCAGCCAAACTTTGGTTCATGTGGCTAGTGAAGGTCAGTTACAGATTCAAGGTACCTTAACCGAATATGATTTGGCCAATGTCAAGGTTGGTCAGGAGGTTACCATTAAGTCCAAGGTTTATCCTGATAAGGAGTGGACTGGTACCATCAGCTATATTTCAAACTACCCAAATGAAAAGTCTGATTCGAGCAGCGGTGACAGTCAGTCAGGCTCTAGTTCAGGTTCATCGTCCTCTTCAGGTTCAACCTATAAGTATAAGGTCGATATTACCAGCGATATTGGTGATCTCAAGCAAGGTTTTTCAACATCGATTGAAGTTAAGAGTGACAGTGAAGCTATTTTAGTGCCTGTCAAAGCCGTGACGACAATTGGCGATCGGTCTTATGTTTGGGTTTACGATAAGAAATCTGGTAAGATTTCTAAAACTCAAGTAACGTTGGGTAATGCCGACGCTAAGCAACAGCAGATTGTTGCTGGTCTTGACGAAGGTAAAACAGTCATTGCTAATCCAAGCAAGGACTTCAAGGATGGACAAAAGTTGTCTCAATCAGATATGGCATCATCTAATAAGGGGTGAGGACTATGGCTGATCAAAAAGTTTTAATGGCGCTCACAGGAATCACCAAGTCTTACCAGAACGGGGATCAAGAACTTCAGGTCCTGAAAGGCATTGACCTGACTGTTAAGGAGGGGGAATTTCTGGCCATTATGGGCCCTTCGGGTTCTGGGAAATCAACCTTGATGAATATCATCGGTCTTCTGGACAAGCCAACCTCAGGTGAGTATACTCTGGCTGGACAGGCTGTTGAACGATTGTCTCCTAAGGAACAGGCCCGCGTTCGCAACGAGGAGTTGGGATTCGTCTTTCAGCAGTTTTTCCTCTTATCCAAGCTTAATGCTCAAGATAATGTCGAGTTGCCTCTGATTTATGCAGGAGTTGGTGGTTCTCAAAGACGCAAATTAGCCCAGCAGTATTTGAAAAAGGTTGAATTGTCTGATCGCAGCAAGCACCTGCCATCTGAGTTATCAGGCGGACAGAAGCAGCGGGTGGCTATTGCCAGAGCTCTGGTAAACGATCCGTCAATCATCTTGGCCGATGAACCAACAGGAGCTTTGGATACCAAAACTAGCAATCAGATTTTGGAACTTTTATCTCAGCTCAATGAGGAAGGCAAGACTATTATCATGGTTACCCACGAGCCTGAAATTGCTGACTATGCCAAGCGTAAGATTGTTATTCGTGACGGTGAGATTACCCAAGACACGACCGAAAGTGTCCGGATTGATTAGGGAGGTTTATGATGCAAAATTGGAAATTCGCCCTTGGTTCAATCATGGGGCACAAGATGCGCTCCTTTCTGACAATGTTGGGGGTTATCATCGGAGTGGCGTCAGTGTCAGTTGTTATGGCCATCGGGACAGGCATGCGAAATTTTATTGGCGACCAAATTAGTAAATATCAGCATGATGTCCAAATCTATTATTCTTCTGATGAGGATCAATATCAAGATGAAGGTTTTGGAACTGATTCAGCTAGTAAGAATGCTCCAAAAATTAAAGAAGAATGGCTTCAAACAATATCAAAAAATGTTGATGGTGTCAGTGGATACTATGTAACGAATACGACTAATGCCGATGTTTCTTATAGCAGTAAAAAAGCAAAATCAGTAACACTGACAGGAGTTAGCAGGACATATTTTGATGTAAAAAAATATAAGGTTGTTGCTGGTAGGCGTTTAGAAAAATCTGATTATACGCAATTTTCTCGTTACATCATGATTGATGAAGTTTTAGCTGGGAAACTATTTTCAACTTACGATGCTGCTCTTAATAATATTATTGATGTTGGTGGGAAACAATATCGAGTTGTAGGTGTTTATAAAGATCCCGATGCGGGTTCATCTGCTTATGGAATGAATTCAGGTGGTAATGCTATTTTAACTAATACTCAGTTAGCTTCAGAATTTAATGTTGATGAAATTGGCGGTGTCTATGTTCACATACCTGATGTTATTAATTCTTCATCATCTGGTAAAGAAGCAGCTAAACAACTGACCAAGCTGTCAGGTGCTAAGGAGGGTCACTTTAAGACTTTTGATCTCAAGAAGGTTATTGCCAGTGCTAATGCTCAGTTGGCCGGAATTACTTTGTTTATTGGGATTATTGGCGGAACCTCTCTTCTAGTAGGTGGTATTGGTGTTATGAATATTATGCTGGTATCTGTAACTGAACGGACACGAGAAATAGGGCTGCGTAAGGCACTGGGTGCTACTCGTCAGAATATCTTGCTTCAATTTTTGATAGAATCTATTATGTTAACATTGATTGGTGGTATAATCGGACTTGTTCTAGCCTATGGCTTAGTTGGTCTATTAGGAAATTCAGAAGGCCTAGTCAATCAAATAGGTAAGCCTATTATTGCTTTTAGGACTGTATTAACAAGTATCTTATTTGCGGTATTTGTCGGTATTGTCTTTGGTATTCTACCAGCTAATAAGGCCAGCAAGCTGGATCCGATTGAAGCACTGCGTTATGAATAGCCGAACATTTTATCCTAAAACGGTATTGAACGATCTCTTAGAGGTCGTTTTCTTTTGGAATTTTTAACTGAATAATGGCGATGGACTCAGTTTTTAGAAAGTTAAGAAGATGATTTTAATGATAAAACTATTTTATTCTTAAAAGCTTATTTTGTATTGTTGATAGGACTATTATATATTTTTATGATAACTGTCAAAAAGTTAACAAAGCCATTGCATATTGATTGACAGTCTCTTCGTAAAAGAAGTAGAATGTTTATATTAACTTTAATTTTAGCAAGATAATCTCAGTTTTTTGTTCGTAATTAACGAATATTTGGGAGAGAGTTAGTTGCTGATTTTTAGAAAGAGGTATGATAGCTGTTATGAAACATTCTATTAAGGAAAAACAGCGTTTTTCTATCAGAAAACGGAAACACGTCGGAGCGGGCTCAGTTCTTTTAGGACTGACCTTGCTGATGATGTCTCTGGGAGGGGGACAGGTTCAGTCAGATGATGTGATGGGGGAAGGTAATTCTAGCTCTGCTGCTCAAGTTACAGAGAATCCTGTAGCTGGTCCAGCTGCTAGTCCTACTGAAGATAATCAATCTGCTTCCGATGCTTCCGCTAACGCTAACCAACCAGAGAAGTCAGATGCTGAACAAAGTAAGGCCAGAACGGTAACGATTACCTATACCGTTGTTTATGTTAATGGGTCGGGTCAGGAAATTTATCGTACAACCAAGACTAAAACAATTACAATTGAGGGAGATAGTCCTGCTAGCTTGACGGTTACGGAGGATGGTTCGGCAGATTTGGCTAACTCTGCTTTGGTCAATTATGAATTAGCGGCTGGTCCAACTAGTCAAGTTGTTACTGAGAATGCTGACAATACTGTAACTGTACAGGTGAAGGAAAAGACAGCAGAGGAAAATAAGGTGACGGAAGCCAACTCTGACCAGAATTCAGAGTCTGCGACAGTGCCTGCCTCGGTATCTAATGTTAATGATGAGAAGCAAACAGTATCTGCAGACCAAACGCCTGCAGCACAGAGTGAAGCTGCCTCAAATCAGTTAGGAAATCCATCAGATGCAACAGAAGTGGCTAAACCGGCTGTTGAACTGAGTCCTGAGGAAAGTCAGCCCTTAGTTCGTGATTTGCTGCGAGCTTCTATGGTTGCTGCTAATAGCCTTGATGATGCGGTAACGGTCCCGGGGAATCCAGCAGATGCTGAAACGCCTTCAGATCCAGAGGAAGTTGCTGATATTTCAGGAACTGGCATTAGCAAGGTTAATTTCTACAATGAAGATGAACTGGTTTCGACACAGTACGTTAAATCGGGGGATTACCTCTTAGAGCCAAATGTTCCTGAATCAGGGGATAAGGCTTTTAAGGGCTGGCTTTATAATGGCCAAATTTTGGATTTCACTAAACCAGTAGATTTTCCGGTTGGTCAAGAAGTCACTGTCACGGCCAATTATTCTGATACTGTTCGTGTCACCTTCAAAAATGATGATGGGATTATTGTTTCTGTTAAGGAAATTCCAACAGGGTCAAGGACTAACGCTAATGATGTAGCCATTTTGTCGCCTAAGGATTCCTTTATCTTTTCACATTGGTCAACATCACCTAACGGCAGTGATGCTTTTGATTTTTCAACTGCAATTAACAAGGATACTACTCTTTATGCTGTGATTAAGAATCAAAAAACGATTTCTTTTGATTCTAATGGGGGGACACCTGTTAATAATGTTTATGTTGATTCGGGAAGTTTAGCTGATAATCTAGGCAGTCTGCCCGTACCAACTCGTCAAGGGTATAATTTTAAAGGTTGGGTGGATAGCAAGACTGGTCAGAACATTGATGAGACGACCGATATTACCCGTGACTATCGTCTGCAAGCTCAATGGGAGGCTAAAACTGATACACCTTACATGGTTGTCCATTGGATTGAAAACCCGACCGGTCAGCATGAGGTAAATGGTATTCAATATACGGTCGGGACGATTACTAACGAAACCGGAAGGACTGATGAGCTGGCTACTTATACAAAGCCAGATTTCTTTTCTGCCTATACCTTATCGGACTACCAGCCTGAAGTAGGTGTGGTGAAGATTAGTGGAGATGGTCAAGCTACTCTTAATGTCTATTATGAGCGCCGTAAGTATGATCTTACGGTAGATAATTTTGGTGCTGTTACTGTTTATCAGGTAAAATGGGGAGAGCCCTTAACACAGTATCTGGAAAATAAAGGTGTTCCTTCTTGGAGTATGTATAATCGTGATAGTCCAGGAGGAAGCCTTTTAGCTCGGACCAACTATCCAATGCCAGCCATGGATACTACGGTTAGAGCTACTAGTCGAAGATTTTCGGCCCGTCCTAACATGTACTATATCGATATTGATACAGGGGAAACCTTCTATCAGCAGCAAATTAATTCTAATATCGGGGCGACTTTAAATCTGTCATCAAATGTGGAAGGCTATGACTTTGTTAATTTTGCTGGTCAGCCACGAGGTGTTCGACAATTAATTGTTAGCGATAGCGATATTTGGGCCTATTTTAAAAAGAAGACCTACAATGTGGCTTTCATCACAGACAGTGATATCCCAGACAGTCATACCATGGTTCCTTATAAATCTAGTGTGACAACTTTGGTCCCAACCAATATGACTCCTTATGTTACTAAGAAGACTGATGACCATGGTATTAATTATGTCTTTACTGGATGGTATGACAATGCAGCAACTAGCGGTAATCCTGTTGATTTCTCCAATGTAACGGTGCCTGCTGGTGGTTTGGTTTATTATGCTGGCTGGACTAAGGAATATGTTGAAGTGACGGTTCATCGTGATACTACTCTGGATAAGGATGACAAGGATAAATATGTTCTTTTGGTCAGCTCGGGTAATAATGTTCTCAATACCGATAACAAATATGCCCAAATAGATGCTGATGGTCATTCGAAAAAGGATGAAAATAATAGTCCGATCGTTGACAATAGCAAGACCTTTAACGGTAAGTTGGACGTTAACGATAAGACTAATTATGATGGAACAACTCTAGAGCCAATTTGGTACAAATTGGTGAATGGCCGTTTGGAAAAAGCTAACTTAGCTGATGAAATTATCGATCCTGGTACAATTTTGGTGCCAGTCTGGGAGTACAAGACAAAGAGGGTTGCGTACAATGCTAATGGCGGCAGCCAACCGCCTGCAACTGAAGATCTGGAGTTCATGCGGAATGTTATTATTGCTGAACAAGGTGAGATGGCTGCTCCAAGCCAAGAGTATGTCTTTACGGGCTGGAATACACAGGCAAATGGTAGCGGTAAGACCTACCGTCCAAAAGATCTTCTTGGCTTCAACCAATTTTCTGGAGACAGTTTGACCCTTTATGCACAATGGCGTAAAAACCCAGACTATGATTTTGCAACGGTAACTTATAATCCTAATGGGGGCAATGGTTCGGTTGTTAGTAAACATCACAAGACAAATAGTCCCATTTATATTCGAAATCAAGGCTATTCCCGCCCCGGTTATAACCTCATTGGTTGGTCAACCAAGGAAGGAGCCAAAGAAGGGGATGAGCAATATGCGACTGGTGCCAAGATCCCAGTTAATAATCAGACGCTTTATGCAGTTTGGACCGAAAAGCTGGCTGCTGATGTGGTAAATCCTAATATCCTCACTGATAAAACCGATGCTGGAGATAAGGTGGTTGTAACTCCTAATAAAGAAGATGCTGTAATTAGGCCAAGTGCTGTGATCAATGGTTTGTCGGTAGATAGCAATGGTCATCTTGCGGGGCGGGCTGATGTTAAGGATTGGAACAGTAATCAAGATGAAGAGCGAAACTTTAATCTTTCTGTTACAGTAACCTTGCAAGTTACTCGTCCAAATGGTAATTCAACTAACGAAACCATTACTGTCAATGTGCCTGTTACCATTCAACGCGATACGGATGGCGATAGTATCCCTGATGTTAATGATAATGACGATGATAATGATGGTCTTCCAGATGATAAGGATAAGAATCCGAAAGACAAGGACACCGAATCTCCAATCATCTCGGCAGATGACAAGACAGTAACCGAGAAGACCTCGTTTGAAATTCCAGTCAGTGTGACTGATAATGATGATCCAGAGGCTAAGGTTACCGAGGTAACTGGTCTGCCTAAGGGCGTAACTTATGATTCGGAAAATGGCAAGATTTCAGGTTCTGCCGACCAAGAAGATTGGTCAAACGATCAAGATGAGGTGCACACTTACCCTGTAACGATTAAAGCTACCGATGGTGCTGGCAACGAAAGTACCAAGGAAATTACCATCACGGTGCAACGTGATACGGACAACGATGGCACGCCTGATGTTAATGATAATGACGATGATAATGATGGCCTTCCAGACGATAAAGATAATAATCCAAAATCAAAGGATACTGAAGGACCAGTTATCACAGCCGATGATAAGACGGTGACTGAGAAGACACCATTCGAGGTGCTGGTTTCTGTCATGGATAACGACGATCCGGCAGCTAAGGTAACAGACGTTTCAGGCCTACCTAAAGGTGTTGACTATGACTCCGATACTGGAAAGATTTCAGGTTCTGCCGACCAAGAAACTTGGAGCGGTGACTCTGACGAAGTTCATACTTACCCTGTAACGATTAAAGCTACCGATGGTGCTGGCAATGAAAGCACCAAGCAAATCACGATTACGGTACAGCGTGATAGTGATGGTGACGGAGAACCAGACGTGACTGATCCAGATGATGATAACGATGGCCTTCCAGACGATAAGGATAATCATCCAAAATCGAAAGATGCCGAAGGTCCAGTTATCACAGCTGATGATAAGACAGTCACAGAAAAGACGCCATTCGAGGTGCCGGTTTCTGTCACCGATAACGACGATCCGGCAGCTAAGATTACTGAGGTCACAGGTCTGCCTAAAGGCGTTGATTTTGATGGGACTGGTGGTAAGATTTCGGGTTCCGCCGATCAAGAAGATTGGTCAACTGATCAAGATGAGGTGCACACTTATCCCGTCACGATTAAGGCTACTGATGGTGCTGGTAATGAAAGCACTAAGGAAATCACCATTACGGTACAGCGTGACAGCGATGGTGACGGAGATCCAGACGTAACCGATCCAGATGATGACAACGACGGTCTTCCAGATGATAAGGATAAGAATCCGAAAGACAAGGACACCGAAGCTCCAGTCATTAGTGCTGATGATAAGACAGTTACAGAAAGGACGCCGTTTGAAGTACCTGTATCTGTCACCGATAACGACGACCCAGATGCCAAGGTTACTGAGGTCACTGGTCTGCCTAGGGGTGTTGACTTTGATGAGGCTGGCGGTAAGATTTCAGGCTCAGCTGATCAAGAAGATTGGAACGGTGATACTGACGAAATTCACACTTACCCAGTAACACTCAAGGCTACTGATGGTTCTGGTAACGAAGGTACCAAGGAAATCACCATCACGGTACAACGCGATACGGACGGTAATGGCACGCCTGATGTCAATGACTCAGACGATGATAATGACGGTCTTCCAGATGATAAGGATAAGCATCCGAAATCGAAAGATGCCGAAGCTCCAGTCATTAGTGCCAATGATAAAACGGTAACCGAAAAGACCTCATTTGAGATTCCTGTTAGTGTGACTGATAATGATGATTCAGATGCCAAAGTAACAGACGTTTCAGGTCTACCAAAAGGCGTTGACTATGATGAAACTAGTGGTAAGATTTCTGGTTCCGCTGACCAAGAAGATTGGTCCAACGATCAAGATGAAGTGCACACTTATCCTGTTACTATTAAAGCTACCGATGGTGCTGGCAACGAAAGTACCAAGGAAATTACCATCACGGTGCAACGTGATACGGACAGCGATGGCACGCCTGATGTTAATGATAATGACGATGATAATGACGGCCTTCCAGACGATAAGGATAAAAATCCGAAAGGCAAGGACATCGAAGCTCCAGTCATTAGTGCCAATGATAAGACGGTTACAGAAAAGACCCCATTTGAAATTCCAGTCAGTGTGACTGATAACGATGATCCAGCATCTAAGATTACTGAGGTCACTGGCTTGCCAAAAGGCGTGACGTATGATTCGGCAAGCGGTAAGATTTCAGGCTCAGCTGACCAAGAAGATTGGTCCAGCGACCAGGATGAAGTGCACACTTATCCCGTCACGATCAAGGCTACTGATGATGCTGGTAACGAAGGTACCAAGGAAATTACCATCACGGTACAGCGCGATACGGATGGTGATAGCATTCCTGATGTCGATGACTCGGATGATGATAATGACGGCCTTCCAGATGCCAAGGATAAAAATCCGAAATCGAAAGATGCCGAAGGTCCAGTTATCACAGCCGACGATAAGACAGTAACTGAGAAGACACCGTTTGAAGTACCTGTATCTGTCACCGATAACGATGATTCAGACGCCAAAGTAACAGACGTTTCAGGTCTACCAAAAGGTGTTGACTATGATGAAACTAGTGGTAAGATTTCTGGTTCCGCTGACCAAGAAGATTGGTCAAACGATCAAGATGAAGTGCACACTTACCCTGTAACGATTAAAGCTACCGATGGTGCTGGCAACGAAAGTACCAAGGAAATTACCATCACGGTGCAACGTGATACGGACAGCGATGGCACACCAGATGTCAATGATCCAGATGATGATAACGATGGTCTTCCAGATGATAAGGATAAAAATCCAAAATCGAAAGATACGGAATCTCCTATCATCTCGGCAGATGACAAGACGGTAACCGAGAAGACTCCGTTTGAAATACCAGTCAGTGTGACTGATAACGATGATCCAGAGGCTGGGGTTACTGAGGTTACAGGCTTGCCTAAGGGTGTTGACTATGACTCCGATACTGGAAAGATTTCAGGTTCTGCTGACCAAGAAGATTGGCCCAACGATCAAAATGAAGTGCACACTTATCCTGTTACTATTAAAGCTACTGATGGTGCTGGCAATGAAAGCACCAAGGAAATCACGATTACAGTTCAGCGTGACAGTGATAGTGACGGAGAGCCAGACGTGACTGATCCAGATGATGATAACGACGGCCTTCCAGATGATAAGGATAAGAATCCAAAATCGAAAGATTCCGAAGGTCCAGTTATCACAGCTGATTATAAGACGGTGACTGAGAAGACACCGTTTGAAATTCCAGTTAGTGTGACTGATAATGATGATCCAGATGCTGGGGTTACTGAGGTTACAGGCTTGCCTAAGGGTGTTGACTATGACTCCGATACTGGAAAGATTTCAGGTTCTGCCGACCAAGAAAATTGGAGCAGTGACTCTGATGAAGTCCACACCTACCCAGTAACGCTCAAGGCTACCGATGGTTCTGGCAACGAAAGTACCAAGGAAATCACCATCACGGTACAACGCGATACGGATGGTGATGGCACACCTGATGTCAATGACTCGGACGATGATAATGACGGTCTTCCAGATAACAAGGATAAGCATCCGAAAGACAAGGATACTGAAGGTCCAGTCATTAGTGCCGATGATAAGACGGTTACAGAAAAGACACCGTTTGAAATTCCTGTCAGTGTGACTGATAACGATGACTCAGAGTCTAAGGTTACCGAGATCACTGGTCTGCCTAAGGGTGTAACTTATGATTCGGAAAATGGCAAGATTTCAGGTTCCGCTGACCAAGAAACTTGGAGCGGTGACTCTGACGAAGTTCACACTTACCCTGTAACGATTAAAGCTACCGATGGTTCTGGCAATGAAAGCACCAAGGAAATTACCATCACGGTACAGCGTGATACGGACAGCGATGGTATGCCTGATGTCAATGATTCGGACGATGATAACGATGGCCTTCCAGATGATAAAGATAAGAATCCAAAATCGAAAGATACTGAAGGTCCAGTTATCACAGCTGATGATAAGACAGTCACAGAAAAGACCATATTTGAGATTCCAGTTAGTGTGACTGATAACGATGATCCAGAGGCTAAGGTTACTGGGGTCACAGGTCTGCCTAGGGGTGTTGACTACAGCTCCGATACTGGTATGATTTCAGGTTCCGCTGACCAAGAAACTTGGAGCAGTGACTCTGATGAAGTCCACACCTACCCAGTAACGCTCAAGGCTACCGATGGTTCTGGCAACGAAAGTACCAAGGAAATCACCATCACGGTACAACGTGATAGCGATGGTGACGGAGAACCAGACGTGACTGATCCCGATGATGATAACGATGGCCTCCCAGATAACAAGGATAATAATCCGAAATCGAAAGATACTGAAGGTCCAGTTATCACAGCCGATGATAAGACAGTGACTGAGAAGACATCGTTTGAAATTCCAGTTAGTGTGACTGATAACGATGACCCAGATGCCAAGGTTATTGAGGTCACAGGTTTGCCTAAGGGTGTTGACTATGACTCCGATACTGGAAAGATTTCTGGTTCTGCCGACCAAGAAACTTGGAGCAGTGATTCTGATGAAGTTCACACTTACCCTGTAACGATTAAAGCTATCGATGGTTCCGGCAATGAAAGCACTAAGCAAATCACCATTACTATTCAGCGCGATACAGACAGCGATGGCATGCCTGATGTCAATGATTCGGACGATGATAACGATAATCTTCCAGATGATAAGGATAAAAATCCAAAATCGAAAGACACCGAAGGTCCAGTTATCACGGCAGGCGATAAGACAGTCACAGAAAAGACGCCATTCGAGGTGCCGGTTTCTGTCATGGATAACGATGATCCAGACGCTAAGGTTACTGAGGTCACAGGTCTGCCTAAGGGTGTTGACTACAGCTCCGATACTGGTATGATTTCAGGTTCTGCCGACCAAGAAACTTGGAGTGGTGACTCTGACGAAGTTCATACTTACCCAGTAACGATTAAAGCTACTGATGGTTCTGGCAACGAAGGTACCAAGGAAATCATCATCACGGTACAGCGCGACAGTGATGGCGACGGAGATCCAGATGTGACCGATCCAGATGATGATAATGACGGCCTTCCAGATGCCAAGGATAAAAATCCGAAATCGAAAGATGCCGAAGGTCCAGTTATCACAGCCGACGATAAGACAGTTACGGAAAGGACTCCGTTTGAAGTACCTGTATCTGTTACCGATAATGACGACCCAGATGCCAAGATAACAGACGTTTCAGGTTTACCTAAAGGCGTTGACTATGATGAAACTAGTGGTAAGATTTCAGGTTCTGCTGACCAAGAAGATTGGAGTGGCGATTCTGATGAAGTCCACACTTATCCCGTCACGATTAAGGCTACTGATGATGCTGGTAACGAAGGTACCAAGGAAATTACCATTACGGTGCAACGTGATACGGACAGCGATGGCACACCAGATGTCAATGATCCAGATGATGATAACGATGGCCTTCCAGACGATAAAGATAATAATCCAAAATCAGAGGATACTGAATCTCCAATCATCTCGGTAGATGACAAGACAGTAACCGAGAAGACCTCGTTTGAAATTCCAGTCAGTGTGACTGATAATGATGATCCAGAGGCTAAGGTTACCGAGGTAACTGGTCTGCCTAAGGGCGTTAACTTTGATGAGGCCGGTGGTAAGATTGCTGGTTCTGCCGACCAAGAAACTTGGAGCGGTGATACTGACGAAGTCCACACTTACCTTGTAACGATTAAAGCTACCGATGGTTCCGGCAATGAAAGCACTAAAGAAATCACCATCACGGTACAGCGTGATAGTGATGGTGACGGAGAACCAGACGTGACTGATCCAGATGATGATAACGATGGTCTTCCAGATGCCAAGGATAAAAATCCGAAATCGAAAGATGCCGAAGGTCCAGTTATCACAGCCGACGATAAGACAGTAACTGAGAAGACACCGTTTGAAGTACCTGTATCTGTCACCGATAACGATGATCCAGAGGCTAGGATTACCGAGGTCACAGGTCTGCCTAAGGGTGTTGACTATGACTCCGATACTGGAAAGATTTCAGGTTCTGCCGATCAAGAAGATTGGTCAAACGATCAAGATGAAGCCCACACTTACCCTGTAACACTCAAGGCTACCGATGGTGCTGGCAATGAAAGCACTAAAGAAATTACGATCACAGTTCAGCGCGATACGGATGGTGATAGCATTCCTGATGTCAATGATTCGGACGATGATAACGATGGTCTTCCAGATGATAAGGATAAGAATCCGAAGAGCAAGGACACTGAAGATCCAGTCATTAGTTCCAATGATAAGACGGTAACCGAAAAGACCTCATTTGAGATTCCAGTTAGTGTGACTGATAATGATGATCCAGATGCCAAAGTAACAGACGTTTCAGGCCTACCAAAAGGCGTTGACTATGATGAAACTAGTGGTAAGATTTCAGGTTCTGCCGATCAAGAAGATTGGTCAAACGGTCAAGATGAAGTGCACACTTATCCAGTAACGCTCAAGGCTACTGATGGTGCTGGTAACGAAAGCACTAAGGAAATCACGATTGCAGTTCAGCGTGACAGTGATAGTGACGGAGATCCAGACGTGACTGATCCAGATGATGATAATGATGGTATTCCAGATGATAAGGATAAAAATCCAAAATCGAAGGATGCCGAAGGTCCAGTTATCACAGCCGACGATAAGACGGTCACAGAAAAGACACCATTTGAAATTCCTGTCAGTGTAACCGATAATGATGATCCAGAGGCTAAGGTTACTGAGGTCACCGGTCTACCTAAGAGTGTTAATTTTGATGAGGCTGGTAGTAAGATTTCAGGTTCTGCTGATCAAGAAGATTGGTCAAACGATCAAGATGAAGCCCACACTTACCCTGTAACACTCAAGGCTACCGATGGTGCTGGCAATGAAAGCACTAAAGAAATCACCATTACGGTTCAGCGCGATACGGATGGCGATAGCATTCCTGATGTCGATGACTCGGATGATGATAATGACGGCCTTCCAGATGATAAGGATAAACATCCGAAAGACAAGGATACTGAAGGTCCTGTTGGCAATACAAGTGTTGAGAAGGCTCTTAAACCAAATGACACTGCTCAATCGCATCAAACTATCAATCGATCTTCTTCGGAAGCGAACTTGCCTAAGACAGGAGACTCGAATAATTATTTACCTTTAGTGGGTGTTATCTTCTTACTGTCAGCTTTAACATTCTTTGCTACCGGAAAAAGAAGAGAAGGTGATGAGGAGGATGTACTTTAATCTTTACATTGCTTGAGAGATTAAAAAAAGAATAAAACAAGGTTGGTATGATCGTTCCAACCTTGTTTTTATACGCAAAGGAATTTCCCATTCTCTAACCCAGCTACCGCAGTAGCATTGATTGCTACAGTTCTTATCGTGACAAGGTGCGGATAACTCAAAAAATGGATAAAACGAAACTTTTCACAAAAGTACAACAAACTGAAAGAAGATGCAAAGTCCTTAAGTAGTGTTTCAAAGAAAATTAGGAAGTTTGTTTGACGCAGGGTCGTTAATTGAAAGGCTTAAGGAAAACAGTTCTATTTTCGCAGCAGCATAGGTGTATTCGGTTTGCAATGACGTTTTTCAGATTGGTGATAACATCAGTTGCAGGAAAGTTTTTTTAAGAGGCCATTCGATTTTAAATTCATTTATATGTGTTTTCAGCCCAATTCATGAAGCATATCTTAGTAAAAGATAGACTTTGAGACTGCACTGCTCGTTTTTTCTTCAAATAGTTCTTAGCCATTCAGCGAGAAACTTTTCTCCATTGGCTGTATGCTATGTTATTTTTTTGCTCTTACTGTATAAGTGATATAATGGTTTTATCATTCGATTGTGCTTTACGTTGACTGCTTTTTCAAAGCTTAGCAAATGAAGGTTAATTTTATGAAAGATGCTCATTTTAAGCGTTCTCTGAGGTTTAGCTACCAACTTTATCAGAGCTTTAGTGATGTTTTTCCTTTTGCGATGATTTATGCCTGGCTGGCCATTTGTCAAAATCTTTTTGTTTCAGAAAATTCCTTTTTGGCAGAGACCTGTCAATGGGATTTTTATCTGCAAGAGTGGTGGCTGTTTTTATCTCAGACACTGGGAAATGTTTTGCGGTTCTTGATGATTTTTATAGCCGCTTATTTTGTGGCCAGTTTTATTAGACGTCATTTAAGCTTTATGAAGCGAGAATTCTACCTGACTAGTCTATTAGGGTTTCTGGTCACTTGGCTCTTTTTAGCTAGGATGGGGCAGGGGGTGGATCTTCTCGGTCCCAGTCAGCCATTTTGGTTGTTTTTGTTAGTTATTGCTTTTGTATTTCTTCTTGGGGTTAAGATTTGGCCTTTTAAATCTTCAGCTTTGTCTTATGTGGGTTTAGGAGGAGTGCTTCTCTTGATTTGTCTCGGTTCCAATCTTTTGAAGCGCTTCCCCAGCTTTAAACCAGAATATCTCTTGCAGATGGGCTTTTCGAATTGGTTGGGGGGTGGTCCTAGTCATTTGTGGCAGGTCCTGTTCTGGTCTTTATTGGCAATTTTTATGTTGAACTTTGGCTTTCTGGTTCCTAATGCCCTCCTGCACCCTTATACTGAATTAACAGTTGTAGGGGAGAATCTCGATGCAGCCCTAAGTCAGGCAACTGACAAGATTCCCCATCTTTTTACTCTTTATACCTTAAAAGATAGTTTTGCCATGTTTGGCGGAATTGGTCTCCTTTTGGCTCTCTTACTTGCTGTGTTGATTGAAAGTCGTAAAAGGGCCAGTTCACACTACCGTCAATTAGCATTATGGACTCTTGTTCCTGTAATTTTTGATCAAAATCTTCCCTTCCTTTTAGGGCTGCCAGTTATCTTGCAACCTATTTTGTTGCTTCCTATGATTTTAACAACTCTTTTAGCAGAAGGCTTAGGTGCCCTTTGCTTACAAATAGGCTGGTTAAATCCGGCAGTTTACGCAGTACCTAATGGCACTCCCAGTCTACTCTTCGGTTTTTTGGCATCCAATGGGGACTGGCGTTACCTCTTGGTCACTGCTCTGATCTTGATTCTGGCAGTATTGATCTACTTACCCTTTGTCAGACTTGTCTTGAAAAGAGAACATCAAGCTGCTGAATGGATAGAAAGAGTGGACTCATGAAAAAGCACCTGAAATCTCTGGCTTTTTCCCTCGTTGCTCTTCTTTTAATAGTCATGACAATTTTGGGAAAAGCCTATGTTAATGAAGTAACCAGACACAAGACCAAGCTTTATAATTCGCAAATGATTCCAACGATTTTAGTGCCAGGTTCAGATGCGACTCAAGAGCGTTTCAATGGACTGCTAGCTAGTCTGAATGAGCGTGGTCAAAGCCATAGTATTCTAAAACTAACTGTTAAAAAGGACGCGTCCATCACTTATTCTGGCAAGCTTAATAGCAAGGATCAACATCCATTTATCGTTATTGCTTTTGAAAATAATCAGGACGGCTATGCCAATATTAAGAAGCAGGCGGAGTGGCTTGACTTGGCTCTGACAACCTTGCAGGATAGGTATAAGTTCAAGCGCTTCAATGCTATTGGTCATTCTAATGGTGGACTCAACTGGACCATTTTTCTTGAGAAGTATTACAGCAAGGAGGATTTTCAAATACAAACCCTGCTGACGATTGCTACTCCTTATAATTTTGAAGAAACTAATATTTCCAACAAGACCCAAATGCTTAAAGATTTGATGGCTGCAAAAGAACTGATTCCAGAAAATTTGACGGTTTATAACCTTGCAGGTACGACGTCTTATGATGGGGATAAAATTGTCCCTTTTGCCAGTGTAGAGACTGGGAAATACATCTTTCAAAAGACGGCTAAACACTATACTCAAGTAACCGTATCAGGAGACGAGGCTAGCCATTCTGATTTGCCTAGCAATCCTGAAGTCATTCAATATATTGCTGAAAAAATTGTGATGGAACGTCCAGATAGGCTAGTAAAACCTGATCGTTAAATGGGGCAATTTATTTTGAAAAACGGTTATTTCTATAGAATTGTTTTTCAAAATCATAAGGGCTAGAGGTTAGTATGAAAGTGAGGAAACAATAAAAACAATTATTCTTACAGGTGGAACCTCGGGCATCGGATTAGAGCTAGCTAAACTGCTCGCCAAAGAAGCCAGACGGATATTTCAGATTGCCTGAAATTAAACAAGATTATCTCAGGCTAAAGCAACCTTGGAAGCCTGAAATGCTAATCTTGAAGTTTTTACTATTAGTGCTGAATTATCAACAATCGAAGAGATTCACCAGTGTATCCAGCAGGTTGAGGTTTTGGAGCTGAAGATCGATAGTTTGATTAATCATGTTGGCTATGGCGGCAAATGGTTTGGTTGACGGTCTTCCTTTAGATACTGTTGAGCGAGCTGTGGTGACCAATGCTATGACGGCAACTCTAATTACTCAGGCCTTTTTACCTGTCAGTGTTAAAAATCAAGGGAATATATTCTCTATTGAAGTGGGGCAGCGACTCATACTCTGCTTTACTGTTGGCAAAAATCTTATTTACGGTCTTGTCAGAGGCCTTCGAGTTGATTTAAAAGGAACAGGCGTTCCTATTACAAAAATTTAACCGGCCCTTGTTGCCATGAATTTTGGAGACAGTAGCGGTGACTCTGTCTCCTCGCAAGATTTTGCGGACAATAATCCTTTCAGAAGAGTTGAAATTACACCGCAGCAGTGAGTCAAATCGCTTATCGCTTAAAGGTGCAATAAATTTATTACCTAGGATTCGGCCATCGCTTCCTGATTCGCCTGACCAAGCACATTCTTGGTCTGCTAATGGAAAAATGCTTCAAAAATTTATTTCACGCTAATATTTTGTCTGAGACAATGATGAAGCGCTGAGATTTCGGCTGACTAATTTTTAGGGCTGTCAAGATTTTTTCTTGACAGCCTGTTTTCTTTCTGCTATACTGTTCACGTAAAGTCATGGGAGAAGCTATGGCTAAGCAAGAATTATTATAGAAAAGAGACTTAAACATGTCAGTAAAAATTCGTTTGACTCGTATGGGTTCTAAGAAGAAACCTTTCTACCGTATCAATGTTGCTGATTCACGTGCACCGCGTGATGGCCGTTTCATCGAAACAGTCGGTACTTACAATCCATTGGTTGCTGAAAATCAAGTAACTTTGAAGGAAGACCGTATCCTTGACTGGATGTCTAAAGGGGCTCAACCTTCTGACACTGTTCGTAATATCCTTTCACGTGAAGGTATTATGAAAAAATTCCACGATTCTAAATACTCAAAATAAGACCTTAGCTTATGGATACCATTGAAAATCTTATTATCGCTATCGTAAAACCTTTGATTTCAAAGCCAGATAGCTTCAGTATCAAAATTGAAGATGGTCCTGAATTTATGGAGTACCATCTGGATTTGGACCCTCAGGATATTGGTCGGATTATCGGCAAAAAAGGTCGAACTATCACAGCGATAAGGTCGATTGTCTATTCGGTACCCGTTGAGACCAAAAAAGTTAGAATCATTATCGATGAAAAGTAGCAGAAGTGTCTGTTACTTTTTTATCTGTTTAGATCCTTTCCCTATTTGGAAAAGCCTTATACAAGATACTAAGCTGTTAAGTGACCCAACGAAATTTAGGGAGCTTGACGAAGAATCCCTAAAGATCATAGGAAAGCGAGTCTAATTTCACAGAGTCGTAGGCGTGTTCATTTAGGCAGAACTTCTAATGATGACTGATGGCTGTCTATGATTCGCTAGCATACAATACTGTGGATTGCTCTATCAGTGACTTATAAGCTGAACGGGTTTAACGGACTGCCTTCGCCGGTCGGAAGATTTTAGGATTTATCTTTGGAATTTTCTTTCCTAAGCTGCTTGACAAGTTTCTCATTTTTCAGTAAAATATAAGTTGTATTGGGGTATAGCCAAGCGGTAAGGCAAGGGACTTTGACTCCCTCATGCGTTGGTTCGAATCCAGCTACCCCAGTTTTTTTATTTGCTTCTAGGCCGGTGTGGCGGAATTGGCAGACGCGCTGGACTCAAAATCCAGTGTCCTCATGGACGTGCCGGTTCGACCCCGGCCACCGGTATTAGGATCTTACTTGATAAGTCGAGCCTAGAATAATGCTTCAAGGGTCGCTTATTGGTTTAGATTTGTTGTATGTGATTTAATAACACCCTTGGTTTAACTGGATAGAGTACCTGACTACGAATCAGGCGGTTAGAGGTTCGAATTCTCTAGGGTGCATCCTTAGAGAGTAGGACAAAAATCAGTAAATCTAGAATAATGTTAACGAGTCTGGACTTTTGTCCCAGACTCATTTTTGATGGCTTGATTAAGGTAATTTTTAAAGGGGACTTGACTGATATTTTTAGCCTTCTTAGATGATTGATTAAGGGATTTCACTCTTTACTTTAGTGGTTAGAGAGTGGTAAAATACTAAGAAATGACTAAAATAATATAAGGAAGTTATATGAACTATTATAAAGTTGGGACTATTGTCAATACTCAAGGGCTTCAAGGGGAGATGCGGGTCCTATCGGTAACTGATTTTGTGGAAGAGCGGTTTCAAAAGGGGAGTCAATTGGCCCTTTTTGATGATAAGGATCAATTTGTTCAAGTGGTAACTATTGCCAGCCATCGTAAGCATAAAAATTTCGATATTATCAAGTTTAAAGATATGTACCATATCAATGCTATTGAAAAATTTAAGGGCCACACTCTTAAAGTAGCGGAGGAAAATTTGGCAGATTTGGCTGAAGGTGAATTTTATTATCACCAAATTATTGGTCTACCTGTCTATGAAAACAATCAGCAGCTTGGTCTCATTAAAGAAATTCTTCAACCCGGAGCCAATGATGTCTGGGTGGTTAAGCGAAAAAGCAAACGGGACTTACTCTTGCCCTATATTCCATCGGTGGTTAAGAAGGTTGATTTGGCCAATCAACGTGTCGAGGTTGAGCTTTTAGAAGGGTTAGATGACGATGAAGATTGATATTCTGACCCTTTTTCCTGAAATGTTTGCCCCTTTGGAATATTCCATTGTTGGCAAAGCTCAAGAGAAGGGGCTCTTAGACATCACTTACCATAATTTTCGTGAAAATGCGCAAAAATCCCGCCACGTTGATGATGAACCCTATGGAGGCGGCCAAGGTATGCTGCTGCGGGTTCAGCCAATTTTTGATACCATGGCAAAAATTGATATTCAGAACCAGCAGCCTCGGGTTTTGCTCTTGGATCCTGCCGGCCGAAAGTTTGATCAGGCTTATGCTGAGGAACTGGCTCAAGAAGACCAGTTGATTTTTATTTGTGGTCATTATGAGGGTTATGACGAACGCATCAAGACCTTGGTGACCGATGAGGTCTCTCTGGGTGATTTTATTTTAACAGGTGGTGAACTGGCAGCTATGACCATTGTCGATGCGACTGTTCGCCTTATTCCTGAGGTTTTGGGTAAGGAATCCAGCCATCAGGATGATAGCTTTTCATCCGGTCTCTTAGAATATCCTCAATACACCCGTCCGTATGACTTTCAAGGGATGACGGTTCCTGATGTTCTGATGAGTGGTCACCACGAGAATATTCGTCGCTGGCGGTTGGAGCAGAGTTTGCGCAAGACTTGGCAAAGGCGGCCTGACTTGCTGGAGCAGTACCAGTTGGGTACTGAAGAAGTAGAGCTTTTGGAAAAAATTAAAAAAGAAAATAGAGAAATTGAGGAAACAAATGACGGAACAAAAGATTGCTGATATTACTATTATCGGTGGCGGGCCGGTTGGCCTTTTCGCTGCTTTTTATGCCGGTCTACGTGGTATGTCTGTTAAAATCATTGAAAGCCTGTCTGAACTAGGTGGGCAGCCAGCTGTGCTTTATCCTGAAAAACTTATTTATGATATTCCTGCCTATCCTAAGACCAATGGGGTTGAGCTGACCGAAAATTTGTTGGCACAGCTGGACCGTTTTAAGGAGACGACTGAGATTTGCCTCAAGGAAGAAGTTTTGAGTTTTGAAAAGACGGGCGAGCTCTTTACTATTGAAACCAACAAAGGACAACATTTATCCCGAGCTATTATCATCGCTTGCGGCAATGGAGCTTTTGCTCCGCGAACCTTGGGGCTTGAAGGTGAAGAAGTCTATGCTGATAATAATCTTTTCTATAATGTTCATAAGCTAGACCAATTTGCTGGCCAGAAGGTGGTCATCTGCGGCGGCGGCGATTCAGCGGTTGATTGGGCCCTGCATCTGGAGCCAATCGCTGAGAGTGTGACCATTGTTCACCGGCGGGATGCTTTTCGGGCTCATGAACATAGTGTGGAACTTTTGAATGCTTCCTCGGTCAAGATTATGACGCCTTATATCCCTTTGAGCTTACATGGAGATGGTAAAACTGTGACTGGGCTGTCCATTCAAAAGGTGAAGGCAGAAGAAGTGGTAGATTTGGACCTAGATGCCTTGATTGTCAGTTTTGGTTTCTCAACCAATAATAAGAACTTGCGTAACTGGGGGATTGACTACAAGCGGACCAATATCGCCGTGTCACCGGTCTTTCAAACCAGTCAGGAAGGTGTCTATGCAATCGGTGATGCCGCTGACTATGATGGCAAGGTTGACCTGATTGCTACAGGCTTTGGCGAAGCTCCAACTGCCGTTAATCATGCTATCAAGTATATTTATCCTGATCGTGATAATCGAGCCGTTCACTCGACTTCCCTAATCAAAGACTGAGATATTTGTGTCCTTTCATTCATTAGCCTTAGTGACAACTGGTCTAATTTTGTGAGATAAATTTTATCTAGTTATGAATCTAACCTCATCAGGGCTTTACTAATCTGATGCTGGTTGTCTGCCAATTTTAGATAATGACTAGTTTAGACTTGAATCCCTAGCTGGATTCTGTTAGTCTTACTTTCCTTTCTGGCAGTTGGCAGCTGGAAACTCAAAGGTTTTTAGATAGTTGTAATATAGACCAAGCGGTAGTTGCTGCTTGGTTTTTCTATCGATGGGGCAAGGGTTTGACTGTTTTTGGAAGAAAGTGCTTGACATTGGAAGAAATTGGCTTATAATAAAGATTGTAAACGATTGCAGAGGGGGTGTTGCTATTCTTAAGTTAGAGCGTAAAAAGCTGATTATGGAGCGAATCAGCCAGTATGATTTTGTGACCTTAGACAGTTTAGTATCTCTGTTAGAAACGTCCGAATCGACAGTCCGCCGTGATTTGGACGAACTTGAGGCTGAGCGAAAACTACACCGCATTCATGGCGGGGCAGAAAGGCTTTCCAACCTTCAAGAAGAGCTGAGCAACCAGCAAAAGGCTATCAAAAATGTTCAAGAGAAAAAACTGATTGCTCAGAAAGCCAAGGACCTGATTGATGATGGTGAAGTCATTTTTATTGAGGCCGGGACGACCAATGAACTTTTGGTGGACAAGTTAACGAGTCAAAATTTGACGGTGGTGACGAATTCTATCCATCATGGCATCAAGCTTGTTGAAAAGGGGATTCCTACGGTTATGATTGGGGGGAATGTTAAGATTCCTACTGACGCTAATATTGGGCCTATCGCCTTTCAGCAGATTAACCAGCTCAATTTTGATAAGGCTTTTTTGGGAACTAATGGGATTGATGGTGAGAATCTAACCACTCCCGATATTTATGAGGCAACCATTAAGCAGGCAGTCATTGCCAGCAGCAAGGAAGCCTTTGTACTGACTGATGCTACTAAGCTGGATCAGGTAGCCTTTGCTAAGTTTGCTAAACTGGAAGAGGTTACCTTGGTCATTAATCGCTCCTCTAAACCAATTGTCACTACTATAAAGGAAAAAACGAAGGTGATTGAAGTATGATTTATACCGTAACCCTCAACCCATCTATCGACTACATCGTTCGTCTGGACAGGGTCGTTCTCGGCAGTGTCAATCGCGTGGACAGCGACGATAAGTTTTCTGGGGGGAAGGGCATCAATGTTAGTCGAATTTTGCAACGCTTAGGTGTGCCTAATACGGCAACAGGTTTCTTGGGCGGTTTCACTGGCAAGTTCGTTGAAGATGGACTCAAGACTGAAAACATCCCAACAAAATTTGTTCAGGTTGATCAAGATACTCGAATTAATGTCAAAATAAAGGCAAATGATGAGACAGAAATCAATGGTGCTGGTCCTGAAATTAGTCCAGAGCAGTTGGCTGATTTGGAAGCCATTCTGGCAGGCCTTTCGGACGATGATACTGTGGTTTTTGCGGGTTCTGCCCCAAGTAATTTAGGCAACCAAGTTTATAATCGTTTGCTTCCTGTCGCTAAGGAAGCAGGCGCTCAAGTTGTTTGTGACTTTGAAGGGCAAACTCTCTTAGATTCCTTGAATTATCAACCGCTCTTGGTTAAGCCTAATAACCACGAACTGGAGGCTATCTTTGATGTCCAGCTCAGCGGCTTGGCAGATGTTGAAAAATATGCTAGAGAGATTCTAGCCAAGGGAGCTCAAAACGTTATCATTTCTATGGCAGGTGAGGGGGCTTTGTTGGTAACACCAGAAGCTGCTTATTTTGCTAAACCAATCAAAGGTCAAGTTAAAAATTCGGTTGGTGCAGGCGATTCAATGGTTGCTGGCTTCACAGGAGAATTTGTCAAATCTGGTGATCCAGTCCAAGCCCTAAAATGGGGTGTGGCTTGCGGGACATCGACCGCCTTTTCCGATGATCTAGCTAGTGTCGATTTTATCAAAGAAACTTATCAAAAAGTAGAGGTAGAAAAACTATGAAAATTCAAGATGTCTTGAGAAAAGAAGTCATGATCATGGATCTGCAGGCAACTACTAAGGAAGCTGCAATTGATGAAATGATTTCTTCCTTGGTTGACAAGGGAATTGTTACCGACTTTGATACCTTCAAAACAGGTATCATGAATCGGGAGGCCCAAACTTCAACTGGTTTGGGTGATGGTATCGCCATGCCTCACAGCAAAAATGCTGCTGTTAAGGAGGCAACGGTACTCTTTGCTAAATCAGCTAAGGGTGTTGATTATGAAGCTCTTGATGGTCAGCCAACCGACCTCTTCTTTATGATTGCAGCTCCAGATGGTGCCAATGATACTCACTTGGCTGCCTTGGCTGAATTATCTAAGTATTTAATGAAGGATGGCTTTGCTGATAAATTACGTCAAGTAACCACTCCTGAGGAAGTCATAGCAACCTTTGATGCAGCAGAAGAAGAAAATCAGGCAGAAGCTGCTGCTAAGGTTGCTCCAGCCGCTGACGATGACCAGCCACTGGTCGTTGCGGTTACTGCTTGTACCACTGGTATTGCTCACACCTACATGGCAGAAGAAGCACTGATTAAGCAAGGACAGGAAATGGGTGTTAATGTTCGAGTTGAGACCAATGGTGCTTCAGGCATCGGTAATGCCCTAACAGCTGATGAAATTAAACGCGCTAAGGGTGTTATTGTTGCTGCGGATAAGGCCGTTGAAATGCCTCGTTTTGATGGCAAACCATTGATTTCTCGCCCAGTCGCTGAAGGTATTAAAAAACCAGAGGAATTGATTAATGCTATTTTGGATGGTAAGGCAGAAACCTACCATGCGGCCGCAGGAGAAGCTAGCTCAGCTGCCGCTGATTCTGGTGAAAAGACCGGCCTTGGAGCCGCCTTCTACAAACATTTGATGAGCGGTGTTTCGCAAATGCTGCCATTCGTTATCGGTGGCGGTATCATTACTGCAATTTCTTTCTTGATTGATAATTTTATGGGTGTTCCGCAAAGTCACTTGTCAGACCTAGGTCACTATCATACTGCTGCAGCTCTATTTAATCAAATTGGAGGAGCCGCCTTCTTCTTCATGTTACCAATCTTGGCTGGCTACATCGCTTATTCAATTGCTGAAAAGCCTGGTTTAGTAGCCGGTGTTACGGCTGGTTATATTGCCAAAGTTGGTTATGCCATCAATATGATTGGTGTTGATGAAAGTAAGCTAATTCCATCCGGCTTCCTCGGTGCTTTAGTCGGTGGTTTCTTAGCTGGTGGTGTGGCTTTGATGCTGAAAAAATATGTCAAAGTCCCTCGCTCTTTGGAAGGGATCAAGTCTATCTTGCTCTTGCCTTTGCTTGGTGTTGCTATCACAGGCTTGTTAATGCTTTTAGTCAATGTACCAATGGGAGCTATCAACACAGCTTTAAGTAGCTTCTTGGAAGGTTTATCAGGAAGTTCGGCTGTACTTCTAGGCTTGATTGTTGGTGCCATGATGGCTATCGATATGGGTGGCCCATTCAATAAGGCAGCTTATGTTTTCGCTACAGGTACGTTGGCAGATCCTAATGCTCTTGCGCATGGTGGTACAGTTGTTATGGCAGCAGTTATGGCCGGTGGTATGGTTCCGCCGTTGGCAGTCTTTGTAGCCACTCGTCTTTTCCCTAAGAAGTTTAATAAGGAAGAGCGCGATTCCGGTTTGACCAATATTGTTATGGGCTTGTCCTTTATTACCGAAGGGGCTATCCCATTTGGTGCTGCTGACCCAGGTCGTGCTATTCCAAGCTTTATGGTCGGTTCAGCTTTAACAGGAGCTTTAGTTGGTGCTGCGGGTATCAAGCTTTTAGCTCCTCACGGCGGTATCTTCGTTGTTGCTTTGACAACAAACTGGTGGCTCTATCTGATCTTTGTTGCCATCGGAGCAGTTGTATCGGGTATCATCTTCGGTGCTCTCCGTAAGGAACAAGATGCTTAACTTAATGTTCAAAAATGACATCTATCTCTTCAGTTATTCATTTAACTGGAGGGATTTTTAATTTTTAAAATGTTGCGGAAAAATAGCATTTTTGCCACTGGCCTACGAATATAAAGTTAGGAGGTAGAACATGTATAGTGTAGAAATTCATGAAGAAGCTATGAGACCCAGAGAACGCCTGATTAGTCTTGGTGCAGAGAGCCTGAGCAATCAAGAGCTATTAGCCATTCTCTTGCGGACGGGAACTCGACGGCACCACGTTTTAACTCTGGCCAATAATATTTTGGAGACAGTTGATAGCTTAGCAGATTTTCGCAGTTTATCCTTGGAGGAGTTGCAAGCTATTCCAGGAATCGGTCGGGTTAAATCCATTGAGCTGAAAGCGGCCTTAGAATTCTCTAAGCGCATCAATCAAACATTGCCTGAGAAGTCAGAAAGGATTATTTCCAGTGACCGTCTGGCCAAGAAAATGATAGCAGAGTTGCGGGATAAAAGACAGGAGCATTTGATAGCTCTCTATTTAGACACTCAGAATCGCCTGATTAAAAAGCAAACTATTTTTATTGGTAGCGTTCAGCGCTCTATTGCAGAACCACGAGAGATTCTCCACTACGCTTGTCGAGTTATGGCAACATCAGTTATCGTTGTTCATAACCATCCTTCAGGACAGCCTGATCCGAGCCGTTATGATATTGTGTTTACAGAGAAAATCAAACGCTGCTGTGATGACCTTGGTTTGGCCTTTTTGGATCATATTATCGTTGGTTATGATCATTATTATAGTTTTCGGGAAAAAACAGATATTATCATTGATCTGCCCAGCTGAAAATATTGAAACTAACTTGCTAATAAAAAGACCAGGCAGTAGAAAACTGTCTGGTCAAAATGATAAGTAAGTAGCTTAGCTCTTGGGAAGCTGCTTAATGATATGAGAGGATAGCAGCCTCTTAATTTTCAATCGCTTTTTTCATGCCTATAGTTCGTTGACAAAATAGTTGAAGAGCTCTTGATCTTCCTGCCGACTGCCAATCAGATGCTCTGGATGCCATTGGACTCCTAAAAAATGGATATCAGGATGGTTGGAAGCAACGGCTTCGATGGTTGCATCTTTAGGATCCTCAGCAATAACATCAAGATAGGGAGAGAGTTCCTTAATGCTCTGATGATGGAAGGAGTTGATTGTGGTTTCAGAGCCGTAGATTTCAGCTAATTTTGTATTGGCTTTGATCGTCATTTCATGGGAGAGATAGTCAGTCGGAGCCTCCTGCCAGTGATTTTCAATGGCTTGGTTGAGGTTACCTCCCAGAGCCACATTCATTAGTTGGGTACCACGGCAAACGGAGAATATAGATTTTCTTTGACGAATAGCTTCATCGATAATGGCAAATTCAAAAATATCTCGGCGGTGAGAAAAATCATCATCTAATGCCTGTTTTGTTTCGTGATAGAATTCAGGATCAACATTTTGTCCACCAATCAATAGAATTTTATCCACCATACCAACATACTCGATAGCATCATCGATGGAACCAATAGGCAGGAGCAGAGGAATTCCACCAGCCCTTTGAACCGCTTGGACAAATCCTTTGGGAGTATAACTAGTGGTGATGTTATCGCTGTTAGGCCTTTCATTTGTTGTAATACCAATGATTGGTTTTTGCTTCATTAAGGAAAACCTCCTAGGTGGTAAAATATGAATTGAGAAAGAGATGGGACGGAAACTTGCCTCCCCACACATTGTGCTAATCTTTGAAGAGGAGCATAAGGCAGTTGAAAGGGCATATAATAGACAGTATCGCTAACTCATAAGATGACCTAGAAAAAAATCTATAAGCATCTATCTTACATGCTCTTCAATTTTATTGAACTTTAATACTTTTAGTGATTCTGATTCATAAAGAAGAGAAGTGTCTGGAGTTCACTGGTCAGATCGACGTATTGCACAAAGACACCCTCAGGCAGGTGCAAATTGACTGGAGAGAAGCTCAGTATTCCTTTGATACCAGCCTCTACTAGCTGATCAGCGACTTCCCGGGCTTTAAGACTGGGAACAGTCAGGATGGCCGTCTGGCAATTAGAGTTTTTGAGATGCTCTTTGACGGTCGAAATACCGTAGATAGGAATGCCATCGTCTGTCTTAGTATTAACCAGTTCATGATCATCCGTATCAAATGCCATTATAATTTGCATCTTATTGCGTTCATGAAAACGGTAGTGGAGCAGGGCTCGGCCCATATTCCCGCAGCCGACTAGGGCTACACTAGTGATAGAATGATCGTTAAGGATATCAGCGAAGAAATTCATCAACTTCTTAACGTCGTAACCAAATCCCCGTCTCCCTAGTTCACCAAAGTAAGAAAAATCTCGGCGAACAGTGGCTGAGTCGATTCCGATAGCTTCAGCAATTTGCTTGGAGCTGGCCTTTTCAATATTCCCTGCATTAAAGCGTTTAAAAGTTCGATAATAGAGCGATAGGCGTTTGGCTGTCGCTTTTGGAATAGATTTATCAATAACCATGATTGACTATCTCCAATCTATTTTAAAGTCAATAGTTCTAAGTTAATTGTAGAACAAGATTGTGAAAACTGCAACAAATTTGTGATAAAAAAATCCTATGTTAGCATAGGATTCTTCTATCGAAATCAAAGATTTGGACTGTCATTTTCTGTTTTCGTAAAAATATCTCGCTCGACCAAGCTATCCATCAAAAAGTAAAATTTATCTTGAATAATAGCTGTTTTGTCTGATTTAAAGATATTGACCAAGCGCAGTCCAGACTGGTCGGTGATACTGAGTTTAAAGGAAGACAAATCCTTGTGAATAGTAATTTTAACAGGGAAACCTTGTCCAGAATTGGGAACCTCTTCCAGAAGACGGTTAAGTTCGTAATGACCAAGTTTATTTGGTTCAAAAGTTGTATCTCTCAGTGTATATTTTTTAATCTTAGGACTGATGGTATAGGTATACTTACAGTCGTCCAAGTGAATAGATTTTTCAAATGCCATGGTATCATCCTATAATTTCTTTTAATTGTTTTGCGAGTTTGATTAATTCCTCAGGGGTATTGAGTTCTGACAGGCTGATGCGAATGGACTCGTCCAAGCGAGAGGAGTCGCTCCCGTAGTAGGCTTCCAAAACATGACTGGGGTCAACAGTACCAGCGGTACAGGCAGAACCCGTCGATACAGCGAATCCTGCTAAGTCTAATTGGGTTAGGAGAAGATTGTTATGGCTTCGCGGAAAACCGATATTGATGACATAGGGAAGGCTGTTATCACTCCCGTTGAGATAGTAGTCTAGGCCTTGCTTAGTCAATTCTTTTAAGAAGACATTGCGGAGGTGAGCTACTTTTTGATAGTTCCCATCTAAGTTTTGGTCGGCCTCTTTGAGTGCTTGAGCCATACCTGTAATGCCAATCATATTCTCAGTGCTAGCCCGTCTTTTATCCTCTTGCTCGCCACCGTGCAGGAGATTGTCCATGTGATGAGGTTTGGCATAGAGAAAGCCCGTTCCCTTAGGACCGTGAAACTTATGAGCAGAAGCAGAAAGGAAATCAACACCGAGTTCTTCGGGCCGAATAGCCATTTTGCCCATGGCTTGGACAGCATCAACATGAAAAACTGCCTGATGGTCAGCCAAAAGCTGGGCAAAGTCGCTTATAGGGAAAAGATCTCCGGTTTCATTATTGGCCATCATAGTCGAGACTAGGATGGTATCTTCTCTAAGGGCAGCTTTGAGCGCCTCTACAGTGAACTGATGGTTGGCATCAGGCTGGAGATAGGTCACTTGGAAACCAAATCGCTTTTCCAAATAGTCCATAACATGGAGGACTGAATGGTGCTCAATGGCAGTGGTAATCAAGTGTTTGCCCTTATCTTGATTGGCTAGAGCGTAGCCCTGAATGGCCATGTTATTGCTTTCGGTGGCTCCAGATGTGAAGATAATATTTCTAGGCTGAGTCTTTAAAGTCTTGGCTATAGTAAGCCGGTTTTCCCGCAAGAGATGGCTGGCTTGACGTCCATAGGTATGGATACTGGACGGATTGCCAAAATTGTCGGTCATAACCGCTGTCATTGCGTCGATAACACTTGGAATTAAAGGAGTTGTCGCAGCATTATCAAGATAAATCATCTCTTAATCCTCGTCTTCGGCAGTATAAGTGAAGAGTGGACTGAGTGGTTTGTGGTTGTGAATGCGAGTGATAGCATCACCAATCAGCCCGCTAGCTGAGATATAGGTAACATTGCTGCTGACTCTTTCTTTGGTAGCTACAGAGTCAGTCACTAGAATTTCTTTAATAGGAGCTGCTTCGAGAATTTCAGCGGCTCCACCGGCGAATAGACCGTGGCTGGCAACCGCATAGATTTCAGAAGCACCATTACGTTCGACAATTTTAGCCGCTTCAGCGAAGGTTTTACCGGTATTGAGAATATCATCAATCAAGATAGCCTTTTTTCCAGCGACCTCTCCGATAATGTACCCTTCTTCACGGTGAGTATCGTCTTGAGCATAGTCAACGATAGCAATTGGAGCATCTAGGTATTCTGCCAAGCTACGAGCTCGTTTGATACCTGAGTTTTTGGGGCTGACGACAACGACATCAGAACCCTTGAGTCCCATGTGAACATAGCGTTCCGCAAAGAGAGGAACCGTAAAGAGGTTATCAACTGGAATATCGAAGAACCCTTGTACTTGAACAGCGTGCAAATCAAGCGTTAGGATACGGTCAGCTCCGGCTTTGACCAACATATTAGCGACCAGCTTGGCTGTGATAGGTTCGCGCTGCTGAGCAATGCGGTCTTGGCGAGCGTAACCAAAGTAAGGTATGATGATATTGACTGAATTAGCCGAAGCCCGCTTGCAGGCATCAATCATAATTAGGAGTTCCCAGAGATTGTCATTAACAGGAAAGCTAGTCGACTGGATGACGTAGATATCATAGCCACGGACACTTTCTTCGATGTTAATCATGATTTCACCGTCGGAAAATTGCTTAGAAGCTAATTTGCTAAGCGGAATTCCAGCTGCTTGTGAGATTTTTTCTGCAATAGCAGTATTAGATGTCAGCGAAAATAATTTTGGGGTGCTAGTTTCTACCATGACAGTGTCATTCTCCTTTGAATAAGCGATAAGCTCAGAGGCTTATTGAGTGTGTAAGAAAATCAAGGGTGACTGAGGGGAGGAGTTTCCCTAGTTTTAGGCCTCGAAATCTTAGAATTTTCCTTTTATATTGTACCAAAAAAGGCTGATTTTTCCAGCCTTTTATCGCTATTTAAAAAATCTATCATTTTGTTTTAAGGTTGAGCAGAAGCGTGCTACTTTACTTTTAGCATATTTAAGATCAATGTTATTTTCTAATAAGAAGGCTTCAAAATCGACTTTGCCCTTATCAGGCTCCTCAACTTCAAGCTCTAGTTCATAATCAATTCGGCCTGCGTAATTGTTCTTATCTAGGGCCATGAGACCAATGGGAGATTCTTTTTCCCGCCGAACGGTTGTCAAGTGGCCTAAATTTTTAAGCTGGTCGCAGTCAACACCGTGCTCATGAATGAGGTCCTTAATGGCATTGTCAGGAAATTGACAAGATTCAATAATCTGTCTCGCTTCTTGGCGGCTAAGATCAATATTGTGTTCCAAGGTGCCCACCTCTTTAGGAATTTTCAGAGTTAGTTCGGCTCCCTTGTCAAAGGTACGAATACGCAGAGACAAACGCTTTTTTCGCATAATAAAGTCATCGGTATCAAAGTAGTAGTTGGTTTGGGTGATAGCCGGAATGTGTGAAAAGAGGGTCTCCATTCGATTGAACTCAGCCTTATTAAGCATGGTCTTGTATTCGATTTCCAAATGATTCATTTTGATTTTCCTTCTGTAGCCCTTTTTATGGTATAATTTTACTTAAACTAATTTTATAAAAATGTGGACTAATTGACAAGGCATGACTGTTGATTAGTCATAAGCCTAGAAAAACAGGAGTTTAAAGTAGACAAATATGGAATGGGAAGCCTTCTTAGACCCCTATATTCAGACTGTTGGTGAATTGAAAATTAAGTTTCGAGGCATTCGTAAGCAATTCCGCAAGCAGAATCGCCATTCGCCTATTGAATTTGTGACCGGTCGGGTTAAGCCAATTGAAAGTATCAAGGAAAAAATGCTTCTTCGTGGTGTTAAGGAAGAGCATTTGGCCGAGGATATGCAAGATATTGCTGGTGTGCGTATTATGGTCCAGTTTGTTGATGACGTTCAAGAGGTTTTAGAATTAATTCGTCAGCGTCATGATATGACAATCGTCCAAGAGCGAGACTATATCAATAATCGTAAGGCCAGTGGCTATCGGTCTTACCATGTGATTATTGAATATCCAGTTGATACGATTGACGGACAAAAAAACGTGCTGGCCGAAATTCAGATTAGGACACTGGCGATGAATTTCTGGGCTACCATTGAGCACTCACTTAATTACAAATATAAAGGGGATTTCCCGGAAGAAATTAAGCAGCGGCTTGAGGTAACCTCTAGGATTGCGCGTGAGTTGGATGAAGAAATGCGAAAAATTCGGGATGATATCAAGGAAGCTCAGCTTCTGTATGATCCTGTTAGCAGAAAACTAAGTGATGGTGTAGGAAACAGTGATGACACAGATGAATTATACAGGTAAGCCTCAGACTAGGGTGGCCATTATTGCTAACGGTAAGTACCAAAGCAAACGAGTCGCCTCCAAAATTTTTGCGGCTCTCAAGCCCGATCGGGATTTTTATCTCAGTAAGGACAATCCTGATATTGTGATTTCCATTGGTGGCGATGGCATGCTTCTGTCGGCTTTTCACATGTATGAGAAATCTTTGGATAAGGTGCGTTTTGTTGGCATTCACACCGGTCATTTAGGTTTTTATACTGATTATCGGGACTTTGAAGTGGATACCTTTTTGAGAAATCTTCGGTCAAACCAAGGGGAGAAGATTTCCTATCCCCTTTTGCGAGTGACTGTAACTATGGCCGATGGTCGAGTGGTGACGGCTCGGGCTCTTAATGAAGCTAGCCTGCGTCGTTTGGAAAAAACCATGGTAGCGGATGTTTCTATCAATGGCACGCCTCTGGAACGTTTCCGCGGTGATGGGATTACGGTCTCAACACCGACAGGTAGCACAGCCTATAACAAATCCATTGGCGGAGCGGTCCTCCATCCAACGGTAGAGGCTTTTCAGATGACGGAAATTGCTAGTCTCAACAACCGTGTCTATCGGACCTTAGGGAGTTCAGCTATTATTCCTAAGGGGGAAACCGTGACCATCGAACCTAAACGCGTTGGCTCCTATACAGTCTCCTTTGATAATAAATCCTATAGTTATCGCAATGTGGCTAAGATGGAATTTTGTCTGGATGATAAGAAAATTAGTTTTCTGTCAACCCCCCATCATACGGGTTTCTGGGAGCGGGTTAAGGATGCCTTTATCGGTGAGGTAGAAACGTGAGATTTGAATTTATCGCTGATCGCTCTTGCAAGATCAAGACCTTCCTCAAGGGACATGATATTTCTAAGGGTCTTTTAGCTAAGATAAAATATCAGGGCGGACATATATGGGTAAATGGCATTGAACGAAATGCCATTTATTTATTGACTCAAGGAGATAAGGTAGCAGTTGATATTCCAGCAGAAGTGGGAAGCCCTAATCTGCTGCCTATTCATCACCCTTTGACTATCATTGCTGAGGATGATAATTTCTTAGTGGTTAATAAACCAGCGGGGTATGCTAGTATCCCTAGCATCCTTCATTCGGAAACTATCGCTAATTTTGTTAAGGCTTACTATCAGGAAAAAGGTTATGAAAATCAGCAGGTCCACATTGTTACGCGCTTAGACAAGGATACGAGCGGTCTCATGCTCTTTGCTAAGCACGGCTATGCCCATTCACGTATGGACAAGGCCCTGCAGGCCAAAACCATTGAGAAGCGCTATTATGCTTTGGTAGCTGGACAGGAGGACCTACCAGATCAGGGAGAAATTATTGCCCCTATTGCTCGAGTATCGGATAGTATTATTACCCGTCAAGTACATTCCTCAGGCAAGTATGCCCATACTAGCTATCGGGTTTTAGAGCGTTTCGGTCGGGTGAAGTTGCTGGATATTCAGCTGCATACTGGTCGAACCCATCAAATTAGAGTACATTTTTCGCACATTGGTCAGCCTCTCCTTGGAGATGACCTCTATGGCGGCTCCTTGGATTATGGAATGAAACGTCAGGCTCTCCACTGTCATTCTCTATGTTTAACCGATCCTTTTACGGGTCAAGAACGGATCTATGAATCTGGCTTGACAGATGATTTCGAAAGCGCTATCATGAATCTACAACATAATTTAGAATAGAGGGTTTATCCTATGATAAGAAGCTTATTTGGGGAATTACGCAGTAAGATTGCTGGTAAAGGTATTAAAATTGTTTTTCCAGAAGGAAATGATGAAAGAGTCGTTCGGGCGGCTGCTCGTTTGAAGTTTGAAGGTCTGGTTGATCCGATTATTTTAGGTGAAGCTGAGCAGGTTAAGAATCTCCTTAAACGACTTGGTTTTGCTGACCAAAATTATACGATCATCAATCCTGATACTTATGCGGATTTTGCTAAGATGAAGGAACTTTTCTTGGAAATTCGTAAAGAAAAGGCGACGGCAGAAGATGCTGATAGGTTTTTGCGGGATGTCAACTATTTCGGCGTTATGCTGGTTAAGATGGGCTTGGCAGATGGCATGGTCTCAGGTGCCATTCATTCAACAGCTGATACGGTTCGGCCTGCCTTGCAAATTATTAAGACGAAACCTGGCATCTCTCGAACATCTGGTGTCTTTCTGATGAATCGGGAAAACACCAGTGAGCGTTATATCTTTGCTGATTGTGCTATCAATATTGATCCATCTCCTCAAGAGTTAGCTGAAATTGCGGTAAATACGGCTGATACAGCTAAGATTTTCGACTTGGATCCTAAAATTGCGCTGCTGAGCTTCTCTACCAAGGGGAGTGCCAAGGCACCTCAGGCTGAAAAGGTCCAAGAAGCTACTAAATTAGCTAAGGACTTGGCTCCTGAGCTAGCTTTGGATGGGGAACTGCAATTTGATGCAGCCTTTGTGCCAGAGACTGCGGCTATTAAGGCTCCAGACAGCAATATAGCCGGACATGCCAATGTCTTCATCTTCCCTGATTTGCAGTCGGGTAATCTTGGCTATAAGATTGCTCAACGCTTAGGAATGTTTGACGCAATTGGGCCAATTTTACAAGGTCTCAATATGCCGGTCAATGACTTGTCTCGCGGTTCGAGTGCCGAAGATATCTATAAATTAGCTATTATTACAGCTGCACAAGCAGTAGAAGGATAAAAACTCTCCCCCTATATTTTTTTAAAACAGTAAGCAAGGGGGGATAGATCTGAGCTGGCGTTTAGCCTCTTATCTGACAGCTAAGGCAGAAGGAAGTCTGACTCTCCTTTTCTAGGCAAGCGATGAGTCTGGTGGGGGGTGAAAAAGCTGAAAATCAACTGTGCGGAGGTGGGAAGGCAGTAGTCTATAATAGGCTATTTCCTTCCCTTTTCTATTAATGACAATGACGTTCTTCAAAATAGGAGGTATCAATGACTGAAACAGTAATGATTACAGGAGCAACAGCAGGCTTTGGTTTAGCCATGGCAGAGCTCTTTGTTAAGGAAGGCTACCGGGTGATCGGGACTGGTCGTCGTTTGGCTAAATTAGAAAAACTTGCTCAAGAACTGGGCGCTCATTTTTATCCCCTGCAGATGGATATGACATCCCAGGAAGCTATTGATTCTGCTTTGGCTAGCCTGCCGGCTGATTGGCAAACCATTGATATTCTGGTTAATAATGCTGGTCTGGCTTTGGGTTTAGATAAAGCTTACGAGGCAAATGTTGACGATTGGACTACCATGATTCAAACCAATATTGTTGGTTTGACCTATCTAACACGGCAGGTTCTGCCGCAAATGGTGGCTCGCAAGTCTGGTTATATCATCAATATCGGTTCAACGGCAGGCACGGTTCCCTACCCAGGTGCCAATGTTTACGGTGCTAGTAAGGCTTTTGTGAAACAGTTCTCGCTGAATCTGCGGGCAGATTTAGCCGGTACCAAGATTCGGGTTTCTAATGTTGAACCGGGTCTTTGTGAGGGAACAGAATTTTCCAATATCCGCTTTAAAGGCGATGACCAACGGGCTAGCGACCTCTATAAAGGCGCTCATGCCATTAGGCCAGAAGATATTGCCAATACGGTTCTTTGGCTGGCTCAGCAGCCTAAACATGTCAATGTTAATCGGATTGAAATCATGCCGACCTCGCAGAGCTTTGGTCCTCAGCCAGTTGAACGGGACGAATAGAGGGAAGCGAAAGAAGTTATGACGATCTAGTCAGTCGCCTGTCTAATATAAAAAGCCTTTAGCCAAGCTAGGAAGAATCTATTTGGCTGGAGGCTTTTTGCTGTGGGTATTTTATGGAAATTCAGTCTTCGCTTTTGATAGAAGGGCCAGAAGTGGCATCGGACCAGCCAACTAAGGCTTGGGCGCTATCTTCCAGATAGGTCGTCAGGGGCTCTTTGAAATCGGTGATGGTTTCCATAATACCGATAATCTGTCCCTGTTCATCCAAGGCTGCCTGGTAAGTTTGCATTAAAATCTGGTCAAAGGCTTGAGTAGGTACCTGAAAGCTTAAAGATTTGGTGGGATTCTCAGTAAGTTTCTTTAGCAACCAATCTTCCAAGGGATGAGCTTCTTGGTCTGGCAAGAGACTGCCGTCGGCTTGACCATTATTGTAGAGAGGCAGACCCTTTTTATCATAAAAGGCTAATTTATTGGGAAGTTGGTTCATGATTGTTTTAATAGATGTCATGTCTTTATCATAACGGTTAGACTCCTAGATTGCAAATTTTGGGATTAGCATAGGATAGTATCAGTTTTTCGAAGAAAAAAGGCATCATTTCTGGCGTTAGCTCTTTATAATAACATTATAAAGAAGTGGAGGTATCAGGATGACCCAAAAAGTTGTATTTTTAGATGTGGATGGCACCTTGGTGGATTATGAAAATCATCTGCCTCAATCTGCTGTTGAGGCTGTACAAAGGGCTAGAGCCAATGGGCATTTAGTCTATATCTGTACCGGCCGCAGCCATGCTGAAGTCCAGCCTGAACTCTGGGACATGGGCTTAGATGGGATGATTGGTGGGAATGGTTCCTATGTAGAGCATCAAGGAACAGTCCTTATGCACCAAGTGATTTCTGAGGAAGATAGTCGGGCTATTGTTGATTGGCTGCATGAGCGCGGGCTGGAATTTTACTTGGAAAGCAATAGTGGTCTCTTTGCCAGTGAGCATTTCAAAGAAGCTGCTAGACCAGTTATGCGGGCTTACGTTCTGACCAAAGGAGCCAAAGAAGCCCAAGTTAAGAATATGGAAGCAGAAGATGTTTTGCATGGTTTGGTCTATGGTGGTAATCTTTATCGCAAGGACCTCAATAAAGTTAGTTTTATCCTCAAATCTTATCAAGACCACTTAGACTCTAAAGAAGCCTTCCCCCAGCTTAAGGCTGGTACTTGGGGCGGTCGTGGTGAAACGGCTCTCTTTGGTGATTTAGGCGTTGCCAATATTGATAAGGCTCATGCTATTGATGTTCTCTTAGACTATCTGGGAAGGGATAAAGCTGATACTATTGCTTTTGGTGATGCCAAGGTGGATATTCCTATGCTGGACTACTGTGCTTTGGGGGTTGCCATGGGCAACGGTGGGCCTGAAATTTTAGCTATGGCTGACTTAGTGACCGCTGATGTAGAAGATGATGGCCTTTACAAGGCTTTTGAAAGATTGGGATTGCTGGATTAAGCGGGAATGAAAGATGGACTGATGCGCTGGACGCTGGTTCATTTTTTTCTGTTTTAGAAAGTATCTGAGAGACTAATATTTAAGGGAAAGCTCAAGTTGCTGCCAAGCGATTCAGGATAAGCTTAAACCCATCATACCTTTCACCAATGCTATCTTGCTTAAATTTATAAGGTCTTATAAGCATTAACTATTTTACAGGCTTAGGCAATAGTGGTAAGCTGACTGTAAATTAGAGGAGGTAATTTTATGGCTCGAAAAGTTGGAATTATTGGAATGGGAAATGTTGGCAGTACACTGGCTGGTAACTTGGTCCGTTCAGGTCTTGCCGATGAGCTGGTGCTTCTTGATAAGCGAGAAGACAAATTATTTGCTGATCAATTAGATCTCGAGGATAGTTTGGCAACGAGTCCTCATTATGTCAAGATTGCCGCCAATGATGATAGCCTTTTAGATGATGTCGATGTCTTGGTGGTCGCTGTCGGTGATATCAAGGCCTATTTTGGTGACAATCCCGATCGTTGGGTCGAGCTCACTATTAATATTGCCAATGCTAAAGAAATTGCTGCGCGTTTGAAAAGAACGCATTTCTCTGGTTTAATTATTGTGATTTCTAATCCTTGTGATGCCATTACCACGGTCTTGCAGCGAGAGTTGGACTATCCTAAGGACAGAATTATGGGGACTGGTACCCTGCTGGATAGCAGCCGGCTTAAAAATCAATTGTCCAAGGCAACAGGACTGGCACCTCAGTCGATCCAAGGCTATGTTCTGGGTGAACATGGAGATAGTCAGTTTACGGCTTGGTCAACGGTCAATCTGGACCAGCTGGGTTCAGTTGAACAGGAACATATTGAAGCGGCTGTACGTCGAGGTGGTCAGCAAGTTTTTAACGGTAAACGCTATACCAATTTTGCTATTGCCAGCTCCACCCACCTGCTTTTAGAAGCTATTCTGACCGATAGTCATCAAATTTTGCCGGTCTCCAATTATGATAGAGACAATGCTATCTATCTTAGCTATCCAGCTATCATCGGCCGTCAGGGAGTGCTGGAGCGCGTACCTTTAGCTCTAAGTGAAGAGGAAAAACAAAAACTTCAGAGTTCGGCTAAGGCTATTAAAGGAAAAGCCTTCAACTAAATTTATAGATAAGATAGACAACCAAAAAGTCCGGCCCCACCAAAGGGCTGGACTTTCTAATATTATTATGTTTACCAAGCAATAGTATTGAGCAAATCATCGGCAGTAGTACTTGGCAGAATTCTTACCCGATTGAGGGCGTAGAGGCCATCATCTGCACTGGCCAGACCTTCATTAGTTGTCACGGCCATCTTGTAGCCGGCCTGCTCAGCCAGTGATTTGGTACTGTCATTGAAGCGGCCGGAAGGATAGGCAAGGGCTAGGGTATCTTGTTTGAGTAAACTGTCTAACCAAGATTTCGATTCTCCCAGCTCGGTGTTTTGACTATCATTGGATTGAGTTGATAAATCTGGGTGGTTGACAGTGTGACTTTGGAAGGACATACCATCCTTAGCCATCTCTTTAATCTGATCACTTGACAAGAATCCTTCCTTATCAACATAACTGGTGATAATATTATTGGTGCCGACTGCGCCATATTTTTTCATAATAGCGGCTGCATTGACAAAATCGGCATCACCATCATCAAAGGTCAACCAGACAATTTTTTTATTTCCATCAGGGAGAACATTTTCTGATAAGACCTTGTAGGCTTCCTCAGGTGTCAGGAAGTAGTAGTTCTGGTCTTTGAGAGCCTTAATGTGATTTTCAAAGGTATCAGGACTGACAATCAGATTGGCGCTGCCTTCCTCTGACGGATCCATAACATGGATAGCATGGTACATAAGAATGGGTACCTTAACTGTTTCATCTTGCTTTTCCCAGTTGACTTTCTTGCTGCTACTGGATTTAGTGTTTATACTTTGCTTTGTCTTCTTAACTGTTTGACTGGTTTTTTCTGCTCTTAATAATTGGCTGGGCTTGAAACTGTGGTTCTTAAACATAAAAGCTAAGGCCCCAATGACAAATACTAAACCAATGATGGCCAGTAGATTGCGAATAGTGTGGTTGGGCTGTGTGGGCTTTTGATTCCTAGCAGTCATAAAGTCTAATTCCTCTTATAAAGTCTCTGATGTTGGTCGATGCGATCTAGGATAAAACTATGGGTATCATAGCCGTCAAAGTCGGCATTACCTTGATCATCCAGCTGGGCTTCTTCAAAGAAGATTTTTTCATAGTCAGCGACTGACAGCGTTTGCCGCTGCTCCAGCTGAGCCTGACGGTTCTTTTCTAACCTGTTTTCAAAACCAGCAACTAACTGACCGCTGAAAATTTCTGATACCGCCCCAGAGCCGTAACTAAAGAAACCGATCTTATCGCCAGCCTTCAAGGTTTTAGCGTTTTCCAATAAAGACAAAAAACTCAGGTAAAGCGAACCCGTGTAAATATTTCCGATTTGGCGGCTATAATGAATAGAAGCCTCAAAGTTTTGCTGAATTTGTTCCCTCTTTGCATCTGGCAGCGACTTATCCAATAATTTATTAAGTCCTTTGCTGGCCAGTTTAGGATAAGGAATATGGAAGCAAAAGGCAGCGAAGTCTTTTAGATTCGTGTCATAGCGTTGTTGATATTCAGCCCATGTTGTTTTTAAACAGTCTAGGTATTGTTTGGTTGAAAACATCCCTTGAACAAAGGGAGTATTTGAGTAGTTAGGACGCCAGAAGTCCATGACATCACGGGTCTGGGCCACATTATCATCGTTGAGAGCCAAAATCCGAGGCTGACTGGTTACGAGCATAGCCACAGCTCCAGCTCCTTGAGTCGGTTCGCCAGAAGTTCTGAGACCGTATTTGGCGATATCACTGGCGATGACCAGAACCTTGGAGTGAGGTTTGGCGGCGACATGGAGCTTAGCGTAGTTTAAGGCTGCTGTCGCACTGTAGCAGGCCTCTTTCATTTCCAGACTGCGGGCAAAGGGTTGGATACCTAGCAAACCGTGAATAAAAACAGCCGCTGCCTTACTTTGGTCAATACTAGATTCCGTTGCGACGATGACCATATCAATAGTGACTTTATCTTCCTTGGTGAGGATTTGATCAGCAGCAGCAGCCCCCAGCGTCACGATATCTTCAGTGATTGGGGCGATACTGAGACTGTCTAACATCAATCCGACTGAGTATTTATTGGGATCAGTGTCACGGGCCGCAGCTAAATCTGCCATCTTCAACTGGTATTTAGCTGTAGCAAAACCAATCTTATCAATTCCAATAGACATAAGATACCTTCTGTTAAGTGATTTATATAGTTCCATTGTAACATAAATGTCATGAAAGCCCTGCTAAAAAAACTGAAATCAACTCCAAAGGCTGTTGAATCAGTCCTACGGCTGACTTCATAAAACCATCAAGATGGTGGACAGCAGCGACTTTTAGTCGATTTTTCAAACGTCTTGAGAGCAGCGGAAAGTCCTCTTCACTTTTTTGCCAAGGGCTGGCATTAGCATTTTCCAAAAAAATTAGCTAGAATAAGAGGCAATAAGATTTACCAAGAGAGGTACTTTCATGACTAAAGCAGATGCTATTTTTAAGGCTAATATCAAGAAAATTATGGACGAAGGGGTCTGGTCTGAACAGGCTCGGCCTAAATATAAGAATGGCCAAACAGCCAACTCAAAATATATCACAGGTTCCTTTGCTGAGTACAATCTGGCCAAAGGAGAGTTTCCCCTTACGACTTTGCGGCCCATTCCTATTAAATCGGCTATCAAGGAAATTTTTTGGATTTATCAAGACCAGTCTAACGATTTAGGGCTTCTGAATGATAAGTACAAGGTTAAATACTGGAATGACTGGGAAGTCGGTAATACTGGGACTATTGGGCAGCGTTACGGTGCTGTTGTAAAAAAGCACGACATCATCAATAAAATTCTCAAGCAGCTAGAAGCCAATCCTTGGAATCGTCGCAATGTCATCTCTCTTTGGGATTATGAAGCGTTTGAGGAATCGGAAGGGCTGCTTCCTTGCGCCTTTCAGACTATGTTTGATGTTCGTCGGGTAGATGGGGATATCTATTTAGATGCCACCCTGACCCAGCGCTCCAATGATATGCTGGTGGCTCATCATATCAATGCCATGCAGTATGTGGCCTTGCAGATGATGATTGCTAAACACTTTGGCTGGAAGGTTGGTAAATTTTTCTATTTTGTCAATAATCTTCATATTTACGATAATCAGTTCGAACAGGCTCGGGAATTGCTGAAACGTCAGGCAACCGATTGTCAGCCTCACTTAGTGCTCAATGTTCCAGATGGGACGAATTTTTTCGACATCAAGCCAGAAGATTTCGAACTGCTGGATTATGAGTCTGTTAAACCCCAGCTTAAGTTTGACTTGGCGATTTGATCCGCCTTTATTACCGATTATTAAGAATGTGTTTGAATTTTTTCAAATGCATTTTTTCTTAATTTCTGATAGAATGAAATCAGTATGGACAACGTTAAAAAAGGGAAGAAAATCATTGCTATCTGGGCTCAGGACGAGTCTGGCCTCATCGGTAGCAAGCAAACCATGCCTTGGCACTTGCCGGCTGAATTGGCTCACTTTAAAAAGACGACTATGGGTCAAGCAGTTCTGATGGGAAGAAAAACTTTTGATGGTATGGGGCGTCGGGTTTTGCCAGGACGAGAAATTCTCATCTTGACTCGCGATAAGACTTATCAGGTTGATGGGGTTAAGACAGTCTCTAGTCCGGAAGAAGTCTTAACATGGTTCAGTCAGCAGGATAAGGATCTCTATATTGCAGGAGGCTCTGGTGTTTATACCGCATTCAGGGATTATTATGATGGCTTGGTGAAGACAACCATCCATGCCTGCTTTGAAGGAGATACCTACTTCCCAGAGATTCCCTTAGAGGATTATCAGCTGGTTGAGCAGGAGGATTTCTCCAAGGACCAGAAGAATCCCTATAACTTTACTATTTCAAAACTTAACAAGATAAGATAAGGAAGACTTTCATGCAAAGAAGTATTTTTGGGGTGTTTACGGCACTATTAGCCATTATCTGTGTGCTCTGTGCTCTCCCCGCCTTTCGTAAGAATCGTTATGGCCTCGGGACTCTCTTTCTCCTCAATGCTTTAACCAACCTTATTAATACCATTCATGCCTTCTATGGCACACTTTTTTAAGAATAGGACGATTGTAAACGACTATGACAGATAATACCAATAATGATGTAATGGTCTATTGCTCATTTTGTGGCAAGAACCAAACCGAAGTCAGAAAGATTATTGCCGGAAACGGGGTTTTCATTTGTAATGAATGTGTGGCTCTCTCCCAAGAAATTATCAACGAAGAGTTAGCTGAAGAAGTTTTGGCTGATTTGACAGAAGTGCCCAAACCCAAAGAGCTCCTGCAGATTTTAGATGACTATGTCATCGGACAAGATCGGGCTAAACGGGCCTTAGCCGTTGCGGTTTATAATCACTACAAACGGATTAGCTTCGTCGAAAGTTCTCAAGATGAGGATGTCGATTTGCAAAAATCCAATATTCTCATGATTGGTCCGACAGGTTCGGGTAAAACTTTTTTGGCTCAAACGTTGGCCAAAAGTCTCAATGTGCCTTTTGCTATTGCAGATGCAACGGCTTTAACCGAGGCTGGTTATGTCGGAGAAGACGTGGAAAATATCCTGCTAAAACTAATTCAGGCAGCCGACTTCAATATCGAGCGGGCTGAGCGAGGGATTATCTATGTCGATGAAATCGACAAGATCGCCAAGAAGGGCGAAAATGTCTCTATTACTCGGGATGTTTCTGGTGAAGGAGTTCAGCAGGCTCTCCTGAAAATTGTTGAAGGAACCGTCGCCAGTGTTCCTCCTCAAGGCGGCCGCAAGCACCCTAATCAAGAGATGATTCAGATTGATACCAAGAATATTCTTTTTATTGTTGGCGGGGCCTTCGACGGGATTGAAGATATTGTCAAACAACGCTTAGGTGAGAAGGTCATCGGTTTTGGCCAAAACAACAAGTCATTGGATGATGATGCTTCTTATATGCAGCAAATTATCTCAGAAGATATTCAAAAATTTGGCTTGATTCCTGAATTTATCGGTCGTTTGCCTGTCTTGGCTGCCCTTGAGCAGTTGACGGTTGACGATTTGGTACGGATTCTGACTGAACCTAAGAACGCCCTAGTCAAACAGTACAAGACCCTCCTTTCCTACGATGGGGTTGATTTAGAATTTGACCAAGAAGCTCTTGAAGCAATCGCTCAAAAAGCTATCGAACGCAAGACTGGTGCCCGCGGTTTGCGGTCGATTATCGAAGAAACCATGATGGATATTATGTTTGAAGTGCCAAGTCAAGAAGAAGTGACTAGTGTGCGTGTGACCAAGGCTGCGGTCGAAGGGACAGACAAACCCATCTTGAAAACAGCGTAGAGGTTAATGATGGCAGAAGAAGTTTTGAATACCCATAATGCCTCAATTCTCCTGAGTGCTGCAAACAAATCCCATTACCCACAAGACGACTTACCGGAGGTAGCTTTGGCAGGTCGTTCTAATGTGGGCAAGTCTAGTTTTATCAATACTTTGCTGGATCGTAAAAAGTTGGCTCGGACCTCTAGTAAGCCTGGCAAGACCCAACTGCTTAATTTTTATAATATTGATGATAAACTGCGCTTTGTCGATGTGCCTGGTTATGGCTATGCTAAGGTTTCCAAGACCGAGCGGGCTAAATGGGGGAAGATGATTGAGGAGTACCTCGTCACCCGCGATAACCTGCGGGTTGTGGTTAGTTTGGTGGATCTGCGTCATGAACCGACAGCTGACGATGTGCAGATGTATGAGTTCCTTAAGTACTACGAAATTCCTGTGATTATTGTAGCAACCAAGGCTGACAAGGTGCCACGCGGCAAGTGGAATAAGCAGGAAGCTTTGATTAAGAAGAAACTCAACTTTGATAGCCAAGACAGTTTTATCGTTTTTTCATCAGAAACTAAGGACGGCTATAATCAAGCTTGGGATACGATTCTAGAAAATCTATAAATCAGGTTTTAAAGGGCTGACCGCTAAGGTTGGCTTTTTGTTTATGATTTCCAGCCAGTTTTTCTCAGAGAGAAAAACAAGAAAACCACTAGCTAAGCTGGTGGCTGATAAGGCTTCTAGCTTCCACTTATTTCTGTTTTTCTTTTATGAGCGTAAATATATTTATGTAAAATAAAAACTAGAAACTCACTGGCCCAATCAAAACTGCCCAATTAATTTTTTATATGACTTCATAGGAAATAACTATGTCCTAAGAGCTGCTGATTCGTGTTATCATAGATAGTAATTTGTTACTTGGAGGTAGTATGGACAATCATAATTTTGAAAACCAAGGAAAATTTCAGCGTAAGATGACCAGTCGCCATCTCTTTATGCTCTCCCTAGGTGGGGTTATTGGGACTGGGTTGTTCTTGAGTTCAGGCTATACCATTGCCCAAGCAGGGCCACTGGGCGCTGTGCTGTCTTATTTAGTAGGGGCGGTAGTGGTCTATCTGGTCATGCTCTCCTTAGGGGAGCTGGCAGTAGCTATGCCGGTGACAGGCTCTTTTCACACTTATGCTACTAAATTTATTAGTCCGGGGACTGGTTTTACCGTAGCCTGGCTCTATTGGATTTGTTGGACGGTGGCCTTAGGGACAGAGTTCCTCGCAGCTGGTATGCTGGTCGAACGCTGGATTTCCATACCAGCTTGGATATCGGCGGCTTTCTTTGCCTTAGTTGTTTTTGCTATCAATGCTCTTTCAGTGCGATCCTTTGCTGAGACAGAATCATTCTTTTCTAGTATTAAAGTACTAGCTATTGTCGTTTTTATTGCGCTAGGCTTGGGAGCCATGCTGGGCTTGGTTTCTTTCAATGGGCACCATCATCCTGTTCTCTTTGAGAATCTAACGGCTCAAGGTGCCTTTCCAAAAGGTTTTATTGCAGTGATTTCTGTCATGCTCAATGTCAACTATGCCTTTTCAGGAACTGAGCTGATCGGGATTGCAGCGGGGGAAACGGACAATCCAAAGGAGGCTGTACCAAAGGCTATCAAGACGACTATCGGCCGTTTGGTTATCTTTTTTGTCCTGACTATTCTAGTTTTAGCTTCCCTTTTGCCTATGAAGGAAGCGGGTGTAACAGATGCACCGTTTGTGCTGGTCTTTGACAAGATGGGTATTCCTTATGCTGGTGATATTATGAATTTCGTCATCCTGACGGCTATTCTGTCGGCTGGGAATTCCGGTCTCTATGCTTCCAGCCGGATGCTCTGGTCACTGGCTAACGAAGGCATGTTGGATAAGCGGGTCGTCAAAATCAATAAACACGGTGTTCCTATGCGGGCGATGTTACTGTCTATGCTGGGGGCTGGTTTGTCGCTCTTTGCTAGTTTCTATGCAGCCTCAACGGTCTATCTGGCTTTGGTCTCTATTGCCGGTTTTGCCGTGGTTGCAGTCTGGTTATCCATTCCGGTTTCTCAGATAAATTTCCGCAAGGTTTGGCTCAAAGATCACAGCGACAGTGATCTGGACTATAAAACGCCTTTTAATCCTATTTTGCCTTATATCACTATTATTCTTTTAGGCCTATCTATCATCGGCATTGCTTGGGATAAGGAGCAGCGGGCTGGGCTATATTTCGGCCTTCCTTTTGTTGCTTTCTGTTACCTTTATCATTATTGGCGTTATAAAAAGTTTTGATAACAGTTCGAATCATTGTTTTGAGGAGGAAAATTCATGGGAAGATTTAAGGATTTATTGACCAGTCAAGACAACCTGATTTTGCATGGGGCTTTGGGAACAGAGTTGGAGTACCGTGGTTATGATGTCTCTGGTAAACTCTGGTCAGCCAAGTACCTTTTGGAAGATCCACAGGCTATTCAAGATATTCACGAAACTTATTTGCGGGCAGGCAGTGACATTGTCACTACGGCCTCCTATCAAGCAACCTTACCGGGACTTGAAGAATATGGCTTGTCTGAAGAGGAAGCTAAGGCGGTTATCGCTTCAACAGTCAGTATTGCCAAGGCTGCCCGAGATCAAGTCTGGTCTGAACTGGCAGAAGAAGAACAGGCTAAGCGTCCCTATCCTTTAATCTCTGGAGATATCGGTCCTTATGCTGCTTATTTGGCTGATGGTTCAGAGTATACCGGTGCCTATGGCTCTGTCACCAAGAAAGAACTGATGGACTTTCATCGCCCTCGGATAGCTATTTTGCAGGATCAGGGAGTGGACTTGCTGGCTTTAGAAACGATACCTAATCTTCTAGAAGTTCAGGCTCTGGTCGACTTGTTGGCTAGCGAATTTCCGGGCATGGAAGCTTATATGAGCTTTACTTCTCAAGACGGTTTGTCTATTTCAGATGGAACACCTATTGCAGAAGTAGCTCCTCTAGTTGATGACAGTCGGCAGATTTTAGCACTTGGTCTCAATTGCAGTTCTCCCAGTGTTTACCCAAGTTTTTTGCAGGGACTGAGAAACTATAGCCAGAAACCTTTGGTAACCTATCCTAACTCTGGTGAGGTCTACGATGGCGCTAGTCAGACTTGGACCAAGGATCCAGACCATTCACACACCCTCTTGGAAAATACGTTGGAATGGCAGAAGCTGGGAGCCAAAGTGGTCGGTGGCTGCTGCCGGACCAGACCGAGCGATATTCAAATCCTATCCAGTCGCTTAAGATAGGCTGTTGGCTGTTAAGTCTATTTACATCCTAGTATCTTATCTCCTTACTATTAGGGGGGGGCGGACAGACATGAGGGCTGTGCTCTCACCTGTGAAGATGATGTATAAAAGTCCGACAACAAGATTAAAAAACGAACAAAGTCAGATTTCCAATGATGAGAATTCTAATTTTGTTCGTTTTTTGTATCAAGCAGCAATGAAACTCTTCTTATCTCAGCCTCACTGCTTCATTTTATAAAATGCTATCAGTCTTTTCAAAAGCTACCAAGGAAAGTCCCATTATCCCAGCCATTAGCGCTAAAATCCAGAGCAGAGCCTCCCAAGATCCAAAAAGTTCTTGACTATATCCCAGGAGGAATGGACCGATGGCTGCTAAAAGGTAGCCGCCTGTTTGCACCATACCTGATAAGCGTGCGGTGTTTTGAGCTGTGGTCGTTTTAAGATTGAAACTAACGAGCATATAGGGAAATAAAGCCGCGACGGATAATCCTAGGCTGACATGCCCAAGAGCCCAAAAGAAATAGGTTTTTGGAGCAGAAAGGAGAATAGCAATCCCAAGAAAGGTCAAACCGGCAAATCCTAACATGGTCCAAGTGCGCTGCTGCCTCTTTTGACTTGTAACCAGATTTGGGATTGTCAAAGACATAGGCAGACTAACCAGATTGTAGAGCCCTAGGAGCGATCCAGCCTGACTGGCTGAGAAACCAGCGGCCTGAGACAAGGTAGGAAGCCAGGTCATCTCGGTATAAAAAAGCAGCGATTGCAAGCCACCAAAAATCAAAAGGGCTAAGGCATATTTATTTGTCCAGAGATTTTGCTGGGAAGGCTCTGCTGTCTTAGTCTCCATTTGGACTTGAGCATTTTTGCTGACATTAGGCAGCCATAGGATAAAGGCCAATAAAACGATAGCAGATAGGCAAAGAATAAAGCCGCGCCAACGGATGATGTGAGTGATAGGAGAAGCCAATGAGGTAAAAATTGTAGATGATAAGCCCATAACGCTGGTGTAAAGAGTCGTATAAATCCCAACCTTATGCGGGAAATAGCGAGCCACGATACTAGGCAAAAGGACATTGACACAGGCAATAGTGGCCCCGACGACCACTGTTCCTAGGTAGAGAGTCGGTAGAGCAATAATCCGTAGGGCAGAGCCTATCGCCATAAGAAACAAGATGACTGCCATCAAACGCTCTAGGCCAAAGCGCTGGGCCAGCTTAGGGGCCAAGGATGAAAAGAAGGCAAACATCAACAGCGGTATGGAGGTTAAAGCTCCCAAAGAGCTAACAGGGACCTCCAAACTCTTAGCGATATTAGATAATATAGTTGGGATAGTGGTAAATGGTGAGCGCATGACAATCCCCAGCATAACTAGACCAACGACTATCCAGATGCGTTTTTGTTTCATGATGAATACCTTTCGTAATAAATTTACTATCATCATATCAAATCTTATAGGAGTTTTCATCTCCTCACGCAAACTTCAACGTTAGTATGTTATAAAAGGTAAGCTACTCCATAACACATGCTATCTTGTATTTATACAGGTGAGTCGTCATAAAGAAAAGTGCCAGCTACTTAAAATAAAAGTCTTGACAGGAAGGGATTGGCATGTTAATATAGTTACGGTTTAAAAAACCGACCTAAGACAGCAGGGGAGTTCAACTCATAAACATCCTGCCGAGGCACAAAAACGTAAAATCTTGGCCAACTTGCTTGGCTAGTCTATAAACGTATTTGTACTTTCGTGTCTAGGTTTGGATGCGATTTTTTCGTTTCCAGACAAAATAAAAACGGAGGTAAAACTTAATGAGTGAAGCTGTTATTGCTAAAAAAGCTGAATTGGTTGATGCAGTTGCCGAAAAAATGAAAGCTGCTGCGTCTATCGTTGTCGTTGACTCACGCGGTCTGACAGTTGAGCAAGACACCAATCTTCGCCGTTCACTTCGTGAATCTGGTGTTGAATTTAAAGTCATTAAAAACTCAATCTTGACTCGTGCTGCTGAAAAAGCAGGTCTTGACGATATGAAAGACCTTTTTGTTGGACCATCTGCTGTAGCCTTCTCAAACGAAGACGTCGTAGCCCCAGCAAAAATCATCAACGATTTTGCTAAAGAAGCTGAAGCACTTGAAATTAAGGGTGGTGCCGTTGAGGGTGCTGTTTCTTCAGTCGAAGAAATCAAAGCTCTGGCTGCTCTGCCAAACCGCGAAGGTATGCTTTCTATGCTCCTTTCTGTGCTTCAAGCGCCTGTACGCAACGTTGCTTACGCTGTCAAGGCTGTTGCCGACAGCAAAGACGAAGTGGCATAAGTATCATCAGTCGCTTTTCAGACGCAGCTTAGTGCTGCAAACCATTAAACAATAAAATTTTTGGAGGAAATCACAATGGCATTGAACATTGAAAACATTATTGCTGAAATTAAAGAAGCGTCAATCCTTGAATTGAACGACCTTGTAAAAGCTATCGAAGAAGAATTTGGCGTAACTGCAGCTGCTCCTGTAGCTGCTGCTGGTGCTGCTGGCGGAGAAGAAGCTGCAGCTAAAGATTCATTCGATATCGAATTGACTGCTGGTGGCGACAAGAAAGTTGCTGTTATCAAAGTTGTTCGTGAAATCACAGGCGAAGGTCTTAAAGAAGCTAAAGGTCTTGTTGATAACGCACCATCTGTTCTTAAAGAAGGCGTTGCAGCAGCAGAAGCTGAAGAACTTAAGGCTAAACTTGAAGAAGCTGGAGCTACTGTTACTCTTAAATAATCATTTACTGATTGTTTAAAACAGAAAGCCGAGTTTTAAAGCCTTTTCGTGTTAGTGTTAAGGCAATGAAATACCGAAGTCTCCTCGTTATTTTACGGGGAGGCTTTTTGCTGTTTCTCGAGGTGAGTATACTGTACCTTGCTTATTTTCTGAATGCTTGTCCTCATATTTGCCATATAGATTGTTTATGGCTGACCATAAAAAATTTAGACTATGCAGAGTGCGCGGGAGATGGTATCCTATCAGCAATATAAAAAGAATCGAGGTTATTTTATGTCTAAATTTACTATACATACCATTGACACTGCACCTGAGGAAGTCAAAGAAACCCTGCGCGCGGTTGAAAAGGATAACGGCGGTTATATTCCTAATCTTATCGGGTTATTGGCTAATGCACCGACAGCACTGGAAACTTACCGCACCGTTGGAGCTATTAACCGCCGCAATTCTCTGACACCGACAGAGAGGGAGGTTGTTCAGATTACTGCGGCTGTAACTAATGGCTGTGCCTTTTGTGTCGCCGGTCACACGGCCTTTTCGATTAAGCAAATTCAAATGTCCCCTGATCTTTTGGAAGCTCTGCGCAACAGTACGCCTATCGACAGCGATCCCAAGCTGGATACGCTGGCTAAATTTACCATTGCTGTGATTAACACCAAGGGACGTGTCGGAGATGAAGCCTTTGCTGATTTTTTGGAGGCGGGTTATACTCGAGAAAATGCTCTTGATGTTGTCTTAGGGGTTAGCCTAGCATCGCTCTGCAATTATGCTAATAATATGGCGGATACACCGATTAATCCAGAATTGCAGCAATATGCAAAATAGTTCCGCATGAGGAAAAAAGGGGGGATGACGATGGCTTACTTTTCAGAAAAATTTATAACTTGGCTGGATGCCCATGCCGATCAGATTGACAAAGAGTCCGGTGAACTGGCTGATCAGCTCTTGGAGCGCATTGCAGCAGAAGGTGTTTTTGGTATTGCGGTGCCTGAAATCTATGGCGGTCAAGGCGGCAGCAAGACAGAAGTCGTCGAATTTTTGTCAGAGCTGGCTCAGCATTCACTGACGGCTTCCTTTATATCGTGGGGCCATCGGACCTTTATTGAAATGCTTCTTGCTAGTAGCAATGACCTTCTGAAAAAGTCTTGGCTGCCGGATTTATTGACAGGGAAGCTGGCCGCCGGAACAGCTCTGTCAAATGCTACTAAATTTCTATCAAAGATTGAAGAGCTCAATGTTACCTTGGTAGAACAAGATGGGAAATACTATCTGAGAGGAAGGCTTCCTTGGGTAACGAATCTGCGTTCAGATCGTTTTGCGGCTGTTTTTGCGGCTCAATTTGAAGACAGCAGCAAAGAACCTATCGTTTTGGTCATTCCTTCCGAAGCAGCTGGATTATCGCGGTCAACTGATTTAGAATTTGTAGCCCTGCAAGGTTCTAACACGGCAGCCTTAAGCTTTGATAATGTGCCTTTGGATGATAGTTGGATACTATCTGGTGATGCTAGAAGCTTTTTGGCTCAGACGCGTCCGGAATTTTTGGGCTATCAATTCGGTCTGGCCTTTGGCTTAATAGAGCGCTCATTGGATGAGGTAGCGCAAAGCCTAAGCAGCAATCGTTCAGTCCTTAAGCAGGAGTACGATGATACCAAGGACAAGCTAACAGCTCTTCGGCAGTGCCTGTTTACAGGTCTGGAATCAGAAAAGGACTTTATTGAAGATCCTCGTCAGCTCTTTCAGCTGCGTATTGATATTGTTGATATTGTCGCTGACAGCTTACTGTTAGAATTGCAGGCAAGCGGCGGCAGAGGTTATCTTAAAGGGTCTGCCTCTGGTTTTATCCGTCGCTGGAATGAAGGAGCTTTTTTGCCGATTGTTTCTCCAAGTGCTGTGCAGCTTCGGCATATTTTGACAAGGGCTTAATCAGACAAACGTGGTATGGCTGTATGCTCCCTTCACAGTGGCCGGCGACAAATAAAGGTTCATACCGACTGTAGTGTTAGTAGTCAACGAAAAGCTAATAGCTTTAAAATCAAGCGATAGGTCATTGCAAATTCAACACGCCTACGTTTCTGAGATAATAGATAAGATTTTCCCTGAGCCTTTCAGTTAATGGCCTTGCATCAAGCGCTATTTTTATACAGTTTTTTAAATGCTTCTTGTATTTTGATTTCAGCTTTTTGTACTGTCAAGAATGGAACAAAAGTCTGGCCTCCTATTTAACTTTATGATATAAGATAGAGCAGTTTGACGTAGTGGTTGGGCATAGGACTCGTTGTTCTGGCTGGCTTGATATGTTAATAGCAAGGTCGGTTTATGCTATCTAGAGTGCAGTTTAAAATAGTCATCTCTTTGAGAGGTTTGATAGTCAAGGTGGATTGAGTGGTATTGATGCTCAGTCCGCTTTTTGAGTGCGCTCTTAAAGAAAAGTTAAGAAGCTTTACAAGGGCTGACATTTTAAGTTAACACCATTGAAATAGAAGTCTAAAAATGATAAAATTAAGCTACTTTATCGTGTGTTTTAAGCTATTTGGGAGAGCGATTGAAGATACAGCCGTGTCTTTAAACGGAAGAGTAGGATTTAGATGGAGAGATGTTCCTGTGTTCAATGGTAGAACCTATAAACACAAAGTTCAAACAAGTATTTACAGTCGATTTATCAAGCGTTTATTGGATATTTTAGTCGGCCTAGTTGGGACGGTTGTTTTTTTCGTGCCCTTGGCTTTGATTATTGCTGTCTTTTACCTTTTTGGAAAAGATAGGGGCCCTATCATTTTCAGACAGGAGCGGATGGGCTTACATGGCAAAAGCTTTAAGATTATGAAGTTTCGATCCATGGTGGTTAATGCTGAGGAGCTCTTGGAGAGGGACGAAAAACTTTATCAAACCTACGTTGCTCACGGATACAAGTTTCCGGAAGGCCAAGATCCTCGCCTGACTAAGATTGGCGCCTTCATTCGTAAAACGAGCTTGGATGAATTTCCCCAGTTTATCAATATTCTCAAAGGGGATATGAGTCTGATTGGACCGCGGCCGATTTTGGCAGCGGAATTAGAAGAATATACTGAGCGGGAGCAAAAAAAGCTCTTGTCTGTTAAGCCCGGAGCGACTGGTTGGTGGCAAGTTTCTGGGCGCAGTGATGTCCATTATCCAGAGCGTTGTGAATTGGAGCTCTATTATCCGCGAAATTTTTCCTTTGGCTTAGATGTTAAAATTTTCTTTTTAACGATCAAGCAGGTGCTTCGGGGAGAAGGAGCTCATTGATGTGTAGACTTTTTGTTGTGAAGGGATTGGGGAATTGCTGATGGTTCAGAAAAAAGTTTCTGTTCAGATGAACATCATCATGAACTTCCTGCTGACGATTTCTAATATTATTTTTCCTCTGATAACGTTTCCTTATGTCTCTCGGGTCTTGATGCCTGTCGGGACTGGTAAGGTAGCCTTTGCCACCTCTATCGTGTCTTATTTTGCTATGGTAGGGATGCTGGGTATTCCAACCTATGGGATTCGGGCTTGTGCCAAGGTGCGCGATGATAAGGATAAACTGTCTAAGACGGTTCAGGAAATTATGGTCATCAACACTGTGGCTATGACCTTATCCTTGGTGACTTATATCATGGCCATTATGGCTGTTCCGAGGATGGCTCAGGATCGCACCCTCTTTATGATTAATATTGCTACGCTGGTATTCAATCTGATTGGCTGTGAGTGGCTCTACAAGGCCTTAGAGCAGTATACCTACATCACTGTTCGTTCTGTCGCTTTGAAATTTGTCTCGCTGGTTCTTATGTTTCTGGTGGTACGTCAAAAGGGAGACTATGTCCTCTACGGTGCTATTACCATTTTGGCTAGTGTTGGGTCTAATTTCTTTAACTTTATCAATTTGCGCAAGTACCTCAATCTCAAGTGGTACAGTGGCATGGATCTCAAGCAGCATATTCAGCCGATTTTCAGTTTCTTTATGATGACAGTAGCGACTACCATCTATACCAATTTGGATTCGGTCATGCTGGGCTTTATGAAGAATGATACAGCCGTCGGTTATTACAATGCTTCGGTCAAGATTAAGACGATTTTGGTCAGCTTAGTGACGTCTATGGGAAGTGTCCTCCTGCCTCGTCTCTCTTACTATGTCAAGCATGGTAAGAAGGAGGAGTTCAGAGTTTTGACCGTGCGCTCCCTGCAGTTTATTGGGTTTATTGCCATTCCCCTCTGGGCCTACTTTACTCTCTTTGCTAAACAAGGCATTGATTTCTTATCTGGACCGGATTATGCCGGCTCTGTTCTGCCTATGCAGCTCATTATGCCGACCCTCTTTTTCATCGGTCTATCTAATCTTTTAGGCATCCAAATTCTGGTTCCTATGGAGCGGGAAAATCAGGTGCTGAAATCGGTTATCCTCGGAGCTTTTGTTGATTTGATCATCAATGTTATGGCTATTCCGAGATTCGGGGCAGCAGGGGCTGCATTTGGCACGCTGGTAGCTGAATTTTTTGTTGTTGCCTATCAGATTTTTGTCCTAAGAGATTTCTTGAAAGAGGTATTGCCTCAGGTTCGGATCTATAAAAATATCTTGGCTACTGTTTTAGCGAGTTTAGCTGCCTGTATGCTCTACGCTAGCTGCTTAACCAGTTTGTCCAGCTTTCTGGTGTTAGTGGCATCAGCAGCGGTTTTTGGCTTGGTTTATCTGCTCGTCAGCTTCCTGCTCAAGGATGCCTTCTTGCTGTATTTCGTTAGTTATTATAAAAAATAAGAACAAGGAGACAAGGTGAAGAACATTCAACTTATCGTAGCGACCCACAAGTCCTTCGTCATGCCCGACGATAGCCGGCTCTACCTGCCTGTGCATGTGGGTGCTCAAGGAAAGGCGCCTATCGGCTATACTCCGGATAATACCGGCGATAATATCTCTGAGCTCAATCCTTATTTCTGTGAATTGACGGGCCTTTACTGGGCTTGGAAGAATCTTGATTGTGATTATCTGGGGCTGGTACACTATCGGCGGTATTTTGCTAAAGATGGGGTGCGTTATAAGGAAGGTCTGAATATCAATCAGGCCATTCTCACGCAGGCTGACTGCGAGAAGCTCTTGGAGCAGGCTGATGTCATTGTTCCCAAGCGCCGTAAATACTATATCGAAACCCTTTATTCCCACTATGACCACACCTTTGACGGGGGGCATTTGGATGCGGCAAGGGCCATTATCGAGCAAATTCAGCCAGACTATCTGGCGGCCTTTGACCGCGTCATGCAGCAGCGCTCAGGCTATATGTTTAATATGTATCTCATGTCTAAGGCAAATTCGGATGCCTACTGTGCTTGGCTTTTTCCGATCTTGCAAGAGCTCTACCAAAGGATCGATACCACGGTTCTAACAGCCTTTGAAGCCCGTCTCTTTGGCCGAGTCAGTGAAATCCTCTTCAATGTCTGGTTGGATAAGCAGGATCTCACCGTTAAAGAAGTGCCCTTTATCTACATGGAAAAGGTCAACCTGTGGAAGAAGGGGCTGTTCTTCTTGCAAGCCAAGTTCTTTGGTAAGAAATACGGAGCCAGCTTTTAAAAAGCAATCACTTTTAGGAGCTTGCTTCCTTTTGTCAAGAGATTATCATAGTAGATGAAATGATTTTTAAGTAAGAGAGAGAATACGATGTCACAATATGATTATTTAGTTGTTGGTGCGGGTTTGTTTGGGGCTGTCTTTGCCCACGAAGCGGCCCTCAAGGGTAAGAGGGTCAAGGTGATTGAAAAGCGTGACCATATCGCTGGCAATATCTATACCAAGGAAGTGGAAGGGATCCAAGTACATGAGTACGGGGCTCATATCTTCCATACGTCTGACAAGGAAATTTGGGATTATGTCAACCAGTTTGCAGAGTTTAACCGCTACACCAACAGTCCCATTGCTAATTATAAGGGGGAAATCTACAATCTGCCCTTCAATATGAATACCTTCAACAAGCTCTGGGGTGTGGTGACACCGCAGGAGGCTCAGGCTAAGATTGATGAGCAGCGGGCTGTCTTAGGTGGTAAGAAACCTGAGAATCTCGAGGAACAGGCTATTTCGCTGGTCGGAACCGATATCTATGAAAAGCTGATTAAGGACTATACACAGAAGCAGTGGGGCAAGCCAACGACGGAACTTCCTGCCTTTATCATCCGTCGTCTGCCGGTGCGCCTGACCTATGACAATAACTACTTCAATGATACCTATCAGGGGATCCCAATCGGGGGCTACACCCAGATTGTTGAGAAGATGCTGGATCATGCTAATATTGATGTGGAGACAGGCGTTGACTTCTTCGCTAAAAAGGACCAATACTTGGCAAACTTCCCTAAGATTGTCTTTACTGGTATGATTGATCAGTTCTTTGATTACCAACTGGGTGAGCTGGAATACCGCAGCCTGCGCTTTGAGACAGAAACCCTCGATATGGAAAATTATCAGGGCAATGCGGTGGTCAACTATACGGATGCAGAGACACCGTACACACGGATCATTGAGCACAAGCATTTTGAATTTGGTACTCAGCCTAAAACCATCATCACCAAGGAACATTCTAAGACATGGAGCCGTGGAGATGAACCCTACTATCCCGTCAACAACGATCGCAACAACTACCTCTACAAGGAATACAAGAAATTAGCTGACCAAGAAGGTCAGGTTATCTTCGGCGGCCGTCTCGGACACTACCGTTATTATGACATGCATCAAGTCATCGCCGCCGCCCTGCAGTGCGTGAGAAGTGAAGTAGGAGAATAAGTCTTTGCAAGCAATTTTGATTTTAGCTCATCAGAACTTTGACCAAGTTTATCAGCTGGCTCAGTATTTACATTCTGAATTTGAGATTTATATTCATTTTGATACCAAGATGCCTTTAGGCCAGTCGCAAAAGAACCAATTAGAACTGGTGGGCATTCACTATATTTCAGAGATCGATGTTCATTGGGGAGCATGGACAGTTACTCAAGCTATGTATCGTCTGATGGAAGAGGCCCTGAAAAATCCTGAGGTTGAATGTGTTCACTTTATTTCAGGGCAAGATTGGCCAGTGCAGAAGCCCAGTCGGATTAGGGAATTTTATGAAAAGAATGACAGAATTTATTTGATGGCTAAGCCTGCCAGAGCGGAAACTAAATCGGGCGAACGTTTGATTTGGTGGCAACAATTCTACTTTAATTATGATAAAATCAATCGCCGTTCAACCTTTGGTAAGATTTATCACCGTATTTCGCTCGTGCTTCAAAGGCTTTTGCGTGTCAATAAATTTAAAAAACTAGACATCCAACAAGAAATCTATTCTGGACCTGCTTGGTGTGATTTACCGAGAGATGTTGCCCAGTATTGTCTGGACTTTATGGTTCAGCATCCTAACTATGTCAAGATGTTGCAGACCAGCTTTTGTTCGGATGAATTTTGGCTGCCAACTATGATTTACAATGAATCTAAATTTTCGGACAGAATAGTAGGCGAATACTATCGCTATATCAAGTGGGAAGAGCAGCACGGTTCCTATCCAGCTATTCTCGATGAGCGAGATTTTGCAGCCATCAAAAATAGCGGGGCTTTTTTCTCCCGCAAGTTTGACACTGCTTATTCACAAGAGCTCATCACTCGATTAGCTCAGGAAGATTAAAAACAAGTCCGTTTCAATTTTTGCTAATTGACCCCTATTTTTACCACAAGAAGGAAGCCCATGAAAATTAGAATTGACAAGGAATCCATTTCAGATTTTATTCTTTATGCTGTTCTGGCAGCCTATATCTTTTTTGCCATTCTTAATGCCAGCTTTTTTGTCCAACATATTCCGGGGGCTTTGTTTAATCTGGTCAACTACACAGCCTTAGCTGCCATGGTATTTGTTGAAGTGCTGAATTTGAATTACACGCGTCGAACGATCTTTGCTATTCCTGTTCTTTTGGTACTCTTCGCTATTTCTTATAAGGTTGCTGGCATTTTTTCTAATGTTTCGATTATTATCCTCTTTAGCTATTTTTATCGGCGGCAGCCATTAGAAAGTGTGGCTAAAGTGGCCTGTGTCAGCAGTGTTTTTGCCTTGCTTTTGGTCATTTTTAGCAGTCGTATCGGTTTTATTCCGAACTACTTGGAAGCCAATGAAGGGCGGGTTCGTCATTATATCGGCTTTCGCTATTCCCTTTTTCCGTCAACGGTCATGCTCAATATCAGCTTGATTCGCTTTTTCCTCAAGCGAAATGGGGTTAAACTCTATGAACTGGCTGTTTTGCTGTTGGCTAACTATTGGATTTTTAGGCAGACTGACTCACGGCTGACCTTCTTTACCGCTATTTTGCTCTTGCTAATCTGGGGAGTTCTTAAATATTATCCGCAACTCATGGCCAAGTTTCGGCCAATTTTGTCCATTTTCATCTTATCCTATCCCTTCACCTTTTTAACCAGCCTCTGGTTTAGTTTCAACTATTCGCAAGTCTCTTCCTTCCAGCTTTATCTCAATAATGTTATGGGGGGGCGGCTCTATCTTATGCACAAGTCCATGGGGCTCTATGGATTTAAGTTGACAGGTCAGAAGATTTCTTGGGTCGGTAATGGCTTGAATGATTTGGGGCGAGTGACGCATTCATCGTACCTTTACGTGGATAACCTCTATATGCAGTTTCTGCAGAATTTTGGTCTGATTATCACCCTAGCCTTTGTGGCAGGTATGACAGTGCTGATGTATAAGCTTTATCGTCAGAAAGCTATGTATCTTTATATCATTTTCATCAGCTTAGCCTTCCATGGCTTGATTGATGATTTGATTTCAAATTTGCACTATAGTATTTTCCCGATTCTACTAGGTATGCTTTATATTGAGCATTACCGTCTAAGTTCTAGGGATGAGGGCGTTGAACCGACCGGGCTAGGAGATGCTCCTGCCATTAGTCCGAAGAATTTCTAAATCAAGGGACTCACAGTCTTGATATTTAGTCTTAAAATAGCGGAAAGGAGAAGCAGATGCCAACTAGCAGCGAACCATTTATCAGCGTGATTATTCCTGTCCATAATGCCGAGACGACACTTTTGCGTGCGCTGGACAGTTTGGCTTTTCCCGACTGTGAAATCATTTTAGTTGAGAATAGCTCAACGGATCATTCCTACCAGCTAGCCTGTGATTATGCTATGGAGAATAACCGCCTCAAGGTCTTTCAGTCAGCTCCGGGAGTTTCCAATGCCCGTAATAAAGGGCTGGAGCAGGCTAGCGGTGAATGGATTTTCTTCTTGGATGCCGATGACTTTTTCTTCAAGGAAAATCTGGCAAAAATCGCAGACAAACTTAAATCCAGTCAGAGTGACATCATCACCTATAATTTCCACAAAGGAGGGCATCTGGTTGAACTTTTTGAGGTAGTTGAGGATTTCCGCCGACCGGAAGAAAGGGAAGCTTTTATCAGCCGTTGTCTTCATCAGCCAACTCGGTATATGACAGTCTGGAGTAAAGCTTTCCGAGCTCGTTTCATTAAAGGGTTGCGATTTGATCCTAGTTTGCGAGTGTCTGAGGATAGTCATTTCTTCCTGCAAGCGCTTTTGCACGCTCAGGCTATTTCAACCTCACCTGATCTGCTTTACCACTATTCTATTGATAGTCCGTCAACCATGCGAACGTTTGATCAATCTAAATTAGATGGGTATTTGGCAGCCCTGACTCGGGCTCAAACCATTATCAAGGACCAATCCACAGTCTTGCAAGAGGCTTTTACAGCTTATACTCTGGCTCAGTTCAATCTAGGAATGGTGCGGGAGGTTTTTCACCAAAATAATCCGCAGTCTTATAAGGCGAAACTTGCTAGACTGAAGGAGTTCAGTCGTTCAGAACTCTTTGCCGCCGCTTTTTCTGGTATGAGTCTGAAAAAAGTCAAGGGGTTGGGTGATATCCCCCTCTGGTTAATCAAGTATCATGCTTATCGTTTGGCCTCGCTCGTCTACCTGGTTAGGGTCAAACAGAATGCTCGTAAGGAGAGGTAAATCTGTGAAAAAAGTTCTGATTTTTGGCATGAATGAGAACCCTGGCGGGGTCGAATCTTTCTTGATGAATTATGTTAGGCGATTTGATCAAACCAAACTTCATGTTGATTTTTTGTGTAATTCTATGAATCCCATCGCCTATGAAGAAGAGCTTGTTCAAAGGGGAGCAAGCATTTTTCATATTACGGCTCGCAGCCAAAATCCCTTCAAATACTATGGTGAGCTCCGTCATTTCTTTAAGGAGTATGCCAAGGACTATGATGCCCTCTGGGTCAATATCAATAGCCTTGCTAATATTGACTATCTTAAGCAGGCTAAGAAATATGGGATTCCCGTACGTATTGTTCACAGCCATAATAGTCAAAATATGGACAGCCGCTTACGGGGAAAGCTTCACAACTATAATAAAAAGCGGATTTCAAAGTGGACAACAGACTTTTGGGCCTGTTCGGATAGGGCTGCGGCTTGGTTCTATGAGGGAGAAGCCCTCAGGCAGGCTAAGATTATTCCCAATGCCATTGATATTGAGGCCAGTCGTTTTTCTGAAACAGCCCGTCAGTCTATTCGTCAGCAGTATGGGCTCCAAGATGCCTATGTTATTGGTCATGTCGGCCGCCTGCATTTTCAGAAGAATCAAGAGTTTATCCTTCGTGTTTTTGCTGAACTGGTTAAAGTTAAGTCTCAAGCTCGTTTGGTTTTGATTGGTCAAGGAGATGATGAAGCCATGCTCAAGGCCTTGGCTGACGGGTTAGGCGTGGCTGATAAGGTAATCTTCGCCGGTGTGCAAAAGAATGTTTCCGAATGGCTCAGTGTCTTTGACCTCTTTTTCTTCCCGTCCAAGTTTGAAGGTTTGCCCTTAGCGCCTTTTGAGGCTCAGGCCAATGGCTTACCAGTGTTAGTGTCAGAAGAAGGGGTACCTCAGGAGATTAAGATTAATCCTAACGTTTATTTTGCTTCGTTAGAAAAATCACCTAAGGAATGGGCAGAGCTGATCGAAAAGCTATCTGAGCAGGAAAGTCGTCTGCCTGAGCAGGAAACTGTCCAACACTTTCAAGACTCTGGTTATGATATCCGCCATGCTGCTCAAGAGTTAGAAAACAATCTGCTGAAAATGCTTACCCAAAGAGGGAGAGAAAATAATGATGCCCAAAATTGATTTTGTAGTTCCTTGGGTGGATGGTAGTGATCCCGACTGGCTCAAGAACAAGACCAAGTATGAGACTGGCCCCAGTGTGGAGGCGCCTCAGGCAGACAGTGTTAACCGTTATCGAGAAATGTCTGCTTTTAACTACTGGTTTCGGGCGGTTGAAGCCTATGCTCCTTGGGTTCATAAAATTTTCTTTGTCACCTATGGTCATGTTCCTGATTGGCTGGATACCAGCCACCCAAAGTTACGCTTGGTCCGGCATGAGGACTATATTCCAAAGGATTACTTACCAACCTTTAATTCCAATGTAATCGAACTCAATCTGCATCGTATTCCTGACTTGAGTGAGCATTTTGTCCTTTTTGGTGATGATATGTTTATCAATCGTCCTGTTGAGCCGGATGATTTCTTCCATAGAGGTCTGCCAAGGCTGCAGGCCATCTATCGTCCGATCATTCCTAGGGGTGAATTTAATCATATTGAGGTTAATAATGGCCGTCTGATTAACAAGTATTTTTATCACAAGCCTAATTTTAAAAAACATTTAGGCAAATATTTTAATTATCGCTATGGTAAGTTTAATCTCTATAACCTCTTAAGTCTCTTTTATTCAGGAATTATGGGTTACGAAAATGTCCATGTCGGACTGCCCTCGCTAAAATCAACCTATGCTGAGGTCTGGGATAAGGAAGCTGCCTACTTAGACGAGATGTGCCGCAATCGCATCCGCAGCAATCAGGATATCAACCATTGGGCTATGAGTTATTGGAACATTGAGACCAATCGCTTTTATCCGCAAACCCGAAAAATTGGTAAGTATATTCCGATTGCTGATAAGGAGCAGATTGCTAGACTCGTTCGTCAGTCGGCCTATAAGATGGTTTGTATCAATGATGATGAAAGTTCTGTTGACTTTCAAGCAGAGAATGCCTGGATTAGTAAAATCTTAGCAGAAAAGTTCCCTGACAAGTCTTCTTTTGAGAAATAAAACAGAAAATAAACGATGAAAAAATATCAAATTGTTGAAGTGCGCAGCGCTGATAGGCAGCATGCTGGCAGTAAGGCAACAAGTGATGTTGCCAAGATTGTAGAACCGCAAGGTTTTGAGACTCTGCACATTCGACTGCAGTCGCAAAAGTCTAGTTTTTTGATCAAGCTGGTTAATCAAATCACTTTTTATCAGGATTGGAAACAAGCTTATCGGAGGATTGAAAAGGGGAGTATTGTCCTTTTACAGCATCCTTTTCATCATCGTCAGTTGGGACGGGAAAAGTTTTTGCGCCGTTTGAAGAAAAAGAAACAGATTCGTTTCATTTGTTTAGTCCACGATGTTGAAGAGCTCCGAAATGTAGCTTATCTCAATAATGACCAGCATAAAAAGGAATTTGATTGCATGCTAGAGCTGGTCGATCAGCTGATTGTCCATAATCAAGTTATGAAGGACTTCTTCTTGTCTAAGGGCCTGTCTGAGGATAAACTAGTGGTGCTGGGAATCTTTGATTATCTAACCGAACTTGAGCCTGCAGAAGCCCAATTTTCTAAGTCAGTGACTATCGCTGGAAATCTCAGCTCGTACAAGAGTCCTTATATTGAAAAACTTGCTGACATCAATAGTTTGAGCTTTGATCTGTACGGGCCAAACTATGTGGAACAGGAAGCCAAGGATCAGGTCTGTTACCATGGTTCCTTTCCTCCTGATCAGTTGCCAAGTCAGTTAAAACAGGGGTTTGGTCTGGTCTGGGATGGGAATTCGATTGATGAATGCAATGGTCCTTTTGGAAACTACTTGCGTTATAACAATCCTCACAAACTATCCCTCTATATCGCCTCTGGTTTGCCAGTTATTGTTTGGAGTCAGTCAGCTCTGGCTGGCTTTGTGCAGGAGCAAGGCATTGGCTTGGTTGTCGATAGTCTGCAGGATTTGCCAAAATACTTTGCTGGCTTAACTCAAGCTAGCTACCAGAGCTTTGCCCAAAATAGTTTACGACTCAGTCATGACCTCCGCTCAGGTTCCTATACTAAACAAGCGGTAGGTGAGGCGGTCGCTAGGTTGAACGATTGATAACTTTTGTGCCATTGCAGCCGACTTTTTAACACAGTGAATGAAAAATGACAAAAAAATATTTATTAGATTTTATCAGAGACGATACCAATACTGCGGCCTCTAAAGCTGAGCGTGATATCAGCAGTTTTCTTAAAACGATGGGATTTTTAGGAATTAATTACGACATGAGTCTTCCCAGAGCTGTTAAGATTTTAGGTGAAGACTATATCTTAGCCAAGAAAATCAAAGGGATTCAGGCTGACGACATCTGTTTTCTGCAGTATTCCATGTTTGGCCGCCCTTCTTTGAAAAAGCTCTTCAAAAAATTAGCTTTTAATCGGCATAAGATTCTTCTCATTCATGATATTGAAACCCTGCGGGAGCAAAAGGGAGCTAGTGAAATTGCAGAAGAACTAGCTCTCTTGCAGGAAGCCCAGTGCCTGATTGTCCATAATGATCAGATGGCAAATTGGTTGCGTAATCAAGAGCTTGAAGTGCCGATGATTTCCTTAGAAGTTTTTGACTATGCCCAGCCTGTCGACCTGCCAGAGAAGTCTGTCCAGAATTGGAAAACGGTGGTCTTTGCAGGAAATCTGGATAAGAGTGGATTTTTGAGAGAACTTCATACGCAAACACCTTTTTACCTCTACGGTCTCAAGAGTGATGCCCAGCCTTATTCGGAAAACTTGACTTACTGCGGGTCAAAGACATCTACGGAGATTCCATCAATGATCAGTCAATACGGTTTTGGTCTTGTTTGGGATGGTCCTGCGGTGGATTCCTGTCAAGGACCTTTTGGGGACTATATGCGCTATAACAATCCTCATAAGGTTTCACTTTATCTCAGCACTAACCTGCCAGTCATCATCTGGAAAGAGGCGGCTCTAGCTCCCTTTATCGAGGAGCATGGTTTGGGCTTAACCCTAGATTCTCTGGCAGACTTAGATAACCGACTAGCTCAATTGAGTCAAGGTGATTATGACCAGATGAAAGCTAATTGCAAGTCTATGGGGAAACAGCTGCGAAATGGCTACTACACCATCAAGGCTGCTCAAGCAGCGGTGGAAGTGGTTATTCAATGATAAGAGGAGACTTACATGAAACGTATTCAATGGTTGGATTTTGGTAAGGGATTTACTATCTTTTTGGTGCTGGTTGGCCATGTCTTTAAGGGGATGCAAACCTCAGGGGCTTTTGAGGCCTATCATAACAGCTTTCAATTTATTATCCAGTGTTTTTATATCTTCCATATACCGGTTTTCTTTGCCCTATCAGGTTACCTCTTTAAGCCGGTCAAAGATCTGCAGGCTTATCCCAAGTATGTTCTCAAGAAATCCTTGAATCTCCTGATTCCCTATCTTCTCTTTTGTGTGACTTACTTCTTTTTCCAGAAATTAGGTGGTGGGAGCGTTAGAGAGGGGACTTCGCTGGCGGATTTATTAGCTATTTATAAGCGGCCGATTGCCGTTTCTTGGTACCTTTATGTGCTCTGGGGTGTCAGCCTCTACGTTGGTTTGCTCTCAGTTTTCATCAAGGATCAGAAGAAGCTCTTGACTGTAACTGCTGTTACCAGTATTCTTAGCTATCCCTTACATTCTTCGATCTTCCTCCTGCAAGGAACCCTGCTCTGGTCTGGTATCTATTGTCTGGGACATTTCTTGAGTCAAGTATCACTGGAAAAATTAGCCACCCACCTAACTCAGAAAGTTTTAGTCATCTCGGCTTTAATAGCTCTTTACCTGTTCTGGTGGATCCAGTTTGATTTCAAAAATGGGGTCAGCTACCTAACCCCTGGCCCAGAAGGACTGGTCTTTGTTCTTAGTGTTTTTCTGGCTTTCTTGCTTTATCCGCGTCTGCCTCACAATGGCTTTTTCAACTATTTTGCGGATAAGGGAAAATCCAGCCTGATCATTTATATCTTCCATTCACCAGTACTCAGTGCCATTCGGATTATGCTTCTGCGGCTTGGAGTTCAAAGCATGCTCCTCCATGTCCTGATTGGAATTGCAGGCGGTTGGCTGATTAGCCTCTTTATCGCCTACCTCTTCAATAAGGTGAAATTTCTCAATTTCTTTGTTGCTCCGACTAAGTATATTAGATTTTAAAAATAATTATTTTAACTTTTATATTGCAAACACGCAGTGCGTGTGTTAATATATGCATAAGATGACAACCCCCCCACTTCCTTATGGACAGATACGTCTGACGTGGGGCTTTTTTTGTTGTAAAGGAGAAAAAATGAGTGATAAACCAGTTGCACTTTCATGGAAGGAACAGTTAGACCTTTTCAAAAGTAGAGGAATGATTGTCCATAAAGGTGATATTGATAAACTAAAAAATATTAGTTATTATCGCCTAAAGGAGTTTGCTCGCCCTCTGTCCACGGTTAAAAAATACCAAAATCATACTGAAATCAGTTATGATGGGATAGAATTCAAAGAGGTTCTTAGCCGCTATTATCAAGACAAAAATTTGAGAATTTAGTACAAAATTTTTATAAAAGGAATCAATGATGGCAATATTGTCATCATATTCTTTACTAAGTTGGGAACAAGGTCCCCCAGTTTTTCTTAGCTCATATATTCATTTATCGTCGTAACTTAATTTTATAAGAAAAGCACCCCAAAAGTTAGACACAAAATCTAACTTTTGGGGTGCCGTTCATATAGCAGATGACAAAAGGATTTTTTTATAAAGGATGCCATCAATAGAATATTATTGCGTACGTTCAAGTGGAATTAATTAAATATAACAGCAGATAAGAAAGCAAACTAATTTACAATTTTTCAAGTATTTTACCAAGTAGTTCTTCTAACTTCCCTAAATCTCCATAGACTGTTCCGTCCATATAAAGATTATAAATGTCATCATCTTGTTCAACGCGTATTTGTGCCGAATATCCTTTTGATAGTGCTAAAGAACGAATAACTTCTCGTTGAGTTCGTCCGTTACCTTCTCGAAAAGGATGGAAATAATTAAGGTTATCAAGGATTTTTGCTAATTGTTTAATAATCTCATCTTTTGAATTAGCCGTTTGATGATAGGTATGAATAAGCTGGTTCATATAGGTTTCAGCAGTGTTAAAAGATTGTAATGGCATAAAAGGATTACCACTTTTTGAAATATTAACTCTACGATATTGCCCTGCCCAAGAATAAACATCTTGGAATAAATAGTTATGGATAGCTAAAATCTCCCTAATAGAATTGACTTCAATAGCCTTTAATCGCAAGTCTGCGAGCCTTCTAGTAACGAATAAATGTTCGTTTCGATAGGCTTCTTCAATATTTGTAATGTTTTGTTTGTTGATTAAGACTGTAGAATTTGGATAGGTGTATTGATTATTAGGGTCAATGTACTCATAGCCTTCGTATTGATTTTTAACCAAGGTTCAATTCCTTTCGCCTGTTGATAACATAAGCTTTTAAATCAATCACATCTTGAACAGTCGGTTCATAATTTTCAATCATTGATGAACCAATGGCATACCAGACGGTATCAAAATCTGTAAAGTTATCAAAAGGAATCCCTAAAATTGTTAATTCTTCCTTATTTACATCAAGGGTCATAGCACACCTCCTTGTATAACAGTGTCTCTATTGTACCATAAAATAAGTATGTTCACATGAAGAGATAAGAACTGAAAGATAGATTGGGTTAAATTAAATGTAGGTTTTATCATAAAAAGAAATAATAGAGGTGTAGCATGGAGCCATATATCACAGAAGAAAGTAGGATTGAATAGGTTACACTAAACTAGACAGAATTTATAAAGTGTTCTACACTTAAACCAACAAGGAGAACCATACCCTAATATATTGGTGGAGAATATCGTCATGCAGTTTTAGATGATAACATAAAAGCCACTATTGTTCCGCAAATGTCTTAATGTTATTCCGCAAATAGACCTATTGTTCCGAAAATGCTACAATTGAAGTCAGAAAAGAGGTAGAGCAGATGTACATTACAACAAAAGAAGCTGCTGAACGTTGGGGAATCTCTGATAGGCGCGTGCGAACCTTGTGTGTTCAAGGGAAAATTGAAGGCGCTTATCGCGATGGGAAAATTTGGAGAATACCAGCGGATGCAGCACAGCCAAGTGATGGTCGTTATAAAAAGGCTTCTAGTTTACTATCAGTGATTGAAGAGAAAAAGTCACTCCTAGCAACAAGGAGGCCTTTGACTAGTGGTGAGCTAGATAGGCTAAATGAGGAATTTCTTGTAGAGTACACCTATAATTCTAATGCGATTGAAGGAAATACCTTGACCCTTCGGGAAACCGATATGGTGCTAAGAGGGTTGACCATTGATCAGAAACCTTTGAAGGATCACCTTGAGGCCATTGGTCACAAGGAAGCCTTTCAATTTGTGCAAACACTGGTTTCAGAAAACCATCTCTTAACGGAGCAAGTCATTAAAGATATTCATTACCTTGTTCTGTCAGATAAAAAGGAAGATAGAGGTGTCTATAGAAAAGTTCCTGTTAGAATCATGGGAGCTGCTAATGAACCCACTTCGCCTTATATGATACGCCCTAAGATAGAGCGGCTTCTGCAAGATTATCAAAAGGATTCAAGCTCAATCATTACCAAGCTAGCCAAATTTCATATCGATTTTGAAAGTATCCATCCCTTTATTGATGGCAACGGCCGAACAGGCCGGCTTTTGGTTAATCTTGAGTTGATGAAAGCAGGATTGCCACCGATTGATATTAAATTTACAGATCGTCTATCTTATTATAAAGCTTTTGATGACTTTCATGCCAAAGGTCAAGTGTCTACCATGGAAGATTTGTTTGCTAAGTACGTCAACGAACGTTTAGATGAATACTTAGCAATTTTAGTAGAGTAAAAAAGACAACAAACCACGAGGTATAGTTGAGCCCACTGAAAAAGTCATCAATTGATGGCTTTTTTTCTATACTAAAGTTTAGGCGATTGTATGCTTGATAATCAGTTAACTTTAGAAGTTAGTCCCTATTTCAAACTCTATGATATCGTTGTTCCAAAGACTCATTTTTTTACGCCAATTAATGGAGCTCTGTGATTTCAGTTTTATTTATAATGAATTGGAAAAGAACTATCGTCTTGACTTTGGACGCAATTACCAATCATGATGTTTAAATATCTCTTATTAAAAGACATTTATAAGTTGTTCGATTTCGATGTGGTGGAGCGCTCGTCTTCAGATATGGCCTTTAAATGTTTTTCTCGGTTTAGTCCTAGAGGATTCTGTCATTGAACCGTCCTCTCTGACAAAATTCCGGAAACTTCGGATCAAAGATGGACACTTACTTGACTTATTAATCCATAAATCCGTTCAAATCGCCATTGAACACCATTTGATTACCAGTAAGATTCTCATTATGGAGGCGACTCATACCAGAGCTCATTACAATCACAAGAAACCGCATGAAGTTTTTCGGGAGTGCTCAAAAGCCTTGCGTAAAACGATTTACCAGTATTCAGAAGATAATAAGGCTAAGCCTCAAGAAGATAATCTTGAGGCTGAATTAAGCTATACACAAGCATTGATAGAACCCAAACTTATATAGCCGATATTGGCTAGTTTTAGATCAGTGTTACTTGTATTTAGTTAGCGAGAGAGGATAGAGTCTTTCGCAGAAGCTAACCCTATCATTTGGCCGCCTCCTAGGGTCTTCTGGGTTCCCTGCGACCTGATAATTCAAGACGTTCAGTTGCAACGATACATTGACCTTCTAGTGGTTTTCTGCTAGAAGTTTTTTATTGGAAAAATGGCGGAAAAGCTGAAGTTCTTTTAGCCATTCAGGCTATTAAAGTAAAGCATACTTTTGATAAGCAAAACGAAGTCTTGTTGCCTTCGCTAGATATTGCCTGTCCTGCACCGCCTTGTTTATTTTTGATTTTCTTTGTTTTTTAGATGTTCCCAGATAACTATCACTCCATAAAATAAGGTTATTACTTACCATAAAAAATATAGATTATGCAGAGCCGGCAGGTTAGGGTATGATGATAGCATAAACTTATTTTTCAAGGAGGTAGCTGTGGGGAAACGTCCGATTATTGGAATTAGCAGCAATGAGAAGCCTATTAGCTCAGATTCGCCTATCATTCATCTGAATGTCTCCAGAAATTTTGGTGACGGAGTCAAGCGGGCTGGCGGCCTGCCTTTCTACATCCCCATGAGTGAGCAGGAGCTGGCTGCTGATTACATTGCAGCTATTGATAAACTGATTTTGACAGGCGGTCAGAATGTTAGTCCTGAATTATACGGAGAGGAAAAGGTGACGGATAGTCAGGATTATTTCCCCGAACGGGATCGCTGGGAACTAGCTCTAATCAAAGAGGCTCTGAGTCAGGCTAAACCCATCTTTGCAGTCTGCCGCGGTCTTCAGCTCTACAATGTTGCTCAGGGAGGCAGTCTTTATCAAGACATCCCCAAGCATGCTGGTCAGCCCCCGACCCAATTAGCCCATTCGATTGAGATTAAGGAGGGCAGCTGTCTGTCTCGCTTACTGGCTGATGGCAGTCTGGTTAATTCAGTTCACCATCAGGCTATCAAAGACTTGGCTTCCCATTTGGAAGCGACAGCTTGGAGCGGAGACGGTGTGATTGAAGCTGTAGAGTCCAATGATAACACCAAACTCATCGGTGTCCAGTGGCATCCAGAATTTTTATTGGATGGTGGCCTCTCAAGCCAGCAGGCTCTATTTGATTACTTTGTCCAAGAACTCTAGCTTGGAAAGCAATCCAGACACGTTTGCAAGGTTTTTGATGGCTGTGTGGTGATTAAGCCATTTTCACATGTCATCTTGCTGAAGAATTAGAAGAAGGAGTATTCTATGCGATTTAAAAAATTATTAGGACTTGTCGGTCTGGGACTATCATTGGTTTTCATCGTCAGCGGCTGCTCAAAAGCTTCCTCAGGGAAGAGGACTGTTACCTTTGCGACCGTTGGGACTACTCGGCCCTTTTCTTATCAAAATAAACAGGGCAAGTTAACTGGTTTCGATGTTGAGTTAGCCAGAGAGATCTTCAAGGGGTCTAAGGACTATCGATTGAAAATTCAGCAGATTGAGGGTGATAATATCTACTCCGGTCTGGATTCTGCCAAATTTGATTTTGTCGGCAATAATCTCAGCTATACTAAGGAGAGGGGCAAGAAGTATCTCTATTCCTATCCAACGGCTGCAACTCCTTCGGTTTTAGTTGTCCCTAAGGACAGCGCGATCAAGTCTTTCGATGATATCGGAGGCCACACCAGCCCTGTTGTTCAAGGAACTACGGGGGCCAGTCAGCTGGAGGATTTTAATAAGAAGCATCCAGATAACCCAGCTAAATTAAAGTACAGCGAAGAAAATATTACCCAGATGCTGACGGGGCTCAACGATGGCAAGTATGATTTCAAGATTTTCGATGCCCCATCCGTCAATAGTATTATCAAGTCTCAGGGGCTCACTAATCTCAAAACGATTGATTTAAAATCTTCGGAAAAACCCTATATTTATTACCTCTTCACCAGTGATAACAAAGACTTACAGGCCTTTGTCAATAAACGCATTAAAGCCTTGCAAAAGGATGGCACATTGGATCGATTAAATAAGAAATTCTTAGGCGGCGACTATGCTCCAAGCAGTAAGGATTTAGTCGTCCCCAATAAGTCTAAGTAATGAACTGTACAAACTGTACATAGTCTGCCAGTTCCCGCCGTGGGAGTGGGCTCAACTCCAAAATTGAAAATTTTGGTTCTCACCATGTCCTGTTTTAAGGTGGTGACCTGAAACGGTCTCTCCCAAGACCGTTTTTGACACTTGCTTTGCAAGCTTCATTTCCTGGTTAAAAAGGTCTCTCAGACCTTTTTAACCACCATGGATTTTTGAATTGAAATGAGCTGAATATTCAATAAAAAAACTGTCCGGATTGAAGGAAGCGGGCAGTTTTTGTCTGTGTGGGGCTGGTTTTGGCTTGACAGTCCAGTCCTGCTAGCGATGCTAGCGCTGGATTTTGAGGCTGATGGGCTTAGGTCAACTTGAAGTTTGATGAGTGCTGATGTTAGGGAGATCTCAGTCCGCCCTGATCTTAGTGCCTTCAACCGTGCAGAGACGGTAGAGGGCTTTGGCATAAATAATGGTAGCTTGCCAGAGCTCTTCTAATTTTATGCCTTCATTGGGCTGGTGGAGTGTATGGATGGACCAAGGAAAGGCGGGACCAAAAGAGACTCCGTTTTTTAGGAGACGGCCATAGGTTGAGCCGCCAATGGCCAGTGCTGGGCTGGTGTCGCCAGTCTCCATCTGATAAACATTAAGCAGAGTCTGAATCCTAGGGTCGTCAAGAGCGGTATAGCTTGGCAGAAGGTGGCTTTTCTCGCGTATTTCAAAGCCTGCTTGCTGGGCAAGCTGGTTAAGTTTTTCCTGTAGAGAAGCAAAGATGACGGATTGCGGATACCTGAGATTGACTCCGATTCGGGCTTGTCCCTTTTCAAATGAGAAGACAGCTGGGTTAACGGTCACTTGTCCCAATTCTTGATCCTTGTAGGCGATTCCTAGTTTCTCTCCCTTATTATCTGCAAAGAAGTAGCTGACAATGAAGTCTAGATAATCCTTGGCAGATGGGTCGAGAGGAAGGGTTCTTAGGAAGTGGGCTAAGTAGAGGGCAGCATTGATACCTTTATCAGGACCAGCACCGTGGGCAGCCAGCCCTTTCAGACTGAGCGTTTGCTGTTGGCCTTGGCGCTGCCAGCTTCCTTCAAGATTAAATCGTTTGAGGTAGGCTTGAAAATCATTCTGGAGATTTGTCTGGCCGGTCAGGCGGGCTTGAGCCCAATCCGGAACAACATTATAAGCCTGACCAGACTCAAAAATTAGGGAAGAAGGGGCCTGTTCGGAATAGGTCTTGTGAAAATCAAAGGAGATGATACCTTTTTCAGCATAAATCAGCGGAAAAATAGCATCGGGAACGAAGCCAAAATCAGGCATAGCTTCCTTGGCAAAGTAGACCTTGACACCGTCCCAGTCGTTTTCCTCATCGGTTCCGTAGATGAGGCGAATCCGCTGGTTGAGTGATAAACCAGCGTCGAGAATCATTTTTAAGGCATAATAGGCCGCTAGGGTGGGGCCCTTATCATCAGAAACTCCGCGGCCGTAGAGCCAACCATCTTTTTGGGTCAGATTGAAAGGGGCTGTTTGCCAGTCGTTTTCTTGAATTGGGACGACATCTAAGTGGGAGAGGATACCAAAAATCGTCTGCCCTTGACCGACTTCCAGATGGCCAGCGACATTATCTATGATTTTCGTCTTAAAGCCGTCCCGTTCTCCCAGGGCCATCATGTAGGTTAAAGCATCTTTGACTGATTGACCGAAAGGAGCACTCTCATCAGCACTGGCAGCGTCTTTGACAGATGGAATGGCAATCAATCCTGCTAAATCCCGCAAAAAGTTTTCTTTATAGCTTTCTAGTAAGGTTTTCCAATTTGGCATAGCGTCCTCCCTAAATTATGGCTAGGTCCGACTTTAGGGGGATATTACGCAATCGGACTCTGAACAGAAGGTCTTGATGGCAGTGGCTATCCCCAAGTCAAACTTGTTGAATTTTATCTACTATCTTACATCAAAAATCATGATTAGGAAGCTCCTGTATCTATAAAGTTTTTTTATGGCTCACTATAAAAAAGAGTGATTTTTCAAGTCTGTTAGATTGCGGTAAGATAGGGGAAATCATTGCTTAGGAAGTTGGTGTTAGGATGACAAGGAAAAAGAAGTGGACAATCGCTATAGCGGTTTTGATTGTTTTAGGGCTGTTGCTTAGCATATTTTCCCTAAAGGGAGTCAACCACCATAAGCAGGCAGTCAAGCAGACGACAGTGACTGTAGCAACCTCTGGCGGTCCCAAACCTTTTACTTATACTGATGACAAGGACCAGCTGACAGGGCAGAATATCGAACTGCTCAAGGCAGTTTTTAAAAAGTTGCCCCAATACAAGCTAAAACTCGAGAAGACGGAATTTGATTCAATCTTCTCTGGTCTTAATTCTGGCCGCTATCAGATGGGGGTTAATAATATTGCCAAGAATTCAGAGCGGCAGAAGAACTATCTCTTTTCCGACCCTATGTTCAAGAATGCTTATGTGGTTATCTACAAGTCCGACAGTAAAGAGGCTAAGCAGGCTGATTCTTGGGATGATCTGGCTGGCCATTCAACGGTGGGAGCTACGGGTGTTAATACCTCAACGGCTATCGAAGATTTTAACAAGAAGCATCCTGACAAGAGGATTAATCTAAACTACAGCGAGGAGGATTTATCAAGCCAGCTGCAAGGCGTTGAATCTGGCAAGTACGATTTCTTGCTTATGGATAAACCAATGTTTGAGTACTATCAAAAAGAATTGGGACTCAAGCTGGTCGGTAAACCTGTCACTGGTTCCCTGCAAAAGGAGCTGCTGGCCGAACCTTATAGTTATTTTGTCTTTGCTAAGGATCAAAAACAGCTGCAAAAGGATGTCAACAAGGCTATCAAGGAGGTCATTAAAGACGGTACTTCGAAAAAGATTAATCAAAAATATTTCGGTGAAGACTACTCACCCAGCTACAAGTAGGAGGCGTTTGGTATGACATTTAACTATCAGATTGAAACCGATCCTCAATCAGTTGACTACGGCCAAGTGACAGCTGTCCTGCAAAGTGCTGGTCTCAGTCAATCGGGCAGCCAAGAGCATGAAAAAGCTTTTAAAAACAGCGATATTACCATCTTTATAAAGGACGGTCAAAAGGTGATTGGCGTCGGCCGAGCGCTTACGGACTTTGTTTCTCAAGGGGCCATCTATAACGTGGCTGTTGCTCCCGATTATCAGGGCCAAGGGGTAGGACATGCCATTATTACAGGACTTTTGGAGCGCCTCCAAGGTATCAATGTCATCCTATACACTCATCCGCAGACCCTCAAGCTCTATGAAAAATATGGCTTTCGCCGCAACAAGACGGCCTTTGCGCATTTTGAACACAGCAGTCCGGAAGGCCGTCAGTGGATGGAAGATGAGGGCTTCTTTTTACCCGAAGGCTACCGTTTTGAAAGTGAAGTGGGGAGGTATTAGGATGCCGCTTTTAAAAAAATATTTAAAACAACATGGTGGAGAAATCTTAGACCAGACTTGGCTGGCCTTCACTTTCCAAGAATTGCAGGCCATGGGCTACGGTCAGGATGTACCTGAGTCCTTGGTTGGTCAAATTCCAGAAATTCCAAGGAGGGAAGCCTATGCCAACTAGTTTTGTTGCTAAAGAAGTTGATAAAGAGGGAAATTTCCACCGTCAAAAGACTCAGTTTACCAGACCTTTTGGCATTGGACCAGATCAGTTACCTGTCGAGAAAAATCGTTATCGGCTGTTGGTCTCTTATGCTTGCCCTTGGGCCCATAGGCAGTTGATTGCGCTCAAGTTACTGGGTTTGGAAGATGCTGTCAGTGTCGGAGTCGTAGATCCTATTCGGCCGACAGATGTTAAGCGGACGGACTGGGCTTTCACCTTAGATCCTGATGGTAAGGATCCTGTCTTAGGGATTCACTATCTGAGTGAGATATACTTGAGGACAGACCCTAACTATCAGGGACGTTTTACGGTGCCAGCCCTAGTTGATTTACAAACTGGGCAATTGGTCAATAACGACTTTTACAAACTGCTCAAGATTTGGGAGACTGACTGGCGGCCTTTGCACAAGGAGGGGGCTCCAGGCCTCTATCCGACTGAGCTGGCAAGTGAGATTGACACTCTCAATGAAGTGATTTTTCATGATATCAATAATGGTGTCTATAAGGCGGGCTTCGCGGGCAGCCAGGTTGCTTACGAAGCGGCTTATGACCGACTTTTCGAACGGTTGGATGACTTAGAAGAACGCCTGAGCCATTCTCGATTCTTGTTTGGTGATCAGATTAGAGACACAGATATTCGCCTCTATGTCAGCCTAGCTCGCTTTGATGCTGCTTATTACAACGGCTTTCGCTGCAATCGCAATCGATTGATTGATTTTCCTAACCTCTGGGCCTATGCTAGAGACTTGTACAGTCAGCCTGCTTTTAAGGAAACCACCCATTTCGACCATATTAAAAAGCATTACCATCTCAGTGCTATTGACAATCCGCATCAGATTCTTCCCAAAGGACCAGATACGACGGAGTGGCTAAAACCACAGGATCGTGCGATCAGACGTTACCGTTAGAAAAAGAGGCTATACCTATGACACAACATACGAAACCAATCAAACCCGTTACTCTAAAAATTCGTCCAGTTGAAACGAAGTCAGAAATAGATGAGCGCGGTGCCTTCCAGCGCCAGCCTAATCATTTCACCCGCCCTTTTGGTGATGGTCCTGATGATTTGAAAGCACAGGCTGGCAAATACCGTCTCTTCTGGGCTCGGGGCTGTCACTGGTCCAATCGGGCGTCAATTGTTCGTGAGCTCCTAGGCCTAGAGGACGCTATCTCCATCAATCAAGTCGGCCACACGGACGATCCCGACCGCCGTAAGTATGGCTGGGAATTCGCCTATGATGCTGATGGCAGAGATCCTGTTACTGGTGCCGAGTATCTGGCTGAATTTTACTATCGGGCAGATCCTGACTATGCGGGCCGGACAACAGTTCCTGCCCTGATTGATGTCGATAAGCAGGAAGTCGTCAATAACGACTATCATCGCTTGACCAACTATTTTGAAGTGGCTTTCAAGCCGTTCCAAAAGCCAGATGCGCCTAATCTCTATCCAGAATCCTTGAGAGACGCTATCAATAACTTTAATGATCAGGTCCTTTTTCCCTTTGTTAACAATGGGGTCTATCGAATGATGTTTGCCCAATCCTTGGTGGCCTATCAAGAGGCTTTTGATGACTTTTTTAATACACTGGACATTATTGAAAAGCGGTTGGCCACCCAGCGTTTTCTTTTTGGCGATTATGTCACCGATTCGGATGTCCGTCTCTATGTGACTCTGGCGCGCTTTGATACCCATTATTATCGCAATTTAGGTCCAATCAAGCATCGGATTGTTGATTACCCAAATATCTGGGGTTATGCAAGAGATTTGTATGAAATCCCAGCTTTTAAGAACAATACCTATTTTCACGATATTGCGCGTGGCTGGGATACCAAGAAGGAGAAGCTTTTTGTCGATTTTAACTCCCGCTTTGCTGATGATATAGATTTCGATGCTCAGTGGTCTCAACCACACAATCGGCACTATCTGTCAAAAACGCCAGAGCAAAAATTTTTAATTGATATTGATTAGGTAAGTACAGTCAAGCAGACTGTTCCAGACATGCAAGGTTTTTCGAGGCTGTCGGTCATCCAATATTATTGAAGGAGGATTTTATGTCATCAGATTTTTATGAAAAATTAGCCCAGACCCGCCATTATATCCATGCTCACCCAGAAATTTCGGAACAGGAGTATGAGACAACAGCCTTTCTCAAATCCTATCTGGCAGATTTGGGGATTGAAGCGCTGAATTATCCTCTGAAAACGGGTTTGATTGCTGAGATTGGTTCTGGTCACCCCATTATTGCTCTGCGGGCAGATATTGATGCCCTGCCGATTCAGGAAAATACTGGTCTCGGTTATGCCAGTGACAATGGTGCCATGCACGCCTGCGGTCATGATTTCCATCAGACCAGCCTATTGGGAGCAGCAGAAATCTTGAAGAAGCGTGAAAATGAATTGAAGGGGACTGTTCGTCTGATCTTTCAACCAGCTGAGGAAAACTTCCAAGGCGCCTATCAGGTGATTGAGGCTGGCGGCCTCGATGATGTTTCGGCCATCATTGGCTATCATAATTATCCTCATCTTAAGCCCGGTCAGCTGGGCTTAAAAACGGGTGCCATCATGGCAGGTGTCGAACAGTTTGAAGTGACTGTTGAGGGAGTCTCCTCCCATGCCGCACGGCCGGATTTGGGTGTGGATACAGTTTTAGCGGTAACGACTATGGTCAATAATCTCCAAGCTATTGTTGCTAGAACAGTCTCTCCCTTTGACTCAGCTGTTCTGTCTGTTACCCATATTGATGTTGGAACGACTTGGAATGTTCTGCCAGCCAAGGGTTTCTTTGAAGGGACTATACGAACGTTTGCCCCCCAAGTTCGCTTGGATGTTATTGAAAAATTTGAGCGGGTAGTGTATACGACTGCCGAACAATTTGGTGCTCAGGTAGCTATCAAATGGGGGAATTCGCCTAAAGTGACTTTCAATGATAAAACTATTACACCGCTAATCATTGAGCATTCCAAATCTTTTGCAGAAGTGGTTGAAACCCTGCCATCGACTGGTGGAGAGGACTTTGCGGCCTATCAGGAACGGATTCCCGGTGTCTTTGCCCTTATTGGCTCCAATGGTGAAGCAGAGGCACCCGACTGGCACCACGATGACTTTGTTGTCAAAGACGAAGCCCTGTCTGTTGCTGTCCATTACTTTGTTGAATCGGCTTTTAAGCTGTTGGCGTATTATCAGGTCAATTAACCGATATAAAATAGCATAGAAAAAGGGTGTGGAGAGAACCAAAAATTGAAAATTTGGTTCTCTCCACGCCCTAGTTTTCAAGGTGGTGACCTGAAACGGTCTCTGGGGAGAAGAGCGTTTTTGATACTTGCTTTGCAAGCTTTATTCCCGATTAAAAAGGTCTGGGGAAACCTTTCTACCCCCACAGGTCAAAAAGTCTGAGGGGACCCTTTGAGGTTGGCAATAAGATGAATGTGTTCGTTACATTCATTTAGATTTTTCACTTTGACCTTGTGGCAAAAGGAAAACCAGCTAACCGCTGCGCCAAGAATTAATTTTAAAACAGGAATGCTGGACGAGTTTTTATACGAAAACTACAAAGAATGCAAAAATTCCCTCCCTATGATATAATCAAAGCGAAAAAAATTATATTTAGACTACTAGCTCGTCCCTAGTAGTCTTTTTCTGTGCTAAAAATTCAGAATAAGTCATCTGTCCTTTTAAGAGGATATAGGCTATTTTTAATAATTGATGTGCTAGGGCAATTGTTGCTTTCTGTGGACCACGCCGATTTTGAATCTGATAAAATCGTTCCACTAAGGGACTTCCTTTTTGATTCCTAGCGGCAAAAGCGGCTTGACATAAGCATTTTTTCAAATAGGAATTACCATGTCGAATCTTGGTACTGCGTTTCTTGCCAGCACTCTCATTATTACCAGGACAAAGTCCTGCCCAAGAGGCTAAATGTCCAGCAGTTGGAAACTGGCTCATGTCAACACCAACCTCAGAAATGATGACAGAAGCTGTAATCACATCGATACCAGGAATAGAATCCAAAACTTCTACTTGTTTCTCGTATTGTGATAGATAGCTATTGATTCGCTCTTCCAACAACTCAATCTGCTTCTGATAAAAATCATAAATCTCCAAGGACTGCTTTAACATAAAGCAATGATGGTCAGAGAAATAACCATCCAAAGCTTCCAGAAGTTGTGGCACTTTCTTCTTCAAGGTGGTATAAACTGATTGATGGACAATGCGAGGAGTAATAGGCGTCTTATCAATCAATAGTTGAAGGAGATGACGACCAGAAGCACCCATAATATCTTCGATATACGTCGTTATCTTAATGCCGCCTGACTGAAGAATTTTATGAATACGATTGGTTTCACGATTACGGCTTTCCACATAATGTTTTCGTTGTCTGGTCAACTCTCTCAATTCTTGGATGGTTTCATCGGGAACGAAACTCCGAGGAAGCAGACCAATCCGTGTTAATTTAGCAATCCAGTGAGCATCTTTCTTATCGGTTTTCTGACCCGGAATGGCCTTCATGTGAGCTGGTTGAGCGAGTATCAACTCGAAGTCATCACATAGAGCATGCCAGACAGGTCGCCAATAAACACCGGTGCTTTCCAGACCAACGGCTTCCACATGAAATTGTCTAAGAAAATCGTGGCAAGCACGTAGGCCTTTAGTTGTTGTATCAAAAGTTGCCATCTCACGCTTTGGACGAGTTGAGGTGAGTGACCCATGTAAAATACAAACAACAATATTGGCTTGATGGACATCAATACCTGCACAAGATTGATAGAGAACATCCATGACAATTCCCTCCTTCCTAAAATAAGAGAGCTTATCTACCGAATTTTAGTCGTATTTTTATACTCATGCTTATCGCATATTTTGGGGTGCTCGTCAGTAGAGTGGATCAGTTTTGCCCTCGATTACTAGAATCATTAACTCGTCAACCACAAAGCCCTCACTAAGATTATACACCTAGTGAGGGCTGTGTGTCCGTTTTCATTATTCTGTGGGTGAGGGCGGAGCCATCATGGATGTCTTGCCCAGCCTCCTTTTGATGCTAAAATGCTTCTATTAAAATTGTCCCGATGTCGGTAGGTTGAAATTCTTCAAACTTGCCAGATAGATAGAACCACCGATAATAGCAAGGATACCGCCGATCCATCCAAAGAAAGGGATGAGAGAGATGGCACCGCCAACAATAAGCAGAACGCTTGGTGCTGCCGAAACACGATTGTCATCTTTATAATAAACGGCTCCGACGATACCGAGGATGAGGACAGCCAATTTGACGATGTAAATAAAAATCGTCACCAAAATTGTTACTGTTGGGACATCGCTCTCAACTTCAGCACCTGCAGCACCAATGATAAACAAAATGGCAAAGAGGAGGAAGATACCAGCGACAAGACCAACGATTCCATTAATCGTGGCCAGTGTTTTAGTTTTTGTATTAGTATTCATGTAAAATTCCTTTCTAGTCATCATTATAAGGGTATTTGAGGGCTCTGTCAATATCACTTGACAGATTCCAGTTCCCTTGTGCTGCGCAAATTTCCTCCTTGCGACCGAAGCTTTTTAGAGCTTGAGGTCGCTTTTTTTGCTTTTTTAAGCTAAAATATTAGAAGAAATAGAACGAAAGAAATTGATGATGACGCAGAAAATTGGAATTGGAAGAGCTCACAGCAAGATTATTTTAATCGGTGAGCATTCAGTGGTATATGGCTATTCAGCTATTGCACTTCCTCTCAAAAATATTGAAGTGGTCTGTCAGGTGCAGGCTTCCGAAGCCCCCTTGACTATTAACATTGACGACCCTCTGTCTACAGCGGTTTTGGCCGCATTGGAATTTTTGGACCGCTCGGATCAAAATATTTCAGTCAAGATCGAGTCTAATGTTCCTGCTAAGCGGGGGATGGGGTCGTCAGCAGCAGTAGCCATCGCAGCTATTCGGGCGGTTTTTGATTATTTTGATCAGCCCCTATCTATTTTAGATTTGGAAATGCTGGCCAATCAAGCGGAAATTATTGCCCATGAAAATCCCAGCGGTCTGGACGCTAAGACGTGTCTCAGTGACACAGCGATTAAGTTCATTCGCAATCTGGGTTTTTCAGAAATGGCTATTGATCTGGGTGCCTGTCTGGTGATTGCCGATACAGGAATTCACGGGCATACCAGAGAGGCTGTAGCCAAGGTTCGTGAGTTGGAAGAGAAAGCCTTGCCTTATTTGCATCATTTGGGGAACTTAGCCAATGCTATCGAGGTTGGGATTCTGGCTAAAGACCTCAGCGTTATCGGCCAGGCTATGAACCGCGCCCATCAAGAATTGGATCGGCTGGGGGTTTCTAGCCCAGAGGCCAACCATCTGGTCCAAGTTGCTCAAAGCCGAGGAGCTATGGGAGCTAAGATGTCTGGCGGTGGTCTGGGCGGCTGTATTATTGCCCTCTGCCGTAATCAAGAGCAGGCTGACACTCTAGCCTTAGAACTCGAAAAAGAAGGAGCCGTAAACACGTGGATAGAAAATCTGTAAGTGTAAAATCCTATGCCAACATTGCTATTGTTAAGTATTGGGGGAAAGCTGATGCGGAGAAGATGATACCAGCGACCAGCAGTATCTCGCTGACCTTGGAAAATATGTACACCAAGACCGACCTGTCCTTTTTACCCGAGGGAGCTCGAGGCGATGAATTTTATATCGGCGGAGTCCTGCAAAGCCCGCAGGAACATGCTAAGATGACTACGATTATTGACTTTTTCCGCAAGGAGGGTCAGCCCTTTGTCAAGATTGAAACCAGCAATAATATGCCAACAGCAGCAGGACTTTCCTCAAGTTCCAGCGGCCTTTCGGCCTTGGTCAAGGCCTGCAACCAGCTCTTTGACTTTGGTCTCAGTCAAAAGGAACTAGCTCAGTATGCCAAGTTTGCTTCTGGCTCCTCGGCACGGTCCTTCTTTGGACCGCTGTCTGCTTGGGACAAGGACTCGGGTGAAATTTACCAGGTCAAGACCGATTTGGATTTGGCCATGATTATGCTGGTGCTCAATGATCAGCCCAAGACGATTTCCAGCCGAGAAGGGATGAAACGCTGTGCAGAAACGTCGAGCGATTTTCAAGACTGGGTAGAGCAGTCGGTCCTTGATTATCAGGCCATGCTGGGCTACCTGACTGCTAATGATTTTTCCAAGGTTGGCCAATTGGCAGAAGAAAATGCTCTGAGAATGCATGCGACGACAAGGTCAGCCCATCCGCCTTTTTCTTATTTGACAGAAGAATCCTATCAGGCTATGGATTTCGTTAGAAGTCTGCGTGAGCAGGGATATGATTGTTATTTCACCATGGATGCAGGACCTAATGTTAAGGTTCTCTGTCAGACCAAAGATTTGGATAGGCTGGCTCAAATTTTGGGGCAGCATTACCGCACCATTGTATCAAAGACCAAGGACCCAGCCCATGACTAAGTATGCTGTTAAAACTGGTGGCAAGCTCTATCTGGCCGGTGAATACGCTATCTTGACACCTGGCCAGCAGGCCTTGATTAAAAACATTCCCATTTATCTAACGGGGGAAATCGAGACAGCAAGAGACTATCAGCTCTATTCGGATATGTTTGACTATGCGGTTGGTTTGGAAACAGATGATAACTACAGCTTGATTCAGGAAACTATCGCAGTTGTTCACGACTTTATTAAGAGTCAGGGGCTCGAGCCTCATCCCTTTCGTCTGTCTATCACAGGCAAGCTCGAAAAAGATGGCAAGAAGTTTGGCATTGGCTCCAGCGGCAGTGTGACCATCTTAGTCGTTAAGGCTTTAGCTGCTTTTTATGAACAGGACTGGTCAGTTGATTTGATTTTTAAATTAGCGACCTATATTCTTCTTAAGCGTGGCGATAACGGTTCGATGGGGGACTTGGCCTGTATTGCCTATGAGGATTTGGTCCTCTTTAAAGCTTTTGACCGAGCTCAGGTACGTTCTTGGATTGCAGAGGAAAGTCTGGTGGACGTTCTGGCTAAAGATTGGGGCTACCAGATTGAGATCATTAAACCTGCTCTCGCTGTTGACTTCCTCGTCGGCTGGACTGGTCAGCCTGCAATTTCCAAGGATATGATTAAGCACGTTAAATCAGCCATCACTGCTGATTTTTTAGAGCAAACACAAGCAGCTGTCAAGACTGCAGCCAGTGGTCTGGAAACTGGGAATAAGGAGCTTATCAAGACGTCCTTGCAAGGAGCCAGTCATCTGCTGAAGGAATTGCACCCTGCCATCTATACCGAGGAACTTTTGGTTTTAGAAGGAGCGGTACAAGATTTAGATGCTGTCGCCAAGTCTTCAGGTTCAGGCGGAGGCGATTGTGGTATTGCCCTATCATTCAATTCAGATGACAGTCAAAAACTTATAGAAAGGTGGCAGGTAGCTGGTATTGAGCTACTATTTTGCCAAGAATCTTTATGACAAATCGAAAAGACCAGCACATCAAGCACGCTCTGGCCTATCAGTCCCCCTACAATAGTTTTGATGACATTGAGCTGATTCAGTCTTCCTTGCCCAAGTATGATTTGGCGGAGATTGATCTGAAAACTCATTTTGCTGGACGGGACTGGGATTTTCCTTTTTATATCAATGCCATGACTGGTGGTTCTGCCAAGGCTAAGGCCGTCAACCAAAAACTTGCCCAAGTGGCGGCGGCTTGTGGTCTGCTTTTTATCACGGGTTCCTATAGCCCGGCCCTGAAAAATCCTAGTGATGATTCTTATGCTGTCCGGTCAGCTGCTCCCGATGTTCTTTTGGGAACCAATATCGGCCTTGATAAGCCTGTTGAATTGGGACAAAAGGCTGTGGAAGCCATGCAGCCCTTACTTTTGCAGCTTCATGTCAATCTCATGCAGGAATTGCTGATGCCAGAAGGGGAGCGAGCATTTAAATCTTGGCGGACTAATCTAGCCGATTATGCCCAAACTATTTCGGTGCCGCTCGTTCTCAAAGAAGTTGGCTTTGGAATGGATAAGAAGGCTGTTCAAGCCGGTCTTGATTTGGGGCTTAAGACCTTTGACATCTCAGGACGCGGCGGCACCAGTTTTGCCTATATTGAGAATCAGCGAGCCGAGCAGGACCGATCCTATCTGAACACTTGGGGCCAATCTACGGTCCAAACCCTCTTAAATCTAGGTGACCTTAGAGAGCAAGCTGAAATTTTGGCCAGCGGTGGGGTTAGAAATCCTCTGGATATGGTTAAAGCCTTGGTCCTGGGAGCCAGAGCAGTCGGCCTTTCTCGAACCATGCTTGAGCTCGTTGAGCGCTACCCTCTGGATAAGGCCATCGCTATCGTCAATGGCTGGAAGGAGGACCTGCGGCTGCTGATGTGTGCCCTTAATTGTCGTACTATTGCTGATTTGAGACAGGTTGATTATTTGCTCTATGGCAAATTGGCTCAGGCTAACTCTTGAATTCAGAGGCTAGCAGAAAAGTCAGAATCTTTGACCTCTGGGCTAAAAAGTTTTAGACTAGAGGCAAAGGAGATGATCTCATGATTGAAATGACCTTTAGAGATGCCTATGATATTGAACGTCAGCAGAGCTTTGAAAATCCGAGTGATTTTATCCGAGTTCTTATGGGCTGTTCAACTGTACCGGAGTACTATCCCGTTAAGAGTGTCACTTACAAGGGAAAAGATCTTGATTTTCATGGAACTTACGGTGAACTCTTTCCAACCTTTGTCGATTTTGATTGGTCGGCTTACGAAGGAGTTTAGACTTATCCATATAGAAAAAGAGCTAACGATTTTCTCGTTAGCTCTTTTGAGTGCTCTGTATTTAAAGCATACAGTAAACAATAGCAATATATTGCAGGGCCGATGCCAGCAGGATAAAAAGATGCCAGATCATGTGGTCGTAAGGACGTTTACGGGAATAGAAGAAGGCACCTATTGTATAAGAAAGGCCGCCTGCTAACATGAGACTCCAAAAAAGCGGGCCAGTCTTGGTGATGATGGCTGGGATGATGAAAATAACCAACCACCCCATGAGTAGGTAGAGCAAGAGACTAAACTTCTCATTGATGACTTTAGCAAAAATCTTATACAGAATGCCAAAGATGGTGGTCCCCCATTGGAGGACGATAATGAGATAGCCTAACCAGCCACCAACCAAGGAGAGGGCCACGGGAGTGTAGGAGCCAGCAATGGCAATATAGATCATGCTGTGGTCAATAATTCGCAGGACATACTTCTGCGGTGAGGCATACTGCATGGAGTGGTAGATGGTCGAGGACATGAACATGAGAAAGAGGCTGATGACGAAGACCGACATGCCAACCGCTGCCTTAAGTCCAAAGACTTGATAGCTGTAAGAAGCCGTAATCGGTAACAGGACCAGCATAGCTGCCGAACCGACAGCGTGGGTTACAGCATTGGCGACTTCTTCACCGAAAGTTAATTGTTTACTGAGTTTTAGAGTTGCTGTGTTCATGGTGATCTCCTTGAAGATTTTCGGCAAGTTTATGAGTATAGTGGTAGAGTTTCAGAGTTTGACAGGCCGAGACAATCAATTCAGGAATGTCTTGCTCCTTTTCTTCATTCATACAGGCGACAAAGGCGTCATAGCATGCCTGCGACTGATCGTTAGCTGTTAGTTGTTCCAAAACTTGACTGAGCTCCTGAATAGAAAAGACAGGCTTAAAAGTCGTGATAGCAATCAGACGGGCCAGCTGCTTGCGACTGTATTTTTTCTTGACAGGCTTTTCGACCAGACCGTGCTTGACATAATTGTTAATCATAGAAGCCGTCAGTCCCTTGTCTGTTGCTGTTGCTAACGGCTTAGTGACTTGATTGACGTAGAGCAGGACCTGATCTAAGTAGAGGTCCAGCTGGGGCAAATCAGTCCATTTAGGATAAGTGCTTGTCATTTGTTTAACTACTCCCTGTCATCTAGTCTTGATAACTAGATTATACATTTATAAAAAACGAAGGTCAACTAAAAAGTGTGCAAATGATTTTTTAATAGCCATTTAAAATTATGCAGAGGAGCTTTCTGTTATAATAGGTATAAAAATTGGAGGTGTTCTAATGAAATCTAGCAAAGATAAGCGGTTTAAGAAGATATTCTCAGAAAGGGCCGCGATGAATAACATTACTGAGATTTGGATTGATTGCAAGACAGGTGTCAACTATCTATGGCACAGTGCTAGCTCCGGCGGTGGTTTGACGCCTCTCTTGGATAAGGACGGCCAGCCGGTCGTCACACCCGTAGAAGATGGAGATTCTGCCTACTAGTGAATAAGGTCTTTGAAAAATGTCTGAGCATGAGAGGCCGAGGAATTTGTTGGATGATAAAAAGCACTGACTGCTTTATCTTTTGCGTTAGCCAGAACAGAATGAAAAGTGACTCATTATTAGGATGGGAGTGGGGTCAACTCAAAAATTGAAAATTTTAGTTCTCACCACGATCTAATTTTACGGTGGTGACCTGAAACGGTCTCTCTCAAGACCGTTTTTGACACTTGCTTTGCAAGCTCCATTTCCCGATTAAAAAGGTCTCCCAGACCTTTTTAACCCACCCCCGCATACTCTCAAAGGGGGTGGGGAGCTTTTGAGGTTGGAAATAAGATGAACGATGTCCATCACATTTGTTTTTCCGCTTTGGTCTTGTGGCAGCAGAAAAACCAGCCAGCAGTGGAGTCTGGGACAAACAGCCATGATAGCTTAGCCCTCACCCACAAAGCATTGTAATCTCTGAAGATTACGTATAAAAAGTCCAGCCTCGCCAGAATATGAGAGCTTTATGTTATTTCGATCTTCAACCTTAAACAGATTTGCCTAGTCCGCTATTTTATGTTATATTTTGATGACAACAGCTTTTGCATAAAGGATTGGGACATGAAAAAACGTTACATTACTGGTTTTGACGGCTTGCGAACCATCGGTCTCTTGGCCGTCATTTTTTACCATATTTATCCAGCAATTTTCAAGGGAGGCTATCTTGGCGTCGCGCTCTTCTTTGTACTATCGGGGTATTTGATTACTGATCTGTTGCTGAGAGAGTACGAAGCGACTGGCAAGATTACTGTTAAGGCTTTTCTTTTGCGGCGTTTTAAGCGGCTCTACCCCAATATGATTGCCGTTATGCTTTTGAGCACAGTTTATATGTACTTTTTCCAGCCCAATCTGCTCAATGGCATGCGTCATGTCTTCTTATCCAGTTTTTTCTCGGTTAATAACTGGTGGCAGATTGCTAAAGGGGGGTCTTATTTTGCTAAGTTACTAGCTGAGGCACCGTTTGAGCATTTTTACAGTCTGTCTATCGAAGGGCAATTCTATCTTTTTTGGCCCTTGATTATTATTGTTCTCATGCGTATTTTCCGCAAAAACAGAACGCTTATTTTTAATGTCCTTGATATTATTTTGCTGCTTTCCTTCGTGGAAATGTCTCTGCTTTACAAGGCCCATGTGGACCCGACAAGGATTTACTATGGAACAGATACGCGGCTCTTTTCGATTCTGATGGGGGCAGCTCTGGCCTTTATCTATCCCAGCGACAAGGTTGAAAAGATTAAACTCTCCAGTTGGGACCGTCAAATCTTCAATGGTATGGGCATCATTACTCTGGTAGTCTTGACCATTTGTTTCTTTGCTCTGCCTGACCAAGAATGGTTCACTTATCGCGGTGGTATGTGGCTCTTTTCCTTTCTCAGCTGTGTCCTGATTGCCATTATCGTTCACCCCAAATTATCGGCCAACAAGTGGCTGTCTAATCCCGTGACCAGCTATCTGGGGACGCGTTCTTATGGGATGTACCTCTGGCAGATTCCAGTTCTGACCTTTGCAGAATTAAAATTGCCTAATCCCAAGTCGCCTCTATCGGTTCTGATTGCGCTAGTTCTGGTTGTCCTGTTGACGGAGATCACTTATCGATTGGTAGAAGTTCCTCTGCGACGCATCACTTGGCAGCAGATTAAGAGCTTTTATCAAGATAAGCGCCATGCTTGGACTTCCCTTGTCAAATGGCCTATCACGCTCTTCGTTTCTTTGGCGGTAGTCGGTGCTCTCTTCTTAGTCTTTACGGCTCCAGACAAGACCTCTGCTCAAAACAAGATTACTGACCACCTCAAACAAAATGAAGCCAAGATGAAGCAGCAGGGACAGGCACAGCAGGCACCTGGGACGCCAGCAGACCCTGCTATTCTCAATAAGTATGGAATTAGCCAGGAAGAGTACGACATTGTCAACCAAAAGAAGGTTGGCATTCTGGGTGATTCTATGATTGCTATGACTTACGATGATTTGCAGGAAGTTTTTCCCAATGCCTTCTTTGATGGGGCGATCGGTCGTAAGCCTCAGCATACTCTAGAGATGGTTCAAGAGGCAGTAGCCAATCATCCTGACTTAGATACCTTGGTTATTGGTATTGGCATTAACCGGGATGAAAACGGCGGAACCCTGACAGCAGACCAGATTGATCAGGTCATGCAGGCTGCAGGTGGTCGGCAGGTTTACTGGATTAATATCAATTTGGAAAAATCCCAATACTACTGGACCAATGATGTTAACCAAGTGTTGACGGCTGCGGATCAAAAGTATGATAACCTACATATTGTTGATTGGTATGCCACCTCTCATGATAAGGAAGGTCAGTTATTGAGCGAGGATATGACCCACCCTAACGAGCAAGGAGCTGTTGCCTATACCAAGGTGATTGCAGATACTATCTCGAAATAGCATTTTTAAGAGGCTCATTGTCAAGTGTAGTGGGTGACTTATAATGAATAACACCAGCTTGGTCTTCTTTTTAAGAAGACTAAAAGGACTTAAGCGACAGCTTAAGTCCTTTTAGCGTTGGGGTTATTTTCTGATATCAGCTAAAATTTTTTGAGCAGTTTCCAAGTTAAGATGCTGGGCTGCTAGGAGCTTTTGAACGAGCGATGGAATCTCTTTTTCAGTTGCTCCAGCCAGCAAGGCTAGGGATTTGGCCTGCAGCTTCATGTGACCAGCCTGAATGCCCTTCCCGACCAAGGCCTTGAGGGCAGCGAAATTTTGAGCCAGACCCAGAGAAACGATAAGTCCAGCCAGAGTTTTTGCATCTGGCTGCCCTAGCAGGTCAAAAGCAACGCTAACACTGGGATTGAGACCAATAGATCCGCCCTTGGCCGCGATTGGCATGGGCAGGGTCAGATTTCCCCTAACTTTACCTGCCTCTCTATCATAGGTCCATTGTGAAAGCCCACGATAGGAGCCAGAAGCAGCAGCATAGGTGTGACCGCCTGCTTCAATAGCCCGCCAGTCATTGCCAGTGGCCAAAGCTAAGGCATCAATACCGTTAAAGATCCCCTTGTTATGGGTACTCGCTCGATAAGGGTCAATTTGGGCCAGTTGGGAGGCTTGCTCCAGCTTCTCAGCTAGTTTCTCAGCTTCTTCTTTGTTACGGCTGAGAAAGCGTAAGTCAACTGCACATTGGGCGGTCACCAAACTATTCGTTGCATAATTGGATAGAATGGCCATGAGGCTTTGTCCGCCAGAAAGCTCTTCTAGTTTGGGCGCTAGGGCTTCCATCATAGTATTGACCATATTGGCTCCCATAGCTTCCTGAGTATCGACTGCTAAATAGATGATGAGGAAGTTTTCTTTTTCTTCTACGGTCAGCTCTCTGGCACCGCCACCTCTCTTAACGATGGAAGGATGAGCTTGATTTGCCAAGTCAATTAGGTCTGCCTTGCGAGCTAGAATAGCTTCTTTGGCTGACTGCCAATCATTACAGCCCGTAAGCGCAACCTGCCCCAGCATCTGCCGCTGATGGATCTCGGTGGTGAAGCCGCCTGAGCGTTTAATGAGTTTAGCTGCATAGGAAGCAGCAGCTACGACAGAAGGCTCTTCAGTCACCATGGGGAGATTATAGGTCTGGCCATTGACTAAGAAATCAGGCGCCAAACTCATCGGTAAGGCTAGCCGACCAATCAAGTTTTCTGCCATCTGATTGGCAGTTTCAAGCGGAAGAAGCTCTTCCTTATTTAATTTTTCGAAGCTCGCTTGAGATAATGCCTGATTGTTTTTGAGAGCTTGCTGCCGCTCCTGCGGGCTCTTTTTAGCAAATCCTGTCCAAGATACCATGTTTGTCCTCTTTTTTGTTCGTCATTTCTTCTTGAATTATACCATAAGCGCTGATTTTCTGTAACTTCCCAAGGGATTTTGTTATAATGGGGAGGTATCAATATTCGTTAATGAGGTAAAATTATGGCTATAAAAATTGGATTGTTAGGTTTTGGGACAGTTGCTAGCGGGATCCCATTTTTGCTCAAGGAAAATGGGGATAAAATTACAGCAGCAGCTAAGGATGAGTTTGTTATTGCTAAGGTCTTGGTCAAGGACGATGATGAAAAGAACCGTCTTTTAGCAGCCGGTCATGATTATCATTTTGTCACCAATGTTGATGACATTGTAAAAGATCCAGAAATTGACATCGTCGTTGAATTGATGGGGCGGATTGAACCAGCCAAGACTTTTATCACTAAGGCTTTGGAAGCAGGCAAACATGTGGTTTCCGCCAATAAGGACCTGATTGCTACCCACGGTAAGGACATTATTGGTCTAGCTAAAGACAAGGGTTTGGCTTTCTACTATGAAGCGGCCGTGGCAGGTGGTATTCCAGTTCTACGGACATTGGCTAATTCTTTAACGTCAGACAAGGTGACACGCATTTTGGGTGTGCTCAATGGGACATCTAACTTTATGATGACCAAGATGGTTGATGAAGGCTGGACCTACGAAGACGCTTTGAAGACTGCTCAAGAGCTGGGTTATGCAGAAAGCGACCCGACCAATGATGTGGAAGGAATCGACGCTGCTTACAAGGCGGTGATTCTCAGCCAGTTTGGCTTTGGCATGACCATTGATTTTGAGGATGTCAGTCATCAAGGCATTTCCACCATTACACCTGATGATGTTGCAGTCGCTCAAGAATTAGGCTATGTCATCAAGTTGGTTGGTGATGTTCGTGAGACAGATTCTGGCATCTCTGCCCAAGTGTCTCCAACGTTCTTGCCTAAGGAGCATCCTCTGGCTAGTGTCAACGGTGTTATGAATGCTGTCTTTGTTGAGTCCATCGGTATCGGTGAGTCTATGTATTACGGTCCTGGTGCGGGGCAAAAACCAACAGCGACTTCGGTTGTAGCAGATATTATCCGCATTGGCCGCCGTATTGTAGACGGTAATGTTGGTAAATCTTTCAATGAATTCAGCCGTCCAACTCAGTTGGCTAATCCAGCTGATGTCAAGAGTGGCTATTATTTCTCTTTGACTGTTCCAGACAAGAAGGGGCAAATCTTGCGTTTGGCTGAAATCTTCAATGGCGAAGATGTTTCCTTCTCCCAAGTTCTGCAACAAAGAGGAGATGGCCAAAAAGCACAGATTGTTATTGTGACCCACGCTCTCAGTCTGACCCAATTAGAAAATGTCAAGGCAAAATTAAAAGCCCAAAGTGATTTTACTCTCTTGAACAGCTTTAAGGTATTGGGAGACTAAGATGAAAATTACAGTTCCGGCAACGTCGGCCAACCTAGGTCCGGGTTTTGATTCGGTGGGAGTGGCTCTCTCTAAATATTTGACTATTGAGGTGCTTGAGACTAGTTCTGACTGGCAAGTTGAACATGATTTGGGGGATATACCAACTGATGCTAATAACCTTTTGGTTAAAACGGCTCTAAAGGTCGCCCCTAATTTGACCCCTCATCGCATTAAGATGATTTCCGATATTCCTCTGGCTCGGGGACTTGGATCCTCTAGTTCAGTTATTGTAGCAGGGATTGAGCTAGCCGATCAATTAGCACAGTTACATCTCTCCAAACAGGAAAAGCTCCGTTTAGCCACAGAGATTGAAGGTCATCCGGACAATGTTGCACCAGCTATCTTCGGCAAGCTAGTGGTTGCTTCCTATGTTAATGGACAAGTTTCTGGTGTTAGAGCTGATTTTCCTGCCTGCGATTTCGTCGCTTTTATTCCCAACTATGAATTAAAAACCAGTGACAGCCGAGGTGTTCTGCCGACTTCTATGGCTTATAAGGAAGCTGTAGCGGCCTCCTCAATCGCCAATGTGGCGATTGCCGGTCTTTTAACAGGAGACTTGCTGACGGCTGGTAAGGCTATCCAAGGGGATCGTTTCCATGAGGCTTATCGTCAAAAATTAGTCAAGGAATTCGCTCCGATTAAGGATCTCGCTCAAGGGTTCGGAGCTTATGCAACCTACTTATCAGGGGCTGGCCCGACAGTCATGAGTTTGGTCCCGCAAGGAGAAGGGTCGGCCTTAAAAACTGCCCTAGATGACTTGGGACTGGACGGTCAAACCTTTGTCCTGACAGTTGATGAGGAAGGTGTTCGTCTTGACTAAAACGCATAAGGGACTTTTGCTCGGAGTATCAGCCTATCTGCTCTGGGCTTTTTTATCTCTCTACTGGAAACTCTTGGCTAGGGTTAATGCTTACAGTACTTTTTCTTATCGGATTATTTGGACCCTTTTGACTATGGCTGTCTATATGTTGATTAGCAAGAGCCGTCAGCGCTATAGGCATGAGTTTAGGGAGCTTTGGCTGGACAAGCGGCAGTTCTATCGAGCTGTGGCAACCGCCTTTTTGATCGCCATCAACTGGCTGACCTACATCTATGCGATAGCCAATGGTCATGCGACTGAATCCAGTCTGGGGTATTATATGATGCCACTGGTTTCGGTGCTTTTGGCCCTCGTTATTCTTAAGGAAAGTCTGACACCAGCTACTAGCTTGGCTGTTCTTATGGCGGCAGTGGGGGTGGGAGTCTTGGTCTGGCAGACCGGTCACCTGCCTTGGATTGCTTTGCTACTGGCTTTTACTTTTGGATTTTACGGCTTGTTGAAAAAGGGAATCCGGCTATCCAGCGATGTAGCTATGCTGTTTGAAGCCGGCATTATTCTGCCTTTTGTGCTGGTCTACTTGATTTTTTTCAGTCATGAAACACTGGCAGGTTACAGTCTGCTGGAAAATATCCTTCTGGCCTTATCGGGGATAGTCACAGCCATTCCTCTCTTGCTCTATGCGGAGAGTCTCAAGCGAGCCCCTTTGAATTTGATTGGTTTTATTCAGTATCTCAATCCGACCATTCAGCTCCTGATTGCCCTGACTATTTTTAAGGAAAGTCTCAGTCAGGGTCAGCTCTATGGCTTGGTGTTCATCTGGCTGGCGATTGGTCTCTTTGTTATCGGTCAGATTCTTTTACTAAAAAGGCAGAAAACTTGATTAAGTCGGGATTTTTGTTGCCCTGTGCTATACTGGCAAACGATGAGGATACTTGTGTCCCCTGTACTTTTAAAGCTTTTAAGGAAGGAAAGAGATGAATTATCAAGAAGCACTAGCTTGGATTCACAGCCGGTTGAAATTTGGGATTAAACCTGGTATCGAGCGGATGGCTTGGATGCTGGAGCAGTTGGGAGATCCTCAAGAAAATTTGCAGGCTGTTCATGTGGTCGGAACTAACGGTAAAGGCTCGGTGGTCAATAATCTCCAGCATATTTTTACAGCAGCAGGCTATCGGGTCGGTACCTTTACTTCTCCTTATATTGTTGATTTTAGGGAGCGGATTTCTGTGGACGGTCAGCTGATGCCAAAAGAAGACTTGGTCACTTGTGTAAAATTGGTTAAGCCAGTTGTCGAGGCCTTGCCAGAATCTTTAGAAGCTGCGACTGAATTTGAAGTTATCAGTCTTATTATGTTTCTTTATTTTGGTCGCCTGCATCCTGTTGATTTGGCTGTTATTGAAGCTGGCATGGGCGGACGCGATGATGCGACCAATCTTTTCCAAGCTCTTGCTGTTGTCTGCCCCTCTATCGGGTTGGATCACCAAGCTGTGCTGGGGGAGACTTATAGCCAAATCGCTCAGAATAAGGCAGGTGTGCTCAAGCTTGGTGAGCCCTTGGTCATGGCTGTAGCTCAGGAAGAAGCCAGACAGGTCTTTCTGGAGCGAGCTCAAACAGTTGGTTCGCCTGTTTATGAATGGAAGCAAGAGTTTACGTTGATGATGTCTGATAAGGCCTTGACCTTTCGCAATAGCTCGACGACTATAAGTGATTTAGCTTTAGTCATGCCTGGCCAGCATCAGGTGGCTAACGCAGCTCTAGCTATTGAAACAGCCTTGCTTCTTAAGGATCGCTATCCAAAGTTGGATGATAAAGCGATTCGTGAAGGATTGGCAAGAGCCAAATGGCTGGGGCGAACAGAGCTCCTAAGGCCCAATCTAATGATTGATGGAGCCCACAATAATGAAAGTATTCAGGCACTGGTGGAACTACTGCAGAAAGGTTATGGCGATCGAAAGATTCGGATTCTCTTTGCTGCCATTGATACCAAACCAGTCGCTACCATGCTGAAAAAATTAGACGGAGTAGGCCAGATCACTGTGACAACCTTTCCTTATCACAATAGTTTAGCCTTAGCTGATTACCCTCAGGGTTATGAGCGGGTGGCTGATTTTAAGACTTGGCTGAATCAGGTTTATCAGGAAGATTCAGCAGATTTCTATCTGATAACAGGTTCCCTTTATTTTATCTCCCAAGTTCGCAGGGAGCTTTTGAAGAATTCCCTTCAATAGGGTATAATGAAGGGAATTAAACCGTTACACGCCTGTGAAAAAACTCACCTGCCTTGAATCTCTGCGATTCATTGTCAGGTTCCCTATTTTATTTGGAGTGCTTAACGGCTTAGTATCTTATGAATTGAACACGGGACTAATTCCTTCGGAGAAAAATGACTTTTCTTGTGTGCCAGCACTCAGCGTCAAGTCTCTATTTCTCTGTCAGGCATTTTCGTTAAAGCGAGCCGTCCCTTTGTATCTTATGAAAGCATCAAGTTTAAGAGGACATTATGATCAATCAAGAAAAAGCAGAAGCAGCCATCTATCAGTTACTAGAAGCTATTGGTGAAGATCCCCAGCGTGAAGGGCTTATAGATACCCCTAAGCGCGTGGCAAAAATGTATGCTGAGATGTTTGCTGGTTTGGATAAAAATCCCAAGGATCAATTTACAGCTGTCTTTAGCGAAAATCATGAGGAAGTCGTCTTGGTTAAGGATATTCCTTTTTATTCTATGTGCGAGCATCACTTGGTGCCTTTTTACGGCGTAGCCCATGTGGCCTATCTTCCCAATCAAGGCAAGGTAACGGGTCTGTCTAAATTGGCCCGGGCTGTCGAAGTAGCCAGTAAGCGGCCCCAGTTGCAAGAACGCCTGACAGAACAGGTAGCGACAGCGCTTGAAGCAGCCTTGGCTCCTAAGGGAGTTTTTGTTATGGTCGAAGCTGAGCACATGTGCATGACTATGCGAGGAATCAAAAAGCCTGGCAGTAAGACGGTGACAACGGTTGCGCGCGGTACCTTTCAAGAAGATAAGGACCAACGCCAAGAATTATTGCACTTGATCAAGGAGTTTTAAGATGAAAATCGGATCATTTGAAGTTGCGGGAAAAGCCTGTATTATGGGGGTGCTTAATGTAACACCCGATTCTTTTTCAGACGGCGGTTCCTATACCCAACTTGAAAAAGCCCTAGCTCAGGTTGGGGCTATGATTGAAGAAGGGGCTGCTATTATTGATGTTGGTGGAGAATCGACGCGTCCAGGTGCTGATTTTGTTTCTCAGGAAGAGGAAATTGCTAGAGTTGTACCGGTTATCAAGGCTATCAAAGAAAAATACGATATTTTAGTCAGTATCGATACTTATAAAACAGGAACGGCTCGGGCAGCCCTAGAGGCAGGGGCAGATATCCTCAACGATGTCTGGGCCGGCCTCTACGATGGTCAGATGTTGGCTCTAGCAGCTGAAAAAGAGGTTCCCATCGTCCTCATGCACAATCAGGAAGATGAGGTTTATGGAGATATTACTCAAGATGTCTGTGATTTTCTCAAAGAACGAGCAGCTGCAGCCTTGGCTGCCGGCGTTGACAAGGACAATATCTGGCTAGACCCGGGCTTTGGTTTTGCCAAAAATGAGCAGCAAAATCTAGCGCTCTTAAAGGGCTTGGATCAAGTAACTAGCCTAGGTTACCCTGTTCTTTTCGGTATTTCCCGCAAACGAGTAGTTGATTATCTGCTAGGCGGTCATACTAGACCGCTGGAGCGGGATATGGGGACGGCTGCCTTATCCGGTTATGCTATTGAGAAAGGCTGCCAGATTGTTCGGGTGCATAATGTTGCTGCTAATCGTGATATTGTCAAGGTTATCAGTCAATTAAGGTGAGGAAGATGGATAAAATACTTTTGAGGGGCTGCCGTTTTTACGGTTACCATGGCGCTCTGCCAGAAGAAAACCGGCTGGGCCAGATTTTTGTAGTGGATGCGGAACTTTCTCTTGAGCTGACCCAAGCTTCTGTCAGCGATGATTTGGCCGATACGGTTCATTACGGTCTAATCTTTGACGTGATTAAGCATCAAGTTGAAAATCAGACCTATCAACTGCTGGAAAAGCTGGGAGGAGCAATTTGTCAGGCTATTTTTGAACAGTTTCCTCCTGTTCAGGCTATCCAGTTGCGAATTTTCAAGGAGAATCCCCCCATTGCCGGTCATTATGAGAGTGTTGGTGTAGAATTGGAGCGCACCCGATGAGCTCTGTTTTTCTCAGTCTCGGTTCCAATATGGGAGACCGGAAGACTTATCTGAACGAAGCTTTGGAACGATTAGGCCAACTGCCTCAAACGAGCTTAGCAGCTGTTTCCTCTATCTATCAAACACCGGCTTGGGGCCTGACAGACCAGCCTGATTTTCTCAATCTCGCCTGTCGTTTGGAGACGGACTTGTCCCCTTTGGATTTACTGCAAGCCTGCCAGAAGATAGAAAATGATTTAGGACGGGTTCGGCAGCAGCATTGGGGTCCTCGGACTTTAGATATTGATATCTTGCTCTATGGGCAAGAAGTAATAGCTGGGCCAAACTTAATCCTGCCCCATCCCTATATGAAAGAGCGGGCCTTTGTCTTGGTGCCTCTGTTGGAGTTAGATGAAAAGGCATTTGATCCAGCAACTGGTCACGCTTATCAAAGCGATTTAGCCAAACTGTCAACCGAGGCTATCGAAAAATTTTTGGGTTAAACTTCTTTACCTCACTTCTCAGTACCATTTACTTGGAAGCTTTGGGGCAGGAACGTTCTGGGAAATTTCTGCTAAATTACTAAATTTGCTAAATTCCCTGGCTGATGCTATCGCCAAAATCCCTAGTTTTTGATATAATGATTATCGGCCTTGTGCCGATTTTTTAAGGTCTTGTGACCTTTATGAGATCGGTAGGCCAGCCAGATGACTGGCCCTTATTGCTTTTGAGGCGTCTTTTCTGGTTAGACAAGAATGGAATTAAAAAATAATGTTAGAAAAAATGAAAAATGCTCTTAAGGGAATTGATATTCGCATTGATGAACCCTTGCGTCACTATACTTATACCAAGGTTGGAGGACCAGCCGATTATTTAGCTTTTCCTCGCAATCGTTACGAGTTGGCCCATATTGTCAAGTTTGCCAATGAAAATGCCATTCCATGGATGGTCTTGGGGAACGCCAGCAACCTGATCGTCCGTGAAGGAGGAATTCGCGGGTTTGTCATTATGTTTGATAAGCTGAGTACTGTTACAGTCGATGGTTATACTATCGAAGCAGAAGCTGGAGCTAATCTGATTGAAACGACTAAAGTTGCTGAATTTCATAGTTTGACCGGCTTTGAATTTGCAGCAGGGATTCCCGGTTCTATCGGTGGGGCTGTCTTTATGAATGCTGGTGCCTATGGTGGTGAAATATCCCATATTTTGGTTTCGGCCACAGTTTTGTCTAAGGAAGGAGAAATCCGAACGATTGAGGCCCGCGATATGGCTTTTGGCTATCGTCGGTCGGCTATTCAAAGTACAGGTGAAGTGGTGATTTCTGCTAAATTCGCCCTCAAGCCAGGTGTGCATTCGCAAATCAAGAATGAAATGACTCGCCTCAATCATCTGCGGCAGCTCAAGCAACCCTTGGAGTATCCATCATGCGGCTCTGTCTTTAAGCGGCCTGTTGATCATTTTGCCGGTCAACTCATTATGGAAGCTGGCTTGATGGGCCATCGTATCGGCGGTGTTGAAGTCAGCAAGAAGCATGCTGGTTTTATGGTTAATGTGGCTAATGGAACGGCTGATGATTATGAAAACCTAATTGCTGATGTCATTGAGAAGGTTCAAGCTCATTCAGGTGTTCGTTTGGAGCCAGAAGTTCGGATTATTGGAGATTACAAGTCTGAATAAAACGAGCATAACTAAAAACCGTCAAGTAGAGCTGGTTAGAGGGAATTTAGCCAGCTCTTTTTAGTTCTTATCGCCTGTGTGGAGGAAAACGAGTGTGACTAAACCAATTATTGCCTTTCGCCATGTGACGAAAACCTTCGAGGACAGCGGAACTCAGGTTCTTAAAGATATTAATTTTGAACTGGAAGAAGGAAAATTTTATACCCTTCTTGGAGCTTCTGGTTCTGGGAAATCAACCATTCTAAATATCATTGCGGGTCTCTTAGATGTGAGCTCGGGTGATGTTTATCTAGATGGCAAGCGAATTAATGATGTCCCCATCAACAAGCGGGATGTCCATACGGTTTTTCAGAATTATGCGCTTTTTCCGCATATGTCTGTTTTCGATAACGTGGCCTTCCCTTTAAAATTAAAAAAGATTGCCAAAGAAGAAATTGCGGAGCGGGTTCAGGAGGCACTCAAGATGGTGCGACTAGAAGGCTATGGCAATCGTTCCATTAAAAAGCTCTCGGGCGGTCAGCGCCAGCGGGTGGCTATTGCTAGAGCCATTATCAATCAGCCAAAGGTTGTTCTCTTAGACGAGCCTTTGTCTGCCTTGGATCTGAAATTACGGACGGAGATGCAGTATGAGCTGAGAGACCTACAGCAGCGGCTGGGAATCACCTTTGTCTTTGTCACCCATGACCAAGAAGAGGCTCTGGCCATGTCGGACTGGATTTTTGTTATGAATGAAGGTCAAATTGTTCAGTCGGGAACACCTGTAGATATCTATGACGAACCTATCAACCATTTTGTGGCGACTTTTATCGGTGAGTCCAATATCATCAATGGGATCATGATTGAGGACTATCTGGTTGAATTTAATGGCAAGCGTTTTGAGGCCGTCGATGGTGGAATGAAGCCCAATGAGGCAGTAGAAGTAGTCATTCGACCAGAAGATCTGCAGATTACTCTGCCTGAAGAGGGCAAGTTGAAGGTTACCGTCGATACCCAGCTTTTTCGTGGTGTCCACTATGAAATTATTGCCCATGATGAGCTGGATCATGAGTGGTTAATTCATTCGACGCGCAAGGCCATTGAAGGTGAAGTAATCGGGTTAAACTTTACGCCCGAGGACATTCATATCATGCGGCTCAATGAAACCGAGGAAGAGTTTGATGCCCGGATCGAAGAATACGCAGAAACAGATGAACACGAGGATGGTTTAATTAATGCCATTGAGGAGGAGCGCCATGAAGCAGACGACTAAATTCTTTGCGGTTCCTTACTTTCTCTGGCTCTTGCTTTTTGTTTTAGCTCCTCTAGTCTTGATTGTCTATCAATCTTTTTTCAATCTGCAGGGGCAGGCTAGTATTGCCAATTATGAAACCTTTTTTAGCTCTTGGACTTATCTCCGGATGAGTTTTAATTCTGTTCTCTATGCAGGGATTATTACGCTAGTGACCTTTCTGCTTAGTTATCCGACTGCTCTGGCCTTAACGAAACTCAAACATAAACAGCTTTGGCTCATGCTGATCGTGCTGCCGACTTGGATAAATCTTCTGCTCAAGGCCTATGCCTTTATGGGGATTTTTGGCCAAGAAGGCGGGGTTAATCATTTCTTGACTTTTGTGGGCCTTGGCCCTAAGCAATTGCTCTTTACAGATTTTTCTTTTATCTTTGTCGCTGCCTACATCGAGCTGCCCTTCATGATTCTGCCCATTTTTAATGCTCTGGATGACTTGGATGTCAATTTAACCAATGCCAGTCGCGACTTGGGAGCCAGTGGCTGGCAGACCTTTAGTCGGGTGATTTTTCCACTTTCTATGTCTGGCGTGCGCTCGGGTGTCCAGTCGGTCTTTATTCCCAGTCTCAGTCTCTTTATGCTGACCCGTCTAATTGGCGGTAATCGTGTGATCACACTGGGGACTGCCATCGAACAGCACTTTTTGACCACTCAGAATTGGGGTATGGGCTCTACCATCGGTGTGGTGCTCATCCTAGCCATGCTGGTTATTATGGCTCTTACTAAGGAGAGGAGAAAAAGCTTATGAAAAAGTTGAGTCATTTCTACTTGGGACTGGTCTTTGCCCTCCTCTATCTGCCGATTTTTTATTTGATTTTTTATTCTTTCAATAGTGGCGGTGACATGGCTGGCTTTTCTGGCTTCACTTGGGAGCATTACCAGCAGGTTTTCTCCGATAGCCATCTCATCTTGATTCTGGTTCAGACTTTCTTTTTGGCCTTTCTGAGTGCCTTGCTGGCGACAGTTATCGGTACCTTGGGCGCCATCTTTATCGATCAAACTAGAAGTAAGCAGCAGAATACCTTGCTCTCTCTCAACAATATCCTCATGGTTTCGCCAGATGTCATGATGGGCGCCAGTTTTTTGATTCTTTTCACGGTCCTCGGCTTCCGGCTGGGCTTTAGTTCGGTATTGCTTAGTCATATTGCCTTCTCTGTTCCCATTGTCGTTCTTATGGTCTTGCCAAGGCTCAAGGAGATGAATCAGGATATGATTCATGCCGCTTATGACTTGGGCGCTAGTTATTGGCAGATGCTCAAAGAAGTTATGCTGCCCTACCTAACGCCCAGCATTATCGCTGGCTATTTCATGGCTTTTACTTATTCCCTTGATGATTTTGCAGTGACTTTCTTTGTGACAGGAAATGGTTTCTCAACTCTCTCAGTTGAAATCTATTCACGTGCTAGGCGAGGGATTTCCTTAGAAATTAACGCGCTATCCACTATCATCTTTATCTTTTCCATTCTCTTAGTGATTGGCTATTATTTCATCAGCAAGGAAGAAGGTGATCAGCATGCGTAGATTAAATGCCTTTCTTATCGGTATTATCCTGATGATTATCGGCTTAGCCGTGCTTATGGTGACTATGGAGAAAAAGAGTAGCAGTAGTTCAAAATCCGATGGTTTAGTCGTCTATAACTGGGGAGACTATATCGACCCTGATCTCGTTACAAAGTTTCAGAAGGAAACAGGGATTGATGTCCAATATGAAACCTTTGATTCCAATGAAGCCATGTACACTAAGATTAAGCAGGGAGGAACTCGTTATGATATTACCATCCCAAGCGATTATATGATTGATAAAATGCGTCGAGAAGACCTCTTAGTTAAACTGGATAAATCACAGATTAAGGGACTGAACAATCTTGGACCGCAGTTTATGGGTAAGTCTTTTGACCCCAAAAATGATTATTCCATTCCTTATTTCTGGGGGACAGTTGGGATTGTTTACAATGATCAGCAGGTCAAAAATCCTCCCCAGCATTGGACAGATCTCTGGAATTCTCGGTATCAGAATGCCATCATGCTGGTTGATGGCGCTAGAGAGGTGATGGGACTGGGGCTTAACGCTCTAGACTACAGCCTCAATACCAAGAATATGGGGCAGTTAAATCAGGCTTCTGATAAGTTAAGCCAGTTAACACCTAATATCAAGGCCATCGTTGGGGATGAGATGAAAGGATATTTGAAAAATGGTGATGCTGCCCTAGGTGTGACTTTCTCGGGTGAAGCCAGAGATATGCTGGACGCCAATCCCCATCTTCACTATGTGTTGCCAAGTGAAGGGTCTAACCTCTGGTTTGATAATATCGTCATTCCTAAGACGGTCAAAAATAAAAAGGCCGCCTACGCCTTTATCAATTTTATGCTGAACCCTGAAAATGCAGCCCAAAATGCTGAGTATATCGGTTATGCCACACCTAATAAGGCCGCTCAAGCTCTCCTGCCAAAGGAAGTGACTTCTGATCCGGCTTTTTATCCGTCTGATCGGGTTATTAGCCATCTGGAAGTCTATGATAATCTCGGGCCTAAGTGGTTGGGCACCTACAATGATCTCTATCTGCAATTTAAGATGTATCGGCATTAAGCTGCCTCTATAACCTTGAAAGTCTGGAAGCACTAGTATTCGGACTTTTCTTATAAGCCAATGCTGGTGCTTTGAAATTTTTCTTTTGAGCTAGTGTCTGATGATGTTTAGTAAACCTTATACTCAATTAATTCAGCCAAGTTTTATGGGCTAGTATCTCTGACTTTTCCTAACCAATGGAAAATGGTAAGATAAATCTATGAAAAATATTATTCCTAAAAAAGTATCTAACTATGAACTCTTTTACGACTTAGTATTTGTTTTTGCTGTTTCAGTATTGACGGGGATGATGCACGGAAAAGGTGTCCACCTCACCTTTTTTAGTTACTTGCAATTCATTATCTCCTTTATCATGCTGATTAAACTTTGGTACCATGAGACTATGTATCTCAATAAGTATGGAGAGCGTGATCTCATGGATATTGTGACCATTATCCTCAATATGTTTGTGATTGGTTACATGGCTAGAGAGTTGACGCTGGATTGGCAAAAGACTTACGTTTCCTTTAATGTGCTCTTTTTATTGAGCAATGTTTCGGTCTTGCTCCAGTATGTCTTGCGTGCTCGAAGGTTGGGCGCTTTCAGCCAAACGATGATTTATCACATGAAGGATATCGGGGTAGACATGGCAGTCCAGATCATCTGGTTTATCTGGTTGACAGTAAATCCGCACATGAATATCTTTTGGGCCTACCTCCTCTACGGGATGAGTTTCCTATTTGTTTATCTGACACGCGCTAAGAAGGAAGATGATAAAGCCAATTTTCCTCATCTGGTGGAGCGTGTTCAACTAATTACTATCATTTATTTTGGAGAAACGCTCATTGCTAGTATCAAAACATTTGATTTAGCGACACATCCCCTAGAAGCAGTCATCAGCTTTGCCATGATTGGCCTTATGTTTATCGGCTACATCACACAGACCGCTGTCATTATGAAGCATCACCAAGAGCGTACAGGGCTTCAGATGGTTTATGTCCATGTCGTTCTCTTGATCGGTATTCTTTTTACAACCTTGATGATTGAGATGGCTGGGGATCCACATTATTTCTATGATATGAAAAATCTGCTTATCTTAGGTCTGGGTCTATTTTACGGCAGTTTGCAATTGCTGGCTCCTTATAATCGCAGGGATCTAACGTTGACACCAAAATGGCTGGCTGCTCACTTAGTCATTCTGGCTCTGCCTTTGGGACTTCTGACGCTTTATGCTAATAGTCCCATTTTAATGCTGAGTTTTGGCTTGCTAACCGGCTTAGGTCAGTTTGCAGTGGTTTGGTACCGCCTGCCTTAGGGATAGGGATACGGAGTTATGGTATTAGCTCACAGTGTTTTTGTCTTAGGGCTTTTTAGTTTCGATGATTTCTAACGTTTTATTTCCCTAAAAACAGTAGATTTTGTCTAGCTGATGAAAGATGGTAGGAGTGTTCGAAGTATTAGCAGACAGTAAGATAAAGGCTGGACAAAAATCTACTCTGCTAAAGAGATCAAAAAAAGCCATTGCTTACCTCTGTCAAGAACATGCCAAAGGGAAAATTGTTTTTATAATGGACTTGTGATGACCACTGATCCAATCCAACTAATGCCAACCATAAGGCTGTTCTTTAAGCATAATCCAAGAAATTCTAAGGCCTTCATGTTTGTCGAGTCCATCGTTACCTAGGTCGGACTGGTATTGAAGGGGTAAGATTCACGAAAAATGTTCCCAGTCTAAGTTCTGATATATGATATAATAATGGGAAACAAAGGCTTGGAGAGTAGCTATGCAAAATAAATTGACTATTAATGATATCGCTAAGCTTGCAGGGGTCGCTAAGAGTACCGTATCTAGATATTTAAACGGTGGCAGTGTCAAAGAATCAACGGCACAACACATCCAAAAAATAATGGATGAATATAATTACGAACCAAATGTCTTTGCACGATTGAGTGCTAAAAATAGTCACATTATTGGTTTAGTAGTACCTGGTTTTAATTCGGTGACAACGCCACGAATTGTTGAAGTGATTGTGGCTTATCTTAAGAAAAATGACTATACACCTTTGATGATGCACACGGACCAATCTACTGATGAAGAAATTAAGAGTATTGTTCGTCTTAGTAAAATGAATGTTGATGGCATTATCGTCCTGTCAACTGGGATTACACCAACACATGAGGAAATTATTAAAACCATTGCGCAGCCCGTCTTATTTGTGGGGCAAAGTAATGCCCATCTTCATACGGTCATTAATGATGATTACGCAGCGGGTAGAGCAGTAGGTGGACTGGTTGGGAAATCAGGAGCCAAGGCTGTTCTTTGTCTATGGGTTGACCCTCATGATATAGCCGTTGGGCAAGTTCGTAAGCAGGGAGTGATGGATGGTTTGAGTGCAAGAGGGATTTCAGATGTGGAATTTGTTTATACGACATTTGACTATAGAGAGGCCATTGAGTCACTTAAAAGCTCCCTTGACCCCAAGCGGTTTCCTGATGCTATCATCTGTGCGACAGACCGTCTAGCTCAAGCGGCCTACAAGGTATTACCGAGTTACCACATTACCATTGGTAAGGATATTTCAGTTGTAGGTTTTGGGGAGTACGAAACAAGTGCCCTGCTAAATCCGCCTCTAACCTCTGTTAAATTTGACTGGTATAGTACAGGTATTATCAGTGGTGAAAGTATTCTTCAAATGATTCAAGGAAAACCAGTGAGCAATATTCAAGTGATTCCTTTTGAGCTATTTGAACGTGCTAGTCTTGTTCAAAAGGAGGGAGAGTAAGACTCAACCAGAGCTTTTTAACCCATCTCCGCACAGTTGATTAAGTTCTCAATAGCCACTAGCTATTGAAAGACTATGACTTGCATGGTAGTTAAAGAGTCCAGTGGACTGTTTAAGAGGGCACCTGAAAATGGGACTGCGCCCTCACCTAAGATAAGGACTGCCAATCACTACATCAATCTGGTTAAACCTACCATAATGTTAAGGAGTCTGGGCTTTTGTCTCAGATTCCTTAATTTTAAAAATAAACAAAACCGGTTCCAAAAAAAATCTATTGCATTATTTTTATTTGATGGTATAATGAAAGCGTAAACAACATGGAACCGGTTCCTAAAATAATTTGGAGGCAATTATGGCTGATTACAAAAAGATGTGTCAAGATATTGAAAAATATGTCGGCGGTCGTCAAAACATTGTGGGTGTCGCCCACTGTGCCACACGTTTGCGTATTGTGCTAAAGGACAATAGCCTGGCGCAAATAGATAAACTTGAAACAGTGGATCTCGTCAAAGGGGCCTTTGTTGCAGGCGATCAAATTCAGTTGATCATTGGACCTGGCTTGGTTAATGACGTCTATGAGGCTTTTTCTGACTATGTTGGCATCAAGGACATGAATATTTACGATCTAAAGGAAGAGAGTGCTAAGAAAAATAACATCTTCCAATCGATTATTAAATCCCTTTCCGATGTCTTTGTTGCTATTATTCCTGCTATCTTAGCGGCAGCCTTATTGATGGGAATTACAGGTGTGCTCGGTAATTTTGATATGGTTAAAGAGAATGATACTCTCTATGCTATCAATAGACTGGCAAGCCTAGCAGCCAATGGTATCTTTGCGATTTTACCCATGGTTGTCTGTTATTCAGCCGTTAAACGCTTTGGCGGAAATCCCGTACTTGGTATGGTGGTCGGTGCTATTATGCTGGATTCAACACTGGCAAATGCCTACTCAGCAGCACAGGGAACGGTTAAGGTGGAAACCATTCACTTATTTGGTCTTCCTATCAATATGATTGGTTTTCAAGGCGGTATTCTAGTTGCTTTGATGATTGGTTTTGTGGTGGCTAAGCTCGATATTTTCTTTAATAAGAAAGTTCCAAACTCTATCAAACTCCTAGTTGCTCCTTTGCTCACTGTCTTTATCTCAACAGTCTTGCTCTTTACTATCGTTGGACCAGTAGGTCGATTTTTATCAACTGGTTTGACGAGCGGATTGGTATGGTCAACTTCACACCTAGGATTTGTAGGATTTGCTTTGTTTGCAGGTGTCCAGCAGCTCCTTGTTATCACTGGTCTGCATCATATCATCGGTGCGGTAGAAGCGCAGTTACTGGCTGACACCGGCCATAACTTTATCAATCCCTTGATGTCTGTGGCATTGATTGGTCAATCTGGTGCGGTGATCGGCTACCTAGTAACCCATTGGAAAGATACCAAGGTCCGTGAATTAACCTTACCAAGTTTTGCCTCTACCTTGTTTGGCATTAGTGAACCGGCAATCTTTGGGGTCAATCTTAGATACCGTTATCCACTAATCGGGGGTTGTATTGGAGGAGCGCTAGCAGGTGTCTATGTTTACTTCTCAAAATTGACATCCCTAGGATTCGGGACAACAGCTGTACCAGGAATTGCCATTGCAGATCCTGCACATAATGGCTATATTAATTATATTATTGCCCATCTGATCGGATTTGTCGCTGGTCTAGTAGCAACCCTATTGCTCAGTACCATTCATAAAGATAAAACACAAGAAAATTAATCGTTAGACTCAAAGACAATCAAAAATAAACTAGGCGATAGGGCATAGAGAGTACTGGCGTCAGGCAAGATAAGTCAAGGGCCTATATTTTGATTGTCAAGTGTATTAACTGAAATGACCAAAAGAATCTGACACTGCTTGTCTCAGATTCTTTGTGTCTATTTGGGAGAAAGACATGTATACCAAACAAGATTATCTAAACGAGTGCAAAGAGTATTCCTATATGAGAGAAAAGGTTAATAAAGATCCTAATCGGCTTGCCTTCCATCTCATGCCACCAACTGGCTGGCTCAATGACCCCAATGGCTTATTTCAGCATCAAGGAAGAAACCATATCTATTTTCAATACACGCCTTTTAAGGCGAGCTGGGGAATCAAATCGTGGGGGCATTATACGACCAAGGATTGGATTCATTATGTAGAAGAAGAGCCCTTCTTGTTTCCTGATATTGCGGATGACCGTGACGGTGCTTACAGTGGCTCAGCCTTCAAAAAAGATGATCAGGTGCATTTTTTCTACACGGGGAATGTCAAGCTGCTTGATCAAGAGTATGACTACATCACCAATGGTCGTGAGCAAAATACTATTCATATTCAGAGCCCAGACGGCTATCAGATTGATGTCAAGGAGACGGTACTGAAAAATGAAGACTATCCTACTGATCTCAGTAAGCACGTGAGAGATCCTAAAATTTACCCAGTAGATGGCAGCTATGTCATGGTACTCGGAGCAAGGACCCTAGCAGATACCGGCTGTGTGATCTGCTTTAAATCTCATAATTTAAGGGAGTGGTCTTATATTGGCCGCATTGAAACAGACAGCCCCTTGGGTTACATGTGGGAATGCCCTGACTTATTCGAACTGAGCGGTCAAAAGGTCCTATCATTCTGCCCCCAAGGCCTCCCCGCTCAGAAGGAAAAATTTCAAAACGTTTTTCAAAATGGCTATGTCCTGCTGGATGGTTGGCTAGGAGATTATGACTTGTCAGTCTTCAAAGAATTTGATTATGGCTTTGATTTCTACGCCCCCCAGACCTTTTTAGATGATAAGGGACGACGCATTTTAATAGCCTGGATGGGGATGCCTGAGGAGTCAGGCTATAGCAACCAACCGACAATAGAATACGGTTGGATCCATGCCCTAACCATGCCAAGAGAGTTGGTCTATAAAGATCATCATATCTACCAAAAACCTCTGGATGAGTTTAAGCAGCTCAGGTTGGATGAGCATCATTGGGAATTGACTTCGTTTACAGGATGGCAGACAGAGAATTCCACTTTTGAAATGCGAATAAGATTTACTGAGAATCCTAAAAGTTTTTCCGTCCAACTGAGAGAAGGTGTCAAACTATCTTACAAGAATAATCTTTTGCGATTAAGTCTTGGCAAATCTGGATATGGTAGAAATGAGAGAGTGGCAAGGATAGACAATCTGTCTGATTTGGTCATTTACTCAGATACATCCGCTATAGAGATCTTTGTGAATGAAGGATTGTTTACAATGACTAGCAGAGTCTACTCAGACTTCTTGGGGCAAAAACTATCTCTTGATAGCAATGTTGATGGCCTGCTTAGTATTTACCAATTGAATGGTTTTGACTATCATTAATAGGAGATGCTGATCGTATGGGTTCAGCTCAAAACTCTTGGAGGTGCAGGCAAAAATTCAACATAGCCAATTAGATCTTTATCCCAAGGCTGAATACGGTTCTGTATTTCAATATGCAGATCAGTTTGCCCGAGGTTTGCTAAGATTTTGTAAATTCCTAGATGATGCTGTTTTAGTGCTTTTAGTATGGTTGAAATTCTAGAAATTCGTGATGTGCTCAGCTAAATAAATTGGGCAAGTTTTGAAGTATAATCGGAAATTCTCTAAGAGAGTAAGTCGTAGCTAGCCCTGCTTGGTCTCTGCCAGTAGAAACTAAAGCAATGTCGCTGGCAAAGAATGCGGTAGAGTAAAAAACAGTAATTGAAAGGAATCCCTTGCCAGCTAGCTGGGGCATTATTAGTAGAGAATGGGATATATAGTATTTAAAAATCTGGGACAACGTGCTCAGATTTTTTGCTAGCTATCGGAAAAAATTTAGAAAAGGTGAAGGAAAATCTTGACTTATAGTTGACTATAAGTGATACACTACAGTTGCTAAAGGTAAAAAGGTTTGAAATCCATTGTTGATTTTATGCTGATACCGCCTTGTATGACGGTGTGTTTCTAACAGGAGGTTCTATTATGAAAACACTGATTATTTATTTTTCTGAAACAGGAACAACCAAAGAGCGTGCACAAGCTATTGCGCATGAACTAGGGGCAGACTTGTATGAGATCAAGGCGAAAATCCCTTATACTAGCCAAGATAGGAATTGGTATGATGATTCCAGTCGCTGCAATCTTGAGCAATACGATGAGTACAGCCGTCCTGATTTTGCAGGGAATCTGCCAGATATTTCACAATATGAGCGCATTTTAATCGGCCATCCGACCTGGTGGGGAATTCCCCCAAGGGTTGTCCAAACGGTTATGGATCAAATGGACTTTTCCGACAAAATTCTAGGCAGCTTTTCGACATCAGGCGGTTCAACCTATGTAAAAGCACAGCCGATCTTTAACCAATATGCAGCTAAATATCATATTGCAGGTGATGTCTTGAATAGTACAGCGGCCATGAAACGTTGGCTAAAGCAATTAAACTAAGGGAGTTACATTAATATAGAGCAAAAATCCCTCAGCTTAGCTTTGACAAAAGAAGTGGTTGCGCTTATTGTCAGTGTGACTAAAGAAGGCTATCTAAATGATTATATAAACACTCTGATACTATTCTTACAGCCGATGATAGTCTATCTAGATAAATTTCACACCACTCACATCATATTGTAGGAGTTCTCAGATAAGAAAATTAATGTTTGATCAAAAAGTCTTGACTTACAGTTCACTAGAAGTAGTAGAGTAATCTCATAAAGAAAAAAGGAGAATTTTTATGTCAACTAACCAAACAGCACCAATCGTACTTGGAACTTGGTCTTGGGGAACTGGCGGATTTGCCGGTGGGAACGTAGTCTTTGGCAATAGCCTTGACACCGCAGATCTCAAGGATGTCTTCAAAACAGCTATGGATGAAGGGCTCAACACCTTTGATACAGCTTATGCCTATGCTAATGGTGAAGCTGAACGTATCTTGGGTGAACTTACTGGTCAATATGATCGCTCGCAAGTAATCCTATCAGACAAGTTTACCCCTGGTATGCAAGATGACACGAAGGAAAATCCTGTAGAAGATATGCTGGAAGGCAGCCTCAAACGTCTGGGTACTGATTACATTGATATTTATTGGATTCACAATTCTGCCGACGTGGAACGTTGGACACCCTTCTTGGCTGACTTGGTCAAGTCAGGCCGAGTTAAGCGCATCGGTGTTTCTAACCACAGCCTTGAGCAGGTTAAACGTGTGCAAGAAATCTTGAAACCAGCTGGTGTACAAATTTCAGCCGTGCAAAATCACTTCAGCCTTCTCTATCGTCATTCTATCAATGATGGTCTTCTTGACTACTGTAAAGAAAATCATATCCAATTTTTCTCATACATGGTCTTGGAACAAGGGGCTTTGTCTGGTAAGTATGATAGTCAGCATCCAATGCCTGCTGACTCTAACCGTGGTAAAACCTATAATCCAATGTTCCCAGCTTTGAGTGATTTACTGGCTGAGCTGAAGCGTTTGGCAGACTATTACAAGGTCAGTCCAGCTCAAATTGCGACCGCTTGGGCTATTGGACGCGGCACAACACCAATTCTTGGTGTGACAAAAGTAGGGCAAGTCGAAGATGCTGCTAAGGCTAGTCATGTGTACCTTACAAATGGAGAAATGGCTAATCTTGAAAATCTAGCGACTCAATCAGGTGTTGATACACGTGGTGGCTGGGAAGGTCAAGCCTAATATCAATCAAAAGGAGTCTATAATGTTTTTAATTACCATTACTATCAAAGCCGATCAAGTCCCTCAAGACCAGGCCGATGAACTCTTGAACAAACACAGAGCTTGGTTCAAGTCAGAATTTGATGCAGGTAACTTCAAGATTGTTGGCCCTCTTAAAGATCGTGGCATGGCAGGGATTGTCATTGCCAAGGCTGATTCACGAGATGATTTGGATGCTATGATTGCCAAAGATGCCTATTACCCAGACTATGCCACTTATGACGTGGCCGAATTTAAAGCCAATCTGGTAGCAGATGATATCGAAGGAGACTAAGATGACAACAAGAATCTTTTTATTCCATCCTAATCCTGACCAATCTAGAGCCAATAAGGCCATGGCTCAAGCAGCTGCTGAGCAAGGCATTGAGGTACGTAATCTCTATGCCCTCTACCCAGATGGTAAGATTGATGTCAAGAAGGAACAGGCTGCGCTGACAGCTACAGACCGCATTGTCTTACAGTTTCCAATGTACTGGTATTCTATGCCATCCTTGATGAAGGAGTGGCTGGACCAGATACTAGAGTATGGTTGGGCTTATGGTTCATCTGGTGACGCCCTCCAAGGCAAGCAAGTCCTGCTTGCTGTCACTCAAGGAGCAGGAGCGCAGGATTATACAGCTAACGGCCGATTCCATGTAACCACACAGGAATTGCTCAAACCAATAGAGACCATCAAGTACCATACGGGTCTCGTTTTTGAAGAGCCTTTTGTTCTATCTGGCGTACTCAATTTATCGAATGAAAAACTGGCTCAAGAGGCGGCTAATTATGTTGGCTGTTTACAAGAATCATAGCCAAAAGGTTTAAAATTGTGTATACTGAACAGATAGTTAAACTGATGTGTATATATTGAAAGGTGATCGAATATGCCAAAAGAAGGAACTTACACTATTACTCAGGTTTCTCAAATGTACGATATTAAGCCCAATACCTTGCGTTATTACGAGCGCATTGGGCTCTTGCCTGAGATTCCTCGTCAGGCAAACGGCAATCGCTATTTTACAGATGATCTCAATAAGTGGCTAGAGATGGTCATTTGTCTGCGTCATTCGGGTGTTTCTATCGAGGTCTTAGTAGATTACTGTCAGTTGCTCATGCAGGGCGATCAGACAGTCGAGGCACGTGAAGAATTGCTTCGTGAGCAGTTAGAGAACCTTGAAAATAAGAAAAGGAATCTCCAGCGTTCGATTGATCGCCTGACCCATAAAATAGGTCTCTACGAGTCGGGAGAAATTCTCAATAAAGACACCTACTATGAGGAATATGGGATCATCTTCGATAAAGACGGCAGCTGGAAGGAGCGCTTAGATGACTTTGAAAATTGATGCCTTTGCTCATGTGCTCTTGCCTAATTTTTATGAAAAAATGCTTACGCTGGATAAGGCGTTAGCACAGAAGATGCCTTTTATCCAAAATCCAGTCCTGACCGATCTGAACAAGCGCCGTGAGACCATGCCTGCTGACACTAAGCAGATTATCAGCTATGTCAATACCAATCCAGAGGATTATATGGCAGGTGAGATGGCGGCCCTCTTAGTAACCGAAGCCAATGGAGAATTGTTAGCAGCAGTGCAGGCCAATCCCGATATCTTTACTGGCGGTGTCGCCATGGTCGCCATGAATCATATTCTGGAAGCCGTGCGCGTGGTGGAAGCATTTGTCCCAGCCCATCCTGAGATACTGGGAATTCAGCTCTTTACCCGTCATCTAGGGAAGTCTGTGGCGGATGAGGAGTTTAAATCTGTCTTTGAAGCAGCGGCTAAGCACGATGTGCCAATCTGGCTCCATCCTGTTTTTGATGCCCGAAAGCCCGACAATAACATTATCTTTAGCTGGGAGTACGAGCTGACTCAAGCCATGCTTGAGATCGTACAGGCTGGTTATTTTCAGGCATTTCCAAATTTGAAAATCTTGGTTCATCATGCCGGCGCCATGGTTCCTTACTTTGCCGGTCGTATCGAGCGGATTCTGCCAGAAGATCAGGCCGCTGACTTTAAGAAGTTTTATGTGGATACTGCTCTCCTTGGTAATCCTAAAGCCCTCGAACTCTGTGTGGATTATTATGGTGTTGACCATGTTCTCTTTGGAACAGATGCGCCCTTAGGAATCCTGCCGGCGGGTGCGACGGAGGTCATTGCCCAAGCGATTGAAACTCTTGCGCTCGGTGATGAAGAGAAACGGCAGATTTTCACGGGTAATGCTCAAAAATTATACGGATTGGAAGATTAATATGACAGAGATTTTTAGATTATTTAGATTGGGGCTCGATTTGTCCTATGAGACTGATTTTAACCAAATCGGCTATAACAACTTTACCCAGTCAATGGAGCTGGAGCCAGGAACCTTGGCTATGTATGGCAGTCATGTCCCCAGTGATAAGAGTCAGCAGGTTGTTCTTGAGTGCTATGCCAGTGATGAGGCCTACCAAAAACATGTAGACTCACCGCATTTTAAAGCCTTTGCCGGTTTGGCGCAAAAGGCCATCACCAGCCGTGAAGTAGTGACATTAAAGCCTGAGATTTTTCTCCAAAAACCAACAGCATTGAGAGTTTTGGAGCCAAACGATTTTTCAGTGCGTCTGGCAAGAGTGACAGTCAGTGACAGTCAGGCTTTCGCAGCTATCGTCTTACCAGAGATGCAGGCCAGTATGGACAAGGAGTCTGGTGTCCTTGTCATGTACGCAGGTAGAGACATTGAGAATCCCAATACTTGGTATTTCTTTGAAGTTTATGAAGATGAGGCTGCCTATGAGGCTCATCGGGGAACCTCCCATTTCAAAGATTATATTGCAAAAAGCAGCAACCTTGTTTTAGACAAGACCCTGCAAGTCTTGACTGGTGACATGCTGGTTAATAGAGGCTAATTTATTCAAGCCTTTATCAAGCAGAGGGTAACGTGCAACTGAAATGCCTTTTAAGCATGGCAGTTAGTTGTTCTTGGTATTTGTAAATTAATTTACACAGAGCTATACTAATGGTAAAAAATAACTATTGAGAGAAAGAAGTGATAATTCATGGCTAAACATGAAGAAGTAAAAGCACATCCTTTATTTGCCTTTGGTGAAGAGAACCCTTATGGCGCTAGCTTTACAGGCCAATCTTATCTGGCTATGTTAGCCCAAGCACCAGATAGACAAACCAGTGTTGGAAATGTGACCTTTGAACCGGGTTGCCGCAACAACTGGCATGTCCATTTGGATGGCTATCAAATCCTGCTAGTGACAGGCGGAGAAGGGCTCTATCAGGAGGAAGGAAAGCCAGCACGTCATCTGAGAGCAGGCGATGTGGTCGTGACAGACAAGGGTGTCAAGCACTGGCATGGGGCAACCAAGGACTCTTGGTTTAGCCATATTGCTATCACAGCAGGCGCTAGTGAGTTTTATGAGCCCGTTACAGATGAAGCCTACGATACCGCAAATAAGGAGGAAGGTTAATATGGCTAAAAAACAAACAGCAGGACGTGATAATTTAGGAGATTTTGCTCCCAAGTTTGCAGAACTCAATGATGATGTCCTCTTTGGCCAAGTCTGGTCGCGTGAGGAAGAATTATCCCCTAAGATCCGCTCTATCGTAACAGTTTCAGCTCTCATCACAGGCGGCAATTGGGAACAGCTTAAGTACCACCTGAATACGGCTAAAAATAATGGCGTCACTAAGGAAGAGATTTCAGAAATCATTACCCACATTGCCTTCTATGTCGGCTGGCCCAAGGCTTGGTCTGCTTTTGGATTAGCCAAGGAAATCTGGGGGGAAGAATAGAAAAGGCCAGTAGGCCTTTTGAGTTTGAAGACAAAGTCTCATTTTTTCATAACTCATCGGCTTAAGTTTTATAGAATACCAGCACATATTTACGTCAAAAAAGAGGAGGATGATATGATGACCATTACCATCAAACCTTACCAACATCGCTACAAAGACGCAATCTTATCTCTGTCAATTGAAAGCTGGGCAACGGTCTTTTACCAAATGCGCTCTGCTGTACCGGCTTTTGTCTATGATAATTTTTATCCTCAAGGGTGGGAATCCCGTCAAACAGCAGATTTGTCGCAGGTCTTGGATGAAGCAAGCAGTCAGACTCTGCTGGCCTTTTCAGATGACGAACTAGCAGGCTGGCTTGCTTATCGCATACACCCAGAAGATAGGATGGGGGAAATCTATGTTGTGGCCGTTTCACCAAAACACCAAGGTAGGGGGATTGCTACAAGGCTGCTGGAAACTGCTTGTCAGAAAATCACTCAAGCTGGCATGAAGATGGTTATGGTGGAAACTGGCGGAGATCCGGGACACTTACCCGCCCGCCAAACTTACGAAGCTTTTGGCTTTGAACCTTGGCCGGTTGCAAGGTATTTTAAAAAACTATAAAACGAAAAAAGCGCCATTGAAAAGAGTGAATGGCGCTTTTTTGGATCTAAAAAATGACAGTCAGCAAATAGCCACTGAGACTCGTACGCTCAGCCCTCAGCAACGGTTGAGGGCTGAGTATAGGGATCAATTTGCCCCAGCTCAATGCAGAAGGTAAATTCATGATAGGCGTAAATCCCACTGATTTGCTTATATGCGCCCCATCCCTTGCCGTCTATCGCCTCTAATTTTTTCTGCTAATCAGTCATGGTCATGCCCCTTACCTTTCTTTTAACCGAAATGTCTTCTGTGCAAGCCATGCTGTTAACAGGATAGATATAGCCAGTAGACCAAAGATGGTCATATAGGCTGAAAATTCATGGCTAAGAATGCTTCGGTAGCCTTTTTGGAGCCATTCAAAGGGGTTGATCCATGAGATTGCCTGAACGAATCGGGGAGCATGATTCAAGGACCAGAAAATACTACTTGGTAAAAGCAAAGCAAACATGGTTAAGTTAGTAAAGGTACTTAAATGCGCTTCGTCTTTTGGAAACCGTGACAAGACAAAGCTAAATAAACTAAACAGGACAGCTTCTGTCAAAAATAGAGGAACGAAGAACAATATTTTTCCAAAAGTTATGGCTAGTGAAAACAATTTAACCTCAATGGTTAAGAGCAGCAAGGCAATGAGGCTGGCCAGCAATGCCTGACTGAGAACAATGCCGCTTAGATACTTCCAGATAGAAAAGGGGGTGACAGACAGCAATTCAAATACGCCCCGCTTTCTTTGCGAAAAGATGGAGAAGGACTGTGTAATGCAGGCCTGACAAAAAATACTAAAGGTTATGATACCAAAGAGAGTGTCTGCGCCTAGAGTGACTTTAAAATAGTGAAGTCCGATAATAAAGGCCAAGGGCAGGCAAATCGACCAGAATAAGAGGACAATGTCCTTTAAGCTGTTTTTTAATGAAATGGTGAATACATTAAACATGAGCGTCCTCCTTATTGGCTGTTAATTCGTAGAATAATTCTTCTAGGTTCGTGACCTGATAGTTTCTAATTAGCTCATCGGGATCCCCGCTTTCTAAGATGGTTCCTTCGTGAAGAAACATTACGCGATCGGCTGTATTCTTAATTTCAATCATATCATGAGAAGCAAAAAGGACAGTCTTCCCATCTTGTTTTAAGCGTTGAATCATTTGCTGAACCTCTCTTTGTCCGCTTGGGTCAAGACCGGCTGAGGGTTCATCCAGAATCACCAAGTCTGGCTGGTGAATCGTTGTAATGATAATCGCCAGTCTTTTTTGCTGCCCCAGTGACAATTTAGCAGCCTTGGTTTTCCTTGCTTCATAGAGATTGTGTTCTTTTAGTAGCTTCTCAATCTCATCTTCAGACAAAGAAACAGCGTAAAAGGTTGCAAATAATTTGAGGTTATCGACAATATTCAGTGCTTCAAAGAAGGGTGTTGTCTGCAGCTGGGCGCCAACCTTTTTATTAAAGTCTGGCATTCCAGAGCTGATCTGCCCCGTGTCCGGCTTAATAATCCCAAGCAGGAGCCGAATGGCGGTTGTTTTCCCAGCTCCGTTTTTTCCTAGTAGGGCAAGGATCTCATTTTCTTTGATGGTAAAATTCATATCCTTGATAATTTTGCGATCTCTAAATTGCTTGTAAACATGGTGAAATTCTACTAGATTCATATTATTCTCCTTTGTATAATCAACTTTGACTATATTGGTAAAAAGAAAGCCGGTCTATAACTCATTTTTTTGCCGGCTCAAGATAGTCAGAGTTTTATCGATTAGCTCGATTTGAGACCTGACCGTCTCAAACATATGTTCAAAAATAATTTGCGTTAGTTCTGGAATATGATTGCCCATTGATCTTTTCTTACTGTCCATCCCCTTACTTAACATATCATATTCTATTTCAAGCTGCTCCTTGTTTTTTTGCAGATCGTCTATTGCTTCTTGCAGAGGAAGCTGGTCGGCAAAAGAGATGCCAGTGTAAAGTTGAGTAGGGTAGTGAATTTTGTTAGCCGTCAGACATTCTTTGATGAGTTCAATTTGGTGCTTTCTCCCTGATTCCGTTATTTTGTAGATGGCTTTTTGCCTGTTTCCGTTAGCTTCGATACTTTCGATTTCAATGTAGCCATCTCTTTCCAGTTTCCGTAAGGCATTGTAAATGGACCCTGGTAGCACTCCCGCCCACCTCTGTGTATCGCTGATCTCCAATAGTGATTTAATATCGTAACCAGACATGGGTTTTACATTTAAGATAGCCAGAACTAAAAGCTTAATCACGCAACAACCTCCTTTGTTTATTCAACGTTGAACATTTATAGCTTAGCAATTTCTTTCTTAGATGTCAAGATGTAAAAGTTAAATCTTAAAACTAAAATGCAAATAAATTTTTAAGGTAGTAAGGATTATTGGCTCAGCCATATTGCTATCACAGCAGGCGCTAGTGAGTTTTATGAGCCCGTTACAGATGAAGCATACGATGCCGCAAATAAGGAGGAAGGTTAATATGGCTAAAAAACAAACAGCAGGACGTGATAATTTAGGAGATTTCGCCCCTAAGTTTGCAGAACTCAATGATGATGTCCTCTTTGGCCAAGTCTGGTCGCGTGAGGAAGAATTATCCCCTAAGATCCGTTCTATCGTAACAGCTTCAGCTCTCATCACAGGCAGCAATTGGGAACAGCTTAAGTATCACCTGAATACCGCTAAAAGTAATGGTGTAACGAAAGAAAAAATTTCAGAAATTATTACTCACATCGCTTTCTACGTTGGTTGGCCCAAAGCTTGGTCAGCCTTCGGATTGGCTAAGGAAATCTGAGGAGAATGAATCATCGATAGTAATTGTTGAAATTGATCACCTGATTGACCCTGATATCTCCAATCCTGATGAAAATCGGTTTATCTATTGGCATTATCCTATCATCTTTGGTCTGAGCTTTGTAACGGTGGCTCTTGGATTTTTGGGCAATGCAAAAGCTCATAATTGTTTTGCTGTCACACTGTTTTACCTCGGTGTCTTTTCACTATTGCTAGGAATCTATCAGTTGAAATCAGTGAACAAGCCAAGTCATCGGTTTACACGGAAACTCGTTATCAGATGCTCAGTGACTTGGCTGATGGGCCTTATCTTGAGTTGTCTTTTCCTAGCCAGCAGTTCTATTTTAATGGTAATTGGTGCTATAGTGACTGGTTTCCTAGCAATTATAGCTGTGCAGTTTAACTTAAAAAATCGGCCAAATCCATGAGTTAAAAATCACAAACGCGTGAGTCCTATATCGGTGCGGTTTAAAACCGAGAAATAACACCATCTCGTTTGAGGTGGTGTTATTTTGTGTATGTATAGATGCAAAAAGTTGGAGGTTTATAAACCATCAATTTTTTAGCATTAATCCTCTTCAATAAAGTTGTATCCAATAACTTTTGCCAGAGCAAAGATAATAAAGAAAGTAATCATGGCGCTGACAGCGACGTCCGATAGGAAGTGTGCTTGTACACGCACACGTGAGAGCGCCATCAGAAAACCGTAAGCTAAGCAAATATAAGTTACGATCTTTTGGCCTTTGATATTCTCACGGCTAACAAGAAACGGGAAGAACATGGCACTCATCCCAGCTAGTGTGTGTCCTGATGGGAAAGAACGATGACCGTTTACCCCATTGATTTGCCACCAGTTGGTAAAGTGAGCCCCATCGACATGACCAAAGACTTCGTAAGGGCGAAAGCGTCCCCACGTTTCTTTCATGGTATCGATGATACTTTCAGATAAGAAATGAAAGGCAATTCCCATGATGGCGACTGAAATTAGATAGTGCAGAGCTTTTGGATCTTTTTTGGCTAGCCATTTGAATTGAATGAAAGTTCCCAATGCCCAAATGACCAAGCTGACACTGTATTTCAAACTTATAGGGTAGCTAATGGCACTGCCAGTATCATTGTTAGCAGTAGCGATTGGGAGTCCTTTATCAATATTGGCCATGGTAGAGTATCCATAGTAAAGCCAGTCATCAACCATGTGGAGAATGGCCCAGAATGATAGGAGTAATCCTGCCAGTGTCAGGATAAGTTTAAGTCCTGTGGATCGACTTCGCTGATAGCCTGCAAAACCTAAGATATTAGCTGATAAGAAGAGGACTAAAGGTTCAGGAAACATCCCAAAGTTTTGAAAAAGTGTTCCAAAGATGGAATCTTGGCTACTAAAGTTCTGGGAAATCTGCTGGTCAAAAAGACTAGCCAATATAAGGAAAAAGATAGCACTAACATAAGTTATGGTTAACAAACGTTTGTCGTGACGATTAAGTGTAAACATATCAAACCTCGTTTCAATTGTGATGACTACATTCTATCAATCAATTTCAATGTTCTTATCAAATTCCTGTAAAATCATTGAAAATTGTACTTCCGCTGATTTTACAAAAACTTTACAAAACTATGGGGATAGATTTGATAATTGGGACTTAGAATAAGACTTGTCAAAATAAGAAATAAGGAGAATTTTACAGATGAAAAAAATTACTCGTCTCTCACTCATTGCCTTAGCTGGATTGACTGGTCTTAGTATACTAACAGCTTGTGGCGGTTCTAAATCAGGTTCTAATAATCAACCCATTAATATCATTACCCGTGAAGATGGTTCAGGAACACGCAGTGCCTTCATTGAACTTTTCGGTATTGAAGAAAAAAGCAGCGATGGTAAAAAGGTTGACCATACAACTCAACAAGCCACGGTTACTAACTCTACAGCAGTTATGCTGACCACTGTAGCCGATGATAAGAATGCTATCGGTTATGCTTCACTTGGTTCTGTCAATAACAAGGTCAAGGTTCTCAAAGTCGATGGAACCAAGGCTAGTGCTAAGGCTGTTAAGGATGGCAGTTATAAGATTTCTCGTCCATTTAATATCGTCACTAAAGATAATATCAACAGCCAATCCAAGGACTTTATCAATTATATCCTGAGTGAAGAAGGGCAAAAGATTGTCGAAGATAATGGCTACATCTCGGATTCCAATACAGGTGCTTACAAGTCTCAGGCTCAGAGTGGTAAGATCGTCATTGCTGGCTCAAGCTCGGTCACTCCAGTTATGGAAAAACTCAAGGAAGCCTATGTCAAAGAAAATCCGAATGTGACCATCGAGATTCAGCAAAGCGACTCAACAACAGGGGTAACCAGTGCCATTGATGAAACTTGTGATATCGGTATGGCCTCACGTGAACTGGATAAGTCTGAAACTGACAAGGGGGTCAAATCACAAGCTATTGCCCTTGACGGTATTGCTATTATCGTCAATAAAAATAACAAACTTAACAATATTACAAGTGACCAAGTTAAAGCTATCTACACCGGTAAGACCAGCACTTGGGGTGCACTTGATAAATAAGGAGTCTTAAATGGCCCAAACAAAAGAAAAAGTGATGCAAGCGGTCTTCTTTCTGACTGCCTGCATTTCTGTGTTATCGGTTTTATTAATTTGTATCTTCCTCTTTGCCAATGGAATTCCAGCTATCACTAAAATTGGTTTTGGAAACTTCATCTTTGGCAAGATTTGGCAGCCAGCTAATAATAGCTATGGTATTTTTCCTATGATTATCGGCTCTATCTATGTGACTGCTGGAGCCTTACTCCTTGGAGTCCCTATTGGGATCTTGAGTGCTATTTATATGGCTAAGTTTTGTCCGGATAAGATCTATAAGCCACTCAAGATGGCCATTAATCTCATGGCAGGGATTCCATCGGTTGTCTATGGTTTCTTTGGCCTAGTAGTCTTGGTTCCCTTCGTCAGAGAACAGACCTTGAGTATGGGAACAGGCGTGCTAACAGCATCAGTCTTGCTGGGCTTGATGATATTACCGACCATTATTACGGTGTCAGAGTCAGCGATAGAGGCGGTACCAGAGTCCTATTATGAAGGGGGCTTAGCGCTTGGGGCTTCTCATGAACGCAGTATCTTCTTTATCGTAGTCCCGGCAGCTAAGCGTAGTATTCTCGCTGCGGTTATTTTAGGTTTGGGACGGGCTATTGGTGAGACTATGGCAGTGATTATGGTAGCGGGAAATCAGGCTGTTATCCCGACATCTGTCACCTCTGGGGTCAGAACCTTGACGACTAATATCGTCATGGAAATGGGCTATTCGACTGGACTTCACCGTGAAGCTCTCATTGGGACAGCTGTGGTATTGTTCGTGTTTGTATTGTTGATCAATGTCAGCTTCTCGCTGATGCGTAAAGAGGAGTGAGTATGAAGCCAGTAAGAATATCAAAAAAGATGAAGGAGAAGTGGTTGTGTTATAAGGAAGATCCGATTTCTCTTATCCTAGCAGTTTTGGTCCACCTTGGAATCGTTTTAACGACACTCTCTATTTTGACTATTGTAGGATATGTTTTGATTAAAGGAATTCCTAATATCACACCTGAGCTCTTTTCCATGACCTATACAACGAAAAATGTCAGTCTCATGCCGGCTATGATTAATACAGTCTTTATGACCTTTTTAGCTCTCATTTTTGCTGTACCGGTGGCTGTTGGGGCTTCAATTTACCTGACAGAATATGCTAGACGAGACAATCCTTTTGTAGCAGTTATACGAATTGCGACGGAAACTTTGGCAGGAATTCCATCTATTATCTATGGTTTGTTCGGTGCCCTCTTTTTTGTTAAGTATGCCCACATGGGCCTCTCGCTCTTATCTGGAGCAGTTACGCTTGCTATCATGGTTCTCCCCGTAGTGATGCGGACGACCGAAGAAGCGCTCTTATCTGTACCCGATGGCTATCGTGAGGGAAGTTTTGCTCTTGGCGTCGGCAAACTTCGGACCATTTTTCAGATTGTTCTGCCTAGCGCAATGGCAGGTATCTTTTCAGGCATTATCCTAGCTATTGGCCGTATTGTCGGGGAATCAGCTGCTCTGATTTTCACAGCTGGTACGGTCGCAGAAGTGGCCAAGAGCCTCTTTAGTTCTAGCCGTACCTTAGCGGTCCATATGTATGCCATTTCCGGAGAAGGTCTCTATATCAACCAGACCTATGCTACAGCTGTAATTTTGCTGGTTTTGGTAATTGTCATCAATTTACTATCAGAGTTTGTTGCTAAGCAACTAGAAAGAAAGATCAATGGGGAATAAATTAGAAATCAATCAATTAAACCTCTACTACGGTGAGCATCATGCCCTAAAAAATATTAATCTGGCTATTGCTGAGAAAGAAATTACCGCTTTTATCGGACCTTCTGGTTGTGGAAAGTCCACTCTTCTCAAAAGCCTCAACCGTATGAATGACTTGGTCATAAATTGTCGGATTAAAGGTTTGGTGACCTTGGATGGGCAAGATATCTATAAGGATGTAGATACGAATATTCTGCGCAAAAAGATCGGTATGGTCTTTCAAAAGCCGAATCCATTTCCAAAGAGCATCTATGATAATATCGCTTTTGGTCCTCGTTCGCATGGGATTCATAACAAAGCTAAGCTAGATGAAATCGTAGAGCGCTCTTTGCGCCAAGCGGCTATCTGGGACGAAGTCAAGGACTGGCTTAATAAGTCGGCTCTGGGACTTTCTGGTGGACAGCAGCAACGTCTATGCATTGCAAGAGCCCTTGCCATTAAACCAGAAATTCTGCTTATGGATGAGCCGACTAGTGCTTTGGACCCTGTATCGACTGCCAAAATTGAAGAATTGGTTCTGGAGTTGAAGAAGAACTACACCATCGTCATGGTCACTCATAATATGCAGCAGGCAGTGCGGGTGTCAGATAAGACAGCTTTCTTCTTATCTGGTGAGTTGGTTGAATATGGCAAAACCAGCCAACTTTTTTCAGTCCCTAAAGATAAACGCACCGAAGACTACATTACAGGGAGGTTTGGTTAATGCGTAGTAAATTTGATCATCAGTTGAATGACCTAGATAAGGATCTCAGTATTATGGGGTCCCTCTGTGAAGAAGCTATTACCCTGTCATTAGATATCCTGAAAGACGATGAGTTTCACTTAGCTGAACAAGTATCTGAGACAGCTAGGCGTATCGATCATTTAGAGCGAGATATTGAGTCTCAGTGCCTGAAACTCTTGTTGCGGCAGCAACCGGTGGCTAAGGACCTGCGCCGTATCTCGGCTGCTCTTAAGATGGTTTACGATATGAAGCGTATTGGTGCTCAGTCTGGTGAAATGGCATCCATCATGTCGCAAAAGCACATTGTTTCAGGACCAGAAGTAGAGCTCCTTGAAGATATGACCAAGCGAGTGAGTACAATGGTGACAGCTAGTATCGATGCCTTTGTCGAAGAGGATGTGGAGAAAGCTCAAAAAGTTATTCAAGACGACGAGAAAGTCAACCAACAATTTGATACAATAAAGAAAAAACTCATCACCTACTTTTCTCAGCCGAATGCAGATGGGGAGTACGCTGTGGATCTCTTAATGGTGGCTAAGTATGTCGAGCGTATCGGTGATCATACGGTGAATATTGCCAAGTGGGTGCTCTACTCAATTACAGGACAGTTAGATGGAGATAGTGCATGATTTATTGCGTGGAAGATGATGATGACATTCGTGAACTGGTTGTCTATAGTTTGCAGACAGCAGGATTTGATGCCAAAGGGTTTGAGAGCAGTGCTCCATTTTGGGCAGCTCTTAAACTGCAGCAGCCTCAGCTCATTCTATTAGATATCATGATGTTAGATGAGGATGGGCTTAGTATTCTCAAGAAGCTAAAAGAAAAATCGTCAACCAAGGATATTCCAGTTATCATGTCGACGGCCAAAGGGACGGAGTTTGATAAAGTTAAAGGCTTGGACTTGGGAGCAGATGACTATTTGGTTAAGCCTTTTGGCATGATGGAAATGATTTCTCGCATCAAAGCAGTGCTGCGTCGGAGTCAGCCAAGGATAAGTAAGCTCAAGCTGGGGGCTATCAGTCTTGATAGTGAGCAGCATTTGGTAACAGTAGATGATCAGCGTCTGACCTTGACTCGAAAGGAATTCGACCTCTTAGAGCTTATGATGCGTTATCCAAAACGTGTCTTTTCCCGCCAGGAGCTATTAGATGCGGTCTGGGGAGAGCAAGCGGTTCTTGAGACACGGACAGTTGATGTTCATATTGGAACGCTGCGTACCAAGCTGGGTGAGAGTGGTTCCTCCATCCAGACAGTCCGAGGTATCGGGTATCGGATGGAGGTAGAAGATGACACGTAGGATTTTCAGCGCAACCTTATTGGCCACTCTAGGGGTGTTATTAGCGACTTTACTAATGATTTCAGGTGTGCTCTATCGCTATTTCACTGAAAATCAGTTTGACCAATTGCGCACAGAGACTCGTTTAGTAGCTCAAGGAATCGATTTATCTGGACCGGAGTACTTTGAGCACTTGGATACTTCCTTGATTCGGGTGACTTGGATCGATCAGTCAGGCCAAGTCCTTTATGATAGTGAGACGGATACAGCAAAAATGGGAAATCATGCCAACCGTCAGGAAATCAAAGATGCTCTAGCGCACGGGACTGGAGAAAGTTCCAGATACTCATCAACGCTAACGCAGCGCTCTCTCTATACAGCTAAGCGGTTAGAGAATGGGACAGTGGTTCGTCTATCTGTGACTCAGCATACAATCCTCTTACTCTTGATACGAATGAGTCAACCGATCTTTTTAGTCGTATTGGTAGCCGTATTCTTGTCAGTCTTTTTAGCCCGCAGGACAGCCAATCGTCTGGTAGCACCGATCAATCAACTCAATCTTGAGACCCCCCTTGAGAATGATGCTTATGAAGAGTTATCGCCACTCTTGCGCCGCATTGACCATCACCAGCAAGAAATCAGTCAGCGTGAAAATCTTTTAGCTCAGCGTCAGCAGGAGTTTGACACCATTACCTCGCGGATTAAAGAGGGGATGATCCTCCTCAACAGCAACCGTCAGATTATCAGTATCAATGGAGCAGCTCAGCATCTGTTTGAAACGGATGAGACTAGTATCGGTCGTGATATTATAGATGTTAGCAGGGATTATCAGCTTAATGATTTAGTTGACAAAGGGTTAAATGGTCATAAAGGGGAAGGCTACCTGGAGATGGACCAGGCCGTCTTTCGTGTCTTAGCTAGGCCGGTTGGTGAGTACGACGCGGTGACTGGCGTAGTCCTCTTGCTCTTTGATATTACCGATCAGGTGCAGATCGAGCGGATGCGTCGTGAATTTACAGCTAATGTCTCTCATGAACTCAAAACACCCCTCCATGTCATCTCAGGTTATTCCGAAATGATGGCGAATCGGCTGGTCACGGGAGAGGATGTGCCAAAATTTGCTCAGAAAATCTATCAAGAATCCAAACGAATGATTCAGCTGGTTGAAGACATCATTAATCTCTCCCATTTAGATGAGCGGGAACAAGTGGAAATGTCTTTGGTGGATGTTCACGAAGTGGCAGAAGATGTTATCAAGACTCTCCTGCCTAAGGCTGATGAGCATGAGATTTCTCTCAATCTCATTGGCCAGTCAGCCACGATTAAGGCGAATCCGGCCTTGTTGGAATCCATTATTTACAATCTCTGCGACAATGCTATTACCTATAATCATGATGGCGGCAAGGTGGACATCCGTATCGCTCCCAAGACTAATCAAGTCATCCTAGAAGTGGAAGATAACGGTATTGGTATGTCCGAACAGGACCAGTCGCGCATCTTTGAACGCTTCTACCGCATCGATAAAAGCCGCTCCAAGAAGGTCGGTGGTACAGGACTTGGTCTCTCTATCGTCAAGCATGCCGTACAAATGCATGATGCTCAAATCCTCGTTGACAGCCAAGAAGGTAAGGGAACCAAAATGACTATGATTTTTAAGGCAGTCAAGTAATTCTGGAAGATGCCAAAACTAGGTGAACGGATTAGAGTGTCAGACACTGGTATGGGACAACTAAGGATTTTTGGTTGACTCATGTGATCGTTGTAGCAGGAGCTAGTGAATTTATGAAGCCGTGATAGATACACTCAAGATTTAAACAACGCTCCTGCCAAGAAGAATGGGAATTAATTGAAAAGGCCTGAAAAGGTCTTTTTCTTTTGACATCATATTTGTCAGACAAATTTTTTGTCAGAGTAAATCGATTGTGCTAAACTGATCTCATAAAATCGATTAAAAGCAACTGATTGAAGAGGGGGATGATGTGACTACTAATATACAAAGTAAGGCGGATGAGTTGGTTGGCGCAAAGGAGTCATCTTTATTATTAGGAAATAACCTCTGTTTTTCACTCTATGTGACTTCAAGGGAATTTATCAACCGCTATACACCCTTATTAGCCGAAATTGGCTTGACCTACACCCAATATGTGGTCATGATGGTTTTGTGGGAGGAGCAAGAAGTGATTACCAGGGATCTTCGTGACAGGGTATTTTTGGATAGTGGTACTTTAACACCAGTATTGAAAAAACTTGAAGATAAAGGCTTCATCACTAAAGCCCGTTCAAAGACAGATGCTCGTGATTTGGTGGTTACTATCACTGAGGAAGGACAAGCTCTTAAAACAGCTGCCTTGGCTATTCAGGCAGAAATTGCCAAGGGATTCAAGGGCATGGGTGAGGTGGATGGCCTAATGCAGTCCCTGCAAGAGATGATGGACTTCTTTCAGCAAGAACGTAAAAGAAAGTGAGGTAGTTAGATGAAAATTGTTTATGCCAGTCGTTCAGGGAACGTCGAAAAAATTGTGAATCAGCTTGGTTATGCCGATACCTTAAAAATTGAAAAAGGAAATGAGAGCATTGATGGAGACTATGTGATCTTTACTTACTCGACTGGAAAAGGTCAAACACCTAAACCGGTTGAAGAGTTTTTGAGCCATAATCCCGGTGTTCAGGCAGTCGTTGGCAGTGGTTCTATGGAAAAACATGCTGCAACCTTTAACTATGCGGCTGACAATATCAGTAAGGCTTACGGGGTACCGGTTTTAGCTAAGCTTGATGGTGTGGGCACTGAAGAAGACTTGAAAGCCTTGACTCAAGCCTTGAAGAATCTATAAAAAATTTCGAGTCATTAACAGCCTTGAAAATAGGAGATAAAAATAAGGAGATAAAATTATGGCAATCGTACAAACCGCAGTATTTACAGTAGAAAAAGATTATCAAGAAGAATTTCTTGAAAAAATTAAACGCGATGTAGCGTCACTGAAAGCCTGGGAAGGCAACCTTGCTGCCGAAGGCTGGCAGGGTGAAGTCAAAGACGGAACAGTTGACTTCGTTCTTGTGTCAAAATGGAATAAAAAGGAAGACTTCGAAGCTTGGCTCAACCGTCCTGAGCATGCTCAAAGGCACCAAAAGCCTGAGGTAAAAGAAGTTCGTCAGCATGTTACTCGTAAAGTTAACAGCTATCACGTCTTGGCAGACTAAGTCTGTTTGGTAACAATATGGCATTAATTAGTAAATCGTTGGTGTTCTTGCTCAGCAAAGGAACAAAGAGTAGGACCTAATCAGTAGGGAGTGGGATCAACCTCAAAATTGAGAATTTTGACTCTCACCACGTCCGAGTTTTAAAGTAGTGACCTGAAAGGGTCTTTTGCCAGAGCGTTTTTAACACTGGCTTTGCGAGTTTCATTTCCCAATTAAAAAGATTTCTCAAACCTTTTTAACCTACCCCGCATAGCTCCAAAGGTCCGGTGGACCTTTGGAGGTTGGAAATGAGATGGAGGCTGTTATCACATTCGTTTAAGTTTTCCGCTTTGGCCTTGTGGTAAAAGGAAAACTAGCTAGCAGTGGTTCTTTGAAGCTGGAAAAAAAGTATTCCAGCCTTCTATTTTTGCAGTAATAACAGTTTGACGCAGTGGTTGATTGGAGGTCCTTATCTCGGGGCGCATTCCTATTTTCAGGCGCCCCTTAAACAGTCTAGTGGACTGTTTAACTGCTCCGCAAGTGATAGCTCCAACAGTTTGTTTGGGGAACTGTTGGAGGATATCCAATTCTATGAACGTTAGTTCATGTCAATTCCTAATCAACTGTGCGGAGGTGGGAAGACGAAGTCAATTGACTTCTGTCTCACTCTCTAATGAACTGTGCAGGGGGAAGACTTCTTGGTGTGGCTAACAAGTCTTGCTCCCAACCACTGCGCCAAGAGTGTACTTCAAAACAGGGAGACTGGACAAGTTTTGCCCAACCTCTTGATTTTGTTGTCACTCTCTAATCCAGTAATTGAACTAGAGCAATAGGGAGGAATAATCATGGATTATGATGTAATATTTATTGGAAGCGGGCACGCTAATAATCACGGTGCTAGACTTCTTGCAGCAGCTGGTAAAAAGGTTGCGATGATCGAAGCGGATAAAATTGGTGGTGTTTGTACTAATTATGGCTGTGATGCCAAAATTCTTTTGGATGGGCCATTTGAATATTTAGATGGCCTGCTTAATTATCAGGATTTGGGCCTTAAAGCAGATGTTCAGATTGACTGGACAAAGCTTATGGCTCATAAGCGCCAGACTTTGGCAGGCTTTCAAGTGGCTTCTGCAGCTATGTTTAAGGAACTGGGAGTTGATATTATTCGCGGTCGCGGCAGTATTGAAGACGCTCATACTGTGGCCGTCGGTGATCAGAAATTCTCAGCAGAGTACATTGTCATCGGTACAGGTGCTCGAAATGCTAAGCTTGATATTCCCGGTAAGGAATTAACGAATGGCAGTACAGAATTTCTAGATTTAGACGTTTTACCTGATCACATGATAGTGATTGGAGCAGGTATTATCGGGATGGAATTTGCTTCTATGGCTTTATTAGCTGGGAAGAAAGTGACATTCTTTGAGTATGCTGATCGCCCCCTGCTCGCCTATCCCGAAAAATACGTGAAGAAGATTGTCGACAAATTTAAATCACAAGGTGCCGTATTCCACTTTAACCAAGCAGTATCCTCTGTGGAAGAAGTTGACGGTGGTTTACGGGTGTCCAGTAAGGATGGTATCAGTGCCGTTGGGGATTTTGTTCTTGATGCAACAGGCCGCGTGGCTAATATTGAAAATATTGGTTTAGAAGAGCTTGGTATTGAAGCCAGCCGACGCGGTATTAAGGTAGATAGCTACATGCGTACTGCTGTCCCTAACATCTACGCTTCAGGTGATGTGGTCGATAAAACCATTCCTAAATTGACTCCGACAGCTGAGTTTGAGTCCAATTATATCGGGCGTGATATTCTAAATCCTGAAGGACCTGAAATTGATTATCCCGTCGTGCCAAATCTAGTCTTTACCCTTCCTCGTATCGGACAAGTGGGTGTGACTATTGATGAGGCCGCAGCCAAGTCTGAGCAATACAAATTGGTTGAAATTCCATGGGGCAAGCTAAATGACTGGGTCAACAACCATGAATTAGATTCAGGACTGACCTTGATTTTTGATCGTGAAAATTACTTAGTAGGAGCAGCAGCCATTTCCAGTCAGGTTGGTTCATGGCTCGATTGGTTAACACCGATCATTGAGAAGAAAATGACGGCTAAGGATCTTAACAGTATGATTATGTCCTTCCCAACCCAAACTTATATGCTATGGGCAACATTGACCCCGCTCTTGAAATCAGAATAATGGCATTAAAAACATGGGAGACTCTTTTACTCCTAAGAGAAAAGTAAGGAATGGCTTAGCGATGCTCTGAAAGCTACAACACGGCTGTTAGGGTTATAGGAAGATCATCATATTAATGCTGCAGGCTGAAGATGACCTTTTGGGATATTTAAAAATCCTTTGTCAGTTTAATAGCTGATGGAGGTTTTTTCATGTCTGGACTGCTTTTGACTATGAAGACATTCAGCTGATTTTAACAAACTGTATATTATTGATAGTCAATCTTAGGCTGATACAACCGTAACATTGGGGAAGCATTAATTCAAGCTACCTTTGGTCCCTGCTAAAATGCAGATCTTTATTGATAGAGATAGGTTATATAAGTTAGTAATTTCCTACGGTTCCAATAGCCGGTCTTATATGAAACTTGACTATTTTCAGGCCAAGTAGCTTCTGGGGCAAGGGGAAGTGACCCTCAGCTTACCTTTAAAGGACTAGGTGCTATAAAATTTATCTGACTAATAAATAGTAAAATGGGATTGGAAATGTGTTGGTTCTAGTCTTATTTTTATGATATCGTACGGTAACTTTCAGTGTTTAGTTACAGTCAACACTGTATCAAGTTTCGTGAACTTCCTAAATAACTTGTGAAATGTTAAACTTGATTTATCAGAATAAGGAGGCGCTTTCATTATGAAAAAATTGACAGATACTGTAACTTTTCGCCATGGCGCAAGTATTAAAACGCGGACAGCTCAGTCCCCCATGCTGACTAACAGTGGTTTGGATGAGAAGGTGACACAGGACACCATCGATTATTATGCAGCACGTTCGCAGTCTGCAGGAATGGTCATTGTGGAGTACACCAGCGTTAGTCCCAATGGCGGACCGTCACGCTCATGGGCAAAGGACCGTGAACAATTAGCCATTTACAATGACGATTTTAAACCGGGTTTGACTAAAATTGCTAATGCTCTTAAAAAAGATGGCAACAAAGCGATTTTGCAGTTGGTGCACTCTGGCCGTGAAGCACAGTACCGCCATGTCCTCGGTGGTCGTGTGGAAGTGCCATCTGCTATGGATTTTCCTTGGATTGACTACCCTTTGCATGAGTTGACTGAAGATGAAGTCTGGCAAATTGTCAAAGATTTTGGTGCTGCGACCAAACGTGCCATTGACTGCGGTTTTGACGGTGTTGAAATTCACGGTGCTAACCACTATCTCCATCAGGAATTTTTCTCGGCTTTTTCCAATCTTCGTACAGATTTCTGGGGTGGATCGCTGGACAAACGTATGAATTTTGCTATTGAAGTAGCGCGTGAAGTGTTCAAGGCTGCCGAAGAATTTGCACCTAAAGACTTTATCGTTGGCTACCGTATTAGTCCTGAAGAAATCCATGGCGATAATGTCGGCTATACCTGGCATGAATCACAGCAGCTGGTCAAAAAGTTGACGGAAACCTTTGAGTTTGACTATATTCATCTCTCAACCAATGACTATACGTCGACTCCTGTTGATTCGGATAAGAATTTTGCCCAATTGCTGGGCGAAGGGATTCAAGCACCAACTTTAGAGTTGATTGCCGGCGGTATTCACACTGTTGAAAAAATGGAAGACGCTCTGAACTATGTGGATATTGTATCACTTGGCCGCGCAACGCTGATTGATCCGCAAATCGCTTATAAATTGCAGACCGGTCAGGCAGATAAGATTTTCTTGGAATTCAGCGAAGAATCGGTTAAAAATTCTCATCTGACACCGGGCTTGATTGATCTGCTGGCAAATGCTGAATACTTTGCTATGCCGGGTATTGATTATCTCAAAACCCTATCAACAACCAGCCTTGATGATGTTGTCACCCATGATGGTACACAATAATACTGTTTTTTGGAACTAAATTTAGATTGTCAGCTTTTGAAACAATGGTCTTTGCCGGTTGTTCCAGCTTGGTTTCAGCTGACTGTAAAAACACAAAAAGAGAATGCAGTCAAGCAGCAAAGAATTTGATTTTGGCTGTATTCCCTTTTTAAATCATGGCTTCCAGCCAGTTTTCTCAGAGAGAAAAACAAGAAAACCACCAGCTAGGCTGGTGGCTGATAATAAGGCTTCTAGCTTCCATTTATTTTGTTTCAGCCGCTCTGGTAAAGAACGGCTGTTTTTGTGTTCAGCGTGTTAGACTATTGGTCGGCTTAAGACTGAAAAGATTGAATCTCGGCTGTGATGTCTGCCATTAAATATTGAACCTTGCTTGATAGCATGTGGTTGGGATTAGTCAGCCAACCGAGTTTAAAATTATCATCAATCAGATGTCCGATATCAATGCTGACGAATTCCGAAAAATCAGTACTGCTGGAGAGCTCTTCTTGCAGGGTTCTGCCAAAACAGACAGTATTGAGTTTGCTGATGGCTTCTTTCATAGCCCAAGCATCGTCAACGCGTAGAACAAGCTGTAAGGGGCCGCCTTGAAATTGTAGACGTTCAAACAGGATATCGTGGAAGCGGTCATTAAAAAGGCTAAATTTTTGTGACTTCAAATCCTCCAGTCTAATAGGTCGTTTTAGCTGACTCAACGGATTATCAAGAGAGCAGATGAGCTTTAACTTGGTATCGCAGATAGGTGTAAAGACCAGATGCTGCAGCCAGTCATTGTCACTTTGTTGGACAGCAATAAAACCAGCATCAATTTCCTGACTGTGCAGGCGCCTGATAATGGAGCCTAATTCATGGCAGCTAATGTCCAGTTGAATCTGACTGTACTTTGTGTGGAAATTCCTGGTAAAAGGAGTCATAAAAGGCTTTAATAAGGTATTCATATAATGAATAGTGACTTTTTGATAATCACGAGCAACGATTTGTTTGGCAGTGCTTTCGAGATTATTTTTAAATCGCAGAATATCTGAAATTGAAGCTAGAAGCTGCTTACCTTGTTTAGTCAAGTAAGTTCCCTTGGCTGTTCGTTCAAAAAGTTTGACGCCCAGTTCGTTTTCAAGTTGGGTAATGGCTAAGCTTAGACCGGATTTACTGATATGAAGTGCATCCGCAGCTTTTTGCATGGAATGGTGCTGTGCTAAAATTTCTGCGTAGAGCAGTTGTTCAAACGTCATGGTAAACTCCTTAAAAATAAAAACAGCAATGCTAGGCAAGCAATCATGCTCTTACAACACAGATGATATGAGTTAGTCTAAGACTATCTTTGCAACTTAAGCAAGGGTAGTTTTTTGTTGACTGAACACTAGCTGAAAAAGTATCTAGTAAGACTCTACCTAGAATATAAAGCGGTAGACGAGAGTGAACCTCAAAATCAGGAAAGTAAGACAGTTCTGTTTTAAAGCCGTACAATTTTAAACGGGTTAGTTTTACTAAAATAAATGTTCTTTTTAGATGACAGTAAGGTAGTAACTATAAATAGATTATATCAGAAATGAGAAAAGGAGGATATCACGAACTTGCCGCTTTTTGGTGACTCTCTTGATTGTATGGGAAATTTTATTGGGTAAATCTTTGACAAAGTTTTTTTTTGTGTACTATGATTTAGGTGACAGAAAGTTTTATATAAAAATAAATATGGTAGAAAACTGGTCTTTATAGTTTGTTTTTAAGCAACTAAATTGTTTTAGATAGAAATAAAGGAGATTGGAAATGCCGGGTAAGGATGGGGGATATCTGACACTCAAGATACGATTGTTGAATGGGCGGCTGTTTAACCGCTATCTCGCAATGGATCAGCGAGCGCTGTATAAGGCAGAACAAGGGAAAATTTTATCTGCTCTCTGGGAACGGCAGCCCCAGACAGCAACGGACTTAGCTAGGGTGACAGGACTAGCTACCAGCAGTTTATCCCTGATGTTAAAACGCTTGGAAGAACAAGGTTTGATTACAAGCCTTGCCTCTGCCAGTGATAAGCGCAAGCGTTATTATGAAACGACTTCACTGGGACTAGGCCAGCAAGAGGTTGGCCAATCTGTCAGTCAAAAATTGAGTGATGTCTTTTACCGAGGTTTTACAGAAGAGGAAATTACGGCTGTTGAAGGCTACCTTCAGCGCATTCTTAATAATCTGGAGTCTGAAGAGAAGAAATATTAAACTGGGAGGAAGTTATGAAAGCTATTGTTGTGGAAAAAGCGGGCGGCCCTGAGGTTCTTCAGCTAAAGGAAGTTCCCAAGCCTAAACTTAGGAAGGGTTGGTCGTTGATTAAGGTGAAGGGATTCGGTGTTAATCGCTCAGAAATCTTTACGCGGCAGGGTTATTCACCCAGTGTCACCTTTCCGAGAATTTTAGGGATCGAGGTGGTCGGACTAATAGAGCAAACGACCGATGAAAAACGTTTACCAGTTGGGCAAACGGTGGTATCACTTATGGGTGAGATGGGCAGAGATTTTGATGGCAGTTACGCAGAGTATGTGTTGGTCCCTAATCATCAAATCTATCCTATTGAGACTAGGTTAGACTGGGCACGGTTAGCTGCCGTTCCTGAAACTTACTATACCGCGTTTCTGGCGATGAAAAATCTACAGCTAAAGGCTGAGGATGCCGTCCTAGTCCGTGGTGGTACGAGCGGTTTAGGTCTGGCCTTTCTGCAGTTAGCTAAGGCGAAATATCCACAGATGACCGTAACGGCTACGACGAGAGTCCTGTCCAAAAAGTCCCAGTTGAAAAAGCTGGGATTTACAGATATTATTGAGGATAGGGATGGTCAGCTGCAGACCGAGCAAACCTACAGCAAAATACTGGAACTAGTTGGTCCCGCAACGATTATGGATAGCCTCGGTCACTTGCAGCCTTTTGGTATTGTTTCAAGTGTCGGCCAACTCGGTGGTAAATGGTTTTTAGAAGATTTTGATCCCATTATGGCTCTGCAAAATCATAAGTATCTGTCAACGGCCTATTCAGGCCTTGTTGATGAAGGGACTGTAGAGGAACTGTTTGCTTTCATTGATTATTATCAGCTTGATGTCAAGCCAGCGGGAATTCACCGCTTAGAAGACCTTCCAGATATTCATCGTCAAATGGATGATAGCCACAATCTTGGAAAACATGTTGTTTTATTAGAAGAGGCCCAAAATGGCACAAACATCTCTATTTGATCAAGATATGGAAGCGGCCCCCTTAGCCAGTCGTGTTCCTCCAACGACTTTGGAAGATTTTATCGGCCAGACACACTTGGTGGGGAGAAGGTGAATTTTTACGCCAGATGTGATCGATAGCAATCAGATTACATCAATGTTCTTCTGGGTGCCGTTTATTATAAGCCGCCAGATGAAGGGCAAAAAAGTAGGATTAAGCAGTGTTTGAACTCTATTAAAGATTGGAAAAACAGTCATTCGACGAATTTTGGGGGTAGTAGAAAGAAACGGCTCTCATTTAGATCGCTTTCCTTTGCAAAACCTATTATAGTAGCAGTAATAGGAATAGCAAAAGTATCATTTGATAACGGCTAAAAGGTATCGCGTCGACTAAGAGATTAAAAGTCATTTTCTCCTTAGCCATCTGCATTGCCTGCCCTAAAAGCTTGGCCTGCTTAATGTAAGACAGGTGCAGCGCTTCTAGTGAGGTTACTTGTTTTTTTAATGAACGGGTGCTATAATGATGAGCAAATCGGATACGATCTAAAGACTGTATAAAAAAGATAAATGGTTTAGAAAATTAGGACTTTCTGCTGATTCTCTATTTTCCTTTGAGTCACTTAACGGCTTTGCGACACTTCGTTTGGCTAGTCGATTTTACTAACCAAACGAAGTTAGTGGGAGAGGTAGCCAATTCACCATAGTGATTGGCGTTTGGTATCAAGTGCGAAGCTCTTAGATAACAAGCCTCTGCCGTATCTTAATTAACTGAACATGAAGCTAATCTCTTCGGAAAAAAGACCGACTTCTTTGTGTCCAAGGACACGGCGTCTGTCGCCTATTTTTCGGTCAGAGATTTTCGCTAAGCGAATCGCTTCTTTGTATCTTAGTAACTGAACACGCCTACACTCCTGCGAAAAAAGACTCACCTTCCTTGAATCTTTAGTGATTCATCGTCAGGTTCCCTATTTTTCTTTGGAGTGCTTAACGGCTTTGTATCTTAGTAACTGAACACGCCTACGACTCTGTGGAAAAAGATAAGGTCTCCTAGATGCCTACTGCATCTGCGTCGACTTTCCTATTTTCCTTTGAGTCGCTTAACGGCTTTGTATCTTAGTATAAGGAGGACTGCTATGCCTTATAATGAATTTCATCAAAAAATCGGAGAGTCTCTCCCCAACTTCACTCCCGGTGCTTTTCCAGATGTTGCGGTGCTTACTGGAAGGACAGTTGTCTTGGAGCACTTAGATATTGAGAAGCATTTGGATGATATCTATGACTTTGCTGTTACCAATGGACAGCCACAAGATTGGACCTATTTACCTGTCGGTCCCTTTGAAACGCGTCAAGAAGTGTCTGATTGGCTAGTGAGTTTATCGTACAAGACAGATGCCTATTTCTTTGCCATTCGGGATAAAGCAAGGAATAGGGTCGTCGGCCTCTTTTCTCTGATGCGTATCAATCCTGCCAACCGTACTATTGAAATGGGATGGGTTGTTTATTCTCCGGTCTTGCAGCATTCCATCGCAGCGACAGAAGCTCAATATCTGGCCATGTCTTATGTCTTTGAAGAGTTGCAGTATCGCCGCTATGAATGGAAGTGTGATGCCCTCAACCAGCGTTCGCATCAGGCTGCCCTTCGCTTGGGCTTTACCTTTGAAGGAACCTTCCGTCAGCACACGGTCTATAAGGGACGCAGCCGTGATACGAATTGGTTCTCCATTCTTGATAAGGAATGGCCTGCTCAGAAAGTACGCTTTGAGCGGTGGCTCTCACCTGATAATTTTGATGCCAACGGCCAACAGAAAAGATCTCTGCAAGATTAGATATAGCAGAGATAACAAATAAAAAAACACTTCTGATTTCTAGGTTACTAGATGTTAGCAGAAGTGTTTTTTCTATCTTCTTTATAGGTGCACTTTTACATTATGATAAATTTCTATCAATCACTAGTGTAGCAATAGTTTGTGAGATTCAGAAAAGGCAAGGATTATTTCTTGAAAGACAAGAACAATAGCTAACTGTACTTGAATTTAGAATCATAAAAATTATGCCAAATCGATCCAATATGCTTGACTTTTATTTTATATAAGTTATACTTGTATCATCAACAGGAACAACTTGCTGATTGTGTGGAATTGAAGATATTTCTTTTTTTGTTAAAAGAGACTTGTCTTCTTTGAAGTACATAATGGTTTAGGATTTCATGAAAGGAGTGCTATGGATACGAAATTTTCAGTGGCCATCCATATTTTAGCTATGATTGCTGAAACCAAGGAAAGCTTATCTTCACAAGCTTTGGCAACAAGCGTAGGAACCAATGCTAGCTATATCCGAAAGGTCATTGCTCTTTTAAAAAACGCTAATTTATTGACCTCGCATCAGGGCAAGGTCGGCTATGAGCTCACTAAGGCTCCCTCAGATATTAGCTTGTTAGACATCTATTATGCGACTCAAGAAGTGGCGCAGGTCAGGCTTTTTCAAGTCCACCAGCATGCCAATATGGATTGTCCTGTTGGCAAGCATATCGGAGAGGCCATCAGCCCAGTTTTCCAACAAGCAGAAAGACAACTAGCTGAGGAGCTAGCCGGTCAAAGCTTGGCAGATGTCATTTCCAACCTCTACAAACAAGCGAGTTTAGCCAAGTGATGAGCTTGGCTAATTATTAAAACCATCTTGTATCTGTATTAAAAACAAGAACAAGACAGAGTTGACAATTACCTCAATAATTACTAGCAGACCCAGCTCTGCTATTTCCAAAAATTAGAAAGAAGAAAATCATGAAAGCAGCACAATTAAACGCCTACAACAAAAACAATCTCAACCTTGACTTAGTCGATATCGCAAAGCCAACACCAGCGCAAGACCAAGTCCTTATCAAAGTATTGACTGCCGGTGTTAACCCACTGGATAACATGATTACTCGTGGTGAGATCAAGATGATCGTTCCTTATAAGACGCCCTTGATTGCAGGGAATGAAGTTGTGGGGATTGTCGAGGAGGTCGGCAGCAATGTGAACCAGTTCAAGAAGGGGGAACGTGTCTTTGGACGCCTGCCGTTAGATAGTATTGGTGCTTTTGCCGAATATGTGGCAGTGAACGCTGAAGCCTTGGCTATCGTTCCAGATTATTTGACAGATGAAGAAGCCGCTGGTGTGCCACTGACTGCTCTAACCATTATGCAGGCCTTAGAGCTGATGGATGCCAAAGCCGGGCAGACCCTTTTTATCTCAGGTGGAACTGGTGGCGTCGGAGCTATGGCTATCCCTCTTGCTAAGGCTAAAGGCTTAAATGTTATCACCAATGGCGGAGCTGATAGTCGTGATCGTGTCCTATCACTAGGTGTGGATCAATTTTTGGATTACAAGACACAGGATTATACCGAGCTCTTGTCAGATATTGACTTGGTTTTAGACACACTAGGCGGTGCGGAGACCGAGAAACAGATGACTGTCTTAAAACCTGCTGGTCACTTAGTGTCGCTTCGTGCTATGCCCAATGGGGCCTTTGCCAAGCGTATGAACCTTCCCAAATATAAGCAGCTTCTCTTTGCTCAAGCTGGTCGTAAATTCGATAAAATGGCTGATAAATATGGGGTCCATTATGACTTTATCTTCGTGAAAAGCAATGGTAAACAGCTGCAAGAAGTGGCAGATATCTTTACCGAGCGCCAGATCAAGCCGTCTATAGATAGCGTCTTTGCCTTTTCAGATGTCAATAAAGCCTTAGACAAAATCGCTAATGGTCGCTCACGTGGTAAAACAGTCCTCAGCATGAAAGGGTAAAACATGGCTTATTTAACAACTAAAAACCAATATATTACTGTTAATGGCAATAAAATCGCCTACCGTGAAATCGCAAAAGGTAAGTCAGAACGGCCTTTGGTCATGCTGGTTCACTTAGCAGCAACCATGGATAATTGGGATCCTAAGCTGATCGACCTTTTGACTCAAAAACAACATATTATCCTACTTGACTTACCAGGTGTTGGAGCAAGCGAAGGTAAGGTTGCCCCAACTATTCCAGGCATGGCTGAGCAGGTGATTGCTATTGTCAAGGCCATGGGTTATACCAGCATCAATCTACTGGGACTGTCCATGGGCGGTATGGTCGCTCAAGAAGTCGTGCGGCTTGCGCCCAATCTAGTCAACCGACTCGTTCTAGTTGGGACAGGGCACCGAGGCGGCGTCGGTATTGATAAAGTAACGGCAACGACCTTTCGTTACATGGCGCGTGCTGGTCTCCACCGCGTAGATCCTAAACGCTATATTTTTTACGGGCATGATGCTAAGGGCAAAATAGAGGCGGATAAGGTTCTCAGTCGTTTAGACAGCCGTGATCAGGCTTATACGGACAAGGCCATGGCAGTTCCGTCTTTCCTGCGTCAGCTTAAAGCCATCAAACGCTGGGGCAAGGCTGTTGAGGATGATTTAACCTTTATCAGCCAACCGACTCTTATCGCCAATGGGGATAAGGACATGATGGTGCCGACGGAAAATTCTTACATCATGCACAAAAAAATTCGCAATAGCCAGCTGATCATCTATCCCAATGCTGGTCATGGTTCACTCTTTCAGTATGCTGATCAATTTGCTAAGGACTTAGAGGATTTCTTAGGAGTGTCACATGACTAAAACCATCCTCATCACTGGATCAACAGACGGTATCGGCAAACACTTAGCCGCCAAGCTAGCCAGCGAAGGCCATGAGGTTATCTTACACGGTCGCAATCCCAATAAATTGCAGGCGACCCTGCAAGAGATTAAGGAGAATACAGAGAATGCTAGACTTCATACCTATCTGGCTGATTTGTGCAAGTTGTCAGACACGCTAGACATGATGAAAGCGATCACAAAAAAAGAAAACTGGGTATCCCAAAAGGGCCATTCCGTGGTCATGACCGCATAAAATGAAGCTAAACCGGCTAAAATTCTATTGTTTAGTCAAGGCTATAAACATGCTGACGCCCTAGTTCCCCATAAACAGTTCTTTACCTAATCTGATATTCTTGTTACAATAATAATCCTGTCAGTTATAAGCTTGCAAGTAATAGCAGTGACAGAAATTATAGAATAAGATTAGGAAGTGAACCATGAGCAAACTATCTACCAAACTCATCGCACAAAATACTATGATCGCAGCCATCTATCTAGTGCTGACCCTCATCAACCCTATCTCAAGTGGGATTTTCCAATTTCGCCTATCAACACTCTTGATGGCAGTTCCCTTTTTCTTTCCAAGGCTATCTTATGGTCTCGTGATCGGGGTCATGGTCAGTAACTTTTTTACAGGTTTCGGTCTGATTGATGTCTTGGGTGGCTTTGTCATCCAAACTCTATCTCTATTCGTCTATAATAAAATCTTCAAATCAGCCTACCTTAAGAGCTTTTTATACGCCCTAACAGCTGGTCTCGTCGTTTCAAGTGTCATTTTTTACGTAACCAAGATTCCATTTGAAAGCAAGGCTTTTGCCCTCAGCGTCTTTTCTGTAGGTGTTTCAAACTTCTTGATTGCCGTCATCGGTGTCTTTATCGTCGATAAATACCTCAAAACACCCCTAGAAAGATTCCTTATTTAAGTAGGGGCCAGTTACTATGGAAAATGTGTTTCCAATTTCTGTTATTATGGATAAACTCATGAGCGGGATTGCAGATTTGGTATAACTCATGGGGAGATATTAGTGGTTATCGGCCTTCCAAATAACACAAGATTTGTATAAAATTCTATCCGAGTTTGGATAGAATTTTTTGTAGCTATCATTTGGGCAATCATTCTACTCGTATTTTATTTTTAGGTTGAGCGTGTTACAATGACACTAGCATTAAAAAGAAGGAATTGAGTTATGGAGCCAGTCAATTTGTTGTTCACTGTCGATGATGCCTATGTCGAGCAGCTTAAAGTAACGCTCTATTCTGTTAAGCGAAATCTATCTGCTGCTGAGGTGCATGTTTATCTTCTGCAAAAAACACTCCTAAGAAAAAACGACCAGCTAGCTCGTTTTTGTCAAACGTTAGATTATCATTACCATCCTATTATTGTAGGGGATCAACCTTTCAAGGATGCCCCGACGACAGATCGCTATCCTGATACTATTTATTATCGCCTTCTGGCGCACGCGTTTTTACCGGAAGATATGAACAAGATTCTCTATCTGGATGCGGATATCCTCTGTCTCAATGATTTTAGAGAGTTTTACCAGCAAGAATTGGGGCTAAATCTCTATGCCGCAGCCAGTCATAATGCTGACAGTAAAGTTATGGATGTGATCAATCAGCTGCGCCTTCAGAATTATGAGATGGAGTCCTTTTATTTCAATACAGGTGTTCTCCTTATGAATCTTCCTATGATTCGTCAAACTGTAGAGCGTCAGGATATTTTAGAGTATATCGAAAAAAATCGGACCAAGCTGATTTTGCCTGATCAGGATGTCTTAAATGGCCTCTATGCAGACAGAGTACAAGCTGTTCCTGATGAGATTTACAATTACGATGCCAGATACAGTCGTTTGTACCAAGCACGCAGCAGTGGCAATTGGGATATTGACTGGGTCATTGAAAATACAGTCTTTTTGCACTTTGCTGGTCGAGACAAACCTTGGAAACCTAATTATACTACCCGCTATGCAGCTCTTTATAAATATATGGCTAAAAAAGCGCATGAGATTTAAAGTAGAGACGCTTAAAATCGACTCGAGTGTTGAAATGGAGGCAGACCAACGAAAGAACGGGAGAAGGCACAAGAAGGTTATTTCTGCGATCCGATTATGATGAAAGTATAGAAGATTAGTTGGGAAAAAGTTTTATTAATATTTAGTGCTATAACGGGAGAAAGATATGTACATCGAAAAACTTAAATACTTTATTGACCTATACGATTGTAGAAACTTTACTGAAACGGCGAGAAAAAACTATATTTCTCAAGCTACCATTAGTCAATACATTTCTAGCTTAGAGAAAGAGTTTGATACAGTATTTTTCGATCGTTCTAAAAATCCCATAAGACCTACAGAGTCAGGAAAAATATTTTATGATCATGCACAATTATTACTGAGGCAGTATGAAGAAACCCAAGAGGCTATTTGTCGTTCCCAAAGTCAACAAATTCCCAAAATTACTTTAGCTTATACATCTTTAAGTGATATAAAGTTACTGCTACCTCTTATTAGCTTTCTAAAGAATCAACCACAAGTTTTCAGTGTGGAGCTAGAAAAAGTTGACTGCAAGGATATTGAGAACTATCTTTTAAAAGGATTGGCTGATATGGCACTATCATTTTCAGAGGAGTTTATGAACGAGGACATATCAAAAATGATCGTTAAATCCGGGACTTACAGAGCTTTAGTTCCGAAAGGACACGATCTTTTTAAATATGATAGTATTGATGTCGAGAATTTATATAAGTATCCTTTGCTTATGCTAAGTGAAGAAAAAATGGGAAAGCCTTATCAAACAATGAGGGAACGTTCCTTGGAAGATGGCTTTTATCCAAATATAGCCAGAACTGTAGATGATTTTGAAGAAGGTTTCTTTTATATCCTCACTGAGCAGTTGATTGGATTTGCGATTGATGAGTATGCTCTTGATAATTTAAAAGGAATTATCAAGAGTATTCCCATAAATAGTAGTCAGCATACTTATGAACTTGTGCTAGCCTATAAGGATGACACTGAGAATGAAGCATTAGCCCAGTTTATAAGGCAGTTAAGCACTTACATATTATAAAAATTTATAGCTCATCACAAATCAGAATTGGCATTTTGGGAGCGTTTCACCTATAATAAGTTTATCTACTGAAAGTGAGGATATTCACATGGGCAAATTATTATTAACAGGCGTTGACGGAAATTTGGGTAGTCTTGCTGCGGATTATCTGCTTAGCCTAGCAGAAAAATCTAGCCTTATCTTTGGCGGCTATAGCAAGTCAGCTCTTGAAAAATATGAAAATCAAGGAGTTGAGACTCGCCAAATGAATTTCAACCACAAAGGTCTGGCTGAAAAATTTGAAGATGTAGCGGTTTTGGCCCTTATTTCTATGCCATTTGTTGGTGAAAAACGACAAGCCGCTCATAAAAATGTTGTAGATGCAGCTAAAGAAGCGGGGGTCAAGAAAATTATCTACACCTCTTTAGTCAATGCATCTGACCCAACCAATCCTAGTAAGGAAAAGATTGACCATGCTTTTACCGAAAAATATATAGAAGAATCTGGTCTCGATTATATTTTCTTACGGAACTCACAGTATGCTGAAGCCATGATTACAAACTATTTCACCTTTGTTCACGCAAATGCACCGCTTGCTAATAGCCAGGGCGATGGCAAGATGGCTTATATTTCTCGAAGGGATTGTGCAAAAGCAGTGGCTTACGCTTTGTTAGCAGATGATTTGCATAAATCTATACAAAATATTAATGGACCAGAGCTTTTGACTATGGCAGAGTTTGTGGCCATTGGTAATGACGTTACTGGCAATAATATTACTTATAAAGCAATTACCGACGATGAAAATTATGCTATCTTTGATGCTATGGGTGTCCCTCGTACAACCGATGGTGATTTTAAAGATAACTCTGAAGCCCCTTATTCATCGGAAGGTATGGTGACGTTTGCTCAAGCCATTCGTGAAGGTAAGATGGATCTTTGTACTGATGATTTTGAAAATCTTACGGGAGACAAGGCTTTGACTGTTCGGTATATGTTTGAACATGAAGCAGAATTCCAAGTTGGAGAGCGACACTCTCAAGATAATTAAATAATACAGCGACAACACCTCTTGCAAAATATAAAGACTTCCTAGCCGCTTCAAGCGTCTATGTTAGGTTTCCTATTTTGCTGTGTGTCGCACACTTTTGTCGCTTAATTAAAGGAGAAATATGATGACTAAAATTGTGGTTAATGGAGTTGACGGTAATTTTGGGGCTCAAGTTGCCAAAAATGTTTTAGAGTTATTGCCTAAGGAATCATTACTCTTTACAGCACCCAAAGAAGATGGATTAGAGTGGTGTAAGCGTGAAGGAGTTGCAACAGCTGTTGCCGATTTTACCTCTCAGGAAAATTTAGTTGAGGTCTTTGATAATGCTGATAAGGTATTGCTCGTATCGATGCCATTTGTTGGTGAAAAACGTCGTTTTGCTCATAAAAACGTGGTGGAAGCTTGTGTAAAAGCAAATGTTAAACAAATGATTTATACCTCAGTTCTTTCAGCAAGTCATCCCTTCAATCCAAGTATTGAAAATGTCGATCACAGCTATACAGAGGCATTGATTGAAAACTCACCATTAGATTATATTATATTGAGAAACTCTTTGTTCGCGGAAGCCTTTATTAGTGATTATCTACGAGCTGTAGAGACTGGTGAAGATACGATTTCAAAAAATATGGGAGATGGTCGTGTTTGGTTCATTTCAAGAAAAGATGCTGCACTTGCAGCTAGCTGTGCTTTGGCAAATGATTTATTACACCGAGAAATCTTGAATATCAATGGTCTGGAACCGGTGTCTTATCAACGCTTTTTAGATATTGCGAATCAGGCAACTCAAAATAATATTACTTATACAAAACTCACGGATGAAGAGCTTTATGCTTACTTTGACAGTATTGGTGTGCCTCGTGATACTGATGGTGATTTCAGTAAGAGTCCTATTCAGGCAACATCTGAAGGAATGGTCAGCTTTGGTACGACTGTTACTCAAGGGTTCTTAGATGTAGCAGCTAGTGATTTTGTTAAACTAACAGGAAGGCGGTCAATTACAGTTGCCCAAATGTTTGAAAGTCCAAAGGACTATCTCTTAGGCGATAGACATGTGGCGGAGTGAGGAGAAAGTGTAAAATAGTCAGAGAAGGTCACTTAGATCTTCTTTTTTATTGGAGTTATTCTCAATTGAATTTATAAATTGCTCTGTTCCACAACTATACGTGATATACAAATCAACAATTAAAAGCCCTTAAAATTGCTCGGTTTTAAGGACTTTTTGGATGTTTTGAAATAGCGATTGATTACTGTCTTACTCTATCAAGAAGTAATTTAATTTTGAGGTCGGTCTAAATTAGTACAATAAAAGTATCAATTCTTTAAATGGTTAATAGAGAGGCATCATTGCCCCCTACTCAGAATAGAAAATTGAAATTTAAGAATCGATTACTGATGTTTATTTTTCACCAAAATAGAAAGCAGAGAGTCAAAGGTGGGTTCTTTTAATAATTTGGCTTGTAGCTTTTCTGAAGTTATGAAATCTAAAAGTCGCTCATAGATGAATTCCATTTTTTCAGGTTCTTCTGCCTTTATGGCAAATAAGAAAACGAATTTTATTAGCTTACTATCCCAGGTAATCCCTTTTGGTGCAATTACAGGGAAAATGGTACTTGTTATGACAGCATCACCGAGTGGGTGTGGTAGGGCAACAGAGTCTGAAATGATGGTAGATGAGATACTTTCTCTTTCATAAATTTCAGTTAAAAAGTTCTCTTTGACATATCCTTGAGAGAGTAGTTCCGTATGTAAGTAACTTAGAACATCTTCCTTTGTCGATTTCTCATGTATAACATGGAAGTATTTAGCTGAAAGTAATCCTTCAGGAGTGTTGATTGAATGAACCACTAACTCGTTTATTTTATTACCAATTTGGGTCATTGAGGCATCTAAATCATTAATGTCGATAAAAACAATTTTAGAGCTATTTTCTCTAATAGGTATAGTAGACACAATTAGATCAAATCTATTGGATGACTTATCATAGGTTAAAAAAGTAGTGTAGGAGAGTTTTTCAATGCTAGAGAAGGTATTGGGAAATCTTCTTTTTATCTTAGCTTCAATGATTGAACTAAGGGTTTGTCCTGTTCCGCAAATAATAGCTAAAGATACTTGTTTGTGGTTTTCTGCGCTGTTACGTTCTATAGCATTTGCAAAGTGCAAAGCGATATATGAAATTTCATCTTCTGTAAAATGGATATTGTACCTTTTAACAATTTCTCTACTGCAGCCAATTGCTAAATCAAAGGCATAAGGGAAATTATTTTTGACAGTATTCAATAAAGGATTGTTTCGATTGCCCTTGATGGTTTGAATCTTAAGAAAAAGTTTTATATGTTCTAGCAGATTGTTTTCTAAGGTAAGATCATCAATCCAATTTGAATCAGTCAACTTTTGTAAAGTATTGTGGATGAGTTCAAGGATATTCTCAGCAAGCTCTTGATTTTCGTTGATTGCTGAATCATCGATGAGATGCGGAGAATTTTCAGCTATGCAAAAATTAATATAACTTCTTTCTATAGCTGATAGCTTTAAATCAAATTGCTTTTCAATGATTTTAATGAACTGGTTAATTACTGGTTTGAAATGTTGACTAAGTCTAATACTTTGCTCAAATTTAGATAGCGTATGCCCAGCTTTAACTCTACTGACAGTTAACAATAAGCTTGTAAAAATATTTCTTTGGAAGTAATCAGAATCAATAAATATTTCTTTAGAAAGTTGTTCCTCATAAATCTTATTAAATTGATCATAGTTGATATTGCTACAGACGTCTTTCTCGGCAGAAGTGGAAGCTGTGAGATATTCTGTAAAATTATTTTTGAAAATGAGATCTATGATGGCACTTCTAAAGTCTTGTTCTTGACCAAGTACTTTATATCCTAAATTACTTTTATTTTGAATTTTAAGATTATATCCAGTTAGGGATTGTCTTAAAGCGCGTAAATCACTGTAGAGTGTATTTTGGCTGACGAATAACACAGACTGAAGATAGTTGTGGCTGATAAATTCCTCAGAAGTTAAAAATAGGCGAATAAGAAAGGTTAGTCGGGCTTCAGAAGTCGTAAAAAGAAATGTTCCAGTATCTTGGTGAGACCAAAATTCATCAAAGGCCTTTTTATCAAAGTATTCTATGACATATCCTTTTTTCCTGATTAAAATGACATGCGCACCATGGTCTTTAATATAATCATTGATAGTATTGATGTCCGAACGGATGGTTCTGTCAGAAACACTACAGTATGAACTTAATTCATTAATGTGAACAGCCTCTTTTTTATTCAATAATAGATTCACGATATCATCAAGTCTTTGGTAGTCAAAAAAAGACATAAGAACCTCCTTATTCTTAGGCTATTTTTATTTTATCATAAAATCATTTTTGAAAATTTTGATGTTTTTCAAACAAAAAGTTGAAAAAAGTAAAAAATATTTTTTGCTTCTTGCGGAAATAAAGTGGAAAAAGGTGTTAGTGACGTCTCCGTATTTTGATGTTAAGATGTATCTGTAAAATGAAAGGAGGTCGAGTAATGGAATTTACAAAAGACAATATTTTATTAAATGTTAACGTTAAAGATAAGTTAGAACTGTTTCGTTATATTGCTCAGTATGCTGGGAAAAAGAATATTATTGATAATGAATCTGCATTAGTGGCAGCCTTTCTTGAAAGGGAAGAAGAGGTCTCGACGGGATTGCAAGATTCATTTGCCATACCACACGCAAAGTCGGATTTTATAAAAGTACCAACAGTTCTCTTTCTTAAGTTAAAGGAACCCATTGAATGGGAAACATTTGATGAGAAACCAGTATCAAATGTCTTTGTATTGCTGGTTCCTAGTAAAAACAGAGGCATATTGCATCTAGAAATGATTAGTAAAATTGCTACATCTCTTTTAGAAGAAGAATTCATTACCTCAGTCAAAAATTCATCAGATAAGGATGAATTAGAAAAACAAATCAAAAAAGCAATGGAAGGAGCTTATTAAAATGAAAATTGTAGGAATCACCTCTTGTCCAGCTGGGTTAGCTCATACACCAATGGCTGCTAAGGCATTGGAAAAAGCTGGTTCTAAATTAGGTTATAAAGTACGTATTGAGCAACAGGGTTCTATGGGACAAGTCAATAAGCTGACTGCTCAGGAAATTGCTGAAGCAGCGTTTGTTTTGTTAGCGACGGACCAAAAAATTGTAGATCAAGAACGTTTCGAAGGAAAAAAACAAATTCGAGTAAATATTGCAACATGTATTAAAGCACCAGAGGCTGTACTAACCAAATGTGTAGATGCAGTATTAAAAAAGTAATTAAGGTCGAATAAATAAAGGAGTGATTGGGATGAAAAAATTTCTTAACACGGCCAAAGGTCATTTAATGACAGGGATTAGTTATGCTCTCCCTATGATTATTGGAGCGTCATTAGTTGTAGCAATTCCTAAAATGATTGCTCTTGTAATGGGAATTACAAGCTTAGATCCCTATGCTGAAACGTCAGGATTCACGCATTATTTATATCAAATTGAACAGGTTGGTTGGGCTGGTATTGGCCTGATTAATACAGTTCTTGCGGGGTTTATTGCTTACTCAATTGCGGACAAAGCAGCCCTTGGAGCAGGTTTTATCGGTGGTGCGATTGCCTCAAAAACAAATGCCGGCTTCTTAGGAGCTATGATTGCAGGTTTTGTAGCCGGTTATGTTGTTGTCTGGTGTAAAAATCATATCAAAGTACCAGAAAAATATAATGGCATTTTACCTTTGATTGTTTTTCCGCTCTTTGGAACAATGTCCGTTGCTTTGGTTATGGGAGTTCTACTTGCAGATCCACTTGGCGCGATTAATACGGGACTTGTCGCATGGATTAAAGGCATGATTGAAAATGATGTCAATAAAGTTGTTCTGGCCCTTATTATGGGAGCTATGATTGGTTCTGATCTGGGTGGTCCAATCAACAAAGCATCTTGGATGGCTGGTAATGTTTTGCTAGCGGAAGGTATTTATCTTCCAGCAATTATCGTAAATGTTGCCATCTGTGCCGTCCCAATGGGGTATGCTTTTGCCTCACTTTTCCACAAAAATAAAATGAGTGATGAATTGTTGGATGCAAGTCGCAATAACTATGTGATGGGGTTCATTGGTATCACGGAAGGTGCCATCCCATTTACACTGGTAAACCCACTTAAGTTGGTTCCAGTTAATATGATTGGCGGTGCTCTTGCGTCAGCTATCGGTATTGCTCTTGGCATGTATGCTAAAATGCCTCCAGTTGGTGGTGTGTATGGTTTCTTTACAGTAGGCAATGGATGGGCTTATCTCATCGGTCTATTTGCTGGAGCAGCATTTATCGGATTGGTAGCCCCAATATTTGTCAACTTTAAAGAAAGTACTTCAACAGAAGACATTAGTGTTGATGATATCGAGATTAGTTTCGAGTAAATACGTATTATTAGCACATATCATAAGAGGTATGTGCTTTTTTAATAGGAAGGTTTAATCATGAAAAAAACTATACACATTGTTCCTCACTCTCATTGGGATAGAGAGTGGTATTTTACTACAAGTCGTTCAAAAATCTATTTGATGAATAATTTAAAGAAAGTTATTTCCTTATTAAAAGAAGAAAATGGTTATGATACTTATACTCTGGATGGGCAGGCTTCTTTATTGGATGATTATCTAGCTTGGTGTCCTGAAGATAGGGAAGTTATTAAAGAATTAGTCCAAGAAGGTAAGTTAATTATTGGTCCATGGTATACACAGACTGACCAAATGGTTATTTCAGGGGAAAGTATTGTCAGAAATATGCTCTATGGCATGAATATTTCCAAAGAGTTTGGTAATTACATGAATGTTGGCTATGTCCCAGATTCTTTTGGTCAATCAGCAGCAATGCCACAAATTTATAAAGAATTTGGTATTGAAGACACTCTGTTTTGGCGTGGTGTCAGTGATGATGATGTCAAGCAATCAGAGTTCAAGTGGCGTGGTGAAGACGGAACAACCGTTAATGCTTATCAAATTCAAGCAGGTTATTACATCGGTGGAGATATTCCAGAAGATGATAAGCGCTTAAAAGAATACCTACATAAAGAGCCCTATAGCAGAATTTGGGCAAGAAGTAGCACGGATCAGGTTGTTTTTCCAAACGGATTTGATCAAGCGCCGGCTAGGGAAAATCTCGTTGAATTAGTTGAGCGTATGAAGAAATTTTATGAAGGAGAATTTGAATTTAAAATTTCAACTTACACTGACTATATCCAAGCTATTAAAGAACAGCATCCTGAGTTAGAAGAAGCTGCTGGTGAGTTACTAAATGGCAAGTTGATGCGTATTCATAAGTCAATCTTTTCATCTCGCTCTGACTTAAAAAAATTGAATACTCAGGTACAAAACTACCTCGTAAACGTTCTTGAACCATTATTATCATTTTCTCAATCTTTAGGTTTTGAATATCCAGTAGAAGTAGTCAAAGAGATTTGGAAGTTGATGTTTGAAAATGCAGCTCATGATTCAATTGGTTCCTGTGTTTCCGATACTACAAATGAAGATGTCTATCTGAGATATAAGAAAGCGCGTGATTTAGCTGAAAATCTTGCAGAATTGAAGATGCGTGAAATTGTCATGAGGATCGATGCTGACCGAGATATTACGGCTACGGTGTTTAATCTATCAGGTAGAGAAAAATCGGGCGTTTTCGAGACAACATTCTATGTACCTCAGCATCATTTTGCTATTAAAGATGCTGAAGGAAATAGTTATGAGTACACGATTACTTCTTCCGAAGACCAAACGGACTACATCCTAGGGCAAGGAAATGTTCTAGATTCTACTAAAGAGACTTATAAACCATCAAAAGTCTTTAAGGTTAAAATTGCTATCAAGTTTGAGAATTTACCATCTTTTGGTTATAAGTCCTTCTATCTTGATTTGAATGCAGATACTCATCAGGAACAAGCAATTTCTCAATCAACAACTATTGAAAATCAGTATTATAGCATTACTTTGAATGCTGAAAATACAGTTAATATTTTAGATAAAATATCTGGTAAACTTTACTGCAACCAGGCAGTTTTACAAGAAAATGGAGATGGTGGAGATTCATTTAACTATTCTCCACCACGTGAAGATTTAGTCATTAACTCTAATGAGTTTGTACCAGCTGCTTCAACAAAAGTTTCTAAGTTAATCAGTACAATGAGTTTAAGTTATGATTTCAAGGTTCCAAGAAATCTTGAAGAGCGTGCAAAAGGTCTTAAAACAACAGATCTGCCAGTCAAATTGGATATTACTCTAAAAGATAAGTCACCAATTATCGAGTTTAACTTTGAGGTAGATAATCGTTTTGTAGATAGTCATCGCATGTGCGTGTTATTCAATAGTGAAATTGCTTCTAAATTCTCTAAAGCAGACCACCAATTCGGTGCTATCAAACGTCCAGTAATTACTGATAACATGGCATTGTGGGAAAAAGAGCCGGAGAAATGGAATGAAGTTCCAATTGCGATTGAAACCTGTCAGTCATTTGTCACCTTAGATGATGATGAACGAGGTGTTGCTGTTATTCCTAAAGGTGTTCGTGAATACGAAATAGTAGGAGACAATTTTGATACCATTCGTTTAACACTATTTAGAACCTATGGTCACATGGGTCGAGAAAACTTGTTATATAGACCAGGACGTGCTTCAGGTGAAACAGTCATTGAAACACCAGATGCTCAGTGCCATAAGGTCATGAGTTATCAATTTTCTGCTATCTACTATCAAGGAGATATGAATAATTATCATTTGGCAAATGTGGTGAGTGATTATCTTAAAGGTGTTCAGATTTATCAATATTCAGATTATCTAAATACGCGTCTTCGTTTTACACAATTTGAAGTTGAAAAAACACTAGATGTTAAGAACGAGTTATTCAAGTTAAATTCAGATGGAATTCTCAGTGTTGTTAAAAAAGCAGAAGAGCGTTCAGGTTATATTTTACGTCTTTATAATGGACAATACGATGAAGAGGTTTCGCCAGAAATTACTTTTAACAAACAGCCTTCAGTTGCAGAACTTGTAAATCTGAAAGAAGAAACAAAAGAAAGTCTAGATCTTGTTAGTGATAAAGTTTTATTGGGGCATTTAGGGTATAATAAATTTGTGACATTGTATGTAGAGTTCTAATAGGAGATTTAAATAATTGACTAATATATTATTTTTAAATCCTCTCAACCTTATACTCTCTGGGGGAATTGAAACTAAATAACCACCAAATAGGCAGCTTGAAGTCGTAGAAACGACTCTTGGTTTTGGTAGCTTACTATTGCTTTGATTAGCTTGTGCTATAAAATCTTCAAAGATAGAGACAAAAAATAAATCCGCCCCCACTTTTGGCTAGTTGGACGGAATTATTCTGTAAAACAAGCTGCCATTTTTTAACAGTTCTACATTGGAGTTGGATCGCCGTCCAGCTCCTTTTCTGCTTTATTGTACTATACTCAGTATTTTTTCAAATAAGTGTATAATTTCGTCCTGACGAAAACGTTAGGCATTTCTTTATCTTTGGTTTAATTTTCTATATTCATTTGGTAGCATACCATACCTATCTTTAAATTTCTGATAGAGTTGATTTTGGTTAGAGAAGCCTGCTTTTTCAGCGATTTCAGAGATAGTATATGTGGAGTTGACAAGATAATTTTCTACCTCGGCTATTCGTTTAGTCATCTGTATTTCTTTAAAAGATTTACCGTATGAGTTTTTCAAAAGACTCGAGAGATACTTTTCGTGGTAACCATATAGCTTGGCAAGCTTTTTAAGATTAATCTCTTTATAATTATTTCAATGTAATTGACGATATTAAAAATATTATTGGATAATGCATCTGAGAAATGAATTTCTGTTTGATTCTGATGTTCCCCAATATGCAGCAACTCAAGGAAAATTAGCGAAAAATAATACTGGATAGCTTGGTGCTTATAGTCTCTATCACTATAGTGTTCAAGGAGAAGGTCTTGAAATAGCCGTCTTATTTTGTTACTGTCCTTTGTTTTAAAAATAATATAGTTATTGTGGCTAGTATTTGAGTATAAAGTCTTACTAATAAAAGTAGACAATAAATTAGAAGTATCTACTGTTAGTAATGATTTAAGATAACTATTTTTCATCACTATATTAATAATAATATCATCATAATTTGGTTTCTTTTTTTCACGTATAACCTGTGTATCAAAGAAACAAATGTCTCCAGCCTCCAGTGTTACCTCCTTATTATTTATAACATAGGTGCATTTGCCAGAGTAGATGAAATTAAGATTAATGTTGGAATAAATATGAGGGGGCATGGGGGTGAAACGAGAATCTTTACGAATATGGAGAGGTGATACTCTTAACTTGTAATCGTTAATCTCAAAAATTTCTTTTCCATTCAATATTCGCTGGGGAGTACTGCCATTGTTATAACGCTTGGAAAGGCTATTAGGATTGGAAAGATAGTAATTTTCATTTTCTGTATAGGCAAATAAATGCTTTTCCAAAGAGTTTATATCTTGTTCAAAATTCATACCCCTATATTATCTTACTTTTTGATAGTAATCAACTATCTTTTTGACATTGTACACAAGTGCGTGCTTATCTATAATAAAAGTATAAAAAACACAGAAGGGAGCCTAAAATATGGCAAAAGATTATTCAGCTTTAGCCAAGGATATTGTGGCGCATGTTGGTGGAAAAGATAATATCATTGATTTACGCCATTGTGTTACACGTTTGCGTTTTACACTAAAAGAGCAATCCAAAGCTGATACTGATTATCTCAAAAAGAGAGAAGGAATCGTAACGGTAGTTCAAGCGAGTGGACAGTATCAAGTTGTAATCGGCAATCATGTACCTGATGTTTATGCTGCCGTGTTAGAACAAGGCATTACAGTATCTGGAAATACTGATGCAGATAATACAGCAGATACGAATACTAATTGGTTGAATAAACTGATTGATGTAATTTCTGGTATTTTCCAACCAGTACTTGGGGTAATGGCAGCGGCTGGGATCATTAAAGGTTTGGTAGCCTTGATGAAAGTCGTATTCACTATTTCTCCAGATAATTCTATCATAGCACTCTTGTTGAATGCAGCTGGTGATGGACTTTATCAATTTTTACCAATTATCCTAGCATTTACTGCTGCTAGAAAATTCAAAATGTCAGAATTTACTGCGGCAGCTATTGGTGCCGCTATGGTCTATCCTACCTTACCAGATGGGGTTGAGGCTCTTCAAAAAGTAGGCATTACCAGTGTTTTGGGAATTCCGTTTAGCCTTCCAGCTTCTGGAAGCTATTTATCGACAGTAATACCAATTATTTTGGCTGTCTGGTTTGCTTCACATGTTGAAAAAATCATTAAAAAAGTATCACCAGATTTTATGAAAATGTTTCTAATACCATTCGTGACTTTGATTTTGACTGTACCATTAGCGTTTATGATTATCGGACCAGTAGCGAATGTATTGTCAGATATCCTTTCTAAAATTTTTACTGGTATTTTAGATTTTAGCCCTGTACTATATGGTATTGTGATGGGTGGTTTATGGCAGGTGTTAGTTATTTTTGGTCTACACTGGGCGATAGTACCACTCGGCATCTTGCAATTTGCACAAAACGGTTGGACTAATATATTAGTTTCAAGTCAAGCAGCTGTATTTACTCAAACAGGACTTTTAATAGCGATTTTATTTAAAACTAAAGAATCAAAAGTGAGAGCCCTTGGATGGCCCGCAGCAATTTCATCTGTATTTGGTGTGACAGAACCAGCTATCTATGGTATCACTTTACCAATGAAAACACCGTTTTTGATTTCTTGTATTGTTTCAGCTGTTTTAGGTGGATGGACTCAGTTTTTTGGACTAAAGAATTATGCAATGGGTGCGCTCGGTATTTTTGGAGTCCCTGGTTATGTCAGCCCTAGCCAAGGATTGCGTCCTATGTTTATTCTTATCATTCTTGATATTCTTGCCGTTCTGATTTCGTTTACTATTCAAATGTTTGTTCCTGTTCCAAATTTATATGGGACACCTGATGAAAAATCTACTGTTAAGCAAGAGTCTGAAGTTACAACTTCAGCGGTTGAACCAATTGGAGAAGAAATCCAAAGTCCCATGATTGGCTCTGTCGTTCGACTTTCTGAAGTGCCTGATGAGGTCTTCGCTTCTGGTGCCATGGGGCAAGGTCTTGCGATTAATCCTACAGACGGTACAGTTGTTGCGCCGGCTGCTGGTGAGATTACTTTAGTGTTTCCAACTGGTCATGCTGTTGGACTGAAAACTGAGCACGGTGCAGAAATTCTGATCCATATTGGTATTGGTATGGATACTGTGTCATTGGCTGGTAAAGGATTCAAGTCTTTTGTTAAACCTGGTGATAAAGTAAGAGCGGGTAATCAATTGCTTGAATTTAACTTGTCAGAAATCAGGGAAGCGAAATTGTCAGTTATTTCACCTATTGTCATTACCAACGCTTCAGAGTATCAGGCTATTGAGCCGACAGTAGCAGGTACCATTAATTCTGGTGATTTCTTGATGAAGACAGTCAAGTAACTAAGAAAATAAGAGTCTGGAAATATCTCAGACTCTTTCTTGGATTAGAGATGAGGAAGAATGTTTACTAATATTCTTAATCAAGTATTTTTGATGTTTGTATTGGTTGGAATTGGGTTTATACTAAATAAAATTCAATTTCTTCATAAAGAGACAGGTTCTGATTTAACCAATATTTTGCTATATGTCATAAGTCCAGCGCTTATACTAAAGTCAATGCAGCAAGATCGGAGTTCCTATAGTTTAAAAATAATTGCCCTTGTTGTTATTGCTCTGGTGATTCTCTATTTTATAGCTATTTTGCTATCTAATGCGAGCTTTTCACATTTACACTCTTTAGACATGAACGTAGTGCAATTATGGGAACAGTATATTCTAATATTGGCTTTGTTGGAATACCGATTGCAAGTGCTTTATTTGGTGACAGAGGAGTGTTTTATTCAGCCATTGGTATTATGGTTTACAATACTTTTGTCTGGACACACGGAATGACTCTTTTTGAGAATGGTGACGGAAGTTCAAAAGAGAAGCTTCTAAAGATGTTTAAAAATCCTAACACCATAGCAATAGGTGTAGGTCTGGTGCTGTTTTTCTCAGGTGTAAGACTTCCAACTCCCCTTAATCAAGGTCTGGGATATCTGGCGGGTGCCAATACTCCTTTATCAATGTTTTTGATAGGGAATAGTTTGGCAAATATAGCGATGGATAGAAAAGTTGTCAAACCTTGGATGATTGTAACAGTGTTTTACCGTAATCTATTGATGCCAGTTATTGGAGTATTGATATTTGCACTTCTGGGAATAAAAGGAATAGACTATTTTGCAAATGTCATTTTATTCGCTTGTCCAATCGGGTCTTTAGTTACTTTATTTATAATCCAAGCCAAAGGAAATCCTGAGTTTTCAATTATTGAAATTGGTCTCTCGATTGTGACTTGTATTATATCAATACCAGTAATTTATCTTATAGCACAATTAGTCATGCAACAATTGTTTTAAAGAAAGGAATTCAGAATGTCAAATAAATTTCCAAAAAATTTTTTATGGGGTGGTGCAATTGCTGCAACGCAAGCAGAAGGAGCCTACAAGGAAGATGGGCGTGGTTTAATCAAACTCGATGTGACTACAGGGGGAACAAAAGATACTCCTCGTATGACAACTTACCTCGATAAAGATGGCAATTCTGGTGAGGCACCGGGTCGTGGTCACCATGCAGTTATTCCAGAAGGAGCGCGTTATGCAGTTTTGGAGGATTACTATTATCCTAATCACGATGGGGTCGATTTTTATCATCGCTATAAGGAAGATATTAAGCTCTTTGCTGAAATGGGCTACTCCATTTTTCGATTGTCGATTTCTTGGAGTCGCATTTTCCCGAATGGTGATGACCAAGAGCCCAATCAAAAGGGTTTAGATTTTTATCGCCAAGTATTTGAAGAGTGTCATAAATATGGTATAGAGCCCTTGGTTTCAATTTGGCACTTTGATACACCTTTAAATCTAGAAGTGAAATATGGTGGTTGGAACAATCGTCAATTGATTGATTTTTACGAAAGATATGCCAGAGTAATCTTTACAGAATACAAAGGTCTTGTTAAGTATTGGCTAACGTTTAATGAAATTAATAATACAGTCATGATGTTGAATATGTTTGGCAGAAAAGCTACTAAAGAGATGTATCAACAGGGCTATCAGCAGCTCCATTATCAATTGGTGGCCAGTGCCCGTGCTGTTAAAATTGGACATGAAATTGACCCTACAAATAAGATTGGTTGCATGATTTGCGGCATTACATTTTATCCAGCTACTTGCGACCCTAATGATATTCTGGCTAATGAACATAAGTGGCAACAAGGAATTTATTATTGTGGAGATGTGCAGGTGAAAGGGCAATATCCTACCTATGCTAAGCGCCTTTGGAAGCTGCATGATGTGGAGCTTGATATCACAAACAAAGATTTAGAAGAGTTGCGTGAAGGATGTGTGGATATGTATACTTTTTCTTACTACATGTCAAACAATGTGACAACTCATAATTTAGATGCTAAAGATATGGTAGACGGAAATTATTCTACTGGGGCTCGTAATGAATACCTAACTTATTCTGAGTGGGGATGGGCAGAAGATCCACTTGGATTAACCTACTATCTTGAAAAAATTTATGATCGTTATGAAATTCCATTAATGGTCGTCGAAAATGGACTCGGAGCCATCGATACAGTATCCGAAGATGGCAGTATTCATGATGATTATCGCATCAATTATCATAGAAATCATATTGCTGCTATGGCAAAGGCGATAGCAAATGGCGTTGATTTAATTGCTTATACAACTTGGGGCTGTATTGATATTGTATCTTCCGATACAGGGGAAATGCGTAAGCGTTATGGCTTCATTTATGTTGATAAAGATGATGAAGGCCATGGTACATTTAACCGAGTACCAAAAGACTCTTTCTACTGGTATAAGAAGGTTATTGCTTCTAATGGAGAAGACTTAGAATAATTAACAGTCAAGACCGCGATTGAAGTTTTTGCTATAATAAGCGTATTAAAAACTTTTGAAAGGACCATCATGCCCTACAAATACCTTCTTTTCGATCTTGATCATACTTTGTTAGATTTTGATGCGGCGGAAAGCCTTGCGTTGCACCAGCTTTTGCTTGAGGCGCAAGTGTCGGATATTGCAGCTTATATGGACTACTATGTTCCCATGAATCGTGGACTTTGGGATGATTTGAGCTTGGGCCAGATCAGCAAGCAAGAATTGATCGATACACGTTTTGCCCGACTATTTGCCCACTTTAATCAAGATGTGGATGGCCGCTATTATGCCCAGCGTTATCAGCACTTCCTCAGCCAGCAGGGACAGGTTTTAGAGGGGGCTAAAGAACTTCTGGGAATCCTTGGGGCGCGTGGTTATCGTCTTTTTGCTGCGACCAATGGGGTGACCTTTATCCAAAACGGCCGTTTAGATCGCTCTGGAATCAGAGATTATTTCGAGCAGGTGTTTATCTCGGATGATCTGGGGCATCAAAAACCCCAGAGGGAATACTATGATAGCATTGCTCATCAAATTAACGGCTTTGATAAAAAGCAAGCACTGATGATTGGTGATGGACTTCTCAGTGATATTCAAGGCGGCAACAATGCTGAGATTGATACGGTTTGGTACAATCCAAATGGTAAGGAGAATACCAGTCAGGCTCAGCCGACCTACATCGTAGCTACTTATCAGGGACTACTGGAAATTCTTGATTAAGATGATAAATGGTTAGAGGCTGAGATAAAAGTTCTCAGCCTTATTTATTTGGTCAATTTTATTTGCTAGGCGCAGTGGTTAGGGGCAAGACTTGTTGGCTCTACCGAGAAGTCTTACCCCTGCACAGTTCATGAGGTGCTTCAGCACCAATGAACCACTACTGATTGGAATTCCTTATCTTGGTGGGGTGCAGTCCCATTTTCAGCCACCCCCTTAAACAGTTCACTGGACTGTTTAAGGATCATACAAGTGATAGCCTCAACAGTTTGGGAAACTATTCAGAAGTTATCTAATACCATGAACCTTGTTCATCTTATTTCCAACCTTAAAAGGTCTCCCGGGCATTTTGAGCTGTTCGGAGGTGGGTTAAAAAGGTCTAGTAGACCTTTTTAATTGGGAAATAAAGCTTGCAAAGCAAGTGTCAAAATCCTTCACTGAAGGATTTCTACCTGAGTTTTAAAATAAGGAAGCGAGGACAATCACATTCTCCGAATGATTAATTTCCGTATCACTCTCCCATAGCTTCTCATAAAAATTTCTGAGCCGAATTCTTGAAATCCAAAACCGATTGAGTTAAACTGATTCCACAAGATCAACCTAAGTACAAGCTGGGGCATCGCTTCACGGCTTGGTATCTTGTTGATTGAACACGCCTACGGACTTTGTGAAATTAGGTACGTCTTCCTAGAATCTTTAGCGATTCCTTGTCAGGCTTCCTAAATTTCTTTGAGTCGCTTAATGGCTTAGTGGTATAACGTTGGTTAGTTGATCTTGCTGACCAAACGGCGTTAGTGGGAGAGACTTAGCAATGTCCACAGACGCCTTTTGTATCTTATGAAAGAGGGAGGACTTTCTATGGCAAAAGAAAATGAACAAGAGTTACGCCAGCGTATCGGAGATCTAGCTTATGAGGTGACACAGAACGCTGCTACTGAGCGTGCCTTTACAGGAGAGTACGATGAGCACTTTGAAAAAGGGATCTATGTAGATATCGTTAGTGGACAGCCTCTGTTTTCATCGACAGACAAGTATGATTCAGGTTGTGGCTGGCCGGCTTTTACTAAGCCGATTGAAGAGCAGAAGGTGACCAACCACAAGGACTTATCGTACGGGATGAGACGTATTGAAGTTCGTAGTCAAGAAGCAGATTCTCACCTTGGGCATGTCTTCAATGATGGCCCGATTGATAAGGGAGGTTTACGCTACTGTATCAATTCTGCAGCCCTTAGATTTGTCCCCTATGAGAATATGGCAACAGAAGGTTACGCAGACTACTTGAAGCTCTTTGATGATTAAAATAAAAGAAGGAGTGCTACTTATGAAAAAAATTTATCTAGCTGGTGGCTGTTTTTGGGGTGTTGAAGGATACTTTGACTTGATCGATGGCGTTACAGCTACCCGTGTCGGATATGCCAATGGTCAGTCTGAGGTTACCTCTTACGAACTTGTCGATGCGACTGATCACGCTGAGACAGTGGCTGTGACCTATGATCCTGAGCGTGTGAGTTTGTTAGAGATTCTAGCCCATTACTTCCGTATCATCGATCCATTTTCGATTAATCGTCAAGGAAACGATATTGGCAGGCAGTACCGTACCGGCATCTATTATGAAGATGAGGCAGATAGGGCTATCGCGGAAGCTATCATGCAAAAGGTCAGCCAAGAGCATGGCGGTCGTCCTCTAGCAGTTGAGCTAGAACCGCTTCGTCACTTTATTGATGCTGAAGAGTACCATCAGGATTACTTGAAAAAGAATCCAAATGGCTATTGCCATATTGATTTAGGCTTGGCAAAAGTCCCGCTGGCTTAAATAGCCTTATGGAACGATTGATTTGGACTATCAAGCTTTCCACCAACCTATTAAGAAGATGTTGCTAGATAAAATTACCGAACTACCTGATCAAGTAGATTCTAAGGCAGATTTGCTCAAAGATTGGCGAGAAAATTTAGAAGGCAAACCAGTAGCAGAACAGGTGGACATCATTGAAGCTAATGCCGTTATGAATTTCTTAACAGCTCTCGAGCACGAGCGCTGGAATCATTTCTACTTTATGCGCCATTTTGTTTTTAATGATGAGAAGAACCTAGAAAATTATCAACACGATTGCCTCATTACCAACTGGTCAGACTTCATGAGCAGCAAACAACGAGACAAAGCTATCTATGACTTCCTCTCTGTTTTAGACTTGGAGAAGGAAGAAGAGTAGAAAAAGAGGCTCTATGTAATATGAACTCCCTTTTATAATGGAGAATCTCAAAACATAAAATTTCTTTTCCGTTCTCAATATATACATACTTGAGAGGTTTTTCACTATCTCCAGTAATCTTATAATAATCAGAACCTCGTCTAGAAAAAACATATGAACATATCCGCTAAGATTCCACCGGATATAAAATAAACACAGAAAAAGCACATAGCTGAAAGATTTTTAGATCTTAAAGTTATGTGCTTTAACAATATCAATATTATTTTTGTACAGATAATCAATGCAATAGGAAACCACATACTTCTACAACAGCAATTCCGTTTATAACAAAATTACATATAAAATGTGCTGTCATTGCAACATATATGTTTTTGGTTTTGATATAGGAAATGCTCAACGGTAAAGCCCATATCATGCATAAGAAAATTCCCCAAATTGTAAATGCATGCTCTAAAGCATATGCAAACATACTGAATAGCGTTGTCAAAATTAAAGTTTTCCCATTTTTAAAAGATGTAAGATTTTTTCTATAAAACACTTCTTCTACGATTGGTGGCAATATTATTGTAGAACCTGTAAACAGAATAAGCTTTAACCAGTTATCCGCTTTTAATTTAATCATTCCCGTATTAAGATATGGGAACATATTTTCTAAGATATTTGTAAATACGAAAGCAAGACAAAAGAACAATATCGTCAACGCTACCTGCTTCCAAAAATTTTTCCCTCCTTTAAAGGAATCCAACCATTCTTGAATGGAAAAATCTTCTCTTAACCAAAAACAAATTGCCAATACTATATAAAACAAAAAATTGATGTATATATAATATCCTTGAAACAGCAAACATACTAATACAAATAATACCTCAGTAATAATGGGAAAGATATTTAATTTGATATATTTATTGTCCATACGCTCATACCAATTTACCATTTATAATTTCCACAAAAACATCCCACCAAAACGATGGAAGGTTTCAATTCAGCAACTCCCTTTTGAACCTGCTTTTTTAGCTTTTAGTATCAAAATAGTATCACTCAAGAGTTTTTTCTTCCACATATAGATAAAGCCCACTGTTTTCAATGATTTTATAACAGTAACATACTTGCTTCTGTTATTCCCACTCTACAGTTGCTGGTGGCTTGCTGGTAATGTCGTAAACGATGCGGTTAACGTGGTCAACTTCATTGACAATGCGGGTTGAGATTTTTTGTAGCACATCCCAAGGGAGTTTGGCAAAATCTGCAGTCATACCGTCGATGGAAGTGATGGCACGAATGGCAATGGTGTAGTCATAAGTTCGACCGTCGCCCATGACACCGACAGATCGTACACCAGTATTAACCGTAAAGTATTGCCAAACATCACGTTGAAGACCGGCTTTGGCGATTTCTTCTCGAAGAATAGCATCGGATTCCCGAACCGTTTTCAATTTTTCAGCTGTGACATCTCCCATGACACGGATAGCTAGACCGGGACCAGGGAAGGGTTGTCGCCAGACAATATCATCAGGCATACCTAGTGCAGTACCTAGAGCCCTAACTTCATCTTTAAAGAGGGTGTTAAGGGGTTCAATTAATTGAAACTGCATATCTTCTGGCAGACCACCGACATTATGATGGGATTTGATAGTCTGGGCTGTTTCGGTTCCGGACTCAATGATGTCTGTGTAGAGCGTACCCTGCGCCAAGAAGTCAACCCCTTTGAGTTTGCTGGCTTCGTCATCAAAGACATAGACGAATTCATTTCCAATAATCTTGCGTTTTTTTTCAGGGTCGTCAACGCCAGCTAGAAGGTTAAGAAAGCGCTCTGAAGCATCTACACGGATGATATTGAGCCCAAACTTTCCTCCTAGCATATTCATAACTTGATCACCTTCGTTTTTCCGAAGTAAGCCATGGTCAACAAAAATGCAGGTCAATTGGTCGCCGATGGCCTTTTGTAAAAGGACACCAACAACAGACGAATCGACACCGCCTGATAGACCGAGGAGAACCTTCCGCTCACCAACTGTTTGGCGAATCTTAGTGATTTCCATTTCGATAAAATTATCCATAGACCAATCACCCTTGGCCTCACAGATATTTAGGGCGAAGTTCCTCAAAATATCATTACCATAGACTGAATGACGAACCTCGGGGTGAAACTGAATGCCATAGATCTTTCGATTGGAATTTTCAATGGCTGCATAGGGACAATCAGCTGAGTCACCAACGAGATGGAAGCCCTGAGGAATTTCGGTGACGGCATCGCCATGGCTCATGAGAACAACTTGTTCCTTAGGTGTATCAGTAAAGAGTTCAGAGTCCTGACGTAGATGCAAGGTGGATTGACCATACTCGCTGCTTCCAGTTTGACCAGCTGGTACTACCTTACCACCTAGTTGGTCAGTAAGGAGCTGCATGCCGTAACAAATACCCAGTATTGGAATACCAAGCTGGAAGATTTCTTCATCAATACCAAAAGAATTTTCTGCATAGACAGAGTTAGGACCACCAGAGAGGATGATACCAATTGGATTTATTTCTCTAACTTCCTGGGCAGTAATCTTATGGCTTTTGAGTTCAGAAAAAACACCGATTTCACGAATTCGACGAGCAATCAATTGATTGTATTGACTACCGTAGTCCAAAACGATGATCTTTTCAAGATTGTTAAATTCAGTCATCAATAAGCCTTTCCAATTTTGTCGATTAAGTCGACAGATTATTGAATCCATTGTAACACACTTTGAGTGGAAGTGCACCAGAAATTCAGGGTGAAAATTCCTGCCATATCCCTATTCTAGCTGATTAATCTATGTTATAATATGACCTATGCGTAAAGAAATGCCACCCACACAAAGAAGAAAAGAAAGTCGTAAGGAATCTCTTCTCAGGGAGAAAAATCATAAGGGGCTCTTTCGGCCTCAAGAACTGATCGCTTTAGGAGTTCTTGTCATTTCTGTTATTATCCTTTTAGCTGTTACTCATAGTTTTGGTGTGCTCAAAAGGGATGTTCGAAGTATTACCAACCATCTGCAAATTGGCTCTGAAAATCTAAAAGCGAAATATCAAGCTGATGAAAGCGTACAACTTTCAGACAAAGCCAAGCAATCCATCGGCGGTAAGGATTTGACTGACTATCACAATTGGATCGGTAAGGTCAAATCTGAAAATCAGGTTGATACCAAAAATGGTAAATCGGTCATGACCTATTCCATTACATTTGAAAATGGCGATAGTCTAAACGGTGTTAAGGAATCTGATTTGACCAAAGCACCAGATGCTAAATTTAAAAAGGATGCGACCATCCAGATTAGTCATTCAGCAGAATCTGACTTGGATGGTTATGATTTAAGCAATTATCAGGGAGACGCAGCAAAGGTCGAAAAGGTTAGCTACAATTATACATCTGGCGGCGGTTATAAGTATGATGTTAAGCTGGATGATGGCACAGATATTTCTAATATCGCAGAAGCCAGTGTCAACGATATTTACCACGTCCCTCTAAAAGAAGAAAATTCTGCAGCAGATAATAATCAGGTATTAAAAGACGCCTTTAATTACGCCAAAGAGAATCCTGGAACAATCCTTGGTCTTCCAAGTGGAGATTTCACCATCGGAACACAGACTCCTGAAACAGACTATATTACTTTAGCATCAGATACACAGATTCGCGGTGATAATACCAATCTCATTGTTGATGGTGCTCAATATTGGTTCGGTTTTGCGACAGGGCCTGGTGCAACAGATGGCGTACAAAACTTTACTATGAGAGATATCACTGTCAAAGCCAAAGATTTAAAAAAAGGAAACCAATTTATGATTATGGTTAATCATGGTAGCGACTGGACTGTTGACAATAATACCTTTATCATGGTTCATAAAATGGGGAGTCATATTTTTGACTTAGGCGGCTTGCAAAACTCCAGTTTTGATGGCAATACCTTCGAGGGCTATGCACCAGAGCTGACTGATAAAACTGATTTATCGGAAGTCAGCAAAGATCATGATATTTACGCTGAGGCTATTCAGTTTGATACTTCCGACAATAGGGGAGAATGGGATGGCAATTTCTTGAAAAATATCGACCCTAATTATGGTAATTTCAATCAAACAAAAGCAGTTACTAGCAACATCAGTGTAACTAATAATTCCTTTATCCCTTATAAGGATGGGTCAGGAAAAATTATTGCTTACGGTGCTAGCATCGGTCAGCATTCTGGAGATGTTAATAATGTCACGGTATCTGGAAACACGCTTACTGATACTTTAACCAGCCGTTTCCATCAAGATAATAACTGGATGTTTAAACCTATTCATTTTACACCAAGTTCATCAATGTCTGTCTATGGCAACACAACTAATTAGTTGGGGAGTTGAGCGACAGTGGGAGTTGTAGATTATTTTCGTATTTGAATATGAGATTTGCTTGGGCAGAAGCTCTGTGTGTGCTTTTCTCGAATTAGAAAAAAGCCAGAGCTCTTCTGCTTTTTTGTGCTACAATATTGGTATAGATTAAGCAGGAGGAAGCTATGTTACCAGCTTATATTCGGATTCATGATGCCATCAAGAATGAAATAGATCAGGGGGTTTGGAAAATTGGCAGCCGTCTGCCCAGTGAAAGGGATTTATCTGATCAGTTTGAAGTCAGTCGGATGACCTTGCGACAGGCCGTTACACTCTTGGTTGATGAAGGCATCTTAGAAAGACGGATAGGCAGTGGCACTTATGTGGCCAGCCAACGAGTCCAAGAAAAAATCCGCGGAACAACCAGTTTCACAGAGATCATCAAAGCTCAGGGCAAAGAGCCATCGAGCAAATTGATTTCTTATGAAAGAACTTATCCAAATGAACAAGAAATCCGTCATCTGGGTGTCACACCTAAATCTTATATTATTCGGATGGAACGGGTTCGCTATGCCGATAATATCCCTGTCGTTTATGAGGTAACCAGTATTCCTGAACGGCTAATTCGCAACTTTAAGAGAAACGAAGTTACCAATCATTTTTTTCAGACATTGACAGACCATGGTTATATTATTGGGAAGAGTCAACAAACTATTTCTGCTGACATTGTTGATCCTCAACTGACCAAAGAGCTAGCTGTTGAACAGGGACATGCTATTTTGTCCTTAACGCAGACCTCCTACCTAGATGATGGCACAGCTTTTGAATTTGTCCGCAGTCAATATGTAGCTGGACGTTTTGAATTTTATTTAGAAAACCACTAAAAGAGCCGACTTAATTAATCGGCTCTTTTAAGTGTTATGGGAATACAATATTTACATAATTATATATATGTATTATTTCTGTCGCTCTGGAAAACAAGGGGAAATGACTGTCATCGCATCCAGAGGAAATCCATAAAGATGGGAACTTGCTTCTGCCAATCCGCTTCACGGTGGCGACCGCCTTCTTGACAGTAAATATAAGTAGCAGCACCGTAACTTTGAAAAGCTGCTTCAATGGCTAGATTTGCCTTAGCTGTCGGACTGTCCAAAGGGTCACCATGAGTATGACCAGCCTCAAGGCGTCCCCAAGACAGATAGATTCGGCTATTAGAATCAAGGTTGCTTGCTGCAACATCGGCTTGCAAGTCGCCCAAGATGGCAGAGGAGAGGCAGGCCGCCTTTGAGAAAATATGATTATATTTAGCCAGAGCATAAATGGCCATCAAGCCTCCCATTGAGGAGCCAGCAATAGCTGTAGCTTCACGAAAGACATAGGTGCGATAAGTTTTGTCAACATAGGGCTTGATATCGTTAACCAGCCAATCCATAGTTTCTTGGCCTAGGCCATTAATATGACCGCCAAAAAAATCTGAGTCAATATCATAAGGACTGTATTCTGATAAGCGTTCATTGCCTTCGTGACCGCATTCAAGCCCAACAACAATCATCTTCTTCGGCCAGTTTTCTAGGAAATCGTAAAGTCCCCAAGATTTGCCATAAGTTGCCATCTGGTCAAAGAAAAGGTTCTGTCCATCAAAGAAATACATAACAGGATAGGTATCCTGACTATTATAGTAATCGTCAGGCAGGTAAATATGCAATTTTCGCCACTTACCAACAGCTGGAAAATAAGAATCATGATACTCAATCATTTTGCGGATGCCTCCTATTGGATTTTTAATCAGTCAAAGCTATTATAGAGAAAATATCTAGTATGGACAAATCTAAACGGCTATAAAATGTGTGAAATTTTTGCTATAATAAGGCTTATGGAAATTGAAAAAACCAATCGCATGAATGCGCTTTTCGAGTTTTATGCTCCACTCCTGACGGACAAGCAGATGAACTATATTGAGCTCTACTATGCAGATGATTATAGCTTAGCTGAGATTGCTGATGAGTTTGGCGTCAGCCGTCAGGCGGTTTATGATAATATCAAGCGAACTGAGAAAATTTTGGAAGACTATGAGCGAAAGCTCCACATGTATTCCGATTATATTGTTCGTAGCCAGATTTTCGACAGTATTTTAGAGAACTATCCTAATGATGCGTATCTGCAGGAAAATATTTCTCTCTTAACCAGTATTGATAATCGAGATTAATTAGTAAAATAAAGGAATAGGAATTACAATGGCTTTTGAAAGTTTAACTGAACGTTTACAAGGCGTTTTCAAAAATATTCGCGGCAAGAAGAAGCTCTCTGACAAAGATGTCCAAGAGGTTACTAAGGAAATTCGTCTGGCTCTGCTAGAAGCTGATGTCGCATTACCAGTTGTTAAAGATTTTATCAAACGGGTACGCGAACGGGCTGTTGGCCATGAAATTATTGACACCTTGGATCCAACTCAACAAATTATCAAGATTGTCAATGAAGAATTGACAGCAATTCTGGGTTCTGAAACGGCGGAAATTGAAAAATCTCCTAAGATTCCAACCATTATTATGATGATTGGTCTTCAAGGGGCGGGTAAAACAACTTTTGCTGGTAAATTGGCTAATAAATTAGTCAAAGAAGAAAATGCCCGTCCTTTGATGATTGCAGCTGATATTTACCGTCCAGCGGCTATCGATCAGCTGAAAACCTTAGGTCAGCAAATTAGCGTGCCAGTTTTTGATATGGGAACTGATGTCCCTGCGACTGAAATCGTTAAAAGTGGTCTGGCTCAAGCTCGGGAAAATCATAATGACTATGTCTTGATCGATACGGCTGGTCGTCTGCAGATTGATGAGACCCTGATGCAGGAACTGCGGGATGTCAAAGACTTGGCCCAGCCCAATGAAATTCTCTTGGTTGTTGATTCTATGATTGGTCAAGAAGCAGCCAACGTTGCCCGTGAGTTCAACCAGAAACTGGATATCACAGGTGTCGTCCTCACCAAGATTGATGGTGATACACGCGGTGGTGCAGCCTTGTCTGTTCGCCAAATTACTGGCCGTCCGATTAAATTTACCGGTACTGGTGAAAAGATTACTGACATCGAAACCTTCCACCCAGATCGGATGTCTAGCCGTATTTTGGGTATGGGAGACCTACTGACACTGATTGAAAAGGCCAGTCAAGAATACGATGAAAAGCGCTCAGCAGAAATTGCTGAAAAAATGCGCGAAAATACTTTCGATTTTAATGATTTTATTGAGCAGCTGGATCAAATGCAAAGTATGGGACCGATGGAAGATCTTCTGAAAATGCTTCCTGGCATGGCTGGAAATCCTGCACTTAGCAATCTTAAAGTAGATGAGCGTGCGATTGCTCGCAAGCGTGCGATTGTCTCATCGATGACACCAGAAGAACGTGAGAATCCTGATTTGCTCAACCCAAGCCGTCGCCGCCGAATCGCAGCAGGGTCCGGAAATAGCTTTGTTGATGTCAATAAATTTATCAAGGATTTTAATCAGGCTAAGTCTATGATGCAGGGCGTTATGAGCGGTGATATGAACAAGGCTATGAAACAAATGGGCTTGGATCCTAATCAATTGCCTAAAAATGGTTCTGGTATGGACATGTCAGCCCTTGAGGGTATGATGGGACAAGGAGGTATGCCTGATATGTCAGCCTTGGCTGGTACTAATGGTATGCCCGATATGAGTCAAATGCTTGGCGGTGGCTTGAAGGGGAAAATTGGTCAGTTCGCTGTTAATCAAGCTATGAAACGTCAGGCCAATAAACTTAAAAAAGCCAAGAAAAAACGCGGCAAGAAGAAGTAGTAACCGGTAATTTGTTTACAGTCAGAAAAAACGCTATTCTTGCAATTAAAACTATAAAAATACATGAGGCTGGGCTAGGTGTCCCAGCCTCATAACACCTCATAACAGGAAAACAATGACGAATAATACAATGCAACAACCCCAGCCAAATAATCACAGTTCTAATCGAAAGCAATTGGATAATGTTTTAGATATCCTAAGGAAATTATGGCTTATCTTAAAAGAGACCTGCCAGATGCTAATCAAGTATCTTAAAGTCCGTGCTTCTGATCCGCTAAAGGTGTTTTTAGTAGCTCTATTAATCAGTTTGATTTATATCATTCCTTTGATGATGAGCAACGGTGCCTTGTATGGTGATGATTTGCACTTTCATCTTAACCGTGTCCTCAGTCTGGCCAGCATCCATGAAACTCCAGTCAATTTCAAAGCTTTTTATAAGGTCGGACAAGGGGTTAATTTTTTCTATCCTTACTTAACCTATTATCCTTATTATTTGCTTTATAGGTTGACTGGCAGTCTTTACAGTGGTTGGATACTTTATATTTATGGCTTAACAGCGGTAACATACCTAATTTCTTACTATTCAGGCAAAGGAATTACCCATAACCCTTTTAGTTCACATATTTTTGCCATATTTTACGTATTTTCGGCCTATCGCCTTGGCAATATTGTGATTCGCTTTGCAACTGGCGAGGTTATCGCGATGAGCTTTCTTCCCCTAGCTTTTTATGGGCTTTATAATATCGTTAGAGGCAATTATCATAAATGGTATCCTCTGACTTTTGGCATGGCTTTGCTTATTTATAGCCATATTTTAACGGCTTTTATGGCTTCAGCTGTAGTTGGTCTAATCTTTATCACAACAATTGCTTTTCAGCAAAATAGGCTTCAGCGCTGTTGGAATTTCTTTATTGCCGTGATGGCTAGTTTAGCTTTGAGTGCTTTTCAGTTTTTTACCATGTTAGAGCAGTTTCGCTACAGTCGTATTGATAATCCTGGGGGGATATCACTAAACGATTCTACCAGAACGCTCGGTGATATTTTTCACTTTAGCCTTAATAATGCCATTAAGGAGTTAGTGCCTGGAATTCTTGTCATTGTCTGTCTCCTTCTGATTTTACTTCAATTTCGAAAATTAAGAATTGAAGACTACTATCTCATAGGCTGGATAGTGTTGCTTATTTTATTGGAGAGCAAGGTTATCAAATGGCCTGATAGTCCTAATAGTAGTGTCAGTGTTATTCAGTTTGCTTGGCGAGTTAATAGTTTTCTCACCCTCTTTGCTACGTTTTTAGCATCCAAACTTTTTCTTCTTAGAAATCCATCGGTAGGTAGACGGCGACTTTTCTATGTTGAGACTATAGCAGTTCTGGTTGCTTTGTCTGCTATTAATATCAGCAGTTCAGTAACTATATTTAAGACGTTGTCCAGTCATAAACCGATCATTTTTAGCGAACTATCTCATCGTAATAAACAAAAAAGGGTTCTTAACGCTATATCACTCAGAGACTATGCCAATAGGTCGACTAGAGAAAAAAATGAAGTAGCTGATACTGGTAAGAAGCTAGGACATCAGGTTATAGTTAAAGACAGTGATGTTCTTTTAGAATCCAAATTTCGTTTTAGGGATAGCTATGCGACTGGGGTTATCACTAATGATACGGGCAGTGAACAGCGGATTGAACTTCCTTTTTATCGCTATAAGGGACAGGTCGTCACCGTTGATGGTCAAGAAGTTCCGACAACCCTTAGTAAAGCTGGCGCTACGACCATTCATTTTCCCGAGGGAACTCATGAGATCAAGATAACCTACCATTATACTCAGTTGGCTCGCGTAGCTTGGGCAGCTTCAGTGATCAGTTGTCTGTCTATTATTCTTTATGCTATTGCCTACGGACTAGCTGACAGAGGAATTCTTATCTTCCGAAAAGACGGCCTAGTGATTTATCACCCTGAATGGAATTCAGCTGCAACTGAGCGATAAATAAGATATAGGTTGATAAGGGAAAATCCATAAAATGTCTATTTTGATAGACATTTTTGTTTTTGTCTGCTACAATAGACAAAAATAAAAGGAGAAGACCATGACCTACCTTGCTCTTATTGGCGATATTATCAATTCTAAAGGACTCAAAGATCGCGCTCGGGTGCAGGAGGAGCTGCTGAATTTGATGCAGGTCATTAATAAGGACTATGCTTCTGTAATCGTCTCACCCTTTACAGTAACAACGGGTGATGAATTTCAGGCTTTGTTACGACCTAATGATAATATTTTCCAGATTATTGATAGCATACAGATGGAGCTGTTTCCTACTCAGATTCGTTTTGGATTAGGATTAGGGGAGATGCTGACTCCGATTAATGAGAAACAAAGTATCGGTTCGGATGGGCCAGCCTTTTGGCGGGCTCGTGAAGCTATCAACCATGTTCATGATAAGACTGATTATGGGGTTGCGCGTATCGCACTGTCTTGTGATAATCAGCTGATTCAAGAAAGTGTTAATAGCCTGCTGGCCTCTGGAGATTTTATTAAGTCTAAATGGACTGCAAATCAACTGGCTATTTTAAAAGCCCTGCTGGAACAGCAGAGCTATCAAGAACAATTTGAACATCAAATGATTGCAGATGCTTTAGGAATTAAACCCAGTGGCTTTAGCAAACGGCTGAAAGCCAGCGGTTTAAAGCATTATTTACGCAGCCGCAAGGCAGCAGCGCATTTGATTATTGCAGCAAGTAGAAGCAATGATCAACAAAAAAGTAGCGAGGAGGAGAACCATGCTTGAAATTTTAACTTTCTCGGACTACCTCATAGAGAACCCTTTGCTAACCTTGACCTTATTGGCCCATTTTCTAGCAGATTTTCAATGGCAAAGCCAAAGAATGGCTGATCAGAAATCTTACAGTATACGAGTGCTATCGCAGCACCTTATTATTGTCGCCTTACCTCTGTTAGTCTGTTTTGTTTTGAATCCTGCAGCCGGAATCTATCTTTTGGTTGTTTGGCTTAGCCATGTCGTTATCGATAGTGCTAAGTTTTATTTTGTACCAAATATGCACAGCCAATCCTGGCAGCAAGTGATTTTTGTTGGTGACCAGATTTTGCATTATTTGGCTATCTTTTCTGCCTATATTTGCTTTAAACCTGATACCATATTGCTTATCAGCCAGAATAGTGAACTGATTCGTTTGGGCTTATTTTTGACTTTGATTACTAAGCCGATTAATATTGTGTTTAAACTCTTTTTCAGCAAGTATCAAGTTTCTGAGGAACCCCACGAACCAACTGTAGCTGGTGCTGGTGCTCTTATTGGTTTGTTGGAGCGTCTTATTATGGGGATTTTCTTATTGTTTGGGCAATTTGCAGCCATAGGTCTGGTATTTACGGCTAAATCTATTGCTCGTTACGATAGGATTTCGAAAAACCAAGCTTTTGCAGAATATTACCTGATTGGGTCCCTATTCAGCATCATCAGTGTTTTGCTAGTCTATGGTATCTTATTAGTGTGATAGTTTAGTTAATGCATTTCAATTCCATATAAAAAGACTAGCGTATCTTTATTTCAATTGGTATCTCTAAAAAAGCAGTTCACTTCAATGTGAGCTGTTTTTAAATAGGTTCATCTACAAATAGTACTTTTACGATGATATCAGCCATATCAGCTGTACTTTTGTCGGCTCCTTGATTGATCCAATAGGTAATGAGGCTTTCACTACTGGCTAGGTAAACTTCTAAGGCATAGTCTTCCGGAATATCGTAATGCTGGGCGATAGTCTTTTTCCAGTTAGGGTAGCTGATAATAAGCTGAAAAACAAAATCTTTGATGATTTGGGAGAAATTAACATAAGAAGTTTTTGCAATCACAGAGACAAAGTCAAAATCCCTGACAAGATAGTCAAGCACCTCTTTTATCACAGGTCTAGGATCCTCATCTAAATCTTCCTGCAGTAAGATATTAAAGAGCTGAGTCAGCATTTCCTCTTTCATCTGATTGACCATATCATATTTATCCAAGTAATGAAGATAGAAAGTTCCGCGATTAATCCCCGCTGTCTTGGTCAAGTCCGAGATAGTAATCGTTTCAAAATCCTTTTCCGATAGTAGGCGGATTAGAGCCTTCTTGAGATAGTTTTTGGTTTCAGTCTGTCGTTTTTGAGCCATATGCTTTCCTTAAATCAACACTTTGTTTATTTTTGTTCTTGTTAAATCAACAGGCTGATTATATAATATTTCCTGTTATAAATCAACAATGTGTCCAATTAAGGAGGAAAGCGATGGCTTATATCGAAGTTAAACATTCTACTAAGCGTTATCATATGGGGGATACCACTATCTCAGCTAATGATGATGTCAATTTCGAGATTGAAAAAGGAGAGCTCGTGATTATTCTGGGATCATCAGGAGCAGGGAAATCAACCCTGCTCAATATTCTGGGAGGAATGGATACCAATGATGAAGGGCAGGTCATTATTGATGGCACAGATATTGCTCAGCTCAATTCGCACCAGCGGACCAATTACCGCCGTGATGATGTGGGCTTTGTGTTTCAATTCTACAATCTGGTCGCCAATCTGACAGCTAAGGAAAATGTTGAATTAGCCTCAGAAATTGTCAAAGATGCTATGGATCCTGTAACGATTCTAAAAGAAGTCGGACTTGAAAATCGGATCAATAATTTTCCAGCGCAACTATCTGGCGGGGAGCAGCAGCGTGTTTCCATTGCACGCGCCGTGGCTAAAAGGCCAAAGATTCTGCTGTGTGATGAACCGACCGGTGCCCTTGATTACCAAACCGGTAAACAGGTGCTGCAAATCCTGCAGGACATGTCTCGTCAGCAAGGCGCAACAGTCATCATCGTAACCCATAATTCAGCTCTAGCACCCATTGCAGATCGTGTCATTCATATGCGGGATGCCACTGTAAAATCTATCAAAACCAATGATCATCCGCAAGATATTGCAAGCCTAGAGTACTAGGAGGAAGTTATGTCTAAAAAAATCTATTGGAAAGATGTGCGCAAGGCTATTACAGTATCCAAGGGACGTTTTATTTCGATTGTACTCTTATTGATGTTGGGATCCTTTGCCTTGGTCGGTCTTAAATCGACCACACCTGATATACAAACAACTGCCAGTGACTACTTATCCAAGTATCACACGATGGACCTGAGCGTTATGGCCGATTATGGACTGAGTAAGGACGACCAAAAGGAACTGTCTGCTATCAAAGAGGCAAAGGTAGAGTACGGCTACCTAGATGATGTCACAATCAAAGATCATACAGATGCTGTCCGCATTTTCTCCTACGATAATGCCGTTAATAATATCTCTCGCTATGAACTCACATCAGGAAGGTTTCCTAAAAAGGCCAAGGAAATTGCCCTATCCAAGGCTTACCGTAAGGATTATAAAATTGGAGACCACATTACTTTTAAAAGGGGCAATAAAACCTCATTGAAGTATGATACCTACACGATCACGGGCTTTATCAACTCAACAGAGATCCTCTCTAAAACAAGCTTGGGCAGCTCAACAGCTGGTGATGGCAGCCTATCAGGGTATGCTGTTACTTTACCAGAAGCCTTCGACAGTGATGTCTATAGTATTGCTCGCATTCGTTATAATGATCTCGCTGGACTTAATCCCTTTCAAAATACCTATAAGGAAAGATTAGCAGATCACCAAAAAGACCTGAATGACTTGCTAAAGGATAATGGTGCCAAGCGTTTGGCTGACCTCAAAGATGATGCTCAAGAAAAAATTGATAAAAAGCAAGCGCAGGTAACTAAGGTCAAGGAGCAATTAGCACAAGCAGGGGCTCAAGCTCAATTACCACCTCAGCAAGCAGCAGAGATCAGCAAGCAAATAAGTCAGGCGCAAGCAAAAATTGCTGCTGCCCAAAAAGAGAAAGACAACTTAACCAAACCAGCCTATACTAGCTACACACGTTCTACACTTCCAGGTGGCGATGGCTATATGGCTTTTGCCGCAACAGCCACGAGTATTGCCATTGTAGCCGATCTTTTCCCCATTGTTTTGTATCTAGTTGCTGCCATGGTCACCTTTACGACCATGACACGCTTTGTTGATGAGGAGCGGCAAAATTCAGGGCTCTTCAAGGCCCTCGGCTATTCGAATCAGGATGTTATCCGTAAATTTGTCATTTATGGCTTTATGGCTGGTATACTTGGGACCGCCCTAGGGGTTACAGCGGGTACTTATTATCTTCCTGTCAATATCGGCAATATCACCATGGGTGATCTGACATTGGATAAAATGAAATTGTTACCTTATGCCTCTTATATCCTTTTAGCATTTGGCTTAGCGATTCTTTCCAGTATTCTGCCGGCTTTCTGGATCGCTTATCGTGAACTGCGCGATAAACCAGCCCAGCTCTTGCTGCCCAAACCGCCAGCAGCGGGTTCTAAAATTCTTTTGGAGCGACTGACTTTTCTTTGGAATCGTCTCAGCTTCACCCACAAGGTAACCGCACGCAATATCTTTCGTTATAAACAGCGCATGCTGATGACCATCTTTGGTGTGGCTGGCTCAGTTGCTTTATTATTTGCTGGATTGGGAATCCAGTCGTCCATTTCCGGAGTGACCGACAAGCAGTTCGGACAGATTTTCTCTTATGATATGATTGCCGTTCGCAACAAGCAAGCCTCATCGCAGGAGAAAGCAGCTGTCAAGAAGGCTATTGCTTCCAAAGACTTTGATAAGTCGTTAAATATTTATTATGAAAAGAGTGAACAGACCATTAAATACGTTACAGAGGCTCAAACTGTAACATGTCTGGTAACACCAGATAAAGATTTTTCTGGCATGATTAATCTATCCTCGTCCAAAGGTCAAAAACTCAAACTTTCAGATGATGGGGTTATTCTATCTGAAAAACTCGCCCAGCTCTATCAGGTAAAGGCCGGTGATCACTTTGACTATATTGATAAGGATGGCCATAAGGTCTCTTTGAAAGTATCTGGCATTGCTCAGATCTATACAGGCCATTTTATCTTTATGACCCAGAATTACTACCAAAAAGCCTTTAAAACTGATCTATCAACCAACGCCTATCTCTTACAGGCCAAAGATGATTCAGACAGCAAGGTTAAAAAACTTTCGACGGATTTTCTGGACTTAAAAGGGGTAGAGGCTGTCTCACAGAATATTGCTATGGTTAATTCCTTAAACAAAGTAGTGGACTCTCTCAACAGCGTCATGCTGATTTTGATTATCGTCTCAATTTTACTGGCCCTCGTGATTCTCTATAATCTCACCACTATCAATGTTGCCGAACGTATTCGTGAACTCTCAACTATCAAGGTGCTTGGATTTCACAGCAAAGAAGTCACCATGTATATCTACCGCGAAACCATCACCTTGTCGCTAATTGGTATTCTGGTAGGCCTTGCCGGTGGTTTTGGACTCCACAGGCTTTTGATCAGTCGGATGGGCGGAGATGATTTCAACTTTAGTTACTCGTTAACCTGGTCGGTTTATCTCATTCCAGTGCTAGCTATTATCATCATTCTGAGCGCCCTAGGCTGGCTAGTTAACCATAGACTAAAAGCCGTTGACATGTTAGAAGCACTCAAAAGCGTTGACTGATAAGATAAAATATTACAAGAACAATTCCAATTCCCTGAAGAATCTCTGCCTGCGCAGGGATTTTTTGGTCAGTTACTCGCATTACTACCTTAGTTGATCGATCCTATAGGGCTGCAGAACGTATTTTCTTGATAGCAGGCTATATTTAGATTTGACAGAAATACAAGGGTTATGTTATGCTGTATTTGAGGAATCGACCATTGGTCGGTTGGTGACGAAGGAGGAAGCATGAGAATTGTCAAAGGGTACGATGAGCGCCGGGCTGAGATTCTTGCAGCTGCTACCCAGCTCTTTCAAGAAAAAGGCTTTGAAAAAGCCAGTGTCAACGATATTTTGAAGGTCGTTGGGATTGCCAAGGGGACATTTTATTACTATTTTAAATCTAAGGAAGAAGTACTGGAAGCTGTTGTAGATGAAGCGACTGCCGTTCTAAAATCAAGAGTAGCAGCCGTTATCAATAAGCCAAACAAGGATCCAAAGGACAAGCTGGCAGAGGCTTTCCAAAGTATGAATATTACAGATATCTATGGCGGAAAGCTGCTGGAAGATATGCACAAACCCAAAAATGCTCTCCTCCATCAGAAATCCTTACAAGCTATCCTGCACGAAGTGACGCCTCTGCTAACAGGCATTATTGAAGAAGGGGTGCAAGCTGGCCAATTTGACTGTCCCTATCCTAAACAACTGGTGCAAATCGTACTTGCTGCTGTAGCAACACTCTTTGATGACGGAATTTTTCAGCTGGATAAGAAGGAGCAGCAGCAATTGCTTGAGGCTTTTCAATTCTTCCTCTTCAAGCAACTTGGTATTGAGAATTGAGTTATTCACTAAGATAAAATTGCCCTTGCTGCAATTTTATTTTTGACCGCAACCGACCGTTGGTCGACATATAAAGATATTATTTAAAGGAGAGCAAAATTGAAAAAATTTTTAACCCTATGGTTTGGGGAATTGATTTCCAGTATTGGCGGAGGGATGTCTGCCTTTGCTATGACTATTTACGCTTTGAAGGTTACAAATAGTGTAACCGCAGTTTCTCTTATAACCCTACTGGCATTTTTGCCAACTGTTCTGTTAGCTCCATTTGGCGGTTTTTTAGCCGATCGCTATGATCGGAGAGCCTTGATGATGATTGGTGACAGCTTCTCAGTCCTAGGCTTGCTTTATATCGTACTGAACTTGAATATCGGCTCAACCAATTTAAGTCCCATCTATATCGGTGTAACCATTAGTGCTGTCTTTTCGTCACTGGTTGAGCCAGCCTATCGTGCAACAGTGAGCGATTTATTGACCAAAGATGAGTATGCCAAGGCAAGCGGCATGGTTCAACTGGCAGCTAGTTCACGTTATTTAATTTCTCCTGCCTTAGCCGGATTCTTTCTAGCCTACTTTGATATTCGCTTTATTCTTTGTCTGGATATCCTATCTTTCCTAGTAGCTGTCCTCTTGATTTTCTGTGTTAAAAAAGGAATCAAGATTTCAAAACAAAAAGACAAAGAGAGGATTTCGTTTGGAGAAACTTGGAAGCTTAGCCGGAGCTATAAGGGTTTGCAATCCTTAATTGCTATGATGACCTTGGTTTGCTTCTTTATCGGACTAGTTCAAATTTTAGTCGAACCTCTGGTACTGAACATGGCTGATACGCAAACTGTTGGAATCATGGAAGCCCTTTGCACAGTAGGGCTCTTAGTCGGCAGTCTCTGGATTGGGGTCAAAGGCATTCATCGGCAGCATGCAGCGATTCTAGCCCAGGCTGGATTGCTAGCAGGTCTCTTCATTGGATTGTGCGGTTTTGTCATGAATATATGGTGGGTCGGTATCACAATTTTCCTCTTTTTTATGACTTTGGCCTTTGTCAATACCTGTGCCGATGTGCTGGTCAGAGTAACCATTCCTAATGAATTACAGGGCAGAATCTGGGGAATGATTAGTTTTATCACCCAATTCGGTACCATTATTGCCTATCTGTGTGCAGGTTTTCTGGCAGACCGTCTATTTGAACCCCTGATGGCCAAACAAGGTGCCTTAGCAGGAACTATTATTGGACAATTGATTGGAAGCGGAGCAGGCAGGGGAATCGGGCTTATGTTGATTATTTCAGGAATTGGCCTGATCCTTAGTTCACTGTTGATCGGCAGCAATCGCTCAATCAAGCAAATGAAAGTAGAGTAAGGAGGTGTCACATGTTCTACAAACTCCTAAAAAGCGACCTCAAGCGGCATCCTATCAAAAATTTGTTGTTAATTGGTCTGACTAGCCTGTCTCTCTTTATCGTTTGTAGCGTTTTCTTTCTCATAAAACAGACGGTATCCAGCATTTCTGACATGTACCAAGTAGCCCAGCCGCCTCATTTCATCCAAATGCATCGCGGTCAGCTAAACCAAGAAGAGATTGATCAATTTAATCAATCATACTCAGGTGTCAAAGCTTGGCAGACTGTGCAGCTATTAAATGTCGAAGGAAAGCAGCTGACCGTTTATCACCAAAACAAAAAGCGCGATGCCTTAGCGGATTCACAGCTGGATATTAGCTTTGTCAAACAGAATAAAACCTACGATCTGCTCTTAAATGCACAGCATGAAAAAATAGCGTTAAAATCGGGAGAAGTAGCCGTTCCAAAACTTTTGCGGGATCAATTTTCTATGAAAATCGGTGATCGGCTTCGTATTCAAGAAGGCGCATTTAGCAAAACCTTTACTATTACAGAGGTTGCTCACGATGCACAGATGAATTCAACCTTGGCTTCCTCTACACGATTTTTAGTGAGCGATGCTGACTTTGCAGAGTTAACAAAAAATCTTTCTCAAAAAGAAGTCATCATCGAAACTTACTTTAACGATACAGGTCAAGCAGACAGCTATCAATCGGCCTATAAGAAAGCAAGTTTACCACAAAACGGGCCATCCTTGACTTATCGCATACTCTTTTTTCTCAGTGCTTTAACAGATTTGGCCACTGCAGCCATCTACTTTCTAGCGGGAGGTTTGCTGCTTGTTATTACACTGATTTGCCTTCGCTTTATCTTACTGGCAGAGATTGAGGCTGAAAGCGGCGAGATCGGACTTTTAAAGGCTATTGGTCTGCCCAACAGGACCATCAAACAGCTCTATCTGCAAAAGATAGTCTTGACGACTGGCTTAGGTAGTTTAATAGGCTACTCTCTGGCTCTTGTTTTTCTACCTGTAACGACGCAAAGAATCAGGGAAACCTTTGGCCAGACAGGTCTCTCATTAGTCGATGGTATGCTAGGTTTTATGATTGTAGTCTTGCTTTTCTTCGTCATCACTTTCTATTCTTGGATAATTTTGAATCGTATTAAAAAAGCAAGTGTTGTGGATCTCCTTGTTCAGGGAAATGGCTTTGTCTTGCGTAGGAAAAAAAGGAAATTTCCTCCTGTCCGCCATCTGTCTGCCAACCTCTTAATAACAAGAAGAAAGCTCAAAAACGGTTATGCTTTTCCGTTTTGGCTCTGTCTTTTTATAAGTCTAACTATCCTCCTGCCTTCTCGCCTTATTCATACCATGAATGCGCCAGAATTCATTACCTACATGGGAAGCGCCAAATACGATATTTCTTTGGAAGTAACAGAAGGAGAAGGAGTCGACGCAAGAGCAAAAACTGCGAGGCAGACCCTACAAAAGATTTCACAGAGCCACTCTGTATCTCTCTCTGAAATCAGAAGAACACAAGTGCAGGCCGCCTCATCACAAGGAGATACAGTCAGTCTCCCAGTAGATATGGGGCAGGATTCAGGAAAAGAACTGCATTATACCCAAGGGCATGCAGCTAGAAATAATCAGGAAATTGCTCTGTCTCTTTTAGCAGCCGAGGAATTAGGGAAGGGTCTAGGAGATAAACTCACTCTTACAGTGAATGGGCAATCCATTTCTCCAAAAATCGTCGGACTCTATCAGGATATTACAAATGGTGGAAAAACAGCGAAATTACCCAGTGAGTTCAGTCAGGCACATTCGCAAAAATACATTTTCTACCTCCGGCTGACCAACCACCATCAGAAGAAAAAAATACTGCAACTATTAACATCGAAGCTTGGTAAGAAAGGCTACCGCATTAACGATGCCAAAGGAATTGTTCAGCAAACCCTAGGCGGAATGATTCAAGAGCTGCAAAAGGCTTCAAATACCACTTTAGGAGTGAGTTTGCTGATTTTTGGCAGCCTTCTCTTCTTATTTTTAAGTTTACATGTCAACCGCAATCTCAAAGAATTCATATTTAAGCGTACGTTGGGATTATCCTTTAGCTCTGTCTATTTACAGGAACTTTATCCGTTAGCCATCAGTTCTTTGCTTGGTGCTTTCAGCGGAATATTATTGGTACAGTATCTAGGAGAACCTTTTATTAGCAGTCTGTTTGGTCTGTTAAATTCTGGTATTCAGCAATTATCATTTGTCGCCATGAGCTGGACCGAACTCGCCGTTTATTTTTGCGTCTTAATCCTTATTATTGCCATCCTCACTTATATGGCACTCATTCCTGTTAAAAAGCAGTCATTCTTAGCCTACAGAAACGAATAACTCGATCATCAGAAAGGAAAAAGGTCATACCATGTTAAGCATTCAACATTTATCTAAATTTTTCGGAAAGAACCAAGTTTTAACCGATATCAATGTAACCGTTCATAAAGGTGATTTTGTGACCATCATGGGGCCGTCAGGCTGCGGAAAAACGACCTTTCTTTACCAAATCAGTGGTTTAGACAGAATCGAGCACGGAGATGTTTCCCTTAATAATCAGTCACTCAGCCAGTTATCTGACAACCAGTTAAGTCAATTGCGTTTAGAAAACATGGGGTTTGTTTTTCAGAAAAATCAATTTCTCAGCAATCTCTCCCTTATTGACAATATCGTTTTGCCAGCTCTCCAGCTAAAAAAAGAAGCCAAAAAAGAGATTTACCAACATGCCTATGACTTACTCGAAACGATGGCAATAGCAGATTTGGCAGATATGGATATCCGCCAAGTATCGGGCGGTCAGCTCCAGCGTGCCAGTATCTGTCGGGCGCTTATTAATCAGCCTGACATCATATTTGCGGACGAACCAACAGGAGCACTCAATTCCCAAATGAGCCTAGAAGTTATGAGTATTTTCCAAAAACTAAACCAAGAAGGAAGGACCATCATCCTCATCACCCATGACAGCCATGTAGCCTCCTATGGAAAACGCTGCCTGTTCATGAAAGACGGCCAGATCATTTCTGAAATCATAAAGGAGGAAACAGAAGATTTCCTACTGAATATTGAACACGAAGCGAAAAAATTAGGAATATAAGACCAGTCCTTGATAAAAACCAGCCACATAAAAGAAATTTATGTGGCTGGTTTTAGTCATGACTCGAAAAGTTTGGGTATTAATCGTTTCGAGTATTTGTTATAACTTCTTTCCGAAAAACTGTAATTTTCTTGAAAAACATATACAGGCGTGATATACTACTATCTGGATAAAAACGATTAAAAAACAAAGGAAAACGAACTTTATGAAACGTCAACGCTTATTAGAAAAAATCGAAGAATTAAAGGCTCTTATGCCATGGTATGTTCTGGAATACTATCAATCCAAATTAGCTGTTCCTTACAGTCTGACGACTTTATATGAATATCTCAAGGAATACCGTCGTTTTTTTGAATGGCTGATAGATGCTGACATTGTTCAGACTGATAAGCTTGCTGACATTCCGCTAGAGATTCTAGAGAAATTAACTAAAAAAGATATGGAATCCTTTATCCTTTACTTGCGCGAACGTCCGTCACTCAATACCTATTCGACCAAAAACGGGGTGTCACAGACCACTATCAACCGTACTTTATCGGCCCTCTCCAGTCTCTATAAATATCTGACTGAGGAGGTTGAAAATGATCAGGGTGAGCCTTATTTCTACCGTAATGTTATGAAAAAAGTCTCCACTAAAAAGAAAAAAGAAACACTTGCTGCCAGGGCGGAAAATATCAAACAGAAGCTCTTCTTAGGTGATGAAACCATGGAATTTTTGGATTATGTCGACAAAGATTATGAAGGCAAGCTTTCCAATCGGGCCAAATCATCTTTCCGAAAAAATAAGGAACGTGATCTAGCTATTATCGCCCTGCTGCTGGCTTCTGGTGTGCGTTTGTCAGAAGCTGTCAATCTTGATCTGAAAGATATCAACCTCAATATGATGGTTATTGAAGTCACTCGTAAGGGTGGTAAGCGAGATTCCGTCAATGTTGCTGGCTTTGCCAAATCTTATTTAGAGGATTATCTAAGAATCCGAAAAAATCGTTACAAGGCCGAAAAACAAGATGTTGCCCTCTTTCTTTCTGAATATCGCGGGGTTCCTAACCGTATCGATGCCTCCAGTATCGAAAAGATGGTGGCTAAGTATTCCGAAGATTTCAAAGTTCGTGTGACTCCCCACAAGCTCCGTCACACGCTAGCAACCCGCCTCTATGATGCCACCAAATCCCAAGTACTCGTCAGTCACCAACTCGGTCATGCTTCGACTCAGGTTACCGACCTTTACACCCATATCGTCAATGACGAGCAAAAAAATGCTCTAGATAATCTATAAAACTTACGTATTATTAATTATGTAAAAATAATAGAATTTAACCAAGCACCTAATTTACCTCACCTATAATTTACTAAGAGGGTGAGGTTTTTATGTCTTTCTGATTAACTAGAAAACTAAGCATGTGTTCAGTGATAGAAATTCTTTATCGCAGAGATTGAAAATTAGAATAACCGAATCTGTTGAATTTATAAGATAGGCGAACTATAATTTACTCATTCATTGAAAACATCTATGTCATTGTTAAAAGCTGTTTAGCAATGACTTTACCTATTATTATAAAGGAGGTCACTCTATGACAGAAAATGCTTTAGCAGGGTTGATCGTGGGGCTTGGTGTCATCATTTTAACCGTCTTGGCTTATTTGCATCGTAGAAAGACAGGATTTACAGCACTTGTTTTCACTGCCTTGATTGCCGGAACAATTTTTGGACTACTGCTGCAGCTAAGTCTAGGTTCTGATCATCCGGCCCTTTCAACAGCACTCGATTGGTTAGGTATCGTGGGCAATGGTTATGTCAGTCTCCTAAAGATGCTGATTATCCCTTTGGTTTTCATCTCTCTCGTCAGCGCTTTTACCCAATTAGAAATCGCGCAAAATATTAAAAAAATTGCGGGAACAACCTTAACTGTTTTGTTAGGGACGACTGCTGTTGCCTCTTTGATTGGCTACCTTTCGACCATCTCATTTAGGTTACAGGGGGCTAATTTTTCAGGGGTTGCTGATAAAGCGGCTTTGGCCAATATTCAGGAACATCAAGATGAACTCACAGGCCTGACACTGCCTCAGCAAATTGTAAATTTCCTACCAAGCAATATCTTTGCTGATTTTTCGGAAACACGTGCAACAAGTACTATTGCTGTTGTTATCTTTGCTATTTTTGTAGGTGTCGCCTATCTAGCTGTCAGAAAATCAGATCCAGAGAGTGCTGAGGTTTTTGCTAAACTCATCAAAAGTCTGCAATTGATCATTAATCGTATCGTTAAGCTAGTCCTTTCGCTAACACCGTATGGTATTTTTGCACTTATTACAAATGCAAGTGCAGTTAATTCTATAAAAACGATTGGACGGCTAGGTATCTTTATCGTTGCAGTCTACGTCGCTTTAGTTGTCGTACTCTTGGTTCATACCATTTTATTGCTAGTCCATGGTGTTAACCCTATTGTGTATTACAAAAAAGCTTGGCCTGCTTTAATATTTGCCTTTAGCTCGCGAACCAGTGCAGGTACACTTCCTTTAAATGTTAAAATCCAAACAGAGTCTCTCGGAGTTGACTCGACCATCGCAAACTTCGCTGCTAGTTTCGGATTAACCATCGGTCAAAATGGTTGTGCTGGTGTTTATCCTTCGATGGTGGCGACGATTATCGCACCAGCTATTGGAATCAATGTTTTTTCATGGCAGTTTATCCTGACTCTTATTTTAATCGATGTGATTGCTTCCTTTGGTGTCGCAGGGGTCGGCGGCGGAGCTTTGTTTACAACCTTGATTGTTCTTGGAACCTTAAACTTACCGGTAGCAACTTTAGGTATTTTGATTGCCATTGATCCAATTGTTGATATGGGTCGCACTCTAGTAAATGTCAATGACAGTATCTTGGCAGGTGTCATCACAGCCAAACGTACAGATCAACTGAATGAAACTCTGCTAAGAGACATTAATATTACTGTCTCCAGTGCTTTATAACTTTCGGCCACACAGGAATAAGGTGATTTTTCATTTAATTGACTTAGAAATGAAGCCTATTAATCAATAGCCAGCTAGAGAATCCTTGCTCTAGCTGGCTATTTCTATGTATCTTGGTTAGCGATTATCAATTGTTTCTGGATACAGATCGTGATTCATGAGACGGTAATTCGCCATTTCTTCATACTTGGTATCTGGCCGCCCATAATTAAAATATGGGTCAATGGAAATACCACCGCGCGGGGTGAATTTCCCCCAAACTTCAAGATAACGCGGTTTGAGGAGATTAATCAAGTCTTTACCAATAGTATTGATACAATTTTCATGGAAGTCACCATGATTGCGATAAGAAAATAGGTAGAGTTTCAGTGATTTAGACTCTACACAGAGTTCATCTGGAATGTAAGACAGATAAATAGTTGCAAAATCAGGCTGCCCAGTAATGGGACAAAGTGAAGTGAACTCTGGGCAGTTAAACTTGATAAAGTAGTCATTTTCTTGATGACGATTTTGGAAGGATTCCAGAATACTTGGGTCATAATCAAAAACATAAGGAATCTGCTGATTGCCCAGCAGAGTTAGGTCTTTGGTTTCTTCGGATTTCTTTGTCATGCTGCTGCTTCTTTCTGTTTGATATTTTGTTAATTAATGATGATGGTACTTGGCCGTTCTACTTCTCAGCTATTAGGCTGGTTTGAAAGGCAAACTCCAAGAGCTTCTAAACCCCTCTTTGGTTGTCATAGACTAAGGTGTGGAGTTGGGGCAGAACTCGGACGTTTCCCCAACTATCATCCTTGGCAACCTTGTCCCAAAGAGCGTGCAGGCGATCCAATTGATGGCGGACAATATCTCCCTCGGCCTTGGGTTCAGGATTGCCAACTGATAGATAAAGGACATCAGGCTGGTAGCGGACTTGGATTTTTTTGGCGAAAGCTAAATCTTCATCGTTAAAGATGGGAATTTTGTAAGTTACTTTTGCAGGATCCAGCCTTCCCACAATAAAGTCCAAGGTTTCCATATTAACGTCCATCTTGCTGGAAGGTGGTTTGGGACTAAGGGTAACTTGGTCGATATCTAGGAGCCAATCCTGCCAGCGAGATCCTTGAGTTTCAACAGCTAGGGTGACACCGCGATCTTTGAGCTTAGTAACTAATTCGGCCATATTAGCTGCCTGAAGGCAGGGATTGCCTCCCGAAAGGGTGACATAGTCATAGGTTCCCAGCTTGTCTAGCTCGGCGATGACTTGGTCGCTGGTCATACGGGTAGGCTTCTCTGAACCATCCCAGGTAAAGGCAGAATCACACCAATCACAATGGTAGTCACAGCCGCCTGTCCGAATAAACATGGTCTTTTGGCCAATAGCACGTCCTTCTCCTTGGAAGGTTGGGCCAAAAATTTCTAAGATGGGGAGCTTGAGATCGCGTTTTTTTCTCATGCTCATGCTAGGTCCCATTCCTTTCTAAACTCAGCATAAGAGCTAGGGGTTTCATAGAGCCGAACGGATTCTATCTGGAGGCCACGCTGGTCAGGGAGGTGAGTTTCTACTGTCTTATAAATCCAATAGACCATATTTTCTGCCGTCGTATTCATATAAGGCAGGCTTTCGTTGAGATAGCGGTGATCCAGTTGAGGTTCTAAATGCTCCTTGTAGATAGCCTTGAGGTCACCGAAATCATAGACCATGCCCCGCTCGTCTAGCATTCCACTGACAGCGATTTGTAAACGGTAGGTGTGACCGTGGAGGGATTTACACTTGCCTTCATACTGAAAGAGATGGTGGGCAGCATCGAAGGTAAATTCTTTGGAAACCAGTACTCTTTTCGGGGTGTAGATTAGAGATTTATTGGGGATTTCCTTCTTGATTTCTTTAGGAGCAAAAAACATTAGTCTTCACCTCTTCTTGCCAAATAGGTATCTAAGCCGTGCTGACGGAGTTTGCAGGCAGGACACTCTCCGCAGCCGGCCCCCATAACTCCATTGTAGCATGTTAGGGTTTTGTCTTTTACGTAGTCAAAAGCGCCTAACTGATCAGCCAATGCCCAGGTTTCTGCCTTATCTAACCACATCAAAGGTGTTTGAATTACAAAATCATAATCCATGGCTAAATTGAGAGTGACATTAAGGGATTTGACAAAAGCATCGCGGCAATCAGGGTAGCCTGAAAAGTCGGTTTCGCAGACGCCCGTCACAATATCGGTAATGTCCTTTTGTTTTGCAAGGACAGCCGCAAAAGAGAGAAAAAGGTGGTTGCGGCCATCAACAAAAGTATTAGGGACTTCTCCTTCTGAGGCTTCGATTTCTATATCAGATGTCAAGGCGTTATTGGTTATCTGGCCCAAAAGAGACATGTCAAGAATGTGATGGCTGATTTTTAAGTCTTTAGCAATTCCCTTAGCGACTTCAACTTCTTGACTGTGACGTTGACCGTAGGCAAAGGTTACGGCTTCAACATGGTCATAGTGCTTGAGCGCCCAAAAAAGACAAGTGGTGGAATCCTGACCGCCAGAAAAGACGACTAGGGCGGATTTACGTTTCATATTTTTTCCTCCAAGTGTATGGCTGCAAAAGAAAAAGCCCTTACCAAACGGTAAAAGCCACTAAAATAACGCTTTGTTAGGTTTTTTTTAGTGATGGCTTTTCCCAAACATCAGTATTTATGCTTCTTTATCTTAGCATGTTGTCAGTTTTAATTCAAGTTTTTCTTATGACTCTCTCGTGCATGAGTTGAATGAGGTAAGCATTTTGATACAAGTTTACCCAGCAATTCCAATGTTGATGCGTAAAAAAGTCAGACTTTCGTCCGACTTTTTTCTTATTCCTAGCGACGATCTTTACGAGAACGACGTCCGACTGGTTTTGGTACTTCTAGATAGTCGTCATCGTCACTTGTTTCAGTAACCTTGTCACCTCTTCTTCTAGGAAGATCTTCTAATTCAGTATCAACTGCTGTACTATCTTTACCAGAGTCACCTTCTTCGTCATGCTCATGTCTCAATTCAGTTGAAACGTGACGACGTCTAGGTCGACTAGCTTCTTTTTCTTCCCGTTCCGAACTCCGATGGCGAGGTGCTTCTTCCTCATCTTCTTCATGGCGATGGCGTCTATGATTGGAGCTGTTATTTACTCTGCGCCCGCTTTCTTCCTGATTGTTCTTTGTCGCTTTGAAGAAATGGATCAAAAGTCCTAGGAAGAAAACGATTTGTAGTACTAACCAAATTGCAAAGATAAAGATAAGTTTTTGCACTGGGCTATCAAGCGATGCTAACTTACCTGTTTTATTGGTAAAGTGGACCCCAATCTGGGTTGCCAATTCCTGAATATGCCAAGCTTCAATAATCAACCAAACAAATAAAGCTAGAGAAACTAACAAAGCTAAGATAACGAGTATTCGCTGTAAAATATTTTTCGTACGATTTGACATAATCTGTCCAACTTTCTTAGAAAATCTTCTATCATTATAACACGATTAAGCCTATTAGGAAAGGGGTTACAGAGATTGACTGGCCTTCTGCTCCTCTTTGGCTTGCTTATGATACACGTGATTTCTAATCAGCTTATAGATTGTTGCAGCTGTTGGGACAGCAATCAGCATACCTAGGATGCCCCAGAGAGAGGCGCCGATGGTAATGACCAAGATAACCCACATGGGTGGCAGACCGATTGAATGGCCAACAACACGGGGATAAATCAAGTTGCCTTCAAACTGTTGCAGGATAACAAGGAAAACAACAAAGAAGATTGCTTTAGGAATGGATAGGGTCATAATCAAGATAGCACCGATTGAGAGACCGATATAGGCTCCGACGACGGGGATAAGGGCCGTAAAACCGACTAAAATACCAACCGTTCCAGCGTATGGAATTTTGAAAATTAGCATGCCCAAGGCACAGAGACTTCCCAAAATCATAGCTTCTAAAGTTTGGCCGACGAAGAAACCATGGAAACTCTCATGGGTAATCCGTCTGACATAGTGGAACTTTTCTTCGTACTTGGGCAAATAGGCATGGACCAGCATGTTTCCCTGACGGCCCAATTTTTCTTTACCTGCCAAAACATAGATTGAAAAGACGAGGCTAATAAAGAGGGAAATGAGGCCTGAAGCTAGACTCGTTGCTGATGTCAGGAGACCGCTAAGAATCCCAATCACAGTTGTTGAAATCTGTTTATTGTACTTATTTAGCAAGCTTGAAGCACTTTTATTCAAATCAATATGGAAATAGTGCATCAGTCGCTGAACATTGGAATCCTTCTGGACATGATTGAAAAATTTACCTAAGCCTTCAAAATCGATTGTTAGCAGCGCTTTTAAACTAGTGATGAGATCTGGTAAGACAATTGAGAAAATCAGGAAAATGGCAATGACAAACGTTAAATAGGACAGGATTAAACTGATGGCTCTTTTTCCTGGAATATCACGGCCCAGAATTTTCTTCAACAGATGCTCATAGCCTGACATGACAATGTTGATGATATAGGCCATTCCGGCACCGGCTAAAAAGGGGAGGCTGGCTCGATAAATCGTCAGGAGGATTCTCTGCCCCAGCGACCAATAAGTAATGGTGGCATAGATTAATGCTATCACAAGAAAGAGATAGCCAAAATGTCTCTTGGTTAATTTCATAGGTCTTATTATAGCTCAAAAAGTTAGTGAGCTCAAGCAGACCTTATAATCTAGCCGTAAAAAAAGTCAGCCTCGATAGGCTGAACTCTTGTGCTAGTGATTGTTTTGTCTTGTTAACAATAGAATTGATTTGAAATAAATAAAGTTTTTTTCTTAGAGAGACAACTTGGATAGATCTTCTAAAGCGCGCTCCGCAATAGCTTCATAACGCTCCTTCTTATCACGAATCCGCGGTCCATCAAGTTCCTTGATGATACCGAAATTGACATTCATAGGCTGGAAATGCTTGCTATCGGTGTGAGTCACATAGTGCGGAAGGCTTCCAATAGCCGTCGTCTCCGGGAAGATCAGAGGTTCTTCTCCCCTAAGTAGACGAGCCGCATTGACCCCAGCCACTAATCCAGAAGCTGCTGACTCGACATAACCTTCGACTCCTGTCATCTGACCAGCAAAGAAGAGATTAGGATTTTTGCGGGACTGGAAGGTTTGAGTTAAAAAGTTAGGTGAATCCATGTAAGAATTGCGGTGCATAACTCCGTAGCGAACAAACTCAGCATTTTCCAGTCCTGGAATCATCTGGAATACACGTTTTTGTTCACCCCATTTGAGATGGGTCTGGAAACCAACGATATTGTAGAGACTGCCCGCTGCATTGTCCTGACGGAGCTGAACAACAGCATAAGGTGTCTTGAAGTCACCATCGCGTGGTCCCTGATAGTCGTCTGGATACTCTAGACCTACTGGTTTCATCGGTCCATAGAGCATGGTTTTAATGCCTCTTTTTGCCATAACCTCAATCGGCATACAGCCCTCAAAGTATTTTTCTTTTTCAAACTCATTGAGAGGCGCTTCTTCAGCATTGACCAAAGCCTCATAGAAATCCATGAACTCTTGCTTGGTCATCGGACAGTTGAGATAGGCAGCCTCACCCTTGTCATAGCGAGACTTGAGATAGACCTTGCTCATATCAACTGTACTGATATCAACAATTGGGGCTGCTGCATCATAGAAATAAAAGCCTTCTCCACCATTGAAGGCATGGATTTTCTCAGCCAGTGCATCTGAGGTCAAAGGACCTGTTGCAACTACGGTGATCGCATCATCAGGAATATCTGTGATTTCTCCACGAATGACTTCAATCAGAGGATGATTTTCCAGTTCAGCAGTAACACTTTCTGCATAGCCCTCGCGGTCCACTGCCATAGCGCCTCCAGCTGGTACACGGTGGGCTTCGCCATTACGCATAATAATGGAATCCAAGCGGCGCATTTCTTCTTTGAGCAGGCCGACCGCATTGGTCAAGCTATCTCCACGGAAGGAATTAGAACAAACCAGCTCAGCAAAATTGCTTGTCTTATGCTGGGGTGTTGGCTTAACACCACGCATTTCATATAATTTAACAGGGATGCCACATTTGGCAATTTGATAAGCTGCTTCTGAACCTGCCAAGCCCGCTCCGATAACATTGATGTAAGATTGAGACAAAACTAATACCTCTTTGCTAGGGATTCCTAGCTCAAATCTTTCTAAAAAATATAGCTTAAGTATATCAAAAAAAGCTTATTTAAGCGAGTCAGCTCACTAAACTCAACTCTATCAAAGAGTAACTTAAAAAGAGAGTGGGGACAAAAATCGGTAAATCGTAATGACATTACGATTTCGATTTCTCTCCACTCTCGTATTTTTAGGTGTTCGACCTGAAACGGTCTCCCAGACCGTTTCACTCCCACCTCCGCATAGTTGATTACTATTGACATGAACTGACGTTCATGGAATTCCTCCAACAGTTTCCCAAACTGTTGGAGCTGTCACTTGCATGGTAGTTAAACAGTCCAGTGGACTGTTTAAGGGGTCGCCTGAAAATGAGAATGCGACCCAAGATAAGGACCTCCAATCAACCACTGCGGCAAACTGCTATATCTTAAATAAATTAAATGAGGCAGGACTTTTGTCCCAGCCTCTTGATAAGTTTTACAAACTAACCTTTTATCTCATAGATACTATTAAATAGTTGCTTTTGGTATTTGTTCTTGACGATAAGATATAAGATAATTTCTATGATGGTACACACACCATAGCAGATAAGAGACAGTTCAGTATAAGACGTTAGGGTGACCCGATTGATAATGATAACAAAGAGCCAAGATATTCCGAGGGCGATTGCAAATGGCGCTAGAAACAGCCACCTAAGCGTACTTGCTGTAACAGCTTTTAAACGTGATTGGCTTAGGCCAATCTTCATCATGATGCTGTACTTCTTACTTTCTTCCTCTAGAGCAGAATAGAGTCTTGAGTAGATAATGCTGGCCATTCCGATTAAAAAGGAGACGCATAAAATACTGCCGACATAAGAGACTAACTTTCTGGTTAAACTTTCATTGTCATAATACATATAATACGATATCAAGGTCTCTTTTCCTTTTTTAAATCCGATCGCTTTCTCCAGCTCTGCCATTTTTCCTGCCTTATCCTCTTGATAGTGGACTTGGTCAAAGGCATAGATGGTGTCTTTGTTTAATTTCTGGGACAGCTCTTCGTATTTTTTATCGGAGATAACGGTAACACTTGTAAAATAGCCTGATAAGGCAATCACTCTCTTATCTAAGCCACTTTTCTTTGTGATGTGATAGCTTGATAATTTTTCTTTAACATTATCTGTTAAAACTGGCTCTGCTTTACCATCAACTCCGACCAGAAAATAGCTGTCGTCTGTAAGGTTAAGCTTCTCTCTATGCAAAAAGTTAGCGATGTCATTGTACATAGTATTCGATAAGATAATATGTCTGGTTGTTCTAAGATTACTTTTTAGCTGGGCATAGTCAATAGTCAGCTGCTTAAAATCATCCGTTTCTGCTAATTTTTTAGAAAGGGTATCTGCCTTTTTAGCGCCCTCTGCTTGATTTTCCCAATTAGCGTACATATAAGAGTACGGGACTACTTTTTTTGTGTCCTGCGCAATATTTCTAGGCGCTCCAACGATATAAACGAGAGAAGTTAAGACGATACTAAATAAAATCATAACGCCGGTCATCGTTTTGATATTCGTATTGATTTTGTATTTAAAATCACTCACCATCACCAAGTTCTGCTTGTTGTACAGCCGTCCGCTCTTTTTCATGACAGAGGCATAGACGGTAAAGATAAGATAGCAGATAAAGTAGGTGCTACTCATATAAGATAATAAATCTAATACATAGATAAAAATTGACGGTGTGTCACCAGAGATTAAATGCAAGTATACCGTTAGAGGAACAACTAATATAACGGCTAGCAAGGACAGGATAAAATGATTTTTTTCCGTCACTTCTTCTTTTTTTAGAAGATCGATGATTTTTTTCTTTCTCAGAATGACTGGAGCAAGCAGGGCTATAACTAAGAATAAGCTTCCCATGAGCACTAAGGTTAGTAAGACTGCCACCAGTGGAAAATAAAAGTGAAGGTCTAATCTGCCTATCATTTGTTGCGCTAGCATCAAGAAGAGCTTAGAAAAAATAATTCCCATGACAATCCCTGAAAACATGGCTGACGTTGACAGGATCATATTTTCAAGGAAAATCAGCTTACTAAATTGTTTCTTGCTGGTTCCGATAATATTTAAGATGGCAAATTGCTTGCTTCGGATTTTCAAAAAATTGCCTACTGAATACAGAATCAGAACAAAGGCAAAAGCTACGGAGACGATACGCGTTAGAAATAAGACGAGCCCAATCGTACCCCTTGAATCCACAATGGCTAAGGCTGGATGCTGGGCCAAGGTTGTGAAGAGAAAGAAGATAAAGACAGAAAAAGTACAACTTAGGAAATGGTATAAATAGGTTCTAAAGTCCCTTTTTATATTATTTAGTGCAAAATCAAATAGCGTCACTGTCATCACCTCCAAGCAGGCTCATCGTATTCAAAATTTCTTTTCTATAGATGTCATCGTTATTTCTGTTAATGATTTCCATATAAATATTGCCATCTTTTATGATATAAGTCTTATCACAGTAAGCTGCAATATTGGGGTCATGAGTTACCATGATAATCGTTACCTTCATGGACTCATTTAACTTTTTAAAAAGCTTCATCACATCTCGTGCTGATTTCGAATCTAAATTTCCGGTAGGTTCATCTGCCAGTAAAATTGATGGATTGTTTATGACTGCTCTGGCGATAGCAACCCGCTGCGCCTGTCCTCCTGAAATTTCATAAGTCCTTTTATTGAGCAAATGGGAAATGCCTAAAAATTCGCTGATGTGTTTAAGCTTTGTACTCATGCTATCCAAGGGCACATTATCCAAGGTCAGTGGCAGAATAATATTTTCTCCCACTGTCAAAGTGTTGATAAGGTTAAACTGCTGAAAAACAAAACCCAACTCTTTTCTTCTGAAAGTTGATAGCTGTTCATCATTCATGTCATAAGGATTGCGTCCAGCAATGAAAACAGAACCTCCCGTGGGTTTATCAATGGTTGATATGGCATTTAAAAAGGTACTTTTCCCGCTTCCGCTGGGACCCATGATGGCGATAAACTCTCCTTCTGCCACCTCCATATTGATGTCGTTTAAGGCTTTGAAAGAGACCTTTCCCTTGTATGTTTTTTCTAAATTTGAAACTGTTAGTATCATGTTGTGCTTCCTTTCAAAATGATTTTAAACGAGGTTGAGACAAAAGTTCTCGGCCTTATTTATTTTGGCAATTTTAGATGCAAGGCGCAGTGGTTGACTGGTGGTCCTTATCTCGGGGCGCACTCCTATTTTCAGGCGCCCCCTTAAACAGTCCACTGGACTGTTTAACTACCACGCAAGTGATAGCAGCCAACCTAATCAACTGTGCGGAGGTGAGACAACGAAATCAAATTCTTTGAATTATTGATTCCTGTCACACTCTTATTCATCTTTTACAAGTATAGTTTACCAAGTATGAACCCAAACAAAAATCCGGTAACATGACAGAACCTTACAGTTTTGTCACGTTATCGGATAGGATCCCTAAAATCTCACTGTTATTGTGGTTCCTTCATCTACTTTGGAATCTACCTCTACATCATGTCCCAAATGCTCGACAACTCTTTTGACAATATAGAGACCAATGCCACTGGAATCAGCTGTATTTCTTCCATTTTTTCCTACGTAAAATAAGTCAAAAATATTTTTTAAGTCAGCCCTTTCTATTCCTGTGCCATCATCCATAATGGACAAGAGAACCTTATCTTCTTCTCTTTTTGCTCTAATTGTCACTGTTTGCCCTTTATGACTGTACTTTATGGCATTTGTCAGAAGTTGGTGGATAACCAATTTCAGCCATTTGGAATCGGAATAAACATAAATAGTATCATCAATGTCTAGTTTAGGATAAATCTGCGATGCGATAAAATAATCTTTCAATCCATTGATCGTATCCCGGCAGAGTTCTTTTAAGAATACCTTTTCGGAGACAAAATCATTCTTAAAGTCATCTAGCCGATAGATGTCTAACATCTGATTTAAGTCATACTCAATCGTACTGATGTTTCTGCGTATTTTTTGATAATGCACTGTATCATGCAGATTTTCACTAGTCAGTCTTAATACCGACAGCGGAGTTTTTATTTGGTGTACAAATCGGTAGATCATTACCTTTTGTAACTTTTTATCTTGCTTCTGCTCTATTTCCCTTAGATTATTGTTCATAATCAAGTTATCTACCATCAAATTAAAACTTTCTTCAAATGAGCTTCTAGGCTTTTGAATTAAATAGTCACTTAAACTATCGCTTTTCAGTAATAATTTTTCATATACCCGCCCTCTTTTATAAAATCTAATGATAAATAAAATGAGTAAGATCACAAAGACTAAAAAGCTGAAATAGAAAATCTCTTCAAGCCAGATTCCTTTAAGATAAAACAACAGTCCAAAGAAAACAACTTGAGTTAAAAAACTCATGAAAAATAAAGGAGCACAGTCTGCAATGAATAATTTTAGGACACTTTTACGCTTCATATTCCACCTTATAGCCCATGCCTCTCACGGTTGTGACTTTTAATTGCGAGTTTAAGTCAGCCAACTTTTTTCTAACCCTGCTAATCGTTACATTTAGCGTATTTTCTTCTACGAAAAGCTCGTTATCCCAGATGCCAGATAGCAACTTTTCACGGCTAATCACGTTTGGATAACTGTCAAACAAAAGCTCTATTAAAGTAGCTTCATTTTTAGATAAATCCACTTGATGTTCTTGGCACATCAAGGTAAATCTGAGTTTGTTAAAGGTGCAATCCCCGCAGATTACTTCAGTCTCATTATGAGCATATTCACCATAGGTCCGTCGTAGCTGTGAGTTGACCTTGGCGAGCAGTAGGTCATGTGAAAAAGGCTTGATTAGATAATCATCCCCTCCGCTCATAATAGCTCTGACTTGGTCAGTATCTTCTGATCTTGCGGACATAAAAATGATAGGAGCTTTGGTTATTTTTCTAATCTCATTACACCAATAAAAGCCATCGTAATAAGGAATGTTAATGTCCAGCAAAACCAGATGCGGGACATATTCCTTAATAAATTGATCAACATGCTTAAAGTCTTTACAAATAGATACTTCAAAATCATACCTAATCAGGTGTTCTTTGATACTTGTTGCCAAATCTGAATCATCTTCGATCATTCCTATTTTAAACACCATATAGCTCTCCTTAAATCATTAGTTATACCCACATGTTGTTAGCTTAACCATTTTAAATGTTTTAGGGCTTTTCGTATGCGGTTTTCATGAGTTTAATCTACCAGTTTCGGTTCCCAAACAAATCTATTATACAATAATTTAACCCAAATGAAATCGCTCTACTAGGGAAACCAATCGCGGGGGCTAGGTCCATACCTCCTCCCCCATCAGCTGACTACTGATCTTTGATCAATACTTTGGTATGTCTGAGAAGACAGTCGTTTTTTGTGTGGAGACTTATTGAGTAGCTATATATTCTTTAGCCTTATTTGCTGATGCACCCTACCACCTTACGATATAACTGGATTTATCTGTATCTTCTCATAATATATTTGAGCTTTGGCGTTTCGAATACTTCATCGATTCTGAATCCAAGTTTATCATAAAGCTTCTTGGCATTTTGATTGAAATCAAAAACAGTTAAGGTGATGCTTTTTATATGGTCATCCTCAAAAATTAAATTTACAAATCCGTTCAGTGCTTCTTTTCCAAGCCCCATTCCTGTTTTTTGGGGGTCTAATACGAATCTCCCTATGTGTATATTATTGCTCTTAACCTCCACTTTTTGTATCACACCTATAAATTCATCATCATTGAAGATTGAAAATATATTTGCTAATTCTTTTATCTTGTCATCATTCAATGGATAAGAAATCTGCGGTCCCATCCATTGCTCTTGGAAGTCCTTTCCCTCTTTATTAGACCACTCACATAACAGCAAAGCATGGTCTTTATTTATCCCTTCTTCAAATCTGATAGTCATCTCACACCCCCACATAAGTTCAAAATATTTGTGCTGTTATCCCCACTCTGTAGCGCTCTCACACAAACTGTTACAATCTTTTACTCACAGCATCTCTGTTCAGCTCTGCTTTACCTTCCCTGCAACTGAAAACAATTTATCCATTAGCCGATGCGCTCGAACATTTTCGAGAAAAATAAAAGGTCCAAAAAACGGTTAGTTTTACTTATAGGGTACCATAATTGAAGGATAAAAACCTTTCTTTAGTGCGCTCAAAAATAGCCCAAGCTAAAAAACTATTCCATTTTATGTCGAAAAATCAACACTTTGGAATAGTTTCTTTTACTTTAGTACCTTAGTTGACTGATATTATAAAATACCAGTGTTTTTGATTCCCGTATAAAAACATTAATGATTATCCTCTGGCGGTGTTCCGCTTCCAGGGAAGGCCGGATGATGGCCGTTGGGTAAGAGAGGAATCGTATCTTTAGGAATATCACGGCGAATTTCTGGATGAGGAGTTGTTTCTTTGGTTGCCCTTACCTTTGCCGGATGACCATCAGCTGTTGTAATGGTGTAAGTCTTTCCTTCCTTGAGGTCTTTACTCGAGTAGACAACATTATCAAAATCAACCTCAGCCTTGGTTTCGGCCACCACTTCGCCGTTTTCATCTGTAACGGTAATGGTATCACCGGCTAATCCTGAGGCAATACCAATAATATAGGCCTGCTTGGTTCCTGTTGAGAAGCCTTGGGCAAATCCCATGTGTCCAATTCCCCAGATAGTGCCGCCAGAAGCCAGACCGATACCATCGTAGTCAATGGCTGAGCTGTAATCGGTCTTAGACTGAATCTTAAGATTACCGCCAGTAACAGTTAAATTACCATTGGAGTCGATACCATCATCATAGCCAATACCATTAACATCGGCATCAGAGAGAATGATAGCAACGCTGTTTTTAATATCAGCTGGGCTGTTGGTCAACTGAGAGAGGTCGGCATCGTCTTTGGCAGTCCACTCAGTAGCATTAATCACATCATCACCGGAATCAATGGTGACAGTTCCTTTTTTCAGCTCAACATGGCGGCCTTCAATCCCTTCGGAATCAGACTTGATGATTATGGTCGTAGAGCCTTTAACGGTTACCTCGTCGTTTACTGTAATGCCTTTACTTGCGGCTGTGATATTTATGGTTGAATCTTTGATTTTGAGATCACCGGCATTGACATCAGTACTATCGCTGACTTGGATTCCATCATCACCAGCGGTAATGGTAAGGTTGGAATTTTTGATACTTACCTCTGTTTGGGCATTAATCCCATCTTTAGTTGCTGAATGAAGGTTCAGATTAATGTCCTCAGCTTTTAGGCTCTTCGCCTTGATCGCATGCGAACCTGTACTAGTCAGCGTCAGGGTACTTTTTTTCTTACCAGTGATAAAGAGTGCTCCACCTGCTTCAATCGTAGCTTTAGATGATGATAAAGAACTGTCTGAGGAAACCTTAATGCTCAAATCTTTTACAGATGAAATACTGGAATCCGTTAGATTGACAGCTTTAAGTTTCAGCTTAACCTTACCCTTTACACCGTCGGCAACAGCAATATGGTAGCCATTGGCAGAACCTGTTAAGGTATAGGTACCGGCAGTCGAAATGGTGACATTTTGGCCATCAATAGTGACACGTGATGATGAAGACTGTGCTCCAGCATCGCTGAAGATAATAGTTGATTTATCCTCATCGTCATCGTCGTCCTCCTGATCGTAGGCCACAGCAGTTTCAGATGACTCTGTCTTAAAGCTTTCATCACTTTCTTCTTCATCTTCTTCTGATTCGTCATCTTCTGGCTCATCTTCATCGGACACGGTTTGTTTACCATTAAGCAGGGCTTCTTGTTTTTCGGTCTGGTCCTTTGTTTCATTGACTGGCTGCTCTTCTGTTTGGCCAGAATCACCAGAAGAAGCACGGTCTGCAGCTGCTGTTTGTTGATTCTCTACCGTTTGTGAAAGACCATCTGGAGTAGCTGTTTCTGTGACCTTATCTTCTGGTGCAGTGGCATGATCATCGGCTGAGACAGTCTGCCCAGCTCCCAATATGACCAGCGTTCCTGCCAAGATAATCCCTGCTAAGAGACCTTTAGAGGAACGGCGTTTAATCCCGTGCCCCTTAGCGTTTGCAAAATTCTGACGGTTAAATAAATATTTTTTGTTCATACTGATTCATAAACCTCCTAAATATTGAAAAGTTGAACGTCGTCTAAATGCTACAATGTCAAGACTGTCACTGTAGGCAGTGTCCATTGTAGCAACAAATCGTAAACTTAACAAATATTTAAAGTAATCTCAGCTATTAAATCTAACGAAATTAAGACCGCCAAGTCCAGAAAAACTCGGATGGGCGGGGAAACTCACTATTAGTTAATCTAAGAGGCAATCTTGCAGTGAATAAGATAATGATTAATGGAATGGCGCACGGACTCAACTATCCAAACAACAAGAAAGCCAGACTAACTAAAAAGAACTGAAATCCCCTGCTATGAGACCTCAATTCTTCTTATAACATCAGTCAACTAGATAATTTCCCTGCAGTTTATAATTCCTATATTTTTCTCCTTGCAAGGTTAAAAATAGGATGAAAGGTCTGTTCCAGTATCGGTACTCATACCCCTTGGCGGTAAGTAAGTTTTAAAAATTTTCTTGCTCTTTCTAAATCTCTATCATAAAGAGCGATATGTCCTCACTTGATCGCAAAACTCTCTCGCTGACCAATCCAATCTAGATCAAAATTCTACAGGATTTCCTAAAATTATAAAAATCAGTAGGCATATCCCAGAATTTATGAGAGACCAAATGTAAAATAATTTCTCTCCTTTAAAATATTTTGATAACACTAGATAATTCGCTAAAAAGGCTACTGATAGCAGTGCTGAAATCCAGATTAATACGGTATTTGTATATAAAAAGTTAATTTTTAAGCAGTAATGCCCTCTGCTAATGGATAGCAGATACAAAGGAATGGCGAGTGAATTACTAATCAAAGTTAGTAAAACTCCCAATTTTATAGATTTCTTCCATCCCCTAACTTTTATGTTGAAATCCTTTTCGACCCAATTAACTGCAAAAAGTATGTTCCAAAGAAGAATAAACTCTGGTCTTATAAAAATAGCTAGATAGCTAGCTATTATAAAAATAAGGACTTGGAATAGTACTCTTTTAAAAATAATCGTCATAATTTTAAATTCCAATCGCTAAAATAGCTTAGATTATATCACGTCTCTTCAAACTTAATGTTGACACAAGAATACTAAAAAACAGATATACTGCCGCAATTAGTCGAATACTCATAATACCTTTCTTTCCAAAAAAAGCAGCAGGCCTTATCCTGCCATACTGCTTTTCCCTGCTTTAATTAAAGAGCACCTCTCCATTGCTGGCAATAACTTCCTTATACCAATTGAAGGATTTTTTCTTGTAACGCGCTAGGGTGCCGCTGCCATCGTCGTTGCGGTCCACATAGATAAAGCCGTAGCGTTTGCTGAGTTGGGCTGTGGAAGCTGAAACTAGGTCAATTGGTCCCCATGTCGTGTAGCCAAGAAGCTCTACACCATCTTTCAAGGCTTCACCGACTTGGACTAAATGCTTTTGCAGGTAGTCAATGCGGTAGTCATCTTCAACAGTTGGGCCGTTAGGGCCATCTACCAAGACATCTTTGGCGCCCAGACCGTTTTCAACGATGAAGAGCGGCAATTGATAGCGATCGTAGAAATTGTTAAGAACGAGTCGGAGACCAACTGGGTCGATTTGCCAGCCCCATTCAGACGCCTCAAGATAAGGATTGTTGATGCCTCCCATAATATTGCCGCGACCTGAGTTATAGTTTTCAGGGTCATGCGCTTGAGCGACACTCATGTAATAAGAGAAGGAAATAAAATCAACAGTATTTTTGAGAATTTCCTCGTCTTCTGGTGCAAATTGGATCTCAATACCATTTTCTTCAAAATAGCGTTTGATATAGTTTGGATATTTTCCACGCGCATGAATATCTGAAAAGAGATAATTTTGATTTTCAAAATCACGCACAGCCAACTGATCCAAAGGATTTGATGTCATAGGATAGGCTGGCATAGCCAGTACCATACAGCCAATCTTGAAGTCTGGATTAATGTCATGCCCTACTTTGGTAGCTAGGGCTGATGCCACCAATTCATGGTGGACAGCTTGATAGAGATCCTGTTTACTGAGCTCTTCAACCGGTGTGGCAATACCGCCTGACATAAATGGCGCGTGGAGAACAGAGTTGACTTCATTGAAGGTCAGCCAATATTTTACTTTATCCTTATAGCGGGTAAAGACTGTACGGACATAACGTTCGTAGAAGCCGATCAAATCACGGTTTGCCCAGCCATTATACTGGCGCGCCAAGTGCAGAGGGGTTTCATAGTGAGAAAGGGTCACTAGAGGTTCAATGCCATACTTAGCCAACTCATCAAAAACATCATCGTAAAATTGCAAGCCAGCTTCGTTGGGTTCCGTTTCATCACCATTTGGGAAAATCCTACTCCAAGCGATGGACAGACGGAAAACCTTGAAGCCCATCTCAGCAAAGAGAGCAATATCTTCCTTATAACGATGATAAAAATCGATGCCTTCCAGTTTAAGATTATTTTCGGTCGGTTGATCCGTAATCAAAGGATTGAGATCACCGTCTTTCGCAGGAATCCCACCTTGAGGGGTGACATCTTGAACGGACAATCCTTTGCCGTCCACATTATAAGCCCCTTCGAATTGGTTGGCAGCGGTTGCTCCGCCCCAGAGGAAATTCTTTGGAAAAATGTTTTTAGTCATATCCTAACACTCCTACTTTCTTGATAATTATAGTATAAATGGTTTTTTAGGAAATCTCTGGCATTATCATCGGAAAATATGATACTATCCTATGAATCTATGGTAAACTAGATTTAATGAGGTGCTTGAATGTTTGGCTTTAGTTTAGAGACTTATGATTTTGGCACAGTTCAAGCAAAAAATTATTCTAAGACTGGAAATAAGAAAAGCATGGTTGAAAAAAATTTACAACAAGATTATAGGGAAGACCTAGATGTTACTCGTCAGACTCTGCCTTACAACTTCTACCATACTGAGGTTAAGGATGGGCGTCCTGATGTCCTTTTTCACTGGCATCCTGAGCTGGAAGTTAGCTATATCTATGAAGGAACCGCCCAGTTTCACATTGACTACGATTATTTTGACAGTCAGGCTGGTGATATTATTCTTATTCGTCCTAATGGTATGCACTCCATCCATCCTAAGGGATATGAGCGCCAGATTAGCGATACGCTGCAGTTTCATCTCGATTTAATTGGCCACTCCTATCTTGATACAGTCAGCCTTCGCTATCTTCAGCCTTTGCAAAATAGCATTTATAAATTTATCCCGGTCATCAAACCCGACATGGTGGGTTATACCGAAATTAAAGATTGTCTCTTTGAAATTTTTAAGCTGCTTAAGGAGAAAGGGCGGCATTTTGAACTCCTTTTCAAAGCTAAGCTCAATGAATTCATCTATTTACTTTTTTACTACCGTTGTGTTATCCGCAAGACTACCGATGATGCTTATCGGAAAAATGAGAAAATTCGCCAGCTGATTGACTATATCAATCAGCACTACGATCAAGCCCTCTCTATCGAGGTTTTAGCCAAGAAGATGGGGTACAGTAAAACACATTTTATGACAGTATTTAAGAAACAGACTGGAACCTCCTGCACGGAATTCATTATACAAGTCCGCCTAAGTAAGGCCTGTGAAAAGCTGATTAATACGAGTGCTTCAATTTTGGAGATCGCAACTAACGTCGGCTTTAATAACCTATCCAATTTCAACCGCCAGTTCAAGCGTTACTATCAGCTAACTCCCAGCCAATACCGCCGCAAAGAAAAGCAAGCTAAGAGCGGCACGGTTTTAGTCAATCCCAGTTGATAGTAAGATGCCCAGCTAATATTCTACTGGGCTTTTTTACTAGACTTATTGGCCATATTGCTCATCAATCGGTTGACTGAACCAGCGACCATTGAGGACATTTTGGTTAAGATTATCTTTTGACTCTTGCGAAATACTAGTATCAGCATCCATTTGATTCAGCACGTCTTGGGCAGTTTGGGTATCTTTTGTCGCCTTGATATCATCCTTATCTTTTGTTGCATCAATGGTAAGAACTTCTCCATCCGAAGTCCATGGTTTCCATGAAACCAGTCCTTGTTGGTTAGGATTTCCATCAGCTAAGAAAGCTTTGAGGTAGGTCTTGAAAGCTTGAGACATATCCTTGCCGCCTTGAGTTTGGAAGTAGTCACCTATGTAGTCCTTATAATTGGACGGGCTTTGCAGCATGGGCTCAAAGATACCATGGAAGGAACCCAGTGTCTTAGTTAAGTCTGGTGTTACTTCAGCATTATCACCATAATAGATCTGACCGACATAAATATTTGACTGATACTTACCCTTCATTTGTCGTGTACTATCAATGGTATTGGACATACGATAGAGCTGGCCGCCATACTTTTTAGCATAAGTAAATTCGGCTGTTTTTTCAGGATTTTTAAAAAGGTCCCCACTCTTAAAATCTTCTTGGAAGTAAGGATCATTGGCTGCAAACATCGAGAACTCATCTGTACCGGTTATCAACATCAATGGCACGTCATTGTAAGTTTTAGTATCAAATCCTTCCTTAGGGATAACAGTGCCATCCTTATAAAGATGAGGGAAAACAGACATTCGAATACCGGCATTTCCCATCAATTTGGCTAAGCGTTTGGCATCAACTTTATAGAGGTAATCTCTGACATCTTTTCCATCAGTCTGAAGCCAGGCCTGTGCCTCTTCTACGCTGGCTTTCACCTTATCTTCAACCACTAAAGGAGCGAGAGCTTTGGCAAAAGTTTCTTGACTTGGAGCAGTATCTGCCAAAGTCATACCGCCACTGAAGGAAATAGCCTTATCATACTTGTCCTTAAAGAGAGGGGAAATAAGAGTTGCCATGACATCGCGGCCACCAGCAGAAAAGCCCGCCAGAGTGATGTTGTTTTTATCGCCGCCAAAAGTTTCAACATTTTCCTTGACCCAGTCCAAGGCTGCTGCAATATCCAGTAAGCTATAGTTGCCAGAATTTTCCTGGGCACTACCAGTTTTTAAAGCTTGAAGAGGATTGAAACCAAGCACTCCAAGCCGATAGTTGACAGAGATATAGACAGCATTAATATCCTTAACGAAGCTATTTCCTTTTATTTCTTGAGCAGAGCCGGTTTGATTATTGCCGCCGTGAAGAAAAACAATGACTGGAAGCTTCTTCTTATTATTGTCTGGCCGTACGACATCCAAATTTAGGGCATTTTCCGAACCTGTAACCTGACCATTTGAAAATTGGATACTTTGTTTACCGGCCTTGGTCGCATCTCTGGTTCCCTTCCAATCCTCAACCTTTTGCGGAGCTTTCCAGCGCAATTTTTTAACGGGAGCCTTGGCGTAAGGAATCCCCAACCATTCGATGGCCTTGTTTTTGGCATCTTTATGCCCCTTTAATTTTCCAGAAGCAACAGTCTTTTCAACTGTATTGTCAAAATTATTCTTGCTACTGTTAATCGATTGGCAGGCAGCTAGTGTTACTAAAGCCAGTCCAATCATAATGTATTTAAAATATTTCTTCATAGTAGTTTCCTCCGTTAATTCATCAACTCATTTCTTTTAAAACCTGAATCTCTCACTTTTGTCAGCGCTTACATGTTGCTTCAAAAATATGATGCCAGGGGAACTCCCCAACATCATATCTATCATTATTTGACCGCTGTTAGGAGATAATCTCCTGCATTAACGCGGTTTTCCTGAGTCACAAGGACATCATCAAAATCGGCAGAATTAGTGACAATAACCGGAGAAATAACTGGCAGGCCAGCATCACGCACAGTTGCTAAGTCAAATTCTAAGAGCTTTTGACCCGCTTCAACTTTTTGACCCGCCTCAACAAAACTCTTAAAGCCTTTACCAGCAAGGGAAACGGTGTCCATACCGATATGGATAAGGAGCTCAGCTCCGTTTTCAGTCTTCATACCGACAGCGTGACCTGTTGGGAACACAAGACTAATTTCACCATTAGCCGGTGCGACAACGGTACCGTCAGTTGGATCAACAGCAACTCCTTTACCCATAGCTCCTGACGCGAAGACTTGATCTGGGACGTTTTCAAGTTTAACAACATTACCAATCAATGGAGATGCGATAATCTCTTGCTTGAGTTCTTTAAGCGGCTGAGCTTGAGGGGCTTCAGCAGATTTAGTATCTGCTGCTTCTTTTGGTCCACCGTAGAGGTAAGGGATTTTAACAAATTGTGTCAAGACGAAACCAAGGATAAGAGAAGCTACGCAGGCGATGAGATAGTAGGTTAGGTTCATTGAGTTTTTACCTGAAATGAACGATGGGATGGTAAAGATTCCGAGTCCTCCCCAGACAAACATTTTGACATCCATCAAACCAAGGAAAGCCCCTTGGATAGCACCGGCGATACAAGTCATAATAAACGGTGTACGCATCGGCAGCGTAATACCGTAAATAGCGGGTTCGGTAACGCCAAAGAAGGCGGAAATCATAGCTGGAACAGCTAGTTCTCGTACTTTTTCTTCCTTGGTCCGCATCATAATGTTGATAAGAGAACCAGCTTGTGAGAAACAGATAGCGACAGTTGCTACCAAGATAACACCAGAACCCTTCGTTTGAATTTCAAGGAGTGCCAAAGGAACAAGTCCCCAGTGGAGTCCAAACATAACCAGTACTTGCCAAAGGGCACCAAGGATGAGACCGTAAACAATTGGACTAAAGCCATAAATACCTGTAAAGATACTACCGACAAGGTCACTCGCATAATTCATAACCGGACCAATGGCCAAGTAAGCTAACGGTACTGTTATTAAAAGAACAAAGAAGGGAACAAGGAAGACTTTGACGACGTCTGGAATAATCTTCTTCAAGAAATACTCAACTTTGGATCCTACCCAGACCGTCAAAATAATCGGCAAGACCGTTTGTAAGTAACTGGAAGCTGGGAAGATTACAGGAATCCCTAAGAAGGTCACGCCTCCCTTGGCAAAACTTGCCGCGATATCCGGATAAACCAGAGCAAAGCCAAGGGCAATAGCTGTAAATTGCTCCATCTTAAAGCGTTTAGCTGCAGTTAGAGCCAAGATTAAAGGCAGAAATTGGAAGAAACCATCACCAGCTGCATTTAAAATGATATAGAGACCATCAGTTTTGGCAACCCCCACTCCTGCTAAAATAGCAACAATCCCTTTAAGCATACCAGCAGCCGAAAGCACACCAAGCATAGGCTGGAACAGTCCGGAAATCAAGGCGATAAAGCGATCAAGAATATTTCCCTTTGGGACATCTCCTTCATCAACATCGATACCGCCATCGCCGGAAATACCAGCAACTTTCAAAACAGCATCGTAAACATCCGGTACATGGTTGCCAATAACCACTTGGAATTGACCGCCGGCTTTAACAACGGTTACAATACCATCACGCTGTTTGAGATAGTCCTCGTCTGCCTTACCTTCATCTTTAAGTGAGAAACGCAGACGCGTCACACAGTGGACAAGCTTGCCGATATTGTCTTTGCCACCGACGTGATCAACAATATCCTGAGCTAATTCAGTATAATCTTTAGCCATATGTAGGCTCCTTTCATAAGATGCTAAGCCTTGAATGACACACGGGAAAATAGGAACCATGACAAAGATGCTTGCATCTAGGAAATGGTTATCATTTTCCAAAGTGTCATAGGCGAGCTTAATTAAAATAAGATGCTAAGCCGTACACGACTCAAAGGAAAATAGGGAAGACAACGAAGAGTTATTGAAGACTCAAGGTGGCTTCATCCTTTTTCAAAGAGTCGTAGGCGAGCTCAATTAAAGCAAGATGCTAAACTATAACAGCTCGTTTGCCTAATCAAACCCAGCTAAGGCTAGTCCTAGCATAATATTTTTAGGAAAGTCGCCGGTCGTGGCAAACAAAAAACCTAAACAAATACCAAACAGCTATCTGCACTCTTAGTGCAAACCATTTTGTATTTATTTAGGTTTTGCCTGCTTACCAGTAACAATCCTTTTGATGTTATTATCATAACAGAATAATTTTGGTTTTGCAAGGGCTTTCATGAAATAATTTAGCTAATTTAAAAATTTCGTCATTAAAAACTCCCCCAAAATTTTGGAGGAGAAGGTTAACTCTCATTTTGCCTTTGGATATGAATAGTGAGGTAGACCTGCTCATCCTTACTCATTTGAAAAGCAAAATGGCCTTCGATATAGTCCTTAATTTTTTGTGTGCAGGCAAAAGCCTCTTGATAATTAGCCTTAACTTGGTCATAGAGAAAATCGTCATTATTGCCCTGAACACTGCCAGAAACTACCCGCTGGGCAAAGTATTGGAGGTGGGTGACAAAACGGTTGTAACTGACAGAATCCTCTGCTGCTAGATGGCCGAAATGCAGACGGACAATTTCCAAGCAGTTGATAACAATTTGGCTGACTTGCTGGCTAGCCTCAATCAAACTGCCGTCTTTCTGGGCATTGATGAAATGTAAGGCGATAGAGGCTGCTTCAGAGGCTTCCATGCTCAAGCCGATATGACTTTCAATTAATTTAAGGCTTTCTTGACCTAGTTCGTATTCTTTCGGGTAAAATTTACGGATTTCCCATGCTAGAGGATTTTGCAAACTAATTCCGTCTCGTGTTCTTTGAATAGCATACTGCAAGTGATCGGCTAAAGCAATATACAGGGAAATCTCAAAAGTCTGCTTTAAGACCTCTTGGCCTCGCTCGATAATGGTCAAAACAAGATTGAGTTCCTGACTCGTTAAATCTTGATAGACACGGGATAACTCGCCGATCATATCTTGGTCGCTTTCCTGCAGGATAAAGCGCTTTTCAATTTTATTTAAATCAACCTCATCTCCTGGTTTCTTTTGAAAACCCAGCCCTTTTCCCATGATGATTTCTTCGTGCTGCTTGTCGGTGACCTGAACGACATTATTATTATAAACACGCTCGATTTTCATGCCAAACCCCTTAAAAATTATTCGATAATTTTATTTTAACAGAAAAATACTAAATTAGTAATAGCCGGAAAAATTTTCAGGTTAGATTAATGATAGTTTCATACTAAAAAGCCGCTTCTCTTTAGAGCGGCTTAGAACAGTCTGGAGTATATGATAGGTAGATTTGCATTATTAGTATGACGTGTGCTATTTATTATTCATGCAGTTCTAAGGGAAGGCCATCAGGATCGAAGAAAAAGGTCATTTTTTCCCCGGTGAAATCATCTGTCCGAATAGGGAGGGATTCGATGCCTAGACTGGTTAATTCAGCTACCACTGCTCCGATATTTTCTACCCGAAAAGCCAAATGTCTTAGGCCGCAGGCTTCTGGGAAGGATAGGCGCTTGGGCGGGGCCTGATAGGCAGAGTCTGTAGTCTTGTTTCCAAAAATCTCTAGTTCTGCATTCCCGCAGCGCAGATCCAGCTTATAATCGTGCCGTTCCGGTCGATGATTCTCGCAGATGACTTCAAAACCTAGTTTATTGACATAAAAATCTCGAGATTTTTCATAATCAGAAACGATAATAGCAACATGGTGAATGGTTGTTAAATTCATAAATATCTCCTTTTTAGGCTTGGCTCTGAGCGGTTTGCATCCTGTAATAAACTCCATGAGTCTCCATAAGTTCTTGATGGTTACCATGTTCAACGATATTGCCATCAACCATAACGAGGATGATATCAGCATTTTGGATGGTTGACAGGCGATGGGCAATGATAAAACTGGTTCGTCCTTCCATCAGTTTTTCAAAGGAATCTTGGATGAGACTTTCGGTTCTGGTATCAATGGAGGAGGTGGCTTCATCCAAAATCAAAATCTTGGGAACAGCAACAAAAATTCGAGCGATAGTCAGGAGCTGCCGCTGTCCTTGCGAAAGCGAAGCGCCGGCATCGGCCAAGTAGGTATCATAGCCAGCTGGCAGCTGTTTGATGAAGAAGTCTGCATTAGCAGCCTTGGCAGCTTCTACAACTAATTCTCGGGTAGCATTTGGGTGGCCAAAAGCTATATTATCGTGAACGGTTGCTTCCTGCAGCCAGGTGTCCTGAAGGACCATGCCAATTTGCTTGCGCAGACTCTCACGAGTATAGGACCTAGTCGGGACACCATCTAAAAGGATTTGGCCAGAATTGACCTCGTAGAAGCGCATAAGGAGGTTAATCAGCGTAGACTTTCCCGCTCCTGTTGGACCAACAATAGCCACTCGGCTGGCAGCTGGTATGTCAATACTAAGATCCTTTATAAGCGTTCTGTGAGGGGTGTAACCAAAATTAACATGCTTAAAAGTTAAACGCCCTTGAACCTGATCGCTGGTCAGGATATCTTGTCCTGTTTCTTCCAGACTATCTTGATCCAGAACTTGATAGAGCCTTTGGGCACAGGCTAGAGCCCCTTGTAATTCTGCTAAGACAGAGGAAATGTCATTGAAGGGCTTAGTATACTGGGTGACATAGTTGAGGAAGGTGGTCAGTTGGCCGATGGAGAAGGCGCCGTTCATAATGCGAATAGCTCCTACTGCGGCTAAGAGGGCATAGATTAATGCATTGATAAAACGGGTTGCAGGATTAACCGTAGATGAGTAGAAAATTGCCCCCTGCGAGTAATCTGCATAGGTCTCATTTACAGCAATGAAACGCTCAACGAATTCATCCTGGGCATTGAAACTGTGGATTAAGCTTTCCTGATTGAGACTTTCTTCAATCAGCTGAGTTTGCCGACCGCGAGATTGGGTCTGCTTTTGGAAGAGGCTAAATGATTTACGCGCAATGAAACGAGCCAAAAAGAGGGATAAGGGGGTCAAGAGCAAGACTAGGAGCATCATGAGCCAATCAATCTTAGCCATGGTGACAAGGAGAACCAGGATAGTCAAAAGCCCAACGAAGAACTGATTGAAAACCATGAGCAGGCCATTGTTAAGCTGTTCGACATCGGTCGTTACCCGGCTCACCATATCACCAACAGATTGTCCTAGAGATGCGATTGGCAGTTCATGAACCTTATCAATAACCCTTTGCCGCAAATCTTGGCTAAAGCTAAAAACTAATTTATTGTAAATCAGAGGATTGAGGTACTGAATTAAGGTGTTGCTCGCAATAACCATCAGCATTTTGGCGATGATTCCCCCAATTAGCAGATGATTATCTGGAACCAAGACGGCATCAACAGCATTCCCAATTAAAATTGGCAGATAAATAGTCAAAGCCACTTGCAGACAAATTCCCACCAAAGCTAGCCCTAACAAAACTTTTTGTTTGGCAAAATCACGGACCAAACGTTTTAAGGGTGATGGTCTCATGTTTACTCCTCCTTGTGCTGCGAATAATGAATGGCTTGGTAAGTCGGACAGTTAGCCAGCAAGCTTTCGTGGCTGCCTAAGCCGACTTGGCTGCCCTTATCTAAAACGAGAATTTTATCGGCTGACTTAAGGCTATTGGTTCGCTGGGAGATTATTATTAGACTTGTTTTGAGTTCAGTCTTAATAGCTTTGAGGAGTCTACTTTCGGTCAGATAATCGAGAGCCGAAGTGGAATCGTCCAAGATTAAGATAGGAGACTGCTTAAGAAGGGCACGGGCAATGGTCAAACGTTGGCGCTGGCCGCCCGAGAAGTTACGGCCGAATTCTTTAACCTCAGAATCTAGCCCTTCCTCCTTCTCCTTAACAAAATCACTGGCTTGAGCGATATCTAAGGCCCACCAGAGCCGTTCATCCGATACGTTACCAGTATCCATACCAAGGGTCAAATTGGAACGAATAGTTCCCAAGAAAAGTTCAGCTTTCTGCGGAACTAAGCCGACCCAGTTGCGCCATTGAGCCAAATTAGCTGGACTTTGCCCATCATTAAAAATTCTCAGCTGCCCTTTCTGAGCTTGGTAAAGTCCCATGATAAGCTGGACAAGGGTCGATTTACCAGATCCAGTACCGCCGATAACCCCTAAGGTTTGGCCTTGCTCCAAACTTAAGGAAAGTTCTGTCAAAGAAGGACGGGCGGCTGTTGGGTAGGTAAATGTCATATCAGAGATCGACAGGATTTCTCCTTTGTCAGTATTTAGTTGTTCAATACTATCATAGAGATTCTCTTCTTCTTGACCGAAGACCTCTGTAATCCGTCCAGCACTAATGAAACTCTGATTGAGGTTGGTTACCATCATAGCTAATTTGAGCAACTCAGCCAGAATATTTAACAGATAGTTGACAAGGGCAATCAATGACCCTTGAGTCAAGAGATTATCACCAATAGCTAGGTTACCTTGCCAGATAACGATAACTAAAGTGGCATTGACAATCCAATAAGTCAAGGGGCTAACCAGACTAGAAAGTAACCCCGCTTTTAGCTGTGCCTTGGTATAAGACTGATTGAGGCTGGCAAACTCCTGCTTGACCCTTTTGATCTGGCCGAAAGCACGGATAACCTGCATACCTTCCAGCTGTTCACGTGTTCGGCTGACCAGACTGTCAGTCAATTTTCTGATTGCCAAATAGAGAGGATTAACCAGACGCGACATGATGTAAATCAAGAGAAACAGGAGAACAACCATGAGAACGAACCAGAAGGTGATTTTAGGACTGATGAGGAAAGCCATGATAACTGACCCAAAAACAATAATCGGTGCCCGCAAAAAGAGGCGCAAAAATTGGTTGATGCCTGTCTGAATTTGGTAAGTATCACTGGATAGTCTGGTGACCAAACTGGACGTTGTCAATTGGTCCCTGCTTTCCTTTGGCAACCTCATTATTTTTTTATAGAGATCCTTGGTCAACTGCCTAGTATAGCCTACTGCGGCTTTTGAGGAATAATACTGAGCAGTGATAGCTACCAAAACGCCGAAGACTGCCAGACAGACCAAAAGACCAATCATCATAAAGAGGTGAGTGGTATCTTTATGATGAATGGTCCTGTCGACTATCCTAGCTATGATGATGGGGACTAGCAACTCAAAGCTTGCTTCCAAAAGTTTAAAAAGGGGACCGAGGATAGTTTCCTTAATGTAACCTCGGAAATATTTCAATAAGTCTTTCATTTCTATAACCTGTCAACCAATCGAATCAAGAAAAGGTTGAATTGCACTTGCTTGGCATAATAGTGGTTGCCACCATTGACATAAAGCTTACCGCCGCCATAAAGAATGGATATGGTGTTGATATGATAATAGGTCTTGCCAGTCTTATTTCCCAAGCTCGGTGCAACAACATCTTTGGAGTAGGCCTTGGCTAGCTGGATGGTATTCTTCCTACCGTGGTCAGCCACATAGTCGATGTAGTTAGAGCCAAAGTTATAGGCTTGAATAGCTGTCCAAGAATCCGTTTTAGCGGCTTGGGCTTTTTTTAAGTTCTCATCTAAGACCTTGGTTCCCTGTTTGATACTTTCTTTATTATCGTTGATGGATTTAGTGGTCCCCGTTGAGCTCTCACTGGCCTGCATAACATCGTCATCACGCCCCTTGGTCTCTGTGTATATTACTGCTAATACTAAATCTTCATTAGTGCTATTATCATCCTCGGCCAAAACTTGCTCCACCAACGGTCGATAGGCCAACACTCGTTTGGCTGATTGATAAACCTTGACCCCTTGGTAAACTAGGAGCAAGGCAATAATCACATAGATGATTCGTCTAATTTTTTTAAACATATTATTTGTTTTGGATATCCTCAATATTTTTGATTAGGATGGAATAGGTACCATCATTATTTTGGATAAATTCTACCGACTCTGCATCCTGATAAACGCCATTAGGAACAATGAGTTCAATTCCATTTGAGAGAGAAAGTTTCTGACTCTCCAACTTCTTGGACTGACGGGAATAATCCACATCAGCCACTGGGATTGGCTCCGGAATAGCTTCTTTAAGCTGATCTACAAAGGTTAAACGAGCGGTGAGATTATCATCAAAAAGCTGGTTGGCCAATTTCTCTGGGGACAGTTCTTGATCTTCCTCCAAGTTCTTGAAAATAGCTGATTTCATCTTGGATTGGAAATTGAAATCATCCTTGTTGAAATCATCGGCTACCTTCTGAGCTGTCTTCTCCAACTGTTTGATGGACTTATTGATTGATGGCTCAGGCTGAACCTTGAGCAGGTTTTCAGAGAAATAGTTAGCGAAACTACCATTGTGCTTAATGCGTTTTTCGATCAAATAATAACGGTAGGTTTGGCGGTCAATCACCAAAGCCTCATCTGGCGTTTGGGCAGCGGAAGGCAGATTATTCTGGGTGACTTTGAGCGGCTGCTCATCATCTCCCAGAATATGCGCCAAACTATCCTTAAGCACCAGCCGTAAGAAGGCGAAATGTTCAACACCATCCTTATCAAATTGGATAAAGATCAGATCATTGGTTTTTTGATCCTCACTGATGACAAACTCTTCCTTCCAGAGCTGGGCTATTTTGCGGGCAGATTCCATAAAATCATCACCGAGGTTGGCGATAAAGTCATTTTCAGGCTCAAATGTTCCTCGCTTAGCGTCGGCGGTAAAAACCTTAGCTAGCTTTTTGCGGAAATACTCATCTAAACTTGGTGTTAAAGTCAGCGGCCTATCCGCAAAGCGAAGCTCGGTGTCGTCGGGGCTGAATTGGTGGATAATAATCTTTTTTAAATATAAATCTAGCATGTTAGTAAAGTGGGAAAGTGTCTGTCAATAACTTGACATCTTGGCGAATGCGTTCCAGTACAGCCTCATCATCATGATTTTCTAAGGCTTGAATCATCAATTCAGCAATCTTGGTACTCTCAGCAATACCCATACCACGGCTGGTAATAGCTGGACTGCCGATACGGATACCCGACGTTTTAAATGGTGACAGCGTTTCAAATGGGATGCTGTTTTTATTGAGGGTAATATTAACCTCTTCAAGGATATTCTGGGCCAATTTACCATTTTCAACGACCTTAGTCACATCAACGAGAAAGACATGATTATCAGTTCCGCCAGACACGACATGAAAATCAGGGTGGGCATCAAAAACATCAGCCATGGCCTGGGCATTTTTGATGACGTTTTGACCGTACTCTTTAAAAGCTGGGTCCAAGGCTTCCTTGAGGGCAACCGCTTTAGCCGCAATTACATGCTCCAAAGGACCGCCCTGCAAACCTGGGAAGACAGCGGAATTGATTTTCTTAGCCAGATTTTCATCATTGGTCAAAATCAAGCCGCCGCGCGGTCCGCGCAAGGTCTTATGAGTGGTTGTCGTCGTTACGTGAGCATAAGGCACTGGGCTAGGATGGTGGCCCGAAGCAACCAGACCAGCAATATGTGCCATGTCGACCATGAGATAGGCACCGACACTGTCAGCAATAGCTCGGAATTTGGCAAAATCAATAATCCGTGAATAAGCTGAAGCCCCCGCTACAATCAGTTTAGGCTGGTGTTGCACAGCCAGCTGCTGGATCTCGTCATAATCCAAAGCTTCCGTATCCTTATTAACATTGTAAGGAACAAAATTATAGGTCTTACCTGAAAAACTGACGGGTGAGCCGTGGGTAAGATGGCCGCCAGCTGAGAGATCCATTCCCATGACAGTATCTCCGGGTTGGATCAAGGCCATATAGGCTGCGGCATTAGCTTGGCTGCCTGAGTGAGGCTGAACATTAGCAAACTTGGCTCCAAAGAGCTCCTTGGCCCGCTCAATGGCAAGATTTTCAGCCACATCAACGCAGTCGGTACCACCATAGTAACGCTTTCCGGGGTAGCCTTCGGCATACTTATTCGTCAAAACGGAACCTTGGGCAGCCATAACCGCTTTTGAAACCACATTTTCAGATGCGATCAATTCGATATTGTTTTGCTGTCGAACTTCTTCTGCTTGAATAGCCTGCCAAAGTTCTGGGTCGTAAGCCTTGTAATCATTTTTGTCAAAAATCATAAAATCACCTCATAGATTTAATAAAGCACTTCTGGGAGTGGGAAAGAAGTCACGAAATGTAGAATTTTGACTTCTTTCCCAACCCCCGCACAGTTGGCTAGGCTGGTCGCTATCACTGCCTAGAAAGGGATAAGGACAGCCAGCCACTGCGCTAAATGGGTTGGCCATTTCCATTGAATGTAAGTCTGATAATAGTTGGCCAAACTATCTATAGTGTCATAAAAAGTATGGGCACCTTTGCGTTTGTCATCTGAATCGAGCCGAATAAAGGCATAATGCCGTTTTCTAGCTGCTGCTCCGTTCTTTCCTGAGTTAAGGGATATAATGGTTGATGGACTGAACAGCTGGTGTGCCTGATAAAACTAAAAATCTCAACATCAGTCACTGTTCCTTTAGAAATTTAATTCAGGCACCGCCTCCAGCAAGGCTTCCTTGCTGATGGTGCCTTGGCGAAGAATATCGGCTCTATCTCCAGATAAGTCTAAGATCGTAGAATCCAAACCTTGAATGGCTGAGTCATCTGCTACTCCTATCACCTGACGACCCAACTGCTCGACAATGTCCTCGAAGACCGTACCAGACGCTCGACCGGATAGGTTGGCCGATGGACCGATCAAGGGGCCGTATTTCCTAATGAGCTGCTGCGTTACGGGATGATTAGGAAGGCGAAAACCGACCGTTGACAGACCGGAATTGACCCAGCTTGGAACCTTGTCATTAGCCTTGAGGATAATGGTTAGCGGACCAGGCAGGAAAGCTCGATAGAGCTTAGCTAGATAGGCTGGCTGATCCTTACTGTAGGCCAAAATATCTTCCAAGCTAGCAACATTGAGGTTCATAGCCTTGTCGAGCGGACGCTGCTTTAACTCATAGATACGCTCAACGGCTTGCTGGTCTAATGCCTTAGCAAAAAGGCCATAAACCGTTTCAGTTGGCAGGATAACAGCACCACCCTCAGCTAAGATTGTTTTGATAGCTTGTAGATCAGCCATTATCAACCACCACCATTCTGTCTTGACCAAATTGGTCAGGTAAAACTCTCACCCGCTTATCTGGAAAGGCAACTTTAAACATCTGTGAGACTGCCTGTCCTTGCTTATAGCCGATTTCTAGATAAATTTTGCCATCAGGATTGAGGTGGGCTTTGGCTTCTTCAGCGATTCTGCGGTAAACAGCCAATCCTTGCTCCTTGGCAAAAAGAGCTAGATGAGGCTCAGAAATCTGAACATTTAGGCCCACTTCATCTATATCAGCTTGAGCAATATAAGGCGGGTTGCTGACGATAATATCGAAAACTTCCTCAATCTGATCAAAAACATCGGATTGACGAAAATCTACCTGCACCTTGTTAGCTAGGGCATTTTCACCAGCTAAGTCCAAAGCATCTTGAGAAATATCAGAAGCCATTACCTGCCAGTCAAGGCGGCTGTGTGCCAATGATACAGCAATAGCACCGCTTCCGGTCCCAAGATCAAGCAAGCTCAGCCTACTATCTGCATTCTCCTCTAAAACCAAATCAACCAATTCAGCTGTTTCAGGACGAGGAATCAGCACCCGCTTATCTACCTTGAAGCTGAGGTCATGAAAAGTTTCGTAGCCAATAATGTATTGGGCAGGCTCATGGGCAAGCAGACGCTTGGCAATCTGGTCGATCAGAGCCCGATCACCCTCACTTACTTTTTGGCGTAAAAGCAGGACAAACTCAGTCATATCAAGCCCTTTGAGATGTCTAAACGTAAAGGTTAAGCTCTCGGGTTCTTCTTGGTTTTTTTCCAGTTCAAGCTCATACTGCAGGAATAGTTGGGCATAGGTCATTGAGTTAATTCTTCCAGTTTTTGGGTTTGATCGTAAAGAACCAAAGCATCGATGACTTCATCCATTTTACCAGAGAGAATAGAGTCCAACTTTTGCAGGGTGAGGCCGATTCGGTGGTCAGTCACACGATTTTGCGGGAAGTTATAGGTGCGGATCCGCTCAGAACGGTCGCCTGTCCCAATAGTAGATTTACGTTCGGCATCCTGCTCATCCTGAGCAATCTGAGCAAAGTGATCAGCCACACGCGCACGGATAATTTTCATAGCCTTGTCGCGGTTCTTTTGCTGGGTTCGCTCTTCTTGCATCTCAACCTTGATACCGGTTGGGATGTGAACCATGCGGACCGCTGTCGCTACCTTATTAACGTTTTGTCCGCCGGCACCGGAAGCGTGATAGATATCTACCCGCAGGTCTTTAGGATCGATATCGTACTCCACTTCTTCCACTTCAGGCATGACCAAAACGGTTGCTGTCGATGTATGGACGCGGCCTTGACTTTCAGTCACTGGGACACGCTGCACACGGTGAGCACCGGACTCGTATTTGAGTTTGGAATAGACCGAATCCCCAGAAACCATGGCCACGACTTCTTTGATACCGCCTACACCATTATAAGACGCTTCCATGACTTCAAAACGCCAGCCTTGACTTTCAGCATACTTTTGATACATGTTGAGCAGGTCTCCGGCAAATAGGGCGGCTTCATCACCGCCTGCTGCTCCGCGGATTTCCAAGATAATATTCTTATCATCATTAGGATCTTTAGGCAGCAGCAAGATTTTCAGACGTTCTTCGTATTCTTCCTTGGAAGCCTTGGCGTCCTTGAGTTCTTCCTTGGCCATCTCTTCGAGCTCAGGGTCACCTCCAGCATCCTTAATCATCTCTTCGGCGTCGTCGATAGTTTGTAAAACCTGTTTGTATTCTCGGTAAACCGTCACGGTTTCACGCGTATTGGCCTCTTCGCGTGACAGCTTCATAAAGCGTTTGGTGTCAGAAACAACATCAGGGTCACTGAGCAGCTCCCCCAATTCTTCATAGCGGTCTTCCACCGCCTGCAATTGATCGTAGATATTCATTAGCCTTGCTTTTTCTCACTTTCTAGTTGTGGATGGTAATAGTGCTTGCGACAAACCGAGACATAGGTTTCATTGCCGCCGATTTGCACCTGCTGGCCTTCATAAACCGGCTGGCCACCCTTCATCCGAAGGACCATGGTGGCTTTCTTGCTGCAGTATTGACAGATGGTTTTAATTTCTTCGATTTTATCCGCTAAGAGCAAGAGTTCCCTCGATCCTTCAAAAAGATGGTTACGGAAATCATTTTTTAGGCCAAAAGCCATGACCGGAACATCCAGTTCGTCCACTACTCGGGCCAAGTCAAAAACATTTCCTTTGGTCAGAAATTGACATTCATCAACTAAGACACAGTAAGGCTTTTCAGGCAGACTTTCGATATAACCAAAGATATCTGTATCACCCGAAATCGGCTTAGCCTGACGCTTGAGACCAATTCGACTGGAAACCCAACCAATTCCACCACGTGTATCCAGAGCCGAAGTCAAGAGCACAACCGGCTTTCCTTGCTCTTCGTAGTTGTAGGCCACCTTCAAGATTTCAATAGATTTGCCTGAATTCATAGTCCCATAGCGATAATATAACTGTGCCAAAATATCCATCCTGTCTAAAACATTAATGGTTCTATTTTACCATAAATTACCCTTCACTGGCAGGGGGAAATTCCTGTTAATTTTTAGAGCCGATGCTTTTAAAACTTAATATTTTTAGCCCTTTCTAAGGATACGGCAAAGGCTTATTATCTAGGTGTTTCGCACGTGATAGTAAACAAGGCTAGGCAAACACTGTGTTGCTAAGCCCTTAAGCAATGCTAAGAACTTTAGGGAACTTGATGACAAATCTCCTATCCTCCCGAAAATTGATTAACCGACAGCGGTTTATTCACTTTTTTCTCAAGCGCTATTGACTGATTCATGTTAGAATGGTGATGTTCATTAAAAAATTTAGGAGGAATCTCTATGCCATTTGTAAAAATTGATCTCTTTGAAGGTCGTACGCAAGATCAAAAAATCGAATTAGCCCGCGAAGTGACCGAAGTTGTCTCCCGTGTTGCCAATGCGCCCAAAGAAAACATCCATGTCATCATCAAAGACCTGCCAGAAGGCAGTTACTTCCCGCATGGTGAGATGAAGAAGAAATAAATTCAGCGGGCTTATTTTAATTACCAAACATGAAAACCAAAAAGCGCTTGGAAATCTTGTTCCAAACGCTTTTATAATGTAATTATCAGACTTAACTCAGCCGATAGCCCTTTCAGTATCTGGGCAAGAAGTCAACAACAGGTGCACAAGTTTGCAAGAGATACCAAGGAGCAGCAGTTCCGCTAATAGCAGCAGCCCCAGCACCTACAGCATCGTAGTCGTCCCAATAACCCCCGCCTTCTACAGTAGCCAGTGCTTGTTCATCCATCACGTCAAATTGTTCTAAAGTTTTTGTAGTCATAGGATTAACTCCTTTTCTTCTTATTCTGTCAGACTTTTTATCTGACAAAGCCAGTATAAAATTTTTTAAATAGTTTGTGAACCCCCAAACGCCTGATGTTAGGGGAAAACAATCGTTCCGTCAAAGAAGAAATACACGATTAACTTTAGCGCAAAAATTCTTTCAAATGAAACTAAATGAGAAAATCTAGCCAAGTAGCCACTCTGCCAGTCGTAGTCGGAATTGATGCCGCAGATTGGTAAAGGACTGGTGCTTTCACAATTCCTTGATATTCTACGTAAAACGTTAAACCAAAAAGAGCGAGCACTGGACAAGTCATATCCCTTGCAAATAGGTGGGGAGCAACCTATAATGGATGAGAATTATTAAGAAGTGAGGAATTTTAATTGTCAATTTACACGACTGTTTTGTCCATTCTAGTCGCCCTAGAATTTTTCTATATCATGTATCTGGAAACCTTCGCCACCGCTTCTGCTTCCACTGCCCGAGTTTTTGGGATGTCTCAAGAGGAGCTTAAAACGAAAAATCTTAATACCCTCTTTAAAAATCAGGGTATCTATAACGGCCTGATTGGGGTCGGTATTCTCTACGCCTTGGTCTACAATCCCAGCATGATTTTACCGATTATGGTTTATATCGTAGCTGTCGCCGCCTATGGCGCTGCAACTTCTAACCCTAAGATTCTCTTGACTCAAGGAGGTCTGGCAATCCTGACCATTGCCGCTGACTTATTTTTAGGCTAAACGATCTTCATAACAGAAAATGGGATTTTCATTCCCTAAGAATCGGACGATCTTATAAAAAAGACTGAATCCTGTCTAGTACAGAACTCAGTCTTTTTGTTTGCCTTCAATTTTAATAATTATGCTCTGAATCGTATTCGGCCTTTTTAAAGTCTTCTTTTCTCTGATTAGCTTGAGATTTCGAAAGCTTCTTATAGGTTATCTTAGATACTACCTTGCCTTTTTTATCCTTACGGCTAATTGTTAATTTATTTTCTTTAATCTGATAGGATTCTTGATAATCATAAACACTATTAACATCGCTCTTGATCAAATCTTCAATATCTGATTTTGATGTGTGGGATAACTCTTTGTAAGCGGTCTTGCTAACCATTTTCCTATAATCAGACTTAGACATGCTGGTTTCAATTTTCCGATTCCATTGATCGACACGGCGGAAGCTCCTGTATTTATTAGAAAACGGAACAAAGGTGTAGTCGTACTCGCTGGTCATCACTGTAAAGGAAGTATTTTTGATCTGATTGTCTTTATCAATGGTCATGACTTCAGTATAAACTTCGTTAAGTTTGGTGTAATCCTTAAGACGACTTTCCCACTTTTTCTTCTTTTTATTGTAGTAGAGGGACTCTGTCATCTCCCAAGTTCCTCGAATGTCACCGGATTTATAGTGCCACCAGGTAAAGCCGCCGCCACCTGCACCGAGGATCAAGACTACGATAACAACGAGAGCCAGAATTTTCCAAACTAATTTTGTCTTTTTCTTGGGGAGCTGATTGACTGGCGTTTGCATACCAGAGATGCCAGCCTGCATCTGCCCTGCAAAAGCTTGACTGCTGGTTAAGTCAGCTGCTTGAACCTGTGCTTGGGGGTGAGCCATATTCTCTGACCTTGGGTCAGCTTGAACGGCATTGGGATTCACTTCCGTCTGGCTTGCTTGGGCCTGTTGATTGGAGTTTGCTTGCTGCTCATCTGGACTAAAGACGCCAGATGCCTGAGCCGCATCAATTTCTTCCTGACTCGGTTCTCTGCCATTGACAGACTTATAAAATTCAATCCATTCTTCTTTTGTCATATTTGCCTCACTTTATTTTCTAGTTATATTGTTTCTTCATGTTTTTTTCAAATTTGAGCCTAACCGACTTGAGTTGCTTATGAAAATCCTCAGTCCCTTTTTTAGATAATTTTCTATAGGTTAGCGTTTCTACTTTTTTGCCCTTTTTGTCCCGAGCTACCAAGGTCAAGGTATCTCCTTTGACCTGATAGCTGTAGGTATAAGCAAATCTCTCTTGCAAATCTCGGTCAGTGTCAAAGTAGCTAAGATCCCTTATCTTGAGCGTTTCTTTAACACCGATGCGACTGAAGAAACGATTGTAGGATTTGACAACCATCTTTTTGGCCTCCTTTTTAGAGTAGGTCGTCCTGATTGTTTTTTTCCAGTAATTTGCTTTGAGAGAGTTTTGGAAGTAATTGGTGATAGGAAGGCCGACGGAATCCTTATCCTGCTTATCTTGGAGATAGGCAAAAGTATAGAGATTCCTAGCTCTATCGACTGTCAGATATTCCTTATAAGCAACATTAGCCTGAGTGGTAGAGTTGGCATTGCCTTGAACCAGTTTAATTTTATCACCAGAGCTATAGACAACCTTTTTCTCCAATTTCCAAGTTCCAGAGATATTGCCAGATTGGTAGCGCCAAGTTCCATAGCCGGCTAGGGCCAAGATTAACGCAAGAAACAGGCAGGCTAAACTGATTAAGCCGACCTTCAAAATCTTCTGTTTGGCAAACCGTGGCTGGGTCTGCTGAGACTTGGTTGGACTCGTCTGTATCAGGTTCTGTTGCTCCTGACCCACTTCTGCTGATTTTTCCTCAGCCGCTGATTTAACTGGAGTTGCTGAGGACTGAGGAGCTGGACGCTGTCCAGCTGTAGTTTCCTTTTGGAAGCTGTGATTATTTGAGATCTGTGGAGTTGGTTCGGGGGCAGGTTTAGCTTCTTCTGGAACTTGGTCGATAACACCATTTCTGATAGCTGCTTCAATTTCCTGCGCTTCTGGATCCCGTCCATTAACCTCTTTAAATAATGTTATCCAATCTTCTTTATCCATGGATTACCTCGCTTAAACTAGTCTTGATTATTATAGCATAGCCAGATTAAAAAAAGCTAGACATTTTTCAGCTCTAGCCTTTTTATGACTTTGGAAAAACAACCGTAAAGGTGATTGTATCGTCCTTGTAAGTAGCAAAAATACGGCCTCGAAAGAGCTTCGCAACACTTTGAGCCATCGAGAGACCAATACCAAAACCAGACTTTTTCTTGTTGTTATGGGACTCTTCTTCTCGGTAAAAACGCTCGAAAAACTTACTGTAATCAATACCCTGGCCTTCTTTATAGGTATTGGAAATTTGCAGACGGGCCCGTTTTCGGGTGCGGCCAACCTGACTGAGATGAACGCTGACTTGACCGCCCGGATCACAGTATTTATTCGCATTATCGACTAGGATAGTGACTAGTTCAAAGATTGATTTTTCTTCGGCCTGAATATGAATGTCTGGAATAATTTCCATGACAAAGCTCTTGCCATCACGGACAACGGGTCCCTTAAAGTCTTCGGCAGCATCTTGTGTCACTTCTGATAGATTGACATCCGCTAAAACTAAATCAGGCTGTTCTTCCAAACGTGCCAGAGCTACCATTGAATTAATCAGATTGGTCAGGCGGGTTACTTGATCCTTAGTGGAGGTTGACCACTCCGTTTCTCCGGTCATCAATTCCTGAAGCTCTGTATTGGCTTGAATGATGGCTAAAGGGGTTTTCAGTTCATGGCCGGCATTAGTGATAAAACGCCTTTGCTTGTCCATATTTCTAACAAAAGGACGGATGATGCGACCGGAGAAAACCGTAAAAATCACAAGAAAGACTATAAAACTGATGACAGACATAAAATAAGTCAGGCGACTGAGGCGATTGCTGGACTCATAAAACTCGCTGCTATCTAAGACAACGATGAGCGTTCGATGGTTATCTAAAAGGGTTTTCCGATAAGAAAAGGTAATTCCTCTCAGGATAAATTTCCCATCCGGTTCATCGGAACGCGAAAGTTTCTGCATAATAGTATCAATGTCACCGTCCTTAACAGAGCGGATATTTTCTATAGAGGCAGAAACCAGATGATTATCCTTATCTAAAAGGATGCTGAAATAGCGGTATTTATAAAGGGCATCCGGCGACGTAATACCCAGACGCTCTGACGTTTGGCTATTATAGGCTAATTCCCCCTTATTGGTCGATAAAAGCTGAAGCGCACTGTCAATTTGTCGATTTGTCGTGAGATAATAAGCAGAATTAAGGACACTGGCAAAGAGAAAAAGAGCAGCCAAGAGTGCTGCGGCGGCGATCATAATAATACGAATCCGTAAGTGCCTAAACATGACGGTCACCTGCTTCTATTAATTTGAAACTCCTGCCTTTCTCGCCAACAATTTCCAAATCGGCTTGGATGGACTTGAGCTTTTGGCGCAGGTAGGAAACATAAACGTAAACGTAATCCTCAGTGACTCCGTCCTCATCCTTGCTCCAGATTTGCTGAAAAATTTCTGAGGTAGACAGCATTTTAGCAGGATTGAGCATAAAGAATTCCATCAGCTTGTTTTCTTTGCCGGACAGACGGATGGTGTTGCTGGCTGTCATTTCCTGTTCAGCTACATTAAGTTTGACAGAGCCATATTCTAAAATCTTGGCTGTAAAACTCCCCTCAAGTCTGCGCTCCATCGAGCGCAGGCGGGCTAGAAGTTCTTTCAAGGAAATAGGTTTGGTCAGATACTCATCAGCTCCAGCATCCAAGCCAGTTACTCGGTCATTGATTTCAGACATAGCCGTCAGCATGATGATATGGGTGCGGTCCCCCAAGGCGCGAATCTCACTCAATGCTTCCAACCCTGTTTTAATCGGCATCATAATGTCGAGAATAATAACATCATAAGGATTTTCACGGCTTAAATCAACAGCTTCTTGCCCATTTGGGGCGTGATCAACTTGATAACCTTGATGCTCCAAGGCTGCCTGATAAACGCGGGCTAGTTGTTCCTCATCTTCTGCCAATAAAATACGCAAGGTCATTTAATCACCGCCTTCCTCAATTAAATCGCGAATGGTCTGCATACTCAGATCACAAGACGCTAACTCATCCGCACAGCGTTTGAGTTCACGGGTTATCAATTCAGGGTTCTTGATATCATGTTTGTACTTCATCTGATGTTCCAGACTGGCCCAAGAATCCTGAGCAATCGTGCGGAGCTGGACCTCAGCAAAATATTTGCCTCTGGCATTACCATCAATATCAGGGAAATCTGTCTCTAACTGCAAGATAAGGTGGTAGGACCGATAGCCGTTAGGTTTAGCTTGAGCGATATAGTCTTTTTCGGTTATGACCTCAACCCCGGACATATCCTTGAGAATGTCAACAGTTTTGTAGATATCATCAACGAAGCCACAGACGACACGAATACCGATGCTATCATGAATTTCCTTAAGGGCTGATCTAGGAGTTGCTGGCAGGTCCTTGCGACCGCATTTTTCAATCATACTGTCTTCTGATTTGATGCGAGCCAGTAAATGTTCGTAGAGCTTGAAACCGGTTGCTGCCTTTTGATCTTGGTTAGCTGTCTTGATAGCATCGGTTAATGTTTTCAGAATCTGCGGCAGATAATCTGCATAGTCGCCATAGATACCTGTCATAAAATCTTCCTCTAAAATAATAATGGATTTATTATAGCACAATCACTTACATAATTCCCGATATTCGAGCAGGAGCGAGATAACGGCTATGATGGTTTAACTCTCACCCACACAGTCTTGTAATATCTGAAGAGTATGTCTAAAAACCTAATTTTGAAATATAAATTCTTGGCGCAGTGATTGGGAAACCAGACTTGTTGGCTAGGCCAAGAAGTCTTATCCCTGCACAGCTCATTAGTCGCTTTAGCGTAAATCTGTTTTTACTGCAAGGCCAAAGCAGAAAACTTAAAACGAATGTGATGGACAGCCTTCATCGTATTTCCAACTTTTTAAAGGTTTCCTAGACCTTTAGAGCTGTGCGGGGTAGGAATGCGAACTCGAATTGTCAATGTTAGGTTCTTTTCATTCCCAGTCACTGCTGCAACCTGCTCTATCCAAACTAGTTAGTAAAGAGTAGGATTTTTTTCCTATCCTCCTCTGACAACCGTATAGGCCGTTCAGCATATAGCCGTTCAACTCGTCCTTCATTCTACATAGTATTTGTTCCAACAGCTAACTGATCAGTCCTTCTTTTATGGCGTATGACAGGCACATACTCGTCGTCGTAAAGAAAAACAGCCGCCTTCAGGCAGCTGTCTGACTTTCTTTTAAAATCTCTTCAATGAGATAGAGGATAACGTTAGCAATCAGGCTGAGAGTCACTGTTAATAGAATACCCCAGGCCATTTTAGGAAAACTCATTGTACGCAGACCATCGAAAAGAATGGTGCCAAGTCCGCCGGCATTGACTGTTGAAGCAATGGTAGCGATGGCAATGATTGCAGTCGCTGCCAAACGGATACCGGCTATAATAGCCGGAGCCGCTAGAGGCAGCTGGATTTTATATAAAATTTGTAGCGGGGTCATCCCCATACCTACAGCTGCTTCCATTACATTTTGATCCACCTGCAGCAGCCCTTCGAGAAAGGTTCTGACCATCGTATACTGTGCGTAAACAACGAGGGTAATGACTGCTGTTGTTGTCCCAAGCCCCGTCCAAGGAATCAGGAGCGCAAAAAGAGCAAAGCTGGGAACAGCATATAAAAGCGATAGTGTGTAAACAGAGGGCTGACGCAGCTTGGGTACAAAGAGCAAAATGAAAGTGATGACACTAGCAACCAGCAAGGCGATCAGCAGAGCCGTTCCTGCAAGGATAATATGTTCAATTGTTGCCGACATCAGCTGGTCGGAAGCCGTTTTAAAATAATCAATCATGGGCAAGACTCCACAAAGATTCCTGTGCACGAGCGGTTTCAATCAGTTTGCTGACAAAGTTGTTCTGCGGATTTTTAATAATCGTCTGGGGACTATCAAACTGGCAAATTCGCCCCTGATCCATTATAAGGATGCGATTTCCTAATTTAAAAGCCTCTGTAATGTCATGGGTGATAAAAATAAAAGTTTTATCAGCTAACTGCTGATGAATACTTAGCAGCTGATTCTGTAGATCGGTTCGTGTAATCGCATCAATGGCACCAAAAGGCTCATCAAAAAGAATGACATTAGGGTCGCAGGCCAGAGCACGGGCCACACCGACTCGCTGCTGCTGACCGCCTGAGAGTTCGTGCGGATAGCGATCAGCATACTCTTGAGCCGGCAGCTGTACCAATTCTAAGAGTCGGTTTGTCTCTTGGCGAATACGCTCCTTATCCCATTTTAATAATTTGGGAACAGTGGCAATATTGTCTGCTACTGTCATGTGCGGAAAAAGACCAATCTGCTGCACAACATACCCTATATGGCGTCGATGGGCTATGGGGTCTAGCGCCAGCAAATCCTGTCCATTAAAATCAATCTTTCCCTTACTAGGCTCGATGAGACGGTTGATCATTTTCAAGGTTGTGGTTTTACCAGAACCAGAACTCCCCAAAATGGTGATGAACTCTCCCTTTTCAATGGTAAAGCTAACATCATCAACAACAGCTTTGCCATTATAAAGTTTACTGACATGATCAAAGTGAATGATTGCGGCCATACTCTCTCCTTTTTATAATTCATGGCGTTTTCTTGTCTATAGTTATTATTTTATGCTGTTATAGTAATCCTTAGCAACCTCTTTGTAGTCCTTGCCATCTACATCAACTTGAGCATTGAGCTTGGTAACTGTCTTGGTTGATAAGGTTTTAGTCACTTGATTCAGAATCCCCTTCACTTCTGGATATTTTTTAAGTGTTTCATCACGGATAACAGGGGCTAAATTATACGGCGGCCAGAAATTTTTATCATCTTTCAGCAGGGTATACTTGTCTGTATTGACTAATTGACCTTCTGTGGTATAAGCAGGTGTGACATCAGCCTTGTTATTATCGAGAATTTTATATTTTAGGCTGTTGTCATAAACTTTCGAGGACTTCCATGCAAAATCTCCGTAAGTCTTTTTAAGGCCTGGCAACCCATCGTCTCGCTGATCAAATTCCCCTTGGGAAGCAAAGCGTAATTCTTGCGAATGTTTTTGCAAATCGGAAATTGTCTTGATTCCCAATTTTTTGGCAACCTCCGTCCGAATTACTAAACCTTGGCTGTCATTAGCCTGCGCATAATCCAACCACGTTAGGTTAAACTTTTTCTCGTAATCCGTTTTAACTGTCTTATAGACCGCTTTAGGATCGGTCTGCATGTCCTCTCCGAGAACCGATAAGAGACCTGTTCCGGTATATTCTGGGTAAACATCAATCTCATCATTTTTCAGAGAATTATGAATGAGCGAGCTTCCGATATTGGCTTTGCGTTCAACCTTGTAACCGTGGTCTTCCAAGGCTAGAGAATAGACTTCGGCAACAACTAGATTTTCTGTGAAATCTTTGGAACCAAAGCGGATAGTTCCCTTGTTTCCTGCCATATCAGTTGTTTGTTTGCCCAAGAAGAAGAATCCCCCTACAGCAATCAACAAGATAGCTAAAATAAGACCTAATAATAATTTTTTGTTCATTTGACACTACTCCATTTAATTCCTAAATCTAAAATCAGCATACTAAGAAAGGATAAGAGAGCTACCGATCCACCGCCGATAATCAGCAAATCATACCTAAAAAGCTGCAAACCTGTGAAGATGAGATTGCCCAGCCCCCCTGCACCAATATAAGTTGCTAATGTGGCACTGGCAATAATTTCAACCAAAGATAGCTTGATGCCATTTAAAATATAGGGCAAAGCCAAAGGAAAACTGACCTTGACCATCAGCTGGCGCTGGGTCATCCCTAACCCTCGCCCTGTTTCCAACAGAGCATCCGGCACCTGTTCAAATCCCACTACTGTATTAACAAGGATAGGCGGCAAACCAAGAAAAATCAGAGCAATCAGAGCCGGCAGGACCCCAACACCAATAAAAGGGATAAGAATGAAGAGAACGCCGAGACTGGGAATGACCCTCAGGGCCTGACTGGTTCCTGTTATCCACTGCCTGAACCGCGGACTTCTGTAAGCCCAGTAACCCAGAGAAAGCCCGAGTACTAAAGAAATCAGTAAGGCAGCTAAGCTAAGGCTGATATGTTGCCAAACATAGCTCCAGTAGGTAGAGCCGTTGGCTGAAAAATAGTGAATGATTTTATTAATCATAGGTTGTCTCCCGTATTTTCTATCAGCTCTTTAAACTTTTGTGAATAGGCCTGAGTCGCCGCTAGAAGCTGCTCCTGCTGCTCCTCAGATAAACTGGCCATAGCTTCGGCTTCATAACGCTGCAGTGGGCCGATCAGTTCTTTAACCTGCTCATTTCCGTTCTCTGTCAATTTCACAATTTTTTGGCGCCTGTCTAACTGGCTGGCTTCCAAGTAAACCCAGCCCTTTTTTAAATAATTTTTGATAATAGCCTGCATGACCTGTTTGGTCGAAAAGGTCCTCTCAGCTAGCTGTCTTTGTGTCATGCCTGAGGGAAAATGATAGACCCACATCAAGACTAAAAGAGATTTGCTGTTCATGCCATGTTTTCTGGCATAATCTTCAAACAAGGAAAACTGTTCATCTCGCAGTCGTGCATAAGACTGAGCTTTAGTGAGTTTCATGATTCCTATCTCCTCTCCTAGATTTAATATAGTAAAAATCTTTTACTATATTAGTCTAACATACCCGAGACAAGCCTGCAACTATTTGCTATATATACGCTCAGCCTTTGGCTGTTTAGCCTAACCAACCCCTATATTAATTAGCCGCCGAAGCTAAAACAGTTATTAGATGATAAGAGCTGACCGATGCGGATTAGCCACTTTTTACCCCTTAATTTGCTAAAAAGAGCAGAAATCAGCGAGACTTATAGACCATCCGCCACAATCTTCAGCAGGTTTCAAAATAGGTGACAATGTCTAAATAGAGCCTATTCTAAATCACAGCTGTGATTTAGAATTTCTCCTAGGATACCATAAATTGCTAAAATGGTTAAAAATTTGATATAGATAAAGTAAAACAGCTGAGATTATTCCCAACTGTTTGCTATTTCGATACAAGTTTAAGCTGATCTTTCGAGAATCACTTTCTTAGTCTATTCTTGTGTCTTCTCAAGGTCAAGCTGAGCAAAAAGGCGATTGCTGCCAAACCTAAGGTGAAATAAAATCCATAGTGAACACCATTGGTAAAGGCAAGAGCCTTGCTTTCACCTTGGTAATGCTTTTGACCGAGGACCAAGAAACTGGTTGCCAACGCTGTGGCAATAGCACCAATGATTTGTTGCATGGTGTTCATGATGGTTGAACCATCAGCAGATTCTGCCCCCCTTAAACTATTGAGAGCATGAGTTTGGGCAGGTGACATAGCCAAAGGACAACCAATCATTAAGACGATGTGAGCTGTAATAATGTAGGCGACAGATGAGCTCGGTTTTACCAAAAGCAGCATGATAGCCCCGATTACCGCAATAGCAAATCCCAGTCTAGCAAGAATTGGTGCCCCTAGAGTATCATAAAGACGGCCAGATACTGCTGAAACTATAGCATTGACAATGCCGCCGGGTAACATGATAATCCCGGTCATCGCAACTGGCAGGCTCATCCCATTTTGAATGAATTGCGGGAAGAGATACATAGCTGACAGGATAATTGCAAAGTCTAACATTACCAGAATGGCTGCCGTACTAAAGTCCAGTTTAGAAAAGATTCTCAAATTGAGGATAGGGTGTTTCAGTTGCAGCTGGCGATAGGTATAGAAAGCTAAAATTAGAATACCAATAACAAGTGAACCTAGGACAATCGAAGACCCCCAGCCGTTTTCGCTGGCGAAGCTGACACCGACAACTAAGGCACCAAAGCCAAGAACACTTGACAAAACAGACAGGAAGTCAACCTTGGGTTTGGTCAGCTCTGCGATGTTCTTCAGAAAAGCAAGAGATAAGATCAAAGCGATGGTCAAGATAAGAGCAAAAGCCCAGAAAATATATCGCCAAGACAGTTGGGCCAAGAGCAGCCCTGTCAAGGTAGGGCCCACTGCTGGTGCAAACATGATAACTAGGGCATTGACCCCCATGGCAGCCCCCAATTTTTGCATAGGGAATATTTTCATAGCTACGGTAAAAAGCAAGGGGATAATCAAGCCAGTTCCGATACCCTGAATCATTCGACCAGCCAGTACCATACCGAAGTCTGTTCCCAAGGCTGAAATAATTGAACCACCAATAAAAGCGATTAAGGCGAAGATTACCGTTTGGCGGGTTGTAAACCACTTAGAAATCAGACTAGACAAGGGCAGGACAATTCCGATAACCAGCATATAACCGGTTACCAGCCATTGTAGGGAGGAGGTCCCTACGCCCAGAGCTGTTTCTAATTTAGGCAGGGCAATATTGAGTGATGTTTCGGACAACATCCCAACAAAGGCACCAATGAGCAACCCCGCCATAGCTAGCCAAGGATGTTTGACAGGGACAGCTGCCTTGCCAGTAGTCATTTGCGTATGTTCTTTCAAAAAAATTCTCCTTTCAATCGGTAAAAGCGATTTACAAGCCAATAAAAAAGAGTCTTTCAAAAAGAGAGAACATCAAAACCATAGAAGGGTCTGTTTCTCCTCGAAAAAGCTCATTTTTACAGACTACTAATAATACTTTTATCGCTATGTAAGCTATTTGAACTCATTGAGTCACTACTTATCTTAGCAAAATAAAAATGTTTTCGTAAGTCTTTTTTGAAAAAATAATCATTTTCTGAAATTGTTTGAAAACACACTTAAAAACAGGAAGAATCTCCTCTTTCGCAGGTGCATCTGAATTTGCTAACCTTTCTTATAACTGCTATTCATCTCTCGCTGCTCTGCTGCCTGTCCAGTGCATCCTCTTTGAAAATTACAAGGATCGGTCATTGAAAACGGAACACGCCTACAATGCTGTGCAAAAATCTCAGTTTTCCTTGAATCTTTAAATTAATGATCCTGTATCGGACTTCCTAATTTTTTGGCTATCAGCCATTTCGTACCTAAAAAATCCCGGCCTTTTGGGCTCGGGATTTGCTGCCAGCATTAGGCAGAAACAAATTGTGAATTATAGAGATCCGCATAGAAGCCATTCTGAGTCATTAGCTCATTGTGGTTACCTTGTTCGATGATATTGCCATCTTTCATGACCAAAATCAAATCGGCATTGCGGATAGTAGACAGGCGGTGGGCGATGACGAAGGATGTCCGTCCTTCCATCAGTTTGTCCATAGCCTTTTGAATCAACTCCTCTGTCCGAGTATCAACCGATGAGGTTGCTTCGTCCAAAATCAAAAGCGGTGAGTCCTTGAGCAAGGCCCGAGCGATAGTCATGAGCTGCTTTTGTCCGACAGATAGGGTAACCGAGTCATCCAGAACAGTATCATACCCCTTAGGCAGGGTCTTAATGTAGTGGTGGACACCGACAGCCTTGGTCGCCGCCAGCACCTGTTCATCTGTGATATGGTCTTGGTTGAAAATCAGATTTTCTTTAACAGTTCCTTCAAAGAGCCAGGTATCTTGCAAGACCATGGAGAAGGCATCATGGACTTCTGATCGTTTCATGTCGTGGATATTAACACCATCGATAGAAATTTTACCTTTATTGATTTCATAAAATCGCATGAGTAAATTAACAATGGTCGTTTTACCAGCACCTGTTGGGCCGACAATGGCAATTTTTTGACCAGCCTTGGCTTGTGCTGAGAAGTCATGAATAATAGTTTTGTCAGGGTTGTAGCCAAAGAAAACATCTTCAAAGGCGACATCTCCCTTAACCTTGTCCAGTTGCTTAGTTTTAGCGTCTTCAACTTCCATTTCTTCTTCACCAAGGAATTCAAAGACGCGTCCCATGGCAGCCCTAGCCGCTTGGAGTTGGGTAATGCCTTGAGCAATTTGAGAAATCGGCTGGGTAAAGATGCGAACATAGGTCATGAAGGCAACAATAGTTCCCATAGTAATATCGCCATTGATGGCCATGCGGGCCCCAACGATACAGACCATGACATAACCAAAGTTTCCGATGAACTGCATCATGGGCATCATAATACCCGAGAAAAATTGGGACTTCCACATGCTAGTGTAGAGATTCTTATTAAGTTTTTCAAAGACTTCTTTGGTTTCTTGGCGGGCATTATAGCTAGTCACAATATTGTGGCCAGTGTAAATTTCTTCAACATAGCCAGAGACTTCAGCTAGGTTAGCCTGTTGTTTTTTAAAGAGCGGTTGACTGCGAGCCATGATAAAGCCAGTCAGTACAAAGCCTGCCAAGACTGAGCCAATAGCCGTTCCTGCTAAAGCACCGTTGGTTTTTATCATCATCAAGATGGATCCAATTAAAAGTACAATAGCCGAAACCATGGTGACCAGACTTTGGTTAAAGGATTGGGTCATCAAGTCAACATCATTGGTTACCCGCGATAAGGTATCCCCTTGGGCGTGACTATCAAAGTATTTGAGGGGAATCTTGTTAATCTTGTCAGCAATTGCATCCCGCAAACGTTGTGAAAAACGTTGAATCAGGGTTGAAACGATAAAGCTTGCCATATAAGAGACAATTGCCCCGCCAATATACAAGAGAGCAAGGGTCATAGCAATGGAACCGATTTTATCCAAGTCAATCTTACCAGCCAGTCCCTTGGTCATGGTATCGGTCATCTCTTTCAGCTTATCTGGTCCAATAACGGTAATGGTACTGGAAACAATAGAAAAGATGACAGCTAGACCAAAGAGAGCTTTATATCCTTTCAAATAAGGAGTCATTTGGCTGATTAGAGAGGTCTTTTTAGTCTTCATTTTCCAATTCCTCCTTTGAAAGTTGTGAGTAAGCAATTTCTTGATAGACAGGGTTGCCGGCCAGCAGTTCCTTGTGAGTCCCTTGACCGACGACCTTACCTTGATCAAGCACAATGATTTGATCAGCATCCATGATAGTTGAAATCCGTTGGGCAACAATCAGTTTAGTTAAATCACCAGTTTTCTTATTGAGTTCCTCACGCAAAATTCTGTCGGTCTTATAGTCCAGAGCTGAGAAGGAATCATCAAAGATGAGAATTTCAGGCTTACGGGCAAGAGCGCGGGCAATAGCCAATCTTTGTTTTTGCCCGCCTGAGAAGTTGGTTCCTCCTTGAGCCACTTCAGTATCCAGCCCCTTGTCCTTGCTTTGGACAAAGTCTTTAGCTTGAGCCAACTCAAGAGCTTCCCAAATAGCGTCATCACTCAAGCGCCCTTGAGCGCTTTCGCCGAATTCCATATTGGAACGGATAGTACCGCTAAAGAGGACAGCCGTCTGAGGAATATAGCCCACCTTATTGTTGAGGTCATCGTGGCTGTAGTCTTGCACCTTGACACCATCGATCTTGATCCAACCCTCGGTGGCATCATAGAAACGTGGAATGAGATTGACCAAGGTTGATTTACCAGAACCGGTCGAACCGATAAAGGCAATCGTCTGTCCTTTTTCTGCCTTGAAAGAGACGTGCTCAATAACGGCTGCCGAATTCTTGCTGTAGCGGAAAGAAACATCGTGAACTTCCACTTCTCCTTTATGCCCGTTATCAGATTTGGACTCTTTCTTGAATGTAACAGATGATTTCAAAGCTAATACTTCATTAATCCGCTTAGCAGAAACCAAGGCTCTTGGCAGAATGATAAAAATAGCCACCATCATCATAAAGCCGATAACAACCTGCATGGCATAAGAAGAGAAAACTACCATGTCACTAAAAATGGAAATACGGTCTTTAACAGCCTTAGTAGCTTCTGCTACCATTTTCATGACCATAGGGCTAGTCTTGTCAACCTTGGGAATGGAAACATCCGAAAGCAAATGCGCTCCAATCCAATAAATCGCTAACGTCAAACCGCTGGAAACCATAGTCATCACAGGGTTCATCAAGGACATCAGCCGATAAACAAAGAGATTTAGCTTGGTCAAATTTTCATTTTCCTCACGGAATTTTTTATCTTGGTAAGCCTCGGCATTGTAAGCACGAACAACTCGAACACCTGTCAAAGATTCACGGGTCGTCGCATTAAGGTCATCGGTTAATCCCTGAACCTTACGTTGGCGGGGGAAAGCTACAAATAAGAGAACAGACAAGAGAATGAAAACAATTAAAACAGCCACACCGACAGCCTTGGTCCAATCACCGCTCTTCCCCCAAATTTTTGTCAGAGCCCAGACTGCCATAATTGGTCCCCGTGTGACCACTTGCATAGCCATGGTAATCATGATCTGCAGCTGGGTCAAGTCATTGGTTGTCCGTGTTAAGAGACTCGGAACAGAAAACTGCTTGATTTCAGCTTGCGAATAATCAGCTACTTGATTGAAAATATCTGAGCGCAGGCGAGTGGTAAAACTAGCAGCGGTTCTGGCTGCTAAAAAGCCAACACAGACAGCCATCAAAAAGCTGCCGAAGGAGAACATCAGCATCTTTGAACCAGGGTCCATGATGTCTGAGGTTGTCGTCCCTTTATTTTGCAGTAAGGTTGTGATTTTAGACATATACTCAGGTGTCTTCAAATCCATCCAAACTGCTAAACAGATAAAGATAGTCGACAGAACAATCATGCCCCATTCTTTAGCGCTTAAGCGTTTAAATATTTTGAACATATTCTTCCTACTTTTCTAAATTTGATTTCAGTTGCGTAAAAACCCGACGGGCAACTTCCATGTCTTGCTTATCAATACCATTCAGAACTTTCTCATGAATTTTGATTCGAAAAACCTTTAACTTCTCTGCCTTGTCCAAACCTAAATCAGTCAGAACGATTTGCTTGTAACGTTTGTCCTTTTGAGAAGGTTTGACTTGGATGAACCCATTCTTTTCCATCCGTTTAATGAGATTACTAGCGACAGACTTGGAAATCTCCAGCTTTTCCTCTATGTCCTTAATGAAAATTTCCTTGCCCCGATTTTCGAAAAGGTAAGAGACAGTGAATCCCTGAGGGCCAGCTAAGTGCTCTACCCCGTGAGCTTTTGCTAATTCCTGAACGCTAGTTTCCATAGAATTGATAAAGTTTCTGAAAGTATCAAAAGGATCTTTCATGAAAATACCTCGCTTTTCTTGAAAACAACTAGTTCTCGTGAGAATTATTATAGTCTCTTGGGTTAGCAAAGTCAAGCAATAAGTTTCTATGAAAACTATTCAGCAAACCATGACTGTTTATTTTTTTGATTTGTTCGCTTTAATTTGAATGATAAAACAAAATACTCTTGAAATATTCGGCTTTTCATTGTAAACTTATGCTGGTTAGAAAAAATTATGGAGGTGTTTATGAAAAAACACATATTTTTAAAAAGTTCACTGCTTGCTTTGCTAGCTGGAGCCAGTCTTTTATCCATTCAGGCAGCGGCGGATCAAGTAGATGTCCAAGTTCTTGGAGTCAATGACTTTCACGGAGCCTTGGATACGACGGGGACGGCTTCTATGCCAGATGGACCTGTCAGGGATGCCGGCGGTGTTGCCCAGCTTGATGCTTATATGGATGATGCTCAGATGCAATTCCAAGCTGAGCATCCACAGGGTGACACGACTCGAGTACAAGCCGGTGATATGGTTGGAGCCAGTCCTGCCAATTCAGGTCTTCTGCAGGATGAACCAACTGTTAAAGCCTTTAATCAAATGGATGTCCAATTCGGAACTATTGGTAATCACGAATTTGATGAAGGTTTAGCTGAGTACAACCGAATCGTTCAGGGACAAGCACCGGAACCGGGTAAATTCGATCCTATTGTCGACCAATATTCAGCTGATGGCCAGCAAGAAGCTGCTAAACAGCAGATCCTAGCCGCCAATATCATTGACCAAAAGACGAATCAGATTCCCTTTGGCTGGCAGCCCTATGCTATCAAAACTATTCCTATTAATGGTAAAGAAGTCAAGATGGGCTATATTGGTATTGTTACGACTGAAATTCCCAATCTCGTCTTGAGGAAAAATCTCGAAGGCTACACTTTCCTAGATGAGGCCGAAACCATTGCCAAATATGCCAAGGAATTAAATGACCAAGGCGTCCATGCTATTGGTGTTCTGGCTCACGTCGCTGCTGACAATGATGCGGGTGAACTCGAAGGTGATGCTGTGCCGATCCTTAATAAGCTCAACCAAATTTATCCAGACAACAGTGTCGATATTTTCTTTGCCGGTCACAGTCACAAGTACGCTAATGGGGTGGTTGGCAGAACACGTGTCGTTCAGGCCACTTCCCAAGGTAAGGCTTTTGAAGATGTTCGCGGCGTCTTAGATACCGATACAGGTGATTTTACTGATATCCCAAGCGCTCAAATTATTCCTGTAGCACCAGGTAAGGCAGGTAGTCCTGACCTTCAAGCTATTGTTGACGATGCCAGCAGGCGGGTGAAAACTGTCACGCAGGCTAAAATCGGAACTGCTACACTTCCTCAAGCTATCACTCGGGAGACCAACCAAGATAAGGAAACAGCTGTTGGTGATTTGGTTACTCAAGGACAATTGACCATTGCTCGTAAAACCTATCCTGATGTTGATTTCGCTTTAACGAATAATGGTGGTGTTCGTTCAGATTTGATTGTTAATCCTGACAAATCTATCACTTGGGGAGCTGCCCAAGCCGTTCAGCCATTTGGTAATGTCTTACAAGTTGTTCAGCTGACAGGCCAACAGATTTATGACGCCCTTAACCAACAATATGACGAGCAACAACGCTATTTCTTTCAAATGGCTGGGCTTCACTATCTCTATACCGATAATCCTGCTGGGGGCAAGGAAACACCTTATAAAGTGGTCAAAGCTTATAAGGATGACGGCAGCGAAATTGATCCGAGTCAGACCTACAAGGTGGTCATCAACGACTTCCTCTATGGTGGTGGTGATGGTTTCTCTGTGTTGCGCAATGCTCCCCTGATAGGTGCGATTGATCCTGATACCGAAACCTTTGTCCAATACATCAAAGATCAAGAGGCTGCCGGTAAAACGGTTGATATACCGGAGATGAACCACAAGACCTATGTCACCGTTCAAACGGCCCATACCTATCAAGACCGACCTGATGGTCGTCATCTGCTGACTATAGAGACCTATGTCAATCGTCAAGGTCAGCCAGTCGGTCAAGCTATTATCAGCGACCAATTGATTAAAGAAAATCAGTCTGAAGCAAGAGCTCAACGAGAAACTCAAGCTCTACCAAGTGCTAGCTTTAACCTCACACCTCTCGCTGACAAGACAGGAAATCAGTCAACCGCTGCTCAAGCTAAACAAGTTAAGCGAACTGAGGCTAAGTCCTTGCCGGAAACGGGGACCGAGGAGAAATCAGCAACCGCCCTCAGCCTAGTCGGTCTGATCATGACATTTACAGTCTTCTTTACAGGAAAGAAAAAGGAAGAAAACTAGCCCTAGCTTAAGAATTTTTCTATGAAATGAAAAAAGCATGACATCTCATTCCTCAAATGAAGGGAAAATGTCATGCTTTTTTTGTGACAGGTAAAACTAGATTTTCAAGCGGATAAATCAGATCCTTCTTATAGCATAAGAAAACCGAGAATGAGCCAAAAGCATTATGTCAATCGATACTAAGAAAAAATTAGATTCTAGCTTTACTGTAGGGGATGGCATCAGAACCGTTGGCTAGTTTTTTTCGCTTTAGCCTTGCGGCAAAAGGAAAAACAGCCAGCAGGGGTTCATTGGTGCTAAAATATCTAATGAACTGTGCGGAGGTGGGATAGAAGTCCATTTTTTATATAAATCGACTTCTGCCCATTCTCTCTTTGATCTCGAAAAGGGCTGAGAAATTATTTTATCTCAGCCCTTTTTGTCTGCCAACTGCAGTTGATAAAGGTTCCCTTAGGATTACCATTGGTAGTTGAAAACTATAGATGACTTCGTAAGCTTATTAAAGTTTCTCTTTATTTTTCATCTTTGCGTTTTTTACCAAATGCCAGTATGCTTCCTACAAATAGTGCCAGCAGGCCTACTAGTGAAGGCTGAGCCCCCTTATCCCCAGTTTTAGGAAGTTCTTTAGCAGTCACGGCTGGTCCTTCAGCAATCGGAGTTTCAGCTTCAGCCTTAGCTGATTGAGCAAGCATTTCTGCTTTTTCCGGAATAGCTGGTTCATTCGGAACTTCTTTTTCTGGTAGGTTTGGAACATAGTTGATTGGTGTATCTTTAGTTGGATCCTCTGGGATTGGTGGAATATAACCCTTACTTGGATCGTTAGGGTCCACTGGTGTCAATGGCATGTTGGTGTTTGGGTTAATTGGTGTGTAGCCAGGATTATACGGAATCACCGGATAATCTGGATCTTCTGGCTGCTTTGGTTTAGTTGGATCTGTCGGATCATTCGGATAAGCATTAGCTGGGAAGTTTGGCACTGGCACGTTTGGTACGTAGCGGCCAAGTTTCGTGTACTTAACAACTTCTTCAGAATCCGGATCTTTCACTTGAACACCTGTCACTTCCGCAACTTTTGCTTTATCTGCGATAAAGCCAGCAATCACAGGCGAGGTAACGGCATCAAATATTGTATCAGTTGCCATCCATTCATCAAATGTCACTTCACCAGTTACTAAGTTAACCTTAGCTTGGCGAGTGAAGGTCAATGTTTCTGATACTGGAGCAGACGCTTGTGACCCGTCTTTAGCGTAGACATACTTAACGGTCCGAGTAACTGTCTCAGTTCCCGATTGATCTTTAACATTATCTGGCCATACTGGGCTGCTAGGATCGTTCGGTTCTACTGGCTGACCTGGTACTAGTGGGTTAGATGGATCGAATGGTTCGATGCGTTCTCTGAGAATGATGGTAAAGATTTGGTCTGCAAGTTTATCTTTATCAAATACTTGATGGCCACCAAAGTCATCGCTAACAAGAGCGTAACCAGCCTTGAAGTAGTCCACAAGTGCGGAGGTATAGTCTGCTGATGGAATGGCTTCTTCTGACTTGCCAGTTTCCGTTAATTGTGATAATTGACGATCAGTCTCGGTTAGGAAGTTGATAACCGCTTTTTGATTATCTGCTTCGTAATTGATCGGGGTATCCTTTGTTGGATCTTCTGGCGTTGGTGGTATATAGCCTTTAGATGGATCGTTAGGATCTACCGGAGTCAAGGGTGTGTTGGTGTTTGGATCAACTGGTGTATAGCCGGGATTATGCGGAATCACCGGATAATCTGGATCGCTTGGCTGCTTTGGCTTAGTTGAATCTGTCGGATCGTTTGGATATGGATTATCCGGGAAGTTTGGTACTGGCATGTTTGGTATGTAGTGACCAAGAATTTTATAGATAACCACATGACTGTCATCTGCAGAGTTTTGTGTCAAACCCGTTTTTTCAGCGATTGCTGCCTTATCTGCGATGTAACCAGCAATAACCGGTGAGGTAACGGCATCAAAGGTTGTATCACTATCTACTGCTGTCCATGATTCATCAATAATAACACCTGTCACCAAATTAACTTTAGCTGTATGTTCAAATCTTACTGCATCAGTCACATCCACACTGGCTTGAGAACCATCTTCGAATCTATACCTGATGATACGATGAATGTCCTTAGTTGTTTGGAAATCGCGTACAGATTCCGGCCAATTTGGATTTGGCTTGTTTGGCTCTGGCTGATCTACCGGTTGACCAGGATTAAATGGAATGTTTGGTCCGATTGGTTCGAGACGCTCTTTAAGAACTACAGTGAAGGTCTGATCGCGATTTGAATCGGTATCGAATGTCTTAGTGCCTTTGAAATCATCGCTCACAACAGCATAACCAGCATTAAGATAGCCATCTAATACTCTTTGATAACCAGTCGCAGGAATAGTTAAGCCTGTTTCACCTGTTTCATCAATTGATGTCATCGGAGTGCGTGTAGTACTATCTTGATTTTCCTGTACAAAATCAATCACTGCTTTTTGAATATCCGCAAGATAGTTTACAGGGGTATCTTTAGTCGGATCTATTGGTGCCGGCGGGATATAGCCCTGAGTAGGATTACCTGGAACTACCGGTTGCAATGGATTGCCTTCTGGATCGTAAGGTGTGTATCCTGGCTTGATTGGAATCACAGGATAGTTGGGATTACCAGGTTGTTCTGGTTGGGTTGGATCGTCAGGATCATTCGGATAAGGATTGTCTGGGAAGTTTGGCACTGGTACGTTTGGTACGTAGTGACCAAGTTTCGTGTACTTAACAATTTCTTCAGAATCGGTATCCGTAGCCTGAACGCCTGTCTTAGCTGGAACTTCTTTACGATCTGTGATGTAACCATTTATAACTGGGGAGGTCTTCGCATCAAAGGTTGTATCGGTTGCCATCCATTTATCAAATGTCACTTCACCAGTTACTAAGTTGACCTTAGCTTGACGTGTGAATACCAACGTTTCTGATACTGCAGCAGATGCTTGTGAACCATCTGCTGCATAGACGTAACGGATGGTACGTGTAACTGCTTCAGTACCTTGTTGATTTTCAACCGTACTTGGCCACTTTGGACTGTTAGGATCGTTTGGATTTACGGGCTGATCTGGTACTGGTGGATTTGCTGGATCGAATGGTTCGATACGTTCACGAAGAACAACTGTAAAGGTTTGGTCTACCAGCTGATTTTTGTCAAATACTTGATGGCCACCGAAGTCATCGCTAACAAGAGCGTAACCTGTTTTGAGGTAGCCCGCAAGTGTGACGGTATAGTCTGTTGACGGAATTGCTTCTTCTGACTTACCAGCTTCCGTTAATTGTGATAGTTGACGATTAGTCTCGGTTACGAAGTTGATAATGGCTTTTTGAGTATCTGCTTCGTAATTGATCGGGGTATCTTCCGTTGGATCCTCTGGGATTGGTGGAATATAACCCTTACTTGGCTCGTTAGGGTCCACCGGAGTCAAGGGCGTGTTGGTGTTTGGATCAATTGGTGTGTAACCAGGATTATGCGGAATCACTGGGTAATCTGGATCACCTGGCTGCTTTGGCTTAGTTGGATCTGTCGGATCATTCGGATAAGGATTGTCTGGGAAGTTTGGCACTGGAATATTTGGGACGTAGCGACCAAGTTTCGTGTACTTAACATTTTCTTCAGAATCCGGATCTATCGCTCGAACACCTGTCTTAGCTGGAACTTCTTTACGATCTGCAATGTAGCCATTTACAGCTGGAGAGGTCTTAGCGTCAAAGGTTGTATCAGTTGCCGTCCATTCGCCAAATGCCACTTCACCAGTTACTAAGTTAACCTTAGCTTGACGTGTGAAGGTCAAGGTTTCTGACACTGGGGCAGATGCTTGTGACCCATCTGCTGCGTAGACGTAACGGATGATACGTGTAACTGTTTCAGTACCTTTTTGGTCCTTAACATTATCTGGCCATCTTGGACTGTTAGGATCATTTGGATCAACTGGTTGCCCTGGAACTGGTGGATTTGCTGGATCGAATGGTTCGATACGTTCCTTAAGAACAACTGTAAAGGTTTGGTCTACCAGCTGATTTTTATCAAATACTTGATAGCCTCTGAAGTCATCGCTAACAAGAGCGTAGCCTGCTTTGAGGTAGCCCACAAGTGCGGCAGTATAGTTCGCTGATGGAATAGCTTCTTCTGACTTGCCAGCTTCCGTTAATTGTGATAGTTGACGGCCCGTTTCGGTTACGAAGTTGATAATAGCTTTTTGATCATCTTTTTCGTAATTGATCGGGGTATCTTCCGTTGGATCCTCTGGGATTGGTGGAATATAGCCCTTACTTGGATCGTTAGGGTCCACCGGAGTCAATGGGGTTCCATTTGGATCTTTTGGGGTCATTCCTGGTACGTCTGGAATGACTGGGTAATCTGGATCACCTGGCTGTTTTGGTTTAGTTGAATCTGTCGGATCATTCGGATAAGGATTGTCTGGGAAATTTAGCACTGGAATATTTGGGACGTAGCGACCAAGTTTCGTGTACTTAACAATTTCTTCAGAATCGGCATCCGTAGCCTGAACACCTGTCTTAGCTGGAACTTCTTTACGGTCTGTGATGTAGCTATTTATAACTGGGGAGACAACAACATCAAAGGTTGTATCGGTTGCTGTCCATTCGCCAAATGCCACTTCACCAGTTACTAAGTTAACCTTAGCTTGACGTGTGAAGGTCAAGGTTTCTGACACTGGGGCAGATGCTTGTGACCCATCTGCTGCGTAGACGTAACGGATGATACGTGTAACTGTTTCAGTACCTTTTTGGTCCTTAACATTATCTGGCCATCTTGGGCTGTTAGGATCATTTGGATCAACTGGTTGTTCTGGAACTGGTGGATTTGCTGGATCGAATGGTTCAATACGTTCCTTGAGAACAACTGTAAATTCTTGATCAGTATCGAAGTCAGTATCAAACGTTTTACCACCTGTAAAGTTATCACTCTTAACAGAGTAACCAGCTTTGAGGTAATCATTCAATGTTGTCTTATAATCGACCGTTGGAATCGCATCTCCGTTATTACCAGACTCTGAAACAGTAGTCATAGCAACTGTTGGCTCCGTATCATTCACAAACTTAATGTTCGCTTTTTGTTTAGCGACGATAAGTTGGTAAGTACCAGATGCTGACAAGTCATGAATATCTTTATCAAGAAGTTTAACTGTTTTAGGCGTTGCTTCATCATAACCTATGTCTTCGGTTTTACCATTATATTGAGTTGCCGAATTATCAGTTACTGAAACTTTAACCGTATAAGTACCTTCTGTCGTCGGTGCGGTAAAGTCACCGAGTGCCCCAGCGTAAACTACGGATCCACTAGCATCAGTAACTTCAACTGTTTGTGAGCGATAACCAGAATTATCCTGATCAGCAATTGTCACGTTTGCAGCTGGACTATAAGTAACACCTGGGTTAACCGCTACAACTGGATTAATTGGTGTAACACTCGGAGCTACAGAATATCCGTAATTAACAGTATAGTCCATGCTACCAAGAACATAACCGGTCATAGTATTTCCGTAAGTCACTCGGATAGTTGCAGTGTTATTTGTTCCTGTGCTAGCAATCGGTGTTAAGATTTCCATCTTCTGAACAAAGTCGTGGAATGGTTTGATCGCAACAAGAGTACTATTTTCAGCTTTATAGAAATTGCGGTTAGAGAATACATTCCCATTCTTCATCAAGTAATCAAGCGGTTCTTCACCATAACTAGTTCCCATCCACGTACGGAAGCGAATCAGCTTCTTTAATTCATCTTCTGTGAAGGTTTCGCCTTCATTCTTCACACCAGACAAGCCTTTAACCACTACGTGAGCAAAGTTAACCGCATTGTTATCGTCTGACATCGCTGTACCCGTACTGTCGGTAGCGACAACAGTTACCCCATTAACCATTGCACCTTCACGTCCACCAGCTAGTAATCCGCCAATAGTACCAGTTATAATACCAGTTGCAGGATCGAAGGTAACATCAGCACTTCCGCCTAATTGAGATTGCAACGTTCCATTGACTTGGTTAACAATGTTATTTCCACCAAACGCAACCGCCCGGCTATATATTTGGTCAATTGTTACGCCGCCCGTTGCCTTGGGATTTCCATCGACGATTGCACGAACATTTGAATCTTTAGTCAAGGTCAAACCTATCGGTAAGAAATAGATGGCCGGTTGGATAGTTGGCCCTTGATCCATTGCATAATCTTGCAACCAAAGGTTTACAGAGTCCTTAGCCGCCGCATCGTCTGCTACTCCCCCTGCTGCCATATCGCGTGCCGCTTGTTCAGTTTTACCTTGTGCCACATTGATGGTTAACCCTGTTCCAGTAAGCGATGTTGTATTGACAAGAACCCGGAAACCAACACCAGTTGGGTTAGTAATCGAAGCATTTGGGTTGGTTGTGGATGAAATCACATCAGAAACTAATACTGGGGAATTCGTATACTTGCGATCACCATCAGTACTTGTATAAGCATCTGTGCCACTTGGATAATGTAAACCTGTAGAACCTGTATCAGTCCAGGAATAGTAGGAACCAACAGTTGTATTATCATCTGTACTTACCATAACAGCTGCATACGGATCCGTAATCATGTTCCCACGCAAGTAAATTTGATACTCAATGGTATAGCTTCCATCAGGATTTCGGTTATAGTTATGAAGGTAAACCGCACGAATTAGTTTGTTAGCTGTATTTGAATTTGTAACTTGAAGTGCAATATCTTTTGTATGCAGGTGCGGTGCATAAATTGGCGGGGTTTCACCAGTTCCTTCTGCCATAAATACTGTAACTGGGCTTGCTGATGTCACTGGAGTACTGCCAAGTTTGCCGCTCACTTGGTTAACTTCTTTATCGTTTAACAAGCCTGCACGATACGCTGAGCGAAGATCACTAACCTGAGTATCTGTTGCTAAACCTTGCCGCTTCATATCTTCAAGCGCTGCAGCAAATGCTGATGGCATCTCTGGAGATTGCGATTGCCGTTCAGAGATAATGTTAGATGAGACTAATGGCATCGCTGAAACAGTTTGATTATTAATTTGGCTAGCTGCCGATCTTTCATTACCTCCAAGTTCTGAATTAGCACCAGATGCTGAAACTGCACTAGTTGAGGATTCAGAAGTTTGTACATCTGATGGAGTGCTAATTTGTGAAGCCGCAGTTGGTGTAAGATCCACAGTACTTGTTGCCGGACTTACAGGAGTAGCCTCGTTCTGATTAGTCACAGGAGTCCCAGTTGCTCGAGCAACTTCTGTTTGAGGTGCAGCTGCTTCGGTAGAATTCGCAGTTTCTGCCGAAGTTGCTGTTACAGTATTATCTAAAGTTGGCGATACTTGTGTATCTGCCTGCTGAGTAATTGCTGCTATTGAAGCAGGCGGCTCTGATGCCGGAGACACTGCCCCATCCGCATACACTTGGTCAGCCTGAACACCAAACATTAATGCAGTACCAAGTAAAACCGATGCTGCACCAAAATGGTATTTACGAATTGAAAAACGCTGATAGAGTCCATACCAATTAAAACTCCTTCTAGAGCGTCTGGCTTTAGAAATTTTCATATTAGATACCTCTCTCTCCCCAAAGGCGTATTTCATTTATTTATGGCCATGTTGGGATTTTCATTGTAATATAAACCATTTTATATTTCAATAATTTTCTAATTTTTCTTAATTTTTTAATCTGCGATTAAGATATAAGGTCAGAAATGCACTTCTCTCCCTGTTTTTCCCTTATATCTTACTTTTGGCTTAAATTGTTTTATACTTCAAAGTATATCATTTTAAAGTATTTGCTCATTTTCTGATGGAAGAACATCAATGACATTTAGTTATCATTTTGGGTGTTCTTATATTCTGTCTCCGTTCCAAATAGAATTTTTTACCACGACATAATTAACACGTGTCAAACTTTTAAGATCACGTCCGCCAGCATAAGAAATTGAACTCTGCAAATCTTGTTCCATTTCGGCTAAGGTATCTTTGAGATAGCCCTTAGTTGGAAGGAGAATTTTCTTACCCTCAATGTTTTTGCGCTCACCCTTTTGGTATTCCGAAGCCGACCCATAATATTCTTTGAACGTTTCTCCGTCCACTTCTACCAATTTCCCGGGACTTTCGATATGACCGGCAAACAGCGATCCGATCATAACCATTGTTGCTCCGAAGCGAATTGACTTAGCGATATCACCATGCGTGCGGATTCCACCATCAGCTATAATAGGCTTACGAGCAGCTTTTGCGCACCAACGAAGGGCGGCCAACTGCCAGCCACCTGTTCCAAATCCCGTTTTAACTTTTGTAATACAGACCTTTCCAGGACCAATACCAACTTTAGTAGCATCGGCACCAGCATTTTCCAATTCACGCACAGCTTCAGGAGTACCAACATTCCCTGCGATAACAAACGTATCCGGTAATTCAGTCTTGATGTGCCGAATCATCCTAATCACACTGTCAGCATGACCGTGGGCAATATCAATAGTAATGAACTCAGGGACATTATCTTTCAAACTTGTCACGAAATCATACTCAGAATCCTTAACCCCAATTGATATTGAGGCGATGAGGCCTTGCTCATGCATGCGTGCGATAAAAGGTTTACGTGACGCTTCATCAAAACGATGCATAATATAGAAATACCCTTCTTTAGCTAGCAATTCAGCAACGTCCGCATCAATAATTGTTTGCATATTCGCGGGAACGACCGGTAATTTAAAACTATAACGACCTAAAGTTACTGCTGTATCAACCTCCGACCGGCTATCAATAGTACACTTATTGGGAATCAGCTGAATGTCTTCATAATCAAAAACTGGGAAATCATTAAGCATAAAAAATCCTCTTTCAGCCATGAACACTGATAGAGGATTTTCTGTGTATCAGAAAAGTCATCTTCAGCCTCTGGCATTAATATGATGACCTTCCTATAACTCTGAAAACTAGCACTGTTATCAGAGCATCGCTAGGTAAATTCTTACCTTTCCGCGATTATATTATAATAATATATTGATTTTGTCCAAAAAGATAACTATATTAAAATATAATGTTCGGTTTTTACACTTTACAATCCATTTTATACCAAAATGCAAAGCAATAAGACAGCTGTCACTAATGATTTATAGAGAAATTTACTTAATTAAAAGAATTGCTCCATCAACACGCATCGTAAGTTCGCTTTAAAAATTGAAAAGCCCCTTTTCTATTGTAGTGGCCTTATTAAAACTTGTCAGCTCTTATCTGCGACAAGAACACTTGGCGTGGTGTAGTCTTTAAAAGGCATGTTCTACAAATAGGACAAGTTTTCGAAGACATACCAATTTGAAATGAACAAACAAGGCCTTATATAACATATTTATCTATAAACTCACCGATCAACTTATTTACAATTTCCGCTTGATCGGTATTGGAATTATGCCCGGCATGATCAATCCATTCAACAGGTTTATTAGTACATTTCTCATATTTCTTTAAACATCGTATACAAGAGCCTGCCCGATCCTCTTTCCCGCATATTATCATATGCGGACATTTTATTTCATAGGGCAAATCTTTTTCTACTGCTTTTGCTATCATTTTATAGCCATGTCCTGAAAGATGAGAATATCTTTTCTGATCTCCATCGTAAACCATCATCATGTCAAGCATCAATTTTCTTCCATATTCAGTTGTCGAAGCGCCTTTTGGTCCTGCTTTTAAAAGAGCTTTCCAAGGATATATTTTATAAATCGGCTCCACTATTTTTAATAGCCATAATTCTATAGCTGTATAGTATTTTCTTTGAAGAGGCGGGGTATCAATCATAACAAGTCCCTTAAGCTTATCCGGGAACAGCTCCGCATAAACCTGACCTAAATAGCCTCCCATTGACTGACCGATTAAAACAGGTTTTTCAATCCCCTCTTTTATCAATATTTCATCTAACCATTTTGCCTTATCAAACAAGTCAAAATCGAGTTTAAAAGGATAGGATGAAGCATGACCCGGAGCATCCCAAACCAATAGTCTGAACTTATCCTTAAAATAATTTATCTGCTTCTCAAATAATCTATGGTCAGCAGTCAGTCCGGGTAAAAATATAAGGGCCGTTTTTTTAGTTTTATCAAAATCATTTATCCAATAATGAATTGTTCCTGATGAAGTTTCATATTTTTTTCTAAGCATCATTACCTCCTTACAAATTCAAATTTATTAGTTATTTCTATTTGATCATTATATGTTTTTCTATTTCCTTCTTTTTTACGATTGCCCAGCGAGAGATCTTCAATTTTCTTCTCCAGTGGTACCTCTAAAAGCCGACAAAGCTTGTCCGCTTCTTGCGAACAGTCTTTTTTTCTAGATTTAACCGCAAAAGCAATGACATCTTTGACTTTCATATTAGGATAAAACATGGCTTCTGACGGCATATAACCGATATGTTTGAGATTTTTTACAAAGTCCCATATTTACCGCCAAAGAGCGTCATCTCGCCGCCGCTTGGCTTAATCAGTCCCAGCAAACAGCGAATAGTCGTTGACTTGCCGGCACCATTGGAACCCAGAAAACCAAAGATTTCCCTCTTCTCAACAGACAGCTAAACATCTTCTGCACCCATGCGTCTGCTATAGTATTTGCGCAAATGCTTGATATCAATAACAGCTTCTATATGATTACTTCCTTTCCTTAAATAGAAGTGTTCAAGAATTCCAATAATAGTTGATTATACTTATCAGGCTTGAGCATATTAGACGGATCAAAGGAATCTTCAATAACTTTAATTTGGCTGGATGGCATAACTTGATGAATTCTCTTCATATAGTCGATCAAAAGATTATAACGGCCCCCCACCAACAACAAGATAGGTATTTTTAACTGACCAATCTTCTCAGTATAATTAATTTGGTTAATAGCCCTGCGCTGTAAAACCACTTCCCGACTGCGTAGGTTTCCCATAATGGTCTCCATATAACTTTGTGCTTCTGGAAATCCCTTATACTGTGATTTTACCGACCATTTAAGAAGACCGCGACAATAATAGAGCCATAAACTAGCACTTATAGCCATTTTATTAAGAAATTCCTTGATGTTATGAATAGTCGTATCAGAAAATGTATCAGTTAAAACCAATCCTTTAACATAATTTGGATAGTTGACTGCAATATGCTGACAGACAATCCCACCATATGACGTTCCACAAAATACTGCCTCTTTAATGTTAAGTTCATCCAGTAAAGCGATCACAGCAGCAGCCTGCTTTTCAATCACTTGCTTAACAGGGACTTTTAAAATAGAGGATTTTCCGTTTCCCAATAAATCAGGGCAAATTACTCTATATTGATGCTGAAAAGCTAGAATTTGCTGTAAAAACATTCGTCCATCGCAGCCAAGACCATGTAAAAAAACTAGGGCGATACCTTCCCCAGTATCACTGTAATACATCTCGTCATTATTTAATTTCATTAATTTTATCTCTGACATAATATTCCACTTGTCACTTTCTTTGATTCTTATAATCATCCAACAATTTATTTAGCTTCTTGCTGTCAATGTTACGCTTGATTTTGTTGGCAATAAAAATAGTCAAGTATTCCAGCATCACATAGATGACAAAACAAGCAGCTGCTAGAAGATTGCCATCAAACCAGCTCAGCCATTGCCCAACAAGGCCATAGAGGCAGGAACAAACAATTAAGCCTAATAACTCTCTTCTCGCTAATCTATCGGCTTCATCAAAATTTTTAAACAGGAAAACCTGAATCTGAGTGATAACATAAGCCGCAATAACCATTTCGATTAAATAATAGATATTGGCTGTTGTTCTTCCTTGCAAAAGCTGGTAGACAGCATAGAAAAAATAAACACAAAAGCAATAGATGGCTGTCTTATATTCATTGGCAATTTCCTGACTTAAGAAACGTTCCCACCACTTAGTCTTCATCTTTAATTCCCTCCTGCAAGACCTGTCTGAGTTTATTGGCGTATTTACGTGAGATAAGGACACGTTCACCATTGTCCAGAGTGGCTTCGATTCGGCCATAAGCCTGACTTTTGAAGGACTGAATCTGGTAGATATTGACCACCATAGCCTTGGTACAGCGAAAGAAGCCCTTAAAAGCATAATTGCTGACTAAGTCTTTGAGAGTGCAGGCGACTTGGTAGACTTTTTTTTGCGTGTAGGCAAAAGTCTTACCGTCAATACTCTCAAAATACAGGATATCATCCAAGGCGAGATAGCGCTCACCTTGCTCATTTCTGCCAAGGATTTTCTCCTGCCCTTGGGTGACTAAGTTACTGATAGCCTGAATAGTCGGAGTCATTGTTCGATAACGTACGATAACTTCTTCTTGGCCATCGGAAATGTGTTCTAATCGTAACTTCACTGCTTTTCTCCTTTGCGGTCATTATAACAGAAATTTGGGAGTGCAACTCCCTCTTTTAATTAAGGTGCAAAAATCTCATTCAAGATGCAATCGTTCTTCTTTTGCCGCTGTTTTTACCGTAATGACAGCCAGAAACAGGAGCCCGCTCATTTAAAACTAGCTAGAAAAAATCACTCCTACTTATTTGTTCTACAACTGCTAGCCACTAATACTCACAGAAAAGCAAGGAACAGCCAAGGCGATGAAGTGCAGGCAGCACAAAAGGTTTGGATAGATTGTAAGGACCAAATTTAATCACTACTTTAAAGTATTTTATGGTATAATTAAGGTAGGTAAGCGCTTTCCCTATAAAAATAAATGAGCTGGAGAATTCTTTCCATTTCTGTCATTAAAAAATTATTGAATCATTTTAGTCCGTCAGAGACCTGGATAGCTGCCCTCTTGCTTAATAACCACTCCTGTCATATTAATGATGCTCCCCCAACTATTACTCTAATGACATTTAGCGAGGAAGCTATTATGAAAAAATTTTTTAAATCTAAAATTGGTCGTTTTATTCTAGGGATTTTAGGGATATCACTGATAGCTCTGCTATCTACGGTGGGCTATGCTGTCTTAGTCTCCTGGCGTGAAGACAATACGTCAGACTACTACAGGGCTCTTATTAATAAGCACGCGCCTTATACTGAAGCAGAAATTGACTATATGGCTGCCGTCCGAAAATATCAAGATCCTCTCTTCTTTATTTTTAAAGAAAATAGTTATCGCAAGGCCATGAATTCTTCCACAGGAACCTCAACTAAGGAGCAGCAACAAAGCTCCCTGATTGACTGGGCTGATACCTATCAGAAAACCAAACCGCAAGAGCTAAAGGCCAATGAGTCTTGGCTCCCAGGCACTGATGTTGCTGTCCCGATTCCTAAGCAATGGCAACAAACTTATAAAGATCGACAGGCCCCTATTGATTTTGGCGGTAAATACGGTCTGATTCTCAATAGCAAAGACAATTCGGGCGCTTTCATCTTTTTTGAAATTGCGGCTTTTGGCGGACAATATAAGACTGCAGGAGATTATGCTGCTTCAAAGGAGGCTAAGCGGTTTGCGAAAATAGATAAGTCCCAGTACGATTTTGCCCATGAACTAGAGAGACAAGAGGACATACAATTTAACAGAAATTTAGACAATGTTGGGAATGCCCTTAATCTGACGCATGGAACTATTACTTATGATTCTCTGACACTTCGTGGCCGAACTGTCTATATCTACCAGCAAACGATGTCTTATGCTGACGGTGATGTTATTGAGGCTATCTATCTCTTTAAAGTAGGCTACAATATTGTCACTGCTAATGTCTACTATCCTGCAAAAGATAAGGATAAATTTGAAAATGCTATAGAAAAGTCTATCGCCCAAGCTCATACTTTTAAATTAGACTATATGAGAAAAAACGAACCGAGTCACCACGGTATTACCAAACAAGAAGAAAGGGAAAAGCAAAGCCAAAAATAATGAAGGCCTTTGTCCCATTTCGTTAATGATTCTCTCTCTTTCCTTATTGACCATATCACAGATGGTATAGAGACAGCATTTTGAAAAGCCAGACGGAATTTCTAATGCCGCAGTGATCATCCTTCCTTAGTCTCTTATTTATCGCAAAAATCTCTGGACAGCTTGCACTCCTATAAGTATTGATATTACCAATGCTCATAGGAGTTTTTATCGAGCAGTCTTAAAAAAGAAAATAGATCGAAGAATTGTGTCCAAAACGGACTTTTCTCTTCAATCTATTTTTTAAGATCTCTCCAGTTTCTTTATTAGCATATTACCGTAGGCTCTTTCTCAGATTCGAATTGACCTTTGTCAACAGTAAGCTCTAGGAAAATGGATTGGTAATATAGTCATCACTACCATTTATAACGCTCTTATCTGGTCGTATTCTTTTGTTCCGGCAGATATAAAGATAGTTGGGACTGTAGTATTGTTCCTAATTTCAGAGCACCAGTAAAAACCATCATAATAAGGAATATAATATCCAGCAAAATAAGGTCCGGCTGCTGAGCATCAATAAATTGGTCAATAGACCTAAAAACCTCATAGAGAACTATTTCAAAGTCATATCTTATTAAGTGGCCTTGGACAAAATTGACCAAATCTAAACATCTTCAACGATACCTATTGTAATGGTCATCACAAACTCTTATTTTAATGAAAAGTAGACTAACAGGAGAAAAACTACCGAAATCACAATCAATATTCCCTTTATCTTATTCAAAATGGCAAGGTATTCTCGCAAAAAGGCGCTGGGAATATAGTAACCGGCCGTTTTAGCTCCAACCCCCTCACCATCCATGTGGAGCCGTCTAGCGTACAGGGTCGCACGAAAGACATGGTAGTTATTACTGACAAAGAGGTATTTAGGATTTTCCTTTTGCCCTCTTGTAAGTTCTTGCGAAAATTTTAAATTTTCATAAGTTGAAGTCGATTGCTCTTCTAATATGATACGGTCTTCTTTAATCCCTTTCGCTATTAGATAATCAGCAATTGCTCTCGCCTCAGAAATTATTTCATCACGTCCTTGTCCCCCGCTGGCAATGATGCGAACATCGTCCTTGGTCGCTGCACGATAAGCCCCTATTGCTTTATCTATCCTTGAAGCCAATAATGGAGGAACCTTATCCCCCTCTATCAAGCCCGACCCATGAATAATGATATAATCGTAATCTTTATTCTTAGGTAAAGTCAAATACAAAATAGAGTAAGCCAAGAAAGCAAAAAAGATAAAGAGAAAAACAATAAAGAAGAAACTAAGGATAATATAACTATATTGAGCAATATAGCCCTGCATACTATTTTGAACATAGAGCCTAAACCAATAGCGCACATATAAGATCGTCATCGCTAAATAAAATAAAATCCCTATTCCAAAGAAAATAGACAAACTATTGGCTAGGCTTTTGCGCTCTTTTCTCAAAATAAGGATACCATTGATAATCATGTAAGTCGCAAATATCATCAAACTGACTGGGATAAAGCCATATACAAACAAGATAAAAAGGCCATGAATCGTTTCCCACTGGCGTTCGTAGGCAAAATAAGCAAAACTGAGAAATAACAAGCCTAATGAAAATAAAAACAAGAAGGCATTTGATAACTTTCGCCGATCTATTTTAAACGAAATGATAAACCAAATGACAACAACTGCAGTCAGCGCATACAAGGTCATAGTTTCCCCTTATCTTTTTCTTGCATAAAATTGAATATGTATAACTACTAAAAGAATTATACCATAAACGCCTGATGGTTATTACAAAAATCAGAGTTCCTAACCATCATGTTTTAGAGTAACTATCAGGACACATTAAGATAATAATAGTCTTTGAACATCGAAACGATAGACGCTGTCATGCAATTCGCCTACGATGCTGTAAATTTAAAGGGAAGTACAGAAAAATTGATGCTCGAAAAGCCAATTTCGTAGTAGCCCCTCTGCAAAGTTGATTAAGGTTGGACGCTATCACAAAGTGATAGGTACTGCCAATTGACCACTGTAACTCACTTTTCCTGAGTCTTTAGTAACTCTATTACGTTAAGTTCCTTAAATAACACACAGACCTCTAAAGATTTCCTCAACCTTTGGATCACTCAATGGCCTAGTTTGCACCTGTCTATGTTTCTGTGAAAATTGATAAGCTTTCTCAGGACTTGCTATCCCTCGCCAAATGGCCTAATTTTCTGCTCGTTTTCTTAGTATCCTTTGTACCCGAATTTTAGCTTCCCTTTAAAATACAATACATGAACTTGAGCAAGAAAAAGGCTCGGAAAAAGATATTCCGAGCCTAATCTATTGAAAAATATCGATCGTGCATTAGATCACAGTGAGATCTTTGCCATACGTGTTGGACTAAACAATCCCTTGAGCAGACATTGCTTCAGCGACTTTGAGGAAGCCAGCGATATTAGCACCAACAACGAGATTGCCTTCATGACCGAATTCTTTAGCTGCTGCTGCTGAATTTTCGTAGATACCTTTCATGATGTCATAGAGTTTAGAGTCAACTTCTTCAAATGACCATGATGTCCGTTGGCTATTTTGTGCCATTTCAAGTGCTGATACAGCAACACCACCAGCATTGGCAGCCTTAGCAGGGCCAAAGGCTACACCTGCTTTAAGGAAGACATCAATAGCGCCAAGCGTTGACGGCATATTTGCCCCTTCAGAAACGGCGATAACACCATTCTTCACAAGCGTTTCAGCGTCTGTCTCACTCAATTCATTTTGAGTAGCACATGGGAAGGCCAAATCCGCTTTTATAGACCAAACAGTCTTGTCACCACCAGCTGGTGTGAACGTGGCATTTGGACGAGCATCAGCGTATTTAACGATACGTTCACGCTTAACTTCCTTGATTTCTTTCAAGAGAGCCACATCAATACCATCCGGATCATAGACGAAACCTGATGAGTCAGAAACAGTCACAGCCTTAGCACCGAGAGCTTCCAATTTTTCACAGGCGTAAATAGCAACATTACCGGCACCTGAGACAAGAGCTTTTTTACCCTTGAAGGTTTCACCGCGATCCTTGAGCATTTGTTCAGCAAAGTAAACAGCTCCATAACCAGTTGCTTCTGTACGAGCGAGTGATCCACCCCATTGCAGGCCTTTACCAGTAAGAACGCCAGTATATTCATTGCGAAGGCGCTTGTATTGACCGTAGAGGTAGCCAATTTCACGTCCACCAACACCGATATCACCGGCAGGAACATCAGTATCTGCACCGATGTGTTTGCTCAATTCAGTCATGAAGCTTTGACAGAAGCGCATGATTTCATTGTCAGACTTACCTTTAGGATCAAAATTTGATCCCCCCTTACCGCCTCCGATAGGCTGACCAGTTAGCGAATTTTTAAAGATTTGTTCAAATCCGAGGAACTTGATAATGGATTGGTTCACCGATGGATGGAAACGCAAGCCGCCCTTATAAGGACCAATGGCAGATGAGAATTGCACGCGGAAACCACGGTTTACTTGAACCTTTCCTTGGTCATCAACCCATGGGACACGGAAAGACACGATACGTTCAGGTTCAACCAAACGTTCTAAAAGGTTTTCTTCAATATATTTAGGATACTTATCAAAGACAGGCACCAAAGATTGGAAAACTTCTTCTACCGCTTGCAAGAATTCCGGCTCATGGCTATTTTGCTTTTTTACCTTTTCGAAGACACTATCAACGTACTGCTTACCTGTTGTCATAATTATAAATCCTCCAATACGATTTAATTCGTAAATCTATTTACGTGTGCTATTATACAAATTTTCAGAATATTTTGTCAAGGCCTTTGTGCAATTTTTTTAATTTTTTTCGATTTTTATGTTAGATTTTATAACACGACTCTCAGGCTGCTCCCCTTCTTATCTGGTGGAAAATTAAATCTCAAAAGGGATGATCACTATCTCTAAGTGACTTCTAGCTAAATTTCAAGGAAATCCTTTTTATATCTGATGAATTATAGAGGAGCATTCAAAACGATGCAAAGTTTTGATACTTTAAAATACTTAAAAACGATCTCTCGCCCCATCATATAAATCTTGTAAGATGTCAATCAGCACCTTGACACTAGTGATACGATTATCCTCATGTGTCACTAAGACAAAGTCAAACTGCTCTGGACAATCAAATGGTACCCAAGCAAACTGTCCCGAGTAATCATTGAGGAAACCTGGCGAGAGGCAAATGGCTTTGCCACTTGCGACTTGGATCAGAGTAAAATCATGCGTCGGACTGTTATAGTAATGAATAGGAACACTTGATAAGACGCGCTGCTGGACTTGGCGAAGTTTTGACGATGAACCTCCGTTTACCAGCAAAGTACGGTGGGCCAAGTCATCAGCTGTGATGATTTCTTTCTGAGCGAGCAGATCTGAATTTTGGCACAAGAGATAGATGTGACTTATAAAAAGTGGATGAAGGCTGACGCCAGCTAACTTTTCAGCCTCTTCCCTTGGCAGCAAAATCATGTCCAGCTCTCTGCGCATGAAGGAACTGACGAAATCATCGGGTGACTGAATCTTTGGCACAATCTGCACCGATGGTTGTTTTTTCTCAAAGATTTTGATAGCCTCAGGCAGATAATAGAGGGATGTTCGGGTTGAAAATCCAATTTTAATCGAATCCTTGTAGCGTTCCCCCATATTTTGTGCCTGCTCAATGGCAAACTGCAGCTCCCTCGAAATGCGCTGCAGCGACACAACCAATTCTTCTCCAGCAGGCGTCAGACGAATGCTTTTTCCAATACGATCAAAAATTGCAAAGCCGACTTCTTCTTCAATAACCTTGATTTGGTAGGATAAGGATGGCTGAGAAATGTAGAGATTTTCAGCAGCACGGCTCAAATTCAGGGTTTTAGCCGTTTCAATCAGGTAAGTCATTTGTTTGGTATTCATAATTAAAATAGGCTATTAAGCGAACGTGGCTAAGATAGAAAACTAACCGAAGATACTTGCATCTCAGTGATAAATAACTTTTAACTCACTTCACACACAGCCTGTGTTTAGCTCCTTTCTTTTCCTTATAAAATAATTTTATTAATAATCAAAAATAAGTATTGGATAATTTGATTATAAGGGTTTATACTGAATTCATCAACCAAAAGGAGGTAATGCTTGTGACAGATGATGAAATCTTGAAAAATCTTTACCGCCAAATCAATCAAGCTATGGTGACCAAGGATATTAATATGCTTGAAAAGCTGTTGGAACCAGGTACCTTACTGATTCACATGACAGGTTATCGTCAGCCGGTGAGCGAGTGGCTGGACCAGATCGCTTCAGGGGAGATGACCTACTACTCCTGGCAGGAGGAGGCCATTAAGGGGGTGACTGTCGGGGAAAACAGCGCCAGTCTCATCGGGCAAAGCCGTATCAAAGCGCGGGTTTGGGGCATAGGGCCTTCAATCTGGCGTTTGCAAACCAAAATGTATTTTGAAAAAGTGAACGGTCAGTGGAAAATTACCAAGCAAGTGGCTAGCACCTATTGAGAAAGGATTTTTTACTCTAGCACTCTTAAGTTACTAAGTATTATAATGACTGGAGCAGAAATTTACCGGCTGGGCGTGTAAAATTGATTAAAACTATAGGATAAGGAAGGAATGAATTATAAATATGAAAAAATCAAAGGATATTGTAGTCCTGCTAGGTACAGGAGCTATTGGACTTGAAATTGTGCGCCGCATCGCAACCAGCAAAACACTTATTTTAGGAGATATCAATCAAACAAATCTTGAGAATGCCAAGGAAGATTTGGAGAATGCTGGCTTCACCGTCGAAACAGTCATTGTTGACGCAGGTGAATGCGCCTCTATCCAAGCCTTTGCCGATAAGGCCAAACAACTAGGCGATATCAACTACTACGTCCATACAGCGGGACTTTCACCAAATCAAGCTACTTTTGCGGATGTCCTTCGGGTGGATCTGGTTGGGACAGCTATCGCTCTAGAAATTTTCGGAAAAATCATAGCACCTGGTGGTTCTGGTCTTGTCATTTCAAGTATGGCTGGACACATGTTTACGGACTTTGTGACAGTTGAACAACGTCAAGCCTTGATGACAGCACCAGCAGATGATTTAGGCAAATTGGATTTTATTCAAGAAGATATGCCTGGAGGTGCCTATGGTATCTCCAAGCAGGGCAATATTCTGAGGGTTCAGGCAGAAAGTCTAAATTGGGCAGAGCGCGGAGCTCGACTCAATAGTATCAGCCCTGGTATCATCATTACACCTTTGGCACGTCACGAACTGAAAGCAAATCCGACTGGTTACCAATCTTTGATTGATAATTCGGCCACTAAACGTGTTGGAACAACAGCTGAAGTTGCCACTGCGAGTGCCTATTTACTTAGCGAGGAGGCTAGCTTCATTACAGGAACAGACCTTCTTATTGACGGTGGGGTCATCGCTGCCATGAAGAATGGCCGTATGGGATAGAAAGAGGATATCAAATGACACAAGTAACAATCATCGGCGCAACAGGGTCACTCGGCCGTGCCACAACAAAAATATTATTAGATGAGACAGATGCGGAGCTAACCTTGTTTTCTCGGTCGGCCAATAAACTGCCAGATAGCGCTCGTACGATAAAAATCGCAGCCAGTGTCTTTGATAAAGCTGCCTTAGAACAAGCCCTTACTGGCAGTGATCTCGTTTTCGTTGCTTTATCAGGCGATCTGCCAAGAATGGTAACAGCCATCATCAATGCCATGCAGGCAACACAGACCAAGCGCATTATTTTTATTTCATCTTATGGCATTTATGGTGAATTACCTGGTCAAAATGGCCAAGTTGCAGGAATTCTAAGACCTTATCGACAGGCTGCTGATATTTTGGAAAACTCAGGCCTTGATATCACAATTTTACGACCAGGTTGGCTTGACAATTCAAGCGACCGCTCTTATGATTTAATTCCCAAAGGTGATATCATTTATGCCAACAATATTTCGCGGCTGGCTATCGCTGATTTTGTAAAGGAAGTCGCACTGGAACCAAGCAGATTTGTCAATACAAACTTTGGCATTGTACGCGATTAGCGTACATTACTTGTTTAGTAATAGCTTATATTATTTAGTTAGCTTTTGGCAAATTTTGAAAAAAATAAAACTAGAAGCAGCCAATTCACTCTTATCATTAGCCTTTGTTACCAAGTGCATAACACTTAGCTAACAGATATCTGGCTGTATCTTGTTAATTGAACGCGCCTACGACTCTGTGAAATTAGACTCGCTTTCCTAGGATCTTTAGTGTTTCCTCGTCAGGTTTCCTAAATTTCTTTGAGTCGCTTAACGGCTTTATATCTTGTTAAAAAGGAGAAAAACCATGGTACAAACATTTACACTTAACGACGGCAATACTATCCCCGCAGTTGGTTTCGGGGTCTTCCGCATCCCTGCGGACGGCTCGACTTATACGGCAGTCAAAGAAGCTCTCGCGGTGGGCTATCGCCACATCGACACCGCACAGGCTTACATGAATGAAAAAGAAGTTGGCCAAGCTATTGCGGACTCTGGCATTCCGCGCGAAGAAATCTTCGTGACTACCAAGCTCTGGCTGCAGGATTACGCCTATGATTTAGCCGTCAAAGGCTTAAATACTTCGTTAGAAAAGCTTAATTTAGACTACATCGATTTGGTCCTGCTTCATCAGCCTTACGGAGAGGTCTTAGATGGCTGGCGTGCCTTGGAGAATTTTCAGGCTGCTGGCAAAATCAAATCTATCGGTGTCTCTAATATGACACCTAAACTATGGAAAGAGTATGTGCCACAGTTTAAAACTAGGCCTGCTGTCAACCAAGTTGAAATGCACCCCTATGCCCAACAAAAAGAATTGCGAGAACTGCTAGCTAAAGATAATGTCCTCATCGAGGCTTGGGGACCACTTGGTCAGGGGAATAAGGAGCTGCTGTCTGATCCAGTCATCAAAAAGCTGGCTGAAAAATACGGTAAAGATGTCGGACAAATTATCCTTCGCTTTGAGAACCAAGAAGGTATCCTTGTCTTGCCAAAATCAACTAAACCAGCTCGTATCAAATCGAATCTTGATATTTTCGAATTTGAATTGACAAGCCAAGAAATGGAAGAACTGCGCGCTCTTGATAAAAATCAACCTGCTCACAACCCAGACGCACCGGGCGTTGGTGATTGGCTACTCAACAATTATGACATTCATGCTAATGAGTAACAACATAGAAACTTGCCACGAATGTATTAGGCTGTGTACTCGAAGGCTTATTATTTTGACTTTCAAAGAGTATAAACTACTAGATCTTCTGAGAAAAGGACATAGCGATGGTCTCGAACTATTGCCATGTCCCTATTTTTATTAATAATGATGGGTTCTCTTTGCTTTTCTTTTATTGCTAAACTATAATAGGGATAAACATAGAAGTGAGGTCTACTTATGAAATGGTTTCCTTTAATCGGAGGAGTGTTTTCAATCCTGTACGCTGTCTTTCTCTTTGCTAATCCACTAACAAGCGTGGCTACGATTGCCTGGATCATCGCCTTGATTATCTTTGTGACTGGAATTGCTAGTTTTTTGGAATATTTGAACAGTCCCCAATACCGTAGCATTTGGCAGCTCATTCAAAGTCTGCTTTCTGTCGTCTTTGGCTTTGTACTTCTGAGCAGCTCTGTCTTTTCCTTGACTAAAGCCTTTATGACCATCATTGCTTACTGGGTCTTGCTATCTGGACTGCTGCGCCTAGTCACTGGCGTTCAGCTACGTCGGGCTGGCTATCCGAGATACTCCATCAATCTCTCCTCGGCTGTTCTTACTATCCTATTTGGCCTTATTCTACTGGGCAGCCCCCTGTTTTCGGCCAGTATTATTGGCATTATGGTCGCTTCCTTCTTCTTGATGATTGGCATTGCCCTTCTCTCGCTCTACTTTAGGATTCGCTGAACTGTAAACTATTAAATAACAACAAAAGATCCGAAAAATTTCGGACCTTTTTAATTATGTGACTTTTAGTCCGTCTCGCACCTTGCGGTGCGAGACAAATCATAAAATATTTTCAAAAATTTGGTCAATGGTCAATCCATCCTTTTAATATCCAAATCCAATCTGGCTAATCATAATAAGAAATATTAGCTTCATAACTACAAAGTATTCTCAGCCTTGTAAAATATAAAAATTCAAAAAAGATCGGTAGTGCGAAACACATACTATAAAAAGCCGCTGATGAAATGGCCTGGAGTTCCTGTGTCAAAGCTTCAGAAGTCATAAAGTCTCTTTGTCTAGCAGAAAGGTGTATAACTTCTTGACCTTTATCTTTCAAAATCATCATGCACTTCTCTCCCCTCCTTACATTCTTATCATAGCAATTTTCTTCTAGACATTTGCGAGTGATTTATTTGTTTGGCATCCAAAGCCGCAAAGCGAACTGACAATCGCATAATAAATGGAAACTAGAAGTCTTTATCAGCCACCAGCTAAGCTGGTGGTTTTCTTGTTTTTCTCTTTGAGAAAAACTAGCTTCAAGCCATAATGAAAAATCCTGCATCATGGCCGATGCAGGATTGACAAATGATTAACACTTCAATTGTTTGGCTATCTGTCAAACCGAGGAAAGTAGGCTGTATTATAGGATTTTCCTATTCTTATCACCCTTTTGCTTTTCTAATTCAGTATATTTCCTGATAAAGTCTGCTTTAGCCTCCGTATAACTATTACGGTCGTGTTCGAATTTTTTCCAGAGAGAAAGTTTCAACTCTTCATAAGCTTTAGCCGTTTTCGGATGTTTAATCAGATAGTCTCTAAAATAGAGTTCATCACAATCTCCCAAAAGTCGCAGATGCAGATGAAAAACTCTTGGAGCAAAACCACTTGTTGTGTAACCTTTCTTAAGCGATATGCGAGTTTCAGTCTTGCTCATAAAAAGCCAACCGTTAGCCAGCAGGATGGTCTTAATCTCTTGAAGACTTTGTCTGTTATCAGCTTCCAGTAAAATATCCACAATGTTTTTAGCCCAAATCTTGGGAATAGCGGTGCTGCCAATATGATGAACGCTGACAGAAAATTTATCCGCAAGTAAGTCCAAAATACTCTTTTTCTCCTCTTCATACCAATTTGTCCAGTCATCATTGTGGGCTACCAAAAAGATAGGAAAAAGCTGCCGAAGTTCTTCTGAGCTCATATCTTCTAATCCATTCATTGTTAACTCCTTTGTTTAAAATAGACTTTCCGTGCTTTTTTCATTCTCGATACGCTTCTCCCATAAATACTTTCATTCAAAAGGGCAAAAGAGGTTAGCCTGCAGTGAAGGAATTGATAGCACTGTTTTAAGACTGGCTGAATTGACTCATATAAAGATCATGATAGAAGCCCTTATCAGCCAAGAGCCTGTCGTGAGTGCCCTGCTCAATAATTTGACCGTCCTTGAGAACCAGAATCTTATCAGCTTCTTGAATGGTTGATAAGCGATGGGCAATGACGAAGCTTGTCCGTCCCTCCATAAGTCGACTCATGGCTTTTTGAATCAAGAGTTCTAAACGGGTATCAACCGAGGAAGTCGCCTCATCCAAAATCAGAATCTTTGGATCGGCCAAAAGAGCCCTAGCGATGGTTAAGAGCTGCTTCTGCCCCAGAGAAACATTGCTGGATTCTTGGTTCGTTTCCATATTGTAACCGCCTGGCAGGGTTCGAATAAAGTGGTCAACATTAGCCGCCTTGGCTGCTGCGATAATTTCCTCATCTGTCGCATCTAACTTAGCAAAGCGTAAGTTTTCCTTGATGGTTCCTTCATAAAGCCAAGCATCTTGGAGCACCATACCGAACTGTTGACGGTACTCCTGCCGAGATAGATGGCGAATATCGTGGCCATCTACTGTAATAGCGCCCTTGGTCACATCATAAAAGCGCATAAGCAGGTTGATTAGGGTTGTTTTGCCTGCTCCAGTCGGCCCAACAATAGCAATCATCTGACCAGGCTGAACATCCAAATTAAAGTCCTTAATCAATGGCTTTCCTTCTGCGTATTGGAAATCTACATGCCTGAAGGACACCTGACCGGTTAAATCATGGGAGAGGTGCTCGGTGACATCAGCTACTTCATTCTCTTCATCCAGAACAGCAAAAATCCGTTCTAGAGATGAGCGGGCTGATTGGAGCATAGAAGCTAATTGAGTCAATGTTTGAATGGGCTGCCCAATTTGCCAGAGGTATTGGACAAAAGCTTGAAGATTACCAATGGTCAATTTTCCGGCGATAACCTTGAGGCCGCCCCAGACAGCAATAATCAAATAGGAAGTATCTGAGATGGCATTGAGGATAGGCATCATGATACCTGAAATAAAGCTGGCCTTGAAACCAACCTCCTGCAACTCGTCGAGAATACCGTCGAATTCCTGCGCAGAAGCCTCTTCTCGGCCGTAGAGCTTGATAACATTAAAACCCGTCAGATTTTCTTGAACAAAACCATTCATATCTCCTAAAACATCAGCCTGACGTTTGAAATAGGGCTGGGATTTTTTCAGAAGATAAGACGCTGAGAAATAAGTGATGGGAATCGTTGCAATAACGAAAAGGCCTAATTGGATATTGAGGTAGAGAACCATAGCGATGACCATGGCTAGAGTTAGAACTGCATTGATAATCTGCAAGAAGGATTGCTGCAGGGCGTTAGAAACAGTTTCAACATCGCTGGTAAAGCGCCCCAGCATATCCCCAAACTTGTGCTTATCAAAATAAGATACAGGAATCTTATTGATTTTATGACTGAGATCATGACGCAAATCGTGGATAGAGCGTTGCACCGTTCTGGTCATGAAATAATTAGAACCATAACTACCAATTTCAGATAAAAGACCACGAATAGCATAAACAATAATGAGAAAGAGAATTTTCTTCCCATCAATAGCTCGACCGGATAAAAGGCTAGAGGTCAGTTCTGTCACCATGAGACCCAAAACAAAGGGTTCAACAACACTGGCCACTGCTCCCACAATTTTAAGAAAGATTGCCAGATAGAGGGTGCTCTGATAATGTTTTAAATAGGACCACAAGCGTAAAAAGACATTTTTTGACATAAGCCCCTCCTTTCTAGTTTTCTTCCAAGAGCTTGCCAGCATTGAGCCGGGAGTTAGCGATTTCGCGGTAGATATCATTGGTTTTCATGAGTTCTTCATGGGTACCTCTACCGACGATCTGACCTTCGTTAAGAACAATGATTTGATCTGCATCCATGATAGTTCCCACCCTCTGAGCTACAATCAAGACAGTCGCATCCTGAGTGACTTCCTTGAGCCGTTTTCGCAGCTGTGCATCAGTTTTATAATCCAAGGCTGAGAAAGAATCATCGAAGATATAAATATCAGGCTTTTTGACAACGGCTCGGGCAATGGCTAGGCGCTGCTTTTGACCACCAGAAAGATTGCTGCCGCCTTCGGCTAGATGGGTGGCGTACCCTTCTTCACGACTGTCGATAAATTCCTTGGCTTGGGCTACTGAGGCTGCCTGATCAAGCTCCTGAATGTCAGCATCACGCTTCCCATATTTGAGATTTTCTTCAATCGAACCGGTAAAAAGCAAAGCTTTCTGCGGAACAAAGCCAACCTTCTGCCGCAGGGCCCTGAGATTGTAATCACGGACATCGACACCATCAACCAAAATCTTGCCCAAGGTGACATCGTAAAAACGCGGGACCAGACTGACCAGAGAGGATTTTCCAGAACCAGTTGAGCCGATAAAGGCCGTCGTTTGCCCGGGGCCAGCCTTGAAGGAAATATCGTGGAGAACTGGACTTTCTGTTTCACCCGGATAGGCAAAGGTGACATGATCAAATTCCAGATAACCCCGACTGTCTGTTTCGGTTACCCCGTCAGGATTTTGCGAAATAGATAGGGGCATATCCATGACTTCATTGATCCGTCGACTGGAAACGACCATCCGAGGGTACATATTAAAGAGGTTGGCAAAAATTAAGAAAGAAAAGAGGGCATGAAAACTATATTCGATGAAAGCCACTAAATCTCCGATTTGCAGACTTCCCTGATGCAGAGGTTTCAAAGCAAGCCAGACAATCGCCACAATCATAGCAACAATAATCTGGATAAACAGGGGTTCAGTCAGGCCGGTCAGGGTAAAGAGTTTCGTTGAAATACCAGCATAATCCTGATTTTTTTCGTCAAAACGGTCTTCTTGGAATGACTCACGAGCAAAGGCCCGAATGACCCGCAGGCCGCTCAGATTTTCCCGAACATACTGGTTAATTTTATCTAAAGTCCTCTGCTGCCGCTCAGATAAAGGACGGGTCTTGATCGCCACATAGGCAATGGTTGCTATTAAGAAAGGCATAAAAACAGCAACTACCCAGGCCAAGGACGGGCTGGTGACTAAAATCATGACAACAGAAAAAGTCATCATAAGCGGTGTCACCACCCCCATCCGCAAACTCATTTCGGTAAACTGCATCAAAACAAAGGCATCATTAGTCATACGTGTCACCAGTGAAGAGACACCGATTTTTTCATACTCTTCGTGGGAATAGTCCTGCAGTTTGGCATACATGTCCCGACGCAAATCTCGGACCATATTCGTCGATAGCTTTCCAGTTGCATAGGCCAGTGTCACCCGGCCGATAATTCCCGAAATGACAACAGCCAGCATAATCAGGGCCCAAAAGGTCAGAGACTGCTTATCTTTGGGATTAATAGCTTGGTCAATCATCCGAGCCAAAACCGTCGGTAAGCCCAGATTGACCACTACAAATAAGAAAGCTCCGCAGAAGTCATAAACCAGCCACTTAGGATATTTTTTCAAATAAGACCAGATAAGGTTCATAGAGGGTTTGGTTTCCTTTCTTATACTCGTACTTGATTAAAATCACAATCAGAATTTTGATGCTTTCTTAGGCAGTGCAGACGCAAGCAACTTCTTTTCGGAGTTTCTAACGATCTCGCTACTTAAGAAATAAACTAGTCCTTAGCTCTCCAACTCACTCAGATATTCATAGCGCTCATATTTTTCCAGCAGGTTTTGGTTGAGCTGGTCTAGTTCTTTTTGCAGGTCGGCCAACTTGGTGAAGTCACTGCCATAATTTCCCATATCAGCTTCAACTGCCGCAATCTTATCTTCCAGACTGGCAATGTCATCTTCAATTGAAGCCCATTCCTGCTTTTCCTGCCAAGACATGCGTTTCTTGACAGACTCTTCTTTTGGAGCATCTTGGGATTCTTTTTCAGCCTTTTGACTGTCAGGGCTGGCTTGATGTCGAAGAAATTCTTGCTCATCCAGATAATCAGTATAATTGCCAAAAAACTCCCGAACCGTGTTATTTTCAAAGGCTAAGATTTTATTAGCTACCTTATCTAGGAAGTAGCGGTCGTGACTAACAGTGATAACAGCCCCGCCAAAACCTTGGAGAAAATTCTCCAAAACAGTCAGGGTTGCAATATCCAAGTCATTGGTTGGCTCATCCAGAAGTAAAACATTAGGTTTCTCAATCAAAATCTTAAGAAGGTACAGCCGCTTTTTCTCACCGCCAGATAGCTTGGCAATCCGTGTACCATGACTAGAACGCGGAAATAGGAACTGTTCCAGAAGTTCGGTAATACTGGTTGTCCCCACAGTTGTCCTGACTTCATCGGCCACCTCTTGCAAATAATTGATGACTCGCTTGCTCTCGTCCATCCCCTTAATTTGCTGGGAGAAATAACCAATTCTCACTGTCTCACCAATATCAAGCTGGCCAGAAGTCGGCCGTAAATCTCCATTAATGAGATTGAGGAGGGTCGATTTGCCAACGCCATTATCACCGACAATGCCGATTCGATCCTTGTTCTGCACCAAAAGATTAAAATCCTGCAAAATTGGCTTGTTGGGATAGGCAAAAGATACCCCCTTGAAATTGAGTACCTTCTTGCCAATTCGGCTGGTTTGGAAATTAATGGCCAATTCACCGGTCGAGGATGGCTTTTGTAATTCCCCCTTGAGCTCCTTAAAGCGATTGATTCGGGCCTGTTGCTTGGTAGCTCTGGCTTGGGGTTGGGTCCGCATCCAGGCCAATTCCTGCTTGTAGAGCTGCTGCTTCTTATGCAGATTGGCTGCTTCTCGCTCATCTGCTTCGGCCTTGAGACGGACATAATCTTGGTAGTTGCCTTGGTACTCGGTCAATCGGGCCTGCTCCAATTCAAAAATGCGTGTCGCCACACTATCTAAGAAATAGCGATCATGAGTGATAAAGAAGACGGTTTTCTTGGAGGTTTTGAGAAAATTCGTCAGCCAGGCAATGGTGTCAATGTCGAGGTGGTTGGTTGGCTCGTCCATCAGTAACAAGTCCGCATTCCCTAACAAAACCTGAGCCAGCTGCACCCTCCGTTTTAATCCTCCGGAAAGCTGGCTGACTTTTTGAGTCAATTCGGAAATGCCCAACTTAGACAGGACAGTTTTAACCTCGCTCTCAATAGTCCAAGCATCTAAACTGTCCATTTCAGCCATGATCTGATCCAGCTGGGCTTGATTGGCCTCATCATAGTGGAGCATAAGTTCCTCGTACTGGCGAATCAGCACCATTTCTTTCAAATCAGACGAGAGAACCGTATCTAACACTGTTTGGCTATCATCAAAATCTGGCTCTTGAGTCAGGTAGGCCATTTTATAATCTTTGGCCTTTAAAAAAGGAGAAACATCTCCATCAAAGCCAATCTTATCCGCCAAAACATCTAGGAGTGTTGTTTTCCCAGTCCCATTAACCCCAATCAAACCGATGCGATCCAGATCGTGAATAATAAAGGAAATATCTGAAAAAACGGTCTTATCTCCAACCGATTTGGTCAATCCTTCTACAATAAAATCGTTCATTTTTCCTCCTTAGGACTAGAAAATTCTTTTATATTACATAAATATATTTATGCTAGATAATTATGGTTAGTTATCAGTCTTGGCTCCAGCAAAGGCTAAAATAGCTTCTCGTTCATTAGCTAACTCCCCTTGAACAATAGCGGCCTCTATCTGGTTCAAAACCTGCCCCAGCGCTGGACCTGGCTGGAGTCCTAATTGAGCCATGAGGTCACCGCCGTTGACAACAATCTCTTTCTTATGATGAATGAGGAGACTAGCATCCAACTGGGCAATCAAGTCAAAATCGACCGTCAAACCTTGAGCCTGTCGTAGATTTTCAGCTAACTCTGCCAGAGGCTTACTGTAGCGATAAAGGGTTTGCTTATCGTGGACAGCCGTTAGACGATGGTCGTAAATAGCTACTAATTGTGTTACCATCTTTTGAAAGTGACTGGAGGTCTTCCACTTTTTCAAGAAAGCCTTGCAATTCTTGATTTTCAAGGCTAAGCAGAGAGCAGCCCAGGCTTGTTCGCTGGTCGCAAAGACAAAATCATCTGCATAATCTGTCAGCAAGGTCGCCAATTTGTCAGCCTTCCCTTGTAAATCAGGCAGATAGTCACAAGCCTTAGCCTGAATCAAGGCTTCCAATCCTTTTTTCCAATAAGGAGCAGTCAAGAGCTTATCAAACTCGATAAAGGACCGCTCAACCGAAATTTTTTCTAAGAGAGGAGCGTAGATCTTCATGGCCGCAAAAGTACTAGTTTCAATGGTAAAATTCAAGCTAGCCGCAAAACGAAGCCCACGCATAATTCGCAAGGCATCCTCGCTAAAACGCTCATCAGCTCTGCCAACCGCCCGCAGAACCTGGTTCTCCAAGTCGCTGAAGCCATCAAAAAGATCAACAATTTGGGCATCCTCAGCTAAAGCAAAAGCATTGACAGTAAAATCTCGTCGTTTGAGATCTTCTTCCAAGGAGCGGACGAAAGAGACGCTCTTGGGTCTGCGGTAATCAACATAAACATCTTCAGTTCTAAAGGTCGTAACCTCATACTCGCCGCCATTTTCCAAGACCAAGACTGTTCCGTGTTCAATGCCAATGTCTACCGTCCTCTCAAAGATCCTCTTGGTTTCCTGAGGATAGGAGCTGGTCGCAATATCGACATCGTGGATGGGCCGATTTAAGAGGGCATCCCGCACCGATCCTCCGACAAAATAGGCCTCATAGCCTGCTGATTTTATCTTCTCTAAGACTGGTAAAGCCTCCTGAAACTCAGAAGGCAAATTTTTTAATCTCATAGTAATTCTTCCAACCCATAAACGAGTTCCTCTCGTTTCACCACTTCTTTGATCCCTAGATTAACTCCGCTCATGAAGGAAACGCGGTCATAGGAATCGTGCCGAAGGGTCAAGCCTTGGCCTTCAGCACCAAAGATGACCTCTTGGTGAGCTATCAGACCCGGAAGGCGGACTGAATGGATGCGAAAACCATCAAACTCAGCTCCACGTGCACCAGTCAGGGTCTCCTCCTCATCCGGAGCCCCCTGTTTCTTAGGAGCACGGACCTTCTGAATTAATTCAGCAGTCTTAACGGCCGTTCCGCTAGGGGCATCTTTTTTCTTATCATGATGGAGTTCGATGATTTCTAAATCCGGGAAATACTTGGCTGCCTTAGCAGCAAACTCCATAAGAAGAATGGCTCCGATAGCAAAGTTAGGCGCAATCAGACCACCGACTTTTTGCTGACGAGAAAGTTCGATCAATTCGCTGATTTGCTCAGGTGTAAAGCCTGTTGTCCCAACAACAGGAGCAAAGCCGTTTTCTAAAGCAAAACGAGTATTTTCATAGGCAACCTTGGGCATGGTGAAATCAACCCAAACCTGAGCATCGAAGCCAACTAAGTCTTCCTTCTTGTTGAAGACCGGAATGCCATCAATCTCTTTTTCAGGAGCGAAGGGATCAAGAAGTCCCGCCAATTCCAAATCAGCATCTCCCTTGACCATATCGACAGCGGTTGAGCCCATCCGTCCCTTAAATCCTGCCACAATAACTTTAATACTCATACCTGTTTCCTCCTATAATTGACTAAGTACAGTTGACCAAGTCAGCCTTATTAAAAAATGCGGCCGCTAATCCGCCTTGGGTGTAAAACCGACCGCCACTGCCCCTTCTCCAAGGTGGGTAGAAATCACGCCACAAAAAGGAACAATATCCAAGTCACCTTTAAAGCCACTGGCCAAGAGCTGCTGACGAAAGGCTTGAGCCTTGTCTTGGGCATTGGCCTCAATAATCCAAGTCTTGTAGGCTCTTTCTTCAGCTCTCTGGTCTAAAATCGCAATTAAACGTTTGAGGGCTTTTTTCTCGGTTCTAACCTTCTCGAAAACCTCAATGACCCCATCATTGAAATACATAATGGGTTTGATATTAAGCAGATTTCCCAAAAGAGCAGCTCCATTGGAGAGGCGGCCGCCTTTTACCAAGTGATTGAGGTCATCTACCATAATATAGGCTTCAGTTCCAGCAATCATGATTTCCAACTGGCCTAAAATCTCTTCAAAGCTCAGCCCGGCTTTCGCTCCTTCTAAAGCTGAGGTCACCATATATCCCATGGGACTGCTAGTAATCTTACTATCTGGAAAGGCGATCGTCAGCTGGCTGTGTTCCTCAATCAAATACTGGATATTTTGCCAGAAGCCTGAGATACCGCTGGAAAGGAAAATCCCCAGAATATGGCTGTAACCGCCCTTTTCCAAATTGATCAAGGTCTCCTCTAAATCTGCGATACTGGGCTGACTAGTCATCGGCAGATCGAAAGCTTGCTGCATCTTGGGATAAAATTCCTCAATGGTCAGATTTTTCCCCTCGACATAGGTCTCACCACTAATCATAATGGGAATATCCAAGATATAAAGGTCGGGGTGATCCGAATAATCTTTGGGGAGGTAGACCGAGGAGTCCGTTATAACTGCTAATTTCATTTTAGAATTCCAGATTAATACCTGGACGGTCAAGAGCGATTTCAGACACTTCGTAAGTTAGGCGCTGCAACGTTTCCAAGAGCGGTCCTGCCAAACTTTGAACCTCTTCTTGAGAAAATTCTTTTGGTTCATTAACTAAACGATTATGGACGTGCACCATTTGTGAGATGACACCAGCAATGACAAATTCATCACGGACGATTTGGAACTGCAAAACAGCTACCAAATGAGTTTCGTTTTTCTTGTCATCCTTGCTGACCAATTGGAAAGTTACTTCAACATTGGTTTTGGGTTCACCATTTTGCTTTTCCCATTCCAAATTGCGGGCATCATAGTGATATTGATTAACGAATACTTGATCACGAGTTAGTTCCATTATTCTTCTCCTAATTTGAATCTTTTAACTAGCTTATTATAGCACACTTCGCTCTCGCTTCAAAGGGCTTTTCCTGTCTGGTATTATTTATTTATGGGGCTTAATCCTCAAAGAAAATTCTGGACAGAAAGGGAGATTGGAAATGAGTTTGAAAATTCAGCCTTGGTTACGGTAATCACTTAAAATTTCTTTTGCGGGTGTCGCCGAACAATTTCTGAATGAGCAGCTAAGACCTCTTTACCCTTGGCTGTCAAAGCATACCCCCGCAGAACAAAGAGCGGCGCCAATTCGTCTTCACTGTATACCTCTAACGTTTTTTGCTCCAAGTCCTGCCGCTTCATCTTGGACAAGCCCTTGACTGTCTTAATTTTTAGGAAGTCTTTAAGCTCATCAGCTCGCAAATAGATGAGTGATTCTTGGGCAGACATCAGACGAAGGTAATCGTGTTTTATCAACCAGTCCAATTCCTTCTGGACGTCAATACCATAAGTCGTATAGAAATATTTGTGCTGAGGACTGTAGGTCGTATAGGTACCAAAATTAATCCGCCAAAGCAAGATAATGTGTCCAGGTAGCAAACCTTCTCTCGTTCGTTCCATGTTACGCTTAGGAATGGTCTTGCGTCTCAGCTCGTCCTCATATTTAGCTGAGATATAGGGCATCTCCGCATGGTTGGCATAAATTTCTTCAAAAGTTTTCATGAATTTAGTATAACACAGAATTTTTCGGCATAAGAAAAAGACAACTTTCAGTATAAAAGCGTCTTTTTGAGCTTTAAAGCCACAGAAGTCTGAGGTCTTGACTTTGCCTGTAGTACACTCGGCTTCTAATCAATATCTGTCCCATTGGAAGCAATAACCTTCTTGTACCAGTCGAAGGACTTCTTCTTGGAGCGTTTGAGACTGCCATTTCCTTGGTTATCACGATCAACATAGATAAATCCGTAGCGCTTCTTCATTTCACCAGTACCAGCTGATACGAGGTCAATACAGCCCCAAGTGGTGTAGCCAAGAAGCTCAACACCGTCTTCATTGATAGCCGCATTCATAGTTTTGATGTGTTCCCGCAGGTAGTCAATGCGATAATCATCTTCAACATAGCCATTCGCATCCGGTTCATCAATTGCCCCTAGACCATTTTCGACGACAAATAATGGTTTTTGGTAACGATCCCAGATGGTATTCAAGGTAATCCGAAGTCCTAGAGGATCAATCTGCCAGCCCCATTCAGATGAGGTCAGGTAAGGATTTTTAATGGAAGCAAAGATATTACCTTGTGTTTCTTCATTAGCTTTTGGATCGGCAGAAGCCACTCGGCTGGAATAATAAGAGAAAGAAACAAAATCAACCGTATGGTCTCTCAGGAGTCCCAAATCTTGCTCGGTCATTGTGATATCAAGGCCATCACGTTCAAATTTTTTAAGGAGGTAGTTTGGATAGTAGCCACGCGCCTGAACATCAATCAAAGAATAGCCTTCCCGGTCGTCCTGCATGGCTTGCCAGTAGTCAGCAGGATTAGGGGTATTCGGATAATATTGCCCTGCCGCCAGCATACAACCAACCTTATTTTCAGGATCTACTTCATGAGCTATCTTAGTGGCCAAGGCTGAGGCGACCAGTTCATGGTGCACTGCTTGATATTTGACTTCTTCTTCGTTTTCACCTTCTTCAAAGCAAATACCCGCTCCCATGAATGGTGCATGCAGAATCATATTGATTTCATTGAAGGTCAACCAATACTTAACTAGTCCTTTGTAACGATTAAAGATAGCCCGGCAGAGATTACCGTAAAAGTCAATCAGTTTGCGATTTCGCCAGCCGCCATAATGCTCAATTAAGAACATTGGGCAATCGAAATGAGTAATGGTCACTAGAGGTTCAATGCCATATTTGTGACATTCTTTAAAGACTGCTTCGTAGAAGGCCAAACCTTTTTCATTAGGCTGACTTTCATCCCCTTTGGGGAAAATTCGCGACCAAGCGATAGACATTCGGTAGGTTTTAAATCCCATCTCAGCAAAGAGGGCGATGTCTTCTTTGTAGTGGTGGTAGAAATCGATGGATTCCTTGGCCGGATAGAAATAGCCCTCTTCAAAGTCGAACATTTTTCGTTTACCAGCAATGATTGGGAAACGATCGGGACCAATCGGGACCACATCAACATTGGCTAGGCCACGTCCATCAACATCGTAAGCCCCTTCGCATTGGTTAGCCGCCGTTGCTCCACCCCATAAAAAACCATCTGGAAATGCTTGTAATTTAGTCATGAGAATACTTCCTTTCTTTCATTATTCTTATTATAGCCCGATAAAATTTGGCAAACCTCATCTATCATTAGAAATTCTAATACTATCCTATGCTTTCGCTCTAATCTGACCTTTTAATCAAAGTTATAAACGACCTCTTGAATAGGATCAATTAGCCTTAGTAGCTTGAATTGACCTCGGTCATAGCTGTATTCAAAAATTGAGCAATTGGTCGGAAAAATTTGGTAGGATTCCCAATTAATCCCAACGGCATGGGCAAAATGCATGAGGGCTCCAGCATGACTGACCGCTAAAATTGTTTGTCCATCATAATCTTGAGCCAGCTGGGTGATGGTTGCCTTAAGGCGCTCCTGAACCTGACTATCAGACTCACCACCATGGATTTCATAATAATTACCGACCTTACGACGATAGTCCCGCGGTGGGTGAAGGTACTCTTGCTGCCCTTCAAAGCTACCAAAGCTCATTTCTTTGAGACCCTTGAGACGGCCGTACTTGCTTACGCCTGTCGCCAGCTCTAAGGTATCACAAGCCCGCTCAGTTGTTGAAGCAAAATAAGCGTCTGCCTTAATACCATGCTTTCGCATATAACGGCCCGCCTGCTTGGCTTGATCAACTCCTTTTTGAGTTAAGGGAGAGTCGCACCAACCCTGAATCCGTTTTTGAACATTGAAGAGGGTTTCACCATGCCTCATCAAATAAAGATGTGTTGCCATCTAAGCTACTCCTTCTAGGAAAATGATTTACAAGACTATTATACAACTCTACTTGTCTTAACGAAACAGCTGCTTAAGCCACTACCAAGCAATCAGTTAATAAAAAGGGAAAACTCAACCTCGATCCCATATTTAACACGAATGGCTGAGGTTCCCAAGGAGAGGTTCGACTATTTTTGATAGATAAACTCTTTTTGCATCGGATTGTAGATATAGTGCATATCAAACTGTCCTTTATCATAGGTGAACTTGAGAATAGCACAGTTACTCATTCCTCGCACATCAGGAACTTCTTCCAAAGCTCCTCGAAAAAACTGAGCAATGGCAGCCCCGTGACTGACCGCTAAAACCTGACTGCCTTCTGCTAATTCCCCCATGAGATTGGTGAGCGTTTCAACCATGCGGCGGCGGACAGCCATAGTATCTTCTCCTCCAAAAAAGACGAAGGCATCGCGATAGCCTGTTCCATCCGTATGCAGAGGTGGATTGAGGTATTCCGGCTGTGCCTCATAAGAGCCGAAATCCATCTCTTTGAGTCCCTTGAGACGGATAATATCATTACGACCGCTGACGATTTGGGCTGTATCGCCGGCTCGCTCTTGGGTTGAGGCATAAACAGCATCAAACTCGATTTTCTGGTCATCAAAGAATTGCTTAGCTAATCTGGCCTGTTCAATACCTAACTCTGTCAAGGGAGAGTCTGAAGCTCCTTGGATTCGTTTTTGCACATTAAAACGTGTTTGCCCATGTCGCATGAGGTAGAGTGTTTTCATAAAACCACTTCTTTCTTACCTAAAGGATCAATGACTTTTCTTAGTATTAAACTACCACTCTCGTACTCGTAGAGGCAGATATTGCAGTTACCGAATGTTACTCCTTCTGGAAAAGCCAAATCTAAATGCTGAATGAGTCCCCAGAGGGCTGCTCCATGACTGACCATAATGATTTCTTGTGCTGGGTCATTTTCTGCTGTCATTAGAACCTCTTGACAAACCCGCTCACCAACCTTAATAATATCCTCACCGCCATAAGGAACCAGGAGATTTTCAAAGGAGCGAGCTCCTGGCCGCATTTTTGGTAAAAGATTTTCTGGTTGGGCCTCGAAGATACCAAAGTTCATTTCCTTGAGCCCCTTGAGCTGCTTAATCCTATCATTTTCAGCAATAAGGCGTGCCGTATCTGCAGCTCGTTCTTGGGTTGAAGAATAGATAGCTTGACGGTCAACATCATTGGCCTTAAACCAGTTCCTAGCCTGCTTCGCCTGCTCAATACCATCTGGCGTTAGAGGAGAATCGCACCAGCCCTGAACCCGTTTTTGGGTGTTAAAAAGAGTCTCTCCATGCCGCATCAAATATAATTTCTTGGTCATAAATCAGTTAGGGCCAACCCCCACTCCTTTCGTAAGCTAAGTCTTATTGATATTATAAAACCTTATAACGGCTCTTTCTTATAGAATCCTACTAGGAATTGGTACTATCCTATGATTACATACGGAAAAAGCTGATGAAAATCACCAGCTAAACTCTATATTAAAAGACAGATAAGAAATACGATTATTTAGACAGTTAATTCTATGGTATTATCCTCAAATCCTAGAATAACAGATTCATAATAGCCATCGCCTGTTGTTCGAGGGCCATTGATGCACTTGTAACCATCGGCCTCTAAGCGTTTCGTCAAATCATCAACCGCCTTCCTATTTCCGAGACTCATAGCAAAATGAGCCAACCCAGTTCGATTAGCTGCTTTAGCAAGGTCTAACGTATCTGGCCTACTCATAATTTCCAGTCTAGCCCCATCTGTAAAACTCAAGAAATAAGACCGAAAGCCAGTCTTTGGGTTGTGGTAGAGCTGATTGGACTGGGTTTGAAAGTATGTTTCAAAAAAATTTCGAGCTCCCTCTAAATCCTTGACATAGATAGCTAAATGTTCAATTTTCATAGCTTTCTTCTCACAACCTATCTAGATAGTTTTCAATAACCTGTAAGACCCCATCTTCATTATTCGATGGTGCTAACTGTCCAAACTCCTTAATGCTTTCTGGTGCATTGGCCATGACATAGGATTGACCGGCCAGCTTTAGCATCTCAATATCATTGCCACCATCACCAAAACACATGAGATTAGCTGCTTCCAGCCCCCAATAATCAAGAAGATAGCTCAGCCCTTTCCCCTTATGCATACCAGAGATGATGATATCAACGCTTCCGGGACCACTGGAGGTCCCTGTCAAATTTCGGTCAGCAAAAGTCTGAGAAACTTCCGTCACAACTTGCTGGGTTAATTCTTCAGGAACCCAGACCGTCAGCTGAAAAATAGGATCCTCTGGCATTTGCTCAAAACGCTCGACCAGTTGCATTTTTGGCAACAAATAACTCTTAAGCACATCAATCGTTTTAGGATCGGCATCTGTCAATAAATAAGCCATATCTTTACAGATAACCATATTTAGAGCTTGAGGGAAGTTTTCTTTAAGAAAATTCAAACAGTCAAGAGCTGTCTGCCGCTCGATAAAATTTTCCCAGATCGTTTGATTTTCTGTCACAACATGAGAACCATTTTCTGACACATAGGTCAATCTGTGATCGTATTGCGGAAAATTCAACCGCAACTGGCAATGCTGATTGCCGCTAGCAATAACAAACTTAATATCTCGTTCCTCTAACTTCTTGAGAACCCGGGCAAATCGCTGGCGATCAAAGGTTTTATCATCTCTTAAAAAGGTTCCATCCATATCGGTCGCAATTACCTTAATCATATTTTGCTCCTTCTTCCAATAGTAATAGGAGTATAGCACGATTTCACTCATAAAACTTATACTATCTAGGGAAATACTGATAGAATCCTATGATTTAGACTGTTAAAAAATCTCAGCTATAAAACCGAGACGAAATGCTGAACTGATTGAAACATCCAATTTATATCATTAAACTAGACAGAAGTGATGATTTAGACTGTTTGGGGGTCACTCATAATTTTTTAATAGACATCATCCTCAAACTAAAAGTACTGAAAGGGCCAAAAATATTCCTACAGGCACCAGTCTAACATCCGACTTTCACTATCAGAAATCGCTAGTGCACTGTAAATAAGTCCCCCAAATACACGGGATAATGATAATAGATAAGATTAGAAAAAAGCTGGTCAAGGCTTCAGTCGTCCTTTTTGAATCGGCCATTGCTCATTTTCCTTCTTTAAAAGCCTAAAAGAAAGCGTCTACAAAAATATGCTTGGGAGACTTTCCTCATTTTCAGACACCCCTCTTAAACAGTCACTGAACTGTTTGAGAGCTAAAATTGAACATGCCTACCATACTGTAGAATTAGAGACATAGCTGCTGGCGCTCAGCTCCTTACAAATATGTCTACTGATAATATAAAAAATCTCCTAAGTATTTTATCACCTAGGAGATTTCCTAAATTCCTTTGCATGACTTAACGGCTTTGGATCTTGATTAAACTGTGCGGAGGTAGGAATACAAACTAAAATTTCAACTTTTGAGTTTTTTACTGCTATTCTCCTACTGATTTTGTCTCACTCTCATGAAAAATCCAAAATTGCCGCCAGCAGAAACTTTCACACTGATTAAAAAGCTAAGGTGAGGATAAGCCTATCGTAAAATCATCCCCATCTCTAGGTAAGTTTATTACCAATCACCAATAGTACGATAAGCTTGCTCGAAACGTTCAGCAGGAATAATCCGTCCATTGGTATGGTCGATAACATCACCAACCTGAGCTGTTGCATACATACCATAGCCATAAAAATGGCTGTCACTAGCCCAATTAGGATCCAAAGCTGGAATCAGAACCTGCAAATTCTTGCTATCCCTCCAAGTCAAACACTTCTTTTTAAAGGCCTCTGCCACCCAAGCAGGATAAGGAGCGGCCTTGCTAATTCGCCAGACATCAATTAATTTTCCTTTATAACTTGCTTTCATCACTTTTCTCCATAAAATAAATATCACCTAAATTTTTAACAATAATTAACTTTCAATTAACAACTATTATCGAAAACCCACTCTAACACTTTACCATCCCAAAATAACATCTCAATTACTTATTTTTGTTAATTTTATTAAATAAGATTAGAAGAATAAGCTGATTGGGATGTTATTGGCACTTCTTAGATCTACCATTGGAAGCGCTGATAAACTGAATCCCACAAGTCATTATGAGAAGACTGATAAAGAAATAGTTATCAATCTGAGGTTTGTGGGTCACATAATCGTAGATGACTGTAATAAGTACAAGACCTAAAAATACTAGTGAGTACTTATTGCCGATCAGCCGATAAAATCCTTGTAATGTTTCTCGCAACGTTAATTCACTGCCAGAAGATTCCTCATAAGCTACACGGTAGGCCAAATAGTCTAGGATAAAATTAATTACTCCTAGAAAGATAATCTTCCATAGGGCAATCGACAAGAAAAATCCCAGCCAGATAATGAGCATTAGGGTGATAAGGCTGGTTACAGTAAACCTCCGATAGGTTCTCATTCGCCGCTACCTCCTATAAGACTGTGGCATTGCACATTAAGCTAATACTCTTTAAAAATCAAAACTATATCCCGTTGGCTTCAGCTTGCCGTAACCCAGTACTGTCTATGCTTCGTCGTCTTATCTATTACTGATTTTCTTTGAGTATAAACTAGTAAATAAAGCAAAAGGAAAGCACCCATACGGCCTCTCCTTTTACTATTTGGGAGTAAAGAATCACTCGGGCCTAAAGTAGCAAAGGACCCGAGTTGATTTAAATAAAGAAGGAGTCAGGAAGCTTGTTGAGTTAATCACCAATCAAAAATACTAACAAGCTTCAACTATTGCATCCAACAATGACAGTATAACCTATTTTTTACTTTGTGCACGAAAATGTCGTGAAACGGCCAAAATATGTCGTGAATCGACTTTTTTTAAAATTTTTCGTCTTTTTAATTCCCTAAATTCTAACAATCTATCGGTTAGTTGGGGGATTATAGAATTTCTTCGATGTGAAACTGACCAAATCTTCTTTAAAGTCCAAATGATACATTGTCATCTTCACCTTGCCATACCTTCAATCTTGCAAACTTGTCACTTGCCTTATCCTCAATTTCAAACTACCCACTGAATAGCTTAAACACTCTGTGGCTTGTCACCTAGTCTGACTGCGATTTTTTTGAGGATAAAAATAATGTTATTCATTTGTCAGCGACTGTAAACTGTTTGACGATCAAGAGGCTAAAAGTACGCCGATTTGGCTGCTTCACGCATCACTTTATCAAAATCATCAGTACAGCCAGTTGCATTTTCAGACTTCTAAAAAAGACTGAGAAATTCTCCCAGTCTTAAGTTGATAATAAAAAATTCTAAGGTTCTCTAAATAGCTTGAGTTGTAAAGCTCCTGCTTTCCAGTACTCTAACCATAGCATCTGCCGTATCCAGTGCAGTAAAGAGAGGAACACCTGCTTCAATGGCCGAGCTACGGATAGTCTGACCATCTTCATCTGCTGTTCGCTTGGTACCAACCGTGTTAACAATGGCCTGGACAACACCGGTCCGAACCAGGGCTGGAATGTCATTGTCATCGTTATCACCTAGCTTATCAACAATGACTGAATTTAAACCATGTTTTTTGAAATAGCGGGCAGTTCCAGCTGTTGCATAGATACCATAGCCGATAGCATCAAAGCGGCGCGCCAGCTCCAGAGCCTCTTCTTTGGTATCATCTGCAATAGTGAAGATGACATTACCGAAGGTTGGTAGGTGAAGATAACTGGCTTCGAAAGCTTTATAGAGGGCTTTTTCTAAGGTTTTATCTGACCCCATAACTTCACCAGTTGATTTCATTTCAGGGCCTAAGAGGCTGTCTACTTTAGCCAATTTGGTAAAGGAGAAGACAGGGGCCTTGACATGAACTCGATCACTCTCAGGATAGAGACCGTCCTGATAGCCTAAATCAGCTAAGCTTTGCCCTAAGATCAGCTTAGTTGCTACCTGAGCCATTGGAATATCTGTTACCTTGGATAAAAATGGCACGGTCCGGCTGGCGCGTGGATTAACCTCGATGACATAAACTCTTTCGTCGTGAATGACAAACTGAATGTTCATCATACCATAGCAATTAAGGCCGATAGCCAGACGCTTGGTATAGTCGGTAATGGTATCGATGATCTCTTGAGAGAAGGTTTGCGGTGGGTAAACAGCCATAGAGTCTCCTGAGTGAACCCCGGCTCGTTCGATATGTTCCATGATCCCCGGAATGAGGACATTCTTACCATCTGATATGGCATCGACTTCACACTCACGACCAACCAGATAAGAGTCGACAAGAACAGGATGATCTGGACTCGCCTTAACCGCTGTTCTCATGTAAGAGCGAAGGTCGTCTTCGTTTTCAACAATTTCCATAGCACGACCGCCAAGGACATAGGAAGGACGAACCAATACTGGGAAGCCGATTTGACGGGCTGCAGCTACTGCTTCTTCTTCGTTGGTAGCTGTGTGACCCGGTGGCTGCGGAATATCAAGGTCTTGTAGAGCCTGTTCAAAAAGGTCACGGTCTTCTGCTCGATCTAAATCAGCCACTTGGGTTCCTAAGATTTTAACACCAGCCTTAGACAATGGTTCAGCCAGATTGATAGCGGTCTGACCGCCAAACTGTACGATAACCCCCTTAGGCTGCTCTAAATCAATGACATTCATGACATCTTCGAAAGTGAGAGGTTCGAAATAGAGCTTATCGGATACAGAAAAGTCAGTCGAGACGGTCTCTGGATTGGAATTCATGATAATGGCTTCATAACCAGCTGCCTGCAAGGCTTTAACTGAGTGAACGGTTGCATAGTCAAATTCCACCCCTTGACCGATGCGAATTGGGCCAGAACCCAGTACGATAACTGATTCCTTATCTGATTTGATTGATTCATTTTCAAAGGCATAGGTTGAGTAGAAATATGGAGTCGCAGATTCAAATTCTGCGGCACAGGTATCAACCATTTTGTAAACAGGAATAATATTATTATCTAAGCGCAACTGGCGAATGTCTGCGGCAGCCATTCCCCAAAGTTGACCAATTTTTCTGTCACCAAAACCAAAACGTTTAGCTTCTTTCAAGATATCAAGATTGCCAACATTCTTTTGCAACTCTTGCTCCAATTCAAAAATATGGAGCAACTTATCCAAGAAGAAGATATCAATCTTGGTCAAGTCTGAAATTTCTTCAATGCTAAAACCGCGACGGATAGCTTCCGAAATGTAGAAAAGTCGGTCATCCTGAGCTTTGACAATCTTCTCGAAAAGCTGGTCATCACTAGCTGTCGCTAATTCTGGCATCTCATTGTGGTGAACACCGATTTCCAGCGAACGGCAAGCCTTGAGCAGACTTTCTTCAATATTGCGGCCGATAGCCATGACTTCACCCGTCGCCTTCATCTGTGTTCCTAGGCGGCGTTCTCCATTTTCAAACTTATCAAATGGAAAACGGGGAATCTTTGCCACAACATAGTCAAGGGCTGGTTCAAACATGGCATATGTCGTGCCAGTTACTGGATTGATCATCTCATCAAGTGTCAATCCAACTGCAATTTTAGCAGCCAATTTAGCAATAGGGTAACCTGTTGCCTTAGAAGCCAGTGCTGAAGAACGCGATACCCGCGGATTAACCTCGATGACATAGTATTTAAAACTGTGAGGATCCAGAGCCAGCTGGACATTACAGCCACCTTCGATCTTAAGGGCACGAATGATTTTTAGACTGGCATCCCGCAGCATCTGATTTTCAATATCGGACAGCGTCTGAGTTGGGGCAAACACAATGGAATCTCCTGTGTGGATACCAACAGGGTCGAAATTTTCCATGTTACAGACCACTAAAGCATTGTCAGCACTATCCCGCATAACCTCGTATTCAATTTCCTTGAAACCAGCGATGGATCTCTCAATCAAGCATTGTGTAACAGGCGAGAGCTTCAGGCCATTCTCGGCAATTTCACGCAATTCTTCTTTATTGGTACACATACCGCCACCGGTACCTCCCAGAGTGAAGGCAGGGCGGACAATGACAGGGTAGCCAATCTCGGCCGCAAAATCTAAGGCCTCCTGAACAGTATTAACAATCTGTGATTCAGGAATCGGTTGCTCCAAATCTTCCATGAGCTGCTTGAAGAGGTCACGGTCTTCAGCCTGATCAATAGCTGAAAGCTTGGTTCCTAGAAGTTCAACACCCAGCTCATCCAGAATACCCGCTTTAGACAGTTCCATAGCCATATTGAGCCCGGTCTGGCCACCAAGAGTTGGCAAGAGGGCGTCTGGCCTTTCCTTGCGCAAAATGCGGGTCACAAATTCGGTCGTGATAGGTTCAATATAGACCTTGTCGGCGATTTCTTTATCGGTCATGATAGTGGCTGGGTTCGAGTTAACCAAGACAACCTCATAACCTTCTTCACGCAGAGCTAGGCAGGCTTGGGTACCAGCGTAGTCAAACTCAGCAGCCTGACCAATAATAATTGGACCAGACCCGATGACCATAATTTTAGAAATATCAGAACGTTTTGGCATAATACAAGATACAAAGGGACAGTTTGCTTGCAAAAAATCCTGTAGAAAAATAGGAAATCTGGCGCAGAGGTCAACACCTAGGAAGTTTTACACTGCTAAGTATCTATATCTGTAAAGTGCCAAAGCACCAACAGCTACGTCTCTTTTTTCCTAAGGATTTAGTCCCATGTTCAGTTAGGAACGCTAACCGAACTTCTCCTTTCTACTATTCGTCGTCTCACTGTACAACATTAAATATTAGCGGATAGCTTTCTCTAATTTGAAAGCATCAATCAATTCCAAAAACTCATCAAAGAGATAGCTGGCATCATGAGGACCTGGGGCAGCATCTGGATGGTACTGAACCGAAAACGCTGGATAGTAGCGATGACGAACCCCTTCGACAGACTTATCATTAATCTCTTCATGAGTGACAATCAGACTATCCGGTAAGGTCTCGCGATCAACAGCATAACCGTGATTCTGACTGGTAAAATCAACCCGCCCTGTAGCAATTTCACGCACTGCATGATTAAAGCCCCGATGCCCAAACTTCATCTTATAGGTTCTAGCACCGTTAGCCAAGCTAAAGAGCTGATGTCCCATGCAGATACCAAAAATAGGAATCTTGCCTTGGACTCCCCGGATCATGTCCAGAGCTTCAGGCACATCCTCAGGGTTCCCCGGCCCGTTAGACAGCATGACACCGTCTGGATTGAGGTTGAGGATTTCTTCAGCTGTCGTATTGTAAGGGACAACAGTCACATTACAGCTACGTTTAGAAAATTCCCGCAGAATGGAATGTTTGAGCCCAAAGTCTACCAAAACAATGTTTTTGCCAACACCGGGAGCTGGGTAAGCTGCCTTGGTAGAGACCTGTTCGATATTATTGGTCGGCAGAACTGTCGCTCGTAATTGATCCTGTAGGTGTTCAATGGTATCGCCTGCATTAGCCAAGGTTGCCTTCATAGTACCATGTCGACGGATAATCTTGGTCAGAGCACGAGTATCAATACCAGAAATCCCTGGAATATTCTTGGATTTTAAAAATTCATCCAGAGACATTTGATTACGCCAATTGCTGGCTCGTCTGGCACTTTCCGCCACAACTACTCCTTTACAGGTTGGTGTAATGGACTCATAGTCATCACGGTTGATACCATAATTCCCGATCAAAGGATAAGTGAAGGTTAAAATTTGACCGTTATAGGACTGGTCGGTGATGGATTCCTGATAACCAGTCATACCAGTATTGAAGACAATTTCACCGGTCACATCAATCCCAGCTCCGAAGGCTTGACCTTCAAAAATCGTACCATCTTCTAAAATTAATAGTCTTTTTGTCATAAATCTATCCTCAGGACAAGGTCATATTCTGCAAAAACTTGCAAGAATGAACTTGTTTTCTCCTTTATTTAAGATACAAAGAGCGTTGAAAAATCTGTATAAAATAGGAAACTGACACTATGCTGCCAAAGCACAAGGCAGTTTATCTTTTTACTAAAATTTTAGCTCATACTCAATTAAATGGTTTACATTATTAATCAAATAATTCTAAATTCCAATTTAGCCTAAGCTTTCCCTCTCAGAACGGCTTCGATAATCGCCATACGGACAAAAACCCCATTTTGCATCTGGGCTACAATCCGAGACTTAGGCGCTTCGACCAAGTCATCTTTGATTTCTACATCACGATTGACTGGAGCTGGATGCATGATAATAGCCTCTTCTTTCAAGCGATTATAGCGTTCTTTAGTCAAACCATAGAGACGGTGGTAGCCTTCTTTTGAGAAAGATTCACTACCATCATGGCGTTCATGCTGTACCCGCAGGAACATCATGACATCAACCTGTTCTACAATCTCATCAATAGTGACGTATTGGCCATACACATCGAATTCGTGCGAGTACCACTCCTTTGGACCGCAGAAATAGAGCTGGGCCCCAAGACGCTTAAGAATTTGCATGTTGGACTTGGCTACGCGCGAATGAGTAATATCGCCAGCAATAGCAATTTTAAGATCCTCAAAAGTGCCAAATTCTTGATAGATGGTCATGAGGTCTAAGAGACTCTGACTGGGATGTTGACCCGAGCCATCGCCGCCATTGATGATCGAAGCCTGAATGGTCCGGCTATCAATCAATTCCTTATAGTAGTCATCCTTGGAGTGACGAACCACACAGATGTCTACCCCCAGAGCTGACATAGTCAGAATTGTGTCGTAGAGAGTCTCGCCCTTGTTGACAGAACTGGTCTTAGCATCGAATTCAATCACATCCAGCCCCAGCTTTTTTTCAGCCACCTCAAAGGATTTGTGGGTTCGAGTTGAACTTTCAAAGAAGAGATTTGCTGCAAAATATTGCCGGTCCAAATGAAAGTCAGCTTTTCCTTGTTTAAAGGCCATGCCTCGTTTAATCAGCCCGAGAACTTCTTCATTGGAGAGAGTTTCCATGGTCACCAGATGCTTGAGGGAGACCATACCATTTGTTACTGCCATAGGTCTTTAGTCCTTTTCTGGAAGAATTTGATAGAGAATAATACCAAGAAGTGTTGAGAAAGCGACACTGGTGATTTGGAGATGGGCGATTTGTAACATAAGCCCACCAATCCCTGACACTAAAATAACACTAGCAATGAAGAGATTTTTCTTATTGTCAAAATCGACTTTGTTCTCAACTAGAATTTTCAAACCGCTGGAAGCGATGACCCCAAAGAGAGAGATAGAAACGCCACCCAGAACAGCGACTGGAATGGACTGGAGGAGGGCCGAAATCTTACCAATAAAGCTCATGACTACCGCAATTACTGCAGCCCCGGCAATGACATAAACAGAGAAAATCTTATTGAGGGCCATAACACCGATATTTTCACCATAGGAGGTTACCGGAGGAGCACCGAAGAAACCAGCAATAATTTGAGCTAAACCATCCCCAGTTAAAGTTCTTTCCAAGCCAGGATCCTTAAAGAAATCGCGGCCCGTTAAACTGTTGAGAACCATGACATGGCCGAAATGCTCAGTCATGGTAACAAAAGCAATGGGAGCCATAGTCAAAATAGCACTCGGATAAAGTTTAAAATGACCGTCAGCTAATAGGATATGGAAGTTGGGGATATCTAACCAGGAAGCCTTGGTCACTCCTGAAAAATCAACAATTGTTTGACCTGTTAAGAATCCCAGTCCAACAGCAAAGAAGTAACCAACAATTAAACCCAATAAAATCGGAATGACAGCAACAATCTTTTTCCCATAGATACTAAAAAGAATAACCGAAAAGAGCGTAACCATGGAAACAACCAAACTTGTAATGCTGTATTTATCATCGTTCAGCATGGCATTGTTGACAGCTGATGTTGCCAGACTAAGTCCAATAACCATGATAATGGGGCCAACCACAATGGGCGGCAAAATCTTATCGATCCAATCCTTACCAGCAAACTTAACAATCAGAGCTACCAAAAGATAAACTAGGCCGCCTGAGATAGCTCCCTGAGCCACTGCCGGCATCCCATCTGTCTTCAAGAGGGTTTGCATGGTTGCTATGTAAGCAAAGCTGGAACCCATATAGGCTGGAATCTTATACTTGGTAACAGTTAAGTGAGCCAGAGTTCCCAGACCACTTGAGAAGAGAGCAATGGCAGGGTCGATTCCTACTAGGATTGGTACCAACACTGTCGAGCCAAACATGGCAAAAAGATGCTGGAAAGATAGGCCTAGGAGAAGCCCTGGTTTGGGCATGTCGCTAATATCGTATGTTATTTCTTGCACAACTACTTCCTTACTAATCCTTGTCCTCGGAGGTTTCTATCTTAACTTGGATCACTGATAGTGACACGGTCAGCTCCATCTACCTCTACCATTTCCACAGTAATTTCTTCTGCTGAGCTGGTTGGAATATTCTTTCCGACGTAATCAGCTCGAATTGGCAATTCACGGTGACCGCGGTCAACTAAAACAGCTAAGCTGACACGAGCTGGCCGTCCCAAGCTCACTAAGTTATCAATAGCAGCTCGAATTGTTCGTCCTGTATACAGAACGTCATCAACTAGGATAACATCCTTATCAGTAACGTTAACAGGCATTGTTGTCGTGTCTTTTTCAACCTTGACATCATCTCGGAAGGGTTTAATATCTAATTCACCCGTTGGAACATCAATCCCCTCAATCTGTTTGAGGCGGTCCTGAATCCGACGAGCGATGTAAACGCCGCGAGTCTTGATGCCTGCAAGTACAAGATTATCAAGACTCTTATTGCGCTCAATAATCTCATAAGTGATGCGGGTGATAGCCCGCTTCATGGTTACGTCATCGACGACTTCTTTTGTCTTCATAAGAAATCCTTCCTTATAAAATAATTTTTTTGAACAAAAAATCTCCCTGCCCTTGCAAGGAGATGACACAAAATAAGCGATAAGGGTACAGCCTACCCTATCATTTTTTCTGAGCTTGTCTCCTTGCCTGCCTCTCTGGACAGTTTTAAAGGATTTTATTCATTGGGCTCATTATAGCAAAAACTACTAGCTAAGGCAAGAATTAACCGTAAGTCTTTTGCGACCTCATTGAGCACCTCATTTTTTAAGTTACTCTGATGGTCAAAACAAAAACATCAGTGCAGGAAGTCCACTTGACGAATAGAACAAACATGCATTTTCCTACAAATCGAGGCTGGAGTAAACAGCTAATTGGCCCTCATCCACAAAGTGTTATCATTCTTGAAGAGTTTTCAACCTTGCTGCATAAATATGACTGTGTAACAAAGAGGCCTTAAGTTACACACTTTATGACAACCTACTCTGACGCAAGTTCTCTAAGGTCTCTTGGAAGAGTTTCGGAGGCCGAACAGAAAATTCAAGAAGTTCTCCTGTCGTCGGGTGGGTGAAACCGAGAGTTTGGGCGTGCAGAAACTGCCCGTGACCCTTGAGCGTTTTGCGAGGTCCATAGAGAGGATCGCCAGCGATAGGGTGACCAATATAGGCCATGTGAACACGAATTTGATGAGTTCGGCCAGTCTCTAGGCGCAATTCGACCAGAGTATAGTTTCCAAATCGTTCTAAGACGTGAAAATGCGTCACGGCTGGTTTACCTTTAGCAGTAACGGCTTGTTTTTTTCGGTCTTTGGCTGAACGGCCAATCGGTGCTTCGATCAGTCCTCGATCATTGGGGAGATTACCGTGGACAATAGCCAGATACTTTCTCAAGGACTTCTTATCCTTGAGCTCATCGGCCAAAGCTTGATGAGCTTGATCATTCTTAGCAATCATCAGTAGACCAGAAGTATCCTTATCAATACGATGGACAATACCAGGTCTTACCACACCATTAATGGTGGACAAATCTTTAATATGGTAGAGGAGAGCATTAACCAAAGTGCCGGACGGATGGCCGGCTGATGGATGAACCACCATTCCCTGAGGCTTGTTAATGACAGCAACATCTTGATCCTCATAAACAATTTCCAGAGGGAGGTCTTGGGCGACATAGTCTAAAACCTCTTCTTCAGGCTCTTCGTACGTGATGATATCCCCAGCTTTGACACTGTACTTAGCCTTCTTGACTTGGCTATTAACCAGAACAGTACCGTTCTTGATGGCCTGATGGGCCTGAGAACGCGACAGACTGGTTAAATCCGCAAGCGCCTTGTCCAGTCGCTGTCCCTCTTGATTAATAATGACTTCCATGCTGCTCCTCTCTCCAAAAAGCAATAATTAATAGTAAAACGCCGACACTAAGGCAGGAATCTGCCAAATTAAAAATGGCAAAGTCCATAAAATCAAGATGAACCATATCAACTACATAACCCAGTCTCAATCGGTCAATAAAGTTCCCCAACCCACCAGCAATAATTAATGTCAGAGCGCCGACAAGCCAGAAAGAACCAGATAAATGTTTCCAAAGGTATCGAACTGCCACTCCTATCACTAGGATGGTCATCAAGGTAAAGAACCATTGTTGGTTCTGCAGGATGGAAAAAGCAGCCCCATAATTGCGGACATAGGTTAAACTAAAAATCGGCGGTAAAAATTTTTGCACAGCCCCCTGGCGGATATGCTCAACCACCCAAAATTTACTCAACTGATCCAAAATAACTAATATGATAATCATCAATGGAATCATAAGCTTACGCATGCTTTTTTACTCCTTGCTCGACATTCAGCTAAAAGGTCCGCTGACACTAGCTTTCTTAGCTTCTAGGGTTTAAAACTTTTAAAATACTCAGTCATGACCTCAATAAATTTAAGGGCACAAGTCGAGAGATTAGTGTCAACCCGCTTAACGTAAACCATTTTATTGTCCAGATGATCTTCTAGGGGAATAACTGTAATCCCATTGACACTGCGACTGTCTAAGAAGCCCGATCCTGTCGCATAGGCGTCTGTCCGCTCTAAAATGCCATTCAGAGTAGCCCGGTCTGTTACATTGTACATAAGCGAACTGTCACTAGTGTCTACAAAATTTTCTGAATAGTAGGGGTATTCATCCTTATCTTGGGTAAAGCGAACTGTTGGCAGGCCAGCCAAATCCTCCATGGTCAAGCTAGTCTTCTGAGCCAGCGGGTGATTTTTCCGCAGATAGATATGGGTTTTAAACGGAATCAATTCAACCATTTCCAAGCCTAACTTGGACATCTTCTGCTGAATTCCTTTATTGTTTTGGCGATTGAGGTAGATAATGCCGATATCGCTGTGCCCCTGACCAACCTCATCTAATATCTGAACCGTCGTTGATTCAAAGATCCGAAAATCCTTATAATCTGGATAGCGCTGCGAAAAAGTGGTCACCAACGGCGGCAAAAAATCATAGTGCTGACTCGCGATAGAAAATTGATAGTGATCACCATCAGGCTTCGTGTACTGCTTCTCAAAAGAGTCGAAGCCCCGCACAACATCCAAAGCTTTCTCATAAAAAACCATTCCTCGGCTAGTCAAAACAGTTCCCGTTGTTGTCCGCGTAAAAATTTGAAAACCTAACTCAGACTCCAAGTCCTTGACTGCCACCGAAAGACTGGGTTGACTGACAAAAAGTTTGGATGCAGCTTCTCGAAAGGTTCCGCTGTTAGCTATTGCTACCACATAGCGTAATTGTTGAATATTCATATTGCTTATTACTTGCTTTCAATCATTGCTCAGAATTTAATCGTTCGTGAGCTTACTGAATTATTATAACAAAAATTTATTAGCATTTCCCTTGTTCCTTATTAATGGTCTTAAAAAAGAGTCTGAGACCAAAGTTCAGACTCTTAGCCTTGTTCTAGATTTACTAGATTGACGCAGCGGTTGGGAGTAAGACTTGTTGGCTTACCGACTTAGTCTTCCCCCTGCACAGTTCATTAGGTACTTTAGCACCAATGAACCACTGCTGATTGACAGTCCTTATCTCGGGGCGCATTCCTATTTTCAGGCGTTTTCAGGCGCTCCCTTAAACAGTCCACTGGGCTGTTTAACTACCACTCAAGTGATAGCTCCAACAGTTTGGGGAACTGTTGGAGGTTATCTAATGTGATGAACTTTGTTCATCTTATTTCCAACCTCAAAAGAACTCCCAGACCTTTTGAGGGAGGTGGGTTAAAACGCTCTGGTAGAGCTTTTTAATCGGGAAATAAAGCTTGCAAAGCAAGTGTCAAAATGCTCCAGTTGACTTTGGCAGTCTGGGGATAGACTGCCAAAGCCTGCCAGCTAAAAACAGGAAAGTGGCAGAGATCTGGGGTTTAAAATAAGAGAGCAGGAAAAATCAAAATCGCGATGTTATCACGATTTACTGATTGAGTCCCACTCTCCTTTTAAATATTTTCATCTTCTAAGTGATAGGCTTTAACCAAGGTCGTGTAGACAATAATAATAGCCAGAAGGACCAAGCTGACACACCAGATAGCATAAGGTCCTACTAAATGGGTCAAAATCCCTGTGATAATGGCACCGCCTACAAAGCTACCGACGACTATACTGTAGTTGATAGCCTGACGCTTGGTCTGACGGTGATTGCCCTTGCCTCGAAAAAGATTAAACCAGGCCGTAACCATCTTTCGGTAGTTCCCTGAGGTCATCATAATAACATAGGCATGGTCTTGAACCTTAGTGCCCGTGAAGGTCAGCATCATAAGACCTGTGCTGGCAGATAAAAGCGGAATCCAGAAGAATTCGTCCCTTGGAAAAAATGGGTATAGAAAACTGGTTATGGCTAAGGGCAGGACACTCAGACTCCGCCAATGAGCGTTCTTAGCGTGCTCCTTAACAAGAATTCCCAATAAAAATCCCACAGTAAAGCAGACCAGAGATAAAATGCTGGCAATTGTTCGCTCAGGATGGCCTTGACCCCAGTCAGCAATTAAGAGAAGCATGTTCCCTGTTTGCGTGGCAATCAAAGTACCGAATTGCATATTTGAAAAAACATCAAGGCAACCACCAACCGATCCTAAGAAAAAGGCCATCAGGCGCGTGTCTTGAGGCATTACCGAAAGTTTCTTTGCCATTTCGATTTATCCCTACTCCAATTGTTATAAGCTCATTTTACCCCTTTTCATTGAAATTTACAATTTATTCTCAATTGAGATAATTATTTCAAAAGTTACATTTTCCTATCATTTCCCTGATTTACCGGAATCTAACTTAAAGTAAGCTTGTTTCTATGTTAAAATACAAGTGTCTGAGTAATCAGACAAAAACACGTTAATTGTCTAAATTGTTTGGAATCTCTCCCCATTTATTCGAACAATTTTACTTGCACCTAGTATTAAGGAGGAAAATTATGCAAGAGAAGACACATTACAAACTGCATAAAGTTAAAAAGCACTGGGTGACCATCGCGGTAACCGCAACAGCTGCTACAGCACTTTTTGCAGCTGGCAGTCAAGCCAGTGCTGACCAAGTGACCCCAGCTCCTCAAGAACAGGCAGCTGCTCAGCAAAATACCGAAATCAATCAGGCCGATGATCAAAAAGCAGAACAAGCACCTGTTGTGCAGCAAGAAGCTCCAGCTGCCGAACAAAAACCAGTTCAAGGCACTCCTGAAGTAGCCCCTGGTCAAGATGGATCAGGCGGTGATCAAGGTCAAGCTGAAGAAGCTATTCAGGAAAGGCAAAAACAAGAAGAGCAAAATAACCAAGTCGCTGAGAAACAAGAGGGGCAAGTTGCCAATCAAGCCGCCGCTCAAAATGACCAAGCAAACCAAAAACAAGAGGCACCAGCCAACAATCAGGCAGCTCAACCAGCAACTCCAGCTCAGCCTGCTGGGTTAACCATCCAAGCGCCCAACAACAGCCAAGCTGCTAATTCATTCAATGAAAAAAATGGGAAGTGGTACTTCCTTGATGCCAATAAGCAAAAGGTGACTGGCTGGCTGAATATTAATGGACAGCGACTTTACTTCGACAAAAACGGCACTCAAGCTAAAGGGGTTAATGTCACGCTTGATGGAGACACCTACCATTTTGATCCAGATACCGGTGAAATGTGGACTAACCGTTTTGCTCAAATAACAAGCTATGATTCTGATAATAGCAAATATCCTGATTGGTATTATTTCGGAGCAGATGGCAGCATGCGTACTGGGTGGCAAACTATCGACGGTAGAGAGATGTACTTCATAACTCCAGATAAAGTCATAAATACCCCATATTTTAAACGCAATATAGGAGCTCAAGTTAAAGGACGCCTTCAAACTATTAGCGGACACGACTATTATTTTGATCCAGATACTGGCGAAATGCTGACAAATACCGACATAACTATCAAAGGTATTACCTATCATCTTAACGAAGATGGTCACGCTACTAAAACAACACCTGATCATCCAGAAGATACGCAACAGCACGGCCATTTTGAGCAAAAGGACTTCTACAATGATCCGCATTCTTTTCACTACAATGCCTGGGTTTATATCGGTCAGGACGGTCTGCCAGCGACTGGCATGCAGACGATCAATGGTCAAAAACTTTTCTTCTCCCCCCTTTACGGTGAACAAGCTATAAATAGACTTGTTGGACATGATGGCAACCTCTACTATTTTGGTGAGAATGGTGCAATGGTTACGAATCAAAGAATTAAAATCGAAGATGGTTGGATTCATCTAAGCGCTGACGGAACTGCTGATGATGGCTATCGCCGAAATTATGATGGCAGCGTATCTGTTTACAAAAAAGATGCCAACGACAAGTGGAATTGGGTGAAAACAAACTAATCATTTAACACTTAATTTCTCCAAATCTTAGCGGCAGACCGCATTCGGGTCTGCTTTTTCTCTTTCCATAAAATCATGAGCCCCTTTTCTAGAATTTACTACTCTTTAAAAATCAAAATGCTATTTATTGACCTAGCCTTACCAATCTTCAGTATTATAGTCTGTCGCTGACTTTATCTAGAGACCTAATTATTCGCTGAATAGTTAAGGATGTCTGTGACTCGTCGACTAGTCTGATCCGGGATAACTCGACTACACTTTAAGTTTTCTTGAAGATTAATTTTCTTGCTAAAAAATGAGATTTATCACATCGAGGTTACAATCTGTAATCGTTTTAAAGACGATGCCGACAGGCTTTCCACAGTATGGTACAATACAGGGGCATAAGGAGGTAAATTTTATGCAAGGAAAGAGAACTTATACGATGCACAAAGTGAAAAAGCGTTGGGTAACCATTGCTGGTACTACTACTGTCCTGTCGGCTGCTTTGCTGGCTTCTGGTTCAGTCAAAGCTGACCAGCAAGATTCTACCGTAGTACGTGGCGATAGTGCTGCTGTTGTGACTAAACCTACTGAGACTCAACAAGGTCAAAATATTCAGGCAGAGAATCAGCCAGCAACAGACCAAGAAACAGTTTCTGGGACTGAACAGGTTCAAACGGATACTGAGCAAAAATGGCAAGCCGTTGATCAGCCTAGCCAACCTGAACAGGTAGCTGCTGCTGTTAATCAAGCTCAGGCAGCCAGTCAAGATGCGGTTCAAGTTCAAACGAATGATGCCCAGCAAGAGCAAGCTAGTCCTAAAATCAGGGATAGTCACGCCATTATCAGCAAAGATGATGCCAATGTGGTTGATCAAGATAAGCAGACTGGTTTCTATACAACTGGCGATAATGCATGGTATTACGCTAATGAAGATGGCAGCTTGGCCAAAGGTTTGCAAAGCATCAATGGTCAAACGCTCTATTTCGATACCACAACGGGTAAACAAGTAAAAGGCGACACTGTGAAGATTGATGGAAAAGAATACTACTTCGACCAAGACACAGGTGATATGTGGAAAGATCGCTTCCGCCAAATTGATACTCAGGACTACCGCGGTGTTGCACCAGGTGCCAAGGTAGGTATTGCTTGGCTCTATTACCAAGCTGATGGTTCTGTAGCGTCCGGACTGACAACCACTCCTGATGGTCGTACCCTCATGTTTAATACCTATAACCATCAACAAGTTAAAGGAAAACTAGTCAATACGGATGGTAACAATTACCGCTACTTCGACCTCAATACAGGTGATATGCTGCGTAATACAAGCATCTACGATGGCAGTCAAAAATATAATATCGACGCCAATGGTATTGCAACTAAAGCTTAACGACCTTATCCAAATCCAAAACTACTCTAACAAATAAAAAAGACTTCCTCGAGTGAGGAAGTCTTTTAAATAGCTGTGATTTTACAACCTTTATTAGTTCCAACCACGGTAGATGGCAACGCCATTATTATCGAAATAATAATACTGACCGTTAACTTCTTTCCATTGATTCGTAATCATGCTGCCTGAGTTAGCATCAAAATAACGAAGTTTGCCATCAGAAGTTCTTACGGCTTTGCCTTTGGCTTGGATACCGTTTGCGTCAAAGTAGACACGCTGGCTACCAACTGTTTGCAGACCAGTCAAGACTTGGCCGTTTTTAACGTACAGCCATTGACCTTGAGCGTTTGAGTACCAGCCGCTGCCAGTCACCAATTGGCCTTCCATACTGTAGAAACGGAGAACTGATCCATCTTTGATGGTTTGACCTTTAGCAATGGTTTGGGTGATAGCTACACCATCTTTACCGATGATATAAGTCTTACCATCTGACCCCTTAACAGTGCGGTTATAAACTTGGTCGCCTGAGTTAGCATCATAGTAACGAATCTTACCATCAGCGCCCTTGACGATGTCCCCTTTAACTTGTTGGCCATTAGCCTTGAAGTAGAGTTTTTGACCACGAACAGTTTGTGCACCAGTAACAGCTGCACCATCCTTACCAAGATAGAACCAGTGACCAGTCTTATCTTGGACAAAGGTATCAGTCCACATGTCACCAGAGTCAGCATCAAAGAAGTACAGTTTACCATCTTTAGCTGTTACAAAATCACCCTTGACTTGTTGACCGTTAGCCTCAAAGTAGAGATGTTGTTTGCCAACAGTTTGCGCACCGGTAACCGCAACACCATCTTTACCAAGGTAGTACCAGTGACCAGCTTGGTCAGAAATGAAGGCATTGGTTACTGCATTACCGTTATGCTCATCGAAGTAACGAACCTTACCATCGCGAGTAACGATAATCTTGTTCTTAGCTTGGATACCATCCTTATCGAAGTATTGGTCGTGTCCGGCAACTCGTGTTACACCAACAGCCATTACACCGTTTTCAAAGTAGCGCCAGCTATCATTGCCAAATTGATAGTAACCATTTTCATAACGTTTACCATCATTAGCGTAGTAGTGGCTCTTACCATCTTGATCAGTGAAGATACTATTGCGAAGGGCAGCACCATTAGCGAGGAAGTAATAATTGGCTCCTTGAATGTTTTGAGCACCCATAACCATGTATCCGTCTTTACCGAAGTAGTAAAGATTTCCTGCTTCGGTGATGAAGCTATCCTTAACTTGCTCACCAGTTGTGCTGGAGTTATAGATATATCCTTTACCATCGAAGCGAATACCTGACTCAACAACTTTTCCAAGCATAGCACCTGGCAAGAAGACCTTACCTTCTGCAACGTTGAAATACTTATTGCTTGCTTGGTCGCTGAGGACATAGTTAGCACCGCGTCCAAGGATATTGCTGCCATTGAAGTATTTAGCAGACCATTGTTTAATCTTAACAGATGGATCTATTGCCTGACCGGTAGAAATTTGTTTCTTGGTGAAGAGTTCAGGATATTTCTCCTTCAATTCATCAAGGAAGGCACCACCGTATTTAGCTTGGTAGTCATCACCAGAGCCTTTAGTATCTGTTACATAAAGAGTATGGTTGATTTGACTGCCAGCAATTGGTTTACCAAATTTATCTGTCCGAGTAACGGTAACCACTTCTTTTTTAGGGAAGGTATACATTTGGTCTGGAACCCAGTCTGCCATAACTTTTAGTCCAGCTTTATGAAGCGCTTTAATGGCTTTAACGAGATGTTCTGCGGTACCATATTTATTTGCCTTAGACATACCAAGGTCATAGCGGTCAGTAAAGGCATAACCGTTTTGGATAACAGAATCAAGGAATTGACCGTCTGTAGATGACACGTACTGTGGTGCCATTTCGAAGTCTGTGATTCCCCATGAAACGAATTTGTCAACGTTTTTAGCAATGACAACATTAGTATATTCGTCTTCCTTGGTTGCGAAAGCTTGGAAGTTAGAGAAACCTTCAAACATAACGCGTGAGTCCATAGCAGCATCTTGGTGAAGGGATTTGCCATCTGTGCTTGCGGCATCGCTAGCTGCAACACGGATATCTTGGTCAGCTGGTGCACCAACTGGTACCCAAACTTGAAGGAAACCAGAAATTTGTGGGTTAGCCACACCTTTAAGGTCGTCATTCAAGAAGTACAAATAACCATTTTCATCCGTACGCTTAATCATACCAGCCTTGCTAGCATCTGCATCTGTAGCGTAGGTAGCAACACCGTCTTTAGTTGATACCATAAGGGCACGGTATTCTTGATTAGCATGGGCAGCACCCATATTGAGGGCTACTACTTTACCTTCCAAACTAAAGTTTGGCTGGTTCCCCATAACAACACCGATACCTGATGTGCGAGTTGTTGCATCACCCTTATCGCTTTGTTTAAGAGCACCCTTACCGTAACGGACAGATGTCAAGATTTCACCATTACCAATTTGGTAGTTTTGCATGGCTTGTCCACCTGAAACATACTTCATCCGTGCCTTCAAAAGGGACTCGATGGCATTGTAGTTCACGGTCTTGTTAGCCATGTATTGGCCATCGTCAGTAAACATATCTCCGTAGTAAATACGTGGGATAGAGCCTTTATTTGTTAGGAGCAGAGTGTAAGACAACGGCACATTGTAGTGCGTATATTTCTTGTTGGTCTTCTTCAAGTCTTCGTTGTAGATCTTGAAGGCCTGATCAATTTCTTCTTGAGTGAATGAATATCCAAATGAATTTGGATTAATTTCTGCCTTGATGATATCACGAATCAAATCTTGTACTTCACTATCGTGGGCACGAGCAAAGCTATAACTTGGAATTTTTTCCACTTCACGATCATCAACTTCACGGTCAACCACACTGTTGTGAATCAACGGATTCAAGCCAGAACGTTTATCAAGTGGCTTAGCCAATGACCAAAGCATTGACAAACGGAACTTGTTATCCATATTCATGAGGTTGTCACCTTCATCGTGAAGATAAGGTGTATCATTATCACTCCATGCTTCTACGATAGAAACATGGTCGTTGGCATTTTTATTATTTTTATCAATCTTGTAAGCAGACTTAAGGTAGTCGCTAGAGATTTGCAATAGATCGGCATCAACATTATCCACCGCATCGACACGGATAGAGTCAAAGTTGGCTTCTGGATCATTAGCATAAATACTACCGAAGTTAAGAAGGTAGTGCAACCAGTTCAGGCTTTCAGCTTGTACAACTGGGTTGGAGTTGTCCACATCGTTAGCTAAGAGATACTCGTAGCCTCCAAGCGGATCATTTTGGTTGAAGGTGAAACGAGGATCCAAAGAACCCGTTTGGTTGGTCGGCGTGCGGTTAAGAATACGGTAACCAGACTGAGTATCAGGTGTTAAAGCTGTTTCATTGTCGAACTTGAGAGCACCATTTTGCAGGTGGTCATCATAAGGTTTTTCACTTTCACCATTCCATTGCGGTTGGGTCTTAACAAAGGCAGAAATTGCCTCGCGAAGCCATTTAGTATTCTTTTCACTTGTAATTCTTTGCTCAATACGCGCTTGAACTAATTCTGCTGCTGCTGTCAAATCAGCTTGGCTAGTTTCGGCGGTATAAGTTTTGTCAATACCGACAACCTTGTTCATGTAGTTGACATAGTTACGTTTTGTTTCGGTATCAGGCCACCAAGCCATCAAAAGCGGACGGAAATCATCTTTGGTCGATTCTGTCCAAGTTTTGCCATCTTTCAAGATGGATTTTGGACGATACCATGAGTCAGCTGTCAGATAGTTATCAATAGCTTCAAAGTTTTCTGCTGCTGTGCTGTAAGCACGGTTATTAGCCGCAAATGTTGCTGTTGTCTGATTAGCCGAAGACGAAGTCTTGTCAGCACCTACTTTTGATGTATCTTTATAAGCGCCGGTTTCATCAAAGTAAAAAATAGCATCACCAACACTGACAGCGAAATTCTTTTTCACATTCCCATCAGCATCGTAATAATAATACTTTCCATCAACCTGTTTGACGTTTGACAGATTAGTCAAGGCTTGGGGAACAGATTGGGCATCAGTTGCAGCTACAGCAGCTTGAGGCGTCACAGCATCAGAGACTTCTGAATTATTATCTGTGCTAGGAACCCATTGAGCTTCTTGCCCATCAGTGTTTGCGACCTGAGCGTCTTGGTTAACTGCTACTTCTTCAGTTGAACCAGCATCTTCTGATGTCGCAGTGGCAGGAAGGGGTGCAGCCTGATTATCTTGGCCGCTAACTGCCTGATCTCCTGCTACCGCAGCATTTGCAGCATTGTTCGCATCAGTTGCTGCGGCGTCCGTATCAGCACTGGCTACTGAAGCACCGAGTGCTGAAGCAAGCATAGTGGCAGATGCAACAGAAATAGTTACCCATCTCTTTTTGACCTTGTGCATCTTGTAGTGTACATTCTTCTCCATCAAGGGAGTCCTCCTAATTTGAAAAAAGTAACGATGTCTAACTTTTTTAATAGTTAAACTATTTTAATCGTCAAGCTATTCTAACATAATTTTAAAATTATTTCTAGTTATTGACAATTATGTTAAACGTTTTCTTGTTGATTTTAAAAGAAAAATTGCCGGAAAATCTCTCGTAAACGTTTTCAGATGACTTCCTTTTTCAAAATTTATGTCATAACTTGTCATAAAGCATCATTCTTCTTACTTAATAATACAAAGTCATTTCGTTAAGAACAGAACGATTAGCTAGCAAATACTATCTCCAATTCGATAGACCGTAAAGAAAACGAGAATTGTCCCATAACTGCTCTCGTTCGCCAACTACTTGTTTATTCTTCTCTCAGTTGATGATGAAGGCAATAAAAAAACAGGCCCGAAGCCTGCTTTCTGCTTATTTTGCGATTGGGTAAACAGATACTTGCTTCCTATCGCGTCCTTTACGTTCAAAGCGAACAACACCTTCAACCTTAGCGAAGAGGGTATCATCTCCTCCGCGGCCAACATTGGCACCTGGATAGATATGAGTTCCGCGTTGACGGTAAAGAATTGAACCACCAGTTACGGTTTGACCGTCAGCAGCTTTAGCACCAAGGCGCTTGCTTTCTGAGTCACGTCCGTTTGATGTAGAACCTCCACCTTTTTTGTGAGCGAAGTATTGCAAGTTAGAAAGATTAAGTTTAATCATAATATTTTCCTTTCGTTGAAAGCTTATTTTATGACAGGCCGGGCAACATACTGAGATGAATTTTCCGCTAAATTTTCCAAGCCGATAACGACCGAAGCAAATAGCGTCTGCCAAACCTGCTCTTGATGAGGAGCCAGTTCTTGAGGCTTTTCAACCTTGAGAAAGCCTCCTTCATCTGCTAATTCCATTTTCGGCGACTTACCGGTCAAAACTTCTACCGAATTGATAAAGTTAAGGGCCAGCATAGAAACCGAAGCACAAATCACATCAAAGCCATACTCACCACTGCCGGCGTGACCTGTAATTTGCATCCCAGACCAACCTTTTGCGTCTTTGGTAAATGTTGCTTCAATCATGATTAGAAATTAAGCGTTGATCACGTTGATAACAACCTTGGTGTAAGGTTGACGGTGACCTTGTTTACGGTGGCTACCTTTTTTAGGTTTGTATTTGTATGATACAACCTTCTTTTGTTTTCCTTGTTTTTCAACAGTTCCAACAACGCTAGCTCCGTCAACAAGAGGGCTACCAACCTTAGTAGCATCTCCACCAACAAGAACGACTTGATCAAATGTCACTTCTGCCCCTGCTTCAACGTCAAGTTTTTCAACGTAGATTGCTTGACCGACTTCAACTTTAACTTGTTTTCCACCAGTTTTGATGATTGCGTATGTGCTCATTATGCACCTCCTATAAGATTTTTGGACGAAGGATAAAATCCTTCTTGTGAAGACTCGCCTAGAATCGTGAGAGCCGAACTCTTACTTGACTGAGACTTTTTACTAAAGTCTCAAACGATTTTCGTGCGGTTGCACAGGATGTGCATATTAGTCAACTTTTATAGTATAGCATAGTCACTTAGGTATTTCAAGGAGTACAGTTAATTTATTTAGCTTTTTTCTCTTCAGTAATCGAATTAGGAAAAACAATAGCCAAAGAAACAAATAGAACAGTATACATCATAGCCGATGGCCAAATGGTCAAACTTAAAAACAATCCTAAAGTTTTCAAAAACATATCAAGTTTTAGCCATCGACTCTTTTTGACAGAGAAAGTTTGGATGGCTTCTGCCTTTTGGTTTTCCTTAATATGCGAAAGATCACTCTGCATCCACAAATTTGAACAAGATATCGCTATCACAATAATACCATAAAAGGACTGAGCAGCTGAATTATTGAAATCACTTGCAACCAGATTAGTGGCATAAGGAAAAAAAGAAGAGAAAAACAGCATTAATAAAGACTGCCAAACTGTTTTATTGGAAATACTTTTAATATCATGCCAATTACGATGCAATAAAACCCACATGGCCCCTAACCAAAAGAAGGAAATAGTATAGGCAAAGAAATTCATTCGTAACTGCCATAGATTTTCCCAAGAAATAGGGTTTGGTTTCTTTAATTCTAAAACTAAGATTGTCATGATAATAGCCAGTATAGCATCTGTAAACGCAGCTAAACGTTCCTTTGTCATTGTAAACCTCTCTCATTATGTTTCCTACTGTACTGTTATTGGCACTAAGCCCAGAACCGCTCTTTTGACTAATTTTTGAAAACGTTCTAAATCAATACTCTGTTCCGTAGTCAATATCTGATAGCGCTCCTGCCCCTCGTAATAGTAATGAGATGTCAGTTGGTATCCATTGCGCTCATAAAAGGACAGCCGCTGTCTTCTTTGTTCACTATTGGCGCGTCTTTCTCGACAGGCTCTATCGTTAAAATAAGCGGTTTTCTTCCAGCATATTCACGAATCTGTGCTAATATCATACTGCCATATCCTTTGGAGCGAACTGACCCATTAACAGCTAAAAAAAGGATAAACACCTGCTCCTTAGATTCAATAATATAAGCAAAACCAACAAAGCGTTCCTTATCATAATAGGCATAGCAAGTCACCAGAGAGCGCAAGCTATTTAGCAGCAAGCAAAAATAAGGAAAGCGCTCACGAGGTGGAAAAGCTGAAAGATATAATCTTTTAACATCATGATAAGCTTTACTAAAAAACTTCACTTTTTGCTGAGCTAAAGTCATTGATTCCCTTTCTTATCAACCATATCTTTGCTACCATTTTAAATTCACCAATTCCTTCATTTCTTTATAGGCTGTATCAACCTTCTCTTTCATGGCACTATCTAATTTATGACGGTATTTACCGCCTTTGATGAAATCCTCCAGAACCAACGTTTGATAATTATAGGCATCATAACCTTCATCAACTGTTTGGCCGGTAGGCTGCCGCCAAACCATGGTTGGATGAGCTTTGACGGTTTTGATAACAGTCTTTTGACCCGCCTTTTCAAAAGTCACATCCATCAGCAAACCACGTTCGGTCCAAATATCATCAACTGTTTCTTGATTTTGGTTGGAGATAAAATTTCCCATAGAATAGATGATAAATTTCTTTTGTCCATCCTTATGCAAGGTCTCTGCTGGTTCCACCACATGGGGATGACCGCCAAAGATGACATCGGCTCCCCAGTCGATCATCTTATGATAGAGCTGGACTTGTTCATTGGTCGGATCCTTTTGGTATTCCACTCCCATCTGTGGCATGACAACAGTGATATCCGCCTGCTTTTCAGCTTGGGCGAGTTCGGCTTTCATTTGCTTTTCATTCAAGTCGGATAAATGCTTTTTGTGCTCGCTCTTACTTAGATTGGACTCCATGCCGTTATAGCCATAGGAATATCCTAGGATAGCAATTTTAATCCCATTAACCTTTTTTATAAGAAAGGGCTCCTTGCGGCGATTTCTCTGATAGATACCTATGGTATCTAACCCAAGCTTATTGAAAGTTTGAGCAGTTTCCAGAGCTCCAGACAGACCGGAATCCAAAATATGATTGTGGGCCAAGTCAATAACATCATAGCCCGCCTCTTTTAAAGTCGTGGCAATAGAGCTAGGAGCGTTGAAAAGAGGGTAACCTGCAAGAGGGTAATCACTGCTAATCGTTCCCTCATAATCTCCAAGGGCCAAATCAGCATCTGAAATCCAATTTTTTGCATACTTGAAGTAGGGATTGAAATCATAGCTGCCATCCGACTGTCTAGCGCTCATGTAGAGAATATCGTGGATTAGGATATCACCATTGGCTACAACTCTAGCAGTTTGTACCTGACCAGACTTTGTTTCAGACTTCTTAGCCAAGCCGCTCGCATCGTAAAACGCGGCCACCACAAGAATGGCCAGAACCAAGGTCACACAGATAAGGCTAGTTCTTGAGAGTGGCAACTTTTTCATAGACATTCCCCTTTTGTTTATTATTTATACAGTATTATAGCATGTTTCCGCTTTCAAAAAACTACTATTAGAAAAATCACTCCAATTAAAAATTAAAATCGTGATAAAATCACGATTTTGATTTATTCTTATCCCACTCTCATGAAACTGAAATTAAACAAGAAGCAACAACTACCGAAAAGGTTAGATAAAAAAAGCTTATCCTCATATAGAGAAAGTCAGCGTTTAAAGACCACATATTGAAATGATCAATGTGGTCAAAAATAGCCAACATTCCTGTCATGGACAGCTGTCTCCCTAATCCACGCCAATCTCAACTCCTGTTTGTTCAATCAGCTTAGCCAAGTTCGTGAAATCAGCAAGAGGGAGCCTTGTTTGACTAGCCATAACTTGATACACTTCTGGACCTTCATAATAATAGTGGGGAGTTAAATGATAACCATTCGATTGGTAGAAGGCCAGACGGCGGAGCCGCTGACCGTAATTGCTGGCGGCCTGATCTGAGGGCTCAATAACCAAAACTCTTATCCGACTGCCTGCTTGTTGGGCTACTTTGGCTAGGATGGCCGAACCATAACCTTGGGAATGCTTGTCCTCCACTACTGCTAGAAAGAGCAGATAATAGACTGTATCTGACATAAGACTGTAGGTGAAACCAACAAAATCTGAATCATCATAATAAGCTACAAAATCTGCTTGACCAGAATCCGCTTTCTTCAGTAACCAATCCCAGTCAAGGCGTTCTTCGGGAGGAAAGGCTGTGAGGTAAAGTGATTCAAGATCACTTACTAAACTCTTTGAGACGCTCTTTCGCTTCTTAACCGATTTCGATAATAGCTTCATTTGTTGCTTTTCTTTCTGTGAACCAAATGTGAACAGGTTTGCCTGATTTATTAAGTCCAACTATGACCAGTTGATTTTTCCCAGTATTTCTTACCTTGGCAACTTGCGTAGAATTAGCATCCGAAACAAACACTGAATAGTTCTTACCGTTAGGGTAACCTTTCAAATCTAAATAAATACTTGGATCACTATAACGGCCACCATTATCAGCCTGATAGTCAGTAACTGACATAAATTTAAAGTCAGTCACCTGATTTCTTTTATCTGTAAAATAACGGTGAGCTTGGTAACTTCTTATAGAAGGATATAACCAAAAGCAGAAGATCATCCCCATTAAGAAACAATAAAACAAAAAATTCTCTGAAAAAAATTTTTCTGTTAAAGACTTCTTTAACTGTTTAGCAGTCTTTTTCTTTGATTTAGCAGTCGACTCCTCCCATTCTGGAGCAATGACTACTAGTTTCAGGAAATAAGCTGCCACTAGGACAAATAGTATAACCGCTATTAAAAATCCTGCAGAATAAGCACCTGATGAAGATGGATTAGAGCTGCCTAGCACATTAATCGCATGGCGATCCCAATTATAAGGGCCAAGTACTCCATTTAAAAACTCCCAGATATTGCGCACTTATCATCCCCTACAACAAGTCCTCAATCATATCATCTACGGCATCGTTTTGACCTTCCGGTGTGATTTCAGAAACCATAATGCCTTTAACCGCACGATCAATAAGGCCTTCAACATCGAGTCGAGCTTCGTACTGCTCGACATTTTTGATTTTAGGATTGGTTTTGGGACGGTCAGGTGCAAAAATGGTACAGCAATCTTCAAAAGGTTGGATAGAAATCTCAAAAGTATCAATTTTTTCGGCGATATCAATGATTTCCAGTTTATCCATAGTGACCACTGGACGGATGACTGGCGTTGCTGTTACCGCATTAATGGCTTGCATGGATTCTAGTGTTTGACTGGCAACCTGGCCGAGACTTTCGCCATTTATGATGACCAAACCATGGCGCTGCTCACGGATCCTATCGGTAATCCGCATCATAAAGCGACGAGTCAGGGTCATGAGGTAGGCTTCGGGTGCCTTTTCCTTTATTTCCTCTTGAATCTCCGCAAAGGGAACTTCGATAAATTGGATATTTCCGCCAAATTTCGTTAATTTACGCGTCAAATCCTGCGCCTTCTTCAAAGCACCCGGACTGGTATAAGGTGGGCTAGCGAAGTGGACTGCTTCAATATCTACCCCTCGTTTGAGAGCCAAATAGCCTGCTACAGGTGAATCAATACCACCTGAGAGCATGAGCATACCTTTGCCTGCTGTGCCAACTGGCAGACCGCCAGCACCCTTAATTTCTTCATGAGAGATATAGGCTGCTTCATCACGGATTTCTACCTTGAGAGTAATATCAGGCTTTTTCATCTGAGCCTTGATATTAGGGAGGACATCAAAGACGGCTCCACCAAGATCTTGATTGAGCTCACGACTGTCTAATGCAAATTGATGATCGCTGCGTTTACTGGAAACCTTGAAGGTTAGTCCTTCATGATAGAGACCAGCCATAATGTCTTGGACAGCCTTCCGCAGGGTGGGCATATCTTTTTCCAATTTATAAACTGGTGAAAAGGCTTGAATGCCAAAAATCTGCTTGAGACTTTCAGCGACAGGACGGTAGTCAGCCCCATTAAGGAAAACATGACCGCGATCTCGGTCTGCTGTTACCGTGACCTCTGGGTAGATAGAGAGAACATCTTGCATATTGCGTTTGAGCGTATTAATGAAACGCATGCGATTTTTCCCCTTAGTCGAAAGCTCACCGTAGCGAATCATAATTTCAGAATACTGCATATCATCTTTCAAAAGTCCGACGATCAACTGCCGGACATCCTTTCTTATTTCTTATCCTTAACGGACTTTCTTGGTCTTTTCGTAAACTTGTTTAAAGATAGTTAGGAACTGCTCAACTTGACTCATATCATTGTCATCATCCAGGCTGATTCGGACAGCTGTCTGAGCTGCCTTGGTCGGTACTCCCATCGAAATCAGCGTACCGGCTGGTTTGCCAGCCTTAGAGGAGCAGGCACTGGTGGTGGAGATATAAATTTGATGCTCTTCAAACGCATGTACCACTACTTCTCCCCTAACTCCCTTAATGCCAAAGGTTAAAATATTGGGAGCAAAGTCTTGACTTTTTTCAGAAAAGAGCTTGATATCAGGGTACTTACTCAATTCATCGTAGATAATAGCTTTCATCGCCGCAATCCGAGGCAGGGCCGTTTCTTCCTTAGCCAAGGTCAAACGCAGGGCTTTGGCCATAGCCGCAATACCGGCTAGGTTTTCAGTCGTTGAGCGCAATCCATTTTCCTGACCGCCTCCTGTCAAAAGCGGACTGATGCGCTTACCAACCTTCTTATAGAGAAAGCCGACACCACGAACCGCGTGAAACTTATGTCCCGAGAAGGAAGCAAAGTCAACTCGGTCAGTCAAATAGCTGGCAGTCGGAATTTTTCCGATAGCTTGAACAGCATCTACATGAAAAGAGATAGTCGGCCGATCAGCCAAAATTTCTGAAATAGCTTGGATAGGCTGGACAGAACCAATTTCATTATTGACAGCCATGACTGAGACCAGGATGGTATCCGACCGTAGGAGGCCAGCTAATTGTTTCACATCTACAAAGCCGCGGCTGTCAACAGGGGCATAAGAGACCTCAAATCCTTGAGTAGCCAACCATTTAGCAGATTCTTTGACAGCTGGATGTTCAATATCTGACACGATAATATGTTTGCCGTAGGGGGCTTTTTCAAAGGCTAGTCCCTTGATGGCCCAGTTATCGCTCTCAGTTCCGCCAGATGTGAAAAAAATTTCTTCAGCTGACTTGCCTAATAGCTGAGCAATTTGCTTGCGAGAAGCCTCCAGCAAACGGGTTGCTTGGTCGCCAAGGCCATGCAGGCTGGAAGGATTACCGAAAATTTTAGCTGCCACCTCTTGATAGCTGTGAAGGGCTTCGGAATAGGGTTGGGTTGTAGCTGAATTATCAAAATAAATCATAGTCGTTCCTTTAACAGTCAATTAGTTTCATTATAGCATAATTTAATAGGCAAGAGGCAGGCAGAAAACCGATTCAAGGTTCGGACATGAAGAGAAATGACCCTGCCACTTTATTTAAGAATTTTTTTTCAGATTTTGGTAAACTAGTAGCTAGAAAACTTTTTTAAGGAGAAAATTCACCATGTCTCAATACTCACGTTCGCAACGCAGAAAGAAAGAAAATACGGAACTTAGTCACACCCCTATTCGCCAAGAAACAGAAAGACGTATTCCTAAGGCAAGAGCTACTAAAAAAATTGCTCGTGGCGCTAAGAAAGGTTTCTCAGCACTGCAAAAAATAGTGGCTATTGCGGCAGGGCTTGTTACTATTTTGGGGGCACTGGGTTATTTTGCTATCTCCCGCAATAATTCCAATAACGACAAATCATCTGACACTTCTACGACAACGGTCATTAAAGAAAAAGAGGACAGCAATAGTCAGGCAAGTTCTAGCGATGCTAACAACAGTCAAACGCAAGATGGTCAGCCAACAGAGGATCAAACCCAAGGACAGGATCAAAATGGAGAAGCAGCTGATTCTGGACAAGCTAGTGACCAAGGAGGTCAGATCGACCAAGGGCAAACTGATGGAAATGCTGGTACGACTGATCAAGGGCAAACTGGCGGAGACGCTGGCCAGACACCTCAACAATAATGCTAACCTATCAAGAAACCTTGCAAACTATCCACAGCCACAAGGCTTATGGACGCCGGCCTGATTTCAGGCGATTAAATTGGCTATTAGATAAACTGGGAAGGCCCCAAGCAGGCTTTCCCAGTCTTCATATTGTCGGGACTAATGGCAAAGGTTCAACCACTGCTTTGCTCCAAGCTATCTTTAGTCAAGCCGGCTACAAGACTGGGACCTTTACCTCGCCTTTTATCACTCGTTTTAATGAAAGAATAGCTGTTGACGGCCAGCCTATCAGCGACCAAGATCTAGTAAGAACTTTCGATTTAGTCCGCCCTTGGCTAGAGAAACTGACTGAGACAGAGATGGGGACTTTGACAGAATTTGAATTAGTCACGGTTCTTGCTTTCCTGTATTTTGAGCGTGTACAGCCAGTTGATATCGCCATCATCGAAGCTGGAGTCGGCGGCCGCTTTGATTCAACTAATATCATTACGCCCTTGGCTACTATCTGCACTTCTATTGGTTATGATCATTTGGATACCTTGGGCAACCGTCTGGAAGACATTGTCTGGCATAAGGCCGGAGCCATCAAGTCTGGACGCTCAATAATTCTTGGTCCAGTCCCTCAGAAAGCTCAGATCGTTTTTGAAAATGAAGCCAAGCAGTTACAAGCTCCCCTCTATCAAGCAGGTCGGGACTTTTGGATTGAGGATACCAGCAATGGCTTTGATTTCAAAGGTCCGTTGGGCAGCTTGCAGCATTTAAGCCTGAGCCTTCTCGGGTCTCACCAGCAATATAATGCAGCCTTGGCCACTGAGGCCAGTCTCCTTCTTCAAAAACATTTTCCTAAGATCGATGAGGCTGCAATCAGGACTGGTTTACGATCTGCTTTCTGGCCCGGTCGCGGTGAACTAATCGAACCTAACATTCTGCTGGACGGAGCCCACAATCCCCAAGGTATTCAGGCCCTAATCAATCTTTTAAAAACAGATTTCCCAAACCGCTCTAAACAGCTGCTTTTTGCAGGCTTAAAGCGAAAAAATCTTTCTGGAATGTTAACGCTGCTAGAGGGGCTGGAGCTCAGCGTCACCACTTTTGCTTTCCCAGAAGCAGCCGATTTAGCAGACTACCCTGAAACCTACTCAAAGGTTGCTGATTTTCGAGAATGGCTGGATAAGGCCAAGGATTCTGACGATCTCTTTATCGTGACAGGCTCCCTCTATTTTATTTCGGAAGTGCGCCGTTATCTTTTGGATCAAAAGAACTAGCTAAAATCCCAAATCATGAATTGATTTGGGATTTTTTGTCTTTTATCTTGTCCTCCGTTTGATGCAGATCTATTAGCCTTATCTCATCGTAACAAATTCTTCCGCACCTGTCGGGTGGATAGCGACAGTGTTGTCAAGATCAGCTTTGGTAGCTCCCATCTTAATCGCAACCGCGAACCCTTGGATCATTTCGTCAACACCATAGCCGATACCGTGGAGGCCGACAACTCTTTCATCTTCGCCTTGAACAACTAATTTCATGCGAGCCACTTGGCGATTGTCAGCCAAGGCTGTATACATAGAAGTAAAGGATGAGGTATAGACTTTGATTTGATCTTTCCCATACTGCTTAATAGCTTGTTCTTCCGTCAAGCCAACCTTGCCCATGGCTGGGTGACTAAAGACTACGGTTGGGACATTGGTATAATCCATCTTAGCTGTTGTTTGACCGTTGAAGAGACGCTCTGACAGCTGACGTCCTGCCTTGATGGCAACTGGGGTTAACTCGATCTTACCGTTGACATCACCGATAGCGTAAACACCTGATACATTGGTATTTTCGTATTCATCAGCTTGGATAAAGCCACGCTCGTTAAGCGCCACACCGGTGTTTTCCAGTCCGTAGCCCTTCGTGTTAGCGACACGCCCAATAGCCCAGATAATGACATCAGTGGTATGCTCCTCACCATTTTCAAAGATGAGGGTTAAGGAACCATCAGCATTCTTGACCACTGCTTTTGGTACACAATGTTTATGCAGGGTTGGACCGTCTTTTTCCATTTCTTCCATGAGAGCGTCCGTTAGGTAATTGTCCCAGTTGCGAAGAGGGCGATCCTTACGAACAAAGAGGTGGGCATCACTGCCTAGGGTATGAAGGAGACCAGCAATCTCAACACCGATATAGCCAGCTCCTACAATAGCCACGCGCTTAGGAACCACATCTAACTCAAAGAAGCCATCGGAAGTGATACCATACTCAGCTCCCGGGATATCAGGAACGAGGGCGTGCCCACCTGTCGCAATGAGAATATGGGGCGCTGTATAGGTTTCACCGTCAGCTTCTAAGATATGGGCATCAAGAAAGGTGACATAAGCATTCAGTACCTCTACACCATTTGCCGCAAATCCTCGTTCATAGGAGCCATGGATACGGTCAATGTAGGCTTCACGGTTATTTTTCAGGGTCGTAAAATCAAAAGTTGTATCTCCCACTGTAAAACCGTATTCACCAGCATACTTATGAATCGCTTCAGCAACCTGAGCCCCATACCACATGACCTTTTTAGGAACACAACCACGGTTGACACAGGTCCCGCCAGTCTCCGCTGCCTCAATCAAGAGCACTTTTGCGCCATGCATAGCAGCTCGGTTAGCCGAAGCAATCCCCCCAGAACCACCGCCAAGGACAATATAATCGTATTCTTTTACCATAAGAATCCCTTTCTATCGTTTCAGTAGACTTAGAGTATCATAAATAGGGAAGGCAGGCAATTTTCTGATACGACTATAAAAGGCAAACGATCTTATCGCCTGCCTTTTACTAATTTTTACTCCTAATTATCCTTGCTTCAGATAAAAAAGCTGTAACACACTTGAGTTTATCTTTTTCTATGTCTTATCTACAACTTCTTGTGTCAGTGCTTCCTTTACTGCCTCTGCTACATTCCTCGGTATGCCACAGTTGACGATATCATCCACATCTGCTTCTTGAATCTTGGTCAGGCTTTTGTAATGCTTGAGCAGGAGCTGCTTGCGTTTAGGTCCAAGGCCAGAAATGCCGTCCAATTTGGAGCTGAAGCTATTCTTGCTGCGAACCTGACGATGGAAGGTAATAGCAAAGCGGTGGACCTCATCTTGTACACGCTGAAGGAGAAAGAATTCCTCGGAGTTCCGTGGCAGATCAATGACTTCCAGAGGATCACCAAAGAGCAATTCATGGGTTTGGTGCTTATCGTTTTTTTGAAGACCTGCAATAGGAATGTCTAAGCCTAGACGGTCTTGGATGACCTCCTTTGCAATATTGACCTGACCTTGTCCACCATCGATCACGATTAAATCAGGTGGTGTCAAACCATCTCGCATGACCCGACTGTAGCGACGATAAATAACCTCACGCATACTGGCATAGTCATCTGGGCCAACAACCGTCTTGATTTTAAACTTACGATAGTCTTTCTTACTGGGTTTACCGTCAACGAAGACGACCATAGCAGCAACTGGACTAGTTCCTTGAATATTGGAATTATCAAAGGCTTCAATACGGCGAGGGGCTGGGATATTGAGCAATTCTCCAAGATTTTCAATAGCTCCTTTGGTCTTTCTGATATCTTTTTCCAAAAGGTCAAACTTTTGCTGCAGACTGACTCTGGCATTCTTGGTCGCTAGGTTGACTAACTGCTTCTTCTCGCCGCGCTGTGGTTTAATAACCTTGGTTCTTACGACCGCCTTGACAAGCTCAGCATCAATATCCTGCGGAATAAAAACTTCTTTAGGTAGAAAGTGCTTGCTCTCACGATAGAATTGACCGACATAGGTGAGAAAATCCTCTTCAGGCTCATTGTAGTAGGGAAACATATTGACATCCCGCTGAATGAGCTTGCCCTGACGGACGAAAAAGACCTGTACACACATCCAACCCTTGTCGACATAATAGCCAAAAATATCGCGATCAATCATATCTTGGTTCATGATTCGCTGCTTGGTACGCAGGGTACTGATAGCTTCCAAAAGATCACGGTACTCGGCAGCTCGCTCAAACTCCATCAGCTCTGACGCTTTAAGCATTTTATCGCGGATTTGATCGACAATCTTATTATCCTTGCCGTTGAGGAAATTTTTGACATCCTCTTTGAGACCGTCCCAGTAAGCCTGATCAGTGTGGCAAACAGTGTGGGCATTGCATTGTCCTAAATGATAGTAAAAACAAACCTTATTAGCTGGATTGGTACATTTTTTAAAAGGGAAAATACGATCCAGCAGACGCTTAATCTCGGTTGCTGCTCCTGAATCGGGGTAAGGACCAAAATAAATCCCATCTTTGCGGTGAACCTGACGGGTAATCATGAGGCGAGGATAAACCTCGTTAGTAATCTTAATATAAGGGTAGGATTTGTCATCCTTGAGCCGAATATTATACTTGGGCATATTCTCCTGAATCAGATTGATTTCTAGGAGAAGGGCTTCGGTATTGGATCCCGTGACGATATACTCAAAATCGGCGATTTCTGAGACCAGCATCTCCGTCTTCGTATCGTGACTGCCGTGAAAATAAGATCGCACCCGATTTTTCAGATTCTTAGCCTTTCCCACATAGATGATAGTACCATTTTTGTCCTTGTGGATGTAGCAACCAGGACTAGCTGGCAGCAACTCCAACTTGTGCTTAATCAATTCATTCATAGAATTATTATAACAAATCTCATTTTTAGGGACAGTAATTGACACGATTGGATAATGGCAGATTTTCCTCTAAAAAGGTGGCAAAACCTGCATTAAAATAATATTCTCATTATTTTTTATATGATTTTTGCAAATAGAGAATTGTTATTTGCATATTGTAAAGCGCTCACAAGAGTTTTATAATAAAGGCAAGACGCAAAAAAGGAGGAAATCTATCATGAAAGATAGTCCGTCAAAGGAAACAAAAACACATGGCTGGTATATGCACAAACGCGGCAAACATTGGGTTTACGGCTGCAGTTTGGTTACTCTGCTGGTTGCAGGACTGGCTCTTAGCAATCCTGTTTTTGCTGGGGAAACGGCACCAGCTACTAGCACTCCCAATGCACAAGTGGCTGACACCATCAAGTCTGATGAAACGTCAGAAGGGGCAACAACAATCCCAGCCAATAGCCAAGCTGTTATTGAGAGTAAAGATAACAGTGCGGAAATAAGTGGAAATACCACTTCATCCCAACAAGCAGAGAGGATAGCACAATCGACCGACGAAGGCGGATCAACTGTTGATTCAGAAGCTGATCAAGCAGAAGTCGCTACTTCCGACGATGCAACGCCAGTGGCTGAAAGAGCCGATGCTGGTATCACTGTCGAAAAAGCTGATGTGGCTCAGGTTGCTGAAAAGGGCTATCAAACCAATTTGACCAACCTCAAATCAACAAACGGAACTTGGGAAGTTCGAGATGACGGTCTCTACAGCAATGCCTTAGACAAGGGAGACAGCTGGAATATTTCTGACATTAAGGCTGGTGATTTTGTCTATTCAACAGATATCAAATTTTTGAAAGAACAAGGAGCTGTCGGTCTAATCTTCCGGAGTACAGATCCTAATAATGTTCAAAATAGTTATGCCATTAACATTGATGGAGGCACAAAGAAGAGTAAATTCTGGCGTTGGGACAGAGGAGAAGACCAGCAGCTGATTGATGAAAAGCAAATCGAACCTAGCGCCGATGGCAATTACTTTCTCAGAGTTGTTGCTATTGATTCCTGGCTATCCTTCTACATTAATGGGCACTTAGTCGGTTCTACAGGTGACTATACCCTGCAAAAAGAAGACAAAGGTCAAAGAACCGTCATTAAAGAGGGGTATCTGGGCCTGCTTAACTGGAACGGTGAAGCCGTCTTCCAAAATACTTACTATACCCCAATTACTGATAATCTAAATCCTGAACTAGCTGACATTACTGTCACGTCTGACAAAGGTCAAGTTGAGAAGAAAGGTCAGTTCCTTTCCAATGCTCCCGTCAGCATCCAATATGTTGATAATGCAGCATCCAGTGTTAAATTAGCCATTAAACCAAAGAACGATAAGGCTCAGATTACGATTAGCGACAGCACTGGTAAAGAATATCAGTTAAACGATGATATTCCTCTGGCTGTCGGTGCTAATTACTTGACTGTAACCAGCACAGTTACTACCGAAGCTAATCAAGCCAGTCTGACTTATCGGATCAATGTTCATCGCCGGCAAGCCAAGGAAGTCTACTACAACGAACTCTTCCGTGACCAGTACCACTATTCCGTCAAGGATGGCTGGGGAAATGACCCTAATGGTTTAGTCTATTACAAGGGTAAATACCATCTCTTCTACCAATTCTATGATGATCAGGTATGGGGACCAATGCACTGGGCTCATGCCACCAGTACAGACCTGATTCATTGGGAAGACCAGCCTATCGCTCTCTATCCCGACACTAACGGTACCATGTTCTCAGGCTGTATTGTAGTCGATGAACACAATAGTTCTGGCTTCTTCAAGGATGGTCAAGGCGGTTTAGTGGCTTTGGTCACTGCCGATGGTAACGGACAACGGATTAAATTAGCTTATAGCTCTGATGAAGGTCAAACGTGGATCAAGGTTGATCAAGTGGCGGCAGATTGGTCCGATGACCCACTGCAAAGCAAGGATTTTCGTGATCCTAAAGTCTTCCATTGGAATAATAAGTGGTTCATGGTGCTAGCTGGTGGTCCTTTGCGTATCTATTCTTCGATAATCTACGAGATTGGTCAGTTGAATCGACTTACCCTGATATCCACACTGAGTGTCCCGACTTCTATCCAATCCAAACAGAGGATGGCACGATCAAATGGGTGCTTTCTCGCGGCGGCCGTTACTATAAGGTAGGTGACTTCAAGCAAGTTGACGGCAAGTGGACCTTCAGCCCAGATCAAGCTTATAAAGAATCTGACGGTGTGATGAACTTTGGCAAAGATTCTTATGCCGCTATGACCTACTATGTTCAGGACTTTGGTACCGAAGCCAATCCAACCATTCCGAAATTGACGGAACTGAATTGGATGAATACGTGGGACTATTGCAATCTAGTCGCTAAAACAGTTGACCAAGATTTCAACGGTACTTACAATCTTAATCTCCAGTTGGGCTTGGTCAAGGAAAATGGCACTTACGTTCTGACGCAAACACCGCTTGAAATTTACAAAACACTTCGGGATACTGCTAAAGCCATCAGCTATCAAGACGTTACCGTTACAGCTCAAAATGATCTACTCAAGGATGTCAAATCTGATAGTTATGAAATTGTTGCAACCTTTAGGCCAAGTGCGACGACGACTAAGGTCGGCTTTAAAGTCCGCCAATCCAAAGACCAAGAGACACTGGTGGTCTATGATTTGAAGCAAGAAGAGCTCTCCATTGACCGAACCAAGTCTGGAGTCATTCTTAACGATAAATTTGCCGAGGTCAACAAGCAAAAGGTGACGACCAATGCTGACGGCAGTATTTCTCTCCATATTTTCGTTGATCGATCCAGTTTAGAAGTTTTCGCCAAGGGGGATACCGTTACTGGTGCTAACCAAATTTTCCCAGCCCCAGACAGTTTGGGAGCCAGTGTCTTCGCAGAAGGAGGCGACGCCAAGGCTGATATTTATTTCTACCCTCTCAAATCCATCTGGACTGATAAAGTTGCAGCTGATAAACCTTTCAAACTGGTCGGAACCGGCCAAACTGAAACACGTTTAAATCTTGGCCAATCAACCAGTTTCGAAGCCTATTTGGCTCCCGCCCAAGTTAAGCAAGATATCAATTGGCAATTGGATAAACCCGACCTTGTTGATTTTAGTCAATCTGGCAGTAAGGTAACCCTGACGGCTAAAAAGGCAGGGACTTTGACTCTGACAGCAAGCTCTAAAGAAAATCCTAACTTGACTAAAACCTATAAGATTAGTATCTTTGAGAATAATTTCAAGACCAACTTAAAAGATCTCAAAGTCATTTCTGGTCAGTGGGTTGTTGATGATAAAGAGTTGCTTGACAGCAATACCAGTGCTAACGATGCCATCATGTCGACCGAGCGCCTCCCTTACTCTGAATACAAACTGGAAGCTGACGTCAAATATCAAAAAGGTTTAGTTAACATCTTTTTTGCCTCTCCAGCAACCGACCCAGCCAACGCCTATGCCTTCCAACTGGGCGATCAGGCTAGTGTCAGACTGTACTACTTCCAAGGAGATACTATCGCTGAACAACCGCTGAATACAGCACTTAACGATAATCACTACCACCATTTGCTTATTAACAAGACCAAGGACAGTGTCAGCCTGAGTATTGATGGTCAGGAAGTCATGAACCACAAATTTGCATCTGTCAAAGACTATTTTAATCAAGCTTATGTTGGCCTAGGACTGTGGGATGGTGCTGTAGCCTTCCAAAATGTCTATCTGACCCCGCTCAATCAAGACGTTAAGCCTCAAGGTTGGTTCACAGCTAACCAACACTGGTATTATCGTAAGGCCGATGGGCAATTAGCAACTGGTTTAACGAGCATTGATGGCAACACCCATTACTTCAACGCCGACGGTTCTCAAGTCAAAGGCGACTTCGCTTCTCCTGATGGCGGACAAACATGGTATTACCTTGACAAGAACAACGGACATGTTCTGACTGGACTGCAAACGATACAAGGGAAAACCCATTACTTCAACGCCGATGGTTCCCAAGTCAAGGGAGACTTCGCTTCTCCTGATGGCGGACAAACTTGGTATTACCTTGACAAGGACAATGGACAAGTTCTGACTGGACTGCAAACGATACAAGGGAAAACCTATTACTTCAATGCTGACGGTTCCCAAGTCAAAGGCAACTTTGCCTCTCCTGATGGCGGACAAACTTGGTATTACCTTGACAAGGACAACGGGCAAGTTCTGACAGGGCTGCAAATGATACAAGGTAAAACTTACTACTTTAACGCCGACGGTTCTCAAGTTAAAGGCGACTTTGCCTCTCCTGATGGCGGACAAACGTGGTATTACCTTGATAAAGACAACGGACATGTTCTGACTGGACTGCAAACGATACAAGGGAAAACCTATTACTTCAATGCTGACGGTTCTCAAGTCAAAGGTGACTTTGCCTCTCCTGATAGCGGACAAACGTGGTATTACCTTGACAAGGACAACGGACAAGTTTTAACAGGCGGTCAAACGATCAAGGGCAAACGTTATACTTTTGATGAAACAGGCAAACAAATCAAGGGCCGTTTTGTGACCCCCGATGGTGGCAAAACGTGGTATTATCTTGATAAAGATAATGGTCTCAGAGTGACGGGCAGACAGGTCATCAATGGCGAAATCTGTTACTTTGATCAAGACGGCCGTCAAATTAAATAGATCAAGCCTCAGCTAGACTAGACCGTTTGCGACAGGATGCTCCTATTCATCTGCTTCTCTGACATCAATCAAAACCATCCTAGGACAATTTCTCAGCCAAATCCCATACACGAATTTCTTTCATCATGACTAATTTCCAACCACATGGCAAAAACACAAACAAATGAACATTAGCCGACCAACTATTTCCAGCCTTGTCATACCATGACTGAAGATTGGCCTTCACCTGTGCTGATCGCCTTTCTTATAGCTGATGCTTTCCTACACTACAAACGCTGGTGATTTTCTGACATGCCTGCTCCCCCTTTATTTCCAGTCAGGTTAGTCCTATTTTGTTATAATAAAAGCAGAAAAATTCAAACACTTTCAAAAAGCTTATAATTGGACCCGCCTATGATTCTGTGAATTTAGATAAAATATCCCAGAAGCTTTAATGCTTCGCTGTCCATTTTCCTAAATTCTTTGAGTCACTTAACGGCCTGCTATCTTGTAGAAAGGGGATTCCTATGAAACTCAGTGTGATCGAATTGGCCAAAAACCTGAACTCGTTGTCCAAACGGCAGCTGGTTGGCTTAAATTAACTTCCTACTTTGATCAGGTTGAAGAAGTTCCCGATTTTACTATGGAAAATCTCTTTGACGGCAAAGTTTACAAGGGACTTCAATTTCTTTTAGAATCTGATTTGAGCCAAATTGACAGCTGCTACTGGTTGGATACGATAGAAGACTACGCCTTCTATCCGGTCGTCAGCCACCCCAGAAAAATCTTGGCCGTTGGCCTAAACTACAAAAACCATATTACTGAAGTGCAGATGGACAAACCTCAGGTCCCAGAAATTTTCAATAAGCTAGCGACCAGCCTCAACAGTCACGGCTCTCCCATCTTTCTTCCTAATAACGATTGGGAATATGATTACGAAGGTGAATTGGTCATCGTCGTCGGTAAAAATGCTAAAAACCTCACCTTGGATGAGGCTGATCAAGCGATCTTTGGCTACACCGTCGGTAATGACGTTACAGCGCGTAAGCTTCAATTTCAAACCAGTCAATGGCTGATAGGTAAGTCACTAGATGGTTTTGCTCCTGTCGGACCAAGTCTGCTGACTAAGGATCAAATGAACCTAGGCCAAGCCCGCTTAACAACCAAGGTTAATGGCCAAATCGTTCAAGAAGCTCCGCTGACCGATATGCTCTACAGTCCGCAAGAAATTGTCAGTTACCTCTCACAATATATGACACTTGAACCAGATGATTTAATTTTCACTGGTACACCCTCTGGTGTCATTATGGGCCACAATCCTAATCAGCTAGACTGGCTGACTCAAGGGGACACTGTCACCGTCTCCATCAGCGGAATCGGAACTTTAGAAAATACCATTAGATATGAAAAATAGCCACCAGCCTTGCTGATGGTTATTTTTTACATATCCTCTACTTTACTTTCTTTAGTAAGCGGCTATTAAATACGAAGCTTGCGAATTTCAAAACGATCTCTATGGCAGTAAATAAGAGAAAAAGTTTGGGTTGGAATATGCAATAGGATACAGCTGCTAAGCCAAAACATACAAATTCTAAAATTCCAAGCAAAGTGATTAGGATTCTAAACGTTAACCCCTTTGTCACACCAAAGCCAAAAATGAGAGTAATAATAGGAGGGACTAAAATCAGTATCATAGCACCTAGGCTAATTGGGAGAACAATCGCCGATGCTATTATCCAACCAATCATCTCCTCTGCAGGATCGTTTGTATGAACTAGTAAGCTGCTTTGCTTAAAAAACCACATCATTAACAATCCTGCTGAAACTAGCTGGAAATTTCTTGCTATCTTTACTTGCTTTATTTTCAACTGCCATTCAGCATTTTGCATTTGATCATCCGCAGAGCCTTCACAGTCGAAATTTCTAGTATTTTTCATCACAACTAATATTTGGCATTGCGGCCAAACCATTCTTTTATTTTTTCTTATTATTAATAGTCATTTAACCCTTGCTGATAAATCATTTGTTGGCCTTGCTGACTAGCCTTGATTTCTTTACCCGCTAAGATAAATAAGCCAGTTATCACACAGACTTGGGCAATTTTTGCAAGTCCTAAGCCAATCAGGCCGGTTATAAATATCCGGCTAATGTTTTCTTGGCTCGCATAAATTGATGACCAAGCTACGGCAACAAAAATAAACTCAAGCCCCCATGCTAAAAGGAAGCTAATCAAAAAGCCAAAATGCCGAGACCAAACGCTGGCGGCAATAATACTCACAATATTAGCGCCAAGATTCAAAATCAGCAGAAAAAGAAAGTAAGCATAAAGTGAATACATAAACCAGACGACTCTAAGAAAGTCTGTAGTAAAGTCATCTTCGTAATTTCCTAGTCCCAGTACATGCGCCAAGAAAGATAAAGCATTTTCCCTAAAACTTGCGGAAACTACAAAAATGATGATAAAAATAAGCGTTGGTATTATGACTAAGGAAGCGATAAGCTGCAGGCCCATAGCCCAACCAACAAGTTTTCGTGACGGTGTCTTGATCACAATTATTCTCCTCACTAATAACTAGGCTCGCTTAAGGATACACAGGTCATTGCAGTTTTTTCGGTCAGCAGAAATTTCCTTACCTGCTCTAGCAGCAACATTGCAAAACTCCCAAATCGAGACCAGCTAGTATTTGCCATCATCACAATACAATTCTACACAATCGCTCAAGTCAAAGAGCTGAATAGACTGCTGCCCCTCACCCACATCCATAAGATGCCCTTTAAGACAGCCTCTTGATATTTTGACTACACTTCTCAACTTCTCCTTGCCTTCAAAAAAGTGGCACTGCTAAGCAATGCCACTAGTGGTCTATGAAGAATGCCGATTGCAGGAATTGAACCTACGACCTACGCGTTACGAGTGCGTTGCTCTACCGACTGAGCTAAATCGGCAACTACTCCTATAGTTTATCAATTTGTTTTCAATCTGTCAAGATTTTTTACTTATTTTTTTCTTAAATCTCATTCTAGGCCTATCCACTGTCTTTACTATTATGAAAAAGCCGCTTCTCTTTGAGAGCAATCTTATTCTCGTAATTATCGATTTTATAATTCAATCGCTTCAGGGCCTCATTTAAATCGTCGATGCGCTTCTGTAGGCCTTCCCGTTGCTCTTTAAGGATAGTCAGGCGGGCCTGAATATTCTCATCACCAGCTTGCAAGAGTTCCGTGTAGGCTTTCAGAGCCCCGATACTCAGACCAGCCCTTTTAAAACAGCGAATGAATTGCAAAATAGAGATATCATGCTCTGTAAAATCACGAACTCCAGCTTGATTGCGCGTCACTGGTGGAATCAAACCAATCCTTTCGTAGTAGCGAATGGTATCTGCAGAAATCCCAGTTAACTCGCTCACTTTCTTAATATTCATCAATATGTGTCCTTTTACTTATTAATCCTCAACATTGTAAGCCTTGGAGTTAACTCCAAGTCAAGGGATAACCTTTATTTGTTATAAGCTAAAGGGCCCTTATCGTTCTTCCCTCTCTCCTAACAAGTTCCGCCATTTTTCTGATAACTGTTTGGGATTTGGAAAATTGAGTTGTTCAAAACGTGATTTCACAAAGATACTCAAGAGACTGAGCGCTGATTTATTGAGTAATTGCCGTTTGTCAGCCGGGAGCTGGGAGAAAGCTGTCATAATTGTTTTGGCACTTTTAAGAATGTCAGCTTGAAAATCATCCAGAGTGGCAACATCATTCTCCAAGAAAAGATCAAAGACTGTATCAAAGAGAATTTTGAGCTCTTGCTTGGAAAGCTCTTGTGTCCATTGACTAAAGGTCTCTTCTAAAGCCTGACTGAGTTCAGATGGACCGGAAGCAAATTGCCAGTCTGTACCATTCACTTCCCAAGTGGCCACGTCATGCTGGAAAGTTCCGATGGCCTTGCTTTCAATAAAGCAGCTAGCAAGGTCATTTTTTAACATACTGCCAACTATGGAATCCTTGGGTCTCAGACAGAGCACCTTATCCCGAATGGCCTGATAACCCTGACTGTGCAAAACGCGATTATGCAGGCCCGGTGCATCAAAGATAAATAATTGGTCAATCCTTGCTTGAAAATCTTCTGGTAAATTAGCTGCGGCGTAGAGAGCCAGATTGCCACCCTTAGAATGACCTGTTACAGTATAGCGACAGTCGCTAGCCTCTAAAATCTTAATCAGGTAGGCTAAGGCTTGCCGCTGTGCAGGAATCTCACTGGCATAAGTCATCTTAAAATCTTCCTTCCAACCGATAAGCGTTTCATCAGTTCCTCGGAAAATAACCTGATAATGATTAATATTCGGCAGACTGAGAACCATCGCAGCAAATTGCTTTTCAAATTGCGGATCAATATCATTGATATAAGAGACCAAACTCAAGCCTTGATAGCGTGGAGCAGCAAGGACAGCTTTCAAAAGCTCCACACGCTGCTTGGTAACAGTAAAGGAATAGTGAACTTTTTTACCGCTGGCCTGAAAATCTTCTTTCAGTGCCTGCAAGGTAACTGGCTGCGTTAAATGTAACTGTTCTCCTAAAGGCAGGTAACCCAATTCGTTGATAATAGCTATATCAATGCTGTTGAGCATCAAGTCTGAAAAAGTTTTTTCACCATGATTTTTGATATAGTCTAAAATATTTGGCATAAAATCTCCCTCTCTACTAGCACCAGTATAGCATAATTTTAAAGATATCTGAAAATTATGCTAAGCAGCTAGTCGAAAGCCTTCAACTATGGTAGTATAGTAAACAGATTAAATAATTTGGGAGAGTTATATACTGATGTCTTTAACACAAATCTATCGTCTCATTTTTGGTTTCTGCGGTCTTATCGGTGTCTCAATGCAGATTGCCAAAGATGGGCCTGGAATGATACTTTACTATACTGTTCTGTCCAATATCCTTGTTTTTTCCAGTCATTTTTACCATATCTATTTAGAAGCTAAAGGAGGTTCCATCAATCAGCATCCCACCTTGTTGCGGATTAAGGGAAGTACAACTCTGGTCATTACTTTGACTTTCTTAGTTTATCACTTTATGCTAGCACCTAAGGTAACCCCAGCTGATTACTGGAACATCCGAAACTTCTTAGTTCACTATATCGCACCGCTTGGCATGATTGGTGACACCCTTATCTTTGATCGTAAAAATATTTATAAAGCATTAGATCCCCTAGTTTGGACTCTTATGCCTATTCTCTATTGTATCTGGGCTCTTCTCAATGGTCTTATCTTGAAATGGCCAATTCCTGGTAGCTTAGACAGCCCCTTTCCCTACTTCTTTCTCAACGTTACAAGAAAAGGCTGGGACTACGTCCTGACTTATATTCTAGTTCTGGCCATCTTTTATATCATTATCGGCTATATACTCTTTCTCACCAAGAAAATTCTTGGGAAAAAGCGGTAACCAGTTAAGAAAACGAATCTTTAAAATAAATCAAAAGGATCCTTGCTCAATAGAGCAGGGGCTTTTTTACAAAACAAAAGGCTCTGGGAACATCCCAAAAGCCTTAATTGTGACTAGTTCTCTGTCATTGACAGGGTTTGCCGGAAGCAATAATCTGCCGACCGTGTCGAAAGACTGACATTAGCATACTGAGAAATAATTCGCTCCACATTGGCTAAGCCGATCCCACGATCTTCTCCTTTTGACGAGTAGCCATTTTCAAAAATATGGCTGATAGCGACTTGTTCTTCTTTGGTTGAGTTTTCAATCACAAAGAACTGCTGATTATCAACCTTGAAATAGGCCACATTGACAGCCTTATCTTTGGATTCTTTGGCAGCCTCAATAGCATTATCGCTCAAAATACCAATAATAGTGACTAAATCAATAATCTTCATCGGAATCTGATTAATTTCATCAGGTGCTTCAATAGTAACTTCTAGTCCTTCTTCCTGAGCCAACAAAATCTTAGCCGACAGCATGCTTTTAATCGGTGAAATATGGATAGATGAGAGCTTACCAATGTCAAGGTTTTTAGATTGAATCAGCTGCTGATCTTGGGCAGCATCGCCCATAATCTCATTGTAAGTTGATTGAATCTTAGTCATATCTTGGCTGGCAATGCTCTTAGCCAATTTTTCTAAAGCTGCTTGGTAATTTTTCTTAAAACTACTCAATTCAGCATAAAGCGACTCAACCCGATGATTGTAAGATTCTAGGTTAGCGATGTGCATTTCCCGGTCAGTTTCAATATCTTCCTTCAAAGTCCGTCTAATCCAGCGGTTGAAACCAAAGAGAAACCAGCAAAATACTGTCACCCCAATAAAAATGACCTTGTTGCGATTGTCAGAAATCCAATCAATGGTAGGATTATTGATGTAACGCAGAAGATAAACAGCGTGCAAAATAACATAAGAGATAAAGAGAGCCACTGTGATTTCAACTAAGAATTTCTTAACTCTACTGCTTTCGCTTTCCGTTATTGATTTAAAATTGAGGTTAAAGATAGTATGGACAACCCAGTATTCAGGGATAACCAAAAGATTAGCAAGAATCAACTTGGTCAGCGGGTAGGCCGCTAAGTCGATCTGATTAGGATCCATACCAAAGACAATATAGTAAGACAGGCTGAGGAGAAATTCAAGTCCAATAGCCGTATAGAAGGCATAGAAAAGGAGTTCACGTTTAGGCTGAAACTTAAAGAAGATGAATTCAATTAATAAGAGATGAACAACATCCACTACTGTGCCTGTTTTGGAACTGAAAAAGATAACAATAGCTGAAAAAACTGAAACCGGAAGCAGTTTTTTCAGAGGCAAATTGAGTTTACTGATCCAGTTGAAGACATACCAGCCAGACCAGAAAATTGTCCAAGAAAATAATAACTGTTTTAAAACTATCATCGGTCTGACTTCCTCCTAACACGTAATTCTTGGTAGAAGGTTTGATCATGTACTCCTTGTGCAAAGGTCAATTTACGGTAGTGATTAAGATTCCTTCGGCTTTCAAGCGACAAGTCAGCTAATTGATCCAAGGCCGCCTGCTGATAAGGTGTAAATTCCAAACTAAAGGATTGAACGCCATTTTCCTCAATAATTCTCACATTGACTAAACCTGCAGGATTTTCCTTCAACCAAGGCATAACTCTGTCAAACATTTCTGAAAAAATAGTCAGTCCCGCAGAACTTGAAACACCGCAGTCCATGATAATATCAGGAATATTCAAGACCAGCTTATAATTCTGGCTCTCAAATTCCCCTATTTTGATAAAGAGAAAGGACTTAATCTCGGGCATCATGATATTAATCAATTTAGCCTGACGATCCCTTGAATCCAAACCAGCAATATTTTCCTGGAAAATCTCATCGAAAACTCGGGTAACCAGATGGAGGTCACCACTTTCAATACTCCCTTTCAAACTGAGTAAAATATTGTTGTAATCATGCCGGAAAGAACGAACCGACTGATACAGTTCTTCGATTTGCTGGCTATAACTTTCTAGATTTTCCAGATAGTGCTTTTGTTCCGTACGCCTCAAATCCTTTAGATATTCCCTTGAATAATAGTCAATCAGGATGAGAACCTTCATTAAAACTGCCAAATAAACAACTGTAACTACGATTATCAGTACGGAAACAGGAATTCCCAGTAACTTTCCAATATGCAGCCGCTGCATAAACACAAGGAAATAATACAGAATAAAATAACTCAGCATTTCCGACAGAGTAACCCAAAAATTACTTTGAGTTCGCTTATCCAGCCAGACACTGTTCTTCATGGAGATGTAGTCAATCTGATAGAACTCCCGTAAAAATCGTTCTAATAGAGTTACAGCAATCAAAATCAGCATATTCCAGACGAAGCTGTCCAGAAAATAATTCAAAGGGTGATTATTAAAGAGGAAGGGAAAAACAATTCTTGCCACAAAATTCCAAAGAATGGAAAAGAGAACCGGCGGATAGAGGGCAAAGAAAAAATTTTCCACAAGACGGCTTTTAGGCATCTTATAACTAATAATCACAAAATAAAGTAAGAGACCAACCGTAACTTCACCAATATAAGGTGTTAGAAAAAAAGACAGAACCATGTGCAGTCCAATCAAAAAACCGACCTTATAAAACCTAGGCCTGATTCCCGTCACATAAGTAAATAATGACCATTCGGCTGCACAAAGGATCAGTTTGAGCATAAACTGCTGGATGATGGCTACTGATAATAGTGCTAGGGACATGTGAGTCCTTTCCGTAAACTGTTAATATAAAGTTATTTTAACATAATCCCCACCCTAGGGAAACTAGTAAAATCAAGAAAAATGAGAAATCATTGAAAATATCCACACAATCTCATTTTAAATTCTAGTGTAGCCATCCTCGTTATCCCTTCGTGTGCTCATTTTAATAGCTGTCTTATGTCATTAAACACGTCTACAATGCTGCACAGAGTTGTTGTCTTTACAAATTAAATTTGGCTACTAAAAGCATAAAATCTCCTAGGTACTTTTTATCACCTGCGTCGATTTTCCTAAATTCCCTTGCATGGCTTAATGGCTTTGTATCCCAATCAAACCGTGTGAAAGTGAGATTGAAAGTCTCCAGTGGCGTTTGGCAGCTGGGGATAGACTGCCTAAAAACAAGGGAGCGGCAGAGGACAGAGTCTAAAAATAAAAGAACGCAGAAAAACGAAATCACCATTTCATAACAATTTACCGATTTTTTTATACGTAATCTCCAGAGATTACAATGCTTTGTGGGTGGGGGCTAGGCTATCATGGCTGTTTGTCTCACTCTCGTTTGTTATCAAGTTCGGATTCCTTAGGGAACAAGCCTCTGCCGTAACTGCATCGTTTCCTTAAGATTAATGGACGTCTAAAAGGCTAACTTTGATTTTAACTGAGTATAAAACCAATAATAATCAGCTTAACCATCGCCTTCAGATTATCATAGTCAGGCAGCGACGCAGAATTTTTATGGTAATAGAAAAGCCTTGTAAAAACTCTTACAAAGCTCTGTAAGTTCAAATGAATAGTCTCAGAGCGCCTATTGGAACTTCTGGTTTACAGGATTTCTTCCATTGAAGTAAACTGTTCCTGCAAACCTTGACGCTTGTAAAAACGCAAAGCCCCTTCATTGGCATTCCAAACGTGGAGAGTCAAGTTATAACAGCCAAGTTCCTTGGCGTAGGCACGAGCAAAATTGAAGAGTTTCTGGCCAATTTGCTGACCACGCGCTTCTTCTGCCACGCAAAGATCGTCAATAAAGAGGGTCTTGCGAGGTTGGTCAGTATTCCCCTCATGCTTTTCAATGACAGTAAAGAGGTGACCTAGGATATTTCCTCGCTCGTCTTCATAAACAAAAATTGGCTTGGACTCCTCGAGCACCAGTTCTTCCAACTCTTGACGGGTAAATTTCTTACCTGTCTCCTTAAAAAGGTCGGGCCGGACGCGATGGTGAACCAAGAGGATATCTTCCAAAAGTTTCTCCAATGCGGGAATATCCGCTACCTTTGCACGCCGAATTGCCATATCGTTACCTCCATTTAAACACCTTTAACAACGTAATAATGACCGCTTGGGCTGGCGAAATTAAAGCTTGGGAAGGGATCAGTCTGGATGGGCCCAACTTTGTCAGTCACAGCTGAAATCTTAGCATGAAGCATCAAAAGCTCCTCACTCTCAAATAAGAGACTAGGCTGGTTGTCTACAACCTCGGGGGAAACTTGACGGATAAACTCTTTGGCATAAACGGTAAAGAGTGCTGAACTGTCAGCTGTCGGCCGCATCTTAAAACTTGGATACCCCATGGTTTCCGTTTCCGATTCAATTTTACAACCGATGGTCTGCCAAAAATCCCTCTCAGAATCTACATCATCCACATAGAGCATAATTCCTACTTCTTTATTTAACATCGTTTACCTCACATTATAGTCTTTTTTTCAGCAAATGGGAATATTTGCCTAACGCATCTTTACGGATACAAAATTATTTTAGAAGTTTACATTTTCAGATACAAAGCCCTCAATAGTCGTATTAATTTGCCACGTCATGCCGAATTTATCAACAATGATTCCGTAAGCGGGACTCCAAGGCATCTCCTGCAGCTCTAACTCGATATGACGGGCTTCTTGGGCTAATTGATCATATAGTTCACGCGCCTGATCTGCATCATCAAGCTGAAGACAGGCTGAGATATTATTCCCCAAAATGTAGTCAGCTTCTGGGTTATTATCAGAAATTTGCAGGTGAATTCCACCAATATCCAGCTGCGCATTTAAGAGCAGATTCTTGTTTTCTTCTGGACAGTCAGGAATGGCTTGACCAAAAGTAGTCTTGGCTAAAATTTTAGCACCAAAGACCTGCTCATAAAAATCGACAGCCGCCTGGCCGTCTTTGTCCGTTACTAAATAAAGTTCAATAGCTTTAATCATTTCTTCCCTCAATTCTTTTTAGCTTTTATATATTACTACATAGAGATAGTTTGGTCAATCAAACAGTTTGGAACATAGTCTGATACGGATTAATCCCCTATTAACACCCAAACAAAACTCGGATAAATTTATTCTACAGTATTTTTAGATCTAATCTGTATGAGTTTATAATACTACTAATAAAGAAATAAAGGAAAAAATAAATGCCAAAGCTACTCGATATTAAAACGGGATAAGTAAGGTAACCTAATTGACAGAAGTCTTCCCTTTTTCTCCTTTCTAAATTAGCTAAGCGCCAATAACCTATAAACGACTAAGCTCTGGGATTTGTTTGTCTTCTTATTCGCTTCACTGCTCCTTTCACCGGATTCTTTATCAGATGTAAAGATGATGAAACAGGCCCAATTAATCTGAGTTAGTTGCTTCTGGTTTCAGTCACTACTGCTCTTGTCTTGTTAACCTTTTGCTTACTACAATCAGCTCTTATTGTTACAAGCAAAAAATGAGTCCTAATAATCTGCCTTGATTTTCTAACCACTATCTGGTAGGCTAGTAGAAAATTCAGATGGAGGGAAACGTTATGAACCAGAAAACTTTAGCTAAAGCTGCCGGTTTCGTTGGCTTAATTGGAGGGATTCTCACCCTTATATTGAGGATTATTAAGACAGTCATCGATATCGGTGCCTTCTCGGCCGCAAGTTTTGACAGCGATTCAGCTGGATCCTTTTTCGCAACTGCGCTAATATTTACTATATTCATTTTAATGATTCGTATTGCTATTCTTGTGTTTGGGATTTTAGGAGTCGTTAAATTTTCCAAAGATCCAAGAGTAAGTGTTGCAGCACCAATCTTGTTGATTGTGGCTTTCGGAATTAATATCTTTCCCTTATTGGGCGGATTCGCTGCGGATATCCTATCTATCACCGGAGGAATTCTTTTCCTTGTTGCACTGCCAAAGCTGGATCAGCCTTTTATCCCTCAGAATCCTTACCCCTATAATGGATTTCCAAATCAACAAAGCTACTACCAAAATCAAGGAAATACTACTACTCATTTCCAGCAAGAGCCAGTCTGGATGGGTACTTACCATCAAGACCAAGGACTGCCTGCACAGTCCAACACCAGCGTCCAAACCAATGCGCAAAATGCTGGTTCGCAGATGACGCAAGCTTTTTCTGACCCACAAGTGTCGGATCAAACTCAGGCTAGCCTTCAAGCACAGTCCTCAAATTCACAAAAGTCTTTTGCAACAGCGGAGTCGTACCAAACTCCAATGTCTACAGAGGTGCCAGCAAGTTCTGATTCGCCAGAGGCCTAAGAAAACGAACAAAGTCCAGATGCTGGCCAAAAACTCCCCCAGTCTCCCTATTTTGGAATAAACTCTTAGCACAGTGACTGGGAGCAAGACTTGTTGGTTACGTCAATCTGGTTAATCTAGAACATACTAACGAGTTTGGACTTTTGTCTCAGGCTCCTCTTCTCAGACTCCTCTGCTGGTTTTCCTTTTGCCATAAGGCCAATGCAGAAAACCTAAACGAATGTGATGAATCTTATTGCCAACCTCGAAAGGTTCCTGAGCTGTACGTTGTGCGGGAGTGGGATCAATCCGAAATTTTCAATTTTTGGGTTGATCCCACTCCCTTTTACTGTGAGCTCTGGTCAAAATAAATAATATGTAGTACTATTTAATCAGTTAAAAACTTTATGGAGAAATGAGACTACTATATGAATAAAAATCGTGTTGTGATTACAGGTTATGGTATCACTTCCGCTATCGGCAATAATCCTCAAGAATTTTGGACTAGTCTAGAAAGTGGCAAAATTGGTATTGGGCCAATCACCCGTTTTGATACCAGTTCCAGTCAGGTTGTTAATGCCGGTCAGGTTCAGAATTTCCCTTTTGATAAGTATTTCAGCCAAGAAGACTTAGACAAGAAAGATTTGAGCGGTCTGTATGCAATCTATGCTGCACAAGAGGCGTTTGAAGCAGCTGGACTGACTGATCAGACTGGGCTTGATTATGATAGAATTGGCGTCATGATATCATCAACAGTTGGAGGCCTGCAGGAATTTCAGGAACAGATTATCGCCATGAATGATTTAGGGATGACAGCAATCAGTCCAGATTTTGTTTCCAAGGCCTTCTATAATATGCCCGCAGCCAATGTTGCTATCAGTATTGGGGCTAAAGGCAGCTGCAAATCCATTTCTACCGCTTGCTCCTCATCCAACGATGCGATAGGACAAGCTTTTCGTGAAATCAAACGAGGTAGTCATGATATCATTCTTGCAGGCGGTGCTGAAGCTCCAATTACTGAGATCGGTGTCGGCGGTTTCGATGCCCTGACCGCAGTTTCTAGAACGCAGGATCCCAACCGTGCCTCAATTCCTTTCGATAAGGACAGAAATGGTTTTGTCATCGGCGAAGGGGCCGGTGTTTTGGTACTGGAGAGCCTAGAGCACGCTCAGGCTAGAGGAGCCACAATTCTAGCTGAGGTTATCGGTTATGGTAATAACTGTGACGCCTACCACGTGACCAGCCCGTCTCCCGGCGGTCTAGGTGCAGCGAAAGCTATTCGCTTGGCCCTAAATGACGCCCAGATACAGCCAGACCAAGTTGACTATGTCAATGCCCACGGAACATCAACTCCCGCAAATGATCTCGCTGAAAGTCAGGCTATCGTAAGTGTCTTGGGCAAAGAAGTCCCTGTTTCTTCTACGAAATCTTTTACCGGCCATCTCCAAGGAGCAACAGGGGGAGTTGAGGCGATAGCCACAATCCAAGCGATTAACCACAATTTTGTTCCCATGACAGCAGGAACTCGGGATCTAGGTGATGATATTGAGGCCAATATCATTATCAAGCAAGGCTACAGGACCAAAATCAAGTTCGCCCTCTCCAATACCTTTGGTTTTGGGGGATCCAATGCTGTTCTGGTCTTTAAAAAATGGGAAAATTAAGGCCGTTTATTGACTATCACATCAGGATAAGCCCGCCTGGTGCTTTTTTTGTCTCAATTAGGTACAAACCATTAAATTGTCAACGCTCAAATGTTGGTGATCCATTCTACTTCAGCTTAACTTTTGTCATCGCAACTTAATTTGCATTAACTGCTTCTCTCTGATAGACTGAATCAAGCAAGCATAAGTATCTAAGGAGAAAGATATGAAATCGAATAACTTAGCCAGCATTAATGCTAAATTAGGTTTATATGGAGGGGGATTGGCTCTAGTTCTAAGACTGTTAAAGTGGGGGATCTTTTCCTATATGGCCTTTCGGTCAACGACTTCCGATGATGAAGCCCTAGCAGGACTCATCTATCTAGTGTTTGCTCTTATCAGTCTCATGATAAAAATTGTCACCTTTATCTATGGCCTTCTGGCTATGAGAAAATATTCTGGACAAAATAATATTCCATCGGCATCTCATACCCTCTTTATCATTGCTCTCCCCGTTAATATCTTCTTTGGTTTTATCGCAGATATTAGCTGTATCATAGGCGGTCATTTCTACAAGCAAGGTCTTAAAGATTTCGAGGGATAACTGTATGCACTTAAAGCCTGCTTAAAATTGTTGTCATTTTGTAACAATCAATGATAACTATATCTGTTAAACTAGTAGGGTACTAATTTTAGGAGGAATTTATCTTATGACAAACAATAATGCTGGTTTGAAAAAACTAGCCCAAGCGAACGGTTTACTCGGAGTGATTGGTGGAGTGATTTCGTTTATCTGTGCGACCTTAATGGTTTTAGCTGCTAGAGGAGTTATATCTTCTGCATTTATGTTCCTTAGTCTCCCTGCACTGGCCTTTAGAATTGCTACTTTGATTATGGGGATTATTGGCATAGTCAAATTTAAAGGAACGAATTTCGTTCCAATGGTGGCTCATATTTTCTTCATTATCGCCTTACCTATTGGACCATTAACAGCAATGATTGCTGATATCTTCCCAATTATCGCTGGTATCATCTACTTAACTTCACTTAAGAAATTTGATCAGCCTCAAACTCCGCAAATGCCAAACCAGAATTTTCAATAAGAATTAATAGTTCTTGAAAATCAAATCACTGAAAAGCCTCACTTAGATTTTCTAAGTGAGGCTTTTTACATCTTATTTTCTATTAACTGCTATGTTTAGCATGCTGGTAGCCATTATAATAGCCTAAAAGCGGGACATATCCAACTACTGGACTGTAAGACCAATAGTTTTTTCCAAATTCTTGTCCACCAACTATGGTAGATAATTCTTCTTTGGTTAATTCATTTGACTGTTTCATGATTTTCCTCCTTTAGTATTAATGGCTATCATAGTAAGCCTTTTCACCAAGAGCATAACTAATGTTATACTCAGCCTCAGCGCTAGCGACAATAAGTGAGACTAAGCCGCCTATACCACCACCTCTGATATTCGATAATTCACTTGTTGTTAATTCAGTAAAATTCAATTCTTGTGACATAATAATATCCTCCTCAAATGTAGTTGTTCAATCGCGACGAACATCTAAAGGATAGCATATTTTTCTAACTGTGCACAAAAATGTCATGAAACGGCCAAATTTTGTCGTGAATCGACAAAAATTAAAATAATTCTACTTTTTAATTGCTTTTTTACCAGTAATTTTACTCAAAAAATGAATCCCATGCCACAATATTTGTATAAAAATTAATTATACATAAATATTAGGGTAATCTCATAATCTTAAATTTTCTTCTAATGTTTGTTACTGTTAAAATATTATTAGTTTTCATTTTTTACAAAAATTCTGCTCTCCAAGGTGATAGTTCCTTATAAAGTGGTGCTTTATCAAGGGCGTTAAATAATTGATTCTTATGGTGAACTACTTTCTTGCCTTCTTCAATGCAAACCGGGAATAAATTGTTGGGATCCCAGCCTTCATCATTAGCTAAGACTTCTCTGACTTTGTTAAAAAAGGCATGTTTGAAATCAGAGGAAATATTAACCTTGGAAATACCATTTTTAACAGCTTCTGCAATTTGTCCATCAGGGTTTGATGAACCGCCATGCAGTACTAAGGGGACCTCGACCTGACTAACAATATCCTTTAAAATATCAATCCGAATTTCAGGGGTGACATTTTTAGGATAAATACCATGAGCCGTACCAATTCCGACGGCTAGCGTATCGACACCTGTTTCTTCAACAAATTGCTTGGCATCATCCGGCTTAGTATAAATACCATTCTTTAGGCCATCTTCAACTGCGCGTCCTGTCTGACCGATGGTCCCCAGTTCTCCTTCAACACTAACGCCCACTCTATGACACATCTCAACAGTTTTTCTTGTGATATCAACATTCTCATCCCAAGATAAGAGAGAACCATCTATCATCACTGAGCTAAAGCCATTATGAATTGCCCTTGCAACGCTATCTAAATTATCACCATGATCTAGGTGAAGAACAAAGGGAATTTGACTGTTTTTAATCCGTTGCAGAATGTAGGCAAAGAAATCATCTTTGCAGTAAAAGACTTCCGTAGGATGAACCTCAATAATGGCCGGAGCATTATCTGCCTCACATTGTTCAATCACAATTCTAGCCAATTCTAAATTTGAAATATTATAGGCCCCAACAGCAAATTTATTTTCCTGAGCAATAGCTAACATTTGTTCCATATTGATTAACATAATCATTTCCTCCAAATTTTTCTCTAGTTTACTCAAAGGTCAATCCCGACAAATCAACTTCTTCCTCGCTGTCATCCAAATCAAGATCTTCTTCATCTTCAGCTCTAGCTTTCTTTAAAATAACTAAGAGCACTGCTGTCACGCAGGAACCGATTAAGAGAGCAAGGATGGCTACTAGAGGTCTCGACATGGCAGGAATAACAAATACACCTCCTGATGGAACAGGGCTACCATTATCAAAAGCGTAACTAATGGCTCCAGTGACCCCACAGCCTAAAGAGGTCGCAATAACTGTACGAATTAAATCATTCATCGCAATAGGAATGACGCCTTCTGAAATCATGCACAATCCCATTGGGAAGGCTACCTTAATGGCATTGATTTCTTGTTTGGAATAAATTGGTTTTTTGACAATTCTGGATAAGAGGTAAGCGAAAGTGACACCAATCGGGGGTACCATGGCAGCCAGTACCTTAATTCCTTCAGGACCTGTAATCCCATCTAGTAACAAGCCATCACAGATAAGATTTGGAACCTTCGAAATGGCACCACCGTAATCAAGACAGCCGATAAAACCGATAATAAAACCGTACAGCGCTTTCTGAGACTGATCCAATCCCTTAATAAATCCTGTTAAAGCAGCCGTTGCGACTGTCAGAGGAGCTCCAAGTACAAAAAACATAATCAGACCACCGATAATAGCGGATAGGGTTGGAATGATCATCATAGGCATGAGTGCTTGAGCCCAATTCGGTACTTTCAAATACCTCTTGACTAAGAGTGCAATGTAACCCGAAATAAAGCCACCGATGATTCCTCCTAGGAAACCAGCGCCTAAAAAAGATGCAATCTGACCCATTAAAAATCCAGGTGCAATACCAGGCCTGTCTGCGATGGAATAGGAGATATACCCACCAATAAAGGATGGCAAGAGACCCATCCCAAATACCCCCAATGTTGTCATCGCATCAGGAATAGACATGGATTTTAAACTATCAACATTCTGACCTCCCATCAAATTTCCGATGGCAATTAAAAGTCCCGAAGCGACAACCAATGGAAGCATATAGGATATGGCCGTCATCAAGTGGCGCTTTATTTCTTGACCAACTTTCTTCATCTTAACTCCTCCTTATTTTTTAGCTTGCAATTTTGCTTCTACCTCTTCCAACAATTGTTTTGGAGCCTTAACAACAACAGAGGTAGGTACTTTAATGGTTGGCAGGCCTTTAAAACGATCATTACCTGTTGTTTGGATATCAACAGCTAAGATAGCGACATCGGCATTTTTAATATCTTCAGTGCTCAGTTCATCTTCCACACCGATTGTTCCTTGCGTTTCAACATGGATTGTATGCCCTAAAGATTCAGCAGCACGAATAAGTTTTTGCTTAGCAATATAGGTATGGGCAATCCCTGATGTGCAAGCAGCTACAGCTACAATTTTCATTTTGATACCTCCTTCATTAAGATACAAAGGGACGGTTCGCTTTAGCGAAAATTCCCGACAGAAAAATAGAAGATTGGCCGGAAATCCTGATTTCCGAGACAAGCTGTCTTTTTTCCAAGGGAATTAGTCCCGTGTTCAATTCCTAAGATACAAAGCCGTTAAACGACTCAAAGAATTTTAGGGGCCTAACGAAGAATCGGTAAGATTCTAGGAAGGCCTGTCTAATATCGCATCATCGCAAGTGGTAGACTCAATTTTATTTCAAGAGCTCAATGAGTTCTTCTTTCGATGAGACCTTATGAAGCCTATCAATAAAGCCATCGTCAGCCAGTAACATTGCAACCTTTTGCAGCAATTTTAAGTGAAGCGTATTTGAATCCCTGTCCCTTACTGCAAAAAGGATGACTGCTGTCACGGGCTCACTATCAAGGCTCTCCCATTCAATGGGAAATTTTGATAAACCGATGGCAATCGTTGTATGGCTAACGGCAGGAGATTTCCCGTGTGGAATGGCGACACCTTGACCGATTCCAGTTAGCCCTTCTGTCTCTCGAAAAAGGACATCTCTGATAAAAGCCTGCTTATCACTAACATCCTGATGCTTATACAATAAATCAGTCAGTTCCTCAATAACCCCTAACTTTGTTCTTGATTTTAAATCAAGTGAAATTAAGTCGGGAGTCACTATTGTTGATATATCCATATCTATTTTATTAGAGCTCATTCCCCACTTCTCCTTTCTATCGCGCTTATTTTCTTTCTTTACCTATAATCCTACATCTTCAATGGTTTGCTGTCACTAACTCGTTTTTCCATTAGATATGTACTTTTATGTGTAAAATATTTTCACGCTTATCACCATTTTTGTAGGAAATTATGTAAAAAGGACTCTGTTGCTTTTGTGTTATATTTATAATAGAAATAAGGTTAGATTGGAGGATTACATTATGTCCAAATTAGATTACGCAAGATTAGATAATATCTTAAACTACCTCATAACCAAGCATCTTCCAGTCTCTCAGGATATTCTTTGCAAAGAGCTGAATATTTCCAGCAGAACCTTAAGACATGATATTAAGATGATTAACGACTATATTAGCGATAATGGTGCTGAAATTGAACTAGTCCGGCGAAAGGGCTATCTGCTTAACTATACCGATAAGGAGAAATTTGAATACTTTTGGCATCATGATGACCAAGGGACGTTCTTATTTACATCAGCTAAAAATAGAATTGATTTCTTATTGAGAGTTTTTCTGACTACCGATAATTATGTTCGTCAAGACTATCTTTTAAATACCTTCTATATCAGCCAAAACACTCTCTATAATGATTTTAGAAACCTGAAGCAGCTCCTAGCCCCCTACCACATTCAGATTATTAATAAGAGCAATGTCGGTTACTACATTTCAGCTGAGGAGAGCGATATTCGTTCCGCCATTCTAAATTTAATTTTTCGAGATAATCTCTATGACTTCATCTCTGGGAAAAATAAGTCAGTCAGGGATATCTGTAATAATATTGACTATAAGATCTTTTCGACAATCTTCTATAATTTCATAGATGGCATTAAATTAAATAGTACCGATTTTTTTGAAAGAAATAGTTTTTCTGCGATTCTTTTAACCCTCAGCCGTATTAAATATGGACATCAGTTACATACAGCATTTAAGCCAGAGCTCAAATTATCTCCTCCGTATCAGAGTGAATTTAATGAGTTTATCTCGGCGTTAAATGAGACTTTTCAGATTAAGCTATCAGCTTATGAACAGTCTTACATCCTTTTCATTCTTTCCGAGAACTATCCAAATATCATTGAACGACTCAACCTTAGCGAAGATAATATTCAATTAGCACACGATATTGTCCAATCACTACTCAACCACCTTGACCAAAAAATTTCAGATGCTTGGATTTATGATAATAATCTCAAAAGCAATCTCACTAACCATATTATCCGTGCTTTAAATGTCCTTGTGATCAAAGGTAACCGAACCAATCCGATTAGCCAGCATATCAAAAATAATTTTCCTTACGCTTTTGATTTGGCCGCTAGCGAAATGTCTAGGATAGAAAATATTTTTCAGTTAACTTTCTCCGAAGATGAAATAGCTTACATCGCCTTATATTTTGCTAATGCTATTGAAAAATACAAAAATTCATCCCGCGATAAAATCAAAATAGCCATCATCTGCGGTACCGGAAAAATTTTGAGTTCCATTATTCAAACAAGGCTGGAACGTTATTTCCCCAATTTAATTGACAGTATTGATCACTTGTCACTGAAGGAATTTGACAGCACTGACAAAAGTGCTTACGATCTCTTTGTAACGACTATTCCAATTAAGGTAAGTGATAAGATTTATTATTTCGATATTAGTAATTTTGAACAAAACTTTAAGGATTTGGAAAAAATTATCCGTTCCAAGCGAACAACTTTGCAACTTTTTAATCCTTTATTTATAAAAACTTTTCCTGATAAAATTACAAAGACAGACCTTATAAAAACTCTAGCCAATGAATTGCTTCAAAAAGGCTATGTTACCGAGTCTTTTGCGCAAGATGTGTTTAAAAGGGAGGAGATTTCGAACACTGTCTTAGACAATATCGTAGCCATTCCTCATCCTATTAACCATAGTGTCAAGAAAAGTGTTATCTCAGTGGCCATTATTCCCAAAGGTATTTACTGGAACCAGAGTCATATTAAATTCGTCTTTTTACTGGCTATCAGACCAGAGGATATCAAATCCCTAGAGTATATTTATGAAAAACTTTTAGACTTTACAACATCAAAAGCTCTGCAAGAAGACCTATTAAGGAATAAGGATATGAAAACACTCGATAAAATTTTTAACACTGAATAAACCAACTGCAATGCCTTTGAGCGCTAAAAGACCGCCCAGATTATTCTGAGCGGTCTCTTTTATTCTTAAAATCGATCTACTGCTGCTTTAAGCAAGGCAAAGGAATGTATCTGTGCAGCTTGGTCATAGATATAACTGTTAACAATGAGTTCATCAAATTCAACCCTGTCTTTTAATTCCTGAATTTGCTGGCTCACTGTCGTTGAATCACCTATCAAGGAAACCTGCGACATCTGCTTGACAATCATTTTTTCCCGATGGATAATATCTTCGCGCTGAAAGGCAATCGGGCCAAAATGCGGAACCTTAGTCGCTTCCACATAAGATTGCCAAACCTGCTCTTCACTATCCAGTGGCGGCTGTAAACCATTTGGCTGACCTGTCACTATTCCTAGAAAAGACTGCAGTTGAGTCGTTGCCAAACGCTGCGCTTCTTGATTGCTATCAGCAAGAATGGCATTGGCTCCCAAGATAACGTAAGGCTGATCCAAAGAGTCAGATGCTTGGAAATTTCTCCGATAAATAGCTATCGCTTCTTCCATCATAGCTGGTGCAAAATGGGAGGCGAAGGCATAGGGAAGACCTAACTTGGCTGCCAGATAAGCACTGTCCGTGCTGGAACCCAAGATATAAAATGGCAGTGCGAGTCCTGCTGCCGGGTAGGCGTGAACAGGATTGCTGTCATTAAAGTAACCAGCTAGTTCAGCTAGATCTTCCGCAAAATGGGGATTGAGATCATCTGTCCGGCGAAGAGCTCGAGCGGTCACCATATCTGTCCCTGGTGCTCTGCCCAGACCTAGATCAACGCGATTAGGATACAAGGTCTCCAAGGTCCCAAACTGCTCAGCTACTATATAAGGACTGTGGTTGGGAAGCATAATACCACCAGAGCCGATACGTATATGATTTGTATTAGCTAGGGCGTGCTGCATGAGAAGGACTGTAGCACTAGAAGCCACACTTTTCATATTGTGATGCTCAGCAATCCACAGACGATGATAGTTCAGCTCCTCAAGTTTTTGCGCCAGAGTCACCATATCTGTCATAGCTGCTTGGTAGTCTTGTCCTTGCCGCAGTGGCAGGAGATTTAAAACGGAAACTTTCATTATTACTACTTTCTAAATTTTAGAATAATAGACTTGTTCGAAAACTAAAGCATTTCAGAATTGCTAATACTACAAACCCACTCAGCTTAACCATTTTAAATATTCTGATTAAAGTTTTAGGGCTTTTCGCATGCAGGTGTCATGAGTTTGACCGTACTCACTTTGGTTATCGAACAAATCTAATCTATCTTACATAAAACTGGTAATCGTTTCAGCTCTAAGTCGAACAGAGTCATGACCTGTCTCTTTAGCCTGTCCGATGGAAAGAATCATAACCGGCACATAGCGTTTCTTATCCAAACCAAAGGTCTCCGCCAGATGTTCAGCGTCAAAGCCACCAATTGGATTGGTGTCATAACCATGAGCACGAGCAATCAGCATCAGCTGCATCGCAGCTAGGCTGGCATCAATCTTAACGATACCGGTCATGGCTTCCTTAGTCAAAGACTGATACATAGGGATAATAACTGACAGCTGCCGATCCCGCACATCGGCTGACATCTTTCCTTGTTCAACAGCTGTATCGTAGATAGTCTGACCGTATTCATAGCATTGCAAATCTCCAAAAATCAGTATCATAGCTGAAGATGTGTCATTTTGAGTCTGGTTGCTGCCGACAAGAGGAGCCAATTTTTCCTTTCCTTCCGGACTATCCACCACAACGAAACGCCAAGGCTGCATATTGACAGAAGACGGAGCAGTCACCGCCTCATCAATCATTGCCAGCATTTCTTCGCGGGGAATCTTAACCGTGTCATCATAGAGACGAATTGAGCGACGGCCAAAAATAATAGCATCAAAATTATTGGTTTTCATTTTTTTATTCTTTCTTAAAAATCTTCATCCAGTCGCCGCCATTCTCACATAAGATCACAGCATGCCCCACCACATTGATGCAGCAGCTAAGTGCTTTTATCGAGCGAGCTATCATAAAAAATGTGTTCCAAATGGGATTGGCCTGTCGACTCCGAACTTCGACCCGTTTCATGCCATAAGAGGTATCCGCATGATTGAAACTATGCGGCATTCAATCTGTTCGGTGAAAACTAGCCATCGGCAGCTAGACTGATATTTATCAGCGATGAAAAAAGAGGCTCTCCACTCATAATAGAGATTCTCTTTTCAAACAAATTATCATAGGCTGTTTAAGAAGCATCCTAACGCGGCATATTACATGACTTCGCAAACTGGCTTTCCAGCGCATAGTGTATCGCGCAGATTTTCTTCTGCCGCAAGAGCTTCCTATAGTTTTGCCATACCAGCATCAATGCTTTCAGTACCTGACAGCATTTGAATGATCTTTCCCTTAGTATTTGGATACTGGATGATTTTGGCCAGAACTTCTGCCACATCAGGAATAGGATTGCGACCAACCTTTTCAGGAGCAAAGGTTACCAGCCCAGTTCCTGCTTCTTCCGCTAAACCGCCTGGCTGCAGGATTGTATAGTCTAGGTCTGTCTGATACACCAGGTAATTATCGGCAAAAAACTTAGCAATATTATAGTCCGTCAATTGGTCTAAGCCCGCTTGGTTCCACTTTTCTGGCTCTGTCGCAAAGAGAGAACTGAGCATGATATAGCGTTTGATGCCGGCTAATTGAGCTGCCTGCATTGATTTGACAGCGCCGAAAGCATCAGTTTGCAAGAGATCCTTACCTCGTGAACCCGCTAAGAAATAAATGACATCCATACCGCGTAGGCTCTTAGCCAAATCCGCTACAGAATCATGGAGATTGAAGGAGATAGGCTTGACCTTTTCAGTTTCCTCGACCTTGGATAAATCTCTAACGCCCGCGTAAATCGTATGACCAGCCGAGACCAGACGTTCAGACAGTTCACTTGCGACTCGGCCGTTGGCTCCAATAATAAAAATTTTCATTGTAATTCTCCTTAGAATATTTGCTTTAGTAATCACCAAAGGCTAGATGGATTTATTCTATCGCTTTATTAAAGTTCTGTCCAAAAATTGCTACCGGAAGGAGGTAAACAAAAAAACGGGAGTAGGATCAACCCAAAAATTGAAAATTTTGGTTCTCTCCACTCCATGATTTTAAGGTGATGACCTGAAACGGTCTCTTTCCAGACCGTTTTGACACTTGCTTTGCAAGTTTTATTCCACCCCTGCACAGTTGACTAGGTTTTCCGCTTTGGCCTTGTGGAAAAATGGAGGTCAACTGTCTGGGAGACAGTTGAAGATTGTAGATAAGGCTAGCAGAGCTAGTCTCACTGCCAACCACTGCGCCAAAAGTTTATTCCAAAACAAGAAGACTGGACGATTTTTTGCCCAGCCTCTTCTTTGCTTATTCTTCCACCAATTTAATATCTGCTCCCAAGGCTGTCAATTTTTCAATAATATTGGCATAGCCTCGCAGGATAAATTCAATATTGGTGATCTCAGTCTGTCCCTTAGCCATTAATCCAGCCGTTACCAAGGCAGCTCCAGCCCGCAGGTCGGTTGCCTTAACTGCTGCTCCAGTCAATTGACTTGGGCCATTGTAGACGATTTTACCTCCTAGAACTGTGATATCAGCCCCCATGCGAGCCAGTTCTGGCACATGATTAATACGTTTTTCATAGATAGTATCAAGGATAGTTCCTCGACCGTGGGCTGTCAATAAGAGCGGAGTAATCGGCTGTTGCAAATCAGTCGCAAAGCCCGGATAAGGTGAGGTCCGAACAGAAATGGCCTTGAGGTTCTTCTGCTTTTCAACATAGATTGCATCTTCGTCAACGGTCATCCGAACGCCCATTTCCTCCAGTTTGGAAATAAAGCTATCCAAGTGTTCGTAGAGGACATTGGTAATACGGACACCCTCACCAATAGCCGCCGCCATGGCGATATAGGTACCAGCCTCAATTCGGTCTGGAATGACTTGGTGACGGGTCCCGCCTAGACGTTCAACGCCATCAATGGTAATGATATTGGTTCCAGCTCCACGAACATGCGCTCCCATATTATTAAGTAAGGTCGCTACATCAATGATTTCAGGCTCTCTGGCAGCATTTTCAATCACGGTTCGGCCTTGGGCCTTGACCGCTGCCAGCATAGTATTGATCGTCGCACCAACGCTGACTGTATCCATATAGATATGAGCCCCTTGCATGGGCTTGCCATTAGTCGCCAAACGCATAGCTTCTGCTTCATAGGAAATACTGGCTCCCATGGCTTCAAAAGCCTTAAGGTGTAGGTCAATCGGACGTGGACCCAAATCACAACCACCAGGCAGACCGACGACAGCCTGACCAAAGCGACCTAGGAGACTTCCATAAAAGTAATAAGAAGCTCGCAGACTGTTGATTTTACCGAATGGCATGGGCATATCTTTGACACCGCGCGGGTCAATTTCAAGCGTTTCACCATCACGCTTGACCTTAGCTCCCATGATCTCCATGATTTCTACCAGACTGTCTACATCACTGATGGCAGGCACTCCATCCAGAGTCACGGGATCATCTGCTAGAATAATGGCGGGAATCAGAGCAACAACAGAATTTTTCGCACCTGATACAGCCACTTCACCTGAAAGCGGCCTACCTCCATTGATAATAATTTTTCGCATACCTTATTTTCTTTCTATCACTTGAATTCAACCTTTTCATTATAGCAGAGATTAAGGAATTTGACAACGAGTGGCAAATATCTCATAAAAATAGGATAGTTCTCAGCATAAGTTCCAATCCTCAGAGAGAGACCGAAGATTACATTAGGCTGAGACTTAATGCTGTCTGAGTTTATCTGCCTTTCTCAACCCAAATTTTCTGTTCTAAAATGTCTGGAACCTAATCTGGGAATCTAGCTTTACTCAAATTAATGGTTGCCCAATCTTAACGGTGGAGTGGCAGGATCGTACTGCTTTTTAGGAATCTGAGTGGGACTATTTCTTGACACAAAAAAACTACACCCGTTCAGGAGTGTAGTTCGTTTGCTTAGTTGACAGCTGCTTTGAGGGCATCCACCTTGTCCAATTTTTCCCATGGCAGGTCGATATCGGTTCGGCCCATGTGGCCGTAAGCTGCCGTTTGGCGATAGATGGGCCGTTTGAGATCCAGCATTTTGATAATACCAGCTGGTCGCAAATCGAAGTTTTCTCTTACTGCTGCTTCTAGCTTGCTTTCAGAAACTTGACCAGTTCCAAAGGTATCCACCCGAACAGAAACCGGATGGGCCACACCGATGGCATAGGCCAACTGAACCTCAGCCTTGTCAGCCAAACCGGCAGCGACAATATTTTTGGCGATATAACGAGCGGCATAAGAGGCCGACCGGTCAACCTTAGTGGCATCCTTACCTGAGAAGGCACCGCCGCCGTGGCGGGCGTATCCACCGTAAGTATCCACAATAATCTTACGGCCGGTCAAACCAGAGTCCCCTTGAGGGCCGCCGATAACAAAGCGGCCAGTTGGATTGATATAAAACTTGGTCTTATCATCCAAATACTGAGCCGGAATAACAGCCTTGATAACCTGCTCAATAACATCCGCATGAATTTGTTCTTGAGTGACATCAGGGTCATGTTGCGTAGAGATGACTACCGTATCCACACGGACAGGTTTGTCATTCTCATCGTACTCAACCGTTACCTGAGACTTGGCATCAGGTCGCAGGTAGCTGATAGCCCCTGACTTTCGCAAATCAGCCAATTTTTTGACTAACTTGTGGGATAAGGAGATAGGCAGCGGCATCAGTTCGGGCGTTTCATTGACAGCAAAGCCAAACATCAGCCCTTGGTCTCCTGCTCCAATCAAACTCAGTTCATCATCGTGACCCTCACGTGCTTCCAAGGCATTGTTAACTCCTTGAGCGATATCTGGCGACTGCTCAATCAATGACGGGTGTACCCCCACCGAATCGGCTGCAAAACCGTAATTAGCATCCGTGTACCCAATATCAGCAATAGTATCGCGTACCACGCGGTTGATATCGACATAGGCGGTTGTGGAGATTTCACCAAAGACATGGACCGAACCTGTATAAACAGCTGTTTCCGCTGCTACATGAGCGTCTGGATCCTGCTCCAAAATCGCATCTAAAACGGCGTCTGAAATTTGGTCGGCAATCTTATCAGGATGCCCTTCCGAAACTGACTCAGACGTGAAAAGTTTACGTTCTGACATAAAAATGTCCCCCCTTAAAAAATAAAATGTGCCAACTGAGGTCGCTCCAAGGACAAATATGCTGACTGACCAATTCGGCTTGGCTTGTAGGACTGACGCCAAATGACCAAATAATTGGTGTCAGGTTTTTGCCGAGTTACGACGGGTCTTTTTTCTGTTACTTCGAGTAACAAAAAAATTAGTAAGTTGGCTACAAGGAAGGCGAGATACGCCCTCCTTGGTGATGAGTTACGACGTCCTTGAAGCGCTTCGTATTAAAGCACTTCAAAAAACGAGTAAGTCGACTAGCCAGACCGCCTGACAGCGACCTGGCGTCAAATGACAAGACACTTTAGTGCCCGACATTTGGGTAGAGTTACAAAGAACCGGTTTCTCAGTAAGATACTGAGTTTGACCGAGCTAAAGGGTCAGTGGACAGACAAGGGATCCTCTGGCTGTGCTTAGAAACAGACCAAACGAATCCGCAAGCCACCCACCGAAGGCTTTAGCCAGTCAAACCGCCTTTTCGGGACTCATTAACATCATTATTCTAACATAAAAAAAGGGAAGTTCCTAAGATTTAGAAAGACTTCCCCCATTAATCATATTGATGGCTGGCGTGGCCAACCTTCCAAATCCCTGCACAGAATTTTTACAGAATTTCTGAATTTGTATTAATTTTCTTATTAAAAATGCTTGGTAGAATTCTGAAATTAGTATTAGATTTAAAACAGTGCTAAATCCAAAGCATGCTGAGCTGCCAGATTAAGCAGACTCCATTGCCGATCAAATCCTGGTTGGAAGAAGAAATCAGCCTGAGCTAGATCTTCCAAGGTCATCTTGTGACCGACAGCCAGCGATAGAACATTACCCTGAGCTGTGACATCATAGGAGGACAGCACAGCTCCGCCCAAAATCTGATGGGTCAGAGGATTATAGGTTAGGCTGACATAAACTTCTGGATTATGGTCATCAGGAATATAGGCCGGACGCAGACGGTCATGGTAGAAACTAGTCTTGTAAGAGACACCTGCTCGTTCTGCCGTAAAGGCATTGAGGCCACTAGTTGCAAAATGATAGTCAAAGACACTGAGAGCAGAGGAACCAACAACTCCCGCAAAAGCTTGACTCGGTTTAGCTTCAAAGAGATGTTTGACCAGATACTGGGCTTCACGCCGAGCTGTTGTTGCAAGAGCAATTGGCATGGGCTTACCGGCAGGAATGGACAGAGGCTGAACAGCATCCCCAATGGCATAGACATCAGGCAGATTCGTGCGGAAATATTCATCAATCTTGATAAAACCACGTGATTCTAGATCAACCGTTCCCTGCAGCCAGTCGGTGTTAGGCTGAACTCCTGCTGCGACAATCACTAGATCAGCTTTGATGTCTCCCTTGTCAGTGACGACTGTTTGGACCTTGTCGGAGCCTTGGAAGCGCTCGACCTTGGCATTCATATAGAGGTCGATATCGTGACGCTTAAGCTCTTCTGCTACCAGATCAGCCAACTCAGGATTGAGATAGGTCCCTAGCGGGCGGTCAATCACATCAACCAAGCTAACCCGCTTGCCTCGGCTGGCAAAGACATCGACAGCTTCTAGGCCGATATAGCCAGCACCGATGACAACAACATTTTGGATGTTAGACGATTCTAGAGCTTCCTTGATTTTAGTCGCCCAATCATACCCACGCATGAGGTAGATATAGTCAAGATCAGCTCCTTCAACCGGCAGACTGACTGGACGGACACCAGAGCTCAAAATCAACTTGTCATAGGCCACTTCCTCGGACTGACCCGAGTGCATATCCTTGACCGTCACGGTTTTTTGCTCTGGATGAATGGCGGTGACTTGGTGGTTGTTAACAATCTTACCGCCTTTTGCTTCCAAATCAGCCGGCGCAAAATTGCGAACATCATCCTTGGCTGTCACCTCATCCTTGAGGTAGAGCTCCATCCCGCAGGACATAAAGGAAACGAAGTCTCCAGCTTCATAGATGGTCACGTCCAGGTCACGGTAGCGATCCAGCAGCTCAATGGCGGACTCATGCCCACCGTGCGATGCGCCGACAATAATAACTTTCTGCTTACTCATAGATAGACCTCCTGATAAGCTATAAATATATTAGGACGAGGTGAGACGATAACTGACCTCACCCGTCAGATTTCCGATGTAGCGCAGTGAAAAGTAACCGCCTCCCACTACGCCCTCATTCTACTGCTCTCATTGCAATATCTCAAATAATTGGATTATAAATTTGGGAGGGTCTGTTTATCCAGTCAGAAATAATCAGACACTAACAAAAAAAGAAAAAACACCAGCTTTCTGACGCCAGTGATTCTCTATCTTGAAAACTTAATAAATATCGCGTCGGTGGCCAACTGACAAGGTTAATACGATCAATTCCTGGTCTTGAATCTGACAGATGACCCGATAATCACCAATGCGATACCGCCATTGACCAGTGCGATTAGCACTAAGAGCTTTTCCGTACTGCCTTGGATCATCCAGAGCATGTGAGGATAAGTAAGCTGTGATTCGCTTTTGCGTAAACTTATCTAGCTTTTTAAGCTGTTTGATAAACCTTTTAGTCGGAACCAACTTATACAAGATCATCCTCCAAATCAAGTTCAGCTAGCATATCCTCCCAGCTCATTGGCTCATGACCTGCTTTGAGGTCATCTAGATATTCTTGATAGGCTAACTCACCGACATGGGCATCGTATTCATCCTCTAGGGATTCTATGGTCTTGTTGCGAATCAATTCAGACAGGGAGACCCCTTCAAACTTTGCCATGGCTTTCATAAATGTCTTATCTGCTTCAGAGACTTTCAATGTAATAGTTGCCATAATTTCCTCCTATCCTCTCGGTAATACCATTGTATTACTTGATTTGATAAAAGTCAATCTCCAAAGGTAGAAGGTGGAGCCATTATAAAATGACTAATAGCTGTATCCAGATTACAGTTTCAACCCTTTCAAAAACTCGTCCAGCTCGGCTTGTGCTTCTGGGGTGGTGCCGTGCAGGTCCTTGAGGAGGCTTTCTAGTTGGGCAGATTTCTCCTTGATGGTTTGGTTGGTCTTGGTTATATCGGCCATGATGTCTGGAAGTGGGGCTACTTCTTCTTCCTCAAATGTATCGACATAGCGGGGGATATTGAGGTTGTAGTCGTTCTCGACAATCTCCTCAAAACTAGCCAGATGGGCGAACTTGTCCACATCACGGCGCTGGGTATAAGCGTCCAGGATCTTCTCGATGTGAGCGTCTGTCATGGTGTTCTGATTCTTGCCCTTATCAAACTCCTTGGAAGCGTCGATAAAGTAGACACTGCGGTCAGAGGCGTCACGGTTCTTTTTGAGAATGATGACCGTCGTCGGAATGCTGGTATTAAAGAAGATATTAGCTGGCAGGCCAATCACAGTATCGATAGCTCCTTCTTCAAGGAGGTGCTGGCGGATCTGACCTTCGGCATTGCCACGGAAAAGAACCCCGTGAGGTAAGACGATAGCCATAACCCCGCCGTCCTGCTTGAGATGATAATAACCGTGCAAGAGGAAGGCGAAATCAGCCTTGGACTTGGGTGCTAGCTTGCCATAGGGTGAAAAGCGAGGATCCTCTAGGAAACCAGAGTCCGCAGACCATTTGGCTGAGTAAGGCGGATTCATGAGGACACCGTCGAAATTGGTCGGCTCCTCATCAGGCCAGTCGGCGTCCAGTGTGTCGCCGTTGTTGAGATGCTGGTTCTCAACAGGGACATCGTGCAGGATCATGTTCATGCGAGCGAGGTTGTAAGTCGAGGTATTGAGCTCCTGACCGTAATAACTGACCGTGCCTGACTGGTGACTGTACTTCTTGGCATTGAGCAGCAGTGAGCCAGATCCCATGGTCGGGTCATAGAGGCTAAAGCCCTTCTGATCCTCACGCCCCTGCAGGGCAATGCGGGTCATGAGCTTAGCCACAGGCTGGGGCGTATAGAACTCTCCGGCTTTTTTACCCGAGTCAGAAGCAAATTGACCGATCAGATACTCATAGGCATCGCCCAGCATATCGCCAGCGTGACCAGCAATATCCAAACCAGCCAGCTCCTTCATGACACTGGCAATGGTCTGGTTCTGCTTCTGAGGCGTTGCTCCCAGCTTTTTGGAGTAGAGGTCGATATCCTCAAAGAGATTTTCAAAGAGATCATCACTGCGCTCAATATCGCGAAAGCCCTGAGCTAAGGACTCCAGCTGGAAGGTCCCGTCATTGATCGTAGCGATAAGAGCCGTAAAGGTCAGATCGGGCTCAATGCTATAGGACATCTGATCCATGATGACATCGATCAAGTCCTCATGGGTCTCCTCGTCCGCATAATACCTGCGGTAAAGTTCAAGCGCCTGCTCCAAATCATCTGTCGGCTCCTCCATGGTCTTAGAGACTTCAAAAAGCATCTTATCTGAGAGATACTTGTAAAAGACTAAGCCCAAGAGATAGGACTTGTACTCATTGGCATCCATTTTGGAGCGGAGGATATCCGCCGAATTCCAAAGTGCCTGATAAAGGGCTTGTGAGGTAGGCGTTTCTGACATAAATTTTTTCACTTTCTAAAAATAATTTTCGTATTAATGTAGGTCAGCCATATTTGGAAAAGCAAAGGGAGCATGATATACTTGTGTATACGATATAAAAACATCTGGAGGTGCTCACATGGCTACCATACATAAAAGCAAGAAAAGTAGGAAATTCCGTAACTGTAACGCTTCCTAAAGAATTGCACGTTGAGGCTGGGCAAGAATTCATCATTGAAAGAGGGCGAAATGGCGTTATTCTCCTAGCTCCAAAAATTAAGAATCCCTTTGATGGCAATGATGATTTAGGGATGGAAGATGACTTTGCGGACCTGAGGTTACTTGATAATGAATTCTAGTTACATTCCCCAAAGGCAAGATATTGTCTGGATTGACTTTGGCCCTTCTGCTGGTAAGGACATTCAAAAACGCCGACCAGCTCTGGTCGTTTCCAATAAAAACTACAGCAGGCGTACAGGATTTGTGGCTGTCTGTCCCATTACACACGGCCAAGCTAAGTTAAGAGAAAAAGGCTTGTTAGTTCCTGTTCATTCAAAAAAGGTGGACGGTGCTGTCAATCCCTTTCAGCTGCATACCTTCGACTTCAAGGCAAGACACATTGAAAAGATTGCTGAACTGGATGATCAAGAATTTGCCATCGTTAAACAACTGATCACGTTTATCTTTTAAAGCTCTTTACGATACTGGACAAAAATTCGTCCAGTATTTTTTGTTATGGCTGAATTGTTTGCTTGCTGTCTCATCATAGCCGTGTCACTATAGAAATATCTCGCAATCCGCTCACAAAAATGAGCGGATTTTAAGCGGATTATGAGCGGATTTTTTAGTGAGGGGTTGGCAGCTTATAATGCCTGTCACGTGTCGATCCTTCTAGTGTCAGCAAATCCTTTTGAACGAACAAGGATAGATAGCGACGGGTACTGGCTTCACTCAAGCCAATCAAGTCTTGTGCTAAGGAAGTGGTAATGACACCATGCTCAAGGAGGTAGGTTCTGATTTTTTGCCAGACGGCTTCTTCTTTAGGTTTTAACGTTACGGAGCTAGTAGGCTGGGCTGTCTGGTATTCCTGCAGGGTCTCTAAAATAGCATCCAGCATGAACTCGATGAAGACAGTTGAGTCATTTGCTTGATTGCTGAGGGTAAGGGCATCGTAGTAGCCTTGCTGATGATGGTAAATCACCGACTCAACAGGTAACCACTCAAAGATGGGGTTGGACTGACTGAGAATCAGACTCTGCCAGAGACGTCCCATGCGTCCGTTGCCATCCTCGAAAGGATGGATAATTTCCAACTCAAAGTGGACCACACAGGATTTGACAAAATCCGACACGCTACTAGCTTTGGCCCATGCAAATAAATCCTCAACTAAAGCGGGTACAAACTGAGGACGGGCACCAACATGCACTACGTGACCTGTACTGTCATAGACACCAACATCACCAGTGCGAAACTGACCAGCATGCTTAACCAAATCCTTGGTCAGCAGTCTGTGCGCTTCTAAGAAATCCTCCAGACGGTAAGGATCTAGTCTAAAAGCACGCTCATAAGCTTCATAGGCATTTTCCACCTCATGAATATCCTTAGGTGGACCAAGCACGCGCTTACCGTCAATCACAGCCGTCACCTGTTCCAAACTCAGACTGTTATTTTCAATGGCTAGGGAGGACTGGATCGAGCGAACCCGATTTTCCTTACGCAGGTGCAACTCCCGCCGCTCCAAGGCCAGCTGGGTCGTCAGCTCCGAAATCCGCTGAACCTGGTTCAACATCTTTTCAGTAATACGGTATGAGGGCTGCATAGGCGCTCCTTTCTAAAAACTAGTTTGGGGACAGCTCTTTCTAGTCTCAGTGCTACGAATGACTCTCTTTTTGTTCCAAGGGAACAACAGCTAAGGTCTTTCCAAGACTGGCTAGCACTTTCAAAACGGTATCGAGTTGCGGACTGGTTTTTCCAGACTCCATCCGAGCAATAACAGGCTGGCTAACGCCACTGAGCTGCTCCAATTTCTTTTGACTGATGCCCTTTTCCTGTCTAGCCTTAATGAGCTCAAGCATAACAGCCACTCTCAAATCACTTTCACGCAATTCCTCAGGTGTAAATAATTCTGCTTGAACATCTTCCCAGCGTCTGCCAATAGCTGGATTGTTCTTAATCATTCTTCTTGGCCTCTTTTCTTTACTTATCATCGTGTACTGAGCAATTTCTTTCTTATATATTATAACTTAAAAGTTATTAATCGTAAATACTTTAAAGTTATTAAAGCACCTTGGTGACGAACAGCCTTATTACCGATAGCCCGCAATCCGCTCATCAAAATGAGCGGATTTTAAGCGGATTATGAGCGGATTTTTTAGTAGCCAATAACTTCCTTTCGGACTGTCTCTAAAATCTCATCAGAAATATCTGCTAGACTCAAAAGGAAAACTTTATTTTGTCTTGGATTATAGAGCCCTAGTTTTTCTATCGATTGAAACTCGGGATGAATGGATTGCATCCCCATCAGGTAATAGACCAATAGCTGAAGCGTCTGGTCTTTGTTGGGCTTAGTTTTTGAAACCTTAAAATCCCACAGAGTATCTGCCGTTAAATAATCACCGTCTCCAGTAGTAATGGTATCAGTGTAGCCACCTTCAAAGGTAAAGCCATCCTTTACAATCGGACCGTACTCTTCAAAGAAGGTCAGACTTCTCTCCACCATCATACGGATATTCAAAATTGTTGCCGCATCTGGCACAATCTCTTCAACAGGTTTATATCCTAGCCGACCTGCTCTATAGACCACATCAAAACCAGCTAACTGACAAGCACTGATAATAGAAGTATCGTCAAGACTAGTAATCTGTGAAAGTAAATCGAAAGCTAGCTCTGATTTCTCTATCATAAGGGCTCCGTACAAAGAAATCTTAAAAGCTTCTTCTAGCGGCGCACCATTCATAAACCGTGTCAGATAGTCTACACAAAGCCCTACCAGCGAAGCGTGAATATTCTCCTCACCACTAAGTTCCTTACCATCTGTCAGCTCATCAACAGAGAATAACTTAGGCGGTAAGTAGCCTCCATAAGGCTGTTTGATTTGTTTAATACGCTGAGTAACTGATACCATAGTTTTACCTTTCAGGAGATTAGTTTGGTCTACTCTGATTTTTATTATGAATCAGTAATAGGAATTTTTAGAATTGAATACTTGAATCCCATGCTTTTCAATTGATTAATAGTGTTAGACAGATTAACCATAGAGAAAAAAGGAAGGATATCAGAATTTTTTGTATCGTCGTTTACGCGCTTATCTATTATTGCAAAAACAATTTCAAACTCTTCATTAGAAGAGTCAACCGGAATAAGTTCTTGGTTAATTTGCCCATTGATAAATTTTTTCATCCCATTATCTTGTGCAAGGATTGAGGCAGAAACTGCTCCTTGAGCAAATAAATGACTAAGTTTAGAAGATGACCCCCCTTTCTTTACATGAATCAATTGAAAATCGTCTGTGATAACGTCCGCAACTTCAACGCTGCTTCTTCCATATCCCGCCGATCGATAAGTTCTTTTGTCCAAGAGGTGAAAATTCTTGCAATCTTTTGATATCCTCTCATTATAATCTCCTTCATTTTCACCCTCTTTAGCATCAGGAATTATTATTGAAGATTGTAGATTATCCTCATCAATTATGCCTTTTATACTAGAATAAAAATCTGCATCTATTTTATACCAAGAGCCATAACATAAAATATATTTTAAATTATCTAATTCTAATTCAAAAACTAACGAAGAATAAATATTATCAATTTTTACTTCCCCATCTTCTCTAATATATTTAGCAACTAGTTTATGTCTCTTTAACACTTCAATAAAAGAACTTTTTCTTTCTTTAGAAATAAGTTTTTCAAAGTAATCCTTATAATCTATTTCAATTGAATATGTCTTTTTTCTATTACCTGAGCCACTAATATAAAAGCCTTCAACATTATTCCAATCAATGATAGCATTTGGGGCAATAATTGGGAATTCTCTATCTATAATTTTTTGCTCCAAATGGTTATTCAACTGATTTTTTAAACTTTTGTCTTTTACCTCTTGAATATTATCTAGCCAGGCAAAACCTTTTGTTTTATAGTCATCTTTTTTATAACTATTATAATAGAATTCTATGTTATCTTTTATTTCTAAAATATCCATCTTTCTTGTTGCGACAAGGCTATCAGTACCAGCTAAAAATGTCGCAATATTTTCCTGTTTCGGAGCACCAGATACCGATTGAAGTAAATCTTTTTGAAAATCAAGATTGAATAGATCTTGTGAAGCATATTGAGAACTTTGCCTTTGCGACGCTACTATAACATCTTCAAGACTAGAAACATTCATGCTTCTAATTTTTTGACTGTCTATTAAATTTGCTACTGTTTTCAATCCGAAGTTTCTAATAATTGTTGAATCTCTCAACATTGAACGCCCGTATCCATAAGTTAAACTAAAATATCTATTTAGAGTCCTTAGAATTACGACCGCTTTATTAGAGGTGTTTGGTTGAAAAGGAATTGTTGTTTTAGATAAAGTACCTAGTTCTTCTGACCAAGATGGTAAATTTGAATTGGGTTCATGAACAAAAATTTTCCCTTCCATACCAACATCTTGTCTAAGTTCATATTCTTGATACTTTAAATTATCTTTTAAACACTCTTGAAAACTTTTAACGGATTCACTATGTAAAAATAATGAAATCTGAGTTGATTTTTTTCCCACTGATACAACCTTTCTAAACAAACATATCCTGCAACAGCTTCTTCTTCAAGGTTTCAAGTTGGTCGATTTTTTCTTGATAGGATGACATTAAACTATCCAGTTTTAAAAAAAATGCTCCAATCAATTTTTGTTCTTCAATATCTGGAACAAATATAGTTGTTTCCAATATATTTTTGTTGTAAAGTCGTTTGATGGTAGTACCTTCAATACCACTCCATTTAACAATACTATAAAATTGTTTTAAAAACTGATTGTCAAGTCTCCCATTGTGTTTTAACCATACAATGTTTGAATCTTGGAAATAGGCTTCTTCTCCCTTGTATTCAACAGTTCTCCCAATACTTCCAGATGCTGAAATTAGAATATCGCCTACTTCCGGATAAGGGTACTTGTTTTTATATTCTTCAAATTTTTCTCTAGTGATAAATGCATCTGGTTCACCACCAAATGTCCCAATTTTAAAGAAGGGAATATCGCCTTGTTCAGATGTTTCATCTTTAAAGATACGCTTATTCATGGCAACTGAACCAATATCTCCCAACTTCTTCTCCTCCCACTCGCCATCAAATCCATCTAAGCGGATTTCAGGTGTGGTCTGTCCTGCCTTTGGAAACATCTTGGACAGCATGGACGCCTTAAAGGCTTGATAGTTGGCCAAATTATCCTTATAGGCAGACAAGAGCTCATCAAGCATCTGGAAAAGCGACCCGATAGCGGATTGTTCGAGGAGGGAAGGGAGAGGGAGAGGCATTGTTATGAAAACTGAATCTTTAATAGCAAATCTGTCAGATCTAGCGCCAGAATCTCCGTTTAATTTCATGAAACGATGCCAATGATTGGACTGAAAATATGTTTCTAGAAAATTCAAATCAATTCTATAGTTTTCTTTACCTCGAAACACAAAGTAAAGAGGGGACATCACTCCAACTCGCCCTAATTTATTTCTCTTTATTGGTCCCACAGGTGCAAGATTTGAAATTCTTGGATTATAAACAAAATCATCTGGCCTTACAACATAATACCCATCTAAATTTTTCTTATTAGAAATGTCTTTATCAAAAAAATCTCGTTGATTTACAATTCCAAATTCTGCTGAATTCGTAAGAGTCTCGGTATATTTATTTTCAGTATTTTTCTCCCGAACTTTATCAACTAAATTTGATAAAAAATCATATTTCCATTCCTCTTCAAGTTCTTTGAATCTGAGTTTAGGTACATTTTGTTTCACTATTTACTTCTCCCATCTTAATCTTTCAAATCCTTATACTTTCATTTCATTGATAAAATATTCAGCAACTAAACCAATATTTGAATGGATGACTTCATCTAGCTTTTGCATAATAGTTCGCTCAGTCGTGGTTATACAAAATGGATTTCTATCTACATCCACGGAGTATAATTGTTCTAAGTAACTCTTCATAAGTTCAAGTTGCTCTTCCTTATTTTCTATCTTCCTTAAAGAATCACCAAAAATAACTTCAAGAGTGCTAATCTCACTATTTAAAAATTGCAAAATATAATCTCTATATTTTCCAGCAATTCCAAACATATTGTTAAATAGGTCTCTAACCTCCTTAGGAGCTGATCGACTGATCTTAATTTGATAGTCAATTTTCCCATTATTTTCTTTACGGATCCTCAATATTATTTCATCATCATACTTTTCAAGTATCGTGAAGTAAGGATGATAAATATTCAAGTAATCAAATTTATCTCCTTTGCATTTATTGCAATGTTCACAATAATAAACTAAATTATCTGGATATATTACTAATTGGTGATAAAAACTTTTTGGGAAAATGTGTTCAAGCGTCTTGTGATAGCCAAACTGTGGATAGAAAGTAATCCCACACGCTGGACAAAAATTAATGTTAGCAACGACATTATATCTTTCTATTCTTGAGCGATAACGCTCCCAAAATTTCTTAACCTTTATGTTCTGAAAAATTTTTTTATTCTTATCTATATGGCATGTTAAGAAATCAGTTACCTCAGTGTTTGGATAATTATCTAATGCTCCTTCATCATATAATAACTTTAAAAGTTTTAAGACTTTCTTTTCCTCATCACTAATATTTTCATTGGATAAATTATCTAAAAGCTTTCGATAATTAGAATCATTTTTACTTATTTTTTCAAACATTATCTACTTATCATCTCTCTTCATCATTAGTAATTTTCTAAAAAGACTCGCATCTCTCCCTAAATCAATACTATCCAGCTCTTCATCAGTAAGTCCATACTTTTCTGGAGTATTTATAATATCCTTTATAAGTAAATAAAAACCTGAATTGTATTGATCCAATTTAAAAATAGTAGTTGTTAGAGTTGATAAATTTTCTCCGAATGTTTGGTACGGTGGCTCGGACATTTTAAAGAATCCGCGTTCATCTTTTTCCATTATTTTGACACAATCTTTTGGAAGTTCTTGAATAATAATTGGAGAATGGGTTGTCAACAAACAGAATCCATTCTTTCTTTCCATTATCTCTGAGATAGCTCTAATAAAATTAGAGACCAGAGGGGGGTGTAAAAACAACTCTGGTTCATCAATTAATACAAGAGAATATTTTTTAGTTTCTAAAATGAGCTTCGAAATTGATAAGATCACAATCTTTTGTCCAGAACTAGATAAATTAAATAACTCCTTTAATCGTGATTTTAAATCTTGTAGGTCACCATCAAGATTGAGTTCACTGGGGATAAAACTCTTAGGAAAAGCGTTACTTTTAGAAATCAATTCTACAAAAAGGCTCAGATTATCTCTACTCTCGCTTAAATCTTCTACAATACTTTCATACTCTTTCTTCAACTCTTCTAAGCGCAAAGGTTCCTTTCCTTTTTTATATAAGCCTAGGTAATCTATATTATCACGTCCAATAGGTTTATCACCTTGGAAAGTTAATTTATCAAAAGGACTAAATGATATAAATAATATTTTTGAAAAATAATCATTAGGAGTATCTATTTTAATATCGTCTTGTGTACTGAATCGTACTTCCATTTCCTTATCATTTAATTTAAAACCTGAATGAAATTTTAGCTTCTTATTTGCGGCTAACAATAAAATATCTTTAAAAAATGTTGTTTTTCCTACACCATTATTTCCTATAATCGCGTGAATATTTTGCGGTAATACTTCTTCTGGGTCTGCGACAAAATTTACTTCATTAATTAACTTATCTTCTGAAAAGTATGAATAGGTAATATCGTAACCATTGCGTTTCCCCTCTATAGCTACAGGATTCAGTGTATGCTTAATATACTCCTCAGCCTCTTTTTTGCTTCCCTTATACGGCCGTAATAAAGAATGAGAAACAATTTCTTTATTCCATAATTCATCATTAATACTTGATCCTAAAACAGCTAAATCGTTTAAACCCGTCAATATAGACTCACACTGCTGACTGTTAAAATTCTTATGCAATTCAATATAAAAACGCTCATTCCCCAAGGAAATAAAATTATTATCTAGTTGTTTAAATTCATCTTTAAACTGAGGATCTTCAAATGTTTTATATTTTTTTATTGAGCCTACTTTTTCATCAGAAATATTTATTTTTTCAGCTTCTAAATTTGCTATATTGATAGAGCCTAAGTACACAAGTTTTCCTATTTCATTAGGCATGTATACTTCGAAAAGAGTTTCATAACCGTAGTCATCCCAATGATTTTGCTCTAAAAATAAATGGTTCTTATATTCAGAGTAATCTTTTCTTTTATCGATATATCTTTTAAACTTTTTAAACTGGGTGTTATTCATAAATTTGTTCCTTCATCTATCCTGATTTTATTTTCTATATTTGAGTCAAAACATTTTTCTAAAGCTCTCTGAAAATAATTATATAATCTATAAAAATAACATTGGTCATAACTTCAAACTTCACTTTGTTCTTGGCATTATTAAATACATGTGTTAGAATAGACTTAGTAAAGATAACTTGTGAAGGATTAACGCTGTGTTCCCGAATGGGAGTAAGTCAATGGACGAGAATTCACACGCGCCTGGGGTTATCTTATTTTTTTATTCCTTTTTTCAGATGTTGAACAAAATTTTGGGGATCTTTAGATATTTCTTCAATTAAGAAATCACATAATCGTTGTGAGTAGCCAAAACGATTTCCAATTTTATAATGAAAACAAAACTTTTCATTGTTTTTGATATCATAAAACGAATTAAATAATTGCAAATCATAAGATGTAAAAACAGTTTGTACGATTTCACCATTTCTTTCTTTACTGAGTAATATCTTTTGGGCTTTGAGTCTTTTATTTACACTTTTAATAACGTCTTTAGTAGTCAAAGGATATAAATCATTTGGATTCTTAACTTCTCGCAAGACTCTTGTGGTTATTTCAGAATTTTTATCAATATTGAGGCTTAAATCAGCCTCTTTTTTATTTTTAGTGATATAAAATTTTGTTTCAACTGGGATTGCAAAATCGGTATTATTAATTACAGTTGACTTTTCAATTTTACTTTTTTCTTTTAGAAAATGCTCTGCCATTTCACCGGTATATTTTGCTCTAATTTCATCTTCAGTCAAATGCTCTAAGCGAACAGATAAAGTTAAAAAATTTTGAGCAATATATTGTGTTATATCAACACTGTGAAACTCTTCCATTTTACTAACAAAATTTATCACACAGGCCTGAAAAAGGGGAGCATAGATATATTCATAATCCTCGGTAATAAAATGTGTGCTTGTATTTCTTAATTTAATAATCTGCTCTAGATTTTTTCTTAAGGCACCGTTACTATTTGTAAAAATATTTTCAACAGCTTTTTCTATAGAAATTGTCCGTTCTGGATTATCTTTAAAGTAAATACTTTTCCCACGATTAATTAGTTCTGCCTTTAACATCAGTTCCCATGCATTACAGATAAAGAAGCTGAATCCTTCTATTCGATATTTAATTGTGGGTTTATTATAAATTTCTAATCCCATAATAAAGGCTTCAATACTTTTTTCAACTAAATTATCTTTCAATTGGGACTCTTTCGACATTATCTACCTCTCTTATTCTAATAATTACATCTAATGACTTATTCTCGTTACTATTATACCACCACTTCTGTCCCTCTCAAAGGATGGTTCCTTAATTTTCAAACAATTCTTACTGTCTTTAGCTCTGCTATTTTACCAAAAGAAAAAGATCAGACTAGAAATGGCTGATCTTCAAACAGGGTATTTAACCATTGGCAAAATTTATTTGGCCTTTGGTATTATCCATTTTATATGTTAGAATAAACCTGATAAAGATAACTTTCGAAGGATTAACGCTGTGTTCCCGAATGGGAGTAAGTCAATGGACGAGAATTCACACGCGCCTGGGGTTATCTTTTTTAGTATAGCTGTTCTTTAGACCCTCAGTAAAGTTTGAGGGTCTTTTTTCTTTGCTCGAAAATTTGAATATTTTAAAAGCAGCCTCTGATTTGGGCTGCTTTGGTTAGTGACTCATCATATAATCTATCAAAAATATGATTAATGCTATATCTCATAATATGTTAAGCTATTTAATTCCATTGTGCTTAATCTATGCTCTCTCAATTATTGATTTTGAAAATTTATTTGCCACTTCTTCTGTATTATAAAAAACTAATCTGTGGCGTTAATTCATTCTTTTAGTCCGCAAAAAGTTCATTTGGACTATGCTGTAAGTGATCAAACGGACAGAAGGTCAACAAAATGAACTACCTAAATCATAATGCTAAACGTCATCACTTAACGCCCAGCGACCGATCGCCTTTGTCAATTGCTAAGCCTAGTTTATTTGTGGCATTGTCAATTACTGAATAAGTTAGTTTCCGAATAACTCTAATAATCGATTAAATGATTTCACATATCCCTTGATGGAATAATAGCCATTTTTAAAAATTTCTTTTTACAACTTTGTGTCTGAGAATTTAGCGACTAATTCTTTGTAATCGTAAATAAAATTAAGTACATAATAAAGATTATTATTATCAGACTTTTTTGCTTGTTTTTTTAATGAACTCAAGTAGTCTACATTATATTTGAATTCATGAATTTTAATATTCTTTTTAACTTGGAATGCCAAAAAGTCATAAATTCTTCCATATATTGTATTCTCCTCTTGAGTATAATGAGGAACTTTCACTGTAATTTCTGATTTAAAATTTGTATTAAATTTCTTTTTTCCACTCCAAAAAGCTAGATTATAAGAAAGGATACATGCCTCTTGTGTAGCAACTAAAAAATCTATTTGATTAGAGCCTTTACTCAGCTGAACAGTAATTGGTCGTTTTAGAATAGTAGGCCTAGTTTCTAGATTCATTAAAGGATACTTTTCAATAGGACCTAAAAAACCTCTTCCATTAACGGTAAACGAATGATTTTCTGGATCGTACGCAATGATACTAGTTAGTGGGGAACATGAGTTGTTCTCAAATTGAACTATGATTTTTAGCCTATCATACTGATCAAAATTTTTAGAGAAAAAATGCAGAATTGAATCTTCATCAGTAATTTTCTTTGAGTAAATGCTTTGAATATTCCCAGGGCCAATCTCATTTTCGTGATTTATCACATCAATGGTTAAGGAGTAGGTTCCATCAGCTTGTCCAATTTTTAAAGGCTGAAATTTAATAGATATCTTATCGCTATGACCGACCTCATTTCCATTATTAATCCCTACGATAGTAAAATATTGATTTTCGTTGAAAAATCCACCATCATATAAAATTTCTGAATAATGATATTCCTCATAGTTGATATCTTCTAGGCTAATATCTGTTAAATTAAATTTATCTTTTCTGGAAGTCTCAACAATCACTCTATGAAGAAATGGACTTGAATATCCGTTTGAGATGTTAGAAAGTAACTTAATTTCACCTAAGTATTTACCAATATTGTATATCCCATTATCTATAATAGAAACCTTTTTTCTGTTATTCCAGAAATTTATCATTGGTCTTAAGGGGAGCCATTTTAATGAACTCACTACTTCACCTACAACTGATATACTAGTCAAAAAATTATCAAAGATGTGCAGTTTCAAAATTTCCTCCTGTCAAGCTTGAATTACGTCCATTATACCATGTTTCTCATTTTCCAACTAATTAAAAAACCGCTCAACCACGCGGTTTTTAGACCCCTTTCAGTATATTAAAAGCAACCGATTTTGCTACCCCAAGAGAAATTTGAAATTATTCCCCATACTTGGCATAATCAACGCTATATTTGGTTGAACAAAATTGTTCCGGTGCCGTAAAATTAAATTAAAAAAATCTCTATCTTTCTAGTTTGTTACGGTTAAATACTGCTCTTCAGGGACAACACCGTTTACATCTTTTGTTTTAGCGATGATAGTAATAATCTTGATTGTAACCAAGATTATTTGTAACAGCAGCATTATAAACTCCATATTCTCCAAAAGATCGTTTATCGTCTTTTTTAAACGAAGTGTTTTTAACTAATTTCTTAACTTCCTCATCACGGTCATTGTTGTTTTATCTATCAAAAGAACACGACAAAATTTCCGTGCTAATTATATCTTATTCTTACTCTTACTATCAATTGTATAACATCCTAATTATAATATTTGCAAAATAGTATAAAAATTCCATAATGACACACTACACTATAACATGTAGTTTATTAAGCAAAATAGATGAATTTTATTCATAATGTTAATTTATATGTAATTGAATCAAGAAGTATAAATTGATAAAATTATGATTAATAATAATTAAAGAGATAGTAGTAATGATAAATCGGAACAAGCATATACTAAACAGAAAATTTCAGTGCTCCTTCAAATTAGTTGGAATTTGCTCTGCAATAAGCTCCATCCCGCTATTTTTTATTGCAAATAGAGACTCTTTCATATATGCCTTTATTTATGTGGTTACCTCTATAGTATCCATATCATATCTACTTTATTATTCTCAATGGGCTTATCGAAAAGGCATTACTTGCGATATTGAATATCAATTACCAAAATTTTTAAGAATGCCAGAAGGTAAATTGAAATTTCCAAAAGAACTTCTTTGCATATCTGCCATTTTTATTTTATTAGTGAATATAGTTTTTCTATTAATTATAGCTTATGGTAAAAATATAGAATCCCATACTTTAGAAATTTCAATACTTTCAATCTATTGTTACTTAAATGCTATTTGGGTCGTATTTGATTACATGAGTAGAGTAATCTTTCAGGATAAGTTTGGTAATATTCTAAAACTATGCTTGCTGATTATTTTGTTTCTATTCCACAATGAAACTTTTGCAACCGCGCTGTTTACAATAATATCACTCTCGTTAAACTGGCTTATCTCTGATGATTTTTTAAATTTTTATCACACAATTAAAAATAGGACGATTAAAAAAGATTTTAGCATTTCAACCGAACAAAAACGAAAAGATGCAATAGCAAAGGCCTATATCATTTTTGTCAATATTTCGTTTGCTATAACGATGGCTATTAAAAAAATACTGCCTTATAAAATTAAAAAATCTGTTACTGATTGGATAATGAATATATTTTTTAAAGGCTCTGATAAAATTATTGCTATTGAGCCAAATAAGTTTAATCGTTGGAGTCTAGTAAATGCAATTATTGATTGGAGTAATAGGTTCTTAACTTCTAGGAGTATGATAATATCTCTAATCCTTATTTTTGTGATTGTGCTATTTTCAGCTATTTTGATTAGAACTATGAATAGAATGCTAAAAAGCGGTAATAAATCTGGAAAACGATACTTGAGTTTTGATTCATTATTTGGATTCAGAATAAGAGTCATTGATAAAGAATTTAGAAAATTTGAAGCTCGTAAGAAAATGAGAAGAAAATATTTAAGCAATAAAAATTGAATACAATAAACACAACATCCCTGACGATAGTACCGACAGGGATGGCTTCTTCTCTCACACTAATATCTGTGTTTGTTTTTAGGACATAGAGTGGTTAGTTTTTTTGTATATCCTGACTCTTTCTATCTCTTAATTTTCCTATTTTTTAAGAGACAGATGTAAGAATTCTCCGACTTATCTCCTGAAATAGCCAAAATTGAGAGATAGCTAATATAGTTTAGGATATCTTTTAAAATAGCTGGAAACTTAAATATAGAAAAAGATAGTGATTTGTTAGCGATATCCTTAAACTAGTTCGATATTATGGTATTTTAAGATGATATTGTCAGTAATTTCATCAAATAATCTCACCTGGCTCCATGGACTTTCAGCTCTGTGGGTGATATCCACCAACTGACCTGCTGATTTCTTACCAAATATTTCTAAAGTGGCCTTAATGGAAGCTAGTATGGTTTGGTTATCATCTGCTTGCAACATCTTTGCAAGGGTCAGAGGTACTGTAATACCGTCTAGATGAACATCTGTTTTATCGTCTGAAGCTTCAGCAATTTCTTCCTTACCATTTCCTTTGTAGTTATCGTAAACAGTGGGAATAACTGGGCCATACTGCATGGCAATAATCTTATCTTCAAATAACCTTTTACCAGTCTTTGTTAGATAATCCGCATAGACTAAATAAATCATCTTTTGGAGCTTTAGGTTGGACATAGGCAGTACTGATAAGAGATACTTAGCAATGTCAAGCGCAGTAATTTCTTTATCTGCAGCTACAACTTGTAGAAAATCATCTAATGAATCATAGACTTCTAAATCCGCAAAGAAACTATCCTTATTAACAACACTGCTCCAATCTTTCGAATCCGTTGTTAATTTATGGATAACATAGTCTGGACGTCCTAGTAGCCTGTCTGTTTTATCTCTTAATTCTGTCAAGACATCTTTACTGATGACGTCGGCTGTATAATGCCAAGCAATTCGCTTACCCAGTCGGTAAGAACTTGCAATAGCGATAATATGCTGAACCATGTTCTGTTACTCCTTTCTTTGATACTCTTTGTATATTTCTGTCCAATTGATATATTGGCGTTTTTCTTTATGATTTCGGTGAGAACGTTCGTTAGAAATCTCATCAGACTTTTGCCAAATCTGAATTTCCCAAGGGAAATAATGGTTATTATCACTTTTGACGTACAGATGGATACCTTTGTAGTTTTTATCTGTTCTAACATAGGGTCTAAATAATTTTATATTCAATTTATCTGACCGCTTTATTTTATCCAATAGACAATCGTAATTAATCGCATTATTAATAATAATGCGAAATCCAAGCAAATCATTCAAGCATTTTTGAACAGGTATTGTAGGATCTGATTTTCCTACGCGATAGTAGTATAACTTATTAAGAGCTGACTCCTTATTCTTTCCCCTAAAACGCGTTTCCAAAATTAAGGACTCTGAATCAAATTCAAGAAAAATAAGCCAGTATGATAGTTCTTCAATATAATCATCCACTAAACTAATAAAGGTTTCATCATAAGAGGTCTCTTGTAAAACTTTGTCTACTCTAGTTTTTTTCAGGTTATAATCGTAAGCGATATGTCCCTTAAAAAAATTATGTGAAAAATCTTGATGCAGCTTACCAATTTCATTTATTAAACTTACAATTTCATCAAACATAATCCACATCCTTTGAGGCGATATCACTAGGAATTATACCATAAAATGCACTAAATGAGGTATACTTAGGCGTTTTAGCTATAAAATTATACCACCTGCTATCAAGCTTTATTGCCCATTTGTTTATTCATCATATCTGAGTCAAAGGAGAATCTTGTTTTTTGGTATCTGATATCACTAGCTTTTTACGTCTCATTCTCTTGATGTAAGTCCCTTAGCTGGCTCTCCCCCATCTCGAGCATGGCTCTTTCGACTGGGGTCCAGTTTCCAAATAAGGTCTCTTGGAGGATACGGGAGGCAGAACCGTGATTTTGTTCAGAATCATAGAGACACTGCTTATCTCTATGATAGAGCTGGATGCGATCGAATGTCTCGGCTTCTTCTAATGCTCTTAGGTTTTCGACGAGATTGTCAACGATTAAATCATGATGCTCTTTTGGTGTCGCTCTGGCTTGATTAGGATCCTTGCTATAGAGCTCTTGATAGCGAAGCTGAGTGCTCAGGTAAGACAGCTCAGGTTTGGTTGCCATAATGGCCAGCGAGACCATATAACCACGCTTTTTCAGGAGAGTTGCTGTTGATTCGGGAACCTCTACGGTTCTAAGGGTTCCCTCAATGAGGAGATGATAACCGCGCTGGCTGAGTTCATCGACTAAGACTTCAACCATGGCTCCCGCAAATCCTTTGGTATAGTTGACACTGTCCTTGCCGTACTTTTTCTGAAGAGAAAGATAGTTAGGGTGTTGAGGGCGAAAACTATCACCATCAATGATAATGATATTCCCTTGAAATTCCTTTTGCTTGATCCGATGAATGGTCGTTTTACCAGCTCCACTCTGCCCTCCCAGTAAGATAGCCTGCGGTTTATCTGAGGAAATCTTGTTTCGCGTCAATGCGCCTAGGTTTCGGCTGAGGGCTCGGTCAAAATCTGCCTGATGGTATCGACCTAAGTCCATCAAGCCACCACCTGATGATGGGCTGTATCTAGCATACGCTCAATACCGTCAAGATAACCAGTGTAGCGCTCTAACTCTTCAAAAGTGTTAATGAGATAGATTTGCGTATTGAGTAAATCTGATAGATCATCGCTCATGATGACCCATGGATTGCTGGCATCATCAAAAGGAATAGCTTTAGCCTCTTGGTAGCGATAAAGGTTTGCTAGGACAGCTGACGCACGTTCCTTGAAGACTTCTATCTTGAGGGTGAGCTGATAATCTTCAACAGGTGTCAGGAGCTTGTCCTCACCCACCAGGCTAAGATAGGATACATTAAAAACATGGCAGATGCGATCGATTAAGGCTGTTGAAACTGGACTGGTGCCATTTTCGTAGCGGCTGAGACTGTTGCGTGACACACCGAGTTTCTCAGCAAACTGAGGTTGTGTCAGACCAAGGGATTTGCGAAGCGTTTTAATATTTTCACCGATCATAAAATCCTCCTTATTAAGATATCGAGCCGTGAAGCATCACATTAACTTGTATCATTATACCATAAAACGCACCAAATTTGGTGCGTTTGGGATTATTTACTAGAAACAGACCTGACATGTATGATGGAGGGGCTTCTAGATTTGGGAGAACTGAATTCACCTACGTTCCTATGAAGTTAGATAAAATGTCGCTAGATTCTCAATAAATAGTCACTCCATTTCCTAAATTCCTTTAGAACGCTTAATAGCTTCGTATCTTAATAACTGAACACGGGCTAAAAGCTCGGGATTTAGATAAGCTTCCTTGTGTGCAAGCACACGGCGTCACCTTCCTAAAATCCTGGTCGCTTTTTACGCCCTTTGTATCTTGTTATTACCGTCTTAGTCGTAGGGGTTCGATGATGTTTTCGATGAGGTTGGTGTAGTCAGTTTTGATGTTCTTTTTGTAGAGGAGGGGGTTGAGGGGTTCTGCGACTTGGGCTTTGTAGTCTTGGTAGCGTTGGCTGGCTGCTAGCTGGCTTTCGCCTTCTTGCTTTTTACGGCCTTTTTGGTAGTGGCTGACTAGGTAGCTGAGTTCGTCCTCGCCGATATACCATTTCTTGGCTAACTCTGTGACATGGCCTTGGATGACCTCTGCTACCATCTCATCTAAGACAGCGCTCAAGGATTGTCCACGGTAGCTTTCGGGATCACTCTTGATTTGATACCAGAGGGTGGACATGACTTGAGCTAGGCTGCTGTTGGTTTTAGCGAGATTGGCGATATAGTCATCGATAGTGGCGAGATCCTTGTCTGAAAGGTCGGCCGCTTCTTGACCCTCCTGCGGGATCAGGGCTTGGATAAGGGAGAGAATATACTCGTAGTTGATTTCATCGACATGGACAGACTCGATCTCGTAGAGATAGTTGATGGGTTCCTCTTCTTCTATTCCTTCTTCCTCGCGCCGATGTTTGAGCTCAGCAAGGACATTTTGATAGACGCCCATATAGGTCTCTAACTGGTCTGTGCTGAGACCGTATTCAGCATAGAGCTCTGTCTCGTCATACTCTTGGTAGACTTGGAGCGAGGCCAGACGCTTATCAAACTCCTGAAAGGCCTTAGCAAAGACTTTGAGCTCTTGAGTTGTGGCTTGCTCTGGTGTCAGGCCAAGGCCCGGTTCTTCTGAGATTTGACTGCGAAAGGCAGTGAGCTTGGCTTCGAAATTGGTCTTTTCTTCCTCCCAGTCTGGGGCTAGGACACTGGTCTGGCCGCCGTTTGAGTAGAGCTGGAGGGCATTATCGACGGCTGCTTTGAAGCTATTTGGCACCTGAAAGGTGATGATCTGACCGTGGAGTTTATTCTTATCAAAGATCCGATTGGTCCGGCTAAAAGCCTGAATCAGATCCTGTGGCTGCATGGGCTTGCGGTCGATAAAAAGAGTGGACAGACAAGGCGCATCAAAGCCGGTCAAAAGACGATTGACCACGATGACCAGATCCAGCTGCTCGGCTCGAAAGAGGTACTTGTCCTTCTTGCGAGCTAGGCGGTTGTTGACGTCGGTGTTGTAACTGCGCAAGTCAGCTGTTGTAAAGTGGGTACCAAACTCTTTATTGTAGTCGCTCAAGGATGCTTGCATCTTCTCTTGATTCGAGTGGGAATCCTCTTCATTTTCAGTGACCGAGTAGGTGATGGCGACCTTGGGGAAGTCTGGAAGGACACGCTTGACGGACTCGCTAACCTTGATGGTCGTCTCACCCTTTTTGATACGCTGGATAAGGTCGTAGTACTTCTGTGCCATGGGGATAGACTTGACCGTCAGGATAGCATTGTAGGTCTTGCCAACGCCGTTTTTAAAGCCTAGCGGCCCCTTGGAATGGTTAATGATGGTATCGAGGACCTGCAGCATGTGTTCTTCGTTTTCATAGGCTTGATCTGGGATAGTTTTTTCATCAGCCCCTTCATCAAGAAGCAGGGTGCTTTTGTAGTCGACTTTGAAGCCTAGGACAGCGCCATCGTGAATGGCCTCCTTGACCGTATACTCGTGGAGCTTGCGACCGTAGAGTTCTTCGGTTGTTTGCGCTAGGTTGCCCAGCTGCTGGCGTTTATTTTCACCAAAGATAGGTGTCCCTGTGAAGCCATACCAGAGGGCATGGACAAAGAAGCGTGAGATAGCCTGATGGGCTTGAGGCGTGACTGCTCGGTGGCACTCATCGACCACGAAAGCGACCTTGAGCTGCTTGATTTTCTGGGTATCCTTGCTATAGCGGCCTTCATCAATCTTACGCATGAGAGTGGAGAGCTTCTGGATGGTGGTTACCACCACGCGCTTGTCATTGCCGGTTAGGCGCTTGACCAGATCGTGGGTACTGTCGGTCTCGTCAATATCAATGACATCATTGGTGGCATAGGACAGAAAGCTAGAGGTCGTCTGCTGGTCTAGGTCACGGCGATCCACCACAAAGATGGTCTTTTTGATGGAAGGAATCTGCAGAAGGTTGCGGGCTACCTTATAGGACGTCAGGGTCTTACCAGAACCTGTGGTATGCCAGACATAGCCTGACTCCTGCTTCTTGCTGGCTTCCTGAACCGCCTCGATGGCATGAATTTGATAGGGGCGCAGCAGGATCAAGGCCTTCTTATCATCATCAATCACCGAATACTGCATGACCATCTGGTGAGCACGGGGAATCGAGAGGACCTGCTGGGCGAAAGTAAAAAGCTCTTCAACCGGCTGATTCTTGTCGTCCACCCACTTGGTGAGAAATTTCCTATTGAGCTTGTCGGCCTTGGTGGCAGCGATATAGCGGGTATTGGTCTTATTGGAGATGACAAACATCTGGATGCTTGAAAAAATGCCGCGGAATTTCCCTTCACGGTCGTATTTCTGAATCTGATTGAAGGCTTCATCTGTCGAATGACTGGCACTCTTGAGCTCGATATGGATAAGCGGCAGGCCGTTGATCAGCAAGCTGACATCTGTCCTGCGGTCACGGTCAAGCTCTTTTGAGCGATTGCGGACGACTTGATGGACAACTTCGTAGGATGATCTGCCGCCTGCGACATTGTCACGCCAGATGACCGAGAGACGGGCATTGTCTAAAGCCGCGTCCTCACGCTGGAGATCAACCTTGGCAATCCCATTTTCACCGACCAGCCATTTGGCTGCCTCGTAATAGCTGGTAAAATCCAGCTGTCCCTTGATCTGCTCCTTTTCCTGATTAGTCAGGGGATGGCCGTTGAGAGCAGCTGTATTATTTTGCTCCAGCTTAGCAAAGAAATTATCCCAGAGGTCTTCTTCTGTGCGTAGGTCCTCACGCAGGCTCCACTGACTCTCGCCTGTAATCAATTGTTCAATGAGCTGATTTTCCAGTTCAGCTTCTCTAGTCGTTTGCATATTGGTGACTTTCTAAATTAAAATTGATAGTTTTATTATAGCAGAAAGTCAGTTGATTGCTGCAGTCATTTGAAAAACTAATCCCTTTCTTCTTATTTTTTATGCTACAATAAAGGCAGAAGAATGAGGAAATTTTATGAAAACCTATGAAAAAATCTACAAAATTTTACATGAAACTGACAGTTTTGTCAGCGGACAGGATTTAGCTGAACAGTTAGAAGTTTCACGAACAGCTATTTGGAAATCGATGAAAGTTCTTGAAAATAAGGGGTTGGTTATCGAATCCGTCAAAAATCGAGGCTACCATCTGGTTCTGGGAGACTTGCTTCTGCCGAAGGAAATCAGCCAAGCTACTGGTCTCAAGGTCTATTACAATGAAACTTCTTCCTCTACCCAGCTAGATGCCAAGGAGGGGATTGAAAAAGAGCAGACCAGCCCTGCTCTCTACCTAGCTCCTAATCAAAAAAATGCCCGAGGGCGCTTTGCCCGCCCCTTCTTCTCGCCTGAGTCGGGTGGTATCTATATGTCTCTTCATCTACAGCCCAACCTGCCCCATGATCAGGCTCCTGCCTACACCCTCATGGTCGCTTCCAGCATTGTCAAGGCAATCTCCCGTCTAACGGGAATTGACTGCCAGATCAAATGGGTCAATGATATCTATCTGGGACATAAGAAATTAGCGGGCATTCTGACTGAAGCCATTTCATCTATTGAGACGGGGCTGATTACCGATGTCATCATTGGGGTGGGGCTCAATTTTCTCGTACCAGAGTTCCCTAAGGATCTGCGTGACAAGGCTGCCAGTCTATTTACCACTCAGACTCCAATTACCCGCAATCAGTTGATTTCAGAAATCTGGAACATTTTCCTAGAAACGCCTGAGCGTGACTTGATAAAGGTTTACAAAGAAAAGTCACTCGTTCTGGATAAACGAGTGACTTTCGTGGAAAATCAGCTATCTTATGCGGGCTTAGCGACTGACATCACCGACAGCGGTCAGCTAGTGGTACAACTTGATGACGGTCAGGAAAAGCTCCTCAACTCCGGTGAGATCAGTCTCTCTTCTTGGGAGTCTTAGGTCCTTGTCCATGAGGCAAGGATTTGAGCAATTCCTTAAGCAGACGGTCTGCCAGATAGGCATTTTGTAAATTACGCAAAATCAGGAAAGCCCAAAAACCGGCTAACCAAAAATGTCCTGTAAGCAAGGCTTCGCTGAAAAAATAGCTTTCTAAAGCACACCAGAGCGCCATGCTGATAAACTGTAATCTATTCATATAAGCTAATTATAGCAGAAAATCCACCGCAATGGTGGATTTTTGTTCTCATGAAAAGATTGAGCCATTTATGACTGTTTAGCCGTCATTGGATTGACCTGATTGAATGCTGCAAAATATCAATCACATAATTCCCTCTAGTCTTCTTCTACTTTTAGTCTGTCGGAAAGAAATTCAAAACCATCTGGAATCAGGCTGTCCGACTCGTCCTCTGTTGCTGGTTCGGCTGAAGCGGCAGCTCCTTTTTGATCACGCATTTTTTGAGCAAATTCTGTTCGGATTTTCTCAAAGTCCGCTTTAGGCACTGCCATAATTTGCGGTGAGAAGCCGGCTGCCTGACTCATGATATTGCCAAACATGGTATTGAGATCGGTGCGCTTCATGGCCTGCTCAGCATTGAAGGCTGCCTGAAAGGCCAGAATGGCATTTTCACTATTAGCTAAGACAGGTTCAGACCCCAAAAGCAAGGCTCTATCCTGAGGCCCGATGGAATCTAGAATTTCATTCCAAGAGCTTTTGAGGGCATCCAGATACTGACGGGACTTCTCACTGTCAGCCACTGTTTCTTCCATGATAGTCAAAATCTTAGCCTTATCAACCTTGAATTTGAAGTTAGTGGAAGCCTTAGGTTTGGTAACTGAAGCTGGGGTGGCGAAGTTGCCTGCTTCCAGCTGGGCTTTGAGCTTGCTGACCTCTTGCCTAAGTTCTTGGATTTCCCTTCGCCAATCACCTGAATCATCTGATTGGGCTGGACTATCCTCTTGTTTAGATTCAGCCAGTTGAATGGTCATCATCTCAGCATAGATTTTTGGCTGAGTGCCGTTTTTGAGCTCAGGCATAGCCTGAGTAATCCTATCAATCATAGCAAAGAGCCGTCCTTGCTCCAAGCTCAAATTGTCCTGGAAGGCCTGACTCGTCCGACTGGCCTGACCGCCAGCCTGCACCATGAGAATATCCCGTAGATAATCCAAGAGATCAGTCGCAAACCGGCTCATACTCTTACCACTATCAAAGATCGTATTGAGATCGGTCAAAGCCGCTAGACTGTCCTTCTGGATAAGATGGGCCAAATAATCGTCCAAAGCAGCCTGACCGACTGAACCAGTGATTTCTTCGGCAATGGCTGCTGTGATTTGATTGTCAGCTGACAGGCTGAGGGCTTGATCTAAGATGGACAGGGCATCCCGCATCCCGCCTTCGGCCTGACGGGCAATCAGGTTGAGAGCCTCATCCTCATAAGCGATGCCTTCCTTGTCCAGAATTTCAGCCATGTGCTGGCGAATAGCCGCTTGCTTGATAGCTTTGAATTCAAAACGCTGTACCCGCGAGAGGATGGTAGCCGGAATCTTGTGCAATTCGGTCGTTGCTAGGATAAAAACGACATTCTCCGTCGGTTCCTCCAAGGTCTTAAGCAAGGCATTGAAGGCCCCGGTTGAAAGCATGTGGACTTCGTCAATGATATAGACCTTGTAGGTGGCTCGACTGGGAGCATAGGTTGATTTGTCACGGATTTCGCGAATCTCATCTACTCCATTGTTAGAAGCAGCATCAATTTCGATCACGTCTTCTAGACTGCCTTCGGTAATATCATGGCAGATATCACACTGATTGCAGGGCTCACCGTCCACCTGATGGGGACAGTTCATGGCCTTAGCAAAGATTTTAGCCACACTGGTCTTCCCAGTCCCCCGCGATCCCGAGAAGAGATAGGCATGACTGATTTTACCAGAAGCCACGGCCTGCCTGAGAGTGGTCGCTACTACTTCTTGGCCGACTAATTCCTCAAAAGTTTGGCTTCTGTATTTTCGATAAAGAGCTTGATACATTAGTCCTTAACTCCAAACATGGCAAAATCCCAGTCTGTTTTCTCAAGCAGAATAGCCACAAATCTTTCGAGATAAACTCGGTCAGTCTCATCATAATCACCAACTAGACTCGAATCCAAATCTAGGACCCCCAGCAGCTGGCCGTCTTGATAGATAGGGACGACAATTTCTGACATTGCTGCCGAATCACAGGAAATATAATTGGCGTGCTGGGTCACATCGTCAACAATCAAAGTCTGATTTTTCTGGGCAGACTCACCGCAGACACCCTTACCAAGGGCAATATGAACACAGGAAACTTTCCCTTGAAAAGGACCGAGAATAAGCTCTTGTCCATCAAACAGATAAAAACCTGCAAATACCGAATTGGGCAGAGCTTCTTTAATCAAGGCCGAAGCATTAGCCAGATTGGCAAGGACGTTAGTCTCCCCTTCCAAAAGAGCTTCTAATTGGGCTAATAACAATTCATAAGTGGATTTTTTCTCTACATTTGTCATAAGGCTATTATAGCAAAAATTACCTATCTAAGCGAGTTGATGCGTTAAGGCTAAATCAATTTCAACATTTACTTTTTATCTTCTTCCTTAATGCGAGCGGACTCTAAAAAGCTGGGAAAATTAAGAAAAAAGACCAGACCATAAAGTTCAGATCTAGTCTCGAATTGTTATTAAATGGACTTAGTCTTCGGTTCCCAGTAATTTATCACCAACGATAGCAGCCAAAACACCGCCTACGATTGGAGCCAAAATAAAAATCCAAACTTGCTTGAGAGCAGAACCTCCGATAAAGAGTGCTGGTGCCAAGCTACGTGCTGGGTTAACAGAAAGACCTGTGATATTTAGTCCCACAAGGATCATCAAAGCCAAGGTCAAGCCGATAACAATACCAGCTATTTTTCCGTTGCCTTTACTTTCCGATGTCACAGTCACAATGACCAAGATAAAGATAAAGCTAGCAACAGCTTCAAAGAGGAAACCGCCCAGAGCAGTGACACCGTCAGCCAAAGCATTTTGCCCAAGACCAACCTTATCAACTGACAGTCCCGAATTGCTTACCAAGAAGTCAAGGAATACTGACGCTAAGAAGGCACCAATAACTTGAGCCACGATGTAGTTTGCTAGGTCTTTAGCGCTAAGACGCTTATTGATAAACATAGCGATAGAAACCGCTGGGTTGAGGTGGGCACCTGATACCGTACCAACTGAGTAGGCTGCTGCTACGATTGACAAACCGAAAGCCAGAGCGATACCAACATGGCCGATTCCCTCCATACCATTACCAAAGGCGACAGTCCCCGTTCCAACAAAAACGAGGATAAAAGTTCCGATTAATTCTGCGAAAAATTTTTTCATTTTTCCCTCCCAAAAAATTATTTATTTTTAGCACAGAATTTATTATAGCTTGGCTTCTTTGAGCAATCAAATGATACGACTTAAAAATGCAATATTTTTGTAATGTATTTGACTTGATTATTTTCAGAAAATCTGGAATTCTTTCACAAATGAAAAAGACCACAGTGGTCCTCTCTCGTTGTTCATTATAAGTCACCCACTACAGTCGACAAAGAGCCATATTTTTTCGCAAAAATAAGCTATTCATAGCCCTCCGATGGGAAGCTAACTATTGAAAGCCAAAAGGGTGATAAAACTTAACAGTTTTCAGCACTTTTCAACTAAACCGGGAAATAATTCAATTTGTTCTGCTCACAAGCCAGTAATAACTGTCCCTTCTCTTTCAGTAAGCGGTAAATTTCACTTAAGCTGCGCGCTCAAATCATCCCAGCAAAAATATATGTGAAAACCACAAACCAAGTCAATACTCGCAGCTAGAAAATCGATCTTCTCAGGATCCAAAATAGTGAAATGTATCTGGTCGAGGTTTTTCACGTTGATTTCATTTAACCACTTTTCTTTTGCAAAAAATCAAAGACCCTCTGATTAAAATCTTTAGCTTCACTATAGGCTGAGTGTCCCAAATTTTCATAAAGGTAGACAGAACAGCCCAGCTTATCTGCCAGCTCTAGACTTGCTTGGCCAGATACTACCAAATCTTTCGCACCGCCAATGACAAGTGTCGGACAGTTGATGGTCGGGAGATCTTCGTAGACATCAAAGGTCAGACAGGCTTCAGCCAAAATCAGAAAACGCTCAATTTCCTTTGGTTTTAAGCATTTAGCCAAGAGTGCAATCAGCCATCTGTGTTTGCGCACATAGGTGTCCGAATACATTTTGGCAAACATGTCCTTGATTAAATCTTCCCAATTATGTTTTTGGGCTAAGGCGATCCAGCCGCCAATAGTTGACTGAACACGAGCATTTTGCTGCGACAGGGTTACTCCCAGCACTAAGCGGCTAACCAATTCTGGATAGTTAATGGCTAAACTTTGGGCAATCATACCGCCCTGTGATATTCCAACAACATGCGCACTTTTAAGACCTAACGCTGTCATCACCAAGGCTAAATCATCTGCCATATCTGATACTCGATAACCTGTCGGGATATGATTTCTGCGGTCAAACATATAAACTTTATAATCTTTGGCAAAGAGCCGGTACATAACAGACATCTGCCAAGCCTTCCCACGCAAGCGTGACAGGCTCAATCCTGAAATCAAAATTAGCGGCTGCTTGCCCAAGCCAAAAGTAAGGTAGTCAACCTCTAAATTATCTCTCTTGAATGAAGCGTTTTTAGCTTTATACATTGCAGTTCTCCTAGAATAACAGTAGTTATGATAGCAAAAAATCACTCTGATGAGTGATTCGATTCTTCTTAATAGTATTCACCTTGGCGGTAATTCCAAGAGTTGAAGGTATCTGACAGGTTCATCATAATTTTGTCAATATCTAGGCCCTTGCGAATAACGACCGGACAGTTATCAATAGAGCGGCTACCTTTGCCTTGTTCAGGAATGAGTTTACCGTCCTTATCAACCATAGAAACCATCACACCTTGTTCATAGCGGGTTTCAACATTCTTATCGGGTTGGATAGAAGCAACATAGTCGTCTGCTTCGATAACCAAGTCAACGGCTTCTTCGATGCGTTGGCCAATGCCTTCAACCTTACCACGGTTACCTTTACCAGATGGGTTGGCAGAGGATGCATAGACCATCTTACCTTCTTTTTCCCACATTTCCTTGGCAATCTGTTCACCAGCTACACCAAACTTGATAACAAAGCAAGATGTCTTGCGACTATCGGTCATCAGCTCTTCACGGCCATCCCCAAAAGCTTGGAGCTTAGTATAGGCCTCTTCCTTCCAAGGGAGGATACAGCCCAGCAGGATATCTTGATCCCAATGCTTTTGGTAGAAGCTTTCAATTTCTGGGGTTAACTGAGCCAGAGCACGAAGCTCATCCATGCTCCCGCAGAGTACCACACCTGGCTTGTTGCGGTTACGGTTCTTGGCAGCGAACTTGCGTTCCAAACCAGCCTTGTCGCTAGTCATAATGATGTAGCCGACCTTGGTTGGGCAGACGATACAGCCGCCTTCACCTTTTACAATCTCAAGTCCTTCTTGTGAAAGATTTCCGTCCCATTGAATGTGTTTTGTCATATTTTTCTCCATTTTTAATCAATTATTTCGCTTATTTTATCATGAAAAGTTGGTATTTTCAAGGTTTTTTCAGAATTTTCAAAAACCAATCAAGCATTACTACTGCCAATAGCTTGGGCGATTTTTTTCGTACTCAGCGATTAAATCTTCATATTGAAGTGTAATACCAATATCATCGAGACCATTGAGGAGCTTGTGTTTCCAATCGCCATCAATTTCGAAGCTAAACTCCCCTACTGGTGATAGAATCTTTTGTTCAGGAAGATCAACGGTGATCTGGTCTGTCGGCGCTAACTGAGCCAACTTCTGACGAACTTCTAAGGGTTGGACAATGGGCAGAATACCATTGTTGAGGTCATTATTATAGTGGATATCACCGAAAGAGCCAGCGATGATTACCTTGAAACCGTAGTCGGCCAAGGCCCAGGCTGCGTGTTCCCTTGAGGAACCTGCTCCGAAATTATCCCCTGTAATTAAGATAGTTGCCTTGCGATAGGGAACTGTATTGAAGATAAAATCAGGATTTTCAGTGTAATTGTCATCAACATAGCGCCACTCATACATCAGGTATTTGCCAAAGCCCTTCTTATCTATCAGTTTGAGGAACTGTTTGGGTAGAATCTGGTCGGTGTCGATATTGTCATTCATCAGAGGCACGGTAGTCCCTGTATAAACGGTAAATTTTTCCATTTTACTCCTCCTACTGGGCTTCCGGTAATTGGCGGACATCGACAAAGTGACCGGCAATTGCTGCTGCGGCTGCCATAGCTGGACTGCAGAGGTGAGTTCTGGCTCCGACGCCCTGACGATCTTCAAAGTTACGGTTGCTGGTTGAGGCACAGTGAACACCGGCAGGAACCTTGTCTGGATTCATCCCCAGACACATAGAACAACCAGGATCCCGCCATTCAAATCCAGCATCGGTAAAGATTTTATCCAAACCTAGCTTTTCCGCAGCTGTCTTGACTGGTCTGGAGCCAGGTACTACAATAGCCGTCAGGTTTGGGGCAATATGCTTACCTTCTACAAATTTAGCTGCTAATTTAAGATCACTCAGTCTGGCATTGGTACAGGAACCAAGGAAGACGTAACCAATGTCTAAGTCCTCAACTTTTTGGCCGGGTCTAGTATCCATGTAGTTATAGGCCCGTTCATCGTTCATATCACGAATGTCTGGGAAGGGCTGGTCAAAAGCCACGCCCATAGAAGGATTGGTTCCCCAAGTGACCATAGGAGCTAGCTCAGAAACATCAAGCTCAATGATCTTATCATAGTGGGCATCTGGATCCGAGACCAGCGTCTTCCAATCGGCAACAGCTTGGTCAAATTTTTCTCCCTTAGGAGCCTGTTCTCGCCCTTTGATATAGTCAAAAGTGGTCTGGTCTGGATTCATGATACCTATTTTGGAGCCAAACTCAATAGACATATTGCAGATTGTCATCCGTTCTTCCATGGAGAGGGCTTGAACAGCTTCTCCTGTATATTCAACCACATAGCCGACTCCGACGGATACGCCATACTGGGCAATCAGGGCTAGGACATAATCCTTGGCATAGACACCTTTTTGTGGCTGCCCGACAAATTTAACCAAAAGCTTCTTGGGTTTGACCTGCCAAATAGTTTGGGTGGCAAAGACGTGTTCAACTTCCGTCGTTCCAATACCAAATCCGATAGCTCCGAAAGCGCCATGAGTAGCTGTGTGACTATCCCCACAGACAATAAATTTACCGGGCTGGGTTCTACCAGTTTCTGGACCGACCATGTGGACGATACCTTGGTTAGCAGAGCCGTGGGCCGCGTGGGGAATGTCAAATTCCTTAAGATTGCGAGCTAGGGCATCCATCTGAGCCTTGGAAATAACATCTCGAATATCGTAGATATTAACGGTTGGTACATTATGGTCAAAGGTTCCAAAAGTCAAGTCAGGCCTACGAACTTTACGTTCTGCTTCTCTCAAGCCATCGAAGGCTTGAGGACTGGTTACTTCGTGAATGTAGTGCTGATCCACATACATCAGCTGGGGGTCGCCTTCCGTACCAGTTATGACATGGCGGTCCCAGACCTTATCAAAAATTGATTGTCCACTCATTTTTAAATCTCCATAAACAATAGATTAAGAGCAAGTCGATTAGCAGGCCTAGAGCCCAAGAAAATCTAAAATACCACTTGCGAGTTTTATGATGAAAAAGATGACTGGCTAGCGCAGATCCCAAACCTGCTCCAGCCAAACTCAGCAAAATCAAAGACTTTTCAGATATGCGCCAAGCTCCCTTGATGGCTCGTCTTTTATCCAGACCATAGACAACAAAGGCGATCAGATTCCAAAGGATAAGCCCTAAACTTAAAATTAGCCTCATCTTTAAAGATTAGCTATAATCGCTGCTGTCATCTGAGCTGTTGTCGCCTGACCGCCTAAGTCACGGGTTAAGACACCCTGCTTAAGGGTCGTATCGACAGCCTGCTCAATCATGCTTGCTCCTGCCTGCTCGTCAAAGGAATCTCGCAGCATCATAGCAACCGAGAGAATCATGCTAACAGGATTAGCAATTCCTTGACCAGCAATATCTGGAGCCGAGCCATGGATGGGTTCATAAAGACTGGGACCGTCTTGTGAATGGCTGGCCGAGGGCATGACCCCAAGGGTGCCAGGTAACACCGATGATTCATCTGACAGGATATCCCCAAAAAGATTTTCTGTCACGACGACATCGAAACGGGCCGGGTCGGTAATCATCAGCATAGCAGCACTATCGACTAATTGGTGTTCCAATGTCACATCAGGAAATTCCTGAGCCACTTGTTCCACAACTTTGCGCCAGAGTTTGGAAGTCGCTAGGACATTTTGTTTATCAATACTGGTCACCTTTTTGCCTCGGCCCTGAGCAATGGTAAAGGCCTTGCGGACAATGCGTCGAATTTCTTCAGCTGAATAATCATTGATGTCACGCGCTGCTGCTTCTTTAAGGTCATGCTGACCGAAATAGATTCCGCCGGTCAATTCCCTTACCACGACAAAATCAACACCGTCAATTCGTTCGGGTTTCAGAGGAGACAGATGCTTGAGCGCTTCGAAAATTTTTACCGGACGAATATTGGCAAAAAGGTTGAGTTCCTTACGCAGAGCTAAGAGGCCCTGCTCAGGTCTAACTGGGGCTCTATCGTATTGGGGACTGCCGATAGCTGCCAAGAGAATAGCATCAGCTGAACGTGCTGCTGCTAGAGTTGCTTCTGGTAGGGGGTGACCGGCCTGGTCAATACCTGCACCGCCAAAAGGCTGAGCATCCAACTCATAGTCAAAATTGATCTTTTTGGCGACAGCTTCCAGTACTTCCAAGCCCGCCGTCATAATCTCGGGGCCAATTCCGTCCCCTGCTAAGGTTACAATTTTTTTGGTCATTACGCTTTCCTTTTTAAATGTTTTATTCAAGGACTATTAATCGGTCTGCTTAGAAGTCTTTTTCTGATACTCTGCGACCAATTTGGCCATCATTTTCTTTTTGCACCAGAACGTTAGCATTAATATAGGCAATAGCACTGGCCTTCATAACATCAAAATCGACACCTGTAGCATTGAAAATAGTCCCTGTATCAACGTTCTCAACAGATACAGCTACTCGGGCTTGGGCATCAATACCATCGGTAATTGCATCAATACTATAACTGAGTAGGCGAACAGTTTGATTGAAGAATTTATCAATGGCATTGAAGGCCGCTTCAACAGATCCCTTACCATTAGCCACTGTATCTACAGCCTCAGCATCCTTATTAGCCATAGAAACTACTGCTGTAACGGTTTCGTCTTGATTAGAGATCAATTTCAAATCGGCAAAGTGGAAACCTTCTGGATTTTCAATATCAACCCCTTCGACCAAGGCGATGATATCAGCATCTCTGATATCGTGTTTCTTGTCAGCCAACTTTTTGAACTTAGCAAAGAGGTCTTTTATTTCGGCCTCAGCAAAGTCCAAATTCAATTCCTTAAGTTTCTCAACAAAGGCATGACGACCGGAGAGTTTGCCCAGTGGCAGAGAATTTTTCTTGACGCCAACCAGCTCGGGAGTAATGATTTCATAGGTGAGTGGGTTTTTGAGAACACCATCTTGGTGAATACCCGATTCATGCGAGAAGGCATTGCCACCGACTACAGCCTTATTCTTAGGAACTGGAATACCTGAGAACCGTGAAACTATAGCTGAAGTATTGGTGGTTTCGTTGAGAACGATATCACTAGTAACCTTGAAATAATCTTCACGAATTTTGAGGGCTACCGCCACTTCTTCCAAGGCAACATTACCAGCCCGCTCACCGATACCGTTAACGGTTCCCTCAATACGGCCGGCACCATTTTTAATGGCAGCCAGAGTATTGGCTGTTGCCATTCCCAGATCATCATGACAGTGGGGACTGAAAATAATATTGCGATCAGATTTGACATTTTCAATCAAGTATTTAAAGATATGGCCGAATTCACTTGGCGTCGTAAAACCAACCGTATCTGGAATATTGATGTAGGTTGCTCCTGCATCAACAGCCGTCTGAACCACTTCCAGAAGATAATCAAGCTCGGTCCGAGTAGCATCCTCAGGAGAAAATTCAACGACATCGAAATACTGGCGGGCATAGGAAACATGTTCTTTGATGACGTCCAAAATTTCTTCTTTGGATTTTTTTAGCTTAAATTCCCGATGGATAGGACTAGTGGCTATAAAGACATGACATTGGGGATACTTGGCATCCTTGAGGGCCTGATAGCAAGCATCAATGTCAGATTTGACTGAACGAGCCAGACCCGTAACAGCTGTCTTAGTCATAGCTGCAGCAATCTGCTTAACTGCTTCAAAAGAGTCGGGACTGGCAGCTGGGAAACCTGCCTCAATAGCAGAAATACCCCATTTTTCTAACTGCTTAGCGATGGCAACCTTTTCTTTGACAGAGAAATTAACACCAGGGGTTTGTTCCCCATCACGAAGACTGGTATCAAGAAATTCTACTTTACGCATAATGACCTCTTTCTTCTGGGTAATGATTGATTAAAAGTGGGTAAATACTGGCCTTAAGGCTATGTCAAAACCTTAGTGACAAATTTAGCCAGAGAACTAAGAATGACACTAACTTCTTAGGGAAAAATAAACTTCCTCGTGTCATGTAATAGACACAGTGTCAGTCTTCTATTTTTCTGGGGAAATTTTACTGCATACAACAGGCCTTTGCATTTCCATTAAAAAAACATCCCGCCAAGCGAGATGTTTTGTAAATCCCGCTTGGTAAGCCAAACAGGACTAATGCTTTTGCATTAGCCCTCACACCTCAACAACAAGACTGTCATAGAACGTGTCATCATTTGACTTTTTCCTTTCGATGTTTTCTTGTTTATTATCCTAACGTATTTGCAAATCAATGTCAAGGCTTTTTTAGAAATTTTCTGAAAAATCGCATAATTTGAGATAGAAAATTCTCTCACTTAGCCATTAGAAAGAAAGTGAGAGTGGGACAAACAGCCATGATAGCTTAGCCCTCATCTACAAAGCATTGTAATCTCTGAAGATTACGTATAAAAAATCAGTAAATCGTGATAAAATCACGATTTTGATTTTCCTCGCTCTCTTATTTTAAGACTCAGGTCTCTGCCACTTTCTTATTTTTAGGTGGCAGGCTTTGGCAGTCTATCCCCAGACTGCCAAAGTCCACTGGAGCATTTTGACACTTGCCTTGCAAGCTTTATTTCCCGATTAAAAAGCTCTACCAGAGCTTTTTAACCCACCTCCGCACAGTTGTGCAAACAATTGAAGAGCAAGGGGTTAGGACTACCAATCAGCAGTGGTTCAGTGAGGCTAAAGCACTAATGAACTGTGCAGGGGTAAGACTTCTTGGTATAGTCAACAAGTCTTACTCCCAGTCACTGCGTCAAGCCGTTATTACTACAAAAAAGAAGGCTGGAATACTTTTTCCCAGCCTTTTCTAGTTACTGTTGGGCCTCAACCTTATGCGTAACCTGCTCCAGTATATTTTTGAGATAACCGATATTAGTGTTTAGCTTCTCATCAAAATCACTAGCATCAGAATTTAAGGGAAAAACAAGCGAGCCAACCAGAATCGAATCCGAAAAACTGCCTGTATTTTCCATATAATAAAATGTGAGTTGGGCAAACTTATCCTTCTTACTGTTGGTCAAGCCAACATGCCAGGTTTTATCCCTGATAGTCACTGTCGTCTTATAGTTAAATTTCTGCTGATCCTGCTCGAGAATAGTATCTAAATCGCTATCGGCATAATGCTTTCCACCATCAAATGGAGACTTATCGTAGGCATTCAGGGTATAGAGCAGGGCATAGATCTGAGGATCCCCAGAACTGGCTTCATAAGTGACATCACGTTGACCATCCTTAGTTCTAGAAGAATCAAGAATCCAAGTATTAGGAATATCATAATACCGCCAATCAATTAACGCCTTACCTGAACCATCGGTCCTTGAAAATCCATTTGGGGCTGAGGCCAGCTGATGGGACTTTTGCTTAGGATCGGCGGGCTCATTATCTTGAACAGCCTTTTCTTCTACCTGAGCCAATTTCTTAAAGTCACTTTCGTTAATAACCTCAATTTCTTGATCACTGCTAGATGATGACGCAGGGCTCTCCTTATGTTGAAATTCATTAAATGAAAAAGGAACACAGGCTGTCAAACTGATCACAGCCAAACTGAGACTCATACTCAGCAATATTTTCTTCATGATACTTTCTCCAATTACAAACCTATTTCTCACCTAAAATTGAGGCGATCTTAGTATTGATGAGATCAATAGCTACGGTATTGGAAACTCCTTCTGGGATAACGATGTCGGCATAGCGTTTGGTTGGCTCGATAAACTGATGATACATGGGTTTAACCACGCTGGTGTATTGCTCGATAATACTATCTAGACTGCGGCCTCGCTCCAGCATATCCCTTTTGATCCGTCGAATAATCCTAATATCATCATCGGTATCGACAAAAAGTTTGATATCCATCAAGTCTCTCAGACGCTCATCTTCCAGCACCAAAATACCTTCAACAATAAAGACATCCTGAGGCTCCTGCCGATAAGTTTCATTGCTTCTGGTATGCTGGGTATAATCATAGATGGGGATATCAACGGGCCGGCCAGCTTGCAGCTCCTTGATATGCTCAATCATGAGATCCGTATCGAAAGCCAGAGGGTGATCGTAATTGGTTGATATTCGCTCCTCAAGGGTCAGGTGGGATTGATCCTTATAGTAGGAATCATGTTCAATCATTGCAATCTTTGAATTAGGAAAATGATTGAGAATTTCCCGAGATACACTGGTTTTACCACCGCCAGAACCGCCTGTCACGCCAATAATAATCGTTTTTTTCTGCATAAGAACCTTACTCATATCTAATCTAAAATCATCCCCTATTATACCCTAAAAGATGATATAATTAAAGTCACTATTAAAGGGACAGAAGACCATTAGACTCTGTTTACAAAGTCCCGAACTAGAATTAAGGAATCCACTATGTCTATTCAATTACCATCACTTTTAGCAGAACAATTAAAATCGGCTGGCATTCAGGAGCTGACACCAATCCAAGAACAAGCCTTCGGGCCAATCCTCTCTGGCCAGACTGTTTTAGGAATCAGTCCAACCGGAACCGGAAAAACACTGGCTTACCTTCTACCACTCCTGAGTAAATTGACCAGCAAAAAAGCCCAACAAATTTTAATCCTAGCCCCCAACACTGAATTAGCCGGTCAAATTTTTGATGTCACCAAAGATTGGGCAGAACCACTTGGTTATACGGCCCAAGTTCTGCTTTCAGGTTCCAGCCAAAAACGGCAGATTGAACGCTTGAAAAAAGGGCCTCAGATTTTAATCGGAACTCCCGGTCGTGTCTTAGAGCTAGTCAAACTTAAAAAAGTCAAGATGATGAATGTCGATACCATCGTCTTGGATGAATTTGATGAACTGTTGAGTGATTCTCAGTACCAGTTTGTCAGCAAGATCTGCCACCACGTTCCACGAGACCATCAACTGATTTATATGAGTGCCACAGCTAAGATCGACCGCAACCAGCTAGCTGAGGAGACACTAGAGATCAACCTGAGCAACCAAAAACTGGACAATATCAGCCACTACTATCTTCAAGTGGACAAACGCCATAGGCTAGAACTACTACGCAAGCTCTCAAATATTCCTGAGTTTCGCGGACTTGTTTTCTTTAACAGTCTCTCCGACTTAGGAGCCGCTGAGGAACGCCTGCAATACAGTGGTGCTTCTGCTGTTTCCCTAGCTAGTGACGTTAATGTCAAATTCCGTAAAGTTATTCTAGAAAAATTTAAAAATCATGAATTAGCCCTGTTACTGGCGACTGATCTTGTTGCCAGAGGAATTGATATTGAAAATCTGGAAACGGTCGTCAATTACGAACTCCCTCGTGATAAGGAAGCCTATACGCATCGAACCGGCCGAACCGGCCGAATGGGCAAGGATGGTGCTGTTGTCACCTTGGTCAGCCATCCTGAAGATTTGAAAAAGCTCAAAAAATTCGCTCATGTTCGAGAAATTGAGCTCAAGAATCAAGCATTTTATGAGAAATAGAGATATGAAAAACCACTCCTAGCAGAGTGGCTTTTCTTGTACTACTGTGAGGCCTTCGACCTTCATTCATCACTTATTTAAATCAGCCAAAGGCTTGAAAACGATCTTCTCAATATCGTTGAGATAGACGGACAGGGCTTGCTGGGCTTCAATGTAGGCCTTGAGGATCGGATTGGCCTCAATTTTTTGCCCCATCTCCTGCATCTTCTTTTGATCATCTTGACTGGGCATTTGACCTGATTGCATGGCGTTATAGATGCCTTCTTGGAAGCTGGTGAATTCAGTGAACAGTTGCTTAGCTTCCTCATCCCCATCAATCTTAGCCTTTTGCTCAGCCAAGGTATGGTATTCTGGCAAGGCGCGGATGCCACGCTCCAATTCATTTGCTAAATCATAAATATTAGTTGTCATTTCTGTCTCCTTTTAGAGGGTTACATTATAGTCTTCATGTTTGCCAAGCAGAGCCATAGCCTTAGCTTGGTCTTTCTGATTTTTAAAGGTAATTTGGAGAATCCCATTGATATCTTCTCTGTTCTCCTCGTTAATACGAATATTCATGACGGAGATACCCCGCAGGACTTCTAGGACCTTGAGAATACTGTCTTCTTCGTCGGGAATAGTGACATAGAGATCAAAGCCACTGTCAACACCGCCCTTTTTATGAATTTCCATAGCTTTTCTGGTCAGGCGAGCTTGATTAAAGAAATTCCAAATTCCATCAGCATCCCCAGCTGAAATCAGTTGGGCCACATTGTCCAAATGAGTCTTAAAATCAGCAATTCGACCCAAGACAGCTTCCTGATTGCTCAAAAGAATTGAAGTCCACATGCCAGGCTCACTCTCAGCAATCCGTGTCATATCTCGAAAACCACCAGCCGCAAAATGATTGGTTAGTTCGTGGTCCTTAGCGTAATCACCCGCCTGTTCCATGAGGCTGGCAGCTAAGACATGAGGAAAATGGGAAACCTGCCCCGTCACTTGGTCGTGCTCAGCGGCTTCAATTTGAACAAAGCGAGCATGGAGACCTGTCAGGAGATCCTTCATTTCAGGAATAGTCGTTTCTCTAGTTAGATTGGTCGGGGTAAAAATATAGTAGGCATTTTCAAAGAGATTAACATCCGCAGCAATGGCTCCTGACTTATGAGAACCAGCCATAGGATGGGAACCAACAAATTGGACCTTGGACGGATCCAGATATTTTTCCGCCGCTATCACAATCTCAGCCTTGGTTGAACCAGCATCAGTAATAAGGACATTATCTTTTAATGGCATATCCGCCAAGGCCTTGATAAAATCAATAGTCTGTTTGATAGGAACCGCTAGAATAATGACATCTGCTCTAGGAGCAAACTCTGCAAAATTGGCAGTCGCCTGATCAACGAGCCCCCGTTCCAAGGCGATATTGCGAGATTTATCAGAGCGATTGTAACCTAGCACCTCATAGTTTGGGTGATCTCGCTTGATGCCCAAGGCCAAGGAGCCACCAATGAGTCCTAGACCTGCAATATAGATCGTTTTTGTTTTCATAAGCGCTCCTAAGCTTCTAGGGGACTGAATCCCAATCGGTAGGCTCAATACCAATCAATGAGCTTACTCTCTGATGCTAAAGTTTGGGAAATAAGAAGCTTACTTTTATCCCAAACTTTTTTATTTATTCAAAAATTCTTGATATAGTCTCGATGGCGATCGACGGCTTCTTTTAATTCTTCAAGATTGTCAGAGGTGAAGGTTTCAAGAATTTCATTAGCTAGGACCGTAGCAACAACGGCTTCCATAACCACACCTGCTGCTGGCAGGGCTGTCGGATCGGATCGCTCAACGGTGGCCTTATATGGCTCATGCGTTTCAATATCAACGGACATGAGCGGTTTATAGAGAGTCGGAATAGGTTTCATAACCCCGCGGATAACCAGAGGCTGTCCATTGGTCATGCCACCTTCAAAGCCACCTAGATTATTAGTTTTACGAGTGTAGCCGTCTTCTGGGTTCCAGAGAATTTCATCCATGACCTGACTGCCAGGCAGATAACCATCTTTAAAACCGAGACCAAATTCAACCCCTTTAAAAGCATTGATAGAGACGACAGCTTGTGCCAACTTAGCGTCCAGCTTTCTGTCCCACTGAACATAAGAGCCCAGACCTGCCGGTACACCGCCGACAACCGTTTCCACAACACCACCGATAGTGTCGCCGTCTTTTTTAATCTGGTCAATGTAGTCTTTAATTTCCTGCTCCCGCTCTTGGTTAACAATGGAAACATCTGACTTAGCGGCTAAGTCCTTAATTTGAGCAACGGAAAGACCATCTGGCACATCAATTTCCTTGCCGCCGAAGACAACAACATGGTTGGCAATTTCGATATCAAGCTCGGCAAGAATCCGCTTGGCCACGGCTCCGATAGCTACCCGCATAGTGGTTTCACGGGCAGATGAGCGTTCCAAGGAATTGCGTAAATCTTCAAAGCGGTATTTCATGCCACCGACTAGGTCAGCATGACCAGGCCTGGGATGGGTGATCTTGCGCTTGCTCTTTAGACGTTCCTCAATATCCTCTGCGGACATGATATCCAACCATTTCTGGTGGTCCCGATTAACCACATCCATCGTAATGGGGGCACCAGTTGTCTTACCGTGACGGACACCAGAAGTAAAGACAATGTGGTCGCTTTCAATTTTCATGCGGCCACCGCGGCCATAACCGCCCTGACGGCGTTTCAAGTCACCGTTGATGTCCTCAGCTGTCAGCGGAAGGCCAGCAGGAACCCCTTCAATAATGGCAGTCAGACGGGGACCGTGCGACTCACCAGCTGTTAAATATCTCATCTACTTCACCAAATAATCTTTCATTTCTGTCAGGGGAATTTGAGTGATGCTGGCTTGACCAATTTCAGGAACCAGTACGATTTTAATATCCTTACCGCGAGCCTTTTTATCGTGACTGAGAGCTTGGTAGAGTTTGTCCACATCCCAAGGTTCAAAATCTGTTGGCAAGCCAAATTTAGTACACATATTGGCAATTTCTTGCGAAATTCCCTGAAGCATAAGACCTTTCTTTTCAGCCACCTTAGCAATCTGTACCATACCGATAGCCACAGCTTCACCGTGCATAACCTTGCCATAGCCAGCTGTTTGCTCAATAGCATGGCCGATCGTGTGACCGAAGTTTAGGTACATGCGAACACCGCCTTCAAATTCATCTTCCACAACAATCTTACGTTTGACATTGCAGGAATGGTAAATAATAGATTCAGCGTGTTCTAGAATAGACTCTTTTGAACCAGACATGGTCTGCAATTCCTGCCAGAGTTCTAAGTCATCAATCAAACCGTATTTAACGACCTCACCCATGCCTTCAATTAATTCACGCTTGCCTAAAGTTTTTAAGGTATCAGGATCAATCAAAACCCCATCGGGCTGGGCAAAGGTGCCGACAATATTTTTAGCCCAAGGAGTATTGACACCCGTTTTACCTCCGATAGACGAATCAACTTGAGCTGTCAGGCTGGTAGGAATCTGCAGGAAGTGAATGCCCCGCATATAGGTTGAAGCCACGAAACCTGCCAGATCGCCAACAACACCGCCACCTAAGGCAATAATGCCGTCACTTCGGGTCATACCGGCTTTAATCAGAAATTCATAGGCTTTATTGGCTGTAGTCAAGGTCTTACTGGCTTCACCTTCAAGAAAGTCAAAAACATGGGCCTCAAAACCCGCTGCTTCCAGCCTTAATTTGACCTTTTCAGCATAGAGGCCACCGACATGGTTATCAGTAATAATGGTAATCTTTTGCTTGCCCCAGAGGCCAGCCACCCAGTCTCCTACCTGACTCAGGCATCCCTTTTCAACAACTAAGTCGTAGGGACTGTGACTCAAATCGACACGTAACTTCATACTGCCTCCCTTTAATCTATGCTTATTAGGATCTATTTTTAAACATCGTAGCGCTTTTCTAGTTCCCGCCAAATTTCATCTGTCGGCATGACTTGTTCAGTCCACAGTTCAAAAGCTTTAGCGGCTTGATAGAGCAACATACCTAGACCATTACTGGCCTTGAGGCCCTTGCTTCTGGCGTATTTTAGAAAGGGAGTCTCAAAGGGCTGGTAGATGGTATCAGCCACTCTTAGACCGGCTGGCAAATCGGTGTCGTCAGCAAGGACCATAGATTTACCGTCCATGCCAACGCTAGTAGCATTGACCAGAAGGTCACTTTCCAAGATTTTTTCCTGAATCAAGGTTTGGTCTTCAACTGGGAAGACATCCAACTGGACATCCGTTGCTGCTGCATATTTTTCAGCCTTGGCCTTAGTTTCTTCCAAAAATTGAGTCTGGTTAAAGATGTTGATTCTCTTTGCGCCATTGAGAGCTGCCTGCACAATGATAGAGGTTGCAGCTCCACCGCCGCCAAGGATGGTCATGGTCTTATCTTTGATAGTAAAACCATCATCTTTTTCTAATGCCTTGAAAAAACCGTAGCCATCGGTATTGTAGCCAACCAAGTGTCCCTGACGGTTGACAACTGTATTGACAGCGCCAATCAGCTGGGCCGCCTGATCTAATTCATCCAAAAAAGGGATTACCACCTGCTTATAGGGCATAGAAATGTTAATCCCAAACATGTCATAACGGCGGACATTTTGGACAGACTCCTGCAAGTCTTCTTCTGGAATGTCCCAAGCTACATAAACACCATTAACACCCGTAATATCGAAGGCATAGTTATGAATAAAAGGCGAAATAGAATGCTTAATCGGCCGCGCGACGACTGCAGCCATCCGCGTATATCCATCAATCTGCATCAAGAATCTCCCTTACTTTAAACATATCAGCCAAGCCGATTTGGCCTGGTGCACTCGCTTCGTCAACACTAGCAAAGGTCCAAGATGATCCCATCAAATCGCTAGCGAGGCGAGAAACCTGACCGAGCTTGCCCATAGCCATGGTGACATAATCCTGTTCAGGATTGAGCACCTTGAAACCTCTGGTGAAATTCATCAAATCCAAGACATCTTGCTCAGTCTGGGGCATGACAGCAACCTTGACCACTCGAGGGGTCAGGGTCGTCAGCTCAGACAGAATACTCATCAGATTATCTGGTGTTTCTTCGAAATTATGATAGGACAAAATCAGATTTGGAAATTCCAACATTTGTGAGAAGATGTCCTGATGAGAATAATATTCAAAGTCGATATAGTCAGGATGATAAAGGGACGATACTTCCTTAATCAAGCTGACATACTCTTCATCAGGCAAAGAAATCTGGCCGCCCTCTGCTTGAGTTCGCAAGGTAAAGATGATTTCTCGACCGGGAAATTTTTCAAAAATGGCTGGGGCTACCTTGATAATATCATCCTTAGGCAAGAAATCGGCCCGCCATTCGATGATATCAGCGTGGTCGTATTTGGCAGCATCAAGCTGATTGACCTCGTCTAGGGAACGAGGCATTACGGGAACTACTATTTTCATATTTTTACTACTCTACCTTTATTGTGTATACTTTTAAATAATTACTTGTTTGATCAGCTTGATTGACCGCAAAATCAGCGGGCAACTGCTTTAAATTGAGATAATGGTGTTTGTGACCTGCAAAACCTTTTTCCAACTGCTTTTTGAATTGTCCAATCGACAGGTTGGAAGCATTGGTAGAAGCGATAAGAATTCCGCCGGGTTTGATAATTTCTAAAGCTTGGGAAATCAACTTGTGATAGTCCTTTGCCACCGAAAAAGTCTGTTTTTTATGGCAAGAAAAACTGGGGGGATCGATGACGATGAGATCATAAGTCAAGCCCTTACGTTTGGCATAACGATAATAGTCAAAGATATCCATGACAACCAACTTGTGCTGATCCATAGCTAGACCATTGGCTAGGAAATGCGCCTGCGACAGCTCGCGAGACCGCTTGGCTAAGTCAACCGAGGTTGTTTCTACTGCGCCTCCCATGGCAGCAGCTACCGAAAAAGCAGCTGTGTAGGAAAAGGTATTGAGAATCGTCTTCCCCAAGGCCAAACCGTTGGTGAGACTGGCTCTGACTTCACGTTGGTCCAGAAAAATCCCTGTCATTAAACCATCATTGAGAAAAACATTGTAGCTAACGCCGTTTTCTAAAATAGTCAAACGATCAGGAGCCTCTTGACCGTAAAGATGGGCAGATTGGTAATCCAAACCCTCAAAACGAACCTTTTCGTAAGCCCCAACAAGCTCAGGATAAACTTCTTGAAAGGCCGCCACAATGCTATCTTTTAAGCTATAAAGATAAGCGTTATACCAAGAGAACAAGGCATAATCCCCATAGCGATCAATGCTGACTCCACCAAAATTATCACCGTCCTGATTGAAGAGGCGGTAAGCTGTAGTCAGATCATCGTTTTCATAAACCTGCCGTTTGGCTCTGGCTTTTTCAAAAAGGTCGATAAAGAAAGGCTTATCTAATTGGACGCTCTTTCGCGAGATCAACCAGCCAATTCCCTTATTTTGTTTGGAAAGGTAGGCTGTCCCCAGAAATTTTCCCTCGGTATTATAAAGGCCAAGAACTTGGTCCGTCATAGAAAAATCATTAAAATCCCGTCCTTGAAGGAGCTGAATTCCACGATTGATTTTCTTTTCAACCAAGACATCCACAATAAGCTTATTCATACTAAGTATTGTACCAAAATTTCAGGAAACTTTCTACCTCGTTTCCTGCCTAAAAATTAAATTGTGGTATAATGTAAACTGGATTTTTTCTGAAATTAAAATTAATGAGGATATGGAATGAAAAAGTATTTAAGCCCCTTAAAGAAATTGGGCAATATTATTAATACACGACTCGGCTTTGTATTAGTCCTTCTCTTTTTTTATTGGATAAAATCACTCTGGGCCTATAGTGTTGATTTTAACTTGGAATTAGAGGACACTGCCCAGATTGTCGTGGCGATTTTTAATCCACTACCCTTAGGACTTCTGATCTTAGGACTTCCCCTCTATTTCAAGAATAGCAAAGTTTTCTACAGTTTGGAAATCCTGCTCTATTTGGTTTTAAATATCCTTATTATTGGAAACTCTGTCTATTTTAGAGAGTTCACCGATTTTATTACTGTGAATACCTTGTTGGCCAGTTCCAAGGCGGCCGCTGGTTTGGGGGATTCTGCTGCCAATCTCTTTGAAGTAACCGATCTTTTCTATTTGGTAGATGTAGTTTTCTTTGCCCTCTTGCTAGCTTTTAAGAAAATTAAATCAGATAAGCGATTTTTCAATAAGCGAGCCAGTTTCGCTGTCACTGCTCTGTCGGTCCTCTTCTTCTCAGCGAATCTTTTCGCTGCTGAAACCATCCGGCCTCAGCTTCTGACCCGCGGTTTCTCCAACTATTATGTCGTGCGCGGTATTGGCCTACCAGCCTTTATGACTTACAGCGCCAATCAAACCTATCAAGCACAAAAGGAAAGAAGTGCAGCAACAGCTGGTGACCTTAAAGAGGTGCAAGATTATGCCAAGAAAAATTACGCCGCTCCCGATAGCAAATATTTCGGCATTGCCAAGGGACGCAATGTTATCGTTATTCACTTGGAAAGCTTCCAACAATTTTTGATTGACTACAAGCTCAAGGCAGATGATAAAGAATACGAAGTCACACCTTTCCTTAATTCCCTCTACCACTCCAAATCTTCGATTTCCTTCTCCAATTTCTTTAACCAAGTTAAAAACGGTAAAACTTCTGATGCTGAAACCATGATGGAAACTTCCCTTTATGGTCTGAATAACGGTTCCTATATGGTTAACTACGGCGGTGATAATACTGCCTATGCTACTCCTTCGATCCTCGCTCAAAAAGGTGGCTACTCCAGTGCTGTCTTCCACGGAAATACCGGAAGTTTTTGGAATCGTAACAATACTTATAAACAGTGGGGCTACAATTACTTCTTCGACTCTACCTATTTTGAGAAACAAGATAGTTCTAATTCTTTCCAGTATGGACTCAATGATAAGTATCTTTTTAAAGACTCCATCAAATATCTGGAACAGCTGCAGCAACCCTTCTACACCAAGTTCATCACTGTATCAAACCATTATCCTTACACCAGCCTCAACGGTGATAAAAATGAACTAGGTTTCCCGTTGGCTGATACTGGAGATGATACAGTTAACGGTTATTTCTCGACGGCTAACTACTTGGATTCAGCCATCAAGTCTTTCTTTGATTATCTCAAGGCCAGCGGTCTCTATGATAAGTCTATCATTGTCCTGTATGGGGATCATTATGGTATTTCCAACGATCGCAATACCAGTCTGGCTCCGCTGCTGGGCAAAGATTCTGAAACCTGGTCTGATTACGACAATGCTATGATGCAAAAAGTTCCTTATATTATTAACATTCCAGGTTATACCAATGGCTTTGTCAGCGATACCTACGGCGGTGAAATTGATTCTCTGCCGACTCTGCTCCATCTTCTAGGAATTGATACTAAGGATTACGTCCAAATGGGACAAGACCTGCTATCACCTAAAAATGATAATTTCGTTCCCCTGCGGACATCAGGTTATTACCTTACACCAACCTACACCAGCTATGGCGGTAAGACCTACTACACACAAAATGGACAAGAAATCACTGAGCCAAACGAGCAGACCAAGGCTGAGCTCGAAAAATATCGCAATGCTGCTGCCGACCAGCTATCTTACAGTGATAAGGTACAAACCGGTGATCTGCTACGCTTTGCTGATATTCCTGGCTTAAAACCAGCAGATGCCAGTGACTATTCCTACACAAAATCAATGACCCAGCTCAAAAAGATTAATAAGAAGAAGGGGGACAAGTCAACCAGCCTCTTCCACCAACGCGGTAACGAAACATCAGAAGATCTTTATGAGGCTAAGTCTTATGCAGAAATTCATGGAACTGATAGCTCTGGCAGCTCTAGTTCTTCAAGTTCTAAATAAATCAAAACACAAATCAAAAGTAGCCGAGTTTAAAAATTCGACTACTTTTTGTATTTTACCTATCGATAAATTAAATCATTTTTTCATTCCATTGATCGAATAATCTATTAATCTCACACAGAAAAGCAGATACCATATTTCATCAAAAAACCTTCAGAACTTAAAACAAGTTCTTGGAATATCTCATTGATGGCTCTCTTTTAATAATCTGTCACTTCTCTGCGGTCATGGATTCTACTTTGTTTGCCTTGGCGGGATTTAAGAACAGTTTCGATATCGTCTGGGGTGACACCGGTTTCGACTAACATAACGGCTAAATGGTAGAGAACATCTGCCGTCTCGTTAGCAATTTCATCTTTGTCAGCATTTTTGGCAGCAATAACAACTTCTGTTGCTTCTTCACCGACCTTTTTGAGAATCTTATCCAATCCTTTGTCAAAGAGATAATTAGTGTAAGAGCCTTCTTTAGGGTTTTGCTTACGATCTAGTGCTTCTTGGTACAGTGTTTCTAGCATATCATAGTTCCTTTCTAATCTTCAGAATATATCTCATTAAAAAAACAAGAATAGGCTCCAGTGTGGCAGGCAGCGCCGACCTGCTCAACTGCGATGAGCAGGGTATCTTGGTCGCAGTCGGTTGCAATGGATTTGACATACTGATAGTGACCAGAAGTTGCCCCTTTATGCCAGAGCTCGTTGCGGCTGCGACTCCAATAGTGCATCTGCTTGGTTTTGAGGGTTAGCCGATAGCTTTCCTCATTCATATAAGCCAGCATAAGGACCTGTCCTGTGAAATGGTCCGTCACAATAACTGGAATCAGTCCGCCCTGCTTAGCAAAATCAAGTTTGATAGCTGTCATAATCTCACCTCAATTCCTGCCTTAGTCATAGCTTTTTTGGTATCAGCAATAGCTACTTCTCCGTAGTGAAAGATAGAAGCTGCTAAAGCACCAGTTGCTGGTGTTTTCTCGAAAACTTCTACCATATGATCACTGTTGCCTGCACCACCTGAAGCGATAATAGGCACGTCCGCTACTGCTGCTACAGCATTGAGCATATCTAAATCAAAACCAGATTTTGTGCCATCTTTATCCATCGAGGTGAGGAGAATTTCACCTGCTCCCAAACTAACCGCTTCTTTGACCCAGTCAATCAAATTTCTGCCGGTATCTTTGCGGCCGCCAGCCACATAAACATGCCAGCTGCCGTCTGCCTGCTTCTTGGCATCAATGGCCACAACCACACACTGACAGCCAAATTTTTCAGCACATTCCTTGATGAGCTGGGGATTAGCCAGAGCAGATGAATTGATAGCAACCTTATCCGCACCGGCCTTGAGCATCTTATTCATGTCCTCAGCCGAGCGAATGCCGCCGCCGACTGTAAAGGGGATAAAGACCTGATCGGCAACGCGACGCACCATATCCACTGTTGTATCGCGCTCCTCATGGGTCGCCGTAATGTCCAGAAAAACCAGTTCATCACAGCCGGCCTCATAGTAAGCACGCGCTGAGTCAACAGGGTCACCCACATCGGTTAAATTGACAAAATTGATTCCTTTGACAACACGCCCATTCTTGACATCCAGACAAGGAATAATCCGTTTTTTCAGCATCTCACTTCTCCAATTCTTTGAGCTCCTCCAAGTTGATATTGCCATTATAGTAGGCCTTACCAACAATAGTCCCTGCTACACCCAACTCTTGTAGTTTAGTCAAATCCGATAGCTCAGCGATTCCGCCGGAAGCAATGACCTGAGCGGTTGTCAGTTCGGTTACTAATTGTTTGTAATGGTCAAAATTAGGACCCGTCAGCGTACCGTCGCGGTCAACATCCGTGTAAACAAAGAGCTTAACCCCCATTTTTTCCATTTCCTTGGCCAAGCTGATGTAGTCAACGGTACTGGTTTCCAGCCATCCTTCGGTGGCCACATAGCCATTTTTAGCGTCAATGCCGACCACAATCTTATCCGATCCAAACTTGTCCAATGCAGCTTTGACAAAAGCAGGATTTTTAACAGCCATCGAACCAATGATAACGCGGTCGATCCCTACTGCAAGGTAGTCCGCAATCTGTTCAAGCGTACGAATGCCGCCGCCTACCTCAACGCCTAGACCTGTCGCAACTTTAAGCGCTGCAATCAAATCACGGTTAGTAGCACGGCCGTCCAGAGCGCCATCCAGATCCACCACATGGATAAACTGAATGCCCGCATCTGCAAAAATCCGTGCTTGCCCCAATACATCGGGGTTGACTACTGTTTTCTGGTTAAAGTCCCCCTTAAACAGACGAACCGCCTGTCCATCTTTAATATCAATCGCAGGTAAAATTTGCATAATTAAGATACCAAGAGCGTTAAGAAAGCGAGATGAAAATAGGAAACTGACGACGTGTGCCCGCACACAAGGAAGTTTAACTTTTTCACGACGCTTTTAGCTCGGGTTCAGTTCAAAAAACTTACTTGATCTTATCCCTGAACCTTCCTTTCTTTTTTATTATCTAGTTCAAAATAACTCTGTTATTAATACTCTCCTTATGTGGTGGGGATGTCAGCAAACCTTCGGTTTCATGACTAAGTTTCAAGCCAAACTCTCTCGAAAGATTGCGTCCTATTCCACTACGGCGAGGGTATCTGTTTCTACTCACTTCGTTCCTAATAGCCGAGCTACTTACACAAATCCACAAATCGTTTGAGAATACCAAGTCCTACAGCACCTGATTTTTCCGGATGAAATTGAGCGCCGTAGACATTGTCCTTATGAATCATAGCTGGCACTTCGATATCGTAATCAGCAGTGGCATCAATGTATTCTTTAGGAACATCTGTAAAATAGCTATGCACAAAATAGACATTCTGCTGATCCAGATCCACTGTCAGTGCAGTTGCTTGTTTGACCTGCAAATCATTCCAGCCCATGTGGGGTACTGGGAAACCATCCTTGGCTGGGATTTCACGTGTCACGCCTGAAATGAAGCCTAGGCCAGCCGTTTCATGATGCTCCAGCCCTGTTTCGGTCAGCAATTGCATGCCCAGACAAATCCCCAATAGTGGTGTGCCTTTGGCAACAGCTTCCTTGATAGCAGGTACCAACCTGCGTTTGCTCAATTCCTCCATAGCTGTCGGATAGGCACCGACACCTGGTAAAATCAAGCCGTCTGCTGCTAAAATCTTAGCGGAATCAGCTGATAACTCAGCTTCGACACCAATTTTAGACAGTGCCCGTAAGACATTAGCTGTATTACCGGCATCGTAATCAATAACAATAATTTTCATATCACAAGAGTCCTTTAGTTGAGTTAACCCCGTGAATTTCTGGGTTAATGGTTACTGCTTCGCGCAGCGCCCGTCCCGTCGCCTTAAAAAGACTTTCTGCCTTGTGGTGGGTATTCTTTCCATGTAAAATCTTAAGGTGCAGGTTCATCTGAACATTAAAAACTAACGCTTGGAAAAATTCTTCGACCAATTCGGTATCAAAATTGCCCAGTTTTGGATTCTCAAATCTACAATCAAAAACCAAGTAGCTGCGCCCTGACAAATCAAGACTGGCCATACCTAGCGTTTCGTCCATAGGCACAAAGCTGGTCCCATAACGATTGATACCAGCCTTGTCACCTAGTGCCTCTTTGAGGGCTTGACCAAGAACGATCCCTACATCTTCAACCGTATGGTGGCTGTCTACATACAAGTCACCATCAGCTTTGACAACTAACGACATCCGTCCATGACGAGCAAAAAGTGTCAGCATGTGGTCAAAAAAGCCTATACCAGTATCAATATCAACAGGCTCCTGTACATCCAAATTCAGACTCAGTTTGATTTTGGTTTCAAAGGTGTTGCGTTCAATGCTTGCTTGTCTCAATCTCATAGAAGCTCCTCCAAATCATTTTAATTCTGATTCATATACCTTAAGCATAAATTCAATAGAATCTTTAATTTCTTCTATTGTTGGTTTTTTTCTAACTGGCTGTCCATCTGGATAGTCACCAGGATGATCTATGTGATTTCTTATATAAGATGTCATTGTTTTATCTTGATAACTATTGTTTACTTTGCCTTTAAAATTAACATGTTCAAGATCAGTTGGAATAACATCCGATCTTTCTGATAACCAAGTATCAAAACAAGAAATTCCCTTACCAACTGTCTTTGAACCATTTTCAAATGTTTTATTTTTACTTCTTGCTAGGTTGTGAAGTTCACCAAATAATTCATTATGAAATTCAGGACTGGCGACTTTAAATGCAAAATAATTAATTTCTCCCCAAGAGGGACTATATGGTAGAATCCCAATGTGAGTATCTTCTTGAATTCTTTTTTCATCTGGATTTCTTGAAAAGATGTACAGTTTATGACTATTCTTATTATAACTTCTTAACAAATATGGGGAATGTGTCGTAATAAATATTTGTGAATTATCAGAAATTTTCTCTAGAGAAGCTAATAACTTATCTTGTGCCTGAGGATGTAAGAATGTTTCAGGTTCATCAATGAAGAAAAAGAGTGGTGTTTTGAGAATACCGCTTACTTGGTTATCAATACCTGCATAGACTTGAATGAGGCTCAGAGCTAATGCCCGTTGCATTCCCGTCCCCTTCTCGGAAACATCTGTTTTTATTCCATTCTCTTCAAGCAATATATTACCATTCTTAAAAAAATTATCTAAAGTAGGAAGACCAAAATTAAACTCTACTTTCGCTTCACCATATTGCTCATTAAGAATCCCTTGTACCCTACTTTGAACTTCTGAGAGTAACTGAGCCAAACCTTCGGTACCAAAAGCAACACTATGAGCCCTTTTTAATTCTTGCCATTCCGGACTTGTTTTAAATTGCTCTGTAACATCGCTAATTAATCGTCCAGCAATATTAGTCTTTCCAAAACCTTGATAATCTTCATTTTTCAAATCCGAGTAGACGAATTGTGTGTCAAACAAAGACGAAAGAACAGTATCAATCCCTGAAGGATTTTCAAAAACTTTCGTTTCAGGATTATAAAAAGTAATATTTTTTAGACTAATATTTTTTTCCTTACCCTTTGAATCTGTCCATGTTGACTCTTTTGAACTTCTTTTCAAAATTAATTTATCATCACCTACAAGATATGATTGATATTTTTTTAATTTATCTGTCCCTAATAATTGAGCAACATCATCCCCTTTTAGTTCAAGTTCTACTGAAACTTCTGCATCTTTAGAAAGATTCTTAGTGATCCATTCCTCCTTTATTTTCCCAGATTTTATAAATTCAACTGCCTTAAAAATAGTAGTTTTACCAGCGTTATTATCACCAACAAAAAAGTTTATTCCACTGTTTAAAAGAATATCTGTCTTGCCTTCAAAACATCTAAAATTTTCTAAAGTAATTTTTGAAATATACATTAAAGTTCCACCTCATCCACTATCTCAATCACCTTATACAAATCAGCTTCATTGATTTGGTAAGGTGATTGCTCGCGAACAATGGGCTTGGCACAAAAAGCAATGCCGATACCAGCCTCGTGAATCATGGGCAGATCATTGGCTCCGTCACCCATAGCAACAGTGTCTGCCAACGTCAGCCCATTTTCCGCAGCCCACTCGCGAAGTTTTTGCACCTTGACATCCTTGGTTACAATGTCACCATAGGTCTTTCCAGTCAAGTTGCCATCCACTACTTCCAAGTGGTTAGCCATAACGTAATCAATACCGACTTCCTCAGCCAAGCGATCAACTGTTTCATGGAAGCCACCGGATACCAAACCGACCTTATAGCCACGCGCATGAAGTTCAGCTACCAATTCCCTAGCTCCCTTATTAAAGTGAATACGCTGATAGACTTGGTCAAAAATGGTCTCTGGCAAACCTTTTAGTGCAGTCACCCGCTCTTGCAACGCCTGCTTGAAATCAAGTTCTCCTCTCATAGCGCGCTCGGTGATCTCCGCAACTTGGGCGCCAACACCTGCTTCTTCTCCCAGCAAATCAATCACTTCTTCCTGAACGAGGGTTGAATCCACGTCCATGACTAACAATCCTTTAATTTTGGCCATTTCTTACCTCAATCGCTTTCGCATGTGCTTGCAGACCCTCGGCATAGGCCAAAGTTGTAATATCTTTTTCTGCACTGTTGACCGCTGCCTTACTGTACTGGGTATACTGGATGCGTTTGACAAAGTCATGCACTCCCAGAGCAGATGAGAAGCGGCTGGTTGCTGTGGTCGGTAGGATATGATTAGCACCAGCATAATAATCACCAATCGGTTCGCTCGTATAGTGTCCTAAAAAGACAGAACCAGCATTTTCGACCTGATTTAGGTAGTCATAGGCATTCTCCATAGCAATTTCCAAGTGCTCAGGCGCCACCTTGTTCATAAGGTCAAACATATCCGCAGTATTGGCTGCGATGATAATGCGTCCATTATTTTCGATAGACGGACGGGCAATGGCCTTGCGGGGTAACCGCTTCAGCTGCGCTTCAATTTCTGCTTCAACCGCATCAGCCAGTTCTTCAGAATCCGTTACCAAAATCGCCCGCGCTCGGACATCGTGTTCGGCCTGTGAGAGCAAGTCTGCCGCTACGTAAGCTGGGGTTGCTGTACTGTCAGCGATGACACCAATTTCTGAAGGACCAGCAATCATATCAATTCCGACAATACCGTAAACCTGTTTCTTAGCCGTTGCCACAAAGATATTACCAGGACCTGTAACCTTATCCACTTTTGGAATGGTTTGAGTGCCGTAAGCCAGGGCAGCAACGCCTTGGGCACCGCCCACTTGGTAAATCTTATCCACACCAGCGAGCTTAGCCGCAACCAAAATGGCTGGCACAAAATGTTCTTGCGGCGGCGTGATCATAATAATTTCCCTGACACCAGCAATCTTAGCCGGAATGACATTCATGAGGACTGAGGACGGGTAAGCCGCTGTTCCTCCCGGCACGTAGACGCCTACGCGCTCAATCGGACGGATGAGCTGGCCGCGAAGGACACCGTCTGATGGCTGATCTTCAAAGCCTGTCTCCAGCTGCTGGCGGTGGTAAGATTCAATATTAGACTTGGCATTTTCAAGAGCTGTCAGAACATCCTTGTCAACTTCTGCAAAAGCGCGGTCAATTAAGTCCTGACTGACTTCAAAGTCTGTGAGATCAACCTTATCAAATGTTGCAGAATACTCGCGCAGTGCTTCATCACCGCGACTTTTCACATCTTCAATAATAGCGCGGACAGTTTCCTCAACATCGAGGTTCTCCCGGCTCAGCTCCAGCTGTTCTTGATAGAGAATCTTAGATATAGTTTCATTAGTTCCTGTTAGACGTTTCATTGAAAAGGTACCTCCTCGTCTCCAACAATTGCTTCAATTTTTTTGATGAAAGGCAGTATTTGGGGATTATTTTTAAGGGCAGCCTTGTTGACAATCATCCTGGCTGAGATACGACAAATATTTTCAAATACCTCTAGGCCATTGGCTTTTAGGGTATTGCCCGTTTCGACAATATCAACAATGGCATCAGCTAAACCGATGACAGGAGCAATTTCAACACTTCCTTGAATAGAGATGATTTCGACATCCTCTCCTTTTTGATTATAAAAATCCGTTGCAACTGTGGGATACTTCGTCGCAATACGCTTGCGCTTATGATCGGTTGGGTTAAAACTCGGAATCGAAGCTACGGCGAATTTACAAAGGCCAATATTCAAATCCAGCATTTCAAGATAACCTGTCGGATGCTCCATAAGTACATCTTTGCCCACTACGCCAATATCAGCGACACCATGGTGAACGTAAGTGGTAACATCCGGTGCCTTGACTAACAAGAAGCGAAAACGTTTATCAGGACTTTCAAAAATAAGACTGCGCCCCTTGTCAGCCATGAATGCCATATCAAAACCGGCCTGTTTCAGGAGGTTAACCGTATCTTTTTCAATTCGTCCCTTCGTGAGCGCTATCGTCATTTGTACTGTCATCGCAGACCACCTCCTTCCAAACTATTATGAATGGCCTGATAAATACTATCTAAATCGACCGCCCAACCAACAGCTGTCAGCTCTGCTGCCCCAAAACGTTCAAACAGCTTGTCATAACGGCCACCGGATACGAAAGCATCCGGGACATTTTCACCAAAAACTTTGAACATCATACCGGTATAGTAAGGCAGCGAAGGAACCTGTGCTAGATCAATTGTTGTCTGAGGCAAAAAGCGATAGATATCTCCCAGCAGGTCTTCTAAATTATCAAAAGCTTTTAATATTCTCTCGTGTTTAACCAAAGCACGAGCTTTCGTCAGCACATTGTGACTTTCTCCAAATAAGAAAGGCAGAGCCTCAATGAAGGTATCAAATTCGCTAGGATGGACCTCAGTAAAGGTATGGAGAGCTGTGATATTTTTATCAATAATCGCTCCTTCCAACTGATGCTGGCTCACTTCGTCCAAGCCTAATGCATCATAGATAGTCTGTAAAATGGCTGCATGGGAAAACTCGAACTGATAGACCTTAACCCCAGCTACGTCTAGAGCTGCTTTAGCCGACAAGACAGCTTCTTTAAGTGCTTTATCAGCTGGGTAACCGACAATCTCTACGCCGGCTTGAGTGTGTTCATTGAGTAGACCGCGCAGTTCTTCATTGTAGTGAAAGACCTTTCCTGAGTAGGAAAATTTAATCGGTGTCTCTACTTGAGTTGAGGCAATGACTCGTCCAATCTGACTGGTAATATCTGGTCGCAGACTGAGCAAATCCCCCGACTTATCGAAGAGATGATAGTGAGTATTTTTCAGCTCATCGCCAAACACTTCCGCATGCTCCAAGGTCGGCGTTTCAATGCGCCTGAACTGACGTTCTATCAGCAAATCACTAATATCACGTTCTAAACGATACATGGTCGCAGCCCGCTTAAATAATTTGTCGTGCATACCTACTGGTAATGTTGTTTTTTTCATGAAACTACCTCTTGAATGATCATTATGACTTTCTCCATTTCTTCCTGTCGACCGATAGAGATGCGTAAATATTCCTTAATCCTCTCTACTTTAGGAAAATAACGGACATAGATATTCTTAGTCTGTAAATACTGAAAGAGTTCCTGAGCTGCTAGAGTCGGTTTGACCAAGACAAAGTTGGCCGAGCTCGGTAAAACCTCAAAACCTATGGCTGCGAGTTCTTTGGTAAACCAGTCACGGGTCTCCATAATTTTTTGACAGTTATTGCTGTAGTAATCCCAGTCATCGACAGCTGCTAGTGCTAATTTTTCCGCTATGCTGTCAACGGCATAAGGGTTGAGAGAGTTTTTGACAGTCTCGATAACCTTGATCAATTCGGGGCTGCCAACACCATAGCCCACGCGCAAACCTGCTAGGGAGGCATCTTTGGAAAAGGTGCGCGTGATAAAAAGGTTGGGATATTTTTCCAGTAAAGGCAGGGCCGTTTCCCCACCAAAACTAATATAGGCTTCGTCAATAATGATAACGACATCTTGATTGGCCTGAATGATCTTTTCCAGTTCATCCAGAGGCTTATAAATACCTGTCGGGGCATTAGGATTAGCGATAACAAGACCGCCGTTTAGCGCCTGATAATCTGCAGGATCTATCTCAAACTGACTGGTCAGCGGTACCTCATGATAGGCGATATCGTATAAGTCAGCCCAGACCTTATAAAATCCATAAGTCAAATCTGGAAATAAAATAGGTTCATCATTGTTAAAGAAAGCCAAAAAAGCCATGGAAAGGATATCATCGGAACCGTTACCGAGGATAATCTGGTCAGCTGTTACCCCCAAACGAGCAGACAGGGCCTGACGCAGCTCTTCTTGAGTTAGTGTAGAATATTTACGCAGATTGGCGCTGTCAAATACCTTCAAAGCCTCAGCCACCTTAGGACTGGGGGGGTAGGCATTTTCATTAGTATTCAGCTTAATGATTCGCTTACCTTGAGGCTGACTACCAGCCACATAAGGTTCAATCTCTCTCAGACCTCTAATCATAAAAACCTCCTTATAGTAATGGTACTCATGCGATTTTAGATTAATAAAAAGCCCTCGCAAAAAAATTTTTGCAAGGACGTCGCAACGTGGTTCCACCTTAATTCGAAAAACAGTCACCTGTCTTTCCTCTTGAAGTCAAAGACTTCTGGCTCTTAACGGAACCACCCGTCAGGCACTACTGGTAAAGTTCGCACCTGCGCTCAAGACTGTGTGACCAAATCTAGATGCCTTTCTCAGCAACGGCACTCTCTGTCAGTTGATTTGGTGCTTGTTCTCTCATCGCTTTTTCTTATTGCAAACTAGTATAGCAAAAAATTCTGACAATTTCAACAGCAAAAATAGTTTTCTGACAATTTATCGCGTATTTATTGCCGCCACTCTTCACTCCTTGATAAAATAGCAACACCAGTGACCTGATGATCGAGGGTGGGTCCCATAAAAATAAGGACAATCGGGAAGGCTAAATAAATTGTGCAAAGTACATAAACTGAAGACGGTAGAAAATGTATGCTGCAGAACAACTTCAGGCTAACCCGTGGTGCTAGTTTATATTTTTAGTTCACAAAGCTGAAGAACTGCTTGAGAACACAACTGTTTCTGTTGTTTTAGCGGACTTAGGTTACCTCCGTCAGATTTTTAAACAGCATTTAATCCAGAAGGGCTACTGTTTTTGGACGCCTTTGAGGCGTACAAAAAGCATCATCATTGGAGGCTCAAGGCTGAAAGGAGAACTATTGAAACACGGTTTTCAGTTTTGTGTTCTGAGTTTGACATCGAAAGGCCATTAGCGAGACGTTTAAAGGGTTTGAAGCTTTGGTAGAGTAGGCTATCTTTGCTTATAACCTAGGATTTTTTTACTAGCACCACGGGTTCAGACTACTATATAGGATTGTCTCGTCCGAAGGAGGCTATGCCTCCCAGCACCTGTTCAAACATGAGTTCCTACTGTTTTTGTTAAAATTTTCTTTATTGTCAGTCCTCAAATTTGAAGGCGGGCCAGTCTGCCTAAGACTTATTAACTGTTATTGTAAACGTTTCCAACTAGTGATATAATAATTTTGAGAAAGCTTTAATGTTTATAAACCAAGCTGCTGATAGCTTGGATGGCCATAAGACAAGCCGTTAGAGCTCTTCTCTTCAGCCATTAGAAGGAGGCTAACTATGGAAATCAAACGACGTGTTAAAATGCACAAGGTCAAAAAACACTGGGTAGCCATCGCAACGATGGTAGTGATGCTGACTGGTCTGGGAGCTGTGAGAGTCAGTGCGGACCAAGCGATAGCTCCAGCGGGTAATTCAATCGCAAGCAGTCAGACAAGCGACATCGGTCCTGCTGAAGCGACTGAAACTAGTCCCATCACTGATGGTAAAACCGTTGAAACGGCGACAACACCTGAGGCTAAGTCCCAGATGCAAGGAGTTACTGAGATTGCTGATTCAGAAGGTACTCAGTCTGCTTCTGCCAAGGGAGAGCAACAAGAACTTACCAATGATACCGGGACGGTAGCTGTTTCAGACTCCATCAGTCCAGAAGTTTCAGATGCCAATTCTGAAACCGATGTTACTAAACATCGGGAAGATCAAAACAGTTCTGGAAGCGTCAGTGAAACCCACACATTCAACCAAAATACTCGAATGGATACGGAACAAACAGCCATCGCAACTCCTGCTGCTGGCTGGTACAAAGGGGATACCGGTAAATTTTACAGTGACGGTAACGGTCAAAACCTAATCGGCTTCCAAACGATTGATGGTCTGCTCTATTACTTCCAAGATAATGGCCAACTAGTTGAAAATCAATTCTTTACACCTGACCATGGATCAACTTGGTACTGTGCTGATGAAACTGGTCAACTTCTGACAGGGCTGAAAACTTTTCAAGGAAACACCTACTTCTTTAGGCCAGATGGTTCTCAGGTCAAGGGGGCTTATGCCGAAGTCGATGGAAATTGGTACTATCTTGATAAAGATAACGGTCAGCCGTTAAAATCTTGGCAAACCATCGATGGTACCAAACGTTACTTTGACGATAATGGTGTCCAAGCTAAGAACATTGATAAGACAATCGACGGCCTGCTCTATCATTTTGACGATAACGGCAATCCATCGGGTAACCAAAATGAAGAACACCCTAGCATCACTGGCCATTTTGAAAGGTCTGACAATGGCTACGGTCACGTCTTTATTGATGATAAAACTGGCCAAAAGGTCAGCGGCGTTCAGTATATCAACGGCGAGGAATACCATTTTTCAAGACTTTATTATAATAATTTCCTCGTTAAAATTGGCAAAGATGGTAAGGCCTATGATTATCGAGGAGAATTGCTGACCCCTGGTCTTAAATTAGACGATGTTTCAGCTAATGTTGATCCTATTTTGATTAACAAAGACAATACCTTGGCTCGCCATACGCTTTACTGGGGCTCTATCAACTATCATCCACTGCGGCCCCACCTTGGCGATATTAAAACAGGCTACCTCTATTTTGACCAAGAGGGTTATGCCGTTAGAGACAAGTTAATAACAGTTGACGGCAAGACCTACTACTTCAGTCAAGACGGTTTTGCCATTACCAACAGCAGCCAGACTATTGATGGTAAGACCTACTACTTTAATGAAGACGGTAACCCTATCACCAGCCAATATAAAGAAATAGGGGGCAACTGGTATTACTTTGACAGGGAAGCTGGTCAAGCACTGACTGGCTGGCAAACCATTGATAATACCCAGCGCTATTTTGATAAAGACGGCGTGCAGGCTAAAGATGGAGACTATACTATTGATGGTACCCTCTATCACTTCGATGCCGATGGCAATCCCAGTCGCATAGACTAATTCTGATTAGTTCCTTCTTCCGCTTTAGATAGATACTAAAGAAGCCCCGATTCCAGATGGAGTCGGGGCCGTTTTTTATGGACAAGCTTTTATGAACACCTTTGAAACTCAAAATGCTACACTGTTGGCTTCGCCATGCTCCACTTTAGGATACAAACTAGGCTTGACTTATTTTCCACAGACTACCTGCGGCTTTTCTCCTACTCCTAGTTTCATTTTGATTTTCTTTGAGAATGAGTGCTGTATCTTTGACGCAGCCAAGCTTTTCTGATTTCTTCAATCAGGAAGATTGGAATTGGACAGAGTATGAGGATACCCCATTCTAAGCTGGAGATTGGCGCAGTGTTAAAGAGACCATTGAGGAAAGGAATATAAGCCAAAAGGCTAAAGAGGAGGATTTCGAGGGCCAGACCCAAGTTGATGGTACGGTTAGTAAAGAAACCTCGCTTAAAAATGGACTGACTCTGGGTCCGACAGTTCATGACCTGACCAATTTGGCAAAAGATGATAGCGCCCAGAGTCATAGTGGTTGCTTCCCGGTAGAACTCTCCGCTTGCAGGCAGGTCCGTTAAACTTTGACCGTGCAGGGCAAAAACCGCAAAGAAGGCAAGCATCGCTACTAGGGCCTCCATACCACCATACCAGAGAAAGGATTTTACTAGCATCTTAGGATTGATGAGGCGATCAGTCTTGGCTCGGGGCGGCTGGTTCATAATACCTTCTTCCGGCTGTTCAACGCCCAATCCCAAGGCAGGCATCATATCACTCCCTAGGTCTATAGCTAGAATTTGCATAACGCTCAAAGGCAGAGGGACAAGACCTTTAGAAAAGAGAAAGACCGCTGATGGCACCGCTTCAGAAGTGTTACTATTAAAGATATAGCTGAGGAACTTACGCAAGTTACTATAGATGGCTCGACCTTCTTCAATGGCCCTAACAATGGAGGTGAAGTGGTCATCCGTCAGAATCATATCCGCCGATTCCTTGGCCACATCAGTACCGGTAATCCCCATAGCTACACCGATATCAGCCTTTTTGAGAGCGGGAGCATCATTGACCCCGTCTCCTGTGACAGCGACAACATGGCCCAGCGCTTGCAGATTGGTAACAATGCGGAACTTTTGTTCCGGAGCAATCCGAGCAAAGATGACTTCATCCTTGAGAGCTTCTTGCAAGTCGGTATCAGACATACCCTCTAAAATCCGGCCGCTGATGACCCGTGGCTGCTCAGTTTTAACAATACCAATACTCTTAGCAATGCTGACAGCGGTCAGATCATAGTCCCCGGTCATCATGATGATCCGGATATCAGCCGCATGGCATTTGACAACAGCCTCTTTGACGCCTTCACGAGGAGGGTCTTGCATAACCAATAGCCCCATGAAAATCATATCTTTTTCAGCAGTGTCAATGGTAGCAGCTGCAATATTTGATTCGTCGTCGTAAAGTCGACAGGCTAGAGCCAAGACTCGCAAGCCCTTTTGCGCATAGGCATCATTGGCTCTCAGGATAGTTGATTTTTCACGTTCGCTCAGCTCCCTGATCTGACCATTTTCACGAATATAGGGGCTAAGTTCCAAAATTTCTTTTGGGGCTCCCTTGGTAAATGAGGCTGTTGCTTTGCCGTCAATAGCCTCTGCAAGATGGTTAAAGGTGGTCATCCGCTTGCGATCTGAATCAAAAGGGAGTTCCTTAATCCGATAATTTTCGGATTCATTGTCTGATAAATCAATCCCAGCCTTTTGGGCAGCCACTTCTAAGCAGGCTTCAGTTGGATCCCCCAAAACTGTATAATTAGGATTGTCAGCGTTGGGATTGCTGATTTTGGCATTGCTGCAGAGGGTTGCGCCTCGCAAGAGCCAATTGAGGTCGGTATCTTGGGCTGCCCTAACCTCTTGACCATGAAGGAGCACCTGGCCAACAGGCGCATAGCCCAGACCTGTCAACTTGTACTCTTTCTTAGGGGTCCAGAGATTGTGAACAGTCATCTCATTCTTGGTTAAAGTCCCTGTCTTATCTGAACAAATGACCGAGGTTTCTCCCAATGTTTCAACAGAAGAGAGCTTCTTGACTAGGGCGTTCTGCTTGGCCATTCTTTGTACAGCCATAGCTAAGGATAAGGTAATAGTGGGCAGGAGCCCTTCCGGAATGAAGGCGACAATCATCCCCAAAGAGAAGATGAAGGCCTTAGCCATCGGCTCTTTGACAAAGAAGACAGAAGCGATAAAGAAGAAAATACCAACACTCATGGCAATGAGTGAAATCTGTTTGGTCAGACGATCCACTTCCTTTTGCAGAGGGCTCTTTTCATCAGCCACTGTCTGGGTCAAGTCAGCAATTTTACCAAATTCTGTCTGCATGGCAATCTTGGTGACCGCAACTCGAGCCGAGCCATTAGCGACTGTTGTCCCTGCAAAAACTAGGTTGTCAGCTTCCAGAGCAGTAATATCGCCATCGGTGACAACCTTGGCATTCTTGCGGACAGGATTGGATTCCCCTGTCAGGGCTGATTGGTTGACCTGCAAATCAGTTGAGAGAATGATCCGAGCATCAGCCGAAATTTTGTCTCCTTCTTCAATCAGGAGGATATCACCCGGTACCAGATCCTCAGCTAGGATCTTCTGCTCGATTCCATCACGGACAACTCGAGCATAAGAGGGTAGCATATTTTTCAGAGCATCGGTCGCTTTTTGAGCTCGATTTTCTTGGATGAAACTAAAGACACCATTGATCACATTGACCAACCAAATAGCAATTCCCAGCTCAAAGGTTCCTGAGAGAATAGCTACCAGACCGCCTACCCAGAGGAGGATGGCCATTAGACTGGTAAAATTCTTGAAAAACTTTAGCAGCTTAGATTCCTGCTTGCCGCTGGCCAAAAGGTTTTTGCCGTATTGGCTTTGCCTTTGGCTGACCTCTTCATTATGAAGTCCTGTTTGGCGGGTTGCTAAACTTTGGTAAAGCTCCTCCGTCGAGAGACTTTGATAGTTATACGATTGGTCACTCATGTAACCGCCTTCTTTCTAATTACACCTACATTTTAGCACTATTTGGAAAAAATGGAAGAAAAACCTGAAAAGAAATTAATGCTTTCATCTATTGCAAAAGAGAGGACTTCAATCCTCTCTTTTATCATTTTTATTAGACTTGTTGAAAAACTAAGGCATTTTATAATTGATAAGACCACCAATAACTCAGTTTAACCATTTTTAAATGTTCTGAGTAAAATTTCAGGGCTTTCATCTCCAGTTTTCATGACATTAGCATTCCAGTTTTGGTTACCGAACAAGTCTATTGGAAAATCTTGTCTAAAATTTGTTCAGGCTTAATATTCCTCACGCTTTTTCAATGAACCAAGCAGGGTTGCAGTCGCAAAGGCTGTCATCCCTATACCAAAGACAGCCAGTCCATAGCTATTGCGTTCACCAGTCTGTGGCAGCGTCTTTTCAGATGTCACAGGTACTGGGGTCGGCTCAGCAACCTTAACAGGAATGACAGATTCCTTAGGCGCTGGTTTTTCTGGTTTAGGATCCTTGAATGTTTCAACTATCAAATTCTTGTGCCATTTCACAGAAATTTGTTTGCGTTCCGGAGCTTCTGGTATTTCTGGAACGTCTACAGTTGGTTTGTAATTTGGTTCAGCTGGTGGTGTTGGAGGGGTGGGCTCTGAACCTGGATCAGCCGGTATTTCTACAATGTCGTATTTTGGTGCCATTGGTGGGGTCGGCGGCGTTGGCTCATCTGGCACCGATGGCACATCTACCTCTGGCTTCACATCCGGCGCTGTTGGTGGGGTCGGCGGCGTTGGCTCGTCCGGTACAGATGGAACGTCTACCATCGGCTTCACTTCCGGCGCTGTTGGGGGCGTCGGTGGCGTTGGTTCGTTCGGTACCGACGGAATGTCTACCTCTGGCTTCACGTCCGGCGCTGTTGGGGGCGTCGGCGGCGTTGGCTCATCTGGCACCGATGGAACGTCTACCATCGGCTTCACGTCCGGTGCCGTTGGGGGCGTCGGTGGCGTTGGCTCGTCTGGCACCGATGGAACGTCTACCATCGGCTTCACGTTCGGTGCTGTTGGGGGCGTCGGTGGCGTTGGTTCGTTCGGTACAGATGGCACATCTACCTTTGGCTTCACGTCTGGTGCACTCGGTGGAGTCGGTGGTGTTGGCTCGTCTGGCACCGACGGAATGTCTACCATCGGCTTCACGTCTGGTGCACTCGGCGGTGCTGGGGGCGTTGGTTCGTCTGGCACCGATGGAACATCTACCATCGGCTTCACGTCCGGTGCCGTTGGTGGAGTCGGTGGCGTTGGTTCGTTCGGTACAGATGGCACATCTACCATCGGCTTCACGTCTGGTGCACTCGGTGGAGTCGGTGGCGTTGGCTCATCGGGAACTGGCGGAAGATCCAACTTCGGTGTTGGAATCACTGGGGTTGGTGGGGTCGGCTCTACTGGAGGCGTCGGCTCATCGGGAACCGTAACGGTTGGTTTTTCTCTTGGTTCCGTTGGCGGCGTCGGCGACGTTGGCTCCTTAGGAGGCGTTGGTACATCAATTATTTTTGGCGTCGGCGGTGCTGGAGGCGTCGGTTTTTCTGGTGCCTTTGGTTCTTCTCCTGGATCCTTAGGGAAACCGACATTTGAATTAATCGCAAACCAGTAAACGGTCGGTTGGGCTTCTGCATTGGCGCCTGATGCTGTAAATACCAGATGACCATCAGTCATCTTAACCCCTGCACCACCATAGTAGAGGTAAGGCGAATCTGCGTCGTCCCAACCACGCAGGGTAGGTGTCGTTTCACCATTAAAGACTGCACCATTTTCGATATACTGGTTATCTTTTTCTGATGTTACTTCCTTAGTGGCAGGATTATAGGTAACACTTGAGTTTGGAATAGCAACAAACTCTTTATTTCCAATATTAACAAACTCTTGATGCTCGATCGTTTGGAATTTCTTCTTAGGGGTAAAGCTAATCAACCCCGTTGCCTGATCAACCACGTAGGTCCCAAGAATGTCATCCTGATCTCCAAATTTGTATTCCTCGAGACCTGTTGAATGGCCATTCCCGCCGCCTGAAGCATAGACAGCATTTCCAAATACAGTCGTTTCTTTTTCTACAACCCAGCCTTGTCCATTCCAGCCAGCCTTCTGGGCAATAATCTTAAGTGGATTAGACTCTGAAATATTAACCGTCTTGCCACCAAAATCAGCATAACCCGATTTTACCACTGGAGCACCATTATTAAGATTTGGTGCACTGCCATCCGCATAAGGATTCCATGTGCCACGAACTGTATTGCCATCAATATCTTTGGCTTCTACAACAAGTTCACGCGGTTTATCCGATCCATTAGCATAAGCGGCTCCCTTCCAGTGATTGAGAGAGTTGAGAGCAACGATAGCCTTGCGCTGAGAGAGATCATACATCTGACCATTTTCATTGTAGAACTCAATATCTACTGCGACCTTAATCGACTCTCCTGGCTTATCGGTTGACGCTCCGACTGTTAGAGTAACTGTTGGATCGGCATCCACTTTGGCAATTCCTTTGCCATCGTATGATGGAAGGTTGAGAATTTCATAGCGATAAATGACGCGGCTGATGTCACGCTCGACACCATCAACGATCATCTTTGACTTAGACAGGCCATCGTAGGTGACAGAGAATTTGTCACCGACTTTAATGCTCAGCCATTCAGCCTCATTATTGGCATAAGGAGTTGTACTAACAACGTCACCTGCTTGAAGTTTGTTAGAGTCGTACTGTTTAACCCCACCATCATTAGCCAAACGTTGCTGGGCATCTCGAGTCACATAAGCACTGATACCATCAATCTTATGAGTGGCACTAGGTTCACGTAAGAAGGTCAGCTCTTGAGTTGCTTGAACTTGAGTTAAACCAGTATCAGCTAAGAACTTATCATAAGCCTCTTTAGCATTTTCATACTGTTTTAGAGCTGTTTCATACTCTAAAAGCTTAGTATTATAATCAATGGTGTCTTTTTCAAACTGGGCTTTATCAGCATTGTATTTGGCTTCAGCTTCGGCATTAGCCTTATCCGCTTCGGCCTTCTCAGCTGTCTTAGCATCATACTCGGCCTTATCGGCATCATATTTAGCTTTAGCCTGATCGTACTCGGCCTTTTTAGCATCATATTCCGCTTTAGCTGTATTGTAGGCATCTCTTGCGGCTTGATTTTCTGCTGTGATTTGTTGGTTTTGAGCCTCTGCGGCGGCTTTAGCTTGAAGCGCCTGATTATAAGCTTCAAGATCTTTTTTATACTGCTCTTTAGCAGCTTCATAGACAGTAACGGCCTTATCATACACTTCTTGTGCAGCAGTATTGTCTGCTTCAATCTGTGCATTCTTGGCTTCAACATCTGCCTTGTCTGCTACAGCTTTATCATAAGCGGCCTTGTCTTGGTCATACTTAGCCTGTGCTGCTTGATAGTCAGCTTGTGCCTTTTCATAGGCGGATTGAGCAGCAGTGTTATCTGCTTGAATCTGTTGGTTTTGCGCTTCTGCGGCTGCTTTATCGGCTACGGCCTTATCATAAGCGGCCTTGTCTTGCTCGTACTTAGCCTGTGCTGCTTGATAGTCAGCTTGTGCTTGCTCATAGGCTTCTTGCGCAGCTGCGTTATCTGCTTGAATTTGGCGATTTTGTGCTTCTGCAGCTGCCTTGTCTGCTACAGCTTTATCATAAACCGCCTTGTCTTGCTCGTATTGAGCTTGAGCTGCCTGATAAGCCGCTTGGGCTTGCTCGTAAGCGGTTTGAGCGGCTGTATTATCAGCTTGGATTTGGCGATTTTGTGCTTCTGCGGCTGCCTTAGCGGCTACGGCCTTATCATAAGCGGCCTTGTCTTGCTCGTACTTGGCTTGGGCAGTTTGATAATCAGCCTGTGCCTTTTCATAGGCGGATTGCGCGGCGGCGTTATCCGATTGAATTTGGCGGTTTTGTGCTTCTGCAGCTGCTTTATCGGCTACGGCCTTATCATAAGCGGCCTTGTCTTGCTCGTACTTGGCTTGAGCAGTTTGATAATCAGCCTGTGCCTTTTCATAGGCGGATTGCGCGGCAGTGTTATCCGATTGAATTTGGCGATTTTGTGCTTCTGCGGCTGCCTTAGCGGCTACGGCCTTATCATAAGCGGCCTTGTCTTGCTCGTACTTGGCTTGAGCAGTTTGATAATCAGCCTGTGCCTTTTTATAGGTGGATTGAGCGGCAGTGTTATCGGATTGTATCTGTTGGTTTTGCGCTTCTGCAGCTGCTTTGTCAGCTACAGCCTTATCGTAAGCCGCCTTGTCTTGCTCGTATTGAGCTTGAGCTGCCTGATAAGCCGCTTGTGCCTTTTCATAGGTGGATTGAGCGGCAGTGTTATCCGATTGAATTTGTTGGTTTTGCGCTTCTGCAGCGGCTTTATCCGCTACCGCCTGATCATAGGCAGCCTTGTCTTGCTCATACTTGGCTTGTGCCGTTTGGTAAGCAGTTTGCGCTTGTTCGTAAGCGGCTTGCGCTGCAGCGTTATCTGCCTGCGTTTGCGTGTTTTGCGCTTCCGCGGCTGTCTTAGCGGCTACCGCCTTATCGTAAGCCGCCTTGTCTTGCTCGTACTTGGCTTGAGCCGCTTGGTAAGCAGTTTGCGCTTGCTCATAGGCGGCTTGAGCGGCTGCATTATCCGATTGAATTTGTTGGTTGGTTGCTACAGCCTGATCATGTGCTACTTTGGTAGATTCATAAAATGATTTCGCAGCTTCATATTTAGTTTGTTCGTCGTTGTAAACTTGAAGAGCTGATTCATAAGCTGCTTTAGCCTCAGCATTGCGAGCATCAGCTTTGGCTTTTTCAGCAACTGCTGCTTCGTAAGTTGCTTTAGCAGTGTCATACGATGCCTTAGCCATTTCATATTGAGCAAGATCGCTATCATACTGAGCTTTCGCTTGCTCATAGGCGGATTGCGCGGCGGCGTTATCTGCTTGGATTTGAGTATTTGTTGCTATCGCTGCTTCGTTTGCTTTTACAGCTGCTTCATACTCAGCCTGTTTTTGAGCATAGTCAGCATCTGCAGCTTTTTGGGCTTCAGTAGCTGTCTTCACTTCTTGAACCTGCGCTTGATTGTCAGCTGCAGCTGCTTCAGCAGACGGTTGAACTTGGGGCTCAGTCTCTTCCACCTGAACACCCGCTTGTTCAGCCTTGGTTTTGGCATCCTCTAAGGCAGATGAGGTCACTTGACTCGTCACCGTTGTCGTATCATCTTCCTTTTCTACAGAAACTACGCTAGTCGTTTCCTGATCAGCAGCCGCCGAACTTACTCCCATGTCGGCCGTACTGCTAGTCGGCTGGCTTGTACCAGCTCCAGAATTACCTGCCGTTTCATCAGCCAATACAGTAGGGGCACTAAGGACAAAGACAGCTGTCCCAAGTAAGACAGACGCCGCACCAAAACTGTATTTTCTGATAGAAAAACGTTGTGCATTTTTTTCCATTTGAAAATTTTCCTCCAAAATTATTCATCTCTCTCGCACTTAAAGTTTTAGAAAATTTAAACACGCAATTTAGATTATAACACAGTAATTTGTTACTACAAATTAATTTGACTTAAAAAATACTGTATTGAAAAGAAATGAAAGCGCTTATAAGAAAATAACTTTTCTACTTTAATATTCAGAAATATTATCAAATGCTATCCGTGATGAAGTTTGATTTATTGCTTGGTGCCTATCCAATAAAAAAAAGAGAAGATCCGAAGATCTTCCCTCAAATTTATCATGATATGAACTCAGGAAGGGTGGGCTGAGTTCGATCTAGATAAATAATTGACAAATTAGGTTGGAACTGATGGTTTAGTTTTCTTTGCGCTTCATCGCACCGAGCATCGTTATGATGGAGAAGGCAATAATACCGGCACCGAAGACGGTCACACCATAGCTGTTGCTATCACCAGTCTGAGGCAGAGTTTTTTCTGCAGCCGGTTGCGGCTGAGCAGGGGTTGGATTTTCTGACTTGACCGGTTGTACAGATTTTGGTGGGGTGTTTGGAACTGTTGGAGGGGTTGGAACTCCTGGTTTAGGAGTCTTCACGCTTTCAACAATGATGTTCTTATGCCATTTCACTGAAGGTTTTGTTGGCGGGGTTGGCTCATTTGGAACCTCAACAGAAATCGTCTTAGGTGGCCGAGGAGGATTAGGAAGGGTCGGAGCTTTTGGCTCGTTTGGTTTCTTAGGGACAACTACTGTTATGGTCTTAGGTTTTGTTGGCGGTACTGGGGCAGTCGGTGGGGTTGGCTTATGTGGCTCACCTGGGACCTCAATTGTTATCATCTTAGGTGGTTCTGGAGCTACTGGCGGCGTTGGTGCAGTTGGCTCATGTGGTTCACCTGGGACTTCAATTATTGTCATCTTAGGTGGTTCTGGAGCTACCGGTGAGGTTGGTGGGGTTGGCTCATGTGGTTCACCTGGAACTTCGACGATAACCTTCTTTGGTGGAGTTGGCGGAGTCGGCGCCTTAGGTTTTGGTGGCTCTTCTCCTGGATTCTTAGGATAACCAACAGTGGAGTTGATGGCAAACCAGTAGATTGTTGGCGCACCTACGGCATTGGCACCTTTAGCCGTAAAGACAAGGTGACCATTTGTCATCCGCATACCAGCACCACCGTAATAGAGGTAAGGTGAGTCTTCATTATCCCAGCCTGGAAGTGTGGGAGTTGATTCCCCATTAAAGACTGCACCATGCTCAATGTATTGATTATCGGCTTGAGAAGTTACTTCATGGGTATTAGGATCATAAGTAACACTTGAGTTTGGAATAGCAATATATTGGTTATCCCCAATATTAACAAACTCTTGATGTTCAACATTTTGGAATTTTTTCTTAGGTACGAAGGTAATCAGACCAGTTTCAGCATCTACATAGTAACTACCGATAACGTCATCTTTTTGAACACCTTCATCCTCATAGGAGTAGTTTTGACTTCCGATTGAGTGGGCATTAGCACTACCGGATGCTTTAACAGAACTTTCCTCAGTAATGGCTTCACCTGTGAGCGTTTCAAGGCTGTTTGGAGCAACAGTATAACTTTGAGTGACAATTTTGAGCGGATTATCAGCCGAAATAATGACAGTCTTACCGCCGAAGTCTGCATAGCCAGACTTCGTTTGGACTTCACCATTCTTAATGTCTGGATGGCTGCCATCAGCATAAGGATTCCAAGTACCACGTACAGTATTGCCTTCAGTATCCCGAGCTTCAACTGTTAAAGCACGCGGCATATCTTCCCCAGATACATAGGCTGCACCAGTCCAGTGGTTAAGTGAGTTGAGAGCTACGATAGCTTTACGCTTGGTCAAATCATATTTTTGACCATTCTTGTCATAGAACTCGATATCAACGGTAACTTTAACAGCCTTATTAGGATCATCAGTTGAAGCACCGACAGTCAAGGTAACAGTTGGGTCGTTGCTTACTTTAGCAATACCTGCCTTGTTAAATGATGGCAATTCATCAATACTATAGTGATAGATAACCTTATTAATGTCCTGCGGAACACCTTCGATAATCATCTTGGATTGAGACAGGCCATCGTAAGTTACAGTGAACTTATCGCCTTCTTTGACTTGCAGCCATTCGTTGTCCTTATTACCATAAGGACTATTAGTAACAACATCGCCTTCTTTAATTTCATTTGAACGGTATTGATTAACAGCGCTTGTTCCAATGCGTTTTTGTGCTTCAGGTGTCAGGTAAGTATTGATACCTTCAATGGTGTGAACCGCATCTTTTTCGCGCTCAAAAATCAATTCTTGAGCGGCTTGAGTTTCTGTCAGATTGTGGTCAGCTAGGAATTTATCGTAAGCATCCTTAGAGTTTTTCCAATGTTCATATTTGGTTTGGTATTCAGCCAATTGATGCTCATATTGGGCCCTGGCTTGATTATAAGCTTCCTTAGCCTGATTGTATTTTGCTTCATTTTCAGCATTGATCTTTTCCGCTGCTGCTTTCTCAGCTAACTTGCTGTCGTAGGTCGACTTGGCGGAATCGTACTTAGCCTTATCTTGCTGGTACTTAGCCAAGTCTTGATCGTACTTGGCCTTAGCTTGATCATAAACCGCTTTTTCTTGGTCATACTTGAGCTTGGCAGCTGCATTAGCCTTATCAGCTGCTGCTTTTTCAGCTAGTTTACTGTCATAAGTAGCCTTGGCGGAATCGTACTTAGCCTTATCTTGCTGGTACTTAGCCAAGTCTTGATCATACTTGGCCTTAGCTTGATCATAAACCGCTTTTTCTTGGTCATACTTGAGCTTGGCAGCTGCATTAGCCTTATCAGCTGCTGCTTTTTCAGCTAGTTTACTGTCATAAGTAGCCTTGGCGGCATCATATTTTTTCTTGTCCGCATTATATTGAGCAAGCGCTGAATCATAGTCGGCCTTAGCAGCATTGTAAGCTTGCATTTCTTGGTCATACTTGAGCTTGGCAGCAGCATTGGCCTTATCAGCCGCTTCTTTTTCTGCCAGACTCACTTCGTATTGAATCTTTTGTTGAGCGTACGTTGCTTTGTCAATATTGTACTGAGCAAGGGCAGCATCGTAAGCAGCCTTATCTTGATTGTACTGAATCATAGCCGCATCGTAGGCACCTTTAGCTTGGGCATTTAACTTATCGGCTGCCGCTTTTTCAGCTGATTTGCTATCATACTCAGCTTTGGCTTTTTCATAAGCAGCTTGTTGAGTTTGATAGTCAGTTACCGACTTGTTGATTGCCTCTGCTTGCGCCTTGTTATCAGCATCAGCAGCTTCAACAGAAGGTTGGACCTTCGCCTCAGTTTCCTCAGCAGGGACATTAGCCTTTTGTGCATTTTCCTTAGCTGTTTCCAATTCAGGTGATGTTACTTCTTTAGTCGTTGTAGTGGTATCACCAACAGTCGTCTGATTAATCACCTTAGTTTGCGGACCAGCTTGATTCGCTGCTACTTCCGCAGAAGAACCAGCGTTATCAGCGGCTGGGACAGTCGAATTTTCGTCTGCCAGGGCAGTCGTTGCCGAAAGGGCAAAGGCTGCGGTTCCCAGCAAAACAGACGCTGCTCCAAAGCTATACTTGCGGATGGAATAGCGTTGAGAATGTTTTTCCATGTAATCTTTCCTCCCAGAAATTCTTTCCCTGTATTTAATAGATTAGAACCTTTAAATACTAATTAGTATTATAACAAAAAAATTACAATGAGCCAAACTATTCTGCTATTCAAATTATTTTTCGGAAAACTTTATGTTACTCAAAACCCAGTAGAATAGGGCTTTGAGTTATTTTCCTAGCTTAAAAATTTCTTTTTATAAAAACCAGGGTTGCTGGATTTTTGTCTGTTTTCTGAAAACTTTCATGTTTTTCTTGGGTCCTTCTTCCGAAGTTTCTCGTTAGCTATTTGAACATTCGGAAATAGAAAAAATCTAGCCTTGATAACAAAACTATCTTAGCTAGATTTTTTTTAGGTTCTCTTAACGCACTTCTGCTGAAACTTTTTCAGTCAGGGCCTTAGTAATTTTTTCCATGTACTTAGCCACTTCTTCGTCAGTCAAGTTATCGCTTGGATTTTGGAAGGTCAGGCTGTAGGCCATAGACTTCTTACCATGCGCAATATTGTGGCCAGCATAAACATCAAAGAGTTTGATCTTAATCAGCCGTTTGACGCCAGCTCCTTGAATAGCATCGAGGATGGCTTGGTGGCTGACAGCTTGATCGACCAAAAGTGCTATATCACGGGAAACACTTGGGAATTTGGGAATCTCCACAAAGGCAGAAGCCGGTTGTAATTTATTCTGGACAGCTGTCAAATTGATTTCTGCCACGTAGGTTTCAGGAATACCGTAGTCTTTCGCTACTTCTGGGTGGATTTGGCCAACAAAACCAAGGGGCTGACCATCTAAGATGAGGCTGGCAGTTCGGCCAGGGTGCATGGCAGCTAAGCCTGATTCTGCTACAAACTCAACCGATAAATCCAATTTAGCAAAGAGAGTTTCTAAGATTCCCTTGACATAGAAGAAATCGACTGGCTGAGCCTCTGTCTGGAAATCCTTTTCTGCCACCAGACCCGTCACTGCTAGGGCAAAGGTATCCAACTCGGTCGGGAGGTCTGCTTTTGGATTGCCCTTCTGTTCAAAGACCTTTCCAATTTCATAGATAGCTATATCCTTATTCTTACGGGCAACATTGTAGGCAATGGTATCCAACATACCAGCTACAATGTTTTGCCGTAAAGCTGAACGTTCGATGGACATCGGCCACATGAGTTCGGTCACATTGGTAGGATTTTGTGTGAATTGAACGGCTTTTTCTGGTGTTGTTAAAGCGTAGGAAATGATTTCAGAGAGACCTGCACCTTCGGCAATAGTCCGCACCCTGCGCCGAAGTTTTTGAGTGCTGGTTAATTCTCCTGCTGTTCCTGCAGCTTCAGGCAGGGTAGTTGGTAATTTATCGTAACCGTAGATCCGAGCGATTTCTTCAACCAAATCAGCCTGAATAGCAATATCCCAACGGCGACGAGGGACAGTAACGGTGAAGCGTTCTTCATTTCCGGCTACTGGGAAATCCAGTTTGGCAAAGATATCTTGGATGTCAGCCATGGTCAGTTGGGTTCCCAAGCGAACATTGACATAATCCAAACTGGTTGAAACTTGGACGGGTTCTGTCGGCAAGCTACCTGCTTCCACTTGACCAGCTAGGGTTTGACCACCGGCCAATTCGTCCAGCATAGCCGCTGCATAATCGAGAGCTTGACCGACTGTGTCATAGTTAATACCTTTTTCAAAGCGGGAAGAACTTTCGGAGCGCAGGTTGAGACGAGAGCTTGTCTTACGGATGGATTGACCATCAAAGACAGCAGCTTCGAGGACAACGGTTTGACTAGCGGAATCAATTTCAGTTGACTGACCGCCCATAACACCAGCTAGCGCTACCGCCTGATCTGCTACGCTGATAACCAAATCATCAGCAATCAATTCGCGTTCTTCACCATCAAGGGTAACCAATTTTTCACCAGGGCGGGCATCGCGGGCAACAATGGTCTTGTCAGCAAATTTGTCATAATCAAAAGCATGCATTGGCTGTCCAAAATAGAGAAGGACATAATTGGTCACATCGACCACATTATTAATCGGACGAATACCAGCATTCATGAGCAGGTTCTGCAGCCATTGGGGACTTGATGCAACGGTTACATTTTCAACTACCCGAGCCTTGTAGGTCAGGGCTTTATCAGACTCAATGGCAACAGCAATCTTCTCAGCTGCCTTTTGAGCACCTTCATGCACATCTCTTTCAGGGAAATGGACAGACTTGCCATAGATGGCCGCAACTTCGTAAGCAACCCCACGCATAGATAGGGCGTCTGCTCGATTAGGAGTGATAGCCAGTTCAATAATCTCATCATCTAAATCCAAGTAGGGGAAGACACTTTCCCCAGGCACTGCCGCTTTAGGTAGTATTTGAATCCCATCGGAAAATTCTTTGGGAACAATGGATTCAGACAGACCCAATTCTTGTAGGGAACAAATCATTCCCAACGATTCCATGCCGCGGATTTTTCCTTTTTTAATCTTGTAATTATCGGCTATGCGGGCACCGGGCAAAGCGACAATAACTTTTTGACCAGCGGCAATATTTGGAGCACCGCAAACAATCTGACGCGGTTCCTCATCGCCAGTATCCACTTGACAGAGATGAAGATGGGTATCTGGAACATCTTCACACGATAAAACATCTCCCACAACGAGTTTAGACAGACTCTTAGCCGGTGTTTCTACACCTTCGACCTCGATCCCTGTCGTTGACATTTTTTCAGCGAGCTCGGCTGTTGTGACATCCACGTCAACCAGCTCTTTTAACCATTTATATGATACAAGCATAATTTCGTTAGCACTTATAGGTCAATCCTAATGACCCATTTTGTGCTTCCCTCCTATTATTTCAGTTTCTTCTTTAAAAGCCAATCCACATCAACCTTATCCTCAGAAACGGAGAAGGCATGTTGGCTAAAGCGCTCAAAGCCGTACTTGGCATAAAACTTTTGTGCCTTGACATTCTTTTCCCAGACCCCTAACCAGGCCCACTCAAAACCAGACTGCTGAGCTTGCTCAAGGGCGTACTCAAAGAGCCTCTTGCCAATACCTTGCCCTTGAAATTCCTGCAGAACATAGAGTCTTTGAATTTCATAGGCCGCATCCAATTCATTTTCTGTCTGGGCAGCTCCCCAATTAGTCTTGAGAAAGCCGGCGGGCTGACCATCCACTTCTGCCAAAATATGCAGGGATTCTGGATTGGCCAGTTCTTGTTTTAAGGTCTCCAGCGAATAAACTTGGGCAAAATACTCTGCCAACTGCTGGGGACTATTGTCATGGGCAAAGGTCTGGCGAAAAGTTTCAATTGCCAAAGCTTGCAGAGCTGGTAAGTCAGCCTGCTTAATTTCTCTAAGTTTGAGGGTCATAGGAACCTCCCTAAACATCTTTATTTGAATTGGGCTGAGAAGCGAACATCACCTTGATAAAAGCTGCGAATATCATTGATACCGTAACGCAGCATGGCAATCCGTTCTTGACCAAGACCAAAGGCAAAGCCTGAATATTTTTCAGAGTCGACGCCAGACATCTCTAAGACACTTGGGTGAACCATTCCGGCACCGAGGATCTCAATCCAACCGGTCTTCTTGCAGACGTTACAGCCTTGACCGCCGCACTTGAAGCAAGAGACATCAACCTCAACAGATGGCTCGGTGAATGGAAAATAGGATGGACGCAGGCGAATCTTGCGGTCTGCTCCGAACATCTTCTGGCTGATCATTTGCAGGGTGCCCTTGAGATCCCCCATGGAAATATTTTCGCCGACAACCAGACCTTCAATTTGATGGAACTGGTGAGAATGGGTAGCATCATCAGTATCGCGACGAAATACACGTCCCGGTGAAATCATCTTGAGCGGTCCCTCAGAGAAATCATGTTGATCCAGAGTACGAGCTTGGACAGGGCTGGTATGAGTTCTGAGCAAGATGTCTTCAGTGATATAGAAGGTATCCTGCATATCCCGAGCTGGGTGATTCTTAGGCAGATTCATTCGTTCAAAGTTGTAATAGTCACTCTCAACTTCAAATCCATCAACGACTTGAAAGCCCATACCAAGAAAAATATCTTCAATTTCTTCGGATGTTTGCGTCAAGATATGCCGGTTTCCAAGATTAACCTTGCGGCCTGGCAGTGTCACATCCAGTGTTTCTGATTCTAATTGGGCTCGAATCTTAGCAGCTTCAACAATTTTAGCCTGCTCTTCAAAAGCCTGTGTCAGAACATCACGCACCTCGTTAACTTGTTTACCAATAACTGGGCGCATCTCACTTGATAGGTCTTTGAGCCCCTTGAGTAGTTCTGTCAATGATCCCTTCTTACCTAAAACAGCAACCCGCAGGTCTTGCAATTCTTTACTATGATTGCCATTCATTTCTTTGAGCTTAGCCTTGGTTGAGACTTTTAGCTCTTCTAACTGTCTCTGTAAATCCATCTTGAGATTTCCTTTCATCATCACTAAGGTCAGAGCTGCAGGAACAAGAAAAACCGCTTGCCAAAACTCCATAAATTCGGAGCGTTGACACGCGGTACCATCCGTTTTCATCTAGCTAACTAGACCTTAATTTGTTAAGTCCTTAATATGAGTGAATTCACAAGGCTTTCCTCGAGTGAACTTCCAGTCGATGATTCACATTCCCTTTTCAAGTATGACCTAGCTACTAGTCTCACAGACTCTCTATTCAATTGTTTTTATTCTAACAAAATTTTGTTCGGCTGGCAAGATTCTTAAGCTCTTTTCCTAGAATTTCTCAGGACTCAAGCTTCACCTGTCCTGTGTAGTAATCCAGTATCAAATCCCGTTGCACGTTAGGAATAAAGACATTAAATTCCAGACTGCCATCGGATGACTTGGCTTCCAGATGGCTGCCTGAGGCAATTAAGTTGTCGCCTTGATAAATTAAGGTCACTCGGTAGCGAACCCGCTTGCGCTTATCCAGGGCCTTGCGGATCTGGGTTTCATAGTAATTCTGTCCCGTCGAATTCTCACTGCTGGCTTCATTAGCCCAGGCTGTCTGGACTGCGACATTGGCCGGATTGCTTGTTGAAGCATCGAAACCTCTTAGACTACCCGCTAAGGAATAAGCAATCAAATGGCCACGATCTATGGCATGATCATAGACACCAGAAAGACCCGTTCGCTGATGCCAGCCTGCCGGTGTCCAGTCTGTTGAGCCGTTACCTGTTTCCTGACGGTTACGATACTGACGGGTAGATTTGGTCAGGAGGGCATTGGCGAGACTTGGGACCGTCTGACCTTGGACGACTTTTGTCTGATTGTTGACATAGGGAGTACTAGCCACCCGAGCGTCCAAATTGGTTTTATTCCCATTAAGAATATAAGCTCCTGAGCCATTCCAGCTAATTTCAGCCGGGAGTTGGTTTCTAACTTCTTGAGTCAGCACACTATCGGCTAAGTCTCGACTCGGAGCCTCATCACTAAACTTAGACCTTTTCTGCTGCTCTCCCGTTAGCTGCTGAGCTACTTGCTTGATTGGATTTTGATCGGATAATTGATCAGTAGTTGCCAGCAAACCCAGTATTAAAAAGACAACTAAACTGACCAGCGAAAGCAGGGCTTTTTGCTCCCGTTTCATCGTTGATTTTGATTTTTTCACCATAATAATCTCTCTCGAAAAATCCCGATTAGCCTGCTTGCTTATCGGGATTTTAACTTATTTTCCAGTAAATTTATCAATCAAGGATTGCCACTTATCCGGTGATAAGATAGTCAAGGGATTGTGACCTTGGCCGAGGACAGCATAACCAAGCATCAAGCCAACCGCAAAAAAGACTAGGCAAAGAAAAGTAACCAGTAGAATTAAAGCTAACTGATGTCTAATATAGGCCCAACCTGATTTCACCATTAGTCATTCACCCTCTCAATATCTGCTCCTAACGCTGCCAACTTCTCGTGGAATTTATAGTAGCCACGATCCAAATGGGTTAATTTCCCAACTGTTGTCGTCCCTTGGGCTACCATCCCAATCAAAATCAAGGCTGCGCTAGCTCGCAGATCTGTTGACATAACCTGAGCCCCTTGTAAGTCTTGACCGCCGTGGATAATGGCCGTATCTCGCATGATTTCTGAGTTTAATCCCATCCGACGCATTTCTTCTAAATGCTGGAAACGGTTCTCAAAGACAGTTTCAATCATGGTCGATTCACCTCTTACAACGGCCATCAGGGCTGTGAATTGAGCCTGCATATCCGTGGGGAAGCCTGGATGGGGCAGTGTCTTCACAGTCACTGGTTTCAACTTGCTGACATCTGATTTGACACGGATACCCTCGTCTTCCTCTGTGACTTCTACTCCCATTTCCAAAAGCTTGGAAATTAAGGGGCGATTGTGTTCCCAAACAGCTGACTTAACCAGAACATCACCAGAGGTCATAGCTGCAGCTACCATAAAGGTGCCGGCTTCTATTCTGTCTTGAACGACATCGTGTTCCGCACCGTGCAGCTGATCCACACCCTTGATGGTCAAGGTTTCTGTCCCAGCTCCGCGGACATTGGCTCCCATTTTATTGAGAAGGATAGCTAGATCAACAATTTCTGGCTCCCGAGCTGCATTTTCAATAATGGTTGTCCCTTGAGCCAAAGTAGCTGCCATCATGAGATTTTGCGTCGCTCCTACTGAAGGGAAATCCATATAAATATTTGTTCCTTTCAGATGGTCAGCTGTCGCAGTGATATCCCCGCCTACTTGGCTAATCTTGGCTCCCATGGCCTCCAACCCCTTGAGGTGAAGATCAATGGGACGGCTGCCGATGGTACAGCCACCTGGCATAGAAACCTTGGCATGACCATTACGAGCCAAAATAGGCCCTAGAACAACGATAGATGCCCGCATTTGACTGACATATTCATAAGGAGCCTCATCCAAAAGCTGTCCAGTAGCATCCACGGTAACTTGATTTTGTTCTTGATCAAAATCGACTTCAACATTTAGGCCCCGAACCACATTATTCATAGTAAAGACATCCGATAAAATCGGGACATTGCTCAGTACAGTCTGGCCTTGAGCAGGCAAAATTGTTGCTGCTAAAAGAGGAAGAACCGCATTCTTAGCCCCTTCAATCGTCACTTCACCTTGTAAGCGTGTTTGACCACCCTTAATAATAATTCTATCCATGCTTTCTCCATTTTTCGCAAGTATTTTCCTTATTATATCATAAGATTAAGAAAAAGCCGCTTTAGTGAACTGTAGTAAGAATTGTCATAGAAAGGGATATAACAGATAAAAAGAAAGAGCTGACCAAAAAGCCTAGACCAATAGACAGAAACATGACTAAAAGATTAATCTGCCTGAAATTATCGGGATTAACACGTAAAATTTTTTCCCAATTGACTAAACGAGTTAAGAGATGAAAACTCATGAGAATAAAAAAGAGATGGCAAATGATAGTAATAAGTGATTGTAAAATTTCCATGACCTTATTTTATCATGAATACGCATGATAAACCAAAAAGAAAACCAGCTTCGCTTCCACTGCTCTCTAGTATAGTTCTGGCTTAATTGTCTTTTTCTGACAGCCTTTTACAGCATTCAATAGACTTGAGAATAGCAAGAAAGACCTAAAAAGCCCCCAAAATTGGGAGCTTCTTGTTATCTAAAAGGTTCACTGAACCAGCTACGCTTTCTGATTTCAAGGCTCGGGATAAAAAGGTCCACAGAACCGGCCTCGCTTTCTGATTTCAAGGCTCGGGATAAAAAGGTCTACAGAACCGGCCTCGCTTTCTGATTTCAAGGCTCGGGATAAAAAGGTCCACAGGACCTTTTTATTTATTCCCAACGCTGATACGATTGAGGGCACGGCGCAGAGCGACTTGAGCGCGGCGAACATCATCAATTTGATGACTGGCTTCCGCCTCGTGCAACTTGCGTTCAGCTCTTTGTTTAGCCCGCTCAGCTCGTGAAATATCAATATCACGTGATCGCTCGGCCGAATCCGCTACAATCGTCACGGTATTGTCCTTAATTTCAAGGATACCACCATTGACAGCAACCCAGTCGACATGATTATCATCGTCAATACGACGGATTTTCATCTCATGGACTGTCAGCGGAGCAATGGTGTTGACGTGATTAGCCAAGATCCCCATCTCACCATCAGTTGTAGTCACTGAAATATAAGTGGCATGGTGATCATAACGAATCCCATCAGGTGTTACGATCTGTACTGTCATATGATCAGTCATAGCATCACCTCATTAAAAGCCCATTTTTTTAGCTTTTTCAACAACATCCTCGATTGGACCAACACTACGGAAAGCGTCTTCTGGTAGGTCATCGTATTTCCCATCCAGAATTTCCTTGAAGCCGCGAACCGTTTCAGCGACTGGTACATAGGAACCTGGCTGTCCTGTAAATTGTTCCGCCACGTTAAAGTTTTGTGACAGGAAGAATTGGATGCGACGGGCACGACCAACCAAGACTTTTTCATCATCTGACAATTCATCCATACCCAAGATGGCGATGATATCTTGCAATTCATTATAACGTTGCAAGACTCGTTGCACTTCTGTTGCTACTTGGTAGTGTTCCTCACCGACAATTTCCGGCGCCAAAGCACGAGAGCTTGAAGCCAGAGGATCGACCGCTGGGTAAATTCCCATTTGAGTCAGCTTACGTTCCAAGTTAGTAGTTGAATCCAAATGCGCGAAAGCTGTTGCTGGCGCTGGGTCAGTATAGTCATCGGCTGGTACATAGATAGCTTGAATTGAGGTGACAGAACCCTTCTTAGTTGACGTAATCCGTTCCTGCAATTGCCCCATTTCTGTAGCCAATGTGGGTTGGTAACCAACGGCTGATGGCATCCGGCCAAGCAGAGCTGATACTTCAGAACCGGCTTGAGTAAAGCGGAAGATATTGTCAATAAAGAGCAGAACGTCTTGACCTTCAACATCACGGAAGTATTCTGCCAACGTCAGACCAGTCAAGGCAACACGCATGCGTGCTCCTGGTGGTTCATTCATTTGACCAAAGACCATGGCGGTCTTTTCGATAACTCCCGATTCTTTCATTTCCCAATAAAGGTCATTACCTTCACGAGTCCGTTCACCAACACCGGTGAAGACGGAAATTCCACCATGTTCTTGTGCAATGTTGTGAATCAGCTCTTGAATCAGGACCGTTTTACCAACACCGGCACCACCAAAGAGGCCGACCTTACCACCTTTTAAGTAGGGAGCCAAAAGGTCGATAACCTTAATGCCTGTTTCCAAGATTTCTGATGAGGTTGATAATTCATCAAAGCTAGGAGCTTTCTTATGGATAGGTTCACGCTCTGCATCTTCTGCGAATGGCTCATCCAAATCAATGGTTTCACCAAGCACATTGAAGACACGTCCTAGAGTTTCTTTACCAACTGGTACACTAATGGCACGACCAGTATCGAGAACTTCTAGTCCACGCGTAAGCCCATCAGTTGATTCCATAGCAATGGTACGCACAAGACCGTCACCCAATTCAAGGGCAACTTCGAGCACGATTTTTTCTTTCTTATCGTTGTTTTTATAAACGACCAATGCATTATTAATCTCAGGAAGCTTATCGTCTGTTGCAAACTTAACGTCAACAACAGGTCCAACAACCTGAGCAATTTTGCCTGAGCTCATGCTAAATTCCTTTCAATTTATGATATAAAGAACTCTTTCGTCTACTGAAGATTTTCCTAGAGGATAAGGAAACTAAGCTCCCTTTCTCTCACAAAATAAATCTCTATTCAAATCATGGGACTAAAACTTAAGCGTCTTAGCACAATAGCTGAAACTTCGTTCTAAAAGAACGACCGCTTCTTGACCAATTATTCCAAGGCGTTAGCACCAGCAACAATTTCAGTAATTTCTTGCGTAATCGCTGCTTGGCGAGCCCGATTATATTGAATGGTCAAGTCATTAATGACATTCTTCGAGTTGTCTGTCGCTGTCTGCATAGCTGTCATACCCGCCGCATGTTCAGCTGTCTTGGCATCGACAATAGCCCCATAAATCAAACTCTCTGTATATTGAGGTAAGAGTTGTTCCAAGATGGCTTCCCGATCAGGTTCCAATTCAAAAGCATTGGAAGCCTCCTTTTCGGATTCGTTAGCATCAAGGTCAACAATGGGCAACATCTGTTCGACCCGTACCTGACTGGTCAAGCTATTGATATGGTGGTTGTAGCAGACATAAAGCTCATCGAAGAGCTCTTCTTTATACATTTCAACAGACTGCGAAATGATTTGCGAGACTTGATCAAAAGCTGGTTGATCTTCCAGACCGCGCAGTTCAAAGGCTAGGTCAATCCCACGAGCTTTAAAGAAGTCCGAGCCAGTACCACCGATAGAGATAATGGCGTAGTCATTCTTTTCACTGTGATATTCCTCAATCAAGTCCATGACTGCCTTGAGAATCTTAGCATTATAGCCACCGACCAAACCTTTGTCAGAAGTAATGACAATATAGCCAGTCCGTTTAACGGGACGAGCGGCTAACATGGGATTGTCGGAACCATTGGTCAACTCAGCATGCAGCAAATCTGTTGTGATTTGACGAATCTTGGACGCATAGACTTGAAAATCCTTAGCAGCTTGTTCAGACTTCGTCAATTTAGCGGCAGATACCATTTGCATGGCACTCGTAATTTTACTTGTTTTTTCGGTTGAAACAATTCTTGTTTTGATTTCACTCAGAGAACCTGCCATAAGTCTGCCTCCTTATTCAAATGAAGACTGATCTTTAAAGTCTTGAATGGCAGCATCCAAAACGGCTTCTTCAGGAAGGTCTTTCGTGGTCCGAATCGTTTCAAAGATATCAGCATGATGTACCTCAAAGTACTCATATATCGCTTGTTCAAAGGTCAAGATATCGTTAACTGGAACACTATCCAAGAAACCATGGGTTAAAGCATAAAGAATCAATACTTGTTTTTCAACTGGAAGCGGCTGATGAACTGGCTGTTTGAGGACTTCTACTGTCCTGCGGCCACGATTCAATTTAGCCTGAGTTGCTTCATCCAAATCAGAACCGAATTGGGTGAAGGCTTCCAACTCACGGTAAGAAGCCAAATCCAAACGCAGGGTACCGGCAACCTTCTTCATGGCCTTAATTTGGGCCGAACCCCCAACCCGTGATACCGATGACCCTGCATCGATAGCTGGGCGAATGCCTGAATTAAAGAGGTTTTCTTGCAAAAAGATTTGTCCGTCGGTAATAGAAATGACATTGGTCGCAATGTAAGCCGAAATGTCACCTGCTTGCGTTTCAATGAAAGGCAGCGCCGTAATAGAACCGCCACCCAATTCATCAGACACCTTGGCAGACCGTTCCAAAAGACGGCTGTGCAAGTAGAAAACATCCCCTGGGTAGGCTTCACGTCCTGGCGGACGACGGAGCAAAAGAGACAGTTCACGGTAGGCTACAGCTTGCTTAGATAAATCATCATAAACAATTAAAACATGCTTACCGTTATACATAAACTCTTCAGCCATGGCGACACCAGCATAAGGTGCGATGTAAACCAAAGGTGAAGGCTGTGAAGCAGAGGCTGTCACAACGATAGTATAATCAAGGGCACCATACTTACGTAAGGTTTCCACTTGGTTACGAACTGTCGATTCCTTTTGACCGATGGCAACATAGATACAAATCATATCTTGATCCTTTTGGTTCAAGATAGCATCAATGGCAACCGAGGTTTTACCCGTTTGACGGTCTCCGATAACCAATTCCCGTTGTCCACGACCAATTGGTACCAAGGCATCAATAGCTTTGAGTCCTGTTTGTAGAGGTTCTGAGACACTCTTACGTTGCATAACACCCGGTGCAGGTGTTTCAACCGGACGGGTTGCATTTGTGTTAATATCACCAAGTCCATCAACAGGTTGACCAAGCGGGTTGACCACCCGGCCAATCAGTTCTGGACCAACTGGGACTTCCATGATTTTACCGGTACGCTTAACGGTATCTCCTTCAGTGATCTCTGAGAAATCTCCTAGGATGATGATACCAACATCATTGGACTCAAGGTTTTGAGCCATACCATAAGCACCATTTTGGAATTCGAGCAGCTCACCGGCCATGGCATTATCCAAGCCGCGAGCTCGGGCAATCCCATCACCAACGTAAGTTACTACACCAGTTTCAGTGACGTCAAAATTTGGCTGGAAGTTTTCAATTTGCTTTTTAATTAAAGCACTAATTTCTTGAGCATTAATGGCCAAAAGTCACACCACTTTCTATTTAAGATTGTTTTTTAGTTGTTGTAATTGACTGCGAATACTAGTATCAATTATTTTATTATTGGCCTTGAGGACAAAGCCACCGATGATTGCGTCATCAAGTTCTTCAATAATGTCTCGGGCATTAATTTCGAATTTTTGGTGACTGAGCTTGAGAATCCGTTCCTTCTGCTCTTGTGTCAGAGGGACAGCAGTTGTCACCGTCACAGGAAATTCACGGGTTGCTTGAACCAGTTTGTCCGAAACAGCTTGAAAGATTGGCTCAATCAAACGTTCACGTTCGTTAAGCAAGATGACTTCAAAGAAATTTTTCAAATAATGTGATGAAAACTCTTCAAGACTTCTCACTAAACTGACCTTGTCTTCACGAGCAAGTGCAAGACTTGACAGGTAGGCAGAGAGCTGGGTCTCTTTGAAAACTGTCAAATAGGTTGAGAGTTCTTCTTGAATCTCAGACACAAGACCTTTCTCAAGGGCCACTTGACTCAGGCTGTCGGCATATTGCTCAACAAGAGCTTGTGTTTTACGATCCATTAGGCATCTCCTAGCTGATCAAGATATTGGTCAATCAAATCAGATTGAGCTGACCTGTCCAAATTTTTGGCCATGACTTTTTCAGCCAACAAGACAGTCAAATCAGCCACATCTCCCTTCACACTTGAAAGGGCTTCTGCCTTATTTTGAGCGATATCTTGGTTAGCTTTTTCCTTCAGGCGCTCAGCATCTGCACGCGCATCTGCGACAATTTTACTTCCCTGAGCTTGACCCGTTTCTTTAGCATCATCAATGATTTTAGCGGCATCATCTTTCGCAGCATTCAGTTCAGCTTGACGCTTTTGGGCATAGCTTTCAGCTTGTTGACGAGCATTTTCAGCATCATCAATATCCTTAGCAATCTTTTCCTCACGTGCTTTAAAGATTCCAGTAAGCTGCTTCCAAGCAAACTTACGAATCAAGATAAGCAGGAGAAGGACAGAACCGGTCGTAATAATGATATTACCAAGGGTTGTACTATTAATCAGTATAGACATATTTCTCCTCACTTTCTCTATTAATCATTAACTTTACCACCTATATAGTTGGAACTAAGGATGATAAAGACATAGGCTTGAATGAAGCCAATAAAGGCTGAAAAGGCAACCCAGAGCAAATTGAGTACAAAGGCCAGAGGTCCTGTAAAGATGGAGACCATAGCTAACTTCAAAATTAGGCCAGTAACAACTTCACCAGAAAAGATATTACCAAAAAGCCGCAGAGCCAGAGACGCAATGTTTGTAAATTGCTCCAAAATATTCATGGGCAACATAGCTGGGTAAGGAGCTAGGAAACCCTTGAGGTAACCCTTAACGCCCCTTTTGCGCACGCCTTCAACATGGCAGACAAGCGCAATCAACAAAGAGAGAGTAATGGTAACGCCAAAGTTTGAAGTTGGTGATGTCCAAAAATTTAGTTTCCCTGTCCTAATAGCTGTAATCAAGCCAATATTATTAGCTGTGAAAACAAAAGTAAAGATGACAAAGAGGAGCAAACTATAATTTTTAGTATAACCACCTAGATTTTGCGAAATCGTGTTATTGACGAATTCATACAAAAACTCAAGGACATTTTGTTTTCCCTTAGGTTTAAGGGACATCTTACGAGTGGCCCAGAAAACCATGAAAAAAATCACCAAGACCGTCAAGAGAGACATACCTAAAATGGTCAAATCAAATGTGATACCTAAAAAAGATACGCTTGGATTAGTTGTAGATTCCAATCCTTATCCCTCCTTCTTCTCTAAAATTTGGCTAAGTTTACACAATGTAGCTAAGCGCAAAGAGAACGAAAAAGGTACCTTCGATAAAGGCAACACCAGTAAACATCAAGGTTTGCAGTTTACTGAACATTTCTGGTTGGCGAGCAGCTGCCTTAGCAATATTGGCAACCAAGATACCTTCACCGATTGATACACCCATAACGGCAAGTCCGAGACCTAAGATCGTTAAATTCATGATAGAATTCTCCTTTAAAATTTTTTACCTAGTTATTTTAGTCCTATTTGGTGGGAAAGTCAATGATTTCACGAATTTGTAAAGGCTTACTCCTGACTCTTTTGTTTAAACTTAGAATTTCGTGCTCATCATCGGCTTTTTACTTGGAATTCCAAGACTTTGGCAGTCTTCTAAAATAGGGTCTATGTCGACACCTCTATCAATAGAAAAAACAGGTCTGCACCTGCTTTTTCTATTGATCTTCATCTCCAAGCTCATCAACTTCGTGGGAGAATTTCTGGGCGATGGCTTCAAGGGCTAATTCCTCAGTATCTAAATCGAAGGCATCGTCAGAAATCTCGTCGGTATCTGCGAAGAAATCCAGATGATTTTTTAGATTTTCCAAGGTAATTGGAGCATCGCCGCCGTATTCACCATCCAGATTGATCATCATCCGGTCATCAGTCTGAGGTTCAATGACGATTTTACTGGTCTTGATGTATTCAATCCGCTTATCGCCGATATGTTTACCGCCCTGAAGCAGCTTGCGTACTAGACGGGCAATATCAATTAGATTAGCTGTTTTGACAATAATCAAGGTAAATTTACCATCATCTAATTTTGCATCAGGAGCAATGGTTTCAAAGCCACCCACTGAATTAGTGATGGCGGCAAAGATCATTGAAGCTTCACCATCATAGACACCTTGGTCATGAGTAATCTTCACCCGAGCTGTTTTAACTCGAGGCAGAAGTTCAACCCCTTTGACTAAATAAGCTAAATAGCCAATCATGGTCTTGAGCTGGCTTGGCACACTGTAGGTCAGTTCGGTCAAGGTTCCTGCGGCTGCAATATTGACAAAATAGGTATCGCCATGAGCTCGGCCAACATCCAAATGAATCAATTGGTTTTTGCCGATAATCTTGGCTGCTTCAACAGGATTACCACGAGGAATTTTGAGAGCCCGAGCCAGATCATTAGTCGTCCCTGTTGGAATTAAAGCTACTTTGGGCCGCTTAGTCAGGGGCGCTAAGCCGTTGACCACCTCATTGATAGTTCCATCTCCCCCAGCTGCAATAACCAAAGAAAAGCCAGCTTTAGCTGCCCGAGTTGCCTCATTCTTAGCCGAGTCAGGTTCGGGGGTTGTCTGAAAAGCTGAGGTTTCATAACCAAAGCCTTCTAAAATATTAAGGACTTCGGCTACGTTTTTTTTCATAATTTCCTGACCTGATGTTGGATTATAAATCAGGCGGGCACGTTTTCGTCGCATTTTCTCCTCCTATAAATTAGACAACCATTCTTCATCGCGAATGGTAATGCCTAACTCCTGAGCCTTGGTCAGCTTAGAGCCAGCATCCGTTCCTGCAACCACAATATCCGTATTCTTAGATACTGAACCGGTGACCTTGGCACCTAGATTTTCTAATTTTTCTTTGGCCTGACTGCGTTTGAGGCTGACCAACTTACCTGTCAGAACAACGGTCATTCCTGACAAGGTTGCATCCTCGGCTACTCGCTTACCTAGATATTCAAAATTAAGTCCTGCTGCCTCTAATTCAGCCATTAGCTGTTTGGCTCCGGCGGTCGCAAAATAATCTTGGAGCGACTGAGCAATGACACCACCCAGTCCTTCAATTTCAGCAATAGCATCAAATCCAGCCACCATGAGAGCGTTTAAGGAGCCGAATTTTTCTAAAAGCAGTTTGCTGGCCTTGGCACCAACATGGCGAATCCCCAAGCCAAAGAGCAGCTTTTCGGCCGAATTTTCCTTAGAAGCTGAAATGGCTTGGAAGAGCTTGCCAGCTGACTTCTCTTTCACACCGTCCAAAGTCAGCAAGTTCTCAACTGTCAGCTGGTAGAGGTCAGCCACATCCTGAACCAAATCAGCCTGATACACTTTTTCAATCATTGAGGGGCCTAAGCCCGTGATATTCATAGCATCGCGGCTGGCGAAGTGAATCAGTTTTTCCTTGAGCTGAGCCGGACAGCGAGGATTGACACAGCGTAAGGCAACTTCATCTTCATAATGCACGAGCTGGCTCTGGCAAGATGGACAGGTTTGCGGGATCGTCATAGGTACTTGATCCTGCCGTTTCTCCATGACAACATTGAGAACAGCTGGAATGATATCGCCAGCCTTATAGACCAGAACCGTATCATCGAGACGGATGTCCTTGTCGGCAATATAATCAACATTGTGGAGAGTGGCCCGACTGACTGTTGTACCTGCTAATTGAACGGGAGTCAGATTAGCTGTGGGTGTAACAACGCCTGTCCGACCGACAGTCCAGTCAACCGAGAGGATTTTAGCCTCTTTTTCTTCAGCAGGAAACTTATAGGCAATAGCCCAGCGAGGAGCCTTGACCGTAAAGCCCAGTTCTTCCTGCATGGCTAGACTATTAACCTTGATAACAATACCGTCGATATCGTAGGCTAAGTGTTCACGGTCTGCTTGTACGGCTTGAATGAAATCCCAGATCTCATCCATGGAGCTGGTAACGATCCGACGAGGATTGACGACAAAACCCAGTTTAGCAAACCCTTCTAAGACGGCTTCTTGGGTGGGAAAATTGGTTTCGCCAGCCTCTTGGTAGATGAAAGTAGCTAGCTTTCTTTCGGCAACAACCGAGGTATCTAACTGACGCAGAGTTCCAGCAGCTGCATTTCTTGGATTAGCAAATTCATCTTGACCTTCTTCTCGTCTTTTAGCATTGATAGCTTCAAAGGAAGTCCTTGGCAGATAGGCTTCACCACGCACCGTAATGGTTTCACCACCAGGCAGACTTAAGGGGATGTCTGGAATTCGCTTGAGATTTTCAGTAATATTTTCTCCAACCGTTCCGTCCCCTCTGGTAGCCCCGATTTGCAGCTGGCCATCAATATAGGTAAGAGAGATGGACAGACCGTCAATCTTCAACTCAGCCAAGTAGGAAGCCGAAGGGAACTCCGACTTAACTCGACGGTCAAAATCGTCCAGCTCCTCACGTGAAAAGGCATCCTGCAGAGAAAAGAGCGGATACTCATGAGTGTATTTTTCAAAGCCTTCTAGCACCAAACCGCCAACTCGGTGGGTGGGACTATCAGGCTGAACGAGCTCCGGGTGAGCCTGCTCTAAGTCAATCAATTCTCGATAAAGTTTATCGTACTGAGCATCTGAAACAGACGGCTTATCTTCAGTGTAATATTCGCGAGCATAACGATTCAGCTGGGCAACCAGCTCTTTCATACGATTTTCCATAGTATCTTTATTATATCATGAAATAAGAAGGGAATTAAGACAAAAAGCCCTCTGAGAAGGCTTTTTGTCATTTTGTTAAATCAATACGTTTGGCCAGTAGGCTGATGAGGTAGCCGCCAACTAACAGAGAGGCAAATTCTCCTACTGCTGTTGTCAACCAAGTCAAGAAAAATGGGACATGGCTGACAATATTCAATTCTGCAGCAATGATGAACATGCTAGATGAAAAGAGCAGATTGAAGTAGAAAAAGGCCAGATTGTAACCCAAAACAGTTTGATCCATAAATTTCCTGAAAAGATAGACACCTAGGCTGACAACCAGCAGGGTTTGTGCACTGCCGACAAGAACATCAATAGGACCAAAGCTATAAAAATTGGAAATAGCACAGCCTAGAGTTAGGGCGATAATATATTTTGACTTATAAAAAGCTAAAAAATTGAGCATTTCAGATAGGCGGAACTGATAAGCGCCGTAGCTGATAGCATTAAAGGGAGGCATGGCCGTAAAAATAAAATAGAGGGCAGCCACTAAGGCAATTTGCACCAAATCACGGACTGAAAATTTCATCTTATTTATTCTCCTTTAGCGGGATGACCGCTTAAAATATGCTTGGTGAAAAGAGTTAAGCACCAAGGGCTGAAAGCCAGCCTTTTTAGTATAGCACAAGTCTCATTAAAAAAGAAGGCAGCCTGACTGGCTCAGCCTTCAACTGATTACGTTCTCTTAGAGCGCCCCTTAGTTACTCTAATCCAGTTTAACCTTCTTGACGACCTTTTTTTCCATAATAAAATACTTCTGCTTAATATGATAGTCATCGTGAGTTCGCTTAAAGTGCCCTTCTTCACTAATGAGATAGTCTCCTTGGTCACGGTAGTTGGAAAAAGGAGAAATCCCAAAAGTCGTCACCAGAATAAAAACAATCAAGGTCGGAACGGCAGCAAGAAGGAAGCTTCTCCACCAAGTTAGTTTACCGAGCAATAGCAAGACCAAACTTGGACTGGAAATCAGCAAAATCAAACCGATATGCATAACCCTTGTTTCCCAAGCTAGACCATACAACGAAAGCACCCAGTTACCTGGAAAGATAATGATTAATGCAACCAGCCATACTATAATCAAAGGGGCCTGCCAACGTTTCATAAGAATTTTCCTTTTATTTTAATTTTAAATTTTACTGCCCATTCTAGCATATCCATCGCTTTTATGCTAAAGTAATGATATGAAAAAAATTAAATCTCTCATTATTTGGGCTTGGAATAATGAAGCCATGAAGTATCTTTTTTTCGGCGGATTGACCACCATCGTCTATATGATTAGCCGAGTTGGCCTCTTTGCTCTTTTGCGCATGCCCCTGACAACGACGGTTGCAGCTAATGCTATCGCTATTATTTTCGCCTTTGTGACTAATGATATTTGGGTTTTCAATCAAGCTAGATCTGGTTGGTTTGGCCGCTTTATCAAATTTGTCACTGCCCGCCTGCTCACTCTGGGGCTTGATTTTGGTATGACCTTCATCTTCGTCAATAGCTTTCCGCATCTAGTCGGCCAGTTTGTCAATGATAACCTTGCTATGGTTAACGGCATTGTCGGAGCTATCAGTCAGATCTTAATCATTTTAATCAATTATATTTTGAGCAAACTTTTCATCTTTGATAATAAAAAAGTAGACTAAATAATACCTAAAAAATCTGGCTTTATCAGGCCAGATTTTTTCTGTTATTCAGATTTATTAATGTCTTCCTTCAATTCATCCAAATTAAATTTCGCAAAGAGATAATTGCGGTCCTGAACTGGGAAGCGTTGGTCCAATTGATCAACCGGACCAATCTCTACTGTCCCATCAGTCATGACATAATCCATGACATGACCGCCAAAAACTAAGTCATCAGAAATAAAGTGGAGGTGATAGCCAGCTACACTGACTCCATGGAACATCTCAGGTGTCCAAAAACCAACAATGGTTCCTGAGACATCCTCAGCCGTATACTCGGGTTGGCGGGTAGCAACTTCCGCAAATTTTTCTCCACTTTGAGCTCTTGGAATCATGCGGACATGCATGTGTTTGAAATGTCCCTTGATTTTAATGGAACGAAAAAGATTTGCTCCATCGTAATAGGATTCAATCCGATCTTCCAGCTCCTTATCCGTTGTTTCATAGCGCTGTTTAAAGACCACCTCTGCATGGTGGGGAACCACCGCAGCATAGGGAACCTTGGTATCTGGCTTCACTTCAACAACTTTAAGGTTGCCATTTTTGCTAGTGGTTTGATAAGCCTTGCCATCGAGAATAACCAGTTCTCCATCAATGGAATCAAGTGTACCAATACCCAAGTCGCCATGCTTAAGCAATTCTCCGATGGTCATGGAACCATCGTAGAGACCTGCGAAGAGGGCATTCAAGGTATTATACTGAAATAATTTAATGACATCTGCCATGTCGTTTATATCCTTCTTTCTTTTTAAGAACCCGTCATTATAACTGCTTACAAGCGTCAATCTAACTACAAATATTAATAAAACTCTTCCGGCAAAATAGTTTCAGCCAAGGCGGTATTATCCTTATAGTCAATTGGGATATCAATCAAAACAGGTCCCTGATCAGCATCAACTAGGGCTTGTTTGAGGGTAGCTTGGAAGTTTTCCTTACTATCTACGCGGTAGCCCTTAGCTCCGAAACTCTCTGCATATTTTACAAAATCAACCGAGCCAAAGTCAACCCCTGAGGAACGGCCATACTTCTTCTCTTCTTGGAATTTAACCATGTCATATTTACCATCATTCCAAATAAGATGAACAATTGGCAGTTTGAGACGGACAGCTGTTTCCAATTCCTGAGCTGAAAAGAGGAAACCGCCATCACCAGAGATAGAGACCACCTTGGTATTTGGCCGCAAGAGAGCTGCCGAGATTGCCCAAGGCAGAGAGACACCTAAGGTCTGCATCCCATTTGAGAAAAGCAAATGACGGGCTTCATAAGACTTAAAGTAACGGGCCATCCAAATATAGTGACTGCCAACATCAACAGTAACCGTCATATCATCAGCAACATTATCTTGCAAAACCTCGATGACATCCAGAGGATGGATGAGGCCAGTTTTAGACTTCGTATCAAACTTGAGGTCTTGAACAACTTCTTTCTTGAGATTTTGCAAGTACTCAACTGAACCTTCGGGCAGTCTATAGCCGGAAATGGCTGGTAACAGCAGATCAATGGTTTCTGCAATATTACCAATCAATTCCCGCTCAGGCTGAAAATAGGTATCAATTTCTGCCGTATCAGTATCAATCACGACAATGCGGGCAGAGATTTCAGCATTCCAGTTACGAGCTTCATATTCAATGGGATCATAACCAATTGCGATAACCAAGTCGGAACGTTTAAGCAACATATCCCCCGGTTGATTGCGGAAAAGGCCAACCCGGCCGAAGAAGGTCTCTTCTTCTAAATCACGAGAAACAATACCAGCCCCTTGGAAGGTTTCCACGACAGGAAGCTTAACAGCTTGGAGAAGACGGCGTAAAGCTGCCGTTACACGTCTGGTTGAAGCGCCGTTTCCTAAAAGAAGAACAGGCAGAGCAGCATTGCGAATGGCTTGAGCCAAATAGTTAATATCATCAACCGAGGCTGATCCCATCTTAGGATCAGTCAGGGGTTTGATCGCCTTGACCGAAACCTGACTGTCAGTCACATCCTGCGGAATAGAAATGAAGCTTGCTCCCGGCTTTCCTAGCTTAGCATAGCGGTAGGCATTAGCTAGAGTTTCAGAAATCGTATCAGGCTCCTGAACTTCTGCGGCATACTTGGTAATCGGCGCCATCATGGCCACATTGTTCATGGACTGATGGGCACGTTTGAGCAGGTCAGCCCGTTTAACTTGACCACCGATAGCCAGAACAGGATCCCCTTCATCGGTAGCTGTTACTAGCCCTGTGGCCATATTGGACACCCCCGGACCTGAGGTTGCAATAACGACTCCCGGCTCACCTGTAATCCGTCCAACCCCTTGCGCCATAAAGACCGCATTTTGTTCATGGCGGGCTACAATCAACTCAGGCCCCTTATCCTCAAGGGTATCAAAAACTCGGTCAATTTTGGCACCAGGAATACCAAAGACATACTTGACATCGTGGTTGATGAGACTATCTACTACTAGGTCAGCTCCGTAGTTCTGTTCTTCTGTCATATCCTTACCTAACTTTCTAACAATAAAAAGGAAGCTCCTGTGATATTTAAAAAATTTCACAAAGTTTCCCTTAACTTTTTACATAATGTATATCAATTATAGCACGTTTTTTAACATTTTCTAGTTAGAAAGTTTGTGAAATAATGAGCATTAAAAAGAGGCTGGAAAAAAAGTATTCCATCCTCCTATTTTTGCAGTAATAACAGTTTAGCGCAGTGGTTGGGAGAAAGACTTGTTGGCTCTACCAAGAAGTCTTTCCCCTGCACAGTTCATTAGGTGCTTTAGCACCAATGAACCACTGCTGATTGGAGGTCCTTATCTTGGGGTGCAGTTCCATTTTCAAGCCCCCCTTAAACAGTCCACTGGACTGTTTAACTAATCAATTGCGATATAACGGCGGTTGCCACTGTAGGCTATGTAAGAAATCCATGTTTTGCCCTCTGCATTTCTGACACTATCATAATTGACACTTTGACCTACAGTATAGGTTGCCAGAGCTGGACTTGATTGGCTAGGAGCAGACCTCACATAAGATTCCCTGGTAAAGGTATAGCGGCCACTAGAAGGAATAGCATTTGCTTGGGCGTGACTTTGTAATGGCGAATTAGCTGGACTGCCGTAGTCACCGCCTTCAACACCTAGGTATTCTTCTAAACTCAAACCAGACTCGTGAATATCTTGGGCTTCTTGACCAATATAGCGGATATGCCAAGGCTCTTGCATAAAGCCCGTAATGCTTTCCTTACCAGGTTGATAGCGAACGATAAAGCCGTAACGATGGGCATTGTCTCTTAACCACTGAGCTGCTGCTTGATCTTCGAGCAAGTTACCAGATCTATCGGTTAAATCAAAAGTTAGACCAGTTTGGTGCTCACTATAGCCTGGCCTTGCGGAATAACGATCAGCTGCTGCTTGACCGTCTTGATTGACGTAAGATTGATAAAGATTCTTTTGATAGTCATACGTTCTAAATCCACTATAGGCATAACCAACATTGTATCCCTGATTAATCATGTCATTACGCAACCGAACAAAAGCATCTTTGGCAACGGCGTTTTCACCCGGATTGTATGAACTGGACAGAGCATATTTTTTATTGACAATCAGGATTGGTCCATGCTTACCTGCAACATAATAGTAAGAACCATTATAAGAAGGGCTCTTCTTTTCTCCTGGTGTTGGCTCAGGAACCGTTGTCTGGGTGGCAGCTACCCCAACCAGCTTATTATTGTTGTCGACATAGTACAGATGAATCATATAGGTACCTGTCTCATACTGATGTTCAGACAGTTTCACAGTCACTTTATAACTATTATCGGCCTGTTTATTAGCATCATACCAGATAATATCATCTTGGTCACGATTGCTGGTCCAAACAGGAACCTTGACCGCTACAATACCGTTGCTGTTCGACACATTGGTAATCAGGACATCAAAACCATCGGAAGTCTGATTTTGAATAGCAAGAGTTCCGGTCACCCGTTTATCCATCTTCTTAGCTTCTGAGCGATGCTGCTGACCTGTTATACCAACCAGCTTGCCATCATTTTCTAGGTAATAGAGATGGATATTATAGAGGCCCGTTTCATTCTTATGGTCGGACACTCTGACGGTGACCTTGTAGGTCCCATCAGCTTGTTTAACGCCATCATACCAGATGATATCATCTTGGTCGTTCCTATCTGTCCAGACGGGCACCTTAACCGCCTTAAGTCCTTGGCTGTCGGTGACAGTCGAAACGATGACATCGAAGTCGCCGTTATCCTTGTTACTAAAGGAGAGGGTTCCGGTTCTGGTAACTTGAGGTTCAGCCACCTTAACCTGTTGTGCGGCAACCCCTTTCATAGCTCCGTCAGTTTCAACATAATACAGGTGGATATTGTAGGTGCCGGTTTCATTCTTATGGTCAGACAGTTTGACCGCTACCTTGTAAGTACCATCTCCCTGCTTAACGCCGTCATACCAGATGATATCATCTTGGTCATTTCGGTCCGTCCAGATAGGCACCTTGACGGCTAGGATACCCTTGCTGTCTGAAACATTGGAAATCCTGACATCAAAGCCTTGGCTCGTTTGGTTCTCAACACTGATTTGCCCGGTCAGTTTGGATTCTGATGGCTGAGAATTGGGCAGCTTGTCCAGCATGACATAGCGGCGGATACCGCTGTATGAAACGTAAGAGATCCACTTGTAGCCATCGGCCTTGAGTTCCTTATCATAGTTAACCCCTTCTCCTTTGGTAAAGGTGAACTCTGTCTTAGCGGCTGCCCTGGCTTCGTTTTTAACCGCGACTTCCCGATCGAAGGTGTAACGCTGCAGGGTTGGAAAAGTAGTTTCGCTGTCTCCTGCTGACTGATTGTCTGTCTTAGGTGCTGGAACTTCCTTAACCTCTAGCTTTGCAATATTGGCATAACGGCGAATACCGCTGTAAGACTTGTAGCTCAGCCATTGATAGCCATCTTGAGTGAGCACTTGGTCATAGTAAACACGGTCACCAGCATTGGCGTAAAAGGCGAGGGGTGCACTGGCAGACGGACTATTCTTGACTTCTGTACGCTCTGGATAGGTATAATAGCCTGAACTTGGGATATCTTTGCCACCGGTTCCGGACTGAGTTTTAGGGACTGAGGGTGCTGGAACTTCCTTAACCTCTAGCTTTGCAATATTGGCATAACGGCGAATGCCGCTGTAAGATTTGTAGCTCAGCCATTGATAGCCATCTTGAGTGAGCACTTGGTCATAGTAAACACGGTCACCAGCATTGGCGTAAAAGGCGAGGGGCGCACTGGCAGAGGGACTATTCTTGACTTCTGTACGCTCTGGATAGGTATAATAGCCTGAACTTGGGATATCTTTGCCACCGGTTCCGGACTGAGTTTTAGGGACTGAGGGTGCTGGAACTTCCTTAACCTCTAGCTTTGCAATATTGGCATAACGGCGAATGCCGCTGTAAGATTTGTAGCTCAGCCATTGATAGCCATCTTGAGTGAGCACTTGGTCATAGTAAACACGGTCACCAGCATTGGCGTAAAAGGCGAGGGGCGCACTGGCAGAGGGACTATTCTTGACTTCTGTACGCTCTGGATAGGTATAATAGCCTGAACTTGGGATATCTTTGCCAACCGCTTGAACCGTTGTCGCCACAGACGCTCTCGTCACAGCTGGCTTTGCTTGAGTCGGTGCTGAACTTTCGTTCTGCTGTGAGGTGACACTAACCGTTTGAACTGCTGATTGTGCCTCAACCTGAGCGGGCATAACATCCGTCTGGGTGGCAGTGTCCACCCTAGCTGGCGTTGCTGCTGCAGTACTTGTCACAGCGTCTGTGGGAGCAGACGTTTCTGCCGTGGCCTGAGCTGAATCCTGACTAGCTTGTTGAGACACAGATGCCTTGTCTGAAAGGACTGCAGTGTTACTGTCTTCTGTCTGAGAAGCTAAGCTATTCCCATCTTGAACGGGCTGGTCGGCAACGGTGGTTTGAACCGTTTGGTCTTGAGGCTGACTCGCTGGCACTGCTTGTTCATCAGCCAGTACTTGACCGCCGAAGAATAAACTAGCACCGATTAGGACTGAGGCCGCACCAAAGGAATATTTACGAATGGAAAAACGTTGTCTTTCATTCCAAATAGGAGCTCTTTTCATGAATTAATCTCCTTTCTTACTAAAATATTTGTTTTGTTATAAGTTAATCTCTAGGATTATTATAACAATAAAAGAAAGCGTTTTCAACATATAATTGTAATTTTTGTCATATTTTTGAAAAATTATCCCATAAAAAAAGAAGGCCGTTAAGCCTTCGATTACCAATTTTTACTTATTCCCCCAAAAATTCAGCCATATTCATATCATCTGGTACCAATTCTAGGTAGTGCTGGACGATTTGACGGGCCTGATCGCGGTAGCCAAATTCCCTCAAAATGTAGGCATAGTCCTGCAGAAACTCCGGATTGTCCTTGAGGTCATCAGCAATAGCTTGAAAATGCTCCAGCGCTTCTTCTTCCTGATCGAGGGCCTGATATGCCTTGGCTAAGTTCCACTTGGTCAGAACGCTGTCAATATCTTCCTGCTCAAGGGCAAGGACTCCCTGATAGCGCTCCTCTTCCAGATAAAGGTTAGACAGTCGCATCAGAACATCCTCTAGATCTTCTGCCAAATCCTTAGCAGATAAGAGATAAGTTTCTGCTGCCTTGCTGTCATGATTTTCATAGGACAGTTGGGAGGCTAGAAGCAAGAGCTGACTGTCAAACTCATTTTTGGACAGGCCTTGCTGGACTAATTTAAGAGCTTCTTCTATCTTATGCTCTTCATGCAGAGAGAGGGCGTAGACGTATTCATAACCTTCAAAATCAGGGTTCATAGTGTCCAGCTGTTTGAAGTAAAGGTTGGCTTTCTGATATTCCTCTTGATCATAGAGAATAGTTGCCAATTCAAAAACAGTTGCATCCTCATATTCGATTTGAACTGCTTTTTCCAAAAATTCCACAGCTGCTTCAAATTTTCCTAAGCTGGCATAGGCACGGCCGATACGCTGGTAGGTCGATACACCTGTTGTTCCCAGAATCTCACGATTATCTAGTTGGGCGTATTCTTTAATCGCTTGGTCAAAATTCCCCAGCTGATAATCCAGCTCAGCCAAGCCAAAGATAATCAAAGGTTCCTCGCTGATTTGTGAAGCCTCCAGCATCTTTTCACGCGCCACATCGGTCAATCCTTCTATATCATAGAGATCTGCCATGACCATGAGAGCAGACAGGTAATTAGGATCCTCTGGATCTATAGTATCCAGATAGCCGAAGGCCTCTTCAATTTCGCCATCTTCTGCTGCAATTTGGGCTAAATTGATGGCTACTTCGGGATAGGCAGCCAACTCTTGCAGATAGATTTCCTTAGCTTGCGGTAAAAAACCGATACTTTCGAGATATTGGGCCAAGGATAAAAGCGTCTCGGCATCGTCTTGAGCCAAGGCTCTCTTGAAATATTTGTTAGCGTGCTCCAAGTCTCCCTGATCCAGAGAGGCAATCATTTTTTCACTATTTAACACGGTCGTCTTGCTCACTTTCTTCATTGTACAGGCCACTAAAATCACGATACCAGTCAAAGATTTCCTTGACAACAACTTTCAGGGCTGAATAGACTGGGATTCCTAAAAGCACTCCCCAAACACCAAAGACGGAACCAGAGGCCAAAAGGATGAAGAGAATCATAATCGGGTGAATGCTGAGCTTTGTTCCCAAGACTAGAGGCGAAACAAAACGTCCCTCGATGGTTTGCTCAACAACAAAGACAATCAAAACTTTAACCAGCATCCAAGGTCCTTCAACGAGCCCTAGAATCATAGCCGGAATCAGAGCTAAGAAGGAACCAAGATAGGGAATCATATTGAGAAAACCTGCTAAAATTCCCAATGCTACAGCATAGCGCAGACCGATAATTGAAAAGAGGATGGAGAACATGATCCCAACAATAATGGCTACGGTTACTTGCCCCTGCACATAGCCTTGCCATTGAGAATTGACATCGCTGAGAATCCGAGAAATCGGCTTGCGCCAATTGACTGGAATGGTTTTAAGAATATTTCCCTTGAGTTTGTCACTGTCGCGCAGCAGGTAAAAAACGATAAAAGGCATCATCACGATGGCGATAGCTACCCTGGTCACGGCTGAGGCAAAGTCTCCGGCCCAGCTGACAATATTTTTAGAGAAATTTTCAGCATAATCAACTGCCTTGCTACTGTAATTGTTCACCCAATCTTCCAATTGAGGGCGAATCATTTCAAAGCGATGATCAGCTAGGATTTGGTTGATCTGATGTTCAACAGACTTGATATAATGAGGCAAATTATTGATGAAAGACAGAACTTGATCCTGTAACATGGGAACGAGACTGGAACCGCCCCAAACCAAGAGACCAACAATCAACACATAAACCAGACTTATGGCCCATGTTCGCCTGACATGCAGATGGCGTTCGACAAATTGAACCGGAGGTTTAAGCAGATAGTAAATCAAAACCGAAATAACAATCGGTAACAGAACTACGGTAACAAAGCCAGCTAAAGCTGTAAAAATAAAGCTGACTTGAGTCAAGAGATAAAGAGCCAGAAAAGTCAAGATGATCACAATCAGACTGCTGACGAAGCGATTATCAAGGACCCATTTATAAAACCAACTCTCATAAAATTTTTCGTTTTTCTTATCCATGTTATTCCTTAGTTATCATAAAATTGAACGGCTTTTTCAATCAAGTTTCCTGATTGGTCGTAGGTAAACTTAGCTGAGAAAAAAGGGGCATCCTGCAAGATCCACTTAAACATCTCATAGTCCCCCTCCCAAGTTGGCTTGGACAGAACTTGGTCATAGGGAACCCATTCCAGTGTGCCTTCGCGTGACTCTTCATCAGAAATCAAATCGCCTTCAAAATCCGTTACCTTAAAGACATAGGTGTACCAGTCATGTCCCGGTGTGAATTCAGGAAAGGTAATCAGGCCTTTAAAATCCATTTTCTTAACGATCAGATGGGTTTCTTCGAAAATTTCTCTTTGGGCACATTCCTCAGGCGTTTCACCCGCTTCAAGCTTACCTCCAACAGAAATCCACTTGCCTTCATGGACATCATTAGGCTTCTTATTGCGGAGCATGAGAAGCAGCTCTTTTCCATTATCAATATAGCAGATGGTGGCTAGTTTGGTCATACTTGCCTTCTTTCTCAATCTTTGCTCCTATTTTAACAAAAAAATGCTATAATTTCTTCATAGAAAAGGCTTTACAGCTTGCAGATCGGCTGGTAACAGATAAACGACCAGTCTTTAGACAGAGAGGATAATATGGAAGAAATCTATTTTGGTACCTATACTAAGCGACAATCTCAGGGAATTTATAAGGCTGATTTTGACAATGAGACTGGGCAACTGGCCAATCTCCACTTAGTTGCCAGCCAGCAAAATCCAACTTATCTGGCTTTCAGTGCTGATGACTGTCTCTATAGTATCGCTAGTGATAAGGATCAAGGAGGGGTTGCGAGTTACTCACCTGATTTTCAACCTCTTAATCAGGTACTTGAGGATGGGGCAGCTCCTTGTCACCTAGGTTCAGATGACAAGCGAGATTTAATTTTCTCAGCTAATTACCATACAGGCCAGGCTCTTATTTATAAGCGTCAATATGATGGTCGTTTGAAACTGGTCAATCGGATTGTCCATCAGGGTACTGGTCCTCATGCTCATCAAGATCATGCTAGGATTCATTTCGCTGGTATCAGCCCCGATCGCTACTTATTGACCTGTGATTTGGGAACTGATGAGTTGACCAGCTATGCCTTGAGTGAGTCTGGCAGGGTACAGCCTATTGATAATTACCACTTCCCTGCTGGCAGCGGTCCCCGTCATCTGGCCTTCCACCCTATTTTTAAACACGCCTTTGTGGTCTGTGAGCTCGACTCTACGATTCATAATTTGATTTATCAAGGGTGTGGGAATTTCGAGACTTATCAATCCATCACCACCTTACCAGATGACTACTCTGGCTTCAATGCTCCTGCTGCTATTGAAGTGACCAGTGATGGTTGGTTTCTCTACGTATCCAACCGTGGCCACAATTCCATCGCCTGCTACCAATTTATTCTGGACGGCTATATTCACTTGATTGATATCGTTCCCAGTCATGGCCAAACACCAAGAGACATCTGCCTGACTGCTGACGAAAAGTATTTATTAGTTGCTCATCAAGATTCGGATAATGTAACCGTCTTCCAACGCCATCCAGAAACTGGGAAACTGACAGAGGTCAACCATGATTTTTATGTCCCTGAAGCTGTTTGTCTGGTTAATAGACCTAGCTCCTAAGAGGGCAAGGCTGATAAGGTATATCAATGTGATTATAAAACTAGATCATTTACAGGAGATATCCACATGTTCAAACCTATCTTAGGGCTCAAGGCATCTGCTGACCCTCAGCAATTAGCCAGCCGCCTCCGCTATAAGCCGGAGGTTTTTGAATTTTACACCAGCCAAGAGGATTTTTCTAAGGAAGGACTCAAGCGGCTAGAAGAGGCTATCTTGCAGGTTCAGGAGCAGGCGACTAGACGGATTGTGCTGCATCAACCCATGAAGTATCAGGGAGAATTTCTAGAAATGATTATCCCGCAGGTTCTCTTTCCTGAGACCTACTACTTTCTAGAAAAGTCAACGAATGATTTACTGGAGCTGGCTTTCGACCATGATTGTCAAGTTTTGATCCATGGTTCTTATGAACTTAAAAATCCTCAAGTACTAGATTATTATGGTAGCCTTGAAAATGCCAAACAAGCGTCATTTGAGCGCTTGGACCAGTTTAGTCAGCTGGGTGGGCAACAAATTCTCTTTGAAAATGGTATTTCACCAATTTTTTTCTTTGGAGACCCTAGCTATGACCAAGAGATTTTAGCAAGAGGGTATCGCTTAGCTTTCGATACTTCTCATGCCTTGATTAAAGCCAAAGGAGATAACCAAGCTTTATTAGATTCTCTGGAAAGATTAAAAGTCAACAGTCATCACTACCACTTAGTAGACACTATGGGGCAGATTCATGATAGTCTTCCTTTAGGACAAGGCATTACCGATTGGTCAGGCGTTTTAGAGCGACTTAATCCACAAGCCAGCGCCATCTATGAAATTGTCGTCAAGAATATCAATGATCCGCAAGAACAATTAGCCAGCCATGCGTTTTTAAGCAATCTAGTTTGATATTTAAAAGGGTTATGCTTTAATAAAAGAATAATCTCGGTCTTACCATAAAATAAAGGAGAGAAACAATGAATCCAAGCGAACTATTTAACCAAGTTAAGGAACTGATTGAGAAGAAGGATTTCTCAGCTGCTCAAGCTTTTATAGAACAGCACAAAGATGATTTGGGTGACTATTTTAATCAAGCCAAGGATCTCTTGGCAGGCGTCAAGGATGCTGATGGCGTCCTAGACAAGGTTAAGGGCCTTTTTGGTAAATAATAATTGAGAAAATGTTAGCTCTCAGCAAAAAACACAACTAACTCTTCCATCACTAAGGTGTCAAAAGATTTCGGTTGTGTTTTTTATTTATGAGACTTTAGTAAAAATTAACATCTTTAACCAGCAGGCTTTATGGTCTTATAACTTTAGTTCAAACCAGTTGTCAAACGGGGGTTTTGAAACTCAGCTCTCATATCTTTTCCCAAACGTAACCGCTTATTACTCTGTCTGGTGAGATATTTTACTGAGATTAAAGGGCAATACTTTTGGAAAACAAAAAAGTTGACGTTCACACTCAACTTTTCTTATTTATATAGCGTTCGATGGGATAGTCTTTCTTATCCAGCTGACCAGACTTCCCTACCAAGAGATTGACTAACTCTTTGGCAATCAGAGGGCCTGTGGTTAAGCCTGATGATCCTAAGCCTGAGGCTGCAAAGACCCCCGTCAGTTCAGGAACTTGCCCATAAAAAGGAGCAAAGTCACTGGTATAGGCTCGGGTTCCCACCCGTTCTTGATGCCGTGTAGCACGAGAAAGAATAGGCAGATAGGTCTCAGCCTGACTTTCTAACTCCTGTAAAATCTGAGCATCTGGTGTCAAATCATAGCCCTGCTCATTTTCGTGACTAGCGCCTACCGACACTTGTCCTGCCTTAAAAGGAATAATATCCAGTTCTCCTTCTGGCATGACAACAGGCCAGTTATCAGTTAGTAAATCATCAAAGAAATAGTCTCGCAACTGACCTTTCTGAGGACGGACAGCCACTTCATAACCGAGCGGTTCAAGAATTTCTGGCAACCAGGCCCCTGTTGCTAACAGAACCTGATCAAAGGACTGGCCAGCGAGCTGATAGGTTCCGTCTGCCAAGACTTTCAAACTGACCTTTCCCTGAATGACCTGACAGCTACTGGCTGCCAAAAGAGTCTCAGTTAGACTGGCTCCTTCAACTCGAGCGCCGCCAGAGGCGTAGAGCAGCTGGTCAAAGCCTTGCAAATTTGGAAACCTCTTATTCACTTCTTTCTGATTTATAATTTCAAGTTGACCAATCAGAGGGGATTCCTCTCGCCGACTGCTGGCCAACGCTTTTAGCTCTGCCAACTTAGTCTCATCATGCTTGAGCAAGTAGACACCTGTCTGCTTATAGAAGCTAGTATCCCAACCATCATTCTGCAAGTCAGTTATCAGGTCCTTATAGCAATCAGCTCCCAGACGAGCCATTTTATACCAAGCTTTATTGCGCCGCTTGGAAAACCAGGGACTGATAATACCAGCTGCTGCTTTGGTTGCCTGACCTTGTCCATGATCAAAGACCGTCAGCTGACAGTCTCTTTCTTTTGAGAGATAATAGGCAGCCGTTGCTCCAACGATACCTGCCCCGACTACTGCAACTTTCATAGTTCTCCTATCCTAAGGCCACATCCATGACCATCATTATCACAAAACCAAGCATCAAACCTAAAGTCGCAATATCAGTATTACCATTAGTCTGAGATTCTGGGATCAATTCTTCAACCACAACGAAGATCATGGCACCAGCTGCAAAGGAAAGAGCATAAGGGAGGATGGGCATCATCAGCATGACTAGACCCGCTCCTAAAACTGCTCCGATGGGCTCAACGATTGCTGACATAGACCCTAGATAGAAAGCTCGCAGGCGTGACTTACCATCGGCCCGAATTGGAATAGATAGAGCTGCTCCTTCAGGAACATTCTGAAGGCCAATCCCAATAGCCAATCCAATAGCACCTAAGAGAGCCGCTTGGCTAGGATGACCACCAGCTAATGCCCCAAAAGTGACACCGACAGCCAACCCTTCTGGAAAGTTATGGATGGTAATAGCCAAGAAAAGCAGGGCTGTCTTGGACAATTTCTTTGGAGGCTGAAGGCCTTCGGCTTGACTGACATCGGCCTTATCCAAGTGCAGGTGGGGAACTAGGGCATCAATCAAGCGAAGGGCCAGTCCCCCCACCAAAAAGCCAACTGCTGCTGGGACCCAAGACCAACCACCATAGTCAGCTTTGGAATAGCTAATGGAAGGCTCTAAGAGGGACCAGAACGAAGCGGCAATCATAACGCCCGCCGCAAAGCCCATCATGGTGTCTAAAAGCCGTCGACTGATGGCTTTAAAAAAGAAAACGATAGCTGCTCCAACAATAGTACAGCCCCAAGTAAAGAGGCCTGCTAGGAGGGCTAATAAAACGACATTTTGTGATAAAATCCAGTCCATACCTACCTCCTAAAGATGACTAAAAGGATTGGTGGAAGACTGACTTGGTAGAATATCTAGATCCCAGCCTGCCGCTTCTTTCCAAGCTGTCAGCTTCACCAGTAATTTTTCAATAAAGAGTACTTCAATGTGGTGACCAGGATCTATAGCCAGAAGGCCATCCGTCAGCATATCTTGGGCGGTGTGGTAATAAATGTCGCCCGTTATAAATACCTGAGCCCCTTTAGCTAGGGCATCCTGGTAAAAATTCTGACCGCTGCCACCGCAGATGGCGATCCGACTGACGGTTGGATTAGCACCATTATAACAAACCAATCGGACACTGTCCAAATCAAAGGCAGCTTTAACTTTTAGGGCTAAGTCTTCTAAGCTTTGTGGGTGAATATTTCCTACACGGCCAATACCATAACCATCAGCTGTAGGGGTCAAGTACTCTCTTTCTTGGATATCCAAGAGGTCACAAAACCAGTCATTGAGACCATCAGGAACGATATCAATATTGGTATGGCTGACGTAGACAGCAATATCGTGCTTGACTAGGTCTAAAAGGATGTCATTGCGTGGACTGCTAGTCAGATCCTTGAGAGGGCGAAAAATGGGAGCGTGCTTGGTAATAATCAAGTCAATCTCTTTTTCGATAGCTTCTGCCACTGTATTTTCTCGGACATCCAAGGTCACCATGACCCGCTTAATATCCTTATCTAGGTTTCCTACTTGGAGACCTGATATATCCCCCTCCATTGAAAGTTCTTGCGGACAGTAGCTTTCATATTTGTCAATAAATTCTGTAGCCTTCACTTAATCGCCTCCTTGATAGCTTCTATTCTTTGTTTGATGGCCTGTCGATCTCCTTGATTTGCTTCTGGAATCCTGTTCAGGGCCAACTCTAATTTTCCCAATTCTCTGCGCCATTTGGCTAGAAAGCCTGCTGATCTTTCTTCTAGGTGCCGCGGACCAAAGCGCTGCTCGAATGGACTGAGCCCTTCCTGTCCGGGCTGGGCCACAATGATTTCGTAGAATTTTTCCTTTTCTGTCATGACCTTTTCGGCAATAATGTGAAAATCATGGTCCGACAGCCAGGCTCGGACATCATCCTCGCGATTATTAGGCTGGAGAACCAGACGATCTAAATCTGTTAACTTTTCCTGACCAGCTGTCAAAATATCCGCAATCAGTCGCCCCCCCATGCCACAGATAGCAATAGTCGTCACGCCATCAGCAGGATCAAAGGCATCTAGGCCGTCAGCTAGACGGACCTCTATTTGCTGGTTTAAGCCAGCTGCCGCTACATTAGCCAGAGCAGACCTGCAAGGCCCCTGTGCAACCTCGCCGGCAATGGCCGAGTTGATCAGCCCTTCCTGTAAAAGATAGATAGGGAGATAGGCGTGATCGCTACCCACATCCAACAATTTAGCCCCTCCGGGAATAAAATCTGCCACATCCAGCAGACGCTGTGAAATATTTGTTTCCATAATCATTATTATAGCAGAAAAACGCCTTCTTGCCTCCTTATCTTCGGTTAGAACGGCAAAAGGCCAAGACCATTTGTGTCTCAGCCTCTTTAACGATCATTATCGCCTTATTCCGTCAATCCTGCTCATTCCAAAGATTCATGGCATTGAGGAAATCATCCGATACCTGAACCTTAGTAGGATTTGCTTGATCCCGCTCTTGACGGCGCTCCTCAATTTGCCGAACCGTCGTAATTCCATCACGGGTCCAGCGTCGCAGAATAGCTGTCAGGTATTTCCAATTGCGTTTGCTATTGAAAATGCTCTCTTTGAGGGCCTCACGGATTAAGTCCGGACTGAGACCGTCTTCTCGGATATATTTTTGCAGGTCCTCCAATTCAAAGGGCGTCAGCATCCAGCCTGACTTTTCAAAATCATTGATAAGGGCCTGCAAGTCATTGGCATTATCAAGAGGATCTAGTTGGGCTGGACTGCCTTGAGCTGAACTGCCAAGCAAGTCATCCAAGCGCTTGAGAACTGGACTGGCATCAAAGATAATATCAGTCTCACCATCCAATTCAATAGTCTTCATGACCAAGAGTTCTTGATTGGTCAGATTGGAGATAGCTTGATTAATTTCTGCCACCGTTTTGCCCAAGGCATCTGCGACTCGGCTGGAAGGCATTTCGTCCACCTTGGTCGTATTTTGCAGATAGAAGAACTGCCAGACCAAATAATCATCGGCGCTTGAAAAAATGTCTTTAAAATGAAAGAGTAGGCTGCTGGGCAGAACCAGATTGCCGTTTTGATAATTCTCTAAAAATGTCATAGTTCCTCTTTATAAATAACCGTAGAGGCTGCCTGTTTTTTCCAAATCCTCCAAGCGGTAAGGCGTTTCTTGGTAGACAGCATAATTGAGCCAGTTGGTGAAGAAGGTTGAAGCTGCTAAACTCCAGCGGAGGGGCGGTTGCTGGCTTGGTTGGCCTTGGGGAAAATAATTGACCGGCAGACTAGGCCCCTTATGGGCCCTCATATCTCTCTGATACTCTCGCTTAAGAGTATCGCGGTCATACTCCAGATGCCCAAAGCTATAAACCTCCCGCAAATCGCGGCTGGCTAAAATGGACAGGCCAACTTCCTCCCCTTTGGCTAGAATTTGCAGATTGGTCTTGGCACGTACATCTGCTTCCGTCACTTGGGTATGCCTAGAATGGGGAGATAGGAAACTATCATCAAAACCCCGCATAAGGGGAGAAAAATGCTCAACCACATCCTGAGAGTAGATACCAGATAGCTTATGATCCATCAAAGCCTTATCAACCCCATACCTATAATAAAGGCCGGCTTGAGCTCCCCAACAGAGGTGCAAGGTCGAGTAGACATGGCGCCTAGCCCAGTCAAAAATTTGGCAGAGCTCCTGCCAATAGTCTACTGCCTCAAAAGGCAGGGTTTCAACCGGTGCCCCTGTGATAATCAGGCCATCAAAATAGTCAGCCTTAATATCCGCAAAGGTTTTGTAGAAGGTCTCCAGATGTTCAGGCTTGGTATTTTTAGGTTGGTGACTGGTCATATAAAGGAAGTCCAGCTTGACTTGCAGGGGCGTATTGGACAGATAGCGTAAGAGCTGAGTTTCCGTCGCTTCCTTGGTTGGCATGAGATTGAGAATCAAAACCTTGATAGGCCGGATATCCTGTCCTCTCGCCCGGGCATCATCCATAACGAAGATATTCTCATTTTTTAAAATATCAACGGCTGGCAATTTCTTATTGAGCGTAATTGGCATGAAAATATCCCCATTCTATAATAGACTACTTCTATTATAAAACATGGGGATAGGCTTTTCAAATAGAACCTTGTTAGGTTAGGCTATAAGTCCTGTCTATAACTCTCAGCCGGGGAAGTTCATCAAAATTTTAGTATCGTAACCCTCGATAGCCTGACGGCCATTAAGGCCATCCAGCTCAATCAGGAAGGCACAGCCAGCAACAATCCCCCCAAGACGTTCTACCATCTCAATGGTGGCCTTAACTGTTCCGCCTGTCGCCAGCAAGTCATCCACGATTAGGACCCGTTGACCTGGTTTAATAGAATCAGCATGCATGGTCAAGGTATCCATCCCATATTCTTTTTGATAGTCAGCAGAGATAACCTCGCGGGGTAATTTACCAGGCTTACGCACTGGTGCAAAGCCGATTCCCAATTCATAGGCAACTGGACAACCAACGATGAAACCGCGCGCTTCAGGTCCAACAATCATATCAATCTTTTTGTCTGTAGCGTACTGGACAATCTCACGAACAGCATAGCTGTAGGCATTGCCATCAGCCATTAAAGGAGAAATATCACGGAAGGTAATGCCTTTTTGAGGGTAATCTTTAATTGATGCAATATACTTTGTTAAATCCATAACGCTCTTTCTATCGGCTCTCAGCCAAAAATGTTTTACATTTCATTATAGCATAAATTGGCATAAAAGATTTAAAAATTATTTTGAAGCATAGGGCTCAGTCCTCATCAAGAAGACCTCAGCCTGAAATAAGGACGAAAAATTTGGTAGCCAAATTGACTACCAAATTTCTCATTGTTCAACATAGGCAAAGGCTCTAACAGGGGAACCGGTGGCTTTTTCCCAATGGGGATAACTAATAGCAATAAAGCTGCCAGTTGCTGGAACTTGATCCAAATTAGCCATGACTTCCAGCTGGTAAATGCCTTGTTCCAGAAGATAATATTCATTAAGGAGAGCTCCATTTTTAGCAGCCGTCTGACCACTATCGGTATCTAAGGTTTCATGTCCGAGAGCCTTAACCTTTCTCTCTTTGATGAGGAACTCCAGAGCTTCCCGACTCCAGCCCGGCGTTTCTTGCACACCTTGAGTGTTGAGATTCCTGATAGCGTCTTGGTTGGGCCATCTTTTAGACCAGTCACTCCGAAAAGCGACAAAGGCAGCTGCTTCTATCCTGCCATGTTTCTTTTCAAAATCTAAAATATCCTCTACCCGCACTTCATAATTGGGATTTTCAGCAACCTCTTTGGATAAGTCCAAAACATAAAGAGGCAAGAAAAGGTCTTCTAGGGGGAGTTCATCCAGCCATTTACCGCCTTCCACAAAATGAACAGGGGCATCAATATGTGTGCCGTATTGACCGACCACTTTGAATTGTTGGACATGAAAACCATCTTCAAGGGTAAAAATGTCCTTTTTTTCAAGAGCTGGTAAGGCAGGAAAATGGGGACTGGTCTCTGAAATTTGATGGGTTAAATCAACTAATTTTGCCTGTTTAAAGATGGCAAAGGCTTCTTTCAGACTTACCATAAAAAACCTCCCAAATTATATCTGTTTTAAAGCTTGATCCAAATCACTAATCAAATCATTGACATTTTCCAAACCGATAGAAATACGGATTTGGTTAGGTTCAATACCGCAGGCAAGGAGATCCTCCGGACTCATCTGACCGTGAGTTGTGGTGGCCGGATGCACCACAAGAGACTTAGCATCAGCGACATTGGCAAGATCTGAAAAAATGGCTAAGCTGTCAATCACCTTACGAGCAGCTTCTGCTCCTCCTGCGACATTGAAGGTAAAGATGGAGCTGGCACCCTTAGGCAGATATTTTTGTGCCAATTCGTAGTAAGGACTTGATGGCAGACTGGCGTAGTTGACCTTAGTCACTTTAGGATGATTTTCCAGATATTCTGCGATTTTCTTGGCATTTTCAACATGGCGTTCAACCCGCAGAGACAAAGTCTCCAGTCCTTGTGTCAGAAGAAAGGCATTGAAGGGCGAGAGGCAGGCACCGGTATCGCGCAGCAATTGTGTGCGAACCGCTGTAATAAAGGCTGCTGCCCCGATATCACGGGTATAGCTGAGATTGTGATAAGACGGATCTTCATCGACAAACTGCGGGAATTTCCCGGATTTTTCCCAGTCAAATTGGCCCGAGTCCACAATTACACCACCGATAGAAGTACCGTGACCGCCGATAAATTTAGTGGCCGAATGCACGGCAATATCAACACCGTATGAGAAAACATTGATGAGATAAGGGGTGGCAAAGGTATTGTCAACAACCAAAGGAATACTATGACGATGGGCAATCTCTGCGAGTTTTTCAAGATCAGCAACATTCCCCAAGGGATTTCCCAGCGTCTCAGCTAAAATAAACTTGGTGTTGTCCTTAACAGCGGCTTCGATAGCGGCAAAATCAGCCACGTCCACAAAACTGGTTGTAATTCCATAGCGCGGCAGGGTTTCTTTGAGTAAGTTAAAGGTACCGCCGTATACTGTCGTTGCTGATACAATGTGGTCCCCAGCATGCGCTAAAGCAAGAGCCGTATAAGTAATGGCTGCCATGCCAGAAGCCGTCGCCAAAGCACCGACACCGCCTTCTAACGCTGCCATCCGCTCTTCAAAAACGGCAGTCGTTGGATTGGTAATCCGCGTATAGATATTTCCTTCTGTCCGCAGAGCAAAAGAATCCTCAGCATCCTGCGAATCATTAAAAACATAGGATGTGGTTTGGTAAATCGGCAGGGCACGTGATTTAGTCGTTGGATCGACTGTTTGACCGGCGTGCAGCTGTAGGGTTTCAAATGAATAGTCTGTTGTCATAATCATTCCTCCATAGATATCATTAGGCTTATTTTACACCTAAAACTTTTTCTTGACTAATAGTTATCTAAATAAAAAAGATATAGCCGAAAGCTATATCTCATGCGTTTATGGTAAAAATATCAGATTGATTCGTCTAAAATCTATCCACATTTAGAATTGGCTCACTGAGATTATAAATGCTTGCTGCTTTCCTTGATAAACAAGGAGGACATGAGGTGCCCATATTCTTTGAAAAAATATCGTACCCAGTCAGAATCTATTTTTGAGCAATCTCACAGAACCCAACCGTTTCCTTATTTATGAAAAACTCATCGTTTCCAAGGTTGGCTGCTAAAATTTGCTCAAGCAGTACTGTATCGGTAGCTGTCTTTCTTCCCAGCTGATGGTCAATAAGCCAGCCGTTTCATCCAAAAGTCATTATCATCATTTGCTCAGGCCGGCATCACATCATTAACACATTTATCAATGAGGCCAATTTCACCGCTAATCCTGTCCAGAAAACCAATCATATTCGACCGCTGCTTGCTCCTTGCAAAACGCTCTATTCTAGGAATATCCTCAAGGATCAGCACTTTTTGAAAGGCTCTCAGGTAATCTCCGACAAAATATTGGTAGTCACACTGGTTCGCCTGCCAGCAAGCCTCTAAAAGTTTCTGGTCAATCTGTTTTGGCTCTTTTCATTGTTTAGAAAATCCTGATACAAGGCCTGTCTTTGAGAAGTCTGAATCTCATAGAAGGGAAATGAGGGCGCAGGTAGACCTCCATGCTGCCTGCCTTATCTCGATAGGCTGCTCTTTCAAATAAGGCGGTTAGCGAAGGGTTATTTTTAGCTTCCTTTTTCAATCGGCGCCACACTGGCCAAAACTTTTTTGAGACCGACTTCTGGGAAATTGATTTTGAGTTCCTGTGTCTTGCCGGATCCGGAGACTTCTAGTACTGTACCATCCCCCCACTTACGGTGGTGAGCGATGTCACCGATTTGCCAATCGACAGCCGGCTTATCAGAACCTGCTGACTGAGCTTGAGCCCCTGCGGGGCGGGCGGGTGCAAAGGATTTAGGAGCTGCTTGGGATTTTCTGGCTTGCAGAGCCTGAGCTAAACTCATACCTTGACCAAACTTCGTTTCGCTGCTGTCACTATAACTAGCCACAAAGGACGTATTGACAGGCCGAGCCAGACCCTGGTAATTCAGCAGATCATCGGAAATTTCCTTGATAAAACGTGTTGGCCGATTGTAGCTGGATTTCCCAAAGAGGGTGCGACTATTGGCATTGGTTAGGTAGAGGACTTCTTCCGCTCGGGTAATCCCAACATAGGCCAGACGGCGTTCCTCTTCTAACTCATCTTGATCTTCGGCTGCCCGACTCAAAGGAAAAACATTTTCTTCCATACCGATGAGAAAGACGACAGGAAACTCTAATCCCTTGGCCGCATGCAGGGTCATGAGGGTCACCTCAGCTGATTCGGCATCACCATCATCAGTATCTGCAATCAGAGCCAAGTCGTTAAGGAAACGGCTGAGCCTATCCAGACCAGTTTCATCTTCAGGAGCATCTTCCTTATTGTCATCAAAGTTTTTAGTAACGGTCAAGAATTCTTCAATATTTTCAATCCGAGCCTGACTTTCTAAGGTGTTTTGCAGCTGCAAGGCTTCCAAATAACCAGTATTGTCTAGTACTTCTTCTACTAACTCGGTAAGGCTGTATTTATCTAAGTCTGATCGCAGCGTCAATAGCGTGTTAGCTAAATCCCAAACGGCCTGTGCTGCCTTCCCCTTTATAGGCGAGAGCATGATTTGCTCAGAGGCTTCCAGTAGACTGAGATTCTGCCCAAGAGCAAAGGTCCGTATTTTCTCCAATGTGCCAGGTCCCACACCTCGCTTGGGCTCGTTAACAATTCGCTCATAGCTGATATTGTCATGGGTATTGGCAATAACATTGAGATAAGAAATGACATCACGGATTTCCTTGCGGCTGTAGAACTTGGTACCGCCAACCATAGTGTAGGGAATGTTGGATTTGAGCAGGGCTTCTTCAATAGTCCGTGACTGAGCATTGGTACGGTAGAGGACAGCGAAGTCCTTGAAATCACGTCCATTGTCGCGCACTTCTCGGTCAATCGTTGAAGCGACAAAAACGGCCTCATCCCTTTCATCATTGGCACGGTAATACGTGATTTCTTCACCGTCCGCATTCTGTGTCCAAAGTTTTTTAGGACGCCGATTACGATTATGATTGATCACATCATTGGCGGCTTGAAGGATTTTCTTGGTGGAGCGATAATTTTCTTCCAAGAGAACAACTGCGGCCTCAGGATAATCCTTTTCAAAATCTAGGATATTCTGCATATCAGCACCGCGCCAGCCGTAGATGGATTGGTCAGCATCCCCGACTACGCAGATATTTTTAAAGCGAGATGCCAAGAGCTTAACCAGCTGATACTGGGCATGATTGGTATCTTGATACTCATCGACATGGATATACTGATAGCGCTGCTGATAATAAGCCAAAACATTGGGGTGACTGTCGAAGAGGCGAAGCGTCAGCATGATCAAATCATCAAAGTCCATGGCTTCGCTGCGGCGCAATTCTTCCTGATAAGCTTTGTAGCACTTGGCAACAATCTGCGTGTACATATCACCAGCTTGACTCTCATAAGCAATTTCATCAATCAAGTCATTCTTAGCATTAGAAATCGTTCCCAAAATAGCTCGCTCATTCCATTTTTTCGAATCTAGATTGAGACTTTTGATGATTCGCTTCATAAGGGTACGCTGTTCGCCAGGGTCAACGATGGTGAAATTACGGTCATAGCCAATATGATCAGCGTCCCGCCGTAAAATCCGTACGCACATGGAGTGGAAGGTCGCAATCAAGGTCTCTTCGGTAGCTGGATTGAGCAGCATGGCCCGCTCCCGCATTTCTCTAGCTGCCTTATTGGTAAAAGTGATAGCCAGAATATTCCACGGATTAACCATCTTTTCGTCAATTAAATAAGCAATTCGGTGAGTCAAAACTCTGGTCTTACCAGAGCCTGCTCCAGCCATAATCAAAAGCGGTCCTTGCGTTGTTTTGACCGCTTCTGCTTGTTTGTCATTCATTCCATTCAGTAAAGGATTCATGCTTTTCTCCCTTTCAATTTCGCCCTAAAATTATAACACAAATATGAAAAAGATACTAAGCCGTTAAGTACTTCGCAGAAAATGCTTAAGTTCTATGCAGCTGTAAAATCTGAAAATTAGCCTGAGAATTTAGTCTTCGCAAAAAATTAGAAATCTGAACGCAGGTGATGTAGTCCCTAGGAAAGGCACCCTATTTTTAAAGAAATACAAATAGAAAGAACCTAACCAAACGGCTAGGCACTTCCTCGGAGATTATGAAAAAGAAAAGTTTATTTAGGATGGTTATAGTATAGCTGGTTTTGCTTAAATCAGACTAAAGAAATCAGATATTTCCTGCTTTTTTCAAAAAATTTCGGTAGCGATAGCGCCAACGGCAATAATCTAAAGTGATAATCAGCTTGTTTCGCCATCTGAAATCATGTCGCAGAAAGCGAACGCTCTCCCTAAAATGTTTCAAACCGGCTGTCTGCCAATTCTCTCTGGTTAAAAATTGGCCTCTAGTTCGCCAGTACTGCTCCTCGTAACGATAGTAAAGCTTACGAACCCGAGCCAAGTGTATGAGGGGTTGGTAATTATTGGACTCTTTGTAAACGTCCGTCGGGACATTTATCAAAGCCCCGAAAAGCAGGTTTTTCCAATCATCAGGATGCTCATGGAAATGCATCCGCATAGGCTTTTGCAGGTCGCGGGGCAGCTGATAGTGCCAGCGCTTACCATTTAAAAATTCCACTTGGACATAGAAAATTTTCTTACGCTTGGCCATAACCTCTCCCCCTTACAGTTAGAGTTATTATAGCATAAGCTCCCAAATAAGCGTTCCTAGTTAGCTCAAGAATTTTCATCTCTTGATTCTCTGACATCACGCACACTTTCCCGCTTCTTCAAGCTAAAGGGAACCAAAACCTTAGCCTGATTTTTTGCCTTTTTTTGAACCAGAGCCAAAATTCGTTCAAAGGTAACCCTTCCCAAACTTGAAATATCAATATCAAAAGACGTCAAATAAGGATGGATAATGTGGGCATAAGGAGAATTGTTAAAAGAAACTAGAGACAAATCATCCGGTACCTGTAAACCATGACAATTGAAGAATTCCATAACCTTGAGAGCGGTCATATCATCAATAACCACTAGAGCCGTGATATGCTTAGCCTGAACATAGTCATAAAACTTTTGAAGATTCGGCAGATCCGATTGATCAAATAGCACAGAAGAGTGGCTAATCAAATCTTTTCGACTCATGCCGATCTCATAGCCAATATAACGCTCAAGAAAAACTTCACTGGTCTGATCATCGGTCACAAAGAGAATATTACGGTGACCAAGCTCAGCCAGATAATCGACAGCTGTACGAGCCATGAGCTTATTGTCATTATCAACATAGGTTGTTTCATTCTCATAGTCAACTGGTGTTCCCAGAATGACAAAGGGAATTTGATTATTCCTAAGAAATTTTTGTACTGGGTCATCAGCCATAGAATAGAGGACGACAAAACCATCCACTCGCTTTTCAGCATACATCCGCTTGATTTGCTCTTCCAACTCAGTTATTGATGAACCTACAACAACAGAAATGGTATAGTGGTGCTTTTTAGCTTCATGATTGATAACAGTCAAAATCTCCATATTGAAGGGTTGGCTATGCCGATCCTGCTTGATCATTGGTGGGAAAACAACACCAATAGCATGGCTATCAGTACTGGCCAACATTTTAGCAGCAATGTTTGGGACATACCCCAGTTCCTTCATAGTCTTTCTGACCTTATCTTTTGTTTTCTGCGAAATGGCAGAGCTATTCTTTAGGGTTCGACTGACAGTCGAGGGACTGACACCTGCTCGTTCTGCCACATCCTTTATAGTCACCAAAATAATCCTCTCCCTTCTAAAAAGTAGCTAAATTCTTTTCGCGTAAAAGTAAACCATTTAATTCCAAGCAACGAGAACTCCTTAGTCTCACAGTTAATTGGGCTAGCACTATTTCTGATATTTTTCAATTTATGACTTTAAAACTCAATTCAATAGATAAAGGGTATCTTTCCCAAAGATAAACAGTCGCAAAAGTCTCGATACATACTAGGCTGTCAGAGATTTTCACCACACTAGGAGATTTTCGGTTTTCTTGAGTCATTAATATGAGAATATTATCAAAGTTATGATTGAGTAACGGATTCATAATCAGTCGAATGATTAAAATATGAGTTTATTCCCATCATTTTGCCTGCATAAGGAGTCTAGGACAAAAGTCCAGACTCCTAGCATTATTCTAGATTTACCAGATTGACGCAGTGGTTGGTTTTCCTGTTGTCATAAGACCGAAACAGACAGACCTAAACGAATGTGATGACCATCGTTCATCTTATTTCCGACCTCAAAAGGTCAGAGGAACCTTTTGAGCTGTGTGGGGGGATTAAAAAGTCTGGGGAGAGACTCTTCTCTTTCAAGCCATCACCTTAAAATTAAGGAGTGGTGAGAACCAAAATTTTCAATTTTTAGGTTGATCTCACTCCCTACTGATTTTTGTCTCACTCTCTGTTTGTAAGTCTTTCACTCCTCAATTTTACAACAATATGGCTAAAATGCAATAATTTATGCAAGCGTTTGCGTGCTATTTAGTCATTTTGCTATTTTAACTAAAACTGTTGTTATTTCAGTACTTCTAAGACTAAGAAAGTTCTTCAAATATATTTTTATAGGATATGTTTATAAAAATACTTGACTTTTTTTGCAAACGATTTCATAATAACATTGTAAATTTAATTTTTATGTTTTAGGAGGAATAAACATGAAAAAATGGAAAAAGGTGATTGCAGGCGGTGTCGCCTTGTTATCCGTCGTAACCCTAGCAGCTTGCTCTGGCAACAAGTCTTCTGGTACGACCCTCAAGCTCTGGGTTCCAACTGGTGCTAAGAAGTCTTATTCTGACACCATCAAAGCTTTTGAAAAAGAAAACAAGGGTATCAAGATTGAAGTCAAAGAATCTAACGATTCGAAGGCTCAAGAAGTGGTTTCTAAAGACTCTGCCGCTGCTGCTGATGTCTTCTCAATGCCTCATGACCAATTAGGGCAGCTGGTTGAAGCAAAAATCATCCAACCAATTCCTGACAAATATGTGAAAGAAGTTAAAGCAAACAATGTTGAAAATGCTGTAGCTGGTGCTCAATATAAGGGCAAGACCTATGCCTTCCCATTCGGTGTTGAATCACAAGTTCTTCTTTACAATAAAGATAAATTGTCTGCCGAAGATGTTAAATCTTACGAAACCATGACTTCTAAAGCAAAATTTGGTGCTAGTCTCAATGAGGTTAATGCGTATGCTATTGCACCATTGATGTTGTCTGTTGGTAATAACCTCTTCGGAGCAAATGGTGAAGATGTTAAAGGAACAAACTGGGCTAACGAAAAAGGGGTCGCTGTTATGCAATGGCTAGCTAATCAAAAGGATAATTCTGGCTTTGTCAACGTCCCTGATAACGAAGCTGTTTCTAAATTCGGTAACGCTTCTGTAGATGCTATCGAAACTGGACCTTGGAACTACCCAGATGCTCTGAAAGCCCTTGGTAAAGGTAAGATGGGAGTAGCTGTTTACCCAACTGTTCAAATTGGTGAACAAGAAGTCCAACAAAAGGCCTTTATGGGTGTTAAACTCTATGCTGTTAACCAAGCTCCTGCTAAGGGCAATAGCAAACGTATCGCTGCTGCTTACAAATTGGCTGCTTTCTTGACTGAAAAAGATAGTCAAGCCAACCAATTCAAGACTCGCAGCATTGTTCCTTCTAACAAGGATGTTCAAGCTTCAGATGCCGTAACTTCTGACCCATTAGCTAAGGTTGTTGCGACTATGACAAGCTCAAGTGACTACACTGTTGTAATGCCTAAGATTAGCCAAATGTCAACCTTCTGGAATTTATCAGCTCCATTGCTTAGTGGACCTTATTCTGGTAAAATTTCTCAAGCTGACTACATGACTAAACTTCAACAATTCGATAAAGACTTGGCTTCAACGAAATAAGACTCATACCTTCCTGAATAGAATAGACCGAGAGGTTGAGAGCTTTATCTCAGCCTCCTTGTCTTATCTCGAGAAAATAATTTTTGCTCCTTACAGTTTAACTCATGAGTTAAATAAAGTATATTTTGATTTACTTTTTGGAGGCTACACATGAACAACTCTAACTACTACGAAAAGGTAGCTGTGCGAGAGGCGCTCAAAAATGGAGGCCTAGACATTAAGTTGTCTCCCCTGATTATGGGGGCAGCCAATCTCGCAAACAAGCAAATTATTAAGGGACTGTTTTTCCTTCTATCAGAAATCATCTTTCTGATCAGCTTTGTTCTGCAGGTTATCCCCGCTTTCAAAGGCCTGATTACCTTAGGAACCCATACTCAAGGAACCGTAACAGAAACTGTTGATGGTATTGAAATTACCAAGACTGTCGACGGTGATAACTCTATGCTGCTCCTCATCTTTGGGATTGCAGCCCTAGTCTTCTGCTGTGTTTTTGCTTACATTTATTGGTGTAATCTAAAAAGTGCTCGCAATCTTTATGTGATTAAATCTGAAGGGCTCAACGTGCCAAGCTTTAGAGAAGATTTTGCCAGTCTGGCAGATGGCCGTTTCCACATGTCCATGATGTCCATTCCTCTTCTGGGAGTCCTGCTCTTTACCATTGTCCCTCTGGTTTACATGGTTTGCTTAGCCTTCACCAATTTTGACCATAATCACTTGCCACCAGGCAGTCTCTTCCATTGGGTTGGGTTCTCCAACTTCGGTAATGTCCTAACTGGTCGAATGGCTGGTTCCTTCTTTCCAATCCTGACTTGGACTTTAATTTGGGCTGTCTTTGCTACCATCACCAATTTTTTCTTTGGGATTATCTTGGCACTGATTATCAATACTAAAGGTCTGAAATTTAAGAAGCTCTGGCGGACGATTTTCGTTATCACCATTGCCGTTCCAATTTTTATTTCCCTTTTGATTATGAAAAACCTTCTGGCACCTGGCGGACCTTTGAATGAGCTCCTGATGAATTTCGGTTTTACTAGCCATCCTCTGCCATTCTTGACTAATCCAACTTGGGCTAAGGTCTCGATTATTATTGTCAATATGTGGGTCGGTATCCCTTATACCATGTTGGTATCAACGTCCATTATTATGAACCTGCCTCAAGAACAATTGGAAGCTGCTGAAATTGATGGAGCAAGCAAGTTCCAAATTTTCAAACGGATTACCTTTCCACAAATTTTGATTATCATGACCCCTACTCTAATCCAACAGTTCATCGGTAATATCAATAACTTCAACGTTATTTATCTTTTAACCGGTGGTGGTCCAAATAATCCTAACTTCTATCAGGCGGGTTCAACAGATCTCTTGGTAACCTGGCTTTACAAGCTGACTGTTTCAGCTAAGGACTACAATCTTGCTTCTGTTATTGGTATTTTGATTTTCATCCTGTCTGCTGCTTTTAGCTTGCTGGCCTACACAAGAACAAGTTCTTATAAGGAAGGGGCTGTCAAATAATGAAAACAAAAAAGCGCATTAATTTAAGTCTAACCTATCTTCTGCTGGTTATCTTGTCCATCATCTGGCTCTTCCCTATTTTCTGGGTCGTTTTGACTTCTTTTCGTGGTGAGGGAACAGCTTTTGTCAGCTATATCATTCCCAAAACCTTTACACTGGACAACTATATCAAGCTCTTTAACAACGATTCCTTTCCTTTTGCGAGATGGTTTATGAACACTCTGATCGTTGCCATCTGCTCTTGTGTTATCTCAACGTTCATTACGGTGGCTATCGCCTACTCGCTCAGTCGGATTAAATTCAAATTCCGCAATAGTTTTTTGAAACTGGCTCTGGTCCTCAATATGTTTCCTGGCTTCATGTCCATGATTGCCATCTACTACATCTTGAAGGCCCTTGACTTGACCCAGACCCTAACAGCTCTTGTATTAGTTTATTCTGCTGGAGCTGCCCTTGGTTTCTACATTGCCAAAGGATTCTTTGATACCATTCCTTATTCCTTGGATGAATCAGCTATGATTGATGGCGCAACCCGCAAGGATATCTTCTTCAAGATTACCCTGCCTTTATCTAAACCTATCATTGTCTATACAGCCTTGACTACTTTCATCGCCCCTTGGATGGACTTTATCTTCGCTAAGGTTATCTTGGGAGATGCGACAGAAAAATATACAGTAGCCATCGGACTTTTTGCCATGTTGGAACAAGATACTATCAATGAATGGTTCAAAGCCTTTGCTGCTGGTTCTGTAATTATCGCTATCCCCATTACCCTCCTCTTTCTGTACATGCAAAAATACTATGTTGAAGGTATTACCAGCGGTTCTGTGAAATAAAAGTAAGATGTAAGAGCGTCAACTAAATCTTAGACAGTTAAAAAAATGACACCCAATCTTTAATCTAAAGGTGTTCGTATCTGAGTTAGCTCAAGCTAAAGCAGCTGCCAATCTTTTTGTCAGAAACTTGTCACTCGAACTCAATGGCGCTCTTTACACAACCGTCTTTGCTGTATTGATGTTTGAGTGATTCACCTTTCACTCAATCACTTAACATTTTACTGGTCATCACTATAATCAATGAACTGGGTTCATCTTAGATAAAAGGAAAATATTATGACAACATTAAAACTTGATAAAATTTATAAAAAATATCCCAACAGCGACTACTACTCTGTTGAAGATTTCAACCTTGATATCAAAGATCAGGAATTTATCGTTTTTGTAGGCCCTTCTGGTTGCGGTAAATCAACTACCCTGCGAATGATTGCTGGCTTAGAAGAAATCAGCAAGGGAGAACTCTATATTGATAATGTTTTAGTTAATGATAAATCTCCCAAAGACCGTGATATTGCTATGGTATTCCAAAACTACGCTCTCTATCCCCACATGACTGTCTATGAAAATATGGCCTTTGGACTGGAGCTGCGGAAGTATAAGAAGGATGAGATTCGTAAACGAGTTGAGGAAACAGCCGATATTCTCGGTCTGAAAGAATTACTCAATCGTAAACCAGCTGACCTGTCTGGTGGTCAACGGCAACGGGTGGCCATGGGACGAGCAATTGTGCGTGATGCTAAGGTTTTCTTGATGGATGAACCTCTGTCAAATTTGGATGCTAAATTGCGGGTATCTATGCGTGCCGAAATTGCAAAACTTCACCGTCGGATTGGAGCAACGACCATCTATGTGACCCACGACCAAACCGAAGCTATGACTTTGGCTGACCGGATTGTCATCATGTCAGCTAGTAAGAACGAAGCTGGTACAGGTACGGTTGGTAAGGTGGAGCAAATCGGAACACCGCAGGAACTCTACAACAAACCAGCCAATAAATTTGTTGCAGGTTTCATTGGCAGTCCAGCTATGAATTTCTTCGATGTCACTGTCAATCATGACACTATCTCCGATGGCAAAGGTTTTGAGATCTCCCTGAGCGAAGGCCAAAAGAAACTTTTAGAAAGCAAGGGCTATATGGGCAAGGAAGTTACCTTTGGTATTCGTCCGGAGGATATCTCTGCAGCTGAGATTGCTCAAACAACCTTCCCATCTGCTGTTGTTAATGCTAGCGTCGAAATCTCCGAATTATTGGGTAGCGACTCCGTGCTCTACTGTAAGGTCGGTAATCAAGAATTTGCCTCTCGGGTCAATGCCCGCGATTACTTAGCCCCAGGTGAACACATCAATGTGGCCTTCAATGTCGCTAAAGGACATTTCTTTGATAAGGCAACGACTAAACGCATTGACGCTTAACGGCTTATCATTACAAACTCCAAGGGTTCCTAGCTCTTGGAGTTTTTCTATATCTTATAACAATACGAATAAACTTAGGGCCCTTTGTGGCAATTCTCTCTAAGATTATTCGTCTTTAATGGGTAATTTCTTAAATTCGTCTTGACAGCATTCGGATATTTAGCTAAACTAGTAGCATATTTATCAAATAACCGATTGAAATCATCAGGAGAGAAAAGGTTAGACCTTTCGCCGAAGGAGTAATGCTCTCAGGTTTCTAGTCATAGAATGGGACTGATGATGGACGGACTTCTGGAGAGATTTTCTACTGAAGGGACAGGTAGCCCAATAGCTAGAAAACGCCGAAGGGGCAAGGTAAATTCGCTTTACTCAAACTCTCAGGCAAAAGGACAGAAATTCAGCCCAAAAGATCAAGGCTTTTTTGGGTGTGCTGTTAGTACCTCCAAGTCCAGAATCAGATTAGTCTGGGCTTTTTTGCTTGGACTAATCCTGTGTAGGTGCTTGATAATCTTAGAACTTTGGAGGAATAGTCATGCTGGACTTTTTTACGAAAATTGATGATATTGTTTGGGGGCCGCCCCTGCTGGTACTCTTAGTTGGAACGGGGATTTATTTAACCATTCGCTTGGGATTCTTGCAAGTGCTACGCTTACCTAAGGCTTTCAAACTCATCTTTGCAGAAGACCAAGGTGAAGGAGATATCTCCAGTTTCGCAGCTTTAGCAACTGCCTTAGCCGCTACCATTGGAACCGGAAATATTGTCGGGGTTGCTACGGCTATTGGAACTGGCGGACCGGGAGCCCTCTTCTGGATGTGGATGGCAGCCTTCTTTGGGATGGCTACGAAGTATGCCGAAGGGCTGCTGGCTATCAAGTATCGGACCCAGGATGATAACGGCCAAGTGTCCGGCGGACCTATGTATTATATTACCAATGGGATTACCGGCCGCTTAAAAGTCATTGCTAAACCGCTTGCTTACTTCTTTGCTTTAGCAGGAATTTTGGTTGCTTTACTTGGTATCGGGACTTTTTCTCAGGTTAATTCTATCACGGGCTCCCTGCAAAATACTTTTGCTTGGTCACCCAAAGTGGTTAGCATTGTCATTGCAATCTTGGTTGCGATCATCGTCTTTGGCGGTATTCAATCCATCTCCAAGGTCTCAGAAAAAGTGGTCCCTTTTATGGCTGCTCTCTATATTCTGGCAACTGTAACCATCATCGCCATCAACTTCCACAACCTAATCCCAACTCTTGTCGCTGTCTTTAAATCAGCTTTCACACCGACAGCAGCTGTTGGCGGATTCACTGGGGCAACAGTTATGCAGGCCATTCGTCTAGGGGTTGCTCGTGGGGTCTTCTCTAATGAATCTGGTCTGGGATCTGCTCCCATCGCTGCAGCTGCTGCCAAAACTGAAGAACCTGTTGAGCAGGGGCTGATTTCCATGACAGGAACTTTTATCGACACGATCATCATCTGTACCCTAACCGGACTTTCCATCTTGATTACTGGTCAATGGTCTGTCAAGGGCTTAGAAGGGGCTGCTGTTACTCAATCGGCCTTTGCTTCTGTCTTTGGCCATATCGGTAGTTTGGTCCTGACCTTGTCTTTGGCCCTTTTCGCTTTTACAACTATCTTGGGATGGTCTTACTATGGGGAACGCTGTGTCGAATTTGTCTTTGGGACTAAGGGCATCACCATTTACCGCTGTATCTTTGTCCTCATGGTAGCACTTGGCGGCTATCTGCAGTTGCAGGTCATTTGGAAAATTGCAGATATTGTTAATGGCCTCATGGCTCTGCCAAATTTGATTGCCCTCTTAGTCCTGTCACCCATTATCATCAAGGAAACTCAGTCATACTTCAAGCGCAAGGCTGGCAAATCATTTGATAATTAAAAGTAGAATTTGAAATTCCAGTCACATTTTTATATAATACGAAGGTATATATTTTAGAATGTGTCAGGCGGGGCTAGACAACTAGCCCCTTTTTCCTGCCATATAAAAGAAAAAGATAGGAAATACTATGCTAGATTTTTTCAATAAGATTGACACCTTCATCTGGGGCCCGCCCCTTCTTATCCTTTTAGTTGGGACTGGGATCTATCTCAGTATTCGTTTGGGATTGCTGCAGATTGTTAAACTTCCCAAGGCTCTTCGCTTGATTTTCGCTGATAGCGAAGGTCATGGAGACGTCTCCAGCTTCGCTGCCCTCTGTACGGCTCTGGCCGCTACGGTCGGAACAGGAAACATTGTTGGAGTGGCCACGGCTATCAAGGCAGGTGGCCCCGGAGCTCTCTTTTGGATGTGGATGGCAGCCTTCTTCGGGATGGCAACCAAGTATTCCGAAGGACTCTTGGCTATTAGATTCCGCGAAAAAGATGAAAATGGTGAAATCGCTGGCGGGCCTATGTACTACATCGTCAATGGTCTGGGTAGAAATTGGAAATGGCTGGCAATTCTCTTTGCTATCTTTGGAACCATGACGGCCCTCTTAGGATCGGGTACCTTCACCCAAGTTAACTCTATCACCGATTCCATCAAAAACAGTATCGGCTGGGACCCCCGTTATGTCAGTGTCGTCCTAGCTATTCTCGTTGCTATTATTATCTTCGGTGGTATTCAATCCATCTCACGTGTCTCCACCTTGGTAGTCCCATTTATGGCTGTTATCTATGTTCTAGCCGGCCTCACTATTCTGGCAGTTAACTATGACAAACTTCTGCCCAGTATCGGACTAGTCTTCTCTTCTGCCTTTACTGGCCACGCTGCTGCTGGCGGTTTTATAGGAGCAACGGTCATGGTCGCCCTGCAAAAAGGGGTTGCTCGTGGGGTCTTCTCCAATGAGTCTGGGCTTGGTTCTGCTCCTATCGCCGCTGCTGCTGCCAAAACTGAAGAACCCGTTGAGCAGGGGCTGATTTCTATGACAGGAACCTTTATTGATACTATCATCATCTGTACTCTGACGGGGATGGCTATCATTGTTACAGGCGGCTGGTCCTCAAACTTAGACGGAGCCATCCTGACCCAATCAGCCTTTGCGTCTGTCTTTGGCAATTGGGGAATTTTAGCTTTGACTGTCAGTCTTGTCCTCTTCGCCTTTACAACTATCTTAGGTTGGTCTTACTATGGAGAACGCTGTTTTGAATTTCTCTTTGGAGCTAAGTCCATTCCAGTTTATCGGGCATTTTTCGTGGCTATGGTAGCTATCGGGGGCTTTATCAAGCTGGAAACCATCTGGGCCATCGCTGATATTGTCAATGGCCTGATGGCCTTCCCCAATCTGGTAGCCCTGCTGGGACTTTCTCCAATCATCCTTGCGGAAACCAAAAAATATTTTGCTAAATCTGAGCTAGATTTGAGCAAATAATAAAAAGATATCCCTTAGGCAAATCTAGGGGATTTTTTGACAGTAACTTGATTGGCTTGATGCCAGCAATTCTGCTATAATAAAGCCATTATAATTATTTAGGAGGACCTATGGTGACTGCGGAAGAATCGATTAAATTTGCTAGACGGGGGCCCATTGTCTCTATTTTTGCCTATCTGGTCCTCGCTCTAGGCAAACTCCTCTCTGGCTACATACTCCATTCCTCATCGCTGACAGCCGATGGGTTTAATAATCTATCGGATATCATGAGTAATCTTATCCTTTTAGTTGGCCTCTATTTGGCTAGTCGACCGGCCGATGAGGACCACCGCTTTGGCCACTGGAAGATTGAGGATCTTGCCAGTCTCTTGACCTCTTTTATCATGTTTCTGGTTGGTTTTCAGGTCCTCATGGAAACCATTAAAAAGCTCCTCAGTAATAGTCAAACGGCCATTGACCCTCTGGGTGCCTCGGTCGGTCTGATTTCAGCTCTGGTCATGTACGGTGTCTACTTCTACAACCGCCATCTCTCTAAGAAGGTTAAGTCATCAGCGCTTCTGGCGGCCTCCAAGGATAACCTGTCAGATGCGGTGACTTCGCTGGGAACTTCGGTTGCCATCGTTGCTAGTTCTATGAACCTAGCCATCATTGACCGGATTGCTGCCATCATTATCTGTTACTTCATTCTCAAGACGGCTTACGACATTTTTATTCAGGCCACCTTTAGCTTATCAGACGGATTTGACGATAAACAACTGGCTGAATATGAAAAGGCTATCCTACAAATTCCCAAGATTACAGCCGTCAAATCCCAACGGGGCCGAACCTATGGTTCTAATATCTTCCTCGATCTCGTCCTAGAAATGAATCCTGACCTCTCTGTCTATGAAAGCCATGCCATTACCGAACAAGTAGAGCAGCTGCTCCACGATGACTTTCAAGTCTACGATGTGGACATCCACGTCGAGCCGGCTCCCATTCCTGAGGATGAAATTTCCGATAATGTTTACAATAAGCTCTACAAATTTGAAAAGCTAGTTTTAGCCAAGATCCCTGACTATGAGACTTATATTGCCGAGGATTTTATGCTGGTCAATGAGCATGGTCAGGTCTTGACTCAGCATCGTTTTCTTGAGCTGGCCCCCTACTACTCCAGCAATTTTCAGTACTTCAAAATGACCTCTATCAGTCAGAAGACCAAGCTGATTACCTATCGTCTGGAAAATCAGCAGCATGTCAGCATCTGGCGACGCCATGAAACTTGGAAACTAGTATTTCACCAAATCACCCCAGAACAGAGAGCATAAGAGGATAGGACAAAAGTTCTTCCTCCTATCAGCTTTGGATAGAGCAGTTTGGCACAGTGGTGAGAGGCTGAGACAAAAGTTCTCAGCCTTGTTTTATTTAGTCAATTATATTTGCTAGGTGCAGTGGTTGGGATAAAGGCTTGTTGGCTCTGCCAAGAAGTCTTTCCCCTGCACAGTTCATTAGGTACTTTAGCACCAATGAACCACTGCTGGTTGGTTATCATCTTGTAGTGCAATCCCATTTTCAGGCACCTTCTTAAGCAGTCTGGAGATAAACTGCCAAGGCCTGCCGCCTAAGAATAGGAAAGCGGCAAAGGCCTGAACCTTAAAATGTGAGAGAGTGGCTAGAAATCGTCATAAAATGGTGATTTCTAGCCACTCTCTTTCTGTTAGGCTCTGTCTATTGGTACGAAAGAAACATGAAATAAAAGTCAGCTGTCCTGTCATAAAACGAACAACGATAGAATTTTAATCATCTGAAATTCATCATTGTTCGTTTTATATTTTATGTTTTGTGAAATCGGAGTTGATGATAAAGAATTTCTAAAATGAAAATCTTTTTTATACGTAATCTCCGGAGATTACAATATTTTGTGGGCGAAGGCTAAGCCATCATGGCTGTCTGTCCCACTCTCTAATTTGTATTCTTAACTTGCTTGGTTGCCACATCTTCACCAAACCAGTTCTTGGAAATCTTCTGGAATTGGCCGTCTTGGTAAAGTTCTTTGAAGGCTCGGTTGATTTTTTTCACCAAGGTCTTATCAGACTTGCGGGCGCCGACAGCAAAGCTCTCAGCTTCATAGCCAGCTGGTATAATATTGTAGCTGTCCAGCTCTCCTTCTTGTTCGAGGTAATAATTGGCATAAACACGGTCGATCAAGAGGCCGTCAATTCGGCCCGCCTTCAGGTCAATCAGAGCCTGAGTAAAGGTCGAATATTGGATTGCCTTCTTATCCTTGACCTTATTCTTGAGCAGGTTAGGCTGACTTTCAAAGGCATCATAGCCTGAGGAGCCAGCTTGGGCTCCTAATCTCTTTCCAGACATCATATCGATGCTGGAAATATTGGAGGACTTCTTGGTCACGACCACCTGCTGGTTAACCATGTAAGGATCGGTGAAGGTAAGTTCTTTCTTGCGCTCATCGGTCACAGAATAACCGTTCCAAATCAGATCGATGGTCCCATTCTTGAGCTCGGTTTCTTTCATGTCCCAGTCGATAGCCTGCCACTCTACCTTGATACCATACTTTTTAAACACAGCATTGGCTAAGTCCACATCGAAACCGGTGTACTTACCATTTTTTTCTTCAAAGCCCATGGGTACAAAGGTAGCATCAAAACCAATTTTAATCGTTTTTTCCTTACTGTAGGTTGACCACTGATCCGTCTCGGTCGCGAAGTTAGACCGAGAGCTGCAGGCTACTAAGACCAAGGCTGCCAGAAGGAGCATCAATCCCATGGAGAGACTTCTTATTAGTTTTTTCATCGTCTATCCTTTATCTATTTAGGGTTAATCGTCAAAATATCGTCCGCAACATTTTTGGCAAAATCCATATCATGCGTAATAACAATCTGGGTAATGCCCATTTCACGGTTTTGCAAAATCAACTTTTCAACCTCCTGGCGCAAAGCGGGATCTAAGGCCGAAGTTGGCTCATCATAGCCAATGATTTTGGGATCAATCATCATAGCACGCGCAAAAGCGACCCGCTGTTTCTGACCGCCGGAAAGAGAAAAAGGATAGGCCTGTCCGTGCTCTTCGAGGCCTAATTTGGCTAGTAGTTCCTTGGCTTTTCTCAGAGCCTCTTCCTTAGTGATCCCCATCGTTTTGGTCGGAGAGAGCATCAGATTTTCCAGCACTGTCAAATGAGGGAAAAGCTGAAAATCTTGGAACACAAAACCCAAAATATTTTCGGATTCTAAGTGATTCAAAGGGACTTCTGCCCCCTGATAAATGACTTGACCAGAATCGATTGTTTCTAGCCCAGCCAGCATCCTCAAGAGGGTCGTTTTCCCGCCACCGGAAGGGCCTACAATGGCTAAAATCTTTCCTTCTTCTACATTAAGATTAAACGCTTTAAAAATCTGTTTGTGGCCGAACTGTTTGGAGATATTTTTTAATTCTAATAACATAGACCCCTCCTACTTATAAAAATTAAATTTCTTTTCAATACGTTTAGAGGCTAGGGTCACTACACCAACTAAGAGCAGGTAGATGGCACCCGCAACAAACATAGGAGCCAAGCTGGCGTCACGGTTGGAAGCTGTTCGGCTCTCCAAGAGAAGATCGCCGACTCCCAGTACATAGACTAGTGAGGAATCCTTAACCAAATTGATGACCTCATTAAAGACACTCGGCAGAACAATTTTAACCACCTGCGGCAAGATAATATAGCGGATGGTTTGTAACTGGGTGAATTTCAAGACCTTAGCTGCCTCATACTGTCCCTTAGGGATAGCAGCAATACCGCCGCGGAAAATTTCCGCAAAGTAGGCTGCATAGTTGAGAGTAAAAGCCAAAACAGCAGCTGGCAACCGATCAAAGACAATCCCAACGCTTGGCAGAACATAGTAAAAGAAGATGAGCTGCAAGAGGAGCGGAGTCCCGCGCATCACCCAAACATAGAGCGTTAAAAGCCAGTTTAAGGGCTTGAACTTAATCTGCATCAAAAAGGCAAGGACTATCCCTAAAGGAATGGATAAGACGATAACGATACAGAAAACCTGTAAGGTTACGAGAGCTCCATTCAAGAGTGCAGGAAGAATTTCTAATACATACGACATAGCTGGCTCCTAACGTGAAGATATGCCTTATTATACCAAATTCTCAGACAGTTTGAAAGCTCAATTTATTTTTATTCATATAAAAATGAAAAAAATACATTTGTATTCTTCTCTTTGAAATTTTCAAAATTACTTATCGGTAAAAACAGATCCACAACTATTTTCAGCCTTTCCTAGCAAGGGTTAGTATGCTATAATGCTGGTAATTTTCAAAAAGGAGGCGCCCTTTATGATTAAAAAGATTGGGATTGTCAGTCTGTCCAGCGGTATCCTTGGGGAGGAATTTATTAAGTTTGAAGCGGACTTAGGGGTCAAACGCTTGGAGCAGCTGGGGCTGGAAGTTGTTTTTTTAGACCATGCTCTCAAAGGTATTGACTATCTGCGGGAGAATCCTCAAGCCAGAGCACAAGATCTACTCACTGCTTTTAAAGACCCTACCATTGATATGATATTATGCGCTATTGGCGGCGATGATACCCACCGCCTCCTGCCTTACTTATTTGACCATAACGAACTGCAACAAGCGCTCCAGCAAAAAATCTTTTTAGGGTTTTCCGATACTACTATGAATCACTTGATGTTGCATAAGTTAGGACTTAAAACCTTCTACGGTCAAGCCTTTTTGCCAGATATCTGTGAATTAGACCAAGGGATGCTGCCCTACTCCTTTCATTACTTTAAAGAACTGCTAGAAACAGGTCGCATCTCAGAAATCAGGCCCAGTGCTATCTGGTATGAGGAGCGGACAGATTTTAGTCCCAAGGTCTTAGGAACCAGTCGGATTATGCATAAAAATGAAGACTTTGAGTTATTGAAGGGAAGTCCTCAATTTGAAGGAGCGATCCTAGGCGGGTGTTTGGAATCTCTCTATCAAATTTTTGATTCATCACGCTATGAAGACAGCAGTGCCCTCTGTCAGCGTTATCAGCTCTTTCCCAGTTTGAGTGATTGGCAGGGAAAAATTCTCCTGTTGGAAACCAGTGAAGAGAAACCAGAACCTGCCCTTTATCGTACCATGCTGGAAACATTAAAAACTACTGGTATTTTTGAGGTCCTGAATGGTGTCATTGTTGGTAAGCCTATGGATGAAACCTATTATGATGACTATAAACGAATCTTGCTGGAAGTGATTGATACAGATATCTCCATTCTTTATAATGTCAACGTTGGGCACGCTACCCCTAGAGCTATCATTCCTTTGGGTGTCCCAGCCAAAGTAGATGCGGCCGCATCTGTCATTAGATTTCAATCATAGTAGAAGACGAGGCGACATAAATTCGCCCTCGTCTTTTCAGTTAAAAAGCCCAAGGTCTTTGCCTTGAACTTTATAGGGATTTATATTTTTTTAACAAACTCTGACTTGAGTTTCATGGCACCAAAGCCATCAATCTTACAGTCGATATTGTGATTCCCTTCGACCAGTCGGATATTTTTTATACGAGTCCCTTGCTTGAGATCCTTTGAAGCTCCCTTGACCTTGAGATTTTTAACGATCGTAACGCTGTCACCATCAGACAGACGCGTACCGTTACTGTCAAGAACGACTAAGCCTTCTTCTTCGGCAGCTTCGTTTGGATCCCACTCATAAGCACATTCTGGACAGACCAAAAGGATACCATCCTCGTAAACATACTCCGAGTTACATTTGGGGCAATTTGGTAAAGACATAGATTTTTCCTTTTCTAAAAATACTTACTAAGCTATTTTACCCTAATTCTGATAGCTGGGCAAGCTAGTTTTGAGGTAAGGGAAACTGCCAGAAATCCTCAGGTAAGGAGCTTCTACTATTCTTTAGAAGAGTTCTTTTTATTTAACGTATACTGTCTGTTTTGTGCAGAGTTCATAGTTACTTGATAATAGTCTTTACTGCATAGCTATTTATATAGGTTATCGTAAACTCTAGTCCAAGACCATCAGGCCGGAGAAAGTTATTTTCGTGTGGGTATTCCAATTTCGTAATGACAGAGTGATAACTCTCTTCTCCTTAACCGTTTTTACTATCCCAACTTCAAGGTTATCAGACTTAGTTTTCTCAAAAAATCCCTAGCTTCCTCTTGGGGCAAAAATCCTTATTTCCCAGTTACTTAATGATTTGCAAGTGTGGTAGCAGTTTTTATCTTTCTTATCAACGCTCAGATCCAAATTGTCTGGATTAGGGCAATAACTCAAACTTAGACTATTGTGGGAAAGTGATCCTCTCTTTTTCCGTATTGACTGGCAATCTTATCATATCCGTTCCTTTTATTGAAGTCCTCTGTCCATAAGAACTACTCATTTTCAAACTCTGAAATTCCTGATAAGTCTAAGTACAGGTCCTTGCTCCTTTAGCAAGGCCATGCTTAAATTTTGCAGTCAGACCAAAATTATCTATTCACTATAAAAACAACTAACACGATTAAAAATGTGACCCCGATAACTCCACCAAAGGCTAGTATGAGCCCTTTTTTAAAGCTTTTGGCGTCTTTCTTTTCAGGCACTGGCTTTGGATCTCGGCCTGAAAAGATAGGAGAATTATTTTCCTTGCCTGTCGAAAAAGCTGATTCAAATTCATTATCTTCTTCCATACTCGCTTCCCCTCTCTTTAGTGGATATCTATTGCTGACCTTTGTTATCAGACTGCGACAAGATTTTTCTATCTTTACTTAAGGACTTTCTCTTTACTCCTGAGATAATGTTGCCCATTTTCGTACTTGCTAAAATCACAGATCCTGCTCGTAATAGCCATCGCTATCATTCCAGAGGTAGTCAACCATTAAGCTGGTGCTCTAGTTTAAAGTTGCCCAATTTTTAATAAGTGCCGTGTGAGGATCTTTCCCATTTCCAGCTGTAAATTTTTTGCAAAGTAGAGAACCCCTTCAATAGAAGAACCCCTATATACAAAATCACCAAGAAATCAGAAGGCAAATCCAGCAGCAACTCATATCTAGCTCAGGGTCACGCCTAGTTTGTCACGGATTTTTCAGACGAACTTAAATAATTTGTTTCACTAGTGTTGAAAATCCTATCAGCATCCTGAGCTTTGGCCACTACCCTATGTCCTTTTCAATCAGTCAGAAATCACATTTGATTATAGCATTTTTTAAACTGAGCTAAATTACAATTCTATTAAGTCCTAAACTAATCCAGCTTCCCCATCAAATAGGTGGTTTGTACCGTTCTCTCGGTCAATAGATAGCCAGCAAATACTGCTTGGCAACCAACGCAAACTGCGGAATGACTACTAGTAGCCAACTCTCATTGTCAGAAATGATGGAGCTTCTTCGAGTATAACAGTCCCACAAAATTAAAACTAAAGGTAACAAAAAAGAGAACAGATGTTACTCTATCCTCTAATCTCATCAAGGTTTAATTATTACTATTCTACAAATTCTTACCGCTTACAAGATAAATGACTACAAAGAGAATTTTTCAAAGTGACCTAAGATTTTGTTTTGGGAGTAAAGCAGTCTACTAAACTATTTATTTTACTCTAACATCTAAACTTCGCTATTATTACAATCTTTATTCACTCCTATTCTTCCATTTGCATTAATAGTACTATTCTACTGTAGGATCGGGGAGCAAATAGTCTATAAGAATTATTATCTATATTTGTAAAAATTGTTTCCTATTATTATCTGAGTCTTCCTTATTGAACATCTTCAAAAATTGATTATAGTCTTTTATTCTATCAGCAGGAATTTCATATTTTGATTCATTATTGTTATTATTTTCCGAATCAATCTTGTTTAACCCCCACGATTTAAGCAAATCCAGCAAGTTATCCGAAATCCTTATATCTCTTTCTCTAATATCATCTAGTCCCCATTTAGATTTTTCTTGAGATAACTCTTGAACAATTGCAATTTTTGATTTATTATAACTATCTTGCTTTTTTTGGAAATAACCATTACCCGCAATAATATTCAGTCTCTTCTCAAAAGGAAGTTTATTGCCAATATGTTCGGTAAGAAGTTTTACTTCTTGTTCTGTACTATCTGGAAAGTAACTACTTTGCCATTTTTGAGGCAAGATATGCTCAATTTCCCACTTAGGAGGAAGTAAACCTTCTTGTTTTTGATAGGCAAGAACTTTCAAAATCATTCGAACTGTGTTTCTATGAGAATATTTTATCTTTTCTTTTAATTCCTCTTCATCAACAGGTTTAAAATCAAATTTTGGATTTTCAGAGCGGTAAACTTCTGCATTTAAATTCAATATGCTGCGCTTTACAGCATTAATAGTTGGAGTTACTATATACCGAGCAGATAGAACTGCGAACAAACGTCTGAGGAAAGTTAGAAAGTTACTTTCAAATTCCACAGAATCCTTATATCTTAAATAGTAAATAACAACAGGATATTTCCAGAATTCATTCGGGTATGAGGACAAGGCGTCTAAGACTTTTAGAATCTCGTTATTTTCTGACCAAGCTTCATCATCAATTATTGTATTATTGTTAACAACAATCCATAAATTTAACAATGCACTTAACTCAGTTAACAAGTTCTTAGCATAGAGTCTTTTATACTGATTTTGAGAATAATATTTCCTTATACCAGGCGTTGTTGTATTTTTATCATTCTCTTTTGCTCTTAAATAGAACATATAATAATAGAATAGCTTTTGTATACTTTCATTTGCGTTTATTGCATTTTCATCAAGCTGTTTCCAATGTTCAATGAAAGATTGTTTGTCCGTTTCATCTAGGTGATTATATATCTTAGCTTTAAAAATATCAGCGTCAGATAATGCTAATCCCCGGTCATTCAGAGTTGAAAATATGGTTAGGGCAGTATCTTGTGTATCAGCAGTAATAGGAAGTAAAATTGCCCTATTTAATATATTCCGAATTAACCAATAAAACAACTCTGGCTCTTTGCTAGCATACTCTTCAATTAATTTTGTCAATAAACTGTAGTTAAGAGAATAATTATCTTTTGCTCCTTTTTTCACTGTACCAGTAACTAAAATATTAGAAAAGATTTCATTACCTTCTTCTCCCATCACCCTAGAAATAATTAATATCTTCTCAAAATCAACTTCTGCGGTTAGCTCATCTTGCTGCCACAAGGCTGATTCAATTTGTGTGATGAAATTTTTTGACTGTGGTGTTTCACTCATTGAAACCAACTTAGAGTATATAGCTCTTAATAGTAAGAATAGTGAAGTAATGCGTTGCTGACCATCAATAATTTCCTGCTCATTATCATCATTTTCATACGAAACAATCGTCCCCAAAAAGTAAGTACTTTCTTCACTACTATTATTGCCTGCAGTAGTCTCTGTATATTCCACAAGGTCATCAAATAAAGTCTGAATTTGATCAGCTGTCCAAGCATATGGCCTCTGATACTCAGGAATAACAAATATTTTATTTTTTCCTGTTTCTAAAAGTTGTTTAACTGTCTGCTTATTGACTTCAATTGTTGTTGACATTACATTACTCCTACTGCTAAGTTTGTGCTACACTTGACTAATTGTAATAAATAAATATTGATATTAATAGTTACTATATACCTCCTCTTTAATTATACACTAATTTCAGAAAATTTAATAATACGTTTAAAAATTACTTTTCAGAGCTATAAAAAAAGCAAGCTATCAATTTAGCTTGCTTTTAACATGACTGCTGTCTATTTCTAGATTGAAGTGACTGCATTTTCAATCTCTTTAATGAGATCCTGGTCTTTAAGGTCTGTGACTTGGGCGATAACCTCTGGTAGCGACTTGCTAGCCAAGAGGTCTTGCAATTCAACAGATTGCGGGTCTTCAGGATCATTGTATTTGAAGACAAAGGCGACGGTTTTTAAAAGATTGTCATAGGAAAGTCCGCGCTCTTTTAATTCACGAATCGGGCGGATAAAGCGCTCATCAAAGCCCAATTTGCGGATTGGCGTGCGGGCAACACGGGTCACATCGTCGACAATATAAGGATTTTCAAAGCGAGAGATGATGACCTTATGATAATCAACCAAGGCTGCTTCATCAAAGCCCCATTTAGCTATCAAGAGACTGCGGATCTCTGCTAGAACTGCTTCGACATTAGCTTTAACCGTTTCGTTTTTAAGTGCTTCAAGGATCGTTTGGGCGCCATAGAAGGCACCTGTATAGGCAGATGTCGCATGACCAGAGTTGACTGAGAAGAGCTTGCGCTCAATGAAAGGCGTCAATTCTTCTTCATAATGAACACCGTCCAGTTTCAATGCCTTATTTTTCATGCGGCCAGTTTCAACAACCCACTCTTTGAAGGGTTCAACCACCACAAAAAGAGGATCTTCATGGCTTTGCGCCGGAACAATGCGATCGACAGCCGCATTAGGGAAGCCGACATATTCCTTAGCATAGGCCAGACCAGCTTCAGATAAGTGCTTCTGCACTTCGGACCAGAGGAATTCTGACCCGCCAATCATATTTTCGCAGGCTAAAACATCAATGGCCTGCTGACTGCCAGCGGCTTGGCGGGCTTCGATCCCCTTTGCTACCAATTCAGCGATAAGCGGTAGGATATTAGGACCAATGGCCGTAGTGATAATATCTGCTTGTGTGATAGCTGCCACGACAGCCTCTGGATCTTGAGCATTATTGATACCGCTAACACCTGACACAGCGATATGACGCTGACCGTCCTCAGCAATTTCAATCTCATAACTGTGGCGCTCATTAAGCGCATTGATAATGGCTTCGTTAACATCAACAAAGGTAATATCAAAATGATTTTCAAATAAAATCTCACCAATAAAGCCTCGGCCGATATTTCCGGCACCAAAGTGTACTGCTTTTTTCATCATAAACCTCTTTTCCTTCTATCTAGGCAACACTGTTTAATAAGCGAATAACTTCATCCTCAGACTGAGCATCGGCTAATTTAACGACATTGTCAACATCCGCACAGAAGATGGAAATCTTTTGAATCATCTCCAAGTGTTCATCACCGATACCAGCGATTCCAAAGAGGACTGTTGCGATTTGTGGTTCCTCCTCTGTTCCAAAATTAACCCCCTTGGGTACTTGAACGACTGTGATGCCAGACTTGAGCACTTCCTTTTTGGCCTCGTCTGTTCCGTGCGGAATGGCAATGAAATTCCCCATATAGACCGATAGCTCTTGGTCACGCTGCACCATAGCCTCGATATATTCAGGATTAACATAGCCGCTGTCTGCCAAAAGTTGACCGCAGTAACGGATAGCTTCTTCCTTAGTGGCAAATTGCTGATTAAGTTTAATCAGTGTTTTTTCAAATTCCATAGTTAAGTCTCCAAATCTTTGATTGTTTCTGTAAAAATCTTATTTAATAATTGGTAGATAATCTCCTGATTACCAGTTTTATAAATTTCAGTATAGAGATGGTTTTCAATAATGGACTGGCCGATAGCCGACATCAGTTTTTTGACTTCATCTTGACTATTGTCCTTCGTCAGCATAACCAAAATCCGACTGACTTCTTCCTTCTCATGGTTCATTGACAAAGCTTCAACGCCCTGCTTTAATTGATAAACCATGAACTGACTTTTTTCTACTGCGTGAGACTGCGTATGCAACAAGGCCAAGCCGGTTTCAGGAATGGCAAAGGGACTTAGGGAAAAACGCTTAAGCAGTTTTTCTGTCAAATAGTCCCGATCTGAAATGAAAGGCAAATCTTGGACAATTTCAGCTACTGTCTCTTCGAAAGAAGACGCATTGTCTAATGTTCTTAACTGAAAACGATCCAAGAGCTCCCGATTTGCCTCTAAATAAAGCTGTAAATCGGTTTTGCCAACCAGCTCAATATTGCGTTCTCTTTGCTGATTGCGGTCTAATTGAACCGCCTGCAAACGATCTTGCAGGCGCAAAATCTCTGCCGTATTCGGATAGGTCGAAATAACATCAACCCCTTCGTACTCATTGGGACTAGTCGCTAGAACATAATCATAAGTTTCCAAATAGGAGGCATCAAATTCCTCAAGGCGCTTGACTTGAACCGACTGAACAAAAGGCGCAATCGACTTTATCCTAGTAATCAGAAGTTCGATAGCCAAGGGACGCTGGTTGGTCAGCAGCAAAATCTGAATCGGATAGATATCCGGACTCCGCCTAATGCTGGAAGCAAAGTGGAGTGTTATCAATTCATACTCAGCTTCATTTTGCAGATAGGCAGGAAAGAGATCTTTGACCACCAGCCGAATGATCCGATGGAGAAACTCATTTTGATAAGCCACCAGATGTGCTGTTGATGAGACCGACTGATCAGGAAAGAGCTGAGGGATAGCCAAACTCAAGCGTAAGTGATGAAAGAGAAAATGAAAGAGGGTCTTATCCTTAACAAAGTTAATCTTGGTAAAAGAGGAGACCTTATCAATCAAATTAGTCACATTATAAAAATACTGACTATCAAACGTTTCTACATAGAGAGGATTTTCTTGACGTTTGATATAAAGTTCATCGAATCGATCTGCCCAATAAACGATATCATTAATAGCATAAGCTTGGGCTGTCAATTTCGAATATGTGGCAAAAAGTTTCTGGGCTAGTTCCAAAGACTGCTTGCTGACATGCGTTACAGCCTTAGGTTGTCCAAAATACTTGGAAAGGGCCAGAAGGATAGTGAAAAATTGCAATAACTTAGGATCCATTTCTGGCATAAAGGCTTGGGCTTCACGGAAAGCCTGTTTAGCCTTTTTGAGCGGTTCCTCTAGATTATTAGCCCACTGACCAAATTGACCTGCTTTGAAATCGGCTGATCTGATCAGATGAGTCAGGAGCACAGCCAATAAATAGCGGTGCTGCTCTGCCGTCAGCCTCAAAAAGTAGCCCTGCTTTCGTTCCATCTGAACATCGAATTCAGCGAGACGATTTTCAACATCAGTGATATCTTGAATAACAGTGACATTGCTAACCATAAGTTCTTCTTGAAAATAGGCGTTGGTCAAAGGTTTATCGGCCCTCAATAGAGCTAAACAAATCAGATTAAGGCGTTCGCTGCGGCTATAATCTTCTTGACTGTAGAGAGAGCTTAATTTGGAAAGGTCTCCTGATAGGGCAAACTTTTTTTGCTCTTTTTTCAACTGAATTCCTACTGCTTTCAGGCTATCAGTCAAGTCTGAAATAGTCCGATAGGCTGTCCTTTGAGACACATTCAAAACCTTTTGAATATCACCTATGGAAAGCTTTCCTGCATCGAGGAAAGCCTTAACTAGTTTTTCTTCACGTTTTGTCAATATCATAAGCCCATTGTACTACTTTTAATCAGCCTTTAAAAATCTTGACTTATTTATGCATCCGAGCAACCATCTTATCATATTCCGGTGTCGTTACTAGACTGTCTACAACCAAGTATTGCGCATGCGGAGCATGAGTCTGAGCAGCCGATTGATTAGCAATTGTCGTCACTACCAAAATATTCTTGGCGTTAAAGTTGCTAAGATTTTCATTGCTTGCCTTAGAAACCGGGATACCAATACCATGATTTTTAAAGATGAGTTCCAGAGTAGCTTGTCCCATAGTGGCTGAGCCTTCTGCCTTACCATGGGCAAAAACAACCTCATCAATGTAGTTCAAATCTAAATCATCGGCAATCTGTCCTTCTGCTTCTGTTTGAGGAGCTGCTGCCGTTTGATTAGCTGTAGCTTCGCCAGCTAGAAGGCCAACAATCTCATCATATTTAGGTGTTGCTAAGAAATTATCAACGGTAACATGAACACTGCTAGGAGTTCGTTCAGCCGCCCGATCTGCTAACTCTTCCTGAGTAACGATCAAGGTATGATCTTTATCGGTCAGGTTAGAGATGGCCATGTTAGTTACCGGAATATCCAAACCGGATTTCTTAACCTTATCACGCAGGATTGAGGCCCCCATAGCTGAGCTTCCCATACCAGCATCACAGGCAAAGATAATTTGTTGGATATTGTCTGCTGTAATATCGCCTGAGTTAGCCATTGGCTGAGCAGTTGCCCCTTTAGATTCTGCCTTAGCCGCTTGGGTAGCCGCTTGAGCCGCTTCTAGGGAATCATCATCAGACTTATCGGATTTCAAGATAACGGAAGCTACCAAGAAAGATACTATAGCTGCCGCAAAGACACCGGCTAAAACGACCAAGTGAGGTCCCCAGCCTTTAGGCGCCATCCCCATAATAGCGATAATAGAACCCGGCGAAGCAGGCGCTGTCAATCCAGCTCCCAGTGTTTGGAAGGTGAAAGTTCCGGCCAAACCACCGGCAATAACAGCTAAGAACATAGCTGGTTTCATCATAACGTAAGGGAAGTAAATTTCATGGATACCACCAAAGAAGTGGATAATCATAGCTCCCCAAGAAGAGGATTTCGCTGAACCTTTACCAAAGACAGCATAGGCAATCAGCACACCGAGACCTGGTCCAGGATTTGCCTCCAGCAAGAAGAGAACCGACTTACCAACCTTAGCTACCTGTTCTGTACCAAGTGGAGTGAAGATACCGTGGTTAAGAGCATTGTTGAGGAAAAGAATCTTAGCTGGTTCAATAATCAAGTTCGCAATTGGCAGGAGATGAACCTTGACAATAGCTTCTACACCGATACCAACCCATTCGGTCAATTGCGCTACGATTGGGCCAATGATGAAGAAAGATAAAACCATGAAGGCAAAACCAATTAAACCGAGTGAGAAGTTATTCACCAGCATTTCAAAACCAGTTTTGATTTTTGGCTGAACCTTTTCGTCAAATTTCTTCAATACCCAGGCGGACAAAGGCCCCATAATCATAGCACCGATGAACATCGTAACGGTTGAACCGGCAATGGCACCGAAAGAAGCAATAGCCCCGATAACGCCACCGCGTTGTTTATGAACATTATAACCACCCGTATAACCAATCAGAAGTGGCAGGACGTATTTTAGCATAGGACCGACAACATTGGCATCTAGGTCCTTATTAGGGAGGTAACCCGTTGCAATGAAGAGCGAAGCTGCTACCCCCCAGGCAATGAAGGCACCAATATTTGGCATAACCATATTTGAAAGTGCAGTCCCCAGTTTCTGGATTCTGACTTTCAATGAATTCCCGTTAGACATGAAGATATCCTCCTTTAAAATGGAATTATTGAAAACTAGAAACTAAATTAAAATCTCCAGTGAGATGAGTGTTTTCTCTCCTGCAGCTTATTCGTTTCCTTTCAATCTTCTACGATTTTATTATAAGACTTTTCTTTTTGCCAAAACACTCAAACTTTGGCAAAAAATCTTTGCCACAAAGACAAATCTTTGACAAAGCTGCTCGGCTTATTGGAGACATCAACTCAAGCCATTCAAAAAGCCTAAGAAAAACTTCTTAAGCTTGATTTTTAAAATAAGTATAGACGAGTCAACCGTTGAAGCTGTCACATGAGCTTTTTCCTTTAAGCATCAGTAACAAAAGCTTTATGCTCTCTTCTCTGTTCAATATAATCAGAAAGCCTAGGCAGTCGCTGGAAATCATCACTTAGGCCTGTTTCTAGCCACCCAGTCCTTTTCTTATCGCCTTCTCTTGCTATTCTACGGTAACAGCTTTGGCCAAGTTACGCGGTTTATCAACATCCAATCCGCGCTGCAAGGAAGCAAAGTAAGCAATCAGTTGAGTTGGGATAACCATAGAGATTGGAGCTAAATAAGGGTGGACCTTATTGACAATAATATCATCAGCATCTGTTGCCAGATCTTCTTCGACAACAGTCAATACACTGGCACCACGGGCTGCCACTTCTTGGATATTACCACGAGTGTGGGCAGCTACTTTAGGACTGGAAGAGATAAGAGCTAGAACTGGTACTCCTTCTTCAATCAAAGAAATTGTCCCGTGTTTAAGCTCACCAGCCGCAAAACCTTCACATTGGATATAAGAGATTTCTTTGAGCTTGAGGGAAGCTTCCATAGCCACGAAATAATCAGTACCGCGACCGATGTAAAAAGCGTTGCGGCTGGTTGGCAAGAGCTTTTCAACCTTCTTAGCGATGACATCTTTTTCAGATAAGGTTGATTCGATGGATTGAGCTACGATGGATAATTCATGAACTAAATCAAAGTCAAGAGCTTCTTGCTTACCATTGGCTTCACCGACAGCCTTAGCCAAGAAGGCAAGAGCTGCAATTTGAGCCGTATAGGCCTTAGTAGAAGCAACAGCAATTTCTGGACCAGCATGAAGGAGCATCGTATAAGTTGCTTCACGCGATAAGGTAGAACCTGGAACATTCGTTACAGTCAAACTTGGAATTCCCATGGCATTGGCCTTAACCAAGACCTGACGGCTGTCAGCCGTTTCACCAGATTGGCTGAGAAGAACGAACATAGGTTTCTTGCTCAAAAGGGGCATATTATAGCCCCATTCAGAAGCAACGCCAAGCTCAACTGGCGTATCCGTCAACTGTTCAAACATTGATTTGGCAGCAAAACCAGCGTTATAAGAGGTTCCGGCTGCCAAGATATAAATACGATCAGCCTCTTGAACAGATTTAACAATGGCAGGATCAACCGTCATTTTACCTTGACTATCTGCATAAGTATTGATAAGCTTGCGCATAACGGTTGGCTGTTCATCAATTTCTTTCAGCATATAGAAAGGATAGGTTCCCTTACCAATATCAGATAAGTCTAACTCTGCTGTGTAGCTAGAACGTTCTTGCACATTGCCATCATAGTCCTGCACTTGAACACTGTCAGCTTTAACAACAACCAGCTCTTTATCATGAATTTCCATGAACTGGTTAGTTTCGCGAATCATAGCCATGGCATCGGAACAAACCATATTGTAGCCATCACCCAAGCCGATCAAAAGCGGTGATTTATTCTTGGCAACATAGATCGTTTCGCTATCATTAGCATCCATGAAGGCGAAGGCATAAGATCCTTCAATAATAGAAAGAGCTTTCTTGAAGGCAGATAAAACATCGAGGCCATCTTCTTCGACAAATTTACCAATCAGATGCACCGCAATTTCTGTATCTGTCTGCCCCTTGAAATCATGGTCAGCAAGATAGGTATTTTTAATATCAAGATAGTTTTCAATCACACCGTTATGCACCAAGGTGAAACGTCCTGTTTGTGATTGATGAGGGTGAGCATTGACCTCGCTTGCCGGTCCATGGGTTGCCCAGCGCGTATGACCAACGCCAGCAGTTCCTTTTATATTGCCAACTTTAGCTGCCAATTCAGCAATCCGCCCGACAGCCTTAATCAGATGACTTGATTGACCATCCGTCACATAAATACCGGCTGAATCATAGCCACGGTATTCCAATTTTTCCAAACCTTGAATTAAAATATCAGTTGCCTCTGGATTTCCGACAACACCGACAATTCCACACATACTTTTTAATCGGTAGCTAAGCTACCTCTCCTTTTTCTATTTCGCTTTAAATTGGTCTAGTCTATTCTTGAAACCAATCACGATAAATACAGTATATTTAAATGTTTTCACTTTGTCAAGAGAAAAATTGGTATAGTTCAATTAGCCCTAAACATCTCAACTTACTGCCTAAGAAGCCACAGTCCCTAGCTCAGTTTTTTGCTAATCGGGATTCAGTTTCTCTTCCCAAGCAAGATAATATTTGAGAATGGCATTTCCTTGCTAGCTAGAGGAGATTGCACGAAACGATCTATCTGCGACAAAAAAGAGTAGCAAAGCTACTCCACAGTTACAAAACCGAATTTACTCAGAGGCCAAAGCCTGAAGGAAACGACTCCCTTGATTTGCTTTTTGGAAATGAATCCGAACTTACGGCTATCATTTTTATTTTGACGCTCGTCATTTAGAATCAAGTAGGAATTTTTTGGAACCTTAGTGACCTTATCACTCTTACCAATCGTCTGAGCTGTAAAATCTTCCGTAAAGTATTGACCTGGTTGAGCCTTCTTGAGAAAGGCGTCCTTTTCTTTTTTTAGGTAGGTTTCATTTTTTACCTTATTATCAACATAGAGAACATCATCCATGGAAGTCACTGTTTGATTAGATTTGGCAACAATCCGGCCAATATATTCCTTACTGTCAACCTTATAGACGACAAAATCCTTATATGTAGGGATGCGCTTGTGAACGACTGTCACTAAATCGCCCTTTTTAAGATAATGATTTTCTGTATCGGATGTTATCCTAACTGTTGAAAACAAAAAGATACGCAGCAAGATAAATGCTAATATGAGGACTAAAAAAATTATAATGTTTCTTATAAGATCACGTCTAACCATAGAAACTCCTTCCAATGACCTACATTATAACATTTCTTTATTGATTAGAAAAGGCCAGTGACTTAACAAATCCCTATCAGAAAACAACAGAAACATGACAGGATCACCTTGACTTAGAGGACTAGATTAGGTATTTGTAACGGTATCTTTTTCTTAGCTGCTAGCATCACCGTGGAGAAATTGCATAGCATTCTCGATCTCGAATTTATCAACAGGGGTAACATGCCAAGGCTGATGAGATATACACTCATACAAGATATCTTGGACTCACTGCCATCTCACAAAAGTAATGTAGCCCCATAGATCTAGGATCTGACTGATGTTGCCGTTATTTATGAAGAAATTTCAACATTAGGAATCACCCTTTTTCATGTAGCTCATAATATATTTCTAAATTTGAAATACCGTTTATTTTCCGCAGAAACTCTTCCTTACTGTCCAAACTTCCAGAGACAAGCAGTCAAAAAAGCCACCACATTTCTGTGATAGCTTTCATAGAGCTTTTCAATAGCTTATTTCACAGTGCGAACACGCATAGTGTTGGTACCACCTGAACCAACAGGAACACCAGCAACGATAACGATGTCATCACCTGATTCAACCAAGCCAGATTTCACTGCTTCACGTTCAGCAACTTCAAACATGTCATCAGTAGATGCAGGTTTATCAGTTACGACTGGGATGACACCCCAGTTAAGCATAAGTGATTTTTGAGTAATCTCATCAAAAGTAACAGCCAAAATATCAGCTTCCGGACGATACTTAGAAATCAGACGAGCAGTATTTCCAGACTCTGTAATGGTTACGACCAATTTGATGTTCATAGAGTTAGTAGCATCTTTAACAGCTGATGCCACCACTTCTGTCTTGGTTGAACGTTCAAATTTAGAAGAATCCAACCGGCCGTATTCACTGAGAAGCGTTTGAGCGTTCTTATCAACGGTAGCCATAGTACGAACTGATTCGCGTGGGTACTTACCATTTGCAGACTCACCAGACAACATTGTACCATCAGTACCGTCGATAACGGCATTGAAGACGTCAGATACTTCTGAACGTGTTGCACGTGGCTTATCAGTCATTGTTTCAAGCATGTTGGTGGCTGTGATAGCAATTTTACCAGCGGCGTTAACTTTAGTAATGATCATCTTTTGGTAAACTGGAACCATTTCAAATGGGACTTCAATACCCATATCACCACGCGCAATCATGATGCCGTCCGCAGCATCAATGATTTCATCGATATTATCAATGCCTTGTTGATTTTCGATTTTAGCTAACAATTTCACATGTCCATTACCTGTTTCTTCACAGATAGCTCGAACTTCGTTAACGTCTTTAGCCGTACGGACAAATGAAATAGCGATGAAGTTAAGGCCTTGTTCCAAGCCAAAGCGAATATCAGCATTATCACGTTCTGCTAAAGCTGGGAAAGGAATCTTGGTATAAGGAATATTCACACCCTTTTGTTTAGCAATGATACCATCATTTTCAACTTCAACTTCAAACTCACGAGTCGCAGCATCTTTACCGACAACACGAAGACCAAGTTTACCATCGTCAACGAGAATTTGCTTACCAATTTCAACATCATCAAAGATATCAAGTGCGCCGGCAACATTCAAGGCAATCACATCTTTTGTAGATTGAATCCCTTGTTTCGTTGCGACACGAAGCTTGTCACCAGTTTTATAAGAGTATTCTTTAGCGTCATCTGCAAACAATTCTGTACGGATTTCAGGCCCTTTTGTATCCAACAAGAAACCAACTTTTTGACCAGCGATTTCTTCTGCCTTACGGACAACTTCCATACGTTCCCCTTGTTCTGCGTGGTCACCATGTGAGAAGTTGAAGCGGAAAACATTAGCACCTTCTTCGATTAAACCAGCGATGTTTTTTGCTGATGCTTCATGGTCAAGGCTTTCACTCCAATAACCATCATCACCAAATTTTTTACCACCACGGATCTCTACCGCAGGACCAAGTGTTGCAACGATTTTTACGCGTTTATTCATGATAAATATGAACTCCCTCTATTTTACATCCCTTTTGGGACAGGATTAACTAGATTTAATAAATGTTGGGCTGATTAGTAGGTCGTCAAGTCACGGGCTAAATCAGCGAAATCAAGACGAGCTTTGTGTGGGTTGTTGACGATAATTTTACCATCTTCAGTCAAGCTAAATAAAGCCCCTTCTTCTGCTGTTCCCAGGATTGGACTTTCTACCAATTCCTCATTGTGGATACCAACGGCAAGTCCGCCGCGACCCTCTTTAAGCAATTCAACAGCGTGAGCGCCCATCCAAGAAGCAAGGATACGATCACGGGCTGTTGGAGCACCACCGCGAACGACATGCCCAAGACTCGTTGCACGAAGATCACTAGTATCCCCTGCTTCTTTCATCTTAGCAGCAAATTCTTGAGCACTCATAACGCCTTCGGCTAGAACAATAATGTGGCGTTGTTTACCATTTTCGTAGCCAGATTTAACCTTGGCAACAACATCCTTGATATCGTAGCCTTCTTCTGGAACAATAATTTGATCAGCACCTGCTGCAATACCAGACCAAAGGGCAATATCACCAGCATTACGCCCCATTACTTCTACGACAAATGTTCGCCCATGACTATAGGCAGTATCGCGAAGCTTATCTAAAGCTTCTGTCGCTGTTGTGACCGCTGTGTCAAAACCAATTGTGTAATCAGTACCGACAATATCATTATCGATAGTACCTGGAAGACCGACTGCTGGGAAGCCGTGTTCTGTTAAACGCATAGCACCATGATAAGAACCATCACCACCAACAACAACAACACCTTCAATGCCGTGTTTCTTAAGTTGTTCAATACCTTTCAGTTGCCCTTCAAGAGTGGCAAATTCTGGATAGCGGGCTGACTGAAGGAAGGTACCACCACGGTTGATGATATTTGAGACAGCTTGACTATCAAATTGGAAGATGTCTCCTTCAACCATACCAGCATAACCACGGTTAATTCCGAAAACTTCCATATCTTCGGCAATTGCTTTACGAACGACAGCACGAATGGCAGCGTTCATGCCAGGGGCGTCACCACCACTGGTTAAAACAGCAATACGTTTCATTATACCTGTTACTCCTTTATTATTTTTAACCCTTTAATTATAGCACATTCGTTTTTAAAATGCTCTTTTTTCGGAATTTTTTTAATGATAAATCGTTTTCATGACAAAGTTTGTCAGCTCTTTTTGAAGCTTTTCTGACTTGGCTACAAAGAGCTGCTGGCTCTGCATGGTTTGGTTCGTATCCTGATAGTGGAGGACGACCGGAATAGAACCTGGGTAGGCTTGTAAAATCTGGGCTATCTCTTGATCATGGGCATGGTCAGCCAGCTGAATCCAAAACTTCTCTTGGCTCACCGGTTCCAAAGACTGGAGAACCAACTGTAAATGGCCGTCCCTCTCTTGGACTCGTCCAGTTATATAGTAGATTTCTCCTTCTTTAAGATAAGCCTTCCATTGTCTATAAGCCTCGGGGAAAACAGTCACGTCCAATTTTTGCTTGGTGTCTGTTAGACTGACAAAGGCCATCTGCTCTCCTTTGGATTTCGTGCGAATCACGCGCACCGATTCAATTTGTCCTAAAACTTTGGTTTGACTATTCGCAATCAATTCTTCAAATGGACTGTAACTTCCCTTCAAATCTTTTGCTAAGGAGACTAGCGGATGGGGACTAATACCAACGCCTAAAAGAGCGACTTCTAAATTGTACTTTTGACTGGCTGTATAATCTTCGGCCTGAACCCAATTGTAAGAAGATTCCGCAAAGAGACTGCCCAGCTCATGAACAAAGGTGAAGAGAGACTCTAAATTTTCTTCGATTTTACGGCGGTTGGGTTCGAATTGGTCAAAGAGACCAATCTGAATTAAAGGGAGGATGTAGTCTACCTTCTGATAGTTTTCTGGCAGACGAGTCAAAAAATCTTCGATTGACTTAAAAGGACGCTGCTCAATAATCCAATAGGCTAGTTCTCTAGGAAATCCCTTGAGATTCTTTAAACCCATGTAAATGATGCCATCCGAAATCTTATCTCTATAGGGAACCGTATTAATGGATAGGGTACCAACTGTAAAATCAGTTTGCAGAGCATCCGTGATGTAGTCAGCGCTGGAATAGTTGAGCATGACATCATAAAAAATAGAAGGATAATGAGCCTTAAAATAAGCTAATTGGAAGGCTAGAGCCGAATAGGCGAAAGCATGGCTGCGATTAAAACCATAGCCTGCGAACTTAGCCATCCGCTCAAAAAGCTCCTTAGCAGTGGACGGATTGCGCCCCAAATCCTTAGCTCCTTGCAGAAAGTCTGCTTCCATCTTCTGCATTTCTGCTTGGTTTTTCTTGGACATAGCTCGCCGTAAAAGATCAGCCTTTCCCAATGTGAAACCAGCGAACACTTGAGCAATCTGCATGACCTGCTCCTGATAAAGCATAATGCCGTAAGTCCCTTCTAAAATAGGAGCGACCAAGGGATCGATCAGGTCAACTGCTTCTTTACCATATTTACGATTGATAAAGTTCTCGGTATAATCACTAGCTCCAGGTCGATTAAGACTTGTCGTAGCAACGATTTCTTCAAACTTGGCTGGCTTGATTCGTTTCAAGAGATTGATGGCCCCAGCTTGTTCAAACTGAAAGATTCCCTTGGTCTTGCCAGCAGCAAAGAGGGCTAGGGTATCAGGATCTTCCAAATCAATGCTCTTGATATCCAGCTGAACACCTTGTTCTTCTGCTAATTTTTCGGCCATTCGTTGAACGAAGGTTAGATTACGCAGGCCTAGGAAGTCCATTTTCAAAAGGCCGTTAGCTTCAACTGCTCCTGCATCATACTGGGTAATCATCATATCTTCGCCAGCCTTGAGCGGAATATGGTCAGTCAAGTCATCATCACTCATGACAATACCAGCTGCATGAATGGAGGTCTGACGGGGCAGCCCCTCAATCCTCTTTGCAATGGTGAAAGCTTTTTGATATTCCAGCTTGCTGTTAATAATTTGCCGAAAAGACATATTCTTTTCGTAAGCAGAACTCAGATCATCGCGAAAACTAATTTTGCGGGTGATGTTAGTCAGTTCATATTCAGCTGCTCCAAAGCGCTTGAAAACATCTCGAATAGCCTGCTTAGCACCAAAGGTTGAAAAGGTTACAATCTGAGCTGAATGACGACTACCGTAGCGATCTCTGACATAGCGGAGAAACTCAGTCCGATAAACATCAGGAAGGTCGATATCAATATCTGGCATGGAATAACGTTCTTCATTCAAAAAGCGTTCAAAGAGCAGATTGTTTTTAATAGGATCAATGCCTGTAATGTCAAGAGCAAAGGCTACCAAGCTTCCTGCAGCTGAGCCCCGGCCCATACCCATATAATAGTGACGAGAACGACCAAACCGCAAAAGGTCCCAAACAATCAGAAAGTAGTCATCAAAACCCATCTTATGGATAATCCCTAATTCCTTATCCAGACGCTCTTGGTAAGCGGTATTAAAGAGCCCTTTTTCTTTGAGTCCTGCTTCTGCTCGCTCTCGCAACTCGACTACAGCCTCTTTATCGCGATTAAAGCGAGGTAATTTTAGTTCATGGTCAAACTGATAAGAAACCGAATTTAAAACTCGCTCCAAATTTTCCAAAGACTCTGGAAAACGTTCTTGAAAAAGCTGCTCCATCTCAATCTGGGGATAAAGCTGCTGGTGAGCCTTGGGCGGCTGAACATCTTTCAAAGGGAGATTGTCCGAAATGGCATGAAGGACCTGCAGACTTTCTCGCTCTTCTTCAGAAAAATAACGAACCGTCTGCAAGGGTAAAATAGGTTTGGAGTAAACCTGCTGAGGACTATCCAAAGAAACTCCAATATAGTAATCAAACGGCAGTTGCAGGTTCTCAAGACCAGCAAAATAAGGGACTAGAATAGCCAACCCCTGCTGATAATTTGATAAATCTTCTAAAATTAGCCCATCACTCATTTTTAGCGTAGAAAGTTTGAGAAGATTTTTATAACCTTGGGTATTGAGAGCGAGCAGGAGCACACTGAAGATTTCATCATCCTGATGGAAGGTTAGCTCGATGCCCAGAACAGGCTGCAAACCCTCTTTTTTTGCCTCTACAGCAAAGTGATAGGCTGCATAGAGATTGTCCTTGTCCGCAATACCAATATGACTATAACCCAAGTCTTTAGCCTTTTGCACATAAGACTTAAGATCGATCAGACTATCCATAAAACTATATACTGTCTTAGTATCTAAGGGGGCAAACATTGGTAGTCCTTTCTTTTGTTTTAACTTGCTACTATTATACTATGAAACGCATCATTTATCCTACTTAAAGCCTTAAAAACAGCCAATTATAGGCTATTAAAGGATCTTTCAGCTTGAATTTTTAATAAAAATACTGTATCATTTATCTATGACAATTATTAAATTTAGAAGGGAGATACTATGGCTTGGACCTTTGATGAAAAATCACCAATCTATTTGCAAATTGCAAAAAATATTAAAATCAAAATCGTTAGCCAGGAAATGAAGCAGGGTGAACAATTGCCGACCGTTCGCGATTACGCCCAAGAAGCTGGAGTCAATCCCAATACCATGCAACGAGCTTTTACCGAGTTAGAACGGGAAGGAATGGTCTTCTCACGGCGAACTGCGGGACGCTTTGTAACTGAAGATGCTAGTTTAATTGAAGAAAAGCGCGCAGAATTAGCTCAAGATGAAATTGCTAATTTCATGTTAAATATGGAAAATATCGGTTTTTCTGACCGAGAAATTTTAGCAGAAATTGACAATTATCTTAAACAGAATTCAGTAAATTAGAAAGAGAGCGTAAGCATGGAGAAATTATTACAAATCCATCATGTTTCAAAATCTTATGGCAAGCAAGCAGCCCTAGATGACGTGAGTTTAACAGTTTCTAGCGGAAAAATTGTTGGTCTACTCGGTCCTAATGGATCCGGTAAAACAACCTTAATTAAACTTATCAATGGTCTTTTAAAGCAGTCCAGTGGTGAAATAGTCGTCGATGGTTTCCATCCATCTGTCAACAGTAAAAAAATCGTTTCCTATCTTCCAGACACCAGCTACCTCAACGAAACTATGACCGTAAATCAAGCTGTGAACCTTTTTCAAGACTTCTACCAAGACTTTGATGTTAATAAAGCTCAAGCTCTACTCAAAGATTTAAGCATTGATACTAAAGAAAGGATCAAAAACTTATCTAAAGGGACTAAAGAAAAGGTTCAACTCATCTTAGTCATGAGTCGTCAAGCTAAACTTTATGTGTTAGATGAACCTATCGGCGGAGTTGATCCTGCAGCACGCGACTATATTCTGCGTACCATTATCAACAATTATTCAGAGGAAGCATCAGTGATCATTTCTACCCACTTGATTACTGATGTCGAGCAAATACTGGATGATGTGATCTTCCTAAAAGAGGGTAAGGTTATTCTTGAAGGTAATAGTGATGATATTCGCTTTGAACACGGAAAATCTATCGATGCTCTCTTTAGAGAAATGTTTCAGAATTAGGAGGTCCCCATGTTTGGTAAATTAGTTAAATATGAATTTAAGGCTATCGGTCACTGGTATCTAGCCCTAAATGGCTTAATTTTGCTTGCCAGTTTGGTTTTGAGCTTCTATGCTTCCTATATCAGCCATCACTATGATCTTTTTGAAAGCGGCGGTTTTCTGGCTCTAATCTTTATCTTGGTCATCTTAGCCTTTGCCTGCTTGATTGTCGGTCAATTAATTGCAACCTTGATTTTAATCATTAGACGCTTCTACAGTAATCTCTTTGGCCGAGAAGGTTATCTCACTTTGACCTTACCCGTTAAGGAAAGTCAACTGATTTCTTCAAAACTCTTAGTTGCTACAACCCTAACCATTGGGAATTGTATAGTGATTGCTCTTTCCCTAGGACTAATCTACAGTTTTGTTAATCACCAGGATACTTCGGCTTTTTATAGATTTTTTAAATCGGCCTCTCCAAATGCCACCGTTGCAACTATCAGAAGTGGCGTTCTACTCTCCTTAGTCAGCGCTATCATCAGCTGGATCTCTAATATCCTCTTGATATATGCGTCTATCACTGTTGGCCAGCTCTTCCGCAACCATCGAGTTTTGATGGCCTTTGTCTGCTACTTTGTTATTGAGGGTATCTTGACGTTTATCAGTAGTTTTCTTCAACTCGCAACTGGTAGTAAAGATATTCTTACAGATTACAATACGCGGCTGATTGTTGGTAGTATCATTGATGCTGCTCTCGCTCTTGTTTGGTATCTAACCAGCCATTACATTATTAAAAATAAAGTTGATATCCAATAACTCCCATATAACTCCCATAAAAAAGACCTCGCAGAGGTCTTTTTTATAACTTATTTAGCCGTACCTAGGCCGGTTTGTTCCTTATCAGTCAATTTACCATTAGTGAAGTTCAGAATCATCTGACCATCTTTTTGCCCTTTGGCGAGCTTGAGGTTACTAGACCAGACTGCCTGTAATTCAGTCTTATCTGAGGATGCTGCCTCTGATAGACTGTCGGGAGCCCCATATTTCGCTACCATATCCGAGTAGGCATAACCAGTCTTCAGATTTTGATAATCCTTAGCTGAAAAATTAGCAGAGCGATGATAAGAATAGCCTTTAATCGAACGAACCAGCGTACTATCGTTAAAGAGCTTGACTTCAACAGTAATACTACCAATATTCCAAGTATAAACTTCTAAAGTGATATTCCCCGATGAAGGCTTTTCTTGCTTATGAGCTTTAGGCTCACCGAAATATTGTTTCAACTGAGCTAAATTCGTACCCCCAGAAAAATCATTATCAGCCTTACCCAAACTTACCTTATCAAAGTTTTTTCGAACATTATCATGGTTATCAGAGCTCTGTAGCGTGGAAGATGATAGAGATAAAGAAGATGATGACGTTGAGTTATCATCATTGCTTGACTTATGGCAAGCCACTAAAACTGTAATCGCCAGGAGACTCATGAGACCTGTAATGACTTTTTTCATCATAAAAAACCCTTCCTTTTATCCGAAAATTAGAAATTTTCTATGGAGCCGGTGGGAGTCGAACCCACGTCCAAACACCTGCTAACTTATTCGTCTACAACCATAGGTTATGTATTAATTTAACAAGACCTCGACACATAACTCAAGCCCAAGTCTTGCGAGTCAGTAAATCTCTTTTAGGCTGACCTGACTGCAACCTAATGTAGCTTGCTGATTTTAAGACTAATAAACAAACACAAGCAATCTGTTATTAGTCACACAGGCTGGTGTTTAGGCAGCTACTGCGTAAGAATTTGTATTTTTTGCAGTTATATTTAACTGGCATTTTAACATCTGCCGATGGGTTGCAAAACAAGCCTCATAATGCCTGTCGAATCCGTAACGACCCCTAAACATTACTTGAGCCATTATAACAAATCCAGTTAGAAATAGCAAAAATAAGTGAATTAGGGTATAATCAAACCATGTATGAATTTTTCAAGAAAGCCATTCAATGGTTAGGCTGGCTAGTCTTAATTGTCAGTGCTATTCTAGTTATTTGGCTCTTTAAAGATGGAACACTGAGTGATTTTGAGCGCTTTAAAACCTGGGTTGCTCAATACAAGATACTCTCCCCTCTGATTTTTACGCTTATTCAAATTATTCAAGTGGTTTTACCCATCATTCCCGGTGGAGTCACGACTATTGTTGGTTTTGCTGTCTTTGGTTTCTGGCAAGGTCTGCTTTATAATTCTATCGGTATTATCATTGGCAGTATCATTCTTTTTATTTTGGTTCAAAATTTTGGCCGTAAATTTATTCTTCTTTTCGTTAAAGAGGAGACCTTTAAGAAGTATGAGGCCAAGCTGGAAAGCCCCGGTTATGAACGTTTCTTTATCTTCTGTATGGTCTCTCCTGTCTCTCCAGCTGATCTCATGGTCATGGTCACTGGTCTGACCAATATGTCCTTGAAAAAATTCACCATGATTATGATTTGGACCAAACCCATTTCTGTTGTCGGTTATAATCTGATTTGGGAACTTGGTGGTAAATGGGCCTATTACCTTTTCGGCTTTACTAAGAAATAGTCATAGAAACTGAGCAAAAATAAAATTGACCAAATAAATAAGGCTGAGAACTTTTGTCTCAGCCTCTTTCTTTCCACTCTGAGGGAATCGAACCCCCATCTCAAGAACCGGAATCTTACGTGATATCCATTACACTAAGAGTGGCAACAGATAGTATTATACCATGTTCAAAAAGATTTTGCTATAGGAAATAATAAGATTTTAGATAGGTGTTATTCTCAAAGTAAGTGGCAAAATTTAAGTCGAAGTTAGCCAGCCACAAAAATCATCTGAAGAGATCTGTAACCGAGTAGTTTCTTGGGATAGTGGTTGATCTAATTTTTAATGAACGCGACCAGCTCGTTGGTCGCATTTTGCGTCCCCTTATGATTCTCAGTAATTTTCTCATACTAATATTTTTCACTACTTGTGGAACAAGAATGACTCTAGGAACTTGATAAGTTTACCAGACTCAAACTCTTTGAAATACCAAAAAGAGCCTACTGTTTCTGCTGTACAAATCGCTGTCTGCTCAAAACAAGATTTTTCTAATATATTGCTTGTGACCACAAAAAAACAGCCTGTAGGCTGCTTTATCTTACAATTCAATATCTCCAAAGAGATCTGCCATTGAGAAACCTGTTTGGGTTTCTGGCAATTCGTAATCGCGTCTTTCACGTTTTTGACGACGTGGACGTGATTGACGTTTTTCTCCTTGGCCTTCTGCATCAGCAGGACGTTCTTGAAGAGCTTTGATTGACAATGATACACGCTCTGCATCAGCATCAACTGACAAAACTTTTACTTGAACTTCTTGACCTACTGAAAGGACATCTTTTGGATTTTCAACACGTTTGTGAGAAATTTGTGAAATGTGAACAAGTCCATCAATACCAGGGAGAACTTCAACAAAAGCACCAAAATCAGTCAAACGCTTAACCTTGCCATCGATAACATCGCCAGCAGCTAATTTTTGTTCAACACCATCCCATGGTCCAGGGGTTGTAGCCTTCAATGAGAGTGAGATACGCCCTGCCTCTTCATCAATAGCAAGAACTTTAACATCAATTTCGTCGCCAACAGAAACAACTGACTTAGGTGATACATTACGTTCATGAGACAGCTCAGTCACGTGAACAAGTCCATCAACACCGCCAAGGTCAACAAAAGCTCCGAAGCTAGTTAAACGAGCCACTTTACCTTGAACAACTGAACCAACTTCAAGTTTAGAGAAGATTTCTTGACGAGCTGCTGCATTCTTTTCTTCCACAACTTCACGCCGCGAAAGAATAAAACGATTTTCAGCTGGATCAACTTCTTTGATTTTAGCTTCGATATCTTGACCAACAAATTGTTCTGTATTACGAACAAAACGCGTATCAAGCATAGAAGCAGGGATAAATCCACGAAGTCCTTCAAATTCTACTGACAGTCCACCTTTAACGGCACGAGTTCCTTTAACCGTTACAACTTCACCTTCACGACCGACAAGTTTATCCCAAGCTTTACGTGCTTCTAAGCGTTTTTTAGAGACAAGATAAGTAACAGTATCTGTGTCTTTACCAACAACTTGACGAAGAACAAGAACTTCAATCTTATCACCAGATTTAACAAAGTCATTAATGTCAGCTTCACGATCGTTAGTCAATTCACGAAGAGTCAAGACACCTTCAATACCAGTACCTTCTATAATTACGTTTGCTTGATCATTATCAACTGTCAAAACTTCAGCAGTGACAACGTCACCAGGGTTAACTTCGCTAACACTGTTTAGCAAATCTTCAAATTCATTCATTCTAAAAAAACCTCCAGCAAGAACTGAACTGGCCAGCTCTCGACAACACTATATTTTCTTAAGGCAACCCGCAAGGATAACTTAACGGTTTAAGGACTAGCCTCATAACCTCAGACTGGGGTAGCTGGATTCGAACCAACGCATGAGGGAGTCAAAGTCCCTTGCCTTACCGCTTGGCTATACCCCAAAAGCAAATAACTTAATACTCAGGACAAATTAGAGAACCAAGTTGAACACGACCTAAAACCCTAGTGAAAAAGATAAACTTCCTAGCGTTATATCTAACGCTTCGTCAGCTTCCTATTTCGTACGGATTTTTAAACGGTCTTTGTATCCTGAGTATGGAAGGGGAGGGATTCGAACCCCCGAACCCGAAGGAGCGGATTTACAGTCCGCCGCGTTTAGCCTCTTCGCTACCCTTCCATGCAACTAGGGTTCATTCTAACATAAAGGAACCCTTAATGTCAACAGTTTTTAGTGATTTAGGTTGTAACTTTCAATGATTGATTCTATTGCCTGATCTAAGGTTTTGTAGGAATCTTTGAGTCCTTCTTTTTCAACAGTCGTAAACTGACCATCTACTTCTACGATTTGACCGACGGTACGTTTCCCAATGGTCAGTTCGTAGCCGGCCAACCGCTTGCCTGAAACAAGGACTTGAGCATCCGCTAACTGGATTTCAATTTTTTTATCTTTTTTTGCCATGGTTTAACTTCCTTATTTTGATTAAATTTCCTTTTAATTTTACAAAAAATCATGATGGCATGCAAGGTGAAATGCTATTTATTTTTAACTAGTAGTTTTTCATTTCGATTTAACCAAAAAAACTCCCTGAAACTAAACTTTCAGGAAGTTGATTAGGTATATAAACGTTTAATCGACCTTATAAATCCAGCCTTCTGGACCTTCGACATCACCAAATTGAATACCAGTCAAGAGATCGTAAAGCTTACGGGTGATAGGTCCTACTTCTGTTTCACTGTAAAAGACATGGAAATTATCACCGTGTTGAACACCACCAATTGGGGAGATAACTGCTGCAGTACCGCAAGCACCGGCTTCTTTGAAGCGATCCAAATCATCAATAAAGACATCACCTTGAACAGGCTTGAGACCAAGATTATGTTCTGCCAAATAAAGCAAGGAGTATTTAGTGATAGACGGCAGGATCGATGGGCTGAGCGGCGTTATAAACTCATCATCCTTACTGATACCGAAGAAGTTTGCTGAACCCACTTCTTCAATCTTCGTGTGGGTAGCAGGGTCCAGATAGATGACATCCGAGAAGCCTGTATTGTGGGCAATGTCACCCGGCATAAGACTGGCCGCATAGTTACCACCAACCTTAGCAGCACCTGTACCATGAGGAGCAGCTCGGTCATAGTCGTCTTGAATCAAGAAGTTAGTTGGCTGTAAGCCACCCTTGAAGTAGTTACCAACTGGCATAGCGAATACTGTGAAAATATATTCATCAGCTGGATGCACTCCGATAACATCACCGACTCCAATCAAGAGAGGACGCAGATAAAGGGTTGCTCCTGTACCATAAGGCGGCACATAGTCTTCATTAGCCTTAACGACCTGCTTACAAGCATCAATGAACTTATCAGTCGGTACTTGTGGCATCAAGAGGCGGTCAGCTGTTCGTTGCAGGCGAGCCGCATTTTGGTCAGGACGAAAAAGTTGAACTGAACCATCTTTGGTGCGATAGGCTTTCAATCCTTCAAAAGCTTGTTGGCCATAGTGCAGAGCTGGAGAGCTTTCAGAAATATGCAAAGTCGCGTCTTCTGTCAATTTGCCTTCGTCCCATTTACCATCCTTATAATAAGAAAGGTAGCGATAAGGGAGTTTGTGATACTCAAACCCCAAGTTTTCCCAATCTAAATCAACTGTCATAAATCAATCCCTCTTTCTAACAGGTAATATGATTTTATTGTAGTCCTTTTTAGTTGCTTTTTCAAGGTTTTTGTGGAAAAATTCAGAAAATTTGGTTAATAGGAAGAGTTGCTCATTTTCAAACAGTTCATTTTTTTATTATTGGCTACTGACAAACTTTTCCAAGGATAATCAAAGTTTGACACATTACAATGCTTATCTTTTCTCAATCAATTCCTGATGATTTTTTAAACCATCAATCAGTAATATAAGGCTCTTTTACCGTTACATCTGTGTGATTAAATTTCAAAATTAAGGGCCCATAAATTTTTACCATCATAATAGCAAAAATAGCAAAAGTATCGATAAGCAGATAAGTGTAAAAACTATAGAATTTTCATGTTACTTTTCTTATTTAACGTGAACTGTTCTTGATAATATTCTTTTAATTATCCTCTAAAACAAAAGAAATCAGACGATGGAATCGTCTAATTTCTTAAAATGGAGCTATTTCACTTCTGCTTTATAGACTTCTTCATCTGAGATGGTATCTGAAATGAAACTACCGTTGCTGGTACGCTCAGATAGACCTAGGTCAACCAAGTTGACTTGTTCAATCTTACCAGTCTTAGACATGACTTCCAAAATCTGTTGGTCATTAGATTCTTGGACTTCTGTACTGAAGAGGTCAAGGTCTTGGGTATTGGCATCTGACAGGACCGGTCCTGCTAGGAAGATGCGATGCGGTTTTGACTTGAGTTCTCTGAGAACTTGCAGGCCACGCCCTGCCCGCTTGGCTAATGGAATATCATCCATTGCCATCCGCTTGAGACTGCCGCGTTGAGTCAGAATAAAGAAGGATTTAGTGTTGGCAATAAAAGCTGACTTAACGGTATCACCATCTTTAAGGTTGATAGCTTTGACTCCTGCTGCTTTAGCACCAACAACAGGCACCTCTTCAATAGAAAAGTGTAGGGCATAGCCTTTTTCAGTAATTATCATGACCTGATCCAACTTGATTGGAGCAATAGTAACAATCTGATCTTCTTCACCTTTAAGTTTGGCATACTTAACCGATTTAGTTTTATAACTCCGCCATGGCTGAAATTCAGTCCGATCCACTCGCTTAATTTGCCCTTGCTTAGTCACTGCAAAGTAAGTTTCAGGGATAAAGTCATCAATGATTTCGGCATAGAGTACCTCTTCATCGGTCGCAAAATTTGTTACCGTTTGTGAAAGATGCTCACCAATATCTTTCCAACGAATATCAGTCAGTTCATGAATCGGTCGGTAGATGACATTGCCGAGATTGGTAAAAATCAGCAGGTGCTGGGTTGTCTTAGCCGGTGCAATGATGACAACTTGATCGTCATCCCGCTTGCCTAGTTCTTCAGGTGTAGACGCATTGTAGGAACGCGGGCTGGTTCGTTTGACATAGCCGCTGCGAGTTAAGCTGACATAGGTGTCTTCTTCGACAATCAGGCTGGCTGTATCAATTTCAATCGCTTGTGCTTGAGCCTGCAGTTCTGAACGACGAGGGTTACCAAATTTCTTTTTAACCTCACGGAGTTCACGTTTCATGAGATTATACATGGTGCGTTCATCGCCGATGATGGCTTTGAGGGTAGCAATTTGCTCCCGCAGAGCTGCATCCTCCTCTTCCAAAGTGACGATGTCAGTATTGGTCAGACGGTAGAGCTGCAAGGTCACAATAGCTTCGGCTTGCTCCTCGGTAAAGTCATAAGAGACCTTAAGGTTTTCCTTAGCATCCGCCTTGTTTTCCGAAGCCCGAATTAAGGCAATCACTTCATCCAAAATAGAGAGTACCCTAATCAGTCCTTCTACAATATGGAGACGCTTTTCGGCCTTCTTCTTATCGAATTTAGAGCGGGCCACGATAATATCCCGCCGGTGGGCAATATAACTAGTCAGGATTGGAATAATCCCAACTTGCCTTGGCGTGAAATTATCGATGGCCACCATGTTAAAGTTATAATTGATTTGTAAGTCGGTGTATTTAAGCAGGTAGTTAAGAATCGCTTGACTGTCCGCATCCTTCTTAAGTTCAATGGCAATGCGCAAACCATCACGATCAGATTCGTCCCGTACCTCAGCGATGCCAGGTACTTTATTGTTGATACGAACCTCATCAATTTTCTTGACCAGCAGGGCCTTGTTGACATCATAAGGAATCTCGGTAACAATAATTTGTTCCTTACCACCTTTGAGAGGCTCAATCTCTGTACGCGAACGCACAACCACACGCCCTTTACCAGTTTCATAAGCTTTACGGATTTCGTCAGCTCCTTGGATAATGGCGCCTGTCGGTAGGTCTGGTCCAGGCATGAATTCCATGAGCTTATCAACCGTAGCCTTAGGATGGTCAATCATATAGATAACTGCATCAATGACCTCAGCTAGATTGTGGGGTGGAATATCGGTCGCATAACCAGCCGAAATACCAGTTGCTCCATTAACCAAAAGGTTGGGAAAGGCAGCAGGCAGGACTGTCGGTTCTTTTTCCGTATCATCAAAGTTCCAGGCCCAAGGCACTGTATCTTTGTCAATATCGTGAAGGAGATATCCTGCAATTTCCGACAGGCGAGCCTCTGTATACCGCATAGCAGCCGGTGGATCACCGTCCATAGAACCGTTATTCCCGTGCATTTCTACGAGGATCTCACGATTCTTCCAGTCCTGCGACATCCGCACCATGGCATCATAAATCGATGAATCCCCATGCGGGTGAAAATTCCCCATGATATTACCGACTGACTTGGCAGACTTACGATAACCCTTATCATGAGTATTCCCGTCCTTATTCATGGAATAAAGGATACGACGCTGTACTGGCTTCAAACCATCACGGATATCAGGTAAAGCCCGCTCTTGAATGATATATTTGGAGTAGCGGCCAAAGCGCTCTCCCATAATGTCCTCAAGGGACATGTTTTGAATGTTAGACATAATTAAGATACAAAGCCCGTAAAAAAGACAAAGTCAAAACAGGAAATCGGCAGAAAATCAAGATTTTCTAGACGATTTATCTTTTTGACACAGTCTTTAGGGCGTGTTCAGTTGATGCTAGCTGAACATTCCTTTCTTATTTATTGTACGTAGAAAATTTCTTTTTGACACTTTTCTTAAGTGGCGATGCTAGCGACCGCTGATGCTTTCATAGCTAAATTTGAAACTTCGACTCGAAATTTCCGATTTCTGATAACTATCATCTCTTCTTACAGCTCCTCGGTTCTATAAAGGCGATAACCTTCATAATCGTAACTGTGATCGACACCTTTCATATAGAGCTCACGGTTATCGATGTCATCCGTGAGTGCTTTTCTGAGGATATACTTGATTTCAATATCACGCACTGGACTACGTTCCATAGCCAGAAGATAATCTTCTTTATCGACCTGTGACCAGTCGATGACTTGACTAATCTCATTTTTTAGTAAATGGTCTAACCAGAGACGCATGCTGCGCCCATTGCCTTCGCGAAAAGGATGGGCAATGTTCAGTTCAACATATTTTTCAATAATGTGATCAAAAGTATCTTGAGGCATACTGTTAATGGTTTTAAGCGAAGCTTTCAAGTAGACTAAGGGAGCAAAGCGAAATCCACCCTTTGCTAAATCAACTAAGCGCAACTTTCCAGCAAAATCATAAATATCTTCGAACAAAAATCCATGAATAAATGCTAAAGTTTCGTAAGTACCTGCAGGTTTATCAGACAATAAATTTTCTTCAAATAGACGTTTAGCTTTTTCTTTACTGATTTTTTCTTCAGCTTTTGAGAGCTCAAGCGAATCTGTCAAACCTAACTTATTTTCTAAAACCATATTTCCTCACCTACTAACCTAATCACTCCACACATTTTCGTTTATATTTAATATGGCTAGCGACATTTCCTTCAACATCCTTCTCATCCCATAGTTGCAATTCCCATGGATAGTAGAAATTTCTCTTATTTTTGAAATAGATGTCAATACCAACATAACCGTCCTTATCCCGCAGGTACCAGTTTTTCAGCCCACATTTTTTCTGCCATATATCCAAACGTTCCATAACCTGAGAGGTCTCTTCGGACGTTAAAATCATCCGAGCACTAAAGATATTATTTAAAATAGCATTAACTAGACAGACCTCTTTGCGCTCTCTAAATCGTTCGATTTTATCTAAAAGTGACTTAGAAGTTTTTACGCGGCAAACGTAGCAAATGCATCGATATCAGCTCGCATAAGATAATCATTAATGGCGTCACGGAGATTGGTAGGCATCACAGCATTAAGACGCTCTTCTTTAGCAACACTGTCCAGTCTACGACTTTTCCCAAAGACCTACAGCAAAGGCGAGCATAATCATTCCTAAGATAAATTTGTCTGTAAACATAAAGTAAAGAGCTGCAAGAACAGACATAGCACAAGCCACTATCTTAATCCAACCTTTGTTAAACCCGTTTTTCCTCGTGCTTTCATTCGTCTTTAGCGGATCAATTATAACGCTTATCCGTCAAAAACGATATTATATTGACAGATGATAAGCTAGTGAGGAGATGACAGGCCACAGCCTGTTACGTTGTGAAAGTAGATGCTTTATTATCTTTTCAAATAAGCAATCAAAACACCGTACTTTCTTCCAAGGTAAACTTGACGTTATCCTCAATCCATTGGCGGCGTGGGGCAGGCTTGTCGCCCATGAGGACGGAGACGCGGCGCTCGGCACGGGCTAGATCTTCGATAGTTACACGAATCAAGGTGCGATTGTCAGGATCCATGGTTGTTTCCCAGAGTTGGTCAGCATTCATCTCACCCAGCCCCTTATAGCGCTGAAGAACTGAACCTTTACCAAATTTCTGGCGGAGCTCTTCTAGCTCACCATCAGTCCAAGCGTATGCTACCTGCTCCTTCTTACCCTTGCCCTTAGACATTTTATAGAGAGGCGGCAGAGCAATATAGACATGACCTGCTTCAACTAGTGGGCGCATGTACCTATAGAAGAAGGTTAGCAAAAGCGTTTGAATATGGGCACCATCGGTATCTGCATCGGTCATGATAATAATCTTGTCATAATTGATGTCATTAAGATTGAAATCCGGTCCAACACCAGCACCAATCGTGTAAATCATGGTATTGATTTCTTCGTTCTTAAGGATATCGGGCATTTTGGCTTTTTCTGTATTAAGCACCTTCCCCCTCAGCGGTAGAATGGCTTGGAACTTGCGGTCGCGCCCTTGCTTAGCAGATCCGCCGGCTGAGTCCCCCTCCACCAGATACAATTCATTTTTCTTAGAATTTCTAGATTGAGCAGGGGTCAGTTTTCCTGAGAGAAGCCCCTTATCTTTTTTATTTTTCTTGCCATTGCGGCTTTCATCACGAGCTTTGCGGGCTGCTTCTCGGGCATCACGCGCTTTGATAGCCTTACGAACCAAACTGGAGGCCAGCTCACCATTTTCCATTAGGAAAAAGGTCAATTGATCTGAAACCAAGCTATCAACAACGGGACGGGCCAGAGGGCTGCCCAGCTTATCCTTGGTTTGCCCTTCAAACTGCAAATGTTCCTCAGGAACAAGGATAGATAAGACGGCAGAGAGGCCTTCACGGTAATCTGAACCTTCCAGATTTTTATCCTTATCCTTGAGCAGACCAGTCTTTCTGGCATAATCATTCATGGCCTTTGTGATGGCCGTTTTTAATCCTGTCTCATGAGTTCCTCCGTCTTTAGTACGGACATTATTAACAAAAGATAAGATATTATCTGAAAAGCCATCGTTATACTGCATGGCGACCTGAACTTGGAAGCCTTGGTCTTCTCCTTCAAAATAGATAACAGGGGTCAGGGTTTCCTTATCTTCATTAAGATAGGAAACAAAATCCTGTACGCCATTTTCGTAATGAAATTCAGCTGCTTCATCTGTGCGTTCGTCCTTGAGGACCAAGGTCACTTCCTTGAGCAGGAAGGCGGATTCCTTGAGCCGCTCAGAAATGGTATTAAATTTGAAATCAGTTGTTGAGAAGATTGTATCATCAGGTTTAAAGGTAACCTTGGTACCCGACTTGGACTTGGGTGCCGTTCCGATTTTTTCTAAGGTAGTGACGGGTTTGCCACCATTTTCAAATCGTTGCTTATAAATGGCTCCGTCACGGGTAATCTCAACTTCCAGCCAGCTAGACAGGGCATTAACGACAGAAGATCCGACCCCATGCAGGCCACCAGAAGTCTTGTAGCCGCCTTGGCCGAACTTACCTCCGGCATGAAGCACGGTAAAAATGACTTCAACTGTGGGCTTGCCTGTAGCGTGCATGCCAGTCGGCATTCCCCGACCACTGTCGGTTATGCTGACCGAACCGTCTTGATGAAGGACCACTTCAATGCGATCCCCAAAGCCAGACAGAGCCTCATCGACAGCATTGTCGACAATCTCCCAAACTAGGTGGTGGAGGCCCGTTCCATCGGTCGATCCGATATACATCCCGGGACGTTTGCGGACCGCATCCAACCCTTCTAGCACCTGAATAGCATCATCATTATAATTAGTAATTGAAATTTCTTTTTTAGCCAACATTGACCTCCCAATTATTCATCCCTCTTATATTACAAGTTTTTGAAGGAATTTGCAAAAAAATTTAGCCTCAAGGCTTTAATTTATGCTTTTCAGCAGGCTTTCTTCCAAGAAAGCTGTAATCAGGTCTTGATTTTTGATATAATGACAGCATGGAAACTATTTTTTTTATCGTCATTGCTTATCTAATGGGCTCCATTCCGGCTGGACTCTGGATTGGTAAAATTTTCTACCACAAGAATATTCGCGAATATGGCAGTGGAAATACTGGGACGACCAATACCTTCCGCGTGCTAGGAAAAACAGCTGGCACAGTTACCTTTCTGATTGATATGCTCAAGGGTACCCTGGCTGTCCTTCTGCCTATCTGGTGTGGGGCAACTACTATTTCTCCCCTTATCATCGGTTTCTTCGCCGTTCTAGGACATACTTTCCCTATCTTTGCCGGCTTCAAGGGAGGTAAAGCTGTCGCTACCAGCGCTGGGGTCCTCTTGGGCTTCACCCCCCTTTATTGCCTCTTTTTGCTGGCCATTTTCTTCACAATCCTCTTCTTAACCAGTATGATTTCTTTTTCAAGTATCGCTGTTTCTTTACTCGGACTGGTGACTCTCTTCACTTTTCCTGCTATCCATTTTATCCTACCGAGCTACGACTGGCTCTTTACTCTGGTCGTCTCTTGTCTAGCCTTGATTATTATTACGCGGCACAAGGATAATATGGTGCGCATTAGAAATAAGGAAGAAAGTTTAGTTCCCTTCGGGTTGAATTTGACCCACCAACACCCTAAAAAATAAGCCTAGTATTAGCCAGCCAATTTATTGCAAAAAGGGCATCCAGCAAGGATGTCCTTTTTATTTATTCTACTTATTTACGTCTACGAACTCGCAAGTGATCTGCAACGGCACCAGCTGCAATGATAGTCACACCAACCACGCTGACCAAAATTTCGTTAAAGCGATTATTCGTAGCAACATCAGTTCTTGTTCCACTAGGACGCGAACTGGCCTCTAGGTTGGAATCGGCTGGACCAGTTCCTGATTGCCCGCCAGAACTTGAACCTGAACCAGCAGCATTGCCAGTAGCTGGAGAGCTAACATCTGGCAGATCAACCTTACCAGAAGCTGGTTTATTATCCTCTATAGCAGCATCATCTGATTGAGACTTTGAATCATCCTTAGCCTTTTTTAAGTCATCAAGAGTCTTACTGATCTCCAGCTGTTTATCCATTTCTTTGATAGTATCGGAAATAGAATCAGCTTTGGACTGAGCAAGGTCTTTATCGGTCTTATTTTTATCAGGCAACCCTGTTGAACCTGCTATTCCGTCCTTTTTTGGAATGGAAAGTTGATTGCTTGGATCAGGTTTCCTGTGTGAGCCACGACTTGGTGCAGGCTGAGGCTTTTTTCGAACACGATCGGAGCGTCTAATATGCCGCTTAATCCAATCCTTGTCATAGTAATGAGTTGCAGAAATGGAAATTACTCGATCATTGGGAGTAACTTCCTTATACTGTGACAAATCTACATCTGATTTGAGATAATCTGCAAAGACTTGATCCATAGATGGTCCTTCTTCGCGAGGGCCGCCCAGCATGCTATAATTATCTCCACCAGCAGCTAAGAAATCATTGGTAGCTAAATAGTAGTTTTTTGTCAAGTCCAACGCCAGATAGTTATCGCTCTCTGGATCCCAGATTTGGATGCCTAGGATACGTTGATCAGCTGCTAAATTGGTATCATAATAAACACGAACACCCGCTACTTGTAAGAATCCGCCACTGGGTTCTAATAGAGGATTATCAGCTTCATCTAAGATTGGCTGCCCTGAAGGATTCAGCTGAGTGATTGAGCCGAGTGAAGTCTTGAACATATCAAGGATATCCTGACCAGTTACCTCAATTTGAGCCACACTGTTACCAAAAGGCAGAACCGCTGTGATATCTCCTTTGGTAATTGGCTGGCCTTGCTTAATGGTCTCCCGCAGTCCCCCGCCGTTGGTGACTGCTAAATTAGACTTGTGCTTAAAACCTGTTTGACCGTAAGCCAAAAGCGAGTCAGCAACCGCATCGCCAAGATTAGTTTGTCGCACTCGAACATTCATACGATCGCCATTTAATTCAACAGGGCTGTTTTCTCTAACAACCTTTGAACTTTCTGCCTGATATTTAGCCTGAATTTTTTCAAGCAAACCAGCAACAGTTGGATCAGGTGTAACAGTCATCGCTTGCTCAGATGTGATAACACCTGCAGATAGAACACGCTCAGAATTTAACGTGATATGTCCAATATTATTGAGATAGCTGCCAGTTTGATTATAGGTAACATTCCCATCATTTAGTTGCAAAACTGTGTGAGAATGCCCATCAATCAAGATGACATTTTTACCCTTTAACAATTTATTGCTGGCTAAGGTGTGAGCTAAGCTATCGCCCCGCCATTCTTTTTTGGTTGTTGCATCAACACCAAGGTGACTTAAAATGACATAATTGTGATACTGCTTTCCTTCTGCCCGAGCCTGAGCCTCAGTTTGAGCAATAACATTATTAACTTCCGTTATTGGATCAGCAAAAGTTACCCCTTTAATGTTATTAGGATGAGTTTTGGTAGCTGTCTCAGGCGTTGTAACTCCAATAACAACAAATTCATCGCCATCTTGATTCGGAGTTTTATCAATAATCGTTGACGGCGCAAAGAGTCGGGCACCATTAACATAGATATTGGAACTGATGATAGGAAACTGCAACTTCTCCTTGAGACGTTTCAGCTGGTAAAGGCCGAAATCAAATTCATGATTCCCTACCGTCATAGCATCATAGCCGATAGCATTCATAACATCAGCCATCGCCTCTCCCTGACTGCTGTTGGAAATTGGTAAGCCTTGAAAGGCGTCTCCTGCATCAAAAACAAGCGTTTCACCCTGCTGGCGAGATTTTTTTACAATACTAGCTAGCTTGGCATCGCCAATGACACCATTCTTATTATCTTCGACCAGTCGTCCGTGGACATCATTAGTATGAATAATTGTGATGTCCGAGCCAGACTTTGACGCAGTTTCAACAGCTGTTTCTGTAGCGCTAGCTTTGGGGGTGATTGGAGTTTCTTGTTCTTGCTTATTTTGATTGTTCGCCTCAGAAGCTAGGAGGTCAGTTGTTAGATTTTTTTCATTCGAATTGGCCGCAATCGTCTTTTCAGAGGTTGCCTCCGGTCCGGTCGCAGGTTCTTCAACGCCTGTTGCTTGTCCCGAATTTGTCAACTGGATAGAGTCCGCCTGAGTATCTGCCTGTTTAGCAGCATTTGCCTCGTCAGCATACACTTTATTGGATAAAATTGCCGTCGAGAATAAGAGGGCAGATAAGGTTGGGATTAAGATTGTTTGCTTGCGCATGAAGAACTCCAAAATAAATTTATTACTACTCATTATACAATAAATAGTAATAAATTTAAATGAGACTGTTCAGAAAAAATAACTTTTTAAGTTAGAAAAAGACTAGATGATGCTTACAACTCCTAGTCTTTTCACGATTATGCTTGATAAATAATTTGACCAGCGCAGATAGTATACTTAACCGCGCCCTTTAGAGTCTCTCCAATAAAGGGCGAATTTGAGGCCTTGGAAGCGAACTGATCCGAAATCAGACGATCTTCCTTATCCGCAAATATAAGGATGTCGGCTGGGCCATTTTCAGCCAGATAGCCAGCATCAAAATCATACATAGCTGCTGGATTGCTAGTCATCTTGGCCAAAAAGTCCATGAGACTCAAATCACCAGTCTCTACTAAATTCGTTAATCCCAACGAAAGCGAGGTTTCCAGCCCAGTCATACCTGAGGGTGCCTTGGTCATATCTTCAACGTTTTTTTCCTCCTTATGATGAGGAGCGTGATCAGTAGCAATGACAGAAATAACACCTGATTTAAGTCCTTCAATCACAGCTAGGCGGTCGCTTTCCGTCCTCAGAGGTGGATTCATTTTAGCTAGAGCCCCTTTGACCAAAAGTAGATCCTCGGTCTTAGAGAAGTGCTGGGGTGCCGCTTCTGCTGTTACAGGAGCCCCCAGTTCTTGGGCAAATTTAACAACTTGGACAGATTCAGCTTTTGATAAGTGCTGGATGTGCAAATGAGCCTGAACAGCATGAGCAATCATGGCATCACGCGCAATCATGCTATATTCAGCCACACCCGTTGCTCCGCAAAAACCAAATTCCTTACGGGCAATAGTTTCGTTGAACCCAAGAATACCATTAAGTTCCGGATCTTCTTCATGCAGAGCAATGAAAGTATTATTCTCCTTAGCCAATTCTAGGGCTTCTTTGACTAGCTTGCTGCTTTGCAGAGGAATCCCATCATCCGAGAAAGAAACAGCTCCTGCCTCTAGGAGAGCTTTAAAATCTGTCAAATTCTGCCCGTCAAAATTTTTGGTAACCGTAGCGTTGGTGTAGATATGAATGTTCTCCTTAGCCGCACTAGCCAAAACTTCCTTAAGGGTAGGGATATCTGAAATAGTTGGATTGGTATTGGCCATCATAACCACTGTCGTTACCCCTCCTGCTGCTGCAGCTAGAGCTCCTGTATGAATATCTTCTTTATGAGTTTGTCCGGGTTCGCGGAAGTGAACGTGAATATCAACTAATCCTGGAGCCACCACTAGACCACTCGCATCAATAACCTGTGCATCTGCTACGTCAATAGTTTCAGCTATTTTGACAATTTTATCGCCATCCACCAAGATATCACAAATCTTATCGAATTGCGTTTTGGGATCCATCACTCGGCCATTTTTAATTAATAACATGCTTTATGTCCTCCTTTTCATCGGAGCCAGTCTACCGGCTCAATTCCATCTGCCCTCAAAAACTCGTTAGCTCTCGAAAACGGCTGCGAGCCAAAGAAACCACGATTAGCTGACAGCGGACTAGGATGAGGAGATTCAATAATATGGTGGATGGGATTGCTAATCAAGGCCTTCTTCCTGCGAGCAAAGCCTCCCCAGAGGATAAAGACAACGGGATTGTCCTGTTCGTTGACGACCTTGATAATCGCATCTGTAAAGGGCTCCCAAATCTGTCCTTGGTGACCGTTAGCTTGGCCAGCTGGTACTGTCAAGCAAGCATTGAGCAAGAGTACACCTTGCTTAGCCCAAGGCGTCAAGTCATGATGGTCACGCTGACCAATATCCTGTGCTAACTCTTTGAGAATATTCTGCAGAGACGGCGGGGCTGGGATAGCCTCAGGTACCGAAAACGACAGGCCCTGAGCCTGCTTGGGACCATGGTAAGGATCCTGACCAATAATAACCACTTTAACCTTTTCCAGAGGCGTCGTTTGAATGGCATTAAAAACTTTTTCCCGCGGCGGATAGACGACGCCTTGGGCGTAAACCTGATCCATAAAGGCATTGATTTTCCCAAAATAATGTTCGGGTAACTGAGCTTTAATCAGCTCATGCCAACTTGAATGTTCCATAGGGCAGCATCCTTTCTTAGCTCAGAATCAGACTTTACCGATCAAATCAATCTCAGCTTCGGCCAAGATATGACCTTCAACTGCATGCATCAGCTCATTAAGGTAAAACCCATGATCAAGTGCAAGCTCAGTATCCAAAGCATAAACTTTTAGAGTATAAAGGTGATCTTTATCTGGCGGGTAAGGTCCGATGTAATTATCTTCAATAGCCGAAAAATCTGTTGATAAAAATTTGCTGACAAGGCTGTTTTTACCATGGAGATGCTGGCTGTCCGTTCGGGAAAAATCTGCCTCAATCACAGTTTTAGCAGCAGGGACATTAGCGACTATCCAATGAATGTAAGCAAAACCGCAGACTGGAATCGAATCGTAGTCAACAAAAGACCAAGCAAAGGTCTTAGTGCCCGCAGGTACATCTTCTATGGAAAAAGGGAAGGATACAATGGCATTCCCCAATTCAAGTTCACCAGTATGTTTACTGTAACGATCTGGAATAATTTTATTTTCAAAAGGAACTGTAATTTTCATCATTAACCTCCTAACGTGTTAAACGGCTGCTTTCCAGTACCATAGCCTCAAGTTCAGGTTCGCTCAGCTCAGTTTCATTGACTAAAACGCTGAGCCAGTGTTTTTTATTCATGTGATAAGCTGGGATAACGCCCTTGGTATCCATCATCATCTCTACCTGTTCGGGTTGGAGTTTGAGGTTGAGCAGGAGTTTTCCGTCTTTTCTGTGTCACCAGCGCCAGCATTTTTTGATTGCGGCGATGCCGAATGACTGGTGTATCCTTACTTTTCTCACGTGTAAAGGGATAAGCCTCTTCAGCTCCAGTCAGATCGACCAGCCAATCCAGCAGTTCCCGCTTGGTGAAATTGCCAAAAGCCATTGGAACCTCCTATTAATTTTCTCTTTCTTACAGCGACAGAATCAATCCCGCCAAGTTTCTTGATTCTCTTTGAATTTTTTCAGCAGTTGCAGACCGTCAGCGTTGATATAACCTTGAACCTTGGCTACTTTGATGAGTTCAGAATAGTTGGATAGGGTTACCAATTTCACCCCTGCATCAGCAAAGTTCTTATCAGCCTTGGGTAGTTCATAGGTGAAAATAGCTGCGACACCAAGGACATCAGCTCCTTCGCGCTCCGCAGCTGCGACAGCTTCCAATACAGAGCCGCCCGTTGAAATCAGATCTTCGATAATGACCATCTTTTCCCCCTTAGCAACCCGGCCTTCGATTTGGTTTCCCGCACCATGGTCTTTGGGTTTGCTGCGGATATAAGCAAATGGCAGATTCATCTTATCTGCAATGATGGCCCCGTGAGGAATCCCAGCTGTCGCTGTCCCAGCAATCACTTCAACTTCTGGAAATTCTTCCTTGATTTTTTCAACAAAGCCATTTTCAATCAAGCTGCGGGTTTCAGGATAGGAAAGGGTGATGCGGTTGTCTGTATAGATTGGGGATTTGATGCCTGAAGCCCAAGTGAATGGCTCCTCAGGTTTCAGGTAAACCGCCTTGATATCTAGTAAATCTGATGCAATTTGTGATGCTAATGTCATAAAGTTTCTCCGTTCTAAATTGGGGATTAGGTTAGTTTGTAAGTTTTAGGCTTGAGCATTCCACTCAGCTTTAATAGCTTGATAGGCTGCGACAGGCTCCTCAGCTTGAGTAACAGGCCGTCCAACCACGATGTAGTCAGAACCAATTCTGTAAGCATCAGCTGGAGTCATCACCCGTTTTTGGTCACCGACAGCCGAGCCCGCTGGACGAATACCTGGGGTCAAGCATATAAAGTCCTCAGAAGTTACTGTCTTAATTTTAGCTACTTCATGAGCTGAGCAGACCACGCCGTCTAAACCAGCCTCTTGCGTCTTTTGGGCATAATGCAAGACCGACTCTTCCAGACTGGTCTGAATATTTTGAAAGTCTCTCATCTGCTCCTCAGATGTAGACGTCAGCTGAGTCACAGCAATCAATTTAGGACCCCTTCCTAAACCTTCTCTGGCAGCTTTCATCATTTCGACGCCACCAGCCGCATGGACATTAGTCATATCCACACCAAGCTTGGCTAAAACTGCCATGGCAGACTTGACCGTATTGGGAATATCATGCAATTTTAAATCCAAAAAGACGGAATGTCCCAGTGATTTGACATAGGAAACAACCTCAGGACCTGCCCCGTAGTAAAGTTCCATACCAATCTTGACATAGAGTTTTTCTTCCCGAGGGAAACAGTCTAAAAATTCTTTGACCGCTTCGAAGGAAGGAAAGTCGAGGGCGACGATAGGGCGTGATTCTCTCATAACTGTTTTGAATGTCCTTTCTATTGATAGATAAATGGGAGACTTATTTGACAGCAAATTTCTACCTTGCAATAATCACCAATAATCTTGCAGAATCTCGTTTTTACTTTCGTGCAAACTGAGTCCAGAGTGTGGCTTTTACGGTCAACTATCTCAACTAACGTCATAGAAAAAACCTTGCCAAAGAGGCAAGGTATGACAAAATCAGGGCAATCCTCACCCCTAATATCGTGATTCCCTTGCTAGCCTCTCTGGACTGAACTTAAAGGTTTATTATTGGTTCTATTGTAACTTACAGGTGCTGAACTGTCAATCAAATGCTGTAAGAGGTACAGCAGTATAGAGTACTTCTCTACAGACTTGATAATCAGCCGTTAGAAAATTTATAAGATTTTCCGAACTTCTTTTCTTAGCTCTTCCAAACTCTCAATACTGTACTTATCCATAACCTTGGGTAGGTCAGCGATAATATTGGGGCAGGCAAAGGGGGCGGTGAAATTAGCTGTACCGACACCAATTGCTGAGGCTCCGGCTATCATCATTTCAATAGCTGCTTCAGCACTGTCAACCCCGCCCATGCCAATAATAGGAAGACTGGAGCTCTGGGCAACCTGACGAATCAATTTTAAGGCGACTGGGAAGACTGCTGGACCACTCATGCCGCCTGTTCCGTTGGCAATGATAGGTTTTCGGCTTTGCAAGTCAAAGCGCATGCCCACTAGAGTGTTAATCATAGTAAAGCCGGTGGCACCAGCATCTTCAACCGCTTTGGCTACCTGCGTAATATCAGCGACGCTAGGTGTTAATTTAACATAGACTGGGACTTGGGAGGTTTCGACGGCAGCTTTAGTTGCCGCATAAGCCAATTCAGGAACCTGACCAATCAGAAGGCCAGCATTACCGTGGTCGACATTGGGACAAGAGATATTAAGCTCAATCGCTTTAACATTTGGCGCCTGTGAAATCCTTCCAGCAACATAGGCATACTCCTCATTAGAAAAGCCAGCAACATTAGCGATAATGGGCAAATCAGGATAATGCTCCTGCAGCCAAGGAAGTTTCTCAGCTAAAACAGCATCAACACCGGGATTTTGGAGCCCGATAGCATTGAGCATGCCAGACGGTGTTTCAGCAACACGCGGGGTGGGATTGCCAAAGCGTGCTTCCTTCGTCGTTGCCTTAATCATAATAGAGCCCAACTTATCAAGATCGTAATACTTGGCGTATTCCTGACCAAAGCCAAAGCAGCCAGAGGCTGGGATAATAGGATTTTTCAATTCTAAGCCCGGCAAGGAAACCGCTAAACGATTTTCAGTCATAGTAACCTCCTAGAGTACAACACTACCTGTTTCAAAGACAGGTCCATCCTCACAAACTCGCTTATTGGCAGCTTCGGACTTGTCTTTAAGATGAACGACACAGGCATAGCAAGCTCCCATCCCGCAAGCCATCCTTTCTTCTAAGGACATGTAAGCATGAGGGTGATCGGCAAATTTCTTATCAACATATTTGAGCATCCCCGGTGCTCCACAGGAATAGATAGCTGCAAAATCGTCGGCCAGTTCATCAACAACCGTTGAGACATAGCCTTTGATCCCATAAGAGCCATCATCCGTAGTAATCACTACCTTGGCGACTCGCTGCATTTCTTCTTCTAAAATGACCGCAGCTTTATGGGCAAAGCCTAAAACAGCTGTCACTTCTACTCCCTTTTGTGCCAGAGCCTTGGCGGTTGCATAAAGCGGCGGAACACCGATACCTCCGCCGATAAGGAGGACTTTGTCACCTTGATTGACCACCGATAGGTCAAAACCATTTCCCTGAGGCCCCATAGTGTCTACAAAATCACCAGATTTTAAATGGGACAAGAGTTCTGTCCCCATACCCTGAATCCGATAAATTATGCTAACCTGCTGAGTTTCTTGGTCAATTTCACAGATAGAAATCGGCCGCCGTAAAAGCTTACTAGGATCGGGCACCCGCAGATGAAGAAATTGTCCTTCTTTCATTTCATGAACCATTTGTCCAGTCAGCACCATCTTAAAAATATGAGGAGCAATCTCAACCTGACTGACTACTTTGAGGTTTTCTTTGAGAATAGCTGGCTTTTCTTGTACTTGCATAAGCTGTCCTTTCTAACAAAAAGACCTCACCCAGAGGGCAAGGTCGCACAAATAGGGGCAGAAAACTACAATCTTCAGCCTTTATCGGTTCCTTTTTAGCCTCTCTGGACTGTTTTAAAGGTCATAAATTTTACTTTGTAGATTGATCTGTCAAGACCTCATAAGGGCGTTCATATTCTTCCTTGAGAGCTGCACTAGCAACCTGCAAACTGCCAAAGAGATCAACTAAGATGCCAAAAGACTTAGCTCGGTCCTGATCTAAGAGATTATAGAAAAATGGTTGAGCAACAGCTACTTCTTCCAAGAAGGCCAGCTGTGACAGCCAGTCTCCCACAACATCCAATGAACTATTCATCAGGCGAAAAGATGGCTCATCATACCAAGACAGGGCCTGAACCTTTTCCTCTTGACGTTTAAGTGGCCGGCAGGCTTCCAAAATCTTGTCAATTTCTGGCTTAATCAAAACCGTTTCAACCGAGAATTCCAAGAGTGATGGCTCGTGCTGAATCATACTTAATTCGGTTTCAAACAAATGCAGGTAATGCCGAGTAACGGCTAGTTTGTGCAACAGTTGTTGATAATCTTGCAGGATTTGCTCCATAGTTACTTCCCTTACTTCTTATTTTTCTCTATTCTACCATAAAATGGTAGCAAAATTAAGCCTCAGGTCCTCAGTTGGACTATTAAAAAACAGGCTTGCGAGCCCGTTTTCCTTATTTCAAAACTTTTTGTGTCTTAGCATAATTAGCTTCGACTGCTTCTTTTTCAGCTTGCCACCAATCTTTATGCTCAGTATACCATTTGATGGTATCTTCTAACCCTTCTTCAAAGTTGGTGAATTGCGGTTCCCAGCCAAGCTCTTGGCGGAGTTTGGTAGAGTCAATGGCATAGCGTAAATCATGTCCCGCACGATCTGTTACGTGGTCATAGGCATCTTTTGGCTGCCCCATCTTTTCAAGGATGAGTTCCAGAACCTCCTTGTTGTTCTTTTCACCATCAGCACCGATGAGATAAGTTTCACCGATACGGCCTTTAGTGAGAATAGCCCAAACACCAGTTGAATGGTCATTGGTGTGAATCCAGTCACGCACGTTTTTACCTTCACCATAAAGTTTGGGTCTAATACCAGACAGGATATTGGTAATTTGACGTGGAATGAACTTCTCAATATGTTGGTAAGGACCATAGTTGTTTGAACAGTTTGAAATAGTTGCCTTAACACCAAATGAGCGCACCCATGCCTTGACAATCAAGTCAGACGCTGCCTTGGTTGATGAATAAGGCGATGATGGGTTGTACTTAGTTTCAGCTGTGAATTTCTCACCTTCGCCTTCACCATGACCTGGCAAATCTTCACGAAGCGGAAGATCGCCATAAACTTCGTCAGTAGAGACATGGTGGAAACGAATGTCGTATTTACGAGCAGCTTCCAAAAGCGTGTAGGTCCCGACAAAGTTTGTATAAATAAATGGTGATGGGTCTTTAAGTGAATTGTCATTGTGGCTTTCAGCTGCATAGTGGACAATGGCATCTGCTTTAGCGGCCAATTTATCTACCAATTCAGCGTCAGCAATATCTCCAACAACCAACTCCACACGGTCGCCAAGAATTTCTTCAAGGTTAGCGCGGTTACCAGCGTAAGTGAGTTTGTCAAGGACAGTCACATGGACATCTGGGTGGTTGTTATAAACATAGTGTACGAAATTAGAACCGATGAAACCAGCACCGCCGGTTACGATAATATTTTTGTATTCAGACATGATTATTCCTTTTTGCTTTTTCTTTTTTGACAGTTTCCTTAGGGAAGAGGACGTTATGAACTAAATCTAAAAGTGCCTATGAAATTTACCTTGTCAACTTCGTTGCTAAAGGCTTTCAAGTCACTCTATAAACTGGATTTCATTGACTCGATTCTGAAATTTCAGTTTCAGAATCGCCCATATTTTCACCACGGCGGAAACTGTCGATTAGCGGCTCACTTTGTTCGCCTTATACCCACCTTAGCAAACAGTATATGGCTCGCTTACTCGGTACGACCTTTCTTTGATTTCAAGAGAGTCTATTCCCTATAAGAGAAAATGGTCAGGCTTCCCCCTTACAAATCTTCAGCTTTCAATGGCTTCACATCTTTGAGCATTGGGTGGTTTTTATCTGCCTCTGAGACTTCTGCCTCTTCAAGGTTTTCCCATTTAATACCTAGGCTTGGATCTGCATAGTTAACAAAGGCATATTTGGGTTTAAGTTCTAAAGCCCAGTAATCATTAACCAAGTAGCTGTAAGAAACCTTGTCAGATAGGACTTGAAAGCCATTAGCAACGCCGCGGGGAACAAAGATGCCTTTGGAAGCGTCAATAATGGTTTGATAGACATGGCCGAAGCTATCGCCTTCCCGTAAATCAACCCAAGAGCCTAGAACTTTACCTTCATCAGCTACTGAGATATATTTATCCCAAGGTTCAGCATGAAGTCCTCGCAGAACATTTTTACGAGAGAAAGAAACATTGTTTTGGAGTTTTCCTTCTGCAAAAAAACTTTCTGGAAAACCAAGCGGCAGCATCTTTTCTTTTTGAAAATTTTCCTTAAACCAACCACGGTTATCTCCATGAACGGGGATATCAAATTCAATCATGCCAGGAATGGCATCAATGTTACGAGCAGCGAGTTCTTTTTCAAAAAATCTTTCTGTCATTATGCTTCTCCAATCAAACGAAGCAAGTATTGTCCGTATTCATTTTTCTTGAGAGGTTGTGCGAGTTCACGCACCTGCTCTCTGGTGATATACCCCATACGATAAGCAATCTCTTCAAGGTTAGCCACTTGTAAGTTTTGCATCCGTTGAACGGTTTCGATGTACTGGGCAGCCTCTAGCAAACTTTCGTGAGTCCCAGTATCCAACCAAGCAAAACCGCGTTCCATAACTTCAACCGATAAATCACCACGATCGAGATAGGCCTTGTTGACATCGGTAATTTCCAATTCACCCCGAGGACTGGGCTTAATATTTTTGGCAATCTCGATGACATCATTATCATAGAAATAAAGACCTGTTACAGCATAATGAGACTTAGGATACTCAGGCTTTTCTTCGATGGAAATGGCATTCATATCGTCATCAAACTCAACAACCCCAAAGCGTTCTGGATCTTTGACTTGATAACCGAAGACGGTTGCCCCCTTTTCCTTGCTGGCAGCCTTTTGTAACATTCGGCTGAGACCTGGACCATAGTAAATATTGTCCCCTAAAATCAGAGCCACATTGTCATCGCCGATAAATTCTTCACCGATGATAAAAGCCTGAGCCAGACCATCTGGACTGGGCTGTTCGGCATAAGACAGGTTAATGCCAAATTCAGAACCATCTTGAAGCAATTCCTTGAAACGAGGCAAATCTTGCGGTGTCGAAATGATTAAGATGTCCTTAATTCCCGCCAACATCAAAGTAGAGAGAGGGTAATAAATCATGGGTTTATCGTAAACAGGCATAAGCTGCTTTGAAGCCGCACGGGTCAATGGATAGAGGCGAGTCCCAGACCCACCTGCAAGAATAATACCTTTCATAGGAAAAGCTTCCTTTCACAATTTGTCTGTTAAAATTATACCATAAGCCCTTTCAAATGTCAGTAAAAATAAGGGATCGGACAAAGCAAGTTCTGGTCAATTCCCAGACTTATACTTGAGTGAATTTAGTGTCTATCGGCTACAAATCCTGTATCATAGCTATAGCCTGAAACTATAGCTGCTTTATGTTAGAATAGGTGTATGCGAATTCAACAATTACATTATATTATCAAAATCGTCGAAACCGGCAGTATGAATGAAGCTGCCAAACAGCTCTACATCACCCAACCCAGTCTCTCAAATGCCGTGAGAGACTTGGAGAGAGAGATGAACATTAAGATTTTTAACCGAAATCCTAAAGGGATTACCCTGACTCAGGATGGTATGGAGTTTCTCTCCTATGCTCGTCAGGTTGTGGAGCAGACTAATCTCATGGAAGAACGCTATAAGAGCAAAGACCATAATCGCGAGCTTTTTAGTGTCTCAGCCCAGCACTATGCTTTTGTTGTCAATGCTTTCGTCTCCTTGCTCAAAGGAGCAGATATGAGCCAGTATGAGCTTTTTCTGCGAGAAACTCGGACTTATGAAATCATTGACGATGTTAAGAACTTCCGCTCAGAAATCGGAGTCCTCTTTCTTAACAGCTACAACCGCGATGTCCTAACCAAGATGTTTGATGACAATCACCTAACCTATACCAACCTCTTTGTCGCTCAACCTCATATCTTTGTCAGCAAGTCCAATCCTTTAGCCAACAAAAAATCAGTCAGCCTCAGTGACCTTGAAGATTTTCCTTATCTCAGCTACGAACAAGGACTGCACAACTCCTTCTACTTCTCAGAAGAGATTATGTCGCAGATTCCTCATAAAAAATCCATTGTCGTTTCCGATCGGGCAACGCTCTTTAATCTCCTGATTGGTCTGGATGGCTATACTATTGCGACTGGTATTCTTAACAGTAATCTCAACGGGGACGATATTGTCTCTATTCCACTAGAAGTTGATGATCAAATTGATATCGTTTACCTCAAACACGAAAAGGCCAACCTATCCAAAATGGGTGAACGTTTTATTGACTATCTGCTCGAGGAAGTGAAATTTGATTAAACTAGGGAGCCGATAGGCCTCACCAAGGAAAATAGAAAATCGGGTTTGGAGTTTAAGTGCTCCAAACCCGATTTGTCTTTTTCCACAAGGATGTAGGTGTGCTCGATAAAAAAAATTCTCATGGGCTTAATGCATATTTGCTCATAATGAGGCTTGACTGAGACAAAAGTTCTGCCCTGTGTTAACTTTATCCCTTGCCTTGCAGATGATAGGTCAAACAGTCTGGAAAACTGTTTGAGAAAATCAATATCAATTGTACGGATGACCACTTCTTCACCCTAAAAGTGCTGTAATCTCTGCTGAAGATCATATATAAAAAAGAAAGTGGCAGAGACCTGAGCCTTAAAATGGGAGAGCGAGGAAAATCAAAATCGTGATTTTATCACGATTTACTGATTTTTATACGTAATCTTCAGAGATTACAATGCTTTGTGAGGGCTAAGCTATCATGGCTGTTTGTCCCACTCTCTTTCTATCTCTAGAAAAAGCTCTTGACAAATACCGAGCCGAAGCCCATGATGAAACCAGCCAAAACAACACCTGCCATAGTAGCAATGATACTGTTCTTGAATTTGAGGTCAAGAATGGAGGCTGCTAGGGTGCCAGTCCAAGCTCCTGTCCCCGGCAGAGGAATGCCAACAAAGAGGAAGAGGGCGAAGTAAAGCCCCTTGTCACCAGCGCTCTTGGCTAACTTCTGGCCACCATTATGGCCCTTTTTCAAACACCAACTAAAGAAGCCACCAATGACAGGCTTGTCAGTTCCCCATTCCAGTACACGGCGAGCGAAGAAAAAGATTATAGGGACGGGCAACATATTGCCGATAACAGCGATGACAAGAGCCTGCCACATAGGCAGCCCCGTACCTATACCATAGGGGACGGCTCCCCGTAATTCGACAAGGGGGATCATGGAAATGAGAAAGGTAATCAAATAATTCATAAAAATTTTTATCCTTTTGGTTTATAAGAGTGAGCTAATCAGCCGATTAATTTGGTCAAAGTAAAAGGGGCTTTCTTGATAGTTGATGCCAGTATGACGAGCTAACTTGATAATCATCTCCAAGAAGGAGCGGGAGGAAAAACCTGTTGTGTCATGCAAGATCTTTTCATCAAATGGCTTAATCAGATGAGCCAGAGGATTGCGGACCGACTTTTCCATATTCCTAAGGAAGACCACATCTTTCTTGAGCGAATCGGAAATCGGCAAAAGAGCAATCAGGGCCACTAGACTTCTGGAGGTCACTCTGGGGTCATGCCACGTTTTGGAAAAATCAATCAAAACCTGCTGAGGTGACTCTTCCATCTTGGAAAATCTCCACATGTCATATTGAGCATCTTTAGAATTGGCCACATAATCCTGAATGTCGGGAATTTTACCAGCAATCAATCGCATGAATAAACGGTAGATGATAGGACTGACTGCCCGAACAAAATCGATAATGTCTTCAGTCATCACCTTAGCCTGCAAGTCCATAATGTAGTTGGCCAACTGCTCCTCGTCTTTAGGATTGACTGCCAACTGCAACCGATAAGTCTCTTGAAAATATTTAAGCGTCGCTGGTTCACAAATTTCCTCAATATCCAGCTGACGACGTTTTTTCATGAGATAAATCAACTTTTTGGCATCCGGGGCAATCTGCTGCTGCTCCAGCAAACCATAAGCAGAAGCATAATCATAGTGATTAATCAGAATTTCTAGTGTATCTTCCAAAGTCTGCTGTTTCATCTTAACGAATCAATGTTTCTAAGCCAACGGTCATCATATCGGTAAAGGTTGTTTGGCGCTCTTGGGCTGTCGTGTCTTCTTCTGGGTTGACTACACTGTCAGATATAGTCATGATTCCCAAGGCCTGAACATGGTATTGAGCTGCCAAATAATAAAGAGCTGCTGCTTCCATTTCGATGGCCTTAACCCCCAGTGTCCCCAGTTTCATATTACGCTCGGGCATATTAGAGTAAAAGACATCTGATGACAGGACACTGCCAACATGGGGCGTCAGCCCAAGGTCTTTGGCAATGTGATAGGCCTTGTCCAGTAAGTCAAAATCAGCGATTTGTGGAAAATCATACTCTGGGAAGTCATTGCGAATGATATTGGAATTGGTCGCTGCAGCTTGGGCCAGAACCAGCTCACGCACATGAACATCTGGGTCAATCGAACCCGCTGTTCCAACGCGAATCAGCTTCTTCACACCGTAATCAACAATCAATTCGTGGGCATAGATGGAGATAGATGGCATTCCCATACCAGTTCCCATGACAGAGACCTTTTCACCCTTGTAGGTTCCGGTGTAGCCTAGCATGCCTCTAATCTTGTTAAAACATTGGGTATTTTCTAAAAAGTTTTCAGCAATAAATTTTGCCCGCAGGGGATCTCCTGGCAGTAGGATTTTATCAGCAATTTGACCTTGGGTCGCTTCAATATGGATAGACATAATTAAGATATAAAGGGTGTAAAAGGACACAGACCAAAGAGAGAATCGCTCGAAAATCATGACTTTTACCGGCGATTATCTTTTTATTCAAGTCCTCAGCTATCGTATTCAGTTACACTGACTACAGGCTACACCCGCCTTTCTGTTATTTTTATTGTGAAAAATCTTGAGAGTGACCAGAAAGCGACTGGAAATTAGAAAATCGAGGAGGTACTAAGACACCTAATGAACTAGGAGTAAGACTTCTTGGCACAGCCAGCAAGCCTCACTCCAACCGCTGCGTCAAACGGTTCATCTCACAAAAATAGTTCATACGCAGCAGAGCTTTTGATATATAGCCTTCAGAGGTTAAATATATTATGGGCTAGAGCACAGTCCTCATGGGCGTCTGTCACTCTTATAAGTCTTACCTATTTCCAAATTTTCCGCTCGTGTTCAAATGACTTGGACACATTCTCATCTCTTCTAAATCGTTTATGGAATTAAGTACTAAGCAGTTTATCTAAAAACTCGTAGAGAACCTGATTCATCTGGTCATAGTTGTAGGTGAGAATAGTCTTAGTTTCCTGTACATAAGTATATCTCTGGCTTTCGCCTTCAATATCCGTTTCCTGCGCCAAGAGCTGAGCCACCAAATCTTTAGTCAATTCCAAATGACATTGGAAGCCGTAATGTTTAGGCGTATAGCGGACAATCTGCCTAGGGCAGCCTTGACTAGTTGCCAGAACCTGAGCACCCTTGATCATGCCTGGCATATCGCCGTGCCAATGGCCAACGACAAGGCCTGATGGGATATGGGATAATCTGGAGTCCGCTTGTCCGGCCTCGGTGAGTTCAATCGGAAAATTACCGATTTCTCGCTCTGGACTGGCTGTACAGGTTACCCCATAAGCTTCACCTAGAAGTTGCGCCCCTAGACAGACTCCAATGATATATTTGTCAGCGTCAATAGCCCTTTTAATCAGATCGATTTCTGCTTGAGCATTATAATAAGGAAATTCTTCCTGAGTAGAGGTCGGGCTCTGGGGCCCTCCCATGACGATCAAGAGGTCGACATCATCAACTGTATTAAGTAGTTTTTCAAATTGGTAGACCTTGGTGAAAGACACCTCATGCCCCCGCAGAGCTGCCCAAGCTAAGTAAGCTCCTGGTGCTTCGTATGGCTCATGAATAACAAAATGGACCCGCATGGTTGCCTCCTACAGTTCTGCTAGAACTGCCTTGACCAGCTGCTTAAAATCGGCTTTAATTCTCTGAGTGACTGCTACCACTTCTTCGTGATTAAGTTCAGCTTGAAAACCAGCGGCATGGTTGGTGATAGCTGAAATTCCTAAGACTTTAAGGCCTGAATGAGCTGCTACGATCACCTCTGGTACGGTTGACATGCCAACAGCATCAGCTCCCATGGTCTTAAAGGCTCGGATTTCGGCCGGTGTCTCATAGGAAGGTCCTGATACACCGATATAAACGCCTTCATCCAGCCTAATACCGAGCTTATCAGCTGCTTGATGGGCTGCCCTACGATAGTCTTTGCTGTAGGCATTGGACATATCAGGAAAACGTGGACCAAAGTCATCTAAGTTAGCTCCAATCAGCGGGTTTTGTCCTGTTAGATTGATATGATCGCTAATAGCCATAAGTGTTCCTGGGCCAAAACCAATACCGCCTGCAGCATTGGTAACGAGGACACCTTGACAACCAAGAGCCTTCATAACTCGAACTGGGAAGGTAACTACTTCTAGGGGATTGCCCTCATAGAAATGGAAACGGCCTTGCAAAGCCAGAATCTTTCGGCCAGCCAAGTCACCGTAGACTAGCTTACCAGCATGGCCGACAACCGTGGAACGGCCCCAATTAGGAATATCGGCATAATTCAAAACGATGGCATTTTCGACTTCTTCTGCCAGCTCTCCAAGGCCCGATCCTAAAATCAGACCAAATTCGGGTGCTGTCATGCCTTTATCTTGTAAGAAATCGCGGGTTTGCTGGATTTTTTCAATTAGTGTCATAGCTTCCTCTTTCTTATTTTACAAATGATCGCTTAAAGTCTTGATGGCTTTTGATATTGGCTTCAGCATCCTTTTCATCCCAGATCTGCAATTCCCAGGGATAGTAGAAATTGCTGCTATTTTTGAAATAGATATGAATACCGATGTAACCATCCATATCACGTAAGTACCAGTTTTTCAGACCAAATTCATCTTTCCAAGTATCTAGTGAATTAAGGACTTGACTAACTTGCTCAGAGGTCAAAATCATACGAGCTCCAAAGATATCATTCAGAATATTATTGACAGGGTATTGAGTATCTCGAGCTTTGTACCTTTCAATTTTATCTAAAATTGACTCAGCTGTCTTTACACGATAGTAAAAATTGATATCTTTAACATCAGCCCGATACAGATAGTCGTTGATAGACTCATGGAGGTTGAGGCGGTAAGACAAAATATGCTCAGTCGGTACTTTTGAAAAAGTATGAGAGAGATTAACCTTCTCAACTTTACCAGTCTCAAAATAATCCTGGGAATAAGCCAAATGAAGCTTATTGATCTGATCAATAAGACGTTCAACCTTTTCAATAGATGTTGGCATGGACGACCTTCTTTCTAGCACCTAAAAAGTTACTGATTAATAATTATTTTGCTAAGAACTTCACCATTTCCTAAATTAATGCCATCATCGGTAAAAGTTTTCTTAGCCATTTGAGCAATAGCCTTTGTGGCAGTAGCATCAAAAATAGCTCCTACTCCTGCACCAGCTACTGGCACCAGTTTCCCTAGATTAACAACTCCTTTGGTTCCAAATTTAGTTGCCAGTCTAAACCCAACAGCTTGATTTATTTTAGTCAAAACAGTTCCAGGAATTTTTCGGACAGCACCAATAGCCAACTTATTACTAATTGTTATCCCAGACTTTTTAATAATATCAGCTACAGAAGAACCAGCTAAACTAGCATATACAAATGTTTGAACCTGATCGCTATGTAAATCATAGCCTCGTATACTGGCAATAGCTGCTATCATTCTCATCTGGAATAAAATAACCGAAGATACATTCGCAGGAATAGTCACAGGTAATGTTAAAACACCTCCAAAGCCTGTGACAAATCCAGAAACAGCAGCCTTTGTAGTTTGAAACTTAATGATCTTATCAATAGCTTCATCAGCACTCTTACTTTTTAATAGGTAGTCATCTACAAATTGGTCTATAGATGGTTGGCCTGGTATTCCTTCAACAGTCTTTGTGTAGGCCCAATCCAAAATATTTGAAAGAGCTTCCTGACTTATTTCCTGGGTTTGGACATGTTTTTCCGAAGTAAATTTTTTAGAACGGGCATCTAAAGCACTACCTTTTTCTTTAATACTATCTAAAATAGCTCTTGTTCTCCCCATATTTTTGTCCTTTTCCTACACCAACTGATCCAAGAAGCTTTGACCAATCATGGCTGTGTCGACACCAAAGTTTTCAGCGATGGTGGCTGAGATATCTGAATAGTGGCCGACTGGAATGGTACCGTTACCCTTAAAGGCTGGACTGTAGGCTAAGAGTGGGATGTATTCACGAGTATGGTCGGTACCGGCGTAAGTTGGGTCATTACCATGGTCAGCCGTAATCATGAGAAGATCATTCTCTCCCATAGCTGCAATAATTTCAGGTAAACGAGCATCAAACTCTTGTAGACAATCGCGATAACCGTGAGCATTGCGACGGTGACCATAGAGGGCATCGAAGTCTACCAGGTTGGTAAAAGAGAAACCGTGCTCAAAGTCAGGCGACTTCATAGCCTTGATAAGATTGTCAACACCATGGTTGTTAGACTTATTGTGCCCCATATCGTGATTGATGCCTGAACCATTGAAAATATCATTGATTTTACCGACAGCATAAGTGTCAATACCTGCTTCATCCAATTTGTTGAGGACAGTTGGGGCAAAAGGAGAAACGGCTAGATCACGGCGATTAGCAGTACGAGTAAAGTTACCCGGTTGGCCTACATAGGGACGGGCAATGATACGACCGAGCAGAGCTGGACGTTCCAGTGTGATGGAACGGGCATATTCACAAATCTTGTAAAGTTCATCCAGCGGAATAACATCTTCATGGGCCGCAATCTGTAAAACTGGGTCAGCTGACGTATAGATAATCAGTTCACCGGTTTCCATTTGGCGGGGGCCAAAGTCCGCAATAACTTGAGTTCCTGAATAGGGTTTGTTGGCTTCACGGATAACCTTGCGTCCTGAGAACTCTTCAATCTTAGTGATGATTTCTTCCGGAAAACCGTCCCAGAAAGTATCAAAAGGTTCAGTAATATTGAGTCCCATAATTTCCCAGTGACCAGTCATGGTATCCTTACCAAGTGACACTTCTTCCAGCTTAGTAGCATAACCACTTGGATTGCTTTCTGCTGAAACCGTCTTGAGGGCCTGAGGGCGAGGGATATTACCCAAGCCTATTTTAGCCATATTCGGCACATCAAGTCCAACAGTCTTAGAAATGTGGCCTAGGGTATCAGAGGCACCATCTGGCACACCAGCATTGGAAAAATTATTAGCATCGGGCGCTGCACCGATTCCAACTGAATCTAAAACAACTAAGTGAATACGCTCAAATTTTGACATTTTCGTCTCTTTTCTAAGATAGCTGAGCTATCGGTATACTTGCGTGGTTGGGGCCAAATGTGATCTTTGAATCTACGCTCTAGTTATTCTCAGAATACATTTGGACACCACAATTAGTGACTTTCTAAAATTTTTACACCTTCTTGGCCAGCAACAATAACCTTGTTGACCATGCCATTAAACAGGCCGTGTTCCACCACACCTGTCATAGCTTTAAGTTCTTGCCCCAGAGCAAAAGGATTTTCAATCACTCCTAAATCTAAGTCGATAATAAAGTTTTTCATATCGGTCACAAAACGCTGGCCATCCTTTTGGCGAAAGGCCGGCTTGTAACCCTTAGCTTGGAACTCCCGAAAAAGCCGCTCTGCCCCATATTGAACTACTTCAACTGGTAACTTAAAAGCCCCCAGAGTTTCAACTAGCTTGCTCTCATCAACCACCCAGATATAATCCTTCGTGGGGGTCGCCACAATTTTTTCCATCAGGAGAGCGCCACCGCCACCTTTGATGCCGTTAAAGTTGCGATCAATCTCATCAGCCCCGTCAACGGTGACATCAATGCGATCAATCTCATCGACAGACTTGAGTGGAATTCCTAAGGATTGAGCTTGGGCGGTTGTCCTACTTGACGTTGTAACGCCAATTACTTGTAGGCCTTCCTCTTGAACTCGGCGGCCAATCTCGGCGACAAAATAATAAGCGGTTGAACCCGTTCCCAGACCGACGACCATACCGTCCTTGACATACTGAGCAGCTCTGACACCCGCTTGCTTTTTCAAGTCATCCATATTTTGCATGCTATTTCCCTCTCTTTTTAATCAATTTATTATATCATGAAAAGGCTTTAAGTACCAACTGAGGCTGAGGATTTTATCACTTGCTATCCCTTAAGGCTTGCGATACAATGACAGTATCTTAATCATGAAGGAAGACTTATGGCCATTACGAAAGAATTTGATACCATTGCAGCGATTTCAACACCTCTAGGCGAAGGAGCTATCGGAATTGTCCGACTCTCCGGCAGTCAGGCTGTTGCTATTGCCAAAAGCGTTTTTAAAGGCAAAGATTTAGAAAAGGTCTCTTCTCACACTATCAACTACGGCCATATTATTGAAAATGACGAGATTATTGATGAAGTCATGGTTTCCGTCATGCGGGCACCAAAGACCTTTACGCGGGAGGATGTCGTTGAAATCAATACTCACGGAGGTGTTGCTGTCACTAATGAAATCCTTCAGCTGCTGCTTCGGTCAGGTGCTAGAATGGCTGAGCCCGGTGAGTTCACCAAACGCGCCTTTCTCAACGGCCGGGTCGATTTAACTCAGGCCGAGGCCGTCATGGATTTAATCCGAGCTAAGACTGATAAGGCCATGAATATTGCGGTCAGTCAGCTGGATGGTTCTCTCAAAAATCTCATCAATAATACTCGTCAGGAAATTCTCAACACTCTAGCTCAGGTAGAAGTTAATATCGACTACCCTGAATACGACGATGTGGAAGAAATGACCACAGCCCTAATGCGGGAAAAGACTCAAGAGTTTGAGGCTCTGTTAACTCGCCTGCTGGCTACCGCTAAGCGAGGTAAAATCCTTCGTGAAGGGATTTCAACAGTCATCATCGGACGGCCCAATGTCGGCAAATCCAGCCTGCTTAACAATCTTTTGCGGGAAGACAAGGCTATTGTCACCGATGTTGAAGGAACCACCCGCGATGTTATTGAAGAATATGTCAATATCAGGGGTGTTCCGCTCAAGTTAATTGATACTGCTGGAATTCGTGAAACCGATGACCGCGTTGAAAAAATCGGCGTTGAACGTTCCAAAAAAGCTTTGGCTGAAGCGGATTTGGTTCTTCTGGTTCTCAATGGTTCAGAAAGCTTAACCGATCAGGATCGTGCTTTGCTGGATATCAGCAAGGATAGCAAGCGGATTATTCTTATCAATAAGACTGATTTACCTCAACAGATTGAACTGGAGCAGCTGCCCGGCGATATTATCCAGATTTCGGTTTTAGAAAATCAAAATATTGACCTTATTGAAGAAAGGATCAATGACCTCTTCTTTGATAATGCTGGTTTAGTGGAAAAGGATGCTACCTACCTATCCAATTCTCGCCATATTTCTCTGATAGAAAAGGCTCTGGCCAGTCTGCAAGACGTCAATAAGGGGTTGGAAGCGGGTATGCCTGTCGACCTACTCCAAGTTGATATGACACGCTGCTGGGAAATTCTGGGAGAAATCACCGGCGATGCCGCTCCTGATGAATTGATCACCCAGCTATTTAGTCAGTTCTGTTTGGGGAAATAAACCAGTCTGGGAAGCAACAGTTTAGACCAAGCCTGAAAGTAATGGATGGCGAACAATTAAGACACAAACTATTGCTAGCGAGTCCTGCAATTATTATCCAACTCAAAAAAAAATCTGAGTCTTGTCTCAGATTTTTTTGACTGATTATTAACCTACTTACCACCAAGATCTCGGATTTTAGATTCAAAAAATTAGAAAAACGTTATTAACCTGATCCTCTGATAGAAAAAATAGACAAACCAGACCAGAGATGGCCAGCAGGCTTTCCCAAAATCTAAGATAGCCATTCCTAGGATTTTCAGGTTATGCTCTTACTGATACTTCTGCCAGATATCCTGTTCAACGTCTAACGGTGCTTGGCCAAATTCGTAAGGGACTTTTTGATTGGAGGCTAACAGATTTATGAGTCCTAAATAAGTTTCTTCAGCATCGGCTGAATATCGTCTAGGAAATTGTGTTAAATATGCTCTAGCCTCCTTATCCAAGCCCAGATTATGAGCGATTGAAATTAGAACCTTAAGGTAGCTTTCCTGCATCATCTGAGTTTTTGGTTTTACATCTATACCCTGTAAGGCTTGATAGTACTGACTTTCTGTCATACTAGTAACAAGCTGCTTTGTTTGCTCAAAAGCTTGCACAAATGCTCTGTCTCTTTGCTTATTGATAAAGGTTTCTGCTTGAGTCCAAATCAAACCACCTAAGAAAATAGCTAGAATTAACAAAAGATAAGTCAGAGCTCTAGACTTGGTTAAAAATATAAAGAGGATAGCTAGGATCACTAAGACTGCGGTTGTCGCTGCACTCAGGACCTTAGCACCGATTGATGTGGAATGGTCCTTCATATCAATCCGGTCACTGTAGAAAAGATGGAAAACCTCCATCAAGCTATCCAAGTTAGACAATTGACGAGGCAGAGTCTTGTAATTTCTGCGAGCTAATCTCAAGTTATAGTAAGCTCCATTGGTCATCCGAATTTTAACGACAGCATTTAGGCCACCGTATTTAATCTTCACTCCTTGAATTTCATCTTTATCAATAACCTTAACTTTTTGAATTTTACTGACATTTAAAGTCGCTAAATAGATTAAAACAAAATAATAATCATTTTCAAACCATAAGAGAGGTGCTTGCTGAGAAGATCGGCCAGAGCCTTCTTTGGCAGTCCCATAAATATAGGTTTTCCAGTCAATTTGAAAGGCAGGATTAATCTGATTGTACTCCGCAACTAAGTTCGAAACAATTTCTTCTGTTAATTTTAATGCCACAATTTTTTCCTTTTTTAATATTTAATAATCCGTCTTCTTATATCCTTAGCTCCTAATCCCCTCTATAACCAAAATTAGGAAAAAGAACCATAGTAGACCATTGATGATTAAAAAAACGATGTTACTTACCAGACTCGCTGAATAGCTTTCGATACCGCAACGATTATATTGACTGGCCTTAACTATTCCTAAAATAGTAAGAATAATAGTCGCAGGCATATAGGTAAAGACCAAGACTATTGTCGTTAAGCCCAGAACGACATTATTAATGGCCGAGCTAAATATTATACCTAATAGAATCAACAGCAATAAAATTGCTGTCATAATAGCAACAATAGCCGCAAATAGGCCTGGCACCTTCGAGCGGTTCTGCCTAAAAGACAATGTCCTTAAAGAATCCTGCTTAGAAAGAGTAGGCGGGTTTAAGTCAGAATAACGTTCTTGGAAATGATCCCTGCCCGATGTCCAAATAGGGTTAGAAAAGTCTTGTTCCTCTCGCTCTTGGTTAAATTGATTCGGAGTCATAATATTTTCCTTAAAAAAACTTTTAGAAAAAGTTTACCATTTTATAAGAAGGCCGGCAAGCCTTTTTCCAATAATTTAATATAGGGTAAGTGTACTGGCTGGCTAGAAAAAATCTGATCCAAGCAACTTGGATCAGACTCCATCTACTTTTCTAAAAAAGCCTGTAACTCTGCCACCTCTTCTGCCACCCTGACAGCTGAATTGACTTGAACCAGATGATAGCCAATCATATAGGGAGAGGCTACAAAACGGGGGACCACTTTACAAATGAGACCTTCTTCCTGATGGTAAAAGAAGAGATTGTAGGAGCTGCAGGCTCCGTCTAAATAGCCCTCTAAAACATAGCGGAGGACCTTTTGAACAGTGTCAGCCAGCTTATGGCTGTCCTTACTATCTGCTATAGCTACATTAATTTCGGTGAAACTGCTCATAGGCTGACCGGAAATAGTGACCTGAGCCAGCCGATCTGTCTCTTGACAGACCAGAGCTCCCTCAAAGGTTTTCGGGTCAATAGCTTCATAGGCATCAAGGTCTTCAAAACCGATGACCTGCATGTGAGGATGGCGCAGAGATCCGCCGGAAAGGGGGCCGAAATTTTTAAAGAAGCCAACCGTCTTGAACCGGCCGCTCTCCTCCAACTGGTGCCAAGCCTTGATAGCGAAAGCAAAGAGTTTGCGATTATGTTCTTGACTGTAGGTTGTGATATCACCTAGATGCTGGTCAGACTCAATGATCAAGGTTTGGTAGGTCTTATCGAGAACAGGATACTTATTGTCTAGCCAAATCATATCGCCTTCTTGAGCGATGATTTTTTCCAGACTATCTATCTGGCAAAAAGGACAGCTATCCTGATTATTAGGTTTCTTTTGAGCGGTAGCGACATTAAAGGTCAGTTTTTGCGTCATTTTCAAGAATATCTTTCACAAGTTTTTTGAGGTCTGGCAATACTTCTTCTTTGAACCAAGGATTTTTCTTTTGCCAAATATTATTGCGAGGCGACGGATGGACCAGAGGGAAGAAATCAGGGAGGAAGTCCTTGTAGGCCTTGACATTGTCGGTCAGCTTGACTGAAGGCTTTTGCTGGAGATAATAGTGTTGCGCATAATTACCAATCAGCAGAGTTAGGGAAATATCAGGTAATTCTTGCAAAATCAAGGGATGCCATTTCTGAGCAAAGCCTTTGCGAGGGGGAAGATCCCCTGACTTACCTTTACCAGGATAATAGAAATCCATAGGGATAACGGCTATTTTATCGGAATTGTAGAAAGTATCCCGATCAATCCCCAACCAATCCCGTAAATTATCACCTGATGGATCATTCCAGTAAAGGCGGGATTCCTGGGCCTTAATTCCCGGAGCCTGACCAACGATATTGATACGGGCGCTCTTTGGCGCCGTAAAAAGCGGTGCAATACCAGCCTTGGTATAATCCTCATTTTGTGGATCGGCCATGATAGCTTTAACAATGTCTTGCATGGTTGACATGGACAACATCTCCTTTTCAAAATCAGGTTGATGTCGGAGCATTTTTTCTGCCCTTGGGCATTCAGCCTTGAGTATTTCCAAGCTAAAATCAGCGGAACAGTCTAGCGAGAGCTTAGCTGGTTTAGATATATGGTTATTGCGCTATTTGATCAATTCGTAGATGGCTTCAGCGTAGATAGCGCAAGCCCGATAGAGATCTTCCACTTCGACAAATTCATTGGCCTGATGCATGGTATTGACATAATCGGGGAACATAGCGCCAAAGGCAACACCTCTTTCCAAGAGGCGGCCAAAAGTCCCACCGCCAATGACCTGCTCATAACCTTCTAGACCAGTTTGCTTTTCATAAACAGACAAGAGCGTCTTAACTAGGGGATCATCCATTGGGACATAGTGAGGCAGGTGTTCATGGTCAGCCAGACTAACAGATTCAACCACAACTAACTTTTCGAGCCCAGCCTTGATGGTTGCAGTATCTATTCCTTGGGGATAGCGGAAATTGAGGGTAATGGTATTATCATCAGAAGTCGCTTCAAAGTCGAAAATACCAGCATTCATAGACAAGGCTCCCATCTTAGAATCCTTATAAGCTAAGCCTAATTTATGCCCATCAAAGTCCCCGTGCAGAACATCAGCAGTCAAATCAATGAAGGCTTTGGCAGGACCAGCAAAAGATAAATCCTTAAGAAAAAGCGCTAAATAAGTTGCCCCATTGAGACCTTCTTCAGGGGTTGAACCATGGGCTGCCTTCCCGATAATTTGGACTTTTAACTTGTCGCCTTCTGCTGTTAGAGAGCCTGACAGATCAGGATTTTGAACTAAGAAGACTGATAATTTCTCTTCCAAATCTGCTTGACTGACTTGACCAGAAAGGACTGCCGTTGCCGATTCCGGAACCATATTGTCCCGCAGACCACCCTTGAAAGACTGGAGAACGACTGAACCAGTATTTTGGCCAGAAAAATGCAGGTACTGGGTAATATTGCCCTTTTCCCCATTGATAATTGGAAACTCAGCATCCGGAGCAAAGCCAAAGTCTGGTTTTTCTACATCTGCGTGGGCAAAGTAATAATCCATATCAGCCCATCCAGATTCTTCATCTGTTCCTAGAACAAAGCGAACCTTTTTAGAGGTTGGCAGGCCTAGCTCTTTAATAATCTTTAGAGCATAGTAGGCTGCTATAGTTGGACCTTTATCGTCAGAGGAACCACGCGCATAGAGTTTGCCATCTTTGATAACCGGTTTATAGGGGTCAGTCTCCCAACCAGAACCAGCAGGCACCACATCCAGATGGGCAAAGATTCCCAAAGTCTCATCGCCTTCACCAAATTCGAAATCACCAGCATAATTATCGATATTGCGTGTCTTATAACCATCCTTTTCAGCCATGGCTAAAAAGTGCTTGAGCGCCTTGACAGGACCTGGGCCAAAGGGATGCTCCTTATCGGCCTTACTATCATCGCGTTCTGAATTGATTTCCAAAAGGCTGAACAGATCAGCCAGCAAATCTTCACGGCGTTTTTCTACTTCTGCTTTAAAATCAACTGTCATTTTGCTACCTCATCTAATGGGTTTAATCCTCACCATTATAGCACAAATGCAGACCAGACTAAAGAAGCTGCTATAACTATCAATATGTTAGAGATACAAAAAACCAAGGCCAAAGCCTTGGAGCTGATTTAGTCATTCTCTTTAAAAGGATTACCAGACTGCTTCTCTGGCTGATCTTCTCTGTCATTTTCTCCACGATGATCTCCCATGGATTGGAGAAAGGCAAAGACATCTCCTCTGCGACCTTCCATCTTACCAGTCAATAATTCCTGAGCAGTCGCATTGAGGACAGCTCCAGTAATAAGAATCCGTGCCAAGAGGACAAACCAAAACATAATGATAAAGATGATGATAGAGCCAAAAAATTTGATATCAACAAGGTTGTTGAAGGTTCGGGTCACATAGTCTCCGACCAAACCAGTCATAAAGATGATAACAACAGCACTGAGAATCGTTCCCGGAAGTGTATAACGAATCTTCCTAATTCGCACATTAGGCAAGATAAAATAAAGGACCGTCAAGCCAATCCAAACCACCAGAACCATTATCGGTCGGTTGAGGTGAAGCAAAAGCTTAATTAAGCCAGAAGGAACATCATATTTTTTCTGCAGAACCGCTTGATAAACCCCATCGGACAAGGTCGACAGCAAAAGAGCAAAGGTCAACAGGAAGAGGATGAAAAAACTGGCCACAATTCCTACGATATGACCAATAACAAAATCACGGTGCTGACTGACATCATAAGCTTTATTAAAGGCTTTCTGCAAGGAAGTCAGACTGCGAGACATGGTCCAAAAACCTGCCAAGGTCGCAATTCCCAGAATTCCATTAGATGGGGTAGCAAAGAGGTTACGAATGATACCTGCAACATTGCTATAAATTTCAGCTGGCAAATTGGCCCGTAAAAAGGTTAACACATCTGGTAAATCAATATCCAGATAAGGAAAAATATTGGCTGAGATAACAATCAAGGGAAAGAATGTCAGTAACAAATAATAAGCCACAGCAATACTGGATAAGTCTATCTCAGCACTGCGATAATGCTTGAGATAGACTTGCAAGGGCGGATAGTTAAGCTTATCCACTAACCCATCCAAGAACTTTTTTTTCATCTTTTTAGTACGTTCCTTCTTCTCCCTGACTGGTCAAGATGACTGGGCCGTCTTTGGTGATGACAAACTGGTGCTCATACTGACAAGACAGACCGCCATCAAAGGTCTTGTGGGCCCATCCAGTCTTCATGTCCGTATCAATTTCCCACGTACCTGTATTGATCATTGGTTCAATGGTGAGTACCATACCTTCTTTAAGCCGCAAACCGCGACCAGCTTTCCCATAGTGGGGAACCATCGGTTCTTCGTGCATGGTTGGACCGACACCATGGCCAACAAGATCACGAACAACACCATAACCACGGCTTTCTGCATACTCTTGAATAGCAGCGCCAATATCGCCGATACGATTGCCGACAACAGCCTTTTCAATCCCTAAATACATGGCCTCCTTGGTCACAGCCATCAAATCTTTAACTTCCTGTGATACCTCACCTACAGCGTAAGCCCAGCAGGAATCCGCTACACCGCCAGTATAAGGCGCTGTATACTTCTTCATTTCAGCAGTGTTGTCGAAGTCCAACTTGGCCACATTGACGACAGATTTATCTAGGGGTTCACTCAGTACCATATCTACCTTGAGTAAATCACCTTTTTTCAGGATATAGTGGCGCGGGAAAGCGTGAGCAACTTCATCATTGAGTCCGCAGCAAGTAGCATAAGGATAATCCATGAGCTGACCGTCTACACCGATTTGCAGGGGCAGGACATTGGCTTCTTTACAGCGACGACGGACATATTCTTCTATCTCCCACATATCCAGTCCCGGTTTAATCATATCACGCAAGCCAATATGAATACTGGCAAGGACGTCCCCTGCTTTCTTCATAGCTTCAATTTCACGTGGTGATTTTAGTGTAATCATTTAAAAAACTCCTCTAAATACTGCATAAAGTGGAAGAGTTTGAGACTTTTGGCTCAGGCTCTCTCATCCACATCAATCTTCTTTTTTTCTGTTTATTTAATTAAGCTTACTGGTAATCAGGGCCTTACAGACTACCCGGTCCTGACAGGTCACTTCAATATCCACTAAGGCAGAGCGGCGATTTTCTCTGACAATCCTCGGATCTAGGCGTAGATCATCGTCAATTTGTACAGCCTGTAAAAAGTATATCATCATTTGTTCAATAATGATATTTTTTTTACTAGTTTGAGATAAAGTTCGTCGGCTAGTTTCCTTAAGAATCTCAGCCAAAACGCCAGTCGTCAAATTACCGGCGTTATCAATCATAGCAGGTTCTACCTTGAAGCCATAGCCTCGATTTTCTGTCTTAAGGCTGGCAATAATTTGATCGCTGATGGTATGAAGGCCGTCATGATTAAGCTCCTGAAGATTTTCCATGACTAATTTGCGGGTAATAACCCCCAGCAGTTGGTTATCATCATCCACTACTGGTAACATGGCAAAATCTTCGACAATCATCCGCTGGGCGACCGTTGCCAGACTGGTTTCTGGTTTAGTTGTCACTGGCTTGGTCATCACCTCAGTTAACTGGGTAGTCAACTCTTGGTTGGAAACATCCCGCATGGTAATAACTCCCAGCACCTGTCCTAACTGATCAATGACAGGGTAGCGAACATGGTTGTTCTTCCTGACTAAGCGATGGTAATCACTAACAGTATCACTTGTGGTGAGATAACCGTACTGAGACCTAAGACTATAGACCTGAGCTACTGTCTTGATATCAGTCTTAATTCTTACATTAGAAAGGGCACGGTTAATCATGGTTGCAACAGTGAAAGTATCGTAGGCTGTCACCATGACTGGAATCCCCTGCTTTTTAGACAACTCTAAAACCTTGTCCGAAACGGTAAAGCCACCGGTCACGAGAATGGCATTCTTATTTTCCAAGGCTAGAATCTGAATTTCTTCTCGATCACCAACGATTAGCAGGCCACCTTTAACGAGATAGCGGCCAACATTTTTTTTGGTCATCGCCCCGATAGAAAAACGGCTGAATTCGTGTTTAAGACCAGCATGACCAGCTACAACTTCAGACTCTGAGATGGTCGCAATTTCAGCATACGTCAACTTCTCCAGCCGCACCTGAACCTTCTGCTCTACCCGAACGGTTCCGCTGCGAGGTCTGGTTTCAACCAAACCACGATTCTCAGCCTCCTTGATGGCGCGATAAGCTGTTCCCTCACTGACCGACAGGTGATTTGAAATAGAGCGAACACTAACCTGCTTACCAATAGGCAGACCTTCTAAATATTCTAAAATTTCCTGATGTTTAGTCATGACATCTCACCTGCCTTTAGACGAAATTCTAGGTAATCGCGCATTTTATGGGTGTAGCGATCGCTTCCTTTAAACGCCCTCACCAATTTAAATCCAACCTTCTGAGCCACCTTTTGACTGGCCAAATTTTCTCTGTGGGTAATAATTGTCAGGCTTCGCAGATTAAATTCTTGAAAGGCTAAAAAGGACAGCAGTTTCAGACTCTCTGTTGCTAGGCCCTGTCCCCAAAAATCCTGACGAAGAAAATAGCCAATTTCAGCTCTCTGCTTGGTTAAGTTAAGCTTTTCAAAGCGGATAGCTCCGATCATCTGGTGACTGACCTTATCCTCCAGAGCCCAGGTTCCTAAGGGCTCTTTCATAAAATAATGAACCAAGAGGTAATTGCTTTCTGCCTGACTGGCCTGAGCAGGGAAGATGAAAGCCAGATTAGTGGGATTTCGTGTAATTTTATAAAAGTCTTGACTATCAGCAAAGCGAAAGGGACGAAGCCAAAGCCGCTCCGTTTCCAACTGGGAATACTTTCCCAAGGCTGTCCAAATATCCATGCTATTATAGTACAGTTTTTTAGGAACATAGTCAAACCCATCGGTGATTAACACTGAAAATGGACAGACACTGCAGCAGACTGGGAATATCTTTTAACGGCCTTCATGACTAACTACTGCTAAACATTTTCGTCAAAAAAAGAGAAGACCTGATTCGTCTTCTCTCTGGATATTCGTTATAAGTCACCCACTACAGTTGACAAAGAGCCATTAAAAAGCACCTCTCTCTGTTCATGAGAAAGAAGTGCTTTAAGTTATTTAAATAAATTACTCATCAACCTTAATGATATTAGCAGCTTGAGGTCCACGATTTCCTTCTTCTATATCGAATGAAACCTTTTGCCCCTCCTCAAGTGACTTAAACCCATTTGACTGGATTGCCGAAAAGTGTGCAAACACATCTGGACCATCTTCTTGAGTGATGAAACCAAATCCCTTTTCGCTATTAAACCATTTTACTGTACCTTGTGCCATTTTGAGTTACCTCTTTTTATTTATTTGTAAAAATTAAGAGGTAAAACAAAAGATGCCTAATACTTTATCTCAAAAAATCATTACTTGACTACTTTAACAGTATCTCCGACTTAAGTCAAGGAAATAACTTTTCTTTGATTAAAAACTTATCTGATTATCTTCGTTTGAATTAACTATCTCGATAATCAGATTAATGTGATTTCTGCCCTTTTAACTAATGCTCTTCAGCTTTTAACCAGTCATAAATTTCTTGAGGTGTTCCCAGAGCCATCAACTCTTGGTATTTGACTAGGGCTACCAAATTTTGATAAATCTGACTATCTGAAATCTCTTTTTTGCTGGCAGTCTTATTGACCGTCATGATGCCATTATCAATGGATACAAAATCCAGCTCTTCAAAAATCTGAATCATTTTAATTAGAAGCAAATTAGGAATATTGAGATAAGCAGCTAAGTCCTTCAACTTATGGCGCACATCGAATTCTGGGAACTGGTAGATTGTCTTGTAGAGTTTAGCAAACTGTTCTCTCGTTCCGTAGCCTGTTAGATAATAGGCTTGTTTAATTTGATTTTTAAAGTAGATTGTCTGAAACTCTTGTCCCTTAAAAGCTTCCTTGAGCTGACTCGGGCTATCAGGAATTTCTAATAGAACCACAGCTGGAGTCTGAGCTTTATCGGTCCCTTCTCCTACTTGCTGGAGGCTGGGGACGCCTTCAGGCAGCTGAGCAGATTTAGATCTGATATCAATCAACTGAACACCATGAACTTGAGCATCTACCAGCATAAGCTGGAGACTGGTATTGCCGTTCCACTTATTGACCGAGAGAGTCACAGCCAGTTCAAGGTTTTGGGCCTGAGCAAATTCCTGAGCCAGATGGCCTTGCGAGAAGGCTATCAAATCGAACTCTGTTCCTGCTTGACCTACTCTAAGCTTGAGATGAGTTCCATTTTGTCCCATAATTCGACTTTGGAGAACTTTAAAATCCCGAAGGAGAAAGACTGGCTTTTTATTATCCATTCCAAAGGGAGCGAGCTTTTCCAAATTTCTAATTGTATCTAGAGATAATTCGGACAGCTGGAGTTCCTCATCAATGATTAAGCTATTCTTACCAGCCTTATCCAACTCTTTTTCAAGGATGTAGTTGCAGAGAACATCCGAAAGCTGAGCTAAATTTTCAACAGGCAAGGTCATTCCAGCTGCTCCAGCATGACCGCCAAAGGCCTCGAAAATCTCTCGATGAGGGTTAAGGGCATCAAAAATATTAACTGCTTCAACCGAACGGGCGGATCCTTTAGCTTGTCCATCCTCGATAGATAAAAGGATGACCGGCTGACTAATGGCTTCCAGAATTCGACCGGCAACAATGCCTAAAACACCCGGATGCCAACCTTCCTTGGCTAGAACTTGAGCTGGCTTAGCAGGGTCAACCATAGCAAGCGCTTGGTCATAAATGTCTTGGACAATTTGCTTACGTTCCTCATTCTTCTCCTGAATCATGAGGGCAATTTCGTGAGCTCCTTGGTCATCAAAGCCCGTTAATAGTTCAACAGCTGGATTGGGATCATCCAAACGTCCCAAAGCATTGAGCATGGGAGCAATTTTGAAACCTACCGTTTCCTCATTAAGGTCACTGGAGTCAATATCTGCCACCTGCATGAGCTCTTGCAGACCAATTCTCTCTGTCTGAGCCAGCATCTGCAGGCCGAATTTTACTAAAATCCGATTTTCCCCTGTCAGACTGACCATATCCGCAATAGTCCCAATAGCTACCAAATCCAAGAGCTCGTTTGGAATACCCTCCAAGAGGGCTGTAGCTAATTTGAAAGCCACGCCACAGCCCGCTAGGTACTTAAAGGGGTAATCGCCCGCTGGATGTTCAGGGTGAACAATAGCATAGGCATCTGGCAGACTATCCGGCATAGAATGGTGATCAGTGACGATAACATCAATCCCTTGCTTTTGCGCGTAGGCAATGGCTTCATGACCAGCCACGCCATTATCAACTGTCACGATGAGAGAAATCCCTTGCTGCTCAATAAAGTACTTATAGACACTCAGGTTGGGACCATAGCCATCGGTAAACCGATTAGGCAGGTAAACCTGATTCTCAGCGCCCAGTATTTCCAGAGCCTCCTTCATAATGGAGCTAGAAGTCATACCATCAGCATCGTAGTCTCCATAAATAAGAATTCGCTCACCAGACTCGATCGCTCTACGAATCCGATCCACAGCTTTATCCATATCATGGAGCAGATAAGGATCGTGGAGCTGAGATAAGTCAGCTGATAGGAAATCATGCAGCTTGTCCTCATCATCAATTCCTCGTTCATAGAGAATCTGAGCTGCCAATTCATCTAAATCTTCTTTTTTCGCCAGCTCTAAAAAGGGCTCACTCGGAGCCTGGTCAATTTGTTTCCAATCAAACTTTGAAGAAATCATTTATAGTTAAAAGCCTTTCTTGAAAGAAAATCTGCCGTCTTAGGAAAGAGAGCATAGAATTTGGCCGCCAATACCATGGCGAAGGGCATATTGAGCTCCCGTTTATTCTTTTCCATACTGGCAACAATTTTCTTGGCTACCTGCTCAGGGGTTAAACTAAACCGACCAACCGCCTTGAGATAATTCCCCGATGGATCCGCTCGGTCAAAGAATTTGGTCGAGATGGGACCAGGATTGACCGTGGTCACGTAGACATGGCTGTCAGCCAATTCCAGACGCAGAGCATTGGAATAGCCAATAAGGGCAAACTTCGTTGCTGCATAAACAGAGGATTTTGCGGTTGCCATTTTACCAGCCATACTAGCAATATTGATGATATGCCCTGAGCCAGTCTGTGCCATCTTTTCCCCAACTAGGCGAGAAAAATTGATGGCAGCTAGCGTATTAACATCGAAGGTCTCTCGGATAGTTCCAGCATCAAATTGATCAAAATTCTTGAATTCACCAAAACCAGCATTATTAATAAAAACATCAATCTTGGTAAAGTCTGTATAAAGCTGATCAACCAGCTTAGCCACTGCCTGATCATCTCGGCTATTGAGGCTGTATGCTTGAAAATTAACTCTATCAGCATAAAGCCTGTCCATTTTTTCCTTGTTGCGTCCAATAGCCACTACCATATCTTCTTGCGGCAAGAGTTTAATGATAGCTTCTGCTAAACCACCGGAAGCCCCTGTAATGGCAATCACTCGCTGTCGTTTTTGTGTCAAATCTCTACCTCTTCTAAATCCCAGACCACCTTACTATTTTCAAAAATAGTTCTGGCATCAGCCTCCAACTTACGGACATCACGGGCCAAGAAACGGGCGCTGATATGATTCATTAAGAGTCGTTTAGCACTAGCCTCCTTAGCCACCTGCGCTGCCTGCATATTGGTGGAATGGCCATGGTTGCGTGCCAGACGCTCATCTCCCTTTCCATAGGTTGATTCGTGGACTAGGATATCAGCTCCTAAAGCCAGTCTGACACTGGCATGGCATTTTCTAGTATCTCCAAGGATAGTCAGAACTTTGCCCTTGCGAGGAGCAGAAATATAGTCCTTGGCGATAATTTTTGTCCCATCTTCTAGCATCACATCTTGACCATTCTTAACCTGACCAAAAAGAGGGCCAAAAGGAACGCCGGCAGCCTTCAATTTCTCTGCATCCAAAGTACCTTCCAAATCCTTCTGCACCACCCGATAACCCACACAAAAAATGGTATGGTCCAGCTTTTCAGCATAGACGGTGAATTTATCAGTTTCTAAAATTTTTCCCAAAGACTGAGCATCAAACTCATGAAAATGAAGGTGATAAGGCAAACGTGTTCCCGATAACTTAAGCGTATTGAGAACCATACTACGAATACCAACTGGACCATAGATTTCTAAATCAGTCTGCTCTTCACTGGCTTGGAAAGATCGACTCGCTAAAAAGCCGGGCAAGCCTAAGACATGATCACCATGCAGGTGGGTGATAAAAATCTTTCTCACCTTGCGGGGTTTTATGGTTGTATCCAAAATCTGCCGCTGGGTTCCTTCTCCGCAATCAAACATCCAAACCTGATCAATCTCATTGAGAAGTTTTAAAACTAAGCTGGAGACATTCCTCGCCTTGGCAGGCTGGCCCGCTCCCGTTCCTAAAAATTGTAATTCCATACTTAACTCTCTTGCTAGTCCTAAGGTCTTAGGAACTAGCCTCTCTCTTTCTTACTATTCTTTAATATAAATGGCAAATTCTCTCTGACTAAAGCCATAATATACAGAGCCATGAGCGCTCTCTTTCAACCGGCTTGCTAGATGAATAACTTCATCTATATTATAGCCAGAAATCTTGAGGATTCCCCCTTTCAAGCGGGAGACATCCGTTAATAACGACATCTGGTCTAAGGTAACAGCCTCTTTTTCTTCCTCGTCAAATTCCAGCGGCCGCATTTTAATCTTGCCAGCCTCTTGATAAACCTTATAGTGGGGGAAGATCTGAGCCAGCTCCATCAAGAGTCGGTCGCTGACAACTTCTGCCTTTTCCGAAAAAACTTGAGCTATCTGGTCGGCGGACTCATAAACAAAGCCAAAAGACTTTCCTGACAAATTGAGCCGAATAAAAGGATGACTTTCTTCTACAAAGGAAGGCTCTTTAGTCATCCATCCTAAGGCTTTAGAGAGCTCCCAGTAATAGTCAGTGGCTCTCTGAGGACTCTCTTTCTGGTAGAGCTCAGCAAAGTAAGCATTGATAACACTCGGGGGCGGACTAACTAGAAGCAAAGCCTCCTCAGTATTTAGATCCGCTAAAATAGTCTGTAGATAAACTTTATCTAAACTAGTATAACCGCCATATTTGAGGGCTAATTCCATCATATCAGTCATAAAATTCTTCCAATCGCCATTTATTTGTTTCAGCAATAAATCCTGAAATTTCTTGACTTCCTTCAGTAAATTGATAGGGGTCAAGCAAGGCATACTTGCTTAATTGATAGAGCTTGTAAAGCTTATTGGGGCTGACCTTAATTGAAAAAGGCAGAAAAATCTGCTCAATCTCATCTAAAATCTGCTGACGGAGGATCTGTCGGCTTCCTTGATTTCTTAATGAAATGCGGATATTAGGAAAGACGGTTGCCACCAAGTTTTTAGCCTGATCCATCTTATTATAGATGGCTAATCGAGGAATATCCAACATGTTCAAGTCCTTGAGAATAGCTAAAACCACTTGTTCCTGCTCAGTATGATTAGGGTCGCTAGCATCAATAACATGGAGAAGTAAGTCCACATGACGGCTTTCTTCCAGAGTTGACTTGAAAGCTGCTACCAATTCTGTCGGCAAATCCTGAATAAAACCAACCGTATCCGTCAGCGTCACTTGAAACTGATCTTTGAGATAAATTTGCTTGGTCGTGGCATCCAAAGTAGCAAAGAGCTCATCAGCTTCATATTGACCATTATCCGTCAAACAGTTCATGAGAGTGGATTTTCCGGCATTGGTATAACCAATCAAACCGATTTTAAAAACGGTTGGCTCCAAACGTTTTTCCCGTATGACTGACCGTGTCTTTTCAACAGCCTTAAGTTGTCTCTCAATATCAGCAATTTGATGACGAATAGAACGACGATTGAGTTCCAGCTGACTTTCACCCGGGCCTCGGCTGCCAATTCCACCCGCCTGACGGCTGAGCATAACACCTTGTCCAGCTAAGCGAGGCAGCATATATTTAAGTTGGGCGAGATGAACTTGGAGCTTTCCTTCATGACTGCGGGCTCTCATGGCAAAAATATCCAAAATTAGTTGCATACGGTCGATAACCTTAATACCAAAGGCTTGCTCCAGATTGGAATTTTGTCTCGGAGTCAAGCGATTATTGACAATGACCGTATCAATCTCATCCGCCTCAATCATGGCCGCAATTTCTTGTAGCTTCCCAGAACCAATTAGGAATTGGCTATCATATTTTTTTCGCTTCTGCCGATAGCTTGTGACGACCTGGGCACCTGCTGTCTTAGCCAAACTAGCCAATTCTGACATAGACATTGCAAAGTTCTGGCTGCTTGGCAGTTCAAGGCCCAGCAAAATCACCCGTTCGGCGCTTTTAGCCGTCTCAAACATTAGCATCCCCCTTTTTAAATACCAAGTCAAACAAAATCATACCTGTTTTATCATAGTAAAACTGGCAAATATTTACCAGCTTCCCTTGTTCATTAGGACTTTCATTATATCACAAATGGGTATAAAATTTATGACCTTTAGTCCGAAATTTTACATTAAAAAATGACCGGAATTTCCAGTCATTTTTCCCTTATTAGAAGCGGATAATTTCCCGTGTCCTTTCATAAGATGATACGAAACGATCAGTTACACCAGGTTCAACAATTTCCAAGGCGTAAGAGATTTCTTCAAAGGAGGACTTATAATCATACTCTTTTTCAAAGAGTTTAAGAGCAATTTCAAAGCTATCCTGAACAGCTGGCTCAAAGCTACGGTAGCGGTTTGAGTACTGCAGGAGCTGTTCGGTTAAAGTAGCATTTTGAACCACTCGGTAGGTTGTTTCAATCAGAAGATCCATAGAAGAACCCGCCGATTCCGTTAATCGTGCTACCAAATTAATATTGATACGTCCCTTACTTAATTCATCCAACAACGTTTCCAGATGCTCACTGGTTGTGAAGAAAATGCTGAGGAAATCTTGTGGAATACCAGGTAGATTGCGTTTTTCCATAAAGCGTTTGATGACATGCAATTGGTTGACATAGTCATCAGCCTTAATCCGTGACTCATTTTCAATACGTTCAATGCCCTTGAGCTCACCGCTAAGTTCAATCTGACCTTCTTCAACAGTGGACAAGGTTTTAAGAGCGTCATCGAAAATCCCTTTGAGTTCAGAGAAAGGTTTCTCTTGAGTATCAAAGTTTTCAATTGCTGGGATCGTATCTTCTTCAATTTTTTCCAGTTCCTTAGCAAACTTGCTAACACTGAGAGTCTCATTATCTTCAATAATGTAAAGTGTATTGAGATGATCCATCTCTTTTTCCAGAGCTTGGTTATTATGCTTAGCATGTTCCAAGTATTTTGGAAGGATCTTAGAGTCTTTCATGACCTGTTTATTGGCATCAATTTCACGCTCAAAGATTGCATAAAGACCATCAATTTTCTCTTGAATTTCTTCATTTTCTTCATTGGCCCGATCCAAATCCAAGGTCACCAAACCATCTGCATTGCTGGAGATTGATTCACGAATGTCTTGGAAGCGACGCTCAATATTGCGCTCTGGGAAGTGATAATGAGCATCCAAAAGCTTGCTGTAACCTGACTCTAAATCATCCAATTGATCTGGGAAGTCATCTTCTAACTTAGCCACAATTGCAGGGATTCTTTCAGAAATTTGTCCAAGGGCAATTGTATGCTCCTCAGCTTTATCTAGAATTTCAGCTGCCTCAACTGGATCACCTGTCGAATTAAGAGTTACAAATTGAGAAAACTCAGTTTCAATATTCTTGAGTTGTTTCTCAATCTCAGTTTTAGTTGCTCCAAAGTTATCAGAATTATCTTCAATGCTGGTTTTCAAATCTTCATAAAGATCAAGGGCATGCTTAACACGTGCACTATTTTTATCTTCTTGATCCTTCAAAATTTCAAGAGCTTCACGAACTGAAGTAATATCTTCTTCTGCCAACTCTAACTGGCTTTCAATTGTACCAATAGAATTTCTGACCTTGAGGAAGCGGAAAGAATCGTTTTGGTTTTCAGCTTCAACCAGATTGGCCTCAATATCCTTAATCGTATTATTCGAAAGATCTGTCCACTTTTGGTTCCATTCACGGAAGGTGGTTTGACTTTGACCAATCAGATTCAGCTTTTTAACGGATTCTAATTCCTTTGCGACAGGCTGGTCAAACAACTTTTCCTTGCGTTCTTCCAACTTTGCCAGTCGTAAATCGTTTCGTTTTCTAAGAATAACACCGATGAGGTAGCCGATGATGACCACTAGGACAACGACTACAATCAGTACGACAATTCCGCTCGACATGTTCTCTCCTTTAAGTTATAAGATGGGCATTCGTAGAAGACCACCTTACTTTCTATCATTTTGATACCTTAATGCAAGATCCACTGTCTTTATCAGGGCCGGCCTGCAAAGTTAGTCGGGCTTGCTAGAGCAAAATCATGATTCTCATTCTAATGAAACCAACACTTTTGCTCCTTTTCTTTCACATAGTACGCCCCATTATATCATAGTTCCAGGGACTTATCAAAAAAAGTTCCAACTAAATATCTAGGGTCGAGTAGACCGCATTTTCTTCGATAAACTCACGGCGAGGACCGACTTGATCTCCCATTAGCATATCAAAAATTTTATCTGCTTCAGCCGCATCATCCACAGAAACCCTTGCCATGAGGCGATGTTCAGGGTCCATGGTTGTTTCCCACAACTGATGGTCATCCATCTCACCAAGTCCCTTATAGCGTTGTACACTTGGTTTAGACCGACCTTGAGTATAGCGGTCCAGAGCTTCCTGTAACTTAGTTTCTTGATCAGCACCTGGTTGGATGTACTCCTTAACCTCACTGCCGACTTTAACCCCATAGATTGGTGGTTGGGCGATGTAGACATAACCTGCTTCAACAACTGGTCGCATGTAGCGGTAAAAGAGAGTTAAGAGTAAGGTTCTAATGTGGGCACCGTCGACATCAGCATCGGTCATAATGACTAATTTTTGGTAACGTGCCTTGCTGACATCAAACTCTGCCCCAAAGCCTGTTCCCATAGCTGTAAAGAGACTGCGGATCTCATCATTAGCCAAGATCTTATCCATGCTGGCCTTTTCAACATTAAGAATTTTACCACGGATAGGAAGGATGGCTTGAAATTCGCGATTTCGACCCGACTTAGCCGAACCGCCGGCCGAGTCCCCTTCGACAATGAAGAGTTCGTTTTGACTAGCATCATTAGAAGAACAATCGGCCAACTTACCGGGCAGATTGGAGATTTCCAGACCTGACTTCTTACGAGTAACTTCTCGGGCACGTTTAGCTGCAATCCGGGCTTTGGAAGCTAGAACCCCCTTTTCAACAATTTTTTTAGCAATCTGAGGATTTTCTAAAAGGAAGCGTGAGAAGGCTTCGCTGAAGAGGCGATTAGTAATTTTAACTACTTCCGAGTTGCCAAGTTTCGTCTTGGTTTGACCTTCAAATTGAGGATTGGGGTGTTTAACAGAAATGATTGCTGTCAAACCTTCACGGACATCTTCGCCGGAGAGATTGTCGTCCTTTTCTTTGAGTAACTTATTTTGACGGGCATAGTCATTGATAACCCGAGTTAGAGCCGTTCGAAAACCTTGCTCATGAGTTCCACCTTCATGAGTATGAATATTGTTGGCAAAACTAAGGACATTTTCGTGATAAGTCCCAGTATACTGCATAGCTACTTCTACTGAAATACCATCCATTTCGCCATCAGTATAAATAGGCTGATCAAAGAGAACCTCTTTGTTCTCATTGAGGTAGTCAACGTAACTGACAATTCCTCCTTCATAGTGGTAAACTTGACTTTGTTCCTTGCCTTCCCGCTTATCGGTAATAGAAATTTTGAGTCCCTTGTTAAGAAAGGCTAATTCTTGAATCCGCTTAGCCAGTTTATCAAAATCAAATTCAGTTGTTTCTGTGAAGATTTCTGGATCTGGTGTAAAGTGAACACTTGTCCCTGTTTTATCAGTATCTCCGATAATCTTGAGATCAGCGACAACCAAGCCGCGCTTATACTCTTGGAAATGAATTTTACCATTTTTGTAAACCTTAACTTCCAACGAGGTTGAGAGCGCATTAACAACAGAAGACCCAACACCATGAAGACCGCCAGAAACCTTGTAACCGCCTCCGCCAAATTTACCCCCAGCGTGCAAAACTGTGAAGACTGTTTCAACTGCCGGACGGCCTGTTTTTTCTTGAATATCAACCGGAATTCCCCGACCATCATCAATAACGGTAATGGAATCATCAGATTCGATAAAGACCTCAATATGACTAGCAAAACCAGCCAGCGCCTCATCGATGGAGTTATCAACAATCTCCCAAACCAAGTGGTGCAACCCTTCTTTAGAGGTTGAACCAATATACATACCAGGACGCATTCGAACAGCTTCTAGACCTTCTAGAACCTGAATTTGGCTGGCATCGTACTTTTGGGCCAATTCCTGACGCGTTTTATTTTCTTCTGTCATCTTATACTACCGTTTCTAATAATGATTTTTTTCCATCAAAGAGCAGGGCTTCAATTCCTGCTGATTGGGCTGCTTGCCGATCAATTTCTCGATCGCCAATGGCCAGAGCGCTTGTCATAGCGTATTTATGTTTCAGATAAAGCATAGACTCAGGGTTGGGCTTTCTGGCAAATCCCGACTCACTGGTTACAACTTCTGTAAAATACTGGTCAATTCCTGCTTTTTTAAGGATATCTAAGACTAAATGATTTCGGTGGGAAATCATAAAATTTCGCCCACCTTGTTCAACAATCTTTGCCAACAACTCTTTAGCACCTGTAAAGAGAACCGGTTCTGCTAAAGCTTGTGCCTCACGGCTCTTATAGTGGGCCCGAAAAGCTGGTTGGTTAGGAATGAAATAAGCAATGGCTGCATCTGTCGAGATTTTCAACTTAGCATAGACCTGATCGTGATCAGCCTCTAGGCCAAACTCCCTTAAGGTTTGGCAAAATGCCTGTGCTGAGGTCTCATAATTATCGAGTAGGGTACCGCCTAAATCCCAGATATAATCGTGAAATTTCATAATCTTTATTGTAGCATATTTTGGTGTTTTTTGCACTAGATATGCCAGCTTTTCATTACTGTTCGCCAGTGGTTGGAAAGGCAAACAAAGAGCCTTGGAACTAATTCCAAGGCATCTTCTTAAATCCAATATTTATTCCAATTTTGTCGGCTCAATCCTTCATCGATCCGTCTCTCCTTAACCAAAGAGTTTTGATAGGACATAGAGAGGATCAAACCAACCCCAATTAGATTTGACATGAGTGACGATCCTCCTTTTGAAATGAAGGGCAGAGGAATCCCTGTCAGAGGAAGAACGCCGATAGCTGCTCCGATGTTTTCAAAAACGTGGAAGAGAATCATCATGATGAAACCAGTCGCAATATAGGTATTAAAGACATTATTTGATTCGATAGTAATCCGAATCATTCGGAAAATCAAAATCAAGTAGAGCAAAATCACGATCACAGCTCCAATAAAACCATAATCTTCTGCAATCACCGTGAAAATCATATCAGATTCACGCACTGGCACCGAGAGCTCTGCAACATTAAAGCCCTTTCCGAATAGGCCACCGCTGCCGATAGAAACCAATCCCTGAACCTGTTGGTAGGCAATACCAGACTCATAGCCAAAGGGATCTAACCAAGCTGCTACCCGATTAATCTTATAAGTCTCCATCCCCATGTGATAGAGCCACTCCTTACCCCAATCACTGGTAAAGATGAGGAGGAAGAGACCAAAGCCTAGGCCCGCCACCAAGATGGTGGGCAAGATCAATCGCCAAGAAACACCCGAGAGAACAATTAAACCTGCTAAAATAGCCAAAAAGACCATAGCAGTCCCCAAATCCTTTTGCAACAGTAGAAGCAAGAAAACAGGGACAGTAATACCAAAATAAATCAGAATCAGACGACCATCTTTTTGCAAAGACGGTTCTTCATCCTTATACTCGTCCTTAAACCAGACTCCCGTTCGGGCCAACATCAGAATATAGGAAATTTTCATAAATTCTGACGGCTGAAAGAGGCTGATTGAACCAATGCTGACCCAGTTTTTCGCCCCAGTAGAGGCCACCAAGGCCGGACTATAAATAAATAGAGGCAAAACCATCAGAACTAGACCTATCCCATAGAGATAGGGGGTCAATTTCCAGAGCCGTTCAACGTTGAAAAACATGACCACAAAGGCAATTACACAACCGATGACAACTCCAACGACTTGTTGAATCATAACTGATAAAATGGTCTTAGGATAATCGTGATTAGTTGCTGTATATATTGCTACCATTCCAATTAGAATTAGCAAAAAGACTGGTAAGATTACCGTATAATCAATCCGACTATCTAAAGGTCGTTTTCTTTTTCTTGGCATAGCCACACTCCTTAATACAATTACAGATAATTATAGCATGATTTCATAATAATCTCATGACCTTAAAAGACAAAATATTGTAAGATTAAGCTAGAACCTGCGACAGCAGCCCAGGTAATAAGCCCTGTAACCAAGGGCTTGTGCCCTGCTTGCTTGAATTGCTGAAAAGAAACCTTACAACCAATTCCAGATAAAGCCATAGCCATCAAGAATTGGGACAATGATTTAGCATAAGGAATCGCAAACTTAGGAAAAATCCCTACCGAAGACAGGACTGATGTTAGGACAAACCAGAGAATAAACCAAGGAAAAATCTTTTTAAAAGAAAAATTTTGCTGGCTTTTCTTAGATTGATAAAATTTAATTCCCGCCAAAATCAAACAGGCCGGCACAATCATCAAGGCACGGGCTAATTTCACGATAGTCGCAAAATCTCCTGCTTTTTGACTGTAGCTGTAACCAGCTGCTACCACTGAAGACGTATCGTTGACGGCAGTTCCTGCCCAGAGACCAAAATTGTCATCCGACATTTGCATCAAGTGACCTAGAGCTGGGAAGAGAAAGACCGCTAAAATATTGAATAAGAAAATGGTTGATATAGAGAGAGCAATTTCATCATCCTCAGCCTCTAAAATTGGTGAAGCCGCTGCAATGGCCGATCCCCCACAAATAGCCGTTCCAAACCCAATTAAAGTCTCTAAATTCTTAGGCATCTTAAGCCAATGGCCAACTAGATAAGAAACTAAAAAAGAAATCAAAATTGTCGTAATTGAAATTTTTAAGGAGGAAATTCCAGTTTTAGACACCTGCTGAATGGACATCGTAAATCCTAAGACAATAATGGAATACTGAAGAATTTTCTTCCCACTATAGGCGACTCCTGGTTCCAGAGTGTCTTTCACCCCCAGAGTATTATTAATCAAAATCCCCAAAGTAATAGCGAAGATACTTGAGCCAATTAAAGGGAAAAAGTCCCCCAAAATCATCGCAATGACCGCTAAAACTGCTGTCAGAGCAAAACCAGGTAAATAGGCCTGCAAAGTCTTCATGGCGACCTCCAAAAATATTATCGTTATTATGTTACCATTTTTAGAGTAGCAAAAAAAGTCCAAATTAGGATTGAATGTTCTTTAATCAGTCACTTCTCTTTATTTGGAACTCTCTTGCTGTTATGTTTTTTCTTTAGCCAAACATCTGATCAAAACTTGTTTTAATTAGACGAGACTTCTAGCAAGCTACGTTAAACAGCTAGTTGATATTACATAAAATGAAAGAGTTTGAGACTCCTGTCCCAAACTCATCATTTATTCAGCAACTGTATTTAGTTTCTGCCCTCTAAAGTAGAGGGTCCCAGCGATCATTATTTATCGTCTCGATTCCAGAAGTCCGTTACAGCACCCTTTGAAGCTGAGGAAACGATGTGAGCATACTTACCGAGCACACCGCGGGAATAAAGCGGTGGAATAATTGTCTCAGCCTTGCGACGTTCTAATTCTTCCTCAGAAACTTTCATAGTGATTTCCTTGGTATCTTGGTCAACGATGACAGTGTCACCAGTTCTTAAGTAAGCAATCGGACCACCATCTTGAGCCTCGGGAGCAATGTGACCGACAACCAAGCCATAGGTACCACCAGAAAAGCGTCCGTCAGTAATTAAGGCTACTTTGTCGCCTTGTCCCTTACCTACAATCATAGATGACAAAGACAACATTTCAGGCATACCGGGGCCTCCTTTAGGGCCAACATAGCGAACAACGACAACATCACCGTCAACAATATCATCATTCAGAACCGCTTCAATAGCATCTTCCTCAGAATCAAAGACCTTAGCCGGGCCTTCATGTCGGCGGACCTTAACCCCAGAAACCTTGGCAACAGCTCCTTCTGGTGCCAGATTACCATTGAGAATAATCAGAGGACCATCGGCGCGCTTAGGATTGTCAAGCGGCATGATAACCTTTTGACCAGGCGTTAAATCTGAGAAGGCTGCCAAGTTTTCAGCAACAGTCTTACCAGTACATGTCATACGATCACCATGTAAGAAACCGTTTGCTAATAGATATTTCATAACAGCAGGCACACCACCGACATTATAGAGATCTTGGAAAACGTATTGACCAGATGGTTTCAAATCAGCTAGGTGCGGAACTTTTTCCTGAATGGTATTAAAGTCTTCTAAAGTTAAGTCAACATTAGCTGCATGTGCGATAGCGAGCAAGTGAAGAGTTGAGTTAGTCGATCCACCAAGTGCCATGGTAACTGTAATAGCATCCTCAAAAGCTTCACGTGTCAAGATATCAGATGGTTTGAGGCCCAATTTAAGCATATTCACGACAGCACGACCAGCTTCTTCAATGTCCGCCTTCTTTTCAGCCGATTCAGCTGGATGTGATGAAGATCCGGGCAGACTCATTCCCAGAACTTCGATAGCTGTCGCCATCGTATTAGCCGTATACATACCACCACAGCCACCAGGGCCGGGACAGGCATTACATTCAATTTGGCGCACCTCTTCTTCAGTCATATCACCGTGATTCCAGTGACCAACTCCTTCAAAGACAGAAACTAGATCAATGTCCTTACCATCCAGATTACCCGGAGCAATAGTACCGCCATAGGCGAAGATAGCAGGGATATCCATATTTGCAATGGCAATCATGGAACCTGGCATATTTTTATCACAACCACCAATAGCCACAAAGGCATCGACATTGTGCCCCCCCATAGCAGCTTCGATAGAATCAGCAATGATATCTCGGGAAGTCAGAGAGAAGCGCATTCCTTGAGTCCCCATAGCAATACCGTCAGCAACTGTAATAGTTCCAAATTGAACCGGCCAAGCACCAGCATCTTTGACACCAACCTTGGCCAACTTACCGAAGTCGTGCAAGTGGATATTACAAGGAGTATTTTCAGCCCATGTTGAGATAACCCCAACAATCGGAGTATCAAAATCTTTATCAGTCATCCCTGTTGCCCTCAGCATAGCACGATTAGGTGACTTAACCATACTGTCATAAACAGCTGAACGATGACGGAGTTGTTTCATATCATCTGTCATAAAACTTCCTCTTCTCTATTAGATAGATAAATGAAAATAAGTCGAGACAAAACAGAGCCTCAGTTACTTCTTTTTCAGAAATCTAAAGTTACCTAGGACTAATTCCCAGAGCGATCCGCCCGAATCGACTGATGCGGGTGATTTTCCAAGCTGGCTGCCAAACGACTTCAACCGTGGCAGAATCAATCCCATCAATGGTTTTGAGGGTATCAGCCAAATCAAGCGGGAGAGTCTCTGTACAGCCACAACCAACATCGGTAAAAGTCATGACCACCCGACAGTGACCATTGTCATCTAAATTAATTTCATAAATTAGACCAAGATTATAAATATCCAGCTCAATCTCTGAATCATAAACAGTTTCTAACTTTTCAACCAACTCTTGGCTGATAGCCTTAGCACGCTCATTTAACTTGATATCATCTCGCATTAGGAATCCTCCCTTTTATTATTCTGAATTGTAGCACAATTCAGACGATTTGTCCAGATGAAAATCATTATAAATAAGCTAAAATCCCCGCTTAACCAATCCTTTTAAATACCAAAAGAGTCTGAGACAAAAGTCCAGACTCGTTAGCATTATTCTAGATTTATCAGATTAACGCAGTGGTTGGGGGTAAGACTTGTTGGCTAGCTCAAGAAGTCTTACTCCTGCACAGTTCATGAGGTTCTTTAGCACCAATGACACTGCTGATTGGCTTTTTTGTAACTGGTCACTTTTTAGTTTTACGTACCCACCTTAAACAGTCCACTGGATTGCTTAAGTACTACACATGTGATAAGTCAAACCGTTTGGGAGACTGTTTGAGAAAACCAAGGTCAACTACGTAAGTGAGATTGAAAGGCTCCATTGGGCTTTGGCAGTCTGGGAATAGACTGCCAAAGCCTGCCACCTAAAAATAGGAAAGTGGCAGAGATCTGAGTTCTAAAAAGAGAGCAGGAAAAATCAAAATCGCAATGTTATCACGACTGACTTATTAAGACCCGCTCTCTGTCTCTCTATTTTTCTAAATTGTAAGCCATCATAATTTTCCCAGCAATTCGTTCCACATCAGCAGACAGGCCTCTCATCTCATAAGTATCAAGAACGGGAAAGCCAAATTGGTCAGAATATTGATAAGCTGTTAGACAAAATTGGTTATTAAAGTTTCGATTGCCGCTTCCAATAATACCTAAACAATTTCTGGCATTGTTTCCCTTGGCAATCAGTTTGCGTAAATCTGCCGTCAGAATTTCTTGGTCGCCGTTATCAACACCATTTCCACCTTCCAGATAAGTCGGCAAAAAAGCTATATAGGGTTGATCCAAATCAGGATAAGCCTGACCTTCTTTGACTAACTCTTTGACATCTAAAGTTTCAACTGGGATATCAGCATGGTGAAAGGCAAAATAATCAACCAGCTTCTGGACAAAGGCCTTAGTATTACCACTCAGGCTAATATAGACAAACTTCAAGAAAAAAACTCCTTCTATTACAATATCTTGTGTTCGATTGTTTACTTATATACAAGATATTGTAGCACTAGGAATAAAGGAGGTCAAGCTAGAGAAAAAATAAGGCCTCGGTGCAACCGAGACCTTCTGCCAATATCCCCTGCCGGAATCGAACCAGCAACTACTCCTTAGGAGGGAGTTGTTATATCCATTTAACTAAGGAGACATATAAACTTCCTCTATTGTACCTTAGACTAAAAACGAATGCAACCCTAAGAAGCTGATTCAAGCAATTAAAACGTAAGGCAAGGCTATTCCTTTCCTGAAATCAAGTAAACGCCCTGCCACTCTTCCATTACAGCATCTGCTATCGCCAAGGCAAAATCTGCATAAGAAATAGATTTATTGAGAAAAAAATCTTCTCTTTGTGCCGAAGGATAGAGATCATAACGACCGCTTCTTACTCCTTGAGCCATGTAAACTGGCGGAGGAATCAAATAGGTCCAAGTATGATCAAAAGAGGACTCTTCCAAATAGTCTCTCAGTTTAGCATGAGCAATGCCTCTAGGCAGAGTTTGTCTTGGAAAATGTTCATCTTCCCAAAAGCGCCGACTATTGGCTAATTTTAGGGATCCAGCACCTCCAACCGTAACCAGATGAGTTTTCTTTGAGGGATTAAGAGCTTGCTGAATCCGCTGATCCAGCTGAATTAAAGCATCTTCTGATATATCTTCTCGTAGGCGAATAGCTTGAATAACAATGTCGCTGTCAATCAAAGCTTTGCGCAGACTGCAGACATCATCAATATCAATCACTGCTGTCTCTAACGCTGCCTTTAACCTAGGTAGCCGCTCCTTGTCTTCTACTTTTCTTAGGCCAGCAATGAGCTGGATAGACTTATATTTAGACAATTCTTCTATGGCCAAACTTCCCGTTCTGCCGGTTGCGCCTAATACTAATACCTTCTGCATATTATTGTTCTCCTTTAATTCCCAAAGTAAATGCTATCAGCATACTGAATAACAATATCAGTGCTAAGGTCAAAAGGGTTATTTTTTCCCCTAACAAGGTCAATAACTGAACTCCTGCAAGCGGTCCCAAACTGGCACCTAAAAACAAAGTGAAGGTATAAAAAGAAACAGCGATTCCAGCTTGTTCCTGCCCAAATTTTCCCACTAAAATAATTAAGACGGGAACAATGATTGAAATTCCGGCTACAAATAAAAGGCTCATTACAATCAACACATTGAGATAGGGATAAAAAGCAACAATAGAAAGAGATAGAAGCGAAGACAGCAAAGACAAGATGAGTACTCGTTTTATATCAAACATTTTGGCCAATTTATCCGCCAAAGGAGCAAGCATCATACCGACAATCCCTAAAGCCCTTATCCTGAAAACAACAGTCTTACTCAAATGAAGTATATGAACTGAATAGCTTTCTAAAACGGTGTAAAAAGCTACAAAGACAAACAATAAAGTGAGCGCAATCAGATAAAGTTTAGCTAAGTCCTTTTTTCTTAATACCTTCCAATACTGATGCAAAAGTTGAGAAAAATGAATTCCTTGATTTTGTTTAGAAACGGGCGAAGCGTAGGTAAATAAGATAAGAGCTGTTAATAAATAAATCATTCCAAATATATAGAAGACTGCTTGCCAATTCAGTAACTGGCTAATATAAGCACTGACAATTTGGCCTACAATCGCTGAAATCAAAAAGCTGGCACTAACAAGGCCTACAACTGTCCCCCTAAAGCCTTTTGAAAATTTCTCAGAAATATAGATAACAGCAACGGGAGCAAAACTCGATGCCGCTATCCCTTGAATCATCCGTCCCAAAATTAACCAAGACAACTGGTTCCCGAAGGGAATGATAAAAGTAACGACTGACAATAAAATCAAGCCTCCAATCATCATTCTTTTTCTACCAAATTTATTAGATAAAACTCCAACTAAAAGACAACCAAAAGCATAAGCAAAGGAAAAGCTTGTTCCTAACAAGGCTGTTTGTTCTGAACTGGCATGAAACTGCTGATTAAAAACAGACATTAAAGGAATCGTTATATAATTACTGGCGACAACTACAAGACCACACCAAAATAGTAACGTTGCTAAAATTACTTCGTTTCTGTTGACTCGATTTTCTTTCATGTCAAGCTCCTTTTTGCAACAAATAAATACTTTTGTATATAATCTACAATGATTGTAGAATAAATCTGCTTGATAGTCAAGAAAAATTGTCCTTTAACTCTCAATATTGTAAAATAGAGCTATCATCAAAACTTATATAGACTAAAAAGGGCTTGTTTTATGGAGAAAAGAAACGAAGATTACTCAGCATTATTGGATGTGGAACTCTTAAAAAAATTAGTTGTTGGTATCGGCGAAGTTTCTCGAATCACTGGTATTCCTATTCGAAAAATCCGTTATTGGGAGGAAAAAGGGATTATCCAATCTCAGAATGGTAAGGAAGGGACAACTAGACGATATGATTATATGAACATCAAAAAAATACTCTTAATTCAAGAAATGTTAGAAGAGGGATTTACTTTAGAAGCCTCTGTAAAAAAAGTTGAAAAACGTCTGTTAACTCTGAATGATATGTTCCAAAGCTTATCTAATCATTTAGAAGATAAGCCATCAAATTCTGAAGAAAAATAAAAAAACAGTCTAACAGACTGTTCAAAACATAGACAAATCTTATCTTAAATACTCTGAAATGATAAATAATATCTACTACTCTTAGAATTGTTGATAGTTCAGCATTCTAAGAGTTTTTTATCTCGCAAATAAAAAAGTTGAAGAAAATAACCATTTTCTTCAACCTAAACAGCTCAGTAAACTGTTTCTTATTTACGAACTTCTTTGATACGCGCTGCCTTACCTTGAAGAGCACGCAAGTAGTACAATTTGGCGCGACGCACTTTACCGTGACGAGTAACCTCGATCTTTTCAACACGTGGCGTGTGAACTGGGAATGTACGTTCGACACCGATACCGCTTGAAATCTTACGGACAGTATACATTTCTGAGATACCTTGACCTTTGCGTGAGATAACCACACCTTCAAAGATCTGGATACGTTCGCGGCTACCTTCGACAACCTTAGCGTGAACACGGACAGTGTCACCTGGGCGGAAGTTAGGGATGTCAGTACGCAGTTGACTTTCAGTCAAACTTTGGATTAATGGATTCATTTATTGTTCTCCTATCTTACTAATCTTAGGTGCTTGTCCCAGCGGATTAGCCGTATTTTCGTGTGTCCATTACACACATAGAATATTTTACACTATGATTAGCGTTTTTGCAAGGTGTAAATTGTATGTTTATGGCTAAAGAGAAAAGCAGCTATTGCCACAATGACAAAGTAGGGCGTATTGTCAAAACCAAATACCTCACCACCCAGTAAAATTGGAGCTAAGAGGGTATTAGTTGCTGAACCAAAGACACTGATATAACCTAGGCCCGCTGCAAGAGCTACCGGGAGATCAAAAAGGCCTGCTAGAACTGCTCCGAGACTGGCTCCTACTGCAAAAAGCGGTGTCACTTCTCCTCCTTGGAAACCAGCCGCCAGGGTAAGGACTGTCAAAACCAGTTTCAGAGCCCAATCCCAAGGATAAATCTCACCACCCAGAAGACTGTCTGAAATCAAGTTAGTTCCCAATCCTGCATAACGTCCTTGTCCAAGCATAAAAAGCAGGACTGTCAGACAGAGACTAATAATAGCAATCCGCCAATAGGGATTTTTGAAAGCGGCAGAGGCTTGTTTCTTGGTCCAGGTCAAGCTGGCTGCAAAGAGATTACCCACAAGGCCGAAGCAAAGTCCCAAGAGAAGCAATTTTACAATGATAACTGGACTCAAACCCAGATGGACAGATACTGGTACTGCAAATTTTTCCAAGCCCAGAACATGAGAAGTTTGACTGGCTACTAAAGAAGCAAGCAAGGCAGGCAAGAGGGCTGAAAAGGCCAATTCTCCAACGACTAACACTTCAAGAGCAAAGAAGGTTGCAGCCAGGGGAATTTGAAAGAGACCAGCAAAACCAGCTGCCATTCCTGTCACCAAGAAAATGCGGGAACTATTTTCCAGTGGAATAAGTTGACCAAACCAATGCGAAACCGTCGCCCCAATCTGCACAGCTACACCTTCTCGCCCAGCACTCCCACCGAAAAGATGTGTCAGCCAAGTTGCTACCATAATTAAGGGAATCAGAATTCTAGGAATACTGTCCCTTTCCTCCTGACCAACTTCAAAGATCAAGCCCATTCCTTTATCGGCTTCACCACCGAATCGCTGGTAGAGCCAGATACTAAGTAAACCGGCAAGAGCTAAAAAAGGCAGGGTCCAGACTAGGTGGTTATCCCGAAAATCACTGACAAAGACTAGGATACGCCCAAAAATCATATCAATGATTCCAATTATCAAACCGATAATGATAGCTGTCACAGCGAGCAGAGTGTTATTTTTTAGTGACTTAAGCATAAATTTCCTCCAAACTAAGAAGCCCAGAAATCGCTGTAATCTTTACTTTAGCTTTTGTGCTTGATAAGCACGAGACTCTTTCATCATATCAGCAAAGGTCGATCGGATAAAAGGTTCAAAGTCTTTGTTTTCGACTAGGCTGGATACCTTGTTTAGAACAGCTTCTTCACGTATCTGATCATAGATGGCCTTACCAGTTGCCTTTTTGTAGGCTGCAACTTGGCTGACTAAGTCCATTCGTTTTTCCATTAAGATTACTAAATTTTTATCAAGCGCGTCAATATTTTGTCGAATAGCTTCTAAATCCATACAGTCCCCCTTACAATACCATTTCAAAATACCTAAATTATAGCAAAAAGAGCCTAGTAAAACTAGACCCTCTTTTTGCTAACGACAGCTTTTACTAAGAAGTAAACTATTAAAGCCATAAGAAGCAAAATAATCAGTCTCTTGATATTTCCTTTGAGAATGGCGTCTCCACCAAAGGCATATAAACAGGAAGTGGGAAAGATTCCGACTAACACACATGGCAACCATTTTTTCAGAGGAAAGTTCAACTCAATGACTAAATAATTAACCAAAAGAGTAGGAAAGATAGGCACCATATAGCCAAGGCTAATAGCCAGATAAGGATTGGCCATTTTCTTCAAGAAGTCTAACTTTTCAGAAAAGCTTTTCTCTCGTTCTATGATAGTAATTTTAGATAAAATTTTTAAGGCTAGAAAATTTCCTAAGCTGTTAGCTATCAAATTCATCAGTAGCCCCAGCCACGGTCCAAAAACAACCCCATTGAAAACTGCAAGCACAGCATTGGACAGGAAGGGAACAGCCGACCCCAGTGCTGTCAGCAGAATCAAAACACAAAAATTAACCGCATTAGCTGACGAGAATTGACGCCCAAGAGAGAGCACCTGCTGCTCAAGATTAAAGAAACTGTTGAGATTATCTCGATAACGGAAAAGGACGAAAGACAGATAAAACAGTCCGACAACTAGACCCGAAAGGGCAATGATGCGCCGTAAACTTTGCCCTTTTAGATTTATTTTCTTAAATGACATAGGCTTATTATAGGGGATTGGTAGCCGAAATTCAAGCTAATAATCCCCGACGCTGTTAAGCTATTACAAAGAAGAGAGTGGGACAAACAGCCATGATAGCTTGGCCCTCACCCACAAAGCATTGCAATCTCTGAAGATTACGTATAAGAAATCAATCATTCGAAGAATTTGATTGTCCTCGCTCTCCTATTTAAAGCTCAGGTCTTTGCCACTTTTTTGTTTTTAGGTGGCAGGCTTTCTATCCCACCTCCGCACAGTTGGTTAGGGTAGCCGCTATCACTTGTATAGCAAGGAATAAGGATATCCAACCAATCACTGCGCCTAGAGCAAATAAAATTGACCAAATAAACAAGTCTGAGAACTTTTGTCTCAGACTCGTTAGCATTATTCTAGATTTACCAGATTGACGCAGTGGTTGGGAGTAAGACGTGTGGGCTAGGCCAAGAAATCTTATTTTTACACCGTTCATTAGGAGCTTTATTACAAATGAACCACTGCTTATTGTAGTCCGTCTTGGGACGTATTCCCATTTTCAGACGCTTCCTTAAACAGTCTGGGAGACTGTTTGAGAAAACCAAGATCAATTGTATAGAGGTGGGATTAAAATGCTTTGGTTCTACCCCGGCTCCTTGATCTTTTAACCAACCGATCCTTCCATACTCATATTGATAAGGGTATTGAGTTCAACAGCGTATTCCATCGGCAGTTCCTTGGTGATTGGATCCATAAAGCCATTGATGATCATGGCTGTGGCATCTTCCTCACTAATACCTCGGCTCATCAGATAATAGAGCTGTTCCTCAGAAACTTTGGAGACCTTAGCTTCGTGTTCCAAAGCCACATCTGAGTTATGAATTTCATTGAAAGGAATGGTGTCCGAGCTTGATTCCTCATCCATGAGAATGGTGTCACACTCGATATGGGACTTAGAACCCTTACTATTTGTTGCAAAACGAACCGTTCCGCGATAGTCAGTCCGACCGCCATCCTTGGCAACTGATTTAGAAATCAGGGTACTGGAAGTGTTCGGAGCGTTGTGGTAAACCTTGCAACCAGCATCTAGGTGCTGCCCATAGTTGGCAAAGGCCATGGACAGAACCGAACAACGGGCATGAGGGCCATTGAGAAGGGAACAAGGATATTTCATATTAACCTTACTACCAAGGTTTCCATCAATCCACTCCAGCGTACCGTTTTCTTCAACGATTCCCCGCTCGGTTACTAGATTATAAACATTATCCGACCAGTTCTGCATAGTCGTATAGCGGAAGGAAGCATCGCGCTTAACCACAATTTCCACACTGGCAGCATGCAAGCTGTTAGTCGTATATGATGGTGCTGTACAGCCTTCGATATATTGGATAGAAGCTCCTTCATCAACAATCATGAGAGAACGTTCAAACTGACCAGCATTTTCGCTGTTAATTCGGAAATAGGTCTGCACCGGCATCGGACACTGAACTCCCTTTGGCACATAGATAAAGGTACCACCTGACCAAACTGCCCCATTAAGAGCAGCAAATTTATGTTCAGCATTGGAAATGACTGTACCGAAATATTCTTTGAAGAGCTCTGGATACTGCTGCAAAGCTGTATCGGTATCGGTAAAGACAATACCCAGCTTTTCGAACTCTTCCTTCATATTGTGGTAAACCACCTCAGATTCATATTGGGCAGCAGCACCTGACAGATACTGCTTTTCGGCCTCAGGAATTCCCAAACGGTCAAAGGTTTCCTTAATTTTATCAGGCACCTCTTCCCAAGAACGGGAACGATCCTTGGATAGCTTTTGATAGTAGATAATATCATCAAAATTGATACCTGATAGGTCAGGACCCCACTCAGGCATAGGAAGCTTATGAAAGAGCTCCAAGGACTTGAGCCGATAGTCTAACATCCAATCTGGTTCATTCTTAACTCGAGAAATTTCCCGAACGACTTCCTCGGTCAAGCCCTTACCTGTTGAAACTAGGGCGCTGACATCATCGTGGAAACCAAAAGCGTAATCTCTATTCTTAGCCATATTTCCTCCATCTATCTGGAAAGGCTGGCGCAAAAGTCACCAGCTGTAATAATTTTTAACTTTGGTAGTTTAACTTTGTAGTTGACTAGTGACGATAAGCTCAATGATTTAGTATTTAGCCTATCTCAGGCCAACGAAAGTAATTGTTGAATGCTTTACTAAATAAACAGTTTGAAGAGCTGTTTGAAAATTTCACAATCAACTGCGCAGAGGTAAGGTTTTTCAGCAGTTTTGCTATACTGATAACCCCACTCGCTTAAAAATCTACACTGCGTCTGGGACAAAAGTCCAGACTCGTTAGCATTGTTCTAGATTTACTAGATTGACGCAGTGGTTGGGAGTAAGACTGGTTGGCTATGTCAAGAAGTCTTACCCCTGCACAGTTTATTAGGTGCTTTAGCACCAATGAACCACTGCTGATTGGCTTTTCTGTAACTGGACGCTTCTTAATTTTAAGCATCTACCTGAAACAGTCCACTGGACTGTTTGAAAAACCAATATCAACTGTGCGGAGGCGGGATTGAAATGCTCCAGTGAACTTTGGCAGTCTGGGCATAGACTGCCAAAGTCTGCCACCTAAAAACAAAAAAGTGCCAAAGATCTGAGCCTTAAATGGGAGAGCGAGGAAAATCAAAGTCGTGATTTTATCACGATTTACTGATTGAGTCCCGCTCTCTTTTCATTATAACCTCTTTGCAAGGAATTTTCACGAAAAAGGAACCGACAATTTCTAACCGATTCCTCTACTACTATTTGCACTCTTTGAAAATCAAAATGATACGCCATTGACTTCAACTCGCTCTATTTTTGCTGGAAGAGCTCTTCCGTCCCTTTTCAAAACCTCAAAAAGTTTCCTTAAGCCTTTTCGCTATCCACATCTATACCGATTTTCTTTGAGTACTAACCTAATTTGGCTGACATTGCTTGAGCAAAGGCTTCGAGATTTTCGATATCTTCGTCTTCTGCTGCTAGGTCAACCTTGACAGAATTAGCTCCCTTGGTAGCACCTGTCAAAGCAAATTGGTCTTCAAACTCATCAACAGATTTACAAAAATAATCATAGAAGGTATCCCCTGAACCGACTACACCAAAGATCTTGCCAGTTAAATCAACATCAGCTAAATCTTCGTAGAAATCAACGATCTCATCGGGCAGGTCGCCGTCTCCATAGGTGTAGGTAGCAACAATAGCCATATCAGCATCTTCAAAATCAGCGGCATCAACAGTGGTACACTCGTCCACATCAACCGTGTGTCCCAATTCCTCTAATTTCTCTGCCACGATATCCGCAATTTCTTCGGTATTGCCTGTCATACTTGCATAAACAATTTTAGCTAAAGCCATAGTTTCCTCCAAATAATCATTGAGATGATTATAGCACATTAGAGAACTTTTTAATAGACGCAAATCTTATAAATACGGCTGATAAGCTCCTTTTAACTTTTTAAATAAATGTTCTTTCTCTTCTTGACTAGTAAAGGCAGCTGAGATTGCATTTTGATTGAAGGTCAGAAAATCAGCAGGGCTGGCTGCAAAGTAACGGTTAAAAAGCTCATATTCCTTGGTTAAATTAGTGTCAGAAACCGTCCGATTATCGGTATTAATAGTAATCTTAGCACCTGCTTTGAGGAGCTCCTGATAAGGATAATCAGCCAAACTAGGAACAGCCTTGGTTTGGAGATTGCTGGTCAGGCAAAGCTCAGCCGTCGCTCCCTCCCTAACAAATTCAGTAATAATCTCTGGATGATGGGTGATAGCTGCCGCATGGCCCATTCGCGTGATACCCAGTTCTAAGGTTTGAACAATATGGTGGGGACAGCCACACTCACCAGCATGTAGGGTCAAGGGGTAGCCCAGTTCTTGAACCTTTTTGATGAGCTTTTCGATTTTGGCAGGTGGAAAAGCATGCTCATCTCCTGCAAAATCAAAACCAGCTAAGCCTTGGGGAGCTAAGTCTGCAACTTCTGATAGAATTTCCCAAGTCAACTCAGGATCCGATTGCCGCATGCCACAAACTATAGCCTTACTGACAATGCCAAACTCTTCATGAGCCTGCTTCAGACCTGCTAAGACAGCCTTGACTGTCTGACTGGCTGTTAAGCCTTGATCCATAGATAATTCAGGAGCAAAACGAATTTCACTATAAATGACATTTTCTTTAGCCTGCTGACGAGCCACGTCATAAGCTGCCAATTCCAGAGCCTCTTGAGTCTGTAGGAGCGGGCGGATAACATCAAAAGTCTTCAGATAATCCATTAGATTTTGACAATGTTCTGGAGCCATCACTAAACTCCTTAGCTCCTGATCAGATTCTGGAATGTCAATTTCGGCCATTTGGGCTAACTGACGAATGGCTGATAAGGAAAGGGAACCATCCAAATGGCAGTGCAGTTCTGTCTTAGCTAGTGATTGAAACATGTCTAATCTCCTTTAAAATATTTTTCCTATCTTATCACAACTAAGCAAAAATTCAAGACCTAGATCGATCAATTTTTTGAAATCATGCTCGTATTTTGGTAGCATAAGGCCATAACTAAAATAATTGGAGGTAAGACCATGTCTGACTACAAACTGCCTAAAGTTTGGGAAAATCCATCTAGTATTGGTGGCGCTTGGGGATCGATCAATCAACCGACTGCTGGAGCTCGCTTCGAGCAAACACTGCCTAAAGGAGAACAGCCTTTTCAGCTCTATTCTCTGGGAACACCTAATGGCATTAAAGCCACTATTATGTTTGAGGAATTAAAAGAGTTAGGTGTCAGGGAAGCCGGCTATGACCTCTTTAAAATTTCCATCAGTGATGGTGACCAATTTGGCTCTGATTTTGTTGCTATCAATCCTAACTCAAAAATTCCTGCCCTTTTAGATTTATCCGGAGAAAGTCCTGTTCGTGTCTTTGAATCAGCTAATATTCTGCTCTACTTGGCGGAAAAATTTGATCAACTGATTCCAAGTAACTCTGCTGATCGCAATGAAGTTCTTAACTGGCTCTTCTGGCAAACAGGGGCTGCTCCTTTCTTGGGTGGCGGTTTTGGGCACTTCTTCCACTACGCGCCTGAAAAAATCGAATATGCCATTAATCGCTTTGCTATGGAGGCCAAGCGTCAGCTAGACCTTCTTGATAAGGAATTAGCCAAGAAACCTTATATTGCGGGCGACACCTATACTATTGCTGATATCGCCATCTGGTCTTGGTACGGCCGCTTGGCTCAAGATAAAATCTGGGATCGTGCAGGAATCTTTCTCAATGTCACAGAATACAAAAATCTACAGGCATGGACAAAGAAAATTGCGGAACGTCCAGCTGTTAAACGTGGACTAGAAGCAGAGTATAAAGAAATAAAATAAGACGATTTTAAAAGGTACTGGGCTTATTTAGCATGGTACCTAATTTTTTGCTTAACCACCAATCAGATACGGAATTACCTCTTTAAGCGGATTAACCAAATCCAAGTTAGAAAATGGGTGTCTATCTATTCCAAAAGCTCACAACTTTCTATACCTTCCTTTTCCCAAAAATTCAATAATACCTTGGTCACGTAATACTTGCAATTGTTGTCGAATTTTTTCTCTAATATGGTGATTGTCCGGATACTTTTGTTTAAAGTCTGCTTCGAAAGTATATATGTCTTTTAGCGTAAATTCATCATCAGAAATTTTATCCAAACATTTTAGCATTTCTAATAGCCATCCCCTCTTATCAGCGGATTGCTGGCGTAAAAACAAAGTTTTCTGAAATTTCTCCTGAACTAAATCAGGATTTATCACTCTTCCATTATTGACTAGAAAAATTTTCCCGCTTTCTGATATTTTACTCATATCAATGGTACAACCAACCCATCCAGCTCGTTTAGCATTTGGAGATAAGGGCTTACGCTTTATAATTATTTCAGGAGTGAAAAAGTGCTTAGGTATGACGATGAAATTACTAACGGTCATTTCCTTGGTATGATTTAAAAAGAAAAAATTTGGATTATTGTTTGACCTAATTTTGGCTATCATCGTCTGATAAGCTCCATCTACGATAGTTGATGAAAACTTTCCATTTTTGCTTTTGAGTTCGAATTCTTCTGCACAGGAAGCACACCAAAAGTCTGCGACTGGACGGTTATTTTCAAATTTCTGTACTGGGCTACAGCCACAATTGGGACAATAAATATTACGGGCTACCCAAGTTTCAGTCAGCACTCTGGCTTTTTGAGATTTGCTTTTATAAGCATTTGCTATACTTAAATCAAATGATAAATCCATTCATCAACCTCTTTATATTTTATATCGTACATCAAACTTAAGCTAAACGTAACGGAGAAGAAAGCACAGCTGTAGGAACTTCGCTTTTCCTACATTGTCCTTACATTTGAATGTCGACATTTCGTGTAAAGGCTTCAATATCTCATCTTGGCGATGTTAATCAGCAACTCTTACCAGTTCGTAACAGCATCAAACCAACTGATGTGAGTACTATAACAATCACTATTTGTAAGGAATCGATGGCTATACTGCTCTTATTTCTCACCTCTTTGATATTTTACCAATTATACCAAATTCATTTTGACCGTATATAGATTCTTTTTTACTATTTTTCAAGTAATGGAAGTATTCCGTGCTATAATAGCATAAAAAACATTACATTAAAGGAAGAAGATTATGACTTTCAACCAGATTTTGGAAAAAATTCAAACTCATGATACGATTATTATTCACCGTCACCAAAGGCCTGATCCTGATGCCTTAGGCAGTCAGCTGGGGCTGCGGGAGATTTTGCGCCATAACTTTCCTGATAAAGCTGTGCTGGCAACGGGCAGTGATGAACCAAGTTTAAGCTGGCTGGGCAAGATGGATACTGTTGGGGACAGCGCCTATCAAGGAGCTCTAGTCATCGTGACAGATACTGCCAACACGCCTCGTATTGATGATGGACGTTTTGAGCGTGGCGATTGTTTGATTAAAATTGACCATCATCCTAACGAAGATCCTTATGGTGACTTACTCTATGTTGATACCAAAGCCTCTTCAGCCAGCGAAATTATCACTGATTTTGCCCGTGAAACTGGCCTTGAGCTAACCAATGAGGCTGCTCGTCTCCTTTATGCTGGTATTGTTGGCGATACTGGTCGCTTTCTCTATGACGCCACTAGTTCTAAAACTTTGAAAATTGCGGCTGACTTACGAGAATTTGATTTTGACTTTGCAGCCATTTCTCGTCAAATGGACAGTTTCTCCTTCAAAATTGCTAAACTACAGGGGTATGTCTTCGAGCATTTGGAAGTTGATGAAAACGGAGCAGCCCGCCTGCTCTTAACTCGTCAGGTGCTGGAGGAGTTTGATATCAGTGATGCTGAAAGCTCAGCCATTGTCAGTACGCCAGGCAAGATTGACCTTGTACAATCTTGGGCCATCTTCGTTGAGCAACCTGAAGGCTACTATCGCGTTCGTCTTCGCAGTAAAAAAGTCATTATCAATGAAATTGCCAAACGCCACGATGGCGGTGGGCACCCGCTTGCCAGCGGAGCTAATTCTTACAGTTTAGAAGAAAACGAGCAAATTTACCAAGAAATTAAAGAGGCCGTTGCCCATGCCAACACTAACTAATCGGCAAGTTTATCTAATGGGGACAACTATTGATATCTCCATTTATCACGCCAATCCAGAACCTATTTTGGATGAAGCCGAAGAACTCCTTCGTCTCTATAACCATCGCTTTTCTGCTAATGATAATTCTTCTGAGTTAATGGCTATCAATCGGTCAGCAGGTAATAAGGCTGTCGTTGTCCATCCTCAGCTTTTTGAACTGATTGCTCTAGGAAAAAAGCACAGTCTGGCCTCTGGCAGTCATCTTAATATTGCCATTGGGCCACTGATTCAGACCTGGCGAATTGGTTTTGACGATGCTAAGGTTCCCAGTCAAGAGGAAATAAAAGCCAAGTTAGCTCTGATTGATCCTAGACAAATTATTCTGGATGAGAAAAATTCTTCTGTCTATCTGGCCAAGACTGGTATGAAAATTGACCTAGGAGCCTTGGCCAAGGGCTATATTGCCGACCGACTTATGGAATTTTTGAAAAAACAGGGTATCTCTGCTGGACTCATCAACCTAGGGGGCAATGTCCTAACATTCGGACCTGCCTACCATAATCCAGATCAAAACTGGCGCATCGGTATCCAAAATCCCAAACTTCCTCGGGGAAACCACTTAGCCATTCTTTCCATCCGCGACCAATCGGTGGTCACTTCAGGTATCTACGAGCGAACTTTTACCTACCAAGGAAAAACTTACCACCATATTTTCGACAGTCAGACTGGTTATCCCGTCAATTGCCAGACAGTCAGTTTAACCATTGTTTCTAAGCTATCGGTTGACGGGGAAATCTGGACTACTCGTCTCTTTGGTAAATCCCCATCAGAAATTTTGACGGAAGTCAGTCAAGTACCCGATTTAGCTACTCTAGTTGTAACTAAAAATAACCAAGTTTTATCTAGCTCTAACCTGCCAATCTGGAAAAACTGATTCAAATATTTTGTAAGCACTTTCAAAAGAGGTGCTTTTTTGCTACAATAATACTGCATTCAGAATTGCACACGGGACGATTTCTTTCAGAAAAAAGCAATTATAGTCGATGCAAGTAATAACTAGTTAGTAGGTGATTGAAGGTACTTATCATCTGCATAATAGTGTTTCATCCTGACTATCCTTGCGAAGGTAAGACGATGACATCAATTGTATTATAATACCGATTTCTGTCTCACTCTCTATGTTCCTATCAGGAATTTTTGCTAAAGCGAATTGTCCCTTTGTGATACTCCGTTTGGAATCTTGCTAACCAAATGGAGTTAATGGGAGAGGTAGCCAAGTCACCTTAGTAATTGGCGCTTGCTATCAAGTGCAAAGCACTTAGATAACAAACCTCTGCCGTATTTTGTTAATGGAACTCGCCTACGACGCTCCTGTAAAAAAGCTCACCTTCCTTGAACCTGTATGATTCATCGTCAGGTTCCTATTTTTCTTTAGCGTGGTTAACGGCTTAATATCTTAAACAGAGGAGGCTATATTATGAAAATTATCGGAATCGTTGGAACAAATTCTAAGAAGTCCACTAACCGACAGCTACTACAGTATATGCAAAAACATTTTGCTGACAAGGCAGACATAGAGTTGGTTGAAATTAAGGATTTACCTCTCTTTAATAAACCTGCGGATCGTATACTACCTGAGGCCGTTAGACAACTGGCTGCTAAAATTGAAGCCGCTGACGGGGTGATTATTGGAACACCTGAATATGACCACTCTGTTCCTGCAGTTCTAATGAATGCTCTGGCATGGCTATCCTATGGTATCTATCCCATGCTTAACAAACCCGTCATGATTACAGGAGCTTCCTATGGAACCTTAGGCTCTTCTCGTGCTCAGCTCCAATTGCGACAAATTCTCAATGCCCCAGAGCTCAAAGCTAATGTTCTCCCTGATGAATTTCTTTTATCTCACTCTTTACAAGCCTTTGATCTTAAAGGAGAACTCAATGACATTGAAACCAGTCAAAAATTGGATGCTATTTTTGATGACTTCAGGCTTTTTGTAAAAATGACAGAAAAAATGTCTCATGCCAAGGAACTCTTGAAAAAAGAGGCTGAAAACTTCGACTGGGAAACTTTGAACTAAAAGGGAGGATAAAAAATGACAATGAAATTTGTTGGACTTGTAGGCTCAAACGCAGAAACCTCTTATAACCGCATGCTGCTGGAATATATTCGTCGGCACTTTAAATTTCAATTTGAACTAGAAGTTTTAGAAATCAAAGATGTCCCAATGTTCAATCAAGACGAAGACCAGTCGGATTCCTTTGCAGTCCGATATCTTTATAATAAAATTACCCGCGCTGACGGTGTCATCATTGCAACACCGGAACATAACCACACCATCACACCGGCACTCAAGAGTACATTAGAATGGCTATCCTTCAACCTCCATCCTTTTGAAAACAAACCCGTTATGATTGTCGGAGCCTCCTACTATGATCAAGGAACTTCACGAGCTCAGGTTCATCTGAGAAAAATTTTGGATGCACCTGGTGTTAATGCTTACACCTTACCTGGTAATGAATTTCTCTTGGGCAAGGCAAAAGAAGCCTTTGACGATAATGGTGATATCATCAACCAAGGAACTGTTGATTTCCTTAGTACCTGCTTAGATAACTTCGTTAAATATGTGGAGGTCGTTTCAAAATTGAAAAAACCAAAACCTATCGAACCAGAAGATTTGGATTGTAACCATCCAATCGCAACCACTGTAACCGAAGTTGATCCTGATGATCCAGACTGGGTTGAAAAAGTGGCCGAAATTACTGGTGCTGTCTCGGGTAATACCTATGTCAAGCTTGATCACGGCATCCTAACTGTCGATCAAATCAATATGTTCCTCAAGTCTATGCCCTTTGAATTGACCTATGCGGATGATAACAATCAATTTCTCTACTACAATAATGCTCACCAAGATCCAGAAACCATGTTTGCAAAACGTGTTCCATCACAGTCAGGCAGCCGTTTATCAACAGTCCACAGCAGCCTACCAGCTAATCGAATGAAAAATGTTGAATGGGTTATTGGTACCCTGCGTAATGGTGATCAAGAAGTCGTTCGGACCTTAATTCCTAATCCCAATCCAGCTGTCCTCAATACCCATAATTATCAAGCTATGTATTATGACGATGGTTCTTATGCAGGTATCAATGAAATTGTCTTTAACTTCAAGCCTTGGTTGGACTGGTATTTGGAAACTACTGGTCAGCATTTGGCTGGTGGAGCAGCCCCAGCTGCCGGTTCCGCCAATGCCGATGCTACTTCCGGTGCATCTTCTTCTAACGGCGGGGCTCCAACTGCTGCTGATGCTACTTCTGGTGCATCTTCTCACTAAAAACCTTAAAGAATTTGACTAAAAGTCTTGCCAAAGCTAGGGAACTTTGTTAAACTAGAATAGTTATTAAACTATGGCTTAGAAAAGCTATGGCAGAAAGGAAATTTTAGAGAATGAAAAAAGATATCCATCCAGAATACCGCCCAGTCGTATTCCTTGATACAACTACTGGTTACAAGTTCCTTAGTGGTTCAACAAAACCTTCTAAAGAAACTGTTGAATTTGAAGGCGAAACTTATCCTTTGGTACGTGTTGAAATTTCTTCAGATTCACATCCATTTTATACTGGCCGTCAAAAATTCACACAAGCAGATGGACGTGTCGATCGCTTCAACAAAAAGTACGGCCTCAAATAAGATTGAAAACAGCTCATCGGAGCTGTTTTTTCTATCGGAAAAAAAAGAGGCTGAGACAAAAGTTCTCAGCCTTATTTATTTGGTCAATTTTATTGGCTAGGCACAGTGGTTGGGGAAAGACTTGTTGGCTGTGCCGGCTTAGTCTTACCCCTGCACAGTTCATCAGGTGCTTTAGCATCAATGGCTCACTGCTGGTTGGATAATTCTTATCTTTGGGGGCAGTCCCATTTTCAGGCGCCCCCTTAAACAGTCCACTGGACTGTTTAACGACCACGCAAGTGATAGCTCCCACAGTTTAGAGAACTGTTGGAGGATATCCAATTCTATGAACGTTAGTTCATGTCAATCCCTAATCAACTGTGCGGAGGTGGGGTAAAAAGCTCTGGTAGAGCTTTTTAATCGGGAAATAAAACTTGCAAAGCAAGTATCAAAATGCTCCAGTGGACTTTGGCAGTCTGGGGATAGACTGCCAAAGCCTGCTACCTAAAAACAGGAGAGTGGCAGAGACCTGAGTCTTAAAATAAGAGAGCGAAGAAAAATCAAAACCACCCGTCAAACGGGTGGTTTGAACTAGGGCTATAAGCCCAGATAACCAGCCAGCGCCTAAAGACGCTGGCTTTCACGTTGTTCAAGCCTCACTGCTCTTGACTCGTCACAAACCTCTCAAAGAGGTGTTGGTATTACTTGCCATTATCCCTAAAGGGAGCTTCATATTCTTTCACACTCAGTTTATCAAGTGCGATATCATGCTTTTCCTGTTCTTGAATATATTTCTTTATTGTGGCTTCATTAAGTCCGACTGTACTCACGTAATAACCCTCTGCCCAAAAATGGCGATTCCCAAACTTATATTTGAGATTGGCGTGTTTGTCAAACATCATGAGAGCACTTTTGCCTTTCAAATAGCCCATGAAACTAGATTCGCTAATTCGCGGAGGAATACTGACCAACATATGAACATGGTCTGGCATGAGATGTCCTTCAATGATTTCTACACCTTTGTAGCGACATAAACGGTGGAATATCTCGCCGAGACTGCTTCGATATTGATTATAGATGATTTTTCGTCTATACTTAGGGGTGAACACAATGTGATATTTACAATTCCACTTTGTGTGTGATAAATCAAAATCGTGATTTTATCACGATTTACTGATTGAGTCCCACTCTCGAGCTTTAAGCGAGGACAATCAAATTCTTCGAATTATTGATTTCTGTCTGTATAGCTTAGGTGTGAACAACAAGATCTTGTGCAATCTCATGTCCTGTCATGTCCTTAGGATAGTAGGTCGGCCAGTTGTCCATTTCCTTTAAAATGGTATCTTGACTGGAATCGCCCCAAAAGAGATGGAAATGGGCTGACTTAGTCTCTGAAATATTATGATCGCTAAACTGGATGTATTTGAATTCTCCAGCCTTACTGTCTTTAGTTTCAAAGAGATAGCGAACACCACGGTTTCCCTTCTTATAGGTTAAAATCTTATAACCAACATATTTGTAAGTGTAGGTATGTTTTTTACCACGTTGGGTGAAGGTTACTTGATTTTTCTTACCATTAATAGAAATAGCCTCAACAGTCGTTTTATAACCCTTGGTGTAGTAATCTTTGTATTCTTTGGCTGTCATGTCCTTGTTGAGCTTAGCTTTATAATCCCAAACTTGGTCCAGAGTACCTTTTTGAAGATAAGGATAAACTGATTGCCAACTACCAGTCCAATCAGACAACTTACGATCCGTAACATCAGTATCTTTAAAGTAACCTTTTTGAACTGTCTTTTCAGCTTCTTTAGCTGGGATTTCTTGCCCTTGACTATCTGTTGTCTTTCGTAAATTCTTCAGATTTTGTCGCATGATAGACAAGTAGTCTTGACCGTTTTTCATTTCTCCTTCGGTCAAACTTTCGATGGGGTTCAAAACCAAGGTTTCAACACCAGCTTCTTTTGCCAAAGTTTCTGAAACAGCTGATGAAGCATTTTCTTCAAAATAAATGTATTTAATACCGGAGTCTTTAACTTGTTGGGTTAATTCGCCTAAATGTTGGGCTGATGGTTCGCTTTCTGCAGAAATACCATTAATATGGATTTGGTTGAGACCATAGTCCAAAGCTAGGTAAGCAAAAGCTGCATGCTGGGTGATAAAGCTCTTTTGTTTAGCAGTAGAAAGAGCTGAACTATAATCCTTATCTAAGGTTTTCAGTTTTTTAATATAAGTTGCGGCATTTTTCCTAAAAATTTTAGCTTTTTTAGGATACTTCTTAGATAGGCTATCACGAATATTTTCTACTAATTTAATGGACCGCTGTGGTGATAACCATACATGGGGATCGAATTCATGATGATGACCTTCATGACCTTCCTCTTCCCCTTCTTCGCTTCCAGCCAAAAGAATCATATTACCGGTAGCTCGGATAAAATCAGTCTTATCTTTACCGATAGATTTCTTCACTTTAGGTATCCAAGTTTCCATACTCTCGTTATCATAAACGAGTACGTCAGCTTTTTGGATTGTTGCCACATCCTTGGTCGAAGGGTCAAAGTCATGAGGCTCTTTACCTGCCTTTATGAGCAAGCTAACGTGTCCTTGATCTCCTAAGACATTTTTAGTGAATTCATACATCGGATAGAAAGTTGCAACCACCTCGATATCACCAGATTTTTGCTTCTCTTGTTCATTGAACCAGATGCCGCCAACAATGGCACAAGCTACAATCAGCAAGATTCCAACTATTGTCATTCTCTTTTTTGTCATATCACTTACCTTCCTTAACTGGTTAATCAAATTGTTTACTGGTTAAGTATATCATAAATAAATAGAAGTGCAAGTCCTTTGTAAAAAATAACTTACTATTTGCAAGTTTTTATCAAATAGCTGGATTATTTTTTACTACAACAACAAAAAAATCAAAGTAAAACTAAAAGGGTTTAGCCCTGTGTCATACAGAACTAAATCCTTTTAATAATTTCTTGTCCAACTTTTTGGGGTCAGTACAGTATTAGACGCTTCCTTCGTTTATACTGTTAAACACAGGCTAAAGAATCGGGGAGCTGCCTTGAAAAATAGGATTTTCAGACAGCTCTATCAACGTCATAGAAATTTTTTTACAGCTCTTATCTGTTAGAGTTCATCGGCGATTTTATTGATTTTGCGGAGGCGATGATTAACACCACTTTTGGTTAAGGGAATTTCTAGACTATCGGCAATCTGCTGAATCGTATAATCAGGATGATCCACCCGAACCTGAGCCACTTGCCGCAATTCTATCGGCAGAATATCCAAGCCAACTGTATCCATAATCTTAATAATATTATTGATGGCTTTCATACTGGCTGTTACCGTGCGAGCAATATTAGCCGTTTCTGCATTAGTGGCCCGATTGAGATCATTTCTGGTCTCCCGCATAATTTTAATCTCTTCGAAAGCATCCTTAGCTTGCATAGCACCAATAACGATGAGAAAATCCATGATATCCTCAGCCTTCTGCAGATAGGTCACAGCACCATTTTTATGTTCAATGACCTTAGCATCCAGCATGAATTTTTGCATCAGCTGGGCCAAATCCTCAGCATGATCCTGATAGACTGAGAAAATTTCCAATTGATACTTACCCGATTCAGGATCACGGATAGAGCCATTAGCTAAAAAGGCTCCTCGCAAGTAAGTCCGACCTGCCTCATCATCGTGGAGAATAGCATCAGCAATCCCTGTTTCAATACCAAAGAAAGAATCTGCCAGCTGCAAATCAGAAAGGATCGTTTCAACTTCTTGATCGACAAAAACCATATAGACACGGTTTTTTTTCAAATTAGGCTTTTGATGGTAGCGAGTATCCGGTTGAATACCATAGAGGTCTTCTAAAAGTGAATAGATATGACGGGCAATTTTAGCGTTCTCAGTGAGAATGGACAAGGTCAGACCATTGCTAGTCAATCCCAGATTTCCTGACATTTTAATGAAGGCCGATAGCTGGCTGCGGTCAGCATCCGTTAAATTCAGCACTTCTTCTTTGACTTGGGTGGTAAAACTCATCGTTTTCTCCTCTTAGTTAATCGCATCAATTCTTCAACGACCAACTCACCATGGTGGAAAGCTCCACCATTTTCTAAACGCAAGAAATTAGAAGAAATTACTCGCTTAACCAGCTTCTGCAACCCTTCAAAATCATGGTCAACTTGAACCAAATATTCATCAAACTTATTGGTGTCCATGTAGTCTTTAGGAACAGGCTCAATATTGACCAAAACGGTGTCGATAACATCAGCACCTAAATGACGATTGAGAACTGCCACATGGTCAGCATCTGAAAATTGCTCTGTTTCACCATACTGGGTCATGATATTGCAGACATAGGCTACTTCTGCCTGTGTTTCTAATAAAGCCTTCTTGATTTCAGGAATGACTAAGTTGGGCAGAATAGAGGTAAAGAGGGAGCCAGGACCGAGAACAATCATGTCACTGTCCATAATTGCTTTCACAACTTTACGGCTGGCTGAGGGTTGTTTGGCATTGTAGGTATTGGTAACAAAAACATGGTCAATCATGCCATCATAGTCTGCTATACTAGACTCTCCGACTACTTCATGACCATCTTTAAAGACAGCGTGGAGGGTCAAGGCATCTTCACTCGCGGGATAGATCTTGCCCGTTGTATGGAAGAATTTGCTAAGAATCTGCATGGCATTGTAGGTTGATCCCTGCATCTCAGAAATTCCAGCAATAATCAAATTTCCCAGAGGGTGACCCGACAGAGCTCCGTCTCCATCATTAAAACGATATTGAAAAATTTTCTCATAGAATTTGGGCATATCGCTCATGGCAACTAAGACATTACGCAGATCACCAGGCGGAGTCAGCTGCATAGCTGAACGGAGCTCCCCCGAGGAGCCGCCATCATCAGCTACGGTCACAATGGCTGTGATATCGACATTTTCATGGCGAAGGCTCTTGAGCAAGACTGGAATTCCAGTTCCACCACCAATTACTGTAATTTTAGGTTTTCTCATGAACGATTCACCGTTTCCTTCCGTCGGTCTTTATCGCGGTGGCTTTCATTGACAGTCCAATCCTGCTTGAGATCTTGAGCCAGTCGATGGGCAAAGGCAACGCTACGGTGTTGACCACCTGTACAACCAATGGCAATAGTCAAAATAGCCTTGCCTTCCTTTTGATAGCCCGGCAGGATTGGTTGTATCAGTGCCAAGAGATGCCTGTAAAAATCTTCGGATGCCGCATGGTTCATGACGTAGTCAGCCACGTTTTGATCCAGTCCCGTTTGATTGCGCAATTCGGGAATATAGTAAGGATTGGGTAGAAAACGTACATCAAAAACGAGGTCAGCATCCAGAGGCAAGCCGTACTTAAAACCAAAACTCATGACTTCTATCCGGAAAGGTGCCGCATCATTATCTGAAGAAAATTGCTCAGAGATGGTTTTACGCAGTTGACGTGGAGTTAGCTCTGTCGTATCCACTACATTCTGGCTCAGACTCTTGAGAGGAGCCAAAAGCTCACGTTCCAGCTTGATGCCGTCCATAACGCGACCATCGGCAGCCAATGGGTGACTGCGGCGCGTTTCCTTATAGCGGGCTACCAATTCCCCATCTGTCGCATCTAAGAAGAGAATCTTAAAATTAATAGCTGAATTTTTTTCCAATTCATCCAAAATGGAATTGATTTCCTTGAAAAAGAGACGACTCCGCATATCGACGACAAGGGCCACCTTGTCATTATCCTCACTATGGCTGACCAATTCCATAAATTTAGGCACTAGGGTTGGTGGCATATTATCAATGGTAAAGTACCCCATATCTTCAAAGGATTGAATGGCGACCGTCTTTCCGGCACCGCTCATTCCTGTTACAATCACTAGATTAATCGGATTTATCATGAATCTTCTCCCTTCATCGGGTTGGGACAAAAGCTTATTAAGTCCCGTTTTTACTATAATTAAATCTTAGGGCAGCAGTTGACAGGAGAAAAGCTTTAGTATTAGCCTTTCACATATTGACTAAGAAGACGCGCTGTTCTTATCCTTATTGCACCAAATGCCAGATCAGACAGTCAGCGGACTAAATAGCCAAATCCTGAAAATGCAGGAGTAAATAAAAGTTGGAAGTTTTTATTTTTTTAACTTTTCTTCTGCTTTTACCCAAAAGTTTGCCAATTATTTTAATTAGGAAGGATTTTTTGTGATTAGCTGTTCCTTAAGCTCATAATTGGTCCGTTGCAAATTATCCAACTGTTGGGTAATAGAAGCTAACATTTCAGTTTGCAATTTCTGCACTTCCAAAAGATCTGATTGGTCTTGCTGAACTAAGTGGTCCATCTTGGTGTGGAGTAGGCGAATACCTTCCTCAGATTTTTTATTGACATTAAAATCATTTTTGGCCTGGAAGCGATCATAATCAGAAGCTCGGTTCTGGCTCATCATAATCAGGGGAGCCTGAATAGCTGCCAGAGTTGATAGAGCCAGATTGAGCAAAATAAAAGGATAGGCATCAAAATGAATTCCAAAGGGCTGATAAACATTGATAGCCATCCAGGCTGCCATAAAGAGAGTAAAGCTGATAATAAAGGTCCACGAACCACCAAAACGAGCAACATCATCAGCTATCCGCTGGCCAAAGGTTACCTTGCGGTCCCAAGCTTCGGGCACATCAACAGTCTGGTAGTCTTTATTCTTAGAAACCTGATAGACGGTCTCACGCACACGGTCATTTTTATCCTGAGCCCGTTCAATCGTTCGATTGAGAAAGAGTAAGCGGTAATGGAGGAGGTCTTTGTTGGAGATAAAATCACCGTCCTCCAAATGAGGATGATCGTGCGTAATCAGATGTTTGAGTCGGCCATCAATTTCCGATAGAAAGACCCCTTCTGTTAAGTGGTAGGGGTGATGGTTTAAAGCATCGTAAACGAGCTTGTCTTCTGGCATAGCTTGACCTTCTTTCTTTACCAGTTTATTATAGCAAAAATAACCTTTAGAGGATAGACAACAAGCTTCCGTGTGGTTGATAATAGCTCCATAATTAGCAGGTAAGCATGGCTAATTTGGGAATGATCAAGTAGGTTCACCCTTTACTGGTATGGCAAAACCAGCATTAATCCACCAATAAGAGTCCCATTAAAAATACTGATAAGATAGGCTGAGATAAAATCTATCGGGACCGACCTAAGTCTCAAAGTCTGAGCTTAGCTAGAAGGTGAGCCTATACTGCAAAAGTTGACTAATTTTTTCTTTCGCAACTACCATCAGAAACTGATTTTTCTCAACATGATAAAACCACAAATTAATCTAGCTCATAACTCAAGCTGTTTCTTTCGGTTATAATAAACTTGAGCCATGATGGAAAAGTCTTTAGCATTGAAATAGTTCACCACACTGTGAATGGCAGCCATCTTTCTATTAGCTACTTTTCTGTTTTTGTTTAAGCGTCATATTACCTATTCTTTCCCCGTACTGTGCCTTGTAACTTGAAGTGGTCAAACATAGGTGTGACGGCTTCTTTTTTATCACCCATTAAGAGTCTATTAAAGACCGCTGAAGAACCAGCGGTCTTTAATCATGGTTTTAATAATCTAGTCTAAATAAGCAATTACTTCAACTTCTACTTTGACATCCTTAGGTAGACGAGCCACTTCGACGCAAGAGCGAGCTGGAAATTCTTCTTTGAAAGCTGTCGCATAAACATCGTTGAAAGCAGCAAAATCATTGATATCACTCAAGAAACAGGTTGTTTTGACCACATGGTCAAAATCAGTCCCAGCCGCTGCCAAGATAGCCTTGATATTTTTAAGAACCTGTTGCGTCTGTGCTTCAATACTAGTTCCGACTACTTGTCCTGTCTCAGGGGAAAGAGGAACCTGACCAGAAGCAAAGAGAAGGTTGCCCGCTTGTTTAGCTTGAACATAGGGGCCTAAGGCCTTGGGAGCATTATCGGTATGGAAGGTTTTCATCTAAATCACACTTTCTTTTAGTCTAGACTTTGTCCCAGTTTATCAACGTCTCGGATAGCCTGAGCAAATTTATCGGCATCAAAAGGTGTATTTTTATATTCATTGGTCGTTAGGGCCACTTCGACAATTTTTGGAATATCGGCTTCTGTCAAGCCCAACTCCTTAAGACTAGTTGGCAGTCCCAGCTCTCTATTGAATTTCGCTACTCTTATCAATTCGTCTTGTTCTTTGAAATAGGCATGAAGGACCAAAACACCATAGGAAACCACAACACCATGAAGATATTCTCCCTGACGTTGAACAGCCGTTGTTCCATTGTAAAAGGCATGAGCATGACAAGAATTGTAATAAAAGTCAGGCTGATTAACTAGGTTTGAAGCGTAGCCCGTTGAGACAACAATATCCAGAGCTATCTCTTCAACTGCCTTAGAAGCTTTATTATTTTTAACATCTTCCAGTCCTTGCTTACCATAGCCATAGAAAGCATCTTTGGAAGACAGAGCAACAGCATGCCCTAAAGTTGCCGTATGAGGTAATTCAGTTAAACCCTTTTTCTTAGCTTCTGCTACCGCATGCTCCACTTCTGGAGCTTTAGAAATTCCGTCACCAATACCAGCCCAAAAGTACTTACTTGGTGCTTCCGCAATAACACGAGTATTGATAAAAATATGCAAGGGTGAATCTGGGTAACCATAGCGGAGTACAGAGTGATCATCCTTGTAGACAACAGCAATAGCCGTACCGGCTGAACAGTTAGAACAAATAGTCGGGAAGGTAAAGGTTGGCTTATCTAACGCCTTAGAAACCATTTTAGTCGTATCGATAGCTCGTCCGCCACCGAAACCAAAGAGGGCATCTGCCTTTTGCACATCCGGATTAGCCACCAGCTTATCAATATTAGTTTGGGTCGAATCAACCCCATAGACAAAACTTCCTGTCACTTTAATGCCAGCCTTGCTTAAAATAGCTCGGACTTCACTCTCCGTCGCAGCCAGGGCCCGCTTTCCCCCAATCAGAGCAACACTTTTAATACCATACGGTTTGAGAACCGTGGGAATTTCTTGGTAGCAGTCTTCTCCATAGCTGTAATTAGCCATTACGTTAGTTGTCATTTATTATCCTCCAAATCAATCATTGGTCATCGTCTGATTGGCGGTGACAAGTATCATTTTTTGGGAGTTCCATGCTCCCGCGATATTCCTATTATAGCAAAATATTCAGAAGATTAAAACAATAGCGCGACAAGAAAATCGTACAAAAGGAACAAAACACCGTTTTCTTACCTTGACGTACCAATGAATACGCTCCGAAAAGCAAAATAATCGGTCGTTAATATCAGCTTGCTGCGCTTTTGATTTGTTCATCACCAATTGAAGACATTGAATCTCTTTGACAAAAAATATAAGCCACCTAAAAAATATTGATTTTTCAGGTGGCTTTCTATTTTTTCTTCAAGTTGCTTAGCACTCTAGTATTTTACGGTGTAAAGAAAATTCGGTCATGATACTGAATTTTCGGTGTTAGTGAGGAACCTAGCTAAACCACAAGTGGTTAGCTCTGCTCTTTCGTTACGGTTTAATCCGATGGAGCATTCGTGGGAAGGGGATAGCTTCACGGATGTGTTTGGTGCCTGCTACGAAGGTCACCATCCGTTCGATACCGATGCCGAAACCGCCATGGGGGACAGAACCGTATTTACGTAAGTCAAGATAGAAGTCATACTCTGACTTGTCCATTTCCAGCTCATCCATTTTAGCAACGAGAGCATCGTAATCATCTTCACGCATCGAGCCGCCGATGATCTCCCCGTAACCTTCCGGAGCCAAAAGATCAGCACAGAGGACGCGGTCCAGCTTACCGGGAACAGGCTTCATGTAGAAGGCCTTGAAACTGGCCGGATAGTTAACCACAAAGGTTGGTACACCAAAGTAATTTGAAATCCAAGTTTCATGCGGTGAGCCAAAATCATCACCATGCTCTAGGTGTTCATAGTCCGTATCTGCATCATTTTCATGTTCTTGCAAAAGATCAATCGCATCGTCATAAGTGACACGTTTGAAAGGCTTATCAATATAGCTCTTAAGCAGGTCAACATCACGTTCTAAAATTTCCAAGGCTTGCGGAGCATGGTCAATTACTCCTTGAATCAGAGCCTTGACATAAGCCTCTTGCAGATCCAAAGACTGGTCGTGGTTGAGGAAGGAATATTCTGCATCCATCATCCAGAACTCAGTCAAGTGGCGGCGAGTCTTAGATTTTTCAGCTCGGAAAACAGGTCCGAAGTCAAAGACACGTCCAAGAGCCATGGCACCAGCTTCAAGGTAAAGCTGACCAGATTGGCTTAAGTAGGCTGGAGTACCAAAGTAGTCCGTTTCAAATAATTCAGTTGAATCTTCAGCAGCATTGCCGGATAGGATTGGACTGTCAAACTTGATGAAGCCATTTTTATCAAAGAAATCATAGGTCGCATAAATAATGGCGTTACGGATTTGCATAATGGCCATTTGTTTACGCGAACGTAACCAAAGATGACGGTTGTCCATGAGGAAATCTGTCCCGTGTTCTTTTGGTGTGATAGGATAGTCTTTTGATTCACCAATCACTTCGATATCCGTGATATCCAGCTCATAACCAAACTTTGAACGGTCGTCTTCTTTGACGATTCCCGTCACATAAACTGAAGTTTCTTGATTCAAATGCTTGATGGTATCGAATTTTTCAAGACCTACTTCTTCACCGTATTTTTCGACAAAGTTTGGCTTGAAAGCGACACCTTGGAAAAAAGCAGTTCCGTCACGGAGTTGGAGGAAGGCAATCTTTCCTTTACCAGACTTGTTGGCAACCCAGCTACCGATGGTAACCTCTTCCCCAACATGCTTTGGTACATCAATAATGCTTACTAAATCTTTAGTCATTAATTTCTTTTCCCTTTTCTTTATTATCTTTACTTTACTATATTTTATTTTCGAGCCAAAAATTTACTCTTCCTTATGGCAGACAGCTTCAATATTATTTCCATCTGGATCTATCAAAAAAGTTGCATAGTAATTAGGATGGTAATGCGAGCGCAATCCTGGTGCACCATTGTCCTGACCACCAGCAACCAAACCAGCTTGATAAAAGGCATCTACTTCCGTATGTGTCTTGGCATTAAAAGCAAAGTGCATGGTCTTTTTGCTGCCCAACTCCTAACAAGAAGTCGCCACCTGGATCAGTGCTACAAGCTTCTCCAAAGCTAACCACGTACTCATTATCAAATTGCAATTCGTAACCAGGGGGCGCTAACGTTTTTTGATAAAATTGTTTTGAAACTTGCAAATCCTTTACTTGAATCCCAAAATGATCAATCATTTTATTTCTCCATAAATGCTTTAATTCGACGGACAGCTTCCTTGAGCGTATCCAAATCGGCTGCATAGCTGAGTCGGACATTGTAAGGTGCCCCAAATCCGGCACCTGTTACTAGGGCAACACCTGTTTCTTCCAAGATAGCTGTGGTAAAGTCGGTCACATCATCGTAACCCTTTATTTTCATTGCTTCCTTAATATTTGGAAAGAGGTAGAAAGCACCCTGTGGCTTGACTGTTTTGAAACCAGGAATTTCATTGAGCAGAGGGTAGATGGTATTGAGCCTTTCCTCAAAGGCCTGCCGCATGTTTTCAACCGTAGACTGGTCCCCTGTAAAAGCTTTGATAGCTGCATATTGGGAAACTGTCGTAAGATTAGAGGTCGTCTGACTGATAATTTTACCCATAGCTCCGATAATCTCTGGGTTGCCAACGGCAAAGCCAACCCGCCAACCTGTCATGGCATAAGATTTGGCAGCTCCATTGATTACAATAGTCTGCTGCCTGATAGCCTGAGACAAGGTTGAAATCGGTGTAAATTCAGCCCCATTGTAGACCAGACGTCCGTAGATATCATCAGCTAAAATCAGGATATCGTGTTGGACAGCCCAATCGCCAATAGCCTGCAATTCATCAGCTTCATAAATCATCCCCGTTGGATTGGATGGACTGTTGAGAAGAAAGACCTTGGTTTTATCTGTTCTAGCAGCCTCTAGCTGGTCAACAGTCACCTTAAAATTATTTTCCTCCTTGGCTGGAACAAAGACAGATCGACCCTGAGCGACCTTAACCTGATCAGCATAAGATACCCAATAAGGTGTCGGAATAATCACTTCATCACCTGGATTAAGGACAGCCATAAAGAAGGCATAGAGAATAAATTTTGCCCCTGTTCCTGCCACAATCTGGTCGGTCTCCACTGAATAACCATAGAATTTTTCCATATAGGTATTGATAGCAGCCTTAAGCTCAGGCAAACCAGAAGCGACTGTATAAAAGGAAGCCTGACCATTCTCGATAGCTTTAATGGCAGCTTTTTGGATATTCTTGGGTGTTACAAAATCAGGCTGTCCTAAAGTTAGACTGAGAATATCACGTCCTTGTGACTTGAGTTCTTTAGCACGAGCCCCCGCAGCAAGGGTAATACTTTCTTCCATCTCTAAAACACGATTTGATAAATAGGTCATAGTCCCTCCCTTTTTATAAGATCACCTGTTTCAAAATTAACAAGATAATAGGCACCATCAGAACGGACTTCCCAAACTGGGACACCTTCTGCCATGCCAAAGGTTGTCTTTTGGATGGTTTCAGCACCATTGGACTTAGCTACTCTTTGGGCATCCTTAGAACTGATACCCTGATCAGCATGATAAACATAAACTTGACCAGAATGCTTTTTATTGATAGTTACCATAATCCTTTGGCCAGATTCATCCTGACCAAAGACTGTATAAAAAACTTCCTTGCCATTGTACTGTTGAACAGTGCTAATAGAACTGAAATCTGCGTACTGTCTAGCTGTCTTAATCGCCTCGGTCTTCATTTCTTTTTGAGGCTTGGTAGCCCCTATTAAGAAACTAATAGCTCCGGCAAGAGCTAAGACTAGGATTAGCAAAACGCTGATAAAATACCGCCAAAAATGCCTTTTTTTAGGCTCTTCCATACGATCAACCTTCTCATACATTAATAGAATCTATTATATCAAATATTTTTGAAAAAATGAGTCAATTCTGGCAATATTCTTACAAATTTTCCTTCTGATACAGGAAATCTCTGGGCAAGAGTATCATAAATTAAACGACCGTAACCCTTAGTCAAGATTCGCTTATCTAAAATAACTACTGCTGACTTTTGAGACTGATGTCGCTTGCTGCGGCCAATAGCCTGCATAAGCCGCAAAATAGTTACCGGCAGGCTGTAATCATAGAATGGATGTTTTCCAGTTTGGATCAACTGACGATTGAGCTTTTTTGTGAAGGGGTCTTCAGGATTATCAAAGGGAAGTCGGGTGATAACTTCAATCAGATTCTCTTGATTGTTAAAATCTACCCCTTCCCAGAAGGAGCCTGTTCCTAGGAGAATACTTGCTTCCCCCTTATCAAAACGTCGCTTGACATTAGCTGCCAGACCGTTCTTGTGTTGACAGAGGTGGGATAAGTCTGCTTCATCCAGTTTTTCAGAGACATCGAACATAGGTTTTTTAGCATTGAAGAGTACCAGAATGGGTTTATTCAGTCGGCTTAACTCTATCAAGCGGCTAGCAATTTCTTGGGCGTAGTCTTGAGCAGACAAGTCAGGAATAGCTGGCATAGAGCTATCCAGCCAGATTTCTTGTCCCATCTGGCGTTCTTGAGCTAATCGCTGATAATCGTAAACCTTAAAGCCTAGCAGATCAGGCAGGGAAACCTGCTCGCTAATATCCAGACTGGCTGAAACAAAATAAGTTTTGGCCGTCTCTGGCAGAAAATCCTTGAGATTCATAAAATCCAGGCGAGCACTATTCAGCTTAGTGATACGATGTTCTTGAGACCAATCCTGACTGAGCCAAAAATCAGAAAAAACAGGGGCAAACAGCTCCTTGAGTTCAAACAAGTCAGGCTCATCTAGCTCCAACAAATCTTGTCGAATTTTTTCAACCTGACAGTCTGGAATAGTTAGCTGCCTATTCTGATAAAATTGCTGGTTTAAATTGGACAATTCATACTGGAGGCTCTCCAGAATTCGACCTTGAAGATGATTGTTTGGATGCTCCAAGGCCTCATGCAAGTGTTTCATAACCTGATTGAGATTAACCTGCCGTCTGGAGAATTGCTCCATATTGAGAAAGAGTTTTTGGGCTTCATCAACTACCAGCACCTGCCCCTTGACAAATTCCTTGTCATCTTCAACCCTAGTCAGAAAATAAGCATGGTTGGTAATGACAACCCGTGCTTGCTTAGCACGTTCGTAAGAAATTTTCCAGAAATCACAATCCCAAAAAGGAGATTTTTTGCTGAGATTGCCATCGTGACGAATTTGGTCAAAGTAGGCCTCAAAACGCTGTTTCTGCTTGATTTCATCAAGATCCCCTGTCTGGGTTTGTGTCAGCCAGACTAGGAGTTGCATCTTATAACGATTGACCAATCGATTACTATCATCCTTGGCCAAACTTTTAGCGAAAGCATCTAATTTGATGTAATTTCGTGGACTTTTGAGACTGTGCAAATTGACATGAAAAACCTGAGCCAACTGCTGCCCTTCTTGCTCCATGATTTGATCCTGCAAAACCTTGGTTGGTACTGTCACAATAATTTTTTCATTCCTAACCTTGGTCAAAAGAGGCAATAAATAGCCGTAAGTTTTCCCCAACCCAGCCTGAGCTTGAATAAAAAGAGGTTTGGGACGGTCATAATTATCGCTGATTGCCTGAGCAAAAGTCGCCTGAGCTGGCCTATCTTCCAAATCCAAGAGAGCCAAATTGGTCGCAAAATCCGCGGATAAATGACGCTCTTGCAGCAAGGAAGCTACTTTTCTCACAAGTAGATTATTGACATCAAGAAACTCCTTAGGTACTTCGGCTGCCATACCAGCATAAATTTCGTCGATTACCAGACGAGACTCATAAAGCAAATGGTCTGCAAAATCCAAAATCCGTTCAACCGTTAAGCGAGGTAAGCTAGCAATTTTTTCCTGAAGCTTGAGCAAAAGTTGAGCGGTAGCATAGGCATCGGTTATAGCCGTGTGGGCCTGTTCTAAATTTAACTCTAAATGCCAGGCCAAATCCGACAGACGATAACGCTCCAGAGTAGGAAAGAAAACCTGTGATAATTCCACTGTATCCACTCTGGGGGTCCGCAATTCATAACCTTCTAAAAAGAGTTGTTCTGCCAAGAGATTAGCATCAAATTTCACATTGTGGGCAACGAAGATACAATCTTTAATCAGATCAAAAATTTCTTCAGCCACCTGAGAAAAGTCTGGAGCCTTAGACAGCTGTTGGTCTGTAATTCCCGTCAGCTCAATAATATGATTGGTCAGGTACTCATGAGGATTGACATCGGTCTCATAGGTCTGGACGATTTGACCTTGCTCAACAATGACAATCCCAACCTGAATAATCTGAGCCGTCGTCGAAGCACTGGTAGCTTCCAAGTCAACCACGGCATATTTTCGTCCAAGTTTCTTGTCAGTCATAGTGTTTCTATTATAGCATGAATAGGAGTTGGAAAGAAGTCGTAAATCTAAGATACACAAATAAAGCCACTCTATACGACACCTTAGAGTGGCTTCAGAAATTAAAAGTTCTTGATAAGACTACCTCATATTACCCGCAGAAAAATGAAAAAAATTTAAAGCACTTGTAGAAGCTTGAGCAAAAACCCTTGACCCTACCAACCTAACTCAGGCGCTGCTGTATTTCCGTTAGACACTAGATAGACTGAAGGCAAAAGTCAAAAGCAGCTGTGCCAGTGCAACTGTTCCATGAACTGCACAACGCTAGAGCTTGTCCCACTCTTTGAATATTCTTAACCAGCCGGATGTATTTGTTTACAAATTACAAAAATCTTTCAAATCAACTTGATTTCTTCTGCATTTTCCGTTAAGGTAATAGGTAATTGAGATTTGACGACAAATCAGACCAAATCCTGAATTCAAACAGATTGGAGGGGTCTCATGAAAACCCTACTCGACAAACTTAAATGGATTGGCCTAGCCTTTGCTTTTCTATTCCTTGACTTTCTGGCTCAAACCTTGTTTTTGGCTCACAAACAACTGTCACATACAGGACCTGCCTTGATAGCTAGTCTGGGATTAACCGCCGTTGCCGTTCTGGCTTGGTTGAGCTTACGACTTTTAAAAGAACCCATAACCTTTAAAAAGATTAAATGGGATATGTACGCCCTCTATGTTGGTATCGGCACGGTTATCCTATTTGTCATCAAAATAATTGGAGGCATTATTCACCAGCTGATGACCCACACAACCACCTCAGCTAATCAGGCAGCTATTGATAGTCTTGGAATGCCAATCTACCTCTACTTCATCTTTGCAGTAGTCTTCGCTCCCATTTTTGAGGAGATTATTTTCCGCAAGTGTCTTTTTGAAAAACTCTTTGGTTTTGGCCGCTGGAAGTGGCTGGGATTAATCGTAACCAGCTTTCTCTTTGGCCTACTGCATCTGTGGTCTTCTCTTGACAATCTGATGTCCCTAGGACTTTGGATTACCTATGCAGGCATGGGGCTAGTCATTGGCTTTACTACCATGATGAACAAGCGTATTGAATTTGGTTATAGCATTCATGTCATTAACAATGCTATCGCTGTCTTCTTTATTCTGCTCATGCAAATCGCTCAATAATTATATTGAAAAACGACCTCCTAAACTAGAGAGGTCGCTTTTACTGTTTTAAAATTAGTGGAATTGCATTCCACCATCTACAATGATGGTCTGACCTGTAACATAGTCAGAATCTGGACCTGCAAGGAAGGCTACAGCATTAGCCACATCTTCTGGTTCAGATAAACGCTTAAGAGTAATATCCTTAGCAAAGGTCTGCATCCCCCACTCGTCATCCTTACCAGCATTTTTACCAACTTCATGGGCAATATCATACATCATCGGTGTCTTTACAATACCCGGTGCATAAGCATTGACTGTAATACCATCATCAGCTAAATCACGCGCCAAGGTTTGGGTAATCCCACGTACTGCGAATTTTGTTCCACCATAGATTGTTAAGTTAGGATTGCCAACAACACCTGCTTGTGAGGTTGCATTGATAATTTTACCACCGTGACCAAGTTTCTTAAAGACCTTATGGGCAGCTTGACTACCCCAGATAACACCTCCAACATTGATCGCGAATGTCCGTTCAAATTGCTCTGGTGTGATAGTGTCCAGAGGTGTTGTCGGAGCAACGCCAGCATTGTTAACTACAACATTCAAATCACCAAAATGTTCGACAACTTTATCAAAAGCTGCCGCCACTTGATCTTGCTTAGACACATCTGCTACAACAGCAAGTGCCGTGTCAGGTGACAATTGCTCAACGGCTGCTTGAGCAGTCTCTTCGTTATAATCAAGGATTCCAATCTTAAATCCGTCTTGGTGCAAGCGCTTAGCAATGGCAAATCCAATACCTTGACCAGCTCCGGTAACAATAGCAACTTTAGACATAACATAACCTCCAAAATTTTATGAGCTTATTGTATCTTTTTCTGTTCTCATTGACAAGAAAAGGCTTACAATTTTAAGAATTTGTAATCATTCCCTTATGGTTTAAAAAATTTTAATCTTTTTTAGATAGTGCTGTTTTATGCTATAATAAGCACAAATAAACAGAGAAAGGCAGATTATGCGACCTACCAAACTCAACAATTACTATCTGGAAATGGAAGAACATTACCTGCATGTTCCCTACTATGATGAAGAACGCCGTATCCGAGTGCTTCTGCCTAAAGATTATGCTAAGGAAGACTGGGCCAGCTACCCTGTACTCTATATGCATGATGGCCAAAATATTTTTTACAGCAAGGAATCCTTCTCCGGCTACTCTTGGAAAATTATCCCAACCCTCAAGAATCATAAGGAGTTGCCTAAGGTCATTGTTGTAGGAATTGACAATGCCGAGGGCAACCGTCTCAATGAATATGCCCCTTGGATGACAGATGTCGGTACCACGCCTGAAACCGCCAGTGTCGGGGGGGACGGCATGGCTTACGGAGACTGGCTAGTCAACATTGTTAAACCTTTTATCGATAAAACCTATCGCACTAAATCAGACCCTGAGCATACCCTGCTAGCCGGCTCATCCATGGGCGGTATTATTACTGCTTATATGGGAGCTGCCTATCCAGATGTTTTTGGTGGTTTGGGAGTCTTCTCACTAGCTTCTTGGTTCAGCGAACGTGATTTTTTACGTTACTGTAATAATCACCCACTGGAAAAAGATACTAAGGTTTATATTCAAGTGGGCACCAAGGAAGGTGACGAAGTAGATGAAGCTTTCGCGCCTAACATGAATCAAGCCTACATTGACTGCAGTCTACATTACTACCAATCTCTGCTCAAATCAGGAACACCTATGGAGCATATTCAATTGCGAGTTATGGCTAATGAAATCCACCACGAAAAATACTGGGCGAACCATTTCCTTGAATTTTTACAGTTTACGTTAAAAGAATAAAAGATAAGGTTGGAAAAGTATTCCATCCTTATCTTTTTTGCAGTAATAACAGCTTGACGCAATGATTGGAAGTAAGACTTGTTGGCTATGCCAAGAAGTTTTACCCTGCACAGTTCATGAGGTGCTTTAGCACCAATAAACCACTGCTGGCTGATTTTCCTTTTGCCACAAGGCCAAAGCGGAAAACCTAAACGAATGTGATGGTCATCGTTCATCTTATTTCCAACCTCAAAAGACCTCCCAGATCTTTTGAGGTGTGCGGAGGTGGGTTAAAAAGGTCTAGTAGACCCTTTTAATTGGGAAATAAAGCTTGCTTGCAAAGCAAGTGTCAAAATCCTCCAGTGGACTTTGGCAGTCTGGGGATAGACTGCCAAAGCCTGCCACCTAAAAACAAGAAAGTGGCAGAGGCCTGAGCCTTAAAATGGGAGAGCGAAGAAAATCAAAATCGTAATTTTATCACAATTTACTAATTGAGTCCCACTCTCTCTTTGTCACTCCCATTTTTATTTATAATTAAATCCTTCCGTCTTCTTCTAATTTTCCTAAGAAGTATGGCATCTGCACACGCCACCACGGCCAATCATGGGCAACGTCATTACCCCAGTAGTCGAACCAGCCGGGGATGGACTTGGATGAAAAAGCTTCTTCTAAGCGCATGGTATCAACGATATGGGGAGCTTCCCAGTCACCTTGACCAACTGAAACGATATAGGCATTCTGCCGATAGCGATCCAAGAACCAAGAGTCTTCCTGATTCCAGAGATAATCTAAAGGTGAATTATAATAAACAGCTGGATCGCCATAGTATTCTCCCGTAAAGAAACGGGCATCATAGACGCCGGACTGAGCTACAGCTACATCAAAAAGATCCGGATGCCGCAGGGCAAAGTTGATAGCATGGAAAGCCCCCATGGAGCAACCCGTCGCCATCATGCCCCCTGTCCAGTTAGATTCATAACGAATCAGAGGTACCAATTCATTAACGATATAACGATCATAAGCTTCGTGAGCCAAAGCCATATCATGAGCTGTTTTTCCTTCACAGAGCCAAGATTCATTATCAAAAGAATCTGGCGTATAGAATTTAACCAAGCCACGGTCAATAAAGTCCTGACAGGCCTCGATCATGCCGAAGTCGCCGTATTCATCCTGACTGCCACCCGATGAGGGAAAAACAACAACCGGCTTACCAGCATGACCATAGACATTAAAATACATCTCACGGCCAAGTTCCCCCGACCACTGACTTCTTCTTTCAAAATGCATAACTTACTCTAACAGGAGATAATGAAAATCTCTTGCCGTTTCCTTTCTAAAAATCTCAAACCTTAGCTTGGGCATAACTGACTAATTCTCTGAGCTCATCCATAGTTTGGGTTCTAGCTAGGATACCAACTTCTCCCATGATTTGAGCGAAAACACCCGGAACAGACTGAATCAAAATAATCTGATCACCAAAGTGAGCTTGAATATCTTCTAAGCTATGAGCATAATTACGATTGGCCTTACGAGAGATATAAACCACATTATAACGATGCTGAACATCGGCGGTAAATTGATTGTCCCGTACAATCTTGGCATACTGGTCAAAGATATCAAAATCATCTGCATAGTTCCACATATCAATAGTCAAGCCACCTGGTGGACGGCAGTTGATTTCAAGAGCCATAAGGTCTTTGGTTTTCTTAACGCGGAAGAATTCAAAGTGGAAGAAACGTTCTTTTACGTTGAAAGCCTTGACACATTGCTTTCCTAGCTCAATCAACTCTGGTGAAAATTCCCTCGGAATATAATAGAACATGTCATTATCATGGTCTAAGGTATCTAGGACAGCTTCAGAGTATTCTAAACCAGAGTAAAAGACGATGTTTCCATCATGGTCAGTCAAGCCGTCAAAGGTGATAATATCACCGTCAATAAACTCTTCCATGATGTACTCAACACCGGGCGTCTGGTGACTCAAAAAATCCTCCAGTTCAGCTTGTGACTTAATCTTATAAGTGTCAGAAGCTCCTACTCCTGAATTGGGCTTAATAATAACTGGAAAGCCAAGCTCCTGAGCCAGATTGCGTGCCTCATCATCACTGTGAAAAACTTCTCCTCGGGCAACCTTGATACCAGTTTGGCGGAAAATTTCTTTCATCTGCCGTTTGGTCTTAATGGACAGCATATCATCATTTTTATATCCAAAAACATTAAAGTCTGTCCGCAAACGGGCATCTAACTCCAGCCAATATTCATTGTGAGATTCGATGCGGTCAATACGACCATACTTATGAGCAAAGTAGGCTACTGCTCGGTAGACTTGATCGTAATCCTCCATATTATCTACACGGTAATATTCGGTTAAAGCAGTTTTCAAGCTATCACTCAGTTCCTCATAAGGGGTATCCGCAATTCCCAAAGTGTTAAAACCATTGGCCCTTAGACGATGGGCAAAGGGTTCAAAGTTCGTTGGGAAATGAGGGGAAATCATTACAAAATTTAAGGGTCTTGTCATTTGAGCCTCCTCTATTATCATTACCTTTATTCTACCATCTTTCAAGCTATTTTGACAGATTTTTCTGAAAATTCTCCCGGTAAAGATCTCTAGCTAAAGACTTTTATCAGCGGCTGCGTTATAATAAAGGCAAATCCATTCAATGGAGGTCCCTATGAAAATTTATACTATTAAAAATCACGTTGCTCTTGAAAACACCTATATTCTGGAAAATGAACAAGCCCTTCTCGTTATTGATCCCGGCAGCAATAATCAAGACATTTTGACTAAGCTAAATGACTTGGCTAAGCCTGTCGCAGCAGTGCTTTTAACCCATGCCCACTATGACCATATCATGAGTCTGGATGCTGTTCGTGATGAGTTTGGACAGGCTCCAGCTTACATCTCAGAAAAAGAGGCAGATTGGTTAACCAGCCCTGTTGATAACCTGTCAGGCCTCTCCCGCCACGATGATATGGCGAATGTCACAGCAAGGCCTGCTGACCACTTCTACCGTTATCGCCAGACCTACGAGTTGGCTGGCTTTAATTTCACAGTTGTTCCAACGCCCGGTCACTCTTGGGGCAGCGTCTCCCTCATTTTTAAAGCTGATGAGATTGTCTTCTCTGGCGATGCCCTCTTCTGCGAAACTATCGGCCGAACGGATCTTCCAACCGGAAATCAGCAGCAGCTTCTGGACTCCATTCGCCAAGAACTCTTTACGCTTCCTAACCACTACCAAGTTTATCCTGGCCATGGCTTTGATACCACTATCGGCCATGAAAAAACTTTCAATCCTTTTTTTAGGGACTAATCGTTAGGTTAAACGAAAATAGTTTAAGACACTCTTACAAAATTTACGTTTAACCGTGATAAAAACGAATGATTCTGATTGCCTATCATTGGACTTTCAGGCTCATTCGTTTTTTTGATGTCTCCTATTTTCTTTGCTCTTGGTGTTGTATTCGGGTTTTCTTTTTTTGAATATAGTCAATTAAACCCAAGGTCAAATCATAGCGTAAAAAGGGCGTAATCAGATAGATTCCATTAAAATGCTCCAATGCGCAGTCGATTAATTTCTTACTTTCTGCCAAAGCAATGGCCTGACAAGCCTTTTTGTCATCCTTAACGGCTTTTAACTTTTCCAAAAACACTTCTGATAAATAAATGCCCGGAACCTCATTGTGCAGAAAAATGGCATTGTTATAGGAAGTTATAGGCATAATGCCGATGAAAAAAGGCTGGTCATAAGCTTTTGTTAAATGTCCCATTTGATGGATAATTTCCTCGCTAAAAATAGGTTGTGTAATAAAATAATCTGCGCCTGCTTTAATTTTACGTTCAATAAGGCGACTGCTTTTGTCGAGCTGACGGATATTAGGATTAAAAGCTGCTGCCGTTGTAAAATGAGTTGCCCTTTTTAAACTGGCTCCACTATAACCTTTTCCGTGGTTTAATTGCTTAATTAGGGAAAGTAATTTAAAACTGGTAGCATCATAAACACTAGTAGCTCCGGGGAAATCACCAATTTTTGTGGGGTCGCCTGTAATAGCCAGAAGTTGATTAAAACCCAGTACATCCATTCCCAGCAAGCGTGACTGCAAACCTATCATATTATGATCGCGACAAGCAACATGGAGTAAAAAAGGCGTTGTTATTTCATTTTTTAAGAGAGAAGCAAGACTGAGATTGCAAATACGCGTTTTGGCTAAGGAATTGTCTGCTAAAGTAATCGCAGCAATATTCTTTTTATCTAAGGCTTTAATACCTTCAATAAATTTTTCAATGGCTAAGGTTTTTGGGGGATCAATCTCAGCAATGATGGTAACTTCTTTTTTAACCTTATCTGCTAACGTTTCTTTTTTACTAATTTCATCGATGAGTTCTTCTTCAGTGATCAACGGGGTAATAGTCTTACGTTCAACTGGCTTTAAATTTTTGATACCCCGCTTAATAGCTCTTATATGATCTGGAGTCGTTCCACAGCAACCACCAATTAAACGGACTCCTTCTTCCACAAATAGTCGGGCGCAGTATTCAAAATAGTCCGCATTCTGACTGAAATGATACTGTCCTTTTTCATTGTCACTAGCAAATGATAAAAGGCTGGCATTAGGATAAGCAGACAGATAACTTTGTGCAAAAAGCGGCACCTGTTTGAGGGACTGAATCATGTGATAAGGTCCCAGATGGCAGTTCAGTCCGACAATATCGGCACCTAACATCACCAATTGACTAAGGGCTTCCACCAAAGGACGGCCATCTTCTGTGATGCCTGCTTCATGAAGTGCCATATTGGTTATCAAGGGTAAATCAGTCAGTGGTCTTATCGCTTTTATAACAGCCTCTAACTCTTCCCTGTCATAATAAGTTTCAAACAGCAAGCCGTCCAGCTGCCCAGTTTCTAAAAGTACCTGCGCCTGCTCAACAGTCTCTTTGACAATATCTTCTAGGCTAAGCTCGCACTGTCTTAGCCCCCGTGAAGCTCCTATTGTTCCCAGAACAAAAACACTTTCCCCAGCAGCCTGACGAGCGATCTCAACTGCTTTTTGATTGATTGACTTAACATCATTGTCATAGCTGAAACTTTTAAGGCGGTGACGCTTAGCGCCGTAAGTATTGGTCTGAATGATATCAGCACCGGCATCAATATAGGCCTTATGAATGGCTGATATACGTTCTGGATGGCTGATATTATAATAGTCATGGCAGGACTCCAAGCCATCAGCATAAAGAAGGGTTCCCATAGCGCCGTCAGCTACTAAAATATCGGTTTTTAGTCTATCTAGCAATTTGGACATGGATACTCTCCTTAATTAACTTCTTAATTTCCGACGAACTTCCTTGGTTGCTGCAACTAAAACCTTAAGAGCAGCAAGCGTTTCAGGTTCCTGACGGGTTTTCAATCCACAGTCAGGATTGACCCAAAATTGCTTAGGAGACAGTCTACGCAAAGGCCTTTCAATATTAGCAATAACTTCTTCTTTAGTCGGCACGCGCGGAGAGTGGATATCGTAAACGCCTAAACCTATACCCAGCGGATAAACTGCTGTCTCAAAGGATTCGATAATATCTCCGTGACTGCGGCTGGTTTCAATGGAAATGACATCCGCATCAAGTGCCCGAATAGAATCAATGATTTCATCGAATTTAGAATAACACATGTGCGTATGGATTTGCGTTTCATCTTTGACAGACGATGTTGCGATATGAAAAGCGCGAACGGCATCATCAAGGTAAGCTTTTTGTTTAGCTTTGCGCAGCGGCAATCCCTCACGAAGAGCAGCTTCATCAACTTGGATGATAGCAATACCGGCATCTTCTAGAAGCTTAATTTCGTCTTTGATAGCTAGACCGATTTGATCAAAGAGCTGTCTTCGCGGAATGTCTGTGCGTTCAAAAGACCAGTTAGTAATCGTGATTGGGCCTGTTAGCATACCTTTGACCGGACGGTCAGTCAGACTCTGCGCATAAACCGTTTCACGGACAGTCAAGGGTTTAATATGCTGGACATCTCCGTAAATAATAGGTGGTTTCACAGCCCGAGAACCATAAGACTGGACCCAGCCAAGCTTCGTCGTAGCAAAGCCAGCCAGCTGCTGACCAAAGAATTCGACCATATCAACCCGCTCAAATTCGCCATGAACTAAAACATCAAGATCTAAATCCTCCTGAATTTTAATCCAGCGTTTAATCTCAGCATTTATATAGTCTTGATAGTCCTCATCGCTGATGTTGCCGCGTTTCCAAGCTAAGCGTGTCCGTCTGATTTCCTGCGATTGCGGAAAAGAGCCAATGGTTGTCGTAGGCAAAAGCGGTAACTGTAGTTTTTTCTGCTGTAGATCTCTTCTCTTTTTAAAACTGCTGATGCGCTTAGTCGCTGCTTGCTCTGCATTTTCCAATTCAATATTTCTGAAATCAGCAGCCTGGAGTGCTTCAAAATGAGCGATATGCTCTTGATAGGCGGGAGTTTCTCGGCCATCCAGCTTTTCAGTCAGAAGTTTGACTTCCTGCAATTTTTCATCAGCAAAGGCCAGACCGTTTAACAAAACAGCTTCAAGATCCGTTTCATTTCTAGCCGTTACGGGGACATGCAAGAGCGAACAAGAAGGCTGGACGGTCACCTCGGAAGCATTGTCTTTGATAATCTTCAAAAGTTCGGCAGTCTTCACAAAATCGGAACTCCAGATATTACGGCCATCAATCACTCCTGCAAAGATTTCCTTATCTTTGAAAAGTCCCGAAGTCAAAGCAGCAAGATTTTCTTTCAGACCATGAACAAAATCAAGTCCAAAAGCTGCAACAGGGAGTTGCGACAGGATTTCGACATTGATCAAAGCTTCAAAGTAAGTTTGAAAGATAAATTTAGCCTGAGGAATTTCCTTAGCAAAATAGCCATAGACACCTTTTGCTGCTTCAAGATAATCAGTGCCCTCATCAGTAACAAAGATAGGCTCATCAATCTGAATATAGACGGCACCTGCATCAACTAACTCTTTAAAAACTTGTTTGTAGAGCGGTAGGAGACTTTTTACGGCTACAGTGAAGTCTTCAACGCCCGATGATAGAGCGACATAGGTAATAGGGCCTGTGATAACGGGCTTTGCTTTGTCCCCTACAATCTCTCTTGCTTCTAAATAAAGTTCCAAAAGCCGATTATTATTCAGTTTGGGACGTTTTTTTGTCCACTCAGGAACAATGTAGTGATAGTTGGTATTAAACCATTTTTTCATAGAGGAAGCGACATTTTCCTTGTCGCCCCGAGCAATAGAAAAGTATAAATCAATATCTGCCGCTTCTTTAGAAAAGCGCTTAGGGATAATATTGAACTGCACAGACAAGTCCAAAATGTGATCATAAAAGGAAAAATCACCAACCGGAATTAAATCTAACCCCGCATTTAACTGTTTTTTCAAGAAATCTGTGCGCAGCGCTTTTGCTCCTGCAAACAGTTCCTGCTGGCTAATTTTTTGGGACCAGTAAGATTCAATCAGCTTTTTCCATTCACGATTTTCTCCTAAACGCGGATAACCTAAATTAGAAATTTTTGTCATTGCACCCTCCCTTATAGTTTTAAGTTAATATAAAGAAATTACTTAACTTAAAACTATAATCTATTTTTTATTTGATGATAAAAATCATACTAGATATTCCTTGTTAAATCAATAAATTATGGTTTTTGATTTTCTATCTTCTTCTATAGCTAGAAACTATAGAAATAGGTTCAGTTATAAGTTTTAACTATATCTAATACTTAGGATTTCCTGTTAATCCAAAAAATAAAAATGATGATAAAACGGAGGTAATTAAAGAGAACAGGATGGCTTCATATTCTTTAAAATATGCGGTGACTATTACTTAGACAGTGATTGATTAGGTTCCTCATCTCTTTGCCAATAGTTTGGAAAACTGGTGGAGTCTGGTGAACTACGCAGAATCGGGTCCGAAATATTCCACAACGGAGGATTTCAACCTGAGCTGGAACTTAAAGAGAGAGTAAAGTCAAGACTTGGTCTACTGTTTTCTTATAGGAACGCATCAGAGATTGTGAAGGTTTATAGAAGGGGATGCAATCCTATGGCAATCTATCCCCAGTTTCAGTCTATCTTTCTTATCCAAGTTGTAAGTGCGTTTAATTCGACATATTGATATATTTTTGAAGAAAGTGGTTTGAACATCTCAGTTAATTAAGTGTATAAAAAAACACACCTAGACCATTGCTCTAAGAAGCGTTTCAGTCACTAGTGTGTTTTAAACATTATATAGCTTTTTTATCTTGTCCTAAGGCTCTTTGGACAGCCTTGACTATTTCAACTAGAACGACAATAAGGAGACTGGCAATAATAACAGCTAACCATTGAGCCGTATCGAGGTAGGAAACGTGGAAGAGTTTATTAAAGCCAGGCACTACGATAGTCATCATGAGAATTAGAAAGGCTACTGGAATCGCCCAATTAAAGGTTGGATTACTAAATGGTCTAACCTTGAAAATTGATTGATAAACTGACTTAACGTTAAAAGCGTGAAGGAGTTGGATCAATCCTAGGGTTGCGAAGGTCATGGTCAAAGCATCCGCATGCATCATCTGACTATCAGTATGTTCTGGGAACATTAGAGCCCAGCCGTAAATACCGATAACCAGAGCTGTCTGCAGAAGACCTTGGTAGATGACAGCTCCAAAGACCCCACCGTCGAAGAAGTTAGACTTACGGCCACGTGGCTTATGGGTCATAACACCAGGTTCTGCTGGTTCGACCCCAAGGGCAATGGCTGGTAGGGTGTCGGTTACCAAGTTAATCCATAGGAGATGGACAGGCTGGAGAACATCCCAACCAAAGAGAGTGGCCAAGAAAATGGTGAAAACTTCGGCCATATTGGCTGAAAGCAGGTACTGGATAGACTTTTGGATATTGGAGAAGACCTTGCGCCCTTCTTCAACCGCAACAATAATCGTTGCGAAGTTGTCATCCGCCAGAACCATGTCAGAAGCGCCTTTAGATACTTCCGTTCCGGTGATTCCCATACCAATACCGATATCAGCTGTCTTAAGAGATGGAGCATCATTGACACCATCACCTGTCATGGCAACAACCTTGCCTTCATTTTGCCAAGCTTTAACGATACGCACCTTATGCTCTGGTGATACTCGAGCATAGACTGAGTATTTCTTAAAGACCTTTTGGAAATCATCGTCTGACAGTTCATTGAGCTCAGCTCCGGTCAGGACGTGATCTTGGCCATCTTCCTCAATAATTCCTAAGCGTTTAGCGATAGCTTCTGCAGTATCTTGGTGGTCTCCGGTAATCATAATCGGACGAATACCGGCTTCCTTGGCCACCTCAACCGCATGAGCGGCTTCTGGCCGCTCAGGATCGATCATGCCGACCAAGCCAGAGAAAATTAAATCAGCTTCGACAATCTCAGATTCCATAGTAGGAATTTCATCTACTCGCTTGTAGGCCATCATCAGAACCCGCAGGGCTTGCTTAGCCAAATCCTTATTCATAGCCAAAATATTTTTTTTATCAGTGTCCGTGATGGGACGGATTTGGCCATTTTCTTCAATTTGGGTCACCCGTTTAAGTAACTGATCAGGGGCTCCTTTGACGGCAACAAAGTAAGAATTATCCGTCTCTCTATGAATGGTTGACATAAGCTTGCGGTCTGAATCAAACGGCAGCTCAGCTACACGGGGTTCAGTCTGCAAGACTTCTCGCACATCAAAATTATGGTCAAAACCAAATTGAACTAGAGCAGTTTCTGTTGGGTCACCAATCAACCTACCTTGAGGGTCAATCTTAGTATCATTGGCAAAGTTCATAATCCGCAGAGTGTTATTTTCTGCAGAAATATCGGCAGCCGAAGATTGGAGATGACCGTTGGTATATACCTTTTCGACAGTCATCTGATTCATAGTCAGAGTACCGGTTTTATCTGAGGCGATGATTTCAGTTGAGCCTAGTGTTTCAACAGCTGGTAATTTACGCACAATAGAGTTACGTTTAGCCAAAGTCTTAGTCCCCATCGATAAGACGATGGTAACGATAGCAGGCAAACCTTCGGGAATTGCTGCAACAGCCAAAGCCACGGCTACCATAAGCCCGTTTAAAGGTTCTTCACCGCGGACGAAGATCCCAACTAAGAAGGTAATCAAGGCGATAACGACAATTAAGTAAGTTAAAGCCTTGGAAAGCTGAGTCAGACTCTGTTTGAGCGGCGTCTCAGTCTCATCCGCATTGGCCAGCATATTAGCAATCTTACCGACTTCGGTGTACATACCTGTGTTGGCCACAACACCAGAACCACGCCCGTAAGTGACATTAGAATTTTGGTAGGCCATATTGAGGCGGTCACCAATTCCAGCATCTTCCGCAACATCAACATTCAGGTCCTTTTCAACTGGAACGGATTCCCCTGTCAAAGCGGCTTCTTCAATCTTCAATGAAGCAGCTTCCAACAGTCGCATATCAGCTGGAACTACATCACCAGCTTCCAAAAGAACAATATCCCCTGGGACCAATTCCTTGGAGTCAATTTCAGTCACATGGCCATCACGGCGAACTCGAGCTAGAGGGCTGGACATATCCTTAAGGGCTTCGATGGCTGCTTCTGCCTGGCCTTCCTGATAAACACCAAATGCGGCATTCAGCACCACAACAGCTAAGATAATCAAGGCATCTGTTAAACCGTCCATTCCTTCCGTAACAACAGACAGAGCAGCCGCTACCAAAAGAATAATAATCATCAAATCCTTGAATTGGTCAATAAACTTAGCAATCAATCCTCTTTTTTCGCCTTCATCCAGCTCATTTTTACCATAAGCTTCTAAACGGCTTTGAGCCTGACCAGATGTCAAACCTTCTTTTGAACTGTCAACTTCTTTTAGGACTTCCTCAACACTTTGCACGTGATAAGAGAGCCTACTTTGTTCTTTGGACATAGTTTCCTCCATTAAATTAATAGATATAAGGGCAGTTTGATTAGACTGCCGCAGTTTAAATTTTTATCTCTTTTTTTCATAAAAAAGAGACCTGCTTAAAAAACAAGTCTCGCTGTTTAAGTCAGTGCCGGAAATTGCTTTCGTAATGACGACAGTGACACGTTTTCAAGGTTCTCATGTCCCTTCAAACGTCTGCTACTCCCTTGATATGCTTCTTATTATATAAAAAATCAGGTTGAAGCTCAAGGAAAAGTTCTTTATTTTATGGCTGGATAACTAGTTCCAGTCACTCAAAAGATTCATTGGGGTTGGAACTTTTCAATCTCTCCAAGCGATTTGCATATCGTAAGAGGCTAAGGGGATGTCTGCTTCCGGATCAGTTAAAAGATCATAGACCAGATGGAGCTGATGGCTGTCTCGATCTAGCTGAAAAGTCTTTGTCCTCGTTACAAGATGCTGAGTCCCCATTGAAGTTGGAATGGCCGCAAAATCAAGGTTTCCCTTAAGGAAACGCATGATGGACTTAGGATTAGAAAAGCGAGTCATGACTAGTTCCTTATGATTGAATTTGATGACTACCTTTTCTTCCTGACTGTTTTGATGAATGAGGTAGTCATAATCCCCCTTATTGGTCCACTGACAGTCATGAATTTCTTCAATAAACTCTGTCTGGTCCTCTATTTGGATGGTATTGTAAATCTTAATCTGCACGGTTTTCCTCCAAAAATAATGATGTACCTTCTAATTTTCAAATCTTCTCTAAAACTCGTTATTTTGCTCTAGTATTCTATCAATTTCAGCCTAATTTCGCAATTTTTGCTATACTAAAATCATGAATGAAAAAATTTTTCGTGATCCTGTTCACAATTATATATCTGTCACTGATTCCCTGATTTATGACCTGATCAACACCAGTGAATTTCAGCGCCTGCGGCGGATCAAGCAGTTGGCCACGACCAGTTATACCTTTCATGGGGCCGAGCATAGCCGTTTTTCTCATTGCTTAGGTGTTTATCATATTGCCAGCCGAGTAGTTGACTATTTCGAAAAGCATTATCCTAACGATTGGAATCCAGAAGACAGTCTACTGACTATGGCTTCCGCTCTCCTTCATGATTTAGGGCATGGAGCTTATTCCCATACATTTGAACGACTTTTTGGCACTAATCATGAAGTTATTACGCAAGAGATTATTACCAATGATCAGACTGAGGTCAATGCCGTTTTGCGCCGAATAGCTCCAGATTTCCCCGATAAGGTTGCTAGCGTTATTAACCATACTTACCCCAATAAACAAGTGGAACAGTTGATTTCCAGCCAAATTGACTGCGACCGTATGGACTATCTTCTGCGAGACGCCTACTACACAGGGGCCAGTTATGGCCAATTTGATTTAACACGAATTCTTAGTGTCATTCGTCCACATGGCAATGGTATTGCCTTTACCATTAATGGAACTCATGCTATTGAAGACTATCTTGTCAGCCGCTACCAGATGTACATGCAGGTTTATTTCCACCCGGCCAGTCGAGCCATGGAAGTCCTCTTACAAAATCTTCTTAAGCGGGCCAAAGCACTCTATCCTCAGCAAAAGGCTTATTTTGAGAAAACATCGCCTTGTTTAATTCCCTTCTTTGAGAAGAGCTACAGCCTACAGGATTATCTTTATTTGGACGATGGGGTGATGAACACCTATTTCCAGAGCTGGATGACCTCTGATGATGCTATTTTGGCCGACTTAGCCAATCGCTTCATTAATCGCAAGCTCTTCAAATCTGTCATTTTAACACAGACCAGCCAGACATCTCTTACAGAACTACGAAAACTGGTTGCAGCTATTGGCTATGACCCTGACTATTATACAGCCGAACATAAGAATTTTGATCTGCCTTACGATATTTACCGACCTGAAAAAGAAAATCCTCGTACTCAGATTGAACTTCTGCAAAAGGACGGCAGCCTCAAGGAGCTTAGTCAAGAATCTGACTTGGTCATGGCTCTAACAGGCACCGTTCACGGCGACAGTCGTTTCTATTTTCCAGCTGAAATGTTGGCTACCGATGACCTTTTTAGCAGTGAAAAAAAAGCGTTTCTCGGATACATTAACAATGATCGCCTGCTGTAATCTCAGCATCAAAAAAGACCTATGAGGCTGAGCAAAATCTCACTCAGTATTCCTTTTTTGGAATAAACTCTCAACCACTGCGTCAATCGAGTAAATCAAGAACTATGCTAACGAGTCTGAACTTTTGCCCCAAATCTTTTGAGCTGTGCGGGGAGTGGAAAAAAGTAAAAATTTCAATTTTAGTTTTTCTCCACTCCTATAGTGCCAGCTGACAAATAGCCTGATTTTTAGTAAAATAGTAGGGATGTATCAGCCCTCAAGCCTAGGCCACTGAGTGCTTGGGCTTTTATTTTATTCTATAAATTAAAACTGGAGAAAACAAAACCATGTCAATTAAACTTGTAGCCATCGATATTGATGGCACACTGGTTAACAGTAAACACGAAATCACACCTGAGGTCTATCAGGCTATTCAAGAGGCTAAGGCTGCTGGGGTTAAGATCGTTATCACAACGGGTCGACCAATCGCCGGCGTCCAAGAGCTTCTAAACAAGCTCAATTTAAACGAACCCGGGAATTATGTCATCACTTTTAATGGTGCCTTGGTGCAAGAAACCTCTACTGGCCAAGAAGTCATCAAAGATGCGCTTAGCTATGAAGATTACTTAGACATTGAATACCTAGCAACGAAATTAGGTATTCACTCCCACGCCATTACCAAAGATGGTATCTACACTAGCAATCGCAATATCGGTAATTATACAGTCCATGAAGCTACCCTAGTCAGCATGCCAATTTTTTATCGGACTCCTGAAGAAAATCGCAATAAGGAATTTGTCAAGACTATGTATATTGACGAACCTGAAATTCTGGATCAAGCCATTGCTAAAATTCCGCAAGAATTTTACGACCGTTTTACCATCGTTAAATCTCGCCCCTTTTACCTAGAAGTGCTGAATAAGACTTCTAATAAGGGGACCGCAATCCTCCATTTAACTGAAAAATTAGGTATTTCAGTTGAAGAAACTATGGCTATCGGCGATGAAGAGAACGACAGAGCTATGTTAGAAGTGGTTGGCCATCCAATTGTCATGGAAAATGGTAATCCTGAACTGAAAAAAATTGCTCAGCACATTACCAAATCAAACGACGAATCCGGTGTTGCATACGCCATTAGAAAGTGGGTTTTAGATTAATGTTTACTTATAAAGTGGGAATTTCTGCTCAAGAACATGACCAATTTGCCAAGGCCAGTAACCAAACCAATTTACTGCAAAGCTCCAATTGGGCTCAGGTCAAGGACAACTGGGATAACGAACGCCTTGGCTTTTATCAGGACGATAAAATGGTAGCCTCTGCTTCTATCCTGATTAAACGATTGCCTCTGGGGATGACTATGCTCTACATTCCACGTGGACCAATCATGGATTACCAAAATCAGGACGTCGTAGATTTCGTTATCAAGTCCCTCAAGAAATACGGTAAATCAAAACACGCCCTCTTTATCAAATTTGATCCGGCTCTGTTGCTTAAGGCCTATAAGATTGGCGAGGAAACCGAGGAAAATTCAAAAACTCTGGCAGTTATTGATAACCTCAAAAAAGCAGGAGCTGAGTGGACTGGCCGAACCATGGAAATTGCTGAAAGTATTCAGCCACGTTTCCAAGCCAATGTCTATACGCAGGAAGATATGCTGACGACCTTCCCTAAACATACTAAACGGCTGATGAAGGATGCCCAAAAGAGAGGGGTTATTACCAGCCGAGGAACTATCGATGATGTGCAAGCTTTCGCTGATGTTGTTGCCCTGACCGAAAATCGTAAGGGCGTGGCACTGCGCAACTACGACTATTTTAAGAAGATGATGACCATCTATGGTGATGATGCCTATCTTCATCTGGCCAAGGTCAACTTGCCTAAACGTCTGGCCGAATACAAGGAACAACTAGCCCAAATTGAAAAGGATTTGTCAGAGACTGCTGAAAATCAAAAGAAACGTCTGACTAAGTTGACCCAGCAAAAAAATTCCGTCCAAAAATACATCACCGAATTTGAAGAATTTGTTGATAAATATGATGACGAGCTCATTATTGCAGGGATTTTATCCGTCCGTTTTGGTAATGTCATGGAAATGCTCTATGCCGGTATGAATGATGAATTTAAGAAATTCTATCCACAATATTCGCTCTACCCTAAAGTTTTTGAAGATGCCTATGCTGATGGTATCATCTGGGCCAATATGGGGGGTGTCGAAGGGACTTTGGACGATGGTCTGACAAAGTTTAAATCTAACTTCAATCCAACCATTGAGGAATTTATTGGTGAATTTAACATTCCCGTCAGTCTTCTCTACAAACCAGCTATGTACGCTTACAATAAACGTAAACAAGCAAGGAGTAACCACTAATGACTTTTGAGATTTTAAGCAAAGATGTCTTTGAGACCTTTAGCCAAAAAGTTGCTTACAAGTCCTTTATGCAGTCACCCCAGATGGCTGATCTTTTTAAAAAGCGGGGCTATAAAATCGCTTATGTCGGCCTCAGAGCTGATGGTAATCTCCAAGTAGCTGCCTTGGTCTATTCTATACCCATGACCGGTGGCCTCCACATGGAAATCAACTCAGGCCCTTTCTCAACAGATACAAAATATCTAAGCGATTTCTACCGCGGTCTACAGGATTACGCTAAAAGCGAAGGCGCTTTAGAGCTAATTGTCAAGCCCTATGATACCTATCAAACCTTCGATAGCGATGGCCAGCCAAATGATGATGCCAAACCAGACCTGATTAAGACCTTTACCGATTTGGGCTTTGTCCATGATGGCCTGCAGACAGGTTATCCTGATGGGGAACCCGACTGGCATTATGTCAAAGATATGCGGGAGATTACTGCCGATAATCTCATGAAATCCTTGAGCAAAAAGGGACGGCCTCTGGTTAAGAAATCCAAGACCTTCGGAACCAAGCTGAAAAAATTGACTCGTGAAGAACTTCCAATTTTTAAAGAAATTACCTCATCAACCTCTGATCGGCGAGATTATACTGACAAAGACCTGGAATACTACCAAGACTTCTATGATAGTTGGGGGAATCAGGCCGAATTCATGATTGCCAGCCTTAATTTTCAGGATTACGCTAACCACCTCAAAGAAGGCAAGACCAATCTTCAAACTAAATTAGACAAACTCGCTCAGACCCATGCTAAAAATCCTGAATCTAACAAATACCTGCGGCAAAAGAGGGAATTGGAACAACAGTTAGCGACCTTTGATAAACGTCTGGAAGAAGCTCAGGATTTAATTACTAAGCATGGAGATCAAGACGTAGTTTTAGCTGGCAGTCTCTTTGTCTATACCAAGCAGGAAGCCATCTATTTATTTTCAGGCTCTTATACCGAATTTAACAAATTCTATGCCCCAGCCCTCCTGCAAGAGTATGTCATGCTGGAAGCTATCAAACGTGGTATCCCAAGTTATAATTTCCTTGGCATTCAGGGAATTTTCGATGGTTCCGACGGTGTTCTCCGCTTCAAGCAGAACTTCAATGGTTACATCACTCGGAAGATGGGAACTTTCCGCTATTATCCAAATCCCTTCAAATTTAAAGTCTTGAAGGGCATCAAGAGACTTCTAGGACGCTAATGACAAACAAAGAGGCTGAGAAAATCTCATCCCGTATTCCTGTTTTAGGATAAACTCTTGGCGCAGTACTGGCTAGGTTTTCCTTCTGCCATAAGGCCAAAGCACAAAACCTAAACGAATGTGGTGATAACCATTGTTTATCTTATTTCTTTCTACTCCCTTTTTAGATTCAAAAGGAAAACGGATTATATCTTACCACAGTCAAAAACGGCTAGATGTGTGTACATCTAGCCGTTTTATTATGAATCAAATCAACCGATTAATTTACAAAGTCAAGCAAAGCTAAGAAGCTATCTGCTTGCAGTGAAGCACCACCAACGAGAGCGCCATCAACATTTTCTTTAGCCATGTATTCCGCAACATTTTCAGGTTTAACGGAACCGCCGTATTGGATACGCACCTTATCAGCAACGTCTTTACCGTAAAGTTTTTCAACAGTTGAGCGAACAACACCGCAGATGTCATCAGCAATGTTAGCATCAGCAGATTTACCAGTACCAATAGCCCAGATTGGTTCATAAGCGATAACCATGCTGGCAACTTGGTCTGCACTCAAGCCTTTAAGGTCAGCAGTGATTTGACCTTCAATCCATTCAGCTGTTTTACCAGCTTCATAAGTTTCAAGAGACTCACCGCAACAAAGGATTGGAGTCATATTGTGGTTAAAAATAGCATGAGCCTTTTTGTTGATTTCTTCGTCTGTTTCATGGAAGTAATCACGGCGTTCAGAGTGACCAATGATAACATATTCAACACCGAGAGCTGCAAGCGCCGCTGGGCTTGTTTCACCAGTGAAAGCGCCAAAATCTTCCCAGTAACAGTTTTGAGCAGCCACTTGTAGTTCAGTGTCTTTAACACCTTTTTTCATGCCTTCAAGGAACAGGGCAGGGGAACCAACAACAGTATCAACAAGTTCGTTTGATGGAATGTTGTTTTTCACTGCATCAATGAATTCACGTGCTTCTGCAGCCGTCTTATTCATTTTCCAGTTTCCAGCGATAATTGGTTTACGTGACATTTCACATACCTCTTCTATTAAAATTATTTACCATTTCATTCTATCATAAATCCCAAGTCATTGAAAGATTTTGCCAGAATTTTCTCTAAAATCCAAACAGCGCTTCCAAGTTTAAATAAGTTGACTTTCATCAATATCAAACTCTTTCAAGAGAGCTTGCAATTTATCAAAATTCAAGCGAAAATGCTCCAACTTATGACCATCTGACCCTAGAGAGTATTTTTGGCAACCAAGATCTTTGACTAAACCGAGTGCGTAACGATAAAGATCTTCATGGTGATAAAGATAGATGGATTTACTATTTAGCTCAAAAGCCAAGTTATTCTCAATCATCTTTTGGAAAATGGTTATCAGTTGTGGTTCGTAAACCTGCAGGTCAGCAGGGCTAAGTTCAAAGAGTCGAAAGCCATAATCAAAATGAGCCAAGACATGGGCATCCACTCGCCCAATAGCAGCCTCTAGTAGATCCAGATACTCAGAGATGACTTCATCCTTATCTCGCTCAGCTATTTCGTCATCCAGATAATCATTTTGTCCATTGTGGTGAACCGATAATAACTTGAGGTCAAATGCCTTATCTGCCAAATAAGTCAAAATATCCGCTTCTCTGGGTTGGTAATAACCGATTTCAATACCTCGTTTGATGCGGTTCCCATAGTCTTTATTGAGTTGGTCAATTTCTCGACTATATGCGCTATAATCAGGAATATCATCCTTTTTTGTATAGGGATTGGACAAATCAAAGTGTTCGGTTGTGACAATGTCGCCAGAATAAGCTTCCAAATAATCTTTAAATTTAGCTTGGGAATCGTAAGAAAAATGAGTGTGTAGGTGATTATCCCGCATAACTGACCTCCTTGTTCTTATTTTATCATACCATACTTTGCGGCACGAAGTTTAACTAGCCTTCAATTAGCTAAACGAAATAAGCAAGAACATGAGGAAGATAACAGAAATGAGAGCCAACGTTGTTCCTTGTTTTGACCACCGAAATTCTCTTAACTATGCTATACTAGTTTTTAAGAGCTTAAAGACAATTAATGAAAGGAGGACGACATGGCCAACAAAAAGAAATCTCGCCAAAGTAAGTGGAAAAAGCTTTTTAAAATTAAACAGAAAAATCGCAAATCGTTTGCTCTTACCTTAATTCTTATTCTCGCTATCCTGCTTTTTACAGGCTATGGCCTGTTCAGTCGGCTGACTGTTATCAACACTAAGCCTCCCCAAGTCAGACAAGATGACCGTGATATTGCTGTCCTCTACTTCATCAATAATATTGGCGAGGAGGCTAGGTCCATTGCTCAGGATCATGATCTCTATGCTTCTGTCATGATTGCTCAAGCTATTTTAGAAAGTAATCATGGTACATCTAAGCTTGGTTCTGATCCTAATTACAATCTCTTTGGGATTAAAGGGGATTATAAAGGGAGCTCAGCTACCTTCCAAACCTGGGAGGATGATGGCAAGGGCAATGCCTATAAAATTGATGCTGCCTTTCGGAAATACCCTTCTTACAAGGAATCATTAGAGGATTATGCTGATATTCTCAGTAAGAATCTCTATGCAGACGCTAGGAAATCTAATACTACTAACTATCAGGATGCGACCCAGGCTTTAACCGGCCGCTATGCAACTGACACTAGCTATAATACTAAACTTAACTACTTAATTAAACTTTATCACTTAACTGATTATGACCAACCGGTCAGTCCTTATAAGCCAGGCTTACTTTATAATGTCTACAGACAAGCCTATACTGATGTTAATACACTTGAAAAAGATAATAATTGGGCTAAAAATCAGCTGACCAACTAGACCTGCTAGGAGGTAAAATTCTTTTTCGCTTTACCCAGAAAAGTACTGGAGCCAAACCATTTTTAACGAGAACGAAAAAAGAGCTATTCTAGAGAACAGCTCTTTCATAATGCCTTATTTAGCAATGTCAAATACAACAGATTTAACATTCGTCATGGCTTGAATAGAATATTTAACCCCTTGAACACCAGCACCAGACTTCTTAGCTCCTAAGAATGGGAAGTTATCGGTACCACGTTGGGTCTTATTATTAATATGGACTGTCCCAACTTCCAATTGTTCGGCAATCTTAAGAGCCAATGGGAAGTCTCGAGTGAATACTGAGGATTGCAGGCCATATTCAGATTCATTAGCAATTTCCAAAGCTTCATCAACTGATTTGACACGGATAATTGGCAAGACAGGACCGAATGGTTCTTCCCAAGCTAAACGCATATCAGTTGTCACTTTATCAAAGACGGTTGGATAAATCGTATTACCTTCTCGCTTGATTGGGGTCGTAGCTACAGCACCCTTATCAGCAGCATCTTTAATCAAACCTTCCACGAAGTCAGCTGCCTTAGTGTCAATCAATGGTGTGATGTCAGCATCTTCTTCTGGCATACCAACGGAGAGCTGCTCAACCTTCCCAGTGACTAATTTAACCAATTCATCTGCTACACTATCCATGACAAGCACACGCTTAACGGCTGTACAACGTTGTCCAGAGTAACCAAAAGCACCAGAAACAATATTGTTAGCCGTCAACTCAAGATCAGCATCTTCGAGCACAATGGCTGCATCCTTACCACCGAGTTCCAACATGATTGGGCGCATACCAGCCAGCTTACCAATGTTTTCGCCGACCGGTGTTGATCCTGTAAAGTTGATAAAATCAACAGCTTCATGTTCAACGATGTAATCACCGATAACCGAACCACGACCCGTGATAGTGTTGAAGACACCAGCAGGCAGACCGGCTTCAGCGAAGGCTTCAGCCAAGAGCAAACCTGAGATTGAGCCTTGCGTTGGTGGTTTGAAGGCAACAACGTTACCGGAAATCAAGGCAGGGGCAATCTTGGAACCAGCCAAGTTAACAGGGTAGTTAAATGGTGAGATAGCCAAGACCAAGCCAACTGGTTCGCGACGAACTACTGCAATTTTACGCTTGCTGGCTGCATCAAAGCTACCGCCTTCGAGGACTTCACCTTCAGCACGCACACCTTCTTCAGCAGCGAAATTAACAATTTCTGCTGTCCGAGTGACCTCACCAATGGCTGATTTTAGACCCTTGGCAATTTCCTTAGACAAAACAGAACCGATTTTTTCAGCATCTCGTTCTAAAATATCAGCAGCCTTATGGATATAAGCGGCACGTTCAATATAAGAGAGTGCCCGCCATTCCGGAAGAGCTGCTTTAGCTGACGCGTAAACATAGTCAACCTCTTCATGGCTCATAGCTGGAACTGTACCCAGCTCTTTACCAGTCGCAGGTTCATAGATTGTGATTTCCTCATCTGATAACTTCCATTCACCATTGACATAGTTTTTGTATTGTTTAGTCATCTAGTTCTCCTTTTACTTGTGATAGACCTATTCTATCACTTTTTATGTAATTTTCCAATATCTACTATGTTAATAATCTGAATATTTCGAAAGCTACTTTCTTGATAAGGAAGAGAAACAGTCTTACTCTTTTAGGCTCCTAGATTAGAAATTGATTATCTGATTAAGGTCAATCAGTCAAGTTTTTTAACTTCTGACTTAGCAAAAAAGGCCAGAGCTGAGCTCTAACCTTTTATGATGACTTAATCAACATCAACGTATTCTTTTTCAAGTTCCAGAACTTCTTCCATGGTAGAACATTCTGTCAACGCACGTTGTGCCAATTCTTCCATCTTCTTAGTATCAAGTTTCTTCATCAAACTGCGAGTCCGAAGGACAGATGTTGCAGACATTGAGAATTCATCAAGTCCAATACCTACAAGGAGTGGAACAGCCTTTTGGTCACCAGCCATTTCACCACACATACCAGCCCATTTACCTTCTGCGTGAGCTGCCTTAACGACATTGTTAATCAAACGCAAGATTGATGGGTTGTATGGTTGATAGAGGTAGGATACCTGTTCATTCATCCGGTCAGCAGCCATAGTGTATTGAATCAAATCGTTAGTACCAATTGAGAAGAAATCAACTTCCTTGGCAAATTGATCAGCCAACATTGCTGCAGCAGGGATTTCAATCATAATACCCACTTCAATGTTGTCAGCAACAGGAATACCTTCTGCTTGCAATTTTGCTTTTTCTTCATCGAAGACAGCTTTAGCAGCACGGAATTCCTTAAGTAGGGCAACCATTGGGAACATAATCCGTAAGTGACCATGGACTGATGCACGAAGGAGGGCACGGATTTGCGTACGGAACATAGCATCGCCAGTTTCTGAAATAGAAATACGCAAAGCACGGAAACCAAGGAAGGGGTTCATTTCTTTAGGTAGGTCGAAGTAAGGCAATTCCTTATCACCACCGATGTCCATAGTACGAACCACAACTGGCTTACCATTCATGCCTTCCAAAACTTCCTTGTAAGCTTGATATTGCTCATCTTCAGTTGGGAAGTCTTGAGAATCCATGTAGAGGAATTCAGTCCGGTAAAGACCAACAGCCTCTGCACCATTGTCATTAACCCCTTGAACGTCCTTAGGTGTACCAATATTAGCAGCCAATTCAAAATGCTTGCCATCAGCTGTTACTGTTTCAGCATCCTTAAGAAGAGCCCATTCAGCTTTTTGCTTAGCGTAAGCTTCTCCAGCAGCCTTGAATTCAGCTACTTGATCATCACTTGGGTTGACGATAACCTGACCAGTAATACCATTAACAGCTACTACATCGCCGTTTTTAACCACTTCGGTAACATTATTGGTACCAAGTACGGCAGCGATTTCCAGCGTACGCGCCATAATGGCAGAGTGACTGGTACGTCCACCAATATTAGTCACAAAGGCTTTAACAAACTTCTTGTCCAACTGAGCGGTGTCAGAAGGAGTCAGGTCATTAGCGATGACGATAGATTCTTCATCAATAGAAGCGGGGTTTGGCAACTTCTTACCGAGCAAGTTTGCCAAAACGCGTTTGGTTACATCGCGAATATCAGCAGCCCGTTCTTGCATGTATGGATTATCTTCCATACCCTCAAAAATAGTGATGAACATATCAGTCACTTCTGTCAAGGCAGCTTCCGCATTTACTTCTTTGGCACGGATGGTTTCTTTAATTTGACCAATCATTTCTGGGTCAGCGAGAACCATCAAGTGAGCATCAAATACGGCTGCGGCTTCTTCACCAAGGCTTCCTACTGCTTTTTCACGGATAAGAGAAAGCTCGTCTTGAGACGCTGCTAGAGCTGCGTCTAGACGAGCTTCCTCTGCATTTGTATCTGTAACGGATACAGTTTCAAATGATAAGTCCGGTTGAACCAGCAGATATGCCTTAGCAACAGCAACACCATCGGATGCTGCGATTCCTTTAAGCATTTCTGTCATAATTTTAAGCCAATCCTTCTTTTGTCATTGTTTCGTCGATAGCTGCAAGAGCATCGTCAGCATCTGTACCTTCAGCTGAGATTGTCACATCAGCACCTTGACCAACACCAAGGCTCATAACCCCCATAATTGACTTAAGGTTTACTGATTTACCTTTGTAATCCAAAGTGATATCTGAAGCAAATTTGCTAGCTGTTTGAACGAGCAAAGTAGCTGGGCGAGCGTGGATACCTGTTTCTGCAACAATGTGGAAATCTTTAGAAGCCATAATGGTTCTCCTTTTTTCTAATGTAAATATTTTAGATCATCTTATGATAACCCTTACAAAATAGAATTATATCATATCACCCTTCCATTTTCAAGACTTAACCCTATTTTCCATAAAAAATGAAACCCTTTTCCTAAATATTTCAACCTGAGTTTTCAAGAAACTTTTTTAATTGAAAAGGCATAAAAAGAGCCCAAGTTCTGTAACTACTTTATAGTGCTTATTGAGCTTAGGTATCGGATTCACCGCTATAATCAAAGTATTCGGATCTTGTATAACCATCGTTGTATTCGAACATGTGAATTTTTTTACCACTATCGCTAACACTGACAAAAATTGGGAAGCTTTGTGATTTGATCTTCTGAGTTAAATCACTTTTGCTATTGGCTAGGACCATAATAAAATATTTATCCCCTTCAAGTTTAGACTTAACTTTATTCAATTTTCCTTTTGTATCCCTTGTCATATTCTTCTTGGATAAAACTTTAAAGTAAACAGTTTTTGTTTCATCATCTGTCTTTACTTTTATAGTATGGGATTTCATATTAAATGTTAGTGTTGAACCCCCAGAAGGGATATTGGCATCATAGTCTTCAATATCTGTTGAACCAGTGTAAGACTTCTTCAGCTCTGTTGGAATACCATTTTTATCATAACCATGGCCACAAGCTGTTAAAACTATGAGAGTAAAGGCTATTCCTAAGCCTAGAAATAATTTGGATGCTTTTTTCATAAGAAACTCCTTAAAAATTTTTTCAGCCTTAGTTTACAAAAAAAAGACATTATTGCAAGACTGCCGCAGTTTCTTAATTTATTTGCAACATTTCGCAACTAAAAAGCCTAAGTGAAGGAAATTACGTGCAAACAGTAACCTCATATCGGTAGGATATTATTTATTAGTCTGATTTTCCAAATATTGCAGAAATTATATTTACGTGATTGGGCTTCCGATTTTGAGTTAACCCTTGCTGTTTCTAGCTTTCTAGCAGATTGTTTAATGGCTCAAAGCGACCACAAGATGTTGGGGGTTGATTTTTCCTTAAACACAAAATATTGTGTTTTCCGAGCAAAATCGCTTGATTTTTTAAGTTGATTTGGTTATCCTAATTAGGTATTAATTTTGAGGAGAGTACAATGTCACAAATCACATTATTTTCAAAAAACAACTGTATGCAATGCAAGATGACCAAGAAATTCTTGGAACAAAACGGTGCTGACTATCAAGAAATCAATATTGATGAGCAGCCAGAAAAAATTGATTATGTTAAGAGCTTAGGTTTTACCGCTGCTCCGGTTATCGAAGCTGGTGATATCACCTTTTCAGGTTTTCAGCCTGCCAAATTAAAAGAGATTGTTTAATTTCTGGAATAAGAACACGCTGACCAAGCAGGCCAAAGCTGCTTGGCCGTTTAAGTTTAGCATTCTACATTATAATTGTTATAGATAAACAAAGAAGGAAACACTTATGAGTCTTAAAGATTTGGGCGAAGTCTCCTACTTCCGCCTCAACAATGAAATTAACCGCCCTGTTAATGGCCAAATTCCTCTCAATAAAGATAAGGAAGCCTTGCAGGCTTTCTTCAGGGAAAATGTTATTCCTAATTCTATGGCCTTTGATTCCATTACAGATAAAGTGCGTTACCTAATTGATAACGACTACATTGAGTCTGGTTTTATTGGAAAATATTCGGTCGAATTTATTGAGGAGCTGGCACAGGAATTGCAGGCAGCAGATTTTCATTTTCAATCCTTCATGGCAGCCTATAAGTTCTACCAGCAGTATGCTTTAAAAACGAATGACGGAGAATTCTACCTCGAAAGTATTGAAGATCGCGTCCTCTTTAATGCCCTTTACTTTGCGGATGGTGATGAACAACTGGCTAAAGACTTAGCAACAGAAATGATCCACCAACGCTACCAACCGGCAACGCCATCATTCCTAAATGCTGGACGTAGCCGCCGCGGTGAATTAGTCTCCTGTTTTTTAATTCAAGTAACTGACGATATGAATGCTATCGGACGTTCCATCAACTCAGCCTTGCAGCTATCGCGTATCGGAGGTGGTGTTGGGATTTCGCTCAGTAATCTGCGTGAAGCTGGAGCGCCAATCAAGGGTTATGCGGGCGCAGCATCTGGTGTCGTACCTGTGATGAAACTCTTTGAAGACAGCTTCTCCTACTCTAACCAACTAGGGCAACGTCAGGGAGCCGGGGCGGTTTATCTGGATGTCTTCCACCCTGATATTCTTTCTTTCTTATCAACTAAGAAAGAAAATGCAGATGAAAAGGTTCGGGTTAAAACTTTATCATTAGGGATTACCGTTCCTGATAAGTTCTATGAATTGGCCCGCAAAAATGAGGATATGTATCTCTTTAGCCCATACTCTATAGAAAAAGAGTATGGTGTCCCATTCAACTATATTAATATTACCGAAAAGTATGATGAGCTGGTGGCTAATCCTAAGATTGTTAAGACAAAAATCTCTGCCCGCGATTTAGAAACTGAGATTTCTAAATTACAGCAAGAATCTGGCTATCCCTATATTATCAATGTCGATGCTGCTAACCGTTCAAATCCTATTGATGGTCGCATCATCATGTCAAACTTGTGTTCTGAAGTTCTACAAGTTCAAAAGCCTAGCTTGATTAATGATGCACAAGAATTTGTACAGATGGGAACTGATATTTCATGTAACCTTGGATCTACCAATGTGGTGAACATGATGGCATCTCCGGATTTTGGTCGGTCTATCAAGGCTATGACTCGCGCACTTACTTTTGTGACAGATTCATCAAGTATCGATGCTGTCCCAACGATTAAGGCCGGTAACGAGCAAGCTCACACGTTTGGCTTGGGGGCTATGGGGCTCCACTCCTTCCTTGCTCGCAACCACATTGAGTACGGCAGTCCTGAATCGATCGAGTTCACTGACATCTATTTCATGTTAATGAACTATTGGACCTTGGTCGAATCTAACAATATTGCTCGTGAGCGCGGTGAATCTTTCGTCGGTTTTGAAAAATCAAAATACGCTGACGGTACTTACTTTGACAAGTACATCACCGGCAAATATGTTCCAAAGTCGGCCAAGGTTAAGGAACTCTTCGAAGATCACTTTATTCCTCAGGCTGAGGACTGGGAAGCCCTTCGTCAAGCCGTAATGAAAGATGGACTTTATCACCAGAATCGTCTGGCTGTTGCACCAAATGGTTCTATCTCTTACATTAACGATGTCTCCGCTTCCATTCACCCTATTACCCAACGGATTGAAGAGCGTCAAGAAAAGAAAATTGGTAAAATCTACTATCCAGCCAGTGGCTTGTCGACTGATACCATTCCTTACTACACATCTGCTTATGATATGGATATGCGCAAAGTCATTGACATTTACGCAGCTGCTACTGAGCATGTTGATCAAGGTTTGTCACTAACACTCTTTCTGCGCAGTGATATCCCTGAAGGACTGTATGAATGGAAACAAGAAAGCAAGCAGACCACTCGCGACCTATCGATCCTTCGTAATTATGCCTTCAATAAAGGCGTTAAGTCAATCTACTATGTCCGCACCTTCACAGATGATGGAGATGAAGTCGGCGCTAATCAGTGTGAAAGCTGTGTGATTTAACTGAACAGTCAAACTTGGAGCTAAAGCTCCTATGTTTGACACGCCAACCGCTAGGACTACTTGCCTAGTTCGCTGACTAAACTCTTGACTCATATTATCCCCCTCTTAATTTGGAGAAACTCATGACAACATACTACAAAGCCATTAACTGGAACGAAATTGAAGATCTAATTGACAAGTCAACTTGGGAAAAGCTCACTGAGCAATTTTGGCTGGATACCCGTATCCCACTATCAAATGACTTGGATGACTGGCGTAAGCTATCTGATGAAGAAAAAGACTTGGTCGGCAAGGTTTTTGGAGGCTTGACGCTGCTTGATACCATGCAATCAGAGACTGGTGTTGAGGCTATTCGTAAAGATGTTCGTACTCCCCACGAGGAGGCCGTTCTCAACAATATCCAGTTCATGGAATCTGTCCATGCCAAATCCTACTCATCCATCTTTTCAACTCTCAATACCAAGTCTGAGATTGAAGAGATCTTCGAGTGGACCAACAACAATGAATACCTTCAAAAAAAAGCTGAGATTATCAATGAAATTTATCTCAATGGTAATCCCCTCCAAAAGAAGGTTGCTTCAACTTTCCTAGAGACCTTCCTCTTCTACTCTGGTTTTTTCACCCCACTTTACTACCTGGGAAACAATAAGCTCTCTAACGTTGCAGAAATTATTAAACTCATTATCCGTGATGAATCTGTTCACGGAACCTATATCGGCTATAAGTTTCAATTAGGATTTAACGAACTTTCAGAAGAAGAACAAAGCGAGTTTCGTGACTGGATGTACGATCTCCTTTATCAACTCTATGAAAACGAAGAGCTTTACACCAAAACCCTCTACGATGGAGTAGGCTGGACCGAAGAGGTCATGACCTTCCTGCGTTACAATGCCAATAAGGCTCTGATGAATCTGGGGCAAGATCCTCTCTTCCCGGATACGGCTGATGATGTTAATCCTATCGTCATGAATGGAATTTCGACTGGTACTAGCAACCATGACTTTTTCTCACAAGTTGGGAATGGCTATCTTCTTGGTAGTGTTGAAGCCATGCAGGACGATGATTATAATTACGGACGTGAGATGCAATAAATAGCTATCTTAACCCTTCTTAGGAACCTAGGGAGGGTTTTAATGTGCCCAAGGTATTTCTTGAAATGTTTTCATTTTTTATTGAAAACGTTTCATTATATTGCAATATATTTTCATAGTAGTAAACTGGTTATAAGTATTCAGAAACTGTATTCGTAAGTTTAAATTCTTAGCGTCAGTTGGAAAAAAGACGATTGACCCTATTTAAGTCAATCGTCGAGGGGATTTTCAAGACCCTAGGCTTGAAAATGAGCAATGGCACTCCGTTAGGAGGTCGCTTGCGTCCCTACCACATAAGGCTAACTGTCAAAAAAATGTGAATACAAGTTCTCAGAATTAATGAAGGGGAAACTTCTGCATGAAACTCTATGTTCAGTTTATGATTATTCTCATTTTTTCTTTGGTCGGTGAGATTATCTCTACTGTCTTTAATTTACCTATTCCCGGCAGCATTATTGGCTTGATTTTGCTTTTTGTGGCTTTGGAGGTCAAACTCGTTCGTTTGCGGCATATTTATACTGTCGGGAAATTCATGCTGGATAATATGACGATTCTCTTTTTACCGGCTGGTGTTGGGATTATGCAATATTTTAAGGTTATTATCCCCAATCTTTTGCCAATTCTTATCATTACTTTAGGAGCTCTAGTCATTAATCTATTAACGATTGGCTTGATTGTCACTTGGATTAAGAATCGTTTTGAAGGCGACTATAAAGATTAAATTGAACTCACCTAGAACTCTGTGAAATTATGTACACTGAAGCTGGACAAAAATTCGTCCAGCAGTGGTTGGGAGCACGACTTGTTGGCTAAGTCAGCATAGTCTTGACCCTGCACAGTTTATTGATGCTAAAGCACCTAATGAACCACTGCTAGCTGGTTTCCCTTTTAAGCGAAAAAACCAGCCAACTTGTTAGGGGGAAATAGGAACCAAAATTTTCAATTTTAGGGTTCGTTCCTACTCCCGACCCCTAAATTCTTTGAGTCGCTTAACAGCTTTGTATCTTATAGGAGGTTATCATGGCTGATATTTACAGCAATCCCATTTTCGGTCTATCATTGTCAATTTTTGCCTACCTTATTGGGCTTTTAATTTTTAGGCGTTTTCCTCATCCAGCGACTACGCCTCTTTTAGTTGCTACCATTGCCTTGATCGTTCTTTTGAAAATTACAGGAATTTCTTATGCTGACTATTATAAAGGTGGCATTTATCTTAACACCTTGATTGTTCCCTCGACGGTTGCTTTGGCCATTCCCCTTTATCGTAATTTTCCCTTGATGAAACATCACTATCGCAGTATTCTCTTGGGGACTTCTATATCAACTATTATCAATACTTGCTATACAGCGGTGATAGCTAAGTGTTTTGGCTTAGACTTTTTCTTTGCTATCTCACTTTTTCCAAAATCCGTCACTACTGCCATGGCCATTGGTATCAGCCAAAAGATGGGGGGAATTACTACTTTGACTCTTGCGGTTGTGGTTATGACTGGTATTTTAACAAGTGTTATCGGCCCATCTGTTCTAAAATTCTTCAAAATTCAAGACCCCATTGCCTTTGGGCTGGCTCTTGGCGGTACCGGTCACGCTATCGGGACAGGGGCTGCCCTTAAATATGGACAGATCCAAGGAGCCATGGCAGGTTTGGCTATCGGAGTTACCGGTGTCATGTATGTCATTATCAGTCCGATTGTGGCTCAGCTGATTTTGAGATGAGAATGTAAGTTCCAACTGATAGACTTCTGCTCTTAGCTAGATAAGCTAGATTTCTCCTAATTAATCGACCTTATAATTTTTATCATTTAGTTTCATTTGAAAGAATTTTTGCGCTGAAGTTGACAAGGGATATCTTCTTTAACGGAACTATTGTTTTCCCCTAACATCAGGATTTTTAGGGTTCACAAGCTTCTAAAAAAATTCTATACTAATTTTGTTAGGTCAAGTCTAGCAGAAAGAAGAAATCTCTTATGACAACACAAGCTTTTGAACAATTTGTTGTGATGGACACTCAGGCACTGGCGACTGTTGATGGTGAGGACGGAGACGACCTACATCGCCCCTAACACGAGTCTATAGTTAATTATTATCTGGACCCACCTCCTATCAGTCCTTGGGTACTTGATATCTTTATGTAACTGCTGTATCCCCTAGCGATCTTATTAAAAAAGCGTTTGGAACCTCTTGTTCCAAGCGCTTTTATACTAGGCAGTAGCAAATTAAAACTTGCTGTCCTCTGGTAAGTTTCCTTAGTCTTACTCAGTAAAAATATCTGCAAGAATGGCCACGCCTTTGTCAATCTCATCCTTGGTCAAGGTCAGCGGCGGCAGGAGACGAATGACATCGGTACCGGCTGTCAGAACAATCAATCCTTTATCACGCGCAGCCTGAACTAAATCTGCTAAATTCTCGGTCGTCTGAATTCCTATCATATAGCCTAATCCGCGAATTTGAATGATTTTAGGATTATTCGCTAAGACTTTTTTCAATTGGTCTTGGAGATAATTACCATTTTCCCAAGTTTGGTCGAGAAAACCTGGTGAAGTCAGGATATCCAAGACAGCCGAACTGGCCGCCATAGCTAATTTATTGCCGCCAAAGGTTGATCCATGACTGCCGTAAGAGAAGGCTGAACCGAGATTTGTCTTAGCCAGCATGGCACCGACAGGGACACCATTGGCTAGGCCCTTAGCTAAGGTGACGATATCAGGTATAATACCGTAGTGCTCAAAGGAAAAGAGCTTACCCGTGCGTCCCATGCCGGTTTGAACTTCATCGACAATCAGATAGATTCCTTTTTCTTGGCAGAAGGCGGCTAGGTCTTGAACAAAGGTCTTATCCGCAGGGAGAATACCTGATTCTCCCTGAACCATTTCCAACATCACTGCTGCTGTTTGCTCATCAACCAAGCTTTTGACAGACATCAAATCATTGAATTTGGCATAACTAAAGTGGGGAACTCCATCACCAAAGCCTGTTTTAATCTTATCTTGGCCTGTCGCAGACATGGACCCAAAAGTCCGACCATGAAAGGAATTTTGGAAAGTAATAATACCTTGTTTACCGCTGGCCTTGCGGGCGATCTTAATAGCTGCTTCATTTGCCTCGGCCCCGCTATTACAGAAGAAGGCCAGATAATCATAGTCACCGATCAACTTTTGGGCGACTTCTTCTTGCAGACTGTTTTGATAAAGGTTGGGCGTGTGCCAAATTTCTTGTACCTGATTTTCCAAAGCTGCCTTAACCTGCGGATGGAAGCCAAGGTTGGTTACTCCGATGCCCGTTGAAAAATCTAGATAGTGCTTGCCTTGACTATCAATCAATTCATTGCCCTGTGCTTTGACAAATTCGATCGTCGACCGTTTATAATTTGAAAATAATTTAGTCATGTTAACCTCCAGATGGATACTGACTTTCTTTTTTATGTTTGATTTTTTAGTACTATTTAAACTTCAATCAGGGTGCCGTTGGTCAAATTGTCACCAATTAACACCTGAGCCACACCTGATTTGACCGTCTGAGCAGCACTCTGTAGTTTAGGAACCATACCGCCAGTGATGATTCCCTGTTCAATCTTATCAGGAATATCCCCAATTTTCAGGCTGGATAAGACCTGCCCTGACTCCTTTACGCCAGAAACATCAGTCATCAGAATCAGCTTTTCTGCCTGCAGGGCGACCGCAAGACTAGTTGCCAGATAATCAGCATTAATGTTGAGCAGGATCCGACCTCCTTGATAACCCAGAGACGGAATAAGAGGAATAACCCCTTGTTCTAGAAGGGACTGTAGGACATGACTGTGAATTTGACTGACCTGTCCGACATAGCCATATTTAGCTTGGTTCAGAAAATCAGCCTCAACCAGGGCTGGGAGTTCCTCTATCAGCTGTTGAGCGTCAAGACCAGCCTGACTCAGACTGGTAAGAATGTTTTTTCCGACAATCTCAACGAGGGCTTGTTTGACGAGGTTAAGCGACTGGCTGTCTGTTACCCGCAATCCATCAATTTTTTTAACGGCAATATCGGCTTCTTCCATAAGCTGATTGATGGCATAGCCTCCACCATGAACAATGATGAGAGACTTCCCTTGGGACTTCCAAGAGGCCAGCTGTTCGAGAAAATCACCAGTTAAATTCTGGCTGGCTCGGCCACCAATTTTTATCACAATTGTATCTGACATTTAATGTCCTTTCTTAAATTGCTATCACGTTCGATAGAGGGCATTGATTTTCACATAATCATAGGAGAGATCACATCCCCAAGCCCGGCCGGACTGATTGCCGGCGTGGATATCAACCCTAATCTGAATGGTATCTGCTTGCATAACCTCATCCATTTCCTCACTGTCAAAAGAGACCGGACTGGAAGCTAACATAACGGGAAGCTGGCCTAGATAGATATCAATATTGTCAACCGGAATATCAACACCCGCATAACCGAGGGCTGCCAGAATCCGGCCCCAATTAGGGTCTTCGCCAAAGATGGCTGTCTTAACGAGACTAGACCCAACAACTGACTTGGCCAGCATTCGTGCATCGAGGGCTGTTGCTACACCCTCAACATCAACCTGAATAAGTTTGGTAGCACCTTCTCCATCCTGAGCAATTTTCTTAGCCAAATCTGCCATAACATATTCCAACATCTCTACAAATTGCTCAAACTCAGGTGTATCTGGTAAGATTTCAACATTTTTGGCACAACCATTAGCCATGACCAAAACCATATCATTAGTTGAGGTATCACCATCAACCGTAATTTGATTAAAAGTGGTTTCAACCTTAGTTGACAGGGCTTTTTGCAAGGCAGTACTTGAAATATTAGCATCACAGGTAATAAACCCCAGCATGGTGGCCATATTAGGATGAATCATACCTGACCCCTTAGCAACGCCAGCCATGGTAACCGTATCACGGCCAAAGTCTTGACTAACTGCCACTGTCTTGGTTTGAGTGTCAGTTGTCAAAATGGCCTTGGCAAAATCATCAGCATTCCCATTTACTACAATCTTAGACAGGCCTGATTTCAAGGTAGCCATAGGCAGAAGGTCACCAATCACACCGGTCGAAGCAACGCCAACGAGTTCAGGAGCTAGACTGAGTTTTTCGGCAGTCAGCTTTTGCATTTCCCAAGCATCATTCATCCCTTGGACACCAGTGCAGGAATTGGCTACCCCTGAATTAACAACAATGGCCTGCAGCTGTCCAGCCTTTTCCACCGACTGCTTAGTAACAATCAAAGGTGCTGCAATGACCTTATTGGTGGTATAGACGCCTGCGACACTTGCAGGACATTCTGAAACAATCCAACCAAAATCTAATTTCCGCTTTTTAAAGCCAGCATGCAAACCATCGGCTGAAAAGCCTAGCGGACTAGCAATATTTCCATTAAGTATTTCCAAGATTTCCTCCTCCTTAAATGACGGCAGTTGTTATTATTGGGTGATCAAATAACGACTTGATAAGTAAACTAGAAACTTTCCTTAGAAAATTTCGCAGTTGAACAAGTATTTTAAAGGTTTAATGAAACTCTTCAATTGCCATGCCTACACTTCTAAAATAGAGAAAACTTCCTAAGATTTCTTCATTAGTTTTTCTAATTTTCTTCGGAGTGTTTATCGGCTGACTACCTTATTTATAAGTAGCTGGGACCTGATAGCAAGCCATCTGTCTCAGCAAAGCCAAAGGCTATGTTCATATTTTGAATGGCCTGACCGGCAGCCCCTTTGACCAGATTATCAAGGACAGAGACTACGGTTAAGACCTTAGTTATCGGATTGTAAGCAAAACCGATATCGGTATAGTTAGAGCCTAGAACATCGTGCAAGTTAGGTAAATTGCCTTGCAGACGAACAAAAGGTTTATCGTCATAAAAATCCTGATAACGTCGATAAACCTCCTCCTGACTGACATCTTCTGTCATCTTGATATAGGCTGTCGCCATGATACCTCGATTGATTGGTAAAAGAGAAGTTGAAAATTGTAGGTGCTGAAAATTAGGATTGAATTTCTTTAGCTCCTGCGCAATTTCAGGAATATGCTGATGCTTATTGATCTTGTACGTCATGTAATTATCATGGACGTTGACAAAGTGGCTAGATTCAGCCAGCTTTTTCCCTGCCCCAGTCAAGCCACTCTTAGCATCTACAATGATGGAATCTAAATCGACCTTCCCCCAATTCATCAGAGGAATCAGGGCCAATTCTGTTGCGGTGGCATAACAGCCAGGATTAGCAATGAACTTTCCTGAGTGCCCGTCCGCAAATTCAGCCAAGGAATAGGTGAATTTATCTAAAACAGCTGGTTTAGCTGCCTGCTTCCCATACCATTTTTCATAGCTTGGAGCAGACAAGCGGTGATCACCTGAAAGATCAATCATAGGAAAATCATGCTCAACAAAGATTTCTGAGTCTTCTTTAGCGACACCACTTGGTGTGGCAAAGAAGACTAGATCAGTATTTTGAATAATATTCAAAGCTTGAAAGGCTTGTAATTCCAAATCACAGATACCAGCTAGGTGGGGGTAGAGAGCGGATAACTTTTGCCCAACATCTTTAGTCGCATGAACGGATGCTACCTGGGCTTGGCTGTGGCCAGCCAGCAACCGGACTAATTCAAGTCCGCTATACCCTGTAACACCGACAATGGCTACTTTCATATTAATCACCTCTAACTGAATAAATATGTGATCATTCTAAATGATAAATGTATAATTGTCAAGTTTTTCTTGTAAAAAATGAAATTCTATACAGAATTTATCCTTTCCTATCATTTCAATTTCTACCAATTGATGTTAGAAGAATACAAAAAAAGAGCCAACGAGCTCAAGCTCATTAACTCATAAATGGGAAAGCTAAATTTATCTATAGAAGGGATGATTATCATCTGATGTCTTAGAGTTCACCAGAACAGCATCAGATTGATAGCTTTGGTTTTCATATTTACTAGTGGTTCCAGTTGGAATCAAGAAAATGCTGACAACCTCTCCGCCCTTAGTTTGAAATTGGGCTTCCAGTCGTCCATCTAGGAGGCGGGCATTGTAAATCAATCCTTTGCTGATTTTTCCTTTTTTGGATTTATAACTGACTTGGCCAGCTGTATCAAAAGTAATGCTAGCTCCATTATCACATTTCCAAGTTCCGACTACACTGGAATAATCGCCATTGAGGACACCATTGGTATCCAATGGTAAGATTTCCCCAGTTGTTTGGGCAACTGGCTGATCAGATGATGAGGTATCTGAACTTACCTTTTGTTCAATAGCTCCTAGTGAGAAAGCCAAAATAATTCCACCTATAATTAACATGGCTAATTGTAGGTCAAAACGTAATTTCTTTTCTTTATCCTTACTTCCTTTTACGATATTCACCATCTGCATCAACATACTGTGTCACCCCCAAACATGAAATACTATATCTTGTGGTTCAAGCAAAATACTTAATTCAAAATTAGTATTTCAATACTATTTTCGCTATTTATTCTTTCTCCCTTAAATGCAAATGATATTCTATCATCTCTTCCTTGATTTGACAAGTAGTATTAAAATATTTTTTACTTTTAAAAATAAAAAAGAGGTGGGACAACGAAGTCAATTTATATAAAACATCGACTTCTGTCCCACTCTCTTAAAAACTGAGAAGCGTCCAGCTACAGAAAAAGCCAATCAGCAGTGGTTCATTGGTGCTAAGCGCCAATGAGCCGTGCAGGGGTAAGACTTCTTAGTATAGCTAGCAAGTCTTACTCCCAACCACTGCGCCAAGAGCTTATTCTGAAACAAGGATACTGGACAAATTTTTGCCCAGTCTCTTTCTAATATTTATTTCAGTAGTTAATTTTTATTTCAAGAGTTCTTTCGCCTGGCTCAAGGCTGCTTGAGTAACCTGATCACCAGCTAACATCTTAGCAATTTCTTCAATTCTTTCTTCTGCTGTCAAAAGACGGACAGTGGAAACGGTTGAGTCATCCTTGCTTTCCTTTTCAATAAAGAATTGATAATCAGCTGCCGCAATAACCTGAGGCAGATGTGAAATGGCCAAGACTTGACCGTGACTGCCAATCTTATAAATCTTTTGGGCAATGGCTTGAGCGACCCGACCTGACACCCCTGTGTCAACCTCATCAAAGACGATAGAAGTCTTATCTTCCTTACGGGCAAAAGCAGACTTAATGGCCAGCATGAGACGGGATAATTCACCACCAGAGGCTACCTTAACCAGTGGCTTAAAGCCTTCTCCGGGATTGGTAGAAATGTAAAATTCTACGTGCTCATTTCCCTCATGACTAAACTTAGCCTTGCTAAACTGCACTTGGAAGTCTGCCTTTTCCATGTAAAGGTCTGTCAACTCATGTTTAATATCACTTTCCAGAGTCTGGGCTAGGAAATGCCGTTTATCACTCAGCGCTTGACTGGACATCAGCAATTTCTTCTCTAAATTCTTGAGCTGCCCCTCCAAATCATCATTATCTAAATCATTCCCCGTCAGATGATTATACTCCTTGCTGATCGTAGCAAAATAATCTAGGACATCGTCAACATTTCCGCCATATTTTCGGGTAATAGTATTGATAACATTAAGGCGGTCATCAATGGCATTGAGACGATTCCCATCAAAATCAAGATTGTCAATGATATCGGATAGACGCTTGTTAACGTCCTCTAAGATATAGTAGCTCTCTGATAGGCTAGTAAAAAGTTCCTTATAATCTGGATCGTATTCCTCAATGGTCTGGAGATCATTCATGGCAGAGCGAACATTAGCTAGGCTTGAGAAATCCTCATTATCCAGCATCGCATAAGCATTGTTAAGTGTGTCTGCTATATTCTTGTAATTGAGTAATCTGTCTCGCTCTCGATTCAGCTTATCATCTTCACCAGCTTTGAGGTCGGCTGCTTCAATTTCAGCCAACTGAAACTCCAGCATTTCTATCCTCGCCTTATGTTCCTGCTCATTCTTTTGCTTTTCAATGACACGTTTGCGCAGACTTCGATAGGCATCAAAAGTCGACTGATAAGTTTTCTTTATGGCTTGAAAATCCTCATCGCCAAACTCATCAAGGAGCTTGATATGCTGAGTCGCTTTCATCAATTCTTCTTGATCATGCTGTCCATGAATGTCTACAAGGTATTGACCAACCGAACGGAGGGTTGATAGATTGACCATCTGACCGTTGATACGGCTGACGCTGCGGCCGTTTTGGAGGATTTCACGTCGGATAATCAGCTCATCACTGAATTCAATCCCATGTTCTTGCATAACCTGACTGAGGGCAGGACTCTCCTCCACCGCGAAAAAGCCCTGAATTTCAGCTTTGGGAGCATTATGACGAATAACTTCCGTACTAGCCCTAGCTCCTAGCATCATATTCATGGCATCAATAATGATGGACTTTCCTGCACCCGTTTCACCAGTCAGAACAGTCATCCCCTTTTCAAAATTGAGGGAAATTTCCTCAATAATAGCAAAATTTTTAATGGAAATTTCTAATAACATAGGCTTGCCCCAATCAGTGGTGCTGCTGCATCCAGCTTCGCAAATTTTGAACCAGTTGATCAGCCTGCTTTGCTGATTTCATAACCACTAGGATAGCATCATCGTCAGCAATAATGCTAAAAATTTCCTCTTGATAATCCTTGATTAAGAGGCGCTTCAGATATCTGGTATTCCCTGGTACGACAGAAATAGCAATCATCTGCTCCAAGCCTGTAACCTGTTCAGAAAGACTCGTGATATATTCACAAGCTTGCTGCAAGGGCGTCATCAGCTTGCGAGCTGATTCTTTGGAAAGGCCGTAAACATACTTGCCGGATTTACCTGGTACCTTGATAATCCCCAGATTATTAATATCGCGGGAAATAGTTGCCTGAGTTGACTTAAGACCGTGTGCTTCCAACTTAGCGACTAAGTCATGCTGGGTCTCGATTTCATTTTCCAAAACAATTTTGCGCAGAAGTTCTAAACGTTCATGCTTCTTCATTCTTTTTAAATTCCTCGTGTGCTTTTTCTACAGTTGATACAATCGCAGTTTTAACCAAATTTTGGGCCTGAGCTGACTTTTCTAGGCAAATCAAAAATTCAATATTGCCGTGACCTCCCTGAATAGGGGAAAAATCTATCCCTTTAACAGTAAATCCGTAATCTGGGGCAGTATCTGTTACCGCCTCTAGGACAGAACGGTGAATGGCTTTGTCTTTGACAATCCCGTGCTTGCCAATTTGAGAACGACCAGCTTCAAATTGAGGTTTTACAAGGGCAACGACCTTATCGCCCTCACTCAAGAGACCAGTCAGAGCGGGGAGAATAAGATTGAGGGAAATAAAGCTGACATCAATACTGGCAAAATGAGGCAGTCCCTGCTTAAAATCTTCAGCCTGAGCATAGCGGAAATTATACTGCTCCATGCTGACAACCCGAGGATCCTGACGCAGTTTCCAGACCAACTGGTTGGTGCCGACATCAACTGCATAAACCAAGTCAGCTCCATTTTGCAGCATAAGGTCGGTAAAGCCACCTGTTGATGCCCCAATATCTATGGTCGTTAGGCCAGTAACAGAAAGGTTAAAAACCTGAAGCGCCTTTTCTAATTTGAGACCGCCACGACTGACATATTTGAGCTTTTGTCCTTTGAGCCGAAGTTCTGTATCATCGGGAATCTTTTCTCCAGGCTTATCAAAACGCTGACCGTCCAGCAGGCTTACAACCAGACCAGCCATGACCCCTCGCTTGGCCTGCTCCCTAGTATCAAAGAGACCTTGCTTATAAGCCAGAACGTCCACTCTTTCCTTAGGCATAAAGACGCAACCTTTCTAGTATTTCTAAAATCTTATCAGGTATGAATCCCTTATCTGCTTTTAATTTTTGGAAAATTACCTCTGCATGATCTAAAGAATCATTCAAGATGCGATAGGATTCATCCAAGCCCAGCAAACTAGGGTAGGTCGCTTTCTGAGCCGTCAGATCTTTCTGTGGGGTCTTGCCCAAGTCAGCAAAAGAAGCCGTCAGATCCAGAATGTCATCTCGAACCTGGAAGCTTGTTCCTACTAAAAGGCCAACTTTCTCCAGTTTTGCTAGAATATCAGAATCCTGCTCGGCTATTATGCCAGCCGCCTTAAAAGGAAAGGCTAATAGTTTACCAGTCTTATGGCTATGAATAGCATAGACCTGTTCAAGAGTCAGAGCCTGCTCCTCGCCTTCAATATCCAGCATTTGACCGCCGACCATACCGAAAGTTCCTGCAGCTTGAGACAATTCGGCAATCAAGGCCACAATAATCTCAGACTTCAAATCTGCCTGAGTTATCAGGCCATAAGGGTCAAGAAAAAGGCTGTCCCCTGCTAAAATAGCTGTCGCCTCGTCGAACTGCTTATGATTAGTCAAACGCCCCCGCCGATAATCATCATTGTCCATAGCAGGTAAATCATCGTGAATGAGACTACCAGTATGAACCATTTCCAAAGCAGCAGCAACCTGATAATGAGGCTCTTTTAGGTTTATTCCAAAACCTTCCAGAGTCTCCAATAAAATCAAGGGACGAATCCGCTTACCACCCGCATTAACAGAGTATAAAATGGCCTCTTGCAATCTTTGTGAAACCTGACCCTGCTCATAAAATTTGATCAGAGCAGCGTCAATTTTTTCGACTTTAACCATTATTTTCTAACTCTGTTTCACTTCCATTAGCTTGCATGACCTTAACCAAGGTCTTTTCAGCATCTTCTAACGTTTTTTGCAAATCCTTAGATAGCACCATGCCCTTCTGAAATTCTGCAATGGCTTCTTCCAAAGGCACATCACCATTTTCCAGCTTAGTGACAATCGCTTCTAGGTTCTGCAAATTTTCTTCAAATGTTTTTTTCTTACTTGGCATTTTTTACCTCTACTTCTACGTGGCCATCCTTCAATTGCAAGGTCAGCTGATCACCTTGTTGGATATCCTTAACACTGGTAATCAGTTTATTATCTTTTTGAACAATGGCATAACCCCGAGCCACAATTCGACTGGTATCCAAAGAGATGAGAGCATCCTGTGCTTTCTCAAAACGAGCCAAAAGACTATCGTACTGATTGGCCATATTGGCCTTGAGCAAGCGTTCTTGCTGAAATAATCGCTCTTGCAAACGCTCCAAGCGTCCCTGCAGATCAATACTGGTCAGCCGCTGACTGAGCAATCCTTGTTCCTGTTTAGCTTGACCTAAACGATAGCGCATCTGATTAGTCAAATCAACCATCAAGCGGTCTAATTTCTGACTGTGGGCATCATAGAGCCGCTCAGGTTGCCGAAAGATAACCGATTGATTGAGTTTAGTCAGTCTATCATTTTCTTGCCGAATGCGCCGACTGGTGGCTTGATAGGCCCGTTGTCCGGCCTCGCTTAGCCAGGCTAGAATATCTGCCTTAGTGACAGGAGTGGCTAATTCAGCTGCTGCTGTTGGGGTAGCTGCCCGTCTGTCAGCAACATAGTCTGCCAAGGTTGTGTCTGTCTCATGACCGACACTAGAAATGACTGGCAGTCGAGATTCAAAGATAGCCTGAACCACGACTTCTTCATTGAAAGCCCAAAGATCTTCAATAGAGCCACCTCCTCGGCCGATAATCAAAAGATCGAGGTCGGCTCGCTGATTGGCTGCTGCAATATTTTCAGCGACAGACTGAGCACTGCCTTCTCCCTGAACCTTAGTCGGAAAAAGAAGAATCTCCACACCTGGGAAGCGTCGGCTGACAGTTGTGATAATGTCACGAATAACGGCTCCACTAGCACTGGTAACTACGCCAATTTTTCTGACAAATTGAGGTAGAGGCTGCTTATGCTCAGCCGCAAAATAGCCAGCCTGAGTTAACTTCTTCTTTAGCTGTTCAAACTGAACCGCTAAGGCTCCAATACCATCTGGCTCAGCCCGTTCAATAATGATTGAATAGGAACCATTGGGTTCATAGAGCTGGACACGACCAACAACATTGATCTTCATGCCTTCCTCTAATTCAAATCCCAGTTTGCGAAAGACTCCTGCCCAAATGGTTGCTTGAATAACAGCCTTATCATCCTTGAGTGAAAAGTATTGATGGTTGGGCCGCTTGCGAAAATTGGAAACCTGCCCTGTCAAATAAACCCGTTCCAAATAGGGATCGCGGTCAAATTTTAATTTTAGATATTTAGTCAGAGAACTGACTGATAAATAATCCGACAAAAGGCTACCTCCGACCTGCTTGAAAGGGTAAATGTTAGTTTATATTATAGCAAATTTTAGTTAGGAGAGCCATAAAAATGTATATTATCAAACTTAAGCAGGAAAATATAGTAGAAAATATACAAAAGGAGCATTAAAAAAGTTGAGCAAATGTTTTTACTCAACCACATCTTTTATTAGGGATTCTCGAAGGTAGCATTAAATCTGCAGTATTTCTCTTATTATCCATACTCTTTAGTGTCTTTGCTACCTTATTTTCTTAGAAAATAGAAACTCAAAAGGATAACTGTCTATCTTTCTGGATACCATAACATAGGTCTTGAGAGCTGGATAAATCTTACCCCTTCCACCATCTTTATCAACTTCTTATTCCGATTTCGTAAGGGCATTGTCTTTATCGTATTTATATTGGCTGTAATCTGGCTTTTGACCATTCTGGACATCCCATTGGATGGGATAGAGGGTTTTACCATCATTGCTGAGCTTATAGCCTAATTCATAGCCTAACCCTTGGGTTGATTGTCCTGGGAAAACATTGCCAGACGAATAAACGATTCTAAAGGTAGTATCGTCGACTGGTAAGGTTGAAGTGATAGCACCAGAATTCTCGGTATAGCTACCGTCACTTAGCTCAGTATTAACCGTCACTGTCCCATCTTCTTCAAAAGTCAAGGTGATGGTAGCTCCACCTTGGGTTCCTGTCCAAGTCCCAATTAAATTTTTAGGGAGCAATTCATCATCACCCAGCCTATTATCAGGATCTGGTTTTGATTCTGCCGGATTAGATTTCTGTTGGAAAGCAGCTTTAGCCGCTGCCTCATTTTTAGCCGCACGGTGGGAGGCATTGAAATGGAGGACAAGAAAAAGTATTAGCAGAATTGTCCCGACAACTGAAGCTGTCAAAATAATGGTCTGCTTCTTTTTCTTTTGCGCATAGACCCTTTGAAATTGTCTATCGTAATGAATTTTTTGTGCCATTTGCTTCTCAGCTGTCACATATTTTTGATAATCACCTCTTGCCCGGTCCAAGAGGAACTGAACCTCTTGACGGGATTGATCATCCTCAGCTGTGGTCAAGGCTTCTTGCAGACGGCTTATGCGATCTTCCAGTTCCTTTTTGACACGGGGATTGCCCAGCCCTTGAATACCACTTCTACCGATACCCCGTCTATAATCATCCTCAAAATTTTTCATTTGGTACCTGTTCCTTTTTCCATGGCTTATTTTCTCATATTGTAACCTCTTTCAGAAACCTTTGTCAAGATAATACTGTCAAAGGGCAGCGTTAATGATCAAAAAATTTTAGCCTAAGACGATCCCTAAAAACATTTTACTAAAAGCCAAATATGATAGAAGTTGCAGTCTTTAAGCTTCCCTAACAAAAAAAGATTAAGGCTGCTGTTTTGCTCTAAAAGCAAAACAGCAGCCCTAATCCTATTTAATTTTTAAAAGCGTCAACAAGGACTTGAAATTCCTCGTTGGTCAGAGTAATCCCTTTCCCCATTTTGGTATGGTCAGGACTCCATGCACGGATGTCATACTTTGCAGGGGCACCGTTAAAACTAACACGATTAAGTTCTTTGGTCCAGCCCCTATCATTTTCAGAGAGGACCAAAAGCTTTTCTTCAATTTCAAATGTAAAATCTGCCATAATATTCCCTTTCTACTTTAAAGAATAAAATCGCCCAGCAACTTCTAATCTAGAACATGCAGACGACTTCATTTATTTATTCGTAAATGACCAGTCCAGTTAATCTCAAGCTCGGACAGTCTTGCTGGAACCATCTTTTTGGTAGAGGTTAACCAAACCTTCCTTGCAGGCACGAACCATGTCACCCGGCTGAACTGCTTGAGGAACCGTGATAGTCAAAAGTTCCATTGGATTTGGTGCTCGATCAATCTTATTGCCTTCGGCATCGTGAAGATCTTCAATATTGGTTTCAAAATGGCGGAAACCCGGACCGTAAAATTCAACACGATCCCCTTCCTTGATAACATTACGCTGACGAATGGTAGCTGTCATCGTTTTTTCATTAAAGGAAACAACTTCAGCGATAAATTTATATTGAGGAATCTTACGGCGAGCCCCGAAGAGCTGCTCGTTTTCTGTAGGGGTACCGTAATAAAAACCTGTTGCCAATTCACGTTGGGCAACCTTCCAGAGTTCATCAATCAAATCATCCTTGATGGCTTCAAATTTTGCTGGGCTCTCCATATAAGCATCGACTGCGGCCTTATAGCAGTTCGTTACAGTTGAAACGTAATGGATCGATTTCATCCGGCCTTCAATCTTTAAGCTATCAACACCGTTTTCAATCATGTCAGGAATGTGTTCAATCATGCACATATCAACCGCTGACATAGAATATTCTTCAGGAATTTCCCCCCTGAGGCTGCGACGCTCCTGACCGAATGGCATATCGTAGAGGTCGTATTTCCAGCGACAGGACTGTGAACAGCCGCCACGATTGGCATCGCGGTGACTCATGTGGTTAGATAGGGTACAGCGACCTGAATAAGAAATACACATAGCACCGTGGACGAAGGCTTCGATCTCAACATCAGTCCGACGGCGAATTTCTGCCAGCTCTTCCATATTGACCTCACGCGCCAAGACGACACGAGTCAGGCCGTAATTGCTCCAGAATTTAAAAGTTTCGACATTGGTCGCTGATGCTTGGGTCGACAGATGAATATCCAATCCCGGTGCTTCTGTCGCACAGATTTCAATCAAGGCTGGGTCAGAAACAATAACCGCATCGAGGCCCATATCACGCAGCTGGCGGAACCATTCGCCGGCTCCTTGTTCATTGCCCTCATGCGTTACCATATTAGCGGCCACATAGACCTTGGCCCCGTGTTCATGAGCAAAGTTAATACCTTCTTGCATATCCTCCATGCTAAAATTGCCAGCGCGGCTGCGCAGTCCATACTGCTGGCCGCCGACAAAGACTGCATCAGCCCCGTAGAGAACGGCCACTTTTAATTTTTCTAAAGTCCCTGCAGGTGACAAAACCTCAGGACGTTTTTTGATACTTGTTGACATAATCTATCTCCTAGACAAGCTGTTAACCATCGCCTGTCATTATTCATTCTTTAGCTCTTTTATTCTAAAGCAAATCCCCCTAAAAATCAAGGAAATAAAAAGAACCAGACTAACTGGAAAAACAGAGCGTTCTAGTAAAAAAGGAACCTAGTTTTGACTAGATTCCAAGCACTTTATCATTAATTTTCATGCAGATAGCTAGCTACCTTGAGGTAACCAAAGTTAATCTACACAACAAGTTATTTTGAGTTTTTCCGATTCACCAACTGTATAATTATTATCACAACTAACGCTGTAATAGCTCCCGTAATGCAATAGTTCATATTAACCTCAACAATTCAGTAACCTTAATAATTCCAGCCTTTTCTTCATAAGTTATCTAGATTGAAATTTTTTAATGAGCTTAGACTAAGACGTTTATTGATTGCTATTCCTCAATCTCTTGACGATAAAGTAAATGATAGATTGTCTCAACTAAAAACCTTAGATACAGTCCTATTTGTCCCATAAACTTTATACTAGGATTCGATATTTCCTGATATTTGATATTATATAGAACAGTTCTGATGTCGTATCAGCTGTTGAAGGCCGTATATAGTGTGAAAGCGATCATGACTACACAAAGCACTATAAAAAGTCCCCATATCACTAATCAAACCTTTGGATTTTTACTATAGGATGACATCATTACAAGTGCGAAGAAAGCTATAATACCAAAAATGTATAGTTTATCCCACATCAGCATCACTATCCATATTTCCAGCCATGGTAAGCACCGGCCGCTAATTTTTCTAAGACTCCTGCAGGCGACAAAACCTCAGGACGTTTTTTGATATTTGTTGGCATGGTAACTCCTATAATCAAGCGTTCCTTGGAAAAGAAAAACTTGATTCAATTTTTGAGCTCCCTTATTTTAAAGCAAATCTCTCTAAAAATCAAGAAAGCGCAGGTACTAGAACAGCAATAAAACAAGGGACATTCATCAAAAAAGAAACCTCGTTTTGACTAGATTCCCTAAGTCATTGTCACTCCTCCAAATATAGTTTCAGACTATCAACTATAACATTAGCCTAAGACCAAAACAGTTCATAAAGAGCCAACAAAACTGTTATCAACAAGACCGATGTAGAAGATAAGGCTTTGAGTTTCTGGTTTTTAGAAAAACTTATAAAAATCGTATCTAAAATAACCAAGGTTATCCAAAGGCTAAAAATAATCACATATTTCATAACTAATTAGTCAAACAATCTCCTGCTTTGTATCCTAAAACTGCACCACTTACTCCCTCAGTAACACCACCTGCAATAGCTCCGAAAGTCTTCATTCCTATTCCTTCGCTATTTTAATAACTCTAAAATAAGACAAAATTCTTCTTGCTTTGAATAGTAAAACAACCTGGCAGCTGTTCATTTTAACTTGTCGCCTAAAAACTTAAGAAAGACAACACGAGAGAGCTATGATCCTCTCTCGTATCTAACTTATTCGACACCTATTACAGTTGACAAAGAGTCAAAAGGATGGACTTCATAACTATTTTATAAAGTACAAAATTATTGACGTTAGTTATCTGAACCCTTTACTGCAAAAAAGGTAAGAAGATTGACAGCCATAATTACGATAAAAGATAAAACTGCAAACAGTTTACTATAGGACCAAAAAGTCACCGCCCATATTATAGCTACTACTAGAAATAGGAATAGCGTATACCATCTTCTAAACTTAGTATTAAATAACATATCAGTTCCCCTAGTTATTCTTCGAATGCATAATATGCAGCGGCACCAGCCATACAAAGAGCCACTCCCCATAAAGAGCTGCTCCGACAGGAATAGCAGCAGTCATTGCTCCAAGTGCACCCCCATTCACCAAGAAGATATGAAGCTGCAAATCCAAGTCCATTTATCCCTCCTTCAACGATGGAAAGGTTGTCCTCATTTACTGTTTTAAAATCATCAAATGCCACTGAATCTAATGTTAGTGTATTCACTATAAATCTTGTCAATTGTACTACTTAAGCTTTATTAAAATTATTTTTTTGTGAATAAGTATTGTAGTATCTTACGAGCATCTTTACCATATCTTAACAACATATACAAGGTGAAAACTAGCCCAATAAGGGAAATTAAAATTTTTACTTTCTCATTTGTTATTATTTTACGTAGAAAAAATATAATGACTATAGTACTCGCATACAAGCCACACATCACGATAGCATTACTGGGATTTTTCATAATAACTCCATTAAATCAATCTGTATATCATTTGCGTACCATTAGAAATTTTAAATGCTCTTGAGTACATTGTCTTAGTATCCCTATTTTAAGATAGTGGAATCAATAATGGACTATGTTTGGGTAAATATTTAAAACTTAGCCAACAGCACCAACTGCTCCGACAAGACTCGCAACAAAGCTCATGCTATAAGCCTAGCTATAGTACCAATCACTTCTTGAAATGTGGATAAAGCCGATGTGACTAAGGCAACTACTATAAAAATAATAATCATTATCAAAAGCCCCCGACACCATGATAGATGTGGGGAAAGATTAGTACAGACTACTTTTTCTTAAACAATTGAAAATGTATAGAATAATGATTGTTCTTTATTTTTTATCATCGTGCTCTTCAGCGCGTTTTTCTGAATAAAATTCATAGATACTTAATGCCACGATAATAGGACAAAGAAACAACGACCAAACATTGAGGTATTTCCATAGTATCATGGGAAAAAGTACGGACAACCCTAATCCTGAAAATAATCTGAGTATTCTTCCAGACCTATTCATATTTTATTACCAATAATCCAATCTGCATTATTATAGCAATATCCTGCCGTAAGCTCCATATTGATAGCGATAACTCCTTATTGCTAAGGCTGCTGCAAAAGTACAGGCTGTCACATTCCGCAGTCAAACGATCCAGCTCCTAACATCCTTGAATCATTATCAAAAGAACCCCAACACCATGATGGAGGCGGGGAAATCCAAGTGTGGACTACTTTTTTCTAAAAAGTTGAAAAAACCTTATTGAGTAAATGATTATTATACTTAAAACCGCTAATGCCAGTAAGATAAACACAAATTTTCCAAAATGCTTATTTGGCGAACAAACAGCAACAAGGGCTAATAAAACGATTAAATAGATCAGGAAATTTTCTTTTAAAAAATTTTTCATAACAATAATTAAAGCTGTGAACCAGCAATACCACAGGTAGTTCCTACTACCATTCCCTCACCAACACCGCCAAGAACAGCACCTACAACACTTCCAGCTCCTGGTTCTACAGCTGTACCGGTGATTAAACCTTTACCCGCACCGTCAATTACTCCACCTGCAAAGCCTATCGCAGCTCTCAAGCATTAAATTCACTGCCAATTTCTGCAAGATTTTCACTATCTACAATTTCAAAATCACTAAATGCGATAAAATTCATGTCTACCTCCAATTTTGCTTACGGAAGATTATATATAGAACTGTACCATATCCTATAAATATAATAAACTCTATGATAGACCTCAGTTTAGAATACTCCCAATTTAGGTATAAAAATATCCCACAGAGTATCAAATAACTTACATAACAAAGCAGGAGAACTAAATTACGCATAAGCTAATTTACCCGATAAATATTGATATCCATCATAAATAAAATTAGCAGTTGGAACTGTAAATAAAACTGATGGAAGAGCTGGGAGCTTTAGTTGCGGATTGAGAAACAGGACTGGATCTAAAGTAGCGTCTGACAGCCTTTAAAATAATATTAATAGATATGACAAGCGCTATAATTAAAATAATATAAGTGACTTGTTCTTGTTTCATCAAATTCCTTCCAAAGATACGGCGTGCAAAGTAGGAGTGGCTAGGCACCTTATTAACTGTGAAACTTCTTTTCGTCCGAAGTTTCTTCGTGTCGCCAAGCCGTTTACGACTCAAAGAATTTTAGGACTTGAGCTTGGGGTAAAAGTTCCAAGTTTGATTCTGTTGTGCAGTACTAAACGATTGACGCAGTGGTTGGGAATAAGACTTGTTGGCTAGGCCTAGAAGTCTTACCCCCTGCATAGTTTATTAGGTTCTTTAGCACCAATGAACCACTTTCGAAGTTGCGATAGAACTGGCGAAGTAAGTATATCTTCCACGAAGCACCAAAACTTCTGGGACGGTTCATCTAATTCACAAAGTCGTAGGTGAATTCATTTTTTTCTTACATTAGGGGGTTAGAAAAAGCCCCCGACACCATGATGGAGGCGGGGAAACTTTTGTTAGAGCATAGTTAATGAACTTTTATATCTGTAGTAAGTTCTTCAGCTTTTTAACTGAAAAGAACTGTAACTAAAGACCAAAAGATATCAATCAATGTTTTTATTTATCTTTATCCACCTGATGATTCCAGCAATCAGAAGCACTGTTATTAAACCAATAGCTGTTAATCCTACTATAATAGCCAACATGTCCGAGATGACACCAAGTCTATATAATAACCGCATAATTGAAACTGCTGTAAGTATGATTAACAATGAAATTTCAAGCCTAATCTGAGAGGCAGTTTTACGGTCAACAATTCTTAAAAAGCTAGGAAGCAACACTAAAGTAATAATAATCAAAAATAGATTAGAAAATATTTTTTCTTCACTATTGAACGGCCAAATCATTAATAAATTAGCGATAACGTTCAGAGATGAAAATAAAATCAATGACCATCTTTTTGTCATTATCTATACCTCTTCCAAATGGAAATAGCCAAATAATTTATTCTCCATATGTTGCTGCACCGTAACCTATCATTGCTCCTGCAACGGCGGATGTAGCTAAATAAGCACAAGCAACTCCCCAACCAACTGGACCAGTAAGCGAAAGAAATGCCATCGTTGCACCACCATAAGTAGCTGCGCCTTCTAATATAGAATCCACACCCTTTCCAGCCTCTACAGTAGAGAGTAGTTGGTTATCTGCCACCTCAAAACTGTCAAACGCCATTGAATCCAAAGCTAATGTGTTCATTAAAAATTCTCCCTTTCTAAAAATCATGTTTACGCAGCTATTTTAACGCTTAAAATTTACTTATGCAAGGGGAATCAGAGTAATTTTGTAATTTTTAACACAAATAGTAATCGTTTGAAAATAAATAACAATCTTTCTGATAATTATAACTTTACTTCTTCTGAAAGGTTAAGTTAATTTTGCTATTTTCACAAGACGATCACTGACCTACGACAAGACCTACTATTTTTCATTCCTAAATCATGCTATAATGATTTCCATGACGAAGAAAAATCTGCTTAAGGGAGAGCGCATCGATCAGCTCTTTTCTACTGATGTTAAAATTATCCAAAACAAGGAAGTTTTCAGCTACTCTGTCGACAGTGTCTTGCTGTCACGCTTTCCAAAGTTTCCTTCTAAAGGATTGATTGTTGATCTCTGCAGTGGCAACGGCGCCGTCGGTCTCTTTGCCTCAACCCAGACTAAGGCCAAAATCCTAGAAATTGAACTCCAAGAGCGACTAGCTGATATGGGACAGCGCTCGATTGAGCTCAATGGCTTAACTGAGCAGGTCACCATGATTAATGATGACCTGAAAAATCTCATGGATCATGCTCCTCGCTCCAAAGTCGATCTTATCCTCTGTAATCCTCCTTATTTCAAGGCAACCGAAACCTCCAAGAAAAATGCCAGTCAGCACTATCTTCTAGCCCGTCACGAGATTACAACTGACCTTGAAGAAGTTTGCCAAATTAGCCAGCAGGCACTTAAAACCAAGGGGCGGTTGGCAATGGTGCATCGGCCGGAACGTTTTTTAGAAATTATCGATACAATGAGACGCTACAAACTGGCTCCCAAACGGATCCAATTTGTCTACCCCAAGGCTAATAAGGAAGCTAATATGCTTTTGATTGAAGCTATTAAAGACGGCTCTATCGATGGTATGAAGTTCCTACCGCCACTCATTGTCCATAAAGGTAATGGCGACTACACTGACGAGATTCATGATATCTATTTTGGTAAGAATCACAAAGCTTATATGTATGTCCTTGAATGCGCGGATGGCAGCCTCTACACCGGCTATACAACCGACTTAGACAAACGCTTAGCCAAACATAATGCTGGTAAAGGTGCCAAGTATACTAAGGCACGTCTCCCTGTTAAACTTATCTACTCGGAAACTTTCAATCACAAAAATGCCGCTATGAGTGCTGAGGCTAAATTTAAAAATAAAACCCGTCAGCAAAAGCTAGCTTACATCAAAGAACATGAAAGATAAGGGAAGTAACTCATTGCCACCTAAAAATAATAATACCGAGGCTAAAGGTTAGGACAACAATTCTGCCTTTTTTCTATCATTTGTCAAGCCTATCAAGAGTTTAGACAAGAACTATTTTTAAGACAGTAGTCACTTTAAGGCTATTGTCTTTTTTTATGATTTAATGGCTCGAAACAGTATACAAAAGCAACACTTTATTTTGTCATTTTTGTCTTGTTCTAGATTTACCATGTTGACGCGGTGGTTGGGAGTAAGACTTGTCGGCTAGGCCACCCACAGTCCAATGGACCGTTGCTGATTGTTTTTCTGTAACTGACGCTTCTTAGTTTTTAAGCGTCCTCTTTCAGCAATCCACTGGACTGTTGAAGTACTACACAAGTAGTAACGCCTAACCTAAATGAATGTGATGAACGGATGAATACCGTTCATCTTATTTCTAACCTCAAAAAGTCTTCAGATCTTTTGAACTGGACGGAAATGAACGATGAAATTAAGTTCTTCGAATTACGGCTGTCTGTCCTGCTCTCTTGTTATCCGTCAAAATCAACTATTCTATACTAAACAATAACTTAAACCATTGTAAAAAGAGTCGGGAAATGTTAATATTGTTTGAAGTTAAGGGTTATTTTTTAAATAATTTTTAACCAGTCAAATTATCACTTTTTAAGGAGAGTCAAATGGAAAGAAAATTGCATTACAAACTCCACAAGGTCAAAAAACAGTGGGTAACTATTGCTGTATCCAGTGCTAGTTTGTTAACTGGTATTGGTCTATTAGCAGTAACTGAAGGGCGAGTCTCTGCCGATGAAGTAGCTGCTGCAGCCGAGCAAGTCACCACCCCAAACCCTGTACAGGGTACAACACCCCCTGCTACTGAAACCGTCTCAATAGCTAATGCAACTAAGGCGCCAGCTGCTGCAGAGCATCAAAATACTGCGGTTGTATCATCACCATTAGCAACATCTGAGCCTGTCCAAGCTGACACTACTGTTGCTCCTGTAGAGGAAACTGTTGAGCAACAGCCTGCTCTATCAGAAAATTTTGAATCAACCGCCCCTCAAGCTCAGACTTCATCGGATCTGCAAGTAGCAGCTGAGGCTGACAAAGCAGCTGCAATTGGATTCCACTCTGATGACCAAGGCAATTGGTATTATGCTGATCAAAACGGTCAAAATGTTACAGGACTTAAAGATATCGACGGTGCTCCTCATTACTTCTACGAGGACGGGAAGCAAGCCAAAGGCGTTGATGTTCAAATTAATGATAAAACCTATTATTTCGACCAAGATACCGGTCACATGTGGAAAAATCGTTTCCGACTGGCTGAGGTGATTAGTTTCCCTCGACGAAGCCCAGAAGACAAGTGGGTTTATTACGGTGCTGACGGTGCTCGTGTCACTGGTAAACAAATCATCGATGGCAATGAGTATTACTTCTCAAGCACTGGTCAGGAGTACAAGGGTAAGATTCTCCGTAATGAGGATGATACGATTAGCTATTATGATAAAGACACCGGTATCAAGGTCAAAAATGGCTGGGGATATGCCAACTTTAATTATGCCCCAGTAGGACCCAGCCTTACCTACACCATGTACTTTGATGCTGATGGTAAAGCTGTGAAAGGCTTCCAAGAAATTGACGGGAAACTCTATCATTTCACGGAAAATGGCTACCTTACCGTTAGAAATGTTTATAGACCTACTTCAGCTACCACTAGTTCTTACGACTCTCTACCGCTAGTCTCTGTTTATAACGGTAAGGCTTACACCCCTGATAAACATGGCATTTTGACTGAAAACACAGAAGTCAAAAACCAATGGGTAGAGCAAGATGGTCAGACTTACTATGTGAATGCTGATGGGAAATTAGCTTCTGGTCTTCAAGAAATCGATGGGAAAACCTACTATTTTGGTATTGTTAAAGAATGGCAGTATAATGCCCCAGCGAAAGTGACAGGCAGCGACAATGCTATGTACCATGGTGAGGTCTGGTTTGAAGCAAATGGTCAACCTCACTACCATATCCCAACAAATAAGTATGATAACCATGATAATAGCTACCGCCTTTATTTCGGTAAAGATGGCAGTGCCGTTAGCAATCAATTTGTCCAAATAGGCGAAGTTTATAAATACTTTGGTAAAGACGGAAAGGCTCTTACTGGCTTGCAAACCATCGATGGAAAAACTTACTATTTCACCGAAGATGGGAGTCAAGTCAAAGGTAAAATGATTTCTACACTCAAGGGAGAGCGTTATTACCTTGATGCTGACAGTGGCGAAACTAAGACAAACTCTGATATTACTATTGATGGGGTAACCTATCACTTTGATCAAAATGGCCTTGGTACCGTCACAAACTATCCTGCAAAATCAAATCAACTGGTCTTCTACCGCCTTTATGCTCCATCTGGTAGTGTCTATAGCCATACACCTGAAAAAGCTTACTACAAAAATCCATCAGCAACTACCTTTACCAGTGATTTTTATTACTTCGATGAAAGTGGTAAGGCCGTAACGAATCGCTTCGTAGAAGTGGACGGAAACACTTATTACTTTGGTGCTGATGGTAGAGGGGTAACTGGCAATCAAACGATCAATGGTCAGGAGTATGTCTTTAATCCTGATGGTACTCTGGCTAATTAACTGGCTGTCATAACCGATAAGTTCACACAGATTACATCTATAAATAAAAGATACTGGGCAAATTTGTCCAGTATTTTTGTTTTGGAATAAACTCTTGATGCAGAGGCAAGACTTCTTGGCGTAGCCAACAAGCCATACTCCTGCACCGTTCATTAGGTACTTTAGAACCAATAACCCACTGCTGACAGATTTTCCTTTTACCGTAAGGCCAAAGCAGAAAAACTAAGAGAGTGGGACAAACAACCATGATAGCTTAGCCCTCACCCACAAAGTATTGTAATCTCTGAAGTTTTCGTATAAGAAATCAGTATTTCGAAGAAATTGATTTTCCTTGCTTTCTTATTTTAAGGTTCAAGTAGAAATCCTCAACTGAAGGATTTCTATCCCACCTCTGCACAGTTAATCTTAGTTCTCTCAAACAGTCTCCCAGACTGCTTGATCTATCACGTGCAAGGCAAGGGGTAAGGAACTCTTAATCCGCCACTGCGTCAATTGTTTATTACTGCCAAAAGAATCAAGTGTAGAACTCTATTTCCAACCTCAAAAGATCCCCCTCCCCTTTGAACTGTACGGGAAGTGGAGTGAAACGGTCTAGGGAGAAACTGTTTCAAGTCACCACCTTGAAACTAGGGCATAGGGAGAACCAAAATTTTCAATTTTCAGGTTGTTCATCCCCCTTTTACAGTCTACTTAATTTTTCCTAGTAACTCAATCAGATACTCAATCAATGGAGGCAAAACTGTGCTTTTTGAGTAGGCATAGCTGACATGAAAGCTGACATTATCATCATCGGTAAGAGGGATTTTGACCAAGCCTTCCAATTCTGAAAAGAGGAGAAAATCGGTCAGTAGAGTAATGCCAAGATTCTCTCCAACCATCTGTCCGATAATAGAAATCTCACTCAATTTCAAGAAGATATTGGCGCGCTGCCGGTATTTGTCATTCAGATAATTAAAGGCTTCTAAGTGCGTATGGCCTTCATCCAAGATAAGAAAGGGTTCATTTAATACCTCACCAAAGGAGACCGACCGCTTTTTAGCTAGGGGATGTTTTTCAGATACGACAATATAAAAGGGACGTTGATAAAGTTCCTTCGTTATTAATTTAGGATGATCTAAAGGGTGCAAGCTGCCGATAAAGCTGAAATCCAAGTCACCAGCCACCAACTGCTGGAGCAGGTCGACAGAGCCGCCGCCCACCATTTGCAGGCTAGACATAAAACTGAGATCTGCTCCTTTGTGGATAAGCTGTGATAAGATTCGTGCCCTGATAATCGGCGGAAATCCGACCTTGACTTCTTGACGATTGGCGCGGTCTATCTCTTTTTGTGAAATAGTCAGTTCCGCTAAAATGGCCTCAATATGCCTAGCTAGAATCTCCCCTTGATGGGTTAAAACGACTGAGCGATGAGAAGGATCTTTAATAAAAAGCTCACAGGCAAACTGATGTTCTAAACGCTTGATAGCATAGGTAATAGTGGGTTGACTGACCTTAAAAGACTGGGCAACCGCTGTAAATGAATTTAGTCTCGATAACTCTTGAAAATATTCTAAATCCCTGATATTCATACAGAACCTCCCTTGTATCGTCATCATTGTATCACAAAAACCGGTCTTATAAATAAAATTTATGATAAGGCAGACAGTTGACTATAAGAAGACGGCAAACCTATAATAAGGTCGCTCTTTGCGAGTAATACAACTTATTATAGAGGAGAATAAGATGAAAGCACATGATATTTTAAACAACCCCTTTTTAAATAAAGGAACAGCCTTCACTATGGAAGAACGTAAGGAACACGGCCTGATTGGTCTCTTGCCACCTTATGTGCAAACCATTGAAGAACAGGCAGATCAAGCTTATCAGCACTATCTGCAAAAGCCATCAGATTTGGAAAAACGCCTCTTCTTGATGGAAATTTTCAACACCAATCGCACCCTCTTTTACTACTTGTTTAATCAGCATATCGTAGAGTTCAATCCTATCGTTTACGATCCCACAATTGCAGATACAATTGAACATTACAGTCAACTCTTTGTAGATCCTCAGTACGCGGCCTACCTTGATATTAACCATCCAGAAAATATCGAAGAAACCTTGAAAAATGCGGCTGGCGACCGTGATATTCGCTTGATTGTGGCAACAGATGCTGAAGGAATCCTTGGTATCGGTGACTGGGGCGTCCAAGGGGTAGATATCTCTGTCGGTAAATTGATGGTCTATACAGCCGCTGCTGGTATTGACCCATCATCTGTAATGCCCTTGGTTATCGACGCTGGTACCAACCGCCAAGAACTTTTGGACGACCCAATGTACCTCGGTAACCGTCATGAACGGGTCCGTGGCCAACAATATGATAAATTTATCGACCAATTTGTTCAAACCGCAGAAAAACTTTTCCCTAAACTCTACCTTCACTGGGAAGATTTCGGGCGCTCAACTGCGGCTGACATCTTGAACCGCTACAAGAATGACATTCCAACTTTCAATGATGATATTCAAGGTACTGGTATTGTTGTTCTCGGCGGTATCTTCGGTGCCCTTGATATCACTGGCGAAAAACTCACTGACCAAATCTACCTTTGCTACGGTGGCGGTTCTGCTGGTGCTGGTATCGCTTCTCGAGTTCATGCTGAAATGGTCAGCGAAGGATTGTCAGAAGAGGAAGCCTACAAGCATTTCTTCATGATCGATAAGCAAGGGCTTCTCTTCGATGATATGGAAGACTTGACACCTGCCCAAAAACCATTTGCTAAGAAACGTGCGGACTTTGAAAATGCTGGGGATATGACTAACCTCCTTAATGTGATTAAGGTTGTTAAGCCAACTATTTTGGTTGGTACTTCTACAGATGCTGGTGCCTTCACTGAAGATGTTGTCAAGGCTATGTGTGACAATACTGAACGCCCAGTCATCTTCCCAATCTCTAACCCTACTAAGAAATTAGAAGCTACTGCTGAGCAAGTCATTCAATGGTCAGATGGTAAGGCCTTCGTAGCAACAGGTGTTCCTTCTGGTACGGTTACTTATAAGGGGGTTGATTATCAAATTGGTCAAGCCAATAATGCCCTTATCTATCCAGGTCTCGGACTTGGTATGCTTGCATCAGAAGCTAAACTCTTGACAGACGAAATGATTGGTGCTGCTGCTCACTCACTCAGTGGTTTGGTAGATCCAGGTCAGCCAGGGGCACCTGTCCTTCCACCATTTAAGTATGTAGCTGACGTTTCTATTAAGGTAGCTGAAGCCGTTGCCCAAAAAGCTCAAGAACAGGGCTTGGCTCAAGCAAAGGAAACTGATATGGCTAAGGCTGTCCGTGACCTCAAATGGTATCCAGAATACTAATATCGGAGGCTTTCAGCAATCATGAATAAACTGAATACAATCAAAATTTCTGGTGTTGGTCTCCCCTTGTATGTAGTCTTAGTGCTCATCTTGACTGTCACTATCTGGATGGGGAAACTCCCACTAAACATGTTGGGGATTACCTTCATGTTGGTTCTTCTAGGCCATCTCTTCTACTGGATTGGTCAAAAAACACCTTTCTTTAATACTTATCTAGGTGGAGGTTCGGTCATGACCCTCTTGCTGGCGGCCCTGCTTAACAGTTTAAGAATTATGCCCAAAACTGTTGTACAAGCGACTGCGGCATTTATGCAAGATTGGGGATTTCTGGATTTCTATATCGCCGCTTTAATTTGTGGTGCTATCCTTGGGATGAACCGCAACCTCTTGGTTAGGGCTTCGGCTCGTTTCATTCCCATCTCACTTGCTACTATGGTCATTGGTTTCTTTGCTACTGGTGGTATGGGAGTTTTGCTTGGACAAGGCTTTAGCCATTCTGTCCTCTATATTTCTATGGCACAGATGGCAGGAGGGATGGGGGCTGGTATCGTCCCATTATCTAAAATCTATGCCAGCCAACTTCATGTCCCAGCAGGTGATATTCTCAATCATCTAGCACCTGCGACAACCCTTGGTAACCTCTTTGCTATTATCGGTGCTATCTTTATCGCCAAGGCCTTTGCCAAGACAAAATACAATGGTCATGGTGTCCTTATCGAAGTTAATAAGGAAGAACTGGAAAGACCACACTTAACCCTCGATGCTACCAAGATCGGTGTCGGACTGATGTTTGCATTTGGCCTCTTTCTCATCGGGGTTATCCTCAATGCTTTTGTACCAAAAATTCACAGTTATGCCTTTATGATTATTATTGTATTTATCCTGAAAGCAACTGATACTGTACCCAAAGCACTTCAAGACTGTGTTGTTATGTTCAACCAAGTCGTCATGACCAACTTGACTCACGCTGTTTTAGCTGGTATCGGTTTGGCTATGATGGATCTATCTAAACTAGCACAAGCTATGACCTGGCAATTCCTTATCCTCAGCTTGACATCAGTTGTTGCTATGGGGCTTGCCAGCTGGTTCCTTGGTAAGATTTTCGGACTATTTCCAGTTGAAACAGCCATCGGAGCTGGTATGATTAACAACTCAATGGGAGGCACAGGCAATATCGCCGTCCTCTCGGCTGCCGACCGTATGGAAATGATTGCCTTTGCCCAAATGGCCAACCGTCTTGGCGGTGCTATCATCCTTATCCTAGGTGGTATTCTAATTCAACTGTTTAGTTAAAAATACAATCTTGACTACCTGCTTTACGGGTGTTTATTTTCCTCCACTTATCGAAGCGAGGCGGGTTGAAGTCACATAAAAAACAAGTTTGGGATCAAAAGTGTCTCAAACTTGTTTTTTTATAATAGGTAAGGTGATCGTGACCTGGCCGCCGCCTTGCCTAGCATTTGACACTTCCAGACTTCCGCCGTGCAGGCGGACAATATTATCCGCAACAGCCAAGCCCAATCCTTGGTGATACTGGCTTTTATTCCTGCTGGTATTAGAAGTATAAAAAGGCATTTTAGCCGATTCCAAGGCATTTTGACTAAACCCTGAACCACTGTCAGTGATGCACAATAAAAGCTGACTATCCTGCAATTCATAGGTCAAGCTGACCACACTTCCTGTTGGTGAATATTCCATAGCATTGCTTATAACATTTATGAGAGCTCGCTTAAGAAGAGTCTGATCCCAGTTGACTTGGATATCGGGCAGACTAGATAGAACCTGCGGTTCCCAAGTGACCTTTTTAGCCAGAGATAACCCCTTAGCATCCTTGTCCAAGTCATCCAAAAAGGCTTTAAGAGATATCGGATTCGGTGTGTAGTCTTGTCGTTTCTGACTTTTAGTCAATTGGTTGAGCGCTTGCACATAGTCATCCAGCAACTGAGCATTGCGCTTAGTATAGGCCAAAAATTCAGACTGCTGATCCGTCAGATTTGTCATTTCTAATAAATCCGTATTGCCCTTGATGACAGTCAAGGGCGTCTTGATATCGTGCGTTAAGGCAGCTATCTGGTTCTGCTTTTCCTGCTCCAATTGCCAGCTGCGCATTAGGGAATCTCGCAAACTAGTGCGCAATCTGTCCAAACTCTGGATAATTTGGTCGAACTCCCTGATTCTAGTCTTCGGTAAAGAAAATTCTAACTCCTCCTCTTGAATCTTATCTGTCATCCTTATAATAGGCTCCAACTGACGCTTGACATAACGGCCAAAGAAAAGGCTGATCAAGACAAAATAGAGCAAGAGCCCTAAGCTAAACAAACCAATAATAACCGTGCTCAGACGGGGCAAATGCTGCTCTAACCAAGGATCACGATAACGCTGCCTGAGTTGATAACTGACAATAAGATGGCTGCCGTCAGGCCTCCTAAAGGTTTTGAAATACCCATAGTGACCATGGTCAAGACGGTAAGAATCTTGAGATGACGTCGCCGCCTTCTTCAATGAAGAGCTCATATTAGTTTGTAGTTCCTGTCCACCTTTATCTACGAGCAGATAGCTAGTCCCTTGTGGAAGATTGGATAGCTTAAAATGCGAATCTGTCTCAATTGATCTTGTTAAGCTTATCAACTCGTTTTCTGTCTGATTAGCTGGCAAGATAAATCCGGTTCTAAAAGCCACTACCAAACCAATGTAAGCTATAATCCCTATTCCTACTATTCCCAGCACAACACTCATGAAATAAGTCATGAAAATACTGGTCAAGGACTGGTTTAATTTTTTGTTTGCCATTTGTAACCAATTCCCCAAACTGTTTCAATGGGCTCTGCTCCAGCCATCCGAAATTTTGCTCGAATATTTTTAATATGCTCGGCAATGGCCGCAGGTGCCCCGCGTTCTTCAAATCCATAGAGATAGTCATAAAGCTGCTCTTTAGAGAAAACCTGACCGCGGTGTTTGGCCAAATGCTCACAAATTTCGTACTCTGATTTCGTCAAAGCAAGTACTTGATTACTAATAGAAATTTCTTTGGCAGACAGATCAAACCGAATATTTCCTAAAACTAGACTGGTATGATGTTCACGCCTTTCCCGGCGTAAGTGGGCATTAACACGCGCTAAAAGCTCTTGGATACCAAAGGGTTTAACTAGATAATCATCCGCTCCGTAACTAAGGCCCGTGACAATATCTGCTTCTTGTGCTTTCGCCGTCAGAAAAATAATGGGACAGTCTACCAAAGGACGAATCTCCTGACAAAAACTAAGCCCATCTACATCAGGCATCATAATGTCTAGTAAAATTAAATCATAATCTGTTAACTTTGAACGGTCAACCTGTTCAGCACTGGTAAAAGTCTCTACCAGATATCTCTGCAACTCTAAGGTATTTTTTATCAAAGTCAGAATATCTGCCTCGTCATCAATTACCAAAATGCGTGTCATCTTTTTTCCTTTTTCTATTATTTGTAACTCCTATCATATCATCCGTAAAGCAAGACTGACAAGCCGTAGAGCAAGTAAATATGCAGCGGATAGAAAATATAAAAGAGATGTTTACTACCCTTGCCTCGTTGCCCATTGTACATAAGCATGAGCGGAGCTGCAAAGATTTCCATCCACTCAAAATAAAGAAATAAAAATGTGTGAAGCGTCAACGGAGCACCTACAAGGAAACCACGACCTAAATTAACTATTAGAGACACAATGACAAAGGCAAGAACTTCCCTTTTGAGTGTTTTTCGGCAGAGATACATGGCAATGCCTACAATCAAAGTCTCTGTTCCACCATCCATAATGGAAAAATGCAGCGGCAAGATTGTGAAATTGAGTAAGTTAATAACGAACATGCCCAGTTGATTACCAGAACCCATAAAAATACGGTAGAAAGGCATGAAAAGAAAGGGCAGAAGAATCGGAAAAAGAAGGGTCAGAATGCCTCGAAGGTACTTCTTCTCCTCAATCCAAGCAATCCCCTGCAAAGCAACCAGCAAAATGGCAAAGGAAGACAGCATCATATTATGCGGAAAGAAGCCATCTCCCCGTACCAAAGGGTGCAGCACATTAGAAAAGCCAAACTGGATAGCTCCCATGGCAATAGCCAAACCGTAAATCTTCAGGAAGTATTTCTTGCGGTCATGCGTATGGATAAACCCTTCAATAATCGCAAATAAGAATAAAGGCGCTGATAATCTCCCTAGCTGACTGAACCACAGGGGAATCTTTCCTGTATAGTCAAAAAAGTAGTGAATATGGTCTAGCAGCATGAGCACCAAGGCGATGTATTTGAGCTGAAAGCCTGTCAGCTTTTTAAGTTTTTCCATAAATAAGTCAATTTCCTTTCGTTAGTAAATCAATAGGCAATCCTACTCCCCATCATTTCTTCCTTGCCATCGGTCAAACCAAAGAAGACTGAGAAATAAACCAAGCAAGGTCATTGGAAAGGCCACTTCCAGCCATAGGAGAAGCTGCTGGGCAAAGACAGGATTTTTATCTGGGTATTGCAGCATATTAAACCAAGTCACCATCAACCGTGCTGGCCAAGCACAAGGAACAAATTGCCAAATGCCATCACCTAAGCCTGTTAGAAGCAAGGCTGAAACTAGGACTTCAAAAATCCCTAAGCCAATCGTTGCACCACTGCCAAATAAAAAAGCGATTAACAAATGAAGCAAATACAAGATAACTGTTGATGTCAATAAAAAAAGACCCACATAACCATAAAAAGCAAGATAAGGAACATCTGCATTAGAGCGATATAAGAGGCCAAAGATGACCAATGCTAAACAGATAGCAACAAGTTCCATTACGATAAGACTGACAAACTTTACAAAATAGAGGATTTTTCGTTGACTACTTGCTAAGACAGTCTGAAAATGGCCAGCTTCCGCCTCTAATTCAACGGCTTTGCTACAAATAACAGCAATGACTAACGGAAAAGCAATTCCCAGCATCTGTAAATAACCACTCGTAATATTTGCCCAAGAATAAGCAGGTGTCACCACACCAAAGACAGCCGTTAAAACAGCGATACCAGTTGGTAAAAGTACATGTATCCAAGGCAAAAAGGTATGATTATATTTTAAAAACTCTGCCCAAATCAATTTAACCATTACTTAACCTCCTGTTTTTCAAACCAAAGAGCCGTTAGCCAGATCAGCCCTGCAAAAAGGACAAGCGCCAGAGTTAAGCTGAGCATAACAGACCAGTTGCTAGTTGCTAATAGCGGTGCCGCAGCTTCTGAACCAGCTTTCAGTCCATTAGGATATATTTTCATAATGGGGATCATCAATCGTATCCCCCAAGCATAAGGACACAGTAACCAATAAGCAGTTGTCGAAAAAGCAACTCCTAAGATAATATTAGCTGTGAAATTGACTAACAAGGTGACAATTAAGCCTAATTTCTTTGCCAGCCATAAACAAAACGGGAGCTGCCAAAGCACACTGAGCAATAAAGCCATAGAAGCAAGGAGCATTTGGCCAATAGGATAAGTTTCTCCAGCGTTAGGAAAAACAAAATATTTCAACAAGATTAAAACAAAACAATGCAAGAAACTGCTCAGAGTCAAGTAATAAGCCAAAGTCATAATCTTACACGTCCAAAATTTTCTTAAGGAAATTGGCAAAGGAAATACAGCCCGATAACGTAATTTTTTTTCTTCATAAGTATTTACTAAAGCGGCAAATAAAGTCAACAGGCCTGGCGAAATCATGACATACCACCAATTATAAGCATTCGTAATCAAATACTGAGGCACCATAAAACCGTGTATAATCACTAATATAGGAGCAAAAACCAACAACTTCTTTGCCATTGTCCGCTTCAGTTTTAACCTTTCTGCCTGAAACATTCCCAGCATCTCACTCACCTCCTCGATACTTCATGACAACATCGGTAAAGAGCTTTTCCAAATTTTCACCGTGATGAATCTTATCTTGATAGCCAAGCACACCATTGGCAATAATCCCGATATGATCTGCTGTCATCTGAATTTCAGATAAGATATGACTGGAAATAATAACTGTAATCCCTTGTTCAGGAAAAGAACGAATAAGCTCACGCAGTTCCTGAATACCAATAGGATCAAGTCCATTGGTCGGCTCGTCTAAAATCAAGAGCTTAGGATGGTTAAGCAGAGCAATCGCAATACCCAATCGCTGTTTCATTCCCACGGAAAACTGACCAGATTTTTTTTGACCTGTATTAGTTAAGTCAACAATCTTTAAGACTTCATCAATCCGACTATCTGGTAGTCCTAACATCAAAGTTCTTACCTTTAGATTTTCACGCGCTGTCAGGTTTTCATAAAGCGGCGGTGATTCAATCAGAGCCCCGATATTTTCTAAATCCTTGCGGCTCCAATCATGTCCGTCAATCAAAATCTGGCCAGATGTCTTTCTCAGCATTCCTGTAACCATCTTTAAAGTTGTTGATTTGCCAGAACCATTGGGACCTAGCAGACCATAAATCGACTGCCGTTCAACTTTCAAGTTCAGCTGATTAACCGCTGTCTGATTACCAAACTGTTTGGTTAAATTTTTCGTTTCTAGCATATAATCCATTATGCTCTCCTCCTTATATAAGATACAAAGGGCGTCCGTGGATAAAGTCAAAATAGGGGGGACGACGACGAATCACCGAAGATTCGAAGCAACTTTATCTTTTTCCACAGAGTCGTAGGCGTGTTTAATTGACAAAGTATCGCTAAGACCTTAGGTCTTGTCTTGCTCTACTACACAAACTACTATAATGGTTTGCTATGCCAATTACTAACTTCGAACCTTCGGTATGATCGAACGTAGGTTCGAAGTGTCGCAATTCTCAAGATACAGTACAGCAGAGACTTGATAACAAATACCAATCATGGCTACCTCTCCCATTAATTTAGTAAAATCGACCATCCAAATGCCGTGGCGCAAAGGGCATCACGAATAACGTTAAAATAGGCGGTAGATCCAAAATCTGTGATTTCAAAGATGTATGAAGACTTTCACAGATAAAAGCAAAGAAAGTCCCCGTCTGCTACGCTAAGGAGAGATTGAAGCAACCCTTTTTCAATACAGTTTTTAACGACGCTTTTACCTCGGATTCCATCGCCTATATTAGTTATAAAGTAAAAATTTAAGGACTTTATCAGGAAAAATATTTTTATTTCCAAATCTTATAAAAACCTCCTATGCTCCAGCACAATTTTTATTAATTATGCAAATAAAACTGCTTTGAGCATCTTTATACGCTACAAAGGCTACAATATCACCAATGCCATGGAAATGCCTTATTCTAACGCTAAGTTAGAAACAACCAACAAACTTATCAAAGACATTAAGCGCAATGCTTTTGGGTATCAGAACTTTGACAACTTTAAAAAATGCATTTTCCTCTCTTTGAACAACAGTAAAACGATCTGGGAAAGGATCGTTTTAGCTGGTCTCCTAAAAATTCAAAAGAAACAAAAAGAGAAGACAAAATTTGTCTCCTCTCGCACTTAGCTATAAGTCACCCGCTACAGTTGACAATGAGCCTTTATACATGAATATCGTTTACTGGCTACGACTAAGGGTGAATTCTCCATGGTAGCCGGCTTCCTTGGACATGTTATCGGCTGTGAAATCTTGATCTGGTTGGACCTGCCAGAAGACAGGCTTAATGGTATCACCATTGACAGATACTCCATAGCCAAACTTGACTTGGCCACCAGTGCCACCGAGTTCAGCGCCCGGTAACAAGTAGTGAGCCTGATCCGCAGGACTGATATCTTGGTAGAGATATAGGCCAGGTGAAATTTCTTTCAAACTGCCAACTGTAAAACTGAGAGCAGTTTGGTCAATCGTCACATCAATCTGGCCATTTTCCTGAAAGGTCATAGTAACGGCATAATTGCTGACAGGAGTCTGACCCTGCCAGGTACCGACTAGGTCACCGGAAATAATCTGATCCGAAGATTGGGTATCTGTCTTTCCATTGCTAGCAGAACCTGTAGAACTTGAAACTGACTGATTCTTACTATCGGATTTCTTGGAAAGATGACTAGATGATTGGGCAGTTTTGACTTCCTTAGCTGTCTGATCACTTCTTCCCTTTTGGCCAGTAAAGATAGAAACAGCCAAAGCTATTAGAACAAGACCTACTAGACCAGCAATCCACTTCCAGAGACTTTTCCTTTCTTTAGGATGGTGTCTATCTTGACGACTTGGCATGAGAACCACCTCCTTCTTTTTGACTAAGGCATCTATCCTTGAGAGTTTATAACTTCCTTACGCTTACATTATATTCATTTGCAGATAATTATGAAAGCCTTTTCTTTATTCTTTGTTAAATTTAATTTTTCTTAAAATTAGTTATCTTTTGAAAGAAAAAAGGAGTCTGGGACAAAAGTCCAGACTCCTTAGCATTGTTCTAGATTTACTATATTGACGCAGTGGTTGGGAGTAAGACTTGTTGGCTATGCCAAGAAGTCTTACCCCTGCACAGTTCATTAGGTGCTTTAGTACCAATGAACCACTGCTGATTGGCAGTCCTTATCCCTTTCGTAGCAAGGGGTAGCGGTCAACCTGTACTAATGTGATGAACTTTGTTCATCTTATCTCCAACCTCCAAAGGTCCCCCGGACCTTTGGAGCTGTGCGGAGGTGGGTTAAAAAGCTCTGGTAGAGCTTTTTTATCGGGAAATAAAGCTTGCAAAACAAGTGTCAAAATGCTCCAGCGGACTTTGGCAGTCTGGGAATAGACTGCCAAAGCCTGCCACCTAAAAACAGGAGAGTGGCAGAGCTCTGAGCCTTAAAATAAGAGAGCGAAGAAAATCAAAATCGTGATTTTATCACGATTTACGATTTTTATACGTAATCTTCAGAGATTACAATGCTTTGTGGGTGATTGCACAACAATCATCGCGGTTTGTCTCACTCTCTTCTTTACTTATTAGCGGTCACCCTTATTGCGGATAACGAAGCCATTTTTCTTTTCACTTGATGTGCGATGCGGCCGTTTGTTGTCCTTTTTATCAAAATCTTTAAAGTTCTTATTAGACTTGCGTTTAAATTCACGACGGCTATTGCCAGTGTTGTCACGGCGGTAGCGATCGCGGCTACCACGACGCTTGTTACTGCGGCCGCCTTTGCCATGATTAGACCCTGAGGGTTTAAATGGCAGCGGTCTTTCACGGCTGATTTCTACCTCTGGCATCGTTTCTGGATCTTGTACCGTTAAGGACAGGATATAGAGGGCCAGTTCTTCTGGTGAAAATTCAGCAGCCAGTTTGACCGCATCTCCTTTAAATTTATCAAAGTTAGAGCGGATGCTATCATCGGCAAAGTCACGCTCAATCTTCTTGAGAGCAACCTGTTTCTTAGCTTGAAAGGCTTCGTCTGCAGTTGCCGGTTTAAGGCCCTTCATGCGCTTTTTGGTTAGATTTTCAATGATAGAAAGGTAACCCATTTCATTAGGTGAGACAAAAGTGATGGATTGACCTGATTTACCTGCACGGCCAGTTCGCCCGATGCGGTGGACATAGCTCTCGGGATCTTGCGGAATATCGTAGTTGTAGACATGGGTCACGCCTGAAATATCGAGTCCACGTGCAGCTACATCGGTCGCTACTAGAATATCTAGATTATCATTTTTAAAGTCGCGGATGACTCGCAAACGCTTGTTTTGATCCAAATCTCCATGGATACCTTCTGCCCGGTAGCCTCGCAGTTTGAGACCGCGAGTCAATTCATCTACCCGCCGTTTAGTCCGACCAAAGACAATAGATAGCTCAGGCTGTTCGACATCAATCAAACGAGTCATGGTATCAAATTTTTCCCGCTCTTTAACGCGAACGTAGAACTGCTCAACCATATCGCTGGTTAGTTCCTTAGCTGCAATTTTGACATGCTCAGGATCTTTCATAAACTTCACACCAATACGTTTAATCGCATCTGGCATGGTAGCCGAGAAGAGCAGGGTTTGGCGTTCGTTTGGCACATGGCTGATGATGGCTTCAATATCTTCCAAAAAGCCCATATTAAGCATTTCATCGGCTTCGTCAAGAATTAAGGTCTCAACTGTATTGAGCTTAAGAGCTCGACGTTTGATCAAGTCCAGCAGACGCCCTGGTGTACCAACTACGATATGGGCACCTGAACGCAGAGCCTTAATTTGCTTTTCAATGCTTGACCCACCGTAAACTGAGCGAACCTTGACACCCTTTTCGCGGCCAAAACGGAAGAGCTCTTCCTGACTTTGAACGGCCAATTCCCGTGTTGGCGCAATAACTAAAGCTTGAATGACATTATTAGCAGTGTCAATCTTATTTAAGGTTGGCAGGCCGAAAGCTGCCGTTTTACCAGTCCCTGTCTGCGCTTGGCCGATAACATCTTTGCCTTCAAGAGCCAAGGGAATAGTCATCTCCTGAATAGGAGAGGGTTCAACGAAACCTGCTTTTTCAACAGCCTGCAGAATATTTTCTGCTAAGTTTAATTCTGTAAATTTCAATAGTATTCTTCTTTCTAAAAGGCAGTGCGAGGCTGCCTTATAAAGCCTATAATCGTGTGCAATTGTGCAACCTATTCAGTATAACACGTTATGAATGAAAATGGTAGCTTAATCTTTTAATTTAGCATTATTTTTAACATGGTTAATTCCCAGAATACGTCCTAGCTAGTTGTAAAACCAGACATTAGTCTAAGGCAGAAAATTGATTATAGGATATCTCAAACCTAGGAGCTTTTGTATACTTATTTATAAAACACTTAGTTCTGAGAAAAGCAATGGTACTAGCTTTTTAGTAAAAAACAGAACCTAGTCTGAGACTAACTTCTGTATGATTTCATGCAGTTTTTTTCAAAAGGTCCTCAGGACTTAATCTGTGAATTCAGCTATTAAATTGTTTTAATAAGCCTACTTCTTTTAAAAAATAGACAGTCAAGTGGGTGAATAACGTCTTGCCTAGTACAAAAAAGACATATCAGGTGCTTATAAAGGTTAAAAAGAGAGTAAAACTTCTTATTTAAAGGCAGATTAGCTGCTTAGGGGTGGAAAAAGACTAGCACCAGAATGCCTATTCCTAAAATAAAAGCAAATTTTGCAGGCGGATACTGCTTCCCATAATACAGCGTCTGCACCAAGGTCATGACTAGCATCCCCAGACCGAATAAATAAATAATATAAAACTAATCCCACAGATGTCAAATGAACTAGGAGAAGCAAAGTCCCTGCCAAAGCTATCAGTCCTAGTACAAAAGAAGCTGTTATTTTTAAAAGCCAAGCCTTCTGACTGGCGGATTTAGGCAGGTCTCCGTGAAACACTTGAGCATATTGAAAATCCCTTTTCTCAAAAAATCTTAGCAAAAAAATAAGATTAGCCACTATTTCAATTGAACCAAAAGAACCCATTATTAGCTTTGTTAACATCATACTTCTACCTCGCTTTCAGCAAATTTTTTATGACAAGGTTTAGGCTATTAACAAATTGCTGTTGCTCGTCTTTTGAGAATCCTTTCAGCGCCTGTCTATTTGTCTGATTAACTAAGGCGACAATGTTTTCAACCAACTCAAGTGCTGACGGTGTTATTGAAACAACATAACTTCTGCGATCTTGGGGCGACAGTGTTTTTTCGACAAACTGTTTAGCGATTAATTTATCAAGCACAGCGCCGCAATTGGCACGATCGGTTCCAGTCAAATCTGCCAATTCCGCTTGTGATATATGACTGTGTTCAGATAGTATTTTTAAAACTGCCCATTGTGACGTTGTCAGATGGTACTGCTTAAGCTCTTGATCAAGCCTTCTCTTTATCAAACGTGCGCTGTAATTTAGCAAAAAGCCCAACGATTCATGTAACTCCATCAGTTCCCCTTTTAAAATAATATGTACACCAACTATTTGTATACATATTATACAAAGGTTTAGTCTAAGTATCAAGAAAAAAAGTTTGAAGATCCGAAAACTCCCCTCATAGTGAACAGTGAAATTTTTAATTTTTTCACTGTTCACTATGAGGGGAGTATATCAAATTGCTGCAAACTCTTTTTTTATATTAGACTTGTTCGAAAACTAAGGCATTTATAATTGATAATGCCACAAATCAACTCAGCTTAACTATTTAAATATTCTGAGTAAAGTTTTAGGGCTTTTTGTTTTTGTATACGATTTTCATGAGTTTGGCATACTAGTTTTGGTTACTGAACAAGTCTATTGTTTTAACCAATTAGCGCAGTGCTTGATTTGGCAGACAAGATGGCATCAATCTCTCCATGGCTGATTGCTGATTGGCCCTTAAAGATTAGTGAACTTCTTCAATTGGCAGATTCATACCCTTCCATCCTTCAAGAGCTCCTGAGAGCTCGTAGGCTTCAAAACCAGCGGATAACAGTATGAAGAGTGCTTGCTTGCCTAAGGTTGTTCCGCTGTTCCAATCATAGACAACATAGATTTTCTCTTTGTCTAACTGCTCAAGCTCATTAGCTAAGTCCTTAGCAGGTATCGCCAAAGCGCCCTTAATCTGGTCTTTTTTGACAGCAGCTGGTGCATTGCGGACATCCAAGATCACATAAGGTGACTCGTCTCTTTCCATGGCCTTCAATACGTCAAAATGGTTAATATACAGGCTAAGGTAGGTTTCTAGTAATTCCAGTTTTGTCATGGTTATTCTCCTTTATTTGTTCAGCGATTTCTAAGATAATAGTTTTTTGACTGTCAGGTAAGTCTCTGATCACTTGTTGTTCGGCGGCTTTGAGTTTAGGCCACATATTTTTGACTAACCCTTCTCCTTCTAACGTTAATGTAAGGACATTCTGTCTTCTGTCCTCAGGATTTTTTTCGCGATGAACCAGTCCTTTCCTCTCAAGTTCGTCAATCAGCTGCCCAATACTTGTGCGGTCAATACTGAGCTTCTCCCCAATTTTCAGCTGAGTCAGCTGAGGATAATTATAAACAGCCAGAAGGACTCCGTAATATCTGGAATCCCTATATTTCAATCCCACTGCTTCTAATTGCCGACTGAAACACCGATCCATCTCTTGGCCAATTTTACTGATAGCAAATCCCCACGATTCTTCAACCTTCAAAAATAATCACCCTTTCTGATTATCAGATAAACTGATTATATCTAATGCGATAACTTTTGTCAAGAATAGATCCTAAAATTTTACAAAGATCCACAAATAAGATATTGATAGTGGATTATACATGTACCTTGTAAAATGATGTGCTGTAAAGATAGACCTCTGCCACTTCAAAAGTACTTCTTAACCTTAATGTGCTGGCTAGCAGTGATTAGTTTTAAAGCCCTATGCTATGCATAACGAGCTTTTGATTTCAAATGCTCATAAGGTATGTCATCTGCTAGCTTCTAGTACTCGCATATAAAATCTAAGAACATAAAAAATAAACACAAGCAAGTCCAAAATGGCAGACGCCAAAAGTAAGACTTACTTGTGTTTTTACTTAAGATATAGAAGATTTCTAACAGAGTTTATTACTAAAAGCTCTTCCAATTCTTTTAGTTTTCTTCTTTTTTACGGCGTTGACTGCCTAGTAAACCAAGACCGGCCAGAATCGCACTCACGCCTAAGAGTGGCAGATAAGCACTGTCCTTGCTGCCAGTCTGCGGCAGAAGGCTGGCTTTTGCTGGCTGCGGTGCCGCATCCTCAAAGTGATAGGTCACCGTTAGCGGCATCCGGTCGCGATTTGGTGCCGGCGGCGTAGGATCAGCTGGATCCTCCGGCGTTGTCGTCTTAACCGTATTGGAACTGTAGGTCACACCGTTAATCGTATTGATATAGGTGTTCTCAAAGGTGCCGACAGCTATCCGTTTCATCTGAATATAGCTTTCGGCTTGGAAACTAGAGTTCAGCGAAACCGAACGCAAGAAGGCTTCCTGGAATCTGATGACAATGAGCCCCTCAGCTTCATTGACGTCTGCCGTCGTATAACCAGTCATATCCGTTCCCGCTGCGATTACAGTCCCATCATTAAGGGTGATGTCAGACTTGGCGTAAACCTTATACTGTCCGGTGTACTGATCGCCTGTCTGGTCATAGTCATCGTAGAAGTTGTACTCAAACAGCTCATCTGAGCGGTTGCCTGGGATGATCCCACCGATCAAACGGTAGTTGAAGACTTGATTAAGCGCTACGGTCTGACCGTCGATATTAGACGTATCGGCGGGATCTAGGGTCAGGGTCACGTCCTTCTTAGGATCCACCTTAGGCACGTTATTGACCACAATATTGGATTCATAGCCATTGCCAAAATCAATTTGGTAGGCCTTGTTCGCATAAGAACCGCCAGTCTTGCCCATCTCGGCTTTAACGGTCATTGGAGTGACAATAGTCAGATTAATTCCTTTAACCACATAGGCTTCATAGAAGGCCTGCGGATTATCGGCTGTGAAGAGCTGGAAGGCGCCTTTTGGTGTGATGTTAGCCTTTTGGAGCATGGTCCGAACGTCCTCTGGGGCCGCCTCAAGGCTGGCATAATCAGTGATACTGATCCCTTCAACGGCTTTGCCATTAGCGTCGACGATTTTAACGCGGTCTGACTTCAGATCCAGCGCTTCTTCTGGGTAATCATCCAGATAGAAGAAGCCTTTTTGGATAGTATCTGGGGAAGACTTATCGCCCTTGTATTGATCCAGATCCCACGTCAATTCATAGTAATTGATGGTTCCAGCTAGGACGGTCTTGCCATCAATGACGATACCCTTTTCATTTTTATTGACCTTGTGCGGTTTGATATAGTTGTTCCCTGGATTATCTGGGTCTTCTGGTTTACCTGGGGTGGTTACCCGAACGATATTGGATTTAACCCCATAAGCGTCATTCACTGTTAGGGTGAAGTTATTCTTGTAGACAGCCCCGTCGTTCATGACCTGACCGACAATGGTTGGGACTGGGGCGGTGATGCCCTTGGTGAAGTCCCGATTGAGCAGATCCAGTGTTTCAGCTGTGGCCGTAAAGGTCACCGTATGCGTCGCTTGATCATAGGTAACATCAAAGTCTGGGCTGGCCACCTTGGTCGCTTCCAGATTGAACTGATAGCCACTTGGAAGAGGGTCGACCAAGACGAAGGAGGTGGTTTCCTCACGGTTGGCCGGCAACTCAGCCGTTCTCAGTTGGAACTTGACCACTGACTGCTTAGCGACCAGGGTCTTGTCGATATCGACTCCTATGTTATTGGTAATACCCTTGTTAACCTGAGGCTGGATAGCGTATCTTGCATAGTGGTAACGAACCGTTGGAACAGCGGGTGCTCCAGGGAAGCGTTTTAGAATCGGTGGCGTTGGAGGCGTTGGCTCCGGTTCATAGTTAGGTTCCTGCGGTTTGTTTGGTTCTGGCTGATCCGGTGTACGGGTCGGTGGTGTTGGCTCCGGCTCGTAGTTAGGTTCTACCGGTGCCGGTTCGGATGGCTTTTCTACTTCGTAGTTAGGCTCCTGTGGTTTATTAGGTTCCGGCTGATCCGGCGTACGAGTTGGCGGTGTTGGCTCTGGATCGTACTTGGGTTCCACCGGTGCTGGCTCTGATGGCTTTTCGACCTCGTAGTTTGGCTCTTGTGGTTTATTAGGTTCTGGCTGATCCGGCGTACGAGTCGGCGGCGTTGGCTCTGGATCGTACTTGGGTTCTACCGGTGCTGGCTCTAAGTCCTTTTCGACTTCATACTTAGGTTCTTCTGGCTTGGTAGGTTCTACTGGTGGTTCTGGATTTTCCTTGGTCACTTTAGGCACATTTACCGCACGAATTCTACCATTGAGAGAATACCAAATATTTGGCCGTTTACCTTCCGCATTGTCTTTACCTGGAACAATCGGCATTTCAGAAAGCGGCATAACATTTGTTGCCGAAGTGGCACCTAGGGTAATGCTGTTATTTGGGCCGGACATCCTGATAGCCCCTGCACCATACCAAGAATTTGGTGCATCGGATGAATCCCAACCTGAGTTTGGCTGACTATTCTTATACATAGTCCAACGGGCACCACCTTCACCCTGTTTAAAGTTAAGCGTGTCCGTAGCATAAATCTGACCGTTTTTCTCACCGATAGATGAACCGGCAATCTTAACGAAGGTACCAGTATAGTCCTTAGCCATCTCGATAGAGTTATGCTCACGGTTTAATGATGCTACCGATAAAAGCGCATTATCAAAGTCAATCGGATTGCCATCTTCATCGTAGAAGGTGAATTCATTTTTAATAAAGATAGATGTATCTTTTTCTGTATTTCCAGTGAAAGCAGACGCAAATACCCCTAGAGTTGGATCGGTAAAGATCCCCAGCCAGACCTTACCTTCTGGATTCTGGAATTTTGAATCTGGATCAACAGTATACTTAAAGACAATCTTGGAAATCTTTTTACCATTGTAGTAAGAGTTTTCTAAATTTGTATAAGTAGCTGTAGCACTTTGTCCGCGTTCTAAAAGGACAGAAGCCCACTTAGCTTCACCTGTGTTACTTACAGTTGTCGTCCAATCTGACTTATCGCCAATATTACCAAAGAGCTCCATTGAAGAAGAGACATCATCAGCTTGTTGTAAATTACTGATGTCCAAATCATCCATCTGAAGTACTTTCTGATCATACTTAGCTTTTGAAGTGCTCTTGCTAAAAGCATCATCCATAGCTGATGCTTTTAAAAACTGACCTTCGGTTGTCAACGCCAATTGAGCATTTGGTTCAAGGTCATAGACCAAGCTTTGGGCAGATGGTTCTGTCAAGTTACCATCTTCGTTCTTATGCTTCTCAAGTTCTTCCAGAGCTTTTTTAATTCGCTCTTGTTCCTCTTCGTATTCCCGTTTTTTGATAGGATACTCAGCCAAGTCCTTTTGATATTTGGCTAAGTCCTTTTCATATTTAGCTAATTTGGCTTCATAGTCAGCCTTAGCGTCAGCATTGCGCTGTTTAATAGCAGCGTTTTCCGCTGCAATCTCAGCATTCTTAGCTTGGTTGTCCTTAACAGCTTGATCATAAGCGGCCTTAGCATCAGCGTTAGCTTTTTGCACGCGAGCCAATTCAGTTTCGTAGGCTAATTTTTTAGCTTGATAGTCGGCTTCATTATCTTTGTTCTTTTGTTGGACATCTGCTAGATCTGTTTCATATTGCCTCAAGGCAGCTTCGTATTTAGCTTTGGCATCAGCATTGCGCTGTTTAATAGCGGCATTTTCGGCTGCAATCTCAGCATTTTTAGCGTTGTTGTCCTTAACAGCTTGCTCATAGGCTGCCTTGGCATCGGCATTCGCCTTCTGAACGCGGGCTAATTCAGTTTCGTAAGCTAGTTTCTTAGCTTGATAGTCAGCTTCATTATCCTTATTGCCCTGCTGAGCTGCTGCCAAATCGGCTTCATATTGCTTCAAGGCCGCTTCATATTTAGCCTTGGCATCGGCATTGCGCTGCTTAATCGCGGCGTTTTCGGCTGCAATCTCAGCATTCTTAGCGTTATTGTCCTTTACAGCTTGCTCATAGGCTGCCTTGGCATCCCCGTTGGCTTTCCGAACCCGTTCTAATTCAGCTTGGTAGGCTGCAAGTGCAGCCTGATAAGCGGTTTCATTATTTTTATTCGTATTTTGAATAGCTTCCAGATCTTTTTGATACTGAGCCAATTTAGCTTCATAGTCAGACTTGGCAGCAGCATTAGCAGCATTAATCCGCTCAACTTCTTCCTGATGAGCAGCCAAATCTTTATCATATTGCTCTACAGCGGCCTTGTTTTCTGCATCTATTCGCTCAACTTCCGCCTTGTGCTTAGCAATGTCTTCCTTATAAGAGTCGACGGTTGTCTTAATTTCTTCTACTTGCTGGGCATAATCCGCATCAATCTCTGCCTGCTTAGCATCGGCTTGATCTGAAGTCTGAACAGTCCCTGCGTCTACGTTGGCGTCTTCTTGAACCCTCACACCGGCTTGGTAGGCTTCCTTAACCACCTGCTCCAATTCTGGTGATGGGGCTTCTACAACCAGCTTCTCCCCATTGTTCTGGCCGGCTTGGTCCTGACTCTGGCTGGCTTGGTCGCTAGCTGGGCCTTGAGCTTCCGGCAGATTGGTCGCTGGATTGCCTGTTGCTGTCCCGACAACCTCCGTGTCAACACCGCTTGTCGATGTTGTTTCCGATACTTCCTCGGCTGCTGCTCTATAGCCTGTCAGTGACACCAGTGCTGTGGCTCCCAACACAGCACCGCATAGAGACTTCACAACCTTACTTTTTCGAAAACCGTAAACTTGTTTTGCTTTCATTGTTTTCTCCCAATATTTTTCTAAGCAAATAATATTGCCTAGAATATTGTAACATAATTCCCTTGATTAAGAAATATTATTGTCTTGCTACGCCATGGTTTTGAAAAATATATAACATTTTTCTGTTTATTACAGAATGATTATAATTCAGCTTCTAATTCCTCCCTCCTAAAAAACTTAATACGATGCATTTGCTTTATTTAAGCTATTTTTGAAGCATCTGCATATTGTCACTTTGTTTAATGTAGTTTTTTGAATATATATTTATAGGGAAAAGTACTTTGCCAGGTCATTTGCCACTAATTTAGCAGATCTGCTGATGATTTAGGAAATGTAGCAAGAGTAGGAACTTGTTAAATGAGCAGATTTCTGCTATGATGTAGGCGTCACAAGAGGAGCTTTTGCTGAGAATGACCCCCAGTTTTAAGTAAATTCCATAACATTGGAGTTTTGCGTAAAGTCTGGGTGTCTAAACTCTTTGAACCTGAACAAGGTAATGCTTGCGTAAGGGATGTGCAGAAATAAGTGGATTAGTCAAAGTCCTGCTTATCTCAGTTTTGATTGTGGCAAATCAAATCAATTGCCCAGTCAGACTGGGCTAAGGAGGATTTTTTATGCAAAAAACAAATGTTGCTTCGATGGCTGAAATAGCTATCTTTGCTGGTCTGGCCATGGTACTGGATTTCTTTACCCAGCCGATGTCAATCGGTCCTTGGATTTCCTTATCCTTTAAGATGGTCCCTATCTTTTTAATCGCCTTTCGCCGAGGCACCAAGCCTGCTATCGTAGCAGGCTTGATCTGGGGGATCCTGCAAGTTGCGCTTGGTCAGGCAGCTGGGGGTTGGCTCAATCTCTGGCAAGGTTTTTTAGAATACTTCGTTGCCTTTAGTTTGATCGGCTTTGCCGGCATCATCAGGCCTTTATTCAATCAAACTCTTAAAAAAAATCAGCCCTTAAGGAGCTGGGCCATTATGGTTCTTGGGATTTTAATCGGCAGCCTGTCTCGCTATATCATCCATTTTATTGCTGGAATTATTTTCTGGGGAAGCTACGCTCCTAAGGGGCAGTCAGCTCTCGTCTACTCTGCTATTATCAATAGTTCTTCTTGCTTGGGTGAAACCTTAGCCTGCATCATTGCTCTAAGTCTGCTCTTTCCCTTTATTAAACGTTTTCTGCTAATAAATTAAAGAAAAACTTAGGTCCAAAAGGTTTTGATTTCAAGAATCGTCAAGCCCCGTAAAATGGTAAATTAAATAAAAAACGAACAGGATGACTTTCTAAATAATAGAAAACTCATTTTGTTCGTTTTTTCTTCAAAATACAGAAAAAATGAGAAAGGTGTGCTTTCTCATTTTTTTGCAATATATCTTAGTTTTTCTTACGGCGAATGCCAAGCAGACTAAAGCCGGCTGTCAGGCTAACTAATCCTAATAGAGGCATGTAAGCATTGTTAGTATCGCCAGTAGCTGGCAGGTGACCGGTTTGTGGCGGAGCCGGCTGATAAGCCTTTTCCTTAACCGGACGATAGAGGACCGTATGGCTAGTCTTAGGATCTTCTGGCGTCTTAGGCTCCGGTGTGCTGGTGCGAACCGTGTTTGAGCTATAAGTGATGCCATTAACCGTATTAACATAGGTATTTTCAAAGGTTCCAACGGCAATCCGCTTCATTTGCAGATAAACTTCCGCTTGGAAGGCCGAATCAACAGAGACAGACCGTAAGAAGTCTTCCTTAAAGCTGATAAGAATCCGACCATCAGCCTCATCGACTTGGGCTTTAGTATATTGGGTCAGGTCCGTACCTGCCTTGATGACAGTACCATCTTTGAGGGTAAGGTCAACCTTGGCAAAGGCCTTATATTGGCCCGTGTACTTATCACCTGTCTGATCATAATCATCTTCGAAGCTATACTCGAAGAGCTCTTCAGCATGCTTTTGTGGAATGATACCACCAATCAGACGATAATTGAAGGTTTGATTGAGAGCAATCATTTGCCCATCAATATTAGTCAAGTCGGCGGGATCAAGTGTCAGTGTCACATCCTTCTTCGGATCAATCTTAGGGACATTGTTAATCACTGGGTTGGACTCATAGCCGTTACCGAAATCAATTTGATAGGCCCTGTTTTCGTAGCCGCCACCTGTTTTACCCATTGCAGCCTTGACAACCATTGGTGTCACAATGGTCAAGTCTGTTCCGGTAACCACATAAGCATCATAAAAGGCCTGCGGATCATCGGCTGTGAAAAGCTGGAAAGCACCTTTTGGTGCGATATTAGCCTTTTGAAGCATGTTACGAACCACTTCTGGAGCTGCTTCAAGGTTAGCATAATCAGTCACGCTAATACCTGTTACGGTCTTGCCACTAGCATCAGTGATTTTGATTAAATCTGGACGCAGGTCGAGGGCTTCTTCTGGATAATCCTCTAGATAGAAGAATCCTTTTTGAATACTTTCTTTAGCAGAGTTATCACCCTTGTATTGGTCCAAGTCCCAAGTCAATTCATAGTAGTTTATTGAACCAGCTAAGACAGCCTTCCCATCAATCACCACGCCGTTTTCATTTTTATTGACCTTGTGCGGCTTGATATAGTTGTTGTTTGGATGTTTAGGGTCGTTTGGTTTCCCTGGAGTGGTTACCCGAACGATATTTGATTTAATACCATAGGCATCATTGACCGTCAGAGTGAAATTATTGGTATAGATAGCACCATCATTCAGCACCTGGCCAACAATCGTTGGGTAAATGGTCGAAACCGCCTTAGTCAGATCGTTATTGAGATTAGCTAATGTTTCTGAAGTGGCCGTGAAAGTTACTGTATTCGTAGCTTCATCATAGCTAGTGTCAAAGCCAGGACTAGCAACCTTTGTAGCTTCTAAATTAAATTGATAGCCACTTGGCAATGGATCCACCAGAACAAAGGAAGTCGTTTCGGGACGACCAGCTGGTAAATCTGCGGTCAACAATTGGAACTTAACAGTTGATTGCTTAGCTACTAAAGTCTTATCAATATCAAGATTATCGCTATTCTTGATTGTCTTGGTTACACCTGGCTGAATCGCTAATTTGTAGTAGTGATAGCGAACCCTTGGCACGCTGACTGGATCAGGTACCTTCTCATAAACAGGGTCAACAGGTGGGGTTGGCAGAGTTTCATAGTTGGGTTCAGATGGCTTAGTTGGTTCCGGCTGGTCCGGTGTACGAGTTGGCGGCGTTGGCTCCGATTCGTAGTTGGGTTCGACCGGTGCCGGTTTCTGAGGCTGCTCCACTTCATAGTTGGGTTCAGCCGGTTTATTCGGTTCCGGCTGATCCGGCGTACGAGTCGGCGGTGTTGGTTCCGGATCGTACTTGGGTTCGACTGGGGCTGGTTCCTGAGGCTGCTCCACTTCATAGTTGGGTTCAGCCGGTTTATTCGGTTCCGGCTGATCCGGCGTACGAGTCGGCGGCGTTGGCTCCGATTCGTAGTTGGGTTCTACCGGTGCTGGTTCCTGAGGCTGCTCTACTTCATAGTTAGGCTCATCTGGTTTGTTTGGTTCCGGCTGATCCGGCGTACGAGTTGGCGGCGTTGGCTCTGGATCGTAGTTGGGTTTGACTGGGGCCGGTTCTGATGGTTTTTCTACTTCATAGTTAGGCTCATCTGGTTTGTTTGGTTCCGGCTGATCCGGCGTACGAGTCGGCGGTGTTGGCTCTGGATCGTAGTTTGGTTCTACCGGAGCTGGCTCCAAGTCCTTTTCGACCTCGTAAACAGGTTCTGAGGGCTGAGTTGGGGCTACTGGCGGTGTTGGTTCAGATTCCATCGGTTTATTAGGAATGTCCTTTGCCTTTATCTTAGAATCAAAAGCGAACCATATTCCCGAAGCGTTTTCGGCAGAAAGCGTAAATTTAATATCGGGACCAGTTTGTTTACCAACAATAGCTCCATACCAATTCAATGGGGAATCCGAACTATCCCATTCACCGCTTTCAAATCTTGACTGATTGGCCTTAGTATAGTTTGGAGTAGCAGCATATAAGCCATCCCCATTGTCTTTTACAGAAGAGCCGTTTATTTCAATGGCCGTTCCCGTATGATAATTAACCTTTTCAATTGTATTTATACCATTATACTGCGGCCAGCCATGTCCTCTGTTAAGTGAAGAGAAATCTAACAAGGCACCCGTTGCATCGATCTTATTTCCATCTTCATCATAAAACTTAATGTCGACATCAATACTCTGTGAGCCAAAGAACTCAAAATAATATATTGTTTGTGTAGGATCATCATATAGCATCGCAGGTATTTTATCAGCATTAAGACTGGTATCTTTTAACGTATATATGAATTCGGCAGACGCAATCCTTTTACCATTCAACTCTGAATTCTTTAGGTTGCTGTACCGTGCAACAACAGGTTTACCTTTTGGCAAAAATACTCGCTTGCCCGGCCAATCTGCACTATCTTGAATTCCACCCCAAAAGTGGTCATAGGCCACTCGTCTCTTTTCTGTATTAAATGGCGTATCTGCCTTAATATAGTCCATTTTATCTGCTTCGGCATAAAATTCGTCAGCATTATAGACTTTATCTCCCGATGTAATTTCGAGGGTGGCATTTTTTTCTTGCTCAAAAATAAAGGGTTGCGATTCTGGTGATGGTAAATAGCCATCATCATTTTTGTGTTTTTCCAGTTCCGCCAAGGCAGCCTTATAAGTGGCTTGAGCATCTTCATAAGCTTTTAACTTGGTTTGATAGTCAGCTAAATCTTTTTGGTATTGGGTTAAGTCATTTTGATATTGGGCTAATTTAGCTTCGTAATCAGCCTTGGCTTGGGCATTGCGCTGCCTGATAGCGGCATTTTCCGCTGCAATCTCAGCATTCTTTGCTTGGTTGTCCTTAACAGCTTGGTCATAAGCTGCCTTGGCATCGGCATTGGCTTTTTGTACCCGAGCCAATTCAGTTTCGTAGGCTAATTTTTTAGCTTGGTAGTCAGCTTCATTGTCTGCATTGTTCTTTTGAACAGCAGCCAAATCTTTTTGATATTGAGCCAATTTGGCTTCGTAATCAGCCTTGGCTTGAGCATTGCGCTGCCTGATAGCGGCATTTTCCGCTGCAATCTCAGCATTCTTTGCTTGGTTGTCCTTAACAGCTTGGTCATAAGCTGCCTTGGCATCGGCATTGGCTTTTTGTACCCGAGCCAATTCAGTTTCGTAGGCTAATTTTTTAGCTTGGTAGTCAGCTTCATTGTCTGCATTGTTCTTTTGAACAGCAGCCAAATCTTTTTGATATTGAGCCAATTTGGCTTCGTAATCAGCCTTGGCTTGAGCATTGCGCTGCCTGATAGCGGCATTTTCCGCTGCAATCTCAGCATTCTTTGCTTGGTTGTCCTTAACAGCTTGGTCATAAGCTGCCTTGGCATCGGCATTGGCTTTTTGCACCCGAGCCAATTCAGTTTCGTAGGCTAATTGTTTAGCTTGGTAGTCAGCTTCATTGTCTGCATTATTCTTTTGAACAGCAGCCAAATCTTTTTGATATTGGACTAATTTAGCTTCGTAATCAGCCTTGACTTGGGCATTGCGCTGCCTGATAGCAGTATTTGCCGCCTTAATCTCTTCATTCTTGGCGGTGTTAGCAGCGACTGCTTGCTCATAGGCTGTTTTGGCAGCCGCATTAGCCGCTTGCACACGGGCTAGCTCTTGCTCGTAAGCCGCTTTTTTGGCTTGGTAGTCGGCTTCATTAGCCGCATTCCCTGCTTGGACTGCCGCTAGGTCTTTTTGATATTGAGCCATTTTGGCTTCGTAGTCAGCCTTGGCTTGGGCATTGCGCTGCCTGATGGCGACATTTTCTGCAGCGATAGCTGCATTTTGGGTATTATTGGCTGCGACAGCTTCTTCATAAGCCTTCTTGGCAGCTGCATTGGCTTGTTGTACGCGAGCTAACTCTTTTTCATAAGCTTCCTTAGCCGCTGCATAGGCAGCTTGAGTATCTGTATTAATTTGTTGGACAGCTGCCAAATCTTTTTGATATTGAGCTAATTTGGCTTCATAGTCGGCCTTGGCCTGAGCATTTTTATTGGTTATGCGTTCAACTTCAGCCTTGTTAGCGGCTAAAGCCTGTTCATACTGGGCCTTCTTGGCGGCATTTTCTTGATTGATACGATCGGTTTCTGCTTGATTAGCAGCCACATCAGCCTTGTAGGTTTCTGTTGTGGTTTTGATGGCTTCCGCTTGCTTGCTGTAGTCTGCCTTGATTTCACTTGATTTTTCATCTGCTTCTTGGGACGTCCCCACAGTTCCCTTGTCAACGGTTTCATCTTGTGATACTGTTACACCAGCTTCAGTAGCGGATTTCACGGCTTCGTCAAGCTCAGTGGTCGCTACATTGACAGGCATCGAACCAGTCTTTTCTCCCTCCTGAGCCTGACTGGTCTCTGCTTGACTGCTAGAGTCTGCCTGTTTATCAGGCAGGTTGGTTGCGGGATTCCCAGTCTCCGTTCCAACAACTGCTGTTGTATCAATACTTGATGTTGTGCTGTTCATCATATCTTCAGCTAGTACCTTTTGACCTGCTACAGACACAACAATAGCAGTTCCCAACAAGGCACCACAAAGGCTCTTACTGATCTTACTCTTGCGAAAACCAAACGTTTCTTTGCGTTTCATCTCTACTCCTTTTAATCGAATTGTAACATTCTAGTTTTTTTGATGACATTGATGTCATATTACCATTTTATGAGGAACTAAACAAGCTAATTGGCTTTTATTTATTGGCAACTGATCATTTTTAGAAATTTACCAAATTCTAAGTTAGCCTGTCTCTAAAAATATCTTAGAAGATGTGTCATCAAGGAGGTTTTAGAAAGATTGTTAAGTCTGTTTTCAATTACTGTCAGATCTTCAATCGTACTTTTTATACGTAATCTTCAGAGATTACAATGCTTTGTGGGTGAGGGCTAAGCTATCATGGCTGTTTGTCCCCTTAGCTAACCAGTGTCAAATCAAGCATTATGTTTCTTATGAGTCTCTCTTTTACGATAGATGTAAGGATGAGTGCAGTCACTATGAGCAATTCGTTTTTTCAGAATAGGTCACTGCTCATCCTTTCTTCATCCTATCCATTTCAATTTAAATGTGTCATGATTTATCGAGTCAGTTAATAACTTGGAATTCCTGTTTTTGGTAAGTTTGGGAAATTTTTGTCGTTTGTGCAAGCATTTACTTTAATAGTAATTTTCTAGCATAGCAGAAAACTTGATTCATCATATTTTTTCCTCAATTTTCTAGAATAGATTGGACTGTCTCATCAGCTTAGGAACACAGAAAGCAAAAAGACAGCTCATCAAGAACTGCCTTCACATTTTAAACAAATCTGCATGACTGCCTGCATATAAATAAAAAAGCCTCTCATTTCTTTTATTGAAATGATGGTCTTTCTTGCCGTTTCGTTCAATATTGTAACCAAGAGCATTCATTGCTCTAAAACTAAGTTTGGCCTGTGAAAAATTGACTCAAAATATTATTTTAGATTTTCTCTATGCCAATTCTCAAGCCTGATAAAACTTGATTGTCAGCTCTTTAATCTCAATCAAGAGCTGATATTTGCGGTATTTCCAAAAAATAAGGTAGACAAAATAAAAATCTTTAGTGCAGGCTGCCGTATGCAGAACGCTCAAAACGAGATAGGTTAAAGAAGAAAGCCAACCCAGAGCTAAAACGAGGGTTAAAACGAGACTGGTTAGGACAAAAGGAGCCAAATAAACAATCAGCATCTGCCCTTTGGGATAGTAGGAACCTGGACTGGCAGCATTAAAAAAGCCTAGATACCATTTGGAACCGTATTTTACAGGATTATTGGGGTTAAACAACTTTAAATAGAAAGCATGAATCCCCTCGTGAATGACTAACAGGAGGACTAAATCGAAGAGAAAGAAAAAAGGTTCCCACCAGTTGATATAAAAGGAAGAAGTGCCTGTGATAGCGACAGCCAGTCGAGAAAAGAGATAGTAATAAGGGAAACAGAGCAGGAGCCCCAATAGTTTTAAGCAAACGATTAGCCCCTTTCGCTTTAAGATATTTAACTCGGCAATCAATTTCATAATAGGCCTTTCCCCCTGCGCTCTAGTAACTTATCTCCTATCATCGTTATTGTTATTATTGGTTAATATTTTCTGATTTCACTCTCTAATTGTACCATGAGAGATTTAATTTGCCAATGACAGACTGAAAAGATTAGGAGGAACTTTCGAAAATAAATTGAAAAGAAAAGCTGCTTTTTCCTCTATAGGAGGCAGCAGCTAGTGGTAAAGTTCCAATGCTTATTTTTATAAAAACTTGTAGAGACCTTAAAAGCGTTTATGATAATCATCTTGCCAAGATTTCTCCTGTCCGCAAAAATATTAAAAAAAACGTATGGTTAATGACCCAGTCCAAATGCCATAGATTATGCCTAAGAACTAGGTAGAACCAGCTATAGCGAGCAAAAAAATTATAAATCTGATCAGGAATTGTAATATTCGGTCACCATAGAGACATAGAGACCATTGGAAAGTGCCTGATTGGGCAAAAACCAGAACTGCCGATTGTCTTCGATATCATCAAGGATATCAGGATATCCTCAGGCTTTTACCCGATGAAGGCATTCATCTGTCTGTGTCACGTAAGGGAAATAGTCCTGATAATGGTATGATGAAATCTTTCTTCGGTATTCTCAAATCTGAGATGTTCTACGGTTTTGAGAAATCTTATCAAACTTGACGAACTTGAACAAGCTATTACAGACTACATTTTTTACTACACCAACAAGCGATTTAAAATAAAATTCAAAGGACTTAGCCCTGTCCAATACAGAACTAAATCCTTTCGATAATTTCTTATCTAACTTTTTGGGATCAGTACATGATAGGTGCTTAAAAAAACAAGTCTAAAGGAACCCTAATACATGATTTTGATCAGGGTTGCTGGCCCCCAGTGCCCCAGTGGGACAGCTTATACTTTGGTTCGTTTAAAACAAGTCTAGCTGTCCAATACGCTCAACAGCTTGAACCAGCCGGTCTGGCTCAACCAAAAGACCGATTCTGACATAGCCGTCACCTTCCTGACCGAACCCTATTCCTGGGGCAACGGCAACATGGGCTTTCTCTAACAGGAGATCCGCGAAGCTTTGATTATTAAACCCCTCAGGCACAGGCATCCAGGCATAAAAGGACCCCTTAGACGGGAAGGCCTGCCAACCAATCTGGGCAGCTGCTTGGACGAAGGCCTTCCGTCTTTGGTCGTATCTCTGGTTGAGGGCTACAATGGCCTCTTTGGCTCTTGGATCCGATAAGGCCGCCACCCCCGCATCCTGAATGGCAGGAAAGATACTGACAAAGAGGTGATCCTGAATGAGATTGAGGGCCTCAATCATATCTGCATTACCAGCTGCGAAGGCTAAACGCCAGCCAGCCATATTAAAGGTTTTGGAGAAGGTATAGAGCTCAACGCCAACATCCTTAGCACCTGGTGTGGATAGAAAGCTAGGATTTTTATAGCCTTGGTAACCCAGAGCCCCATAAGCAAAATCGCTGACGACACCGACTTCATATTTCTTGGCCCACGCCACCAAGTTTTCATAAAATTCCGGAGTGGCCACAGCGCCTGTTGGATTATTGGGATAGTTAATATAGATGAATTTAGCACGACGAGCAGTCTCCTCGGGAATGGCAGTCAAATCAGGCAGGAAGTCATTTTCTACCAGTAGAGGATAAGTCTCACAATCCACCTGCCCCAAAGCAACCGCTGAGAGATAGTCTGGATAGCCTGGGTCAGGCAAGAGCAAGAGGTCACCAGGATTCATTAAGGCCCAGGGTAATTCGACCAAGCCAATTTTAGATCCTCCTAAAACACAGATTTCTGTTTGGCTGTCTAAATCAACCTGATAATTTGTCTTGTAAAAGTCAGCTGCTGCCTCCTTGAAAGGAGGATTCCCGCGAAAGAGGGAGTATTTATGGGAGGCTGGCTTGGCTGCAGAATCCTGCAAGGCTTTCACAATAAAGTCGTAGGTTGGCTGGTCAGGATTCCCTTGACCGAGGTTGATGACATCAGCCCCTTGAGCAATCTTAGCATTAACCTTGGCCACTAGATCTGCAAAAAATTGTTTGGGTAAGTCTTTTAATAAATCAGATGTTTCAAATTTCATAGCTATCCTCCTAATGATAGAGTTCTGGTCTGCGATCCTCAAAAACTGGAATATTTCCACGGACCTGAGCTATTTGGGCTAAGTTCAAGTCGGCCGTAAAGATCCCTGTCTCATCATCTGGTGCTTGAAGGATGACATTCCCCAGAGGATCAATAACCATGGAATGCCCACTAAAATGATTGTCAGGATCATCTCCTACTCGATTAACCGCCACCACATAGGCCTGATTTTCAACAGCACGGGCTCTTAAGAGAAGCTCCCACTGCTGCACTCGGATTTGAGGCCACTCTGCTACGACGAAGAGAATTTGAGGCCCATCAGACATGAGGGTCCGCAACCATTCAGGAAAACGAATATCATAGCAAATAACAGAAGCTGCTTTAATGCCAGCTACTTCAAAGAGGCTTCGGTCAGATCCTGCTGTCAGATAGCGATCCTCTGCCATCAAACCAAAAAGGTGAGCCTTGTCATAGGTTGTTAAGAGTTGCCCCTCTTTGTTATAGATATAGGTTCGATTGAAAAAATGACTGCCTTCTTTGACAGCCACTGAACCGCCGACAAGAGCTACCTTATTCTCTCTAGCAAACTTACTAAGCAGTTGCTGAGTCTGCCGGCCATCCTTATCAGCCAGCCGGTCTAAATCGGACAAGGCATAGCCTGTATTCCACATTTCAGGTAAAACAATAACATCAGGATTTTCTTGGGCAGCCTGCTCTAGGAGCTCCAAAACCTTCTCGAAATTAGTTTGAGGCTGTCCATATAAAATATCCATTTGAATTAGGGAAATACGCATAAAATACCACCTTTCACGCCGATGTTGCCTATATTTTAACACAATTATTATTATCTGATTATTCTGAACTCAGTAATTCATCGATTTTTTAGCAAAAAAACCAAGTTCGGATAGACTTGGTAGATGACTGGCTAGTTAGACCTGACTTAGAAGACTAGCCCTGAAAAATCTTAATCCCCTCTTCGTTATTTTCTACTAGAATCTTATTGTTACGATATTTCCAAGTCATGATATACACATAGTAAAAATCGCCACTGCAAGCAGCCGCATGCAAGCTGACAATAAAGAGGTAAATGGGATCCGATAGCCAACCTAGTGCTAGAACAACAGTTAATAGGAGACTATTGATAATAAAAGGACTAGTTCCAATGACTAGCATTTTGCCCTTACTATAAAAGGAACCTGAGCAGGTAGTATAGAGTATGAAGAATCTCCAAATCACACCAAATTTAACCTTGCTTTTAGGCTTAAAAAGTTTGAAGAAGATACCATGAATGCCCTCATGCAGGATAAAGATAGTCATGATCAAAGCAATGAGAGCGAAGGGTTCCCAGGCCCTAATATTAAGGCGAATTCCTGAGCTACCAGTTACTATGGGAATAAGCTTAGCGAATAGATAAAGAAAAGGAAACCAGAGTAGGAGAGAGGCGAGATTCAGCCCTAATACCAGACGCTTATTATCTCTAATATTAATCTCTTGAAGTAAGGTCATAGATCTGCCCTCTTTCAGTTTATTTCACTTATAGTTTATATGATTGGGGTCACTTTAACAAGCTTCTACTGAAAAATTACTAAATTGAAAAAGTTCTGAACCAGAGGTTACAAGAAATCGAAACTAATTATCTTAGGACTTTTAATACGAGGTTCAAAGCTCTCTGGAAGCAGCCACATAACTGGTGGTTTTCGCTAACCAAAAAGAGGCTGAGACAAAAGTTCTCAGCCTTATTCTTTGGTCAATTTTATTTGCTAGGCACAGTGGTTGGGAGTAAGACTTGTTGGCTCTGCCAAGAAGTCTTTCCCATGCACAGTTATGAGGTGCTTTAACACCAATGAACCACTGCTGGTTGGATAATTCTTATCTTTGGGGGCAGTCCCATTTTCAGGTGCCCCCCTTAAACAGTCCACTGGACTGTTTAACTGCTACGCAAGTGATAGCTCCAACAGTTTAGGGAACTGTTGGAGAATGTCCAATTCTATGAACGTTAGTTCATATCAATCCCTAATCAACTGTGCGGAGGTGGGTTAAAAAGCTCTGGTAGAGCTTTTTAATCGGGAAATAAAGCTTGCAACGCAAGTGTCAAAATGCTCCAGTGGACTTTGGCGGTTTAGGTATAGACTGCCAAACGCCTGCCACCTAAAAACAGGAGAGTGGCAGAGCTCTGAGCCTTAAAATAAGAGAGCGAGGACAATCAAATTCTTCGAATGATTGATTTCTTATACGTAATCTTCAGAGATTACAATGCTTTGTGGGTGATTGCACAACAATCATCGCGGTTTGTCCCGCTTTCTTTTTATTCCTATTGCATTGAGACAGTCAGCTAACTCAGCTTAGAGCTTTTCGGCCACAGCGGCTAGAAGAGCTTGGATAGCTGAGGCGTCTGAACCTCCAGCCATAGCCATGTCTGGCTTACCGCCACCGCGACCTGAGACAATTGGAGCCAGTTCCTTGATGAGGTTGCCAGCGTGGATATCCTTAGCCTTGCTGGCGACAAGGACATTGACCTTGGCATCGATGCTCGCCGCTAGAACAAGAACATCTGAGTAATCCGCCTGTTTCCATTTGTCCGCAAATGTGCGCAGAGCACCAGCATCTGAAACCTCTACTTGACTAGCAATGTAGCGGATACCATGTGCCTCTTTGACATCCTTAAAGATATCGCCTGCTGCGGCAGCAGCGGCTTTTTCTTTGAGTTCTGCGATTTCTTTTTGCAGATCTTTAACTTGTTCGGTCAGGTTTTGCACCTTAGTTGGCGCTTCCTTAAGCTGGGGTGCTTTGACAATCGCAGCCACTGTCTTGAGGGCATCTTCTTCCTCACGGAAGGCTTCAAACGCTTGTTGACCGGTCAGGGCGAGGATACGGCGAGTACCTGATCCGATTCCTTCTTCTTTGACGATCTTGAAGAGGCCGATTTCAGAGGTATTACCCAGATGAGTACCGCCACAGAGCTCGATAGAATAATCACCAATGACAACCACGCGCACATCCTTGCCATACTTCTCACCGAAAAGAGCCATAGCTCCCATTTCCTTAGCCGTATCAAGGTCAGTTTCAATCGTCTTGACCGCAATAGCCTTCCAGATTTGTTGGTTGACCTCTTCTTCAATACGACGGAGTTCGTCAGCTGTTACAGCCTCAAAGTGAGTGAAATCAAAGCGCAGGAAGTCTTCTTCATTGAGCGATCCAGCCTGAGTCGCATGTTCACCGATGACATTGTGAAGGGCCGCATGGAGTAAGTGAGTGGCCGTATGGTTTTTCTCAACCGCATAGCGACGTTTGTGGTCGATTTCCAAGTGATACTCTGTACCGAGAGTCAATTCGCCTTCAACCTCAACGGTATGAAGGGCTTGACCATTTGGTGCCTTTTGCACATCTGTCACACGGGCTAGGACATGGCCAGCAACATCTGTGATGACACCATGGTCAGCTACCTGTCCGCCCATTTCAGCATAGAATGGCGTTTCTTCAAAGACAAGAAGAGCTTGACCCGAAGTTACTGAGTCTGCACGCTCGTTATCCACAATGATAACTGAAAGCTTACTATCTAGGACTTCCTTCTCATAGCTGAAGGTTGATGGCTCAACGATACCTGCGAGGGTTTCGTTTTGCATCCCCATAGAACCGCCCTTGACAACGGCAGCCCGGGCTCGCTCTTGCTGCTCTTTCATGGCAGCTTGGAAACCAGCATGGTCAATCTTATATCCAGCATCCTCTGCCAACTCTTCTGTTAGTTCAACTGGGAATCCGTAGGTATCATAGAGTTTGAAAATATCCTGACCTTCCAAAGTATCCTTACCAGCCGCTTTGAGATCAGCTAAGAGCTCTTCCAAGTGACCGCTACCAGCGTCAATGGTGCGGGCAAAGGTTTCTTCTTCACGTTTAACGATTTTTTCAATAAAGTCTTGCTTTTCCAACACTTCTGGATAGTAAGATTCCATAATCTTACCAACTGTTGGAACAAGTTTGTAGAGGAAGGTATTCGTGATACCCAACTTGCGTCCGTGCATAACAGCACGACGGAGGAGACGGCGAAGAACATAACCACGACCTTCATTACCAGGAAGGGCACCGTCACCGATAGCAAAAGAAAGGGCACGGATATGGTCAGCGATGACCTTGAAACTCATGTTGTCGCCGTCTGGATCGTAGGTCTTCCCTGAGAGCTTTTCAACTTCGCGAATGATTGGCATGAAGAGGTCTGTTTCAAAGTTAGTTTTAGCCCCCTGCATGACTGCTGCCAGACGCTCTAAGCCAGCACCCGTATCAATATTTTTACTTGGGAGTTCTTTATACTCTTTACGTGGAACTTTAGGATCTGCGTTGAATTGTGATAAGACGATATTCCAGATCTCGATATAACGGTCATTTTCGATATCTTCTGCCAAGAGACGTAGACCAATATGGTCTGGGTCAAAGTCCTCACCACGGTCGTAAAAGATTTCTGTATCAGGGCCTGAAGGACCGGCACCAATTTCCCAGAAGTTATCTTCGATTGGAACCATGTGACTGGGGTCCATACCGCAGGCAACCCAACGGTCATAGGTATCCTTGTCATCTGGATAATAAGTTACATAAAGTTTTTCCTTAGGAAAGGCAAACCAGTCCGGACTAGTTAAGAGCTCATAGCCCCACTCAATCGCCTCATCACGGAAGTAATCTCCGATTGAGAAATTCCCCAGCATTTCAAACATAGTGTGGTGGCGGGCTGTCTTACCAACGTTTTCAATATCGTTAGTCCGAATAGACTTTTGCGCATTGGTAATACGGGGATTTTCTGGAATGACAGAACCATCAAAGTATTTCTTGAGGGTAGCGACCCCAGAGTTAATCCAGAGGAGGGTGGGATCATTGACCGGCACTAGGTTAGCTGATGGTTCTACGGCATGACCTTTGGATTTCCAGAAATCAAGCCACATTTGACGAATTTGTGCAGAAGTTAGTGCTTTCATGAGTATTTATAACCTTTCTATATCTTTAGTCTTAGTTAATTAGCAGCTGAGTTAGCTGCTCCCCCAGATTTCCGAGCTTTTACATAATCAATCGCTACTGTTAAAGCGATGACTAAGTCTGAATAAATTTCGTTATACACCTCAATATTATAGGTTGAAGTCATACGCAGCCATTCCTGTGAGATGCGGGCTACAAGCTCCCCGTTCTGCAGCAGGTTAAAATTCATCTCCCAGAAGTTACCCTGAACTTCCATATTCAGATTTTCGAGAGAATAGTGGGGTTTAAAGAAGGTAAAATCCCTCTTGATGGTAAAGCTTTGACCATTGGCTAAATTGACCTGAAACTTGGGCAAAAAACTCCAGAATTGCTTATCAAGCTTACCTATCAGGTTTCCCTGCATATCCATGATTTTAAAGGTCTTGGGAATTTTGAAGAGGCTGCCCTCGACCTGATAGGCTGGCATCCCTAACTCGTCATTAATGGTAAATTTTCCACCTAAGGACCACATTTTTTGTTTAATTTGAAATGTTTTCATACAGATTCCTCGATATCATAAGAAATTATAAAAAGACAAGTTCAATAATGGGGAGGGCGAACATGGCCGCGGTACCACCTCCATTTAATGAACTTGTCATTCTTCATTAACTATTTCGTTTTGAAATTGAGCAGCATGGTTAGATTACCTGTCTGGCTCGCAGCAACCGCCAGATTTCTGAACAGGTCAATTCTAAACAATTCTCAATTTTATTTTTCCGTCTTAAACTGTCTTATTTAGACTTTTTAGAACTTGAAGCTGTGCTGCCGTCTAAACCATAGTTTGAAAGCAGTGAGCTGTAGGTCTTATCTTCAATTGTGACGTTGTATTCTTTGAGCAATTTAGCGATAACGTTATTGGTAAACTTAGAATCGCCAATCTTTTTGTTGACGTAAATTTCTGTCAAACGTTTCTTATAAGATTTCCAATCAGGATTCTTTTCATTTTTAGCGGTTACTTTGACAACATAGTAACTCTTAGAACCATCGTTACCTTCGGATTCAATGACATCTGATACAGCATTATTGTCCAACTTGAAGGCTGCCTTTTGGACATCTTCTGGTGGAAGGTTTTGGGCTGCATTGGTGTCGGAAGATGTTCCAGAATCGAAGGAGACATTTTCCTGACCACTATTATCTTTAGCGATTTGGCTGAAATCAGCTCCGTCCGCTGCAGCTTGATCATGCAGGTTAGAAGCCTTATCCTTATCATCTGTCTTGATGTAGCTGACAGTAATTTCTGGATTATAATCCTTATAAAGTTCTTGCAATTTCTTGTCGTTCAAATCCTTCTTAGCAGCATCCCTAAAGGCATATTCCTGCAAAGCTTGAACGCGAAGATTTTGTTTGAAGGTATCTGTTGTCAAGCCATTTTGTGACAAGAGGGTAGTCAACTGATTTCCGTATTGCTTAGCGTATTGTTGATACTTGTCATTAACCTTGTCGTCAGAGACCTTCTTACCATACTTGTCTTCCAGCATTGTTGAGAAGATTTTTTGCAAGAGAGCACTCTTAGTTGCATCTGAACCCTTAGAACTTTCATAGAGATCAGCAACCGTGATAGTCTTGCCCTTCATCCGAACCAGAACAGTTTCTTGGGAAGGACGACTATTCATATAAAGATAGGTCCCTACACCACCGATAGCCATAGCTAAAACAAAGGTCAGGAGACTGCGGAAAACCTTGCTTCCAAAGATGGTCGCAAGAGAATTCCATAAACTGCCTTGGGTTTTCTTCTTTTTCTTTCTTTGGTCTTTTCTAGCACGTCGGTTTTTATTTTTTACTTCATCCTGAAATGCTTTTTTATTCGCCATATTCTACTCCTTCTTATTGGGAACTGGAACAAAAATCGGTAGTGCAGCACAATCGATTTTGTATCCTGCCCCAAACATTAACTCACCTATTATAACATACTTTCTTCTATCTTGCCTAGTCTGGAAGAGTGACATCTATAGCATTTTTGCGAATCAGCAATAGGCCATCACTAATCGGTAAGAGACTAGCTGTCAAATCCGGATTATTCAAAGTGGCATCCATAAGCCGTTGGAGACCGCGGTAGATGGTTCTTTGTCCTCGCTTAACCTCTGCAATCGGCTTGGCTAAATCGCCTCCCTGAAAAACATCGTCAATAACGATGACACCGCCGACTTCCAGCCGCTCCAGAACTTGGGGTAAAAAGACGATATACTTAGATTTGGCTGAATCCATAAAAACAAAATCGTATCTGTCCCTTAGTGTCGGTAGAATATCGAGGGCTTCTCCTTCTAACAACTTGATCTGCCGCCGACTATCGTACTTGGTTAGATTTTCCTTAGCCAAGCCCAGCATTTCTTCATTACGTTCCAACGTTGTAATTTTAGCTTCAGGTGCATATTGAGCCATAAGAAGAGCCGAGAAACCAATGGCTGTTCCGATTTCTAAAATAGATTTGGGAGCTAGAGCCTGCATAAGAAAGCGAAAATAAGCCACCACCTCTGGTTGGATGATAGGGATATTTTCCTGATGGGCAAAGTCTGCCAGTTCTCTTAGATGTCCTGTCTCCTTTTTCTGATGTGTCCGCATGTAGCGAACAACTTCTTCTTTGACTATGGGACGGCGCATATTGTGATTAGCATTTTTACTGTACGTTTGAACCATGATCCTATGATAACAAAGGCAAGAGGGATTTGTAAAGACAAGTAAAAGGGAAATTCTAAGAAACTGTATTTACAAGTTTAAATTCTTAGCGTTAGCTGGAAAAAGCGACCATAAGGTCGCTCAAAACAGACAGTTGCCGCCGTGGTAAAAAGACGATTGTCCCTATTCAATCAATCGTCGAAGGGATTTTCAAGACCCTAGGCTTGAAAATGAGCAATGAAACTCCGTTAGGAGGTCGCTTGCGTCCCTACTACATAAGACTAACTGTCAAAAAATGTGAGTACAAGTTCTAACAACCGTGCTTTTCCTTATACTTTTACTGTTTGAAAAGGCCCTCAGCGCTCTCACATGCTATAATAAAGTAACGGTATGTTTAGAAAGGAAAAACTACTTATGAATAAAGGATTTGAAGCTTTCAAGAATACTCTGTCAACCGAGAGCCTCAAGGCTATCTACGATGAGACAAAAATTGAAGTGGCCGATGAAGAAACAGAAGGAACTGAAGCCTTTTCACTGGCATTAGCCACGCAGTACGCCGTTAATCTGGTTGAAAAATACCAAGAATGGCTAAATAAGGATAAATAAGTCATAAGGAGTTTAGGACAGTTAAGTTCTAAACTCTTTTGTAGTTCCTAAGCGCTTTTTGACACTCCGAAAGCAAGATAAGGTCGTGATTTCATAGACATCAATTTTTCAAATAAGCCTACTTCTACCTGCCGACCCTAAATGCTCTATTAGTTTTTTTTGTAATGATTCCAATGAATGGATTTATCCAGTAAATGCTTACTGGGCTGACTTCTTTTTGTTAGAATGAAGGTCTAAACCTAAATATATTTCTAAAAACTGAGTCGGTCTACGACCCTGCATAACTTACAAGGCCTAGGGGAGCTTTTGAATTCAGAAATAAACTAATGAAGTTCCGTTCATTTGATGGGATAAGCAAGGCGAACCTGCCCTTAGTATCTTGAATAAAGGAGTGAGGTAAATGGCACAAAAAGAACTAGGTCATCATTTCTTAGCTAGACTTGGGAAAAAGCGGCTGCGTCCTGGTGGCGTTACAGCTACTAATTGGCTAATTGAACAGGGACAGTTCAGCAAGGACAAAGAGGTTCTAGAAGTTGCCTGCAATCAGGGAACGACTGCTATTGATTTGGCTCAGAGGTATGGCTGCCATGTCATAGGAGTTGATACCGATACTGGGGCCTTGGAAAAAGCTAGGGAAGCTGTTGCTCAGGCTGGTCTTGAGAAATTCATTCAGGTCCAAGAGGCTAATGCTATGAAATTGCCCTTTGATGATAACTCTTTTGACATTGTTATCAATGAGGCTATGCTGACTATGCTCCAAGACAAAGCCAAGAAGCGGGCAATCATGGAGTACAGACGCGTCCTAAAACCGGGAGGCCTATTGTTGACACATGATGTTGCCTACGAGGATCCTCGATTGGAACAGACTTTAGAAAAGCTGAGAACCACCATTAATGCTAATGTCCAGCCCCTTCAAGTCAATGATTGGAAAAATCTTTATCAGGAAATGGGGTTTAAACAGGTACAGACGACCTACGGCCAAATGTCCCTGATGTCTCTGTCAGGAATGATCAGAGACGAAGGCCTTGGGGGAACGTGCAAAATTTTCTACCGAGGTATGAAAAAGGAAAATCGTCAGCAGTTTTGGAAGATGTACCGCTTTTTTAACCAAACAGGGAAAGATCTGCGTTATATCGCTGTAGCCAGTCAAAAATAAGGAGGAAATATCATGCGTTATATTGATAAATTAGAGCCTGCACATATTCTGGATTTAACCAAGGAAGTTCCTATCGCTGAAGAGCAAATGCTCAGTAAAACTCTGGTTCAGCGCCAAGACTTGGGAATGACTCTCTTTTCTCTGGATAAGGGGCAGGAGATTGGCCGCCACTCCTCACCAGGTGATGCTATGGTCAATATTTTATCGGGAACTGCTAGGATTACCATTGCTGAAGAAGATTTCGACGTCACGGCAGGTCAATCAATTATTTTACCTGCCAATATTCCCCATGCCCTCTTTGCTAAAGAGGCCTTTCAGATGCTGTTGATTGTTGTTAAACCGGAGGCTGACCATGATTGAGTCATTTCCAAATTTGGTTCATTACCATGAGCAGCAAATTGCCAGTCGCTCGCTCAGCCAGAAACTAGGATTGGAGCGAGCGGTCACGCTCTATGCTTTTGATCAAGGAGAGAGCATCAGTCCAGAGGTCAGCACAGCCGATAAACTCTTACAAGTATTAGAGGGCAGGCTGCTGCTGTCTTTAGATAACCAGAAAATCAAACTGGAAGCCGATAGTTTGGTCGCCATCCATAAAGGACAGGTAATAGCCCTAGAGGCTGCTAAGCCGAGCAAACTGCTACAGATTGATTTGTGAGACTCTTTAAAATTCAAACAGTAGAGCTTGATTCTTGAACAGATTTATAAGCTAAGCTTGTAAAAAAGTAAGGGCAGTTGCCACTCAGGCACCATCTCTCTATTTTTTGAATTGCTCTTGCTGCTACCATATACAAAAAAACACGAGGCTAGAACAAATATTCTGCCTCGTGTTAACTTATTAGATAGAGCTGTTTGCTACAATTTTTATTGGTTTGTTATCAAGACCTTGCGCGGCTTAGTTCCTTCGGCTGGGCCGATAACACCTGCTTCTTCTAATTCCTCCATTAAGCGAGTCGCTCGGTTAAATCCAACAGACAGTCGTCGTTGGAGCATAGAAGCCGAGGCTTTTTGCGTTTCCAAGACTAGAGCTCTGGCTTCAGCAAAGAGGGGATCTCCTTCGGAAGCACCGCTGCCTGAGCCAGAATCACCATCATTTTCGGAAACTTCACCGGGATCAAAGCTGTGATCATAATCCGCTTCAGCTTGGTCCTTGATAAAGTCAACAATCCGTTCCACATCATCGTCAGAGATAAACGAACCTTGCAGACGAATAGGGTGATTTTCATCAATCGGCTTAAAGAGCATATCCCCCCGACCAAGCAGCTTTTCTGCCCCATTTTCATCGAGAATAGTCCGACTGTCTGTACCTGACGAAACCGCAAAGGCAATCCGTGATGGGACATTGGCCTTAATGAGACCGCTGATAACATCAACGGATGGCCGCTGGGTGGCTAAAATCATGTGAATACCAGCTGCACGCGCCTTCTGTCCCAGACGGATAATAGCATCTTCAACTTCCTTGCTGGCTACCATCATCAAATCAGCCAGCTCATCCACAATGACAACAATGAGAGGCAAAGGAATCTTCTTCTCCTCAGACTGAGCATTGAAGGACTCAACCTTAGCATTGTAACCAGCAATATTGCGAACACCGACATGACTGAAGAGCTCATAGCGGTTTTCCATCTCATCAACAACTTTTTGTAGAGCCTTGGCAGCCTTACGAGGGTTGGTCACAACAGGAATTAGGAGGTGGGGAATATCATTGTAGACAGAGAGCTCAACCATCTTAGGATCAATCATCATGAATTTGACCTGATCCGGACGGGCCTTCATCAAAATGCTGGCAATAATACCGTTGACTGCAACAGACTTACCAGAACCGGTCGAACCAGCCACCAGAAGGTGGGGCATTCGCGCCAAGTCAAAGCTACGCGCCGTTCCATTGACAGCCTTGCCAAGCGGAACCTCCAAAAGTTTGCTAGGATTAGTCTTGGCCTGCTCCCAAAGTTCACGGAAGGTAACCGTCGCAATTTCCGAGTTAGGGACTTCGATACCCACTAGAGATTTTCCAGGAATAGGCGCTTCAATCCGCACGTCTTTGGCTGCCAGAGCAAGGGCCAGATCGTCCGCCAGATTGGAAATGCGGTTAACCCGAACCCCAACAGCTGGCTTGATTTCATATTTGGTGACGGATGGTCCGATTTCTGCCCGTTCAACACTAGCCTTAATACCAAAGCTGGCGAAGGTTTCTTCCAAAATCTTGATATTTTGGCGAACAATCTTTTTCTCTTTGGTTTGGTTCTTAGGCTTGTCAGGAGCGAAGAGATCAATGGTTGGCAACTTATAAAGCAGATGCTGTTTAGGAGTGAAATCAACCTGAACAGGTTCATCATCATCTTCTTGATCTTGGGTTTGATCTAGATTGGAGCTGGCTGCTTGAGCTGATGCGGAAGCTGGATTTTCAGCTTCTTCCTCATCAGGATAGTGGAAGTGATAATTCTTGAAGTCCTGCTGAGAATAGCTGTCCTGAACTTCTTCATCATATCCTCCCAGAATTTCCGGCTCAGTTTTCGGAGTGGATTGAGCTAGGTCTGATGATAGGATTTCGCCTGTTTCAGGATCAATTAGGCCAGCAAAGTCATCATCCTTTTCCGGCTGACTTGCTTCTTGCTCCTTAGCTGCCTGAGCTTTAGCTTGGACCTTGGCCTGGCGCTTTTGCTCGCGGCGCGATTCCATTTGAAGGCTGGTTTGGTCGATCTTATCACTGAGACTGCTGCCGGTCTTTTTAAAGAAACGCATAACGTCATACACATCCCAGGAGCTCATCAGATAAAGACCGAGGACGATAAAGAGTCCGCCGATTAGATAAGAACCGATGTTAGAAAAAAGAAAGACAACTGGCTTGTAAAGGACAGCCCCAACCATGCCACCGCCTAGGAAATGGGTGACATCCACATTTTTGAGGTCTGCCGTTGCCAAACGAAAAGTCCCTTCAAAGATATCACGTTTCTTCATCACATCCATAGAGAAGAAATAAGCATGGAAGATCAGCATGAGGCCGGCCATAGCAGATATGTAGCCTGACATAAAGCCTGCATGCTTTTGCAGCCATTTCCCTGCAAAGAGGTAAAAGAGCACGCCAAAAATAGCTGGATAGGCCAGACTTCCAACGGCTAGACGAATGAGGTTGTAAGCCGTGATACCAAAAACTCCCAAACGAATAATTGCAAAAAAAAGAATAAAGGCTGTCAAAAAGGCAACTACCATTTTGCGAACAGCTTTTTTATGCTCTCTTTCCTTCTTGGTCGGGCGGCTGTTTTTCCTACCCTGTCTCTTATTTTTTTTAGCTGATTTTGTTGATTTTGCTTTTGCCATAATACCACTATTATAGCATGTTTTATGAGATTTGATGAGGAGAGATAACTACAAAAAGGCCGGAAGAAAATCCAGGCCCTTTTGTTTATGAAGGTTGAGTTGATCGGCACAGACATATCTGCGCCCAGTTATTCTTAGAATGAGCAGTCTGTTATTGGAAAATCTTGGCTTAAATTCTAAGTTGCCAAGTTCTAATGCAGTTGGGCAGTGCTAAGCGGCATGCAATGATAGGTGTCATTCAAACTGCTATTATTTATTACGTAAATAATAATATATCGCCATCACAATCAAATAGAGCGGTAAAGAACCCGAAACACAAAATCTAATCTTTTTTGATTTAATACTTTTAAGTCCTCGATCAGCTAAAAAAAAAACATAGCAATAATAACTATTGCATTAATGATATCAATTGGTGTTTTCATTTTAGTCCTTACTTTTGATAAATTATATAGCTATTCTCACATATTAGGTACATCTAACATTTAAAGGAGACCACCTTTATTGACGTTCGCTCCAAGATAGCCACCTGATACTACACCAGCAATCGTTCCCATAATAAAGCATTCCATATTGTTATCCTATTTTTATATATTAATCTCACTTGAATTTAGGCGAAAAACGTTGTATAGATTGATAAAACAATTAATATAATAAAGGAAATCCAGGCTAAAATTTGTTTAGTCCTTCCCTTTTCCATTGGCCTGATTACAAAATAACTGAAAATCCCCAGCATCAATAATAATATAAATGGGATTAAATACTTGAGTGAAATCATTTCTATTGTACCTCTATCCAATTTATTACAACCAAGATGGCGTACCAGGTATATGAATTGAATTTCCAAATTCAGATCCAATACCTCCGCCAATAGCACCTCCAATACCTGCACCCCAAGCAAGTCCAGCAACTGTACCTCCTCCAGGTTCAGCAACTGTGCCAAGTGCTCCGTCAATCATACCACCAATTGATTCTCCAAGTACAGAACCAGCTCCTCCAAAGACCCAACCTAATACTTTTCCTCCACCTTCGGTCTCAGAAAGAACTTCCATATTCGCCAACGTGTATTCCTCAAATGCCATTGTGTCTAAAGTACTGTGTTCATAAAAAGTTTTCCTTTTTAAAAAATTATGTGGCTATTTTAACGCTTAAAGTTTACTTATGCAAGGAAATTTGAAATATTTAACATCAAAGGTAATCTTTTGAAAAAGAAGAATAAAAATTCTGGTTATTGTTATCGAATTTTTTAGAAATACAAGAATGAGAAACTAAAGATAGGAAAACTATATTTGGCAAGAATTCACCCCACTTCTTGATTGGTATCCAAAAAAAGAAACAATTGATAGTCAAAATAATCAAAAACAGACACGGCGACAAGATGCAAGCAGTACTTTTGTACAGCTAGTTAAAGTCAACGATGTATCACCTGAATTCTCAACGGATATATGACGTTTGAATACCTCCAATATTACTACCATTGACCCCCTCCAAAATAAAAGCAGCTCAAGAAGGAGATGGCTGCTGGTTGAGCCTCCTGTCAGTTAGTTTACAGGAGGCTATTCAAGTTGTATTGAGGAGAGCATTTTAATGCCAAGTTTAAAACCTTACAAAATCATGATTCATCCCTATCGCAACGAGTAGGAATCGTTTGGATAGGTTCTGAAATAATTTACGGACTTTGCGGACTCATCATTTGCAAGGTATTAGAAACTGTATTCACAAGTTAGCATCAGCTGGAAAAAGCGACCATAAGGTCGTTCAAAACAGACAGTTGCCGCCGTGGTAAAAAGACGATTGACCCTATTTAAGTCAATCGTCGAGGGGATTTTCAAGACCCTAGGCTTGAAAATGAGCAATGGAACTCCGTTAGGAGGTCGCTTGCGTCCCTACCACATAAGACTAATTGTCAAAAAATGTGAATACAAGTTCTTAGTTTCCAAATCAATCTATTTTTCAAACTGGCTGGCTGCTTGGATAAAGTCTTCTACTGTTTTGGTTTGGCCAGCATGAAGGTCGCAGACGATTTTTGAGCCAACAATGACACCGTCGGATACTTGATTGAAACGGGCAACATCTTCCTGACTGGAAACACCAAACCCTGTCAGCACTGGAATATCGGCCATGGCTGATAGACGCTTTAGATGCTGGTCTAAATCTTGACGGTAACTTCCTGATTTTCCAGTTACCCCATTGATGGCAACTGCATAGATAAAGCCCTGAGCATCTTTGATAAGCTCTTTCTGGCGTTTGAGACCGGTCGTTAGGCTGACAAGGGGAACGAGGCTAATATCACTATCGACCAGATAGGGTTCGACAAAATTAGCGTGCTCATGTGGCAGGTCGGGAATAATCAGCCCCTTGACAGAAGTTTCAGCCAAGTCTGCTACTAATTTTTCCACACCATATTGGTAGACCGGATTAAAGTAGGTCATTAAGACCAACGGTATTTGAAGACGTTGCTCCTGCAATTTGGCAACAATGCCGTCAAGTGTGGTACCGTGTGCTAAGCTGCGCAAACCTGCTTCTTCAATGACTGGACCGTCTGCGACAGGGTCTGAGAAAGGGACACCGACCTCAATGGCAGAAGCTCCTGCTTTTTCTAAGAGGCTTAAGGTCTCGAAGAGACCGTCCAATCCCTTATCGTGGTCACCGGCCATGATATAGGGAAGGATGAGACCTTTTCGAGCATTTTTTATAGCTTGCAGGTGGTTGGTTAATGTCTTTGTCATAATCTACTTCCCTTCTTTCTCAGCTTCCAAGCGCTCTTTAACCTGTGAGACATCCTTGTCTCCACGCCCTGATAAACAGATGATTAGAGATTGATCCGGCTGCATGGTTTTCGCGACTTTTTGCGCCAGAGCGATGGCATGGCTGGATTCCAGAGCAGGAATAATTCCCTCAAGACGGGAAAGCAATGTGAAACCTTCCAAGGCTTCCTGATCCGTAATGGAATCATAACTGGCACGGCCGATTTCATTGAAGTAGCAATGCTCAGGTCCAACACCTGGATAGTCCAGTCCTGCTGAAATAGAGAAGGCTTCCATTATCTGCCCATGCCTATCCTGTAAGACATTCATCAAAGCGCCGTGCAGCACGCCCGGACGTCCCTTAGCAAAAGTTGCCGCATGCTTATCGCTGTCTAGACCTAAACCGGATGCTTCTGCACCGTAGAGGGCAACTGACTCATCATCAACAAAAGGATAGAACATCCCGATGGCATTGGATCCACCGCCAATACAGGCCATAACAGCATCTGGCAGCTTACCGCCAGAAAGCTGGGCAAACTGACGTTTAGATTCCCGACCGATGACGGATTGGAAATCACGTACAATTTCAGGGAAAGGAGCTGGGCCTAAGGCTGACCCCATGATATAGTGGGTATCGTCAATATTGGCTACCCAAGCGCGCAGGGCTGCGTTGACCGCATCTTTAAGGACACGAGAGCCATCTGTAACTGCCTCAACTCTGGCTCCCAGCAGTTCCATGCGGAAAACATTGAGGGCCTGACGTTTGACATCTTCTTCTCCCATGTAAATGGTACATTCCATATCAAAGAGAGCTGCCGCCGTTGCTGTAGCTACTCCATGCTGACCGGCACCGGTTTCTGCAATTACTTTTTTCTTCCCCATACGCCGGGCCAACAGCACCTGACCGAGGGCGTTATTAATCTTGTGGGCACCGGTATGATTGAGGTCTTCGCGCTTGAGGTAAATCTTGGCTCCGCCAATATGCTTGGTCAGGCGTTTGGCATAGTAGAGCGGGGTCTCACGGCCAACATAATTTTTGAGCAATTGATCCAATTCCGCTTGAAAATCTGGATCATCCTTAGCCTGACGGTAGGCTTGATCCAATTCCAGAACGGCTGTCATCAGTGTTTCGGGGACAAATTGACCGCCGAAACTGCCGTAAAATCCTTTAGCATCTGGTTGATTATAGGTCATTGTTTCACACTTTCTATAAATTCTTTAATCTTGCGAAGATCCTTCCTGCCCTCGGTTTCAACTCCTGATGAAACATCGAGGGCGTAAGGATGGAAGGCTGCGATAGCCGCTTGAGCGTTGCCGCTGTTAAGACCGCCAGCAATGAAAAAGGGCTGCTTAACTTGGCTAGTATCTAATTTTTGCCAATCAAAGGTTTTCCCAGAGCCAGCCAGAGGAGCGTCGAAAAGCAGGTAAGCGGCCGAACTCCTGACTGAGTCCGCTGAATTGCTGACCTGCAAGGCACGGATAACCGGTACTGAAACCTGACGGATCAGGGAATCGGGAAAGTCCCCATGAATCTGGACCAGATCGAGAGGGACAGCTGCAATGGCGGCCTGCAGTTCCTCTAGACTGGGAGAGACAAAGACACCCACCGTCTTAACCCTTTCGGGGACAGCTGCTGCTAAATTATGAGCCTGAGTCAGAGTCACCTGACGCTTGCTGGGAGCAAAAACAAAGCCGATATAATCCGCACCGCTGGTGACGGCCCTTGCTACTGCTTCTGGGTCGGATAGGCCGCAAATTTTAACCCTTGTCAATTCTTAGCTCCTTTATCTTGTCTGCAACATTGTCAGCTGCCATCAGGGCTGTTCCTACTAAGATAGCATTAAAGTAAGGAGCAACTGTCTGCGCATCTTCTTCGGTGCTAATGGCTGATTCAGAAATGTAAACAGGTCCTTCTTTAAAATGGGTGGATAGCTGCAAACTCGTGTTGATATCCGTGTTAAAAGTGACTAGATTGCGATTGTTGATTCCAATAATCTTTGCACCAATACGGTGAGCAGCCTCAAGTTCTGGTAAATTATGCGTTTCCACTAAAACTTCCAAACCTAGGCCCGTCGCAAAATCATACAGTTCCTTTAAACGTCCCTCTGACAGGGCTGCTACAATCAATAGAATCACCGTTGCTCCAGCATTTCGGCTGCGGATAATCTGCTTTTCATCAATGATAAAATCCTTAGCCAGAGTCGGAATAGCCACTTGGCTAGAAATTTGTCGCAAATAATCTAGATGTCCCTTGAAATAAATCTCATCTGTCAGTACAGAAATCATAGCAGCACCATTTTGTTCGTAGGTCTTAGCTTGAGCCACAATATCAACACCCACATTGATATCACCGAGGCTGGGACTGGCTTTTTTGACTTCGGCAATGATTTGCAATTTGTCTTGGTGACCCTTGAGAAAATCATAGAAACGATAGGCCTGACGTAAGGGGTGCAGTTCTTCCATGGTAAGCTGGGCAACTTCCTTGGCTTTTTGCTTTAGGATGGTGGGGAGAAATTCTTGACTCATACTTGTACCTCTTGTAACTGGTGAAGCTTGGCTAGAGCCAAACCGTCAGCTAGAAGCTGACGGGCTAGGGTTACGCCGGCTTTGATACTGTCAGCTTTACCATTGGCATAGAAGCCCAAGCCTGCATTTAGGACGGTCGTCTCTAGATAAGGACTCGGTTCATTGTTTAGGACGCTGAGCAAGATTTGAGCATTGTCTTTAGCATCACCGCCTGTGATATCGGCCAATTCAACCTTATCCATGTCCAAATCTTTATAGGTAAATGTGTGCTGGCTGATTTTACCGTCTTCTAATAAAGTATAGGTATTGGTACCATAGAGGGCAGCCTCATCCATATTGTCAGGTCCTGTAATGACTAGGGCACGTTTGCGGCCCAGCTGCTGCAGTGACTGAGCAACTATGTCCTGCAATTCTACACGATAGAGCCCCATAAGCTGAGTTTCTAAATCCAGCGGATTAGCCAGAGGCCCTACCAAATTCATAATAGTTGGAATCCCCAGTGCCTGTCTGGCTGGACCAATGTAACGCATGGCTGGATGCATGGTTTGCGCAAAGATAAAGGCTAAGCCTGCCTCATCCAAAGCCTTAGACAGAGTTTCAGGTTCTGCTGCAATGTTAATCCCTAATTCTTCCAGAACATCGGCTGAACCTGATTTAGATGAGACCGAACGATTCCCTGCCTTGGCCATGCGGACACCGCCAGCTGCTAAGATAAAGCAGGCTGTTGTCGAAATATTGAAACTGTAGGATTGGTCACCGCCAGTTCCGCAGTTGCACATGGCATCCTCAAAAGTCTGAGGAAGCTGGGCTGCTCGATTTTTTAGAGCCTTGACCACCCCTGTAATCTCCTCTGGTGTTTCAACCTTAATTTTCAAGCCTAACAAGAAAGCGGCGATTTGTGCTTCTGACACTTGACCCTGCAAGATATTTTCAAAAAGTTCCTGAACTTCTTCTTGATTTAGGTCTTGTCTCTGACTTAATTTCATAAAAATCTCTTTCATCTGTTGTTCTCCTCTTACATTTTATACGTCTACTGTTTGCTTCTTACTCTTTGGCTGAAAGCTTGACAAAGTTTTCAATCATTTTCAAGCCATCCGGTGAGCCGATACTTTCCGGATGGTATTGGAGACCGTAAATGGGCAGTTCCTTATGCTGCATAGCCATGATTTCATGATCATCGCTAGTGATGGCCGTCACTTCAAAATCCTGAGGCAGGTCTTCAACGACTATTGAGTGATAGCGCATAATAGGTACGCCGTCTGCAATACCTTCAAAAAGAGGAGAAGGTGCTTGCAGTTCCAGAGGCGATTGCTTCCCATGTCTCACATTTTTAGCCAGCCCCAGTTTACCGCCAAAACTCTCAGCAATAGCCTGATGTCCCAGACAGATACCCAGTATCGGCTTTTGTCCAGCAAAGTCCTTGATCAGACTTTCCATTTTCCCAGCATCAGCTGGCCAACCGGGACCTGGTGAAAAAACTAGGGCATCAGCTGTTTGCGCCTCTTGATACACGTTTTCAGCATCATTGCGCAGCACTTTAACCTCTGCGAAAGTCCCAAGATACTGAGCTAAGTTATAGGTAAAAGAATCATAATTATCAATCAGTAAAATCATTGGGCATCTCCTATTTTTGTCATAGCCTTGGCCTTATTGATTGTTTCGTAAAATTCATTCTCAGGCTGACTGTCGTAAACAATACCAGCTCCAGCCTGAACGTAGGCCTTGTTATTTTTGAGAATCATTGTCCGAATAGCAATGGCAAAATCCATATCGCCTGTCGCAGATAGGTAACCGATGGCACCGGCATAGATTCCCCTTTTTTCTTTTTCCAGCTGATAGATACGCGTCATAGCACGAATTTTAGGAGCACCTGATACGGTTCCTGCTGGTAAGGTTGATTTTAGAGCATCAATAGCTGTCAGTTGAGACAACAGAGTTCCTTTGACAACACTGGTCAGGTGCATCACATAGCGAAAATATTCCACTTCCATATACTTGGTCAGCTTAACACTGCCAATCTCAGCAATCTTACCGATATCATTGCGGCCTAGATCGACCAGCATACGGTGTTCGGCCGTTTCTTTGACATCACTGGCTAAATCTTTCGCTAAGGCCTGATCTTCTGCTTCATCCTTACCTCTGGGACGAGTGCCGGCAATCGGATTGGTCACGACCTGACCGTCTTTAACGGAGACTAAACTCTCAGGACTGGCTCCGATAATCTGATAATCTCCGAAATCATAGAAATAGAGATAATTTGACGGATTGGTCACGCGCAAATTTCGGTAATAATCGAGCGGATCTCCTTGAAAATCGCTGGAGAAGCGCTGGCTGATCACACATTGGAACATATCTCCCTGACGAATAAGTGTTTTAGCCTTGGTGACCATAGCTTCAAACGTTTCCTTTTCTAGGTGGTTCTTAAAATCCAGTCGGTGCAGCTCTTGCGGGCTGAATTCATTCGGAGCCTGAGTCTGCAAATCCTGAATGACCTGTCCCAATGCCTGACGGCTAGCATCATTATCACGGCCGCTGTAAATATTATCCTCTACCACATAGACCTTTTCCTTCTTGTGATCAAAGACCAAATATGACTCATAAATAAAGAAGTGCATATCCGGTGTCCCGATAGTGTCTTGGGGAATCTGACCAATATTTTCATAAAGATTCATCATATCATAGCCAACAAAACCGATGGCGCCGCCGCCAAAAGGAAGGGCAGATTGATTCGATTTAAGTGTTACGGCGCTGAGATAATCAAGCGGATCATCATCAACTACTATTCCGTTTTTTAATAAGCGGCCTTCTTCAAAACGCAGTTCAAAAACGGGATTATAGGCCACAATTGAAAAGCGGGCATTTTCCTTTTCGCGGGGAATAGATTCCAAAATGACCTTATGCTGACCTTTAATGCGCATATAAGCTAAAATCGGGGTCAGCGTATCTGCCGGTAAAATTTTTTGCATAATGATTCCTTTCTGTCTATGTGATCGGAGACCGGACAAAAATTCGTCCAGTATTCCTGTTTTGGAATAAACTTTTGACGCAGGCGTCAGCAGGCTTTCTTTTGGCTACAAAACTAAAGCGGAAAACCTAAACAAATGTGATGAACATCGTTCATTTTATTTCCAACCTCAAAAGGTCTCCCAGACCTTTTGAGCTGTGCAGAGTGGGAGTGAAACGGTCTGGGGAGAGACCGTTTCAGGTCACCACTTTGAAACTAGGGAGTGGTGAGCCCCCAAATTTTCAATTTTGGGGTTGATCCTACCCCTTTTTGCAAATAGTTTAACTGGTATGAGGATGTTTTTCCTCATTAATTTCAGTCTCTAATAGGATAAAAGCTTCTATCATTGACCGCCATACAGCTTCCGCAACAGCTGGTGATAGGTTTGCCTCTGCGGCCTACTGCGGCGTTCACGGATTATCTGGGCTACACGATGAGGGGCAGCCACAGCGGCAGTATCTTGGCTGGTTTTTAAACGTCCCGCTGTCTCTACTAATTTTTGCCGCTCGGCCAACAATTTAATCATTTCCTGATCTAAACTATCTATTTTCTGACGAACGTCAGCTAGTGTCTGGGGCATAGCATTCCTCCTTTACAGCCATTATCTGATGTTCAAAGTTTTAGAAGTCCTTTCTTATACTCTTTGAAAATCAAAACTATACATCGTTGACTTCAGCTTGCCGTACACTAGTACTGCCTGCACTTCGCTGCCTTGTCTATTTTTGATTTTCTTTGGGTATTTACTTACGGAATCGGCTTTCTGAAAAATGGTTGGCTTCAAATTCTTGAGATAAACGTCAAAAACCCTCGCACAGAAAAATCTGTGCGAGGGCGTTTAGTACAAAGTCAAAACACGGTACCACCTCGATTGATAGGATTTGTCAATATTTCCCATCATCTCATACTTGTCCAACAACAAGCTGCACGATAAGGGGTGCCTAACCGGGAGACTATTGTTTATCTCCGCTTTTATAGCCATCAGCCCATTTCCCAAAAGAGCTGCTATTGCCTCACAGTAACCGGCAACTTCCTGAAAACCTCTCTTAAAGTACTTCTTCTGATTGGTTTATATTATAAATCAGTCCCCCGAAAATGGCAAGCGTTTTCTGTAAAAAATTTTTGGATTTTTTCTTTAATTTTTTCAGTTGTACTAGCCTTTTGTCCTAGAGCTATCCCTACTTACCAAGGCAAATCAAGCCCGAACTTTCCGTCCATTTTTTGATAAACTGTATCACCATAGTTTTCATCGTACTATCTAATCTGCTGATAGGCGGATTCTCATTCATCATCAATGAAAGAATTTGATAATCTGGGCATTCTTCAAAGTTGACCATTAGAGCTAGACAGCATCTTGACGACTAATAGTGGCTGCCCCACCTTTCTTTGCTGCCTTAGACCACTGGTACCAACCGACTAAGCTATTAATGAGGTAGATAAAGTATTTTCCTTGTATCTGCAAACTTTCTCCCCACCAAAGATAGATGGAGAAAATATTGGTAGCTGCCCAGAAGAGCCACTGTTCGCGATAGACCGCAGTCATCAGGAGCTGGCCTACCCCATTAGTCGCATCGGTGACACTATCTCTGAAAGGCCGTCTAGCTCCGATGGACTGATAGATGAGACCGAAGCTCAGCCACCAAAGGGCGGTTACCAGAAGATATTTGAGCCAGTTGGCCAAGTTTAATTTACGAGCCACGAACGTCTGCTCCTGCTTTTTAAACTGAGATTGGTAAATCCAGACAAAAAGACCAATTGGCTGCATAATCGTAAAGTACAGGGTTGTCAGTACCTCACCATAAAATCCTTCTTGCAAGGCTAAAATCAAATAAATAACCGAATTAATTAGACCAAATAGATAGTTGCTGGCCCGACCTTCTGATACAAAAATGACACAGATAATACCGGTCAGACTGCAAGTCATTCCTACCCAGTCTCTCACTTGATGATGGTAGTAAAGTTCCAGCCAGAGCGGAAAACTGCCGAGGATCAGCAAGTAAAGCCATTGAACGAGGCTGCGGTTGGCAAACAAATCATCCCAAAAGATCTTGAGGCTCTCTGCTAGAGAATGCTCTTTTAATCCTCGGATGATCAGTTGCAGCCCCTGCGACATTTCTTGCCAGGTTGTGCGGATACCTTTAATTTTTCTTTCAATAAAATGCATGGTTACTCCTTTTGTTTTTAGAGAGCCGTGTCCATTGACTTGCGGATGCAACGCTCTATTGACTAAGTGAAGGCTGGGGCAGACAGTTATGATGGCGAAATCCTCCTAGCTGTCTGTTCACTCGTCCAACTTTCAATAATCGTAAGATGCCTATTATTGGAAGCTATTATAGTCTCCAAATAAGTGAATGTCAATCGTTCCTTACGCATAAAAAAGCTTCAGACCCTTGCAGGAACTGAAGTTTTGCTGGTTTAGACAAATAACACTGCTTTTTAAAACGGCTTTAATTTTTTCCTACACCCAGCCCTTGTCCTTGGCAATGCGGACGGCATCGGTACGATTGCTGGCCGATAATTTATTAAAAATACTGGTCATATAATTTCTGATGGTCCCATTCGATAAAAACAGTTTTTCAGAAATATCTTGATTGGACAGACCTTGAGCTGCCAATTCTAGGACTTCCTGTTCGCGCCGACTGAGAGGATTTGACGTAAAAGTCACCTCTTCAACTAGCTCTGGTGAGTATTCTTTGTGACCTGCTAAAACCGTATCAATAGTCTTCATGAGTTCCGAAGCTGAGCGATCCTTTAAAACATAAGCGTCTACATGAGCTGCTAAAGCGCGTTTGAAATAGCCTGCACGCTTGAAAGTGGTCACGATGATCACTTTGATATCCGCATTAGCGCGAATCCATTCCAAGACTTCAAGTCCTGTTTTCTTTGGCATTTCAACATCTAAAATAGCGACATCAACAGCCTGTTTTTGCAGCTGAGCTATCGCTTCGTCCCCATCTGTAGCTTGATAAATTTCCTCCACACCATCCTCCATGAGTAGAAGCTGACAAAGCGCATCCCGCAGCATGGCCTGATCTTCTGCAACTAATAATTTCATAGCCTATCTCCTTCTTCTAAGGTCACACGAATAAGCGTTGGATTTTGGCTGGATAGAATCACAACGTCCCCCTTAACCAGCTGTAGGCGCTCTTTGATAGAATGCAACTCCTCACCAGTCAGCTGGGCAAAACCGCAGCCATTATCACTGACCTCTACCACCAGTTTGTTGTCAGACCTAAATAACTTGATACGGCACTGATTAGCCCCAGCATGCTTGATAATATTAGTGGTTAATTCTCGTAAAATCATGGTCATGCTGGACTGGATAACTGGTGATAAAGTATCTAAGTTCAACTGATTATCTACTGTCAGGCCAATGTCTGACAGGGCAAACACCTCAGTGATATTATCTAATTCCTCTGCCACTGTACGGTATTTGAGATTATTAATTAGCTCGCGGACATTCTTCATCGATTCTTGGCTAATCTGGTTAAGCTCCAGCAGCTCCTTACTAACAGCAGCTAGATTTTTCTTATCCAGCTGCTTGAGAGCCAGTTCTGTTTTCAAGGTCATCATGGCAAAGGTATGTCCCAGCGTATCGTGTAAATCGCGGCCGATTCGGTTGCGTTCATTTTCGGCGGACAGGAGATTAATTTCCTTATTTTTCTGATAAATTTCTTCTTGAATTTTATTTTCCATATAGGTCTGTCGCTGAAAAAAATGCATGGCAATGATAAAGATGGTAATCAGTACCGTCATTACTTTTGCTATTAAGGGCTGAGCAAAGAATAACCCCCACAGCATAACCGCCGAAAGAGCAAACACGTAGGATACCATGCGGTAACTTCGGATATCACCCTCAAATCGCCAAACTAAAAGATTTTCTAAATAGAATAAAAACCACATCATATTAGGCTCAATCGCAAAAGTCATCCCAAGAATATAGCCGAGCAGATAGAACCACAGGAGGGCAATCAACTTTTTATACTGATCGCGAAGATGAATAATCAAAATATAACAAATTCCAAAAAGTATTGAAGGGATTAAGGTCCAGCTAGGATAGCCGAACCACAGCACCCCTCCCCAAGGAAAGATCATGAAGACTAGCCCTACATAAAAGAGCGAATCCGTCTTTTGAAATCGGCGAAACATCAATTTACCTCAAATTTTTTTCCAGCTGCCAGAGCAATTATTAAAACTATAATAGCATATCCTAGCAGAATAACCAGAGACTGGATGGAAAAATCATCTTTGAAATAAGAAATTAAGAGATTATTGAGATGATAGGTCGGGGTCACCTTGGCTAGTTTCTGCATAAAATCTGGGAAAGTCTGTACTGGCATCCAGAGGCCGCCCAAGACAGCCAAGCCAAGATAGAAAATATTGGAAACCAAAGAGAGAGTCTGCGAAGATTTGATATGGGCAAAAAGGGCACCAAAAGGCATAAAACAGACCGCTCCAGCAAATAAAACCACCGCACTAGTCAGCCAATCGATCGCAGGCATATCAACTCCTTTGATAAAGTACCCTACCGCAAAAACAGCCATAATAGCTAAAACAAAGTGAACGAGAACAGCTAAGATTTTACTAAAATAGTATTGCCATATAGGGATTGGGCTGTGCTGAATACTTCTGAGACGGTTGCCATTTCTATCTTCCTGAAAAGCGAAGGGCAGGGAATAAAAGGCAAAACTAAGACTGGAAAAGGCTGTCATCTGTATCATATATTGACGTACCCAATAGGCTACCTGTTCTTTAGGCATATTATCGTCACTGGCCCAAATGCTGGTAAAGAGCAAAAAGAAAGCAATCGGCATGCCAATTCCCATTATTAGGTTGGACAGGGAACGTTTATTAATGAGATATTCCTGATGCAGGATTGCTTTAAGCGTGTTCATAATCATTCTCCTTTGCCATGTCAAAAATAGTATCTAAAAGGGTACGATTGGTCATTTGAATATCCTCGATAGGACACTTAGCTTCTGTCAGTAAATCCCAAATATGCTGCGGTTGTCTGCTGCTAAAAGAAATAGTGTCTGTTTTAACAGTCAAGCCCTTAATATCTTGCCCTTCAACAGCATAGAGGTAATCAGCAGGCAAGGTGAAGACCTTCTCTTTTTCTTCTGAGCGCAGCAGATAAGGCGTGGTATCACGCAGCAATTTTCCTTGGTGTAAGACCAAAATTCTGTCCGCCGTGTGTTCAACCTCTTCAATATAATGGCTGGAATAAATGATGGTCTTGCCTGTCATTTTCAAATCTGCAACAATCTCCCAAAAACGCTTGCGTGTGTTCGTGTCCATGCCAGCCGTCGGCTCATCTAAGAAGATGATGTCGGGCTGACCGACCAAGACTTGCACAAAAGCCAGAAGTCGTCTTTGACCGCCAGATAATTTTTCAGCAAACTGATTTTTCTGCTGGTCAGAAAATTGCAGCAAGGCATCAATTGCTTTATCAGACAGAGGATTTGAGTAGACAGCTTTTTGAAAATTGAGAAGTTCAGAAACCTTCATCTTTTCTTCTGTCAGGTTCTCCTGAAAAAGAATGCCCACCTTTCTTTTAAGCTGTGAAGACTGGGTATTCTGCCCCAGTACAGTAACGCTACCTTCTGTTGGAGCATAGTCCCCCAGCAGGCAGTTAAAGAGTGTTGTTTTGCCTGAACCATTAGGTCCAATCAGGGCTAAGCAGTCGCCTTCCTTAACGTCAAAGGAAATACCCTCCAGAACCTTTTTCGATTTAAATTGTTTGGATAAGTTTGAAACGCTTATAACAGTAGTTGCCATCACTATACTCCTTTTACTAAGATACGGCAGAGGCTTGTTATCTAAGTGCTCCACACTTGATACCAAACGAGGCTGGACAAAAACTTGTCCAACATTCCTGTTTTGGAATAAGCTCTTGACGCAGTGGTTGGCTGGCTTTCCTTTTGCCACAAGGCCAAAGCGGAAAACCTAGCCAACTGTGCGGAGGTGGGAAGACGAACCAAAATTTTCAATTTTTGGGTTCTTTCCCACTCCCTACCTCTCCCACTAACTTCGTTTGGTTCGTAAAATCGACTAACTAAACTTCGTGTCGCAAAGGACATCCGCGAACACCGTCAAAATAGGAATTTTGACACAGAGTCAAGAGAAAACTCTAGAAGAAATCGTCTTTTTGACACCACCATCCGCAGCCTATGTTCATTTTTGAAATAATGCCAAACCCCTAAAAGGCAAAGCAAAAATAGGAAATTAGCAGAAAATCCTGACTTTCTAGACGGTTTATCTTTTTACACAGGCTTTAGGGTAAGTTTATTTAGATGGTATGTTTGCTGATAATTCTAAATATCTAGATATTCGGTGACTTCACCATGCTGAACTTTTTCCGCCAGTTTGTGAATGATATCTTTTCCCAAATATTTTGTTAAAGTTTCCAAATCATCTGCCACTTCAAAAAGGGTATTTTCATGAATATCACTTGGATCAAAGTTTGCGTTTTCCCTATCTTTATTCCAGTAATACCAGTTAGGATCTGTTCGCTCATAATAAACATAGTGTTGCTTTTTTGTCAGGTAAACTCTTTTTGAGATTTGTTTTTGTTCATCCTCAGTTTTGACAATGTGGGAGTAAATTTTAATCCCTTGAAAGACTTTATAGCTGCGGATACCATCTTCTAAAAGTTTAAGTTTGATCTCCTCATAGGTCATTTTAGTCCCTCCTTTGTAACTATTAAGGTAGGAGAAGGTTGTCCTTTCTTCCTAGTCTGTTAATTCTTCGATAAGAAATTGAGTAATACCAATTAGAACAATCGCTGAAATTAACAAGCCCATAAATCTTCCAAATATGAAAAGGCCACTCAATCTTCAACTATTCAAAAACAATTGTAAAGACACTCAAGACTGCGCAAACCACTCCAATAGGGTATAAATGCTATCAGATACTTTGATTTTCATAATATTTTCTTTCTGGTTTAAGTTTATCGAAAAAGAGCAAAACTTTTCAGCACCTAATGTCATGACATGATATGACTTTTGTCATATTTGAAAATAAAATGTTGACTTGAAGAACCACTTAAATGCATTAACTAGCGTTAGGAAATCTACATTACAACCGATTCGTTATCCATGTCCATTTGTACTCTTTACTACGCTTTGGTTTATTCACTGATTCATTTTTCATATTTTTATTAAAAAAATTCCGATAAAAAACAAGTCTCTACTTCTGAGACTTGTGATTTCTTCTTAAACTAAAATGATCAGGTACGGGGTCATCACCGTCTTCGACGAAGGGATGGCAGCGTAAAATTCGGGCGATTCCCATGAGTAGGCCTAGCAGGCCATGCTTTTCAATAGCTTCAACCATATAGTTGGAGCAAGTGGGATGATAGCGGCAAGAAGCCGGTGTTAGAGGGGAAATCAATTTTTGATAGAGGCGAACTGGAGCGATCAAGAGTTTTTTCATTTGGTCTTTGTAACAGCCGCATTGTGGAGCTGGCTGATTTCTTTTTTATTAAGGCGGCGGGATTCTCCTGGGCGCAAACCGCGTAAGTTAAGGGTGCCAAATTGGGTGCGGGACAGTTTATCTACTAAGAGGCCGACAGCTTCAAACATCTTCTTCACTTGATGGTTGCGGCCTTCATGGATAGTTAGCTCAACGACCGAGCGATTCTTATCAGGCTCAACCTTGATGATATTGTAGCGGGCAGGTCCTGTTTTCTTACCATCGATCACCACGCCCCGTGTCAGGGGCCGCAGATTTTCCTTAGTCGCAATGCCCTTGACCCGTGCCAGATAAACCTTATCAATCTCATTGCGGGGATGAATCATCTCGTCGGTAAAATCGCCGTCATTGGTCAAGATTAAGAGACCAGTGGTATCCCAGTCCAGTCGGCCGACAGGGTAAATGCGCTCTTTGACATCTGGCAGAAGGTCAATGACGGTCTTACGTCCCTTATCATCCGAGACGCTAGAAATCACGCCCCGAGGCTTGTTTAGGAGGTAGTAGACCTTTTCTTCATTATAAATGGGCTGGCCAGAGACTTCGACTAAATCACCATTTTTGACATTGGTAGCCAACTCTGTCACTGTTTGACCATTGATACTAACCAGACCTTTTTTAATCAGCTCTTCTGCTTTTCTGCGACTGGCTATACCAGCGTGGGCAATGTATTTGTTAATTCTCATGATTTTCTTTCTGTTTTAAATATCATCCTCACTAAAGAGGGTCATTTCCTGATCCACTAATTCGATCGCAGAGGCATCAACCAGCTCATCCAAGCTGTTGATTCCCATATAATCCAAGAAATAATCAGTGGTCGCATAGAGGTTGGGCCGGCCGATAACATCCTTCTTGCCGACTTCCTGAATCAAACCAAAAGCCTGCAGCTTAGAAATAGCTCCACTGGAATTAACACCGCGGATGCTGTCCACTTCAACCCGAGTAATGGGCTGCTTGTAGGCTACGATGGAAAGAACTTCCAGACTGGCTCGGGACAGACTCTGATTAATGGGAGCCTTGGAATACTGCCGCAGGAGCTCAGCGTGTTCCTCCTTGGTCACAATCTTGTAGGTATTGGAAGACTCTAGCAGATAAAGTGCAGAATCCTGATCCATCCTATATTTCTCAGCCAGTTTTTCCAGCTGCTGGCTGACTGCCGTGACTGAGATATCCAGTAAACCGGCCAGATTGCGCAGGCTGAGACCATCTTCTCCCGCCACAAAGAGTAGAGCTTCAATTTGTGCTAAATAAGACATTAAGTCTGCTCTCCTTCCATGCTAATCAAGGTGACTTGTCCAAAATTCTCAGCTTGTCGGGCTTGAATCCGACCGACTTTAATTAATTCTAGAGTGGCTAAAAAAATAGTGATAACCTCATTCATAGACTGGGCTTCTGAAAAGATTTCTCCCAGTTCGACAGACTTGTGGCCAACTAGACGGGTTGAAACCAACTCCATCATATCTTCAATTCTATAGTCATCCCGTTCAATAGTGGTATGACTATTTTTTATCTCTTCCTGCTTAGCTGCCATGACCTTAGAAAAAGCCAGATAGAGATCCAGTGTCGTCTTATCATGGGACAGCTCAGCATCCTCATAAATCAATTCCTGCTTGGGCTTGGAGAAAAAACGAGCCCTAATGTCATGCTGGGCAGCTAATTCCTGACTGAGCTCCTTATATCTTTGGTACTCCTCCAACTGACTGAGCAGTTCTTGCTCCGGATCTTCTTCCAGTGGCGTTTCTTCCACCACTTTTGGCAGAAGCTTGCGGCTCTTAATCAACATGAGCTGACTGGCCATAACCATATATTCACCGGCCACTTCCAACCGCATGGCCTGCAGGGTGGAAATATAGGCCAGATACTGTTCGATGACCTCCACAATGGGCACATCGTAAATATCCATTTCATATTTTGAGACCAGATGCAAGAGTAAATCTAGCGGTCCTTCAAAATCTTTTAATTTAATATCCATGCTTGTAATAGTGCTCCAAGGTTAGGGGACTTTTAAGACCCAAATTTTTCGCTAAGTCCAATATTGAGGTTCCTTCTTTGACTTCTCTTAGGATATATTGCTCCCGCAATTTTTGAGCGGTCAAATCTGGAAAACCGACTTGAGCTAAAAAGTCATTGAGCTGATTAAAAAACCACTGCCGCGAATAAGGCTGTCCCTTCTTGTCAAAAAGATAAAGACCATCGCTGAGCTGACTGAGCCAAGGCAGCAGCTCCTCTGATAGGGGAAGAATCCTCACCTGTTCGGCCCTTTTCAAGCGAATCACACGAAATTCCAAATCCACATCAGTCAGCTTAATTCCTGCAATCTCACTTGGGGTTAAACCAAGTTCCAAAATCAAGAGGGCAATCCACTTCCCATGACTGGGCTGGGCTTGCCTAAAGCAAGCAAGGTCCAAAAGGTCCTGCGGTTTTGCTTCTGGTCTCACTTTCTCATGATTTTTTAAATGATGATAATGCGCCACTTGCCCTTCTTCATAGAGATAAAGGAGAAACTGGTTGACAGCAGAAAACTTGCGCTTACGGGCCGATGGCTTGAGGTTAGCAAGAGACTGCTGGTAGAGCTTGAGCTTATTTGAAGAAACCTGAGCATCAATCAGCTGGACAAACTGCTGCAAGTCATACTGGTAGGATTTGCGGGAATTCTCGGATAGGTCCTTGCTGGCAATAAAATCATTAAGACTCTGGATCAATGGGCTCAATCTGATACTCCTCTGTAAAATTGTGCAGTAGGCTATTGATTGATTTGAGAACCTTCTTACGGGTGATAATACCAAGGAAGATCCCTTGCTTATCAATCACAGGCAGAAAGGGAAAATCAACAATCTTGTGCAAGATTTCGGTCAAATCCGCATCATCTGTCAGGATATCAATCTTGTGATTGAGCATTTCAAGAATCTCAACATCTGCTATCTCCTGATCAGACAAGCCATTCCGAGCTTGATAGGACAGAATATCCGACATGGAAATAGTACCCATATAGCGTTTGTCCGTAGACATGACAGGGATTCTGGAATACCCATTTCTGGTCAATAAAAGCATGACATGTCCCGCCTTATGATTAGACATGACTAGGGCCAGATCCTCAGCTGGTGTCAGGTAGTCCTCTTGAAAGGGGGTAAGGAAGTCTTCAAATTCTTTCGCTATCATCGTTCAAATTCCTGTGTTAAGCTGGGATAGAGCTGGTGGTCACGAGTGTAATAACTCACTCTGATTAGCGTCTCTGAAATCTCAATTTTAGCATAGAGCTTCTCTGTGATTTCACCCCTCGGTTGTAAAACAGATCCGGGATTGACAAAGACAGTTTTGCCATTGCGCCAAGCGCTTGCCCGATGCAGATGGCCATAGAGGCAAATGTCAGCATCTTCTGATTGAGCCCAAAGATCTAAACGCTCCCAAGTAAAATTGATGCCGTAGAGATGGCCATGGGTCTGAGCGATAACCGCATCACCGACCTGAGTGACCAAGGACTCTGGATAGCCATTATCATAGTCACAGTTCCCACGCACTACCTTGATTCCCTCCCAGATTGAATCATTAGAAGGAAGTTCAGAATCTCCATTGTGAAAGATAGCATCGACCTTTCCCTGATAATAAGCTTTAATACTTTGGACAATCTCACGATCTCCATGAGAATCGCTCATCACTACGATTGTTTTTGTTGCCATGCTGGAAATACCTCCATCAACTTCTTAACAGCTAAGCCACGATGGGACTGAGCATTCTTTTCCTCTGCTGCCAACTGGGCTGCCGTTCGGCCTGTTTCTCCTACCAGAAAGAGAGGATCATATCCAAAACCATTCTCTCCCTTGGCTTCAAACGCAATATAGCCCGGCCAATCAGCTTCTACCACTAAACTTTCGCGCTCAGGTGCCGCTACAACTAGAGTGGTATGGAATTGAGCCGATCGATCTTTCTCTTCAAAGACCATGGCCAACTCATGTAAGAGCTTAGCGTTGTTCTTTTCATCATTGGCATCAGGCCCTGAAAAGCGAGCCGACCAAACACCAGGAAGCCCGCCTAGGGCGTCCACCTTGAGACCTGAGTCATCCGCCAAAACCATTTGCCCAGTCAATTGAGCAATGGTTTCAGCCTTGAGGCGGGCATTTTCTTCAAAGGTTGTCCCTGTTTCTTCTACCTCCGGCAAGTCGGGGTGGTCATTGAGATTTTCAACATCCAAACCCAGATTCTTAAACATCTGACGAAATTCCTTGGTCTTACCATCATTGCGGGTGGCAATCAGAATTTTATCACCTAAGCTCTGCTTAGTCTCTTGACTAAAAAAGCTATCCAGAGACAAGCCTTGCTCAGGCAGGTGAACTAAACGCAAGAGCTGGCCTTCGGTAATGATGATGGCTCCCCTGTACGGCTTAATTTCTAGATTCCGATCTAATTCCTCATTAATCATATCAATGATAAAAGCCATCAGGCGAAAATCTGAAGAATAGCGGAGAACTGACACATCAAAGCCTTGCTTACCAGAGATGAGGCCGGCTAATTCCTGCTCAATTTGAAAAAAATCCTTTTCTCCGCCCAGATTATAGATATTGGTCAAGTCGCGCCATTTGCCGACAAACCAGTCGGTCTGGTCCTTGTATTCATAAATCTTATCTGTCATAGCTTAACATGCTCCACATTTAAATCCTGTCCCAGCCAATTTTCTGCAATTTCCTTGAACGTTGCTACTCCCGCCGTTGTATAGAAACGGTGCTGGCTGGCACTGACGTCCCGGCTGCGATTAAGCTGGAAATAATTGAGTAAAACAGAAACATCGCGGATAGTCTCTGCTCCACTGTCAATCAGTTTGACCGAGGGCCCCATAACATTTTGAATAATACCCCGTAAAAGAGGATAGTGGGTACAGCCCAAAATTAGGGTATCAACCTTGCCAACCAAGGGAGCCAGACTTTCATAAACTACTTTTTTAGCAATACTAGAAGTCATCTGGTTAGATTCAACCAAGGGGGCAAAGCGAGGACAGGCCAGACTAGTCACCTGCATCTGAGGAGCCAGATCTACAATCTTTTTCCTATAGATATCAGACTTGACCGTCATAGGGGTACCAATGACACCAATCTTACCCGAACTTGTTGATTTAATGGCTGCACTGGAACCCGGCAGAACCACACCTAACACAGGAATATCCAATTGTTCTTTAATTTCTTCCCAAGCAACAGCAGTCGCTGTATTGCAGGCAATGACAATCATCTTAACATCTTTGGTCAAGAGAAAATTAACCAATTGCCAAGTAAATTCTCGAATCTGTTCGGCTGGCCTTGGGCCATAGGGAGCCCTAGCCGAATCGCCGATATAAATAATCTCTTCGTGGGGCAACTGGCGCATCAGCTCACGGACAACCGTCAAACCGCCAACACCAGAATCCAAAAAGCCAATCGGTCTGTTATCCATAGTTCTCTTTCTAAAACAAGGCTGAGTTTTCACCCAGCCTTCTCTCTTGCGCCTACTTTTTCTTGCTTGCTTGTGCTTTCGACTGTTTAATAATATTGCGGTAGGTTTGTTGGACCTTCGCTTCATTAGGTTTTTGTCCCATAGAAGACATCATTTCTCGAATAGCATCAGGTGTCAGACGAGGGTATTCCGCAATTTCCTTCATAAACTGACGACGAGCTAAATAGGCTCCCAAAAGAACACCACCCATAAGGGCAACAGCAATCAATAAAATAGCTAACCAAAGTGCCATGTTTGTATAACTCCTAGTAATTTTTTACATAACTGATTATAGCAGAAAAGCCCTATAAAAACAACGAACAACGCTAGCTCACTTACTAAGCCTACTATGAAAATTATTAGAACAATGCTCTAGGTTTTTACTAACTCTGCGTTTAGCTAGTAGTATTGACTAGACAGATGCCAGATTGCAACAAGCGAATACTCTTCCTTAGTTTAAAAATGATACTGAAAGAACTTCTACGAGGAGCTTTTGCACCCTTCACTGATTTCGTCTAATCAATATTATTGACTTGTTAAACTTCGGGTCACAATTCTGGAATGTTACCTAAAAGCTTTGGACGCTTGATACAAAAGGGACTGGATAAAAATTCGTCCAGTATTCCTCTTTTGGAATAAACTCTTGGCGCAGTGGTTAGGAGTAAGACTTGTTGACTAGGCCAAGAAGTCCTCCCCTGCACAGTTCATTAGAGGCTTTAGCATCAATGAGCATTTCTTTTTACCGCAAGACCAAAGTTGATAATCTGATCAACTATACTGGAATGGGAGAGCGAATCAAAATTTTCAATTTTTGGTTTCTTTCCTGCTCCCTCTCCACCCTACTAACTCAAACCAGATAGTAACATCGATAGCCTAGGTTTCATGTTCCCCAACAGACAAGGCAGGTCTTCTCCTTTCCAATTTGGACTGGCTAGAGAAAGTACTGGGACTGTTTTCTTCTCGTCCTTACGATGACTAATTGTTGCCTTGTTCAGTCCGAGTCTCAGCGGGCAAAGCAGATACCCCACTATGACTTAACTAATTTTTTAACGCATCAAAAAAGCACCCAAGACTGCTGCCTCGACTGCCTTAAAATCTTTATTGATTTTACTCGTCCAACCCAAATCCATAGAGGGTGGCAAAATAATCTTCTGGCCTTTCTGCTCGACGAATCATTTTGGCTGTGCCATCCTCCTGTAAGAGAATTTCAGCTGAGCGAAGTCGGCCATTGTATTGATAGCCCATGGAGAAGCCGTGGGCTCCTGTATCATGAATGACTAAAGTATCACCAACCCTAGCCTCGGGTAATTCGCAGTTTTTGGCAAATTTATCATTGTTTTCACAGAGGGAGCCAGTCACATCTACTACTTGCACTTTACCGTTAGGATTGCTGATGTTGGTAATATGGTGGTAGGCATCATACATAGCAGGACGCAGAAGATTAACAGCTGATGCATCAACACCGACATAATGGCGATAGGTATCCTTGAGGTGGAGAACCTTAGTGATTAAGTGACCATGGGAAGCCAGCATAAAGCGACCAAGCTCAGTGAAAATTTTGATTTCTCCCAGTCCATTTGGCACTAGAATTTGATCAAATTTCTCGTGGACTCCCTGACCAATGACCGCAATATCATTTTGCTTATCGGCTGGACTATAGTCAACGCCGATACCGCCAGACAGATTGATAAAACTGAGCTCTACACCAGTTTTTTCCCTAATTTCCAAGGCCAGTTCAAAGAGCTGACCAGCTAAGGTTGGATAATAATCATTGGTGACCGTATTCGAAGCCAAGAAAGCATGGAGTCCAAAGTTCTTAACTCCTTTAGCCCTAAGATCTTTGTAGCCCTGCAACAATTGAGCCTTGGTCATACCAAACTTGGAGTCCTCTGGATGATCCATAATATCAGTCCCTAAGGAGAAAACACCGCCTGGATTATAACGAAGAGAAACTGTTTCAGGAAGACCTGCCACTTCGTCTAAAAAAGCAATATGCTCATAGGCATCTAAATTAATCATCGCTTCTACTTCTCTGGCATAGACAAACTCTTCAGCACGGGTATCATTGGAAGTAAAGCTGATATCTTTGAAGCCCAACTTCTTAGCCATCATGACTTCAACATCAGTTGCACAGTCGACTCCACATCCTTCTTCTTGGAGAATTTTCAAAATAGACGGATTAGGCGTCGCCTTAACGGCAAAATATTCCTTGAAACCAGGATTCCAGGCAAAGGCCTTATTAACAGCTCTGGCTGTTTCTCTGATACCTTTTTCATCGTAGAGGTGAAAAGGTGTCGGGAATTTTTTTGTAATCTGGTCTAATTGTTCTTTGCTGACAAAAGGTGTCTTCATATATGGATTCTCCTCAAAACTATTTAGTCCATTATAGCATAGAAAAAGCCAGGACCCAAGAGGCCATGGCTTTCTCATTGTCTGACTTTTAATCGTTTTAACGGGAACTTAAATTTCTTAAGCTTCGATTTCTGAAACGATACCTGAACCAACAGTACGTCCACCTTCACGGATAGAGAAGGTAGTACCTTGTTCAACAGCGATTGGGTGGATCAATTCAACGTCAATTGTCACGTTATCACCAGGCATAACCATTTCAGTACCTGCTGGCAATTCGATTGAACCAGTTACGTCAGTTGTACGGAAGTAGAACTGCGGACGGTAGTTGTTGAAGAATGGTGTGTGACGTCCACCTTCATCTTTAGAAAGGATGTAAACTTCACCCTTGAACTTAGTATGTGGATGGATTGAACCAGGCGCAGCCAATACTTGACCACGTTCGATTTCATCACGTTGGATACCACGAAGAAGCACACCAACGTTATCCCCTGCAAGACCTTCATCCAATTGTTTACGGAACATTTCAACTCCGGTAACAACTGCTTTTTGGATTTCGTCCTTGATACCAACGATTTCAACTTCGTCGTTGACTTTAACAGTACCACGGTCGATACGTCCTGAAGCAACAGTACCACGTCCAGTGATTGAGAATACGTCTTCGACTGGAAGAAGCAATGGCTTATCAGTATCACGTTTTGGTTCTGGAATGTAGTCATCAACGATGTCCATCAATTCCATGATCTTGTCTTCGGCAGCTGTATCACCTTCAAGAGCTTTAAGAGCTGAACCTTGAACAACAGGGATATCATCACCTGGGAAATCGTATTCTGAAAGAAGATCACGGATTTCCATTTCAACCAATTCAAGCAATTCTTCATCATCAACCAAGTCAACCTTGTTCATGAAGACAATAAGGCTCTTAACACCAACTTGGCGTGAAAGCAAGATGTGTTCACGAGTTTGTGGCATTGGTCCATCTGTAGAAGCTACTACAAGGATAGCTCCGTCCATTTGGGCAGCACCGGTGATCATGTTTTTAACATAGTCCGCGTGTCCTGGAGCGTCGATGTGAGCATAGTGACGTTTTTCAGTTTCATACTCAACGTGTGCAGTGTTGATTGTGATACCGCGTTCACGTTCTTCTGGAGCAGCGTCAATAGATGAATAATCTTTTGGTTGGTTCACTGCTGAAGGCAAGCGACGTGCCAATACAGTAGTGATTGCTGCTGTCAAAGTAGTTTTACCATGGTCAACGTGTCCAATAGTACCAATGTTAACGTGTGGTTTACTACGATCGTATTTTTCTTTTGCCATTTAGGAAAAGCCTCCAATAAAATATATTTTATAGATAGACGGTAGGCAATACAGTCTAACTTTACCCTACTATTCTAACAAATTGTTTTAGAATTGCAAGCTTTTTACATAATTGTCAAAGGCTTTTTATCAAAAAATAAGATGGCAGGCTCAAAAATCCCTTGCACTTCTTTCGACCCAAATAAGCAGAAAAATTAGGTTAGCGGCTCAAGGGGTTAGCGTTATCTCTCTAGGACATTTTGACAATAGGCTTAATGACCGAACCATCAGCAGAATCCAGAAAGGCTTGGTTAATCTCATTAAAATCATAAAATTTAACCAATTTATCAAATGGGAAGCGCCCTTCTTTATAGAAGTCCACTAAACTAGGAATGAAAATTTGCGGTACAGCGTCGCCTTCTACAACACCAATCAAGGACTTGCTTTCTGCCATAATTTCATTGTGAATATCGATTTCCATTTCAGGCGTAAAGCCAACAACCGCGAGACTACCCATAGGCATCAAGGCTCGTAAGGCTGATCTGACAACAATAGGGACTCCTGTCGTATCAACACCATACTCTGCACCATCTCCTGTAATGGCTTTAACACTTTCAACAATATCTTCGGTTTTACTGTTAATAGTGTGAGTTGCACCTAGATCTTTGGCCAACGCCAAGCGATTATCATGAATATCTACAGCGATAATGTTCTTGCAGCCAATGAGTTTGGCAGCCATTATGGCACTCAAGCCAACCGCGCCAGTTCCATAAACCACAATTGAAGAACCAAATTCAGGTCTTAAACGGTTCAAAACGGTACCACTTCCGGTTTGAATGCCACAGCCTAGCGGGCCCAAGAGAGCGACGTCAACCTCCTTATCTACCTTAACAACATTATTCTCTTTGGCAATAGAATAGCTTCCAAATGACGATTGCCCAAAGAAATTAGAGACTTCCTGACCCTTCTGAGTCAGAGGGGTTGTACCATCCAAGAAACGTCCCCCAAAATTTATTGGTCCACAGTGAATGCAGTTGGCTGGATGACCGCTTAAACAGTTGACGCAGTGACCGCAATAGGCAAAAGACAGCACAACATGGTCTCCCGGTTCAACACTAGTAACAAAGTCCCCAACCTTCTCAACAATTCCAGATCCTTCATGTCCCAGTAAAACCGGATAAGGGGTGACACCGAAATCACGTCCAATAGCGTCTGTATGGCAGATACCGGTCGCAACGATTTTAATCAATACCTCATCAGCTCGAGGTTCACGAAGTTCAAGCTCTTCTGTTTTTAGATCTTGCCCTTGTTCTTTAGCAAGTGCGGCTGTAATTTTCATTTCTATGGCCTCCTAGCTTAATTAAGTGCGTTTTATGAATGCGTTTTCGTGAGCAGTATAGCATCTTTAATCTACAGTTGCAACTAAAAATATCTATGTCTATAGTTCTACTCGTTCTGCTCCTTCCTTCTTGAAGGTTGCACTTAAAATCAGGAAATCAAGGGACGTTCTAAGTCTTATCAGTTAGCAGCTGAACTGGTAGTTATGACTGTTTCTCTCTATTAGAAAACTGACCTGAAGCCATAATAAAAGGAAGTTGGAACATAGATATGATATACCATCATATGCAATGTCCCACTTCCTACTTCAACTAATGACCTTGAATTCTTGGGTTTCAGCTCGCCGAATTTCTTCAGTTGCTTCCTTGTAGATTTCTTCACGTTTTTCATTGGCATCAATATTGAGAACAATACCGATAGCAACCGATAAGAGCAAGAGGCTGTTTCCGCCTTGAGAAAGGAAGGGAAAGGTAACCCCTGTTGAAGGAATCAGGCCTGAGATGCCGCCGATATTAACAAAGACCTGCATCAGGAGCATACCACCGATACCTAAGGCCATCATAGAATTAAAAGAATTCTTAGCCTTGATGCCAACCAGCATAATCCGCAGAATGAGAAAGAAAACCAATGCTAAGATAAGCCCGGCACCAATCAGTCCCAGCTCCTCGATTACTACAGAAAAAACGAAGTCTGTCGTTGCTTCAGGCAGATAGCCATTCTTCTCAATAGAATTGCCCAATCCTCGGCCAAACCAACCGCCATTAGACATGGCATAATAGGAATGGGCCAGCTGTAAACCAGAATCAGCCAGATCTTTAAAAGGATTAAAGAAAGCGGCAAAACGCTTAGCGACATAACCAAAGACTGGCACCTTAGACATGGTCTTAACACCAACGACACCGATAATACTAAGAAAGATACCGGATACCGCTACGATTAGTCCCATCAAGGCGGTGTACCAGCGATAACCAACCCCACTGAGCGCAAACATAATAACACCGGATAAAACAATGATAGAGGCGTTCCCCAAGTCAGGCTGGATGACAACTAAACCAACCATAATGGCAGAATAGACCCGCCAATCCTTGAGGTCATCTAGGCTGCGAGGATACCAGCGCCGTCTCGTAAGGGCCTGATAATCGTAGGTCTCGATATCTGTCTGTCGTCTGGAAAAGGTAAAAGCCAAGAGCCAAACCATGATGAGTTTGAGATACTCGGCAGGCTGGAAGGTGATAGGGCCTAAAGAAATCCAGCCGTTAGCTCCGTTGATCTCTTCCGAGAAGAACTTAGCGACAACTAAGAGGACCACTTCAACTAAGAGAGCGGCTGTTAGGACATGCTTATTTTTTAAAAAGTTTAGTTTTAATCTATATATAAAAGTGATGGCAAAAAGACTGACCAGCCAAAAAGCTCCTTGGTTAAGAACCGAACTAAAAGGATTCAGACCGAACTTAATCAGAGAGACACTGGTCGTGGAATAAACCACAATCAAGCCAAGCACAGATAGCACCAAATAAGGAATTAATATGGAATAATTCAACAAGTGCTTTTTATCTATTTTCATGAATGCTCCAATACTTAACAAATCATACGTTTAAAAGTATACCATGTTTGAGAGTAAAATTAAAGACGGAGACTTGCGGTTCGGTCTTCCGACTGCATTGCAAAGTGCCCGCTGGACCTCTTCAGCAGGTACAAAAAGAGCCTGAACTCAGTCAAGCTCTCTTGATTTTATTCACAAAGTAGTTAGGTGAGCCAACCTGTTTACCTTCATCAGCCTGAGTTACGCAGACCTGTGGCAATACCATTGATGGTGATATGAATCAATTTAACAGTATCTTCATCTAAGCCTTCGTGGCGCAGACGTTTAATCAATTCGATTTGGATGTAATTGAGGACATTGAAGTAAGGCAGACGGTAATCCAAGCTGGATTTGAGGGCTGGATTTTCCGCTAGGAAGTCCTCTTCTCCTTCAATGGCCAGAATAACGTTTTTCGTCAACTGCCATTCGTCTAAGATAACATTGAAGACATCTCGTACTTCCTCTTGTTCTGCTAATTTAGCGTACTGAAAGGCGATATTCATGTTGGATTTGGACAGCACCATATCAACGTTGGACAGGAGAGAATTAAAGAAGGGCCATGTTTTATACATGTGCTGCAACTTAGCAAGGTTACCTTCGTCCGCATCTATGAAGTGCTTGAAGGCGGAACCGACTCCGTACCAACCTGGGAACATTATCCGGTTTTGTGACCACGAGAAGACCCATGGAATTGCTCGAAGACCAGAAATTTCCGTGATGGTCTTGCGGGCAGCTGGACGAGAGCCCAGATTAAGGCTGGAGACCTCTTTAATCGGACTGGCTTCAAAGAAATAATCATAGAAGTGCGGGTTCCCAAAAACTAAATCGCGATAGATGACATTAGAGTCAGCTACGATAGCGTCCATATCAGCTCGGAAGCCTTCAATCTCATTAGGATCAGCCAACATCCGAGTGACCATCCGATTGACAGCGGCCGATACCAGCATTTCCAGATTGTAGTAGGCAGCGTCCTTGTTGCCATACTTAAAGCCAATCACTTCACCTTGCTCGGTCAAACGAATTCGGTCCTTGATTGAGCCAAAAGGCTGTGAGGTAATAGCCTCGTAAGATGGGCCACCTCCACGGCCAACCGTTCCTCCACGGCCATGGAAGAAGGTAATCTTGATACCGTGATCGTCACCTAATTTAGTCAGAGCATTCTGTGCCTTATAGAGGGTCCAGCCAGAAGCTAGATAGCCGCCATCTTTATTGGAGTCAGAGTAGCCCAGCATGATTTCTTGATAATTGTTCTTGGAAGCCACCCATTTCTTGACAATATCGTAGCTCAGATAGTCTTCCATGATGCCTGTAGAATTGTCCAGATCTTCGATGGTTTCGAAGAGAGGAACAATTTGTACTCGGGCAGATTCCTTATCAATCAGGCCGACTTCCTTGAGCATGATAGCCAACTCAAACATGTCGGAGACCGATTCGGTATGCGAGATAATATGCTGTTTGATAACATCTTCACCCAACAGGTCTTTCATCTCACGCGCTGTTTGGTAGATAGCCAATTCCTTTTGCAGGAGCTCAGACTTAGGCGCATGGGTCGAAGACAAGGTTCGAGGGTCTTCCAATAATTCTTTGAGCAGAACCTGACACTTTTCTTCCTCGGAGAGGCTGCTGTAGTCGGCAACAATATTAGCTGACTTGAGCAGCTCTGCCACACAAGCCTCCTGAACACTGGAATCCTGCCGCATATCAATACTAGCTAGGTAGAAACCAAAAACTTCTACAGCCTGCAAAAGTTCCTCAAAATCACCAGACAAAAGAGCTTGATCACCATTGCCAATAAGGGATTCCTTAATAGCCAGCAAGTCCTCTTTAAGTTCTTGAGCCGTCTGATAATAATCCGGTTGCTCATCTTCCAGATCAGATACAGCCTGAGAAGCTTTATTTGGGACATAGCTAGCTATGATGCTACTGCTTGGACCGGCAAATTTAGCCTGCTTACGCTCCTGATTGTGATCAGCACGATCCTGTAAATTCAAGAGGGTTTGAATCACCTTGGATTGGATATAATTGAAGGCTTTTCGGTAAGGTTCATGCTCTCGATAGATGGAGGTATCATTGGACAGAGCAGCCAAACGTTCAACTGCTTCAGAGGTTTTGATTAGGTGAGTGGACAGGGAGAACGAACGGTACAGATCGTTGAGTTTTTCAATATAGTAGTTGAGAATAACCTCGCTCTGAACCGTAGCTGAAATCCGGAGTGTTTCAGCAGTCACATAAGGATTCCCATCGCGGTCGCCCCCGATCCACATCCCCATGGTAATAGGCTTAGGATTATCCAGTTTAATGCCTCGCTCAGCCGCCAAGCGTTGATACTCAGTCGAAAGATTAGTGATAGCCTTAATCAGGGAGCTGTTGTAATACTCCATAACATTGGTGATTTCATTGGTGACCTTGAGCTTTTGCTCTCGAATAATGTCGGTCTGCATCATGATTTCAATGTAGCGGCGCAGATCAGCATACCATTTGTCTTTATTGATCAAGCCTCTTTTGACATCGCGGTGCTTGCGCAGGAGGTCATGAATCTTCGTGTTGAGTTCCAACATAGTTTTGCGCTGTACCTGTGTCGGATGGGCCGTCAAGACTGGAACTACATTGACGTGCTGCAGAATGTCTTGAGCATTGTCCTTCTCAGCTACCAAATCAATGGTGGTCGAAATTTTACCCAGATAATCTTGGTCCGTATTATTTTGGTGATTAACCTCATAAGCCAAGTCAACATCTTCTGAAATATTAATCAGCAAAGGCAAAATTGAGAAATACCGGGCAATCACGACCATATCATCATTAGAAATAGTGTGAATGGCCTGTTCTAATTTGCCGTATTTTTCCTTGCTAGATAAATCAATCAAGATTTGAATCTTAGCGAAGACCTCATCACCGATCATCTGGCGCGTCGTATCATCGAGAATCCCCTTTAAAATCTGAACCTCTTCAGTGACAATGGTCTGATCACTGCTGGCCTCTAATTTTTTAATGGTCATCTTCTTCCTCCATTATCTAAATGTCCCAAGCACTGTAGCTTTATCGGGATAGAAGCATCAGTTTATTTAGCTTCTCACAATTCTTCCCTATCATATCACTTTTAACCTTAAAACTAAAGATTTTTTCAAAAGAAAAGCCCTGACGTTCGGGTTTCTTCGCATAAACTCATTTATTTATAGAGACAAATTTCTTTTTTTCTGTTACACTAAAGAAAAACTTAATGAGGAGGGAAAACCATGACCATTTATGATTTTACCGTTTCCGGACAAGACGGACAATCCATTTCTTTGAGCGATTATAAAGATAAGGTTCTCTTAATTGTTAATACGGCAACAGGCTGTGGCTTTACACCCCAATATGATGGACTTCAGGCTCTCTATGATCGTTACCAAGGTCAAGGGTTTGAAATTCTAGATTTTCCTTGCAACCAATTTGCTGGTCAGGCACCTGGCAGTGCAGAAGAAATCAATCAATTTTGCAGTCTCAACTACCAAACGACATTCCCGCGCTTTGCTAAGATCAAGGTCAACGGCAAGGAAGCTGATCCTCTCTATCGCTGGCTTAAAGAGCAAAAACGTGGTTTAGTCGGAGAGCCTATCGAATGGAACTTCACTAAGTTCTTAATCGACCGCGAAGGTCAGGTTATCAATCGCTATGCTCCGAAGACAGAGCCTGAAACTATTGCCAGCGACATTGAACAATTATTATAGTAAGACTATTCCTTAAATAGAGGCTGAGATAAAACTATCTCAGTCTCTATTTATTCTTAACAGTAAAGAAGATATACTTTCTTACAGTTCGGTATCTCTCCGATTATTAATTGTTTGGATCTTGAAATTTTTTCGCATCTGTACACAATGTTCGATCATTTAGTTTATATCACAATCAAGAAGCACACAGTCCCGTCATTCTTTCAAAAGGTTCATTTGAAAGAATGATCAACCTATCCAGGCTATGCTCCCAACAATAGGCTGACTGTTCTAATCTGAGCTTTGCATTTTTCCCAGAAGGTTTTCATTTCACAATGCTGGCAGTTTTTGGGGCTCCGAGTAAGTTTTAATAATGCGTCAAGACAGCAAGGCTTTTACTTGGAAAAGACTTGGCATCCATGTTTCTTAATCCAGAAAATCAAAAAAACGAACAACATTAGCACTTCCATTATTAGGAATCTAACCTTGTTCGTTTTTATGTTTACTATCGGACTTTTTGTCAGCTTATGGATAGGAGTGCAGAACTGTCTGTTACAGACTCTTTTACGTTTCCACCATTTTCTGAGCATCTTTGAGTTTAACAGAGACGATTTTTGAGACACCAGATTCTTGCATGGTAACCCCGTAGATACTGTCGGCTGCTGCCATAGTTCCCTTCCGGTGGGTAACCACGATAAACTGGCTAGCCTTATCAAAGCGATTGAGGTAATCCCCAAAGCGTTTGACATTAGCCTCATCCAAAGCCGCTTCAACTTCATCCAGAATGACAAAAGGAATGGTTTTAACTCGGATAATGGAAAAGAGCAGAGCTAAGGCTGAAAGCGCCTTTTCCCCACCTGACATAAGATTGAGGGACTGAATTTTCTTACCAGGCGGTTGAACTGAAATTTCTACTCCAGCTGTTAGAAGGTCACCCTCGGTCAGAATCAGGTCAGCAGAACCTCCGCCAAACATCTGGACAAAAGTCTCTTTGAAACTTTCCCGAATGGCCTCGAAGGTCGTCTTAAAACGCGATTTGACCTCATCATCCATATCGTTAATAGTTTCAAGCAAGAGGTTCTTGGCCTCTACCAAGTCGGAACGTTGGCTGTTGAGAAATTCCAGACGGCTATTGACCTCATCATACTGCTCAATAGCGTCCAGATTGATTGGACCCAAGGCCTTAATCTGCCGATTAAGCTGAGTCAAGTTCTGGCGAGCAGCCGGTAAATCTTCTACTGCTTGAGCCTGCTCCTTAGCTTGTTCAAAGCTCATCTGATAATCTTCGGTTAACTGGCGGGCAAATCCACGCAGCTTATCTGACAGGTTTCCAATTTCAGCTTCCAGATGAGCTTGCCGACGAATTAATTCTTCATTGCGTTTACCAGCCGCCTGAACTTGTTCTTCAATATCTTCCAGCTGGCCATCACAGTCCTCTATTTCAAAACGAAGGCGAATGAGGCTAGTTTCCAAGTCAGACTTCTTGGCTTCTGCTTCTTCCAGCTGCTGAGCCAACTTAGGCAGTTCCTCTTGTGAGAGATCGCCAGTTTGGCTGGAGAGCAGCTGAGTCAGATTAGAAATTTCCCTTTCCAAGTCAGCCAATTCCAAATTGAGACGGTTGCACTCATTTTTGGTAAAGCGTTCTTCACCAGACAGGTCACGCTCGCTCAAGCGGGCTTGAGATAGATCTTCATTAAGCTTAGCCACTTGAGCCGTGATAGTATCTTTATCATCCTTGATTTGGTCCAGCTGTTCTTGAATATGAGCCTTTTGATTTTGAATATCAAGAAGGCCAGACTCAACCTTAGCCTTCTCTTCCAACAAGGATGTGGCGGTATCCTCTGTATCGGTTGCTGAAAAACCAGCAAGCAATTGCTTCAAATCGGCCAGATGCCTGGCTTGACTTTGGTAGGCCAGTTCTGCCTTCTGCTCAGCCAAACGGGCCGCTTCACCCGCTTCCTTAAGACCGGTCAGTTCTTCTTCCCCGTGGGTCTTAGCTCTTTTGAGATTGGCTACAGCAGCTTCTTGTTGAGTCAGCTTTTCCTTCAAGTCTGAAATTTCAGCCGTTAAGCTATCCAATTCCGGCTTAATAAAAGTCGTGTTACGGCTACGATTAGCTCCACCTGAAAAGGAACCGCCCGGGCGCAATTCTGTGCCGTCCAAAGTCACCATGCGGACCTGATAGCGGACTTCGCGGGCTGCTTGATTGGCATGATCAATGCTATCAAAAATGGCTGTCACACCCAGTAGGTTTTGAAAAATATTAGTCAGCTTAGGATCGTAGCTTACCAAATCGCTGGCTAGACCTAGGAAACCAGGAGCCGCTTCAATCTTAGTCAGATTATGGGCGGCTATCTGACGCGGTTTAATCGTTGTTAAGGGTAGGAAAGTCGCTCTACCTGAACGATTCTGCCGCAGGAAGGCAATCCCTCGCTTGGCTGCCGCTTCATCTTCTACGATAATATTTTGACTGCTGCCGCCTAAGGCAATTTCCAGAGCCGTCTGGTAATCCTGTTCAAAGGTCAGATGCTCAGAGACTGCCCCAATTATCCCACCCAAACGAGCAGCTTCTTGGAGGACTGCCTTGACTCCAGCAAAGAAATTAGAGTGGTTCTTCTGAATAGCTTCTAGGCTACGCTGGCGGGCTTCTTTTTCCTTGATCTGATCCAAAAGAGCGAACATTTGGGTCTGTTCCTGACGATAGCTACTGTCAGTTTGACTCAATGCCTTAGCCTGGGCTTGATAGGCTTCCAAAAGCTCCTTGACCCTGTCCTTCGCTGTTTGGAATTCTGCTAGGGCTGTCTGAGCCACCTCCTTAGCCTGCGCTAAGTCTTTCTCAGCCTGTTGGCGTTCGGCAGACTGTTCGGCTTGAGCTGCTTTTTCTTGCTCAATATCAGCTTGAAGAACCGTCAAACGGTTAGAGAGGTCGGCTTCTTTTTGCATGAGACCGACAAATTCTTCTCGCAAGTCCTCAATAATTTGGTCAGGATTAGTCGAAAAGCGGGACTGCTCCTTTTCCAACTTAGCAATTTCTTGTCTTAAATCCGCTAACTTTTCAGCGAGCTGAGTCTGCTGGGCCTGCTTATCTGCCAGAGTCTGTTCCAGAGCCTGTTTTTGGCTTTCCAAATCCGCTAATCGTCCTTGGGCATCAGCTTTCTTCTCAGCTTTCTGACTGGATTCAAGAGAAATGACTTCGATTTTCCGCTGGTGATCTGCAATCAAACGAGTCACTTCTAGCAATTCTGACTGCTGAGCATCCATGGTTTGCGATAGATTTTGGCGGCGTTCCTTAAGCCTTTGATTCTCCATCTCCAAGCGATTACGCTGGCTATAGTAATCCTTTAAATCATTCTTAGCCGCTGCAATCTGCTGATTGCGCTCATCCAAGTCAGACCGATAAGTCTTAATATCTTCAATCAGGATGTTAAGATTGAGGGACTTGCGCTTTTCGTCCAAAACCAAGAATTGCTTGGCAGTCGCCGCTTGCTTTTCCAGTGGCTTAATTTGGCCTTCCAATTCGTAGATAATGTCTTCCAAACGGTCGAGGTTATCCTGAGTTTTATCCAGTTTGCTCTGGGTCTCTTTCTTACGCGTTTTATACTTGAGGACACCTGCCGCCTCCTCAAAAATCGCTCGTCTGTCCTCTGGTCGGCTATTAAAGATGGCTTCAACACGCCCTTGGGAAATAATGGAGAAGGAATCTCGCCCCAAACCAGTATCCATAAAAAGGTCGTGGATGTCCCGCAGGCGCACTTTCTTACCATCAATCAGATAGTCGCTGTCCCCATTGCGGTAGATATGCCGCTCAACACGAATCTCATCGCCGCTGTCTTTGATAAAGTGATCAGCATTATCCAGAACCACTGTCACCTGAGCAAAATTTAAGGGACTGCGATCCTGGGTTCCGGCAAAGATGACATCGGGCATCTTACCACCGCGCAAGCTCTTCGCTGAAGATTCTCCCAAAGCCCAGCGCAAGCTCTCAGTAATATTCGATTTTCCTGAACCATTGGGTCCAACAACTGCTGTTACGCCAGAGTCAAATTCAATGCGAGTCTTGTCCGCAAACGACTTGAATCCCTGCATTTCAATCTCTTTTAGAAACATATTAACCTCGTCCTAGCTGGTCAAGAGCTGTCTTAGCAGCCGCTTGTTCGGCCAACTTTTTGGATTTTCCTTGCCCTTGACTGAGGTCTTGACCATCAGCAGATACAACCACTTCAAATTTCTTATTGTGGGCCGGTCCCGTTTCATTGATGACCCTGTAACTAATTTGGACAGGGCCATTGACCTGCAATTTCTCTTGGAGAGCTGTCTTATAGTCTTTAACTCGCTCATAGTCGCCAGCTTCCACCTTAGGAATCATAACTTGGTTGAGAAATTTTTCAACAACGCCGATCCCTTGGTCTAAATCCAAGGCCCCCAAAAACGCTTCAAAAAGATCACCTAGGATGGTTTCGCGGTCACGACCGCCAGATTTTTCCTCACCCTTGCCCAATTTGATAAAAGACTCAAAACCGCAGTCCTTAGAAAATCCAGCTAAACTTTCCTCGCGCACAATCATCGAACGCATCTTTGACAGGTCGCCTTCTGGTTTCTTAGGAAATTTCGCAAATAGGTAGCGCGAAATCAAAAGTTGCAGAACGGCGTCTCCTAAAAACTCCAGACGTTCATTATGTGAAATGTTTAGGAGGCGATGCTCATTGGCATAAGAGGTGTGGGTAAACGCAGTTTCCAAAAGGGAGCTATCCTTAAAAACAATCCCAAAGTCTTCCTGTAATTTTTTTTCTAACGCTTGCATTATTCAATCATCAGCCTTTCGTAACATATTGAGTTCTTTTCCGCAGGACTGGATATAAACTAATCTGGAGATCGATCATTCCCCATATCCACCTGAGTTTTGGAACTGATAAAGGAAATCACTTTGAATTGGTGACTTCTTCTCACCCTTCATCGGAAAGTTACTCATTGCATGTTGTCTATTTACACAGACCTTCTTATTATATCAAAAAGGGAGTGGGAAAGAACCTAAAAGTTGAAAATTTTGGGTCTCACCACGTCCTGATTTTAAAGCGGTGACCTGAAACGCTCTCTCCCCAGACCGTTTTTGACACTTGCTTTGTAAGCTTCATTTCCCGATTAAAAGGTCTCCCAAGCCTTTTACCCCACCTTTGCACAGCTCAACAGGTCTTCCAGACCTGTTGAGCTTAGAAATAAGATAAACGATGGCCATCACATTCGTTTAGGCTTATACTTTGACCTTGTGGTAAAAGGAAAGACGCTCAGCAGCGGTTTATCGAGGCTGGTAAAAGGTATTCCAACCTTCTATTTGTGCAGTAATAACAGTTTGACGCAATAGTTGATTGGAGTGGAACAGAAGTCAATTTTTTATATAAATTGACTTCTGTTCCACTCTCTAATGAACTGTGCAAGAGTAAGAGTTTATTCCAAAACAAAAATACTGGACAAGTTTTTATACGAAAACTACAAAGAATGCAAAAATTCCCTCCCTATGATATAATCAAAGCGAAAAAAATTATATTTAGACTACTAGCTCGTCCCTAGTAGTCTTTTTCTGTGCTAAAAATTCAGAATAAGTCATCTGTCCTTTTAAGAGGATATAGGCTATTTTTAATAATTGATGTGCTAGGGCAATTGTTGCTTTCTGTGGACCACGCCGATTTTGAATCTGATAAAATCGTTCCACTAAGGGACTTCCTTTTTGATTCCTAGCGGCAAAAGCGGCTTGACATAAGCATTTTTTCAAATAGGAATTACCATGTCGAATCTTGGTACTGCGTTTCTTGCCAGCACTCTCATTATTACCAGGACAAAGTCCTGCCCAAGAGGCTAAATGTCCAGCAGTTGGAAACTGGCTCATGTCAACACCAACCTCAGAAATGATGACAGAAGCTGTAATCACATCGATACCAGGAATAGAATCCAAAACTTCTACTTGTTTCTCGTATTGTGATAGATAGCTATTGATTCGCTCTTCCAACAACTCAATCTGCTTCTGATAAAAATCATAAATCTCCAAGGACTGCTTTAACATAAAGCAATGATGGTCAGAGAAATAACCATCCAAGGCTTCCAGAAGTTGTGGCACTTTCTTCTTCAAGGTGGTATAAACTGATTGATGGACAATGCGAGGAGTAATAGGCGTCTTATCAATCAATAGTTGAAGGAGATGACGACCAGAAGCACCCATAATATCTTCGATATACGTCGTTATCTTAATGCCGCCTGACTGAAGAATTTTATGAATACGATTGGTTTCACGATTACGGCTTTCCACATAATGTTTTCGTTGTCTGGTCAACTCTCTCAATTCTTGGATGGTTTCATCGGGAACGAAACTCCGAGGAAGCAGACCAATCCGTGTTAATTTAGCAATCCAGTGAGCATCTTTCTTATCGGTTTTCTGACCCGGAATGGCCTTCATGTGAGCTGGTTGAGCGAGTATCAACTCGAAGTCATCACATAGAGCATGCCAGACAGGTCGCCAATAAACACCGGTGCTTTCCAGACCAACGGCTTCCACATGAAATTGTCTAAGAAAATCGTGGCAAGCACGTAGGCCTTTAGTTGTTGTATCAAAAGTTGCCATCTCACGCTTTGGACGAGTTGAGGTGAGTGACCCATGTAAAATACAAACAACAATATTGGCTTGATGGACATCAATACCTGCACAAGATTGATAGAGAACATCCATGACAATTCCCTCCTTCCTAAAATAAGAGAGCTTATCTACCGAATTTTAGTCGTATTTTTATACTCATGCTTATCGCATATTTTGGGGTGCTCGTCAGTAGAGTGGATCAGTTTTGCCCTCGATTACTAGAATCATTAACTCGTCAACCACAAAGCCCTCACTAAGATTATACACCTAGTGAGGGCTGTGTGTCCGTTTTCATTATTCTGTGGGTGAGGGCGGAGCCATCATGGATGTCTTGCTCGGCCTCCTAGATATTTTTCTTCTACTGTCAGACTCTTTTAAGCCTGGACACGCTTGGTTCGTTTCATATAATCCCGATAAGTCTCGGTATGCATGAGTTCCTTAGCATTTTGTACCCTCTCCTTGGTCGGTGGCTTAACCCCTTCCAAAGTATAAGGAATGCCCAACTCATGCCATTTGAATTCACCTAGAGTATGATAAGGTAGGATTTCAAATTTATCCACATTATTCAAGGTCTCAACGAATTTTCCTAAGTCAATCAAATCCTGATCAAAATCGGTCAGACCCGGTACCAAGACATGGCGAATCCAAACAGGTACCTGTTTATCAGACAAGTATTGGGCAAAGAGCAGGATATTCTTATTGGGCTGGCGGGTTACAACAATGTGCTGCTTAGGGTCAATCTCTTTAATATCGAGAAGCACTAGATCTGTCACGGCCAAAAGCTTATCTACGATTTTATGATACTCAGGCGTTGGCCGATAGGCAAAACCACAGGTATCAAGGGTACAGTGGATACCTAATTTTTGGGCTTCGGTGAAAAGGGCCGTCACAAAATCAATCTGCAGCATGGCTTCACCGCCAGACACTGTAATACCGCCGTTGTTGCCCCAATAGCCTTTATAACGGAGAGCCTCATTAAGGACATCATCTACCGTCCGTACGGTAGAACGATTGGTCTCCATCTCCCAAGTGTCAGGGTTGTGGCAGTATTGGCAACGCATCTTACAGCCCTGCATAAAAACAACAAAACGCACACCGGGGCCATCAACAGTCCCGAAACTCTCAGTCGAGTGAATCATGCCGGTCACTTGCCGGTAATCTATTTCATCTGCCATAATAAGCTCTTTTCTATCAGAAAGGACTAGAGGAAGTCCCTTAGTGAAAACATTTGTAACCGTTTTTACGGTAATTTCATTATAGCGTTTTTCCCTTTAAAAATCTAGCATTGTGTCCATAAAAGCACCCTAACCCAATAGGACTAAGGTGCTTGAGAAAAAGCTTAGAGCAGATTCAATTTTTTCAATTCCTGATCAACCATATCGAAGACAGTCTGCAAATCTTCTGGATTCTTGACAAAGTCCAGCTTGTCACCATCGATGCGGATCTTGGGAGAAATACTGTAATTTTCATACCAATCTGGATATTCTCCGTGAACCTGCTGATAGTATTCATAGAGTTCAGGATTGTCAGAAATCTGTTCGAAGCTGCGTCCCCGCTTGCTAATCCGTTCCAACATCTTATCAAAGGAAACATCAATGTAGACCAGCAAATCAGGACTCTTCTTAGGCATGCCTTCTAATTCTTCCAGCATATTAGCCAAGAGCTCCTTGTAAATATCCAGCTCTGTCTTAGTGACATTACCATTCTTGTAATTGAGGGTCAAGAAAAGTTCATCCTCAAAAATCGAGCGATCCAGGATATTATTATCAGCCTTGTAGGCTTCCTTGATGGACTGGAAGCGTTTATTCAAAAAGAATATTTGCAATAAAAAAGCATACTTCTTAGGGTCCTGATAATAGAGATCCAAAACAGGATTATTATCAACTGCTTCATAGAACACTTGCGTCCCCAAGTGTTCCCCCAAAGATGCCGCCAACGAACTCTTACCAGCACCAATTGTGCCTGCTAAAACTATCAACATTATGCTCCTAAAAATAAAATACAAAGGGCTTTTAGCCCGTGTTCAATTACATACGATACAAAGGGCGTTACAAAAGCCGTATGAAAATAGGGAAGGGATGTAAAATCCTGATTTTCAAGACCTTCATCTTTTTCACTAGGCTTTTAGTCCGTGTTCAATTACAAAAATACTAAGCCGTTAAACACTGTCAGTAACCATCCGTCTTCACGCCCTACTAAGTAATACTCAAAAATAGACAAGGCGGCAAAGTCCAGACAGCTCCTTTTAGCTATTTTATTCTATCTGATTTGCGGGGGTAATTCAAGCACCAAAACTATGAAAATGATTTTCATTATTTGGGTGTGGGATCAACCAAAAAATTAAAAATTTTTATTCTTACCATGTCTTGATTTTAAGGTGTGACCTGAAACAGTCTCTCCCCAGACCGTTTTTGACACTTGCTTTGCCAGCTTCATTTCCCGATTAAAAAGGTCTCCCAGACCTTTTTAACCCACTCCCGCACAGCTCAAGAGGTCTGGAGGGCCTTTTGAGGTTAGAAACAGAGCTTGGGACAAAAGTCCTAAGCTTGATTCTTTTGTACAGTAATAAACAATTGACACAGTGGTTGATTGGAAGTCCTTATCCCCCTGTGATAGATCAAACAGTCTGGGAGACTCTTTGAGAAAAAACCAGCCAGCAGCGGGGCACTGGTGCTAAAGCACCTAATAATTGTATAGGGGTAAAACTTCTTGGTCTAGCTAACAAGCCTTGCTCCCAACTCCTGTACCAAGAATTTATTCCAAAACAGGAATACTGGACAAGTTTTTGTCCAGCCTCATCCTTATCACTAAAAACTCGCAGCCAGCGACTACGAGTCCTATTTTATTCTTTCACGTCGTCTGCTTCTTCGAGCGGACTGACAAGCACCTTAACCTTGGTGACTCGGCCTTCCTTGACCTTATCATTGATGATTTCTAGGTGACGTTGACCGCTGTCCACATGGAAGCTTTCTTTTTCTTCTTGTGATGGAATATTGCCGACACCAGTCAGATAGTAGCCGGCAATAGTATCCACATCATCACTTTCCAATTCGGTTTCAAAGTATTCGTTGAAATCATTGAGGGTCATGGTACCGAGGACAATATAGGTATCAGGGGCAATCTCACGAACCTCAACCTCAGCTTGGTCGGTTTCATCATCAATTTCTCCGACAATCTCTTCCAAGAGATCTTCCAATGTCACTAGACCAGCCACACCGCCGTATTCATCCAGCAGAATCGCCATCTGATTTTGCGTCCGACGCAATTCTTTAAGCAGATCGTCCACAAAGATGGTCTCCGGTACAAAGAGGGGCTCCTGTAAAATACGGCGCAGATTAATGGTCTCAAATCCGTTATTAAAGCCCACTTCCAGCAGTTTCTTGGTATGAATCAAACCGAGAACCTTATCCTTGTCATCATCATAAACAGGAATTCGTGAATAGCTTTTCTTTAGGATTTCCTTGATAATTTCCTGAGGATCATCGTTGATATCAACCATGAAGGCATCGGTCCGGTGAACCATAACCTCACGCGCCATCAGTTCATCCAGCGAGAATACCCCTTGCAGCATTTCGATTTCTTCCTGATCAAGAGTCTCCTCACTATTGGTCAGCATGTACTCAATCTCGTCACGCGTCATCTTCTCATCCGCATCATCAAAAGTCATCGGTGTGATCCGACTGAGCAGATTAGTCGAGGCTGACAAGAACCAGACGAAGGGGCTGACAATCTTGCCTAGTCCCACAATAACAGGGGCAGAATAGATGGCCAGATTATCCTTGAGGTTCATGGCAATGCGCTTGGGATAGAGTTCCCCTAAAACGATAGCAATATAGGTCAAGAAAATCAGCGAAATGATACTACCTGCTGTCTGGGCAGCAGCAGAATTGCCAAACCAGCCTGCAATCACCTTACCCAGAGAAGCGGATAAACTAGCCCCCTGCAAGAGTGAGATAAAGGTGATACCCACCTGAATGGTTGATAGAAAATTATTGGGCTTGTCCAGTACCTTGACCAGACGGATATATTTTTTATCGCCCTCTTCTGCCTTTTGTTCCACACGTGCCCGATTGAGTGATACCATGGACATCTCGGATGCTGCAAAAAAGGCATTCAACGATGTGAGGACAACAAGTAAAAGCAATTGAAAAAGCAAATGCTGACTGCTCGGGTCTTCCATTAAATTCTTTCTCCTAAAATGTAGATTGCCTTCATTATAGCATAATTTCAAAAAGCATGTTGAAAAGTCGCCCCAGCCCTTAATTTTTCAGACAAAGCATGCTATAATGTAGCTAATTTTTTATAGTCGGAGGTAATGTATGGCTATCATTTCCATGAAAAATGTCAGCTTACGTAAGCAAGGGAAAAATCTGCTGACAGGTATCAACTGGACTGTCGAGAAAGGTCAAACGTGGGCTATTCTGGGACTTAATGGGGCTGGTAAAACAACCCTGCTCAAGCTCATCATGGCTGAGCATTACCCTACCGATGGTCAAACGGAGATCTTAGACGTTCCATTTGGCCAAGGAGACATCTCTGAAATCCGCAAGCGCATTGGTATTGTCTCGGGCTTTATCAGCGACCGCCTCTCCCTGCAGATGGTGGCCGAACAGGCCGTTTTAACCGGTAAGTACAAGTCTTCCATACTCTATAAAGAATATGGGAAAAAAGAGCTAGGGGAAGCTAGAGACATGCTGACACGTTTAGATGGCGAAAAGCTCATCGGACGCCGACTTCACACCTTATCCCAGGGGGAGCGCCAGCTGATCATGATTGCCCGCTGTCTCATGGAAGAGCCGGATATCATCATCCTTGATGAAGCTACTGTAGGGCTGGATCTCTTTGCCAGAGAGAAACTACTCAAGCAAATCGATCGGATCACCGACCTGCCGCAGGCACCTACGGTTCTCTACGTCACCCATCACGCCGAAGAAATCACCCAAAAGATGGACCATGTCCTGCTGCTGAAACAAGGGAGAATCATTGCTCAAGGCAAGAAAGAGGACATCATTACCCTGCCAACCCTGACCGAATTCTTTGATAATCAGGTTTCTATCATTCCGATTGACGACCATCGCTTTTTTATCAAGCCGGAACTATGATACAAAGGGCGAATGCAGATCGGACGAAGATAGAAAATCTGTCTATGGCGACTTGTACCTAAGAACGTTTGCTATAAATTTCGTAGGAGATTGGGAGCCTAAACAATCTCAACTAACTAAAAACAACGGTACTAGGTACTGCACCCAACAAATGAGACACAAGAAAAACACTCCTGTTGAAATCTAGTAAACTAGAACTAGGAGCGTTTTTGTTATGGAAAAATCATTCACACGACCCAATCATAGGCTTGCAAAAACTTATCTGAGTGACCAGAGCCAAGGTTATCTTCCTTGCGATGTGCTAATTTATAGGCTATATCCAAACGAAGTAGGAAACCTGCCGAAAGTCCTGTCACCTGTTCCACCCGAACAGCCAGATCTGCCGTAAGAAATTTTTTACGATTCAGCAAATCAGATACATGTTTTTGAGAGACACCAATACGGTCAGCAAAATCACCCTGATTGATATGGTGGTAAGCTAAAAGTTCCGCCAAAGTATCTGCGGCAGACGTCACAGCCGGAGTTATAATTCTATTGTTTTTGTTCAACATAAAGCAGCCCTCCTAATGGTAATCTTCAATACCAAGGATAGATAAGGTGACGATCTCAGATTTCTCAACCGACAGCTCATCATATAGGTGACAAGCCTTAATTTTTTCAACGGTCTAAATACTCAAACTGTCAAACCGTGCTTGTGCATAAGATGAGATATCATCTGCTGTGAGCATATTATACTTTTCTTTGACTTTGGTAAAGAAATCCGCAATAGTTTCCTTGTCAATAATATTAGTGGAAGACTCATCTTCTTTCAAATCTCCTCGAGCTAACAGCCAAGGACTTTCTTCATGAGTGAATTTCTCCAATACCTTACCATTATAAACACTGAGATGTTTGATAATACTGTCTAACAGCTGTATTTCCTGAGACGTGAAATAATGACTGAAATCATAACTCTTTTCTAAAACAATCGGTTCTCTGCCAAATTCTTGATATTTATTATAAATATCTCTGTATACAGGTCCATGCACCCAGCTTTCACAATCATTCTTGAACATGAATTTCCCAGTAAAGGCATAAGAAAAGCCTTGAACATAATAAAGCAGTTTCTGCAAAGCCAGTGGTGTTATCTCATCATTTTTAGACAGCAGGTAATCCGCTGCTAAAGATTCTTTGCTTACCCCTCCTGCTTTGATCGCTTCCTCGGCAGCTCTCATGCTTTTCTCATAGGCTACTGGTTTTAAAATATCAGATGCTCCTTTCAAAAGAGATAAGAAATAATCTGGCTCAACAGCAATCCTGCGAAGCTTATCTGAATAATCTGCTTTAGGAATATCCCCCTTTAAATATCGAGGAATGGTATTAATACCCCAACCTAAAAGTTCCGATAAAGGCTTAGCTCCAATATTATATTTTTTAAGAATAGCTTTAATTTCAGCAACAGAAATAATATTGTTTTCCTTTTTAAAAGAAGCATAAAGAGCTGTTCTGTTAGCATTATCAATTTCTTCCACAAAAACAGGCTTATTGCAATTATCACAAATAGCTTCCTGCCCCTTAAAAGTATAATTTTCTCCTTTTAATTTCCGCGTGAACTTGCGTTCTTCAACATGATAAGTCACATCATCTAAACAATGTTCACAAAAAACTCTTTTTTCTGCCATGATATGTTCAACTCCTTTATTATCATCATTGAAAATAATAGCTCAGCGGCCTTTCAGCTTCATGAAAGGAAACAACAATTGTTTTTAGGCCAGAGGTTCGGCTAGTCGCAAGTACAAATTTTGCGTAAACCTGTACTTCTCTCTCATCTCCTAAAAAGTCTTCTAAAGTAAATCGAGGTCCAAAGATAAAATAATCATCATGATTTTTGTAGACATTAGATGACTGAACACAATCACAGAAATCCTTAACCTCTATCCTTAAAATAAGCTCTTTTCGCTTAGTAATATCCAGATTAAATTCATCGGCAAATTCATCATTCTTTCGTCTATTTTCGCCAGTGCTGATGATAAACCTTCCTTCTGAAATCAAGAGTTTAATCTGTCCTAAAATATCTTCAATTTCCTGTTCTGAATATTCTTGCACTGACAATAAATTATGACTCCTTTGCTAGACTTTGTACTATAATTTTAACATTTTTTATTCTAAACTCAACAAAAAAGCACTATTTTATAAAAATAGTACCTTTTATTCCTTTGGATTTTACTTTCACAATAAATCTGCATTTTCTTCTGCAACCATTAATTCTTCGGGTTGACCATAGTTTTCATAGTTATCCTCTCCATTATCAACCCATAACTCACATTGACTGATTACTGTTTCAAGGGCTTCTTCTTCACCTTCTGGTGGATACTTGTATTTTTTCAAGAGGCGTTTGACCAGCATTCGCATCCGAGCACGCGCTGATTGCTTTTTTTGCCAGTCAATTGTCCTACTCTTTCTTAACATATCAGTTAACTCATGAGTAAGAGCAATCAATTCGTCATTCTCGTAGACATCTTTGACAGCCTGCGGCTGTGTCAGGGCATCATAGAAGGCTAATTCCTCATCTGATAAACCTAGAGAGTCCCCCTCTTTATGAGCTGTTGCCATTTCTTTGGCCATCTTCATCAATTCAGCAATTACTTCTTCATTTGAAAGCATGCCATTTAGATAAGCCCGCATAGAACGCGATAAAATCTCTGAAAATTTCTCTGACTTTACCAAATTTGTCCTCTGGTACAGGGCAATTTGTTCAGCCAATAGTTTTTTCAAAAGTTCAACAGCCAAATTTTTCTCTTTCATCTTAGAAATTTCATCTAAGAATTTTGGATCAAATAAAGAAAATCCTGTATCAATATCTGAAAATAGGTTAATGACACCTTCACTCTTGATCGAAGCTTTCAGGAGTTCGTTAATATGGTCATTAATATCCTTCAAGGATAATTTTTTAGTATCGCCTGTAATTCGTGTCAACAAGGTTCTCACTGCCTCAAAATAGGCTGCTTCAAATCGTTGTTCAGGTGTCAGCAAAGAGCGGCAAAGTGATAGAGCTTGACGCAGCAGCATGGCTTCTTTGATAAACAGCTCTTTTTTCTTTTCTTTATCGACAGCCGATAAGAAATTAACTCCGCCACTAATCGTTTGTGCTCTGACCAAATCGCCCGATTCTGAATTCATAAATGCTGAATAATCAAAACCATAAAACAAATCCCGACAAACTTCTAGTTTTTCAATGAATTTTGGCAGGGCCGTCTTAGCAATATCGGTATCTCCAAAATTCCCTTTATCCCGATTAGTGTAATCGTTCATAGCCTGTTTCAAAGCTCCGGCAATACCAATATAATCAACGACTAAACCGCCTTCTTTATTTTGATAAACACGATTAACCCGCGCAATAGCCTGCATTAAGTTATGGCCTTGCATAGGCTTATAAACATACATAGTTGCCAGACTTGGTACATCAAATCCTGTCAGCCACATATCAACAACAATGGCAATCTTAAATGGACTGTCATTATCCTTAAATTTTTTAGCCATTTCTTCCTTGTGGCGTTTGTTACCAACAATATCGTGCCATTCTTCTGGGTCATTATTACTGGAGGTCATGACAACACCAATTTTCTCTGTCCAATGAGGACGCTTTTCGAGTAATTGATGGTAAATTTTCATAGCAATAGGACGCGAATAGGCAACAATCATCGCCTTGCCAGTCAGTTCCTGTGCACGATTTTCTTCATAATGCTGGATAATATCATCACATAGCGCACTAATTGTTTGATCTGCTCCTAAAATACTATCTAAGCGTCCTAACTCTTTTTTACTCTTGTCAATCGCATGAGATTCCGCATTTTCTGCCATTAAATCGTACTCAGCATCAATCAGGCGCAAAATATTTTCATCAAGCTTTAGATGCATAACACGGCTCTCGTAGTAGACAGGACGCGTAGCACCATCTTCAACCGCTTGGGTCATATCATAGACATCAATATAATTGCCAAACACTTCGGTTGTTGACTTATCCTTGCTGGAAATCGGTGTCCCAGTAAAGCCAATGTAAGTCGCATTTGGCAGGCTGTCTCTGATAACTCTAGCTGTACCAATGACTAAGCGACCGCTTTTCGCATCAACCTTTTCCTCCAAACCATACTGACCGCGATGCGCTTCATCTGCCATAACGACAATGTTTCTTCTCTCAGAAAGAGCTTCGGCAGATTCTGAAAACTTCTGCATAGTGGTAAAGATAATCCCATTAGCCTGTCGTCCTGCCAGCAATTCTTTCAAGTGGAGACGACTCTCTGCCTGAATAGGTGTTTGTCTGAGGAAGTCTTTGCATTTTGAAAATTGACCATAGAGTTGGTCATCCAAATCATTTCTATCTGTTAAGACAACAATAGTCGGTGAATCCAGAACCTTCTGTAATAAATGAGCGTAAAAAACCATTGATAAGGATTTTCCGCTTCCTTGTGTGTGCCAAAAGACACCGCCACGACCATCGCTTTTAGTGGCCTTCAAGGTGGAAACAGCAGCTTTATTAACGGCAAAATACTGATGGTAGGCCGCTAAAATCTTTGCATCCTCAGAAAAGCAAATGAAATTCTTTAGGATATCTAAGAACCTTGTCTTATCAAATATTCCCTCAATAAAGGTCGTAAAATTAGCATACTCCCTGTCTTCAAAACTGCCATCTGTAGTCTTCCACTCCATAAAACGATCTTCACCAGCAGTAATCGTCCCTGCCTTTGAAGTTGCGAGATCAGTCATGACACAAAAGGCATTGTAAGTAAATAAACTTGGGATTTCCTTCTGATAAGCTTTAAGCTGACGATAGGCCGCTGAAGCATCTGTTTCCTGACGAGACGGACTTTTCAACTCAAAAACAACAACGGGTAAGCCATTCAAAAATACGATAACATCCGGACGCTTATTACTTTTTTCTACAACTGTCCACTGATTAATAACGGTAAAGATATTATTATCAACATTTTCAAAATCAGCCAGATAAACAAGACTAGATTGCCTTTTACCTTGATAAAAATAAGAAACTTCTATACCGTTTTGCAGATAATCCGTAAAAGCCTTATTTTTTTGAAGTAAGGAGCCTGTCTCAAAACGCCGCAGTTTGTCAATCGCTTCTCTAATAGCAACATCAGGCAACGTGGCATTAATCCTATCCAAGGCAGGATAGAGCTCATCTAAATAGAGGGGGTCCCTATAATCGCGCTCCACATCCGGTCCATAAATAGATGAATAACCCAGACCATCACGAAAAAGCTCCATAACCGCATTTTCGTAGTTGTTTTCAGTGAATCCCATAAGATCTGTCTCCTAGATAAATTCTAAATTTAAATGCCTAATCGTTGGTAAACTATATCTTTATAAGAATAAGCTCCCGTTTTGCCTTCTTTTCGATATTGCTCATGTGAACTCGGCCAGTCTTCAAGAGCATACTGCATAATTTTACTTCCAAAAGGAATAAATATAGCTAACTGTCCATCTAAACTTGATGGGCATAATGAATCTTTACTTCTATTCCCATTCAGATTGACACAGATAATTGGTAAGCCTTTTTTAATAGCAAGTTCAATTTCCCATTTTACAAATTTTCTTAAATATTTGGTATGTTCACCAATCAATAGGACAAAAACCTTACTATTAGCCATTCTTTCACGAAGTTGTCGTTTAATGGATTCTTCCTGACTAGAATCCCTAGAGTTATTAATATCGTGAGCATCATAAAAATTAAATGACGTATTGTCATTTTGTTTCCAAGCTTTCATTAACTGGTAATAACGCATATCATTATCACCATCAAAAGCAACATAAGTTTTATTCCGATAAGCCATTATTCATTCTCCCTTAATTCATATAAGTTCACTTGACTAAGTAAGTCATCATGTACAATAATAGTTAGCTTTGCAGGATACGCAAATTTTATTTTGCTGATTTTGAAAGTCCAAATCATGATACGCAGTAGTTCATTAATATCAATATCTTCAAAACCATTTTTAAATCTCGTTATTCCTGCACCAAATACTGGAACTGTAACTGACCTTTGAGCATACAATCTATTAATCTCATTCCAAAACGTTAAAAGAAAATTGACGTATTCCTGAATAGTCAGTTCTGCTTGATTATTTTTATTAAATCGGCTAAAAGCAGTTAAAATATATTCATCATCTATCAAAATGGAACTTCCTAACTTGTATTTAGTCGTTTTTCCTTGCTTTCGTTTTACTTCCTTCCCTATAATACTATTTTTTAAATCATCATCACTTTCAATGTCGGAATTTAATTTATCAACATCATCAATATGATTTAAAATAAACTGTCCGTTCAAAGATTTCTTAGCAATTATTTCATCATCAACTCTCGTATCAAAATATTCATTAAAAGCGATTGCTTTTAGCCCATCTTCTTTAAAAATATCGCCTGATTTTATAACAACGGTTGTAATACCTATTTTAATATCAATTTGTCTTAATCTATTTGCCCTTATCCATAAAAAGATATAGATAACACTGAGAAATACAACGTATACAACGCCAGAAGTAATCCTCCATTGATTAGGAATATCAAGAAAAATCAATACGGCCGATAAAATCGCAGTAATCGTAGCACATATATTAGAAAACTGCTTTAAAATATCCTTATCAAAGATACTTACTTTCATTTTTTAACCTCTTTAAGAATATAGTCAAGATGACAGATAAATCATCATTTAGCTGCTTGATTAGCGGAGACTTCACCTGAAAGAAGTTTGGGGAGAAGAGTGTCTCGAAGATTCTTAAGTCTGTTAATCTCATCTAAATTGTCTCCAATAGTCTCAAACAAAGGCGTCACTTGTTTTGTAAAGCTCCTAATATCTTCTTCTTTTAATTCGATAGTTGGCATAATTTCAATATGCTTAGGATAAATATGAGGTTGTGCCGAACCCGTTTGAGAGTCATATATCTCTTGTTGGCGCTTTTTAAGCATTACATACCAAAAATAAACATCATCAGTCATACTAGAATCAATATATGAGGAATCAGATGACCAAACTGGGACATGCCATAAATTAATATATCCCGCATTAGCACCAGAAGCTGAAATGGTAAGAACAGGTGATTTTGTATTTGCAATATTATGAAAAGTTGAAGGTTGTAGACCTCCAGCTACAACTGGAACTGTTCCATCTATTGCATCTTTTGAAAGTAAATTTTTGCCACGTTTGGGAGTAAGATATTCACCAATTGTGAATTCTCCTGAAGAAGCATTTGGAAACATATTTTCAAATATTGAGATAGCTACCTGCTCTAAATGATGATTTATCTTTTTGTTATTTTCAATTTTGTCATCAATTGCTTTTAGTGTTAAGCCTATTTCAATCTGCTGCTCCAATGGAGGACATGAAATCTCATAATTCTTAACAACGTCTAGTTGAACTCTTTGTCTTCCAGACGTTCCTACCATTGATTTGATAGCAACTTCTCTAACATTTGGGTCAAGCATTAAATAATAAACAAAATTTTCGTCGCTGATTCCTTTTTTTGCCCTTGCTACGATGAATTCCGTTGAACCAAAACCTATTTCACCTTCACCCAGTAAGCTTACCTTAGCTGTTTTACCATTTTCAAGACTAGGTGTAATACGAGCCATTAGAGTATCACCATTTCTAAATTTAGTTCCACCTTTATACTCTAATAGTTCAAATTCAGGAATATCACGAGTAAATGGTTCTATTTTTTCCATAGCTACTTTTTTCGCTGTCGTTCCTTTAGGTAAACGCTCTGTTGGATTAAAATCTATAATATCCGAAAGTTTTACCTTCTTCCAATTATTCAATTTTTATTTCTCCTCACCCTATATATTTTCGGTGCGAATTTTTGACATTCGCTTGGTTGACCATGGCATAGTGCATGGTTGTATCTATCTTGACATGACCTAGCAAGTGCTGAACTTGCTCGATGGGCATGCCTTTATCTATCGCTCTGGTTGCTAATGTCCGTCTGAATTTGTGCGGATGAACTTTGTTTAAATCCGCTTTTTGTCCTAATTGTCTCAATCTTGTCTCTACTCCACCAATCAATAACCTATCATGAGGAGAAGACAAGGAAACAAATAGAGCGGGATTATCATCAGTTCGGCTATCTAGGTAGTTTATCAAATGGATTTTCGTCCTAGCGTCGAAATAAACAATCCGTTCACTATTTCCCTTGCCGAAGACCACACATTCTCTTTCATAGAAATTAATGTCTTCTCTGTTTAACCCTACTAACTCACCTACACGCATGCCTGTTGAAGCCAGTAGATCAATCATGGCCAAATCACGAATCTCGTCACAGGCATCTCTCAAAAGTTCAAGACCTTCATCAGAAAATGTCTCTTTTATCGTTTTATCCGTTTTTATCTTATGAATGCGACGAACAGGACTTTTAAGAATATAGTCCTCATCTTCTAACCAACTGAAAAAACTGCTAAAAATCCGACGCATATTATCAATCGTTACCTTACTAGAATTGCGATCCTGCTGATAATCCGCGAGATAAGACCGTAAATCACTGGTAGTAAGATCTCTTATCGCCTTTTTTAAACTAACCAACATATTTTTAATAACCATTTTATAATAGGTTAGAGACTTTTCGCTACATCCTTCAATTCGTTTCGCTGAAATAAATAACTCTAGCAAATGGCTGTTAGTTTCCTGCTCTGTAACAGATTTGACTTCTGCCACTTCTACCCTTGTAAATACGGCCGTTAAAACCTTTTTTAAATCCTCTAACTGCTTTACTGTCAAGCTTTTCGCCATGTTAGATGTGATTTGTGTAATTAATTTATCTTTCATAAGCAACCTACCTTTCTCCACTATTTTATTACAGTTCACAGGTAGGCACATAGATAAATCATCATTTAGAAGAGATGGCGCAAGCTATTTTTAAATCTTGGTTTGTTGATTTTGAACCGTTTGGTGGTATTCAGCCGTCTGATTTTAATACAGGAAAAGCTGAAGAGTACTTTGAAATTGGAATTGGAAAGACTCCTCCCCGTAAGGAGACTGAGTGGTTTACTAACGACTCAAATAGTGTAAAGTGGGTATCCATATCTGATATGGGAAGTTGTGGAATGTTCATCAGTGATAGTTCTGAATACTTGACGGAAAAAGCTGTAGAACGATTTAATATTAAAACTATTCCCAAAAAGACAGTATTACTTAGTTTTAAATTAACAATTGGAAGAATAGCTATTACAGACACAGAAATGGTAAGTAATGAAGCAATAGCGCATTTTAAAACTACTGATACTAATATTTTAGAATATCTTTATTGTTATCTTAAACAATTTGAATTTGAAACACTTGGAAACACTTCATCGATTGCAACAGCTGTAAATTCAAAGACAATTAAAAGTATGCCTTTTACTAAACCAAGTGATATTGTTCTTAGAAATTTCCATGAAATTATCGCACCAATTTTTGAGGAAATTCGATCAAATATAACAGAGATTTTTAAACTTCAATCAATACGTGATACCCTTCTACCAAAACTTCTCTCTGGGGAGCTTTCCATCGATCAAGCCGCTAAATGATGATTTATCTTTTTATTATTCTCAATTTTGTCATCTAAAGCTTTTAATACTTTGGCGATTATATACTGTTCACGAAATGGCGGAATAGTGACTTCTATACTTTTAAACGTATCACGAGTAATAGTATCAAAAACTGATCCGTGCACACTTTTCTTCAAAGTCCGCAAACTATTTTTAAGAAGGTAATATAAAAAAGTTTTGTCAACACTATCATCTTTGGGACGAAGTCCATAGCACGACTGATTAAAGGCCATTGGAAAGGGAATCATAGATAGTTCACCTACCGTTCCCCTAGCTGATATTATTATATCGTCTTTTTGAAGAAGTTTTGTTGAACTATTTTCCAGACCACTTTTAGTAATTGTCTTTTCTGTTTTATAAACATATCTATCATCATTCCCAAAATCCTTCACTGAAAGCCATGGAATATCTCCATTCCAATATTCAGCTATGGTGGTTTTAGGAGTACCTCCACCAATTATTTCTAGGATATCGGATAATTTTGTTTTTTCAGATTTCAAACCCAATTGCCTCCAGTCTTTCACGAATCTCATCTTCTAGCTCATGCGATTTGGTAAAGAGTTCTGATAGTTCACTGGTCAAGCGCTCCATTTTCTCCTCAAAGGGCTCACCGTCATCTTCTTGCTCTTCAATACCGACATAGCGTCCCGGTGTTAAGATATAATCCTGCTTAGCAATTTCTGATGTGTCAACTACTGCACAGAAGCCTTTAACATCTTCTAATTTCCCATTTTGGAAGGCTTCAAAAGTATCAGCTAGTTTTTTAATATCGTCATCACTAAAATCACGGTGCTTGCGGTCAACCATTTCACCCATATTGCGAGCATCGATAAATACTGTTTTCCCTTTTTGCTTTTTGTTTTTACTGATAAACCAGAGACAAGCTGGAATAGTCACACTGTAAAAAAGGTTAGATGGCAAGGCAATAATCCCCTCAATTAAATCATCTTCAATAATCTTTTGACGAATGTCTCCTTCACCTTTTGTGGTGGAAGACAGAGAGCCATTAGCTAACACTAGACCAATCTTTCCATTACTTGGATCCATGTGATGAATCATGTGCTGAATCCAAGCATAGTTAGCATTACCATCTGGTGGAGTCCCATATTTCCAGCGAATATCATCTTTGAGCTTGTCCGCACCCCAGCCTGAAATATTAAAGGGCGGATTAGCCATAATGTAATTAGCCTTTAGGGTTGGGTGCAGGTCATTATAAAAAGTATTTTCTTGGTGTTCGCCAAAGTTGGCATCAATGCCTCGAATGGCCATGTTCATCTTAGCCATTTTCCAAGTATCTGCATTAGATTCTTGACCAAAAATAGATAAGTTGGCAATATTACCACTGTGGCTCTCTACAAATTTAGCTGACTGCGCAAACATACCTCCTGAACCACAGGCAGGATCATAGACACGCCCGCGGAAAGGTTTTAGAATTTCAACAATCGTTTTAACAATGCTGGTCGGTGTATAAAATTCACCACCGCGTTTCCCTTCATGGGCTGCAAATTGTTCAATACAATATTCATAAGCGCGGCCTAGCAGATCTTTTTCTTCTGAGCCTTCAAACATATTGATATTAGTAAAAATATCAACGACTTCACCTAAGACCCGTTTATCCAAGTCGGGGCTAGCATAAATTTGAGGAAGAACGTTGTCCAAACTTGGATTATCGTCTTCTATCTCACGCATGGCTTCATCTAAAATCGTTCCAATTTCTGACGAATGTGCATGGCTGGCAACAAATTTCCAGCGAGCTTTTTCCGGTACATAAAAAATATTGTCCTCAGCATAGGCATCTGGATCATTTTCAAAACCAGAACCCTCAGCCACTAGCTCGTTATACTTTTCTTCAAAAGCATCTGAAACGTACTTCAAGAAAATAAGCCCGATAACGACTTTTCGATAATCAGATGCAGAAATGTGTCCCCGCAAGGCATCTGCAGCATTCCATAATTCTTTTTCAAATCCAATATTAGCATTTGTCTTTTTTGCCATTATTTTCCTCTTTTTAACAATTTTATTACACCTATTATTATAGCACTATAAAATGCTATTTATATCAAGACTTGACTATTTTTGCTTAGCTCCTCAACACTCCCTCTGAAAACCATTTGATTTTTCAACTTCGCACATTTGACTACAGAGCTCGTGATATTCAGAAAATCGGGCAGCTGGATACTTGGGCTTTCAAAAGGTAGTGCCACTCTACACCTATATTTTTAAAGAGAGATGATTTCTCTTAACGCTACATCACAAAAGCTGCCAGAGTCATTGCTCTGACAGCTTTTTGGGTTATCAAATCTAATAAAACAGAGAATCATTTATCTCCGACTTCAATGCCTTGATGCCATCGTTGGAGGATGGCTTTCCCTGCTCCAAAGCATCTAAGGTGGCTATAATCTCATCGAGAAATTCGTCAACTTCTTCCTTATTGTAGCCTCTAAATTCTGTAGAGAACTTTTTATCCAAGATTTCCTGCTTGGTGATCATTTGGGCTCCTCCTTAATAATGCCTTTGTTTATCTTCTGATAGGCTTCCTTTAAAGCTCTATTAACCTAGCTAGGAAACACTTTTTCACTAGGACAGAGCAGGCCTGTCGTTAATGGCAAGAGTAAACATACCCGCTAATAAATATCTCTATGATGACCAACCGCAAACACTTCTATAATGATTTCATCTTCAAGAATATTGGCTAGTATTCGATAATCACCTACACGATAACGCCACTCCCCAGATCGATTGGCAGTCAGTCCTTTCCCATGTTGCCTTGGACTATGCGTTCCTTGAAGATTTTTATCTACCCAAAGCAAGATAGATGAACGTGTAAAAACGTCTAATTTTTTAGCTGTTTCAAAGCCTTTTTAGTGTAGGTAACTTTATAGCTCATAATCCAAATTCTTTCATGATGTCTTCATGAGATAGTCGCTTTCCATCATCTTCTGCTATTGCTTGACGTAAAACCTGTAAATCGTAGTCATCTTCTATTCTTTCTAGCATAGCTTGCCTTGCAAATTCAGAAATAGTGAGACCGTGCAGGTGAATATAATTTTTGATCAAATCACTATCTTGTTCATTGATCCTTAAAGTCATTGTAGCCATCAATATCGCCTCCTTGGATACATTGTATTTCAATTATAAATGAGCTTACGCTAAATTTCCAAGCTTCAATAGCCTGACAAAAGAAAATCAAGAATAGATAAGGCATCACAGTGTTTTTGTAGGGTAAGCTGAAGCCAACAGCCTATCGTTTTGATTTTCAAAGGGGGGTTGCCTTATTCAACTTCTCCATCATGACTAAAAAAGGCGGGGTATTAACCTGATTAAGAGGCTGGTAGAGCATGGCTGTGAAGCGGTTCTGGTCCAGCTGGCGGACATAGTCTAGGACAGCATCCTTTTCCTGATTGCCACCCTTGTGGCCATAGTAGATCATGATGGATAAGCGGCCGCCAACTTCTAGGCGCTCTAAAATCTTTTCAATAGCAATCAAAGTTGTATCTGGCTTGGTGATGACCGATTTGTCAGCACTGGGCAGATATCCCAGATTAAAAATAGCTGCGCGGATAGGCTCTGAAACATAAGTATCCACTTTTTCATGGCCATCTAGGATCAGCTGGGCATTGGTCAGGTTTTGATGCGCCAAGCGCTCCCGCGTCTTCTCAAGGGCCTGCTCCTGAATATCAAAAGCGTAGACTTTTTTAGCCAGACTAGCCAAAAAGGCAGTGTCATTACCATTTCCCATGGTCGCATCGACCGCGATACTGTCTTGGTCTAATACTTCTTCCAAAAAATCATGGGAGAGCTGAATAGGGCGTTTGATCATAAAAGTTTCCTTACTTGTTCGTTCTTGGTATGTTTTTCTAAAAATTATCCTTCAAGGTTCTCAGCCTTGTAAATTCTTGGACATCCTTGGCCATGAGAAAAACATTGATCTGTTTTTCTACTCCTATGGTAGGTGGCAGGCTTGGAAGGCCTTGCTCGACAAGGGCTTTCGTCTTGTCATAATAGTCTTTGACGAAAACATCTGTCGTTTGTGTCAGAGCAAATTGTAAATTGGTCAGTGTGTATTCATGACCTGCATAAACCTTAACATCATCCGCTAAATTTCTGAAGAAGACCATGGACTTGTACTGAGCCTTATAGTCTCCTGTAAAGACTCTGCCGCATCCTGCTGAGAAAAGAGCGTCACCAGACAGGAGGTGCTGCTTATCCACAAGATAAGAAATGTGGTCTTCCGTATGGCCTCCCGTTAAAAAGACCTCTATTTGAGAGCCATAGAGTTCAATGGTGTCGCCGTCTTTCAGGACAGTGTCTACCAAATGACTGACTTCTTTGGGCCCATAAGTTTTGGCGTTAGGATATTGGGCTACAATCTCACCCATGCCATCGACATGGTCAGCATGAACATGAGTGATTAAGATAGCACCCGCTTTGAGATGATTTTCTTCCAAATAATCTAAGACTGGCTTGGCCTCCCCGGGGTCAACGATAATGGCTTCGTCCCCCTGAGACCATACCCAAATGTAATTATCGGCTAAGGCTGGTATTGCATTGAGTTTCATAAATTTCTCCTAATTTGTTCTTACTTTTGGCATAGTTTATGGTTCACATTCTGCGGTTAACCTCATGAGCACGGTTCCTTATCAGGTGCAAAAGGGGAATAGACAAACCATTTCCCTTATTTGGGATTTAACGATAGTACAATTGCAGTAAGGCACTCACGAAATAGATAACAAAGTAGAAATAATGAAGGGGTAAATTCCATTTGAGATAATTCTGTCTCATATCAGTTGAAATTGGCTTACCGCTATTGATGGCCTCTTCACTTTTTGCAAAGCCTGTCACATGATGGCAAACCAGTAATACCATTAGAGGAATAATCCCTAATACACGAACGGTTACTAAAGGGCTGCTTACTAAAAGAGACACTAACCCTAAGAAAAACTGCAAACCGACACACATACGATAGAGGCTGGCAACTGCAGTATTCCGTCTAAATTGGCTGTAAAAATGTGAAAAACCTTGATCTAGCTCTTGGCGCAATAAATAATTAAAATAAGCACCCAATGTGACCGAATAGGACAGCATAAACCCAGCAATCACAGCCGTCAGCAACAGTGTTAAATCATAGAACATAAGCCTTCCCCACATCTTATCCTTTGCAGTACTAATCTCATAAAATAAGTTCGTTCTAGGCTCTTACCTCTGCCCTACACCCCTGTACACTCCCTCGTCTTTCCATTTCTTTATCAATGGCGTTGAGGACTTCCCACTTATTAAGGCTCCACATGGGGCCGATGAGCATATCGCGCGGGGCATCGCCTGTGATGCGGTGAATGATGATATCCTTAGGGATAATCTCCAGCTGGTCGCAAATGATAGAGACATACTCCTCTTGACTGAGGAGTTTGAGGCGTCCTTCATGGTAGTCGCGCTGCATGCGGGTATTGGTCATGAGGTGGAGGAGATGGAGCTTGACTCCATTGATATCATTATCCCGCACCAGACGGCGGACATTCTCCACCATCATCTCATGCGTTTCTCCGGGCAGACCATTGATGAGGTGGGAGACGATTTCTACCTTGGGAGCTAGCTCCCGCACGCGCTTGACAATATCGATATAGAGCTGGTAGCTGTGAGCACGGTTGATCAGCTCGGAAGTTTTCTCGTAAGTCGTTTGCAATCCTAGCTCAAGCGTGACGTGCATACGCTCTGAGAGCTCAGCTAGGTAGAGAATGGTTTCATCTGGCAGACAGTCAGGGCGCGTCCCAATATTGACACCAACGACACCCGGCTCATTGATAGCCTGCTCATAGCGCTCACGAATGACTTCGACCTTGTCATGCGTGTTGGTATAATTTTGAAAATAAACGAGGTATTTATTAACATCTGGCCACTTGCGGTGCATGAAGTCGATTTCCTTATAAAACTGCTCGCGAATGGGTGCTTCTGGTGCCACAATGGCATCCCCTGAACCCGATACGGTGCAAAAAGTACAGCCGCCATGAGCGACCGTACCATCCCGATTGGGACAGTCAAATCCTGCGTCAATCGGCAACTTAAAAATCTTTTCGCCAAACAACTGACGGTAATAATCATTGACAGTATTATAACGTTTTTTCATACCTCTTATTATAACACTTTCATTTTTGAGACAAAAATCTATTCACAAGCCTTATTCCTTTTCAAGAGAATTGCGCAAACAGTCTGCTTAAACAGCACTTGAATTCAGTTCGTTACTATAAGGGACTAAAAAGAGAGGCAGGACAGAAAAATGCCCCGCCTCCTCTGTTTTTAAAGTTTGATAGCATAGATGACAAATACTAAATATCCAGCCTCTCACATGCCATCAGGCATCGATATGTACCCAATTAAATCTGCTCTATTTTTCAGCATTAACCCAACTAATGATTGGCCAAAGCTTTCCTCATTCGCGCTTCATGGATCATGATGTAGATCAGTAAAAATACCGCTAAGATGCAGGCACCGTAAAGGACAGTATCACTGGCTACCCAGCCAAATCTCGCAACTAAAATACCAATCAGGGCGGTTGCTAAGGTTTCACCAAATATATATTGGAAAAAGCCCATGAAGCCTGTCGAGGAACCGACGGCAAATTTAGGAACGACTTCATTGACCATCAGCCCTACCAATGTTAGGGGAGCATAAATTAGAGTCCCCATAATAAAGAGAACAACAACAATCAAGGTAGCATTTTTACTATAGAAATAAGTCGTTAAACAAATCAGTAATCCTATAACACTCGCTAAACAGACCAAGGCACGGCGATTTTTTAGAGAATCAGAAATTGCTCCTAGGAGAATCACACCAGGTACAGAGGCTAACTCAAAAATACCAACCAACCATTTGGAAAAGCTAGGCTCAAAGCCCTTTGACTGAACCAAATAACTAGGAATCCAAGACATGACGCCGTAGCGAACAATATAGAGGGACATTGAGGTTAATGTTACAGCCCAGACCATAGGATTTTTTAAAATATATTGGACAAAAATTTTCCAAAGCTGAAGGTCTGTTAAGTCATCCGCAGCTGCTTCTCCGCTCTCTAAAACAACCGCATCACCTGTATATTCAGCAATAGAAGGAAGTCCCACCGCAGCAGGTCTTTCCGAACCAGCCCAAAGCACAAAAGCCGCTATTAAGAAAGAAACAACTGAGGCTGTGTAAAAGACGGCTGTGATAGAGCCTGAAAAAAGGAAGCTGGCGATCTGGACGACTGCAACACAACAAAAAGCACCCGCATTATGAGCCGAGGACCAGATGGAAAAAATGGTTCCACGCCAGCGCCTGCCCCACCAAAGTTGGATGGTTCGCTGACAGGCCGCTGCTCCCATGCCCTGAGCGATTGACATCACCAGCATGAGCACCATCATGACATAAAAATTGCGCGTTGACCCCAGACCTAGATTAAGAAGAGCCGAAATGATCAATCCAGTTGCTAAATAGCGGATGGTATTACTTTTATCACTGAGGGCTCCCATAAAAAGCTTTGAAATGCCATAGCCTACGCCAAAACAAGACAAAACAAGACCAATCTGAGCGGTTGTATAACCGTAGACCTTCATAATATCATTTTGCTCGGTGGTGAAGATCAAACGAATAATATAATAGCCAATATAGCCTAAGCACAGTGCGGCTAAAACGCCAATCTGGTGCCAGCGATAGCTGCGGGCTATTTTTTCAGCAGGAACTTTTTCTGTAGCATCAGGTGACGGTTGCAAAAATGAAAACATAAGCTGCCTCCTATAAGATAACTAGGGGCCGATTCGCTTTAGCGAAAATGTTCGACAGGAAAATGAGGGAACGGCGCCATGTGCTGGCACACAAGGAGTGTTCTCTGTTCCTCGAGGAAATTAGGCCCGTGTCCGTTTCATCACGCGAAAGTGTCAGTCCTTATCCCCTAATCAGGGATAATCAGAGTTTTAGGATTTCACCCTCTAGGATGTATGCGCATTCATTATAGTGCTTACTAATTCGTTTTTCAACAAAGCATGAGCAAAAATTACACAAACGAAAACATTCTATTTTTTCTAAAAAGGGAGTGGCATCAACCTAAAAATTGAAAATTTCGGTCCTCACCACGTCCTGATTTTAAGGTGGCGACCTGAAATGATCTAAAACGATCCCCAGACCGTTTTTGACACTTGCTCTGCAAACTTCATTTCCCGATTAAAAAGGTCTCCCAGACCTTTTTACCCCACTCCCGAGCAGTTAGCTAGTTTTTCCGCTTTGGCCTTGTGGCAAAGGGGAAATCAGCCAACCACTGCGCCAAAATTTTATTACAAAACAACAAGACTGGACGAGTTTTTTGCCCATCTTCACAAGATAAGCCAATGTTACAGGGTGTTCTGTTCCTCGAGATATTGTTTAACCATCACCTGTTCTGCGTTAAACTGTTCTATCTAAAATAGTTAACATGAAACAGAACATTCATCCTAGTCTCTTCTCACCTTTTCTTATCTATTTCAGTTAAAAATTCTCTAGCAATTGTTTGGCTTTCCAGTCTCAATAAATTCATATCGTTTTTAAAATTGTCAGCTAATGGCGAAAGACTGCCATACCATACGATATTTTCATCAATGACTAACAAATTCGTTGAAAATTTTTCGTCTATTAGACTTACTCTTACCATTTTTTGTTCGAAGCCTTTTAACCATAAAGCTAGGCGGTGTTCCTTAGGAATTTGGAATTCTAGCTTTTTCCCCGATAAAAGTCGCAGTAAGTCATATACCTTACGAGAGGTAAAAGAGTTTATTCTTAGTAAAATACTTGACTGCAACTCTTGTAAGTCTTCTTTAAATACTTTTTCATAGGAAGATGCATCGAATAGACTTTGTTCCCTCTTATCTCCTTCTAGTTGATAAGCCATCTTTTTATAAGCAACTTGCCGCTTTTGATACATTTTTTCAAGGTAAGGGATGTAAATATCAAGATAATCAAAAATCTTTACTTTATCTTTCCCTTTATATGGACGATGCAATCTTCCAGCATATTGGATAAGATTATTTTTCCAAGATAAAGGAGCCCCTAAAATAAGAGTATCCAATTTTGGTAAATCAAATCCTTCACCAATAAATTTGCCAGTTGATAAAAGGACAAATGCTTGATTGTCGTCTAAACCGTTAATGTTTTCCAAATTTTTTTGCACATCTTTTCTCTTTGTTCTACCACTCAAATAAAAAACATGCATCAACTGTTTTTGCTGAAGTAATTCTCTTAAATGTTCGATATGTTCGACACGATTGACAAGTACCAGAATTTTTCTTCCCTCTTGATAGGACCGATAGATGTCTTGACCAATCATTTTATTCCGGGTGACATCTTCAGCAATCCATCGGTTGAGTTCTGAAAAATTCGTACTCTTAGATTTTTCAATATTCAGTTTCCCAAAAGACGTTAAACGAAGGGCAAGGTATTTTTCAAAATTAGTGTCTTCTTTATCTGCAATATGTAAGATTTCACCGATTCTCTGAAAAACAATAGGTTCATGTCCATTCTTGCGTTCTGGTGTTGCTGTTAAACCATAAAGATACTGTCCAGAGAACTGAGCAACAACTCTCTCAAACTGGCGAGCGGTTATATGATGACATTCATCTACAATCATCATCCCATAGGAGCTAAGAAATTTATCAATATTATCATGCTTAAAAAGCGATTGAATCATAACAACATCAACAAGTCCGCTTGTCCATTTTTTAGCAGCTTGGTATTGTCCGATATGATCAATCCGTTTTTCTCGTCCAGATGGTGTATAGCGCACAGCTTCATCTTCTTCAAAGTAGAGGAAATCGGAAAGTCTATCTAACCACTGTTCTAGTAGTTGACGATTATGAACCAAAACAATCGTTCTCTTTTGAAGACGAGCAATCAAAGCTGCTCCTAAAACGGTTTTTCCAAATCCCGTTTCTGCGCAAGGGACAGTTCTTTGCTATCCTTTTTTGATTCATTTTCTATAGTTAGCACGTTTTCCAACTGTTTTGAACTTATCCTATTAACATCTTGTAAGTACTTCCACTGATTTTCATAAGGTTTAAAATCACGATCAACGAATACAGTCCGCCCTTCCTTATAACTGTCTCCTTGCAAGGGCAAAGCAATCAGGTTTCCAAAACCACCTTTAGGAAGAAGATCCTGATTAGGAAACATACGATCAAAAGAAGAAAATGAGATGGATTTAGACTTCTGCATGGCTAGTTTTATTATGGTCTTTCCAAAATCTCGAGCTTGTTTACAAGGAATGTCATTGTCAAAGAAAAACCAGACATGGGCATCATTTCCTGAACGCGAAATTTCTACATAAGCTTCTACGCCTTGCTGATCAGCCGCTTGTCTTACAGCCGTTACTGCATCACGCCAATCTTTCTTATCAAAATCAATAGCTAAAAAAGAGCAGGTGTCTGATTGGCTGATAGGGAAGAGGCCGATTCTGCTATTGTCGCGCAAATGATTTTTCAGTACCTCATCTGTTAAAGGAGCATAGATCCTTTTTTCAGGAGGAAGATTGCGCCAACCGTAGTGATAAGAAGGATAATACTGAATGTTCCCCTCTTGGTTAATATAGGATTTAGCATAGACATCTCTACGCCCCTTGAAAAGAGAGAAATATAGTTGCAGCTTTTGGCGAGTCGTAAACTGTGAATACTGGAGTGCAAAGTCGGCTTGTAGCTGGTTATCGTTAATAAGAAATCTTTCCTTGTTATCTTGATATTCCAATAAATTCAGCTGCTCATCGCTCTTATAATATGGAAAACGGGCAAGCTGTTTAACCTGCCTGCCCGTGGATTTTTCGTAATATACAGCCGTCATTAACATCTCCTCCTCATCACTCTTCAATCACTCTAATACCATACCCGTGATACCAATCTCGTGCAATCTTGACATCGTCTTGCTCTTGAAAAGCTTACCACGTTTCTTCTAAATCAAAGGAATACAAGCAGCTCTCTGAAGCACCTAAAAGCACCACGCCCTTGTACTGCTTTTGTTAAGGATTCTTGAGCTTTCCCTGATGGCAACTGTTCAATAAAATCCGCCATCATTTTATAGTCGTCAATATCAAATTGGCTTGGCAAAGGAATATACTCATTAATTGTTCCTTTAACTCTATTGTCATTAATCCGTAAAAGGCTATCAGACTGCCTATTAAATAGTACTGAAACTCCCAATCAGCCATATAAAAACACTCTTTAACATCTGATAACTTAAGAGGCATTACCACTAGGCTTCATCAAGATACGAGACTACTCAAAGAGTCCAATGAACTATTCAAGGTGGTCAATAAGGTTTGCGGACAATGATCATTGAAAGGCCTAAGGGAAGTTGCTCAATGAAACTTCATAAACAGTCAATTTTCTCTTTTAGCCCTTGCTGCTTTCTTATTTTTAGGCAACAAGCTGCACTAGCCTATCTCCAAGCTGCTAGACTCCATAGGAGCATAGAGTACCCCCATTAAAACCCAGCCTGACGTAGTTCTTCTAACAGGGCACGCTTACGAGGATAAGTCTCCTTCCAATTATGGACTATTTTACTGCCGATCACTTGACCATCAGGGTAGGTGGCTATCTTTTTTAAGTAGTCAGCCAAAAGTCTATAGGTCTTCCGATCAGAGGCTGACATTATCATTTTCGACACCTCTTTAACGTAAGCATCCCTGACTGGGATTGGAAATAAATTTTTTAACGTTTGTTCATACTGATCAAGGTAATAGTGTCGCTGAAAAGGTATAGATAGAATGGCATCCAGCAGCTGACGATATAAGCCTTCTTTGTCTAACAGCGCTAAACGTCCCCTTATGCTCATCTGAGACAGTAAACGCGAACGATAGTCTAGCCATTCGTCGTGACTGGAGACCTCTTTTAGTTCTCCAATCTTATCTAAGTTATCTTCATCATATTCCAAGACATATTTAACCAGCTCATCCTTATAATCTTTACCAGCCCCTTGCTTCTGATAAATAGCCATTAAAAGCTCGCTGTGACGAAGCACCAGCCCCTTATAATGATTATCCAAGATTTTACTCTCTTTAAGGATGGCAACAGCACGATCTAATCGCTGTTCAGACAAGGCTTTATGAGCCGCTGCCATACGAACCTGTGGGATAAACCAATAGTCTTTTTGGTAAGATTCAATGGCTTCTTGACTATAACCAAGATCCTCCATCAGTTTCAAGCGTTTTACCACGAAATCCTCAAATTGATAAGAAGGATACCGTGAGTCATTATCAGCCTGCCGCTCTTCCAGATGCGCAATAACTTGATCCAGAGCCACTAGTTTTTCTTCCAAATATTCTGGTGTCTGAAAGTGTTCTTCCAAAAAATCTTGAACACACTCTTGTGCAAAACTATCGTTCAAATGGCTAAGCTGATACTGATTAAACCAGATGAACATCTCCTGTCTGAAATCGCTGTCAGCCTGATGATAGATCTGCTCCCAAAGCTGGGAACAATGGCTGAAAAGCGCTCCGATAATCTCACCATTTTCAATTTGTTGCTCGTCAATTTCTGCAAATATAAAGCCAAGCAATTCAAATGCTTCTCTATTAAACTGTTTTTGAATCAAATTTAAAATCTTCTGGTTGAGAAAGTTAACAACATCACGTTTATAGCTTTTCCCTTTAGGCCAATCAATATAGCCATACCGGTCGCTGTATTTATTAGACAAAGACGTAAACTCGGCTTTTAAATGAGCAATCTGTTTTTGGCTAATCTTGTTACTGTAACGCGTCACAAGTAACATTTCAAGTGATTGATCTGTTTGACATAAATAAGACAGAGCATCTCGTAACTCTTCTTCCGTCAGCTGCGCAATTAGCTCAATTGCAGCGTCAGTTTCTTCTATATCTGAATTCTTGACTTCAGTATCATCATCGTCGATGGCGTATAAAACCGCAGCCATGTGTTTACAATGATGCCCTTCTAAGGCATAGGGACAGTCACACCACATTTGCTCCAAAGTATCATCATCAATCTCTAGAATAACTTCGTAATCTTCACTTCCAGACACAAAGGCGTGATAACCCCTTGAAGTTTTGGCCAGACCAAAAACACAGCCGGCTTGATAATAATCAAATCCCCTCTCTAATATCTTATTTGAAAATTTATCAAACCACATTGTGTCATTCGTCATAAAACTCCTACTCATCTTTATCGTATTCAGGGTATTGTTCAGGCGGCTGCCCTACTGAGCGGATAATATAGACCTCCCCGTCATCGCTCACTTCACGTAAAACCTGACAGTCAAACTCCCAAGAGTCTCCGAAGTCAAAAAGAAATTTGAACTTTTGCCTCAGACTCAAAACCTCTAGGTTATAATCCTCTGTATGCAGAAATTCTTAGTCTAAATCAACAGCAGTCAAGTAATAGGCATCATCGCTCCACACACGATTATCCATAAAGAAAGCGTGAGCATGATCATTATAGAAGTCAAAAACTTGTAAAATAATCTCCGCCAAATCCTCTAAAGTCGTCGTCTTGGGAACCTGCAAATGACGATAACAGCCCTTTCCAAGTTTAACCGAAATCATCCAAGCCTGTTTATTCTGTGTCATCCATGCTCTCCCTCTATTTTTTGCCATCATTATAGCAAAAAATACGGCTAAATACCGTATTTTTCTGTTAAGGATCTGGTGGAACATAGACTGTTTTTTGAGGTAGGGGGACAACGAAGCCGTGCACTTGTAAATGATCCCGCCACCAAATTTCAATCTAGGCACCCGTGTGTGGAGCGCGACAAAATTCTTCAATAACGCTTTGAGCCTTGCTATGGATTTCAATCCACGCACCCGTGTGGAGTGCGACTAAATCTAACGTAACAAAAACATCCCTCAAACTCTATTTCAATCCACGCACCCGTATGGGGTGCGACTGCAGAAGCTCCCATAGACCTGATGTCTTATTATATTTCAATCCACGCACCCGTATGAGGTGCGACCTTTTAAAAGCGCCTGCTCATAATCTTTTTGATAATTTCAATCCACGCACCCGTATGGGGTGCGACAAGCCCTACGTTTAGAAGCTGGCCTAACCCAAAAGATTTCAATCCACGCACCCGTGTGGGGTGCGACTCCCTTCTATTGCCCAAGCGACAGAGGATCAACAGATTTCAATCCACGCACCCGTGTGGGGTGCGACAGTTGCGATTGGGTCGCTCTCGACACTTGTCACCTTATTTCAATCCACGCACCCGTGTGGGGTGCGACTGTAGATACAGTGCCTAACTCTATTTTGACCTTATTTCAATCCACGCACCCGTGTGGGGTGCGACTATCTTGGGCTACAAAAAAGGCACAGATGGAGACTATATTTCAATCCACGCACCCGTGTGGGGTGCGACCGTAACAGCAACAACAATGGTGTCGGCCATTTACAAATTTCAATCCACGCACCCGTGTGGGGTGCGACACTCCGACGGGCGGCTTAGGATAACTCTCATTTGATTTCAATCCACGCACCCGTGTGGGGTGCGACTTTTTACTTCCCTTTGTTTTTTTTTATATTATAAAATATTTCAATCCACGCACCCGTGTGGGGTGCGACGGATTTTTGGTAGTATCAAAGACACTAAATTGTATATTTCAATCCACGCACCCGTGTGGGGTGCGACGACCTTCGCTGTCCACAGGCTTGGCAATCGCGTGTTATTTCAATCCACGCACCCGTGTGGGGTGCGACTGTTACCAAAGCCGCCGAATTTCATCGTGTTTTGATTTCAATCCACGCACCCGTGTGGGGTGCGACAACTCCGACGGGCGGCTTAGGATAACTCTCATCTGATTTCAATCCACGCACCCGTGTGGGGTGCGACGATTGTCATACCCGTTACGGATATTATTATGCCCAGATTTCAATCCACGCACCCGTGTGGGGTGCGACACAGGAGCGGATAATATGTTTGTTTATAGAGCGACAATTTCAATCCACGCACCCGTGTGGGGTGCGACAAGTTTTATAAGACAAAAGCGTGGAGAAACGTCAATTTCAATCCACGCACCCGTGTGGGGTGCGACGCACCGTAACGGTTATACGCTGTATCTCCTACTGGTATTTCAATCCACGCACCCGTGTGGGGTGCGACGACAGCGAGTTCAACAACCTGTAAAAGTGGACCTATTTCAATCCACGCACCCGTGTGGGGTGCGACAAGCATAGGGTCTGTTTGCTTTTTAGCCAGTTGTTATTTCAATCCACGCACCCGTGTGGGGTGCGACCGATGTGCTTATGCAAAATCTCCTGGATGACCGTGACATTTCAATCCACGCACCCGTGTGGGGTGCGACGTAACCTTCGGTGTCTCTTAAGTTTTCGCAAAAGTATTTCAATCCACGCACCCGTGTGGGGTGCGACTAGCTAAACAAGGCTACGGACTCGATATTTTGGTATTTCAATCCACGCACCCGTGTGGGGTGCGACAAAAAAATAAAATTAAAAATTTTAGCAGATCCTATTTCAATCCACGCACCCGTGTGGGGTGCGACGACCTTCGCTGTCCACAGGCTTGGCAATCGCGTGCTGATTTCAATCCACGCACCCGTGTGGGGTGCGACATAAGACTTATAGCAAAAAGCCTAGGGAGGACGAATTTCAATCCACGCACCCGTGTGGGGTGCGACATGACATAAAAAAGGAGTAAAAAAATGTCTTTAATTTCAATCCACGCACCCGTGTGGGGTGCGACTGTAGTTGATAAACCTAGTATGATGGTTGCTGTCATTTCAATCCACGCACCCGTGTGGGGTGCGACCTGTAGCTTTAATTAAAGCGTTTTTACTTTCACTATTTCAATCCACGCACCCGTGTGGGGTGCGACGCGAAGTGACGAAAACACTGTTTATCTCAAAACATTTCAATCCACGCACCCGTGTGGGGTGCGACCGATTGGATATCAAAGTCGATGCTTGCTTTAAAGTATTTCAATCCACGCACCCGTGTGGGGTGCGACGGCGCGTAGTTGCACCGTTTGGGGCTAAATGTTATTAGTCACTGATGGTATTTTATCAGTAAAAAACACTTTTTGCCACTCAGTTCTGTATTTTTGTGCGCGAGTGTCCTAGGTTTTGATGTGCAACCTAGGTTCGCACTCAAGTTTTTATAAAAGTAATATCCCCGCATCAGGGTCATAACTGTCGTTTCGACCAAGAGTTTCTACACGATTTTGCCAATTTTTGCCAAGAAGATAAAATCGTATACTATCTGATTCTTGGTCAATGATTGTCAACAGTTTATTTTTTATTTCGACAAATTCAGCCGGTGTCACAGAACATTCAAAGACTGAATGCTGCACGCGCTGACCATAATCGACACAGAGCTTCGCAACGTGACGGAGACGTTTCCTGCCTGCAGCAGTCTCTGTATTCACATCATAAGTCACTAAAACCATCATAAACTGACTCCTAAATTAAGAATGGCGGATAGGATTCCAATTCCCCACGAATTGCTTTAGTCAATAGCTGAGCTTGAACATAAGGCAAGAGCATTAACTTGACTTTTTCCTTAGTGAAAGGATGTTCAACTTCTGTATGCTTACGCTTCTGCCATGCTTCAATAAAAATAGCACGTCCTTTTTCTGTTAGAATAACACTGCCATTTTCTTTGATGTCCAAATGCTTTTTATTTAATTGCCTTTTGTTTATCAGCGAAAAAACAAATCTATCAACAATATAAGAACGAAATTCTTCCACCAAGTCCAGAGCTAGACTGGCACGACCCGGCCTATCTGTATGGTAAAATCCAACATAACTATCCAATCCAACTGCTTCTAAAGCCGATTGGCATTCGTAAGTCAGCAAACTATAGCCAAATGACATCAGAGCATTGACGTAATCCTGTGGTGGCCTTCGTGTCCGGCCATTAAATTTAAAGGTCTCTTTATCCGTTAGGATTAACTCATTGAATGCCCTGAAGTACTGATTAGCTGCCTGGCCTTCAATTCCCAACAAAGTTTCCTTGTCGGGTGCAGATTGAATTTGCTCCAAAGCCCAAGTCAATTCTGTATTGATATCTTCAAATAATTGAGTGTCAATCTTATCACGATGATCACGCTTAAAACGAAGTAAATATTTTCTGGAATTAGATACCTTTGCCAAGATGAAGCGCTTAGCGTATTCCGTCGAAAGATCATGATCCGCTAAGCGATAATGCTCACGCCTGAGCAAAACATTGCCATTAGTCGGACCTACAAAACGACCGCAAAAACGACCTTGAGGTGTATGAAAAGAAAGGTTAATTTGATTTTTTGCACAAAGTTCGATCAAAGATGGTGAGGCACCTAGGTATGAAAAGCAAACAATACCGTCAATAATCCGATAAGGAAAACGACTAACAACCTTTCCCTCCTGTTTGACAACAATATTATCCCGCTCACGCGTTAAATAAAAGTTATCTTGCGTGAGATATAAAGTATTTAGCAATTTTTTCATAAACTATCCTCACTTGCTAAAGACCGTTTAATGTAATTTTCCACATTGCGAGACTTCTTACTCAGACGTGGTTTACAAATATCCACTAAAGAACACAAAGGGCAATTTTTAAAATACTCTGCCTTATCTATGATTTTATTATCATAATAATAATGCATTTGTTCAGCTAAATCAAAAACTTTTTGGCGCAATTCTTCAGTGATTTCAATTATCTTCTTTTGATTCACGCTATGGTAATAAAGACAGCCAGTCTCAATCTGACACCCAAAAGTTTCCTCAAGGCAAATAGTCTGCGCTACCAATTGAACAATATCACGAGTATCTCTTTTAGGTTTCCCTCGTTTATATTCAACAACACAGGGTAGCCACTTCCCTCGTTTACCATTCAGAACAACACCATTGTCATTTTTATGAAATTCCACAACATCAAGAATGCCATAAAGACCAAGCATTTTTGATGAGACATGCATAGCTCGTGAAGTGATAACATCTTTTCGTTTTTCCTTAATATAGGGATTATCTGCCTTTTGGTGCAAAATCTGCCCATGGGCTGTTGCTTCATTATCAGCCCATTGCTGCTCAATATGGATCAGTCCCCATTGCCTTTTACAAAATTGGAAGTGCTGAATTCCCGATAACATCAGATAATCATTCTCTGAATAGACCATATTAAAGTCCTTCTAAGATATCAACTTTCAATCCTTTAGCTTCATAGTCTGCCAGTTTTTCTTGATTGAGATGGATAGCATAGTCTTCATAGCTGTCTTTGTCCTGTTTTTCTTTATCGAATTCTAACAAGTCAAAGACACGTGCACTGGATACATTCCCTAACTTACTGCTATGCGTAAACCAAAAGACCTCACGCACACGCATTGACCCTTCAGGACGAGCCGATGACGCATCGTTTTCAAAAAGACTAACGAGCGCTTCTCTAATCACCTCAGCATCTTCATCAGAAAATCCGGTTTTTTCAGCAAAATTAGGGTTAATAGACCCCTTGATGACATAGACACCGTATTCGACAAAGTGCTTGGTTCCCATGGTATCAGATGAACGGCCGTTTTCGTTTTTAGCTTCCATACCATTGGTACTGCGAGTGATTTGCAGACTGGAGATTACGATCGGCTCTAAGGTTTTCGCCATGCTGATGGAAACTGGCCCCCTTACACCGATTGATTTTTTCAAGTAAGTGAAGACTTGGCCAAAAGAACGAACATCTAACCATAATTGGTTAGCCCTTTCCTCAACTTCACTGTCAGGAGTTTTAGACGTAAACTGATTTGAAAAGCGTTTTTCTAAAGATTTGAATTCATCTTCGATACGGTCTCCTGCCTGTACAAATATAGACTGTCCCATATCTTGCATACGATTTCTGATTTTGCGCTTAATTGAAACATCACTCATCAAGCCATGACCTTTAGCATCTGTTCTTGGCATATTCCCTGATAAGGGATCTCCATTTGCATTAGCTTCTCTCACTTCAACGGTCACCATAAAATCAATTTTGTGTTCTAGCATATCTTATTCCTCGTTTTCTTTAGTTTGTTTAGTGTAATAAAATTGCTTTTCAGCATAGTAGCCAAAGATAAATTTATAGTCCAAAGGCTGTGTAAACTCTTTATAAGCATACATTGGTGTCAATAGTTGAATAATTTCTTTTCTTTCCTTATCCAATTTATGCCAAATACCAGGTTTATTCAACTTCAAAACTTCCTCATAAGGCTTAATTTTATTTTCTAAATGATTCATCATCTTGGCTGGTTGACCTGTATAGGCATTCCAATAACGCTCAGCATTCGTGATGCGTTCCTGGCTGCCACCATCTAAAGCATAGCGTTGCGCCTCGAACAGTTCATAAATGGCAAGCAAGCGTCCAAATAAATAAGAACGATCTGTTTCTTGGTGGTCTAACATTGGTGTAAATTCCTTTCCATATTGTTTATGTAAAATTCCAAGACTAACTTGTTGGACTTGGTACCAGTGTTTAGGATATCTTTGACGTTGTTTAATATTAGTCTCGAATTTTTTGACAATTGTATTTGGTAAAGGGCGTCCATCAATCAGAGCTGTTACTAATTGTTGATATTGATCGCTTTGAAAACTGTCATTATCCAATTCCAAATAACGTTCTCTGTCAACACCATAGGCAGCACTGATTATTTCATTAAAGGTAGGTACTTTTTTTCCTGAGTTAGTTCTTACTACCCAAGAATAATTTTCTTGCCACGTTTCCAAATTTTTCAACAACTGAGAAACTTTAAGTTGGCGGAAATATTTTAAAGCAATACGACCATTACTTGTTTTATTCAATATTGCAACATAGTAGGTTGCATCATTACCAAATAATTTTTGCCCCCTAATGAACGAAGAACCTATTTGTTTATTTTCTTCATTCGGTTTAATGGAAACCAGACTGTCTTCTTCGTCCTCATCATCTTCAAAAAAATCATTAAATACTGGCTTCACAATATCCAGTTGACTCTTGTTTGCTAAATCATCACTAAACCAATTTATGAGATACTGTGACGAACCTAGCCAAGTACTGCTGTTTTTATTTTCCAAGAGATACTTGATCATTAAATGAATTTTTTCAGAAGTTTCATAGCCAACGCTAAAAACATCTTCTCGCTCCTTAAAGCGCCCTTTATAGGCTTCTATTTTATTACTAACTGAAATAATTTTAGCATTCCCCATTAGTCCCCGATGTTTATTGGTAATCTGTTCTGTGCGTCCACTAATATTACAAGTTCCTAAATTATCTTGGTTGGCAGTTATAAACGAAATAAACGACTGATGTAGTGCCTTGTAGCTGGTCACTGATTCGTCTTTGAGGCTGTGAAATTGTACAATTGAAAATTCTAGGAAATAGGCTGATAAATCAATGGTTTTATCTTTTCCACTAGAATCAGGATAGGTAATTTTCAGGCCTTCTCTTCGATAATGCTCCCCAAATAAAGAATGAAGAATATTACTTAAAAAATCCGATTGAAGGATAAAATGCTGGACTTCCATTAAAAATTCTTTAACCTTACCTTCCTCACAATAATCAATCCAAGCAGTCAATTGCTTATGAAAATCATCATACTGTGACTGATTCACCTCTGAAACATAATAAGAAAGCTTATCAACAAGAGGATGGGGAGCAGGTTTGTTGCCTGATCTCGCGACAGAATCCGCAGTCACAGGAAAAATAATCATTTGGTTATTAGCCATGAATTCAGCCTTATAGAAGCTACCGTTCTGATCCAATTTGACTGTAATAATATTTTTCCCATTTGACTTTAAACTGGTATGATAAATCGGAAGCAAAACGGCCTCATTATCGCCCGTTTGTTGGTCAACTAAGCCTATTTCTTCTGCTTTTTCATAAGCATTTAAGAGAGAAGTAAAAAAATCCATTAATTTTCCCCTTTCTCCATGTCTTCATATTCATTGTATTCATCATCAGCTGACTTAATCTGGCCAGGCGCTTTAAAGGCATAACTAGACAGGGTATTTTCAATCTCACACTCAGACTGAGGCTTAAACTTAACCACTCCATTCTCCATCACTGTTTTGGTGAAATAAGATTTCAACGGCCTTGTTTTATCTATTGGATAGGCAAAAGAATGAAACATGATACCTAAATCAATAGTAATGCCATCGTAGTAAGAAGGGATAGTTTCATACTCTTCCTGACTAATTTCATCGACCAAACCCAAGCACTCCCTTGTGCCGAGAAAAATATCTCGTCGTCCTCCTTTTCGAATGGAGCGTTCCATAATAGCTTCGTGCTTATTAGGCAGCCTATCCTGAATTAAATCTTCACGATTTTCATTCCAAATAAAATGAAATTTTACAAGATACTCAACATCACTCAAATATGAAACATAGCTCAAATCTGCGCTGTAATCATGTAACAAAGCACGGACGCCATGCAACTCTGTCTGAATTTGATTGACAACCTTAACTTCCGTAACAACATTTGTGAATGTTGGCTTATGATAGATGTTATCAATTATTCCTTGCAAAGCTTGTCGCGTAGGTACAGAATACGATGATCTTTCTGAGCCTCCTTTAGTGGCCGGGTTTGTAAAGAGTCCCCGATCGCCACGAATTCTGACATAAAAATTTCTTGATCTGTACAAAGTTAAAACCTCCTTCTGTGATTTTATAAACCTATCTTAGCACTTGGAATTTCAAAAGTCAAAATTTTTATTCTATATTTAGTGTTTATGAAAAAAACAATTGATTTAAATAAATATTTTTATTATAATTTAAATTATCATAGTGTACCTATGTGGATTGAAATTATATTTAGTGATTATTTATATTGAATATCAGGTCAACGGAGTTCTCTACTAACTTTCGTTGGCCTGTTTTCATCTAAAACTGGAAACTGCCTGTTTCCAGTGTGATACCCTTTCTTTCATTATAATAACCCTCAGATAAAATATAAATTTGTTCATGAAGATAAGATTTTGTTGCTTCAAGTATTTGATCGTGCTCACGAACATTTACCGTATAAGGCTGCAATTCCTTTAGAAGGCCTTTTATAGCTTGATAGTCTTCAACAGATGGATAATCGGAGCCACATAACTCTTCCAAAACCAATAATTTTTCAATTGCATCGCCATAAGGAACTAATACACTTATAGTGTCATTATTTATCAAATTCATTTTTGAACCCGCAGTTTTAAAAGCTTGCTTTAACTTACCTTTAAACCTTGGCCTATTTTGATATTCGTTAATACTCAGATAATCATAAACAGATTCACTATCATGTTCCAAAGGATAGTCCATTGAATCTTGATTATTAGCATAATAATATTCAAAGAAATCACGATTTAAAAGAGAAGTATCAATGGGCGATGAAATCTTATGTAAAATATATTCTGTTGCGTCTTTCTTAGCTTTTATTTCTTTGAGTGATGAGATATTCTCCTCTTCATTTGTTAGATTAACTAAGGTAACTTGGCCCGTGTTACGCTTACCTTCACGATTACAACGTCCACTAGCTTGCACAATGGAATCAATTCCTGCGTAAGAGCGAATGACACGATTAAAATCGACATCAACACCTGCTTCAATTAGCTGTGTACTGATACAAATAATAGGTAGGTCATCTTTTAATTGCTGCTTCATTTCCGAAATGATATCTAATCTGTGCTGTGCACACATATTAGTTGACAGTTGATAAATTGGCCTCTCTGTCAGCTCTTCAAGTAGAGTATAAAATTTATCAACTGTCTTTTTAGTATTGAAAACTGCAAGGGTTGATTCATTATTCTCCAAAACAAAATCTACTAAATCTGATAGCTTTGAGTTTTGATCATTTTCATCAAATTTTCTAAGCTCCGTCCTTGAAAAGACTTCTTTTTCGTCACGTGTTAAATCAACAATATCAGTAGATTCATCATTTTTACCTCCATAAACAATTCTATGATTAATGGCGGCAGAATCATAGGCTGGCTGTGTAGCTGTACATAGAACAATGGTTGTATTCATCACTTTATTTAAAAAATTCATAGTGAGATTAAATAAAGTGGTCACTTCGATAGGCAAGGATTGCACCTCATCTAAAATCAAAACACTGTCAATAAGACTTGAGAAACGTCTGATATTAGATGACTTTGTTTTAAACAAGGTTTGAAAAAATTGCACCATTGATGTCAAGACAACCTGGCTATCCCAACTATCAATCAAATAGTCAGACATTAATGTTTCTTTTTCGTCATTATCATTAACCTGCCTAATAACATTAGAATGATGTTCTAATACACCTGCGTCACCAATTACTTTCCTAATTTCAGCGGCATTTTGCTCTAAAACAGATAAAAATGGTGTAATGTAGAAAAATTTAGTCTTATTTTGATTAACCATTTGGTGAAAGGCATATCTCATACTGAGATTCGTTTTACCCGCACCGGTCGGTAAATCTAAGCGATAGATACCTGTCGAATCGCTTTCTCCTCTATTTTTAACACGGTCCGCAATCTGTGTACGAATGACATTTAGTTTAGTCGTTGGGTGACTAAAACTGCGATATTTTTCCTCAATAGATTTTAGATAGGATTCATTTAGTTTTATTTTCTCACTTCGTTTTAAAGGATTAATGAGTAAACCATAAGCATTGATTGTGTCTAGAATATCAGCATTCTTTAATAATGATAGATATAGCCGTACAAAACATGATTGATAATAAGCTTCCTCACTGCTATCCCGACAGTCCAACTTTGACGTAGCTTCTTGATAATTTTCAAAGGCTTTTAAAATCAAATCATCTAAATCTTGATAGCCATAATCTTTCAATTTTAATTCTAAAAAGGTAGCATAATTTTTTACATCACTATCAAAATGATAATCTGACATCTGCTTAGTAATGCGATTTCTAAGTTTATTATAATTATATTGATTCGCTTCTTCATCATAGTAGTAAATATCAAACATACCATGATGGGCAGAAATGGCATAAGCAATAATATCGTTGAATTGTAAACGCGCTGCCTTGTCAACCCCCTTTGCAGAGAGACCTATTTTGATTTTTTCAAACAAATACTTAGCGCCAGCATAGGAATGGTCAACATGCATAGCGGGATTCTTGGTTAATTTATCTTGGAATTTTTGATCGGCTTTTCCTAGATCATGATAAAGGCCTAGCAAAAAAAGCAAATCTCCCTGCCCAATAGAGTCAGCATCTTCTCTTGCTTTGTTAGCTACATTAAAAGAATGTTCCTCTAATGACTGTTTCTTACCTGTTTCATCTTCATAATGTGCTAAAATCATTCATCCACCTCACAAACTACTTATATAAACAAATCGACACTTTAAATAAACAATATCGAAATGATTCGTATAGGCCTATATCCTTTCAACATCTAAAGTATATCAGAAAAATACATTAAATAAACATGTTTTTCGGCATCTTAGTTTAAATTACGTATTCTATATAACTTTTCCCTTAAAAATACAAATAGAAGCACATAAAATATGTACTTCTACTTGAATCTCAAAAAATATTTTCTGTATTAATCATAGTTATTTTTTATGCTTTTTATATCCAGAAATATAAAATCTCCATCAAAACGTTGAATATATTTCTGAAAGCCAAATAAACTCAGGGTTTCTATCTCATAGACAATACCATTTTCCAACTCATTAATGATTTTCAATTTTGGAATATCCGCTTCTAATACATCCCTAAATTTACCCGTATACTTAAACTGAATCTTCACCCATTTCTGATCAGAAAACATTGAGAAAGTCTGGTATCGAACTTGTTCATCCTTAATAAGACGTTTTTGCTCTTCTTCAGTTAGTGAAAAGGCAGAATTTACAGTAGACTTATGAATAGTTTTAAATCTATCCACCCGAAAATACCTTAATTCCTGCAGTTTATATTGACTCTTAAAATTCTCATCTAATTTGTAAGAAATGCAGTAAAAATAATGACTATCAAAAATAACAGAAATCGGCAAAACAATGTACTCTTCAATCTTGCTAGAGGGCTTTGCATAGCTAAAAGCTAGTGGACGCTGATCAACAATCGCATCAAAAATAGCGGAAATAATCGGCAAAATAGACTTATTAGATTCTCGATAAAACTTTAATTCCTGATAGCTATTGAGCTCAAACTGAGTTAATTTTTTAATTCTTGTACGTTCTTTATCATCAACTGCGCGTTCCACAAAAATATTAATGATTTCAGAGACTTCATCTTTTCGTAAGGCTCGGCTCTCCAATAAGATTTTTGAGAGAATGACTGCTTGATTATACTTTAAATTTCCATACCCTTGTTCATAGTCTGCATAATAGCATGCATATTTTCGTGAAAATTTGATATGCATGTTAGGACGCAATTCTTTTAAATTGGCTTTCAGTTCACTGATATCTTCCTTCATTGTTCGATCACTAATCTTGAACTTAGACAGATACGCATCCTTATTGATCTGATTTCCCTTTTCTAACTCAGACATAAAATAAAGTAATCGTTTCGTCTTTGACTCAGCCATATCATTTAACCTCGCTATTTCTTTTATACAAATTATTCTATTACCAACGGCCTAATTCATATCATAGTGTTATTGCTCTACTCCAACCCTTCATACTCTAGGATAAAGTCGCTTAGGCGGGGTAGCGTCAGGGAAATATAGCCATATTCTGACGTATCAATTAGACCTTTGCGTTTGAGGCGTTCACGATATACAGATAGAAGACTTGGGGTAAAATTGAGACTTTCTCTGAGATCCTTAACACGAGTCTTTGACTGCCTAGACAAGGCTTTCAAGACTTTTTTATCTTGACCTGAGAGTTCTGACCAGATCTTTTGATAAACATAACTCTGTAAGGCTTCATCGTAAGCTTCAAGCAAGGCTTTACGATTATCTAAATAGTTTCTATTTTTCCAGCAGAGATAACCTAAAGTTTGGAAAGCAAAGGAATAGCCAGCAGTCAGATTGGCCATATTGATTGCTTTTTCGTCGGTAAGATTAAAGATTTTACGATAACGCTTCTTGATAGAAATCTTATCCAGTGGAGCTAGATCCAGTCTAGGCGAACGGTAAAGAAAGGTAAGTGTGGCATCATTCTGCAACTCATAGATATTCTCATAAAGCCCCGTCATAAGTAGAAAAATAGGATAATCCTCACGTATCAAGAGCTGAAAGCTACTGGTGAAAATTTTAATATTTTCAGTCTTCGTTACTTCATCTATAGTGACAAGAACTTTCTTATCTAATAGTTTTACTTGAGCCAGCATCTTCTCCAACGCCACTTCAATATCATTGATCGGAGGCACATTCTCAATAGCAGCACCAATACCAAATAAAGTAAGATTAAACTTAGCTTTGATAAATAACTGATGGAGTTCGGGAATGTCATAAAGTTTGGCAACTAAACTTTTAAGTAAGTCGCGATTAGGATTAAGATTGATAACAATCCAGTCACCGGACTCCTTTAAACTATTAGCAATAGCCGTCATGGTTACTGTCTTACCCGATCCGCGTACACCGGTTATAAGATAGGATTGGGAGGCGGAATTCTCTTCATTAAAGTCATTTATAACCGATTGAATCTCAGATGTTCGAGAAATGAAGGTATGAGGGCGTTTTCCAAAGCCCAATGTAAAAGGATTAGCTGCCATCTAAATTCTCCTTATATTAAGATATTAAGCGACCCAAAGAAATTTAGGACGCCTACGGATCAAGCGAAATAGAAAAATCTTCCCTTTTTGCACAATTCGCTACTGATATTTAATTATATAACTTTTTATTTCGTATATAACTTTATATAACTTTCACTTTATTATATAACTTTATATAACTTTTTCCAAATTAAAATGATTATTCATGGATCAAAAACCCCATGCTCATTTTGAACATGGGGTTGATGGGTGATAAGCAAATCTTATTTTTCAAGCTTCTCCATCTCTTTAATCCGCTCGACTGTTGCATCGTATTTGGCTTGGTAGTCGGTTTGTTTGTCGCGTTCTTTTTGAACGATTTCTGGTTTGGCGTTGGCGACGAATTTTTCGTTGCTGAGTTTCTTGGCGACCATATCCAGTTCTTTCTGCCATTTGGCTAACTCTTTGTTGAGGCGATCTAACTCTTCTTGGACGTTGAGCAGGTCTGCGAGTGGGAGGAAGATTTCAGCACCTGTGATAACTGCTGACATGGCAAGTTCAGGTGTGTCAAGGGTTGAGCTGATTTCAAGCTTTTCAGGATTGGTGAAACGCTTGATGTAGTTGACATTGCTATTAAAGAAGCTTTCCAAGTCGCTGTCACTGGTTTTGACAAGGATGGTGATTGGCTTGCTTGGTGCCACGTTGACTTCGGCTCTGCTATTTCGCACTGAACGGATCAGATCTTTGAGACTTTCCACACCTTTATGCGCAGCTTCATTTTCAAAAGCAGGGTTAACGGTTGGGTAAGTTGCTGTCACGATTGAGCCATCTGCATATTGTCCAAAGATTTCTTCCGTCACAAACGGCATGATTGGATGCAGCAGACGCAGGATCTTGTCCAGTGTGTAGAGGAGGACTGAGCGCGTGATGATTTTTTCGTCTTCATTGTCACTGTAGAGGACTTCCTTGGTCAACTCCACGTACCAGTCGGCGAATTCATCCCAGATGAAGTTATAGAGGATGTGACCGGCCACACCAAACTCGAACTTGTCAAAGTTTTCCGTAACCTTGCTAATCGTTTCATTGAGGTTGTGGAGAATCCAGCGGTCTGTCACGTTGCCTGCCGTTCCCGCAGCGACCTTATCGACATTGGCTGTCGCTTGATCCAAAGTCAAGCCTTCATTGTTCATGAGAATATAGCGGGAAATATTCCAGATTTTGTTAATGAAGTTCCAAGCAGCATCCATCTTTTCGTAAGAGAAGCGGACATCTTGCCCCGGCGCAGAACCGTTTGAAAGGAACCAGCGCAGGGCATCTGCACCGTATTTATCAACGACATCCATAGGGTCGATTCCGTTTCCGAGCGACTTGGACATCTTGCGTCCTTGCTCATCGCGGATAAGACCGTGGATGAGGACATTCTTGAACGGTTGGCGGCCTGTGAATTCCAGAGATTGGAAGATCATGCGAGACACCCAGAAGAAAATGATGTCGTAACCTGTCACAAGGGTTGAGGTTGGGAAGTAACGCTTGAAGTCTTCGCTATCCGTATCAGGCCAGCCCATAGTTGAGAAGGGCCAGAGGGCAGAGCTGAACCACGTATCAAGGACATCTTCGTCTTGTGTCCAGCCATCGCCTTCCGGTGCTTCCTCACCGACATACATTTCACCGTCTGCATTATACCAAGCAGGGATTTGATGACCCCACCAAAGCTGGCGGGAGATTACCCAGTCGTGGACGTTTTCCATCCATTGCAGGAAGGTGTCGTTGAAACGCGGCGGATAGAAGTCCACTTTATCATCAGTCTCTTGGTTGGCAATGGCATTTTTAGCCAGCTGATCCATCTTGACGAACCATTGGGTGGACAGGCGGGGTTCCACCATGACACCGGTACGTTCTGAGTGACCGACCGAGTGGGTCATCTTTTCGACCTTGACAAGGGCGCCGATTTCCTCTAATTTTGCAACCGTCGCCTTGCGGGCTTGGAAGCGATCCATGCCGGCAAATTCACCAGCCAGTTCATTCATGGTTCCATCGTCGTTCATGACATTGACCTGCGGCAGGTTATGGCGCTGACCGACCAAGAAGTCGTTAGGGTCATGGGCAGGTGTGATTTTAACGACACCTGTACCAAACTCTGGATCAGCGTGTTCGTCGGCCACGATTGGGATTGGTTTGTTAACGATTGGCAGGATAACATTTTTGCCAATTAAGTCCTTGTAGCGTGGGTCTTCTGGATTAACAGCGACAGCCGTATCCCCAAACATAGTTTCCGGACGGGTCGTTGCAACCTCAAGGGCGCGTGAACCATCTTCCAGCATGTAGTTCATGTGGTAGAAAGCACCTTCCACATCCTTGTGGATGACTTCGATGTCAGACAGGGCTGTCCGAGCCTTAGGATCCCAGTTGATGATGAATTCACCGCGGTAGATCCAGCCTTTTTTATAAAGCTCAACAAAGACCTTACGAACAGCCTTTGACAGTCCTTCATCAAGGGTGAAGCGCTCACGTGAGTAATCGACAGAAATTCCCATCTTCCCCCACTGTTCCTTGATGGTTGCGGCATATTCGTCCTTCCATTCCCAGACCTTATCCAAGAATTTCTCACGACCGAGGTCGTAACGAGAAATGCCATCTTCAGCCAAGCGGGCTTCGACCTTGGCCTGCGTGGCGATACCCGCATGGTCCATACCGGGCAGCCACAGGGTATCAAAGCCTTGCATGCGTTTTTGGCGGATAATAATATCTTGAAGTGTCGTGTCCCAAGCGTGTCCCAAGTGCAATTTACCTGTGACATTTGGTGGTGGAATCACAATAGAATACGGGTGGGCTTTCTTATCGCCAGATGGCTTGAAAACATCTTGGTCTAACCAAGTTTGATAACGCCCAGCCTCAACCTCGGCTGGATTGTATTTTGGTGAAAGTTGTTTCATGTTAGTTCTCCTCTAATTGTCAAACGAATACATTGCAGCTATTCCTAGGGAACCTACTATTAAGAATGAAGTTAAAATAGGATCCCAAAAAATCAGCCAAAAAATAACGATAAATAAAATATACCATAATACTCCTACATACTTCCTTTGTTTTAAGGAGTATAGAATCAATCCTAACAAGAAAAATATCCAAATTATTCCAAAAATCAAATGAAAATAATAACCATTTAATTGAATTATTTTAAAAGATTTTGAAATTGTATTTAGACTCTCATCACTAGTTATATTTTTAACCAACTGGCTATTCTTAAAAGACCAAGTCCAAAAACTGATACCTATTTCAATTAATGTAGTAAAACCAAGTAACCATATATTTGATATATATTTTTCAATATCCTTTATATTCATAACAAATCACCTCATTTCTTTGAAATAAATATCCCTAATATAAATGCTATAATTGTCCATATTAAGGTTAGTTTTGCTGGTTCAACAGTACTGTTTGTATCTAGTAGCCAATCATACATCCGCTTATATAAATATAATAATAATTCAATTATAATATAAATAATTTTAAAGCATAGATAAATTAACAATATGGACAATGAATTACCCACACTAATTTTATTATGTTCTGTATTATTTAAATAAATAATCGTGTAGATTCCAAATACCACTAAAATCATTGACAGACTTACTATAGAGACTTTGAATCTTTTTTTAATTTTTGGAAGTTTTAAAAAAGCTATAATTAGTAGAACCGGTGCTACAATTATAGTACTTAACTCAACACTATTGAATGGTAAAGTAAATATAAGTGTTTTCATGTGATTTAAATTTAGTTTTCTTAGTAATACAGATAATTCTAGGCTGAGTCCTCCTCCTAATGAAATACTAAATAACAAAGTTAAAATATTATTTCTTAATCCATTTAAAAAATTTATAGACCAACTAAGCATAGTATTAAAGCAATTTTTAATCATTCTTTTATGGTTTTTTAAAGTATTCATGTTATTTCTCTCCACTCACCTTTTAATAGTCCAAATCTCAACCATACTAATTTTGCATTTTTCCTACTTCACCCACTCAAAAGTTTTCTCCAATGCTTCCTGTCCATTGCCAAATTGACAGCGACCATAGGCTAGAATGATATTTTAGGCGCCCAATTTTCAGAGTTTGAAAGCTGGTTTTAGCTTCTTTTTATATCCTGTAAAAGTTAGGCGCAGGTCACGCCGTTGGGATAAGCATTGCCTACGATTTTATAAAGCAGCCGCTGGTGAGATTTCCTGTGTTTCAATATTTTCAATCACATCAGTCAAGATGAGCGTTTTGCTTGCCTTATGAAAAAGACAGCTTCCTGCATATAGCGGTTTCCCTTGAAAAGATGCTGTTCCAGATTAGCTGACCAAGCTACGGATGCTCGATTTGTTAATTCTTGTCCTGCTGACAGAGTAATTTTCTGAGATTGGGCACGATCGGCAATCCTCGGTGCCAGCCAGACCTCTGCCTTGGGATACGCCTTGTCCAAGCTTCGATATAGGCATAATAAATCTGTTTGGGCCAATCAGATAGCTGATTTCTCCCAGTTGTTCCAAAGCCTGAAAAAACTCTGCATGGGGATTGATGGGAGAATGGCACCAGAGCCTGCTGTCTGATAAGCGTACAACTGTCATACGAGTAGAAAAGGGAATCTTAGCTATCCTCGCGCTCATCTCCGCAATATCTTCATTTACAATCCAGATATTTTGCGCGACAGACTTCAAAGGATTTAGAGGATGGTATCATTTAATAGGGATTTTCTTTTTAATCCGGCTGCTGCCCATCATGGGCTTGCCACTGGCAGTCTAGCATTTGGAAGTCAGTGAAGATAGCTTTAAAGGAGGAGTCTTCTGGGCTACAGGCATAGAGACCGAAAGAAATTTCATCGGTCACTTTGTTTAGATGGGCCTGCACATCTGTTTGAAGGTCTCACCATCCAGTGAATTTTCGATACGGAAAACCATACCACGGCGGCTGAGGCGGTACCACATGCTGTTAGTCTCCACAGGGATTTCAACGGTTGACCAGTCCAAGTAACCGCTATTAGTCACGACACTGCTTAGGTGCTGAAAGTCTTCATTTTCATACTCAATGACCCCTTAATCCAATTTTTGCTGTCCAGATAAACCACCACATCACATTAATCAAAGCGGTGCTGACTGTCAAGACTGGTCTTGACGACAAAGGAGAAATACTACTCACCTGTTGTCAGCTGCAAGACCGGCGCATTATCATTTTTTTGAAAATGGTAATAAGTTCGCTGCCAGAGATCAGTATGAGGCAGGATTTCGATGACAATCTTATCCTCTGGAATTTCATAGGCTTTGAGCTGGCGTGTCTAGATCAGTTTCTTGGTATCAAATTTTTCCATATTCTCCTCCTTTTTATGGGGCACAGTTATGCGAGACTTTAACGCATCCCTTCCCACTCAGCATAAAATTGCTGGAGGTAGCTTTCCATAAACTCGTGGCGGTCTTGGGCTAGGCGTTTGCCTTCTTTTGTGTTCATGAGGTCTTTGAGTTTGAGGAGTTTTTCGTAGAAGTGCATGATGGCGGTGTCCTCGCCCTTGCGGTAGTCCTCTAGGCTAAGATTTTCCCTTGGCTTCATGTTAGGATCATGGATTAGGCGTCCTTTGTTGCCTGAATAGGCAAAAGTCCTCGCAATGCCGATAGCGCCGATGGCATCGAGGCGATCAGCATCTTGAACGATCTGACCTTCTAGGGAAAGCTGGGCGGTGTTGTGCCCGCCCTTATAGGAAATACCTGTCATGATACTGGTGATTTCAGTGATTTGGACTTGTGATAAACCTTGCTCAGTAAGAAAATTCTCAACCTCAGCCAGAGCCTTACCTTCATCAAAGAGCTTACTGTCAGCCATGTCATGCAGGAGAGCTCCCATCTCCACGGTGAAGAGGTCGGCATTCTCAGCCTGACCGATAGTCAGAGCAGTCTTAGTGACACGCGCAATATGCCACCAGTCGTGACCGCTGGCTTCACCAGCTAAAGTAGCTTTCACGAATTGGCGCGTGCTGGCAAGAATCTTTTCCTTATCCATGAGCTGACTCCCACTCACTTTTAAGCAGCCCATATCTTAAGTCATCACAGCGATTTCCTTGGACATCCTTACGATCTCGAATTCGTGCTTCTAAGGTAAATCCCAATTTCTCTACCACACGCTGACTTTGTTTATTCGTATCATAGCAATTTAATTCAAGCTTATGAAGGTTGAGGAGGGTAAAGCCCAGTTCAATCAGAGCTGCTGATGCCTCCGACACAATACCTTGTCCCCAATAATCCGGATGCAGGGTATAGCCGATTTCCAACACATCATCTGCATGACGATGGTTAAAGTCCACAGAGCCAATCATTTTATCCTCTCCTTTTAGCTTTATGCCATAGCCAGAAGGCAATTGCTGCTCTGCTTGACTTTTAGGCAGGACATGCTCCAAATAATAAACTTCATCCTCAATTTTTTCAATCGGCGGAAATCCCGCTGGGTAGGCTACTTCTGGCAAACTGGCATAAGTGAAGATATCTGCAGCATCTGCAATTGTCCGCTGACGCAAATTCAGACGTTCCGTTTCCACGTTGGGCAGAATCTTTCCATCAAATTCTTCTAAAATCTTTAGCATGGCAATTTTCTCTAATCCGGCTGCTGCCCATCATGAGCCTGCCATTGACAATCCATCAAAGCAAAATCGGTGAATGTGGCTTTAAAAGAGGAATCCTCTGGACTGCAGGCATAGATGCCAAAAGCAATCTCATCTGTTGCTTTAGCTAAATGGGCAATTCGCATCTGCTTAAAGGTCACACCGTCCAGCGAATTTTCAATCCGAAAATCCTGACCGCGGCGGCTGAGACGGTACCACATGCTGTTGGTTTCAGCAGGAATTTCCACTGTCGCCCAGTCTGAATAGCCTTGGTTAGTGACAACACTACCTAGATGCTGAAAGGTTTCATTTTCATACTCAATTGACCCCTTAATCCAGTTGTCACTGTCCAGATAAACCACCACACCACATTGGTCAAAGCGGTGCTGGCTGTCAAAGCTAGTCTTAACGACAAAGGAAAAATACTGCTCATCCGTAGACATCTGCAAAACCGGTGCATTATCATTGCAAAAATGATAGTAGGTTCTCTGCCAAAGGTCAGTATGAGGCAGGGTTTCAATGGTAATTTCCTTATCAGATATCTGATAAGATTTTGGCTGGCGTGTCCATTTGAATTGGTTTAGATCTAAGGACATCATTCTATCGTCTCCTTTCACAACAAAAAAGTCCCTATCTGGCATCATGCCAGACAGGGACGAATGTATAATCCGCGGTACCACCCATATTCAGAAATGGAGCTGAGCTCTATCTGCAACTTTGCTATGCTGTTTATGATATATCAGCAACCCGTAAAAGCTACCTGTGCGGATTTCTCAACCTCACCGCTCTCTGTGACAGATATCTGCTCTACTCCTCTGATATAGATGATGACTTCAAAACTTAGGCTTTGAAGCTGACCCCGTTTTCTTTCAAGCTAGTGATTGCTACTGGACCGATACCCTTAACAGCCAAAACATCTTTTTCAGAAGCCTTTTCAAAATCGGCCAAAGTCTTAAAACCTGCTTCTTCAAGACTGGCTTGTTTAGCAGCACCGAGACCAGCAAAGATATCGACTTGGTCTACTTTAGGGGCTGGCTTAACTTCTGCTGTCGTTTGAGCTGGTTTCTTAGGAGCCGCTGGTTTAGCAGGGGCAGCTTCTTGAGCTGGTTGGCCTTTGAGCAGGCCTTGACGTTTCATTTTCAACTTCAATGCTTTTTTGCGATTTTTCTTTTGAGACATCTTATACTCCAAAAACTTTTTTTATTATTATAGCAGGTTCTTTTCAGAAAATAAACACCAAAAGGCCTAGAAATGGCAATTTCAGGCCATTCTTTACAAAATTGTAATCTAAAACCCAGACAAATACTTACATTTTTCTTAAATAACCTGCCAAAATAGCACTCCAATCAAATTTTTGACAAGATAGTGCGCTGTGTAGAGAATGATCACCATGGTTCAAGGGAGAAAGTTTTGTGGTTATTGATATGATAAAAACAGTTGCTTGGTGGTTATGATAATCGGAAACCTTGCTTATGGAGTGAGGTCTGATAGATTTTAGTACCACCTTCTACCTTATGAAAACTTCCGCTTTCTTTCTGACTGCCTAGGCTTTCAGGGTCAGAATCTTATTTATCATATATTTTGTCAAACTGAGTTAAAAACGAAAGAGAACAATACCCTAGAGTCAAGCACTGAACAAGCTCATCTTTTTAAGAATAGTTATCGCGCCTGCTTCATTCTATGCGACTTGGACTTAAACTCTTTTAGGCATTTATCGTAAAACAGCTATTTCAGCTGGCAACTATTATACTTTTTCAAAATCACAATACTATTTTGTTGACTTCACCTTGCTATCCTTCAATAACACAAACTAGGCCTATCTTATTTCCAAACTTAAGCTATCCACTGGGTAGTTTAAGCTGTCTCTGGCTCTTCTCCCAGTCTGACTTTGACTTCTTAAGTATTTGTAAACAGCTTTTGAACAAGCAATCACTACCAATCGTTTTTGGGAATAGATAAAAGACCTGAGCAGCGGTTTCTGCTGAGGTCTGTTGAATATTATCGTTTCGCTGATACGCACTAGGGCTTAATAGGTCCGTTTCCCCATCAAATTATCTGGCAGGTCGTGGAAGGACTTGCCTTGGTGGTAATTGGCAAATTTCCCTTGCAAATATCGGTAGGCATCTAGACGGCTCTCATAGCGGATGGCAGCTTCTTTAGCCCGCTCATCCCCATCTTCTTTCCAAACGTCCTGACTGGTTTTAACAGCTGTCTGATTCACTAGAATTTGGCTATTGAGCCAGTCTTCAAAGTCTTTTAAAAATTCTTGTTCGTAGGTCATCTGACGACTCCTTTTCTTTTGCCTTGGCTAATCACCATTATATCATATCCCTACCCCAGCAAGACCATTAAGATTGGAATGACAATTAAGGTCATGAGCGTTGTCTCTGTTACCATAATAGCTGCATAGTCTGCATCAGCACCGTAAAGTTTGGAAACAACGGGGGCATTCGTCATAACAGGCATGGCCGACTGGATGATAAAGACTTCCTTCATCAGATGAGGCATCTTGGCTGGCAGAACCATGAGGGTCATGAGCAGAGGAGCCACCACAAAGCGTCCCAGAAGAATCAGAAGATGGTCCTTCCCTAGGCGCAGGTGGCTGAGGCCCGCCTTGGAAATGGATAGGCCGATAAAAATCATAGACAGAGGGATAGTGATATTGCCCAAATAGGTCAGGTCTGACAAGAGAAAATCTGGCAGCTGGACTTTTAAGAGTACCAAGGCTACACCGGCCATAAAGCCAAGCAGGGGAGCGGAGAAGATCTTCTTCAAGCTATTTTGCCAGTTAAGCCCTGATTCTGTTTCACCATCTCGCTGAATCAGGTAGAGACCAATCGTCCAAAAGAAGGTCGTATTGCACATATAATAAACCAAAACATAGGGAATACTCTTGTCGCCAAAGAGAGCCTGATTGATCGGCAGACCAACAAAGACCGTGTTGGAGTTGAAGAACATAGAGGTAAAGAGACCGCGGTGAGACTTCTTGACCTGAAAGATCTGGGCGACAGCCATAGCAATCCCTAGGAGGATAACCATGGACAGGGCTGGATAACGCAGTTGAGGCAGCATAACTCTAAGATCATGGGCCGAAAATCGTCCAAAGATGGTTTCAATCATGTAGCAGGGCAGACCAATTTGAGTGACCAAGCGAGCCAGTATACTGGAAGATTTATCATCAAACCATCCCCGCTCAGCTAAAACATAACCAACCAACACCATAATCAGGATAGTAACAATACCTGAAATACTCTGCAGAAAGACGCTCAAATTTCCTCACCTCGCAAGTCCGCTTGTCTTTGGTTCAGGTAGGCCAACATAGCTTGACCAGCCTTACGAACGTCATCGCCATGAAAGCCATGACCAGCATTGGGCAAGACCAGCAGTTCAGCCTGAGCGTAGGTTTCTTCTGCCCGCTCAGAATAACTGAGGGGGACAATTTTGTCGCTGTCTCCGTGGACGATAAGCACAGGCTTTTGATAGGCCACCATCTCTTGATAGATGTCAAAAGAAGTCGCATCCTGATTGTAGATGGCTCCAATTTGAGTTCCCATGACAACACGAGATTCAGGTCCGAGACCGTATTTCGCGAGACGTTCCTTGGCATCATCTTGAAGTACAAAGGCAGGATAAAAGAGAATCAAACCTGCAAGCTGCTCAGAAAGTTGACCAGCCACATAGGCTGATACAAATCCGCCTTGGCTCTCACCCATAAGGTAAATTCGATTGGGATTAATTTCAGGCCGTTCCTGCAGTTGCTCAAAAACAGCCTGTAAGTCATCAGCCTGAGTCAGTACTGACATATCAAGGAAATTACCATCACTTTGCTTCTCTGAGCCATCCCCAGAGCCAGCAAAATCATAGGAATAAACGGCATAGCCAGCTTCATAAGCCTGCTGAGCATAAACTTGTGTTCCTAAATGATTTCCCCTAAAGCCATGGGACATGATAACTAGGGGAAGTTTCCCTTTTCTTTGATCGGGTAGATAAAATTTACCATAGAGATTGAACTGATCTCGTTTGAGCCATAAATCCTGGACAGTCATCTTGCACCTCCTCGTAAGATACTAAGCTGTTAAACAACTCAAAGGAAAATAGGAACCTTGCCGAAGATACACTAGCATCTAAAATGGTTATCTTTTTCCACAGAGTTGTAAGCCTGTTCAATTAAACAAAATCAATAGCAAGAGAAGGGCGTGAGACAAAAATCGGTATGGATACGGCAAAACCATCGATTTTGTCATCCCACCTCCCCATAGTTGATTTTAGCCTTCTCAAACTGTCTTCCAGCCTGTTTGCTCATCTTACTTGACAAGGGATGAGAACTTGACTTTACCGCCGCTGGCACATGATAGGCTAAAAACTAAAGCATCAAGCTCATCATCACAAACCAACCACTGCAGCTTGCTACTTACACTAAAAAATAAGGAGACTGGTAACTATTGTCCCAGTCTCCTCTCACTAGATCTGCCACCACCGAGAATCGAACTCGGAACGGAGCATTACCATTGCTCTATTATACCATTTAACTACAGCGGCTACCTATTTATAATACCATAGTCCCTATTTCCTGACAAGATATAAATTTGAAAAATTTTACAAGATTTTCAAGCTATCTTTTTCAAGTATTTACTTGGTCTTGCCATCCCAATTTTCAAAACCAGATTCAAGGACATAGACATTGGTAAAGCCAGCCTTTTTAAGAATTGGAACAGCCCGAGCAACTGCCTGACTGCGCATATTATCATAGAGCAAAACAGGCTTATCCTTGCGAAGAGCAGAGAGAGACTCCTTAAACTGTTGAATTTGGAAATTACGGGCTCCTAGGATATGCTTATCCTGAAAGGCCTTAGAACTCCGCAGATCAATAATTTGTCCTTGATGCATGAGCTGCTGAAATTCGCTGTTGTTAATAAATTTAGCCGCACGACGAATCCGCAAATACCGCCAAGCTGACCAGCCCAGAAAGGCAAGAACAATAACAGCAACTAAAATCCAGTTGATAAGCATTTGTGACCTCATGAAAAAATTCTCCTTTAATAAATTTAGGCTAGACAAATCCGCCAATAACACTAGCGGACCATTTTCAATCGATTAGGCAAATTGACGGGCTAGACTGGCAGCGCCAATGATACCAGCATCATTTCCCAGCTCAGCAATCTTAATCTTCGTTGACGTCTTAACAGCTGGGAAGGCGAATTGCAGGAAGTATTTTTCAACCCGACTGCGTAAGAATTCACCTGCTGCTGAAACACCGCCACCCAGAACGAGAGAATCCGGATTGAGGGTATTCCCAAGATTGGCTGCTGCCAACCCCAAGTAGAAGGCTACCTTTTCAACGACAGAATCGGCAAAGGCATCACCAGCTTGTGCAGCGACAAAGACGTCCTTACTGGTCACAGTTTCCCCGTTGTCAATAGCTTTCTTGATTAGTGAATCACCCTCGTATTCTTCTGCCAGCTGACGAGCCACACGCACGACACCCGTTGCGGAAGCAACAGTTTCCAAGCAACCCTTGTTACCGCAGGTACATTCGAATCCATCAAGGGGTTGGACATTGATATGACCGATTTCACCACCAGCACCGGCCACTCCATGAATGAGGTTGCCATCAGCAATGATACCACCGCCAACACCAGTCCCTAGCGTCACCAAAATAACGTCGGGATTGTTGCCTCCGGCACCGGTCCAAGCCTCTCCTAAAGCTGCAACATTAGCATCATTGTCAATAGCAAAAGGAATACCAATCTCCTTTTCGATGATCGAACCAACTGCTTGAGTCTTAGCCCAATTGAGGTTGAAGGCCCCAGTTACCGTCTTTTTCTCACGATCAACAGCACCAGGTGATCCCATACCAATACCAATGAAGTCCTCAGCTGTCAAGCCATAGAGGTTCAAACGGTGCTTGAGAGATTCTACAATATCAGGCACAATATGCTTGCCTTCTTCCAAAATATTGGTCTCAATTGCCCACTTTTCTTGGACTTCTCCTTCTGTTGTCAAAATACCAAATTTGATGGTTGTACCACCTAAGTCAATACCCAATAATTTTTTAGTCATGTGTTTTTCCTTCTTCTATTCTTTGCTTTTCCAAACGATGCTCCCGCCGTAAAATCAATTCGGCTGTCAGGTAATCCTGTTTTTCTATAAGGCCAGACTGATAGAGCCGCTCTAACTCGATTTTCATCATTTCGATATCATAGAGCCGCTTGCCCAGATAAACGATTATCCCGAAGCGTTTGAGTAGCTGCTGAACATCATACAAAGTTTTCATAAGCAAATTGTAACAAAAAAAGCTAACGCTTTCAAGTTGATTAGAAAGCGTTTTCTGAAATTTTCTGAGGAAAATCAAACCAAAAATTTTCACAAAAATAAAACGACCTAGAAAGGCCGTCCTATATCTATAAAACGCATCAAGCTTATTCCAGCCCTGGAGCTTGGCCAAGTTCGGCCTGAACCATCCAAAGAGTCTTTTCAGCATCAGCCTGAGCCGCTGTGAAGATATCGTTGGTTGGAGCATCTTCTTCTTCATCAGTAACATCCAAACCAACTTGATAGAGTTTATCCAAGTAGGTATAGACGTCAACGAGGCGACGCAGGTGATCCTCCATAGATTTATCCCATGTACCTTTTTCTTCAGTCAAGTTTGAATTTTGGTCAAATTCAGCCAAAGTAGAATAAGGAGAGCCACCCAGAGTAATCAGCCGTTCGCTGATTTCGTCAAGATTGGCATTGATGGCATCCATGTATTCGTCCATTTTGGGATGAAGATGAAGGAAGCCACGTCCTCGCATGTACCAATGAATTTGATGAACGATTGAATAGGCCTTAGACAAATCAGCAACAGCTTGGTTGAGGACGGCCTTGGTCTTTGGACGAGAACCAGATTGGCTATCAGCAGCTTGAGCTACTTGTTTTGCAATTGCATCTACAGAATATGACATGATATAACCTCCTATTTATTTAAGTTACTAAGCCGTTACGTTAAGCGCCTCAAGCGCCTAATGAACTTGCAGAAAAAGACTAAGTTGGCATAGACAACAAGTCTTGCTCCCAACCACTGCACCAAGAGTTTATTCCAAAATAGGAATATCGGACAAGTTTTTGCTCAGTCTCAAGTTATCTTGTCGGTAATTGAAGGGATTCTTATTTAGAATGATTCTTATTTACTGACATCTTTATTCTAATTCAAGCTTAGCAAATATGCAAATATTTGAATTATTTTCGGAATAATAAGTATGGAAACTCTTTTAATACTTTTTCTTGGGGCCAGTTTAGGCTCCTTTCTGGGGTTGGTGCTGGATCGCTTCCCAGAAAAATCTATTATCTGGCCTCCCAGTCATTGTGACAGCTGCGGCCGAGCTTTGGCCATCAGAGATTTGATTCCCATTCTTTCGGAGATAGGCAACGGTTTTGCCTGTCGTTTCTGTGGGACAAAATTGCCGATCAGCTATTGTCTCTTAGAAATTGCCTCTGCTCTGACCTTCTGGTTGGGCTGGATTGGCGGACTGAGCTGGAACCAGGTCTGTTTAATCCTGATCAGTCTTTTACTGAGTCTCTACGATTTGAAAAACCAGAACTACCCCTTGGTTATTATTTTACTAGCAGGCCTAGTTACCTGTTCTTTCTGCGGCAGTAATACCACAGCTTTGATTCTTCTTCTACTGGGAGTCTTGGCTCAAATTCTGCCCTTGGGAATCGGAGAGGGAGACCTCTATTATTTGGCCCTCTTGGCCCTGACTACGGACCTTCATTCCCTTCTCTGGCTAATTCAACTGGGGAGTCTGCTAGCCATCCTGTTCATCATTAGCCGCAAAGAAAAAAGGGCTGTTCCCTTCCTGCCCTTTTTGAGTCTTGCTTATTTGGTTGAATTGATTTTGCTGAGGATGTGGTAAAAGTTGGCAGCCTTTTTACGTCTCATCGCTCATCCTTTTCATCCACTTGGGAATTTCTTGACTGATGCTGGTTGGGAGGACGACGTAGGCTTCCTTGGCCAGATCCTCTGCAATGGCCGAATGAAGGTAGCTGGCTGCGCCGACACTCTGAAAGAGGTTATCTGTGAACTGCGCTACAAAACCTGTAATCATGCCGGCTAAGGTATCACCCATGCCACCAGTTGCCTGATAGGGGCCGCCAACTGTCAATTGACCGATATGGCCAGTCTGATCATAGATTTTTGTTTCGTGGGACTTAGCCACTAGAACCGTTTGACTGGGAAAGCGGACTAGAGCTGCTTGGGTATTTTCTTGGTCTTGTTGAGAAATTTCTATGCCTGACAGGCGCTCCCATTCTTTCTGGTGGGGCGTCAGGACAATTTTTTCCGTAGGCCAATCAATCTGCTCCTTTTGAGCCAGTAAATCCAAGGCTGATCCATCAATAATAAGGGTTTGCTCTGATTCAGCTTGGGTCAAGACTAGCTCTAAAGTTTTCTGAGCTAGAGGGGAATTTCCCAGACCTGGGCCAATCAGAATGACATTAGCCGCATGGATTTGTCTCTTTAAGAGTGACTGGTCTGCCAAATCAAAGGCCATAGCCTCCGGTAGGTGACTATGCAAGGCTGTGATATTAGCCCGGTCAGTAGCAGCTGTCACCAAACCTGCTCCGCTATTGACCGTAGCTAAGGCAGCCATAATAATAGCCCCACCATAAGGATAAATGCCACCGATAAGGAGGGTACGACCAAAAGTCCCCTTATGGCTTTTAAGGGGACGGGGTTGTATAAGGTCTGCGACTAATTTTTCATCAATAATCATAAGCTCACACTTCTTAAGGCTGCTTGGTAGGTCTGTTCCAGAAGCATGGTGATGGTCATAGGGCCGACACCACCCGGAACTGGAGTAATCAGGCTAGCAAGATCAGCCACCTCATCAAATTTAACATCACCAACCAGCTTGCCATTATCATCACGATTCATGCCAACGTCGACGACCACAGCTCCTTCCTTAACATAGTCCTTGGTCACAAAATTTTCCTGACCAATAGCCACAATTAAAACGTCTGCTCTTTTGCAGACTTCAGCCAGATGGCGAGTTCTGGAATGGGTCAAGGTGACTGTCGCATTTTTATCTAGGAGCAACTGAGCCATGGGTTTACCGACAATATTGGAACGACCGATGATAACAGCATTCTTACCTTCCAAATCAACCTGATACTCCTGCAGCATTTCCATGATGCCGGCTGGCGTGCAAGGAACCATAAGAGGACGACCAGACCAAAGGTGACCAGTATTCATAGGATGGAAACCATCAACATCTTTTTTAGGGTCAATGGCCAAAATCACCTTCTTGTCATTGATATGGTTAGGCAGGGGCAGCTGGACTAAAATCCCATGATAGTTGGAATCTTGGTTGTATTTTTCAATAATAGCCAGCAGCTCTTCCTGACTGATGCTGTCTGATAGACGGATAGTTTTACTGGTAAATCCTGCCGCTAAGGCAGACCGCTCCTTATTGCGAACATAAACTTGGCTAGCAGGATCATCCCCCACTAAAATGACCACCAGACCTGGTACAATACCATGCTTAGATTTTAGCTGAGCTACTTTTTCTGTTAACTGGCTCTGCATTTTCTTGGCCAAAGCCTTACCATCAATGATTTTCGCTGTCATTGTTACTCCCAATATTTTATATTATCGTGCATGCAGACTGCGCAAACTTTATGTGCTTGCCACGGCAAGCAGTACGCAGAATCTGCTGAATGGCCTTATTCTAGGCAAGAAAGTCTTTTTCTGTACTTGAAGTCAAATCTTCCAAAGCCTACCAGCTTGACCTTGTTTTTTTATTATACCAAAAAGGGAGTGGAATCACCCCAAAAATTGAAAATTTTGATTCTCACAACGTCCTGATTTTAGAGTGGTGACCTGAAACGGTCTCTCCCCAGACCGTTTCACTCCACCCCCACACAGCTCAAAAAGTCTGGGACAAAAGTCCAGACTCATTAGCATTGTTCGAGATTTACCAGATTGAGCAGTGGTTGATTGGCAGTCCTTATCTTGGGGTGTAGTCCCATCGTCAGGTACTCCCTGAAACAGTCCACTGGACCGTTTAACTACCACGCAAGAGATAGGTCAAACAGTCTGGGAGACTGTTTGAGAAAACCAATATCAGCTATGCGGAGGTGGGAAATAAGATGAACGCTGTTCATCACATTCGTTTAGGCTTTCCGCTTCGTTTTAGCCTTGCGACAAAAGTAAAACCAACCAGCAGTGTTTCATTGGTGCTAAAGAACCTAATGAACTGTGCAGGGGTAAGACTCTTGGCATAACTAACAATTCTTACTCCCAACTACTGCGTCAAAAATTTATTCCAAAGCAGAAAGCCTGGACAAATTTTTTATACGAAAACTACAAAGAATGCAAAAATTCCCTCCCTATGATATAATCAAAGCGAAAAAAATTATATTTAGACTACTAGCTCGTCCCTAGTAGTCTTTTTCTGTGCTAAAAATTCAGAATAAGTCATCTGTCCTTTTAAGAGGATATAGGCTATTTTTAATAATTGATGTGCTAGGGCAATTGTTACTTTCTGTGGACCACGCCGATTTTGAATCTGATAAAATCGTTCCACTAAGGGACTTCCTTTTTGATTCCTAGCGGCAAAAGCGGCTTGACATAAGCATTTTTTCAAATAGGAATTACCATGTCGAATCTTGGTACTGCGTTTCTTGCCAGCACTCTCATTATTACCAGGACAAAGTCCTGCCCAAGAGGCTAAATGTCCAGCAGTTGGAAACTGGCTCATGTCAACACCAACCTCAGAAATGATGACAGAAGCTGTAATCACATCGATACCAGGAATAGAATCCAAAACTTCTACTTGTTTCTCGTATTGTGATAGATAGCTATTGATTCGCTCTTCCAACAACTCAATCTGCTTCTGATAAAAATCATAAATCTCCAAGGACTGCTTTAACATAAAGCAATGATGGTCAGAGAAATAACCATCCAAGGCTTCCAGAAGTTGTGGCACTTTCTTCTTCAAGGTGGTATAAACTGATTGATGGACAATGCGAGGAGTAATAGGCGTCTTATCAATCAATAGTTGAAGGAGATGACGACCAGAAGCACCCATAATATCTTCGATATACGTCGTTATCTTAATGCCGCCTGACTGAAGAATTTTATGAATACGATTGGTTTCACGATTACGGCTTTCCACATAATGTTTTCGTTGTCTGGTCAACTCTCTCAATTCTTGGATGGTTTCATCGGGAACGAAACTCCGAGGAAGCAGACCAATCCGTGTTAATTTAGCAATCCAGTGAGCATCTTTCTTATCGGTTTTCTGACCCGGAATGGCCTTCATGTGAGCTGGTTGAGCGAGTATCAACTCGAAGTCATCACATAGAGCATGCCAGACAGGTCGCCAATAAACACCGGTGCTTTCCAGACCAACGGCTTCCACATGAAATTGTCTAAGAAAATCGTGGCAAGCACGTAGGCCTTTAGTTGTTGTATCAAAAGTTGCCATCTCACGCTTTGGACGAGTTGAGGTGAGTGACCCATGTAAAATACAAACAACAATATTGGCTTGATGGACATCAATACCTGCACAAGATTGATAGAGAACATCCATGACAATTCCCTCCTTCCTAAAATAAGAGAGCTTATCTACCGAATTTTAGTCGTATTTTTATACTCATGCTTATCGCATATTTTGGGGTGCTCGTCAGTAGAGTGGATCAGTTTTGCCCTCGATTACTAGAATCATTAACTCGTCAACCACAAAGCCCTCACTAAGATTATACACCTAGTGAGGGCTGTGTGTCCGTTTTCATTATTCTGTGGGTGAGGGCGGAGCCATCATGGATGTCTTGCCCAACCTCATGGACTTATTGGCTTAAGGAGCGTTTGGCAGTCTGGAGATAAGCTGTCAAAACTTGCTGCCGTAAAACAAGAGAACAGTAGAAGTTAGAACCTTAAAATGGGAGAGCTAGGAAAATCGCAATCGCCATTTTATGAAGATTTACCAATCTTTTGTAACTCTTCAGAGGTTACAATACTTCATAGGTGAGAGCTAAATCATCATGGCTGTCTATCCTCGTTCGTGTTGATAGGCTAACCCTGCTAGGACCCTTCTGATTAAGAAATCTTCTGGTTGATTTTTTTAACCTTATGCATTTCATCTTTAATAGGACAGGCACAATCGCAGTCGCCACAGGATCCTTTTTGTTTAATATAATGACGCAGACCAGCTAGAACAGCTAGGGCAATCAAGCTTGCAATAATAAAGGTTGACATAAATTAAACCTCCACATTTATAGTTTATCTGCTAAAGGAAGATTTTCCAAGGTAATGACTTTTTCCTTGACCTGACTCGGTTTCCTCAGGATAAAATAAACCATGCCCCCAACAATCAATAGAGCTAGACCTGTCCAAACAGTGAAAGTCCTACCATAAAGCAAGACCAAACCTAATTGATAGATAACTAGACTGACTAAATAGGCTAGACCAGTTTGGAAACCAATGGCCAGCAAGGTCCATCTGAGGTTGCCCATTTCCCGGCGAATAGCTCCGATGGCCGCAAAGCATGGAGCACAGAGGAGATTAAAGGTCAGGAAGGAATAGGCAGCTAGAGCTGTATAATCTCCTTGAAGGCTGGACCAAAGAGCATGACTGGTCTCGGTCGCATCTGGATTGTGGTAGAGAATCCCAAAGGTCGCTACCACTGTTTCCTTGGCTGCTAGACCAGTAATGGCTGCAACTGTCGCTTTCCAGTTTCCAAATCCCAGCGGTGTGAAAATCCAAGCTAAGAGACGACCGAGACTGGCCAAGATACTTTGGTCAGTTTCAACCGCTTGGAAAGCAAAATTATAGGAAGACATAAACCAAATCAGGACAGTCAAGCTAAAGATGATAGTCCCAGCTCGTTTGACAAAGCTCATAGCCTTCCCCAAGGCATAACGCAACACGGCTCTAGTCTTAGGCAGGTGATAGCTAGGCAATTCCATAATAAAGGGACTGGTATAACCACCCAAGAAGGAGGTTTTCTTAAGGGCGATCCCTGAAAAAATGATAGCCAGCATCCCCATAAAATAGGTACTTGGAGCAACCCAAGGGCTGTTGGGAAAGAAAGCTCCTGCAATCAGGGCAATTATGGACAGTTTAGCTGAGCAAGGCATAAAGGTTGCTGTCATAATAGTAATACGACGATCCCGCTCATTTTCAATAGTTCGGCTGGCCATAATTCCCGGTACACCACAACCTGTTGAAATCAGCATCGGAATGAAGGACTTTCCTGACAAACCAAAACGTCGGAAAATTCGATCCATGACGAAAGCAATCCGACTCATATACCCAATGTCTTCCAGAATGCCTAGACAGACAAAAAGAACAAAAATTTGGGGCAAAAACCCCAGTACAGTCCCAATCCCAGCAACAATCCCATCCACAATTAAGGACTGGAGCCAGTCGGCCACCCGTAAATCCTGTAAAATGTTGGTGACTAAATCAGGAATATAGCTACCGAAGAGGACATCATTGACCCAATCTGTTCCAAAGGTGCCCACCGTCTGAATAGAGAGGTAATAAACCATGAACATAGCCATAGCAAAAATCGGCAAGGCTAAAATCCGATTGGTCACAATCTTATCAATACGGTCAGAAAGAGTCATCTTAAAGTCGTCATCCTGACTCTGAGCCATCTGACAGACACGTTCAATAAAAGCGTAACGCTGGTTAACAACAATCGTTTCTGAATCTTCGGTAAAGACTTCTTCAGTAATCTTGATAATGTCATCAATCTCTTTCTTTTGGAAAGGGGAGAGGTTGACTTCTGCCTGAACCAGTTGATCCCTCTCAAAGAGTTTGATGGCATAAAAGCGGCTGGACCTCTGAGGTACTGTTTGACCAAGCACTTGAATAATTTGGGCCAAAGCTGCCTCAAATTTATCATCATAGGCTGGATACTGGATGGTCTCCACACTAGCCTTGGTAGTCTGACTGGCTTTTTTAATGGCCTTGTCAACACCAGTATTCTTCAGGGCACTGGTTGCGATGACTGGTAAGCCTAATTGATAGGATAGTTTTTCAGCATTAATAGCCTTCCCTTGACTCTTGAGCACATCACTCATATTGAGAGCAAGGGTAACTGGAATGCCTGTCTCAATCAATTGGGTCGTCAGATAGAGATTTCGTTCCAAATTAGTTGTATCAACCACATTTAAAATAGCATCCGAATGGTTGCTAAGGAGATAATCGCGGGCAATCTTTTCTTCTGGGCTATAAGGAGAAAGCGAATAGATGCCTGGCAAATCCTGAACAGTTACACTTGATAATTTTTTAACCTGACCGCTTTTTCTCTCAACGGTAACACCAGGCCAATTCCCCACTTGCTGGTTGGTTCCCGTCAGCAGATTAAACAGGCTGGTTTTACCACTATTGGGATTCCCAATAAGAGCAATTTCTGTCATTCCCTGTCTCCTTCCTCATCCTTGATTCTAATAACACTAACCATTTGAGCTTCTGATTTCCGCAAGGTCAATTCGTAACCTCGCAGACTGATTTCGATAGGATCCCCAAGCGGTGCTACTTTACGCAAATAAATCTTAGTATGTTTGGTCAAGCCCATATCCATTAAGCGGCGCTTGGCCTCATTGAGAGCATATATATTTTCAACATACGCAGACTGACCGACTTTCAATTCCGATAAGGGGAGAATTTCTTCCTCCTCAGCTAAATCAGCTACATCAATATTAGCTAATATTGATGTGTCAAAAGCCAAACGATTAGCTTTTAAGAGGATAATGGCACTGGACTTGGTCTTAGACAGGACTTTTAAGGTCGTATCTACCCTGAGGCCCAGATTAGAGAGGTGACGCAGGCTATCTTCTGGCAGATTAATACTGACAACTTGATAGGACTTATTTAAGTCTGCCTCTTGTAAAATCATCAGGACCTCCTTTGCTGACAAGAAAAAATTTTACTGTTACTATTATACCATAGAAAAGCCCATTAGATAGGCGTTTAAAGAAGATTGGAATCATTTCAAAAAGGAGCGAAAAATTATAATCTTTCGCTCCTTTTTCCGATTATTATCCAAACTAGACCAAAAACTAGATCACTCTAATCTCTAGGCTGCTTATAAGACCTTCCCGAGGAAGTCCTTAGTCCGCTCTTCCTTAGTATTTTCAAATACTTCTTGAGGACTGCCCTCTTCGACAATGATACCGCCGTCCATGAAAATAACACGATCAGCGACCTCACGGGCAAACCCCATTTCATGAGTGACGATGACCATGGTCATACCAGACATGGCCAAATCTTGAATAACCGCCAAAACTTCTCCGACCATTTCAGGGTCTAAGGCAGAAGTGGGTTCGTCAAAGAGAAGAACATCTGGATCCATAGCTAAACCACGGGCAATAGCAATCCGCTGCTGCTGACCACCTGAAAGTGAGGTTGGATTAGCCTTAGCCTTGTCCTTGAGTCCGACTTTCTCCAATAGCTCATAGGCTTTCTTTTCCGCCTGACTCTTGGATTGGCCCTTGATTTTAGTTGGCGCCAAGGTGATATTTTCCAGTACATTCATATTTGGGAAGAGGTTAAACTGCTGGAAAACCATCCCCATTTTTTCGCGCATTTTGAAAACATCGTTTTTCTTGTCAGTGATATCAACACCTTCAAAACTGACAGTCCCTTTGGTAGGAACTTCTAACAGATTCATGGTCCTAAGAAAGGTTGATTTACCAGATCCTGACGGACCAATAATAGCGACAACTTCGCCTCTTTTAATATCTAAATCAATCCCATTAAGAACTTCATTTTGTCCAAAATACTTATGCAGATTTTTAATGCTAATCAAGGTATCTGTCATGCTTTTTGTCCTTTCCCGAGACGATTTTCAAGCCACTTCTGACCAGCCGTTAAGATGGTTGTCAGCATGAGGTAGTAGAAGGCTGCAAACAAGAGGGGCTCCAAAGGAACGTAAGTCGTTGCCAAAACAGTTTGGGCACCATTCCACAATTCCATAATTCCAATGGTTTGCAAGAGCGAACTATCCTTAATGATGGTGATAAATTCATTACCCAAGGCCGGCAGGATATTTTTAAAGGCCTGTGGTAAGACCACATAGCGCATAGCCTTTCCAGGCTTAATTCCCAAAGAATAGGCAGCTTCAGTTTGTCCCTTAGGCACGGCTTCAATCCCTGCTCGAACAATTTCAGAGATATAAGCCCCGCTGTTAAGCGAGAGGATAATGATACCTGGAATTAGGCGTGAAAAGTCTAGTTCGACTGTTCCAAATCCAATAGAAGGTGCGTTTTTAAAGTCCATCCACAAGAAGGCAATCATGATTTGCACCACCATAGGAGTCCCGCGAAAGACCCAGACATAAAAGCTCACCAACCAGTTCAAAACTTTGATAGACGAACGCTTAGCAAGAGCTACCAGTACACCAAGAATGGTCCCAAAGAAAACCACACAGATAGAAATCATAATGGTGACAAGAACACCATAGTTAAAATAACCCCAATACTTGGGTAAAAAAGAAAAATCGAAATGCACAGATTTACTCCTATTTTTAAATAGCCAATCGGCTGTTTCCTAATGACGGGCAACTGACTTAAAAGAAGACGCCTCATCAATAAATTTGTAAATCATTCTACCATAAAATGTATAATAATACAATGTTATTTTATAATTTTCGAAATTCCTCAAAATTCCTGCATATTTTTCTGGAAAAAATAACTAGAAGGTAAATAAAAAGCCATTGGGAATTTTTCTGAGCTGGCGCAAAGAAAATCATCAATTGCCTTTGTAGTATTTTATTGTTAACTTAGATGGATTTAGAAGACAAAGTGTCCCTCTGCCTTTATTGGATCTGCGATTCTTTCTTCATTTTCTCCCTCTTTGTCAGCAGCCGTGTTTTCCTATGCATGGCTATATTTCCATTTCTTGTCGTTGCATCTACAACAAGAAACCTTTTAATATTCTTTGACAATCGTAAAAAAAAACGCTCCACTATGGACTGTATCCTCACTGTTAGATTATAGTTTAGTCCAACTTTAAGGATAAATACCTAGAGCGTTTTTCAGTGATACGGAATGGGTAAGTGCTGCTCACCAGTATTAATCGTGGATTACCACAAATTACTAGGCAGTCTGGTTAATGCTTAAGCTAATTTAGTGAAATCAAGAACCTTGCGACCCTGAATTTTGCCTGCTTCCATTTCATCAAAGACATCAGGTGCTGTATCCACATCAACTGTTTCAACAATCGGTACAACCAATCCTTGCGCACCAAAATCAAAGGCTTCTTCCAAATCTTTTCGTGTTCCTACGAGCGAACCAACAACACGAATGCCATCAAGAACAGTTTTTACAATAGAAAGTTCCATATATTCTGATGGAAGGCCAACAGCCACTACTGTACCGCCCGCACGGACACTATCAATAGCTTGGTTAAAGGCAACTTTTGAAACTGCGGTTACCACTACCCCGTGACAACCACCTGTTTTCTCTTGAATATAGGCAGCAACATCGTCAACTTCTTTGCCATTGACAATAATATCTGCGCCAGATTCTTTAGCCAGATTGAGCTTATCTTGGTTGATATCTACAGCGACAACTTGCGCATTGAAAACTTTTTTAGCATATTGAACCGCTAAGTTGCCAAGACCACCAGCCCCAAAGATACAAATCCATTTACCAGGAGCTGCTCCTGCTTCTTTAATAGCTTTGTAAGTAGTTACACCTGCACAGGTAATCGATGAGGCTTGAGCAGGATCTAAAGCTTCAGGCACTTTGACAGCGTAGTCAGCAGTAACAACTGCATATTCACTCATACCGCCATCCACGTTATAGCCAGCATTTTTAACAGAACGACAGAGGGTTTCGCGACCTGTTGTACAGTATTCACAATGGCCGCATCCTTCGAAGAACCATGCAATAGAGACACGATCACCGACTCTTAACGATTCAACACCTTCGCCAATTTCTTGGACGATACCAATACCTTCGTGACCAAGAATACGTCCAGGCACTTGACCAAAATCTCCATGAGCAACATGCAAGTCGGTATGACAAACACCACAGTACTCAACTTTCACAAGTGCCTCTCCATATTCAACCGTCGGTAAAGCATGATCCACTACCTCAACACCATTTGATGCTTGGTTTACAACAACTGCTTTCATATCACTTCCTCCTATATATAATTATTTTTTGTAATCGATTACAGGAATATTGTACATTATTTCACAATACTGTCAAGTATTTTCTGTAAATCAGCAGAGGAACAGAATCATACTGCTCCAAATTTCATCTAAAACAAGAGATCTAGGTACTAAAATTTCTCGTAAAGATTGGTTTTTCTTGTATCATTAATCATACAAAACAGCCATTGCTAAAACTTCAAATCTACCATTAGCTAAGATACCTCCAAGTCCACAATAGTTTTAGATAAGGATAACCACTTAAATTTGCCTGTTATTATTTCTTGATGAACATCTAATTATGATTCTCCTTTAAATAGGCGGTTTATTTGCGTCTGGGGCAAAAGTCCAGACTCGTTAACATTGTTCTAGATTTACCAGATCGATGCAGTTGTTGGGAGTAGGACTTGTTGGATACGCCAAGAAGTCTCATCTCTGCACAGTTCAAGTTCATGAGGTGCTTTAGCACCAATGAACCACTGCTGATTGGCTTTCTGTAACTGGTTTAAGTACTGTGCAAGTGATAGGTCAAACAGTCTGGGAGACTGTTTGAGAAAACCAAGATCAACTGTACCTAGGTGGGATTGAAATACTCCAGTGGACTTTGGTAGTCTGGGGATAGACTGCCAAAGCCTGCCACCTAAAAACAAGAATGTGGCAGAGATCTGAGCCCTAAAATAGAGAACGGGGAAAATCAAAATCGCGATATTATCACAATTTACTGATTGAGCCCCACTCTCGGACTAAAAATAAATGGAAACTAAAAGCCTTATCTGCCACCAGCCTAGCTGGTGGTTTTCTTGTTTTTCTCTCTGAGAAAAACTGGCTGGAAGCCATAAAAAAATCGGACTAAAAAGCCCGATTTTTCTATGATTATCTTAATAAAGCAGGTCATAGATTTCCATAGCGATTAGGTCAATGCTATCGAAGGTGTAAGTCTCACGTGCCTTGACATCACGCAACGTGAAAACAGGACCATTTTCAGGATCGTTCGCAAAAGAAACTTCCGCAACAACAACACCGTCACGTTCAAAATTTCGTTTCAGATTACTCCCATCTGTCGTCATCAAATTGAGACGATCAATGATTCTCACCAAATGTGATTCCATGTAAATTCTCCTTAGCTAAGATACAAGGAGCTTGGAAATCTAAATATCTCCAGCTACTACTTTTGCTCCTTGCTCCATTAATCTTTTAATCAATTTCATTTTACCATAAACTAGGAGAATGGGATAGGTGGAAACCCTAAAATAGCCAAATTTGCCCTGTTTTGCCAGTATTATCCTTTATATTAAACTGAAATTCACTTATTCTCTGTAAAGCAGAACCATACACAAGGTTTTAAGGATCAATTCTTTCCTATTAATAAGATTGGTAGATAATGGCCTTGATGGCATGCAGGCGGTTCTCAGCCTCTTGGAAAATGATTGGGCTAAATTTTTGAAAAATCTGGTCGGTGATTTCTAACTCGCTGTAACCATATTTATCGTAGACTTCCTGACCAATGCTTGTATTGAGATCATGAAAGGCAGGTAGGCAGTGCATGACGATGGTTTCTGGATTTTGCGTCATATCTAGGAGTTTCTGATTAACTTGGTAGGGCAGAAGCAAATCGATTCTATCCTTAAAATCTATATCTTCTCCCATAGAAACCCAAACATCAGTGTAAATCATATCTACACCCTTAACAGCTGCTGGATCGTCAGTTATCAGCAGTTTGGCTCCAGTATTGTGCTGTTTGGCCAGATCGACAATCGCTTGATCCGGCTGCAGACTCTCAGGAGCAATAATGGTGCAGTTAACACCAAGGATGGCAGAGGTGACTAGGAGAGAATTAGCCATATTGTTGCGGCCATCTCCGATATAAGCGATACTCAGACCTTCCAAGCTTCCAAAATGCTCCTTAAGGGTTAGAAAGTCTGCAATCATCTGGGTTGGATGCCAGGTATCAGTCAAGCCATTCCAAACAGGTACGCCAGAATATTTAGCCAAGGTTTCGACATCATCCTGTTTAAAGCCCCGATATTCGATACCGTCAAACATGGAGCCCAAGACCTTGGCCGTATCAGTCACCGACTCTTTCTTGCCTAACTGGGTTTCACCTGCTCCTAAATAGGTTACATTCATTCCTAAATCTTGACCGGCTACTGTGAAGGCGGAACGTGTCCGGGTTGACGTTTTCTCAAAGATTAGGGCGATGTTGAGTCCTTCCAAGTATCTGTGAACCTGCTTTTGTTTCTTAAGCTTCTTAAATTTAGCAGCTGATTCAATCAGTTCCAGCAGCTCTTCTTTAGTAAAATCTATCTCTTTTAAAAATGATTTAGCCATATATTTTCTCTTTCTTGTATTTTTATACAATAATTTTACAATAATTCAGCTATTTGTCAAGGAATATCTGTATTTTATTCATTTAGCTTTTGTTTTTAGCACTCTTGAGATTTGTCTGCTAAAATTCAATCTTTTTGCTTGCTTTCTATAGTTTGAATGTTATAATAACAGCATAGACTTTGACCAATATTGACTATAGGTCAAGATCGGAGGTTTACTATGTTATGTCAAAATTGTAAGCTCAACGATGCGAGCATACATCTCTATGCAAACGTTAATGGTCAGCAAAAGCAGATTGATCTCTGTCAAAACTGCTACCGAATTATGAAAGCTGATCCAGAAAATATTCTCAACAGTAATTTAACTAGCCAAAATCCACAGAATCAATCCATGGATTCTTTCTTTGATGATTTCTTTGGCGATTTAAACAACTTCAGGGCTTTTAACCCAGACTTGCCTAATTCCCCACAAACACAGGCAGGACGCGATGGTGGTAACCGTGGAGGCAATAATGGTGGAGCTAATAGGGGACGTCGTTCTCAGGCTCAGCCTCAGCAACCCGAAGGTATCTTGGAGGAGTTTGGTATCAATATTACTGATATGGCCCGTCGTGGCGATATCGATCCTGTCATCGGCCGCGATCAGGAAATTGTCCGCGTCATTGAAATCCTCAACCGGCGGACCAAGAATAATCCTGTCCTAATTGGTGAACCTGGTGTTGGTAAAACCGCTGTTGTTGAAGGCCTAGCGCAAAAGATCGTTGATGGTAATGTGCCACAAAAATTGCAGAGCAAGCAGGTTATCCGCTTGGATGTGGTCAGCTTGGTTCAAGGAACTGGTATCCGAGGTCAATTTGAAGAGCGCATGCAAAAGCTAATGGAAGAAATTCGCCAGCGGCAAGATGTTATTCTTTTCATTGACGAAATCCATGAAATCGTAGGTGCTGGTGGTACAACAGATGGCAGCATGGATGCTGGTAATATCTTAAAGCCAGCCCTAGCTCGCGGTGATCTGCAACTGGTTGGAGCAACTACCCTCAATGAATATCGTATCATCGAAAAAGATGCCGCTCTGGAACGACGAATGCAGCCTGTCAAGGTAGATGAGCCTTCTGTGGAAGAAACTATCACTATTTTGCGTGGTATTCAGCCAAAATATCAAGACTATCACCATGTTAAATACACCGATGACGCTATTGAAGCTGCTGCCGTCCTCTCTAACCGTTATATCCAAGACCGTTTCTTGCCGGATAAAGCTATCGATCTTTTGGATGAAGCTGGCTCAAAGATGAACTTGACTCTTAATTTTGTTGATCCTAAAGAAATTGACAAAAGGTTGGTGGAAGCTGAGAATCTCAAGGCCCAAGCCACTCGTGAAGAAGATTTTGAAAAAGCAGCTTACTTCCGCGATCAAATCGCTAAATATAAGGAAATGCAGTCCCAACAGCTGGATGAGCAAGATATTCCTGTCATCACCGAAAAACATATTGAAGCCATTGTTGAAGAAAAAACCAATATTCCAGTAGGTAATCTCAAAGAAAAAGAGCAGTCTCAACTGGTTAATCTAGCTAGTGACCTCAAGGCTCACGTTATCGGTCAAGACGATGCTGTTGATAAGATTGCTAAGGCCATCCGTCGAAATCGTGTTGGTTTGGGTGCTCCCAATCGGCCAATCGGTAGCTTCCTCTTTGTCGGACCTACCGGTGTTGGTAAGACAGAACTGTCTAAACAATTGGCTATTGAGCTCTTCGGTTCAGCCGACAGCATGATTCGCTTTGATATGTCGGAATACATGGAAAAACACGCTGTGTCCAAATTGGTCGGTGCCCCTCCAGGATATGTTGGCTATGAAGAAGCTGGGCAATTAACCGAAAAGGTTCGTCGCAATCCTTACTCCCTCATCCTCCTAGATGAAGTTGAAAAGGCTCATCCTGATGTTATGCACATGTTCCTGCAAGTCTTGGATGATGGTCGTCTGACAGATGGTCAAGGCCGGACTGTTAGCTTCAAGGATACCATTATTATCATGACCTCTAATGCTGGTACTGGTAAAGCAGAAGCTTCTGTTGGTTTTGGAGCGGCCCGTGAAGGTCGGACCAACTCTGTCCTTGGCGAACTCAGTAACTTCTTCAGTCCAGAATTCATGAACCGTTTTGATGGTATTATTGAATTCAAGGCCTTGAGTAAGGAAAATCTGCTTCATATCGTTGACCTGATGCTAGACGATGTCAATCAGCGTCTGTCCAGCAATGATCTCCACCTTGATGTAACGGATAAAGTTAAAGAAAAATTAGTTGATCTGGGTTATGATCCTAAGATGGGAGCAAGGCCTTTGCGTCGAACGATTCAAGAGTATATTGAAGATGCGATCACTGACTTTTATTTGGAAAATCCAAGTGAAAAGAACTTTAAAGCTGTCATGGCCTCAAATGGTAAGATTAGCATTAAGGCTGCTAAAAAAGCTGAGGCAAACATCGCCAGTAAGGAAGAAAGTTCTTCTACAGACTAAGTAAAATACCTTAGAGGGCTGGGCAAAAAACAGCCAACTGTATAGGGTGAGGCTGAGACAAAAGTTCTCAGCCTTATTTTTATTGTCTAGGTGCAGTGGTGAGAGTAAGACTTGTTGGCCATGCCAACCTAGTCTTACCCAGTTTCTGAGGTACTTTAGCAGCAATGAACCACTGTAACTGATTTTTCCGTTTTGGCCTTGTGCCAAAACGGAAAACCTAGTCAACTTGCGGGGTGGGAATACAATCCAAAATTTTCAATTTTTGGATTGATCCCATTCCTTTTTATTTATTATTCATTCTATTTATGTAGTATTAAATGGTTGCCACAGCAGTTATTGAACATCCTTATCTTGAGAATAAGAGAGCAGTTCTGCATCTCTTATAAGGACTCCTTTTAACAAGTTTTTCGGCAAATATGAGCAAGCATCTGACTCTCTTATGTTATAATAAACTCAGAAAATCTAAAGATGAGGAATTCCCATGTCCACTCCTACTTTTGGCCAAAAAGAGGCTGGAAAAAACTATGTTGCCCGCTATGGGGTCTATGCTGTCATCCCCAATCAGAATCAGACAGAAATCATCCTGGTCCAAGCCCCCAATGGAGCCTGGTTCCTGCCGGGCGGTGAGATTGAGTCTGATGAAGACAAGCTAACTGCCTTGGGACGAGAATTGATTGAAGAGCTGGGCTTTACGGCACAGGTTGGGCAGTACTATGGCCAGGCTGATGAATATTTCTATTCCAGTCACCGCGATACCTACTTTTACAATCCTGCTTATATCTATGAAGTTACTGGCTATACAACTGTTGGCAAGCCCTTAGAAGACTTCAACCATCTGGCTTGGTTCCCAGTCGAAGAAGCTATTAGCAAGCTCAAACGAGGCAGTCATAAATGGGGCATTGAAGAGTGGAAAAAATCTCATAGAACCTTATAAGCGAGCCGCTATTTTCAAAAAATCGTGCTATAATGTTACTATGCAAAGTCGATAAGGAGGTCTTCGATGAGACTAATCAATACCACGAGCAGCCACCCGTCACTTGTTCGTAATCAGCTGCGTAATACTGATGCTGAATTAGTTGAAGTTTATTCTGCTGGCAACAGCGATGTTGTTTTTTCCAAAGCACCCGGTCACTATGAACTCCTGATTTCTAACCGCCATCGGGCTATCAAAGATGAAGAAATTGAGAAAATTCGTGAGTTTTTCTTCAAGCGCAAAATTAATCCGGATATCATTATTCCCGATCAAATCAAATCGAGTCATACAGAAAAGTTGATTGAAATTTCAATTCCAACCACAAACTAAAAGTCACTTAAATGAGTGGCTTTTTTACTCTAAATATTAGATATAAAAAGGCTTTACAACCTAGTAAGATTGTAAAACCTTTTTTAATAGTCTATAGTGGCCTTTTATTTTGCTTTCACTTCAAAACCTTGGGCGACAGCTTCTGGGAAATTGCTTTCGACAATTTCTGCACAGTGGTCACAGATGGTTACGCCATAAGAACGTTCCTTAGTGGTTTCATCTGTGCGGCGGCAACGATCACAAACTGCTCCAGCTGCATGTTCAACACTAAAGGCTATACCGTCAAAGCTGACAGCATCAGCTGGTGCTGCTTGGTCAGTCACTGTTAATTGTGAGACAATTAGAAGTTGAGCGATATCACTTTGAAGGCTATCCAAGAGCTCTCTGGTTTCTTGATCTGCATAAATTATGAGATGAGCTTCTAAGGACTTACCAATTAACTTGTCATTGCGCGCTTCTTCCAGAGCTTTTTGTGCTTGGGTACGAAGGGCCATAAAGGCTTCCCATCTTTCAAGAACTTGCTCTTGATCTACGAAGGTTTGAGCTTCTGGCATCTCAGCTAATTGAACAAAGTCCTCAGCTTCTTGATCAAGATAAGACCAAATTTCTTCAGATGTATGAGGAAGAATAGGAGTCAGAAGCTTAGTAATCTTAACGAGAATATCATAGAAGACAGTTTGCATCTGGTGGCGAACATGACTGTCCGCTGCCTCAATATAGACAACATCTTTAGCAAAATCTAAGTAGAAAGCTGATAAGTCAACTGTCAAGAAATTATTGACAGCCTTATAGACACTCATAAAGTCATAATTATTATAAGCTTCGAGGATAGTTGCTACCAATCGGTTGAACTTAATCATCATATATTGGTCAACCGGGCGAAGTTCCTCATAAGCGACTGCATCAGCTTTATTAAAGTCAGATGTGTTAGCTACCAAGAAGCGAAGCGTATTGCGGATCTTACGATAGCTTTCTGAGGTTTGTTTCAAGATATCCATTGAAATACGGACATCATTGCTTGTATCAACAGAGGCAACCCAAAGGCGCAGGATTTCAGCACCAAATTGCTTTTCAACATCACTTGGAAGGATAGTATTGCCAAGTGACTTAGACATTTTTTCACCTTTACCGTCAAGGACGAAACCTTGTGATAAGATAGCTTTGTATGGTGCGTGCCCGTTAACAGCAACAGAGGTAATCAAAGACGAGTTAAACCAACCACGATACTGGTCAGATCCTTCCAAATAAAGATCAGCTGGATAACCTAGACCTTCTCGTTGATTCATGACGCCATTCCATGATGAGCCTGAGTCGAACCAGACATCCATAATATCCGTTTCTTTGGTAAATTTACCATTTGGTGAACCTGGATGGGTGTAACCCTCTGGAAGAAGATCTTTAGTATCCCATTCCCACCAAATGACTGATCCATGTTCCGCAAAGAGGTCAGCTACGTGGTCTGTCACATCTTTGGTCATGATTGCTGTACCGTCTTCAGCATAGAAGATTGGAAGCGGCACACCCCAGGCCCGTTGACGTGAAATGACCCAATCACCGCGGTCACGAATCATATTATAGAGACGTGTCTTTCCCCATGATGGGTAGAATACTGTTTTATCAATTTCATCCAATATTTCTTGGCGGAAATTAGAAACAGAGGCAAACCATTGGGGAACAGCCCGCCAGATGATTGGCTTCTTAGTCCGCCAATCAAATGGGTAGGAGTGGGTGATTTCTTCTTGAGCAAGGAGTAAATCCCCTAATTTTTCAAGAACTGTTGGCAGGACCTTATCATAGAATTGACCTTGGAAATCTGGCCCAGCTTCTTGCGTCATGATACCGCGACTGTCAACTGTTACAGAGACTTCTAATCCATATTTGATACCAACATTATAGTCATCTTCACCAAAGCCCGGAGCGGTATGGACAATTCCTGTACCAGAATCAAGGGTAACATGGTCACCGACCATGACCAATTCTTCAACCTCACCGTCCCAAGGGTGTTCGGTGGTAATCATTTCCAACTCAGCACCAGTATGACGCTCCAAAACATGGAAATCGGACCAACCAAAACGCTCAGCCAAATCATCCAAAAGTTCCTCGGCTACGACATATTTACGGTCTTGACCAGACACTTGAACAGTCACATAGCTAAAGTCTGCCCCCACAGTCAGCCCACGTGAAGCCGTGATGGTGAATGGGGTGGTTGTCCAGACAACGATATAGGTATCATTGTCCAGAACTCCTTTACCATCCTTAACCTTATTAGCATAGTAAAGAGAAGTTGAAACCAGGTCATGGTATTCAATTTCAGCTTCAGCTAAAGCAGATTCTGACGACCAAGACCAATAGACTGGCTTGGCTCCACGATAAATATAACCCTTATCAGCCATGGCACCAAAGACACGAATCTGAGCAGCTTCATAGTCAGGCGTCAAGGTTACATAAGGATTGTCCCAATCGGCTGAAACACCCAGACGTTTAAAATCTTCACGCTGTTTATCTACTTGGGAAAGGGCATAATCACGACACAGTTTAAGATATTCTGCACGGTCTAACTCCTTGCGTTTTACGCCCTTCTTAGCTAAAACCTGCTCGATAGGAAGGCCATGCGTATCCCAACCTGGATTATAAGGAGCGCGATAGCCCATCATAGATTTAGAACGGATGATAATATCTTTAGAAATCTTGTTAAGAGCGTGCCCAACATGGATATTTCCATTGGCATAGGGAGGACCATCATGCAGGAAGAAAGCCGGTTTATTGGCATTTAAGGCTTGGCGTTTCCCGTAAATATTAGCTTCCAACCAAGCTGCCTGCCACTGAGGTTCCTTATTGGGCAGACCAGCCCGCATTGGAAATGCTGTTTTCCCAAGATTCAAAGTCTCTTTTAATTTCATAAATACACCTTCCATTTTGATAAGATTTTCTAATGACTTAGAAAAATATAAAAAAGCCTTCGTCTGCATAAGGACGAAAGCTCGTGGTACCACCTTAATTCAGAAAAACTAGATTTAACTAGCTTTTCTCTCTTGTGACGATAAGGGGGTCACCCTCCTAACCTACTATAAATTCAGCTAGAACACTAGGAAATGATAAGCTTTTCCTAAGGGACTGCAGGTCTTCCACCATCACCTGCTCGCTGGAAATATTAGGACTTGCTCGCGTTTTCCTCCAGACTAGGGACATTCCTTAGTCTTGAATATTCAATTTAAAGGTTTGGGCTTCGCCGCCAGCCAATTCTGTAGCTGACATTTCAGAAGTATCTTGAATAGTTGGGGCTTGTTTGGCTTGAGGCGTATTATCTGCTGCATCAATCGCTGCAGAAATTTCACCCAAATCAAGTTTTTGTGTTTCTTCAAGAATACGGTTGCTTTCTTCGACACGGCGTTGCAGCTCAGCCATTTCAGATTCAGTGAATTGGCGAGTTGCATCATCAGTAGATTCTGATTCTGCAATCGGTGTTGTTGTCCCAGCACTCGTAAGGGTTTGGTTATCATCCAAAACTTTTTCAACAACTTCTTTAAAGGCCTCGTCTGAATTTTGCAGATAAACGGCAGTCGGTTGCAAGAGTTCACTCCACTCTTGTGAATTAATCATGTTCAACTGACCTTCAATAGTACTCAACAGGCGTTGGTGGAAGACACGGCTTTGACGTTTGAGGGCTTCTGTTTCGATGGCAACGGCCTTGGCTTCATCTGTTGCGTCACGTAAAATCTTGTTAGCCCGTGTCTTAGCTTCATCGATCAGCTGGTTAGCATCATAGTTGGCCTTGCTGAGCAAGTTAGTAGCTTGTGTGTTGGCTGAGAATTTAACTTTTTCAGCAGTTTCTTGAGCCAAGATAACTGATTGACTCAATGATTCCTTCATTTCATCAAAGTAAACCAGTTTTTCTTCAAGATTTTTAATCTTCGCTTCAAGATCACGGTTTTTACGTGTTAAATCTTCAAAATCGTCTACAAGGTCGTCGAGAAAGGCGTCAACCTCCCGTTCATTATAGCCGCGGAATTTTGTGTGAAAAGTTTTGTCTTTAATATCGAGTGCTGTTAATGCCATGTCACCCTCCTTATTTATTTTTAATATTCATTTATCTGACGATAAATCATCCTAACAAACTTTGTAGTGTTCACACCATCTAAGACCTCGACAATCTCCCAATTGTCATTCATCTTCAGATCGTGTTAACACTACTGCATCGGCCTATCAGTTTTAATTGGCGTTCAAGCGTTCAACTGATTGGCCTTCTTTTTCGTAGTCTCAACTCAAGTTTAAGTCTAACTTCATCATGTGTTTGACTTCGTGAGACTAGGGGAATCTCTTTATTTATTAGCGTATTTTTTTAGTGTTAACTTATGCTTTTTATTTTTAGATAAGCCATTATCTCGGTAAATCTGAAAACGACCATAACCCCGCACACTTACCAAATCTCCCAACTCTAGTAATTCAGCAGGTCTGGTCAGTAGGCCATAGTTGAGTTTAACCTTCTCTTGCTCTACCAATTTACTGGCTAGTGACCTTGATAATTTAAAAGCTGATGCAATAACCTTATCAAGCCTCAAACTTGAAACTAGAATATCAAGCTCTTTAGCCCTATTGGTAGGCGATAAAAGCTGTGAAAGATCAACTTCTTTAATCTTAACAGCTGCACGGCCAATCTTTTCGACCGTTGAAAAATAGCTAACAAGAGGTTGCGTCACAATAATTTGAGCCCGAGATTCCGCTAAGATAATATCACCAAAAACATTACGCTGAATACCTAACTTGTTAATGAAACTTCCCATGATTTGGGCATGTGTCAAATGATTGAATTTGGAATTATAGCTAATTTCTAAGAGAGCTATTTCAAAATCTTGCAGTTCCAATTCATAATAATCCGGCGCTGCAATTACTCTAGCATATTCAGTTTTCAAATAGGCTGTAGATAAGTAATACTTTATCCCCATTTGTCCGAAGACGCTCTCGGCAATTTTTACCTGTCTTGGATCTAAAAAATCCGTCAGCTGATAAGTATATGTATCCTCAACCCGTTCAGCTAAGTCCCTCATCTTATCAATAAAGGTTCTTTCCTCCTTGCGGAAGTGCTGATAAATATCATTTTCAACCATCAAAACAATAAAATTGGTAACAGTCTCGCGAGCATTTGCAGGATAAAAATCGCCACAATTATGGTAAAATCCAAACCTGCAATTTGCAGAGGTAGACGTCGTAAAGGCTTGAGCAAAGGTTCTAAGAACTCTTCCAAAGCCTGACCTAGCCAAGACTCTCTAGCTCCTGGAAACCAGGATAATAGAGCATAGACAACCAGAAGAAGTGTCAGTATCCTGACTAAATAACTAAAAGCAACTAGAAAAAATACCATAACTAACGGCGTTTCATGTCATAGTCAAAAGGAACTTCTTGACTAGCGTTTGACAGGTGCATTTCTTCTACATCTACAACAACATCCTTTGGTGTTAAAAGATACATAGACGAACCGACCTTCTGTAAACTACCGTAGAGAACTCGGCTAGCTCCATCAATAAAGTCCAAACAACGACGAGCTTGCGCTTCCAACATATATTGGAAGTCAATCAAGACACATTCATGTTTGATAAGTAGGTCAACAATCTCTTGAGCATCCTCATATTTACGAGGAAACTTAAGAGCGATGGTTGTTCCCCCTGCTCCAGCCGGAATTGATACATCTGCAGGGCGAGAGCTTGGGCGGACAGCTTCTTCTTGAGCGGGTCGAGCCTGAGGCCGATTTTGAGCCGCTTGCGGCCTTTGTTGGGGTCGAACTTGCGGTTGTTGCTGTGATGAGGCTACTTGTGGTTGACGCTGCGGACGTTGCTGAGCCTGCTGCGGCTCCGGTTGACGTAAAGGACGCGGACCTTGTGGCTCAGTCTCCTGTGTTTCTTCTACTTCGCTAGCATCATCCGTATCAAAGTAGGAAACGATTTTTTCAAATCTATCTTTTATAGCCATGATTCTCTCCTATTCTTTAAAGAATGATGTTCCGATTCGGACAAATGTTGAGCCATTTGAGATAGCAATTGGAAAATCTCTGCTCATCCCCATGCTCAAATCATCGAAAGGCATATTCTTTATGTTTCTCTCTTTGAGACGCTGTCTCAAATCATTTGTCTGTTTAAAAATTTCATCCAATTCCTGATCGCTGGCATCAATCGGAGCCATAGTCATGAGCCCGACAATTTCAAGTTTGTCAAAAGCCGCTAATTCTTCGAGTATACTATCTACTTCTGCTGGGTCAAAGCCATGCTTACTTTCCTCACCAGAAATATTAACTTGAAGGAAGCACTTGATGGTATGGTCTGCTCTCTTTTGAATTTCAGCAGCTAGTTTGAGTGAATCAAGGGCATGGAAGTAATCCAGTAAATTGATAACATCCTTGACCTTACGTCTCTGTAAGGTTCCAATCAGGTGCCAAGTGACATCTCTATCCTTGAGTGCCTGATATTTATCAAGGAATTTATCAACGCGATTTTCACCGATGTGTTTCACACCTAGATCAACTAGTTGCTCAGCGACTTGACTGTTAACATACTTAGTAACAGCAATAATAGAAATATCAGAAGGCTGGCGCTCTGCTTCAGCAGCCGCAGCTGCTACTTGTTCATAGACGAAATTTTTATTCTTTTCTAAATCCATGATTAACGATTCTTAAAGAATGGTGGTGTTTCGAGTTCATCATCACCAGTATCAACATCAGAAGCTGAGAAAGAAGAAACATCTAATTGGCTATCCAATTGGTTTTCGGTTGGACGGCTGATGTTATCACGGCGCAGGTCCCAGTCACCAAAAGCCGAACTTGGTTGAGCTGGCTGTGTATGACGCGGTGTTGCTTGTGGCATTTCGCGATGTTCAGCCATATCAAATTCAAAGTTGTTTGGACGACGTTCAAAGCTACCATTATTTGGAACCGCTTGTTCATTAGTAGACCCAGTTTGTTTGAAGACTCGTGGCTGTGAGCTGACACCAGATACCCGTTCAAACTTATCTGGACGAACACCAGTTGCTACAACAGTAACACGAATTTCATCCTTCATGCTATCGTCAATTGCTGTACCAAGCCAGATATTAACGCCTTGACCAGCCGCTTGGCCAACAATTTCAGAAGCTTCTTCAGCTTCAGTCAAGGTCATATCAAGACCTCCGGTAACGTTGACAATAACATCTTCGGCACCATCAATAGTTGTCTCCAAAAGAGGTGAGTAGATTGCTTTACGGGCAGCTTCGATGATTCGTTCTTCACCTGAGCCGATACCAATACCCATCAGAGCGTTACCTTTGTTAGCCATAACAGTCTTAACATCGGCAAAGTCGAGGTTAATCAGACCTGGGCTGGTAATCAAATCGGTAATCCCTTGAACCCCTTGACGGAGGACATTATCCGCTTCACTGAGAGCTTCCAAGAGAGGAGTCTTCTTATCAACAATTTCCAAAAGATTGTTATTCGAAATAATCAAGAGGGTGTCAACTTGTTCCCGAAGTTCATTAATCCCTTCGATAGCAAAGTTGCCGCGTTTGTTTCCTTCAAAGCCAAATGGACGGGTTACAACCGCTACAGTAAGAGCACCAAGTCCCTTAGCCACACGAGCAATAACTGGAGCAGCACCTGTACCAGATCCACCGCCCATACCAGCAGTAATGAAGACCATATCAGCTCCTTGAAGAGCTTCGTTCAAATCTTCTTCACTTTCTTCAGCAGCTTTACGACCAACCTCCGGCTGACCTCCGGCACCAAGACCACGAGTCAATTTAGGGCCAAGCTGAATAACAGTCTCAGCTTTTGATGAACTTAGGGCTTGGATATCCGTGTTTGCAGCAATAAATTCAACTCCTGCAACGCCTTCTTCAATCATGCGGTTGATGGCATTGCCTCCGCCACCACCGACACCGATAACTTTAATGACTGCACCCTGGACAGATGCAGCATCGAATGAAAATGCCATTTTATTTCCTCACTTTAAATTAATCAAACATACTTCCAAAAATACCGCGAACACGGTCAGTCATTTTGGTCTTTGGTTTACTTTCTCCCTGATTTGTTCCACCTTGAACTGGTTCTGGAACTGAGAAGTCACCAGCAGGAGCCTGCGGTTGTTGAGCCTGCATAGCTGGTGCAGCAGGCTGAGCTGGTTGAGGAGCAACCGATGGTGCCACTGGCACAATCGGTTTCCGACGAAGCATTTCTTCACCGAGAACAGCTCCTTGAGCAATAATATCAACCTCACTCATAATACCAACGTACTCAACTAGACTGATAACATTAGCAAACATCGGATTGCGGATACCAACTTGGTTTGGAATATGAAGTTTGACTTGAGTGCCAAAAATTTCTTGGGCCAGTTCCACAACACCTGGAAGCATGGCTGCTCCACCAACCAGAACAATGCCACCTGGTAGATCGAGCAGACGACCGCGTTCTAAATCTTGTTTAACACGGTCAAAAATATGACGAACCCGTGCTGTAATAATTTCTGCTAAATAACGTTCAGAAACATCAACAGGTTCATCACTGCCAACACATTCAACTTGGGCTGTCTCTCTATCACTAGCTTCAGCTAGATTGGCAGTCCCGAAATTAAACTTGAGGGCTTCAGCAGTTTGGATCGAGGTTTGCAGAACCTTGGAAATATCCTTGGTGACGAAGTCCCCACCTTCCGGATAAATGTTAGTGTATTGCAATTCTTGAGCCCGCATTGAAGCAACGGTTGTTTGACCACCGCCCATATCAATAACAGTGGCACCAAATTCACGTTCCCCTTCATTTAGAACTGACTTGGCTAGGGAAAGTGGGGTGATAATAATGGTTTCAACTTGAATACCAGCTCGTTCAACAGTTGTCCGAAGGTTGTGCAAAATCGTGCTTGGGCCTGTGTAAATCAGACCACGCATTTCCAAACGAACCCCCATCATCCCGCGTGGGTCACGAATACCTTGGAAGCCATCAACGATGAACTCTTCAGGCACTAAAGAAATCACTTCCCGCTCTGGGGTAATACTCTTAGTCAGGGCCGATTGGACAACGCGCTCAATGTCTTCATCTTTGATTTCTTTTGATTCTGTGATGACCGGAATCATGCCTTGAGTCGGTTCAATTTGCAAGAGATTCGCTGGCAGGCCAACATTGACCTTGTCAATACTGATTCCTGCTTTTTCTTCAGCCTGATCAATACCTTCTTTGATGGCATTGGCAGCCGCCTCAATATCAACAATAATTCCATCTTTTACACCCGAACTAGGTACATTGCTCACACCGATGACGTTCATCTGTCCATCAACCCATTCGGCAACCAATACTTTAATCGAGCTTGTTCCTATATCCAAACCTGTAAAAAAGCCATTTCTAGCCATTCACTCGACCTCTCTTACTTTACGATCTATTCTTATCTAATGACCCACCCTTTGGGCAGAGTTATACAGAAGGTATTATACCATAAAAAAACGGAAAAGGGGCTTATTTTCAATTTTTTGTCATATATTCTTAATCCTTTTAGTAGGCTAAAACTAAGGCAAAAAAGCAATGAGAAGTCTGTTTTCAAGAATCACCAAATTCCTGTTTTCAAACTTGTCATCGCTTTTTAACTATAATGTTTCCAAAAAGTCAATTAAGACTTGTGCTGACTGCTGGCCTGCCTGAATGATAAACTCATCAAAAGTGATATTAGCATCATGGGCTGCTGTATCACTCATGGCCCTAACAACAATAAAAGGACGACCTGCCGCCTGAGCCGCTTGAGCTACAGCTGCCCCTTCCATTTCAACCGCTAAAGTATCTGGAAAATGAACCTTAATTTGATCAATCTTATCTTGACCAGCGATAAAGCTATCGCTGGTTGTAATCAGTCCAATCTTACTGGGCCGGTCGTGCTTGACTAAAACAGATTGAAAGACTCGAACAAACTGAGGGTCACTCTCAAAATAGAGAGGCTGCATGGACATCTGGCCATAGTCGTAACCAAAGGCGGTCAGGTCCACATCGTGATAGGCCAAACGGTCGGCAACAACAACATCACCGATATTGAGGCCTGATGCTACTGCACCAGCTGAACCGGTATTGATAAGCGCTTCAACTCCAAAGTGGTCAACAAGGATGGCAACCGACATGGCTGACATTACCTTTCCCACACCCGACTGAACTAGAACCAAGTCATGTTTTCCCAAACGTCCAGAATAGTAGGTAGTCGAAAGAACTGTTTCTTCTTTTTTACTCGCAAGCTGGTCAACCAGCAATCGCAATTCCTGCTCCATGGCAGCAATAATTCCAATTTTCATGATTTTTCCTTAACTATAATTTGAAAATGGCGTAAATCAGAATTGCCAAGAGAATCAGAACGATAAGTAAAATTTTATTTAATTTTGCTTGAAAGGCTCCCCTTTTAGCATTCTCGATCCGACGGCTTTTATAGGTATATTGGGAGTCATCCTCCCAGTCTCCGTCATCATCATAATCCTCATAGCTATCGTAATTATCGCCGATGTCGGTAAAAATTTGTGTTTCCTGACCGTCTAAGTAGTCCCCGCTCAACTTCTCACCGCGATTGGCTCGGGCAATCATATCATCTGTTAACAAAGGTTTTCCCATAAGCATTCCTTCCTATTTAATAGCTATTCATTTTTAAAGCAAAATATTGAAGTGCAATAATAGTTTTAGCATCTTGGATTTTGCCCGATTTAACCAATTCCATACATTCCTCATAACTTAATTCGAGGAGTTCCAGAAATTCGTCTTCATCCTGAGGACGGGGATTGGGAACCCTTTGCAAATCCTTGGCTAGATAAAGTTTGATATGCTCATTACTAAAGCCGATAGCCGAATAAAATTCGTAAAGCAAGTCCAAATCAGCTATATAGCCCGTTTCTTCTTCTAATTCTCTGGCTGCCGCTTCCTTCTCATGACCAGCTTCTCCCAGCTCTAGTTTGCCAGCCGGAATTTCGTAAGAAACTGCTTCAATGGCCTTGCGATATTGCTTAACCAGAATAATTTTATTAGCTGGTGTAATCGCTAAAACAGCGACTGCACCATTGTGGAAAACTAGTTCCCGATAGGAAATCTGCCCATCTGGAAGTTGGACCCTATCCTTGGCAACAGTCATAATCTGACCTTCAAAGATGGTCTGGCGTTCCAAGGTTTTTTCTTCAAATTCCATAGAAACCTTCTTTCTATAGTTTGTGCTTATTGTTGCGAAGGATGATGGGGCATCCGAGTGGCATAACCTTCTTTATTGACCTGACGTTCCCTAGCGATGGCAATACTATCTGCTGGCACATCCTTAGAAATGACAGAACCTGCTGCAGACAGAGCATTATCGCCAATTTCAACTGGTGAAATCAGGGTTGAGTTGCTGCCGATAAAGACATGATTGCCAATTTTACTGGTGTACTTGTGCTTGCCATCATAATTGGCAATAATGGTGCCTGCACCGAAGTTGACATCTTGACCGACCTGAGCATTACCTATATAGGTCAGGTGGCCCGCCTTGGTTTTTTTATCAAGGGTGGATGATTTCACCTCGACAAAGTTCCCAACATGCACGCCTTCCTTAAGGGTAGAATCTGGACGCAAATGGGCATAAGGACCTACTGTCACGCCAGCTTCCACAACTGACTGCTCAATCATGGAGTCAGTAATGACTGCATTTTTGCCGATTGTTGAATCAACAATATAAGTACCATTAGTTAAATATCCACCGCTTGCGATCTTTGTCTGACCCTTGAGGGTAACATTTGCTTCAATAGTCACGTCAGGCTCAATAGCAACATCCACGTCAATATAAGTGCTATCTGGATTTTGGAAGGTTACGCCATTGACCATGTGCTGATTATTGATACGACGACGCATAACAGACTCCGCCTTAGCCAGAGCCAAGCGATCATTGACACCCAGACTTTCATCGAAATCACGCAAGGTAAAGGCACCGACCTTTTCACCAGCTTCCCGAAAAATTGAGATAACATCGGTCAAATAGTATTCGCCTTGGGCATTATCTGTATTGATACTTTTGAGAGCTTGGAAGAGCCGCTTGTTATCAAATACATAGGTTCCTGTATTGATTTCCTTGACCTCTTGCTCAAACTTGGTAGCATCTTTTTGCTCAACAATCTTCGTGACTTCGCCATTTTGATTGCGGATAATGCGACCGTAACCAAAAGGATTTTCAGCTGTTGCTGTTAAAATAGTCGCCACATTTTTGTGGTTAATATGAAAATCAATCAAATCTTGCAAACTTTGGCCGGTGATCAAAGGCGTATCGCCAGCAATAACTAAGGTCTGGCCTTCTAGGCCAGCCAGTTCTTCTTCTGCCATCATAACAGCATGGCCGGTCCCCAGTTGCTCTGTTTGCAGAACAAATTGAGATCGATCAGCTAGGACTTCTTTGACCAACTCTGCCTTATGGCCGATAACGGTTACATTTTTAGTTGGTTGAATGGCAGAAACACTGCGGAAAACATGTTCCAGCATAGAAATACCAGAAACCTTATGGAGGACCTTGGGCAAGTCAGACTTCATTCGGGTCCCTTTCCCTGCCGCTAGAATAATCGCATAATTTGCCATAGTTTTTTCCTTTCATGGTTGGTAAAAACTTAGCCAACCACTTTATTAATTTCAGTATTTTCCTCTATTAGGATACCATATTTTGACTAATTTTCCCAGATTAGTTCCAAGGGGAAAATCAGTCCTAGTATTCTATTTGGACTCACTTCCTCTCCTATCAGCCTTGTTAACACCTATCATCATTAACTCACTGCAAAAAGAGTTCAACCATCTTGGTAGAACTCCTTTCCTATAACTATTCTTCAGGACATAGATTTGACTGCCTCTTCCAGAACTTCCATGACAGCTTGGCTATGCTCTAAGGCCTTCTGACTGCTGACCAAATCTTGTTCCGCAATAATTTTTTCAAAGGCAACGAATTCATCATACATCCGGTGATGAGGATTAGTCTGACTGATATCTATTGGTTCTTGCCCATTGAGAGTTAAAACAATCTGGGGCAGGCTGTTAGTTGGGCCCAGAATCGTCAGCGAGCCCTTATCCCCTTGAAATGTTGAACGAATCTCTGCAGAGCAGTCCTTGGCTCCAATACTAACGGCCTTAAAAGCACCATAGTCCATAGCTAAGATACCTGAGGTATCTACACCTCTTTCTATATTGGCTAAATAGTCAACCTTCTCAGGCTGACCCAAGAGACCAACCAAGAGGTGGATGTTATAGATATTGAGATCTCGCAGAGCACCTCCTCCCATAGCAGGATTAAAAGCAGGGGCAATGTCTCCTCTCTTAAAAGCATCATAACGGGAGGAATACTGGGAATAATTAACGTTGGCAATTTTAAGGTCCCCGATTTTAGCTAAATTGTCCTTTAAGACTTGGAAATTTGCCAGATACTGATTGGTGATGGCTTCAAGGAGAATAAGTCCCCGCTTATCTGCTTCTTGGCACAAGTCTTCCAGCTGACCTGCTTCCATAGTAAAAGGTTTCTCACAGATGACATGCTTGCCCGCCTTAAGCGCTTTTTTAGCATAATCATAGTGAGTATGGTTGGGGGTCCCAATATAGATCGTGTCAACAACCTCATTGGCTAGGATTTCTGAAAAATCACTGCTTGCTTGGCTTATGCCGTAGTCTTTAGCCAGAGCTTGCGCCTTGTCCAAGGAGCGTGGAGTAGACATAATGGCTGACAGTTCAATGCCATCAATAGTTTGTAAAACAGGTAGGACTTCTTTGACAATCATTCCAGTCCCTAAAAGTGCTAAATGCATAAGCTGCCTCCTTATTTCAAATACTTGACCAGCTCAGACCTATAATCGACCAAAAGCTGACTTGTATAAACTTTTTCATCTTGAGAATTTTTAACCTTTTGCCAAAGAAGGGATGCAACCTTCATTGGCTCCTGATAGTCTTGCGACATGGGGTCCTGATGAAAATCCTTGACAAAACGGTTCCACTGGTAGGACTTTTCCTCTGGTGTCTCCTGTGAAACCATCTGGGGATTTTCTAAGACAGCTATCAAATCTGCAACGGTTGCTTCCTTATCTCCCAGCCGCTCTACCTCTCTTAACTTAATGGCCATGACTTTTTTAAAGGTGAATTTTTCTAGGCCATAGTAGTCGGTAAAAAATTGACGGGCTGCCTTATCCAGCTTAAAACCACTGTCCAAGAGTTTGGTTTCTGGGCTAATCTGATCAGCCTTCAGACTGGAGCTAGATTTGGCTCGTCTTACCCGCTTAATCTGACTAGCTGGTTTACCCTCTAAGAACTGCTCGATATAAGCGGCCAATTCGGCTTTGGTCCCGTAGCTGGGTAATTGGTAATCCCGGCAAATGGCTTCTAGCTCTGTCTTATACCAGTAATAGGAAAGAAAATCCTCGGCACTCAAGTCAGGGGTAAATTCAGGCCTCTGCACCATAATTAACACCTCCGATTCATCACCTTCATTATAACAAAAGGGAATGGAATCAACCCAAAAATTAAAAATTTTAGTTCCCACCACGTTCTGGTTTTAAAGTGGTGACTTTTATAAAAAGGTCTCTCCCAGACCTTGTGAGGTTTGAAATAATATGGACGATGTTTATCATCACATTTGCTTAAGTTTTCCGCTTTGGCCTTGTGGCAAAAGGAAAACCAGCCAGCATTGGTTCATTAAGGCTGGGAAAAGTATCCCAGCCTTCTATTTTTTTGCAGTAATAGCAGTTTGACGCAGTGGTTGGGAGTCTTTATCTTGGGGTGCCGTCCCATTTTCAAGCACCCCCTTAAACAGTCCACTGGACTGTTTAACTACTCCGCAATTGTTAGCGGCCATCCTAATCAACTGTGCGGAGGTGGGACGACGAAGTCAATTGATTTATATAAAAATTGACTTCTTATACGTAATCTTCAGAGATTACAATGCTTTGTGGGTGAGGGCGGAGCCATCATGGATGTCTTGCCCAGTCTCTTGCGAACAACATCTAAAAATTTCTTTACTTATCAATGCCTTTCATATATTTTTTGGCATAGTCTTCATAATCAGGCTTTTTGGTTTTATTCATCACCATGACTAATTCCCCTTTCAGCTTATCATCATTATCAGTAGGCTGAATCATGAGAGCCGTCTTCTTATCCTTTTCAGGGAAAAAGATTGTATAGTCTTCACCTTTGACCGTAATACTCAGATAACGATTACCGTTAACTGTTCCCTTACCAGCATATTTATAGGTAATGCTATCGCCATCCACTTTCAAAGACTTGCTTGTGACTGTCATCGTCATATTATTACCAGCAGAGTCTTGAACTTGCCACTCTCCTTGTAAATCTGATCTACTGATGCCACAACCAGCCAAGATTAAAAGGGCAGTGGTTAAGAGGCTTACTAATAGTGCAGTTCTTTTTTTCATCATAAACTCCTTTCAAGTAGACACTATTTTTCTAACAGCACTATTATAACATAATTTAAGGATTTTTAAAGCTTTTTCTTTGAGATAACTTCCGTATCTTGCTAAGACGATAGCAGGTACACAAAAATTCAAGGAAGGAAAAACTAAAATCTAACGTTCGATTTCGAAATGGAGAATTTTTCAGCTCAAGAGACTAACTACTCTTCAGAAATTTTAGCCCTCCGCCATTCTAACAGCTATCAGTATTGTACTACTAACCCACTTCTCTCATTTCTTTCTGACTTAGTGTAAGGCTAAAAAGTCCAATAGCTCTTAAGTTAGAAATTGAGTTGGTATAATCAGTTCCTCCAAAAAAATACACAAAAGACACCAAGCCGCTTAAATACTGCAGTAATTGCACAGTCATTCATATCCAAAGGCACAAAAGAACAAAAAATAGACGCTCCTGCAACTCAACTGGAACGTCTAAAAATATACAGTCAGGAAAATAAGAGTAGCTTTCTTAAACATAAGTCCCTCTACCTCGTATGCCGGCTGAAGCCTGTTTTTTATAATGGCTGGCTGCTGTGATCGCAGTAAAAGATTCAAATAGCCTTAGACTTATCGACTTTTACATTTAGGTATTACATTACAGCAAGTCTTAACAGGAAACAATTGTCACTCAACAGCATACCTAGCGTCTGATAAAATACGAGCCAGAAAACGACGCGTTCGCTCTTCTTTAGGCGAAGAGAAAAACTCTCTGGGAGCTGCTGATTCAATGATATGGCCGCCATCCATAAAGACAACATGATTAGCGACATCCCTAGCAAAACTCATTTCGTGTGTCACTACAATCATGGTAATTCCTTCCTCAGCCAACTGCTTCATAACATCTAAAACATCACCAATCAGCTCCGGATCCAGAGCAGACGTCGGTTCATCAAAAAAGATAACATCAGGCTTGACAGCAATAGCACGCGCAATGCCAATACGCTGCTGCTGACCGCCGGACAGCTGACTGGGATAATAATCCTTATGGCTCAGTAAACCTACCTTCTCCAAAGCTCCCAGAGCTATGGTTTCCGCCTGTTCCTTGGGGATCCTTCTTGCAACGACGAGACCTTCTAAAATATTTTCTAAAGCTGTCTTATTGGCGAAGAGATTGTAATGCTGGAAAACAAAAGCGGTTTTTTGCCGGATAGTCAGGATATCCTTACGATTTACATTTTCTAAATTATAGGACTGCTTATCTAGGGTGAGAACCCCTTGGTCAGCCTTTTCCAGATGGTTGAGGCAACGCAAGAAAGTTGTCTTTCCTGAACCGCTGGGGCCCAAGATAACAACAACATCTCCCTTATTGACCTTCAAGCTGACATTGTCAAGGACAGTCTTATCTCCAAATTGCTTTGATAAATTTTTAATATCTAACATAGTATCTCCTTAAGCAAACCGCTTTTCTAAGGCTGAAAAGCCCCACTGAATCACCCCACAGATGATAAGATAAATGAAAAAAATAACCAGATAAGACTCGAAATACTGGTAGCCATGGGCTGCTTCCACCTTAGCAATCGCTGTGATATCCTTAACCGTCATAACAAAGACCAAAGATGTTCCCTTAACAATATTGATCACTAAATTACAGAGATTGGGGAGAGCATTTCGTAGGGCCTGAGGAAAAACAATTCTGATATAACTCTGACTTGTTGTCAAGCCGATAGACTGGGCAGCCTCTAGCTGTCCCTTATCAACCGTTAAAATGGCAGAACGTAAGATCTCTGATAAGGTCCCCGTCGTCATCAGACTAAAGATAATAAAGGCATAGTAAATAGGGTTAAGTTTAAAAATATCAAGCCCACTTGATTTTAAAATCGTATTTAAGACACTAGGCAAGAGACTGTAGAAAAATAAGATTAACAATATCGGCGGTGTTGCTCGAATAAAGGCTAGGTAAACAACAGAAAAAGCGGTTACCCCTTTGATCCTATAAATCCTCCCCAAGGCCAAAAAGAGAGCTGGAAAAAAACTCAATAAAATGGAAACAGCCATAATCGCCAAGGTAACCGGAACACCCCTTAAAGCGAGTAAAAATGTATGAACAATATAATTAAAATCCATAATCCCTCCTCTAAGCATTTCCCTTGTCAAGACGATGTTCCATCATATTAGAGACCACTGATAATACCAAGGCAATTGCCCAATAAATAAGGGCCACGGCTGTATAAGTTTCTAGCGAATAGTTTCCCAAATTACGACTAATCAGTAAGTTTCCTGCTCCCATAATATCCACTAAACCGATCGTATAGGCCAGAGCCGCATCCTTCATCAAATTCAGAACAGCTGTTGTCATATTAGGAAGCGCAATTCTAAAAATCTGCGGTAACAAGATGCGACGGAAAGTCTGATAACCTGTTAAACCGATACTTAACCCAGCTTCCAGCTGTCCCTTAGGGACTGCTAAATAGGCTGCCTTAAAAACTTCCGATATTGAAGCAGCAAAGAGTAAAACCATAGTCACCACGACAAAAATGGTTCGTGACCAGCCATCAACATCCAAATGAAGCCACCATGCCAAAAATTCAGGCAGACCATAAAAAACTAGAAAGAGTAAGACAATGGGTGGCGTACAGCGCAGTGTGAATACATATCCTCTAGCAAAACGTGCCAGTCCCATGTCAGGTACGACCTGGGCCCAAGTCAAACCGGCTCCCAGAAGCGTCCCCAATAATACGGTCAGGACAATGACCCACACAGTCAGAGGTAAAGCAGACAAAATCGTTGGCAGAAACTTAAAAATATAAGACGGCGTATAAGAAACCATAGCTTTCCCCCTATTTTGTCACGTAATTAAAGACATTTTCTCCAAAATATTTCTTCGACAATTTAGCCAAAGTGCCGTCCTTTTTCAGTTCTTTGATAGCTTTGGCATACTCTTTAACAAATTTTTTGTTGGACTTATTGCGATGAACTAAGGGGTAGGTTTCAATCCCTTTGTACGGAACCCAAGTCAATTGATCAGCATATTTATGGTAGGCACCGTCTTTATCCTTAACGGCTTGCTCAAAGGATAATTTTATATCAAAATAAGCATCGTAGCGTCCTTCCAGTACCCAAGCATAGGCATCTGCCATGGTGAAACTTTCAGCGGCTTTAAGATCTATGGGATGGTCCTCATGGCTCTTGTTATAGTCCTCAATGACATTCCACTGAGCATTTTGAGGGGAAATAGGAACTAATTTACCACTGGATTGGGCAAAAGAATCAATATCTTTAAATTTTTCTTTATCTTCCTTGCGAATCGTAAAACCAATGACACTGGCACCAATCGCATCCTTAGGGATAATAAACTTTTCAGCCCGCTCTTTTGTATACCAAGCTCCCTTAGTTCCGATATCGTACTTTCCAGATTCTAAGCCAATTAACAAATCTTCATCGCTCGTCCCAGTGTATTTAAACTTATACTGGGGCAGTTTCTTATCAATGGCTTTTAAAACGTCAACTTCATAGCCTGTATGCTTGCCCTTGTCATCAACATAATCATAGGGCGCATAATTCTGGGTGTGGGCAACCTTTAATGTCGTTACCTTGTCACTAGCAGCTCCGTCCCCTGCAAGCTGACGGCCAATAAGGGTACCTCCAATCAGTAAAACAAGGATTCCCCCAATCACAAACCATTTTTTCTGTACCATCCATTTACCTCCACTTTATCTTTACTGCGCAGCGGCTTCTCTTACCCAAGCGATACGCTCAGCAGCAATATCACTGGGGATTGTGCAGTCCGCACCAATGACAGTAGCCCTTGTACCTGCTTCTTGCAGCAGGTCTCTCACGTGTGCTTGCACTTCCTCTTTACTGCCACGATAGAGCAGGCCTTCTTTAGTATTGACAAAGCCGCCTAAAACCGTTTTCCCACCAAAGAGTTCACGTCCCTGAGACAGACTAACTCCTTCTGGACCTACTGCCCAGTTGTAAACCTGCGCCGGGTAATCCTTAAAGGACCGAATATCGTTACTGGCCCCTTCATAGCCACAGATATGAAGAACACTTAAGCCATCAGCCTGACGGGCTGCCTCAAGAATCCTCAAATCGCTAGGAGCTATATAGTTCCGATAGTCCTCAGCAGAGACCCTGTCATCCTGAATAGACTGTACACTGAGATAAATCCCTTCAATATTAGCTTCGGTAATGATTTTTCTGACGAGAATAGCAATATCTTCGGCAATGGTATCCAGTACTTTTTTCAAGGTTGATGCATCTTCTTGCAGCAAATTCGCAATAATGGTATCTCCGCTTGCTATCTGACCAGACAACTGCCATTTAAGGTAAGTCACAGGAGCAAAAATATTATAAATCGCAACAATATCCTCTGTGAAACTATTCTTAATCGCTTTAACTAACTCCACCTGCTGTTCAAACCAAGGATGATCCTCGCCTATAGAATGGATATCAGCTAATTCTTGGACAGAAGAGACGTCCGTAGTAATCAGGGGGTTAGGGTAAGTGAAAAAACCATCACTCATAATTTTGATAAAATCAGGATTAACGTCCTTGATAAATTGACGGTGCCCTTCAAGATTCTTATTAAAAAGAGCACGACTATTAAGTCCTCGTCCTAATTCTTCTTCTGGCAAAAAATGGTACCAAAAACCAACTGGTACTCTATCTACAGGTTCTCCATGAAAGGCCTTTAAGACCCACTCTTTTTTACGATTAACCATAAACTTATCTCCTTTACTAAGATACTAAGGGACGATTCGCTTTAGCGAAAATTACTGACAAAGAAATCGCGAGTAAGACAGAAATCGGTATTGTGGAACAATCGCTCTCACCGTTTTGCCTCCGCAAGGATGATGATTAGGATGGACGCTATCGCGTAGACATAAGTACAGCCAATCACCCACTGCATCAAACCAGCCGGTAATGAAGGTATCAACTATCATTGCTCCCAAGGATCAGTCCTGGGTTCCATTAACAAGATACGGCAGAGGCTGGTTATCTAAGTGCTTCGTACTTGATAGCAAATACCAATCACTAGGGTGACTTGACTATCCTTCTCACTAACTCCGTTTGGTTAATTGATTTTACTAACCAAACGTCGTGTCACAAAGCCTCTGAACAATGCTATGAATGTTAGGCTACTTGCTACAAAAGCACCAAAAGGCCTAGAAAAGTAAGTTTGAATCCACAACATCATAGACAGGCTCAATACCTATCAAATTTGCTTTAATTTTATCATCTCTTCAAACATCTGCCCAATCTATATTTATTATCATCCACGATAAATTTTCCTTATGGATAAAGGCCAAACTGTTAAACATCTTCATAAAAATCTCACATTGGCGCAATCTCCCTCGTTATATCTCTCTAAGAACTACAATCCTGATTAAGCCATTTATCTCTTATTTTGACGATATAGCGTTGCATTTTTTAAGTAAACTCTGTTTTATCTATTTTTTCATCTAAAGCTGTATAACAGTTTCCTATAATAAGTGACTACACTGCTAAAAATCAAAAAGAAGACCATTTGGGGTCTTCTCAGCAGCGACAAAACTAAATATAGTTATTCTAAGTTATAGTCCTTTTTACAACACTAGACTAGTTCAGAAAATTGTATCATTAAAAATTGATTATGTTACAAATTATTTTTACTCGTAATCCAAATTATTTTTGAATCTATGCTTTTCATTAATTATTCTTGACTCCCAGTAATACTAATTTTGATGCACCAATAACACCTGCATCATTACCCAGTTCAGCGAGAGAAATTTGGCATCTATCTCGGATTTGTGGAAAGATATTTTCGTAAGTTTTTTCAGCAATCTTTTGGCGCAAGAATTCACCTGCTGCGGAGACTCCTCCGCCAATTACAATATGACTTGGACTTAAAGTATTGGCCACATGAGATAACGCCAGCCCGAGATAGCCAGCAAATTGATCTACGATCGTATTAGCAAGTACATCACCTTTTTGGGCTGAATTAAAAATCTCTTTAGAGGTAATATCATTTCCATCGTCAACTGCCTTCTTTATACTTGAAACATCCTCGTATTCTTTTGAAAAATAGCGAGCTAAGTTTACAATTCCTGTTGCAGAGGCGACTGTTTCTAAGCATCCTTTTCCCCCGCATGTACAAGTAAACCTCTGTTCGGTATCCACTTTTAAGTGCCCAATCTCTCCTGCAGCCCCTCCGAAACCCGTGACTAGTTGGCCATTTGCAACAATTCCTCCTCCAACTCCTGTTCCCAAAGTAAACATAACCACATCACGTTCCCCTTTCCCTGCACCTCTCCATTGCTCTCCCAGCGCAGCGACATTGGCATCATTTCCAATAAAAAATGGAAGAGGAAATATGTTTTCGAATACCTTTCCAATCTGCTGTAAACGTGACCATCCAAGATTATAAGCCCCAACAACTGTTTTTTCAACTGGATTTACCTTCCCTGGTGATCCCATTCCAATACCTAGAAAATCTTTTTCAGACAATTGTAGCAACTCAAAATGTTCCTGAATTGAGTGAATAATATCAAAGACAATGTTATTTCCATTATCTAATCCATTTGTCGGAATGCTCCATTTTTCTAAAATGTCCCCACTTGGAGAGATAATAGCTATTTTTACACTTGTACCGCCTAAATCAATACCAATAATTTTTTTCATGTTTACACTTCCTTATATTCTGATTTATATATCATAACGCTCTAAAAATAGAGCTACACCATCATGATCATTACTTTCCGTTAAAAAATTACTAACCTTCTTTAGTTCAGGGACTGCATTTTCTACAGCAACACCTACTTCGGCCAGACGAATCATTTCTAAATCATTCTGATTATTCCCAAATGCCATAAGCTGTTCCGGTGATAACCCAAGTCTTTCCATGAGAATTTGTAAGGCTTTAGCTTTATTATCTCCTTTTTGCATGATTTCCAAGTAGAAATCTTCACTTTTATTGAAAGAGAAGCGATCAGCAAATTCCTTTGGTAATTGTGCCATAGCCTGATCAATTCGCTGACCGTCTCCCACGGCCATCAGCTTTATAATTGGTTTTTGAACAATTATGTTAGTCCGTAAAACTGTAAGGGGAAGCTTACCTAAGTATGACTCTCGAATAGTCAATGGATGAACTTCCTGATTATAGCTATACATCCTATCCATCGTCATCGCATGTAAACCTAATCCAAATTTTGTAAAAAGCTCATTCAATTTTTGAAAATCATAAGGAGATAGTTTCGCATAATGAAGGACTTCGCGTCCATCAGCTGTTTGGATCAAAGATCCGTTATAAGAAATTGTATAATCCGCCCCATCAAGGCCAATTTTAGTTAATAAATGTTTCACTCCATTAAAAGGGCGACCTGAACACAGGACTACATGGATACCTTTTTTCTTTAACTGATGTAGTGCAATACAATTCCTATCTGAAAGTAGTAATTGATTGTTTAAAAGGGTACCATCTAAGTCCGTTGCTACGATTTTTATTTTACTCATCCGCAATTCCTTCCAAAAGAAAATCCTGCACAACCACAGCGCAGGATTTTAGAATTTATGCAATCACAACTTTTCTAGTATTGACACCTTTAATTGGGATTGGAATATACGCTGTACGAGTAACAACAGTTAACTCAACATCATGTTCACCCGAAGATAACCCTTCTTCCTGAGTCACTCGAATTTTCAAAGGGACATCGTATTCCCACTTATAAGTGGTAACCGTTGTCATCTCATCAAGTGTGAACCAATCTTCTCCTTCTGCGCTGCAGCGGATAGCATCACGCGGTACCTCAGTACCATCAACTTTAACTCGAATATCATTAACCATTGACAAAGGAATAGCACGATAGTAAGTAATGAACGTTTCCAACTCAAAACCGACAGTTTTGCCGTCTACTACTGTATTTTTACAAGAATCCTTTTTAAAGACATTATTATCAAACATTTGTCTCCTCCTATCCTTCAATCTCAGCAATCAGGTCACGCAAGAGTTTTTGATGAGCAGCTACCTGTTCTTTTTCTACCATTGGATTGCCCGGCAAAATCCAGCGATTACCTTCATATTCGGTTGCGACATAACCATCGTAATGTTGATCGTGGAGATACTGCAAAATCTTCTTATAATCGATAGAATATTCGATACCTTCTTCTGTCATTTCCCACAGTTTAAAATGAAAGTGCTTAATATAAGGCATCAATTCATCAAGTGCAGACAATGGTGTGTTTTCATAGCCATCTGCCAGCATAATGTAAGGCATGTTTTTAGGAGTAGCAAACTTTTCAAGTTCTGGCACCATCTTACGATTGCGATCGATTAGATGAGTCCCGTCTAGTCCTTTATCAAATTGTGCATTGAACAAATCAATCACTCCGCGATCAACACCTAAGACTTTTTCATTAAAGTTATTGAAGACGCGTGGAATAGCATGGCAGAAAATACCTGTATCAACGACAATACCGCAGTAAGGAGAATTGACACGTTTCATTTCTTCAATGAATTTCGCTGTAGCAGGTTCATTAAAGCTCATACCAGCATGAATTTCTAGAGCAAAAGCTACATCATATTTTTCTGCGTATGGGAGCAGTGGTTCTATTACAAAGCTTGGAACCATTGATACCAATCGAATCAATTTGAAGCCAAGGCGGTGAGCCAGCTTGATTTCATCAATCAGCAAATCAACACATTCTTTTTCGGTCAGTGTCCGGTTATTGTAAAGATTAGTGTTCAAAAAGACATCGGCACAAACTGGTTTGGACTTCGTTTTAGCAAGAATACGATCCCATTCCGTTAAAGTCCCCTCGGTGGGATGAGGTGTTCCATGTAACATTTGATCTGGTAAAATTTCAAATCCTTGCACTTGATTTTCATCAAGATAGGCCATGATATCTTCCAAAGACATCCGACCATTCATAAATTCATCTTGTAAGCTATATAAACTTACAGCGGTTTTGATACTCATGATATCCCTCTTTCTAAATGACAAATTGACGAAGATAACGTGTGCTTAGCGCAATTGAGTTTAGAACAGCTTGATCGTCCTTTTCAAAAGATTTATCCTCTACTTCTATGCAGGTATAGCCATCAAAGCCGATATCAGTCAAAGCTGATACATATTTTCCCCAATCAACATCACCCAATCCCGGTAATTTAGGACTCATATATTGAAGAGGCGTCGCCATTACACCAACGTCTTTCAATTTATCCAATAAAAGTTTGATATCTTTATAATGGACATGGAAGATTTTATCCTTAAATTCATATAGTGGAGCAATATAATCAATTTGTTGCCATACAAAATGCGATGGATCATAATTGATCCCAAAATTATCATAAGGAAGAATTTTAAAAATTTGACGCCAAATAGCAGGTGTGGTCATCAAGTTTTGGCCCCCTGGCCACTCATCCTCTGTAAAAAGCATCGGACAATTTTCAATAGCAATTTTTACTCCTTTTTTGGCAGCATATTCGATAATTGGAGGCCACACTTTTTTAACTTCCTCTAAGTTTTCAGGAACAGCCTTACTAGGCATGCGTCCGATGAATGTTGTCACCATATTAACCCCCATCAACGCCGAGGCATCAATAACCTTGTACAAGTGAGCAATGACTTCTTGCCGTTTTTCCAAATTTTCATCTAATGGGTTGGGATAATAGGCTAATGACGATATTTCAACCCCCTTGTTTGCCGCGTAACTATTTAATTCTTCAGCCTTGTCAGCATCTAAATTAGCGACATCAATATGTGATACTCCTGCATAGCGACGACTTGCTTTTTCTTGTGGCCAACAAGCTACTTCGACACATTCCAAGCCATTTTCAGCACAAATATCAATTAATTCTTCAAATGAACTATGATCTAAAATTGCTGAGACTAATCCAAGTTTCATTTTTTCACACTTTCTATTAACAGAGAGTCCGCTCAATAGGCGAACTCCAAACTTATCACTTATTCGAAGGAAATACTGCGATGCTCTTTTGCAGATACACGAATGGCATCCACTAATTTCATTAGTCGTAAGATCTCTTCTGGCTTCACAACCAATTCTCCCTTACCTACCACATAGTCATAATAGCGATCAAAATACATCTTATGGCTAACGTTAACTTCTGGAAGGGATTCCGTCACAATACGGCCTTCAGGAGCTGGACCAAACGAACGAGTGGGACCGGCTGCTGTCATGGTAATTTGTCCAGGAACATTATGAAGCAAATCTGTTGTTCGAGTTATGTGTCCTTCTGGGTGAAAGCCATCGATTTTGGCACTTCCTTTGTTACCACCAAGGAACCAGTGCCGCTCAAACCAGCCATCTGAATTATCTAAGAAATAAGTACCAAGTTCGACTTGCCCTGTTACACCATTTTTGAATTGGAGTTGAATATTAAAATAATCATCAACATCCTTGTTAATCACATTCTTAACGGTTGCATAGACGGCTTCAACTTCACTATCAACCATGTAGAGCATTTGATCCAAGAGATGAACGCCCCAGTCATATAGCATACCACCACCAAATTCAGGATAAATATGCCAGTCATGCATATTCCCATTGAAGCCATACAAACTATTCTGAATGGTATAGGTTTTTCCGAGAGTACCACTTTGATACATTTCTTTAGCAATACAATAATCTTGATCCCAGCGGCGTTGATGATGAATTGTGAACCGTACCCCTGCATTCTCAACAGCAGCTTGCATTTCTTCAAATTCTTTTGCATTCAGAGCAGCAGGCTTTTCACAAATAATATCTTTTCCTGCTGCTGCCACCTTTTTTACCATATCTAAATGAAGGTGATTAGGAATTGCAATAATCACTGTATCAATAACATCATTTTGCAGCAATTCATCCGCAGTTAAATAGGTTTCATAACCGTCCTTAGCATTTTCTAATTGCATTTTATTGATGTCACAAACGGCAACTAATTCTGCATACTCTAAATCTTCCGTAATCATTTTGGCATGAGTTTGCCCCATAAAGCCAAAACCGATAATACCAAAATGTAATTTCTTTTCTGTCATGTTCTTAACCTCATGCCAATTCATCTCACTTAGTCATCAAAAACAACGACTTGACCAGTTTCAGCTGATTTGTAAATAGCTTCAAGAATACGTGTTACAACTATTGCTTGTTCAGGTTTAACCATTGGTTCTTTATCGTTAATGATGGCATCAAGCCATTGTTGAGCCTCCGCATCACGTTGTTCGAGACTTGCACCTGCAAATCCAAAAACACCACCCGCTTCAGAAGGTTTTGTTTCTTCCAATTGACCATGTGCGGCTTTATTGAAAACAACATAACCTTTATCCATGAAAGCTGCGCCAAACATTTCAGCACCACCTTTATCTCCACAAAGGGTTACTTGGGCTTCTTTAGGGTTAATCATATTGAGTGCCCAAGCAGCTTCAAGGAAGATAGTTGCTCCGTTTTTCATCTTAATAAGACCAAAGGCTGAATCTTCTGTTTCAAACGTTTCTGGATCCCAAGGGCCAAACATATTTCCCATTGGATTATCTTTCAATTTTTGGTAGGTTGAGCCAAGTACCATAGCTGGTTCGTAGTTGTCCATGTACCACAAAGTCAAGTCAAGGGCGTGAGTGCCGATATCAATAAGCGGTCCGCCGCCTTGTTTAGATTTGTCTGGAAAGACACCCCAAGTTGGAACACCTTTACGACGAACAGCATGAGCTTTTGCAAAGTAAATATCGCCCAGTTCACCATTTTCACAAGCATCCTTAGTAGCTAGCGAATCGGCACGGAAACGATTTTGGTAACCGATAGTCAACTTCTTACCAGTACGTTTAGCAGCATCAAGCATGGCTTTTGCTTCTTCATAGTTGATAGCCATTGGTTTTTCGCACATAACATGCTTACCGCCTTCAAGTGAAGCAACAGTAATTTCTGAGTGAGATACATTTGGTGTCAAGACATGGATAACATCAATATCAGGATGGTTAGCAATGTCATGATAGTCAGTTGTGACAAGAGCACCTTCCACACCATATTCTTTAGCAGCTTTTTGAGCACGTTCCTCAATAATGTCACAGAAAGCTACAATTTCGAGTTTATCAGACAATTTAGCAAGTGCAGGAAAATGCTTGCTATTAGCAATACCACCACAACCGATGATACCGAATCTTAATTTATTCATGATAACTTCCTCCATATTCTATTATCATTTACGCCTATTATTATAAGACCAAATTCACCATAAAACTTCTCATTTTTAAACTTCCTTGTTCTCCTGATTTTGTGGTATTTATTCTCTATTCTTATATAAATGCAAAAAAGTATCATTTTTAATGATATTATTTAAACATAAACGACTTATCTATATAAATGCTGATGGTAGAAGAACTAACCTCAGTAATTCAATATCAGCTTGTATAAAACTATAAGGGAACGCCCATTATCAATTCCCTTTTCTCTTAAAGAATATCGGATGTTCTATCTCTAAGAACTTTTGGGTGTAAGAATTGGTAACAAAAATGAGGATAAGACTTTGTTTCCCATCCTCATTATTAAAGTTATTTCTTAACTTGTAGTAAGGCATCCTCAACTGATACCTGACCATCTTGAACCAGACTTGTGATAGAGCTGTAATCTAAAGTATTTGTGACAAGGACTAATACAATATCATCTAAGCCTGCGCCTTCAATAACATCTCTATCAAATGCGCCTAATTGTTGCCCAACCTGAACTTTATCGCCCACTTTAACAGTCTTAGCAAATCCCTTGCCATCTAGTGCAACGGTTCCCAAGCCCAAGTGAATCAAGAGTTCGGCACCATTTGTAGTTCTCAATGTATAAACATGTCCTGTTGAATAAACACTTGTAACGATACCATTTGCTGGTGACACAAGAATGCTGGAGTCCGGCTTAATTGCAAATCCTTGTCCAAGTGCACCACTTGCAAATACATTATCGTCTACATTTTCCAGAGAAATGAATTTACCTGAAACGGGGGCATATATTCTCTCGTCACTTACCACAATTTCTTCTGATACTTCATCAACATTGGCACGAATTTCACGTTTATCCATTAATTGGAGATGAATTTCATCCATTCGTTCTGCTGAAAGGTCCCACATAAAGTAAGCTATAGCTGCACCAATAATGAATAGAATTGCAGGAACCAAATTTACAATTAAGTTAATTCCTGCTTGAGTACTAGGTGTTTGTTGAACATTTGGTCTGTACCCCATGTAGGACAAGGCCAAGACACCTACTGCACCACCCACAGCATTACCGACTTTTGTTGCTAATCCATAAGTTGCATAAGCAGTACCGTCTGTACGAACACCAGTTTGTAGCTCTTGGTAATCAACCGAATCAGCAACCATCGTTAAGGTGATTGGGTAACCCATATTAAAGATACCAAAAATGATGTGCCCAATGATAATCAATATAATATTCGAAAAATCAGAAAAGTAAACAATTATTAAGCCAATACCTTGAATCATCATAGATCCTGCCAGAACTGTTCGTTTCCCAAACTTTTTAATCAAAGGAACGATAAATAAAGAACAGATTACACCTCCAATAGAAGGAATAGTCATTAATAGTGAAATTAATGCAAAACTACCTAAACAGTAAATAACGTAGTATGATGTTATGGCAATCCTCCCCATATAGGCAGTCATTTGAAGAATCATGATCCCAAATACAATCATTAAGTATTTATTACCCACAATATTTTTTAAAGTAACACTTAATGGAACTTTTTCTGAACGAATGGGTTTTACAACTTCTCTCGCTGTTTTAAAGACTCCGTAGAAAATTGGTAATGATACAATCGCATAGATCAGAGCGGTCATCAAATATCCTGAACTAGTTGCAGTTTTTGAGCCTTTTGAAAAGAATAGCATAATTGGAACAGATAATGAATTTACAATAATCATACCTGCATTCATCCCAATTGATCGATAAGCATTCAGCGTATTGCGTTCTTGATCGTCCGTGGTCATGACGGCAGCCATAGCTCCATAAGGTATTGTAACTAAAGTATAAAGTAAGCCAGCAATGATATATGTGAATGCTGCCCAAGCAACTCCTGATGTTCCGTTTCCAAAGGGACCTGTAAATGTTAAGACACTAAATACAACTAAAAATGGTGAACCAAATATAATGTAGGGTCTAAATCTACCCCATTTTGATTCTGTTCTTTCAGCAATAACCCCCATCACAGGATCATTAAAGGCGTCAAAAATACGAGCAATGAACATAATTGCTGAAACTGCTGCAGGAGCTAACCCAACAATATCCGTATAATAGACGGTTAGGTATGTCCCAACAAATGTCCAAACAAATTGACTAGCCAAATCACCCATACCATACATAATCATAGTAAGATTACTGAGCTTTTTTTGTTCCTCCATTTTAAAGAACCTCCAAATATAATTTTTGCATTGTACAATACTCGGCATCTTTATTTTGCCAAAAATGTAATCGCTTCACTTATCGCTTTTAAATATTTAAGCAATACATTTTTGTCTAAAAAAAAACAACGATCTCTTTTGTTTAAAAAAAGACCATTGTTTTTACATATTATTTTTCGATTTCCACTAGAACCATATCATGTGGCTCTAACTCAACCTGATATTTTAGCTCTCCATTTAAATTCGTTTTACTTTTTTCCCTTGATAATTCAGGTATACATCTAAGTTTGAGATAATTTACCTCTTCTTGACTAAAGTGATCATCCAAGCTCAAGCCATTTAATTGCGTCAAGAAAGCACCGTGATTAACTCCCATGTATCTTGACTTAATCTTATATACGCTATTAGGTTTTAGTTGTCCGATTTCAAATTGGTAAACTGTTTTTCCATCATCATCAAAAATAGTTCCTATTGTCAATTTGGTTAAATTTCTATTTTCTTCAAAATAGTACAAATTATTCAGATGACAATAATGATAGAGTAATAATGAAATTTTGTTTTGATTTTTTATAACTACAACACCCTCAGATTGATAAAGTAATTTCCCTTCTAAATTATTTAAAAAGTCAAAAGCAAAAAAACTTGGTTTCGGAATCCCATTTTTAGAAATTAAACCACTACCCCCAAAAATTTCTTGCTTATTAACATCTATAGTTGAAAAGGATTGATCAGAAGCCAACCAATAGCCAACAATTTCACAAATTCCCCAAATATCAATTAAGTTCTTAAGGATATATGGACCTTTAAATGCTGTATCGTTAATCAGATCTCTGGAACTAATGGTAACATTGAATTCTGACACGATTATCGTTGAGCATAATTTAGATTCATCTAGACATTCCTTTATATTTTGTAGAAGTTCTTTAAAAAGATGGGTGTTTGCTGAAATAACTGCTGATGACCGCTTACTATGTGGCCTGTGTTTTAGTCCATCAAACGAAAACATGCTAACCGTTAAAAAGTCAGGTTTTATTTCTTCATTCGACCACTCCTCAATAAAAGATTGATAATCCTGCCTTTCTAAATCTAAACTAAGACCACTGCCCCCAACTGCTATTTCGGGAATAATACTTTGTATTAGAGTCTTCACTTGACTGAAAAAATAAAAATAGCCACTATTCTTTGATATATCAAGAATAGTATCTTCAAGCACCAACTTTTTTAATCCTTCAGTTTCTAAAGTTTCTAAGACGTAATGATTGGGCTTCCAAATTTCAATTTTCCATCGTCGGACATTTTCATAACCGAATTGTTCTACAATATGTTCCATGAATACTCGATAACGCTCTAGTATATCTGAAAATTGATTATTAGGAAGTTCAAAGTTTTCTTGATTCACAACTTTAGAAATCGATTCGTGAATTTGTTTACCCTTAAATCCTAAATCTAAGAACGGAATTAGTTTCAAATCTAATATATTTTGTAAGATCTCATCTACTTTGGTAAAATCAAATCTATCATCTCTCTGGTGTAAAATTGAATCACTTAAGATTCCCCAAGTCCGACCGTAGTCAAATGACGTAAAATTATTCAGGGAAGCTAACTCTTTGACCAACGAACCGTATATTAAATCGCCAGCGTATCCCAAATTAATCATCATTTGCTGCTTTTCAACTGACCAACTTGGATCTACTTCTGTATTAATGCTAATTCTTTCTTTTTCAGTAGTATATGAGCTATCTACTAAATATTCTTTAGCCTCCTCAAAGTCCACTATTTTTTCTTCTTCTGAAGTTTTTTCTATTTTTAAATTTTTCTTTATCTCAAAACGGTATTCACTGGGTGTTACACCTTGGTACTTTTTAAAAAGACGATTAAAAGAATTGATATTCGAAAATCCAGACGAATAAGCAATATCAGTAATACTATCATCAGTTTCTAGCAATAGCTGCCTAACTTTTGCCAAACGGCATTTTATGAGGTACTCTGAAATTCCAATTCCATTTTGTTCCTTGAAAATTCGAGACAAATATTGTTCTGTTACATACAGTTGCTCTGCTAGGTCCGACAATCGAATTTCTTTCTCAAAATTATTATCAATATAGAACTTTATATCTTCTATCTGACTTTTAATATTTTTATCAGTTCGTTGTCTCAGTTCAACACGATAGTACTCTTCTAGGAGAACCAAAAGAGAAAAATACTTTTGAAGAATAGCAGTCTGTGTGTTAGAACTAGGAGCAATTTTTGAAAGCAAAATTTGTTTAAGGTAATAAATTAAATTAGAGTCCGTAGGCTTACTTTGGTCAATATTATTCCCCCTAAAGGCATAAGAATAGTTCTCCTTATCATTTTTTGAAAAGTAGTCTAGAACATATAGAAAACCTTTCCCTGTTTTCAGGGTGGCTTCTACAGCTACTGCTTTAGGAATAATATAAAAATTATCCTTCTTAAGGATGATCGTTTTATTATCTATCTTTACTTCGACTTCTCCATCTAAAACAAATAATATATGGATTCTAGAATCAAAAAAATTAAAATTATCCTTTCTTTGTAACGAGTATATTTTAATATGATCCCAAGGATTCAAAAAATTCATACTTATCCTCCTCGTAAAATAAGTTTATGGAGGCTGGGAAAAAGTATTCCAGCTCTCTATTTTTTTGCAGTAATAATAGTTTAACGCAGTGGTTGGGAAGGTCCTTATCTTGGGGTGCAGTCCCCATTTAAGGCACCCCCTTAAACAGTCCACTGGACTGTTTAACTACTCCGCAATTGTTAGCGGCCATCCTAATCAACTGTACAGAGGGGGAACGGCGAAGTTGATTTATATAAAAAATTGACTTCTGTCCCATTCTCAAGTGTTATGCATGTTTAGTCGCTTGACTATTGCAAGGTTTTCCACAACAACAGAGGCATGGAATGGACTCATAGTTGTTTCGTATCCTCATTGTTTATCTTGATCTTTACAGTTAACTTCATTATAACACTCTGGATTTTTTATTTCACTTCTGACTAAACGCCCCTACCAACTAGCGCAAATACTTAATGAGACAAGGGCTTATTGCTTTTTAGCCTTTTTATTTACGCCTATTTAAAAAGTATGGGAACCATTTACCAGTTGAAAATGTAAAAGAGAACGTTTACAATAGAGGCACAAGATCGGGGAGGAAGCCGATTAAAAATCCACTTTTTTGATAGGAATGTCGGTATTGTGGACTCAGAATACACTTTTCTGCCGGCCCAAGCACAGATATGGCGAAACGAAAATTGATACAGAAGGAAAGCTACCACTAGCGATGCAGAGAGACTACCTTTACAGTAAAGTGGTCAAAGGTAGCGCCAAAGAGTTTTATCTGCTCAAGTCAGTCTCCGTTTAGATTGCAGACATGAAGGGTAGGCTGCAATGATAGGGCGCGTGTGTCCCATCAAAAGTGGACAGCAGCCAATCACAGCCATGATTATTATCTAGCTATCGCATCTTCTTCCTCGAATGTATTTAGTATCCGTTTAACGAAGCTAGTTCTAGCAAATTCTTTCGTCAATTCAATTATTCAAGATGTCAGTGCCATTAGTATGATTATCATGGATTAAGATATCTACACTGACTAGATTTCTCTAATAGTAAAATGGAGACTAGACACAGCCGTACAACAGGCAGCTAAGGGAGGCTCTCACTATGTTAATGATTCTGCTTTTCCAAAGGCTGGGAATTATTATGATCCTAGCCTTCTTACTTGTCAATAACAGTTACTTTCGACAGCTGATTGTTGAGCGGTCCAAACGTGAAAAAATTGCTTTAATGATCATCTTTGGCATTTTTGTCATTATCTCTAATATGACAGGAATCGAAATCAGAGGAGACCGAAGCTTGGTTGAAAGACCAATTCTCACCTCTATTTCTCACTCAGATTCACTGGCCAATACTAGGACACTCGTTATTACAACCGCCAGTCTAGTAGGCGGCCCACTGGTTGGTACGGTGGTAGGCTTTATCGGCGGGATTCATCGCTTCCTCCAAGGAAATTTTTCCGGCGCCTTTTACATTATCAGTTCTTCTCTGGTCGGCTACCTCAGTGGCCGTATCGGCGATTATCTAAGGGGGAAAAGGCTCTATCCATCTACGGCCCAAGTGATTTTTATCAGTTTGTTGGCAGAGTCTATTCAGATGCTTTTCGTTGGCATCTTTACAGGCTGGGATTTGGTCAAACTGATTGTTATTCCTATGATGCTGCTCAACTGTCTAGGATCAACCCTGTTTCTGGCTATTCTTAAGACCTATCTTTCCAATGAGCAACAACTGCGCGCCGTCCAGACACGTGATGTCTTAGATTTAACACGCCAAACCCTGCCTTACCTTCGACAGGGGCTGAGTCAGCAATCGGCAGCCAAAGTCTGTACTATTATCAAAGCTCATACCAACTTTGATGCCGTAGGGCTGACTGATCGTACTAATGTTCTGGCCCATATCGGGATAGGACAAGATCATCATATTTCTGGGCAGCCTGTCAAAACTGATCTCTCCAAGAGTGTTATCTTAAGCGGAGAATCTCAAATCGCCTTGGATAAGTCATCTATCTCTTGTCCCGATAAAAACTGTCTTCTCAATTCTGCTATTGTCGTTCCCCTCAAGATTAACGCCAAAACTGTAGGTGCCTTAAAAATGTATTTCGCTGGTGATAAGCAAATAACAGAGGTAGAAGAAAATTTAGCTCTAGGCTTAGCACAAATCTTCTCAGGTCAACTGGCCATAGGCATTGCCGAGGAGCAGAATAAACTCGCTAGTATTGCTGAAATTAAGGCCCTTCAAGCCCAAATCAACCCCCACTTTTTCTTCAATGCTATCAATACCATTAGTGCCCTAATCCGCATCGATGCCAGCAAGGCGCGCTACGCTCTCATGCAGCTGAGTACCTTTTTTAGAACTAGCCTGCAGGGCGGTCAAGACCGCGAGGTCACTTTAGAGCAAGAAAAATCCCATGTGGACGCTTATATGAATATTGAAAAACTCCGCTTCCCCGACAAATATCAGCTGGACTATGACATTACAGTTCCTGAATCTATAACTTTACCGCCCTTTGGACTTCAGGTTTTAGTTGAAAACGCTGTTCGCCACGCTTTTAAAGATCGTAAGACTGACAATCGTATTCTTATCACCATCACAGATGAACAAAATAGCTACAAAATAGCTGTCAAGGATAATGGAACAGGGATTTCTTCTGCTATCATTGATAAATTGGGACAGGAAATCGTCGCAGAAAGTACAGGATCAGGAACAGCCTTAGTTAATCTCAACAATCGCCTTACCCTCCTTTACGGCAGTATTAGCCGTCTGCATTTTGACAGTGGCCCTGAGGGAACCATTGTCTGGTACACTATCCCTAAGCACACCACTATCGGAGATGATAAACATGAAAATTCTGATTCTTGATGATGAACAGCTAGCTCGGCAGGAATTAAGCTTCCTCATCCAAAACAGCTCCCAGATTGCTCAACCGGAGATTTTCGAGGCAGAAGATATTAGCTCAGCGGAAAAAATTCTCTTTCGTCAGGCTATTGATTTGATTTTTCTGGATATCTCCCTCAGTGAGGAAAACGGCTTTACTCTGGCTAATCAATTAGAGCAACTGGCCCAGCCCCCTCTGGTTGTTTTTGCTACTGCCTACGACGACTACGCTGTTCAGGCTTTTGACAGTAATGCTGTAGATTATGTTCTAAAACCCTTTGAGCAAGAACGCATTGATAAAGCACTCGCTAAAGCGCAAAAGATACAACAGTTAAACATAACTGAAACAGCTGCTGTTAAGCCTCAAAAAAGTGTCGAATTATTGACCTTGACACTAGCCGATCGCAGCGTTGTCTTAAAGCTACCCGATATCGTTGCAGCCAGTGTTGAAGATGGAGAGCTAACCGTCAGCACTAAAGATAGCAGTTATACTGTCAAAAAGCCCCTCAATTGGTTTAAAAAGCGGGCGGTATCTCCCAACTTTTTACAGATTCACCGCAATACCATTGTCAATCTTGAAATGATTAAAGAAATCCAGCCTTGGTTTAACCACACTCTTTTACTAGTCATGACTAATGGGGAAAAATTCCCTGTTGGACGCTCCTATTTAAAAGCATTAAACAACCACCTTACCTTGTAAAATGATTCACCATAAGCTCAAAAATTTATCTTGCCGTTGAGAAGTTGAAAATTGCATTTCAGCTTCTTTTTTTCGCAATCGGGCTCCAAATTGAAAACGTTTACTAAAAAATCTTTTATAATAAAGTCGTTCAACAAAGGAAGGAGATATCTGCATCATGAAAAAAACGACTGAAACCCGCCAAAGAAAATCAGCACCTATGTTTATCCAAATGTCTATCTATACAGCCATTCTTTTGGTTTCCCAAATCATCTCTGAGCTGCTGCCAAAAGCCTTGCCAATTCCTGCTACTGTTATCGGACTCCTTTTAATGTATGGCTTGCTCAGCAGTCATCTTATCAAGGTAGAATGGGTAGACTCTTTAGGCTCCCTCCTTATTAGCATGATTGGCTTTATGTTCGTTCCATCAGGCATTTCCATCGCTGCCAATCTCAATATCCTTCAGGCAGAAGGGCTACAGTTAGTGCTGGTCATCGGACTATCAACAGTTGGTATGCTGATTATCGTTACCTATGTTACCCGTGCCATTCTATCTCTAAGGAAAGTCAGTTTAACGGACTTAGCAGAAAAATTTCATTTTCGTCCATCGAAAAAATTTGCCAAGGAAGTAGAGGGTAAATAAAATGGAACTATTGAAAACACCTATTTTCGGTATTTGCTTCTCATTGATTCTCTATACAATCGGTCAATATCTCTTCAAAAAGAGCAAGGGGTTCTTTCTCTTGCAACCTCTTTTCTTTGCCATGGTTGCCGGTATTATCCTCTTGATTTTACTGGCTAAGGGATTAGGAACCGATGTTAAAACCCTCTACACGCAAGCTTATAAGCCTGGTGGTGATTTGATTTTCTGGTTCCTCAATCCAGCCACTATCGCTTTTGCTGTCCCCCTTTATAAGAAGAATGCCACCATTAAAAAATACTGGTTGGAAATTCTTACCAGCCTAACGCTAGGCATGGTCATTTCCTTAATCCTTATCGTCAGCATTTCCAAAATGATTGGACTCAGCCATGTCAGCACTGCTTCTATGCTGCCACAGGCTGCAACAACTGCCATCGCTCTACCCATCGCTAGCGCCATTGGAGGTAATTCAGCCGTTACCGCTATGGCTTGCATTCTCAATGCTGTGATTATCTATGCCCTAGGTAAAAAACTCGTTAAATTCTTCCGACTTGATAAAAGTGAAATCGGCGTCGGTCTAGGGCTGGGGACTTCCGGTCATACAGTTGGAGCCGCATTTGCTCTAGAGTTAGGAGAATTGGAAGGCGCCATGGCGGCTATTGCTGTTGTCATTATCGGCTTAGTTGTTGATTTCGTTATCCCTATTTTTAGCTATCTAACCGGCCTGTAAATAGCTAGGTAAAACAACAGCGCTTACCACCTTATGCTTTGTTGCCATCAAAAATCAATGGATAATTGGATGGGTAACTGATAATAAAACAGATTAATATCATTAGAGGTTAATAGATTATTAGGAGATTATGAAAACTAACTCGGAATGATAAAGCAGGAGTAATTTTTACTCTTAAATAAGTATTACCAGTTAACAAAATAGCCTGTAAAAAAGAGGAAGGCAGGTCATAACATTCTTGCTAGAAAATCTAAGATAATTTACTAGAGCGATTAGTTAAAGTCATACTCAAAAGAAATCAAAAATAGACAAGGAAAGGACTTCCAACCGGCGGTGTTCATTGGTGCTAAAGCCCCTAATGACCTGTGCAGAGAGTAAGGCTTCTTGGCGTAACTAACAAGTCTTACTCCCATCCACTGTGGCAAACTACTCTATCTAAAATAGCCAATAGGATGCAAGACCTTTTATACGCAATCTTCAGAGATTACAATATTTTGTGGGTAGGGCGAAACCATTATGGCTGTTTGTCCCACTCTCAAAAGTTCGGCAAATTGGTACCACTGACATCTCATGTTGACTTTCAAAGTATCATTAATGAGTAACATAAAAAAGATCAGGATAGGCAAAAATCCTGACCTTTTTATTATTTTAACGCATAGGTCCTCTAACCAATAACAGAGCCATTTGGCACGCTAGGATCAACAGTTAGCAGGGTCAATTGGCCTTCATGTTCAGCCGAGAGAATCATTCCTTGGCTGACATATTGTTTCATCATCTTACGCGGTTTAAGGTTGGCGACGATTTGTAACTTCTTACCGACTAGCTCTTGCTCATTCGGATAGAACTTAGCAATACCAGAAAGGATTTGGCGGTCTTCACCATCACCAGCATCGAGACGGAAGCGCAGCAATTTATCAGAACCTTGAACTCTCTCAACATTCTTAACTTCTGCAACACGAATGTCAATCTTGTCAAAATCATCAAATTTGATCTGGCTCTTGCTGGATTTAAGCTCAACCTCCTCAGGATTCCATTCTTTTTCGGACTGAGGTTTGTCGGCTGTCATTTGTTCTTTGATATAGGCAATTTCCTCGTTCATATCCAGACGCGGGAAAATAGGCCTTCCTTTTTTAACCACTTTGATGTCCGTTGGCAGACCAGCCAAGCTAAGATTTTCTAAATCAAAGTCTTTACCCAAGCCCAGCTGTTCCATAATGGCATTGGATGTTTCCATCATGAACGGTTGGATAAGGTGAGCAATAACACGCAGGCTAGCGGCTAAGTGAGCCAAAACAGCTGCTAAGTGAGCCTTTTGATCTTCATTCTTGGCCAGCAGCCAAGGTGCTGTTTCATCAATATACTTATTAGTGCGCGAAATGATGGTCCAAACTGCTTCTAAGGCCTTAGGAAAATCAATAGCTTCCATCTGTTGGTGGTAGGCTGCAATATTGTCCGCTACAACTGCCGCCAAGTCTGCATCAAATTCAGTGGCTGTGGCAAAGGCAGGAACATTGCCATCAAAATATTTATTAATCATAGCAACCGTCCGATTGAGGAGGTTGCCCAAGTCGTTGGCTAATTCATAATTAATCCGACCGACATAGTCCTCTGGCGTAAAGGTCCCATCTGAACCAACGGGAAGGCTACGCATGAGGTAGTAACGAAGAGGATCCAGTCCGAAACGTTCGACCAACATTTCTGGATAAACAACATTACCTTTTGATTTGGACATCTTGCCATCTTGCATGACGAACCAACCGTGCGCCACTAAGCGTGTTGGCAATGGTAAATCAAGAGCCATCAGCATAATAGGCCAGTAGATGGAGTGGAAACGCAGGATGTCTTTTCCAATCATGTGAAGAACTTCATGGTTAGCATCATTGTGCCAGAATTTATCAAAGTTAGCCTGATTTTCCTGTCCATAGCCAAGTGCGGTAATATAGTTCATCAGGGCATCAATCCAAACATAGATAACATGTTTTGAATTTGATGGCACCTTAATCCCCCAAGTGTAGGTCGTACGAGAAACCGCTAAATCTTCTAAGCCTGGTTCGATAAAGTTTTTGAGCATTTCGTTCATACGACCGTCAGGCTGAATGAACTCTGGGTGCTCCTTATAATAGGCAATCAAGCGATCGGCGTACTTACTCATGCGGAAGAAATAGGATTCTTCTGAGACCTTTTCAACCTCATGGCCAGATGGAGCTACACCGCCAATCATATTACCATTTTCATCGCGGTAGACCTCAGCCAATTGGCTTTCCGTGAAGAATTCTTCATCAGAGACAGAGTACCAACCTGTGTACTCACCAAGGTAGATGTCACCCTGCGCTAGCAATTTTTCGAAAATCTTAGCAACCACTTCTTCGTGGAAATCATCTGTGGTGCGGATAAATTGGTCATAAGAAATGTCCAAGAGTTCCCACAGCTCTTTAACTTCCTTAGCCATACCGTCAACATATTCTTGAGGAGTGATGCCAGCTTCTTGGGCTTTTTGCTGAATTTTTTGACCATGTTCGTCAAGCCCAGTCAAATAACGCACATCATAATTCATCATGCGTTTATAGCGAGCCAGAACATCACAGGCAATGGTCGTATAGGCAGACCCAATGTGCAACTTGCCTGATGGATAATAGATTGGAGTCGTCACATAAAAAGTTTTATTAGACATAGTTTATCGTCTTCCTTTACCTAAAAACTAGTTGACAGATGACTTTCTGGATTTTGAGAAAAATCTCAAGCCATCTTTATTGTTATTTTTTATACTGGCCTGCCGAGAAACTTTCCTAGCGGGCAACTGACTGAAACCACCGGCTTCACGACAGTTTATTATATCACAAAATTGGGTATGAAAAAAGACGAGGAGACCTCGTCTGCGCGTTTTAATGAATGTTGTAGTTATCTTCAAATTTAGCTTTAACATTGTTGAAGATTTTCCTTAGCTCACTAGCCTTGGAGGATGATAAGCGTTTATAGCTGGTTTTTTGGACAATTTTCCCACTCTTATTTTTGGTAATAACTTCCAATCGATCACCATCTACTGTGTAACTAATAGTATTGTCGTAGGTTTCGATAATATTTTCCAAATCATCATCAAGACTGTCCTCATTGGTATAATGGTAATAGTCTCTGAATTTTTTCTTCAAGGTCTTCTTGATCCTTCCGCGTAAATCTGACTTGGATAGGCTAACGGTAATCCTCTTATTCCATTTATCAACATGGTAGTAATTTTTGAGATAAGCCTGAACGGAAATGATTGGATAATTCTCTAAATCGTTGTCGTAGTAATAAGTGTACTCATTGAGATTATTCTGGCTATCAACTGTCATACAGCTAGAAAAAGTATAATCATGATCTTTGTATTCCTTGAGTGCATCTATCCACTCACCATCATCATAATATTTTTGGCTGGTCATCTGCCAAGTTCCTTCAATATTGCCGGATTCCATTCGCCACCAGGCATAGCCGCCAAAGACCAAGCCGACTAAAATAAGAAGACCAACAAGAGTCCCCAAAATCCCCCAAGCCCACTTGGCCTTTTTCTTAGGGGGAGAGGCTGGCATGGTTGGAGCTGAATTGCCAGTAAACTGAGGCTGAACCTGATTGACGCTCTGACCCAATTCGGTCTTGTTCTGAGGATTGGGCGGCCAAGAAGTCGGAGAGCTAGGCTGACCATTACTGGCTGCTGATTGTGCTGCCCCCCCTTGGCCCAATCGCTCTCTTGCCGCTGATTGAGAGGGGGCTGACTGAAGTCCGGCAGAGCCAAAAGAGGGTTCGGAAGCATGGACCATTGGGGATACCACACCAGCCTCTATCGCCGCCTTTACTTCATCTTGACTGGGTTGACGGTGATTAACATCTTCAAAAAATCTTTTCCATTCTTGTAAATCCATCTTTTAACCCTCTTACCGTTTCGTTTTTATTCTTTTTAACAAAATAAGGCTGAGAATGGAATAAAAATTTGTAAATCGTCTTGAAATGGCGATCCCAATCTTCTTCGCTCCTCTATTTAAGACTCAGACCTTTGCAACTCTTCTATCTTAAGGCGGCAGGCCGGGATAGACTGCCAAACTATACTAAATCAAGCTAGCATATCTCTGAATAGTTAGAACAAAGCAGGGGGGTGTCTCAGCCTTCTTTTATTTGATATGATAATTCTTTTCAAACTTAGCCTGCATGCGCTTAAAGTTTTTCTTCATATCTTTGGCCTTCGTTGCGGATAGGCGTTTGTAGACAGCCTTGGAGATGGTCCGACCAGATTTATCCTTAGTGGTAATCGTTAATTCATCATCTTGAACCGAGTACATCCTAGAGTAGCTGTAGCCGGCAATAATACTGGAAATGTCCTTATTGACATTGGTGCCTTTATTATTTTTGTAGTACCCCTTAAGGTCCTGCTTTAAAATCTTGGTTACTTGAGTTTTGTAGTTGCTTTCAGAAGGAGCAATGATAATCTCCTTGTTCCACTGGTCTACCTGATAGATATTATCGAGATAGCTGGCCAGAGAAACATTAGGATAAGACTTGTAGTCATTGCTGAAATAGAAGGAGTCCTCCTGAAAATGTTTTTGACCATCGACCGTTACAAAGTCTGTATAGCTGTAGTCATTTTTTTCATACTGGTTGAGGGCATCAATCCATTTGCCGCTCTTTTGATTATAGTAGTGCCAATTGGTTAGTTCCCAAGTTCCTTCGATATTTCCTGAATCGTTACGCCACCAAGCATAGCCACCAGCACCAGCTAGGGCCAAGAAGAAGAGAGCAACCAGAGTGGCTAAGACTTTTGGCCACTTAGCCTTTTGCTTTTGAACTGGCTGGACTGGAGGCTGATTGGTTTGATTAAAACCTCGCTGTGTCTGGCGGCCACTAGTGGTAGCTTCTGGTTCCTGATTCATTTGCCGTGCCGGCTCAGCAACTTGCTGTGAGGCTGATGTTACCGAAGCCTGTGGGGCCTGATGGACCCCACCAAAGCTGGCACGTCTGACAGTCTGACCTGTCGAGCTGGCTGAGCTAACCTGTTTGGGCTTGGGTTCTGCTTCCTTAGTTGATTGCGTTTGGGTTGGCTTTGGCCGCTCAGCTTGAGAAAGTTTGGACGAGCTAATCTTTCGTCCGAATTCATCTCTTTCAGGAGCTGGGCGTGAAAAGACCGGGCGTTCCGTTTGAGCTACTGAGGTCTTCTGTTTCACTTCTTCTTTAGCCTTGGATTTACCATGCTTAGAAGTGGGGATGACACCAGCTTTGGCAGCAGCTACTAATTCATCAGGCGTTGGCTTTCGGCCATTTACCGATTCAAACAAAGCTATCCATTCTTGTTGATTCATCTTTATCAATAATCCTTATATCCTTTTAATCTTTTTCTATTATATCATAGATAAAGAAAGCGTCGTGAAAATCTTAATTTTTTCTTTAGGCCTTTACTGACTTTTACCGCATCAAATTCCGGTTTGAAGCCTCTTTAGTAATCACTTGTAAGAGAAAAATAATAATAATTTAAAGTAACACGGACAATAGTTCTCAGTCTCATGTATTTTTGTCGCTTTACTGGCAAGACGCAGTGACTGAGAGCAAGAATGGAGAGTAGGACAGAACAGCCATGAAGGCTTCGCCTTGCACAATTCATTGGAGGCTTTAGCACCAATAAACTATTGCTGGTGGGATTTTTCGCTGGCCATTTTCTAGGCACAAACCTCCGGCAGCCCATCAAGACTGCCAGAGGATTCCTTACTGCACAGATGATTGCCGCAAAACATGCCCTGAATCTGTTGAAGCTTCAAGAATAAAGCAGAACTTCAAAAGTATGTCAAGCTGGAATCAATGATGTATGATTTTGCATTTCAAAGGGATGAGTTTCATCCACTTAGCATTTCAAAGCTGTTCCACTTGCTTTTTTATAGTATAATAAGGTCAGACACTAATGATTGGAGATTATTATTATGGCTATTCAATATAAGAAAACAGACGAGCTTGAAAAAATGCTGGAAGGTTTTGCCAGCTTCCCTGATTTTGAGGGTGGGAATGATCCCAAGTCTAAAAAGGATGAAAAAAAATCTGAAAAGAACTAAATACTATGGCAATTTTTCAAAACTTACCAGACAGCGTCCTCCAATGGTTGGCCATCTTCTTGTCCATCATCATTGAGGCGCTGCCTTTTGTACTTTTAGGCTCCATTTTATCAGGTTTTATCGAAGTCTATCTGACTCCTGATATTGTCAATAAATACCTGCCGAAACAGAAATTTTTGCGCATTCTCTTTGGTACTTTCATTGGTTTTATTTTTCCATCTTGTGAATGTGGTATTGTGCCTATCATCACTCGTTTTTTGGAAAAGAAGGTGCCCAGCTATACGGCTGTGCCCTTTTTGACTACAGCACCGATTATTAATCCTATCGTGCTTTTTGCGACCTACTCAGCCTTCGGAAATTCCTTCTATGTTTTGACCTTACGCTTAATCGGCGCTATTATTGTTGCTGTTAGTCTGGGGATTTTGTTGGGGTTCTTCGTCAACGATAATATCTTAAGGGATAACTATGTCAGTCACGGACATGAAGATTACAGCCAGATAAGTTGGGGAAAGAAGGCCTTTCACGCTCTGGCTCATGCTGTTGACGAATTCTTTGATACCGGTCGTTATCTGATTTTTGGTAGTCTAGTAGCCTCAGCCATGCAGATTTATATTCCAACTCAGATATTACGAACAGTTGGGCATACGCCTCTATTAGCCATTCTAGTCATGATGCTGATGGCCTTCATTCTCTCACTCTGTAGCGAAGCCGATGCCTTTATCGGAGCCAGTCTCTTATCAACTTTTGGCATTGGCCCAGTAACGGCTTTCCTCTTGATTGGACCAATGGTTGACATTAAGAACCTACTGATGATGCTCAAGTCCTTCAAGGTCCGATTTATTGGACAATTTGTTGGGGTCTCTAGCACGGTCATTATCATCTATTGTCTACTTGTGGGGGTGCTATAAAATGATTCGATTTCTGATTTTAGCGGGTTATTTTGAGTTGACTATGTATCTACAGTTATCAGGTAAGCTCAACCAGTATATCAATATTCATTACTCCTACCTAGCCTATATTTCTATGATCCTCTCCTTTCTTTTGGCCGTTGTCCAGCTGACTATCTGGATGAGAAAGATGAAGACCCACAGTCACCTGACTGGACGCTGGGCCAAATTATTCAGCCCTTTTATTCTAGTTTTTCCAGTCTTGGTGGGACTTTTAGTACCAACAGTCACCCTTAATTCAACAACTGTTTCGGCCAAAGGCTACAGTTTCCCTCTAGCAGAAGGATCATCTGGCGGGACCAGTGCTGATGGAACAACCGTCCAATACCTCAAGCCGGATACCTCAGCCTACTTCACCTCGGCTGCTTACAAGACTGAAATGCAAAAGGAAATGAAACCTTATTTAAACAAGGATAGGATTGAGATTACCACTGAAAACTATATGGAAGTAATGGAGCTGATTTATCTCTATCCAGACCGCTTTGTTGGTAAAACCATTACCTATACAGGTTTTGTTTACAATGATCCGAAACAAAAGGACCATCAATTCCTCTTTCGCTTTGGGATTATCCACTGCATAGCTGACTCCGGTGTTTATGGCTTGTCAACTACTGGCAATAGTCAGCATTATTCTAATAACACCTGGGTTCAGGCTACCGGCACTGTCCATATTGAGTATAATCAGACTCTAAAGCAGAGCCTGCCTGTCCTGAAAATATCCAAGTGCCAAGCCGTCAGCCAGCCTGATAACCCTTATGTTTATCGCGTCTTTTAAACCACGACTATTAAGAAAGTCTTAAAATCTAGTATAGCAATACTATTGTTTGACATTTCAAGACAAAAAAATATCATTCTAGGATTTTCCTATCGCCTTCTTTTAGTATTGAGCTATACTAGTCTTAGGTGTAAGATTTATAAATTATATTCTAGATTGCTTTTATTCTTTTTCCAATGTAATCATTCTTTCCTAATTTGACCTGTAAGAGTGATCTGATACGTAAATATTACATCCTAACTACTACTTCTTTAACTACCTTATCTTTGCGATTAGGTAGCCAAAAAAGCCTGCCCTTCTGCGGCAGGCTTTTTCATTGGCTCTATACTGCAGTGAGGAAAATTCTCATCAGAAGTTATAGAGCCATAAAAACTAAAGGGTGGGATAGGAGCCAATTTTTTATATAAATTGACTTCGTCGTCCCACCCTCTTCACTTTATTCAAACCTTATGAATTAATTCAATACTGATCTCTCAGAAAACATTGGCGAATATCCGTGTAGAAAATTCCAGGCAAAGCTTATGGCCAGCTCCTTTCCAAATTTACTTAAATCAGGCCTTCTAACAGACCCTTCATAAATTCTTCGGAATGAAATTCACCGATATCATCAATCTTTTCACCAAAACCAATGAACTTAACAGGAATGTCCAACTCTTGACGAATTGCTAGGACAACACCGCCCTTGGCCGTTCCATCAATCTTGGTTAGAACGAGACCGGTCAAAGGGGTAATCTTTGAAAATTCTTTGGCCTGACTGAGAGCATTTTGACCGGTTGAAGCATCCAAAGCCAGAAGGGTTTCGTGAGGAGCGTCAGGCACAACTCGCTTGACAATCCGGCTGATTTTCCCCAGCTCAGCCATGAGGTTCTCTTTATTTTGCAGGCGACCAGCTGTATCAATCATCAGGACATCAACACCTTCAACTACTGCCTTTTCCATACCATCAAAAACAACACTAGCAGGATCAGCCTTTTCGGGACCCGTAACCACTGGCACGCCGACCCGATTGCCCCATTCGACCAATTGGGCAACAGCTCCAGCTCGGAAGGTGTCTGCTGCAACCAGCATAACCTTCTTACCTTGATTCTTGTACTTGTAAGCCAGCTTACCAATCGAGGTTGTTTTCCCAACACCGTTGACACCGACAAAAAGCATAACAGTCAGATCATCTTGAAAATTAATTTTTTCGTTAAAGTGACCATCCTTTTCGTAGATATCCACCAGTTTTTCAATGACTACTCGGCGGACATCCTCGGTCTTCTTGGCGTTTTCTAATTTAACTTCATAACGCAAATCCTCGGTCAAATTAGTTGCCACCTGCACACCAACATCAGAGAGGATCAACATTTCTTCTAGGTCTTCAAAGAAATCCTCATCAACTCGACGGAAATTAGCAAAGAAGGCATTGAGGCGAGCTCCAAGTCCCGTCCGTGTCTTTTTCAGACTACGGTTATACTTCTCCTGCTCCGTTTCTTGAGTCGATAAGTTGGCTGAATCTTGATCCAATTGATTTTCCTGCTCCTGACTTGGAACAGCTGACACTTCCTGAACTGGGTTGGCTATAGATACAGATGACTGAGCTGTCTCTGAAACATCCGCTGCTTGGGCAGCTTCTCCCGCTTGAGGGACTGGTTCTGCTTCTTTATCTTCAGCGGCTTGATAGGTTTGAGACGACTGTGATGTCAACGAAGCCTTTGAAGAAACTACTTGAGGCTGGTAGTCAGTCGTTAAAGAGGTCGTCTCTGGTGACTTTAGCGCATCGGCAGGCTCCTCATGTTCAAACTTTTTTGCAGTCTCAGCGACCTCCGAAGAAATTTCTTGGCTGGCAGTGTCCTCTGAACTCCTAACCGCTTCTGAAAGAATATCATTATCCTCAGCTAAGGAGGATTTGAGGGCATTGTAGTCTGCCATAAAATTTTCAGAGTCAAGAACATCTTTGACCCAAGAAGGGTCTGGAGCTTCCGACATAACTTCTGTCTTATCTTGAGGCTGCACGAGGTTCTCTGATACTGAATGATTCGTCGTATCGCTCTGCTCCTGAACCGCATCCGATGGCTGTTCTTCAACGGTTAGATCTTCTGAAACTTGGGCACTGTCTTCCAGAACCTCAGAGCTTGCTAAATTTTGCTCTGCTTCTTCTTGCTTCTCTTTTTTTCTGCCAAATAGGCGGTCAAATAATCCCATAAAGATCTCCTTATTCTCTCTACTTTTATTTAATCATGACAAGTTTTTTATCAGAAGCTTGTCATAACTTTTCTAAAATATAGCGGTCAACAGCTTCTGCCACACCCGATTCTTCATTGGTACGTCTCGTTACCACATCAGCCGTTTCCTTGACTAAAGCGACACCATTAGCCATGGCAACGCCTAATCCTGCCCATTTCAGCATTGTTAGGTCATTTTCTTCATCACCGACTGCCATAACCTGGTTGGCTTCTACACCTAAGCGGTCGCAAAGCAGCTGCAGGCCAACTGCCTTATGAACGCCCTTGGGCATGAGTTCCAGAATGATTTCCCGTGATTTAAAGACCTCATAGTCCTGCCGCAAACTATCTGGAAGTTGAGCAATTCTTTGGTCGAGATAGTCTTCCGGACAGACGGTGACAATCTTATTATAAACAATATCCCTAGGCAATTGAGTTAGACTAGGAATTTCGACAAAAGTCAGAAGAGGATTGGCCAGATGATAGAGTGACTTCTGACCTCGACTGGGAACACTGTAAACAATTCCTTCTGAGAGGACATCGACCGGCAGGCCGAGCGGTTCCAAGACAGCATGAATCTTCTCAACATCTTCAAAGGTCAAAGCGTGCTTGGCTAAAATTTGGCCAGTATTGCGTTGAACTAGACCTCCATTAAAGGTGATACTGTAGTCTTCTGAACTGACTAAATCCAGATCTGCCAAGAGATTCCCAATAGCAGCAAGGGGTCTGCCTGTTGTAATCACAACCTTGATTCCCTTATCGTGGGCTTCCTTTAAGGCACGACGGTTCTCCAAGCTTATTTCCTTCTTGCTATTAAAAAGAGTGCCATCTAAATCTAGAGCTAATAGTTTAATACCCGACATCTATTCTACAAGTCCTTCCATGTAAGATATAACAGATTCCTCGTTACAATGACCGATAACCTGATTAGAAATCGCCTTTACTTCTTGTCTGGCATTAGCTGTTGCGACTGCTTGACCTGCAAATTCCAGCATCTGATAATCATTCATATTATCACCGAAAGCCAGCACTTGATCTGGAGCTAGTCCAAGCTTTTGGCACATAGCGGCTAGCCCTGTTGATTTATCAACATTGGATAGGACAATGTCCAGAGACTCAAAACCAGTTGTCATAGCTGTTGCACCATCTAGATGCTGATTTAGCCAAGCCTCCCGCTGATGAATGGTCTCTTGAGTGAAATTGACCGTAATCTTAAAAATATCATCAGAAACATCAGCCAGACTAGAAACCCGCTGGACATTTTCATAATAATCCTTAGCAAAATTAATATACTCATCAGAAACAGTTTCCAAGGCATAGGCCCCCCGGCGGCCAGACAGCATATAACCCGTTAAATCAGGCAGGCTATCTAGTAAATCGGTAATTTTTAAATAAAAATCCGACTCCATCTTAGCTTCAAAAAGGACCCGATCATTATAAAGGACAAAAGAACCGTTTTCTGCAACGAAGGCCAGATCCTGCTCGAAACCAGCAAAAACCTTTTCCAAAGCAATCATAGCTCGACCGCTAGCTACTGTAAACAGGATGTCCTGCTCTTTCAGCTTGGGTAGAAGCCGGCTAAAACGCTCCCTATCATAGCTGCCGTCTCCCTTGAGGAAGGTTCCATCCATATCTGTTGCAATTAATTTTATTTTTGACATAGTCTTCTCCCAACTAAACTAGCAACTGGTTAGAAACCAGTCCTAGCGGGCTTAAAAATCACTTACAATTATTGTAACAGAATTTCCCGTTTTTTTCTGCCCTTTGAGAAATCTGTGAGAAACTTATCATTATTGTCAGATATTTGTTATCTTTTTGTTACCAACTAATACATATTTTGATCAAATAATTTTTGCTTTTCTGGCAGCCATCAATGACTGGTTGAGTGCTGTTCAAACAGCCTTGAGTTAAATGAAGGAAAGCAAGAAAATATGAAGAAAATCTATCGTCTAGGTGCCTGTTTTTGGGGTGCAGAAGACTTTTTACCCAAAGTAAGGACATTTAAAAGCGCAGGTTTTATAAGTTAAAGTAACGAGGAATTTGTCGGAGTGACTAGTTATTTTGAAACAGTCTATAGTAAATTTCATTCGGACATCATCAGCTCTGCAATAACACCTGCTGTATTATTTTCGTGTAATTGTTCCTCTGATTATTAATCTAATCTGTAGGGCAATAATGATAACGCCAGTATCGAACAGAGGTTTACTAGGTGATTGAGGGCCAGGATAGAGGAACAGTCGAGTCAATCATGGAACAAATCAGTCAGGAATTGGATGACCTTTGCGCTGGGACATTTGAAGCTTTTTTTTGATGCGGAAGGGTATCATCAGGGTTATTTAAACACCTTAAAACCACCAGTGTATGGATAAACTGGTGGTTGTTATTGGTTTAGTATCTGCGGAACAAAACTGACTAAACTCACTAGTAAAAGAGTTTGAGATCCCTTTATACGTAAGCTTCAGAGATTACACTATTTTGTAGGTGGGGCGAGGCCATCATGGCTGCCTGTCTCAAACTTATCATTAATAACCTTAAATCCTAATAATACGGTATTATCAAAGCTAGGAAAGTTCTTCTGGGTTAGAAGCAATCAACACTTTTAATTCTTTTCCTGCCATCATAGCTTCGAAAGCATCTCGCCAATGCTCTAAATCGTAAACAGCCGTCACCATTTTTTCAGTATTAATAGCTCCCTTGCTTTCTAGGTGGATTGCAATATCCCAATCAAAAGGATTTTGGGAACGTGAACCAATATAATTAACCTCATGCTGAATAATTGTCCGTTGGTCCATCTCATTTAAATCTTTTGCAAACAGTCCGACTTGTTGGAGAGTGCCTCCTTTTTTCAGCAGCGGCAAGGCGGCATTAACAGCTTGTATAGCACCTGAACAATCGTATACGATATCTAACCCGACGCCATTGGTAGCTTTCTTAACGATTGACTCTAAATCTTCTTTTTGCGTGTTTACAACAATATCTGCTCCTAGCTCCTTCGCAATTTTTAAGCGGTCTTCATCCTTCGTCGTACCCGATACGATTGTAAAGGCGCCAATCTCCTTCGCAATCTGTAAGGAAAGAAGTCCCATTGGTCCAGGGCCAATAATCAAGATACTATCATGCAAGGTTAGTGGAGTCTTTTGATACATAGCATGGACACAGGAGGCTAATGGTTCTGACATGGCAGCCAATTGGTAACTAACATTATCTGGCAAAACATGAACACTTTCTTCCCTGGTTAGTACGTAATTAGCCATGCTGCCAAAAGCTTTCGTCCCTATACCCGACCTATTTTCACAGAGATTATACTCTTTATTTCGGCAATAGACACACTTACCACATGTGTCAAAAGTTGTTTCACTTGTTACGCGGTCTCCAACCTTCACTGTTGTCACATCTTCCCCTACAGCAACGACCTGACCGGAAAATTCGTGACCTAGAACTAATGGTGTCACAGCATTTTTATATTCTCCTTTAAAAGTATGAATATCTGTACCACAAATACCAGTGTAAGCCACTTTCATTAAGACACGATCCCCGTAAACTTCCGGAACATCTATTTCTTCAAGTGACATGTGATCATAACCTGGTTCTGATTTTAATACAGCTTTCATTTTTTTAGCAATACTCATTTTGATTCCTCCATAATTTAAACAATATTTCTCAACTTAACTAGCAGCTTCTAATAAAGATTAAGCTATCAGCCAACTAGTGACTTTAGTAATTGTGACAATTTCAAGAAAATCCAATTTAAAACATTACCACCTGTATCAAAGTTAGAAACTTGAGCAGCGCCTTTAGGGAACTTAACAATACCTTCGGACATGTGGGTTAGCGCCGGAGCAAAATCTGTTGCCATCCACAGAGCCAGAGTAATAACCACTGTCAAAGAAATAACCGAATGAAGAATGTTACCCTTGCGTGTTGGTACAACTAAGGCTGCAAAAAATGGAATGGTTGCTAAATCGGCAAATGGGAGTACCCGATTCCCTGGTAAAATGATTGCGATGAACAAGGTGATAGGCACCATTAAGAGACCTGTAGACAGGGCAGCTGGTGAGCCCGTTGCCAAAGCGGCATCCATTCCCAAGAAAATTTCACGGCCTTCATAACGTTTTTGCAACATGGCTTGCGCAGCTTCCTGAATAGGAATCAATCCTTCCATCAAGATTTTTACCATCCGTGGCAGGATAAACATGACAGCTCCCATGGCCATCCCTGTTTGCAGGGTCTTCGTAATATCGTAGCCCCCCAGCAAGGATAGGACGATACCAATAATTATCCCCATAATCATTGGTTCTCCAAAGATACCAAATCTCTTTTGAATAGCTTCAGGTTCTACATGCCAATTTTTGATACCTGGAATCTTACTGACTAGCCAAGCAACTGGAATACCAATCAAGCCATATCCCTGTGCAGAACCGGTGGTAAAGGCTACCCCTTCTAATCCATAATATTCTTGAACATAAGGGGCGGTTTTATCAGCGACAATTTGAACAATAATGGTATAGGCAACACCACAAAGGATTCCCCAGAAGAAATTACCTGTAACGACATAACCCGTTGCGGCCGCAGCACTCATATGCCAATAGTTCCAAATATCAATATTTAATGTCTTTGTCCACTTGAAGGCTAACATTACCAAGTTAACAATTAAGATAACCGGAATCATCACTGCGGCAATTGGCTGAGCCCATGTCGCAGCTGATACTGCGGGCCAGCCGGCATCAACAACCGTTAAATTAAGACCCATCCGTTCGACCATTGCCTGAGCCGCTGGCCCAACATTGTCAGATAACAATCCCAATACAAGATTGATCCCTAACATCCCAATACCTACGGTTAAGCCTGAGGTAATAGCCTTTTTCACAGGTACTCTAAAGACCATTGCCAATATGAAAATAATAATGGGAAGGACTACACTGGATCCCATATTTAGAATACCTTGAACTATATTTGTTAATGTACTCATAATTTTCCTCCTCTTAGGATTTTAAAGATACAATCGCATTTAGCTCCCTGCTTGAATTTGTTTAACTGTACTCAAAATTTCTTCTTCTGCTTTTGCCTGATTAATTCCTGTTAAGAAGGACATTGCCTTGATAGCAGGAATATCGTACGTTGTCGGAAGCATGGTCGTAGTGATTAACATGTCATAATCATTTTGAAGTGAGGATGCTTCGGCGATTTTTATTTGTCGAAATTCTGCATCAATCTGATGATTTGCAAAAAGATCTTCAATTTTTTTCATGACTACTGTTGAAGTTGCAATTCCAGCTCCACAAGCCACCAATACTTTTACCTTTGCCATAGTTGTTAACTCCTTTTATAAATTATTAGTTTTTACAATTTTTAGTATTTCTTCTGCAGAAGTTGCTGCTACTATTTGAAATAATAACTTTTCATTTTGCAGTAATCCCATTAATGATTGAAGCATTTCCAGTTGCTTATGCGGCTGATTCAGCCCTAAAACAAATACAATACTTGCTGGAACGGACTGAGAAGGATCTTCCATACTCTTAAAAATAGTTGGGCTTTGATTGACCACTACTGCGACAAACTCGTTGAGAATGCATTCAGCATCTGTGTGGGGAATAGCAACACCAATATTTTCCAATTGGATTCCTGTAGGAAAATTTGCTTCTCTATCCATAACACGAGGAAGAAAGTCTTCCCTAACATTTCCCAGCTTCAGCGCTACGTTAGAAATAGTTTCAAATAAATCCGTACTCGCCTTAAATGATTGACCAGTAAAAATCAAACGCTCATCTAGATAATCTAATAATTTTATATTTTCAGACATTGATAACCTCCTTTAATGATTAACGCTTTTATTCAAAGAGTCGTTTAGCAAACTCTTCCTTACTCTTACTAGACTTTAATTTGTCAATATATTGAACATTACTAATTCTCGAATACAAACTAATCAAAGCATTTTTATACACCTGTTCATCATCCTCTGAAATAGCTATAAGGATAATAACACTGACTAAATTTTGTCCCCATTTCATGGGCTTGTCTAATGTCATTGTCACCAGATGTGAATTTTTTACAACACTAGGATCGGCATGGGGAAGAGCGACACCAGTATATACGCTCGTACTCCCTAATTTTTCACGTGACAAAACTGATTTGAGAATAGACCTAGCCGCTTGCTTTTGGGGAAAAGCTAAATGAATCATCTTCTTAATAGCTTCTTCTACCGTTTTGCAAGACTGCTGGATAATCACATTATTGTTGAGCAAATCTAAAATAATTTTTTTAGACACATCTTCCCTGTTTTGTACAGATAAGTATGACGCTAAAGATGATCGATTCGTCTCAGTCAGTTTGTTATAAGCTTTTTGAATTTCTTCTCGCTCAATATCGGTTACAATAGGACTGACGAGGATATAGGGCTTGGGCGTTTCTCCCAATTCAACTGAACTGATAATCAAGTCAGCATCTTCAATAGCTGATTGCTTTAATTTTCTCCAATCAACACTAATCAATCTGTCAAATCCCGACACTAGCTTTTTAACTGAATTGATGATTAATTCTGAAGTGGCTAAGCCATGGGGACAGATAATGTAAATATTGAGGGGTTTACTAATTTTCTCAACCGCAATCTCAAAATAGATGGTTAAAAAGGCAATCTCAGCGTCAATAATTTTAATGGCATACTGCTTAGAGATGATTCTGGAAGCCAGCCAAACAATATTATAAAGAGCGCTGTATTTTGACTTTATCTCCTCTGTAATTTGATTTTTTATATTAATGTCATTTCGCAACCTAAAAATCATCGGCTGAATATGATTTTCTAAGGTCCTTAAAAGATGCTCATCCTTGGTAAAATCAACGCCAGATAATTGGCTAACCTTATCAATAAATTGCTTAACAGTTTCTGAGACTTCCATATAGGACTGCGGTTTAGCTTCATAGCCCACTGACAGTATGGTTAAACAGATACTGCGTATTTCAGAAGACTCTAACATCTGTATCGGTATGTCTGTTACCTTGCTAAGCAGGTCACCAGCAATGATATAAACTTCATATTGGCATAAGTTTTTTATCAAGAATTTAGGCTCCTCTTGGAGCATGTGATGTCCACTTTTATAGCGACAACTACTGATTAGGAGATCCAGTATCAGGTAAACCCGATAAGAGTCATTAATCATAAATTGATATTTTGATTCTGAATCATTAATATAATGGTCGATATTCTCCACTAACTCACTATCAAAGAACCGTTCTAGACAACTAAGTCTACTCTCCCTATTTTCTAGGTCGAAATGCTGAATCAAATAGTTTCTTAGAAATTTCCTGACATCTTCTTCATTTACATACTTTAACGAAATCTCTCCGTTTCTTTTCACAAAACCTAGGTTATATTTTGCAATCTTTTTTTCCAGTTTCTCTATATCCCTGCGAGTCGAGGCTTCACTAACAAAATGGCTGATCGACCAGTCTGCAATTTCTACCTTTTCAGAATAGAGAATCACCTTCTTTAAAAAATCGCATTCTCTTTGGAATTGGCTAGCTTCTTCCGACTGAGTCAAACGGCTGGATTCAATATAGTGGGCAAGCAGTTCCATCTTTTTAGGCTCGACTACTAATCGAATCCCTCTTCTGGGTCTTTTTTCAATTTCAATTCCAAAAGGAGATAGTTCATCATTGATTACAGCAATATCCGTGTAAATCGTTTTCGTTGAGATCCCATACCTAGCAGACAAGTCGCTAGCCGTGATATAGTCCTCAATAGACAGCAAGTATCTGAGTGTTTCGACCTGCCTGATGTTCATTTTCACACCTCCTTTTCACAACGACATTATAATATAAGCGCTTTCATAATCAAAATCAACTTCCTTCCATATTAATGTGGAAGTCGTGCTATTTATCTACTGTGATTTTGGGTCAAACCATTGATAATACTGGTTTTTACCGCTGCTGCATCCGTGTGATTGATTCATGAAAGCGCTTTTGACTTCTCCTATTGTTAGTGATATATTCTACCTGTGAAAAATAAAACAATTAACTCTAGGAGGTTTATTATGAATACAAATTTTGATTCTAGTGACTATCTTAATAAGGTAGATGCTTGGTGGCGGGCTGCCAACTATATTTCTGCAGCGCAAATGTACCTTAAAGATAATCCACTTCTGAGGCGAGAGGTTGCTGCAGAAGACTTGAAATCACACCCAATTGGACACTGGGGAACCGTGCCTGGACAGAACTTTATCTATGCCCATTTACTTCGTTCAATCAACAAGTATGATTTGGATATGTTCTACATTGAAGGTCCTGGTCACGGCGGTCAGGTTATGGTATCCAACTCCTATCTCGATGGGAGCTACACCGAATTAAATCCTCAGATTTCACAGACTGAGGAAGGCTTGAAGCAGCTGTGCAAGATCTTTTCCTTCCCTGGCGGAATTGCTTCACATGCAGCTCCTGAAACACCAGGCTCTATTCATGAGGGTGGTGAATTGGGTTATGCTCTGTCCCACGCTACGGGTGCTGTTTTGGATAATCCCAATGTCATTGCAGCAACTGTTATTGGTGATGGCGAAAGTGAAACGGGACCGCTCATGGCAGGATGGTTGTCAAACACCTTTATCAATCCTGTCAATGATGGTGCGGTACTCCCTATCCATTTCTTGAATGGCGGTAAAATTCATAATCCAACCATTTTTGAACGCAAATCTGATGATGAATTGAAGGCTTTCTTTACCGGACTTGGCTGGAAGCCAATTTTTGCTGATGTTACAGCATTTGCTAACGACCATGCAGCTGCTCACAAATTATTTGCTGCAAAATTAGATGAAGCTATTGAAGAAATTAAAAATATCCAAGCTCAAGCTCGTAAAGGTTCAGCTGATGAAGCTACAATGCCTGCTTGGCCAGTCATTGTAGCGCGTATTCCTAAGGGCTGGACTGGTCCTAAATCTTGGAACGGTGCCCCAATTGAAGGCGGCTGGCGAGCTCACCAAGTTCCAATTCCAGTAGACTCTCATCACATGGAACATGTCGATGCCCTGCTTGACTGGCTGAAATCCTACCAACCAGAAGAACTCTTTGATGCTCAAGGCCGTCTAAGGTCAGAGATTGCATCTCTTTCTCCAAAGGGCAATCGCCGTATGTCCATGAATCCCATTACAAATGCCGGTGTCATCAAGCCACTGGATACAGCTGATTGGAAAAAACGGGCATTTGATATACAGACGCCGGGAGAAATCGTTGCACAAGACATGATTGAATTTGGTAAGTATGCGGCTGACTTAGTTGAAGCTAATTCTGATAATTTCCGTATTTTTGGTCCAGATGAATCCAAATCCAACCGTCTTAATGAAGTATTTACGAAAACCAACCGTCAGTGGATGGGACGTCGCGATCCATCCTATGATGAATGGCTCTCTCCTGCTGGTCGGGTTATTGATTCTCAACTTTCTGAACACCAAGCAGAAGGTTTCCTAGAAGGCTACGTCTTAACAGGCCGCCATGGATTCTTTGCCTCTTATGAATCCTTCTTGCGTGTTGTCGATACCATGATTACCCAACACTTCAAATGGCTCCGTAAGTCAAAAACTCACACGACTTGGCGGAAAAATTATCCATCCCTCAACTTGATTGCCACATCAACTGTCTTCCAACAAGACCATAATGGTTATACCCACCAAGATCCAGGTGTTTTGACACACTTGTCTGAAAAGACACCTGAATACATCCGCGAATATCTACCTGCTGATACCAATAGCCTATTGGCTGTTATGGATAAAGCCTTCAAGGACGAAGATAAAATTAATTTGATTGTCACGTCAAAACATCCGCGTCCACAATTCTATTCTGTAGAAGAGGCCAGTGAACTAGTAGATAAAGGTTATAAAGTTATTGATTGGGCATCGACCGTTTCAGCAAATGAAGAACCTGATGTTGTCTTTGCAGCTGCAGGAACTGAACCAAACTTAGAAGCTTTGGCAGCAATCTCTATCCTGCACAAGACATTCCCAAGCCTTAAGATTCGCTTTGTGAATGTAGTGGATATTCTCAAGCTTCGTCACCCAGATGTTGATTCACGTGGTCTGTCCGATGAAGAATTTGATAAGGTGTTTACCACAGATAAGCCTGTCATTTTTGCCTTCCATGCCTATGAAGGAATGATTCGCGATCTTTTCTTCCAACGTCATAACCATAACCTCCATGTCCATGGTTATCGTGAAAATGGAGATATTACAACACCATTTGATATGCGAGTTATGTCTGAACTTGATCGCTTCCATCTGGCGCAAGATGCAGCTCTCACCACTTTAGGTGAGAAAGCACAAGAGTTTTCTGCTAAAATGGATGAAACTGTTGCTTACCATAAGGATTACATTCGTGAACATGGCGATGATATTCCGGAAGTTCAAAACTGGCAATGGGAAAATCTTGACAAGTAGAAGTTCTTGTATTGGATAGGACAGGTCCCAGTAACACACTGGTCAGTACCCTATCATCAAGAAAAACTTCTATTAACTCTGGTCCTTTCTCAGTAAACGCTACTTAATGGATAGCGTTTAAAGTGGAAGCTTGAAGCCTTGTTAGCCACCAGCTTAGAGCTGGTGGTTTTCTTGTTTTTCTCTTTGAAAAAACTGGTTTGAAGCCCTAACAGAAGAGGCTGGACCAAAACTCGTCTAGTATCCTTCTTTTGGAATAAACCCTCGGAGCAATGGTTGGAAGCAAAACTTGTTGGCTACGCCAAGAAATCTTATCTTTACACAGTTTATTAGGTACTTTAGTACCAATCAACTGTGCGGAGGTGGGCTAAAAAGCTCTGGGAGAGCTTTTTAATCGAGAAATAAAGCTTGCAAAGCAAGTGTCAAAATGCTCCAGTGGACTTTGACAGACCGCCAAAGCCTGCCACCTAAAAATAAGAAAGTGGCAGAGACCTGAGCATTAAAATGGGCGAGCGAAGAAAATCAAAATCATGATTTTATCACGATTTACTGATTTTTTATACGTAATCTTCAGAGATTACAATATTTTGTGGGTGTGGGCTAAGCTATCATGGCTGTTTGTCCCACTCTCTACTGATTGAGTCCCACTCTCGGTTCCGCCCCATTCTCTTTTTTGCAGCTTTGTCCACCCTGATGCTTGCACTGTAGCAGGAGCTACTGAACTTTTTTGACTACTAAAAAAACTCGGTCTAGTTAAAACCGAGTTTTGATAATAGCCATAAGTCCGTACAGAAGATTGATAGTTTCTCTTAAAAACAGCTCTCAGGACTTATCCAGACTAAATATGAATTGCCGTTGAGGAGATAAAGAAGATTAACATTAACGATAACGTCTCTCCTACTATCCAGAGACTATCTCTGTTTCAAATGGACGGTCCTCTTTGGGCATGGATTGGAATTCACGATAGATAAAATAGACAGCAACAACTGCGGATAAGAAATCAGCAATCGGATTGGCGATCATAATATTAGCGACACCAAAGACCACCGTCATCAAGACCAGTAAGGGTAAGATCAGCACAATCTGCTTAGTCAATACCAATACAGCACTCTTCTTAGCCTTACCGATGGCAGAAAAGAAGAGGCCTGTTGCAATTTGGAAACCATTGACAAAAAGAACAGCTGCAAAGATATGCAGATAGCGAGTAGCATAATCCATATAAGCCTGACTTGAAGTTCCAAAAAGGCTGATAATTGGCTCTGTAAAGCATTGAAAAATTAAGAAGAAACTAATCGAAATCAGAGTAACCAATTTTACTGTCAAGCTATAAATTTCTCGAACACGGCCGTAAGCTCTGGCACCATAGTTAAACCCTTGAATTGGCTGAGCACCCTGGCTGATTCCCATGACAATAGCAATATAAATCTGATTAAGCTTAGTAACAACACCTACAACTGCAATAGGAATTGAGGAACCAATCGTCTCTTGTGCACCATAGATACGCAATAAATTATTAGTCGTAATTTGAATAATCGTTACAGAAAATTGATTAAACATAGGACCCAATCCCAAGGCACAGATAGGCTTTAATAATGTTACATTTGGAATGAGATCCCTAGCCGTAAGGCTAATATTCTTAAATTTAGGAATATAAGCCAAGAAAATTAAGCCAGATACGGTCTGACTGATAACTGTCGCCCAAGCTGATCCAGCAATCCCCCAGTGTAGATGAAAAATAAAAATAGGATTGAGAATCATATTCAGAATAGCTCCTGTTACCATTCCCATCATAGAGTAGTTGGCACTGCCATCAGCCCGGACAATAGCATTACAAGCAATAGAGATAAAGAAAAAAGGTAAACTCAAGGCTGTGATACGCACGAAGGTGCTGGCATAGTGAAGGATATCACCTGTTGCTCCAAAAGTAATGATGATTGGTTCGGTGAAAAGCAAAAGAATAAGTGTAAAAATTAGACCGATAATCAGCAAAAGTCCGTAAGTCGTTCCAACCATCTTCTTTACTTTTTCGGGGTTTCCCCGTCCCATTTCAAGATTGAAGTTAGAAGCTGCTCCAATTCCCAGCATCAGAGCAATGGCTAAGGAAATCGTTGTAATCGGAAAGGCAATGTTAGTGGCTGCATTACCAAGATAACCAACTCCCTGTCCAATAAAAATCTGATCAACAATATTATAAAGGGCACTAATGAGGTTAGCAATAACCGCCGGAATAGCGAATCTTTTCAAAAGTTTCGGAATCCTCTCAGTTCGCATCATAGGCATCTTGTTCCTTTCTAGTGTGGTTTTAATTTTGTCAATAAAGCCATTAGAGCATGACGCTCGTGTACCGTTAAGGGAGCAAGCAAATCCTCTTCCATATCCATAAAGAGTTGGTTGAATTCTTGCTCTTTTGCCAGTGACTGTTCTGTCAAAATCAGCAGTTTACTTCTACTGTCAGTCGGATCTGGCTGACGTCTCAGCCAGCCCTTTTTTTCCAGATTCTGCACAATCCCAGTTACAGTTGGATTAGACATTGAAAAATAACGCTCAACATTGCCTTGATTGATAGGAGGGTGCTGATGGCGATAGAGATACTTGATAATTTTAAACTGCGAATGGGTTAGTTGATAGGCTTGTAAACGCCTATTGGATAGATTTTCAAAATCCTGCACGATTTTTTTTAACTGAATCGCGATACTACCTGACATACTGCTTCCTCCAAAACATCTGGCTGCCGATTTATAATAACATAGGGAGCTATGTATTTTCAAGAAAGGTGCTTATCATCTAATCCCTTAAATTTAATGCCATACGTGTAAACATATTGGGCAAATAGCTGAGCTTTGGATAATTGGAACCGATGAAAATGACTAGCTGTTCGTATTCGAAAACAGCTGCTTTTTCTCGAGGCACCTAGACTTTTAAACTTGAGTTTTTAAAAATGTGTTCACCGATTGTCAAATTAAATTGGGAAATTAATTAGTGCTAAATTATGTTCCACATGCACCTTTTACATGCCAAACTTTTTAAAACCAGAAGAAACAGCTACAGCTCCCCTGAGTAATATATATTTGTTGACAGGACAAAAAAGCTTTCTGAATCCTATCCAAAAATTAATTACGATTTCCGAACATTTCCTAGATTTAGATGTTCATGCACACTCACATAGTGGCCGTTTATCATTTGTACCTTGGATGTAAAATGGATTATAAAAAAGCAGGATCATATTTTAATCCTGCTTCTGCTAATATTAGTTAATATTTTCCCACTGCCAGTTTTGAACTTCTGGAATGTCATCGCCATGTTCACGGATATAAGCGGTATGATAGGCCAATTTGTCTGCCATCTCTTGAGCAAAATTTTGAGCTTTATTCCCAAGGACTGCTTGAGCTGCTTCTTTAGCGATATGGAAGCGATCCATCTCAGACATGACTCGCATATCAAATGGTGTTGTAATATCCCCGTTTTCACGGTAGCCATGGATATAAACATGATGATTATCGCGGTTAAAGAAGAGGTCGCGAATTTGCCCTTCATAACCGTGATAAGCAAAGATGATCGGCTTATCTGTGGTGAAGAGCTTATTAAAGACTTCATCAGACAGCCCACGCGGGTCAACCTTAGGTGAACGAAGTTTTAAGATATCTACAATATTGATAAAGCGAATTTTCACTTCTGGAAAGGCCTTATGGAGAAGTGAAATCCCAGCTAGCACTTCTAAGTTCGGTTCAGTTCCTGCAGCCGCAAAGACAATGTCAGGTTCTCCGTCGTGGTCATTAGAGGCCCAATCAATGACCTTGTACCCTTCCTTGACTAACTCTTGCGCTTCCCCAACAGAGTAAAACTGCGGACGCGGATGCTTAGAAGTGACAATCACATTGACCTTATCTTCATCGGCTAAGGCGTATTCCATGACCGCAAAGAGAGAGTTAGAATCGGCTGGTAGGTATTCACGAACATATTCAGGCGTCTTCTCAGCCAAATGAGTCAGCAGTCCCGGATCTTGATGGGTATAGCCATTGTGGTCTTGTTGAAAGACGGTCGATGTGGCAATCAAGTTGAGGGAAGGATAATTTTTGCGCCAGTCCGTATGGGTCTTGGATTTACGAAGCCATTTGAAGTGCTGCGTAATCATAGAATCAACCACTCGCAGGAAGGATTCATAAGAAGCAAAGAAACCATGGCGGCCGGTCAAGACATAACCTTCTAAGAAACCTTCTGCCTGATGCTCAGAGAGCTGGGAATCAATAACCCGGCCCACAGGTGAAATCCATTCATCATAGGATTTGTCACGAGGGGCCAGCCATTGGCGATTAGTCGCTGCAAAGACATTATTTAGGCGGTTGGACTTGGTTTCATCCGGTCCGAAAATACGGAAATTATCAGGATTAGCTTCAACCAAATCAGCCGCATACTTACCAAATTCAATCATATCCTGCTTCATGACACTGCCAGGTTTTGACGTATCAATAGCATGCTTACGCCAATCTGCCAAATTCAGCTTTTTGACAACCCCTGCATTGGTGATAGGATTCATAGACATCCGCTTGTCTCCCTTTGGAGCGAGGCTGCGGATCTCCTCTTTTACATAACCTTTTTCGTCAAAAAGTTCCTCTGGACGATAGGATTTGAGCCAATCTGTCAGGGCATCGACATGTTCCATGTGTCCAGCTTCTACCGGAATGGGAACTTGGTGAGCTCGGAAGCCTCCTTCAATCGGTTCACCGTTCCATTCTTTAGGACCGGTCCAGCCTTTAGGTGTTCGTACAATAAGAACAGGCCATTGGGCTTGCTGAGCTTCCTCGGCTGATTTCTGGCGGGCCTGAGTTTGGATGGCCTTGATTTTCTCAATAACCTTATCCAAAGTTTCAGCCATTTGACTATGAATGATTTCAGGAGCATTTCCTTCGACAAAATAGGGTTCCCAGCCTAGTCCTTTGAAAAGATGGGTTAATGCTTCGTCCGTCTTACGGGATAAAATAGTTGGATTATGAATTTTACCGCCATTAAGATAAAGAATCGGTAAAACAGCCCCATCATTGACTGGGTTAATAAAGGTATTGGAGAACCAGCCAGCATTGAGCGGACCTGTCTCTGCTTCTCCATCACCGATGACTGTCGCTGCAATGACATCGGGATTATCCAAAACAGCCCCTGTAGCATGCGACAGGGCATAACCTAACTCACCACCTTCGTGGATAGAGCCCGGAGTTTCAGGTGCTGCATGAGAGGCAATGCCGCCAGGAAATGAGAAAATTTTACAAAGCTGTTTAAGGCCATCTTCATCCTGAGTAATATTGGGATAGCGTTCGGTGTAGGAACCGTCAATATAAGAATTAGACACCATAACTTGGCCGCCATGGCCAGGACCCTCAATGTAAAACATGTTCAAATCATATTTATTGATAACACGATTGAGATGGGCATAGATAAAGTTCTGTCCAGCAATGGTCCCCCAATGGCCGATAGGATGAACCTTGACATCTTCTTTACTTACCTCACGGCGAAGCAGGGGATTATCTTTTAGGTACATCTGAGCCACGGAAATGTAGTTAGCCGCCCGCCACCAAGCATCTACTTTGGCGAGGTAGTCCTTGCTATCAAATTCTGTCATAGTATCACTTCTTTCTTTTTAGTAACCAGCTCATATAACTTGAGCTTAGCTCTTTATATTGGATTTTTTCTTACTAATAAAAGAGGAGCTGAGACTCTTGTCTCAGTCCCATCTAAAGTCAAGTTTTTCTTGATTATCTAGGATTTTCAAAGGGTCATATTAGAGCAGAGCCTTGAATTGAATATTAGAATCATGTTCGAAACAATCGTCAAAGCCACGTGGGTGATGATATTCGATTCTATCTTTATCCTGTGGATAAGTGTACTTGCCACCGACTTCCCAGATAAATGGATGGAATTGGTATTGCAGACGCTCTTTACGCATCTTCCAGAGGGCTAAGATTTCATCGGTAGATGCCATAAAGTTAGACCAGATATCGTAGTGAACTGGAATGATAACTTTAGCACGCAGATTTTCAGCCATCCGCAAAAGGTCAATCGACGTCATCTTATCTTGGATCCCAACTGGATTGTCACCGTAATTATTGATAGCGACATCAATATTGAAGTCCTTACCGTGTTTGGCAAAATAATTTGAGAAGTGCGAATCAGCACCGTGGTAGATTGTTCCACCGGGAGTTTCAAAGACGTAGTTGACAGCCTTACGGGCCATTTCTTCATCCGTTACAGCCAGACCTTTTAATTCGCCATCTTGCTGGTCTGCTCCTTCAACTGGTAAGGTTACCAAGCAGGTCCGGTCAAAAGATTCGACAGCTGTTACTTTGATATCTTTAAACTCAAAGGATTCACCCGGTTTAATAACAATGATGCGGTCTTCAGGAACACCCCATTTCTTCCAAATTTCACCGCATTCGTAAGGACCGACAAATTTAACATGGTCCAACTTAGGATTATTGACAATAGCTGCAGCTGTATTGATATCAATGTGATCACTATGGAAGTGAGAAACGAGATAGTAGTCTAATTCGTTGATAGCAAAAGGATCGATAACCATGGGCTGCACGCGCAGGTTAGGCTGCAATTTGCGCACACCGGCCATATTAGCCATCTGGTGACCGCGTACCATATCCTTTACCTGTTTCGTATGTTTACCGCGGTTTGACCACAGATCCATGACAACATTGGCACCACCCGGTGTCTTGATCCAAACACCGCAGTTACCCAGCCACCACATGGCAAAGTTGCCTTCTGGAACCACTTCTTCTTCAATTTCTTCATTGAGCCAGGTTCCCCACTCTGGAAAAGTTGAAAGAATCCAAGACTCACGTGTAATATCTTTTACATTAGCCATTTTAATACCTCCAAAGTATTTTTTCTTATATGTTCAGTATAGTATCCACGCTTCTTGAAAAAAAGACCAAGTCTCACACTTTTTTGTGTTCAAAACTAGGCTGTCACTGGAGTTAGATCTGACAAAAAGTGACAGGAAGTGTTCTCCCTGCCACACTGTCTTTTTCCAATGTTAACGCTAGTATGCGTTACTTCCTAATAATAACCACTGACATCTTTCAACAGTTCTTGGTAGAAAACCTTCTCGATTTTTTTGAGTAAGATATAGGCTTCTTTGTCGCTTTTGACGTACTGGCGGATATAGTGCTCGATTTCCTCATCAAAGGCTTGATGGTCAGCACTTTCCCGTCTGATAAAACGCACCATTCTCACAATATCCTCATCGGTTAAAACAGCATTAACCTGAAGAACAGGTAATGAGCTCGTCAAAGTGTCTGGATCCGAGGTGGTGATGACAAAATCAGAAGTTAGTAAATCACTGATGCTATGAAATTGCTCCGAAGAAAAAACGGCCTCAATACGTGTATTAGGCAAAATTCGCCGACACTGTTGGAGGAAAAACTTTTGTACCCCGACACCGTCATCACACACTAAGGTCACTTCTACTTGATTGAAATGATTATTGTCTTTCTCTTCTTTTTCCAATTCACCGCCTAGATGAACCGCTAAATAGGCAATATCATCATCTGTCAGAGAAATAAACCAGGCCCGCTCCAAAATATCAGCACACGATTTAGTCTGTTCAAAAAGGGTTTGATAATTCTCCTTAATCTGATTGGTCAGAGGATTAATGGATGAAATCCCGTAGGTTTTCCGATAAAGCATGGATTTACAGTGGGCAACCAATTGGCTGAGCAGCAAATCGCGATGGACAAAGCTGCCATGATAAAGCGTTTCATACTTTTTCAAAAAGTGATCCAACTGCTGCCGCATATCATCATAGTCATGACTCTCTACATGCTCATCTCGGTCTTTCCGAAACGAAAGAATAAGCATAGCAACGATTGATTTTTCAAGTTCATCTAGTCGAATACCATAAGTCTGATAAACCCCATCAGCCAAATCCTGAACAAGACGGTATTCTTTACGCTCCCGCGCCATGCTAAATTCTCGGTGAACCGTCACTCTTTCTTCATTAGACAGGCTCATATTCCGATAGACGCTCAGTAAATAAGGCAGAGCTCTAGCCATAAACTGTCGGTCATAGCAGTTAATTTTCTTCCCTAATCTGTCTGTCAGCTGATTGACTTGTTCTGTAAAATAGCTGCGCATATTTTCAGAAAAATAGAGATTATCTGGTGAGAACTCCCGAATTTTTAGGTGGACAATCTCATTAAAACCTTCATTTCCTTCATAAACGATTGATTGAAGGAGTTTATAAAAGAATTGGATTTTTACAAGGGCTGGGCAGTCTAAATAATAGCCCCTTGCTTTATTGACTTGAAGCGTGATGCCAAAGATTCCTCGGTTCAACTGCTGACGCATTTCCTGCAAATCATTTAAAACCGTGTTGCGAGAGACATCGGTCAGCTGCATGAGTTTCTCAAGCGTAACTTTTTCTGCAGCTACACCAATATAAATCAGCATCAACTGCAGGCGTTCATCAACCTTCATAACATAGGTATAATCATCCAGCTCTGCCATCAAATCTTGGCAGACTTTCTTCTGCTCTTCAGTCAGAACGATGCCAATCCGGGGATAGGAAATGATTTTCCCAACCGTGTCAGGCAGGGCTTCATTTATCTTATCTAGGTGATAGTAGATCTTTCGACGCGATTGTCCTAAAGCTTTTGAAATCGCCATAATCGTCTCTGGCTCCTTCAGCTTTATCAAATAATCTAGGAGAGCGTAGCTCTTTTTATTTAAAATAATCACAGATTTTCTCCTTTGATAAAAGAAATTGTTCGTAAACTATTCTACTATTATTTGCAGCTAATCACCTGAAAGCATTATCACGCCGTATTGTCAGATTCACCCCTTTATAAAAACGCCATCAGTATTCTTTGGTCAAACACTTACTATCAGTGTTCCAATCCTTTTTGACCATAGTAGGCATTTTTTCCGTGTTTGCGGAGATAGTGCTTATCTTTGAGGGCCTGTGGCACTTCTTCTACTTGGGGATCAACAGCCTCTGTATAACGAGCCATGCGAGCTACTTCTTCTAATACGACCGCATTATAGACTGCTGCATTTTCATCTTTTCCCCAGGCAAAGGGACCGTGATTGCGGACAGTGACACCGGACACAGCCATAGGATCGAGATTGCGTTTAGTAAACTCTTCAATGATGACCTTGCCAGTTTCCTTTTCATACTCGCCATTAATTTCTTCTGAAGTCAGCGCACGCGCGCAAGGAATTGGTCCGTAGAAAGTGTCAGCATGAGTCGTTCCGTAACAAGGAATATCACGGCCAGCCTGAGCCCAAGCTACCCCTTCGGTCGAGTGTGTGTGGACAATACCTCCGATTTCAGGCCAAGCTTTATAGAGCTCAACATGGGTCGGCAGGTCAGATGATGGGTTGAGATCCCCTTCAACAATATTGCCATCAAGGTCAGTCACGACCATGTTTTCAGGTGACAGTTTCTCATAATCAACCCCTGATGGTTTAATAGCAATATAGCCCTGTTCACGGTCAATAGCCGAGACATTACCCCAGGTAAATTTGACTAAACCATGAACGGGTAGCTTCATATTGGCATCATAGACATGTTGTCTTAATTCTGGTACTAACATTTATCGTAACCCCGCTTTCTCTATTAGTGGATAAAGGAAATCCTGTGCTTCCTTTATAGCTGCTCGTGTTTCTTCAACGGTCTTACAGTTTTCTGACCACATTTCAATCAAAAATGGACCGTTATAATTTGTTTTCTTTAGCACATCAAACATGGCTTCCCAATCAACACAACCTTGGCCAAATGGCACGTCACGGAACTGACCCTTAGAATTTTCTGTCACCGCATAAGTATCCTTCAAGTGAAGAGCGGCAATTGAACGGTGTCCATTGTAAAATTCGCTCCAGAGATCATTATGCCAAGCCGAGACATTGCCTGTATCGGGATAGACAAAGAGGTAAGGAGAATCAATCTCTTTTTCAACAGCTAAATATTTCTCAATCGAGTTGATGAAGGGATCATCCATGATTTCAATGGAAAGGATGACCTGAGCCTCTTCTGCCCAAGTACAGGCTTGACGCAAATTTTTTATAAAGCGTGCCCGCGTTTGAGGTGATTTTTCTTCGTAATAAACATCATAACCTGCCAGCTGAATATTGCGAATGCCGATGTCTTGAGCAAAGATGATACACTTCTTCATCATGTCCATAGCACGCGCTTCTTTTTCAGGATCATTGGAACCCATCGGAAAACGGCGGTGACCACTGAAGGTGATGGTAGGAATCCGCACACCTGTTTCAAAAATGGCTTTCACTAAGTCTAAACGTTCTTCTTTTGACCATTCTAAACGCGCTAAACGTTCATCTGATTCATCAATAGATAATTCAACAAAATCAAAACCTAATTCCTTGGCAAAGTTTAAACGTTCTAACCAAGTGAATTGTTTAGGAGTTGCTTTTTCATAAATACCGATTGGACGTGCCATAACCTACCCCCAGATTCGCTTAATTTCATCCTTGAAGGCACGGGCTGCTGCTGCAGGATTTGCTGCTTCGGTGATACCGCGACCGGCGATAAAAGTAAAGACATCTACTCCTTCAAAGAGTTTTAAGGTATCGACATTGAGACCGCCGGTGACAGATACACGAAAGCCCATATCAATCAATTTTTTCACCTTATTAAGGTCTTTTTCTCCCCACGTTTCACCGGCAAGAAGTGCGTCGCGTGATTGGTGATAAATCGCTTGTGAAATACCGGCATCCAGCCATTGCTGTGCTTGTTCATAAGTCCAGTCACCGTAGAGTTCGATCTGAATTTCACCGCGGTCTCCGCGGACTTCTTCGATAGCCTTGCGGGCTGCTTCCATGGTTGGAATCGTTGCGCAACAGATACAGGTCATCCAGTCAGCACCACGAACAGCGTTATTTTTGGCGACTGTGCCGCCAGCATCGGCACATTTGGTATCAGCTACAATAATTTTATCGGGAAAAAGATTGCGGAGCACTTCAACCAATTCGCTACCGACTTGGAGAAGACAAACCGTCCCTGCTTCAATTACATCGACTTCTTGGCCAACTGAGACAGCGGCTGTGATAGCACCTTGTAAATCAGAATGATCAAGGGCTACTTGTAAATTTGGAAGTTGTTTTGTCATAATTATTTTCCTTTCATAAAAAATCTTTATCGCTCAATCTCATTTTTAGGCCATTACCATGGCCCTATTTTCTGTCTGGATTCTTTGTTGCTTTCCATCTTTCCACGCTTAAGGAAGAACCGCTATTAAAGCTACTCCTGCCTTTCTTACTAACTTCACAAGTAAACAATTATCGCGTTTACTTGTGAAGTGTCGCGGGTTAAATTAGTCCACAGGACACCTCGCTTTTCGATCTCTTGGCTTAACGAAGGGGCACGGAAGTCGCTATTAGGGCGAACTTCCTACCTTCCTTACTAACTTCACAAGTAAACAATTATCGCGTTTACTTGTGAAGTGTCGCGGGTTAAATTAGTCCACAGGACACCTCGCTTTTCGATCTCTTGGCTTAACGAAGGGGCACGGAAGTCGCTATTAGGGCGAACTTCCTACCTTCCTTACTAACTTCACAAGTAAACGATTATCGCGTTTACTTGTGCCGTGTCGCGGGTTAAATTAGTCCACAGGACGCCTCGCTTTCCGGTTTCTTGGCTTAACGAAGGGGCACGGAAGTCGCTATTAGGGCGAACTTCCTACCTTCCTTACTAACTTCACAAGTAAACGATTATCGCGTTTACTTGTGCCGTGTCGCGGGTTAAATTAGTCCACAGGACGCCTCGCTTTCCGGTTTCTTGGCTCGGGTTAAATTAGTCCACAGGACTAATTTAATTATCCAGGTCCATTCCTTCTAGGTAAGGGCTGTTCTTGGATTCTTCAACCATATCCAAGACTTCTTCTGCTGACTGGCAATCAAGAAGCCGCTGAATGGCATTGTCCAGTTCAAAGAGGGCAATAATTTGGGGGATAGCAACAGTTGTATGGATGGCTGCTGACTTAGCGGCCAAGGTCAAAAGAACAGATACTTCTTTACCATCTGAAAAAGTCACTGGTTTTGTTAATGTAATTAAGGAAAATGAATCCTTATTGACTCCAACACCAGCTTGGGCGTGAGGCATAGCCATACCAGGCATTAGGATATAGTAGGGGCCGTACTCTTCCGTTGATTGAATAATGGCATCGTAATAATCTTCTGTCACCGCTCCACTGTCAATCAAAGGCTCTACAGCCTTATGAACCGCTTCTTGCCAGGTTTCTGCTGTCAGTCCTAAGCGAATGGAGTTATTTTCCTTAAACGATTGTGCTAAATTCATAGAATAATCTCCTTCTTTTAAATAAGGGAGTGAGCATCGTCTGAATTTCACTCCCCCTTATCTACTACAAAACAGCTTCTAGTTTTGTCTTGATTTCGTTATCATCCATGAGGTTGTCAAGACCAATCAGATGTCCCTTAGTGCGCCCATCCAATTCATGGATCAGATGGTTAGAAGCAACGACAATATCATAGCCGGAAGCCAAGCCCTTAGCTTCACCAACTGAGCAGGAGGCCGATTCAATATCTGTAACACCGAGTTGGCGCAGAGCATTTTCCACTTTCATTTTAATGACCATTGAAGAACCCATACCGTTTCCGCATGCTGTAAGTACTTTTACCATAATATTTTCTCCTATTCTAATTTCTAAAAGGTTAAGTCATAATTATTGCGCTTAGTCTTCAACTGAAACATCACCGCGATAGTAGGCTTCTTTATCTTTAGCTTTGGTAAATTGAATTTGCGGGATAGCCAAGAGGAAGATAGCCACGATAGCATAGCCAATGATTCCAGCGTATTTGAAGAGGTAAGCAAAGGGTACCCAAGGAATAGCGAAGTCAATATTACCGTGGTAACCACCGAAGTTTGCTAGACCTAGAAGGGCAACGGCTAAAGCACCAACCGCTACTTGCAAAATACCAGAGATGAAGGACAAAATGACAGCTGCTTTCCAACCGCCCCGTTTATCTGCATAAACAGCGATGGCCGCATTATCGAAGAATACTGGAACGAAACCAGTGATGATAAGGACAGGATTCTTGAAGACAATTAAGAGAACAATCGTAATCAACTGACCAATCAAACCTGTTGCAAAACCGAAGAGGACGGCACTGGCTGAGCCAAATCCGAACGAAGCCGCAACATCAACCGCAGGGAAGGAACCAGGCAAGAGTTTATTGGAAATACCTTGGAAGGCATTCGTTAATTCACCAACGAACATCCGAACACCTTGCATCAAGACAAAGAGATAAACTGAGAAGGTGAAGGCTGTTTGAATCACATACATAAAGAAGGATTGCTTGGTTGGATCATAAAGCGTACCGGTGGTAATGACATCCTTGTTAGCCATGATATCTGGACCAAGAATAGCTAGAATAGCACCGAAAAAGATTAACATCAGGGTGGCAGAAGCAACTACCGTATCGTGGAAGATATTCAGGAAGGCTGGCAATTTAAGATTGTCCAAATTATCTTCTTTTTTACCAAGTTTTGGTGCAATCTTATCGGTAAACCAGATAGCAAATTGTTGTTGGTGACCGATAGCAAAGCCACCGCCACCAGTTAGACGTTGAGTCGGCTCAACCGTCATATTTGAACTGACCGCCCAATAAAGACCGCAGATAAGACCAACGGCTACAGTTCCCCAAACTTGATTTCGGAAGGCCGGAATCAAGAGGATAACCATCAAGGTTACGGTTGCTGCCTGTTGAACCATGATGTGACCGGTAATAAAGAGGGTCCTAATCTTGGTAATCTTACGAAAGGCCACCAAGAAAATATTGAAGAAGAAACCAATCAAGAGGGCTGTCGTTGCCGTCCCAATAAACTTTGGAAATTCTTGGGCAATTTTTTCATTGGCAGCTGTTAAGCCGAAATAAGGGTCAATGACAGCGGCACCAATCTTAAACTTATAGTTGAGGGCTGCCAGAATGGGCCGGAAGGTTGTAACCAGACCACCAGAACCAACGTCCAGAATCATGTAACCAACGGTTGCCTTGATGAAACCTGCAAATACATCGTGCAGAGGCTTTTTGAGTAGCCAGTAGCCAATCAGTACCAAAAGGCCCACAAAGAAGGCTGGTTTCTGCAAGATATTTTGCGAGAACCAATTCAGAATATAAAGTAGTATATCCATAATCCTACTCCTTTACTTAAAGATTTTTGTTTTCCTATGCCTTCATTCTAACAATGTAAGCGCTTTTACAAAAGACCAAGACTCACACACTTAAGTGTTCAAAAATGTGCCCAATACTTCTAAGCTACAGCCAGTTTGGCTAGTCAGTCCCCCTTTTTGAGGTTACAAATAAGACTATCTCCAACAGTCAGCTGTGGCCTTCCAATAAACCCTTGCGTCCAGCAAATGCTGTATTGCATAAAAAAGAGAGTGGGAGCAATCCAAAAATTGAAAATTTTGGTCCCTATTCCCACTCCCTTGTTCTGCGATTATAAGTCGCTATTGCCGACCAGAGCCAAAGACCCACTGAATCGGCTTCCTCTCACACCAGTTTCTTTTGTTTAACGTTTCTTATTATCAGACTTGTACAGAAAAAGGCATTACCCGCTCCATGTCCAGAAAAGGGACACCAGCTGATAATGCCTGTATTGAATGGTTCCATTCCGTCCTAAAGTCTGAAACCTTCTATCTCCATAACTGGAGAAACTTAACCAAAGATAGTATAACAGATATTGTCAAAACATACATCACATTTTATAATGAAACCAGAATTCAACAGAGATGAAACGACCAGTCTCCTGTAGATTACAGAAAACTGGTCGCCTAAAAAGTGTTTTTCTACCGTCCCATCATTGGGAGTCAGTACCGCTCGCCCTGTACTTTTTATACTTCAAAATTAGGTTTTGATAATTGGATTTCCCTCAGCATCTAAATTCGGTTTCCAAACATGCAAAATACCTGCAATAACCAAAGCTCCAATCAGCATATCTACAACATACCAAAGAGCACCTTTTGTTACACCGCCAATGGCAACAATACCACCGAAAGCAACGATAGATTCAACACCATGCAGCATACCAAGCACCCCTGCTACAGCTGTACCAATAACAATGGAGACGATAACACGTTTGAAATCTTTGGCAGCAAAAGGAATGGCGCCTTCTGTAATACCCGCACTTGAGAGAAACAGGGCAGAAATGCCGAATTGCTTTTCAGCTTCTGTGTACTTTTGTCTTGAAATAACCAAAGACGAGAGAGCCAAGCCTAATGGCGGAACAGCACAGCATAGCCTAAACGCTCCATTAGGCCCGTTGATTCCTTCTGCCATTAGAGCCAACGTAAAGGCTGTAGCTGCTTTACTGCAGGGACCGCCCATATCCAAAGCAGCTAAAACACCGATACCGATTCCAAGAGCTGCTGCACCAAAGCCATTTAAACTACTAAGTACACTAACCATAAGCTTGACAAAAGCATCTAGTGGATAAATCAAGATATAAACATATCCTATTCCGACAATCAAGGTTGCTATCAACGGTACAATCATCGTTGGCATAACAGCTTGAATCACTTGAGGTACCTTCCAAGTCTTAATCCATTTAACAAGATAGCCAATCACTACCCCAAGCAGCATAGCTCCCAAAAATCCGGTTGATAATTTATCAGCTCCTATGGGATTATTAGCCACATATCCTAGAATAAAACCTGGTGCCAAAGCCGGTTTTCCAGCAATAGCATAGGCAATATAGGCGCATAAGACTGGAACCATCATAGCAAAGCCTGCTTGCCCCATATCATAGAGTGTTTTAAAAAACTGATTGGACGGTGTAATTTGCCCGTGTTCAATTTTTCCGGTCATCAAGGTAAAAGAGAAAAGCATACCGCCAACTATGATAACCGGTAGAAAATAAGAAATCCCAGTATTAAACGCTTTAAACAAGGTATTTCCTAGATCTTTCAGCCCTTTACTTTGTTTGCTGGTCGTCAGTTTTTCTGCGTCATCAATAACACCCGTAATATTTTTAATGGCTTTTGAAGGATCAACCTCAATACATTTCCCCGCAGCTTTTTGCTTATCAAAACGCTCTTCTCCTTTAATACCAATAGCGATAGCTAAAACAACTGCATCTGCTTCATTAATCTCTTTTTCAGTTAATTCATTATCAATGCCCATTCCTCCTTGCGTTTCAACTTTACAGTCAATGCCTCGTTTGCGGCATTCTTGCTCAATAGCTTCTTGAGCCATATAGGTATGGGCAATACCTGCTGTACAGGCACATACTGCTACTAATTTCATCAGGACAACCTCTCTTCTATTTGCTGTAATAGGCGGTAGACGCTATCTTCATTTTCTGCATGAAGAAGCTGATTGCGATAATCCTCTCTCATCAAGCTCTTACTTAGTTCTGAAATGATTTTCAAATGCTGCTTGGAACCCTTATCTTTTGGAACACCAATCATGAAGATATGAGAAACCTCTTCACTATCCTCACTCCAAATCAAGGGCTCCTTTAATTTGCGGTAAATAACAAAAGGTTCCTTGACACCTTCTGATACGGCATGAGGAATAGCAATACCAAAACCAATATAAGTAGGTACAGCATCTTCTCTTTCCTTGACATCCTGAATATAGATATCTGCATTATCAATATGTTTATTAGGAAGATACCCTGTTGACTCAATTACCTGATACTTATTTTGATAAGTTTCTTGAGAAAAATTTACTAAATGCCTTTCAAACATAATATCTGCCTCCTTACTAGCAAATCCATTAAAACACGCTAAAGAAAAAATGAAAAGACAGTCTTTTTCAAGAAAAAAGCGGAAAATACTAACTCATGCTTTCTACAATTTTGATAATAAGTTCTTTAAAATCCGTAAACGTCCCAGCCTTAATAATTTGATTGACATAAGCTTTGCTGCTAATAATTCTGCTGAGAATCTTATATAGATCCTGCATATTTTCATCACCATTTTCCTTCATAGACAATAAAAATATGAGCTGAACATCTTCTTCGTCCCAAAGGATTTTTTTATCTAAAATGCCAACGGCAATAAAACTTTGCTGACCTATAGGGTTTATAGGGTGCGGTATAGCCACGCCGTTGCCAAAGGCAGTATGTCCAATGTTTTCTCTATCTAATACTGACTGATAAAAACCATCCGGCAGGGAAATTTGCCGATCTATAGTCTCGCATAAACGGCTTAAAACAGTTGTTTTTTGCTGACATGCTGAAATTTTAAAAAATAAATTTGGTTTAAAATAATGAATAAACTGATGTCCATGAACATTTTTTAACTTTTGACTAACTTGTTCAACTTCTTCTTCTGCCAATAAACTGTTAATCTCAATAATAGGAATCGGAATTTTTTGTGTGATCACCTCGGTACTTAAAACATAATCAATCTGTTTAAAACTGACCTTATCCAGCTGAAACAAATTGATGGTGCCGACAATAGTCAACTGATTTCCAAAATGTTTTTGAACCTGATAGACTAGTAATTCCGAATTAGCCCGGCCTTCTCCGCAAACAATTAGAACCTTCTCCTTTTTCTTAGTTCGTTTTTTCTCCAGAGCGACATTAAAGTGCAGAGCAATATAGGCAATTTCATCTAATGTTATTTTTTTATGGTACTTCTCTTCCAGCTTTTCACAGGCGATTGTTGCCATGTTATAAGCCAAAGTATAGTGATGCCTGATCTCATCCATCATAGGATTATATGACGATAAATCATGAAGTATCCTGACTTGAAAAGAAACTAGGTGAAGTGACAGCAAAGTAATTAATTCTAAATCATATCTAAAATCAATTTTAAAGACAAGATTAACCTGCTCAAGCATTGTTAATACCATTTTATAAATATCATCACTAACGACAGTATTAGCGGTCAGCGAGTCAAGGCTAATAATTTTTTTACTGGACAGATGTAAAAGCAGATAGTAGATCTCACTCTGTGGAAACTGGACATTATATACAGTCTCCAAATCATCAACAATGGCTAAGGCCATGTCAAGATCTGCACTTTGTGCAACTTCTTTTTTGGCACTGTCTATCAGTTCTATCACTCTTCCAGACTGAAGTCTCTTAAGAGCAATATAAATATGGATGGCTAAATTATTAATCGAAAAATCAGAAATCCCAAATCTATATTTATCGGCCTGTCTTTGAATAATTCTTTTAATTATTTCTAAACTATCATTTTGTTTGCCAAATTGAACAGAATCTTCCATTTTTGAACGTGCCAAACAAAGGCGCAGCTGTTGCTCATTGCCGATGACTTTCAATCCTTGATTGGCACGATAGTCAAGGTAAATACCATAATTCTGCAATCTTTTTCTGACTTTTTTTAAGTCATTTTTAACAGTGGAGCGGCTGACGAAAAAAATATCACACAAATCTTCTATTTTTACCGCATCTGCTGCCATTAACAAATATTCCAACAGCTGCTGTACTCGGTTATCTTCACTGACTAAATCTTGATTTTTTAACCTATTAAGGAAATAAGAATAGGCTTCTTCATCCATAATTTGCAGAATAAATCCCTTTCTTGACTTAGCAAGAATGACTGCTCCATATTTTTTTAAATCCTTATTCAGCCAGGCGATGTCGTTTCGAACAGTTCTACTGCTGACTCCTAACTTGGCAGCTAAACTTTCTGCTGTCGTAAACTCATCTTGGGATAATAATTGTAAAATAGTTTGCCATCGTTTCATACAGACCACCTCTGTCTTTATTTTAAAAGAAAAGTGGCGTTCTTAACAGTCAAATTTCTTCCACAATAATCTGTTAAAAGGTTGTTCATTTCTCATAAAAAGCAGGTAGATAGAGTTTCAATGTCATTTCAGTTAAGAGACTCTATTTCGTTTTAAGAATAGAATCCTTTTTTCTGTGCTAAACTGAGGTCAAAGGGGATGGTTATAATGTTAACTACAATCAAAAACAGCCTGTCGGACAGTATTCAAACCATTAGTGATCAACGCCATCAATTTGTCTCTTATCCTGAAAAGACCTTTACTCGCAACAGAGACTTAACTGAATGACATTGGACAAAAGTGCTCAGACCATCAAAAAAGCAGAGTTCCTTTTGATGAGGTGCTCTGCTTTTTACTTCTGAGTTCTTCTTGTGAGGTATTTTCGGAGGTTGTTGGCCATAAGGACCAATCCTATATCAATCGCCACCAGTCTTTTACCTCTCAGGTTACATCTCTTGTATCCCAAACAAGCCTTGATCTGACCAAAGACAGGTTCCACATCAACCTTGCGTTTGGAAAAGATGCGTAGGCCTTCTTTAGAAAAAAACACTTGACTTTCTTTTTGCTTTAAGGTTTGATACCACTCATTGATATAAAGGCCCTTTTGTGGATCTAAATCAGGTTGTTCTGCTTGATAAACCTTGATTTCCTGCTCAAAACCTGTCGCTGTTTTGCGGGTTGGAAAGCCAGCCAGCAATGGGGCATTGGGGCTAAAACACCTAATGAACTGTCTCATCCTCTTGCTCCCAAGCACTGATCCAAGAGTTTTGCCCAGTCCCATCATTGCTATTCTTATCCTATAAAATAGAAGAAAGGCTGGTCTAACTTTTGAGGGGCAGTGCACTTCTGTACGGTGGCTTTTTATTTTTCCTGCCAAAGGGAGCGCTTCTTGAGTTTTTTTTCATAAAAACTACCCTCAACAAAATTCTGTAAGGTCACCAGCAAGGTTTCCAAATCATAATCTTTTGCCAATAACTCAGTATCAAACTGAGCTTTTTTCTGTTTGATTGGTTCAATCAACGCCTTACCCTTATCAGTTAAAGAGAGAAGGCGGCTTCGTTTATCGGCCTGATTGGCTTGTGCAACCACTAGATCCTTTTTAATTAGAGACTGAACCAAGCGACTGGGACTCTTCTCTTCACAAATTAGTAAATCACCTAAATCCTTTAAGGATAAGGGAGCATGCTTGTCCAAAACTAGCAGAACTTCGCTCTGATTGAGGGTGATCCCCAAGGGAGCTAACAAATGGGTCATTCTGCGACTAGCTAAATTTTCAGCACTTCTAAATAAGGAACGAATTGTTTCACCATTTACAGTCATCTCAAAAACTCCTCGACAAGATTACTATCATCAGATAGCCTTTTTCTGGTTGACAATTAAATTTTGAACAGTTAAACTAATCATAACTAGATGATATATCATTAAATATTTCTGTTCTAAATCTCATAGCTACTATTATCCAGAAAGGTTGCCTATTATGCAAGAATTACGACTTCTCGGCCACTCAAATCTTTATTTATCCCCTCTGGGTTTAGGAACCTGGCAGTTTAGTAATAAGGATAAAGATAGAACCTGGTGGCATAAAATAGATGATCAAGCCGTCTACGATATCATTAAAGTGAGCCTTGAAGGAGGCATCAACTGGTTAGATACAGCGGAAGCTTACGGAAGAGGGAATTCTGAAAAATTTATTGGCCGAAATTTACAACGCTTAAAGTCTGAGGGGGCTTTATCAGAAACAGTCTATATTGCTGATAAGTGGTTCCCGCTCTTGCGCTCAGCCAAAACTATTTCTGAGACTATTGCAACTCGACTGGATTATTTGCAAAGGGATGCTATTGATCTTTATCAAATTCATCAGCCAACCTCCCTATCCAGCCTCTACCGCCAGCTGAAAGAATTGGCTAAACTTCATCATCAGGGCCTCATCAAAGCCATCGGAGTCAGCAACTTTACCGCCCGTCAGATGGAAAAAGCCGATGATATTTTAAAAAAATTTGACCTGCGTCTATCTTCCAATCAGGTTAAATTCAATCTTTTACACCGCAAACCTGAAAAAAATGGCGTGCTTGAGTTGGCCAAAGAACGGGGAATCTCTCTCATTGCCTACTCCCCCCTTCAACAGGGTGTCTTGACAGGGCGTTTTCACGATAATCCTGACAGTATTCAGACCCTATCAAAAGTTCGGCGGGTAAATTCTGGACTGAATCAGAAAAATCTCGTTAGAACACAGCCTTTGATTGATCTTCTCAAGCGACTGGGGCTAAAATATGGCAAGTCTCCCGCTCAAATTGCGCTTAACTGGCTGATTATGGCACACGGCGATACTGTTTTTGCCATCCCTGGAGCCAGCAGTCGTTTTCAAGCTAGAAGTAATCTGGAAGCTCAACATTTTCAACTTAGCCAAGAAGATCTTGACCAGTTAAGTCACTGGCAAGAGTTATAAAGTTATCAAACTCAGCCTGTGCTGTCCTGCTGCTCAACCGTTGAATTACATTAGACTAAAAAATACCAGCTAGATGACTGAGCCTCAATTTAGCTGGTATTTTTGTTGGGAAAAGGTAACTATTGTAGAGTAGAGGATTTTCATATTAATTTCGTTCAAAGGTAACTAGTCTATCTTCCAATCATCAAGTTGGTTGGAAGATTAGAATACTCCCATGACATTTTTTACTGATAGACATCCATGTAGAATTCAATTTTGTCACCATTTTTAACTTTGGTTTGATCAGCTCCTGTTTTGGACAAGTCGCCATTAACCTTGAAGAACCAGTACTTTTTAGCCGATTCGTCTTGTTTAACACCGTTTATGCTGGTAATCAGGCCAGCTTTCTCTTCAATTTTAGCCTTGCTTTTTAAAACATCTGCAACCGTAGCCCCCTTTTTAAAACTGACCGTTTCCTTGGTTGTTTTATTGTCAGTTTTGATCACTAAAGTAACGGTTTGCTTTTCAGTATCTGCTTTTTTGTCAGCCGTTTTTGAAGCTTGGCTATGGCCACAGGCAACCAACAGAAGCAAAGATAGGACTAAAGCGAGACCAGTCAATAATTTTTTCATGGGAAAATCTCCTAAAGATAGATAAAATTAAGGGATAAAAGAGAGCCGTAGAAGCTGCGTGAACTAGATCAAAAGATAGACCAGCTAAAATATAAGCCAAGGCTGGTGTTTTAAACATAATAGCAGAACTGGCATCTAAAAGAACCCCGTAAAGAATGGAAAGACCTGCTGCTGTAGCAATCTGCATGGTTAAAGAAAGGTTAGGAGTAAGCCTTTTAAAAAGCTTCCCAAGCCAGAACCAAAGCAGGCAAATCAGGGCAAAGGCAAGTACTTGGCGAAAGACTATTTCTCCGAAGCCCAACAGAAAGCCTGTCAGAAGCATGGTTAAACTCGAAAGGATTAGGCCATCCACCATGCCGTACTTCATCGTTACAACGAGAAAAATCGCCGTGATGGGCTGAACATTAGGGAGCCCTGAAAATGCTTCCCTTAAAACAATACAGAGGGCCGTCAACAAAGCCAGCCTTGTCAAACGTTTCAGACTTATTTCCATGCTTATAAGTCTATGCTAGAAAGGCAAGACTGTCAAGCCAGTCAAACTAAGGAAACATTAAAGAGAAACCAGCAGAACACTTTTTTTGCTTCTTAAGTAACTTTGGGCTAAGATAAAAACCTGAACGATCATTTAAAAGGAGAGCACATACGCATATATGAAGAAAAAAATGACTTTAGTCCTGCTGCTTCTGGGTATTTTGATTCTAAGTTTTTGGGGCTGGCAGGCTTGGCACAGACAAGAAGCTGATAAAAAATTTGTTCAAGAAGCTGTTCCGACACTCTTTTTCCACGGAGGCGGCTCTTCTTATCATGCTGAGAAACACATGGTCAGAGCTGTTAAGAGAGCTGGTGCTTCCAAAAAAGCTATCATTGCCTTTGTTGATAAGAAAGGGAAGGTACGTCTACAGGGAAAACTCAAGAAATCCGATAAAAATCCGCTGATCATGGTTAACTTTGACGACAGTACCAATGCTAACTTTAATGAGCGAGGGCGTTATGCTAGCAATGTTGTCAAGGCTTTACAAAAGGTTTATACCTTCAAAAAAGTCAACATGGTTGGTCACTCTGCTGGCAATATCGCTGTCGTTTATTATATGCTCCAAAACGGACAAGATAAGTCCATGCCCCAAGTTCAAAAATATGTAGCCATAGCCGGCCATTTCGCTGGTCTAAATTTCCAAGGGGTACCTGAAGCTATTAGGCAACCCAAGGGCTTAAAACTTGATAAAAACGGCAAGCCTAATAAGATGAATGCCAGTTATCAAGAAATGACCGAGTTAAGAGAGACCTATCCCCAAGGGCAAACTGCTATTATTAATCTGATCGGCGATATTGGTGGTCAGACTGATGGAACAGTGCCAAATGTCTCTTCTCTGTCGCTCAAGTATTTGGTCTCACCTTTTGCCAAATCCTATCAGGAACAGACCTTCACTGGTAAGCTGGCTCGCCACTCCAAACTTCACTCTAATCCTCGCGTTGATAAAGTGTTGATAGAATTTCTCTGGGGAAAATAGGAAACCCCCACTCTATAACCTAAAAATGTTCTTGAATTTCTAAAAATTCAAGTCTGCTAGTTGCTTCATGAAAGCCTTTTCGATAAGATAGATTTGTAAGCTTTACAATTTTATTAGAAAAGGGAGAGAAATTTTGTGAAGAAAAAAATTACTGTAATCAGTTTGGCTCTACTTGCCATAAGTTTGGGGATTTTTGGCTGGCGGATCTGGCAGAGACAGGAAGCCAGCAAGATGCTAGTCCATGAACCCATTCCAACCCTCTTTTTTCACGGGGGCTTTAGTTCCTATCATGCCGAGGAACACATGGTCAATGCCGCCAAGAATGCTGGCGTGACCGATAATGTTGCCATTGCTTTTGTTGACAAAAAAGGCAAGGTCACTCTCAAAGGAAGACTCAAAAAGAATGTAAAAAATCCCATTGTCATGGTCAACTTTGAAAAACATTTCAGCACTGTATTTGAAATGCGCGGGCAGTATGCGACTAATGTCGTTAAAAAACTGCAAAAGGTCTATCAGTTTAAGCAAGTCAATATGGTTGGTCATTCTTTTGGGAATATCGCCGTTCTCCACTATATGTTGCAAAATGGTCAAAACAAGGCTCTGCCGCGGGTCCATAAATATGTTGGAATTGCTGGGCATTATGCTGGACTCAGCTTTGATAATCGTCAGCTCCCAGATGCTATCAGGCTTCCCCAAGGGCTAACGGTTGATGCGCAGGGCAAGCCAAATAAAATAAATGCTAGCTATCGCGAATTGACCAAGTTAAGGGAGACTTATCCCAAGAGTCAGGTACAAATCCTTAATTTAATGGGAGATATCGGTGATCATTCAGATGGACGGGTCCCAAATGCAGCGACTCAATCGCTCAGATATCTGGTTTCACCCTTTGCCAAATCTTATGAGGAAAGAACCTTTACAGGTCCAAAGGCCAGCCATTCTAAACTCCACAACAACCCAGAAGTTGATAAGGTCTTAATTGATTTTCTCTGGGGCGCATAAAGCTAACCAAACCGGTTAGGTTGCTAATAGTCAAATCTACGAAAAAGAAGAGTGGGAACAACCCGAAAAATTAAAAATTTTGGGTTGTTCCCACTTCTTAATTTATAGTTTCTCTTCCACTGTTTTTCGACTTCTTTTCGACATAGGAAAACTCCCCTTATCGTTTCTAGTGAATTTTGTTTTTTCACTGTCCACCATAAGGGAGTATATCATTTTCACCCAGCCTTTTCTTTTATGCAACCATACAAAATGGGACATCATTGACCACACCCTGCGGTACTTCTGCGATACATACTCAAATTCGGCTAAACGGTGCGAAGGTGGATGAAATGCTCCAGTGGAGTTTGGCAGCTTTTGGAATAGACTGCTCAAAGCTTACCGCCTTAAAATGGGAGAGTGAGAGCAAAGCCATCATGGCTGTCTGTCTTACTCTCAAACATTCTGTGGCTCTAGCTTGATTTTATTTAAGTATAAGCCATTAACCCCAGATCTTCTCAGTAATACTTGCAATCAATTGGAGTTTCTTCCATTGGTCAGCCTCTGTCAGCTTATTGCCTTCTTCTGTTGAGGCAAAGCCACATTGAGTTGAAAGTCCCAGATTTTCCAGCGGCACCAGTTGGGCAGCTTCTTTGATGCGATTAGTGACTTGGCCTACGTCTTCTAAAGCAGGATCTTTAGACGTTATCAATCCAAGTACAATTTCAACGCCTTTGCGATTATTCCAAATATCAGTAAGGGGAGCAAAGCTGCCACTTCTGGCATCATCATATTCTAGGAAAAAAATATCGTAATTGAGCTGACCCAGATAGCTGGCTACGGAGTCATAGCCACCCTCAAAGAGATAGGTCGATTTAAAATTCCCTCGGCAGATATGAGTTGCCAGAGTCAAATCATTCGGCAAGTCGGCTAAGGCTTTATTAATCGTGTAGACATCATCTTGAGCAATGGCTTGTAATCGGGCAGTTTCTTCTGGATTATCTTTATTGTCCTCGAACTGTTGAATCAGATAGCCCCAAGTTGTATCATCCAATTGAACGTAACGAGCCCCCAAATCATAGAAGTGCTGAATAGTGTCATGGTAAGCTTGAGCCAGATCATCCAAAAAGTCCTTCCAAGAGTCATAATACTCTAAAGCCAAGTCTGACCGATGGTCCCGATTGATAACCAAAGAAGGACTAGGAATAGTAATCTTAGGGATGACACCTTCAGGAGTAATAGAACTGAGGTAGCTGAAATCACGGTAGAAAGGATGGGCCTTGTTCTCAGCGATTTTTCCGACGATGCGGACATTGGTGGTCCGAGTCTTTGCCCCGTGGAATTTATAAGAATCTTCCTGCTGGTAAGACTCAAAGCCGGTTAGGTTCCAGAGGAAATCCAAGTGCCACCAAGAGCGACCAAATTCACCATCAGAAACGACCTTGAGACCGCTCTCTACTTGGTGTCTGACCAAATCTGCGACGAGTTTATCCTGAGTTTCTAATAAGGCCTCTCGATTAATGTTTCCAGCTGCATACTGCTCACGCGCTACCTTTAGTTCAGCTGGTCGCAAATAAGACCCGACATGGTCAAAATGATATTGAATCTTAGTCATAAGCTTATCCTCCGAAGTTCTTTTCTCAATATGCCTCTATTCTAGCACCAGTCCTTATAGCTGTAAAATATATATTTTCTATGCTTAACTATAATTGATAACTATATGAATAATATTCCTATTTTGCTTTATCCATTAATTAGAGAAACTCTTAACACTATCGTGAATACTATTATCACTAATTATTACAATTTAGTGATAATTTTCAGAGACTATCGTTTGAAGGTTAAAGATCTGTTATACTTAAAAGCAGTGGCGTGAAAAAGAAAGAGATTGCGATGGCTTATCCTTTACAAAAACTACTAAGGCTTTGCGTATTTAAAAAGGGAAACCTCATCGCTAAGCAGACTTAAAAAGGGAAGGCAAATAGGACAAAATTTTAGGTTAAATTTTCCTTTTTTCCTCTCGGAGAATGCCTTAGTTTAGGCTGTTCACTTTGATTTTTTTAGATATTTACGTTAAAATAAAGCATAATGAGAAAAAGAATAAAACCGATGGTCGTTTATGTCTTTTTGGGGTTGATTGGACTGCTGTTAAGCCTTGCTGCTGTAGTTGTTTCCAATGCTCGCAGCAGCAGTTTGCAGCTGGCTAAAAAAAATATCCCACAGACTACTGCTTATTCTAGCAGCTCCAAGACATCTACGTCATCTTCGACACAAGAAGATTTAAAATTAAATCCAATTGTCGATATCTCAGGTTGGCAACTGCCTAAGCAGATTGATTATGATACCTTATCCAAAAATATTTCTGGAGCTATCGTCCGTGTCTACGGAGGATCAAAAATTTCTAAGGATAGTAATGCTGCTCATTCCTCTGGTATTGATAAATCTTTTAAAACCCATATCAAAGAATTTCAAAAGCGAGACATTCCTGTCGCTGTTTACAGTTATGCACTCGGCTCTTCTGAAAAAGAGATGCGTGAAGAAGCCAGAACTTTCTACAAACATGCAGCTCCCTACAAACCAACTTACTATTGGATTGATGTAGAAGAAGATACTATGAAAAACATGAGTAAAGGTGTTGAAGCCTTTCGGGCTGAGTTAAAACGCTTAGGAGCTGAGCATGTCGGAATCTATATCGGTACCTACTTCATGACCGAGCAGGAAATCTCTGTTAAGAAGTTTGATGCTGTCTGGTTGCCAACCTATGGCTCTGACTCAGGTTATTATGAGGCTCAGCCTCAGACAGACGTTGATTATGATCTTCACCAATATACTTCCCGCGGTTCCCTGCCTGGTTTTGATGATATTTTAGATCTTAATCAGATTAATCCTAACAAGGATTCCGTTCAAGTCTTTAAAAAGCTTTTTGGACAAGAGCCTAAACAAAAATAAGAATAGCCACTAAAGTTTGGCGACTCAAGAGAGTCCCAAGCTTTTTTATTTGAACGTCTGTTCCTACTTAGTTATTTTGTCTTAGACAGAGTCTCTATTCTAATTTCTTCTAATATGCTATAATAATCCTTGAAAATACTGTTATAGAGGAAAAAATGGCTAAGAAAAAGAAGCTAAAAAAGACCTTGGTCGATCAAATCTTAGACAAGGCCAAAATTGCACATGATTCCCTGAATTTTAATGGTCTAGATGGACAATTGCCAGAAGGGATTGAACGGTCAGACATCTTTAAAACCCTAGCCTTAGTTGGCGATAAAACTGGACCAGTGATCGGAATTGTGCCGATTACCGAGCACCTTTCGGAAAAGAAACTCGCTAAAGTCTCCGGTAACAAAAAGGTTTCTATGATCCCCCAAAAGGACTTGGAGAAGACAACCGGTTATATCCATGGAGCCAATAATCCTGTCGGTATCCGGCAAAAGCATAAATTCCCTATTTATATAGACCAAGTTGCCCTAGAGATGGGCCAGATGATTGTCTCTGCCGGTGAGCTTAAACGCTCCATTCGGATTGACAGCCAGACTCTGGCCGACTTTGTCGCTGCCGAATTTGCAGATATCAAAGAATAACTCTATCATTACCGAGGGATTTAATTGATTGCTTCGGATGCTTGCCCCGCTCCCATTAGCTTTTCCCCTCTGTTTTCATTGTAAAAAGCTATTAAGATAGGAAGTGCTAATATGCGTTTATATTTTGTTAGACATGGTAAAACCCAGTGGAATCTGGAAGGACGCTTTCAAGGATCTCGTGGGGATTCTCCCTTACTTGAGCAATCTATTCAAGATTTAAGAGAATTGGGCCGTTACCTATCTACTATTCATTTCGATAAGTTTTATTCAAGCGATCTCAGGCGGGCTCGCGAGACGGCTAGGATTATTAATAATGAAAATCAGAAGCCAACTGAAATTATCCCTAGCCAAGCGTTGCGAGAATGGAATTTGGGACGCTTGGAAGGTCAGAAAATTTCAACCATTGCAGCTATCTATCCTAAACAGATGGCTGCTTTCCGCCATAATTTAGCTAAATTTGATAATACCTTTTTTGAAGCAGAATCAGTCTATCAAGCTACCCGACGGGTTGCCAGTTTTATCGCAAAGCTTGACTATCAGCATGACCGAAATGTCCTCCTCGTCGGTCATGGTGCCTGCTTTACCGCAGCCATCAATTACCTATTAGGTTTTGAGTCGGGTCAGTTACGCGAACATGGGGGACTCGACAACGGCAGCGTGACTATCCTTGACAGCGATGATGGCAAGCGTTTTAACCTCATTCGCTGGAATGATACTTCCTACTTGAATGGCCAGCAAAAATTGTCTTAGGGATATAGATAAATAAGGTTGGGGCTTTTGCCTCAGCCTTATCTATTTGAAAGGCGTAAAAGGTCAAAATGACTGCTAAGCAAGTAATCATGAATGATTTTATGCCTCGATTGTCTTCCTAGTTATTTTTCGACTAGTGGAATAGCAAAAGAGTTTTAACCTTGATTGCCAATACTTTTTGGAAGAACTTTTTAATCCCTCAGACTTTCTTAAGCCTATGGCTCAGGTTATAGAGCCGTTCAGCAGGAAAGCATTTTTCTCTTATTTTCGCTGAATAAATCAATGTTTTATTGGTATCGTAAATCATTCTTTGTATATTTATCACAAAATGCTATCATACTTAATAAAAATAGTTAAATCTCTTGGCTAGGACTATCGTCTTCACAACGATTGGCCCCAGAATTAAAAAGCAACAGATTATTTTTTTACAAATAACTGCTGCCTTTTTAAAACTTTTAATCACTTCTACAGCCACTATTGGAAAAACGCAGATCTGAACAGGAATCAGCATTTTCAGCCATTTGCATAAGGACTGTGATGCAGGTGCTGGAAGGTCGAATGATCGCATTCAACAGCCGATTCCACAATATGATAAGACTGAAAAAGGTGATGAACTTGGTCTTTTAATAGTTGCTCATTACAATCAGGCGCAACCAACAAATGAATCATGGCGATATTTTTTCGACCATCTAAAGACCACAGATTAAATTGATTGATAGCTTGAACCCACTCTAAAGCTAAAATTTCTTTTTCTAACTGCTGAATATCACAGTTAGCAGGAGTGTGTTCTAAGAACACTGATAGATTTCTAATAAACTTAGGCAGAGCTCGACTTAAAATAAAGAGAGCAATAGCCACAGATAGCAGTGGATCAAGAATATACCAATTGGCAACCCTCAAAATCAAGGAAACGACAATGACTGCCAACCAGCCCAAGATATCTTCAAGAAAATGCAAGCTTAAAATGGACTCATGCTCAGATTCTTCCCCATTTAAAACACGACTGGCCAGAATATTGACAGCAATAGCAATCAGACCGAGGATTAGCATCCCATTGTAGTTAACCGGCTCAGGATGCATTACCTTTTGAACATTTTCAAATAAAACCAAGGTAGAGCCAATAATAAGAATAACGGCAGTCATCAATGCTCCAAGAAGACTAAAACGCCAATAACCTAGTGTGTATCGATAGTCACTCCTTCGCTTGGATAATTGCTCAAAATAATAAGATAAACCAATAGCCAAAGCATCTCCAAAATCATGAACAGAGTCCGCTAAAATAGCACTGGAATTGAAAATACTGCCAAAAATCATTTCAACAATTGCAAAAATAAAATTGGACATGAAAGCAATAAAAATTCGACTCGTAGACTGCTTAGTCACATTATGGTCATGATGGTGGTGTTTATGCACTTTCACAGTACCTCCTTTCGAGTTATTAAGCTGTATTGACGACTAAAGCCGCTAAGCCAAAGGCAAGCAGTCACTAAATGGGACAATAGCGTAAATACCGCAAAGTCATGATGGGCTTGTCTTCCATACTTAGTCTGCATTGCCCATCCCCCTTTCTTCTGCTGACCTTGGTAGACTGTATTATGTTACTCAAGCATCAAATAGAATGTTGTTTTTGGGACATCATTAACTATTTCAAATTTTATGAATTAAGTTTTAAGGCTTTTTTGTATACGATTTTCATGAGTTTAGTATCCCACTTTTTGTTACCAAACAAGCCTTGTTAATGTTTAAGATCTAAATCTAAAAAATTTATAGTTATCACTTCAGCTATAGTAAAGTCACAAAACTGAAACTTTATAATTCTAGACATTATCCTCTACCCACTGATGGAGCTCTTTTAAGTCATAATGTGATTGTATTTGACTATACACTTGGCCAAGAGTTATAGAAGTTAAGGTGGACACTAAAGTATTTTCAATACTTTCTAAAGAATCTGTAACAGCACACTTTTGTGCGTTATGTCCTTCTTCTTCTCCTAGAAACTTTTTCAGCAGTTGTTGGCTCGCAAAAATTTTTCCCCTACCTTCCACAGCTACAAAAACATCATAAAATGTTATCTCTTCCAATGACTTAGCTAATGAAAAGCCGCCATATTTTCCTGGTACAGAAATAATCAATCCTTCATTAACAAGACATTTTATGATCTTCTTTAAGTAAGAATGCGATACATCAAGACGCTCACTCAAAGCTATCGAATTCATGCTTTTATTTTGTGGTAGCTGGGCCAGAATTAATAAAACATAAACTGATTGTTCCCATCCGGATGATAATTTCATGTTGACATTCTCCAATCAAAGTTTTATAATCCATATTAGAGACAAAAGATATCTCCAATATGGTTTTACTATTTAAATTATATCCCATTCTACGCATAATGTAAAGGTCTCTGAAAGGAAGGTTATTATATGACCAATAAATCTGAACCTAAGCAGTTGTTTATTACTAGTATTGTTTTAACAACTATATTTATGGGATCATCTTTTCCTACTGGTAAATACCTCATTTCAAGTGATTTAGCTCCACCATTCTTTATAGGTGGCTGGCGTTTTATAATAGCTGGCGTACTCATGCTTGCATGGACATTCTTGTTACAGGATTGGCGCTCTATTATTCCAACAAGTAAAGGAAATACCATGAAAGGTAGCATTCTTGTTACTGCTATTGGCTTGTTACAAACAACTGGGACTATGGGATTTTTAAATCTTGCCATGGCAAAGGGACTATCGTCTTCCGTGTCTTCTATCATCTTGTTTACAAATCCTTTATGGTTAGCTGTTCTTGCACATTTTTTATTGCATGAAAAGCTTACTCGTTGGAAAATATTTTCTCTTATTTTGGGTCTCATGGGGGTAATAATTTGTTTAGGAATTGATAAATCCGCCACAGGTATAGGAGCATGGATTGCTTTACTTGGCTCATTTTGCTGGGCTGTCAATACCGTTATTACTAAGCTCGTACCATTTGATCAAGGACCGTGGGTATTTACGGGATGGCAACTTCTAATTGGCGGCTTAGGGATGCTTATTATTTCATTTTTGAGACATGAGACTTATCATTTAACGCAATTAAGCTTTGTGGGATGGCTATGTTTTATTTGGCTTATACTTCCTGCTTCTGTTGGTTCATTTGGCCTTTGGTTTTTCAGCTTAAAAAGAGGAAAAGCAACTATTGCCAGCAGTTTTCTATTCTTAGTTCCTGTTTTTTCGACATTTTTTTCAATAGTAGGCTTACATGATAAATTTACTCTTGATTTAATCATTGGAGGACTTTTCGTCGTAATCTCTCTTGTCCTAATAAATAAAAATGATTGGAGGTGACCATCATGTCAAAAGTAGAAAGTTTTACTTTAGATCACACTAAGGTTCTAGCACCTTACGTTAGAAAGATTGATACCCAGCATGGAGATAATGGTGATGCCATTACTAATTTTGATATACGTTTTGTCCAGCCTAATAAAGGAGCCATTCCTACTGGAGGAATCCATACTATCGAGCACTCGCTAGCAAGTCTTATTCGCGATAGGATTGATGGCGTTATTGACTTTTCTCCTTTTGGTTGTCGAACAGGATTTCATTTGATTATATGGCATGAGCATTCTTCAGATGAAATTGCTAGAGTCATAAAAGACTCGTTAAAAGAGTTAGTTCGTGATGATTTTAGTTGGGAAAATGTCCCTGGTATTTCTGATAAGGAATGCGGAAATTATAAAGATCATTCATTATTTTCAGCGAAGGAATGGGCAAAGCAAATATTATCGCAAGGAATTTCGTCAGAACCCTTTATTCGTAAAATTGTTTAATAAAAATAATCTGGAGGTTAAATAAAATGGTTGTAAAAGTTGGTATTAATGGTTTTGGGCGTATTGGACGTTTAGCACTACGACGGGCTCAAAACATCGAAAATGTTAAAGTTGTTCACATCAATGATTTAACTGATCCAGCAATGCTAGCACACCTATTGAAATATGATAGTACACAAGGGCGGTTTGAAGGATCCGTTGACGTGGAAAAAGACGGTTTACTCGTTAACAAAGAATTTATAAAAGTTACACAAGAGCCTGATCCCGAAAAGATTGACTGGGCCTCATCTGGTGTTGATATTGTTCTCGAAGCGACTGGTTTCTTTACTACACGTGAAAAGGCCGAGAAGCATCTCCACGCTAATGGAGGAGCTAAAAAAGTCATCATTACTGCTCCAGGTGGTAATGATGTTAAGACAATTGTTTACAATGTTAATCACGAAACGTTGACTGGTGAGGAAACTGTCATCTCCCCCGGATCCTGTACAACAAACTGTTTGGCACCAATGGCAGATACCTTGAATAAAGCATTCGGTATTATTGTTGGTACCATGACAACAATACATAGTTATACGGGGGATCAAATGACCTTAGACGGTCCTCATCGTAAAGGTGATTTGCGCCGTGCACGTGCTGCTGCAATTAACACTGTCCCTACCTCTTCAGGAGCTGCAAAAGCTATCGGACTGGTTATCCCTGAACTGGATGGGCGATTAAAAGGGCATGCCCAACGAGTAGCAACACCGACAGGATCTCTGACTGAACTTATCAGTGTTGTCAAATGTCCAGTCACAGTTGATGAGGTTAATGCTGCTATGAAGGCTGCAGAAACTGAAAGTTTTTCTTATAATGATGAACAAATTGTATCTACAGATATTATTGGAGATACTCATGGTTCCATTTTTGATGCTACACAGACTGAAGTTACTACTGATGGCAATACTTACCTAGTTAAAACGGTAGCATGGTACGATAATGAAATGAGCTTTACCGCTCAACTTATACGGACCTTGGAATATTTCGCAAAGCTTGCAAAATAAGGTTAGGAGTTTTTAATGGATGTTGGTAATAACATTAAAATTATAGCTGGACAACAATGGAATTTTAATAACGGAGTGGCCAAACATTTTGATAAGCATGTTAAACTGTCAGTTCCTCTGTACGAAGAGGGACATGAATTAATTTGCTACTTAAGCGATTTTTTCTTAAAAGATAATGCTATTTGTTATGAAATTGGAAGTTCGACAGGGACACTGATAAATAAGCTCTACATGCGACATCATCCTAAACACAATATACGTTTTATTGGTATTGAACCAGTTCAAGAAATGGTTGATTTAGCTAAGGAGAAAAATAATAATATTGAATTTTTAGTTGAAAATATTGAAGATACTAAGTTAGAGCCTTCAAATTTAATTATTGGATATTATTTCTTACAATTTATTCCTATTATCGAACGTGGTGCGGTTATTCAAAAAATTTATGATTCATTATTACCTGGTGGAGGATTTATAATTTTTGAAAAAGAATTATCAATTGATCCTAAAATTAATAAACTAATCTCCTCATGCTATATGAAATTTAAAGCAGCACATGGTTTTTCAGCAGAGGAAATTCTTTCAAAACAGTTGAGTTTAGAAGGAATGATGGTGACGAATACTCATTCTGAAAATACTAGACTATTGTCACATGCAGGCTTTTCACACATTGCTACTATTATGAGATATGGAGAATTTAATGGCTACCTATGTTTCAAATATTGATAAATGGGAAAATTTACATCAAAAATCAGCAAATAAGTTCACAAGAACTCAACCTAATGATACTATTAAGAAAATTCTCTCTCTAAAAAATAAGGTCAGAACTTACAGTGACTACACTCGTACCCTTGAAATAGGTTGTGGATTTGGTAGAAATTTATCCTATCTTATAAATCATAAATTTTCTTCTTATTATTCAGGAATTGATTTAACAAAAGTAGCTATCCAAAAGAGTTCCGAAACATTGTCGACAGCAGTAAAAAATGGCATAGTAGATTTAAAACTAGGAAATGTTGGACATCAAATTAATTATCCTGATAATTATTTCGACTACGTTTTTGATATCATGTCAGCTATTACTTTTATTGTAGATGAAAAAGAGCGTAAGCAATACTTTTCAGAAATCACTAGAGTTTTGAAACCTGGTGGAGCTTACTTTTTCTTAGCTGCAAGAAAAGAAGGTAAATTTATGGATGCTTACCCAGATGAAGCGCTATTAGAAGAAGGATATATTAGACGAAAAATAGATTCTATGTTAGAGCGCGTCTACACTTCGGAAGAGCTTGCCACTCTTTTAAGTCCTTAAAAAAAAATACATCTAGAAATATCGTCTGAACATACCCGAGCTTTTGGTGATGAAAAATTTATCCGTGACGAAGGATTTTGGTTTGGTTATTTTAAAAAATAGCTTATAGATCTATTAGCTGTAAAAAAATAAGAGTCAGAGCCATCAAAAATTGTTGCACTGACTCTTTATTTTTTTACAGTTATAGAAGAGATTTAATTCCATAATGGAATTTTTGGTTGGGTCTAATCTGACGTTCGAAGCCAAAGTGCTCTAAACTATTGTCGCGAAAATGGGCCTTAGCGATGATAGCGTGACGGGCTACTCGCTGGGCTTCCTGCATGAAGGACTCTGATAAGCCCCTAAAATCTGCTAGGGGAGCGAGACCTCTAAGGTTGCTTGACTCTGTAATCCTGTGTGAAAACATGGGGTCTGTATAGACAGTGTCTACACTCTTATTGGGCAGCTGTCTCATGTAAGCAAGAGCTTCCTGATTGAGTGTTTTTATTGAACGCATAGCCTTATCTATCTGTCCATTGCCAGTTTCAAATGTTTGTAAACCACGACTGATGATTAGATGGATCAGAGGATTGACTTCTAGCGCTGTGACCTGATGACCTGCTGCAGCCATCACGATGCTGTCGCTGGCTAAACCCATTGTCGTATCCAAGACAGTTTTAGAGTCAGATGGAAGCAAGTCTACAAGAGGATCGTGAGTTGCTTTGATTCTCAGCACGGCCGTATCGGGATGAAAGTAGAGCTGTTTGCCATCTGGATACGTCAAAATAAGTTTGTCTTGATAAACCACTAAAGCAGGGACCTCTCCCTGAGTGAGTCTCTTTAGTGATTGTTTTCGCCTTTCCAGATAGATCAGCGCATATTGTTGGGCCAAAGCTTGAGCCTCTTGAACCAGAAGGGGATTCTGCCCCAGACTAGTTGTGACAATGATTTTCATAACACTATTATAGCAAAAAAAGCGGGGTATAAGCCGCTGTTCATAGAAACGTGTGCACCTTGCTCCCGCTCTTTTTAGTCATTAATTGGTTCAGAACCGCCTTCAATAATAGCGCCGGTTTCAGCATTGATCGTGTAATCGTAGTCAAGACCAGCAGTTGAATCACTAAAATCTACTTCATAAACTGTCACGCCATCTTCTACTTCCTTATGAACAACCAGTCCTGAAACAGCTGATTCTTTTAACCCCGCATCTTTGAGGGCAATTGATTTTGCTTCGTCGGCAGAAATTAGTTGAGACGAAGTCGATGATGAGTCGGCAGTACTAGAATCTGATTTAGCAGCACCCGAAGGGGAGGTTACAGAGTTTTCCCGCATTTCTGTATCTTTTTCTAAAATATGACCGGACGAAGCATCAACAGTATAGTCATAATCTGCTTTATCAGTGTGAAATTCAATTTCATAGGTTGCCCGCCAATCGTCACGCTCTTTTTTTGTGCGCCTAAAAGTGACTTGATCAGCTGACACATTAGCATTTTTAAGAGCAATACGTCTGGCTTGCGCAGCTGAAATCTTATACCCCGATTGAAGGTAGGCAATGACGGCACCACCGACCAAAAGCAGACAAGCTAATAGGGAAAGGATGATAACTAATGGTTTACGTTTCATAAACAGACCTCTTTTTATTTTTATCGTTTTATATTCTTTGCAAATCCAAAGATAGACTAAGCCATCGATGTCGCTAACAGCTAGTAAGGTGGCTAGACGACCTTCCCATAGTAACTGTCCTTAGTTAGTGGGGGCTTTCCTCTTAACGTACCTGTCTGATTTTGACTCTCTTTGACTGTAACTAGAAGTTTTGGCTCATAACTCAGCTGTAAAAGGCAGCAACTCTATCTTATCATATTGACGGTTAAATACTCTTCCAATTGACTTTTGCCCTATTCTTTATAAAAAAGAGGTCGCTAAGACCTCATCATTGTGTCGATAGCTTTTCTAGTAGGCGCCGCGAATATAATCATGCACAGAGGACCAATAAAAATCTGATATTTTCTTAAGTTCATCTGCAGAAAAAGGTTTGGTGTCAGCAGCTTGAAGATTAGTATCAATTTGTTGAATGGATTTAAATCCGGGAATAACACTGGTAACGCCAGACTGCTGCAAAATCCATTTCAAGGCTGCATCAGCTAAGCTACCGCGACCATCAGCGATCCATTTAAGAGCATCAACAAGTTCAATAGCTTTATCAAAAGGTAAACCACCAAAAGTCTCACCGACATTGAATGCCGCCCCATCGCGATTAAAATTACGATGGTCATTTTCAGGGAAGTGGCTAGTTTTGCTATATTTACCAGTTAAAAGTCCACTAGCCAGAGGAACACGCGCCAAAATACCAACGTTCTTGTCTGCTGCATGCGCAATCATATTCGTCAAGGGCTTTTGACGCAGTATATTGAAAATCACCTGCAAACTGCTAGCTGATGTATGGTCCAGTACAAAATTCCCTTGATCATCTGTTTCAACACTGACACCATAATAACGGATTTTACCTTCTTTTTTCAAATCCTCTAGAACAGCGAAAACTCCCATGTTTTCCAGAACCTCAGTACTGGGACAATGTATTTGATAGAGATCAATGCTATCGGTTCCCAAATGGCGTAGGCTATCCTCACAATAGGCTTTAACCTTATCATAAGTATAGTTAGACAAGTCAGCAAAATTATCACGACGGCCGAACTTAGTTGCAACATAGATTGTTTCCGAACGTTCTTTTAAGAGACGTCCCAGTAAACGCTCACTACGGCCGCTCCCATAGACGTCAGCAGTGTCAAAAAAATTGACCCCAGAATCCACAGCATGATGGAGGGCTTTGAGGGATGTCTTTTCGTCAACATTACCCCAATCTCCTCCAAGAGCCCAAGTTCCTAGGCTAACTTCACTAATCTTCATATCAGTATTTCCAAGCTGATTGTATTTCATGATTACTTACCTCCCTAAATACTTATCATACTCAAACAATCAATATCGGATCGAGTGAGGTCAACAACAAATCAAGAACTCTTCAACGAGTATGAATACATTTTCACACTCATATTATAACATGGAGCTAGGGTAAAAGACTAGCAAGACCTATGTCTGTAGTATCAAGTTAGGCTTTTTATATAAAATTCTCGAGGTATTGAAGATTGGCCTACCGATAGATCCTATCAGTTTCAGAGATAGGTGATTTTGTAGATAAGATTTGTCAAGAGTAACTCAGCAAATTTTATCGGCGCTTCTGCGTGTGGGCTATTCCCCTGTCAGTCTTGTCGTTGGAATATTGGCGTAAGTATAGGAAATAAAGGGCAAATAATACTAAAATGACCAAATCAGAGATAAATTGCCAACCAAAAACCTGAATACGATTTCTAAAAAGACTGGTCAATAGCATCAGAAGGGCATCTCCCCAGAAAGCAAGGCCAGCTAAAGTAAGCGCTGAGTTTCTTTTGAAAAGATAGAAAATTGGACTCAAGATACCAGCTAACAAATGACTGAACCACACAATCACAAAGACAATAGGATAGTTAGTAAAGTAACCTTCAACGGCTGAGTTATAATGTTCTGTAAAATAGGTCTGATTGCGCGTCATTACCATGACAAAATCATAGCAACCTATCAGACTCAAGAAAAACATGAACACAGCAAAACTAAGGCCAAATCCAGTTAATTTTCTCATTTCCTTAACCCCATTTCTTCAAAAGCTTGGGTAAAAAAATCGCTATTCAACAAGGCCAAGCCTTGATTGATATCCCCTAAAACCATAAGACTGTCACCTTTTTGGATGTTAAACAGTTTTCTTGCTCGTGCAGGAATGACGATTTGCCCCTTTTCACCAACAGTCACTGTCCCAAAGATATACTTACCCTCTTTGACTTTTCCTGCAAAAGAAGAGACATCACCATTGACCAGCTCATCTAAGCTGATGTCAAAGATTTCTGCCAAACGGCTTGAAGAAACAATATCCGGTAAACTGTCACCCAATTCCCACTTACTGAGGGTTTGACGAGACACGCCCACTTTTTCAGCTAATTTTTCTTGAGAATAACCTGCCTTTTTCCTGAGCAGAACAATTGTTTCACCAATCATACTTTTCCTACCTCTTTTTTAAACCCATTATAGAGCCTTCTTATCCGACTTTCAAGCACGTTTTCTTGGCAAAACGAGAGGAGTTTTGTTAAAAATTCTAGCAAAAAAGCTTGGGACAAAAATCCTAAGCTTGATTTTTTTGTGCAGCACTAAATAATTGACGTAGTGGTTGGGAGCCCTTATCTTGGAGCATAGTTCCATCTTCAGATGCCCCTAAATGGTCCACTGAACTGTTTAACTACCCCTGCAAACGGATAGGCCAAACAGTCTGAGAGACCATTTGAAAAAACCAAAATCAACTGTGCAGAGGTGGAATAGAATTCCGCCAGTGGACTTTGGCAGTCTGGGAATAGACTGCCAAAGCCTGTCACCTAAAAATAGGAAAGTGGCAGAGGCCTGAACCTTAAAATAAGAAAGCGAGGAAAATCAATTTCTTCAAATGATTGATTTCTTATACGTAATCTTCAGAGATTACAATGCTTTGTGGGTGAGGGCTAAGCCATCATGGCTGTTTGTCCCACTCTCTTCTTTATCTTATTTTGCTTCTTCTTCGACTGGCCGAGATTTGCGGGCAATATCCGCTAAGATGTTTTCAACAAATTCATCCAAAGCTTCGGTATGGGTCTGCTTGCTGCCGTAGCGACGAACATTGACAGATTTGTCTGCCATTTCCTTGTCACCAACAATTAATTGATAAGGAACTTTTTGGGTTTGGCTTTGGCGAATTTTGTATTGCATCTTTTCATTGCGCTCGTCAACTTCAACCCGGATACCGCGGTCACGCAAAGCATGAGCAACTTCCCAAGCATAGTCTACATGAACATCATTAGAAACAGGAATAACGGTAACTTGTTGCGGTGCTAACCAGGTTGGGAAAGCGCCCTTATAAGTTTCAATCAGGATAGCTGTGAAGCGTTCCATAGTTGAGATGACTCCACGGTGAATCATGACTGGACGGTGTTCCTCACCATCGGCTCCGATATATTTAAGATCGAAGCGTTCAGGAAGCAGGAAGTCCAATTGGATGGTTGACAGGGTTTCTTCATTACCAAGGGCGGTCTTAACTTGGATATCCAATTTTGGACCGTAGAAGGCAGCTTCCCCTTCAGCTTCGAAATAATCCACGCCCATATCATCCATGGCACCCTTGAGCATGCGTTGCGCATTTTCCCACATTTCATCATCATCAAAGTACTTGTGAGTATCCTTAGGATCGCGGTAGGACAGACGGAAGCGATAATCAGACAGGTTGAAGTCTTCATAGACATCAATAATCAACTTAAGAATTTTCTTGAATTCTTCTTGAATTTGTTCAGGAGCGACGAAAGTATGACCATCGTTGAGAGTCATTTCCCGCACTCGCTGTAACCCAGTCAAGGCACCAGATTTTTCATAGCGGTGCATCATGCCAAGTTCAGCAATACGAATTGGCAGTTCTCGGTATGAGTGGACATGGTTCTTATAGACTTGGATATGGTGAGGACAGTTCATGGGACGCAAAACGAATTCTTCGCCATCCCCCATATCCATGGTTGGAAACATATCTTCACGATAGTGTTCCCAGTGACCAGACGTTTTGTAGAGATCTACTGAAGCAATTGGTGGAGTGTAAACGTGTTGGTAGCCATCAGCAATTTCCTTATCGACGATGTAACGTTCCAAAATCCGGCGGATGGTAGCTCCATTTGGTAGCCAGAAAGGCAGACCTTGACCAACTTCTTGAGAAATCATAAAGAGATCGAGTTCTTTACCAAGTTTACGGTGGTCACGTTCTTTAGCTTCTTCCAGACGCTTGAGGTAGGCTTTGAGATCCTTCTTATCAAACCAGGCAGTCCCATAAACCCGTTGCATCATAGCATTGTCACTGTTACCGCGCCAGTAGGCGCCAGCCACATTGAGCAAATGGAAAACTTGAATACGACCAGTTGATGGCACATGTGGGCCACGGCAAAGATCAACGTATTCCCCTTGACGATAGATGGTCAATCCGCCATCATCTTCAGAATGCTCTTCAATCAACTCCAGCTTGTAAGGGTCGTTTTTGAAAATCTCACGCGCCTCATCTTTTGTCACTTCTTCACGGATGGATGGGAAGTTTTCTTTGACAATCTTCTTCATTTCTTCTTCGATACGTGGAAGGTCTTCGTTCGAAATTTGACCAGCTTCGTTATCGGTATCGTAGTAGAAACCATCTTGAATGGCAGGGCCGACCCCCAGATGGATATCTGGGAAAAGACGGCGAGCTGCTTGGGCGAAGAGATGGGCAGCTGAGTGACGCAGGATCCCCAAAGCATCTTCGTGGTCGGGGGTAACAATTTCTAGACTGCCATCTTGGGTAATTGCACGTGTCGTATCAATCAGTTTATCGTTGAGTTTACCAGCTAAAGCTTTTTTAGCCAAAGAATTTGAAATTGATTGCGCAATTTCAAAGGTTGTAATGCCAGATTCGTACTCACGAACGGCACCGTCAGGGAATGTAATTTTAATCATAATTTTCTCCTTTATTTCTCTTTTTAATGTCTTTTGGCTTTACCAAATTACTTTAAGTAAATTTCACATAAGCAAAGTTATCACCTTGAATAGATTCAAAGTTTTCCTTGTGCCATTTGGTACCTACCATAGCCTTGTTAACATGAAGAGTAGATTTACTTTCCTTGGTCTCAATCGTTAATTGATAGCCCATTAGTAGTTTTTTCTTAAAGTCACATCGTTCCATATCTGCTACTTCAATAACTTCTAAAACTTCTTCAGGTTTCCCCATTGCAGAAACACCTATCACTATAATTCTATCACTTGAAAAAATAAGTAAGAAATAAGCATTTGTACTACTTCTGCCTATTCTTTTTGTAGCCCAGATAACTTTGCTATCTTCCGAATAAATTTCCTTTTCTTTTAAAAACTCAATCACTTCTTCATATTTTAAAAACATACTCTTCTCCCTTTCCAAGATATTTATAAAAAGCTTGCTGCTCTTATTAGGCTCACCTTCTTCACTCCATTTTATTTTGCAGATTTAAGTGCTTCTCCTTATCAATAAGAAGGTTTCCATCTCTGCTAGGTATTCATCGAGACGTTGAGACAGCTCTAAGAGCCACCAAATCGTCTCTGCTAGCTTTTGCTCGAGTTGATAGAGTTTCATCATAGTAACCACCTTGTTTGGTCATCACTAAACGATTTAAATTGACAATATCATTTCCAAGCGCTAGCAATTCCTCTGCGATAGACCAAGCCTAGCCATGGTGCTTTTCTCCCAGCTGATGGTAGGCCTTTCGAATGGCGACACTTCTACTAATCCAATCGTCTGAACACATTTGCTGACTCCTTTTAAACCTCATTATAAAAAGCTCGACTGTCTGGCACTTACAAAAAAAGCGCCGCCCTAAAAAGGACGTCGCAACGTGGTTCCACCTCAATTTATCTACAGCAAAAAGCAAATGATTGCTGCAGACCTCCAGTGGTGATAAGGGAACCACCCTTTTATGTTTGCATAAAATCGAGGAAGGAGTATTCCTTGATAGGTCTGCGCTTTTTCACCAACCAAGCACTCGCTAGAAGACCAAACACAAGAAACTTGTCTTCGTTACATATTATAGCAGGAATTGATTTATTTTCAAGATAAGTAATGCATTTATTAACACTAAAATATGAATGAAAAGTTTAACCCAAAAAATCCCTAATGGATTTCACCATCCTGACGGGAGCTTTAACGACTTTACGAGAGGTTTTAACAGTGGTCCGGACGGCTTTTTGGGGCAGGCGGACTGCCGATTTAACGAGACGAACAGAGCGGTCTGTTGGGCTGCCTTCAACCGTCAGTGAGAACTTTTCCGCTTTTCTGGTCGAGTAAGAAATCAAAATATCCAAATAAAACTCATAGACTGCTTGACCGAAAGTCTCAGCAGAAACTTCATGCCGCTTTCTTTCCAGCTGTTCTTGGGTGAGGTCGGGTGTCAGGGCAATAGCATCTAAAATGGTATCAGCTAAGTCTTTCTCATTGTAAAAAAGGCTGCCAAACATTCGATTGGTAATCAAGTCATCTAGATAAGGATTACCGTGAGCGATGATGGGGGTCCCCATAGCTAGACTTTCGATATAAGTCAGTCCCTGAGTCTCACTAGTCGAAGCAGAAACAAAGAAATCTGCTGCCTTGTAATAGACCGAAATCTGGTCGTGGGGTACCATACCAGTAAAGATAACAGCAGAACCCAATTGTAATTGCTCTGCTTGTTTCTTGAGATCGTCCAAATAAGGACCATCACCGACAATCACTAATTTGACACGATCATTTTCCTGCAAAACTTGAGGTAAAGCAGCCAATACCGCTTGGATATTCTTTTCCGAAGAAATCCGAGACAGGCTGAGCAGCATGGTTTGATCAGGCTCAAGGCCTACTTTAACACGCAGGGCAGCTACATCATCATCGGTCACCTGGTCACAGACAAAATCCTCTAAGGGAATACCTGTCGGGATTACTCGTTTAGGAATTTTAACGCCATAGCCATCCAAGAGATTTAGGGCAATCCGGCTGGGGCAGATAACCCCATCTAAGTCTTTGAGGTAACCTCGCATGATATATTTAACCATATTAGGTCGAATCAACTTGCCTTTAGCAATGTAATCCACATAATCCTCATACTGGGTATGATAGGTATGGACAACAGGAATGTGGAGAGCAGCTCCCACCCATTTTCCCAAGAGACCCAGACTGAATTCGGTCTGGGTATGGATAATATCTAGTTGGTATTCTTTGGCAATCTTATAAGCCGTAATAACTCCGCGATAAACAACCCGACGATCGGTAAAAGAAACAAAAGGTACGCTAGGCAGACGGATAATAGTGGGATCTTCAAAACGTTTGACTCCCTTATCTGTTCCCGTAAAAATATAAACTTCGTGACCTTTTTTCTCTAGCTGATCCTTTAAAGTCTTGATACTGGTGGCCACGCCAGACACTTGCGGATAGTAAGTATCTGTAAATAATCCAATTCTCATCTTACAACTCCATAACCTTCTGATAGACGGCTGCTAACTGTTTAGAAACATTTTCAAGCGAGCGTGTTGTGGCCACTTGATAGCCAGCATCCCGCTTGTCAATTTCTTTATTGATCGTGCGATAAAGACTGGTTATAAATTCATCGTTATTGTGACAAAGCTCAGCTGAGCTTTCATCGATCCAGCCTTTATAGACAGGAATATCCCGTAGGACAACAGACTGATGGCTGGCTAATGCCTCTAAAACCACAATGCCTTCTGTTTCCTCATAGGACGGAAAGAAGAAGGCATCTGCCCCGCTCATAGCTCCTTCAAAAATATCTCCCTTAAAGTAGCCAGGAAAGAGAACGTTAGCGGGATGGTCCTTTTCAACCACCTTGCGGATATCGGCTGGAATCACCAGTTCATTAATTTTACCGAACCAGATGAAACGAACCTCTGGCATTTTTTCTGCTACCTTAACAAAATCAAAGATACCTTTGCGTTTAAAATAGAGACCTGCTGAGATCACTACCTTTTGTCCCTCTTTAATTTCAAAGTAATCACGAAAAGCTTTTTCTTTAGCAGAACTAGGCTGGTACTTGGGCAAATCAATACCGTTAGAAATTGCTGAAATCGGGGTAGTAACCCCATAATTTTGAATTAATGACTTGGAGTACTCGGAAGGGGTAATGATGTAGTCAGCTGCCTGATAAATCTTCTTGAGATAGGTTTTAAAGACTGGAGCAACTAAATTTGATCCGATAAAAGAATTACGAAAATCCTCCATGGTAGAATGCCCATGGACGATAACCTTCTTTCCCTGCTTTTTAGCAGAATTGAGCAGAGCTAAGCTCTTGGGACCGTAGGTATTAATATGGACAATATCATAATCATCCTCCTTGGAGTCGGTCGTATAAGGAATACCGGCCATTTCTAAAGCCTTCTGCTGGTGCTTGATGGCCCGACCAATCCCCGATTTCCCAATAAGATGTTCACCTTCCAAATAGAGTAATACTTTCATAATCTCTATTATAGCCTATTTCGATATAAAATTCATGACTTACCAAAAAGGAATGGAGAGCAATCCAAAAATTAGACATTTTGGTTCCTATTCCACCCCCGAACAGCTCAAAAAGTCCAGGAGACCCTTTAAGGTTGAAAATAAGAGTCTGGGCCTTTGTCCCAGACTCGTTAGCTTAGCATTATTCTAGATTTACTAGATGGCACTGTGGTCGATTGATGGCTCTTTGGGGCGCATTCTTATTTTCAGGCGCCCCTTAAACAGTCTGCTGAACTGTTTAACTACCACACAAGACATAGGTCAAACAGTCTGCGAGACAGTTTGAGAAAACCATATCAACTGTGCGGAGGTGGGATTGAAATGCTCCGGTTGGCTTTGGCAGTCTGGGGATAGACTGCTAAAGCCTACTACCTAAAAATAAGAAAGTGGCAGAGACCTGAGCCTTAAAATAGGAGAGCGAGGAAAATCAAATCGTGATTTTATCACGATTTACTGATTGAGTCCCACTCTCCTTTTGCTATTAGCCTATTTTCTACTGGATGACAGCTTGATTAACCCAAACCGAGACAGACTGAGCTTGAACTGGAAAATCGGCCCAACCATCCTGACCAATTTCAACACTGTCTGGGCAATTCCCCATAATATCCACAAAAATTTTACCAGCATTAAGCCTGCCCATATCCATCCGCTTTGAATTGGCATCCTTGTTAGAGATAACAATAGCTGAGCCATCGGGATAATCCTTATTTCCTTGATTGACCCAACCGATACAGTTAGGGGCATCGAAGTAATCAATTTGCTCCCCATAAACATGATTTTTACGAACATAGAGGAGACTGTCCAATTCCTGCTGAAAATCCTGCTGGGCAAAGTCGCCAGTAATACCGTAGTAATCGCCATAGAAGACACAAGGCAGTCCTTGTTGCCGCAGGAGAATCAAGGCGTAGGCTGCTGGCTTGAACCATTCTTCTACACAAGACTCTAGAGCTTGACCTCTTTGGGAATCGTGATTATCTACAAAGGTGACGGCAAAGGTTTCTGCATTCTGCATGAGACTGCCTTCTAAAATTTGACTGAGATCATAATTTTCCTTCCGCTGACTAGCCTCAAAGAGGTTCATGTGCAGAACCACATCAACCAGGTCAAAAACTCCTTGTGTTTCTGCTATGTAGTCTAAATTGGCTTGGGCGTCTGTCTTCCAATATTCCGCAAAGGCATAGAGATCTGGCTTGATTTCTTCTTTGATATCATTTATGAAGTCCATCATAAAGCTGGCCTTGATGTGTTTGACTGCATCCAGACGAAGGCCTGATACCCCCGTTGTCTCTAGGAACCACTGGATCCAAGTCTTAAGGTGATCAATGACCTCTGGATGTTCAAAATCAATATCATCAAACATGAGATAATCATAGTTTCCATTCTCATTGTCTACCTGATTGGTGTCAGCCCAGCCCTTATTAATACCTTGAATCATGTAGATGCCTCGTTGGTCGTTAAGAGCATCATAGTCTACACCTGTAAAATGATACCAATGCCACTTAAAATCGCTGTAGGTATCTTTGCGACCTGGAAAATCAAATGCGGTCCAAGCTTCAATTTCAAAAATATCCGAGACCAGTTCCATACGATTTTCAGGATTAACCTGAATAACCTTGAAACGTTCTTTTCTATCTCCACCAGCCTTGTGGTTGAGAACAATATCAGCTATGGTTCGAATATCTAATTTCTCTAAAGTCTGGATTGCCTTGAGGTAATCTTCCTTTGTGCCATATTTCGTTGCGACTGTTCCCTTTTGGTCAAATTCTCCTAAATCATAGAGATCATAAACTCCATAACCAACATCTTCTGAACTTGTCCCTTTAAAGGCAGGTGGTAACCAAACCATACTAATCCCCAAATCTTTAAGATGTTGGGCATCCTCTGCCAAGCGCTGCCAGTGTTTTCCATCTGCTGGCAGGTACCACTCAAAATATTGCATTAAAGTACCATTCATCTTTTTGCTCCCATTAGTTTAACGATTTCGGCCACTTTACTTCTACTTCTACGACCCATTAAAATTTTTTAAAATTGAACACGCCTACGACTCTGTGGAAAAAGATAAAGGCTCCTAGATGCCTACTGCATCTGCGTCAACTTTCCTATTTTCCTTTGAGTCGCTTAACGGCTTTGTATCTTGTATTACTGTCTTTTAGTTTAGCACACTCAGACATCTGCTTAAATAAAAAAACTAGGTATGGTTCGAAAGGGCCCGCCTAAGCAGACCCTTTATTGATGCTATTAAACGAGCTGAGCTATAGCTACGTGGTTAGGCAGACTTATCTCCCTATGATATCAAACTCCGCGAGCCGATTATGGACTTATTTACTTGATGCACGTTTGCTGATGCTGTGGTTGAGGACGATGTCGTGTTCGTCTAATTCTTCCTTGTTCATAATCTTGGTCAGCATCCGCATACTGACAGCACCTAAATCATAAATCGGTTGATTAATTGAGGTCAGATTAGGCCGAGTATATTTGACAATTGGGGAATCATTGCCCGTAATGATTTCGAAGTCATCAGGCACCGTTTGACCAGCCTCAAAGAGACCGTTCAATAGGCCGGCAGCCAGTTCATCTTCTCCAACATAGGCCGCTGAAGCTCCTGAATTGAGCACTCGCTTTGCCAAAGCGAGGCCTTCCTCATAAGAGTAGTTAGCTTCAAAAACTAGGCTTTCTTGGAACTTAAGTCCAGCATTTTTAAGGCCGGTCTTATAACCCGCTAAACGAACCTTTCCATTAATATCATCAATTAGAGGCCCCGAGACAAAGGCAATCTCTTTGTGGCGTTTGGCCAAATCTGAAACAGCATCCTTGGCCGCTTGTTCTTCATCAATATTAACACTTGGGAACTGGTGATCGAGGTCAACAGTCCCAGCCAAAACAACTGGTGTACGAGAGCGGGAAAATTCCAGACGAACCTTATCAGTCAAATGATGTCCCATAAAAATAATCCCGTCGACCTGCTTAGCAAAGAGGGTGTTAATGACATTGACCTCATTATCATCATCTTCATCGCTGGAAGCAAGGACGATATTGTATTTATACATAGAGGCGATATCATCAATACCCTTGGCCAAAATAGAAAAATAACTATTGGCAATATTGGGAATAACAACCCCAACTGTGGTGGTCTTTTTGCTAGCGAGGCCACGGGCAACCGCATTAGGACGGTAATCCAGACGGTCAATCACTTCAAGAACTTTTTTACGAGTATTTTCTTTAACATTTTTGTTCCCATTGACAACTCGACTGACAGTCGCCATGGAAACACCGGCTTCACGCGCTACATCGTAAATGGTAATGGTATCATCAGTATTCATGTGAGCTCTCCCTCTTTATCAGATTAATCAGCTCTGCGCTGCCTCAAAAATCAAGGAAACAGCTACAGATTTACATGAAAATTACGCTTTCACGATTATATTATCACATATTGTAAACACTTTCAATAATTATGGAGTATTTTTTTGAAATTTTTGTATGCCCTTTCAAATTTTAGACAGACGGGCTCGGAAAATTTCTAACGATACCCAATTCGTTTTAAGAATTTACCTTTGTGTTTTAATGAGTTCGGACACAAGAGAGCCAGCCGATCTTTTTAGATTGGAAATTGAGTTGACCCAGCCAGTCTTTGAATTTACTGCGGGGTTTTATTGTTGTTAATATTACTGAGGTAAAACAAGCGTTTTAGGCTCACTTTGGTTTCTTCACATCAATGAGCTATACAATACTAATTTTTGATTTGAACGGAGTATTAAAAATAAAAAAAGTGGACAAAACCACTTTTTAATGATGAACAATCAATTGAACGCATCTGGTTGATAAGCTTATCAGGATAAACATTCTTCGACAACATTGGGAAAATCCTTTAGATGTACAGACAACACCATAACTTACTTGAATCTCCGATCTAATCCGTTTCCCTACTCAGATGATTTTCTAATTAATTAACGATTTTTTCTTAAGGTAAGCGATTTTTATTTTACAGCTGATAAGCTGTTAATAGTGCAACCAGCAGCAACCGAAGTAAGTACAAAGGCTAGTTTCTTCATTACCAGCGTCTTTTAGTTATGCGGCCTACTTACATCCTAATCTAAATGCTTGAGAACGGCTTCCATCTTGGAAATGGCCTCAACAGGCAGGGCGGTGTGGGGATATTTTTGATTAAAGGAAAGCAAGAAATCTTGTCTGACTTGCATTCTTTCACGAATTAACTGCTTATAATGATGGTCGAACGGCGGAACAGGGTAGTTCTCCAACTCAAGGTAGTTGATACCGTTCAGAGAACCGAAAGGTTTGAAAGTCCCTTGCCCATCAACGATGGACTCAATAATACCCAGAGAAACCTCCTTAGGAATGGGCTTGCCCATATAGAGACCGGTGTTGATAATATAGCAGTCGACACCTGATTCAAATAAAGAGCAGAATTTTTTAAAATCTTCAACCAAGGGGTAAACGCGGAAAGGATTGGCAAATGGTTCAATAATCAGATCCTTTTGCTCACCTGAGAGATTTTCTGCGTTAGAGCGCTTAGTCATTAGGGTACAGCCCATGGTGGTAGCCAAAACAGGGTCGTCAATCTTGAGAATAGGAGGAAGACTGTCATCCTTCATAATCCAAAAGATTGCCTTGATAGGCTCATTGATACGGTCAACACGATTTGGTGTAGAATAGCGGGATTTGACTGTTCGACCATTACCATTGCGAATATCTTCGGTCACTAATTTTTTGCGTCCGTTGGCATCCAGAGTTACACCGCAGTTTTGTACAGTCACAAAATAATCTTGTTCCCGATGACCAGTCGGATAATCATTGGTCTTGTCAAAATAGGAGGGCTCTAAGGCAATGGAGGAACCGTCCTTGGTTGAAATGATAAAGGCATCATCATGCAAGACCTGGATATCATACTTGCCATTATGTTTAGCATGGGTCAAGGTTGACTTTCCTGATCCCGACAGGCCAAAGAATGAAGCGACATAGTCGTGTTCAGACTTGCCAGCCTTATCACGAAATATTTTTAAACCGCCGTGACAGGCAACATACCCATTGCGGGCAGCGGTACTCCAAGCAAGAGTCAGGGTAGCCTTTTTAAGCTCACCAAAATAACGCAAGCCTAAAATCATGGCACAATTATGAAGCACATCGAAATAAACTAGGCCTTCCGGATAATCAGGATGAGACCAATCTGGATCAAAGAAGATGAAGATATCATTTTCATTATATTGTTTAGAATCTGCTAAACGATTTTTAAAGGTTTCGTCCAAAATTTGGAAGTTGAGTAGCCAAGAATAGAGGTTGGGACTTTCATCCTCAGGAACCATAAGGTGGGCACGCACCATGAAGTCTTCATTTAGGCCGACAACTGCTGACGAACGGTAGAAAGTCCTCCGCCTAGTCTGTAAAACAGCATCTCGTACAAGAGGAAGAAGCTTCTGATCCTCAGCTGGATTTCTACCATAAATCCGTCTAGCCCTAGCTGTCCGACCGACTACTGCGCCTGAATTGGTTAAAAGCACACGGGCATAGGAAGGCAGGCCCAATTCCTTGGTGTGAATAACCGGCATGTCCAAAATGATTGTCCCAGCTGCTGATGAGGCCAGTTGATAGGCCTCTTCTAAACTTTTTATTGACTTAACATGATTTTCATAAAAAGCTGTTTCAATAACGGTTTTTAAAGGAGAGAAATAGGGACTCTTTGCCCGCATTTCCTCATCAGCAAATTCTCGACGTGTTACCATACGTGTTCCTCCTGTTACTTCTAAGTATTTTTAGCAGACTGGGGAGCGGGGGGCATCCTCAAAATTAAAAATTTGGGTTCTCGCCACGTCCTAGTTTTAAAGTGGTGACCTGAGACGGTCCCTCCCCAGACTATTTTTGACACTTGCTTTGCAAGCTTCATTTCCCGATGAAAAAGGTATCCAGACCTTTTGAGGCTGAAAATAAGATGACTACTATTCATCATATTCGTTTAGGTTTTCTGTTTTAGCCTTGTGGCAAAAGGAAAACAGTCAGCAGTGGTTCATTAAGGGTGGGGGAAAAATATTCTAGCCTTCTATTTTGCAGTAATAATAGTCGCAGTGGTTGGAAGCCCTTATCTTGGGGTGCAGTCCCATTTTCAGGCATCCTCTTAAACAGTCCACTGGACTGTTTAACGACTCCGCAATTGTTAGCGGCCACCCTAATAACTGTGCGGAGGTGGGACGACGAAGTCATTTATATAAAAATTAACTTCTGTCCCACTCTCAAATGAACTATGCAGGGGCAAGACTTCTTGGCCTAGCCAACTAGTCTTACTCCCAGCCACTGCGCCAAGTTTATCCCAAAACAAGAATGCTGAACGAGTTTTGCCCGGCCTCTCGGCTGACAGTCATTTTTAAACGTTTTTGAAAACGTTTGCTTAGATTCATTTTAGCACAAATCTGCGCAAAAAACTGGCAGAAATTTTCTAGCTGGGGGAAAATTTTAGTAAGCCCTTGCAATTTAGAGGATTTTTTGAAAGAATAAAAGCAAGAATTTATGCAGAAAAAGAGGTTTTGACATGTCAAAAATCAATCAAATCCGTAATTATATTGCTCAGCACCAATCACGTTTAGCCATTATTTCTGATCCTGTTACCATCAATTATCTGACTGGTTTCGACTGTGATCCCCATGAGCGTCAGCTCTTTCTCTTTGTTTACAGCGACAATGAGCCTATCCTCTTCGTTCCTGAACTAGAGGCCGCTCGGGCTCGTCAGGTCGTCAGCTTCGAGGTCATCGGCTATCAGGATGCTGAAAATCCTTGGCAAAAGATTCGTCTCAGCCTGCCAAGAATTGACTCTAAGTTTATCTTTGTAGAATTTGATCATCTCAATGTGACTAAATTTAACGGTTTACAGTCCGTTTTCTTGGGACGCTTTGAAAATCTCACGCCCTATGTCCAAGAAATGCGTTTGATTAAATCAACCGATGAAATTAATAAGATGCTGGTTGCTGGGGTTTATGCTGACTATGCCGTCAAGGTTGGTTTTGACAATATCCGAGCGGGTCGGACCGAAATGGACTTGGTGGCACAAATTGAATTTGAACTCAAGAAAAAAGGTATCAGTCAGATGAGTTTTGATACCCTAGTCTTGACTGGAAATAACGCAGCCAATCCTCACGGTATTCCTGGCAAAAATCCAATAGAAAATAATGCCCTTCTCCTCTTTGACCTAGGTGTTGTCTGCGAAGGTTATACTTCTGATATGACAAGAACCGTTGCTGTCGGGCGGCCTGATCAGTTCAAAGAGGATATCTACAAGCTCTGTCTGGAAGCTCAATTAACCGCCCAAGACTTTATCAAACCGGGTGTTACTGCCAGCGAAGTCGATGCTGCTGCCCGCAAGGTTATCGAAAAGGCTGGTTATGGAGAATACTTCAATCACCGCCTTGGCCACGGGCTAGGTATGGATGTGCATGAATATCCTTCTATCATGGCTGGCAATGATTTAGTTATCCAAGAAGGCATGTGCTTCTCAGTTGAACCAGGTATCTACATTCCTGGTAAGGTCGGCGTCCGGATTGAGGATTGCGGCTATATTACGAAGAAGGGGTTCAATCCTCTCACTCAGACTCCGAAAAAATTACAATATTTTGAGCTCTAATTTTTAAATTAGCGGCAGGAAAAGGGAGTGGGATCACCCAAAAAATTGGAAATTTTGATTCTTACCACGTCCTGATTTTTAAGTGGTGACCTGAGACGCTCTCTTCCCAGACCGTTTTTGACACTTGCTTTGCAAGCTTCATTTCCCTATTAAAAGGTCTCTTATACCTTTTTAACCCACCCTCCGCGTAGCTGGCTAGGTTTTCTGCTTTAGCCTTATAGCAAAAGGAAGGCCAGCCAGCAGTGGTTCATTAAGGTTGGGAAAAAGTATTCTAGCATTCTATTTTTTGCAGTAATCACAGTTTGATGCAGTGGTTGATTGGAGGTCCTTATCTTGGGGTGCCGTCCCATTTTCAGGCATCCCCTTAAACAGTCCACTGGACTGTTTAACTACTCCGCAATTATTAGCAGCCATCTAATCAACCGTGCGGAAGTAAGACTTCTTAGCCTAGCCAACAAGTCTTGCTTCCAACCACTGCGCCAAGAATTTATTCCAAAACAGGAATGAGGAGTTTTTGACCAGCCGCTTTTCAATGCTTCAGCTTCCTAACAAATCTTTTAATAGATAAAATCACCTCTGCTTATTTAAACAGGGGTGATTTTTTGTCTTGTTATCATCTGTTAAGCAAGAACAGTCGCACATTAGGGATTGGGCTTTCGGGCTATCCCAATTATTAACGATACCATCTGATTAACTCAAAAAACTAGTTTGCCAGTGGGGTTCTTCCAGCATTCATAAATTAAGTGCTCTAATCTAAGAGCAGGTGTCTGATTTCATCAATCTTATCTTCTGGCAAAACGACATTGATAGCATTTCCTAAAACCAATTTCGTGCCGCCTGAAACGATATGGCTCTTGCCATTTTCCCGCTGGCTGGTAATGAGGACATCCTTGGGCAGTTCCAGCTGATAGACAGATTTACCGGCAATCTTTGTGGAAACCGGCACCTCAATCCACGTCAGCGGACTATCTTTATCATGGGGATGGCCCCCTTCAAGCAGATTCTCCAACATGGCTTCATAGACGGGGGCTCCACCCAGTAGGTCCATGACGATATAGGCCATAAGGGTCGCTGTTCCTAAGGCCATAAGATGATGAAGATCACCAACCATTTCACAAACCAAAATCATGGCGGTCAAGGGAGCCTTAGAAATAGCTCCAAAATAGGCACTCATCCCCAGAATAATGAAAATTGGAAATTCATTTTGAGAAATCCAGCCTAGATGGAGAAAGACACTGCCAAAGAAGGCACCAAGACAAGCACCAAGCGTCAGAATGGGCAGAAAGATACCCCCCGGTAGACCTGAGCCATAGCTCATCATACTATAGAAATAACGGAGCAAGAAGAAGGCCAAGAAATAAAGGACGGGAGCCTGTAAAGAGGACAAGGAGCGCACAAAAGCATTCCCTCCACCCAAGAGCTCGGGAGCAAAGTAGCCCAGCGGTATAATAAGAACGAAGGCAATCAAGCTATAGTGCTGAGGCTTGAGATGAAAGATTTTACCTAGATACTTATAGTAGAAGCCCATGCGCAGGACCAACCACTCATAATGGTAGGCTAGGAAACCTAGCAGCAGTCCCATCAGCACAAAAATGATATAATTGGACAGGTGCGGTGTTGGCAGATTGCTTGGCATGGCCAAGACCGGTGTTTGCCCAAAAACTCGTAGCGAAATCAGATTGGCTGTCAGGCTAGCTGATAGGGCCGTTATCCAAACTCGGCTGGAAAAATGATGATAAACTTCTTCGACCACAAAGAGAAGACCTGCAATTGGCGCATTGAAAGCAGCTGAAACTCCTGCTGCTGCCCCACTAGCAATCAAGGTCCGCTCTTCAAGTTTACTGAGTTGGAGGTAGTGAGCTAGCCCCTTACCACTAACGGCTCCTACCTGAATACTAGGTCCTTCACGTCCCAGCAGAAGACCACTGGAAATTCCCAGCACGCCTGCCAAGAATTTTTTCCAGAGGATGGACCACCAATTCTGGCTCATTAAACCTTTGAGTTCGGCCTCAACTTGGGGAATCCCCGATCCCTTAATATCAGGCTCTGACACCATTAAACGACCGATAATAAAGGTAAAAATCAAGTAGATGACAAAAATCAAAGCCAAAATCCAGGGAAGCTTGTGCGCAAGGACATAACTCCTTTGAAATTGAGTAAAAATCAAGGTAATAAGGTAACGAAAGAGGCTGACTGTAAAACCTGAAAAAAGACCAACTAGAACCCCTCGGAAAACGGATGTCAGAATTGAACTAGAGAGATAGCTAAATTCTTTCCGTTGATTTTGCATGATAACTCCTTTGCAAGTGACTATTTTATACTAAGCTCAATAAAAGAACTCCTGAAAAAGGCAAGCCGACAGTTAAAAGTAAGTAACTCCCCCTCAATTCCTTACCTCATCTTCGTCTTCAAAAGGTAGACAGCCCCGATTAAATTGGCATTATTATGGTGACGGCAGGCGACGATATCCGGACGCTTGATGATGGTCTTGACAGGGGTTATCTCTTCCTTGAGTCGGTCAAACTGGCGATTGATTTCCTCTAAAAGTAAGGGCTGGGCACTGATACCGCCGCCAATTGCAAATCGTTCAAGATCTAATGTTGTCTGTAAATTTAGAATGGTTAGGGCCACATAACGACAATAATCTTCAAAAAGCGGATAGATGCGACTGTCCCTCTGAGATAAGGCCTGAAAAACCGCTGGGCCATCTTTCTCATCATCTAGATTTAAAATTTCAGCCAAACGAGCAATCAGACCAACAGCAGAGACTTGAACCCCACGCATATCCAGAATCTCATTTTTCCCCAGCTTTGGGGGAAGTAGGAAGGTTAGCTCACCTGCTTGGAAGTGGGAGCCTTGGTAGAGCTGGCCATTGATAATCAGGCCGCCTCCTAGACCCGTCCCTAAGACCAAAGCAGCGCCATTTTTAACGCCCTCTAAGTTTCCTTTGGCCAACTCAGCTAAGACAGCTGCCTTACCATCATTGATAGCGCAAGCAGTTAAATCATAAGTACTGGCAAAGTAGTCCTTGACATTAAATTCATGAAGAAAGGGAAGGGTACCACCATGGTAAATAACTCCCTGATCAGTATCAATCGTTCCTGGTGCACTGATGGCAATTCCTGAAATGTCTGAAATATGGGGCTGGATCAGAACATCCAATAAAGATAGGCAGTCCGATAAATTATCAGGTGAAGCTAGTGGAGGAAATATCTTTTCTACCACATAATCATCTGATACTAGACCTGACTTGATGTGCGTTCCTCCTAAATCAATAGCTAAAATGCTCATAGACCTCTCACTTTCTTAGTTTAATCTTATCATAATTTTTCCTAAGATTAGCAGAAATTTTTAGAAAATGATATGATGAAAGCACAAATATAGATAGGAGGTTCTCAGATGACAGCTGATAGTATTAAAAAACAAATTCGACAGGCCTTTGACCGACGAGTGGCTGTGCGGGTCTATAATGGAGATGAGATTCCGCGTAACGATATGGAAGCTATCTTAGATACTGCTTGGCTCAGCCCATCCTCTATCGGATTAGAAGGCTGGCGCTTTGTCGTTTTGGATCGGCAGCACATCAAGGAGTTGGCTTCTGAACTCAAGGAAGTTGCCTGGGGTGCTCAATCCCAACTGGATACTGCCAGTCACTTTGTCCTTCTTTTGGCTGACAAGAATGTCCGCTACGATAGTGCAGCCATCAAAGATAGCTTAATACGTCGAGGACTGACTGAGCCAGCCGATTTGACATCCAGATTAGATCTTTACAAGACCTTTCAGGAAGTCAATATGAAAATCGCTGACAGCCCTCGTGCTCTCTTTGATTGGGCTGCCAAACAAACCTACATTGCCATGGCTAATATGATGACCTCGGCTGCCCTCATGGGGATTGATTCCTGCCCAATTGAAGGTTTCGATTACGATAAAGTCGATGGCATTTTAGCCCAACATGGTATTATTAATCCTGATGATGAAGGCATCGCCAGTATGGTTTCCTTTGGTTATCGTCTGCGCGATCCTAAGCACCTACGTTCCCGCAAGCCACGTGAAGACGTTATCACTTGGCTAGACTAATAACTATTTATATTATTAAAGAAAGGAAATAGAATGGACAGCTACAGCCTTATCGATTACTGTTTTGTCTGTTCTTGGTTTTGTTTATGAAATTCATGCATACTTGTGTTCGCGTCAAAGACTTGGACGCCTCTCTCAAATTTTATCAAGAAGCTCTCGGTTTCAAGGAAGTCCGTCGCAATGATTTCCCCGAATATGAGTTTACGCTGGTCTATATGGCTTTGGATGATGATCCAGACTATGAATTAGAACTAACCTACAACTACGGCCACGGTGACTATAACCTAGGCGATGGGTACGGTCATATTGCTGTTGGGGTTGATGATCTTGAAGCTACTCATCAAGCTCATGAAAAGGCTGGCTATACCGTTACCGACATCAAGGGGCTCCCAAACAAACCTAAGATGTACTACTTCGTTACTGACCCAGATGGCTATAAAATTGAAGTTATTGATTTACAAAAGTTTAATAGCAAATAAAATTTTAAAACTAGTCTGAACAGTCCCCCATAGTTGGATGTCAAAATTTCCAGCTATGGGGGATTTTTCTGTCTAGAATTTACCATATAAGTGCAATAAAAAAACTCATAAAATTTCCAGTAAAATAGACTTGATAAACCATTTTAGCTGAAAAAATTTTATGAGCTACCATCATTGCCAGGAGGGGCAGTCCCCTCCTGGCAATGATTATTTAATTTTAACTCTTTATTTAACTCTTAATCACCATCACTCCAACAAAATCAAAGACTGCCATATTCCTTGAGTTTCACAGAAACTGCGTATGATCCAGCTCTTTGTTATTTTAAAATACGATTAAGTTCTTGAGAAACTCGGTTATTCTCATAAGGGACACAGTCCTGAACCCAATTCCACCAAAAGTAGCCTCCAACATAGTGCTCAGTATAGGCTGGCTGGCTGTAATAATGGCGCATCATAGCTATTTTGCTGGCTGTTGTAGCTGAATTAGCTGTATTGCCGCATTCTCCCATACCTACTTTAGATTTTGGAAACTTACCTTGGAACTCTTGGAAAACAGACTTCCAGTTTGGCTGATAGCCTTTATTATCATCTTCATAATAAGAAATAAAACTAAAATCCAGCCCTTGTTGTAATTTTCGAGAGACATGATGATCGATCCAAGCCATCATATCATGGTCTTTAGGATTTTCATAGTAGAAAGTTACAGCTGTTTGCTGGTCAGCCTCTTTAACGACTTCGTACGCAGCCTCAACCTTGTTCATAATAAGCTTTGGGCGCTGTTTAATCCAGTCCGTTCCATTAACCTCATTGCCCACTTCCCAAATCCTTGTATAGTCGGAGAGATAGTTCAGAGATTCTTGAAAGCGCTGACGATAAGAAGCAACATCGGGATAAGCCTTCATATCATAGGAATCAACAGGCTGGGCCATAATATCAGCTACTGGCGCGATCTTTTTGAAGAGAGGAACATAATCTTTGGGACTTTTTTCCTTGGACATCACGATTCGGACAGTTGGCCGGACAGGCATGGCCTTCAAAGCCTTGACAATTTCTTTGGTAGAAGCCTCACCGTCCCAAGTGTCATCGATGGTTACACCATAAATTTGAGTCTCTTCACTGGTGTTTTTGGGATGCCAAATTAGAAATAGCATGCCCAAAACAACTATTAGGCCTAGGAAGAAGACTAGCCATCTTGAAGTTTTTTTATGTTTTATGGCCATTTTTGTCCTCCTACTCTACTGTGTATCTGGAGTTTCTACACTGAAACAATTCCCTCACTGCAACCAACGACTAAAGAGAAAGCATCCAACAAGCCTACTGATAGTTTCTTACATTTCAGCTAACTTGGCACCATTAGAGGCAATGATGGCTTTCATCCATTGGTAAGACTTTTTAGGAGTGCGTTTAAGGCTACCGCGACCCTTATCATCCATATCCACATAGACAAAGCCGTAACGTTTTTTCATCTCACCAGTGGATAAGGAAACGAGATCGATCGGTGCCCACATCGTATAGCCAAAGCAGTTGACACCATCAATATTAATGGCATCAGCCATATTTTGCAGGTGATCACGCAGATAGTCGATACGATAGTCATCCTCAACATAACCGTCTTCATCAGCCTGATCGATAGCTCCCATACCATTTTCTACAATGAAGAGCGGTTTTTGAATACGATCAAAAATCTCATTCATGACATGCCGAAGGCCCAAGGGATCAACAGCCCAGCCCCAAGGAGTTTCTTTAAGATAGGGATTGCTAGATCCGCCTACATTGAACCAATCATCGCCTGCTTGAGTTGTGTTCGAACGGTAATAACTAAAAGAGATAAAATCCAACTGACCCTCACGCAAAATTGCCTCATCACCGTCTTCAATTTGGATCTCATCAACTCCATGCCGTTCCCAAAGGGATTTGCTATATTGCGGATAATAGCCACGCCCCATAATATCGATAAAGTACCAATTTTCACGGCGTTCTTGCAGCCGGTGAAAAACATCTTCGGGTTTACAGGTGGCAGGATAAAGTTCACTCATGGCATACATGGCCCCAAATTGACTGTCTGGCATTAAATCGTGCCCCAATTTGACAGCCTTGGCGCTGGCCACAAACATGTGGTGAGCTGCTTGATAGCGATCCTGCCCAGTTGAGTTTCTGGTACCGCAAGGACCAAATCCCCGAACCGCATTGATTTCATTAAAAGTCAGCCAATAGCGACAGCGGTCGCCATAATGCTCAAATAAAGTTTTACAGTATTTAAGATAGGCATCAATAACATAACGCGAGGACCAGCCATCGTACTTCAGAGCCAGATTCATCGGCATTTCATCATGACAGATTGTGATCAAGGGTTCCATACCATATTTCGCCATCTCATTAATAACATCATTATAAAAGGCAAGCCCTTCTTCATTTGGCTCTGCTTCTTCTCCCGTTGGATAAATACGGCTCCAACAAATTGAAAAACGAAAAACATTAAATCCCATTCCTGCCATCAATTTAATATCTTCTTTGTAATGGTGGTAAAAATCAACAGCTTTATGGCTTGGATAGTATTCACTATCCAGAAAAATAGGTTCTGCTTCTTGAGGAACAGGATCGGCATAAAAGAAAGATGAACGTGGTGTAATAATGGAACCATCAGGCATACTCATGGTATGATGACGAGGAGACTCCACAGAACCATCCGTTTCAAAATCATGGGAGAGAAGTCCCCTCCCACCTTCACCAAAACCGCCTTCATATTGAAAATCAGCGGTCGCACCTCCCCATAAAAAACCTTGAGGTAATTGATAAGACATAGCTTCCTCCTTATATTAAGATACGGCAGAGGCTTGTTAACTAAGTGCTCCGCACTTGATACCAAACGCCAATCACTAGAGTGAATTGGCTACCTCTCCCACTAACTTCGTTTGGTTAGTAAAATCGACTAACCAAACGTCACGTCGCAAAGGGTGTCCGCGGATCAAGCAAAAATAGGAGGTTCGACGAAGACGCTTGCGTCTAGGAAGAAACTATCTTTTTTGCACAAGCCGCAGCCCGTGTTCAATTCAACCGTTCGCCTTGCTTAACTTTACCTTGTGTTTTAAGGGTGATATCCTTACCATTTGCATTAGTGATAACCAACATTGTTGTCGTATCATACCCCTCTTGAGCAATTGCTTCACGATCAATTTTAACCACTGGCTGACCAGCACGAACAGTTTCTCCGGCTTGAGTTAAAACATCGAAGCCTTGTCCTTTTAATTCAACTGTATTGATACCAATGTGAACCAAAATTTCTACACCATCGGGTCGCCTTACTCCAAAAGCATGTCCCGTTGGAAATACTGTAGTTAGTTCACCATTGACTGGAGAAGTGATAAAGTCACTCTCAAGTTGAAAGGCAAGACCGTCTCCCATCAATTTTTGAGAAAAAACTTCGTCGTTGACCCTTTCAAGCGGCAGCAGCTCTGCATCGGCAACTGCTAAGATAGCGTCATCTGAAACTACCTTTTGCACAGGTTCTGTAACAGTTTCAATAGCGCTTTTTTCTTCAACGTCAACTCCCATAAAGAAGGTCACAAGGGCAGCAACAATGATGGAGACTATAATCCCAGCAACCGCTGCCATAGCTGTATTAGCAAAGATTGGCAAAGCTAAGACATTGGAGTAACCCATTTCAAATGCACGGGCTCCTAATAGGCTGGCAACAAAACCACCGGCAAACCCACCAGCCATAACGCCGTACATGGGCCTTTTATATTTAAGGTTAACACCGTAAATGGCAGGCTCTGTCACACCAGCGACAATACAGCCAATGGCTATAGAGACAAATTCACTGCGTTTCACTTTGTCTCTAGTTCGTCCGATAACACCAAGGACAGCACCACCTTCTGCCATATTGTGCATAAGGAAGGCTGGGCGAAGCATGGCATCATAGCCCGGATTAGAAAGCAATTGGGGCATAAACGGTGTGATAGCTGTATGCATCCCTGCCATAACCATCCAAGGCAAAACTGCTGCAAGAAGCCCTACAGCTAGAGGACCTACGGTACTGTCTAGAAACATGAAGACTGCTGCAATACCTTGTCCGACAATGTTGCCAAGAGGTCCTAGGACAAGATAGCCCAAACTACCTGCTATGAAAATTGTCCCCATACCAACAAAGATAGCTTTAAAAATATTAGGGATAATCTTATTTAAATATTTTTCAGCATAGTAGGCAACGATTGCAATGAGCAGGGCCGGCAGCATGGAAGTTCCGTATGATAACAGGCGAACATCCATTCCAAAGAGATCAATTGGCTTCCCTGCCGTCACTAAAGTGGTGAAATTCGTATGCAATAGAGCGGCAGCAGCTACCATAGCATAAATAGGGGTACCACCTAATTTTGTAGCGGCACCGTAGGCTACAAAAATAGGCATAAAGTAGAAGGGAGCGTCCCCGATGGCTGACAGCAGCAAATACGTTGAAGAAGTTTCAAAGTCTTTACTGATAAAGGTCGTTATCAAGATTAGAGCGACTTTTAGCATACCACCTGCAATTAAGGCAGGAATCATCGGAGTGACAGAACTGGATATAAAACCGATAATCTTATTTGGCGCATTCTTCCAAGTCCAGCCTTCTTTATTTTCTAAGTCCCCATCCAAATTCTCATCAACGACACCGCCAGATTTAATATCATAGGTCTTCATGATAGCATCGTAGACTGGAACTAGATGCTGCCCTAAAATAACCATATACTGACCGCCAGCATAAACCGTACCGATAACCCCATCTAACTGCTCTAGGGCTTCCTTATTGACCTTAGAAACATCTTTTAAATTAAAGCGTAATCGTGTCATGCAATGAGACAGAATCGTTATATTATCCACACCACCGACATTTTTAACAATGCTATCTGCTAATAGTTGGTAATTCATAGGACCCTCCTTCTAATTTTGATAATTTTATCGTTGTTAGATATTATTTTTAACGATTTGATTTTATCTTTTTTTGAAAGCGTTGTCAATCTTGTTCTGATGCAAGTCGAGAGTTTTGACAATTGCTTTAAAACTCAGTAAAATGAATGCTACAGGAGTCCTTCTTAACATGAATTTTTTAGAACAAATAGAACAGCACCGCTCGGATTTTTCTAAAACTGAACAAAAGGTTTACCAGTATGTTATTAACCATATTGATACTCTGGAAACGTATACTATTACTAAAATTGCTGATCTTTCACATACATCTACAGCAGCAGTACAGCGATTTTGCCAAACGCTGGGCTACAGAGGATTCAAAGATTTTCGTTATGATGCCATAGACTATCTCCACCACCATCACCGCAAGGAATCTCTTGATCCTCTGGATGATATGACCGATAATTATATCAGTCTGGCTAGGCAATTTAAAAATGTTGATCGAAATAAGGTTAGTCAGCTTATTCAGGCCATTTTAAATAGGCAGAGGGTTCATATATTTGGGATTTACTACTCATCCTTGCCAGCAAGGTTTTTACATATGGGGCTTCAGGATTTGAGAATCCCCAGTTATTTTGCCGGTGATTTAAACAGCGGAGCCCATTTGACCAATATTATACGGGAAGAAGATACCCTGATCATGTTCTCACTATCAGGAGATATGGGCAACTACAGAGCTGCTCTAGCCGCATTGCAGCATAATATGCCCCAAAATTCTTATCTTATTACCCTCAATAATCACTCACAGATTGATAAATTTTTCAGACAGACTATCGTCCTGCCAGGCAGTGCGATTAATAGGCAATCCATTATTAACCCTCAATCTATTTCCTCCATCTTTGTTGAAATCTTGCTGAATCTTATTCATCAGGAAATGCGATAAAAGGAGCTTTTGAAGGCTAAATAAAAAGTTTGGATCCGGTGGCTTCCAAACTTTTTATCTAGTATTAAAATTTTTCATCTGGCGTTTGATATCTCGCTCCTGGTCTCGACGTTTGATCGTTTCCCGTTTGTCATAGTCGTGTTTCCCTTTGGCTAACCCCAGCAAAATTTTGGCAAAGCCCCGCTTGATATAAACCTTAAGAGGAATCAGAGTCATACCAGTTCCTTTAAGCTCATTTGCCAAGCGGTTAATCTCGCGTTTTTTAAGGAGGAGCTTACGGGTGCGCTCTGGATCCTGATTCCAGATATTGCCTTGCTCAAAAGGAGCAATGTGAACATTAACCAGCCAAGCCTGTCCATCTTTTATCTGAGCATAGCCATCTTTGAGCTGGATACGAGAAGCCCGAACAGATTTAATTTCGGTCCCAGTCAGCACTATGCCAGCTTCGACGGTATCAACGATGGTATAATCATGCCGGGCTTTTTTATTTTGAGCCAAAACAGGATCAGTTTTTGTTGTTTTATTTGCCATTTGTCTCCTTTCTTGCATTGTTCAGCTAATGTTTATCTCGTTAGATAACATAGAATAAGTTGCCCTAAGGCTTGCTGACAGCCACCAAGATACTGCAAGTCTTTATCTTCGGTCTCGATTATGATGAAAAGTCTTAGGGGATTCTCTTTGTCCCGTTTAAAGTCAATACTATCAACGGGTTAAACACCTACCACAGCCAATTTTAGACTGTTACTCTATATGACCAGTGAATGAACAGCCTGCTATTTTTAAAGAGTTCCTAACGTTTTTTGCGACGGCGACCTGATTCCCGTCCTTTTTTATCATTATGGGGACGGTTCTGGTTCTTGCGTTTATCCGGCTTTTTCTTCCGATGATCATTCGGCTTCTTATCCCACTTGCCTTTGCCCTTATCAGCCTTGTCCCTGTCGCCAAAGCGATCTTGTCGCTTATCAAAACGGCGTTTGCCTGAACCTTGACGATTACGGAACTCCTTGGCTTTTTCTTCACGGGCCTTTCTAGCCTGTCTATCTACCTTTTCGATGCTATCAAAGTCGCTAGGTAAATAGGCAAAGTCAATATCTCCCGTCTCCTTGTCTGCTCGGGTCAATCGCACCTTAATCTTCTGACCAACTCGGAAGACCTTGCCGGATTTTTCCCCTTGCAGGGTCATAGTCCGCTCATTGTAATTGTAAAATTCTGGCAGGGTGGTAATGTGAACCAAACCTTCAATGGTATTTGGCAATTCAATAAACATCCCAAATTTAACCACACTAGCTACCACGGCCTCAAATTCCTGTCCAACCTGATCAGCCATGTATTCGGCCTTCTTCATGGCTTCAACAGTTCGCTCGGCATCAATTGCCCGGCGTTCCAAGGCTGATGAAGAACTGGCTAATTCTGGAATAACCTCTTGAAAGTGTTCTTTCTTTTCCTCAGTCAAATCGCTGTATTCCCGCACCATTCGATGAACCAGCAGGTCAGGGTAACGGCGAATAGGACTGGTGAAATGAGTGTAATAGTCGGCCGCCAAGCCATAGTGACCATGATTGTTTTCGGAATATCTAGCCTGTTGCATGGACCGCAGGAGCATCATAGACATGACCTCGTGTCCGGGTTGGCCTGCAATCCGATTCATAAATTCCTGCAGAGCCCTCTGACCGAGGCTATTAGCCGTACCGTAGATAGGTACTCCAAAAAGGGAGGCGTAATCCATGAACTTCTGCAATTTCTCAGCCTTGGGCGTTTCGTGAATCCGATAGATGAAGGGCAGTTTAAGCTTGGCAAAGTGTTCAGCTACACATTCGTTGGCAGCCAGCATAAAAGACTCAATCATCCGCTCAGCGGTTCCTCGGTCTCTGACGACAACATCAGTCGGCAGTCCCTTATTATCAACCAAAATCTTGGCTTCTGGACGATCAAAGTCCAATGCCCCTCGCTTGATGCGCATGGCCACCAAAATCTTATGGAGCTCAGCCATGTGGCTGACAGATTCCATAATGGGTTTGAACTGCTCGATCACAGCGGGATTGCCAGCCAACATCTGGTTGACATCATCATAAGTCATGCGAAAAGTCGTCTTGATAACCGTCTGAGTAATGGTGTGCTTGACGACCTTCCCCTGTGGATTAATCTCCATAATGGCGGATTGGGTCAAGCGGTTGACATTGGGATTGAGGGAACAGATACCATTTGAGAGACGCTCTGGCAGCATTGGAACCACACGGTCCGTCACATAGACAGAAGTACCACGGGCAACTGCCTCCTTGTCTAAGGCTGAGCCTTCGGTCACATAGTAAGAGACATCCGCAATATGCACGCCCAGTTCAAAATTACCGTTAGGCAGTTTCTTAATATGGACCGCATCGTCCAAGTCTTTGGCTTCTTTGCCATCAATAGTAAAGGTGATTTCATCTCGCAGATCCAAACGATCTTCAAAGTCACTTTCAGATGGGGCATCAGGGATAGCTTCAGCCTCAGCCATCACCGCTTCTGGAAACTCAGACACGATGTCCATAGATTCCAGAACTTCCAACACATCAATTCCCACATCATCCTTATGACCGATGATATCACGCACATGAGCGACAAAATAGTCATGATGGCGAGTGGGGTATTTATCAATCTCGGCCTTGATGACCTCGCTGCCATCTAAAGCAACCGGTTCTTTTTTGATATAGATTTTCTGAGGAATTTTCTGGTTCTTAGACTTGATGTAACCGGCATAAGGCGGGCGTTCATCATCGAGAATGAACGTGCCAACAACAGTCTTAAGAGCCCGTTCAACCACATCAACGACCCGTACTTCTGCAGCTGTTCCCTTGAGACGGTCGGCTGGCTTTTTGATTACAACGTCAACAATATCTCCGTCGATGGCATATCCGACATCATTGCGACCGATGAACAGATCATCTTCATCATCACTGACATGCAAGAAACCAAAGCCATTCTTATTGGCCCGAAAAACACCCTGAATGGTAATCTCATGCTTTTTCTTAGGAACTTCCTTACGCAAGGAAACATAACCATCTTGGTTAAATCGAAGCTTCTTGTTGCTCTCTAGCCTAGAGATAACCTTAATTAGCTGGGGAAATTTTTGTGAGCCAGCCATGTCCAGAGCAGCAGCCAGATCATTGACACTGGATTTTCCCTGCTCTTTTAAGTAGTTAATAATTTGTTCTTCCATAATTTTCTTGACAGACCAGACGTTTGCTTGAACTGTCTTTTCATCCTCTTTACTTCTTGATTTTGTGGGGAATTTTCTATAAAAAAGGAGCCAGACCAAGTCTCGGCTCACTTTTGTCATTACTTACTTGATAAAATCGCAAGCACTAAGGCATCCAGCAACCAAAGGAAGATTAGGATACCAGTAAAGCGTTCCATGAAGGCCTCAAATCCGCGGGCTTTTGTTCGCTCGAAGAGGGCTTCTGAACCGCTGCTATCAAATACATTACTACTTGGGTTTTTCTGAGGTTGCATAAAAATAGCAATAATCAAAATCACAGACATAACCAACAGAGCAGTCAGTAAAATATTGTACATATCTTTCCTCCACTATTGTCCTAAGTAGTTTATCATAAATGCTCTTAAGATTCAAGGTGAAGGGTCACTTTTCGCTCTTTGGGGCAGTATTTGGGCACCTGAATTTTTTCAGGATGGTTTACCTTATTTTTGGAAGTCAAATAATTGAGACTGCCGCAAGAACTACATTTCAAATTTATTTTTATCCGCACTAGATTTCCTTAACTTTCAGATAATGTCTAAAATTGATAAAACTCCATGAGAAATTAATAAAAACGATGATTGAGGTGGCGTAAAATACCCAGTGATAGCCTAAACCTGCTGCCACGCTGGAACCGACAAAAGGACCGACAACCTGTCCTATATTGAAGAACATCTGGTTGTAACTAAAAATCCGAGAAATTCCTTCCTTAGGCGTAATCTTGGTCAGCAACGAATTGACACTGGGCATTAGGGCACCTGTCCCAAAACCATATAGAAAGCGAAGCAGTCCTAACTGCAGAGGCGTTTGGGCATGGGCGAAGGACAGATACATACAAAAACTATAAAAAAGGGCCAAAAGAAGCAGACGATGATTGCCGATTTTATCGCCGATTTTTCCTAGGAAGGAACTAGATAGCATACTGGAAAAACCCATACTGGAAACAATCAAACCGGAGACGAACATGAGGTTTTCTGTCTGCCCTAGATGACGGATGTAAAGCGTCAAAATAGGGGCAATAGATTGGGCCGAAACCTGAATAATCATGCTGGTAACAAAGAGGCCCAGCATGACCTGACGGTCCTTGACTTGGTGCAGCAGGTCTTTGGTCGGAAGTTCATGTTCCCTCTTTACAGGCACAAAATCCTCTCGAATCAAGAAGACTGTCATAAGGTTTAACAAAAGCAAGAGACCGCCAACAAAGAGAAAGATATTACGAATGCCTAAGAGGTCAGCGAAATAGCCTCCTAAGAGAGGCCCAATTAAAGTTCCTGCTGTGACGCCAGTCGCCAGAGTCCCTAGAGCTGCTCCTAACTTTTCCTTGGGCGCTTGACTGGCAATTAAGGCTGTCGAATTAGGGACATAGCCAGCAAACATTCCATTTAAAAGTCTTAGAGCCAGCATCCAAAAGACATTGGGGACAAAGGCCAATCCTCCCATAGTAAAAGCCATAGCAAGACTGGCCCGAATCATCATAGGCTTGCGACCATAGCGGTCAGCTAGAGAACCCCAAATAGGGGCAACTAGAGCCGAAGCTAGGGCTGAAAGTGAAACAGACAAGCCAGCGTAAAGCTCAACTCTCCCTGGTTTAGCTCCCAACTGTTCCACAAAGAGGGACATAAAAGGCATCACAAGTGAAAAACTTGCCCCAGTGAGAAAATTACCGAACCAAGCTATCCTTAGATTCTGTTGCCAATTGACAGTTGCAACACTTGCTGTTTCTATAAGTCATCATCTTCTTTCTTGGATCATCTGTTAAATATTATACCACAAGTTGGACTTGGAAAAAGTGCAAGGTGATTGACTTTTCCTCAAGTCCAGCAAGGAAAAATACTAATTAGTAATTTTCGGCATTAGCACTTCTTCGTAAGATATAGCAGAGGCTTGTTAGCTAAGTGCTTTGCACTTGATGGCAAACGCCAATCACTAAGGTGACTTGGCTACCTCTCCCACTAACCTCGTTTGATTAGTAAAATCGACTAACAAATGCAGTGTCGCTAAACCGTTAAGCACTCCAACGAAAAATAGGAAACCTGATGATGAATCATACAAATTCAAGAAAGGTGAAGCTTTTTTCACAGGAGTGTAGGCGGGTTCAGTTATCAGTTGGCGCTCAGTCGTTCTAACTGCTGCTCCAGCTGAGCATAAGTCTCCTCTAGGCTACCATTATTGTCAATCACTCGGTCAGCTAGACGAATTTTTTTAGACAAAGGGAGCTGGGCAGCAATCCGATTTTCAGCCTCTTCTAAGGAGTAACCATTTCTCGCCATCAAACGCTCGATTTGCTGGTCCTCATCTAAGGCGACCAGCCAAATTTCGTCGAACCAGTCTTGATAATCTAGCTCAAAAAGTAACGGCAAATCCATAAAGAAAATTTTTTCAGACTTTGCTAGCTGATCTCGCCTTTTTGCCAGCTCCTGATGGATAATGCGATCTTGAAGATCAGCCGATTTCTTTCTGGCAGCTGGATCGTTAAAGATAAGTTGGGCAAATTTAGGGCGATCCAATTCTTGGTCGGGAGCCAAAATTCCAGTTCCAAAAGCTAAAATTAGGGCCTGATAGAGCGGTTTCCCTTTTGCTTGCAGGTCATGAACCAATTGATCAGCATCAATAACCTGATATCCTTTTTGTCTCAAATAGGCTGTCACCGTCGATTTCCCCGAAGCGATACCACCTGTTAATCCGATAATCTTACTCATTTCTTTTGACACTTGGGACAATAGTGGCTGCCCCGTCCTCCTACTTTTACCTTTTGAATCTCTGTTCCGCAACGCGGACAGGGTTCACCTGTTCGGCCGTAAACTTGTAGATACTTTTGCATGGTGCCGTCTTCACCTAAAGCGTTACGATAGGTTCGAATGGTCGATCCGCCCTTGCGAATGCCCAGCTGCAAAATACGAATAGTCTCATCATGCAGCCGCTTAATTTCTGCTTTTTTGAGACTGGGTGCCTGACGTTCTGGGTGAACTTTAGCTGCCCAGAGCACCTCATCAACATAGATATTTCCTAGGCCAGCAACTAATTTTTGCTCCAAGAGCAGCGGCTTGATGGGCTTATGAGAAGACAAGACAGCTCGCTCAAAGGGCGCCAACTTAAAATCTTCCTTGGTCGGCTCAGGGCCAATTTTCTTTTTGACAAAATAAGCCTCTTCTGCTGATTTTGCTAAGAGCTCAAATGTCCCAAACTTGCGGACATCTTGATAAACCAAGGTTGAGCCGTCATTCAATGTAAAGAAGGCATGAAAATGCTTATTGTTGGGTACCTCATCTGGAAAGAGCAGGTACTTGCCTTCCATACGCAGATGCGAGATTAACACCTGAGCGCCTAAATCAAAAATAAGGTATTTCCCTCGGCGGCGCATAGCGCAAATCGTTTGACCAGGCAGATTCATCTTAAAAGTATCCAAATCCGTCTTAACCATCTTGGGCACGCGCACATCTACTGATACAATCTTCTTGTTGACAATCAGGCCTTCCAAACCGCGCCTGACGGTCTCAACTTCTGGTAATTCAGGCATATCTAAAACATCAGGAACAGCCAGAAAAACTAATCGAAACAAGACTAAGACAGAGAAATTGGCTTTTCTATGCCTCTTATCTTTTTCATCAGCTCTTCCACTTGGATTCTAAGCTGATCCTTCCTTTCTTTTGATACTTCTTTGCTTTTTTAACAGCTTAATCCTTCAAACCTAACAAGCGCCTAGCATAGATAACCTGACCTGAATGCATGGCAGCATCATCAATGATCGACACCAGACGGGCACCGCGAGTGACCGCAGGTGTCCAAGAATCGTCCACAATATCATCAAGAGCGGCTTCATCAAGCGAGTTGAGGTAATCTTTAGTGAGCTTAGCAGCTGCTTCCAGATATCCCAGCGCAATACTCAGATCATCCACCTGAACTTTTTGGGCTTCCTCTAACGAGTGCTGCCAGTCTTGTGTGTCATCAGGCAAGTCCAAGTTGAACTTTTCTTTCCAGCCCTGAGCCAACCAAATCGGCTCTGTTTTTGCCAAGTCCGAAATCTGTAAATCCATTTCACGCGCAGTATGCCAAGCCAGCCAAGTCATAGATTTAATTTGACCTGAAACTTCTGCAGCTGGAAAACGATTGGCCTCTTCAACTGTTACTCCTTCAAATAATCGTTCAAACCGCTCCTGTGCGCGGTCAACACTTTCTACTAACATATCTAAATACGTCATATTATTACCTCCTCATGGCAAAAGCCGGGATCTCCCCCAGCTTTAAACCTTATTTGACATCTTCTTAATCAGCAAACCGCCTCAATTTATGGGGAAAGGCAGCGCCCTGCAAAAAATACTGCACGAGCTGAATGTGGGTGGTCACATCACTCAACAGCCAAGCATGACCCTTGTCGGGATAATAAGCATACTCGCTGGCTGGATTTTGACTTGCCAGTAATTGGTGCGATTCATGTATCGAACCCGACTCTTTTCCACCTGAAACAAAAAAGATAGGATTATCAACTCTCAGGTTTAATCTTAAGAGATTAGCTTGGGACATAGCACGGCGAAAAGAGCGCTTTGAAGCCTGCTGTAAATCAGCAACAAAGGTTCGATACTCTTCTTCAGGAACACCATCTTTTGCCATCATGCTGCTCATGAGTTTGGCGACTAACATCGTATTTTTGAGCAATGACATAGCATAGACACCAGCAATAACCTTCCGATAACCTTTGATGGGATAGTGGGCCATGCCATCGACAACAGCACGCTCAACCAAATCGGTATGTTTCGCTAGCAAGTTCAAAACGAGACCGCCACCCAGCGAAAGACCAACCAGATGCGGTTTACCGTGAGCTTTCACCTTGATAATGTCAGCAATCATTTCTGTCACATCAGCAAAATTTGTCCATTCGATATCACGACTATTGCCATGCCCAGGCAAGTCAATGGCGACACAGTGGAAATTATTTTTTAGTGCTGCCATGTGCTGCTGCCACATTTTACTGCTGGAACCCGAAGCATGCAAAAAGATTATCGTTTGTTTCTGTTCATGCCCTGTCTCTTCGATAAATAGGTTAGCTGTCATTGGTCTGTCTCCTCACTAAGCCCAACTTGGACTACAAGTCTATCTGTACCTCGCTCCCCCATTTCTGGGATCGGATTAAAAAGGTCCGCCGACCCTCATCGCTTTCTTATTTTCAGGCGACCCTTTAAACAGTCTACTAGACTGTTTAACTACCACGCAAGTGATAGCTCCAACAGTTTGGGGAACTGTTGGAGGAATCCCATGAACGTCAGTTCATGTCAATAGTAATCAACTGTGCGGAGGTGGGACGACGAAATCAATTTCTCCGAAATAATGATTTCTGTCCCGCTCTCAATACTCCTTCTTATTATAGCCAAAGTCAGCCAAGTCCAGCTTTTTATCACGCCAGTTTTTCTTAACTTTGACCCAGGTTTCAAGGTAAACTTTGTCCCCCAGCATGAGTTCTATGTCGCGTCTGGCCATCTTACCAATTTTCTTAAGCATAGCACCTTGCTTACCGATAATGATGCCTTTTTGGCTATCGCGTTCGACCATGATGGTCGCGCGGATATGAACCTTGTCTGTTTCTTCGTCGCGCCTCATAGATTCGATAACCACAGCTACGGAGTGCGGTACTTCCTGCTCGGTCAATTTGAGGATTTTCTCACGAATCATCTCAGATACTAAAAATCGTTCTGGATGATCTGTGATTTGGTCTTCAGGGAAATACTGAAATCCTTCTTCCAGATTATCCTTAAGAATGGTCAATAGGGTTTCCACATTATTACCCTGCAGGGCAGAGATTGGTACAATCTCTTTAAAATCCATCTGAGAGCGAAAATCTTCGATCTTTTCTAAAAGTTGGTCAGGGTGGACCTTGTCAATCTTATTGATGACCAAAATGACTGGAATCTTAGCTGCCTTAAGGCGCTCCATAATCATATTATCGCCTTTGCCACGCTCCTCATCGGCTGGGACCATAAAGAGCACCGTTTCCACTTCACGAAGGGTCGAATAGGCGGACTCGACCATAAAATCTCCCAGTGCTGTCTTGGGTTTATGGATCCCCGGTGTGTCGATAAAGACGATCTGCTCCGTATCTGTTGTATAAATACCCATGATTTTATTGCGCGTTGTCTGAGCCTTATCACTCATGATGGCAATCTTTTGGCCCATGACATGATTGAGAAACGTTGATTTACCAACATTAGGACGGCCTAAAATAGCCACAAAACCTGATTTAAACATACGATATAAAGAACGTTACAAGCAAAGTAAACATAGACCATTAACAGAAAATCAGGATTTTCTAAATGGCTCAGTTTTTACCCAGCCTTAATTGTGTTCAGGTCAGAACACAAACTCGTTCATTCCTTTCTATTCTAAGAAATAAGGCCAGCTGCCAATTGCAGCTGACTCAGTGAAAAAGCAGTGCCCAAATTTTTGGCACAAAGATAATAATGCCAGTGGCAACTGCGTAGCCTGAAATAACCAGCACAGCACCCGCAGCCATATCTTTGGCATTCTTGGCTAACATTGAAAAGTGGTAATTACTGGCTAAGTCAACGACATTTTCAATAGCCGAGTTAATAATTTCAAAGGTAATCACTAAGAAAATTGCCAGCAGCAAGAATAACCATTCGATAGCTGTAATGTGAAAAATAATGCCCGCTAAAGCAGCCAGAACAGCCGATATCCCATGCTTGCGCATGTTACGCTCTTCCTTAAAAGCTGTAAAGATACCGGTCAAGGCAAATTCTAAACTGGATGTCAGCGTTCGGTTTTTCCATTTCTTAGGTGAATTAGTCTCTCGTAAGTCCATAGGCTTCTAAAATCTCTTCCTGTAAAGTGAACATCTCTTTTTCTTCTTCTGGGGTATAATGGTCATAACCATTGATGTGCAGAAAACCATGAACAGCTAGAAACCCCATCTCACGCTCGAAGCTGTGGCCATAACTGTCAGCCTGCTCATGGGCTTTGTCAACAGAAATAAAGAGTTCGCCGATGTAGGCATCATAGTCTGCCATCATCTCTGCTAATTCAGGATTTTCAGCTAGATCTTCGTCAGAAAAAATGATGGGCGCTTCTGGCTTGTACTCCAAACTGACCACATCTGTCGGGCGATCCATGCCACGATATTCTAGGTTAATTTGGTGTATCGCCTCATTATCCACAAAAGTGACAGCCATCTCTTTATTTTCTTTGCCCAGCTTTTCGGCAGCAAAATTAAGCATGTCTCCGATCTGGGTCAGCATCTCTTGGGAAACCTGCTTGGTCTCATCAGTCATTTCAATATACATAACTCTTCCAATCTAATTATCTTTTTTATTATAGCATAAAAGCCTAACCTTCGGACAAAACAAAGAGAAGAGATAGGCCGGTGCATTGATGATTATTTCGTTTTTAAAACGGCTCTATTGCACCTACCGATACTCAAAAATAAGAGTGGCGATACAATCCTTTTCTTCAAAAATACATCAAACTGTTATCCTAGCATAAAGTTTTAGAAAAGATTTGTTTGCCACATTTTCTAGTTTCCCATTTTTTCCTGACAAATTTTAACTCTATCCATATTATAATCCAGTCCTACCAACGCGCCGTATCATTGGTCTATCTATTCGTCTACCGGATTAACTCTCATCAGTGGTTCATTGGTGCTAAAGTACCTCATGAACTGTGCAGGGGTAAGATTTCTTGACCTAGCCAATAAGTCTCACTCCCAACCACTGCGCCAAAAGTTTATGACAAAATAGGAAGACTGGACGAGTTTTCGCCCAGCCTCTTTACACTTATACACTTAAAAGGTTCTAAATTACTCCATTTCCTGTTCGTAAGCCTTGATAATTTCAGCCACAACTGGATGGCGAACGACATCCTTGGCAGACAGGTAGACAAAGTCAATCTGCTTGATAGCTTTGAGCTTCTCAATAGCATCAAGCAAGCCAGAGTGGCTGTTTCTTGGCAGGTCAATCTGACTGACATCGCCATTGACAATCATCTTAGAGTTAAAACCTAGACGAGTCAAGAACATCTTCATCTGCATGATGGTCGTGTTCTGGGCTTCATCCAGGATAACAAAAGCATCATCCAGAGTCCGTCCCCGCATATAGGCCAAGGGAGCGATCTCAATGATCTCGCGCTCCATAAGACGTGTGGTCTGGTCCTTGCCCAAAATCTGGTAGAGGGCATCATAGACTGGTCGCAGATAAGGATCCACCTTTTCCTTGAGGTCACCTGGCAGGAAGCCCAGACTTTCGCCAGCTTCAACAGCTGGACGCGTTAGGATAATGCGCTTGACTTGACCGCGTTTAAGAGCTGTCACCGCTAAGGTAACAGCCAGAAAGGTTTTCCCAGTTCCTGCTGGACCGATGCCAAAGACGACATCGTGATTCTTGACACTATCCACATAAACCTTTTGCCCCAGAGTTTTAACGCGGATAGGCTTACCATAATTATCCTTGATGATTTCTTCTTCATAGAGGGCGACAAACTGATCAATCGTTCCATTTTGGGCCATACTCAGGGCAGTAACAACATCGGAAGTATTGATCAGCATGCCTCGGTCCACTAAGACTAAGAGAGCCTCAATGGTCAAGCGGGCAATCTCCAAAGATTCCTCATCATCGCTGAGAATCTGCACCACTTCAGTTCTGGCATGGATAACCACGCCCGTATTTTCTTCAATCAATTTCAGATGACGCTCATTGCTACCGAAAAGAGCCATCAAATCATCGGGATGTTTTAAATTAATATCAACAGAATAGTCCTGCAAATAGGCTGCCTCTTTCTTTGCTTACTAGTGGTCTCATTATATCGTATTTGTCCAAAAAAAGCACGGTCAAATATACCTGCGCTAAAGTGGTGATTGTTTGATTTTTAGTAGTTAATCTATTGATATTTAATTTAATAACTGGAATAGATACTTATTTTTTTCTTCAAAATAGTCAAAGTAGCTTTCATCAACGTTATAAATACTGATAACAAGCTGCTTCAAGTTTGTCAGTAACTCTTTTAGTTTTTTATTATTCACTAGCTGACGATCTATTTCAGACAGACCATGGGCAATCTTATTTCTCATGGCATTCAAGACTAAAATCGGTTTGACCAGCCTTGTCAATTGGTTATCTTTTTCTAAACAGTCAATAATATTAATGAAGGAATGAATATTTAAAGTTGAGCGAGTATCATAGGGTTTGTTATCATCATAATTTTCGCCCATTCGTGCTTTAAAATCATCGCTGATATAATTATTAACCGTTTCAGCCAGAGGATGATTCTCATTAATTTTTGGTAACCCGTCTTCTGTCAAAATGAGATCGGAATAATTGGAATCAATATAGTCCTGAAGAACAAATTCTGCCAATGATTTAGATTTAATCAAGACATCAGCAATCAAACCACGCCTATTTATAATATCAATCAACAGGAAAGAATTGAACACTTTCCTTTGTTTTTCTGTTGCTTCTGCATCTTCTAGTAAGTCCGGTAAGATTTTTTGATATTTAAAAGAATCCATCAGCTTTTCTGTCTGAGAAAGAAGTTTTGCACGTTTTGAGTATGAAATAAGCTTTTTATTTTCCTTTTGAAGCAACAATTCGTAAGCACCTTGGTAATCATAATGAATGATCAATTCTCTCAAGTTGCGTTTGATTAACGATTGACTGAACTTCTCAGCATCTTCTTCAATAATCCGTTTTTCAGCATCCTGACAAGCATCTTTATTTTCCGATATTAACAGTTCTATATCTTTTTGATCATCTGGATTATTCCGATTGGACCCCTTTCGCGGTGTTGGTACTTGAATAGCCCTTACATTTAGATTATTAATCTTATTAATCGTGAACATTGCTGACGTCACTTGCGCTGTCGCACTTGATAAGTTGAGCAAGAACTCATCGTCCTCGTTAATATGCTTATTAATAATCTCTAGTAGCTGTTCATACATTCTATCAAAGCGAAAAACGTCGTTATCTGCTAAAATTTTAGAATCCACGACTATTTCAGGATGATAATCTGGTATAGAAAGAATGGCTTTTTCAATCCGTTTCTTCTTATGAATCATCCCTTCACTGTAAATCAAGATAATTCTTTCAGGTCTATAATGTCTTGAAATATGCAGTAAAGGACCATCATGATTGCCCCTGATTGGATCGGTATCACCGACTGCTGAAATTAATACCTTCATCTTATAACCCCTTATAATAATGCTAAACAGCTTTGGTTGAAATCATCATAAAACTGAAGCATTTGACTAGTGATCATTGTGCTTTCAATGATTAAAATTTTCATATTTTTGACTGCTTGTCCCAAATCTCTAATAGCGTCAGAATCAAGTTGATCAAGACTGTGGGCTATAACATTTCTTGAATGATTCAAATTCATGATTGGTTTAATCATCTCCCAAATTGCCCACATTTTTTTTTCTTTAAAATAGAGGCATAGTCCAATAAGTTCAGATAAGCTTTATCGTAGACATCCTCATAATCATCTACTGCATCGGGAAATTCTTTTGTAATCAAATAGTCCAACAGATATTCTGTCAAACTTTTGATACGAATCAAACTTTCAGACAAATTCCCTCGCTTCTTTTGTAAGTCTATCAAGAGAAAACTATTTAAAATTTTCTTTTCTTCATCACTTAATTTTTTCTTTTGAATTCCCCTTGGAAGCCCTTGCTTATTATGTGATTTAACAATATCCTTTAGCTTATCTCTTAGTAATTTCGAGTGAGGAAATTCAGCCACTTGCTCTAACATGTCTAAAGCAGCCTTATAATCATAATGACTAATCAGATTTCTGAGATTTCGTTTTAAGAGTGCTAAACTAAATTTCTCCGATTTATCTTCAACTGTTCGATCTTCATAGTTAACTTCATTATCAAAATTGTATTCAATCAAATCATGAATATCTTCTTTATTGGCATGAGAAACTTCTTCGTTTGAGCCATGGGCTGGGCTAAGTACCTGAACCGCTGTGACATTCATATCATTCAAGCGATTAGCAATGAAGAAGGCTGCTTTAATCTGGGGGGTTGCACTTGATAGATTAAGAATTAGTTCATTGTCCTTATCCAGATAAGTTTGGATAATAGAAGAAACTTTATCATACATAAGGTCAAAGTGATAGACCACTTCATCAGGTATAGTTTCACTGTGTGTGATGATTTCGGGATGGTATTTTGGAATTGAACGGATTGCCAATTCAATCTTTTCCTTTTTTTCAAACGTCCGTTCAGAGTAGATGATAACAATTTGATCAGGTCTGTACTTCCTTGCAATATGCAAGAGAGCACCATCATGAAAATCACGAATCGGATCTGTATCTCCTGTTGCAGAAATTAAAACTTTCATTCAATCTCCTTTATCGTAAAGTATGATTTTCCCATCTCGTATAAAGAGTCCTGATTTTTAATTAATCTCTTATCCTCATTAAACTGAGGTGCTTTCGTTAATTTGACAACGCCTTTTCCAACCATCTTTGTCTTCATTTTCACATACCGTTTCTGAACTATACCATTTGCTTGTCGCATCACTGTCTTCGTCCATACACCACTTCCACCACCCAGATAAATTGGATATTGAATATTATCTTGGATATATTCTTCTTTAGATTTTTCATTTAAAAAGAAAGACTTGTACTCTTGATAGAACTGACTTGCATATGTTGCCAATTCTGAAATGAGCTCGTAGGCTTTATCTGAAGTTGTTGTAATTGTAAACTGCAAACGCGTAAAAGGTTTCAACGACTCTCGATATAAAGGGATAGGCGTCACTTTATCCTTTTTAGGAGTTAAACTATAATCCCATTTCTGAACAATGGTAAGGTTGTCATTTTCTAAAGGCTGGCTGTCACTGACTCTAATGTCATGGAAAATATCATTTAAGGCTTGGCCTTTTTTTTGGCCCCAAGGAATAGCGCTTTTATACTCCTTAGGTTTACGTCCTTTTCGATCCACAAAATCCTTATTTTTCCATTTAGTATTCATCAAAATCGTACGAATGGCACCTTTTAAAGAAGAACCTGGGACGTAGGGCTGGCCTAAGCCATCTCTGATAAATTTAGAGATATCATTTAAAGTTCCACGCGTTGATTCGGTTTTCTCAAATCCCGTTTCTTCGAGGACATAGCCGCCAAAATTTCTCATTTGAATACCATTTTGATATAAAAAATCATTTAATCGTTTTTTCTTGTTTTTTGGCTCAATTAAAAAACGTTCGTATTTTTCAGCTAAACCTAGTCTTATCATTTCTTGATAAAACTTACCCATATCTGGAAAATAGTAATTTTTATTTTCATAAATGAACTCTCGAGACGTATATTTTTCCCCGCTGCCAATATGGATTGGAGCCAGTGCTACAACATCCATTTGAAATTGTCTGTAAGAATGTTTCATACTTAATCCTCCAATCGGTAAAATAAGGGCTTGGCATAATTCCACACTGGATGAGGAAAGTCATCTGGTCTAACATCAACAATCTGACCCGTAAAGGTTTGTTGGAAGGTGGAGCCAGATTTAAACTTATATAAGTCCTGTTTTCTGAAGTTTTCTGCTAAAGCTTGACTGAAAGCAAAACCACTTGATTTTTGCAGCAGATATTTTGCTCCTATCATGGCATTTTCTAATTCATCATCAAGAGGCAAACTGGTCGTCAATGTCATCACCAAGCCTTTATAATTACTGGTCAACCTAGCTTCCAATTTACTAGGAAGATCCAAAATCCTTAAATCAAAACGGCCGTAGCCGCTGGTACGCTTACCGCCTAACCCCGAAAACTGCAGAGAAGTCATCAGCTCATCAAACAATTCAGATTGACTGGCGATGACATATAAAGAAACGCTTTCTTCCTTCGGTACTGAAACTCCAACCTGATAAAGAGCTCCATCTACATGAGGCCTATTTTTGGTTACAATAAACTGTTCTGAATGTTTGTCACTGTCAATGACATCGCCTTCTAAAAATTTTGCTAATAACTCATATTTCATGAAATCGAGTTTCTTAGTTTTTTTAGCTTCTTGACGCAGGGTGACGGCATCTTTGGTTTGGTCAAACTTCTCGTATGAAGGAAAACCGATTGGCTTTGGCAAAAAAGGGACTGAATGATATGGAAAGGCATCTGTCATAGCAAAAGTATCTGACTGAGCCAGTTCCATCCATTCATCTAAGCGATTGGATTTCTTTGCTTCTAAAACCAGAGCTGAAAAAAGTCGGTCAGCAGAAAAAGTCATCTCTGAAAATTCAAGACTGCCGCCACCAAAGTGAGCCGAATTAAATTGTAATTGATAAAGTTTACAGGTCATATCAGACCTCCTCACCTAATAGAGCACTGATTGCTGCTGCATCGTAATCCCCGTATACCGTTTCTGCTTTTAAATCCTTAAAGGCCACCTTACCATAACCGCGGCTGCCAGAGCCACCGAGATAATCCATTTCAAGCAAGCGAATACCATCTCGTAAAATAGCTACATCCTCTGAAACCTGATCAATGCTTTTATCTGTAATCTCGTAAATCACCTCAAAGCCAAACTCACTGGTACGGATAGCCCGTTCAATCTGGCGTGGATTTGCTTCCGCTGTAATACGGTCAATCGTATTTTCAAATTTCACTTCTGTATAGCTGTGAACACCTTTAGCATCTAAGTCCTCTTTATTGGTCAAAAAAGCATCACGAAAGACCAAGCGACCAAGCTTATAGTCGGCATTTTTACTATTGCCGAATAGGCGGCTAATCTCATCGCTGTCATTTCCTAAATCACTGCTCGTATTGTGATTATAATCTGTCTTAGAGAGAAGGGCACGGATTTTTCCCTTGAGACTGGATCCCGGAATAATTGGCAAATGAGTCACAGGGTCTTTAATAACAGGAGAATCAACAGCTCCGATGGCTGCATAAGCGCTGCTTCCGCCAATGTGTAAACCGCTCTCCAAAAGTAGGTTAGCAGAAATTTTTACCTTTGCATATGTCATTAATCTTTACCTCCATAAAACTTAAAGTAGGCCACCAAGGCTTCCATGTAGCGACAAAAACGCTGCAAACTCGCAGTATCTTTAACCTCTTTTAAAATGTCCAAAATTTGGGCCCTTTCAACCAGCTCTTTGACCGGAAAAAAATCATTTCTACCTTTCTTAACTGAATTGCGACCTGATTGATAAACAAACTGCACTCTGAGATAGGCAAATTTATCATTCAGTTCTTCAAATGCCTTGACATTGCTTTCATCATAGAGACTGCTTGTCAAAGACAAAAGATTTCTGATTTGGCTAGTCGTTAAATAATAAATTGGTTCTCCATTTTTATCTGACTTTTTAGAAAGTTCTTTAATCACTCTTTCAGCTTTGTCAACATAGTTCTCATCTGTTAAAATCGCCATGCTATTTTTCCTTTCTTGTTTCGTAGATATAAAGTGTTAGTGCTAATTCCGCTTCTTTCTTAACCTGTTTACTGCCAGTAGCCCACTCGAAGAATTGCGCTTTAAATTGTTTAAAGGCTTCTTTATTCTCCTTTTTCGTAGCATCTTCCATACGAGAAAGATAATAAGCCAGTCGGGCAATATCCATTTTTTCTTGACTTTTTACCAATTCTAAGAGGCGGTAGACAAAGCCATGGCCCCTTTCATCTTGTTGATTAAAGAATTTGCGAATAAAAGCTAATTTACTTTCATAGATATCATTGATAAACTGATCAAACTGAAAAACAAAGTGCGAATCAAACAAGGCTATACTGTCCTTATCGTGATTTGGATTATCTTTGGCAGCTTCTTCTAAGTCCCCACTAACTCTAGCCATCAGGCTTACAGGCGTTTTATCAGTAAACAAACCAAGACCAGCTGATAAGGTTAATTTGCCATTGGTCCATTGGATGAATTGCTGCCTCAGCTCAATGGTGAAATCAATAATGTCTTGCCAAGTTCCAATCGCAAAGACATCATCACCACCAGCATAGATGATAGAAAGTTTTTTATCCTGAGCAAACTGGTTGATATAAACTTTGAAGAATTGGGTCATACTCCGTGAAAAGGTCGCTGTCCGTGAGAAAGTATTGAATTTCCCATGATCTTGGTAGGAGAAACCGGCCATAAAGCCAGCACCCAGATTGTCAACATCCAAGCGGACAACTGCTAAACGTTTGATCCCTGCTTGCTCTTCATTGGACAATTCATATTGTGAAGATAGAAAGGCATAGTCACTGATGTCCGCAAAAGCATAATCTCCAACAAAAACATGAGTTGCCAAAACTTGACCTGTCTGAAAATCGTTTTTGCTATATACTTTACCCTCACTGCCAGACTTCACTTTTTCTTCATCAGCAGCGGTCAAGTAGGCATTCGGTCCGATGGGAAGGCCAACTGGATTGGCTGAAATGACAAAATGAGTTTGACCGATGTTTTTAGCAAATTGGCGGAGTTCATCACAAACGGGACACAAGAATTGATCATTTGCTTCTCTCAGATTGCCCACAGCATGACAAATCGCACATTCTCTGCCTTCTTTTTTCCCGCCTCTATTTAAAACTAATAAGGTTTGCCAATCATAACGTGACAATTTTTTATCGGAAATTTGACGGCTGGCGCTTTGATAAATGGCACGATAAGACTGGGCTGAATGACTGCCGCTCATAATGTCTGCCGCCGCAAATTCGCTCCAGCCAAAGGCCACATAGAGCCTTGTTTGAAAATGCCCTGTTAAAAATTGGTTAAAAGATTTTTCAAAATTTGCCACGATTGCTTTCGTCTTGTCTGTATTTGGCAAAACAAAGTAGGCATGGCCGCCGCCCACATACATGAGATTGGCCCGTGTTAACTCTAGTTCCGTCAGCAAGCTGTCAACGATATGCTCACTCATAAAATCAAGATAAAGACTGCGTGCTTTTAACTGCTTCAAAGCGCCCTTAGTCGCAATATTATAAATGAAATTCTGAATTCCAGATAAGTCAAAACTTACGAGTAAAAAGGCCTTCTCTTGATAAAACTCCTTGCTCTGTAGGAACAAGTCCTGCTTAAAATTACTGCGTCCTGACGCACCCAGATAATCATAAATTGCCGCCCCAAAACCAGCTGTTAATTTGCTGTGCTCATAGAGTGAAATATCTGCCAATTCTTTTGTATTAGTCGAAGCAGGTACAAAAGACAAAGTAGCTTCCATCAGGTTTAAAGCAGAATCAATATAATCTTCATCAAAAGACATGACCTGAATGGTTGATTCAATGCGATTTAAAATCCCTGCATAAGCTCCCTTTGAAAATTTACTATTTTCCGGTCTTGGCATGTTCGGCCTATCTTTGACATTGAGCTCTTTAGGCTGGAAATAGCGCTCTGTTCTTGTTTGCCCAAAAGTATTAAAAATATCCGCTTGATTGGTGTAAGTATCCCAGATTGTTTGCGCAATTTGCCCATCTGCCTCCTCTTGGCTCTCTCGTCTGTCAATGCCAGATGCAATATTATCTGCTATATAGGTAATATAGGCGAGATTGTCAGGCTCTAAGTCTGACTGATAGTTGGCCATGTGATAACGGATTTGCTGGGAAATCGCTTTGTTATCGGAAAAACGCTCAAACCAGTCAGCACCAACAATCGCGTGCTTTCGATGCTCACCTGTCGCTCTCTGTACCACTTTACCAATATCGTGGAGTAAACCGCCATAAAATAAATCAATTTTTTCTTTCTTCAATACGAACACCTCCCATTCCCATGCTGGTTTTAACGCCGACACCCGAGAATTCGCCAAAAGTCAGGAGCATTTTGACAAAGGCTTTCAAGGTCGAAGCACCATAAAGCTTTATTGTTATCCTTCCTTGAAAGGCCGGTATTTTGCTCTTATGGACAGAGTAATAATGTGTCTGCAGCTGATAACTGGTAATCTTAGCATGCTCTGCCAGATAATCCAGTAAGGACTCATCAAAAGTATTCAAATCGGGATAAAGTCGGCTATACTTCTGCATCAGACTTTGAAAAATAAAGCGTACTGTAGGAAAAATACTGTACTCTCCCTTTGATTTAAAACTCGTCGGCGTTATAAATCTAATGGAAAAGGTGGGTTGATCACAATCCTCGTTGAACAAATGAATGAGCTGCTCGGACAATAATGATTTTATTTCTACCTTTTCAACCATAATCAAATGCTCATAAGAGTCTAACTGAATGTTATCCAAGCTTGTTAAAAAGTTTTTCAAGGCTTCACACATCTCATCTGTCAAAAGATTAATGTACCAAATTTGATGCTCATTTCTCGAAAGCACTAATGATGAATAGGGATTCGTTTCCTGCTGATGAAGGAAGGCTGCATCTTCCTGTGGCAGATGGCTGAGGAGAAAGCCCTGAAACTTGAGAGCTAACTCATTAGCCGTTAATTTTGTTTTCTTAAAATATATTGCTATTTGTTTCATTTTCGTACCTAAAAAGCGCCCTTCTGCATGAAAAGTATTTTTCACCAAAGAAGAGGCGCCCTTTTTCTTATTTAATTACCTGCATTTTACAACATTTCCCAGTGAATTTCAAGCACTTATACATATTTTTTGGAATAAATGTAAACAATTTTGTCCCCTAGCGAGGATTAGGGTTGTCTAACCGAGAAGTAATTGAATTAGAAGTTGTTAAAACTGCTGAGTTTTCGTCCCCTCCCGAGGTATAGAGTTTTCTAACGCGGATTATCTCAACTCAACAGCTTTTACAGCCAGCGTTTCCGTCTCCTCGCGAGGATTAAGGGTTTTCTAACGTTTTAAAGGTGTCATTAACAGTGTTGAGTTTAAGTTTCCGTCCCCTCTCGAGGATTAGGGGTTTCTAACAGAAGACGACTTCGAGTGAACACTGAATGACCGAGTTTTCGTCCCCTCTCGAGGAACAGGGGTTTCTAACAAAATGGGTTTTACAACTAAAGAGGTAATTAGTTTTGTTTTCGTCCCCTCTCGAGGAATAAGGTTCCTAACGCAGTTGTTGGGGGTCTTGGATTTATTTTATTAGGTTTCCGTCCCCTCCCGAGGAGTAGGGGTGCCTAACAACTCTGCTCCTATAGTTTAATGATAGAACACCGGGTTGTTTTCGCCCCCTCTCGAGGAATAGGGGTTTCTAACAAATCCAGAACCATTAAAAGAAGTCCCATATAAGTTTCCGTCCCCTCTCGAGGAATAGGGTTTTCTAACGGTAAAAACACAATCAATACTTTTTGATAACAATAGTTTCCGTCCCCTCTCGAGGAATAGGGTTTTCTAACGCGCCGAGTACAGTTTTAAGATACAAGATGATTTGGTTTCCGTCCCCTCTCGAGGAATAGGGTTTTCTAACAGCACATTTTGTGGACATGAAGCCCTAGTGCTACTATATCTAGTTAGATATAGCTTAGCCCTTTTTATCAGTCTATCATTTTTTATACCAGAACTCAATTATAGAAAAATTTGTCTCGCCCTTTCGTTCGCATGATGATCGGTGTCAAAAAGGATCCTTTCGTTTTCCCTTACCTTATAAACCCTTATACGATCCCCTTCTCTCTCTTGGTAATAATCGTCTAATAGCGTTAAAAGTTTAGTGTAGGAAGCCTTGCTAATTTTAATCTCGAAACAAGATTTTTGCACTCTGGTGCCAAAGGATTCAAGTAAATGTGATAATTTAAGCCTCCTTTTACTGCTGACAATATCATAAATGACAAGACAGTACACAACCTTTGGTTGGGCAAATTCTCTCTCATCATCACTTAAATTGAAAAATAACCCCATTCCTATTCTCCTGTAAAACTGACCAAATAAACAGAAGGATCTTCCTCTGCAAACGCTCGAATTAGCGAGTCGATCTGCATTTCGACCATATAGATAAAAGAATATCTCTTCTTATCACCCTCAATATAAGAATGAATTTCCAGCATTCGAGACGATAACGCCGTCAGAAAAAGTCTTTGCGCTTCTCTTGTCAAAAACAGTCCTTCTTCCGTCTTTGCAAAGCTATCTTGTCCAATACTGCCATTGCCTAGCATGGTCATCACCAAGTCATCTACGATAACTGGACGCCATTCTTCCATTAAATCGCTTGCTAAGGAAGCATGGTGTCCATAATTCTCATGAATCATTGCAAATCCTTGACTCAAGCCAGCCTTGCGTACCATGCCAATCATAAAACTATAAAGAATGCTATAGCCAAAATTAAGCAAGCTGTTAAAACAGTCCATGGCCGGACGCCGTGTCCGACCCGAAAAGGCAAAGGGCTCTGGAACTAGTAGTCCTAAAAAGTAGAAATAAGACTTGGCACACTTACCTTCATAACCCATCATTTCGTGGATACTTTCAGCTAGTGAAATCTGCTTTAAAGCTCTTGAAAATCGCTGATAATCCTCTTCATCAAGCAGGTTCTCCTGATCAAATGCCTTCAGTAGATTCATTTGGTTTTGGACCTTTGAAGATAGCATCCTCCTAGCCATATTTGTCCTAAAAGGAATATTAAAATGAGCCTTTGCTTGCTGTTCCTGCTTGGTAAAATTTTCTTCCCGCCCAGAGTCTACTGTTGCGATGTATCTACCATTATCAGTAAAAAAATGCGTATTGATTTTCTTTAATGATAGCTTTTTTAATAATTGGGTGGTTAACTGCGATTGGCCAAATATTAAGACATTTTCAATTTCGTCCAGTCCAATTTCTTCTACAATCTCCCTGCTATCGTTTCTGACAATCATTCTGCCTTCACATAAGGACAATTTTAAAGCCGAATCTTGAATATAAATATCACTCATTGTTTCATTACCCCCAGGTATTATTTTTGGCAAAGGAGAATATTCTATCACATCTATTATCTTTGTCAATAAAAAAACAACTATAAATTTAATAGTTGTTCGTAAGTATACGTCACATTTAATGACAAGAAAAGACGCTTCTAAATACTGGTTAAGTAGAGGTCACAAATAGGTTTGTCTTCACTTTCTCCTTTATAGTAACGCCTAGTGGGCCAAATAGTCTTCCCAAATCTTATCAAAATCGCCTAGGTTAAAACTAAAGCTGGCGTAGTCCTCTAAGTAGCGGCTGACTTCTTCAAAATTATCGGTATGCTTGGGAAAGGTGCTGTCGTTAAAGGCCAGATCTGCCAGCAAGGCTGCTGGTTCCTGAGACTTGGGATTGCGCTGGGTCATCAGCCAGGTATAAAAAGATTTTCTCATTGCTTATGTTCCTCCAAAAAATGGTGCTGGATTGCACTTGGGATTTTTCTTACTAAAACTTCTGATCCTTGCTCTCAGCTAGGTAGATCGGCTCTTTACTTGCGTTTTTTCTATTATAACACAAGAAAAAGCCCAGCCAGAAAACCAGCTTGACTCCTACCAATTGATGATTCGTTTTTAAAAAGAAACCTTACGGCTTCCCTTAATTTTATTTGGCCCGGCGAGTGTGACTAGCATGATTGGTGCGGGTTGCGGCAGTTCGCTTACCGTAATCCCCATAGCTACCATAACTGCCATAGTTGCCGTAGTTTTCTGATTTTTCATCCACCTTATTGAGGATAACACCGAGGAATTGGGCCCCGCTCTTTTCCATTTGCTCAATAGCCTTTTTCACAAAGCGGCTGCGAATAACGCCCGCTTCAGTAATAAGGACAGAAGCATCGCAGTCTTGGGCAATGATAGCAGCGTCGACAACCTTGCCAATCGGCGGTGTATCAAGCAAAACATAATCATAATGCTCTCTAACGGCTTCAATCATACGTTTGAAATTATCGCTTTGAAAGAGGGCCGTTGGATTAGGCGGCACCTGCCCAGCAGGAATCATGGTTAAACTAGGAATATTGGTCCGGCTGATAGTCGTTTGCAAATCTGCATTGCCTGAGAGGAAGTCTGTCAGGCCCTTGACTGGACCGTCCGGTTTGAAGCTCCCCATCATGACAGAATTTCGAGTATCCGCATCAATCAGAAGTGTTCGATAGCCAGCACGGGCAAAAGACACAGCCAAGCTCATTGTGGTTGTCGATTTCCCTTCCTTGGGTTGGACAGAGGTCAAGGCAATGACCTTAATGTCACTTCCGCTAAACTGGATATTGGCACGAATAGAATTGTAATATTCTTCAGCTTTATCAATTGTTTTTTCTTGTTTACTGGATAATTCTAAGTAACCCATAATTCCTCCTATAGGCTATTAATATCTGGAACAACCCCGAGTAAGGTCCGACCAAGAGCTTTTTCAATATCTTCACTCGTTTTGATACGGTCGTCAAGGGCTTCAAAGATTATCAAAGTCACAACTGCAATGAAACCTCCTGCTGCTGTGCCAAGAACCAGATTCTTCTTGATACGCGGTGAGGTTGGTGAGGTTGGAACCTTAGCCGTTTCAGCTGTTGTTACATCATCAACTCTGGTGACATCCTTAATTTTTTGAATAGCAACTTCGCGGACAGCATTAGCCAACCGACTAGCTTCCTGAGGACTTCTATCTTGGACAGCAATGGTAATGAGGCGAGTGTCAGTAGGTACCTGAACACTAACTTTTTTAGCCAGTTCATCCGAACTGATATCTAATTTTTCCTTTTTGACAACATCATCAAGGACATCTTGCGACTGGATGATTTCTTTGTAGTCATTAACCAAGTCCGTCCCTGCCTGAATATCCTGATAATTGATCGAGTCACTCGTGCTGTTATTGACGACATAAATCCGAGTTCCAGCTGTATAAGTCTTTGGAATAATGAATACACTGACAAACAAGGTTACAAAGCCGAATAAGAGGGCTACGAAAATAATTAAAAATTTCCGGTTCCATAATTTCTTAAGTAGGGCGAATACATCAATCTCAAACGATGCATTTTCTGCTGAAGTCATAGTCTCTCCTTATTAGTTTTCATTCTTGAGTAGAACGTGAATGTTTTCTTTAAATAGCTCTTGAGCTTTGGCTTCGCCATAAACCTTGGCAACAAGCTGGTAGGCCTGCTCCATATAAGGAGGGCGCTTATCCAGATTATGCATGTCGCTGGCGATGCAGTGGACAAGGTCCTGCTCTAAAAAGTAACGGCCTCTCACCTTAAAGCGTTTTTCCTTGTCTCCAAAAAGTTTTGGCTTGAGGACGTGGTTGCTGTTGACTTGAGTATAACAGCCCATATTGATAATTTCCTGAACTCGCTCAGGTTTTCCTTCTAAGGCATTATAGCGCTCAATGTGGGCAACAATGGGGGTAATCCCCAGCATCAAGACCTTAGTCAAGGCTTGATGAATATCTCTCCAAGGGGTAAGCATACTAAATTCAATCAAGGCGTAGCTTGTTCCAGCCATAGTTGGAACTGTGCCCTCTTCCAGCTTTTGTCGGAGATTCTCAGTATAGAAGAGCTCTCCCCCGTATAGGATAGTTAAATCAAGGAATTTTTCTTCCGCTGCCTCTTTAACTTGCAAAAAATTAGCATAGATTTTATCTTCAGGCGTTTCAAACATGTCTTTGCGCCGATGGGAAGTTGACACTATCGTACGCACCCCTTGTCGGTAACTCTCAGCAATCAGTGCTAGACTTTCCTGGAGCGTCTTAGGCCCATCATCCACATCAAAAACGATGTGCGAATGGATATCAATCAAGTCTATTTCCCTCCTAAGACATCTTTAATCTGATCACCGGCAGCACTGACACTCGCATCATCTAACTGCATCATGTAGAGTGAAGCACCTGGCATAGCATAAGATGGCAATTCGCCTGTCGAACCAGTTCCTGTAACAGACTGAGAGCTGACCTTAAAGGAAGCACCAGAGGCCAATTGGGTATTGGCAATCGTCATGATATCATTCAGAGGCATGTTGGTTTGGATAGAATCTTGCAAATTATTAGCAATCGAAGAAATCTTAGAGACAGACTTCGCAGATGCTAACTTGTTGATGATAGCAGTGATAACCTTCTCTTGGTTCTTACCGCGGTCATTGTCACCATTTTCCAGACTGTAACGCTCACGGACAAAGGCCAGAGCCCCTTGTGAATCGAGATGAACATTGCCGACTTCAAAAGTATAATCCTTGTTGGTATGGGCCGTGAAGGCTTGGTCATTATAAACATCAATCCCACCCAGCAGGTCAACTAACTTGAGGAAAGAAGTGAAGTTGAGGCGCGCATAGTAATCAATATCAATATTGTAGAGATTCTCTAAGGTCTTCATCGAGGTTTCAACACCATAGATACCAGCATGGGTCAATTTATCCTTTTGGTTATTGCCGCCATCAGGAATTGGTACATAGGCATCGCGTGGAGTCGTTGTCAAGAGTACCTTGTGAGTCTTGAGGTTGATGGTCGCAATAATATTAACGTCTGAACGGGAAACAGAGTTGATGGGACCATAAGTATCAATACCTGAAATATAGATATTAAAGGCGTTGGTATCAACCTTTTTCTTTGAGCTCGTTTTATTAGCGGTTTGAATTTTATAGGTGTAGATTTTTTTAACTTTTTTATTAAAGTCCTTATCTTGGCTTTCAATCAGGCTTGAGTAGGCACTGTTGAGTACGATAGCTTGGGTTGAACCTGCCATCAAGTCGCTGTAGGCTTGGGCATAGGAGTCAACATGATTGACGGATAAATTCTTAGACTGGTCTACCTTAATCTGCTTGATGAATTCATCAATATTCGTACCATCACTCTGAGTTGGTGCTTCCACAGCGTCAAGTTCTTTAACACTTTTAATCGAGCTGTCCTTAGGGACAACAACACTCATTTCAACCTCTGAATACTTAGTTGAGTTATTGAGGCCTCCGGCTAAATTAACCACTTTATTAAACCCGAGAAAGGTTATGGTCGATAGGACCGTAAAAATTACAAGCAAGAAGCTATTGACAAGTTTAGCTCTTCCCTTGACGGTCAGAAAAGCAGACAAAAGAAAAACAAGACCTAAAACCAGGGTCAAGATGACATTCAAATAACGGAAGGCCAAAAAATGATAGGTATACATGGTAAAGAGAGTCATACCAGTGACCGCCGTATAAAGTATAAATAATAAAATATTTACGAAATAATGCGTACTAAAACTTTTTGCCTTTGAGCGATTATGTCTTGCCATTAATTTTGCTTCTCCAGTATCATTTATTTATGGACTTATTATACCGAAATTTCATCTCAGTTCCAAGGAATTTTAATTCATTTTTAATATGTCTGTCATAATTTTAAAGATATTAAAAGTTAGAAAAAGCCTGTAAAATCAGGCCTTCTCCCCTAAAAAAACCGAAACAGAGATGGATAAAATTTTATTTTTAACTGAAATCATTTAATAAAAATTAAAGGCCGGCGGTTTGGCTCGCTTGATTAATCGTATCCAGACGAGCTTGGAGCTCATCCTTTTTAGATTGAGTGGATAGTTCATCAATAGCAGCCTGCGCCTCTTGGATGCTGTCGGCTGTCCGATTGGTGTCTGCTTCATCGACAGCAAGATTAGCTTTAACAATATTCAGACGTTCCTGATAGGCAGCTTTCTGGCTCTTATTGCTGACGTGATCAATTTCATCTTGAATATCTTCAATCTTATCTTGGCTTGGGTTATTTTCTAAATGCTCCAAATCAGATTCGACAGAATCATCCCCTTTATCGGATGAAGAGCTGGTTGAAATATGCGTTGGGGCGACTTCAACATTGCCAGTCTTGGCCGTATTGGAGCGCTTAGCCAGCATATACATTGCCAAAATTAAGATAAGTAAGATAATGCTTATCAGTAAATACAGTCTTTCACTTTTTTTGAACTTCATAAGTCCCTCTCTCTTTTTGATTTAAATTTGGAAAATCCTCGCCAGTTCATTCGCTCAAACCCTTCTAAAGCAACTAAACCAGCCATCTCCCCCTTAGAAATAATTCTTCCTGCTCAGCAATATCTCATCTGAGCAATCAAGCAAGCCTTATTCAAAGCGGATTGACCTGCCTTTAAAGCTGACTTAATTTTCATTATAGCTTATTTTGGCAATTATTCAAGTTAGTACAGACTTGGTGATACAAAAAGTGACTAGAAAATATTTCTAGCCATTTTTATGATATTTAGAGAAATTACCTAACCGCCCAAGTAGGCCTTGCGGACTTCATCAGATGCCAGCAATTCTTGACCTGTGCCGGAAAGAACAATTTTTCCAGTTTCAAGGACATAACCGCGATCAGCAATGGAGAGCGCCTTATTGGCATTCTGCTCAATCAGAAGAACCGTTGTCCCTTGCTTTTGAATATCCTGAATGATATCAAAGATTTCTTGGATAAAGATTGGGGCCAGTCCCATAGAAGGTTCATCTAATAATAAGAGCTTGGGCTGGCTCATAAGAGCGCGCCCCATGGCCAACATCTGCTGTTCACCACCAGAAAGAGTGGCTGCATCCTGATTTTTACGTTCTTCCAAACGCGGAAAGCGATCGAAGATTTTCTTTAGATTAGCCTGATTTTTATCCTTATCATTCTTGAGGAAAGCTCCCATTTCCAAGTTTTCTAAAACGGTCAGTCCCGGAAAAACATGACGGCCTTCAGGAACCTGAGCTAACCCGTCTGCTACGATCTTACGCGCAGCTACCTTTTGGATCTCATTACCCATGTAGGAAATGGTTCCTTGACTGGGACGAACAAGACCCGAAATCGTTCGAAGGATAGACGTTTTACCGGCACCATTAGCACCAATGAGGGATACTACTTCCCCCTCGTTGACTTCAAAGCTGACGTCTTTTACAGCTTCAATGGCACCGTAACTGACTGAGAGGTTTTCAATTTTTAACATAGACACTAGGCTTCACCTCCAAGATAGGCTTCAATAACGCGTTTGTTGGCCTTGATTTCATCCGGTGTGCCATGAGCGATAAGACGGCCATATTCCAGCACATAGATACGTTCGGTTACATCCATCACTAAATTCATATCGTGCTCGATTAGAATGATTGTGATTCCAAATTCTTCCTTAATCTTACGAATTAAGGCGGTCAACTCTGCCGTTTCCTGCGGATTCATACCGGCAGCGGGTTCGTCTAAAAAGAGAATTTTAGGTTCTGTAGCCAGAGCACGCACTATTTCCAAACGCCGTTGTTGCCCATAAGGAAGATTTTTAGCTAAAGTATTGGCATCGTTAGCCAAATCAAAGATTGCTAACAGATCCATTGCTTTTTGCTTGAGTTCCTTTTCACTTTGATAATACTTAGGCAGGCGGAAAATGGATGCCAAAATATGAGCGTTGTGACGATTGGCAAATCCAATTAAAACATTTTCCAAAACAGTCATATCCTTAAAGAGACGGATATTTTGGAAGGTTCGTGACAAGCCTAGTGAGGCAATTTTGTGCGGGGCCTTACCATTGATGAGGGTACCATCAAGTGTTACCGTACCTTCGCTGGGAACATAAACACCCGTCAAAAGATTAAAGAGAGTTGTTTTACCGGCACCGTTAGGACCGATAAGACCAACTAACTCACCTTCATTGAGCTCGAGGGAAACATCACCAACCGCAGTCAGTCCGCCGAAATTTTTGGTCAAATTTTTTACATCAAGAAGTGCCATCAGTGGTTGCCCTCCTTATTCTTTTTAAAGAAACGTGACAGAGTGAATTCTTTAGTTCCTAAAAGACCGCTCGGACGGAAAATCATTACCAAAATAAGGGCGATAGAGTAGATGATCATCCGAAGCTCCGATACATTTTGTAGGAACATGTTCAAGATTCCCAAAACAATCCCTGCGATGATCGTCCCTGTGATAGAACCCAGACCGCCGAGAACGGCCACGATGAGATAATCAATGGATTTCATCAATTGGAAATCTTTAGGGACGATGGTCCCAATATAGCTGACGTAGAGGGAACCGGCAATAGCTGAGATAACCGCACCGATTGCAAAGATTAGCACTTTTCTGTTGGTAACATTAACACCCATAGCTTCGGCTGCGATCTCATCCTCACGCAAGGTGATAATCTGACGTCCCATTGATGAGCGCAAAAGGTTTAATACAAGAATGGTAATGACTGCTACAAAAAGAAAGATGACTTGCCAAGTTGTATAAGGCAAAATTCCTGTTAGCCCAGCGGCTCCATTTGTCAACGTTCCGCCGTTAATGATTAAAATACGGATAATTTCCGCCATACCTAAGGTAGCAATGGCGAGATAATCCCCTTTTAAACGTAGGGTCGGCAAACCGAAAACAATAGCGACGACAGCTGCAATAACAGCGCCCACTAGGATAGACCAGTAGAAGGCAGCATAGGTTGGATAGTAGGTCGTAATGATGGCTGAAGAATAAGCACCAATAGCCATGAACCCAGCCTGTCCTAAAGTTAATTGACCTGAAAATCCTAAGACTAGATTAGTCCCCAAGCCCATCAAAATACTGATACCAATTCCCATTAGGATCTGGATATAGTAGAGGTTCAAAATACCACTGCTGGCTAAAATTTGCAGAACAGCATAGATGAGAGCAATCAGCGCAAGCCAGATAAGATTTAATTTTAAATTCTGTTTCATGTCTTACACCTTCTCTTTCACATTTTTACCGAGGATTCCAGCTGGACGAACCAAAAGGATAATGATCAGTACAATATAGACAATCGCATCGCGGTAGGTTGATAGGTTGACCGTATTTGCCAAAGTTTCCAAAATCCCGATAACAAAACCACCCAAGGCAGCACCCGGAATGATACCGATACCACCCAAAACAGCAGCGACGAAGGCTTTGATCCCAGGAATCATCCCCATCAAAGGATCAATAGAATTATAGTACAAACCAATCAGAACACCTGCTGCACCAGCTAGAGCTGACCCCAGTGCAAAGGTAAAGCTGATAGTTGAATTTACATTAATTCCCATCAGCTGAGCAGCATCACTGTCCACCGACACAGCCCGCATGGCCTTCCCCATCTTGGTTTTTTTAACAATGACTTGGAGAGCTACCATCAACACAATGGCCACAACCAAGATTAGGAGCTGAATATTGGTGACTGTCACTGGTCCTAAATCGTAATTGTGCTGTTGAATAGATTCAGGAAATGAACGAGGATTAGAACCAACAAAGTAAACCATCGTATATTCCAATAGGAAAGATACCCCGATGGCTGTAATCAAGGCTGAAATTCGCGTGGAATTGCGCAGAGGGCGGTAGGCTAAGAATTCAATCAACATCCCCAGCAAAGCCGTCAATACCATAGTAAAGATAAGGGCCAGCCAGAAGTTCATGTGGAGTCCATTGATGGCATAGTAGCCGATAAAAGCCCCCATCATGAAGATATCTCCATGAGCAAAGTTAATCAATTTAATAATCCCGTAAACCATGGTATAACCTAGGGCCAGCAGGGCATAGATACTTCCCAGAATAATACCATTAACTAGTTGTTGTGGGAGTTGTTCAAGTAACATAAAATACCAAACTTTCTAGTTTTATCCATTAATGCAGTTGTACAAGTATGACTATTTTTTAACCGTTACAGCTTCGGCAGAGCTTTCTGTACCATTGTCCAATTTCACCATAACAGCTGATTTAATCGGATTATGGTATTTATCAATAGTCATCTTGCCAGTGACCCCTTCAAAATTCTTCAAAGCTGCCAGATTAGAAGCCAATTCGATGGAATTATCTGCCCCTTTTGCTGCTGCTGCAATCATATAGACCGAGTCGTAGGCAAGGGCCGAGAACATATTGGGTTCTGAACCGTAGGTTTCTTTAAAGTTGCTAATAAAATCATTAGCTTTTCCGGACAAGGCAATCTTGGTAGAGTAGCCCGACACGTAGTAAACATTCGTCGTATTCTTCTTACCTGCCAAACTCACAAAAGTCTTATCGCTGAAACCATCGGGACCAAGGATTGGTGCACTGATGCCCATATCACGCGCCTGTTTGGTAATCAGTCCCGTTTCAGTATAGTAACCCGGCATAACAATAGCATCATAATCGAGGTCCCTGATACTTGTCAGAGCTGACTGGAAGTCTGTATCTTTCGCCGCAAAAGTCTTAGTGGAAACAATTTCCCCCTTGTAAGTTTTCTTGAACTCATCAGCGATTCCTTTGGCGTAGTCACTGGAGTTATCATAAAACAGCACAACCTTTTTCGCCTGTAGGTTTTCCGATGCATACTGAGCTAGTACTTGCCCTTGAAAACTATCTCTAAAAGTCGTACGGAAAACAAACTGCTTGGTTTGTGTTTTTCCATTGAGATTATCAATAGTCAAATCATCCTGCGTTCCGCTAGGGGAAAGGAGAGGAACTCCTGTTTTTTGAGCATTCAGCGAAGCTGCTGAAACCGCTCCAGATGTAGCTGGACCGACAATGGCATTAACTTGGCTTTGAACAGCTAAGTTTGTTGCTGATGTAGAAGCTTCAGCATTATCGGACTTATTGTCCTTGGTCACCAATTCCAGCTTTTTACCATTGACACCGCCCGCCTTGTTAATTTCCTTGACAGCCAGCTTAATCCCCTGATTTTCGGCTGAGCCATAGGCAGATACAGGTCCCGTTAATTCCATATCTACGCCAATTTTAATGGTGTCACCAATTTTTGTCCCAGCAGCGTTGCTGGTAACATCAGGGGACTTACCACAAGCTACTAATGTTACAGCAGCCAGCAGAAGCATACCAGTTGCGATAATCTTTTTGTACATCAGATTATTCTCCTTAAAATAAGATGCAGAGACTAAAAGTACAAGACAAGCCCCATGGACCAAACTGCGTTTTGGAAGTCAAGGGGCTTTCCTGTAACTCAAGTCATGCTCAATTAGTATAAGATACAAGAGAACGCTGAAAATTAGTTCAGGCTGGTCTCAAAAATCTACTTCATAGAATACAGAATTATCTGATAATTGTCAAGAGCATTTGCTTATCCCTATTCAAAAGCTGCTAATAAAGACAATTTAGACGGGGCTTAATTAGTTCCTTTTGTGACGCCTATCTTTTAATTAGAAAATCTCAACAAAAAGAGGCTAAGCTTAACACTTGCCTCACATAAAAATTGACGATGTTTTTAGCCTTAGAGAGCCCCTTTAAAGCTACAAAGCAATTCAAGACTGCTCTGGCTCCAATTCTGACTTATTGTCTTCTCGGTAAAGACTGCCAACAAAATCACGATCAATCTCATCAAAATGTGATTGCCTCACGCGCTTGACAAACTTTAATTTTTTCAAGATTTCTAAGGTTTCCTCCAGCTTATCAGCATCCAGATAGAGATGAACGTAGCGAAAACGCCGTGAATGATAAATCATATCCCCATAACGGTTTAACTTGCGGGCATCTCGATTATAATAGAGATAAACAATAATCCCTAATCGCTCTTGTTTTTCAAACATGGCTATTGTACTTTTCCTTTCTCACGAATATTCTGACCCCGCCCATGGCCGTGCTGATGATGGTGAGGGGCCAAGGGAAGGCCTGTATCAACAAAAATATCAGATGAAACGGTCTGGGCTAATTGCTCAGTGATGCCAGCCAAGACCTCTTGCAGAGCTACTTCTGCTGCCCGAAACTCCTGCATGGTCTGGGTCAAATCTATCTGGCGTTTGAGCTGTAAGACCTGTCGGCGAAGGTCAACCACTTCCGACCGATACTTGACAAATCCTTTTTGCTCTTCGTAACTCTCCTGTAAGTCTTGAAATCGAGCTAATAGACTCTGCAGTTCTTGATCAGCTAAGACATTAGCTTTAGCAATTTGATAATTTTTAGCCTGTGGACTGGCTAAAATAAGCTTAGCGAGACGGTCAACGGCATCATCGATCGCCAGTAACTCTTCATTGATTTCTAACATGTTTCTATTATAGCACATTAAAAAACTGGTCAGATGAACTGCCAGTTTTTCATTTTATTTCAATTCATTATTTTCCATAATTTCATCAATGAAGCCGTAATCAAGAGTTTCCTTAGCCGACATCCAGTAGTCACGTTCAGCATCTTTATGGATTTGCTTAACCGTTTTGCCAGAATTATTAGCTAGAATTTGCTCTAAATTATTCCGTGTTTTTAGCAACTGCTCTGCCGCAATAGCCATATCTGTTTGCTGCGTACCAGCGCCAGTGCCGCCCATTGGTTGGTGAATGAGGTATTCTGCATTTGGCAGCATGAAACGTTTGCCTTTGGCACCGCTAGAGGCGATAATCGTTCCCATAGAAGCAGCCATCCCCATGACAATGGTTTGAACATCTGACTTGATAAAGTTCATTGTATCAACAATAGCCAGACCAGCTGAGACAGAGCCCCCTGGTGTATTAACATAGAGGTAGATGTCCTTGGTGCTATCTTGGGCATCCAAGAAAAGCAACTGAGCAATAATAGAATTGGCCATATTATCTTCGACAGGTCCTGTCAGCATGACAATACGGTCTTTTAAAAGGCGGGAATAAATATCGTAGGAACGTTCTCCACGGCTGGTTTGTTCAATAACTACTGGAATCATAAAGGTTCTCCGTTTCTTAACTTAAATTTTGATAAGACAAGTCAGCTATGCAAGCGAATTTTTCCCCGTCTTATCATCGTGTCACTATTATAGCTGTTTGGTCAAAATAGGTCAAATAAAAAACTTACAGACATCAAAAGAGAAACAATCCGAAAGACTGTTTCTCTTTTTCACTATTACCTCTACTTGGTTCCAAAGAGACGGTCACCCGCATCACCAAGACCCGGAATGATATAGCCGTTGTCATTAAGTTTTTCGTCCAATGCTGCGGTATAGATATCAATATCTGGATGAGCTTCTTGGAGAGCCTTAACCCCTTCGGGAGCAGCTACCAAGCAGACAAATTTGATATTGGCTGCACCACGTTTTTTTAAGGAGTCTACCGCCAGAATTGCCGAACCTCCGGTTGCCAACATTGGGTCAACTAAGAAGATTTGTCTTTGATCAATATCTTCTGGCAATTTAACGAGATATTCAACTGGTTGAAGCGTTTCCTCATCGCGATACATCCCGATATGACCAACTTTAGCTGCCGGAACCAAGCTGACTAAACCATCAACCATGCCAATTCCAGCCCGCAAGATGGGGACAATAGCTAATTTCTTACCAGCTAATTGCTTTTGAGTCGTCTTGGTGATTGGCGTTTGAATGTCAATATCTTCCAACGGCAGATCCCGAGAGACTTCATACCCCATCAACATAGCAATTTCATTAACCAATTCACGGAAAACCTTAGTTGAGGTATCCTCACGACGTAAAATTGATAATTTGTGTTGAATCAGTGGATGTGAAATAACTTGAAATTTTCCCATAATGTGTCAGCTTCCTAGAAGCTTTCCACCTTTCTAGTTGTTTTCTTTATTATATCAAAACATCTAGCATTTAGCAGGAAAATTCAGAAATTCCAGCCGCTGCGAAAGACAAAGATTCCCTTTTTAGAAGACTTGAACTAAACGATTTAAGGCTTCCTGCAGAGTGGCTTTAGGAGTGGCCACATTTAATCTAGCATGGCCTATGCCTTCTCTGCCGAAGGTGGAACCAACATTAAGAATCAGCTTGCCTTCTTCTTTGATCTTTTGATGAAGCTCTTCATCAGATAGGTGATAGTCTGAGAAGTCTAACCAGACTAGATAAGTTCCTTCTGGCTTCATGACCTTAATTTGGGTCTTTTGCGTCAAGGTCTCAAAGACCAGATTGATGTTGTCTTCCAGAACTTTTTTGAGTTCAGTCAGCCAAGGTTTGCCATATCGAAAGGCTGTTTCAGTCGTCATTAGACCAATCGTTGGTACCTCATGCTGATTATTAGCCAACTGACGCTTTTTGAAGGCCGCTCTCAAGGCAGGACTTTCAATGATAGCAAAACTATTTTTAGTCCCTGCAACATTGAAAGTCTTGGTAGCACTAGAGAGGACCAAGGCGAAATCTTTAAAGTCGCCCAGTGTATTGATGGAATGATGCTTGTGCCCAAAGAGAGCTAGGTCTTGATGAATCTCATCAGAGACCAGAATGACACCGTGTTTGCGACAGAGTTCGGCTACTTTAATAAGCTCTTCCGGACTCCAAACCCTACCGCCAGGATTGTGGGGACTGCAGAAAATATAGAGCTTCACCTGATTTTCCACCAAATCTTTTTCCAATTGATCGAAATCAATCTCAAAATGGCCATGCCTTTCGACCAAGGAATTTTCAACCAACTGTCGGTTATTGAGCTTGACCGAACGGGCAAAAGGGGGATAGACTGGGGTGTTAATCAAGACCGCGTCTTCTTCTTTCGTGAAAGCCTGAATTGCTACCGAAATAGCTGGAACGACTCCTTCAATCAGAATCAGGGCCTCTTTATCAAATCTATAGCCATGCTGCTCCCTTTCCCAAGTCTGAATAGACTCCAGAACTTGGTCTGAAAAATAAGGGTAACCGTAAACCCCACGGTCAGCATAGGCCTGAACGGCCGCCTTCATTTCAGGGAAGGCCAGAAAATCCATATCAGCCACCCAGAGCGGTAGGAGGTTGCGATTGTTCTCTACTTCTTTCCACTTCATAGAATGGTTGTTGAGACGATCGGGTAAGGTAGTAAAATCATATTGTGTCATTGTCTTCTCCTCAAGAGCTAATCGTATATTATAGTGGCTAGTTTGGTTTACCAACTATCATTCTATTAACCTTCAAGCTCCCAGAGCTTGTTTAAGATCTGCAATCAAATCCTGACTGTCCTCAATACCTATAGAGAGACGCAAAAGATCATCAGTCAAGCCATAGGAAGCTCGAATATCGGCAGGAATGTCAGCATGGGTCTGGGTTGTTGGGTAGGTAATGAGACTTTCCACTCCTCCTAGGCTTTCTGCAAAAGTAAAGACTTGCAAACTATTGATAATTTCTGGAATCTTAGTTTGATCTTTAACCTTAAAGGAAATCATGCCGCCCTTGCCAGTATAAAGAACTTCTTTAACTGCTGGCGACTGCTGTAAATATTCAGCAACAGCTTGGGCATTCTGGGTCGAGGCTTCCATCCTGAGCTTGAGTGTTTTGAGCCCCCGCATGAGCATGTAGCTATCAAAGGGCGACAGGTTGGGACCAGTTGTATTGAGATTATAGAAGAGCTTGTCGTAATAGTCTTGATTACTGGTGATGACCACTCCTGCGAGGACATCATTGTGCCCAGCCAGATATTTAGTGGCTGAGTGGAGCACGATATCAGCTCCCAGTTCAATGGGATTTTGGTAAATCGGACTGTAGAAGGTGTTGTCAACGATGACCGCCGCTCCCTTTTGGTGGGCCAGTTCAGCTACTGTTTTAATATCGAACTCAATCATGAGCGGGTTCGTTGGCGTTTCAATATAGACAATATCTGTCTCATCAGAGATAGCTGCCAGCATCTCTGCTTGAGAATTAGTATAGGTGAAAGAAAACCGTCCTTGCTTTTCTTGGTCATTAAACCAGCGAAATGAACCTCCGTAGAGATCTCGAGCTGCCACTACCTTAGAGCCGACTGGAAAAATTTCTAATGCCAGAACAACGGCACTCATCCCAGAGCTGGTTGCGATAGCATAATCTGCCTTTTCAATGGCTGCTAGAGTTTTTTCCAGCGTCACCCTCGTTGGGTTTTTAGTCCTAGTATAGTCAAATCCTGTTGACTGACCAAATTCTGGATGCTGGTAAGTGGTTGAAAAATGCAGAGGAGCTGCCAAAGCTCCTGTTTCCTTGTCAGAATTGATACCAGCATGGGCCAAAAGGGTCGCCAATCTATAATCATGTGTCATCAAATCGCCTCCTAAACATTTGCTTTTTATTGTAACATGATTTATGGCTGTAGTGGGTGCCAATTCCATATTTATTAATGATAAACAGGTATAAGAAAAAATTATAAGGCCCTTAAACAGAGATATCGCATTGGCCAGTCAAATCTCTTTTTACTTCTCTATTTATTTTATCAACCTTTCTCTAGCAGAACATTTCCTGACTATTAAAATCAAATCCTTCTGTGAGTCTCTTTTCTAGGTCATCCAAACTTTAATAGGCCATATCCATGAAACGATATCCACTAACTCTAATACTCTTCTGTTTATAGTTTTGTATTCATTTTACCTTCCAGTTTGACGATGACTTGAGCGATACTATATTTTTAAAATAAGATTTTTCCTCTTCTCTGTGGGTGACACAAATCATCATTTTATTAGCTGCTTCATTTTGGATGAGACGATAAAATTCCTGTACCGATGCTGTATCCAAGCCACTTGTAATTTCATCAAATAATATGATATTACACTTGGATAGCAAGGCCCTTATGATTAGGATCTTTTGTTTTTCACCACCTGAAAAGGATTTTACCATTTCGCCCGTGACCTCATTGTTGAGAGCCTCACTAGATGACAGTAGATTGTCAATGTTTAAAATCTTAGCTAGGGCAAATATTTTTTCAAGCTGCTGTGAGGCTATATCAGTTTCTGGATATATAATATTATCGAGCAGACTTCTGTTAAATAGCATGGAATTCTGATTAATATATAAAATGGCGCTTCCTTTCGGCTGAAAGATCTCTCCGCCAGTCGGAATTAATAAGCAAGCTATCAGTTTTAGCAAGGTTGTTTTTCCAGAACCATTGCTTCCTTCCAAAAGGTTCAACACGCCACTCTTAAAACGGCAACTAAAGTCATTGATTAATTGAATCTCTCTGCCTGACTTATGGTAATGGTAGGAAATATCTTTTAGAACTAAGTCTCTCTTTTCATAACATTTTTTATAAAAAGTTTGCCTGTCAGCTGCTGATTTTGGCGGGATTTCAAAATTTATTTTTTCAAGAGCAACGTTCAAGCGATTATTTAATTCAATTCCGCCTAAAAAATCATTGCCAAAACTAGATAAATTCAAAATAGAATACACCAGAATGAGGATAAATTCCAAATTTTGCTGACGGCTAGGGCTAAAGCTAGTAATGCTAATGCCTAAATAAAATATAAAGCCAATCACCATAATAAGGAGTATCTGCTGGACAGCGTAAATGCTATTAATATGATTTTGTATCCGCCAATAAGTATTTTTTTCGTCGCTTAATTTAGAATCAAAGAGAGTCAATTCATGCTTGAACGACTTATACGAATAAATCGTGTCAATATTTTTGACGTAATCATCAATGGATTTATTGACTTCTACTGTCGCGTCTAAGGCAAGGGCGATATCACTGCTATTTTTTCGGGATAGCAGTGCTGATAGAACCATATACAAACCACAGGCAAGCAAGTAGGCTACCCCTATTTTTGCATTGTAACAGCCGATTATGAAACTATAAAAAAATACAGTGATCCCAATACTATTGAAAGTAAAGTTTCCTGGACTAAATTTCTGCAGACAAATGAGATTTCTGAGATGACACTTTGCAAGGTTGACGACTTATAATCATCGTAGTAGTCGTATCCTCGCAACGCTAAAAACAGCAATAGAATCTTTTTAGAGGATTTCCGAATGACTTGAACCAAATAATTTTTAATAAAATTTATAGCGGCTGGCATTAAAAGAGAAACCATAAAAAGTAGGAGATAATTATAATGCAACCCGTCAGCAATTATCCTAGATAGAAAATACGGCTGCAAGCAGTTCACAAGAGTAAAAGATACTAGGAGGACCATCGCCCAAATATACCTAGACCTTCCAATTTCTGACATAACCTGTTTTAAATAGCTAACTATCATTTTCTAATTTTTTGAATTCCTCCAATGTTTTTGCAGGACTTGGTTGAAACTGTTTTCTACGGAGCAGTCTAGCTCTACTCCCTTAATTTATTGATAAATTTGGGATAGACTTGTTTGGAAACTGCAAGGATTATCCCTTGTGGGAAACTTATAAAAAAATTTAAAAGTCTACGTCAGAGCTGTCAGCTTTTATTAGAAATCAACTTGAAACTTGCCCTAGTGGCATTTCTATCGCAAAATGACTTGAACCAATTTCTAAAGGAACTGTGTAACTGTTTATTTTGACATCAACTAAGGTAGCAAACAATATTAATATTCATATTTCTATTTTGCGTTTCAAAGTCGTTAGTTTCCTCTTTGAAACTTGATGACAGTGTAATTACAGCCATGCTATGTGAGGCAGACTCTTCAAAAAATAAAACTGCCATTGCTTTAGCCAGCATTGACAGTTTCTAACTATTATTAAATATTCCAACGCTAGTATTAACTGTTGACAAAGTCTTCTAGCCGCTACTTTTTATCCAATATGGAATTTCTGACGCAGGGCATCTGCACGGCGACCAAGGAGACCGTCAATCTGACGGGTACGGAGGGCAAAGTAGCCGTAGACACAGACGCCAAGAGCCCCTAAGACGGCTACGTGAACCAGGCTGGAGACACGACTGACGACAGGGTAGACCTGACTGAGGCCGAAATAACCAAGGCCGACAACTGCACCCATAATCAAGGTCATCCAGAGAATGGTTCGCGCGTCCTGCCTAATTTCTGCATGGTCAAAACCGGTCACTTCTTGTATCTTGAAATACATCAAAACGATAGGAATCCAAAGAGCCAGAGCTGTCGCCACTAAAGGGCCGTACGGGCCAAAGACATACATCATTGGTATTTGGAAAAGCACCTTGACCAAAATTCCCCAGAGAAAATACTGGATGGCCTTGCGATTTTGGAAGAGAGCCTGCAGCATGGGAGCCATGAGGGAATAGAGGGCCAACAGAACTGTCTCGGCCATAACAAAGACAAAGAGGTAATGGGCTGTCTTAGTTGGCAGGCCGTAAAAGACGACATAGATTGGCTTGGCTAAAATAACCGAACCAACAACTGCTGGTAGGATAAAAAGCCAGAGCATCTGCAGGTTATTGACCACAACTTTACGCAGTTCCTCCCAATTTTTTTTAGTAAAAGATTCGGTAATGACAGGAATGCCAACTCCTCCGATAGAGGTGGCGACCGAAATTAAAATCATATTAATCTTGCTTGGATTGGCAGACATGTAGCTAAAGAGAATATTACGTTCCGTTTGGCTATAATTGGTGAAGAGGGCAAGGACGTTGTTGAAGGTGCCTTGGTCAATCAACTGCAAGGTCTGGATGGCAGAGCCTGTGATGATAAAGGGAATGGCTTCCTTGAAGGTCTCTTTAAGAAGCCCTAAGGTATCAATTTTGATTTTCTCCCTTTGTTTAGCAAAAATTTTCTTGATCAGACCAGCTTTATTGAGGTAAAAGATGAGAACTGCCATACTGGCAATCATTCCAATGAAGGCAGCTAGAGTTGACTGACTGACAGCCTTAACGTAATCGCCAGAGCCTAGCTGCATGATGAAATAGGCCGTCAGAAGCATCCAGATAACTCGGATTAATTGTTCAAAAATCTGACTCATGGCATAGGGTTTGAAATCATTGTAACCCTGAAAAATCCCACGAATAACGCTCATGGCTGGAAACACTAAGACAGCCAACGAGAGACTATGGATAACCGGCTCCAATTCTGGACCAGTCCCTGAGATCACAGCAAAAAGAGGTGAAGCCAGATACATGATAACGGCGAAGACTAGACCGACCACCCCCATGAGTTTGAGAAAACTCCTAATCAGGTGGATAGAATGGTCTTCCTTGCCCATGGCATTATATTTGGCAATCTGTTTGGCAACAGCCACATTAATTCCTGTAGTAGACAAAAGCAGGAAATAAGCATAAATATTATACCCCATTCCATAGAGGGCATTGGCTTGATTGCCATATTCCCCCATCCAGGCATACCAAGGGATGATGTAGAGGGCCCCCATGAGACGACTTAGAGTATTTCCGGTCGTCGCCCAAAAGGTCCCGCGGGCCATCTTCTCATTCTGTGTTAACTGTTTTTCTGCCATATCTTCTTTCTTCACTTTATTAAATTAGCTCTACTATTATAAACTTTTGCCTGTGACTTGTAAAACGGGAACTTTCCGTCTAAAATAGTAATCATGATAAAGATGACACAGGTGCTTGACATTCTCAAGCAAGATAAAAATTTTCGAGACATCAGTTACCAAGGGAATTTTGCCTATGCTTGGAAAGAGGTGACTTTTGACCAACTCAGCTACGATAGCCGCAAGGTTAGCTCTTCGACCCTCTTTTTTGCCAAGGGAGCTGCTTTTAAAAGAGAATTCCTAGAAGCAGCTGTGGATGACGGTTTAGCCTTCTATGTTGCTGAAACAGACTATGAGGTAGGAATCCCGGCTATCCTTGTCAATGATATTAAGCAGGCTATGAGCCTGATTGCCATGGCCTTCCATGGTAATCCTCAGAAAAAGTTGAAAATTCTAGCTTTTACAGGAACCAAGGGCAAGACTACAGCGGCTTACTTTGCCTACAATATTCTCAAACAAAGCCATAAACCTGCCATGCTTTCAACCATGAATACCACCTTGGATGGCGAAACTTTCTTCAAATCGCAGCTGACCACGCCCGAAAGTCTCGATCTCTTTCAAATGATGGCTCAAGCAGTAAAGAATGGCCGAAGCCATTTGATTATGGAAGTGTCCAGTCAGGCCTTCCTAGTCAAGCGAGTTTATGGCTTAACTTTTGATGTTGGCGTCTTTCTCAATATCAGCCCTGATCATATCGGACCAATTGAGCACCCAACCTTTGAAGACTACTTTTATCACAAGCGCTTGCTTATGGACAATAGCCGAGCAGTCGTTGTTAATAGTGGTATGAATCATTTTGCTATCGTTCGCGAGCAAGTGGCTAATTTACCCCATGATTTTTATGGGCAAGGCTCTGCTAACCAGATTAAAAATGGGCAAGCCTTTGATTTTGATCTGACTGGTAAGCTGGCTGGACATTACGATATCCAGTTGATCGGTGATTTCAATCAGGAGAATGCTCTGGCTGCCGGTTTAGCGAGTTTACGATTAGGGGCTAGTCTAGCCGATATCCAAAAAGGCATTGCTGAGACCAGTGTGCCGGGGCGGATGGAAGTTCTTACCCAAGCTAATGGTGCTAAGGTTTTTGTTGACTATGCCCACAATGGCGATAGCCTGCAAAAGCTCCTGTCAGTGGTCACCCAACACCAGACAGGTAAAAATATTCTGATCCTTGGGGCTCCTGGTAACAAAGGTGAAAGCCGGCGGGCAGACTTCGGTCGGGTCATCAATCAGCATCCTGACTTGGAGGTCATCCTGACAGCTGATGATCCTAACAAAGAAGATCCTCAAGTTATTTGTCAGGAAATCGCCAGCCATATCAGCCGTCCAGTTGACATCATCGTTGACCGAGAAGAGGCGATTGAAAAGGCTCTGCTAAAAACCCAAAAATCCAGCGATGCTGTTATTATCGCTGGTAAGGGGGCGGATGCCTTCCAAATCGTTGATGGCAGACGAGCTAGCTACGATGGTGATATCGTTATTGCTAAAAAGTACCTGAATCGCTCATTAAAATTCTAATTAAAAGCTACAAATAAGAACCATTACAAATAGCCAAATCCCTTGGGGGACTTGGCTTTTGCTTTGTTCATTTTTTGAAAAAATAGTTCTAAATTTTAAATTCCTATGCTATAATGTGAACAGAATTTTGAAGATCTGATCCTGTCAAAATTCAGAGAAACTGACTTTGTAGGCAGTATTTCAAAATTTTAGTGGCAAACGAAATTCTAAGCTCTAAAAGGTAATTTCTTTTGCCCAGATTCATATATCACAATAGAAAGGAGGTTTACAATGACTCATATTCGTGCAGACCAGATTCAAGTAGCCTACGATGATCTAACTATCATCGAGAACTTATCACTACAGATTCCTGAAGGAAAAATTACAACTATTATTGGGGCTAACGGCTGTGGAAAATCCACCTTACTCAAGGCTTTGACGCGGATCCAAGCTGTCAAAAAAGGACAGATCTATTTGGATGGCCAGGCTATCTCTAGTCTACCAACCAAAGAAGTTGCTAAAAAATTGGCCCTGCTCCCTCAGGTAATGGAGGCAACTAAAGGGATTTCTGTCTATGACTTTATTTCTTATGGACGTTTTCCCCACCAGAAATATTTGGGCAGTCTGACCCAAGAGGATCGCAATACCATTCACTGGGCTATGGAAGTCACTAAGGTCACTGATTTTGCCAACCTAGATGTAGAAAGCCTGTCTGGCGGTCAACGCCAACGGGTTTGGATTGCTATGGCTCTGGCCCAAGATACCGATATTATTTTTCTAGATGAGCCAACAACTTATCTTGATATGAATCATCAATTAGAGGTTTTAGAATTACTTCAAGAGCTCAATCAAAGAGTTGGTAAAACTATTGTTATGGTCCTGCACGACCTCAACCTATCTGCCCGTTTTTCTGACAGATTAGTTGCTATGAAAGATGGCAGAATTCTTTATCAGGGCTCTGTCAAAGAAATGATGACCCCTGATATTTTAAGGGAAATCTTCAAAATTGAGGCTCAGCTCTCTGAAGACCCTGTTACTCATCGTCCTATACTGCTGACTTATCAGCTGATTAAATAGATTGATTTCAAGGAGAAATCGTATGAAAAAAATAATGACAATATTTGTAGCCTTGCTAGCTACTCTGTTGCTCGTGGCTTGCGGCAACAAGCAAAAAGATTCTGGGAAAGACTCTCTATCTTCCATGCCAAAGATCGAAGGCTTCACCTATTATGGCAAGGTTCCCAAAAATCCAAAAAAGGTAGTCAACTTTGCTTATTCCTACACTGGCTATCTCTTAGAACTGGGAGTCGATGTTTCCAGCTATTCGCTCGATAATGAGAAAGACAGTCCTGCCTTTGGTGATAAGCTTAAAAATGCTAAAAAGCTGACTTCCGAAGATACCGAAGCTATTGCTGCACAAAAACCAGATTTAATTATTGTCTTTTCAACCGATAAAAATATCAAGCAATTAAAAGAAATCGCTCCTGTTTTGGTTATTGAATACGGCAAACACGATTACCTGCAGATGCTAACTGATTTTGGTAAGGTCTTTGATAAAGAAGATAAAGCTAAGGCTTGGCTTAAAAATTGGAAAGCAAAAACGACTAAAGCCAAGGAGGAACTTAATGCTGTTCTCCCTAAAGATACTACCTTTACCGTTATGGACTTCTATGATAAAGACATCTACCTCTATGGCAAAAACTGGGGGCGCGGCGGCGAACTCATTTACGACACTCTTGGATTTTCGGCACCCCAAAAAGTAAGGGATGATGTCTTTAAAACCGGCTATTTTGGTGTCTCCCAAGAAGTTCTTGGCGATTACATTGGCGACTATGCTCTCCTCAATGTCAGCAAGGCAACTAAAAATTCAGCAGCTTCCCTCAAGGAGAGTGATGTCTGGCAAAATATTCCTGCTGTCCAAAACCATCATGTTCTAGAAGTTGATGAAGCCCTCTTCTATTTCTCTGATCCAATGTCACTGGATAAGCAGTTGCCAGCCTTTGTTAAGGCTGTGAAAAATGCCAATTAGATTGGACGCCTTATGAAGAAGAAAAGCTCCCTTCTTAAACAAAAAAGCAGGGCTAAAAAGGGGAATATCAATCTAAGCTCTCGACATCCTCTGGTTAGTCTCGCACAGTTTGCTAGACTGGTATTTCTCCCTTGTCTAACAAGGAATAAGCACAAGCAACCAATCACTGTGACAGCTCATAAAAAACGGGATCGGCAGCATTTTTTGCTTAGACCCGTTTTTTTCACCATCCTTGTCCTACTCATGCTAGCCTGCTATCTTTCCTTAAGATTTGGCGCTATCAATTACAGCAACGACCAACTTTTGCACGTTATAAAAGCTCCCTTACAAAATTCAGCCAGCCAAGACATCATCTTTGATCTACGCCTGCCGAGGCTCTTTGCCGCCATCTTAGTTGGTGCTGCTATGGCGCAAGCTGGTGCTATTATGCAGGGAGTCACTCGAAATCCGATTGCAGACCCAGGGCTTCTGGGGATCAATGCTGGCGCTGGGCTTGCTCTGATTGTAGGCTATGCCTGCTGGGGAAGTCTCCACTATAGCCTGATTCTGCTGCTATGCCTGCTGGGGTCGCTTCTAGCAGCCCTGCTAGTTCTAGGCCTATCTTATCGTCCAAGAAAAGGTTACCATCCTATCCGTCTAATCTTATCAGGGGCAATGGTGGCTACTCTCTGCTCCGCCCTAGGTCAAGCTATCACCCTCTACTTTCATCTGGAAACTAATGTTATCGGCTGGCAAGCTGGAGGTTTTTCTCAATTTAACTGGAAAATGCTGGCAATCGTTAGCCCCTTCATGATTTTTGGTTTCCTCTTAGCTCTGCTATTTGCCCATCAACTGACCATTCTAAGTCTTAATGAAACCGTGTCTAAATCTCTGGGTCAAAAAACTAATACTGTTAGCTTTGTTTTACTGGGAATTGTCATCCTCTTATCCGCAGGCGCCGTCGCCTTGGTTGGCAGCATTGCTTTTATTGGCCTAATTATTCCGCATTTTATCCGTGTCTTTATTGTACGGGATTATCGGTATCTGCTGCCTTTCACAGCTCTTGCTGGGGCTACCTTTATGATTTATGTAGACCTGCTCAGCCGGACTCTCAATCCGCCTATGGAAGTTCCTATCAGCGCCCTTGTCAGTATCGCTGGCCTGCCTTGCTTCCTCTGGCTGATTAGAAGGGGGAGTAACCTATGATGGTAAGAAAATCCTCTTTCAAGATCTTTCTCATCTTATTAAGCCTTTTGGCCTTAGTCATGTATCTATCGCTCTCAGTCGGCTACAGTTATTCCTCTCTGACAAATCTTTGGCAACTAATACTAGGGCGAGGGAATCCAGCTGAGAACTTTATTATCACTAGTATTCGTCTTCCTCGAATTCTAGCCTGTCTTCTTGGCGGGGGCTCTCTAGCTTTAGCTGGAATCCTTTTACAAACACTGACCAGAAATGCCCTAGCTGACTCAGGAATCCTAGGAATTAATGCTGGCGCTGGGCTCGTTATGACCATCATGATCAGTCTCTCAGCGGACAGTAACTTAGGAACAAACAACTTCCTGCCCTTTTTTGCTATGCTAGGAGGAGCTGGGGCTATCCTGCTGGTTTATCTGATGTCTTGGCAAAAGAATCACAGTATCAATCCTACTCGCTTGATTATCACAGGTGTAGGAATCTCCAGCATGCTTTCTGGTATTATGGTCGCTATTCTCAGCCTAACTGATGACAATAAAATGACCAGTATCATCTCCTGGCTCAGTGGTAAGATTACAGGCAATGATTGGACGATTCTTGGCTTCTTTGCTCCCTTTTTACTGATTATCTGGCTTTTGACCTTTAGTCGCAGTAAATCCTTTAATATCATGGCTCTCAACGAACAGACTGCTCTGGCCCTTGGGCTTAATCTCCGACGGGAACGTTTAATCACTCTAGGGTTGGCAACAGCTCTGGCCTCCTTAAGTGTCGTCCTAGTTGGTAATATCACCTTTATAGGACTGTTAGCTGGTCACATTGTCCGCCGACTGCTGGGAGGGCAACATCAAACCATTATACCTGCTTCTCTCATAGTGGGAATGATACTTCTAATAACAGCTGATACTATCGGTCGCCTTCTCTTAGTTGGAACAGGCATTCCGACGGGAATTATTGTCTCAATTATCGGAGCACCTTATTTCCTTTATCTGATGCTAAAAACAACTGATTAAAATGACTTAAAGAGGACTGACGAAAAAAGTCAGACCTCTTTTTTGTTTAAGCATCTTATTAGCTATCGCCTGATAAGAAGGTTTTTGCTTGGGTAAAAAGAAAACTGATGAGGAGATTGCTTGCTGCTGTTAGAACAATGGCTGATCTTACAGTAAAATTAGGACGCTACCAATAGCAGACCTAAAACGGAGGACATAACCCCTAAAAGCATAACTACGATTCTTGAGCTGTTAACATAAGAATAGAGCAAGAGGCTGACAAACACAAATATAACAAGCAGTCTTGTTACTAAAATCTGGTTTTTCATCTTACCGCTCAAAGCAGCTAATGCTAAGTTTATTTATTTTGATAGTTAAGCACTTCTAATAAGAATTTTAGTGTTCCTTTCCTGATTCTTTTGTCAACCAGAATTTTATTTTGTTATAATACTAGCAAGAAAGTGAGAAAACTATGACACCCAACCGCGAAGACTATTTAAAATGTATTTATGAACTCGGTCAAATTCATCATAGAATGACCAACAAAGAAATTGCCGAAAAGATGAAAGTGTCTGCACCGGCTGTCTCAGAAATGGTCAAAAAAATGATTAGCGAAGAACTAATCATTAAAGATAAAGACTTAGGTTATCGTTTGAGCCATAAGGGGCTCTTATTGGTATCTGATCTCTACCGCAAACACCGCTTGATCGAATCGTTTTTAGTCAGAGATCTCCACTACACGCCTGACGAGATCCACCAAGAAGCTGAAGTTTTAGAACATACGGTCTCAACAATCTTTATTGATCGCTTAGAAGAAAACCTCGGTTTTCCTGAGTACTGCCCTCATGGTGGCAGTATCCCCAAAAAGGGAGAAATTCTAGAGGAGCGCTATCGAATTCCACTCAGTCAGATTGACAAGACTGGTTTTTATCGAATTGGTCGTGCTCGCGATGACTTTCAGCTCTTAAACTATCTCGATGACCATCGGCTCCACATCAATCAGAGCATTGAACTGATGGCTATAGATAACTATGCTCAGACCTTTACCATTCATTATAACGAGGAAGAGTTGGTTATTCCCAAACTAATTGCTCAAGAAATTTATGTGAAAGCATTACAGTAATTAGCCCTCTCTTTTACTTTTTCTTTTTTACGAATGTCCTGAATGGAAAAATCCCTGCCCATTTGTGTGATGCTCCCATGCGTTAGATTTTTTATCTAACTTTTGGGGGCATTACATCGTGAGCAAGGATTTTTTTAATCTATCAATGTTTAGCCTTAAACACCAGCTTTTCTCTATCAAAGTCCAATTGTAGGCTGTAAGTTCCCGCCTCTACTTCTTCTATATAGCCTAGTTGATCCAAACTTTGAACAAAAATATCTGGTCGTTTTTGCTTGACCAAATCCTTATTAGCAAATTTCAGAAGAAAACTAGTCATATATTTAAGGGCATAATCAGGATTGACATCACCCAAAATTGCATAAAGCTTCCTTTGTTCCTGAGATAAAGGGGAACTGGTCCTCAGTCTGTGAAAATAATTGGACAAGGTCAATGTATTTCGTTCAAAGTCTGTCCATTCGACTAGAATGGCTTCATTAGTAGTATTGGTCAGCCTTGTTTCAAATACTAAGGATTTGAGCTCCTGATAGACAGAACTATCCCTATCAAGGATGACTTTATCACCTAAAGATAACTGGTCTATACTTTCAAGCGGAGTCAGGCTCAAATAATACCGACGCTCCCGACGTTCAATATAACCCGCTTGGATATAGTCCTCAAGCTTCCTATCCAAGTGCTCAGTTTCTCCAAATTCCTGCTTAATTTGCCTCAGACTAACATCAGAGTGCTGTGACAGGTAGTTTATCAAGGCTTGAAAAAAAGTTTGACGAGTCAATTTATCAGGATTTAAAACAATCAGCAAGGTTAATCTCCTAGGTTCATAAAGTCTTATTATTATCGCTTAACCAACAGGGAAGAATGTAAGATTTTTCGGGCTGCCAAAACTAGCAGTTAGTTCCCCCTTTTGTAAAATATGCCCTTCCATAGCCTTTAATAACTGGTGTTTTCTGGTCCATTTCCCTAGATCTAAGATTGTATCTAAGACATAGATGGTAAAGCGGTAGGCATGAGTCTGGCCTAAGGGTGGCTTGGGTCCGGCGTAGCAGTGCCAGCCATAGGCGATCCCCTGTCTGGCACCTTGAAGATTTGCCACTGCAAATCCTTGAGGGATCTTGGCAGGAATACGGCTTAAAGCCGGTAAATTCCAAATCAGCCAATGCGTGAATTCTTTTTTCAGCGGATGGTTTAAATCTTCTAGGACAACTGCTAGGGTTTCGGCCTGCAGAGAAAGATTTTTTAATAAAAATTCTGGTGAAACATTGTCCCCCTTTCCTGTATGTTCTAGCGGGAATTCACCGCCGTCTAAAATGGTCGGACACGTAAATTTCAGTTTTTCCATTACAGCCCCCTTGATACACCCAAATTCTAACAGCTTCATTATACCATTTTTAACGCAAAGCCAAGATGTATAAAAGCACCAAATCTGCCAGCGCGGCAAGGGCATAAAGGAGCCCTGCTTTGTCACCATAGAGCTGCCAGAAACCAATCGTACCCAAAACAAAAACAGAAAATTCTAACAAAAGTTTACGAACCCCTTTGAGAACTTGCGGTGATTTAGGTGCACCATAACGGCTCCAGACTAGCACCACTAGTAAGCCTAAAAAGGCAAAACCGATTTTGACTGCCCAAGGTTTTCCAGTGAAAATACCGCCTAGTAAGCCCGTAACTGTTACCACTTCTAACAGAAAACGAAAGCTAATCATAATACTGGGCATTAAGCCTGCCTCCTTTCTAGTTCGCAAAAGAAACTCCTGCTGCCAGCAATTTTTCTTTTGTTTTTGTGAATTTGGTCTTATTGGTAACCCCAATACATTTTACATCTAAAGTTACCTTGAACCCGAAACGAGCTGCTGCTAGAGCAGACGCTTTAACACAGCCATTACCATCGACACCGATAATTTCCAGCTTTCTGACCTCTCTTTCCTTTAAGAAAGTCAAGAGAGCGGTATTGCTTAGGCAAGATGCCCACCGTTTTTCAAATATGTGATCTGATACAAGCGACAGACCTTGGGCAAGACATCCATGATGGCTCCGCCCTCACCCACAGAATAATGAAAACGGACACACAGCCCTCACTAGGTGTATAATCTTAGTGAGGGCTTTGTGGTTGACGAGTTAATGATTCTAGTAATCGAGGGCAAAACTGATCCACTCTACTGACGAGCACCCCAAAATATGCGATAAGCATGAGTATAAAAATACGACTAAAATTCGGTAGATAAGCTCTCTTATTTTAGGAAGGAGGGAATTGTCATGGATGTTCTCTATCAATCTTGTGCAGGTATTGATGTCCATCAAGCCAATATTGTTGTTTGTATTTTACATGGGTCACTCACCTCAACTCGTCCAAAGCGTGAGATGGCAACTTTTGATACAACAACTAAAGGCCTACGTGCTTGCCACGATTTTCTTAGACAATTTCATGTGGAAGCCGTTGGTCTGGAAAGCACCGGTGTTTATTGGCGACCTGTCTGGCATGCTCTATGTGATGACTTCGAGTTGATACTCGCTCAACCAGCTCACATGAAGGCCATTCCGGGTCAGAAAACCGATAAGAAAGATGCTCACTGGATTGCTAAATTAACACGGATTGGTCTGCTTCCTCGGAGTTTCGTTCCCGATGAAACCATCCAAGAATTGAGAGAGTTGACCAGACAACGAAAACATTATGTGGAAAGCCGTAATCGTGAAACCAATCGTATTCATAAAATTCTTCAGTCAGGCGGCATTAAGATAACGACGTATATCGAAGATATTATGGGTGCTTCTGGTCGTCATCTCCTTCAACTATTGATTGATAAGACGCCTATTACTCCTCGCATTGTCCATCAATCAGTTTATACCACCTTGAAGAAGAAAGTGCCACAACTTCTGGAAGCCTTGGATGGTTATTTCTCTGACCATCATTGCTTTATGTTAAAGCAGTCCTTGGAGATTTATGATTTTTATCAGAAGCAGATTGAGTTGTTGGAAGAGCGAATCAATAGCTATCTATCACAATACGAGAAACAAGTAGAAGTTTTGGATTCTATTCCTGGTATCGATGTGATTACAGCTTCTGTCATCATTTCTGAGGTTGGTGTTGACATGAGCCAGTTTCCAACTGCTGGACATTTAGCCTCTTGGGCAGGACTTTGTCCTGGTAATAATGAGAGTGCTGGCAAGAAACGCAGTACCAAGATTCGACATGGTAATTCCTATTTGAAAAAATGCTTATGTCAAGCCGCTTTTGCCGCTAGGAATCAAAAAGGAAGTCCCTTAGTGGAACGATTTTATCAGATTCAAAATCGGCGTGGTCCACAGAAAGTAACAATTGCCCTAGCACATCAATTATTAAAAATAGCCTATATCCTCTTAAAAGGACAGATGACTTATTCTGAATTTTTAGCACAGAAAAAGACTACTAGGGACGAGCTAGTAGTCTAAATATAATTTTTTTCGCTTTGATTATATCATAGGGAGGGAATTTTTGCATTCTTTGTAGTTTTCGTATAAATACCTTGGGCTTCCTATTCAGCTCCCACCAGAAACGATTGACAATATAAATCACATGATCTTCAGGATAGCTGGCTATTTTACCATTAATCGCTGACAGTAATTGAGGATTGGAGCGATATCTTCCCTTTCCAACATAATCCGTTTGCATATCAATAACTAATAAATAAGAATGAATCATTTATATTATTCCTTCCTTTTTTGGATAATTGTGTAGGTTAAATAGTCTGTTACGATAGTGCGCAGGCGTTCATCGTAACGGGTCTGACCATCTGCATAATTAGTTACCATACCTTGGAGAAAAAGATAGACACCGCGCACAATATTGATAGCCTGCTCCTGCGTCAAATCAGGACTCAGTAAACTCATAACAGTCTCTTTCAAAAGTTGAAAACTCTTCATCCGTAGCTCACTAATGGGATAGGTAAATTGCTCTTGATCCACACGTTCACCATCATCTAGAAAAAGCGGGGAAAAAGAATTATAGTGGTCGAAGCCAAACTGTATGAAGATATGGCTTCCTTTCAATAATTTTACACTGGGTGTCAAATCTTGCTCTTCTAGAGCCAATAAGGTATGATACAGTTTTTCTAAGGGCTTATGTGCCACCTCATAGAGAATTTCACTCTTATTTTTAAAATAGAGGTAAATGGCTGTGTGTGAACAACCTGCACGCTTAGCAATCTCTCGTATCCCCACGTTTTGATAGTCTTTTTCTTGAAATAAGCTTTGGGCAGCAGCCAGAATACTCTCCTTAGTCTGATTTATTTTTTCTGATACCATTTACTCTTCTCCATTTCTTCTAGGGCATTGGCAACCTCTCCTCCGTGACAGACTGAAAGCAAAGCTTGTGGATGTTTTTTCAGCACGTCATGTGCAGATGCTAAGGCTTGATCCATGTAAGCAGTAAAGCTTTCATTGGCGGCTTTAGGTGACCAAATCGGCTGATAGTCAGCAGATCTCCCGCAATCAGAACCTTATCTTCAGCATGATAGTAACAGGTATGCCCCGGTGAGTGCTCAGGCGTAAAAATCGGTACCAGCCCTGCATCTGCTAAGAGAGAGCTTGCTCTCTCACTATCCAAATCTTCTAGCCAATCGGTATTGAAAGCTACTGACTCCACCTTTTTACGTCTTGGATAAGGCTTTTGTCCCGAAACGTAAGGTAGCTCTCTTCTGTCTATCATCAGAGGTAAGGTTGGATATAAGTCCTTGAGCTGGGCGATTCCTCCCACATGATCCGAATGGCCATGTGTCAAAAAGGCCGCAGCCAATGGCTTTCTGCCTAAATAAGTCTCCACAGCATAAGATGCCATATTCCCCATGCCTGTATCGATCAAAAAGTAGGATCCATGATTTTCTACAACCCAGATACTAACTGGAAAGATGAATAAGTCAAACGTCACTTTAAAAATATGAGGACTGATATGATATTTTTTAGCCGTATATTTTGTTGCCACTTGGTAAAAAGTCTGTTTCATCATCGTTTCTGCTTTCTTATGAACTATTGATTTCTCAACAACTAACCAGTGGTTAGTTATTGAGATAAGTATATCCCATTCCTCTATATTCAAGAAAAAATCTGAAACAAGATTGTTCTAGATTTTTATGATGATTTCAAAACTATAATTTTTGTATATTTTTTTCAACCTCTTTTAAAAAGTGTTGGCGCTTTTCCAATGTACAAGTCTCATGCCCCATATTACCCAACACCATCACTCGGCGCGTTTTAATACCTCAATGATTGAGAACGGTATTCTTTAGCGCTGCCACTCCATAACTATCTGGCATGCGAATCCAACCAGAAAAGAGTTTATACCACCAGCTGGGGGCCATGGAGGTCACAAAATATCTACCTTTTCCCCTCTTTAGAAATTTACGAAATTGTTTATCACACAGATAATTCCAGATGAAATTACCCTTGGTATTAGAAGAATAAGCAATACTCGGAGTAAAGATACGATCAATCCAGCTCCTCATATCATTTATAGACTTTCATAAATGCTCTCTAGCAGTCCTGGAAATCTTTCATTCAATTCATCTAGTCTTAGGGAAATAAAGCGCTGTCGTCCGTCTATACGAACTCTGATTAATCCATTTTCTCTCAACATTTTATAATGATGAGATAAATTATTTTTCTTTCCCAAGTCCGAGAAGTAGCTGCAGTTTCTTTCCTTGTTAGATTTATATAATTCTCGAAAAATGGCTAAACGAATGGGCTCACTCAAAGCATAAAGAATTTGCTCTAGTTTAATATCTGCTGTTGCAGGATGGGATAAATTTTTCACCTTATCACTCCTTTCTTTGCATTCTATCAAAAAAAGCTCTATAATACAATTGTTCAAATTGTATCGAATTATTAAAGAGGAGGTTATTGCATGAACATATTAAACCGCTACTTTGAACTATCTGATCTGGCTGTTCAAAATGAAAACAGCCTTCAGGAACTCTGCGCATTATTTACCCAAGACGCTGTTATTGAGGCCAATGATGGTCATACCTATAGGGGACGTGCAGAAATTGAAAATTTCTTTAAAATTTTCTTCAGTCGAAATCTAGCAACTAAGCATTTATGGGATATTGAGGAACAAGATGATGGCTGGTTGCAGGCCAATTGGGGCGTTGTCTGTCGTAGAAAATCAGGTGATTATTTTACTTTGACAGGTAAAGACATTGCAAAAGTAGTAAGCAGCCAGATTACCCATCTCAAAGTTATAGGCAACCATTAATACAAAAACCAGAACCACTTTAAAAGCGTCTGAAATCACTGAATTTCAAACACTGTTAATTTTTATATTCCCTACAGCTTTTTGACAGCTACACCTACTTTGTTCAAAAAAGCTTTTCGTTTTGCTTCTGTACAAGCTTCACGCCCCATATTGCCCAGCACCATTAAGCGGCGCGTTTTAATACCACAATGATTGAGAACAGCACTTTTTAATGCTGCTAGGCCATAACTATCTGGCACACTGATCCAGCCAGAAAAGAGTTTATACCACCAGCTGGGGGCCATGGAGGTTGCAATAATATCTGCCGTTCTTCCTTTTAAAAGTTTACGAAATTGCCGTCCACGCAGGTAGTTCCAGATGAAATTCCCCTCAGTATTAGATGAATAGGCAACACCCGGAGTAAAGGTACGATCAATCCAGCCCTTCATTAAACTAGGCATGCCGCTCCACCAAATCGGATAAATAAAGATAAAATGATCGGCCCACTGAATAAGTTCTTGCGATTGTAAGATGAACTTATCCTCTGGCATGCGCTTGCGATAACCATAGCGTAAAACAGGATCAAAGTACAGGTGGCTAAGCTCTAAAGTTTCCACCTGATGTTGGGCAAAATCTAGATTTGCCACTACTGTTTCATAGATAGCCTGACTAAAACTTTCTTTATCCGGATGTCCATTGATCACTAAAATATTCATATGATTTCTCCTTATCAACATCACTAGTATAAGGGGGAACAGGGTTGACAGGCAAGTGATACTTTCCTATAATTTGTAGGAAATCGTACATTATATCCGAAAAATGTTTGATAAGCAACGAACAGGGGAAAATTATATGACGCAAGACATCCGCATTCTCAAAACCAAAAGGGACATCGAGTCCGCACTTGTCACTCTAATTCTGGAAAAAGGGTTTTATAGCTTAACTGTTCAAGACATTTGTCGAAAAGCCTTAGTCAGCCGCTCTACTTTTTACAGCCACTATTTAGATAAGTATGACCTATTGGAACAGCTGATTACAAAGACTTTAGAGCCGCTTCAGGAAAAATTCGCTGCCAAGTACGGAGAAAACCTTGATAATAAAGGGCTAAAGTATTTTCTAGAAGATATTTACCAGTTTTATCAAGAGCATACAGACCTCCTCAAGGCACTGCTAAAAACACCCTTGGAAAATCAACAGGGTTTTGAAGATCGGTTTGATCAGCTCTGCCAGCTCTATATCAAAGAGCTCTTGCTCAGGGAGGGGATGTCCTATACTCTTCCCTTAGAGCTCTTGACCCAACTGTATGCGTCTATTGTACGGTCACTGATGAAGTGGACCACCGAACATGGACCTAGCCAAGACCTAACAGATTTTACTTACCGTATGCATAAGGCCTTTCTGGATATTATAGAGGGCTCAAACAGTAGAATTTAACTCATTATTTTAATCGACCCCGATAGCATAATTGAGGAGATTGGGCTAGAAGGCTAGGATTGGTCCCAGGCCGTCCTGTAGGGACAGCTAAACCAAGTTGCTCATAGTATTCCTGCCAGAAATCTGTCACCTCTTGATGGCCATCTCCAAATTGCATTGGAATTTCTGCAAAAATCGGAAGAAGATGTGCAATGAGCTGAGAGCAGTAAAAACCTGTTCCGTCAGGATAAAAGCTAATATTATAAGGATTTCCTAGCAAGGCATGAACTTTTTCAAAAACTTGTTTAAGTTTAATCTTTGGATAGCAAAAAACATCTACAATCTTATTTTCCTCTAAAAAGCTTGTCAAGTCCTGTTTAGATACCCCTTGGTCTACTGTCGCGTGATAAATACTTCCTTCGAGATAGATAGCAACATGACTGTAATCACCTGTGGCGGTCGTGATAGCCTGTCCCATTTCTGAATCGCCTACTGTAAACAGGAGGTCTCCTTCTTTTAATTGCTCTTTCTTCATTAGCTTCTCCTATATATAAAAGCCAGGGGCCCTTTGCCCTTGGCTTTTGAGTGCGCTTTTTATCCATTAAAACTTTCCGTCAACTGCGGAACCACTTGTTTCTTACGTGATACAGCCCCTTCAAGGAAGGCATGATTGTTTTCTAATTTGAAATTGAAGGCTGCTTCAACCTTATCCCTGTTAGCTCCAAGTGCTAGAATTTCTGAATTGGAGTTCAGAATATCTGTAATCATCAAGACAAAGTCTGAGTAGCCATTAGCTTCTTGTGAGGCCCTGATAGCTTCTTCAATTTCAGCTTGACGATCCAAAACTTCATCAATATCAACCGTATTGACCTGAGCCACGCGCACATTGTTACCATTGAGCTCAAAACTCTTAGCATCAATATCAATCAATTCTTCAGCTGACTTGCTTGAAAGGTTAGTCCCTGCTTTCAGCATAGCCAAGCCATACTCTTCCAAGTTGACGCCAGCAATTTCAGCTAATTCCTTAGCCACTTGGGGATCCGTTTCGTGAGTAGTTGGTGATTTAAGCAAAAGGGTATCAGAGATAAGACCTGATAGGAGAAGACCGGCTACTTCTTTTGGCACTTCAACATTGTTTTCCTTAAAAGCACGATAAACAATTGAAGAAGCTGATCCAACTGGTTCCACACGCATGTAAAGCGGGTTAGCCGTTTCAAAGTTGGCCACACGGTGGTGGTCAATAACAGCCGCGATTTCTACTTCGCGAATATCTGAAATAGATTGCTGAAATTCATTGTGGTCCGTTAAAATAACTTTATCTACCCCTTCTGCCTTAGCAGATTCAACGACACGCAGTGCTTCAACACCAAAATAGTCCAGAACGAAAGCGGTTTCTTCATTTGGCGTCCCAAGGGCGACGGCATCAACATCACGTCCAAAAGCTGTACGCTCCAAATAAGCCCATCCGTAGGACGATGCAATAGCATCAGTATCAGGATTTTGGTGACCAAAAACTAAAAATTTAGACATATCTTACCTCTATTAATGTTTATTTCCCTATCATTTTAGCAAATTTTAGCTTATAAAGAAAGAGAAATAGGAAAACTCCTACTTCTCTGGATAGTCAGCCTCATCTGAAAAATAACGGTCCCTTTCATCAGGAGACAGCTCTAAAGAATCGAGGTCTACAACGTAAGACTCATCTTCATAATCAGCATAAGCCTCTGGATCGATCCCATTGTCATAGGCTTGGTCGTAGCCATAAGTTGCAGCAACTTCTTGCTTGGCCTGTTGCCGAGCCCGATCAGCCAGCTTCTTAGCAATCACATCATGCAAATACTTAATAGCAATTAATATAAATTGATAAGCCCAAATTAGGAGTGACTCAATCAGGATAATCAACTCAACAACAACAACGCCCACCAAGGCCCAAACCATGAAGAAGGCAATAAAGAGCTGAGAAAGGATTTTCTTGATATTACCAACCTGATCATTGTGGATCGTTAAAACTTCTGTAAATAGGTCAAAGATGCCCTGTAGGAGTGCTGATCTAATTGCGCGAGAACCCGATTCATTCTCAACTACCTTGGCCCTCGTCGCAATGACTTCATCATGATCGTCATAAAAAAGATCCACCCTATCTCCCAACCTAGGGTTAAAACTAAAAGACGAACGATCAATCCTTTTGACGTGACCGTCCGTATTAGCAAGTACTATGACCTCATCATTAATACTTAATACGCGATACATACTTTACTCTACTTTCTCGACTCATAATATCACAAATTCACAATACTGTCAAAGTAGCTATATCAAGCCTCTCTTTAGCCATTTTTCTTCGTTATCCTAACCCAAAAATCACCCCTGTTTAAACAAACAGAGGTAATTTCATCTATAAAAGGCTTGTTAGGAAGCTCAATTAATGACGATATAACGCCGTTGACCGCCATAACTGACATAGGAAATCCAATCATGGCCATCCTTGTGCATAATCTTATCATAGTTGATACCCTCGCCGGCTTGGAAGGTGAAGGCTATCTCCGCAGCCATTCGAGGTTCATTTCTAACATCAACTTGCTTGACAAAAGTATAGCTTTTCAATGACGGGAAGGTTGTTTCATAGTTCGGTTTAACTGCTGGTTCAGGAACTGTTGTTTGGGTCCCAGCGACGCCAACCAACTTGTTATCATTTTCAACATAGTAGAGATGGACATTATAAACCCCATGTTGGTTCTTATGATCGCTAACCTTAACACTGACCTTATAATCACCATTGACTTGCTTAGTAGCATCATACCAAACAATATCGTCTTGGCCGTCCTTATCTGTCCAAACCGGTACCTTAACAGCTGAGACTTGATTACCACTAACATTAGTGACTAAAATGTCAAATCCATCAGAAGTTTGATTTTGAATAGTAATTTCAGCCTTTGGCTGATTATCACTTTTCTTAACGTCCGCCTGATGTTGGCTTCCAGCAACACCTACAAGTTGACCATCATTTTCTAGATAATAAAGGTGGATATTGTAGGTGCCTGTTTCATTTTTGTGATCAGCTAATTTAACAACCGCCTTGTAAGTCCCATCGGCCTGTCTCTCCGCATCGTACCAGACGAGGTCGTCCTGATCGTTCTTATCTGTCCAAACTGGAAGCTTAACAGCTTTCAAGCCTTGGCTATCAACCACATCTGAGATGATAACATCAAAGTCACCATTATCCTTATTACTAAAGGAAAGGGTCCCTGTCCGAGTTGCTTGAGGCTTTTCAGGTTCAGAAAAGGTATATTGCAGACTTGCAACGCCTTTCATAGCGCCATCATTTTCAACATAATAGAGATGAATATTGTAGAGGCCACTTTCGTTCTTATGTTCGGACATACTCACAGCCACCTTATAGGTGCCATCACCTTGCTTAACAGCATCGTACCAAATCAAGTCATCTTGATCATCCTTGTCTGTCCAGATTGGGACTTTAACAGCCAGAATACCATTGCTATCTGATATGTTAGAAATCCGAACATCAAAACCCTTATCAGTTTGGTTTTCAACACTAATTTGACCGCTTAGCTTGGATTCTGTCTTTTGCTCGCTAGCTTGAGCCGGTAACTTATCCAGCATGACGTAACGACGAGTACCGCCGTAAGAAACATAGGAAATCCACTTATAACCATCCGTCTTAAGAATCTTATCATAGCTGATGGAGTCACCCTCCCCAAAGGTAAATTCTGTCTTGGCAGCGGCCTTTGCCTCGTTCTTGACCTCAACTTCTTTGTCAAAGCTATAGCGCTCCAAAGCTGGAAGGGTAGTCTCTTCGCTGTCAATTCCCGGCTTTTCACCAGCTTGAGGATCTGGCTTATCGGCTGATACTTCCTTAGCTACTAACTTGGCAATATTGGCATAACGACGGATACCACTATAGGATTTGTAGCTCAGCCATTGATAGCCATCTTGATTGGGGACTTGGTCATAGTAAACACGGTCACCGGCATTGGCAAAGAAGGCTAGAGGAGCCGAAGCTGACGGACTATTCTTGATCTCTGTGCGTTCAGGATAAGTATAATAGCCTGAGCTTGGGAGGTCTTTACCGACTTCTTGAATCGTCATAACAGGTGAAGCATTAGTTACTGTTCCTGCCTGTTGCGCTTGGTCTGCTGAATTTATTTCGCTAGGAGCTGTATAATCATTAGTTTGAGTAGCAGCATCAACTTTTGTTGGTACTGTAGGGTTATCAACATCAGTCTCTCTTGTAGCGACTTCATCAGTTGAAATTTCAGCATCGCTAACTGCTATCGGTTTTTCAGCAGTTTCTTGGGTAACCTTATCTATAACAGCTTCTCTCACAGCACCATCTGTCTTTGGTGTGACAGCTTCTGTACCAGTTTCCTTGACCGTAGTTGTCTGTGTACTGGTATCCTGTGGCTGACTAGTTGGAGCTGTTTGTTCGTCAGCTAAAACCTGCCCCCCTAATACCAGACTGGCTCCAAGGAAAACTGAGGCTGCACCAAAGGAATATTTACGAATGGAAAAACGTTGTTTTTCGCTCCATAATAAATCTTTTTTCATGATAACTCTCCTTATATTCATATTACTTTATTTCGCCTTCATTATAAAAAAATAGATAAGCAGCGTCAATATTTTTCTGTAATAATGAAATATTTTAGTAATATTATTTTTTTCTAATTAACGAGTCTGGGACAAACAGCCATGATAGCTTAGCCCTCACCCACAAAGATTGTAATCTCTGAAGATTACGTATAAAAAGTCCAAACTCGTTAGCATTATTCTAAATTTACCAAATTGACGCAATGATTGGGAGTAAGACTTATTGTCTAGGCTAAGAAGGCTTACTCCTGCACAGTTCATTAGGTACTCTAGCACCAATAAACTACTGTTGGTTGGCTGCCCTTATCTTGGTAGGGTGCAGTTACATTTTCAGACGCCCTCTTAAACAGTTCACAGAACTGTTTAACTACTACGCAAGAGATAGGTCAAACAGTCTGGGAGACTGTTAGAGAAAACCAAGATCAATTGTGCGGAGGTGGGATTGAAATGCTCCAGTGGACTATGGCAGTCTGGGGATAGACTGTCAAAGCCTGTCACCTAAAAACAGAAAAGTGGCAAAGACCTGAGTTTTAAAATGGGAGAACGAGGAAAATCAAAATCGTGATTTTTGTTCCACTCTCTTTGCAGTTCATCAGCCTGCTCGATAATATGGAGTATCTTCGGCAGATTCACCTTGACCTACTACCAAAGCATCTTGTTGATAAGTTTTACCTCCAACAGTTGGCACACCTGCAGGAATGACATACAGGGCTGCACTACCTACTTCTGAATCTTTTGGAGCAATCGTAAATAGGGCCTTTTCTCCACTAACACCTTGTGAGGAGATAACTTGAGTATCTGAGACCAAACCATTATTATCAAAAACTAATGTATCACCATTAGCAGTTTGCCAAGTACCAACGAGGCTGGAGAAGTCTCCGTTAGCAATAGCAGTAACATCAAGGCGAGGAGAAGTAACTTGACTATTAGCTGAACTTTGACTTGTAGAGCTTGACGGATTAGTAGTTTCTCCATTATCGTGATTATTACTACTAACTTGGGAACTAGACTGATGTTGTGAACTTCCTTTTTGAGGTTTTGCTTTACTTGTTTGGCTAGTCTTTATGGAAGTTGAATGAGTTTCATTTTGAGAACTATTCTTGTGACAGCCCGTTAAAAATAAAGTAGTACCTAGTATAAACACAGCTACAAATTTGTAAGGCTTTTTCATAATTTTTGTTCCTTTCTCTTTTCAATTTTATTATAGCCTAGTTTAAATTTACCGTCAACATACAATTGTAACTTTTTTAATTTCTAAGAAATTTTTGTAATCGTTTTGTAAATTTAAAATAAGAGTAACTGCATAGCTACTCTCATCTTTATTCGTATTTAAAAGTTATTTTCTATTTTTTTCTCAACTTAACAACCGCTTCAACTCGAGCGGTATGAGGAAACATATCGATTGACTGGATATAGTCCACTTGATAAACTTTTGTCAAAGGCACCAAATCACGGGCCAGAGTTGAAGCATTGCAAGAAACATAAACCATCTTTTCAGGTTTTACTTCAAGAATGGTTTTGATAAGCTTGTCATCTAAGCCCGTTCTCGGTGGATCGACCACTAAAGCACTAGCTTGATAACCCGCATTATACCATTTGGGAATAAGATCTTCTGCCCTGCCAGTTTCATAGTGAGTATTAGTCAAGCCAAGCGCTTTCGCATTCTTTTTAGCATCCACAATGGCATCAGGAATTATATCCATTCCTCGAACAGAATTCACCTTATCTGCAAAAGCAAAACCAATTGTCCCCACACCACAATAGGCATCTATGAGGTTATCCTCCTTAGTGGTGTCTAAAGCTTTAACCGTTTCTTGGTAAAGAACATGAGTTTGCTGAGGATTCAGTTGATAAAAAGCCCTAGGCGACAAAGAAAAACTATAGTCTAGCACCTCTTCTTGTATAGACTCTTTTCCCCAGAGAATATCTGTCTCATCGCCATAAATTTCACTTGATTTTGATTTATTATAATTAACAGCAATTGTCACAATTTCAGGGAAAGCCAGCCTCAGTTCTTTAATTAGAGCAGTCAACTGTAAGCCACGACTAGTCACAAAAATAAGTTGAACTTGGGAGCTCGCCTGCCCTTTACGAACCATGATTGTCCGGATACCAGCAATTTTTCGCTCATTGTAAATTGGAATTTTATACTTATCTAACAGTTCGGTGGCCTTATTAACAATCCTCTGTGTCAATTCATCTTGAACCAGGCAGTTTTGCAGCGAAACCAGATGATGAGAATTACTGGCAAAAAGTCCTGCTTTAACTGATCCAGAAAAATGACGTGTTTGAAATTGGAGTTTGGCCCGATAGTGATAAGGATTTTCCATCCCCTTGGTGGGCCGCACTTCATAATTTTCATATCCAGTAGGCTGGAATTTCTTCAAAGACTGTTTGATAATGTCATTCTTAAAATCCAGCTGCTTCTTATATGCTAGGTGCATAATCTGACATCCCCCGCATTTCTCATATATGGGACATCGTGGTTGTACTCGATCCTTAGATATTTTATTGATCTTCAAAAGTTTAGCATGGACAAAATTCCTCTTGACAGCTGTCACTTGGCAAAAGATATCTTCTCCTTTTAAGGCTCCTGGTACAAAGACCAAAGTTTTTTTATAAAAACCAATACCCTCCCCGTTGATCCCCATCCGTTTGATTTTCAGGGGAATCCTTTGTTTGACCTGCAAATTCATTCTTGCAAAGTCCTTTCTAACTTAAAAATAAAAAGCGAATAAATAAGAGTGACTCTCAACGGCAATCTTCCATTAAAATTGTCAAGCTGGCTACGTACCCTAATATTCTACCATTTTTGCTATAATAAACCTATGAAAATTACTAAGATTGAAAAGAAAAAACGACTCTACCTTCTTGAATTAGATGATGAAGAGAAGCTCTATATTACCGAAGATACTATTGTCCATTTCATGCTCTCAAAGGACAAAATTATCACTGAGGAAGAATTGGAAGAAATTAGGAATTTTGCTCAGTTTTCCTATGGTAAGAATCTAGCTCTCTACTTCCTTTCCTTCAAACAAAGAACAGAAAAAGAGGTTAAAGATTATCTCAATAAGCATGATATTGAGGAAAAAATTATTCCAAAAGTCCTAACAGATTTAAAAAAAGATAAGTGGATTGATGATTATCATTACGCTGAGGTTTTTATCAATCAAAATTTAACAAATGGTGATAAGGGACCTTTCGTTCTAAGCCAGAAGCTTTCCCAGAAAGGGATTGCAAAGTCCATTATTGAAGAATGCCTAGACGGACAAGACTTTTCCCATACTGTTGTCAAGGTTGGACAAAAACTTTATAAAAAGTATGCAGGTCGTTACCCAGCAAAAACCATCAAGGCTAAAATTCAGCAAAATCTTCTTAGCAAAGGTTTTGACTATCAAACAGTTAATCAAGCGCTCGAAAATTTAGCTATTGATAAAAATAAAGAGGATGACATTACTCTTATCTATCGAGATCTGGATAGGCTTCTACCAAAGTATCAAAAGAGATATGAGGATTATGCACTTAAACAGCATTTAATCCAAGCTTTGGCTCGAAAGGGCTATGATTTTTCCGACATTTCATCTGCTTTAGCTGACTATCTATAAGCAATAGTTCTACCATTTTCTTTCTTAACAAATGCTTTTTCCATCAAATTATGTTAAACTATAACGGATAAACTAAATTGTAGAAGGTTTTAGCCATGAAATTACCCAAAGAAGGCGACTTTATTACAATTCAGAGTTATAAGCATAATGGTAGTTTGCACCGAACATGGCGCGACACTATGGTACTAAAAATAACTGAAAATGCAATTATTGGTGTAAACGACCATACACTTGTTACTGAAAGTGATGGCAGACGCTGGGTGACTCGAGAACCAGCCATTGTTTATTTTCATAAAAAATTTTGGTTCAATATAATTGCAATGATTCGTGATAGCGGTGTTTCCTATTATTGTAACTTAGCTAGTCCCTATGTTATGGATGAGGAAGCCCTCAAATATATTGATTACGACTTAGATGTCAAAGTCTTTGAGAATCACGAAAAAAAGCTTTTAGATGTTGACGAATATGAAAGCCATAAAAAAGAAATGCATTATTCAGCAGATATTGATTATATTCTGAAAGAGAATGTCAAAATTCTTGTTGAGTGGATTAACAATAAAAAAGGGCCTTTCTCAGAATCTTATATCAATATCTGGTACAAGCGTTATCTTGAACTCAAGAATCGTTAAAGTTGTAAAAGCACTCATTAAATTTATGAGTGCTTTTTAATGGTCTAAACAAAAAAGTAACGAATAATATTCGCTACCACTGAACTACGTTCGCAAATGCCGGCTACATGACTTGAACACGCGACCCTCTGATTACAAATCAGATGCTCTACCAACTGAGCTAAGCCGGCCTATTGCTTCTTATTATGCGGGTTAAGGGACTTGAACCCCCACGCCGTTAAGCGCCAGATCCTAAATCTGGTGCGTCTGCCAATTCCGCCAAACCCGCATCTATGACCCGTACTGGGCTCGAACCAGTGACCCTTTGATTAAAAGTCAAATGCTCTACCAACTGAGCTAACGAGTCTGACTATTGTCCAGAAACTATTGTAAACTACGCTTACTTTTTTCCAGATTGAAATAGTCCACCAGACTATTTCAACGGTCCCGACGGGAATTGAACCCGCGATCTTCGCCGTGACAGGGCGACGTGATAACCGCTACACCACGGGACCTATTCTAAGCAATTGTATTCGAACTTAAAAGCTAGTGATTTAGATAAAAGGCTTAAGAAATCAGGATTTCTTACCCATTTCCTACGCTTGCTTTACGTTCTCATTACTTAATCATGGGAGTTAACGGGATCGAACCGCTGACCCTCTGCTTGTAAGGCAGATGCTCTCCCAGCTGAGCTAAACTCCCTAATGGAACCTTCTTAGATTCCTATGCGCTAAGCGACTCCCTTATCTCACAGGGGGCAACCCCCAATTACTTCAGGCGTGCTAGGGCTTAACTGCTGTGTTCGGCATGGATACAGGTGTCTCTCCTAGGCTAGCGTCACTTAACTATGAATTGAATTGTATTCGAACTTAAAAGCTAGTGATTTAGATAAATCCTCTTGAAGTCCTTAGACTTCTGCGGTGATTTCCTAAAATCATACGCTTTTCTTCACGTTCTCATTACTTATTTTGCCAATTCAAAATTGAATACCTATCTATTGTATCAAGCCTTACCTCGCGCTGTCAATACCTTCTTTAGGATAAGTCCTCGAGCGATTAGTATTGGTCCGCTTCATAGCTTACACTACTTCCACTCCCAACCTATCTACCTGATCTTCTCTCAGGGCTCTTACTGATATATAATCATGGGAAATCTCATCTTGAGGGAGGCTTCACACTTAGATGCTTTCAGCGTTTATCCCTTCCATACATAGCTACCCAGCGATGCTCTTGGCAGAACAACTGGTACACCAGCGGTATGTCCACTCTGGTCCTCTCGTACTAGGAGCAGAGCCTCTCAAATTTCCTTCGCCCGCGACGGATAGGGACCGAACTGTCTCACGACGTTCTGAACCCAGCTCGCGTGCCGCTTTAATGGGCGAACAGCCCAACCCTTGGGACCGACTACAGCCCCAGGATGCGACGAGCCGACATCGAGGTGCCAAACCTCCCCGTCGATGTGAACTCTTGGGGGAGATAAGCCTGTTATCCCCAGGGTAGCTTTTATCCGTTGAGCGATGGCCCTTCCATGCGGAACCACCGGATCACTAAGCCCGACTTTCGTCCCTGCTCGAGTTGTCGCTCTCGCAGTCAAGCTCCCTTATACCTTTACACTCTGCGATTGATTTCCAACCAATCTGAGGGAACCTTTGGGCGCCTCCGTTACCTTTTAGGAGGCGACCGCCCCAGTCAAACTGCCCGTCAGACACTGTCTCCCTAGACGCTTAGCCTAGCGGGTTAGAGTAGCCATAACACAAGGGTAGTATCCCAACAGCGCCTCCTTCGAAACTAGCGTCCCGATCTCTATGGCTCCTACCTATCCTGTACATGTGGTACAGATACTCAATATCAAACTGCAGTAAAGCTCCATGGGGTCTTTCCGTCCTGTCGCGGGTAACCTGCATCTTCACAGGTACTAAAATTTCACCGAGTCTCTCGTTGAGACAGTGCCCAAATCATTACGCCTTTCGTGCGGGTCGGAACTTACCCGACAAGGAATTTCGCTACCTTAGGACCGTTATAGTTACGGCCGCCGTTTACTGGGGCTTCAATTCAGATCTTCGCTTAACGCTAAACCCTCCTCTTAACCTTCCAGCACCGGGCAGGCGTCACCCCCTATACTTCATCTTTCGATTTCGCAGAGAGCTGTGTTTTTGATAAACAGTTGCTTGGGCCTTTTCACTGCGGCTCAGTCTAGCTGAGCGCCCCTTCTCCCGAAGTTACGGGGCCATTTTGCCGAGTTCCTTAACGAGAGTTCGCTCGATCACCTGAGGCTACTCGCCTCGACTACCTGTGTCGGTTTGCGGTACGGGTAGAGTATACATTAACGCTAGAAGCTTTTCTTGGCAGCCTGACATCACTCACTTCGCTACTAAACTTCGCTCCCCATCACAGCTCAATGTTACAGGACTAAGCATTTGACTCAGTCCACACCTCACTGCTTGGCCAGACACTTCCAGTCGTCTGGTTGAGTTAGCCTTCTGCGTCCCTCCTTCACTCTATACTCTAGTACAGGACTATCAACCTGTTGCCCATCGGATACACCTGTCGGTCTCTCCTTAGGTCCCGACTAACCCAGGGCGGACGAGCCTTCCCCTGGAAACCTTAGTCTTACGGTGGACAGGATTCTCACCTGTCTTGCGCTACTCATACCGGCATTCTCACTTCTATGCACTCCAGCACTCCTCACGGTATACCTTCTCCACACATAGAACGCTCTCCTACCATCCCTAAAGGATCCACAGCTTCGGTAAATTGTTTTAGCCCCGGTACATTTTCGGCGCAGGGTCACTCGACTAGTGAGCTATTACGCACTCTTTGAATGAATAGCTGCTTCTAAGCTAACATCCTAGTTGTCTGTGCAACCCCACATCCTTTTCCACTTAACAATTATTTGGGGACCTTAGCTGGTGGTCTGGGCTGTTTCCCTTTCGACTACGGATCTTAGCACTCGCAGTCTGACTGCCGACCATAAATCGTTGGCATTCGGAGTTTATCTGAGATTGGTAATCCGGGATGGACCCCTCACCCAAACAGTGCTCTACCTCCAAGATTCTTATTGTCGACGCTAGCCCTAAAGCTATTTCGGAGAGAACCAGCTATCTCCAAGTTCGTTTGGAATTTCTCCGCTACCCACAAGTCATCCAAGCACTTTTCAACGTACTCTGGTTCGGGCCTCCAGTGAGTCTTACCTCACCTTCACCCTGCTCATGGGTAGGTCACCTGGTTTCGGGTCTACGTCATTGTACTTATCCGCCCTCTTCAGACTCGGTTTCCCTACGGCTCCGTCTCTTCAACTTAACCTCGCACAATAACGTAACTCGCCGGTTCATTCTACAAAAGGCACGCTCTCACCCATTAACGGGCTCGAACTTCTTGTAAGCACACGGTTTCAGGTTCTCTTTCACTCCCCTTCCGGGGTGCTTTTCACCTTTCCCTCACGGTACTGGTTCACTATCGGTCACTAGGGAGTATTTAGGGTTGGGAGATGGGCCTCCCAGTTTCCGACGAGATTTCTCGTGTCTCGCCGTACTCAGGATCCTGTTAGCGTCTTCCATCATTTCAAATACGAGGCTTTTACTCTCTTTGGCCGACTTTCCCAAGTCGTTCTTTTATGACGTTTGATCACTCTTCACAGTCCTACAACCCCAGAATGTAAACATCCTGGTTTGCCCTCCTGCCCTTTCGCTCGCCGCTACTCAGGCAATCGCTCTTGCTTTCTCTTCCTGCAGCTACTGAGATGTTTCAGTTCACTGCGTCTTCCTTCTCATATCCTTAACAGATATGGATGACAACCTGTAGTTGCCGGGTTCCCCCATTCGGATATCTCTGGATCTCAGCTTACTTACAGCTCCCCAAAGCATTTCGTCGTTAATCACGTCCTTCATCGGCTCCTAGTGCCAAGGCATCCACCGTGCGCCCTTATTAACTTAACCTTATTAAAAAACTCATTAAATATTTACAGCGTTTCGGTTTATTTTCTTGTTACTATTTGATAGATATTCAATTTTCAATGGACAAGTCTAAGATACTAAGACCGTCCCAACTTGTTGGGCATTTTTGTAGAAAAATAGGAAATCAACGCTGTGTGACTTGCACACAAGGAGATTTATCTTTTTTCCTAAAAAATGAGGTCGTGTTCAATTTCTTGAACAATATCTTATTTAGCTTAGAATACAAGTTTTCGCTAAAGCGAATCATCTCTCGTATCCTATGGAGCCTAGCGGGATCGAACCGCTGACCTCCTGCGTGCAAAGCAGGCGCTCTCCCAGCTGAGCTAAGGCCCCACAAAACCTCTGAAAACTAAATAGAGACGCCCTAAAACGTGCTTCCGTAGCTAAATAAGGGTACCTTTAACCTTATCGGCTAAATTGTACTCGGGCTAAAAGCTTGTGATTTAGATAAACCACCTTGTATGCAAGCATACTGCCTTGGTTTCCTAAAATCAAGTCGCTTTTAAACGCCCTCCGTTACTTAGTTTTTCCTTAGAAAGGAGGTGATCCAGCCGCACCTTCCGATACGGCTACCTTGTTACGACTTCACCCCAATCATCCGTCCCACCTTAGGCGGCTGGCTCCCGAAGGTTACCTCACCGACTTTGGGTGTTACAAACTCTCGTGGTGTGACGGGCGGTGTGTACAAGGCCCGGGAACGTATTCACCGCGGCGTGCTGATCCGCGATTACTAGCGATTCCGACTTCATGGAGGCGAGTTGCAGCCTCCAATCCGAACTGAGATTGGCTTTCAGAGATTAGCTTGCCGTCACCGGCTTGCGACTCGTTGTACCAACCATTGTAGCACGTGTGTAGCCCAGGTCATAAGGGGCATGATGATTTGACGTCATCCCCACCTTCCTCCGGTTTATTACCGGCAGTCTCGCTAGAGTGCCCAACTTAATGATGGCAACTAACAATAAGGGTTGCGCTCGTTGCGGGACTTAACCCAACATCTCACGACACGAGCTGACGACAACCATGCACCACCTGTCACCGATGTACCGAAGTAACTCCCTATCTCTAGGGATGGCATCGGGATGTCAAGACCTGGTAAGGTTCTTCGCGTTGCTTCGAATTAAACCACATGCTCCACCGCTTGTGCGGGCCCCCGTCAATTCCTTTGAGTTTCAACCTTGCGGTCGTACTCCCCAGGCGGAGTGCTTAATGCGTTAGCTCCGGCACTAAGCCCCGGAAAGGGCCTAACACCTAGCACTCAGCGTTTACGGCGTGGACTACCAGGGTATCTAATCCTGTTCGCTACCCACGCTTTCGAGCCTCAGCGTCAGTTACAGACCAGAGAGCCGCTTTCGCCACCGGTGTTCCTCCATATATCTACGCATTTCACCGCTACACATGGAATTCCACTCTCCCCTTCTGCACTCAAGTTCAACAGTTTCCAAAGCAAACAATGGTTGAGCCACTGCCTTTAACTTCAGACTTACTAAACCGCCTGCGCTCGCTTTACGCCCAATAAATCCGGACAACGCTCGGGACCTACGTATTACCGCGGCTGCTGGCACGTAGTTAGCCGTCCCTTTCTGGTAAGATACCGTCACTTGTGTAACTTTCCACTCTACACATCGTTCTTCTCTTACAACAGAGCTTTACGATCCGAAAACCTTCTTCACTCACGCGGCGTTGCTCGGTCAGGGTTCCCCCCATTGCCGAAGATTCCCTACTGCTGCCTCCCGTAGGAGTCTGGGCCGTGTCTCAGTCCCAGTGTGGCCGTTCACCCTCTCAGGTCGGCTATGTATCGTCGCCTAGGTGAGCCCTTACCTCACCTACTAGCTAATACAACGCAGGTCCATCTGTTAGTGGTGCTCTTGCACCTTTCAAATCACTAACATGAGTTAGTCACTATTATGCGGTATTAGCTATCGTTTCCAATAGTTATCCCCCGCTAACAGGCAGGTTACCTACGCGTTACTCACCCGTTCGCAACTCCTCGTACTAGAGCAAGCTCCAGTACTCAGCGTTCTACTTGCATGTATTAGGCACGCCGCCAGCGTTCGTCCTGAGCCAGGATCAAACTCTCATCTAATAGTTTGAGCGCTTAACTCACTTGTGTCATCGCTGACTTATTGTCCTTTGACAGGTTACTCTCGTAACCCGCACGTCTTGGTTCGTCTCTATTCAGTTCTCAAAGGTCTTATGCTTTCTTTTAAAGCAACTCTTATAGTTTACTATTTTTTTAATAACTTGTCAATAGTTTTGAAAAAAATTACAAACTATTTTTTCTAGCTTTAACTTTAGCTTTCTAAAGTTTAACATCAACTAAAAAAGCTGTCAATAGAATCAAGAAAAAAACTCCAGAAATAATTTCACTCAAAAGGATTAACTCCTATTTTAAAATGTGATTTTTATTCCTAGAGTCTTTAATCATTTATTTTGCTTCGATAAGACCGAAATCTCCATCCTCACGGCGATAAATAACATTTGTTGTTCCATCTTCGGCATCTGTATAGATAAAGAAATCGTGTCCAAGTAAATCCATTTGAAGGATGGCTTCTTCTGCATCCATTGGCTTCAAATCAATGTTTTTGGTTCGAACAATTTTTGCCTCAGGAACTTCTTCAACTGCTTCAGCAACAAACTCTGCTGAGAATACTTCGCCAGTCGCAATCTTTTCACGGTGTTTCTTAGCAATTTTGGTCTTGTTTTTACGAATTTGACGTTCAATTTTATCTGAAACAAGATCAATTGATCCATAAAGGTCTTGCGAGATATCTTCTGCCCGTAAGGTGATAGAACCAACTGGAATAGTTACTTCTACTTTGGCTGTTTTTTCACGATAAACTTTCAAATTTACTTTAGCATTCAACTCTTGTGATTGATTAAAGTATTTTTCGATTTTAGCTAATTTTGATTCTACGTAATTGCGGATAGCATCAGTAACTTCAATGTTTTCACCGCGAATACTAAATTTAATCATAGGCTTCCTCTTTCTTGCGTTAAAACGCTTTCTTTTATTTTATTTTACTATATTTGGAATTTTTTGCAAGGATTTTTAGCGCGCCAATGAAAAAGTTTTTACAATTTTCACGCCACTTTCAACAAGTAAATCTTTAGCTAGAATCATTGTAGCCCCTGTCGTATAGATATCATCCACTAATAGGACCTTTTCTGGAATTTTTTTAGTGGAATCGATCACAAAAAACTGTTCAGCCTTTAGTCTTTCTTCTCTCGTCTTACTAGATTGAGTGGGTTTTCCTTGTCTGCTAATTTTTAGGAGATTGCAATATGTCAAAGCGGTAGCATCTAAAAATCCAGTGACCTGATTAAATTTCCTCTTTTGAAAACTTTCATTACTTAGGGGAATTGGGACAATTGTGTACCCTTTATAAGCAACTAAAACTTTTCTAATAATAGGCGAAAACACTTTTCTTAACAAATAATCTCCTTGGAATTTATACGCAGAAAAGTATTGTTTCATTGCCTGGTTGTAGGTATACAGTGCTCTGTGATTGACTTCTTTCCCTCTCTTCTGCCAATAAAGACAGTCTTGGCAAACTTCATCAATCCCAGATTTGTAGCAACTCGGACAATGTTTCGAACGAATTGGTTCGAATTGGTCCCTACATTCGTCACAAAGGTAGACTTCATCCTGATACATAAAAAAGAGCGAGGTAAATTTAATGTTATTTTGAATTTGATTACGACATATCAAACACTCCATTTAGAAACCTCCTCTTTTATTCATCGTTTTAATATCAGAAATCGCTAGCCGCATAGCTTTTGTAACACCCCCATGGTAGAAACGTAATGAGCCAGTTGGTCGCTCACTACTTCGACCAACTCGGCCAGCAATTTGGATCAAGGAGGATTTGGTATACAATTTATGATGGGCATCTAAGACAAAAAGGTCTATTTTGGGGAAGGTTACTCCCCTTTCCAAAATCGTCGACGAAACAAGAAGGTCTATTTTACCATCACGAAAATCTTGAACTAAGTCCAATCGCTGGTCTGCTCGACTAGAAATAAAGCTCACCTTCTCTTCTGGTAAATAATTTTGAAGGAGTTGCGCAAGCTGTTGACCTTCTGCAATAGTAGGATAGAAAAGTAACAGAGGATATTTAGTTTTTCTTTGTCTTTTGATATCACTGAGTAATTTAGCAGGTAGCTGTCCTCTTTTTATCTTCATATCCAAGTTTGCTAACCAGATCAATTTAGGGAGGACAAGCGGATGGGCATGGAACCGTCTAGCTAGATGCACTTCCTTTATCTGTCTTTTCTTCACTGCTTTATCTAAATTGTCAGTCGAAGTTGCTGTTAAAAATATCTTCGATCCTTGAGGCTTAAGAGCATTCGCCACAGCTTGGTAAAGGCCCTGATCATCTACATAAGGAAAAGCATCTACTTCATCAATAATAATCAACTCAAAAGCCTGGCGAAACTTAAAAAGTTGATGGACAGTTGAAATTAAAAGAGGTGAGCGATGATAATTTTCCGACCCTGAGTGCAACAATGAAATCGGGCATGTAAAATCACATTGAAAACGCTGATAGAGTTCATGACAGACATCAATTCTGGGGCTGACTAAGGCAACTGTCTCTCCTTTTTGGAGGACTGAGGCAACTGCCTGATAGATCATTTCGGTTTTACCCGAACCCGTCACAGCGTGGACTAGGATATTTTCTTTCTTCTTAATAGCAGCGACAAGTTTATCGGAAATTTCCTGCTGATAAGGAGTTAAGTGTCCTTGCCAGCTCAAATAAGAAACACAAGGAAAGGATTTCTGTTCAAAATAACACAGTTGGTCTGTACTTGTGACCCTGCCGAAGGCAATACAATTTCTGCAGTAATAAGAACCATCTGGTAGCATCCAAGCTGGTAATAGGTAGCTGTTACAACGCCCACAATAGATCTTCCCAGACTTTTTGACTGTAGCCGGTACAGTCTGGGCATGTGCTTTTAATGCTGGGGGTAACTGCCAAGATAAAAATTGGCGACCATAGTAATTTTCTAAGTTTTCCATTTACTTATCTATTCGCATAAGTTTTGAAATATGATAAAATTTTTTCATGAATTATAAAACAATCGCCAAAGATGGTACCAGAGAAGAAATCATTAAAAAATCTCGCTTTATTTGCCAAATCAAACGAGTAACCAGTGAAGAAGAGGCACGTACCTACATCACTCAAATTAAGAAGGAACACCACAAGGCTAACCATTCTTGTTCTGCTATGATCATTGGCCAAAATTTTGAAATTAAGCGTTCAAGCGATGACGGGGAGCCTAGCGGAACGGCTGGCGTACCAATGCTCACCGTTTTAGAAAAGCAGGGCCTGACCAATATTGTTGCTGTTGTGACTCGCTATTTTGGGGGGATAAAATTAGGTACAGGCGGCCTTATCCGTGCCTATTCCAGTGTTGTTGCTGACACCATTAAGAAACAGGGAGTGGTTGAGGTCAAGGATCAGGCAGGTATTCAAATCGAACTTACCTATCCCCAGTATCAAACTTTTGCCAACTTCTTAGCCCAAGAGGTCTTGCAAGAGCAAGATACAGAGTTCTCTGATAGGGTCCGAACCACTATTTATGTCGATCCTGATAAAGTAGAAGCTACTTGTTCAGCCTTAGTTGAATTTTACCAGGGTAAGGTTACCAGTAAGAAATCCGGTAGTAAAGTCGTCGAAGTTCCAATTAGCTGATAATTATTCTTTATCACTTGATAAAGAATTTGTATTTTACAAAAGTTCTTTTGACATCTATACTATTAGCAATTCTAAGATTCTTTGAGAGGTGAAAGTATGACAAAAATCTATAATAATGTCACGGAATTGATTGGCAATACTCCCATTGTTAAATTAAACAAGAGTGTCCCCGAGGGGGCTGCCGATGTCTATGTCAAATTAGAATCCTTTAACCCTGGCTCTTCTGTCAAAGATCGAATTGCTTTGTCAATGATTGAAGATGCCGAACAAAAGGGCCTCTTGAAACCTGGCGGTATCATCGTTGAGCCGACCAGCGGGAATACTGGTATTGGTTTAGCTTGGGTTGGGGCTGCTAAAGGTTATAAGGTTATTATTACAATGCCAGAGACCATGAGTGTCGAACGTCGCAAAATCATTCAGGCTTATGGTGCTCAATTAGTTCTGACACCAGGCAGCGAGGGTATGAAGGGAGCCATCCAAAAGGCTAAAGACTTAGCTACAGAAATCGGAGGCTGGGTACCGTTGCAATTTAATAATCCTGCTAACCCTGCTATCCATGAATCCACTACTGGAGCAGAAATCATCGAAGCCTTTGGTTCAACTGGGTTAGATGCTTTTGTTGCTGGTGTTGGTACAGGGGGTACTCTTTCTGGTGTTTCCCATGCTCTAAAAAAAGCTAACCCATCTGTTAAAGTTTATGCTGTTGAAGCAGATGAATCAGCCATCCTTTCTGGAGATAAACCCGGTCCTCATAAGATTCAAGGTATTTCTGCTGGCTTTATCCCTGAAACCCTAGACACCAAGGCTTACGATAGTATTGTTCGGGTGAAATCCGATGATGCTATCGCAACTGGTCGCCTTATCGGTGGCCTAGAAGGCTTCCTACCAGGCATCTCTTCATCAGCTGCTATCTATGCAGCTATCCAAGTTGCCCAAGAACTAGGTGCTGGAAAAAAAGTCTTAACACTCTTACCTGATAATGGTGAACGTTATTTATCAACTACTCTCTATGATTTTGAAGAGTGAGCAAATTAATATAAAACTAGAAAAAAGGTTGACTGACATTGATATCAGTCAACCTTTTTTCTACTAAGGTAATCTAACCCCTCTTTAACCCATATCTCCATATTATCTGCCAAAGGTTTGAATCCAATCTTATAACGACTGTTCGAAAAACGATGGCGGTGAGAAAAATGGTGCCCTTCTTCCTCCAAGGTTCGCAGGGAGAGACTGGCTTTTTCACTGAATTCATCATAGTCCAAAACTTGGACAAGTACTTCTTGATCAAGCTTGAGTGCCTCGAAAATATTTTCAATATAACCGGTCTTGATTTCTGAAATATGAATCAGACCAGTCGTCCCGTTCTCGAGGGCAACAAAGGCCCCATAAGGCTTGACGCCTGTAATGACTCCCTTATATTTTTCACCAATTTTCATCAATCCTGAACCTCAATTGTTTCAATTAGGACATCTTGAATCGGCCTGTCTTGAGCACCAGTTTCAACAGCTGCAATTTTATCCAAAATATCAAACGAAGCCTCGTCTGCCAACTGACCAAATACCGTATGACGGCGATCTAAATGCGGGGTCCCGCCTGCTACATAGGCATCCGCAATAGCTTCTGGCCAGCCACCACGTTTTAATTCCTTGGCCGAATATGGAAAATTTTTATTTTGTACGATAAAAAACTGGCTACCATTGGTATTTGGACCCGCATTAGCCATTGACAGGGCCCCACGCAAATTATAGAGTTCCTCTGAAAATTCATCTTCAAAACGTTCCCCATAGATGGATTCACCACCCATACCAGTGCCTGTTGGATCGCCACCTTGAATCATAAAGTCTGGGATAATACGATGGAAAATTACACCATCATAATAGCCATCTTTCGCTAGGGCAATAAAATTGGCAACGGTTTTAGGAGCCTGTTCAGGGAAGAGCTTTACCATCAGATCTCCTTGACTTGTCTTGATAGTAGCAACAGGGCCACTATGATTTTCTAAATCCAATTGTGGAAAGTGTAATTCTTTTTCAACCAAACCTAATTCCTCCAAGGCATATAAAATACCATCTTCTTCTACTGTTTTCGTAACAAAGTCCGCTTTTTCCTTTAATTCGGGAACAGCATTCCCCATGGCAATCTTGAGACCAACATAGTCGAACATTTCTAGGTCATTTGGACCATCGCCGAAGAATAAAATATTCTCTGGCTTGAGGTTTAAATACTCTACTAGTTTTGAAACACCTAGGGCTTTAGAGATATCCTTCAACACAACATCAAAGGAGTGATCATGCCATCGCACTAATCGTAAGTGCTCAGCTAAATATTCTGGTAAGTTCAAATCCTCTAAAGTATCTTCAAAGGTCCACATTTGATAAACATCATGATTCTTATCAAAATCAGGGTTAACATCTAAATTAGAGTAGACAATGTCAATAGCATCACTAATCACATCGTTACGGTAGGACAAGACCGCTTCGTGACGACCAGCCAGACCGTAATAAATACCAATTTCATCGGCCCAAGCCTTGAAGGCCTTAACCAAGTTCGCAGGGATTGGGCGCTGAAAAATAATATTCTTATCCTTGTCCTTGACGTAAGCCCCATTCAATTTAACACAGTAATCAGCATTTAGATCCTGTACCTCTTGGGGAACGCCATAGCGAGCTCGCCCAGAAGCAATACCAGTGATAATTCCTTTTTCTTTTAATTGTTCGAAGACTTTTTTAACAGACTCCGGCATATAACCAGTGTCTTTCGTCCGAAGAGTATCATCAATATCAAAGAAGACGGCTTTAATCTTTTTAGCCTTATATTTTGTTTTTGCGTCCATAACATCACTCCTATTGAGTACTATTATAGCAGAAACTTTAGGAAAGATAGCGTCAGAATGGTTATTCGCTCAGAGCCTTCAGGTTATGATAAACTAGTCCGCACAATTGAATAGAGGCCGTTCGGCATAACGACGGCCCAATTTATTTTTTTAAAACAGTAATCACCCAAACGGCTGACCGGTCCTTGCTTTGTGAGAGATAAGCTTTGAGTAGCCCGTTGTACAGAAGAAGAGTCTGGAAAAGTCCTGCACCTTTTGCATTGACCTAGTTTACTAGATTGACGCAGTAGTTGGTAGTAAGACTTGTTGACTATGCCGAGAAGGCTTACCCCTGTACAATTCAACAGGTTCATTAGTACTAGCACCAATGAACCATTGCTGATTGGCGGTCCTTGTCTTGGGACTGCAGGCCCATTTTCAGGCACCTTCTTCAACAATCCACTGGACTGCAAGGATAGGTCAAACAGTCTGGGAGACCGTTTGAAAAAGACCAAGATCAACTGTGCGGAGGTGGGATTGAAATGCTCCAGTGGACTTTGGCAGTCTGGGATAATCTACCACCTAAAAATAGGAAAGTGGCAGAGCTCTGAGCCCCAAAATAAGAGGACGAGGAAAATCAAAATTGTGATTTTATCACGATTTACTGATTGAGTCCAACTCTCCAATTTGTTATTACGCTAAATATTTAATATCACTGCTAAAACAGAACGAAAAAACCCTTTTTCTGTAACCTTAGACAGCCATTATTAACGTCTATAAACATTGGAGATAATTCGTTCAAATAGTATCCTTATGCTGGATTGCCTGCCAATCGGCAGCAAAATCATCCACTGCTTTAGCGATCGATGGCATAGCAAAAGCTGCTTCGAAAACATCCGGCCCTGCAGTTACCGCTTGTGCTCCGCAGGCCAGGGCCCTAGTCACCTGGCTGGCATTCTTAAAGCTGGCCGCCAAAATTTTACTAGAAGAATCTGTACGTTCAATGGCTTGGGCCAATTCCATAACAACCTGTTCAGCATTAATATCTAAGTTCTCCATGCGGTTAAAATAGGGCGCCAAATAGTCAGCTCCAGCAGAGATGGCCAACAAGCCCTGCATAGTAGTATAAATGGCAGTGGCTGTAACATTATACCCTTTTGCCTTTAAGCTTTTAATGGCAGCAAGGCCATCTGGAGTTACAGGTACCTTGATATAAATCTGATCATCCGTTTTTTGACGGATTTTTTTAGCATCAGCCAAAATACCTTGATAATCTTTGGCAACGACCTGAACATGCAAACTGGCATCCAAACCAATGATTTTTCTAACTTCATTGATACGTTGGAAAAAATCAATCTCGCCTTCTTTTTTAGCAATACTGGGGTTTGACGTAACGCCAGCCAGGGGTAAAATGTGGTGCCATTTTTTTATGGCTTCCAAGTTCAATGTATCTAATAAAAATTCCATAAGTGCCTCCTTAAATAGTATGTTTGTTAAATTAAATGATTTATCATCTTGTATCAACTTAGAAAAACAGCAAAGAAGGCCAAGTCGCCTGCAATGCGGATTAATTAAATAACGATGATTTTACACTTGCGCATCCTATCAAAATCTTGCGTGAAACGACATGATATTGGATGTAATAACCATATAAACAATTAAAGAGTTCCTAAGCAAAATCATCAGTTTTTTGCTTATCTTATTTTGCTAAACTCTGTGGGCTAACTTTCGATCGGGGAAGCTCCACCAATAATCTCTTATTTGAGCTGTCTCAATATTTAATTAGACCTAGCAGTTTCCTGCCATTCGGTGAGAGTAACTATAAACTTCTTCAGCGAGATTGCCAAACGATTAGCATTTCAGCTCATTCTCCTAGATTTGTACTAAGATATTTCTCTCAAACATAATATTAGTTATTTTAAAAAACAATTTAGCTAGTAGTCATGGCCTATTTTTGCAACCTATGCAAATAGCTGACGATTGCTTGGGGGAACGAAGTCAAGAAAGTGCGATGCATCTCTCGGCTATAAAATAATTTTTATTGATCGTCTTGTGAAACCAGATTATGTTGGAAAGCATAGACAACTGCCTGCGTACGGTCTTCAACATTAAGTTTAGCTAAGATATTCGAAACATGAGTTTTAACTGTCTTGAGCGAAATAAAGAGTTCATCAGCAATAGTTTGATTGTCGTAACCCTTGGCCAAGAGAGCCAAAACATCACGTTCTCGTGCTGTCAAGTCATCATGCAAGTCTGGATGCTGGTCGTGATACTTGATTTTCTTATCAACCTCTGTCTCAATTGCTACTTGGCCCTGAGCTACCTTGCGAATACTGTTGAGAATCTCAGCAGCACTGGAAGTTTTGAGCATATATCCTTTGGCGCCCGCCTCAATAACCGGATAAATTTTTTCATTATCCAGATAAGAAGTCAAAACGAGGATTTTAGCAGCCTTCCACTTCTTGAGAATGGCCAGAGTAGCTTCAACCCCATCCATCTCGGGCATAACTAAATCCATGACCACAACATCTGGTCGCAAATCAAGAGCCATTTCAACTCCATCTTTGCCATTGTCAGCCTCACCGATAACCTCAATATCCGGTTGCATATTAAAGAAACTTTTCAAGCCCAATCGGACCATCTCATGATCATCAACTAGGATAATTTTAGTCTTTTCCATCGTGTTCATCCTCAACTTTCTCTTCTTCATCGTAATCATCTAAAATTGGCAAACGGATATCCATCGAAACGCCTTTTCCCTTACTGCTGAGCATAGTCACGGTTCCTGCTAAATCATCAACTCGATCTTGGATGTTTTTAAGACCGTAACTGAGTTCCCGGCTAGCATCCATATCGAATCCCTGCCCATTGTCAATCATTTTAAACTGAACTTCGTTTTCAATTTGGTAGAGATAAACTTCCAACCGACTGGCTCGAGCATGCTTGAGGGTATTAGAAATAAACTCTTGTGCAATCCGAAAAAGATTGTCCTCAATGATTTTTGGCAACTGGCCAACTTCTTCTTGAAAGACCGTCTCAATGTTACTTTTGTCCTTGAGCTCCTTCAAAAGCATGGAAATACCTTCAGAAAGTGTGCGATCCTGCAGCTCAATTGGCCGCAAGTGCAAGAGCATGATTCTTAAATCATTCTGGGCACTGATAAGAGTCGTTTCAATTAAATTTAACTGTTCTCTCAGTTTGTCTTTATCTAAGTTATCTAAATTTTGTGCTACACCAGACAGCATCATAGAGGAAGCAAAGAGCTCTTGACTGACTGTATCGTGTAAGTCACGAGCAATTCGTTTACGTTCTTGAGTAACAATAGCCCGGCTATTGGAAATATAAGCATTCTCAGTTTTTTGCAGATTAGCTGTTATCCGACTCATCTGCTTTGACAAACGCTCAATATTTTTACCAACTTCTGATTCTGGTTGTTTGCCAACTGCTTGATTATTAATAATCCGCCGCAAGCTTTTATTTAAGTGACGTTTACTATTGTCATCAACCACCAACCAGACCAAAATCAGGAGAAAGCTGACAGAAAACATGAGCAAAGTAACCGAAAAAACAAACTGTTCCAAGACCCTCGGATCAGCAAAAACCAGTCTAGCATCTAGGTTGAGACTATCAAAAATTATAAAAATGATAAATCCTACGGTTACGCAAACATAGAGAAAAATTAACAAAAAATCATTTCGCTTCATGCTCGCACCACCTCTACAGAACCAGCAAAGATATTAACAACCACTTTAACCGATCGCAAAAGTTCTTGATCATCTTTTTGTTCCAACTTAATCGATTGATTGCGGAGATCATATTCAGGAAAACCCAGGTAGGAAACACTAGCATAGATAGCACTAGCGTCTAATTTAACCGCAATATCCCGTGGAACAATAATCTTGGTCGGCCCATAAATCTTTCGTATAATCACGACATTATCCCGCCCTGTTACGATAACCTTAGTTAAATCAATAGTATCAGAGCCACTAATTCTAATAACGTTGATATCATCAAAAGTATAAAAGTCCTGACTGATATGGCGACTGACACCAATCCATTGGTTAGGTTTGGGGGTAACCGCGAGATGATCCTTTTCAAATTCTATGACAGCGTAGCGATTGCGATGCTTAACCTCCGAAAAATGGTTGATAATGGTATAGGCTACCGCTAGCAGAACCGCTGCAATTATATAAGGATTGAGCATAAAGACCAGAAAAAGAAAGAGGGAACTAACCGTCAGTAAAAAGCTCCCTCGATTATCCTTGTTAAAGAAGAGGAGGGCCAGCAGAGTCAAAGCCAAAATTAAAATAAAGGCGGTTAAACTTTCTGACAAGATGGTCAATAGGGCCATGCTCAAAAGCAAAGCCTCTACCAACAAGAAAAATTGAAATTTTTTCATGGTTTTCCTTCATCGACAACTAGACGTTCGCACCTAGTTTCCCTATCTGTATTACCTGCCCATTGTACCAAAAATCCCTCGAAATTGCAGTAGGATTTGAGCTATCAGCTTTAAAGATAGGTCTAGAGACTAAAAATCCCCACTCAAATGAGCAGGGAGCTTGGGGTATACTTTGATTTGCTTTCTTTACCTTTAGATAAAAGGCTACTGTGATTGCGAGGGTTCCGAATCATCCGAACTGGATGAAGTCGTACTATCACTTGAACTATCTCCTTCATCGCTTGTGGAATTTAATGAGCTTGACTTTGATGAGCTCGATGAAGCATCCTGCACATAGAGGATGATATCATCATTGGAAGACAGGTCTAGGCTGGCTCCATAGTAAGGATTTTGACCAGAAATAATGCTGGAAGATGATGGCGAAGTCTCAGATCCAGTCGATGAAGAATAAATCTTAATTCGTGATGACTTAATACCAATCGCTGTTAGCGTGGATACAGCCTGAGAGTAGGTCATACCTGTCAAATTCGGCATCGTTGTCGAACCAGAGACAGCAACTGTAAACTTAATGGTATCATCACCAGATGGATTAAATTTATCTCCCTTTGATGGGCTCTGACTGATAATGGTTCCTTCTTCATAATCAGTCGTAGAAACTTCCGTAACTTCTATTTTTGATTTATCGACACCATAATTAGATGTCAGATCTTCTACAGCATCGTCAGAATTTTCCCCCGTATAGTCCTTCATTTTGAAACTACCGCCACTGCTGGACACATAGATATCAACAGATGTTCCCTCTTTTTTTGAGGTCCCAGCAGCTGGGTCAGTTCGAACAACCTTTCCTTTTTCCACAGAATCGCTTTCCACCTTAATAACTTGGCCTACCTTAAGACCTGAATCTTTAATTGTAGTCCTCGCAGCCGACAGTTCCTGACCAGATATATCAGGAACAGACACTGTCGATGGATTCCGCAGCATCAGAAAAGCAAAAATAGCGACTAGAACTAGAACTAAGGCAATTGCAACCTTGCTAAAAATACTATAGCTCTTATGCTTACGCTTGGGCTTAACCTTTTCATTAGGCTTGGGCGCAGGTTTTACCGGTGCTTTAACCTTTTTATCAGTTGCCTTGAGCAGCTGCTCTGTCGAAGCATTGGCTGTATTGGTATCAATTTTCGGTAAGGTTTTAGTATCCGCCACATCAGAAAAGACAAGCTTAGCTTCTCGACTGCGGTTATAGCTGAGACTGGACATGAGGTCTCGGCTCATTTCATAGGTTGATTTGTAGCGATCATTCAAACGCTTGGCTGTTGCCTTAATAACAACATTTTCCAGCGCTTGAGGAACGTCAGGATTAATCTCCCTAATTGATGGTAACGGCTTTTGGAAATGCTGCAGAGCAATGGTCACAGCACTATCACCATCATAAGGAATATGCCCAGTCAGCATTTCAAAGAGCATAATCCCCATGGCATAGATGTCTGATTGCACCGTTGCTTTAGAACCACGTGCCTGTTCAGGTGACAGATAATGGACACTGCCCAGCATGGAATTTGTCTGGGTTAAGCTAGTCTCCGCAAAAGCCACAGCAATTCCAAAGTCGGTCACCTTGACCGTGCCATCCTTAGTTAAAAGAATATTCTGAGGTTTCAGATCACGGTGAATGATTCCTTTTTCATGAGCCAAAGTCATGGCCGATAGGACTTCTTCCATAATCCTGACAACTTCAGAATTAGATAAGGGAGCCTTATCCTGAATATAATGTTTGAGGTCTGAGCCATCAACATATTCCATTACAAGGAACTGCTGCCCATCTTCTTCGCCAATGTCTCTAATTGAAACAATGTTAGGATGGCTGAGTTCAGCCATGGCACGCGCTTCTCGCTGAAAACGTGTCACAGCTACTTGGTCAGTCTGATAGTTGGTCCGAAGCACCTTGATGGCAACCTCTTCTCCTTCCAAAATCAGGTCATTAGCCAAGTAAACATCAGCCATACCACCTCGACCGACGGACTTGAGAATGCGATAGCGACCAGCAAATAATTTGCCAATCTGGATCATAATGCCGCCTCACCTTCTACGTGCAAGAGTCCCACGGTAATATTATCTAAGCCGCCAGCCTTATTGGCTTGAGCTACTAACTGATTAGCTTTTTCTGGAAGACTTTCATCATCAGCCAACAAGACATTAACGACAGTCTCATTGGAAATCATATTGGTCAAACCATCGCTGTTCATCAAAATGAAGTCCCCCGGTTCTAGCTGTTGAACCCCTAAATCAAGCTCGATTGGGCTTTGTTGACCAATGGACTGAGTGATGATATTTTTCTGAGGGTGGATTGCAGCCTCCTCCTCAGTAATTTGACCAGCCCGAAGCAACTCGTTAACCAAAGAGTGATCGGTTGTCAGTTGCTGGTACTGGCCATTTCTGACCAAACCAATCCGAGAGTCTCCTAGATGAGCATAGAGGACAGCATTACCGACAACAGCAACAGCTTCGATGGTTGTTCCCATACCACGGTAAGACTCTTCTTTCCCAAGCTCATGAATCTTTTGATTTTCTTTTTCAATAACATCAATCATCCAATCACGGATTTGACTCAAATCAGAAAAATCGGTTTCTTCCCAAATTTTCCCTAGGTCTGTCACTGTCAGCTCGCTGGCAATATTACCAGCACGATGTCCCCCCATGCCATCTGCTAAGATGATAAGGGTTATCCCTGACTTATTACTAAATTGATTGATAAAATCCTGATTTTCAGACCTCTTTTGACCGATATCAGTACGCAAAGCAATTTCCATGAATTGTTTAACTGTCCTTTCAAGCTAATAAATCCGCTTAATTTGAGCAATAAAGAAACCATCTGTCTGATAGAGTTCAGGTGTAATACTGATAAATCCATCTGTCAGAATGTCTTTTTGCCTATGTTCCAGTTTTACCTGCTCAAAATTCGGATGGGCCTCAAGAAATCTATCAATCACGTCCTGATTTTCCTCCCGAAAAATGGTACAAGTACTGTAGGTTATTATACCATTTTTGCGCAGGGTTTGACAAACACTGTTCAAGATAGCCAACTGGATGTCTGATAAGGCTACTAAATCCTGACTATCCTTGCTGTACTTGATATCAGGCTTACGTCGAATAAGGCCGATACCTGAACAAGGAGCATCAACCAATATTTTATCAAAACGGTCTGGCCCAAACTCCTGATTGGCCTGACCTGCATCCAACTTACGCGTTTGAACTTTATCAGCCACATGCAGGCGGCGGGCATTATCATTGATCAAGTCTAACTTATGGTCATAAAGATCTAAGGCTGTTACACGCCCTGTTGTAAGGTAGGAGGCTAGATGAGTCGTTTTACCACCAGGAGCTGCGCAAGCATCTAGAACCTGTTCCTTCCCTTCAAGCTTTAAGGTCGGTGCCACTAGCTGGCTGGATTCATCTTGAATGGTTAACTCACCGTTTTTAAAGTAATCTGTTCCAGCAAAATGGCCAGATTTTTTAACCAAACCGACCGGTGAGAGGCTGGAGCGTTCCGCCCCTGTCACTGCCTGAATCTCTGCCAGTTTGGCCGGATTAGTCACCCGAACACTAGCCTTGTTGCGGACAAAGAGACTAGCAAAAATTTTGATGGCGCGTTCTTCACCGTACTGCTCAATAATCTTCTTGACTAGCCAGACAGGCAGGGAATATTGAACCGAGTAACGCTTATTCTTGCGTTTAATACAAGCTGGATCCGGTAAGGGGCCCTTGGCTAATTTCCGCAGGACAGCATTCACTAACTTGTCCGCCCCTTTTTGACTATGGCTCTTAGCCAATTCAACTGCTTCATTAACAATGGCATGACTGGGAATTTTATCCAGATAAAGTAGTTGATAAAGACTGAGCAACAGTAGAGTGTACACCCAAGGCTCTAATTGATCGCGATCTTCGATAACATGAGCCAACTGCCATTCTAGAGTAATCTTCCTCGCCACTGTTCCATAGACCAATTCGGTCACCAAGGCTTTGTCCTGCTGACTAATACTCGAGCCTGAAAGCCCGTGATTGAGGGCAAGATTAGAGTAGGCCCCTTGCTGGAGGACCTCTTCAAGGATTTGTAGGGCTAGACCGCGGGCAGATTTTTCTTTTTTAACCGCCAAAGAAATCACCTACTTTAAGTTTCTGGCCCATCCCATTGAGAAAATCAGTAATTTTCATTTTAGGTTTGCCCGCTGGCTGCACTTCGATAAGAGAAAGAGCACCTTGACCCGTTGCGACGACTAGTGTTTTCTTTGTTTTTTCAATAATTTGACCAGGCTGGCCCTGTCCCTCTAACTCTAATGGTTGGGCCTGGTGGATTTTAAAACGCTGACCATTTAAAAGCGTATGAGCAATCGGCCACGGATACATTCCTCGAACTTGATTGAAGAGGGCACGGGCAGACTTATTCCAATCCAAACGTTCCTGCTCAGGGGTGATATTAGGCGAAAAACTCACTTGGGCTGGATCCTGAGGCTGGGGGTGAAGCTTGCCTGCCAAGTAGTCCGGAAGAGTTTCCAAGAGCAGGTCACGCCCAAGATCCGCTAATTTTTCAAAGAGGCTGCCAACATTATCCTCATCCAGTATGGGAAGACTAGCTTGAGCAACCATATCGCCAGCATCCATCTCCTTAACCATCTCCATGATGGTTACGCCAGCTTTATCATCACCATTAATGAGAGCATAATGAATCGGTGCGCCTCCACGATACTTGGGCAAAAGGGAGGCATGGACATTGAGAGCAAAGTCCATCCGATTAAGAAGCTTGCTGGGCAGAAATTGGCCATAGGCTGCAGTAATAATCCCGTCAGCTCCTAAAGCCATTAAATCTGCCATTTCCTGAGAACCAGATAATTTTTCAGGCTGATAGACTGCTAAATTATTGGCTAAGGCTACTTCCTTGACCGGAGTCATGCGAATCGCTTTCTTACGGCCGACTGCTCGGTCTGGTTGGGTCACCACAGCTAAAATTTCGTAGGCCTTGCTAGCAATTAAGCCTTCTAAGACAGTTGCTGCAAAGGCGGGCGTTCCCATAAATACAATTTTTTTCATCAATTCTCTTCGGCCTAAGGGCCTTCCTTTCTAGCTTAGACAAAACTTTGCGGTTCGTGGTCAATAATCAGACGTAAATCCTTATTGCTTTTATCTTGGGTCAAGTCTAAAATTTGGTTGAGGACAGCCTCTAGTTTATCTTCAAAGCGATACTTAATCATAATTTGATAGTGATAGAGATTGTGAGTTCTGGCAATTGGCTTAGGAGTTGGCCCTAAAATTTTAACCTGATCACTGAGTTGCTCTTTTAATAAATGAAAGACTTCAAAAGCTTTCTGAACCAAGACTTCCTCATTCTTGTGAGAGAAGGTCAGTCCAACCGTATAAAAATAGGGCGGATAAGCCAGCTGATGGCGAACCTTCATCTCATAGGCATAAAAAGCCTCATAGTCCTGCTCCTTAGCCAGTTGGATGGCATAATTTTTAGGATTATAAGTCTGGATGATGACTTCCCCTTCTTTTTCAGCCCGTCCTGCCCGGCCAGCAACCTGGGTTAAGAGCTGGAAAGTCCGCTCTGCCGCCCGAAAATCAGGTAGGTTAAGGGAAGTGTCGGCATTGAGCACCCCAACTAGGGTGACATTAGGAAAATCCAGACCCTTGGCAATCATTTGAGTTCCCAGAAGAATATCGGCCTTCCCTTGGCCGAAGTCTTGGAGGATCTTTTCGTGAGCCCCTTTTTTTCTTGTAGTATCAACATCCATCCGCAGCACTCTGGCTTGCGGCAAAATTTCCTGCAATTCATCATAGGCCTTCTGAGTTCCTGTACCATAGTAGCGAATGCTACGGCTGCCACAATTAGGACATGCTCTTGGAATGCCCTTTTGGAAACCGCAGTAGTGACAGTTCATTGTCTTGGTATCCATGTGCAGAGTCAGGGAAATATCACAATTAGGACACTCATCGACATAGCCACATTCGCGACACATAATAAAACTGGAAAAGCCTCGGCGATTGAGCATAAGGACAGTTTGTTCCCCTTTTTCTAGGCGGTCCTTAATTTTATCGACTAAAGGCGGGGTAAAATTGCTAACTTCCTGTTTCCCCAGAAAATCCCTAAAGTCAAGAATTTGAACCTGAGGAATTTTGGCCATAGGATTAGCTCTTTGCGTCAGACGAATAAAATGGTAAACACCTCGACTAGCCCTGGCCCTACTCTCAATACTTGGTGTTGCTGACCCCATAACCAGAACTGCCTGATGGTAATTGGCCCGAAGGAGAGCAACATTGCGGGCATGATAGCGCGGATTAGATTCCTGCTTATAGGTGGCTTCATGCTCTTCATCAATGATGATAGCACCGATCTTTTCCAAAGGAGCAAAAATAGCCGATCGCGCACCAACAACAACCTTAGCCTGACCTGATTTTATTTTTCGCCACTCATCATACTTTTCCCCGTCAGACAGACCCGAATGCATGATAGCAACCTGCTCACCAAAACGAGAAATAAAACGATTAGTCATCTGGGGTGTCAAAGAAATTTCCGGCACAAGGACAATGGCTGTCTTTCCCAGTTTAAGAACATGATCAATAATATGGAGGTAAACTTCTGTCTTACCCGAGCCTGTGATTCCCTCGAGCAGATAGGGCTTATTGGACTGACCAATATCTGATACAATGCTTTCAACGGCATGAGTCTGCTCTTGATTGAGCTCTAAAAAGTCCGTCCTTTTCACCTTGTCAAAATAATCCTGACTGCGATTGACCGAGACCTCGTCGACGTCAAGAGCTCCCGCTTGAACAAAATACTTAATTTGGTCGCGAGAAAAAAGCTGTTGCAAATCAGATAGAAGAGCACGCTCAGGCTTAGCCAAGAGGTAGTCTTTCAATGCCTGACGCTTTTTAGCCCGTTTGGAAATTTCTAAGTCCGCTAAAACTTCTGGTTTGGCCTGATAATATTTAACGGTTTTGAGTGTCTTTTTATCCTTAGCAGAATAGGTAGTCTTAATTTGTCCCATGCGCACTAACTTAGCAACTCTAGCTTGACGTTCCTTATCCAAGCTTGCATAGGAAACCTTATTACGCCTAGCAAAAATCCAGTCTCTGTCCGAATCAGACAGGTCCTCTTGGGCCTCTAAAATACGATCATAATTAGAATTGAGAAGGCTGGGAATCATAGATTTGAGAATGGAAATCTTATAGGAAAAAACGGTATGCCTCATCTGTTCAGCCAAGTTCAGTTGCTCTTGGTTTAGAACTGGTTCAAAATCTAGCACGGATGTGACAGGCTTAAGATCTGTTATCTCTCCGTCTTCTAATCCTATGACAAACCCCTGTAACAATCGATTTCCCTTACCAAAGGGAACGTGGACCCGACTGCCTAGACTGATACTGTCTGACAAATCATCTGGAACCCGATAGGAAAAGGGCTTATCTGTCTGCATGAGCGGGACATCTACAATAATTTTGGCAATCTTCCCCATTTTTCCTTTCCCTTTCTAATTAAAACCATTTAAATCAAGCATTGATATACTTCTAGGGAGTAGGAGTAACCCCAAGAATTGAAAACTTTGGTTCCTATTCCCACCTTGGCACAGTTGGCTGGGCTTTACGCTTTGGCCTTGTGGCAAAAAGAAAACCAGCCAGCAGTGAGTCTGGGACAAACAGCCATGATAGCTTAGCCCTCACCCACAAAGCATTGTAATCTCTGAAGATTACGTATAAAAAGACCAGACTCATTAGCATTGTTTTAGATTTACCAGATTGACGAAGGCGGCTGGGAGTAAGACTTGTGGGCTAGGCCAAGAAGTCTTACCCCTGCACAGTTCATGAGGTGCTTTAGCACCAATGAACCACTGCTGATTGGCTTTTCTGTAACTGGCGCTTCTTAGTTTTTAAGCGTCCACCTTAAACAGCCCAGTGGGCTGTTTAACTACCATGCAAGTGAACCACTGCGCTAAGAGTGTATTCCAAAACAGGCATATTGGACGAATTTTTGCCTAACCTCGGCGGAAAAAAGCCTTAACTTAGTAAAGACTAGCTAACTTCCCGATTTCAATAAAGAGTTTCAATAAATATGGGCTGAGCATCTCCTTTTGCTCAACCCTATTTTTTTCTAAATGACTAATCCGATTTCGCTTAGATTTTTTCGCCTTCTTCTTCTTTTTCTTTGGCGATTTGCTCTTTAATCTTGCGTTCTTCTTCCTCTTTAGCTAGACGTTCCGCCTCGGCACGCGCACGAACTGCCGCACGCTTAGCTTCAGGATCTGGGTGGATGGTTACATTGCCAGACTCAATCTCTTCAAGTGCTTGCAGGGTCGGTTTGACAGACTTGAATCCTTGAGTTGGCTGTGCGCCTTCCTCCAATTCATGTGCCCGCTTCGCTTGCAAAATGCAGAGGGAATACTTGGAAGGAATGTGATCCAATAACGTATCAATAGAAGGTTTTAACATCATAAGGCAATATCTCTTTTCTAACTTAAATATCTTTAATCATCTTGTTGTAGTGGCCAATAACGCGATCAACTCGGTAGTGCTCCGCTTCGATAATCCGCTTGACACGTTCAGCAGCCAAAGGCACTTCATCATTAACAACGGCGTAATCATACTCACGCATAAGAGCGATCTCTTCCTTAGCTCGCTCAATCCGCTGGGCAATAACCTCATCGCTATCCGTTCCACGGCCAACTAGTCGGTCTTTCAACTCATCCAAATCCGGCGGGGTCAGAAAGATAAAAACACCATCTGGAACTTTTTTCTTAACCTGTAAAGCTCCTTGAACTTCAATTTCTAAGAAGACATCAATCCCCTTGTCCAGCGTTTCATTGACATAAGTCAAGGGAGTTCCATAGTAGTTATTGACATACTCCGCATACTCAAGCATTTGACCCTGACGAATAAGATCTTCAAATTGCTCTCGGGTGCGGAAAAAATAATCTACGCCATCCTTCTCACCGGGACGTTGACTACGGGTTGTCATTGAGACCGAATATTCAAATTTATGGTCTGGTGTGGAAAAAATTTCCTGACGAACCGTTCCCTTGCCAACCCCTGATGGCCCGGAGAAAACAATCAACAATCCACGTTCGGACATAGCAGACTCCTTAAAATTTCTTATGCTTTAGTTTAACAAAAATAGCAGGTTTTATCAAGCACTCAAGTGAAAGCCACACCGTAAAAAGGCGCTAGGACAGGGCACTTTCAGGCAGAATTTTTTCTGCAAAACTCTCCCACAAATAGGCTCTTTTGTAGTATAATGATATGGTGTGCCTTAAAGGCAAAATCAGTAACACGAGGAGGGGTTCTCATGAAACAAATGTTTCTTTCTGCAAACAATCAACTCAATGAAATCGAAACATTCGAGCCCGGTGCTTGGATCAATCTTGTAAACCCTTCCCAGGAAGAATCTGTTCGCCTCGCCGAAGCATTCAATATTGATATTACTGATCTGCGAGCACCGCTGGATGCAGAAGAAAGTTCTCGGATTAGTGTTGAGGACAACTACACCCTGATTATTGTTGATGTTCCAACTCAGGAAGATCGTAACGGCAAAAGCTACTATGTTACCATTCCGCTTGGTATCGTGGTTACAGAAGATGCCGTGATTACAACCTGTTTGGAGCCGCTGATACTCTTTGAGAATTTTCTCAACCGCCGCGTGCGTGGCTTTTATACCTTTATGAAAACGCGCTTCGTCTTCCAGCTACTCTATCGCAATGCAGAGCTCTTTCTGACCGCTCTGCGTTCCATTGACCGGCAGAGCGATCGTATCGAAGCACAGCTGGAAGATGCCACACGCAATGAACAACTGATTGACATGATGGAGCTGGAAAAATCCATCATTTATCTAAAAGCGTCCTTGAAAATCAACGAACGAATTGTTAAAAAGTTGAGCGGCAATGCATCCAGTCTTAGAAAATACGTCGCCGATGAAGACCTGCTGGAAGATACCCTGATTGAAACCCAACAGGCCATCGAAATGGCTAGCATCTATGAAAATGTCCTCAATGTCATGACCGAAACGTCTGCTTCGATTATTTCCAACAACCAAAACTCAATTATGAAGACTCTGGCCTTGATGACCATGGCACTGGATATTCCCACTGTTATCTTTTCAGCCTATGGGATGAATTTCAAAAACAATTGGCTGCCTCTCAATGGTCTGGAACACGCTTTTTGGTTTATTGTGGCTATTGCCGCCGCCTTGAGTGCCACAGTCGTGATTTACTTCATCCGCAAACGCTGGTTTTAAGCAAAATTATTACTACTACTTAAGAAAGAGAGTCCTGTACGACCATGGATTTACAAGAACTGACCAAGAAAAATCAAGAATTTATCACCATTGCTCGCCATCAGTTAGAAGCAGATGGCAAAACAGAACAAGAAATCAAAGACATTTTTGATGAAGTCTTACCAATCATCCTAGAAAATCAGAAAAAAGGAAATACCGCCCGCCACTTGCTCGGCGCTCCGTCAGCTTGGGCCAAGTCATTTAGTGATACCGCTATCGAAAGTGGAAGTGTAACTAGTGATACTAATAAAAATCCTTGGCTCATGTGGCTGGATAGCAGTCTACTCTTACTTGGTTTCTTTGGCCTGCTCTACGGTATTGTCGGACTCACCAATAAAAACTATAGGGCTAGCTATGGTATCTTGACCACGGTTATCATCGCCTTTACGGGTGGGGCTGTCCTCTATGCCCTCTATTATTTTGTTTATCAACATGCTGGTAAACCCAAGGGAGAACGTCCAAACCTTTGGAAATCTCTAGCCTATATGGCAGTGTTTACCCTGCTCTGGATTGGCATTGTCGGACTGACAGCGCTTATTCCAAAACAATTGAATCCCATTCTGCCGGGGCTGGTGACACTGGCTATCGGTGGGGCTAGCTTTGGACTTCGCTACTATCTCAAGAAGCAATACAATATTCAAAGCGCTTTGGCAACCCAAGCTCCTGAAACTTCTAATAAGAAATAAATGTTATAACAAATAAAGCTCAGCCAAATTCGGCTGAGCTTTTTAATCTTCATTTACAAATGGCATAAGTGCCATCACGCGAGCACGTTTGATTGCTGTTGTTACCTTACGTTGGTTCTTAGCTGACGTTCCTGTTACACGACGAGGAAGAATTTTCCCACGTTCTGAAACGAAACGGCTGAGCAATTCTGTATCTTTGTAATCAACATATTCAATCTTGTTAGCTGCGATATAATCAACTTTTTTACGGCGTTTGAATCCGCCACGACGTTGTTGAGCCATGTTTATTCTCCTTTATATTATTTTTTGACTTGTTTGCAGCAAGCCCTTGTCTTTTGTCACTTAGAATGGAAGGTCGTCGTCGGAAATATCCATTGGATTTGAATTGCCAAAAGGACTTTCGTCACGGCCAAAGTTCGGTGTTGTTTGCTGTTGAGTACCGCCAAAGTTTGACGAAGTATTGCCACCAGCATTATAGGAACCTGTGCCATTAGCTTCACGCGTTGCACGACTTTCCAGAAGCTGGAAATTGTCAGCGACTACTTCAGTTACATAAACCCGTTGACCTTGTTGGTTCTCATAATTACGAGTCTGAATACGACCAGTAATTCCAATCAAAGCTCCCTTCTTAGCCCAGTTAGCCAAGTTTTCGGCTTGCTGACGCCAAATCACACAGTTGATGAAATCGGCCTCACGTTCACCGTTTTGGTTTTTAAAGTTGCGGTTAACAGCCAAGCTGAAGGTTGCAACGGCTTGATTAGACGGGGTGTAGCGAAGCTCTGCATCACGAGTCATGCGCCCCACGAGTACGACATTATTAATCATAATCTACCTTCTTAAGCGTCAAGCTTAACAATCATGTGACGAAGAATATCGTTGTTGATTTTTGACAGACGGTCAAATTCATTAAGAGCATGTGCGTTGTCAGATTCAACATTAACGATGTGGTAAAGTCCTTCACGGAAATCTTGGATTTCGTAAGCCAGACGACGTTTTTCCCAATCTTTTGATTCAACAACAGTTGCACCATTGTCTGTCAAGATAGCGTCAAAGCGTTCTACCAAAGCGTTTTTAGCTTCTTCTTCAATGTTTGGACGAATAATATAAAGAATTTCGTATTTAGCCATTGATGTTTTCCTCCTTTTGGTCTAATGACCCCCAGTCACTGCAAGGGGTAAGTGAGGGATACTCACAAAACAATATTATACAGGAAAGCTGCGCCGATTGCAAGAAAAAATCCCATTTTGCATTTTTGTCCTGTGTGCCTGAAAATAGTGATAAAAAACAAGAAAGGCGGTCAAGCGATACTATTTCCAAGCTACTCATCTCAAGACTAGATATCGTCAATGAACTGACTTTTTAGAGTAGAAAAAACACCCCTATGTATCTAGAAACTAGATTTAACAGAAGCGTTTTATATCTAAAAATTAATTACATAAATAAGTTAAGGCACTAAGGCACCAGTAACGGATCTACCAGCAAAACTATCATAGTCTATCAGCTACGCCACCGATTAAAAGTTCCAAACCCAGAATAGGAGTAATCGGAACAATCGGAGAACCCAGAAAGAATCGCCTTAAAACTTTTTTGCTTTAAATCGTCATTTGGTCAGTCTATCATCGCCAGACTGACCTTGTCTTAGCTTATGGACTATTAATAGTCTGAAAGGGCTCCGGCAGCAGCTCCTGCTACTGCACCCACACCCACTGGTGGCAACTCAGCAAAACCAGCACCGATAGCGACGCCAGCAGCTGCACCAGAAATAGGATCTGGATATGGAATTGGGCCTGGGAAAGGTGGATCTATTAGATATCCTCCTGAAACAACTGTCAATTCTTCTTTATTTACTTTTTCAAATTCTTCAAATACCACTGTATTCATCATAATCTCCTTTTTTGCTTTAAACTGTCATTGGGTCAGTCTATCAGCGAAAATCCGCGCCAGACTGACCTTATCTTAGCTATGGCTCTTAATAGTCTGAAAGGGCTCCGACAGCAGCTCCGGCCACTGCACCCACACCCACTGGTGGCAACTCAGCAAAACCAGCACCGATAGCGACGCCAGCAGCTGCACCAGAAATAGGATCTGGATATGGAATTGGGCCTGGGAAAGGTGGATCTATTAGATATCCTCCTGAAACAACTGTCAATTCTTCTTTATTTACTTTTTCAAATTCTTCAAATACCACTGTATTCATCATAATCTCCTTTTTGCTATAATAGTTAGGATTTGCTTAAGATATTCAGATAGAACTATACGTCATTATCATACTATTCAATTGTACAAGAATCCGCACTACCATTTGCCAACATACCTGCACCAACACCTGCACCAAAGATAAGGGCACCCCCCGCCCAACCAATTGGACCACTTCCTATTGCAAGTGCTGCTGCAGAGCTTGCAGCAAGGCCTCCACCTTCCATAGCCTCAAGACAGCGTAAAGGATCTTTGTACCCCCCACCATTAAAAGTGGTTAAGCTTTCTGTGTTCATCACTTCAAATTGTTCAAATGCGATTGTATTCATGCGAATACCTCCTTATTTTTGCTCGGTCGTCTACTACTTCACGTAATCTGACCCGTTTGGTTATTTATCAATCAAAATTATTTTCAATTGACAGTAGTCATTGTAAGGGATAAAAGACCTAGAATCAAGCGATTTCGAGCGGTTTAATCAAATTATAAGACCTCTGATACCAGCCACTAAATTTTCTATTTATTTTCATTTGAAAATAAATAGAAAAATTCAATCCTAAGAACCTAGAATCGAACTTAACTATTTTTAGTCTTATTTTGATCAATTACTGAAAACATGATTTCAGAACCAACCTTCAAGTTTGCTTAGCCGAGTGCACACTGGTCTATTACGAGATGACGATTACATCTTTTACAATTGAATATGCATTATCAACAGCGGTAATAACTGTCTCAACTGTATCAACGAAATCCGTCACACTATCAAAGAAGCCACCTCCTGTGATGGTGTTCAAGTTTTCTGAGTTCATTTCTTCAAAATTTTCTAAAATGTTTGTATTCATGTGAATCTCCTTCTTGTTTTTTACATGGTCGTCTACTACTTCATGTAATCTGACCTGATTTTTTACTTATCAATCAAAATTATTTTCAATTGACAGTAGTTATTGTAAGGGATAAAAGACCTAGAATCAAGCGATTTTTAGCGGTTTAATCAAATTAAAAAGTCTCTGATAAGAGCTGCTAAATTTTCTGTTTGTTTTCATTTGAATATAAATAAAAATCCAACTCAGTTTGAGTCGGATTGTGAATCGAACCTAATTCTCCATTTTATGCAGAAGTTTATCTTTAAAGTAGTCAAAGTAGGTCTTCTTATCAATTACCGTAACGGTCTTACCAGTCATGCCATATTTGACGAGCTTGCTGTCCTTTTTGGAGAGCTTAGCCTTGGCAGTCACCTTAAAGAGATTTCCCTTTTTAGTGGACGTGGCTGAAGAAGCAACCTTAGTGATCTTACCTTCAATAATCATCTTGTCATTGCCTTTTTTCTCAACTGTCAAGCGAGTCTTTTGTCCTTCTTCCATTGAGACCACATCGTCTGATGACACGTAATAGGTAATCAATACCGTCTTGGTCTTTTGGATATCAGGATAAATTTGAGCAATTTCTGACCATTGGGGAATGACATGAGCCCCTTCGTACTTGGGATTGGTATGGATAATGCCATTATCCGGCGCAAAGAGAGAGACATGAGCCGTTTCTTTTTTATCTTTCTCATCGCGCTTTTTCTTCTTAGCATCTTTTTTCTTTTTAGCCTTTTTTTCAGCTTTTTTTCTGGCCTTTTTAGAGAGCTTTTTGTTTTTTTTCTTGGTCTTCTTTTCTTTCTTCTCTTCTATTTTGTCCAGACGCTTATTGCGTTCCTTTATGGCTTCTTTTTGCGAATTCTTTTGTGCAGGAGTTGTCTCCTCGTTATATCGCACCAAAAGATCCCCTTTTTTCACCTTGGTGTTGTCATCCAATTTGTTTTGAGCAATAGAAGCATCACTGCCAGACTGGATAATGGCTAAAACCTCAGTCGGGGCCACCTCACCTTGAGAGATGACCGTGACTTCCTTTTTAGCAAAACAAAGGAAGACAACGATGAAAACAATCAAGATAACCAAGGGCACAATCAGCACTGTCGCAAAATTATGGTAGCGGCGGCGGTAAAATTCCGCACTTTCGAGTAATTTTGGATTCATGATAACGTCCTCCCTTAGTTAAACAGTGTGTAATAGAAGCCTTTATTCGCCAACAGTTCCTTATGGCTACCGGTCTCTACAATCTTTCCTTGATCCATCACAATAATACGCTCTGTCCGCTGCGCAATACTCAGGCGGTGCGCCACAAAAATAATCGTCTTATCGGTCATGGCCATGAGGTTATCGACAATTTTCTTTTCCGTCAGAACATCCAAACTGCTGGTAGCCTCATCCAATATCAAAACCGGAGCCTGAGTCAAAAGAGCACGAGCTAGGGCAATCCGCTGCTTCTGACCGCCAGAGACACCTGCACCATCAGACAGTTCGGTCTGATACCCCAGAGGCATTTGTTCAATATCTGAGCGGATCTCAGCGAGTTCACAAGCTCGGATAATATCTTCCTGAGTTGTACCTTCCTTGGCTCCCAAGGTCAGGTTGTCCATGATGGTCCCACTAAAAACATAAGCCTGTTGAGGAAGGTAGCTGATGTGCTGCCGCAGGGCTGTCTTATCAATAACCTTGAGGTCGTAACCATTGATCCGAGCGATCCCGCGATTGGGCTCATAGAAGTTGACCATCATCTTCGCTAAGGTTGTCTTACCGGAACCGGATGGTCCAACTAAGCTGATTTTAGAGCCCTTCGCTATGGTCAGGTTGATATCTGACAGCGTATCACGGCCATAGCCATACTTGTAGGACAATTTTTCAAAGGAAATATCCCCATCTAAGAAGCTGTCTTCAGAGAGCTCACCATCATTTTCAAACTCGGACTCCACCAGATAAACCTCATTAAGACGGGTATTAGCCACGCGGGCTGATTGGAGCTTGGTTTGCAGGCTGATAATATTTTCAATCGGATTTTGGAAATAAGATAAGAGGGCGTTAAAGGTAATCAGTTGCCCGACAGAAATCTTACCATCCATAACTAACTGAGCCCCGTACCAGAGGATAACTACATTGAGAATGAGCTTGGCACCGCTCTTAAGCGAGGTTTGAATGGCATTCATCTTCTGGAGCCTGAAATTTTTCTCCAAGTAATCGACAAATTCCCCATCGATATTTTGATAACGATTGGTTTCGCTGGTCAAAGATTTGATGGTTTCCATCCCGTTAATATCTTCAATGATAGAAGATGATACCACAGCATTGGCTTCCATGACCTCATGATTCATCTTTTCAAAAGGCTTGAGGAAGGCCGTGATGATAATGGCATAAATCGGGATGGACAGCAAGGTCAAAAGGAAGAGGTGGTTATTTTGCACCAAAAGAACCCCACCGACTACCAATAGCATAGTCACATCTAAGAAAATTGAGAAGATGGTGGACGCTACGGCATTAATAATCTGATTGGCATCAGAAAAACGGGAGGTAATCTCACCGGTCCGCCTCGTCGCAAAGAAGGACATAGGGAGGGTAAAGATATGCTTGATATAAGAAAGAATGACATCGATGACCAGACGCAAACTGAGAACATTGAGCAAGTATTCCTTGGCAAAGCTCATCAGCTGTTGGATGATATAGGTGATGATCAACCCAATAGTGATAATCCCCAGAGTCGAAATCAGTTGGTCTGGAATGTATTCATCCAGCATCCCTTGTAAGTAGTAAGAGCCAACAATATCAATCAGGGTGACAATCAGACTGGCTAGGATGATATAGGTCAGCAGTGCCTTTTGCCGCAGAATAATTGGGACGAAGCTCATCAGACCGTTTTTCTCATCCTTCTTAGGCTGATAGCTTGGAGTCGGCGCCAAAAAGATTGCCAGCCCTGTCCACTCCTCCTGAAAGTCCTTTTTAGACAGGCGAGTGACCTTGACATTGGGATCGGGGTCTCCGATAATCAGGCTGTCCTTTTCATTGGCATAAACCACATAATAATGCTGGAGACGCTTATTCTTGAGCACATGAACGATAAAAGGATAGGTTAAATCTGTGTAGTCAAAAAGGCTCATGTCAGCTTTAATGGAGCGGGTTTCAAAACCGATAGCCTTAGCGGCTTCCACCAGCCCCAGAGCAGTTGTTCCCTGCTTATCTGTCTGAGATAATTCCCGCAGATGTGCCAGAGAATAGTCAGAACCATAGTGCTTAGCTACTGAAGCCAAGGCCGCCGGCCCACAGTCCCTGGTGTCAACCTGAGGAACAAGCTTGTAGCGTCTGCGGAAAAATAGGCTGGAGGAGCCAGAAGCTTTAGCTGCGGATTGAGAAACAGGAGCTGCTCCTCTGGATCTAAAGTAGCGTCTGACAGCCTCTAAAATAATATTAATTGCTATGACAAGCGCTACAATTAAAATAATATAAGTGACTTGTTCTTGTTTCATAAGATTCCTTCCAAAGATACAAGTGCAGAGTATTGCTAAGGTATTTCTACCTTGCTCTACTACGCCAACTACTATGATAGTTAGCTATGCACTTTACTAATTGCGAAACTTCTGTATTTTCGACCGAAGTTTCTTCATGTCGCTAAGCTGTTTAGAGACTCAAAGAATTTTAGAAAATAGACAGCGAAGCATCAAAGCTTCTAGGGCATTTATCTAATTCACAGAGTCGTAGGCGAGGTCAATTTTTCTTACGTTAGGGAGTGGATATAAAAGATTTCGACACCAGAGTGGAAAAGGGGCAAATCAATTTTATTGATAAAATATCTATTTTTCAAAAAAAGATAAGCAATCACTAGAGCATTAGCTATAAGTAATGCATAAATGAAAAGTCTTATTTTATTATTGGGAAACAAAACTAGTAGAATCGGAAATATCAGTATACCTCTTATAATCATGTTAGTAAACCTAGGAAACTGCATCCTGTATACCTCACAGCCTCCATGTACCAACAGATGCACTGGCATACCAAGGACCCCAAAGGTAATACCGCCTACAACGATGCCAGCAACACCAAGAAGTAAACCGCTCCCTTCTGATTTGGAAAGACAAGCAATAAAAGTAGTGAAAAATATCCGATAGAAGAAGCTTCCTCACCACTTTCTTACTATGTTTTATCTTTTCCTTATTTTTTCTAAAATAATTCGTCCTACAATTGCTGATATAGCACCGATGATCATAAGCACAATATACTTCATAATTATTCTCAGTCGCCTCCCTTTATTAAATACCAACTTCCGTTTACAACGGCACCACCAATACCGCCTAAAATTGCGCCAGCTACATAACAAGGAGAGGAATATTCCATAAAAGTTAATTATTGTACAGTTATTTAAATTTTATAATACCTAATTTATAAAAAATTACAGCTAGTACAATGACTGATATAAAAGCAATAATACCAATAATAATATATTTCATATTCCTAATCACACGTAATCAAATATGATGCAGCACCTTCGACTGCTACTGCAATACCACTACCTATTGCACCCGTCCAAGCTCTTTCAGCGGTAGCATCAACAAACTCGCCCCAGCTTCAATACCAGCTAGGCAACTCTTGTCAGCTGCGTTCAAAGTTATCAAAAACCGTCGCGTCCAATGAATGCTACTGTGTTCATAACAATTCTCCTTTAATTTTGCATTTGCTAATATAAATTAACGGTGGTTAGTTTAGCGCAATTATTCTCAGTTGGCAATAACTTTAAGGAGGTTTTAACTAAAGAAAAACAAAGATGACATGTCGCCAAAAAAATTCTGATAATTCGTGTAAAATTATCTGTTATGTAAATAATAATATATCGCCATCACAATCAAATAGAGCAGTAAAGAACCTGAAACACAAAATCTAATTTTTTTGATTTAATACTTTTAAGTCCTTGATCAGCTAAAAAAACATAGCAATAATAACTATTGCATTAATGATATCAATTGGTGTTTTCATTTTAGTCCTTACTTTTGATAAATTATATAGCTATTCTCACATATTAGGTACATCTAACATTTAAAGGAGGCCACCTTTATTGACGCTAGCTCCAAGATAACTAGCTGATACTAAACCAGCCAATCGTTTTCAAGATAAGGCATTCCATATTGATATCCTTATCTCAGATGGCGTACCGAATATATAAATTGAATTTCCAAGTTCAGATCCAATACCTCCGCCAATAGAACTTTCAATAGTCAACTCACTGAATCAGTCACCTTTTAAATTACTCTGGCACCATGATGGAAACAGGGTAGTAACTACTTATGTAAATAAAATGGTGTAGATGGCTAACACTATCATATCCATTATTATTTTCTGATAAAGAGTCTATGATCTTAAAGACTAATTTATAAAGTTTAATTTTAAGTTAGAAACGAATATATTAAATCTCCTACGGTATAAATAGCTACGAGAAACAAAATTGCAAAACAAGCAATTTTTACATTAGAACTTTTGGTATGAGAAGAGACAAATGCCAACATAAAAACACCAAGTAATATTAGAACGGCTGAAATCTTTGACATAAAATAAAATCTCCTTTATTAATGAATCCATCATCATATTTTATTTAAGCAGTATTTCAGCCTGATACTTGTGGAATACATTAATTTATCCCCCCTTAAATTTTTTCCGCTAGTTTAACTGATAGAATAACCTTTTGTCAAATAAGCTTATAATTTAACTCCTGTTTATCTACTTTTTATTAGAATTCTCTATAGTCCACCTGTTTTCATCACCCACTACAGTTGACAAAGAGCCAAAAAAATCCGATTCTTGCACGCTTAAAATCGGATTCTATGCTTATATAGCAGTAGTTAAGCTATTAGAAAGTAGAGGAACAAGTGCTGAAGCACCCATGAAACATACCTAATTAGCTGTAATACTTACCTTTTAAATAAAGGGCTATTACCAGTAAATTTTCTACCAATAGTATAGAAAATACGATAAGCTTAATATTTTTTATCTGTGGAAATAGCATAGGAATAAGTAACATGATAGGATAGCTAGCTAAAACAAACCAGCATAACTTAGGTGACAACATACGCATCTCCTTTTCTTAGGGTAGATTAGATCCATTTACCCCAAGTGTTAACACCGGCTCCAGCTAAACCACCAGTAACGGCGCCAGTTGCTGCTCCACCGATAGCTCCAGCTGCAGCCCCTGAAATTGTTCCAACGATTGGCAAAGTTATTGTTCCAGCAGCTGCTCCAGCAACCCCGCCTGTGAAGAAGCCACCAACTCCACCGCCTACTGCTCCTAAAACACCTAAAAGGACTCCGCCTGCTTCTATCTCAGAAAGGCTATCTGTAGTTGCGACTTCAAAATCTTCAAATGCTAATGAATTCATAAAATTCTCCTTAAATTTGTTAATAGTTTATACTAATAGATATAGTGGTACCAACTCATCTGTTAATATAGGTTCATTTTATTATATTTTTTAGTTTTTTTCAAGATTGATTAAAAAATGTTAGATAGCAGCAATCGTTATGTAAAATAAAACGAATCTTTTAGAAGATTTATCGATAAATTAGAAAAAAGTAATTATCTTACTAAAAACAGTAATAGATTAGGCAGTAGAACCCTGGTAGTTTTTCTTAGGTATAGGTAAAGGCGACAGTAAATTCTTAAGAAATTTACGTTTTAGACTGGCTTTATAATTGGAATATCTGATATCGTTACCAAAGCACAAAAAAATCCGATTCTTGCACGCTTAGAATCGGATTCTACGTTTCTATTTCACTTTCAGTCACTGGCATCACACCTTTCATTTTCTCATAAGGAGGTTAAAGTAACTCAGTATCTCCGTTTTTATAACGACCTAAATTCATCTTTAGCATAAGACCACCTCTTCAACAATATTTAACATGACACTCTACGAAGAAATCTATTTCTTAGTTATACTGGCTTTCTGACAAGCATCTCACCTACAAACTAAGCTTACATCGGGTCTTCATTAAGTATAAACTATTAATATTACATCGGTTTCACCCCTTAAGCTATTTTAGACGACAGCTTAAGTTATCTCCATTTTTATAACGACTCAGGTTAAACTTCAACATAAGCCTTCCTCCGACACTTTGGCAAGTTTTAAAAACTGATGATTAACTACTGTTAGGACTGTGAGCTTCACTTTAAAAATTTTCTTATCACTTTTTCTCAAACTAAAACGAGTAATCAACCATGGATCGAATAATTTTGCTTATTTTCATTAAAACGACTGTCTCCATTTTTGTACCGAGATTTATTCATGTTAATCATTTCTTTCACCACTTAACACAATATCTCATACGAACTAGTGACAATACTTACTGTAAAATTAATCTTTTTTTGCCTACCGTCTAAGGCCTGTCACCGTTCTTGTACCTTGAAATGTTTTGTCTAATCATAGAGAATTCCTCCTTGATTAAGTCTTATCTTGTTTACACTCTTATTATATTGTAAGCGTTTTCTTTTGTCAAGCTTTTATTGCTTTTTTAGTTAATATTTTTGTTATAATTTTTCCTATGAAGAAAAAGCTGAATTTACGTGATTTTGGTATTGAGATGTGGGATCAACCTACGATTTTCGCCTTTAGACGAACCCTCCTAGATTGGTACGACAGAGAAAAACGCGACCTACCTTGGAGACGAACAAAGAATCCTTACTACATTTGGATTTCAGAGACTATGCTGCAACAAACTCAAGTTCAGACAGTAATTCCTTATTACCAACGCTTTTTGGACTTGTTCCCGACTGTAGACGATCTAGCGAGTGCTCCCGAAGAGCGATTGCTCAAGGCTTGGGAGGGGCTAGGATATTACTCTCGTGTTCGTAATATGCAGGTAGCAGCCCAGCAGATCGTGGGGAACTTCGACGGAGAATTTCCGAAGAGCTATGATGAGATTGCCTCCCTAAAGGGGATTGGCCCTTATACTGCAGGGGCTATTGCCAGTATTGCTTTTGATTTACCAGAGCCTGCCGTTGATGGTAATGTTATGCGCGTCATAGCCCGTCTTTTCGAGGTGGATTATGATATCGGCAATCCCAGTAATCGTAAGCTCTTCCAAGCCATTATGGAAGAGCTGATTGATCCCAAGCGTCCTGGAGATTTCAATCAGGCTCTGATGGACCTAGGAACGGATATTGAATCGGCTAAAAATCCCAGACCTGACGAGAGCCCCATCCGAGCTTTTAATGCCGCTTACCTGCACGGCACCTATGATAAATATCCGATTAAATTGCCTAAGAAAAAGCCAAAACCCATGACTTTACAAGCTTTTGTTATCCAAAATGACAAGGGCGAATTTCTCCTTGAGAAAAACCAAAAAGATGGTCTCTTGGCTGGCTTTTGGTCCTTCCCCATCATGGAGACTCAGCTGGTGGGGAAACAACTATCACTCTTCGACAAAACTGACAACCAGGTCCTGGACAGCCTTTCATTGCTAAAGGTTTTCGAGGACGATTACCAAATCAATCCTGTCTGGCAAGAAACCAACTATCCCTTGGTCAAGCACACCTTTAGCCACCAAAAATGGCAGGTCCAGCTCATAGCTGGAAAAGTTGGGAAAGCCCAGTTTTCTAGCTCGCGTGAGCTCCGCTGGGTAGCCCCTGAGGACTTTGAGCATTTTCCTATGGCGACACCTCAGAAAAAAATGATTGACGCCTTTGAGAAGGTACAAGAATAGATGGGACAAGCAACTTAATGTACTGAATTCTGACCATGCAAAAGGACTGGCTCCACTGGAGCTCAGCCCTTTTTTCGGTTTTTCGTAGCTATTTCGATAATAGCCACTTCTTGCTCATCAGTTGGTTGTGACTTAGTCGTTTGCCAATTGTATTTTTTACTGATATAGGCCAGGAGAAACCAGAGGCCTGTTACCGCTCCTTCAAGGACAAACATAGGCACAGCTTTCTTGGCCCCATCTTCCAGACAGGACCTTGTGCCAGTCTGTATTTGCCATAGAGGCCAATCGTCTAGTGACAGCCCCAGATAATCAAAGCGAAGAAACCATTTCCCGAGAAATAACCCTTCCACTCCTTTAGCCGTTCACTTTTAGACGGGCGAAGAATATTGACATAAAAGCTAAAAATGGGGACCACTAGAAGAGCAAGTATTGGAATAAAATAATCACCATCTTTTAGGACTTGAGACAAGATACCCCCTAAGACAATAGTCGTTTCCAAAAATATCACCCAATCTACTATAATTCCAATCCATTCATGTCGCTCAAGAAAACTCTTTTTCCCATCCATAACATAACCTTCATCCTTTCTGAACACTAGTCATTGTCTTAACTGTATCAAAATAAAAAGTCATTTGCGAGTGTCAGTCGAACGCAAAAAAACATAATGATTGAAACCTTTGAGCAGGTGCAGACTTAAAGTGCTATAATAACCCTATTGATATAAAAACACAGGTGCAGTTGGGTAGTCTGCACGCACTTGCGGAATGATCAACTTGGAGAGCTGGCATGTCAGGACTGGAAATTTCCAGCATTAGGCAGCCATCATGCATGGTCATTGCTTTTGTTTATCTTCAACAAGTGTCAGTAACCTTCCCTCCGGTCGTCCCTTATCAAAATATTTATCATTTTTGGAGGGCTGGCATGAAAATGACAGTATTTTTTGACGGCGGTTTCTGGTTTGGTTTGGTTGAATATCAGGACAAACAGCTTGGCTACCAAGCCTTTCGCTATCCCTTTGGCAAGGAGCCCAAGGACAGCGAAATACTTGATTTTGTCTATCGTCACTTGACTGAATTGATGCAAAAACAAGAAAGGCTGGGCTTAGTCAGTGACGAACCAGATACATCTCTTGTGCATAAATCCATCAATCCTAAGCGAATGCAAAGAGAAATTAGCAAGCAGCTGAAACAGCCTGCGCTATCCTCTAAGGCTCAACATGCCATGCAGGCTAGTCATGAGCTGCTGAAACTGGAAAAGAAAGCCTCCAAACGGCAAAAGCGGCAGGAATATAAGGAGAGACAGTTTCAGCTCAAGCAGGAAAAGCGCCGGCAAAAGAAAAAAGGACACTGATTTAGCGTCCCTGTGAGGAACCTTATCAAAGAGGTTCCTTTTGTTTTATTCTGCTACTACCAGCATTGATTTAACAGTTTTGCGATCCGCCATATCTTGATAAGCTTGGTTAATGTCATCTAGGCTATAGGTGTTTGTAAAAACTTTACCTGGATTGATGTCGCCATCCAAAACAGCCTTGAGCAAGATTTGTTTGTCATAGGTTGTAACAGAAGCTGAGCCACCTGCGATTGAGATGTTTTGAGCAAAAGTCGAACCGATGCGATGATCGCCATAATGGGGCACGCCGACAGCGCCGATACGGCCGCCATTATGCAGGACACCGAGAGCTTGCTCAAGTGCCCCTTCTGTACCGACACATTCCAGAGCAACATCTGCCCCGCCGCCAAGAATTTCGCGAACCTTAGCAATACCTTCTTCTCCGCGTTCAGCAACAACAGCAGTTGCACCGGAAGACAAGGCCATTTGTTGACGATCCTCATGACGGCTCATCAGGACAATCTGGGAAGCTCCGCGCATTTTAGCAGCAATAACCGCACATTGACCAACAGCACCATCACCAATAACGACAACCCTATCACCGGGAGCGACACGAGCCACTCGTGCTGCGTGGTAGCCTGTTGGCATAACGTCAGCAAGAGTCAAAAGTGACTTAATCATGCCTTCTGAATAGTCTGATGGCTGACCAGGGATCTTGATGAGAGCCCAGTTAGCATAGTGGAAGCGAAGATATTCAGATTGAAAACCGCCGCCCCAGTTAGTTGGTGCTGGATGGTTATCACAGGTCCCATCAAATCCAGAACGACAAGCATCACATTCGCCACAGCCATGGGTAAATGGTACGATAACAAAATCACCCGGTTTGACATTAATGACATCAGGTCCTACTTCTTGGACGATGCCAAGTGCCTCGTGACCACTGTTTACAGAGCGTTCTTCGCGTTCATCGCCGTGTGAGTATGACCAGAGATCCGAACCACAAACACAAGCACGAACAATTTTAATAATGGCATCATCAGCAGCCTGAATTGTTGGCATTGGTGCGTCTTCAACGATCATTTGACCGGCTTTTTCAAAAATAGCAGTCTTCATTTTTTCTACTCCTTAACTATATTACTTTTATGTAGTGTAGTAGTTTGGCTAACCAAAATTAGATACCTAATATCTATAGATATTCTACTTGCAACACTCAGCAAAAACAGCGAACCTTACGGGAACGCTGCCTTTTAGTTATCCTACTTCAGCTATAATTTGTTTAATTTGATCTTTAGTGTGGACACCTGCTACTTGTTTGACCACTTGACCATCTTTTTTGAAGAGGAGGGTAGGAATTGACATGATGCCAAATTTACGAGCTGTTTCAGGATTTTCATCAACGTCCATTTTAAGCACGCGCAACTCGTCTTCATCATACTCTTCAGACATTTGCTCCAAGATTGGTGATTGCATGCGACAAGGGCCGCACCATGTTGCCCAAAAATCTACAAGGACAAGACCTTGGGCTGTTTCTTCTTCAAAGGTGTTATCTGTTACGACTTCTGCCATAATTAGATCTCCATTTCTTTTGATTATAGTGTCATTCTAACGGAAAAAGATGACTTTGCCAAATATTTGCTACGAGAATTAAACTTCACGACCTAATTGGTAGTTGGTCCCTTTCAAAGCGTGCTTCAGCGACCATTTCCAAGCTTTTCCTTCGATGGTGACCTGATTTTTTTCAAGATCAACAGTAGCTGATTCGACGCCTTTAACTGCTGAAAGTTTGTCAGTGACTGTTTTAGCACAGCCATCACATTTCATTCCTGATACTTGATAGATTTTTGACATAATAAACTCCTTTTATAAGATATTAAGCTGTTAAGCGATTCAAGAGAAAATAGACAAGTTACTGAAGAATCATCAAAGTTTCAAAGAAGCCGAAATTTAGAAGAAGAGTCCAAAATAGCTTTTTTCGATTGATGATGTCTGCTCTGATGATTATAACTTATAACCGTTCTTCTATATTATACCTTTCGATACTTCAATCGAAGACTATTGAGAACTACTGAAACCGAACTAAAGCTCATGGCAAGACCTGCCAGCATAGGATTCAAAAGTGGCCCTCCAAATAAGTACAACACACCCATAGCAACGGGAATAGCTAAAATATTATAGATAAAAGCCCAAAAAAGATTTTCCTTAATAGTTTTAATGGTGGCTTGACTGACCGTCATGGCCTTAGCAACGTCCATTAAATCAGGCTTCATCAGCACAACATCGGCTGATTCAATAGCGATATCAGTCCCAGCCCCCATGGCTAAGCCAACATCAGCTGTTGCTAAAGCTGGTGCATCATTGATACCATCACCGACCATGGCGACTTTTTTACCTTGAGCTTGTAAATCACTGATTGTTTGGGCTTTTTGATCAGGAAGCACTTGGCTAATCACGTGGTCAAGTCCTGCCTTTCGAGCAATAGCTTGTGCCGTTTGCTCATTATCTCCTGTTAACATAACGAGATCAAAGCCACGTTCTTTAAGCTGGCTCAAAGCTTCTTGACTGTCTGGCTTAAGCTGATCAGCCACTCCTAATAACCCCATTAACTGTCCTTGACTGGCAGCGTAGATTGGGGTCTGTCCTTGCTGTGTCAACAAATCAAAATCAGAGCGAGCTGGGGTGAGATCAATAGAGGCCTGCTCCATCAGATTTTTATTACCAATTAACCATTCTTGCTCATTGATTTGGCCTTTAAGTCCAAAACCAGCTAGGTTCTCAAACTGCTCTACATCTAATAACTGAAGCTGGTCTTCTTTAGCCTTAGCAACGATTGCTGAACTGATAGGATGACTAGAATTGGCCTCTAGACTAGCTATGACAGTCAGTAAAGATGCCTGATCTAAATCGCCTGCATAGTTGTAAACCGATAGCAGTTCTGGCTTCCCTTGGGTCAGCGTTCCTGTCTTGTCAAAAACAATGGTATCAACTTGATGAACTAATTCAAGACTATCACCAGATTTGAAAAGAATACCATGTTCAGCTGCCAGGCCTGTCCCAACCATGATTGCAGTCGGTGTTGCCAGCCCCAGAGCACAAGGACAAGCTATCACTAAAACACTAACGGCCACAGTCAAAGCAAAAGTAAAGGACTCTCCACCGATGAAGAACCAAACCAGACCTGTCACAAAGGCGATTCCCATGACAATCGGTACGAAAACGCCTGAAACCTGATCGGCAATTTTAGCAATCGGTGCCTTGGTTTCTTGTGCTTCCTCAACCAATTGAATAATCTGTGAAAGCAGGGTATCTTTGCCCAATTTTTCAGCCTGAACGGTTAGAACTCCCTGACTATTGATAGAACCACCATAAACCTGATCACCAACAGTTTTTTCAACGGGGATAGATTCCCCTGTCAGCATGGACTCATCAATTGACGATTGACCAGTTACTATTTGACCGTCGACTGGAATTTTTTCACCTGGTTTAACTAAAACGCGATCACCAATGACCAATTCCTCAATAGGCAACAGTATTTCCTGATTATTTCGGATCACCAAGGCTTCTTTGGCCGAAAGGTGCATGAGCTTTTTAATCGCTTCAGAGGTACGGCCCTTAGAAAGGGTTTCAAAAAATTTTCCGAGAGTAATCAGTGTCAAAATAACCGCAACAGACTCAAAATAAAGTTGATGAATGTAGTGGTGATGTCCCAAAATCACATGGTAGGTACTGTAAAGACTGTAAAGAAGGGCTGCGCTGGTTGCTACTGCAACTAGGCTATCCATATTAGGATGGGCCTTGCTCAGAGATTTAAATCCTGATCTGTAAAAGTGCCAGCCCAATACCATAACTGGTACTGTTAATAGAAGCTGACTCAGAACAAAAACCAGCGGATGAGAGTGATGATCTACAATCTGCGGCAGGGGCAGTCCTACCATACTTCCCATTGATATATATAAGAGAGGGAGGGTAAAGATTGCAGACCAAATCAAGCGAATTTTCATACCAGCAAGACGCTGTAGTTCCCGCTCTTCTTGACTAGCATCTTTCTTTTCATCAAACACATGGGCACTGTAACCCGAGTCTGCAACCGCTTTTGCTATCTGATCAGCATCCAATTGTTCTTGATCATAGGTCACTGACATCTTTTCGGTAGTTAAATTAACAGCGCAACTTTCCATACCTCTTAATTTTTTAACAGCTCCTTCGACTGTAGCAGCACAAGCGGCACAGACCATCCCATCAACAACATAAGTCTCTTTAACCATGAGATCACCTCCTTACCAATCTATTAGGCTGCACCAGTTTCATGACAGCGGCACTGACCAGGCGTGCAGTCACAGGTTACCTCAGTAACGGCCTGTTTCGCAGACAAGATATCCTGCAGCGTCTTGATATCTTGCGCCGTCATGGGTGTTTCTCCTAGCAATTTTCCCAAAAGGCCTGTATGCTTAGTGACACAAATCTTATCCAGCTCCCCCTTCAGGCAGGCTAGGTTTGCATCATCTTCTGATACTTCTGTCCAATAAAGATAGCTGCGTCCCTCGCGGCGGCTAAGCAAAATGCCCTTATCAACTAAACGGCCAATCAAAGTCTTGATAGTGGACTCTGACCAATCCTTTTTACTAGCCAAAACAGCGATAATCTGTTTACTAGTGACCCGACCTTTTGTCCAGACGACTCGCAGGACTTCCCATTCTGCATTTGAAATCATATCAGCCTCCTTCAAAATTTCTTCATCTACAATTGTAGATATATTATAACAGAGTTGTTTACAAATGTAAACCAAAATGACCTGCAAGAAATAAGTTATCTGGGTTCCCTAACGGTCAGTTTTCAATTTTTAACTGTGGCCACTTAGATTGCCAATTTTTCTGAGCTAAACGGTCATGATAAACAGTCATTCTATCTTTATCTATTTGAAAATGAGGGGTGGGTCTAATCTTAAAAGATAGAATATCCTCTATCCCATAGGGCAAAAATAATTCTATGTGTTGGTCGTTGTCAAGCCTAGCCCCAATTGCTGTGCATCTCTCAGGATATTTGCTAATGGCATCTTTGGAACTAGTATAGGGGCGAGTGTTAGGACTATGGCTATGCATAACTGCTTGATTTCTCAGCTCCCAATTATAAGTTGGATGCTCTTTGCGGAGTCGCTTTTCTATTTCTAATGTCTCTTCATAGGTTATAGTCTGATCAAAGAAAACAACATCAACATCTGTCTCTTTATCAAAAGCTGGATAACCAGATAATTTGTTCCAGACAAAATTTCGTAAGGTTCCTGCTGCCAGCCATGCATCTGAAAGTCCCAGCTGATCTATGATCGTTAAAATTCTCACGATATCCGAATCTCTTTCAAATAACTCCTTTATATCCATTCTATTCTCCTACCTATCCTCAATTGGCTACTGAATACAAGTATAAAATAAAAGACTGATAACAGCACAAAAAAACGAACAAAGTTAGTTTTCTAATGCTGAAAATTCTAATTTTGCTCGTTTTTTGATTTTTGTATCAAGAGACAGGAATTGCTGATAAATGATCTCACAATGAAAATGGTTTTATGAGAGTTGGACAGAAATCGGTAAATCCACCATAAAATAGCGACTTCATTTTTCTTCGCACTTCCATTTTAAGGTTCGAATGGAAATAGATTGCTATCCCCTGCGCAGTTTCATTAAGCTACAGCAAGATTTTTTGTCTCAATGCCCCACATTCATAACTACTGCCAACCACTATAGCGAATTGGCTGTCTCTCTCAGTCTCTAACTATTTATTTCTTACTTTCCAAATCGCGCAACATCTGGTCAATCTTATTACCATAGGCAATAGATTCATCTTTGATGAAAGTTAAATCTGGAATTTTATACATTTGGAGATTCTTACCAAGTTCCCGTTTAATAGTTCCCTTGGCCTTTTCTAGACCCGTTTGGGCTTTTTGATTATCCGAAGCTAGGTCACTCATAATGGTGTAGTAGACCTTAGCCATGGATAAGTCTCCTAGCATTTGGACATCGGTGATGGTTACACCAGAGACACGGGGATCACGAACCTTCTTTTGCAGAATTTCATTGACTTCCCGCTTAATCTCCATTCCAACCCGATCGGTACGAAATGAATTGGCCATGCGCTCACTCCTTCTTTCTTCGTATAGCAAGAGGCTTAGCGCTCAATTTCTTCCATGATATAGGCTTCAATAGTATCATCCACTTTAATATCATTATAGCCTTCAATCATGAGACCGCCTTCTTGAGCGTTACCAATTTCTTTGACATCATCTTTGAAGTGACGCAAGCTGGCTAACTTCCCATCGTAGATAACAACACCATCACGAATAACTCGGACGCTAGAGTCACGAGTGACTTTACCACTGGTAACCATGAATCCACCGATAGTACCGACCTTAGATACTTTGAATGTTTCACGGATAATAGCCTCACCCATGATTTTTTCTTCGTATTCAGGATCCAGCATACCCTTCATGGCATCTTCAATTTCTTCGATAACCTTATAGATAATGCTGTGAAGACGAATTTCAACTTCATCACTTTCAGCTTGAGCACGAGCCTGCGGAGTAGGGCGAACATTGAAACCAATAACAACCGCATCAGAAGCCTCAGCCAGAGTAATATCAGATTCATTGATGGCACCGACAGCCGAGTGAACGATGGTAACTTTGGCACCTTCCACTTCAATCTTTTGAAGAGAGGTAGCTAAGGCTTCAACAGAACCTTGCACATCAGCCTTGATAATCACATTAACAGACTTAACTTCACTATCTTTCAGAGTATCAAAGAGATTTTCTAAGCTGACGCGATGATTAACTTGACGTTGTTTGAGTAGAGCCCGTTTAGCCCGTTCTTCACCAGCTGCCCGAGCAGCTTTTTCGTCTTCATAGACGGCGAAATGATCACCAGCCATAGGCGCTTCATTAAGCCCAGTGATAGAAACTGGCGTAGATGGCAAGGCAGTCTTAACACGGCGCCCCAAATCATTAGCCATAGCACGAACTCGGCCAAAGGTATTGCCCGCAACGATTGGATCTTGGACGTGCAGCGTTCCTTGTTGAACCAAGAGGGTAGCCACAGCACCTTTTCCTTTATCCAGACGGGCTTCAATAACGGTACCGATAGCACGAACGGTTGGATCTGCCTTGAGCTCTTCCAATTCTGCAACCAGAAGGACAGTTTCTAAGAGCTCATCAATATTTTGACCAAATTTAGCCGAAATTTCAACGAATTCTGACTCACCGCCCCAAGCTGTCGAGATAACCCCATGTTCGGCCAATTCACCGATAACTCGTTCAGGATTGGCTCCTGGCTTATCAATCTTATTGATGGCTACAATAATTGGGACGCCAGCAGCCTTGGAGTGATTGATAGCTTCGATGGTCTGTGGCATAACCCCATCATCCGCAGCGACGATCAAGATCGTGATATCAGTAACAGAGGCACCACGCGCACGCATTGAAGTAAAGGCCGCGTGTCCTGGAGTATCTAGGAAGGTGATCTTCTTACCGTTGGCATCAATCTGATAAGCCCCGATATGTTGGGTAATACCACCAGCTTCACCCGTAGCAACACGAGAATTGCGCAGGGTATCCAGTAAGGTTGTTTTACCATGGTCAACGTGTCCCATAATTGTTACAACTGGAGCCCGTTCAACTAACTGGTCTTCATTGAGATAGTCATCATCGACAAAGAAACGCTCGATGTCGGCATCGTCAACTTCAACCTTTTTCTTAGGCTCGATACCATAATCTACCATCAAAAGCTCAATTGTTTCTGCATCCAAGGATTGATTTTGTGTGGCCATTACGCCCATCATAAAGAGCTTTTTAACAATTTCAGCAGGTTCGCGTTTGATACGTTTTGCGATATCTGCAACTGTCATACCTTCAGTATATTCAAATTCCTTAGGCAACTCATGGAATTTACGCTCGGTGACTGGCTTTGGAGCCACATCCTTATTGCGGTTATTCTTCCCTTTTTTCTTCTTATGATTCCAATTACTATTTCTTTGATTTCTCACTTGATTTTGATTATTCCACTTCTTATTTCTGCTTTGTTTTGGTCCATCTTCATTCTTATGTGAAAAGTCACGTGATTTGTCTGAACGATTGGATTTCTTGCGGCGAGTATCCTTAGCTGGGGCTGGCTTAGAAGCGACTGCTGCTGGAGCAGGGGCCACTTGAGTTGGTTTAGCAGGCTGATCCTGAACTTGATCTTGGGCTGTTCGTTTATTTTTACGAGCTTCTTCTTGTTGGCGCGCCATCGCTGCCTTATTTTCTTGCTCTTGGCGGAAACGAACTTCACTTTGGCGCGAATATTCTGCATTTTGTTCGGCCTTAAGCGCAGCAGCTCTAGCTTTGAAATCAATCCGTGGGCCTTGATTGGTCTGATTGCGATTGTTTCTTTGATCATTACGATTACCTGAACGATTGTCGCGATCACGACGGCGATCATTATTGCGACGATCACCACGGCTATTCTGCTTACCTTTGTTTCCTTGATTTTGTCGACGCTCTGCTTCTGCCTTAGCCTTAGCTTCACGTTCTGCTTTAAAATTACGAATTTTGGGCTTTGACTTGGCAGTTGGTTTAACCTGAGCAGCTTTTTCTGAGGCTGGTTTGGTCCCTTGAGCTGGCTTAGCTTCTGCTTCAGACTTAGCTGATTGATTCGACTTAGCCGTAACCTTACTGTCAGCTTGGTCAGCCTTTGGCGTTACTGCTTTTGGGGCTTGGGGCTTGGCAGCCGATGAAAAACTACTGACAATGCGTTTGGCATCGGTATCTTCTACGCTAGAAGCGTGGCTCTTAACATCCAAACCTAAACTCTTAGCCTTTTCCACCACATCTTTACTTGGTTTGCCGAGTTCTTTGGCAATTTCGTACAATCTTTTCTTAGACAAATCATGTCCTCCTATTCTTTTAGTTCATAAGAGTCCTCATTTTCTTTGCAAATCCAGCGTCAGTCACGGCCAAAACTTTTCTGGAGCGACCGATGGCAACGCTTAATTCCAGTGATGAAAACACTGTGGAGACTTCTATATCATAATATTGACATTTATCAGTTACTTTTTTGGTCAAATTTGGAGCAGCATCATTTGCCAGAAAAACTAATCTGGTCTGATGCTTCTGGATAGCCTTGATGACCAAGCCTTCACCAGAGATAAGTGCTCCGGCTCGCTGAGCTAGACCCAATAGATTTGATAATTTCTCTAAACTAGTCAAGGCCCAACTCTCTCCTTTTGACCTTGTGATCCACATAAGCAATCAATTCATCGTAGAATTCTTCGGGAATAGTCATAGAAAAACTATGGTTAAAAACCCGCTTTTTCTTGGCCAACTGGGCTTCCTCATTATCTAGTTTGATATAGGCTCCTCGACCGTTTTGCTTACCTGTTGGATCAATGAAAACTTGACCTTCCTTATTTTTAACAATTCTAAGGAGATCTCTCTTGTCAATCACTTGACCTGAAACAACTGATTTTCTTAAAGGTATTTTTCTTGTTTTAGCCATAAAACACCTTCCTTAACTTCTTATTCTGCTTCTGCTGACTCAGCTTGGGTCAGTTCAGCATCAAGGTTAGCCCGAGCAACTTCTTCTGCTTGTACTTGGTCAACTGTTTCCAAATTTGTATCTTCCACCAAGTCATCAGCCTCAGTTTCATAAGCTTCTTCTGCTTCCATGGCCGCTTCGTATTCTGTCGCTGACTTAATATCGATACGATAACCAGTCAGGTGAGCGGCTAGACGAACATTTTGACCACGACGGCCGATTGCCAATGACAGTTTGTTGTCTGGAACAACCACCGTAGCGTGCTTGCTATTTTCATCATCGAAGATAACATAATCTACTTCCGCTGGCGCAATTGCATTATAGATAAATTCAGCTGGATCTTCTTCCCATTGAATAACGTCGATATTTTCTTCGACAGGAACAGCTAAACCTGACTTAGGATCTAGGCGAACTGGATGGAACTTGCTGACAACTTTCTTGATATTAGCACCGCCGCGACCAACGATCGTTCCGATAGCATCCACATTAGGGTTGTGACTGCGAACCGCAACTTTGGTGCGATCCCCAGCTTCCCGAGAGACACTCATGATTTCAACAGTACCATCAAAAACTTCAGGAATTTCTTGCTCCATGATACGTTTGATGAATTGCGGATGGCTCCGACTAACGAAAACATTGACACCGCGAGGATTGTTTTCCACCTTGTAAACATAGACTTCAATACGATCATGGGATTTGAATGTCTCGCCAGGAATTTGGTCTTGATGAGACAGCTGGGCTTCTATCGAGCCTAGGTTGACATAGATGAAGCGTTGATCGAAACGTTCAACCGTTCCAGTCATGATTTCACCTTCATGCTCTTTGTACTCATTGTAGGTGATTTCCCGCATCTGACGGCGCATTTTTTCCATGATGGTTTGCTTAGCAGATTGGGCAGCGACACGACCGAATTCTTTAACGGATTCTTCAAAACGAATCTTGTCACCCAGCTCATAAGCTGAACTGATCTTGAGGGCATCCACTAGGCTGATTTCCAGACGGCTGTCAAAAACTTCTTCGACAACTTCACGCACGCTATAGACTTGAAAATCCCCTGTCTTCTCATTAAATTCGACCTCACAACTGTCAGATTGACCATAGCGACGTTTGTAAGCAGATTTAAGTGACTCAGTCACTGCATCAATAATGTCGTTTTTGTCGATATGTTTTTCTTCTTCCAGAACACGGAAGGCTTCTAGCATTTCTTTGCTCATAAGTGTTTTTATCCGCCGATCGGCGGAACTTCTATCCTTTCTATGTTTTTCAATACGCACTTGGATTTTTGGAACATCCAAAAATGATAAACTATCTTGACTTGGCTGTATCCAGACTCACTAGAAAGCTTGTAGGTCAGCTGACTCGTTCCTGATCAATCCGACTAAAGCTTAACAGCCAAACGAGCTTTAGCAACTGTCGAGTAAGGGATTTCTACTTGCCTTTTGCGAGTCTTATCCAGATATTCCAGAGTTAAATTTTGACCATCAAAATCTAGCAGCTCTCCCTCAAAAACTTTGACCTTATCAATGGCTTTGTACAGGCTGACATTGACGTAGGAACCGATAGCTGCCTTGAGACTTTCGGCCGTTTTCAGAGGCCGTTCTAAACCAGGGCTAGAAATTTCCAGCATATACTGGCTTGGAAAGGGGTCAGGCTTGATGGTATCTAAGAGCGGACTGATGATATCTGTCAGCTCAGCGGTATCATCTACCGTAATCCCTTCTGGCTTATCCACCAGAATGGACAAAACATAATCAGCCCCCATCTTTTCATACACTACATCAACCAATTCGAAAGGCTCTGGAATAGCAGGAGCAACGACCTGAGTAACTGTATCAATAAGCGTTTGATTAGCGATAGCAACTACCTCTACTTTCTAGTTTTTACTTAAAATAATACCAACAAAGGTCTATACATAGCTAAGAGGCGAAGTCATTCAACTCCGCCCCTTTCTGTATTATTTTCTATAGTGTAGCACATCAATCCTCTAATTGCAAGGGATTAGTTGCTTTTTAGCGATTTTTGGGAGAAAGTCACCTTTCCAATATGGTTAAGTTTCTTATTCCCCACAGAAATATTTCTTCGCCAACCTGCCTTTGTCTCTAAGGAGAGGAGGGGATTCGAACCCCCGAGCCCCGTTAAGGACTACACGCTTTCCAAGCGTGCGCACTCGGCCACTATGCGACCTCTCCGTAATAAATGCCACACGAGTGACATTATAACATGAATTAACAATTTTTCAAAATGATTTTTTTTCATTAAACTCTGGATAAACATCTTTAAGAAATGCTTCTTAATTTCTGAAGCTAAGCCTTGGTAGCTCAACCGACTACCGAACTTATCACCGCAATTACAAATCTAAAATCTCGCCTCTACCCGATAGATAACCTGACCTTTGGTGGAAAATTTCTTTTCATACTCTGTCATGACATTGTTTTGAAAATCACTGGCATGGAGGTCCAGCCAAACCTGTTTAAGGACCATACCATATTGAGAGAAACTGGCTAAGCTGTATTCAAAGAGACCACGGTTATCGGTTTTGAAGTGAATCTCACCATGTTCAGGCAAAATCTGTTTGTAGGTATCTAAGAAGGTCTTATAGGTCAGACGGCGCTTGGCATGCTTTTTCTTAGGCCAAGGGTCTGAGAAATTAAGATAGAGTAAGTCAATCTCCCCATCTGTAAAATAATTTGTCAAGCTGGAACCATCAACTTGCAGGAGGCGAATATTTTCTGCTCCACTAGCCAGCACCTTGTCCAAAGCATAGCTGAGTACTGAAACTTGAATGTCAATCCCGATATAGTTGATATCAGGGTTCTGTAAGGCCATTCCTGTAATGAAGGCCCCTTTACCAGAACCAACTTCAATATGAATCGGCTTATCATTGCCAAAAATTTCCTGCCATTTTCCTTTGGCATTCTCGGGATTTACAATCACGTAATGAGGGTGATTGGCTAGATGCTCTTCGGCACCTTTACGTCTTCTAACTCGCATCTAATTCTTTCCAAGAACATCACGGAACTTCCGCAAATCATAAATTTCCTGATTAACGTGTTCCATATCATTTTCATCGTAACATTTAAGAATTTGGGTCAGGTAGGACAGTTGGCCAAACCAAGCCACCTTTGCCATAACCAAATCATTGGTCTTGTACCCATAATAGCTCAGCCATTCATTCCAGTGTGTATAAGGAATGTAGTGGCTGAGCATATAAGCCACATCATACATGCGGTCGGTCAAGCGAACGGAGTCCCAGTCTACCAAATAGATTAGACCGCTAGTTGTGATGACCCAATTGCTGTGGCGCAAATCACCGTGGACAATCGTAGCCTTGTCTTGGTCAAATTCCGGCAGATTATCTTTCAATTCCTTGGCAATAGATTGCAAGAAGGAGTTGGCTCGCAATTGCTCAGGAACACTATTTTCCCAGTCCACAACCAAATCATAAGGCTTTTCGATCCGGTAGTTGAGCTGCATGAGCTGGTTAACTAGAGTCCTCGAGCGGTGCATTCGCAGAAGAATTTGAATGATTTGTTTGCTAGTCATATCCTGCTTATTGAGAATTCGACCATTGAGCCATTCTTGAGCACTCATGACATCTCCATTAGACATACGTTTAGCCCAAAGGAGCTGAGGAGCGATTTGTTCTTTGGCTAAGGCAGCCAGAATCGGGGTCGTATTCATTTTGACAAAAACTCGGTCGCCGTTGGGATAGGTTCCCACATAGGCCTTACCGCTCTTGCCCCGCAAGGGTTTTAGCGTTAAATCTGAATCAGTTGTAGCCAAATTTCTTTCCTCCATGTATTTTCTTTATCTAGGATCCCCTGCCACTAGGTTAGTGGGGGCTATTAATTGCTCTCTTATTTTACTGGTTTTATCCAGCCTAGTCAATATTAAGCAAGACTGTTTTTAGGCTCACTCAAGCAAATAATTTATTCAACTTATAAGGCAGGTAGACCTCAACCAGCAGGAGGCTGATTCCTAGCAGGAGGCCCATATTCTGCCATGAAAAGGCAAAAATGAGCAAGGCAGTCCCTTCAAGCAGAACCAGACCATAGAGAATTCCACGCAGCACCTGCTTGAGATTGATCTTTTTCAAGCTCGTTCCTAAAGGGAAGAGATGAGTTAAATATTGATAATCATAATGCTTGGCCAAGGCCAGCAGTTGAAAGAGCAGGAGATAATTAAAAATCAGGGTCAAGGCCAGAGCAACCAACTTCGCCTTGACGAAAACCAAACTGAGCAGGCTGAGAAACAAGAGCCGCAAGGTTAAGGCCAGATAATCTCCACTGCGTAAATAGGCCCGCAGATAAAGATTGGACCAGAGCTTAGACTGTCTCTTCGCCAGACCAGCTAGGAAGAAATCCAAGTAGGCCCGCCGCTTTGTTTGACTGGAAATTCCCTTAACATTAGTAAAAAGAGAATAAAATTTTAGAATGGCTTGTTTTCGTCCCTGTTCTTGAGCTAAGGTTTCTTCCCAATTTAATTTTTCTCCCACAAGGAGTTTTCGACTTTTAAAAAGGACTAGGGTTCCCTTGATGACCAGCATCATCACCAACAGAGTTACAAAGCCTAGTTTCGACAAACCTAAGACCAAAAAGAGAGGAGCTAGAATCAGCAAGAAGAAGGTTTGCAGACTTCCCCAAACCAGAAAACTACGCCATCTGGCCTGCTTGATTTGGGCAATTAAGTCATCTTCCTGAGTTAATAAGAAAACCTGATCAGCTGGCTCTAAATAAGTTGCAACACGTCCCAACCAGAGCAAGATTAAGCTGACTATTATCAAGCCAGCGATGATAGGCCAATGATTTTTGGGAAAATGCTTAAGTAAATTGCTATATTGATAGAGGATGAAGCCCAAAAGAAAAATTAGTACCAAAACAAAATGGTCATTGAGGACATAACGAAGGTACTTAAGGCACTGCTGATTGAAGTCGAAGCGACGTTTGGCAAATACTTCTTTCATATTAGACCTCTTTTGTCAAAGCCATGTAGATGTCATTGAGGCTGGCATCTGCTTGACTAAAGTTAGCTCGTAAATCCTCCAAAGTCCCCTGAGCCCTAATTCTTCCTTGGTGGAGGATGATAAAGCTATCGCACATCTTTTCAGCCGAATCCAAAACGTGCGTGGACATGAGGATGGAAGCACCCTTAGCTTTTTCCTCCTCTAAAAGATCAATCAAATCATTGATGGCAACCGGATCTAATCCTAAGAAAGGCTCATCTACAATCAAGAGCCTAGGCTCCACGATAAAGGCACAGATAATCATGACTTTCTGTTTCATTCCCTTAGAAAAATTAACTGGGAACCAGTCCAATTTATCATCCAAACGAAAGATTTTGAGGAGCTTTTGAGCCCTATCCAATGCCTTATCAAGTGGAATATCGTAAGCCATAGCCACCGTTTCTAGGTGCTCTTTTAGGGTCAGTTCTTCGTAGAGGCTGGGCGTTTCAGGGATAAAGCCAATCTTTTTCCGATAGGCCTCCTTATCCTGAGCTAAGCTGAGGTCATCAATAGTAATAATTCCCTGATAAGGGGTCAGAAGGCCGATAATTTCCTTGATAGTCGTTGATTTTCCGGCCCCATTAAGGCCAATAAGACCGACCAATTGACCATCAGGAACCTCAAAAGAAATCTCTTTTAAGACAGGGATATTGCGGTAGCCCCCTGTCATTTTGTCTATTTTTAACATAACGTTCTCTTCTAAATTTTGATATAATCATTATATCAAAAACTTGATAACCTTTGGGGTTTATCCCCTTTTGAAGCCGATAGAAAAGCGGAGGAAAAACATGTCTGATTGTATTTTTTGTAAAATCATCGCCGGAGAGATTCCCTCATCAAAGGTCTATGAAGACGATAAAGTTCTAGCCTTCTTGGATATTTCTCAAACGACTAAGGGGCATACTTTGGTTATTCCCAAGGAGCACGTTCGCAATGTGTTAGAAATGTCTGACCAGACTGCAGCTAATGTTTTTGCCCGTCTACCTAAACTAGCTCGAGCAGTCAAGGCAGCGACTGGGGCTAAGGGGCTCAATATTCTCAACAACAATGAAGAGATTGCTGGTCAAAGCGTCTTCCACGCCCATATCCATATCATCCCCCGTTACAGCAGTCAAGATGAAATTGCTATCACATTTACCGAACACGAACCTGACTTCGATGCTCTCGGTCGCTTGGCTCAAGATATTGCAAAAGAGGTGCAAGCATGAAAATCACCCATATAGCTATGCTTGGCCTTGCAGCCTTTGCCAGCTACAAAGCCTATCAAAATCGAGACAAAATCAGGGCAGACTTTGCAGAAACCCTAACAGCATTTGACAGAGCTCAGGTGGATTCTGAAATTATCCAAGATCAGCTGCAAATCATTGCCCAGCAAGCTAATTTAATCCATGACTATAAGAAGGACTTGACCTATAAATTCAAGCTCATTAACAAGGAAGCTCAAGCCCGTCTCAATGAAATCAATCAAAGAATGGAAAGCTGGCGGTCTGGTCAAGACCAAGTTTAATGGTGTTCTGACAGAAGACCTAAAATTCCCGCCTCATGTTAACTATTATTTTAGATAGAAAGTTTGGCGCAGTGCTTGGTAATTCTTATCTGGGACGTATTCTCATTTTCCCTATTGTGCACAAAAAGGCAGCTCGATCGAGCTGCCTTTTATTCGTTTATATCCAAAGAAATTCAAAAATAGATAAGTCGGAGCCTTAGTTAAATCCGCTGCTGGATCTAACTAAGGTCCTCACTAACTCACCTACCACAATAACATCGAGCGCTACGAATCGTACCGTGACAACATGCAGGCTGAACTTTGGTAGAGCAATTACCCAATCAATGATGTATCCGACACCAAAGAGTCTTAATAGCTAGCCGTACCGCTATTATAGACATCATTACCGCCGGCTGTACCAGAGCCGCCAGACGGCGCTGGAGCGTAACCACCAGTATTGCCCCCAGCACCGCTGTCACTATAGCCATCGACAGCACCATTGTTCCCGCCAGCTGCTCCCGAATCATAGCTACTGTAACCACTGCTGTAGTCACTCGTTTCTGAACCACCAGAAACATCCGAATAGCCTTCGCCATAGATGGTCTCGTAGAGAATCGCATTGGTCTTCAGGGTTTCCTTAGTTCCTTCTTTTCGGCCTAACTGTTTTTTAATGCGATTTTGAATCTTAAGAATACCTTTCACATCTGCCAACTGGTAAGAACCACCATTGATCATAGCATCCGTTCCTTTAAGTTGATAGGTCTTAACATGCCCAATAGCATCTTTGTAGCCCAAGAGATTACCCAAATTATCCGTTGATAGGTCAATGTCAGTCTGCATATTTTTGCTGACCGCCTTAAGAATCTTTTGATAGTTACCTACACTGCTTCCCATGTCTAACAATTTAGACACTACTTTCTGAATAACTTCACGCTGACGCTTCTGCCGACCATAATCCCCTTCAGGATCATCGTATCGCATTCGGGCATAAACTAAAGCCTGATGACCGTTAATATGATGGGTTCCAGGCTCAACCTTCGCTGTGTACTCAGGTTCATTCTCTTCAATTGAGATAGGAAAATCAAAATTATTGGTAACCTTAATGCCGCCAACAGCATCCACTAAGTCAACTAAGCCCTGCATGTTGACCTGCATATAGTAATCAATATCAATATCAAGGAGGCCACTGATAACCGATAAGGCCTCCTTGGTACCACCGTTAGCATAGGCCGCATTCAGCTTTGCCTGCTCTTCTTGGCTAGAGTCATCTGCTAGGTTAACCAGAACATCCCGCTCCAAGCTGGTCATGGTCGTCTGATTGGTCTTGGGATTGACTGTGACCAAAATCATGGTATCACTGTTTCCTTCCCAAGTCTCTTTACGTTGATTATCGCCAGTATCAACCCCCATTAAGAGAATTGAAAAAGGCTTAGTTTGCTCAATAGCAGAACTATTTTTCCCAAATTGCTTGAAGGTTTTTCCCAACTGGTTATTGGAAAAATTAAGGGCATTTCCTGTATAGACAAGCACTGCGACAAAGGTTGTTACAAAAATTGTTAACAACATCAAAAGTATTTTTCTTCCAAGTTTCATATAAGTCCTTACTTTATTGATCTAGACATAGTGTAGACATCAAGCGTATTATTCTCTTTACCCACTAAAGCAGATGGTTGAAGACTGTCAATGTTAAAGCCAAACTTCTGGTAAATATGAAGAGCCCTTTTATTGCGAACTTGAACCGTTAGTACCAGACTATCTAAAGTCTGCATAGTTTCTGCCCAATCTAGGGCCATCTCTAAGAGCGTTTGACCGATACCGTAACCCCGATAGGCCTGACCAACAACTAAGAAAAGGTCGCCAAGCCAACTGTCATTTTTTTGGTAAGCAACTACATTTAAAGTGCCAATCACCTGTGAATCTAGTTTAGCTAAAAGGCAGATGGCTTTCTGATTTTCTGCCTGCTTGAGCAGAAAATTTATCATTTCAGCTTCAGTTAGGGCTGGAGCCGTTTGACTAATCAAATCCGTTTCAGCTGTGACCTGAGCTAAAAAATCAACTAATTGAGCAGCATCGCCAGACTGAGCTTCTTCAAAAAGCACCTCTCTTTCAACCATTAATAGACTCCAAAAGTTCTTTTGAGCGCTTTCCCTTAGCCTTAAAAGCAACCTGCCGGCCATCACTGGATTTATCAATGATAACCTCCAAGTAATCACTCGGTAAATTTTCAGCCAAAAGCTCCCCCCATTCAATAACGGTGACGCCATCACCAAAGAGAAAATCATCTAGGTCAATCGAATCTGGGTCATCACCGATACGGTAAACATCCAAGTGATAGAGAGGCAAATTTCCTTCATATTCTCTAATAATCGTATAGGTGGGACTCTTAATCATCTGTGAAATTCCTAGAGCTTTAGCAATTCCCTTAGTGATAGTTGTTTTTCCAGCACCCAGATCTCCGGTCAAAATAAGGACATCCTGCGCTTGCAAAGATTGCCCTATCCTAGAACCAATAGCCATTAGCTCGGCTTCATTATGACTATAAAACATAAAGGTATTATATCAAAAATGCCTCAGCCTTCCAATTGTTTACCAGTATTTCCTTTTAAAAATAGCTAAAAAGGCTATCACAGTAGCCTTTTTTGATGAATTATAGCAGAGCTAAACTGATAAAGTCAAGGATAAAGAGGATATCTAAAATCCATAAGATTAGATGAATATCTTTGGCTTGCCCCTTGATAATTTTGACCAAAGTATAAGTAATGAAACCAGCTGCGATACCGTAAGTAATACTATAGGCAAAGCCCATGAAAACTGAAGTGAAGAAAGCCGGTACTGCTTCAGCCAAATCTTCCCAGTTGATATTTTTGAGATTGGACAGCATCATAATCCCAACTATAATGAGAACAGGGGCTGTCGCCTGTGTTGGTACGATGGAAACTAATGGACTGAAAACACTTGAAATACCAAAGAACACCGCTACAACAAGTGCAGTCATTCCGGTTCGTCCACCTGCTCCGATACCAGCAGCAGATTCAACATAGGTTGTAACGTTTGAAGTCCCAGCGATGGCACCGACAGAAGTCCCAACTAGGTCAGAATAGAGAGCCCGGTCCAGACCAGCCGACTCATGAGTTTCTCCAGTTGTAGCAATGATACCAACCTTTTCACCTGTACCAATCAAAGTTCCGATAGTATCAAAAATATCAGTCAAGGAGAAGGCCAAGATGGTCATCAAGACGCCAGGAATTTTAGCTGGTACCGCAAACAAGGAACCCAAACCTTTACTGCCTAGAGCAGCGCCAAAAAGTGTTTTAAAATCATGGAAAGATGCGCCAAGATTAGTTGTTTTCCAGCTGATGGCATTCAAATCAACCACCCCCATAAAAATCCCAACGACAGTGGTTAAGGCGATGGAAATAATGACACCACCCTTCATCCCTTTAACGATAAAGATAATAGTAATCGCTAAACCAATCAAAGCCAAAATGACAGCTGGATTATCAAAGTGGACCAGGCTTGGTGTAGCCGCTGAGTTAGCAGTGATTGAAGCCTGTGCCCCTTTCAAGGAGCCAGTCGCAGTGTACTTACCCGGGTCGATAGCAAATTGGATCAAACCAGCATTCTTAATCCCAACATAAGCCAAGAAAATTCCGATACCTGCTGAAATAGCAGATTTTAGCGAGGAAGGAATGGACTCAATGATCATCTTGCGAACCTTAGTTAGAGTGATAATAAGGGAAATAACACCACACAAGAAGACCATGGCCAAACCTTGCTGCCAGGTATAGCCCAATGAAAAGACAACCGTATAGGTAAAGAAGGCATTGAGCCCCATACCTGGCGCTTGAGCGTAAGGCAGATTAGCATAGAGAGCCATCATGAGAGTACCAGCGATAGCCCCAATAATGGTAGCTAAGAAAACACCCTGAGCCGGCATACCAGTTTGGCTCAGAATAGCTGGATTGACAAAGAGAATATAGGACATGGCAAAGAAGGTCGTTAAACCTGCCATAATCTCTGTACGAATATCTGTTCCGTGCTCTTTCAATTTGAAAAATTTTTCCATTGGAAATCTACTTCCTCCAAAAGATAGTAATTTTGCAGGTAACCTCATGGTTATCCCTGAATTCGTTCGATTATTTTGAACGATATAACTATTATATATGATAAATGTTCGGAAATCAATATTTTTAGTCAATTTTTTATCCCCTTTACTTATCAAGATTGAACGCTCCCTGCCAGCAGACAAAAAGCCGCTCTGGTTCTGGAAAATTGCCGAGCTTTGGTCCCAGAAAGCTTTTCTGCTATAATAGGAGACATGACTAACAAGATTATCGCCTTAGATTTAGATGGAACACTCTTACGCAGTGACAATACCATTTCAGACTATACCGTAGAGATCCTCAAGCAGGTCGCAAGCCAAGGTCACCAAGTTATCATTGTAACAGGGCGGCCTTATCGAATGTCCATCGCTCCCTACAAACGTCTGGGGTTAGGTGGTCCTATGATTAATTTCAACGGTGCCCTAACCCATATCCCTGAGACTAAATGGGCTGGGGAGTTCAGTAGGAGAATTGATAAACAATATCTCTTTGATGTACTGGAGAATTATCAAACCTTTGAAACAGATTTTCTCGCCAGTGAATATCGTAAGCACTTCTATATTACGATGGAAAATCGCCAGCTGATTCCGCCAGAAATCTTTGGGGTCAAAAAAATCATCAATAAAATGGAGCTTAAACCTGAGAAAATCACCCGCGATCCCAATGCGCTGCTCATGCAGACTCACGCTGCCGACAAGTATCAACTTGCTCAGGATATTCGTCAGCACTTCGATAACCAGTTAGAAGTGGATTCTTGGGGCGGCCCTCTTAATATTCTGGAATTTTCTCCAAAAGGTGTCAACAAGGCATTTGCTTTAAAATATCTGCTAGAGCGGCTGCGCAAAGACAAAGATGATCTGATTGCTTTTGGCGACGAGCATAACGACACCGAAATGTTAGCCTTTGCTGGCCAAGGCTATGCCATGAAGAATGCCAGCGATACCCTTCTCCCTTTTGCGGACTTTAGGACAAAATACAGTAATGATGAAGATGGCGTTGCCAAACAGTTAGCCGAACTCTTCTTGTAAGTGTCTTAAGAAGCATGCGTATATCAAAAAAATAATCAGGTCCCTAGAAACTGGATCTGATTTTTTAATGAGATTATTGTTTTTACTTAAATTCTTGAATTTTTTTTGATGTTTTTTGACTGTTTTTGGAAAATATAGCTAAATATACTGATTTTTCTTAAGATTTTATTGCTTTTTAACTAAAAGCTATCTATAATGGAAGTATTCTTGGATTTCTGAGAGAAAGAATTTGAAAAGTCTCTCAGAGAAACTATTTACAAAGGAGGAAAATCAAGAATGGGTATCGGTATTATTATTGCCAGCCACGGAAAGTTCGCTGAGGGTATCCACCAATCTGGCTCTATGATTTTTGGGGAGCAAGAGAAGGTTGAAGTTGTCACTTTCATGCCCAATGAAGGTCCTGACGACCTCTATGAACATTTCCAAGATGCCATTGCAAAGTTTGAAACTAACGATGACATCCTTGTTCTTGCCGATCTTTGGTCAGGCTCACCTTTTAATCAGGCCAGCCGTCTGATGGAGGAAAATCCCGAACGCAAGATCGTCATCATGACAGGTCTCAACTTGCCAATGCTGATTCAAGCCTATACAGAGCGCTTGATGGCTGCTGATGGGGGTGTTGATGCTGTTGTCGCAAACATCTACAAGGAGACTAAGGAAGGTGTCAAAATCCTTCCGCAAGATCTCACGCCAGAAGAGGGAAAGGTTGAGGCAGCACCTGCTGAAAATTCTGTTCCTCAAGGAAGCATTCCAGAAGGAACTGTCTTAGGAGACGGAAAGATTGATTACGTTTTAGCGCGTGTTGACACCCGTCTGCTTCACGGGCAGGTAGCCACAGGCTGGACGCACTCTACAAATCCTAATCGTATTATCGTTGTATCTGATACTGTTTGTCACGATAAACTGCGTACTAATATGATTAAACAAGCTGCTCCGAGCGGGGTGATGGTTAATGTTATTCCTATCAAAAATATGGTTAAAGCTAACAACGACCCTCGCTTCGGTGATACACGTGCCATGCTTCTTTTTGAATCGGTAGAAGATGCTCTAGCAGCTATCAAGGCTGGAGTCGAAGTCAAGGAAATCAACCTTGGTTCTTCTGCCTATAAAGAAGGGAAAGTCAACGTCACCAAGGCCTTATCATTTGACCAAACCGATGTTGATGCTATTAAGGAATTGCAAGCTATGGGCGTGGCATTTGATGTTCGCGGTGTACCAGCTGACAGCCCTGCAAATATTGACGCTCTTATTCAATCGGCTGAAAAGAAATTAGCCGAAAAATCATAATCTTGGAGGATACATAAATGAGTACCATACAAATCATTTTAGTCGTTATTGTTGCCTTTATTATCGGGTGTAGTTCTGTTAACGACCAAATTGAAACCTACCAACCCGTTGTTGCTTGTTCACTTATTGGATTGGTAACCGGTAACTTAGAACTCGGTGTCATGCTAGGAGGAAGTCTTCAGTTGATCACCATGGGCTGGGCCAATGTCGGTGCAGCTATGGCACCAGATGCCTCTCTGGCTGCCGTCGCTTCTGCCATCATTCTGATGCTTGGTGGACAAGGGGCCAAAGGAATCGGAACTGCTATCGGTCTGGCCGTTCCTCTGGCTGTTGCCGGACTAGCTTTAACCATGTTTGTTCGGACAGCTACTGCTTTTATCGCACATATCATGGACGGGCTTGCTGAATCGGCTAATATCGCCGGTATCCAAAGATGGCACTTTATCGGAATGGGATTACAAGGACTACGTGTTGCCATTCCTGCCTTTTTACTGCTGTTACTGCCAGTTGAGGCTGTTCGCAGTGGGCTTCAAGCTATGCCCGACTGGCTCACAACTGGAATGACCCTAGGTGGCGGAATGGTCGTAGCCGTTGGTTATGCCATGGTTATCAACATGATGTCTAGCCGTGAAGTTTGGCCATTCTTCTTCATTGGTTTTGCTTTGGCTGCCATCAAACAACTCACCTTGATCAGTTTAGGTATCATCGGTGCCTGTCTTGCTCTCCTCTTCCTCGCCCTCGAAGCTAGCGGATCTAATGGATCTTCAAATAACGGCGGTGGTTCAGGTGACCCACTCGGTGAAATTTTAGAAGACTTTTAATGTGGAGGACCTATAATGGCTGATAAAAAAATTACTCTAACAAAATCAGATCGGATTAAAACATTTATCCGCTCATACTTTCTTTTGAGTTCTTTCAACTATGAACGGATGCAAAACGGTGGGGTTGCTTATACTTTCATCCCTGCTATCAAGAAACTATACAGTTCTAAAGAAGAACGGGCGGCTGCTCTTAAACGTCACTTGGAATTCTTTAATACCCATCCATTCATGGCTAATCCAATCTTTGGTGTCACCCTGGCTCTGGAAGAAGAAAGAGCTAATGGAGCTAATATAGATGATGCTGCTATTTCTGGGGTTAAAGTCGGTATGATGGGACCTCTTGCCGGTGCCGGTGACCCACTTTTCTGGTTTACACTTCGCCCAATCCTTCTCTCTTTGGGAGCAAGCCTGGCCGTTTCCGGTAACGTTCTCGGACCTATTCTCTTCTTTGTTCTCTGGAATGTCATGGCAGCAGTCGTGAAATGGTACACTCAAGAGTTTGGTTACAAAGCCGGAACTGCTATTACTGACGACCTGTCAGGGAATCTCCTCCAACAAGTAACACGTGGTGCTTCTATGATGGGGATGTTTGTCATCGGTGCCCTTATCGAACGTTGGGTAACCATTACCTTCACACCTGTTGTCTCAACTGTTAAACAACAACCTGGAGCTTATATCGACTGGAGTAAAATCCCATCTGGTGCTAAGGGAATTAAAGAGGCCCTTATCCAGTATAATCTAGGTAATGGTAAATCCTTGGATATCAACAAGGTAACCACCCTGCAAGACAACTTAGACCAATTGGTTCCGGGTCTTGCTGCTCTTGGCTTAACTTTCTTGTGTATGTATTTACTTAAGAAAAAAGTTTCTCCAATTCTGATTATCTTGGGAATCTTTGTTGTCGCTATCGTTGCCCATGTTATCGGTTTGATCTAATTGGAGGCATCCCATGGTTAAATCGCTGAATACAAAAATGGATCACACCTCAAAGGGCACTTGGTTCCGGGAAGGGCCTATTTACGGCAATATCATGGTCGGCGATCAGGCTTTCGAGTTTTATAACGAAACTAAATTACAGGATTATATTCAGATTCCTTGGACAGAAGTTACCTATGTGGTTGCTGATATCTACTTTGGTGGTAAATATATTCCACGCTTTGAGGTTCGTACCAAGCACAATGGACGCTTGCGTTTTGCCAGCCGTCAAAGCCGAGAAACACTCAAGGCTATTCAGCAACGGATTCCTCGTGAAAGCCTAAGAAAGGCACCAAGTGTCGGCGTAATTTTGAAACAACGATTTAAAGATCTTGTTCGATTGATTACTAAGAAAAGGTAAAATTGTAAGGAGTTGAAAATCTCAATTGGTTTTCAATTCCTTTTTATTATCATGAAAAATACCAGTGATAATCTTTCTCAATACAGACGAGCTTGGGACAAAACTCCAAAGCTTAATTCTTTTGTGCAGTAATAAACATTGACGCAGTTAGGGGTAAGACTTGTTGACCATGCCAAGAAGCCCTGTCCTCACAGTTCATTAGGTGCTTTAGCACCACTGAACCATTGCTAATTGGAAGTCCTGGGCGCATTCCTATTTTCAGGCGCCCCTTTAAACACTCCACTGGACTGTTTTAACTACCACACAAGTGATAGCGCCAACAGTTTGGGGAACTGTTGGAGGTTATCTAATGTGATGAACCTTATTCATCTTATTTCCAACCTCACAAGGTCTCCCAGACCTTATGTGATGAACACCGTTCATCTTATCTCCAACCTCCAAAGGTCCCCCGGACCTTTGGAGTTGTGCGGAGGTGAGATTGAAATGCTCCAGCGGAGTTTGGCGGTCTATCCCCAGACAGCCAAAGTTTGGCGCCTTCAAATAAGAGAGTGACAGTGCTCAGAGTCTTCAATGGAAGATCGGAGAAAATTGAAATCGTCATCTTATGATGATTTATCGATTTTTTATACGTAATCTTCAGAGATTACAATACTTTATAAGTGAGGACTAAGCTATCACGGCTGTTTTCCTATTCTCAATCCATCAAAAGTGGGAGTTTAGTCAGACCGTTAGGAAAAATTTTCTTGTAAGAATTTCCAAAATCTATCATAAAATAAGCAAAAATCAAATAGTTATATGAAAACAGTTGATTTTATATCCCTTAGAATTTCCTTTCATTTGAGAGCTTTTGACGTTTTTTGAAAATATGTGATTTTTTTCATCAAATAACCTTGACTTTTCTCTGAAAGCGTTTTACAATAGACTTGTTCTTGACTGTCCCTAAGCTCCGAGAGAAAAGTCAAGGGAGAGATTAGTGAAGAGTGCGGGGATAACTAAATAAAAAGGAGGAAAATCAAGAATGGGTATCGGTATTATTATTGCCAGCCACGGTAAATTCGCTGAAGGTATCCACCAATCGGGCTCCATGATTTTTGGTGAGCAAGAGAAGGTTCAAGTTGTAACCTTTATGCCAAACGAAGGGCCTGATGACCTTTATGGACACTTCAACGACGCTATCGCACATTTTGAGGCTGACGATGAAATTCTAGTCCTAGCTGACCTCTGGTCTGGTTCGCCATTTAACCAAGCCAGTCGTGTCATGGGTGAAATGACCGATCGCAAGATCGCTATCATCACAGGACTAAACTTGCCAATGTTGATTCAGGCCTACACAGAGCGCATGATGGCGGCTGATGCAGGTGTTGATCAAGTAGCGGCAAATATCATTAAGGAAGCAAAAGATGGTATCAAACCGCTTCCTGAAGAGCTGGCTCCCGCTGAGGCTGTTCCAGCAGCTGGTGCTGCGGCACCAGTCGGACAGCATCCTTCCGGTGCTATCCCAGAAGGAACCGTCATTGGAGATGGTAAGCTAAAAATTAATTTAGCTCGCGTGGACACACGTCTCCTACACGGTCAAGTGGCAACTAATTGGACGCCAGCCTCTAAAGCTAATCGGATTATTGTTGCTTCTGATGCTGTTTCAAAAGATGAAATGCGTAAGGAATTAATTAAGCAGGCTGCCCCTAACGGGATTAGAGCAAACGTTATTCCAATCAAGAAATTGATTGAAGCATCTAAAGATCCACGTTTTGGCAATACACATGCCTTGGTTCTTTTTGAAACACCTCAAGATGCTCTTCGTGCAATTGAAGGAGGAGTTCCAATCAAGGAACTTAATATTGGTTCCATGGCTCACTCAACTGGAAAAACGATGGTTAACAACGTTTTATCAATGGACAAGGATGACGTAGCAACCTTTGAAAAATTGCGTGATCTTGGTATAAAATTCGATGTTCGTAAAGTATCCGGAGATACACCAAAAGATCTTTTTGATTTGATTAAAAAAGCAAATGTTCAGTAAGTTCAATATAAATAGTGAAAGGAACTAGAATAATGTCAGTTATTTCTATTATCTTGATCCTCATCGTCTCATTCCTTGCGGGATTGGATGGCATCTTGGATCAATTTCAATTCCACCAACCATTAGTAGCCTGTACCTTAATTGGTTTAGCCGCTGGTCAACCCGCTGCAGGTATCATGCTTGGCGGAACTTTACAATTTCTTGCTCTTGGTTGGGCAAATATTGGTGCGGCAGTTGCACCAGATGTTGCTCTCGCTTCAACTGCCGCTGCAGTAGTTATGATTAAAGGCGGAGATTTCTCACAAAAAGGAATTACCATCGCCTATGGTGTTGCGGTACCACTTGCAATTGCTGGTCTTGCGTTAACAATGGTAGTACGTGCAGTTTCAATTGGTATTGTCCATGGAGCTGATGCGGCCGCAAAGAACGGTAATATTAAGGCAGTTGAGCGTTCACATTATTTTGCTCTTCTTCTTCAAGGTCTTCGTATCGTCCTTCCTGTTGCTTTATTGCTTGCACTTCCTGCTAATCATGTTAAATCAATACTGGAAGCTATTCCTAGTTGGTTATCTGATGGTATGACTATCGGAGGTGGCATGGTTGTCGCTGTCGGTTATGCAATGATTCTTAATATGATGGCGACGAGAGAAGTTTGGCCATTCTTTATTATCGGTTTTGTTCTTGCTGCTATTCCTGATACACAAATTACTCTTTTTGGATTAGGTATGGTTGGTGTAGCGCTTGCTATGATTTATATTGGCATTACTAATCAAGCGGGTAGTAGCGATAGCAGAGACGCTAATACTGGGTCAGACGATCCGATCGGCGATATCCTAGAAGATTATTAGAAGGGAGTATTATAATGTCAGAAAGAATTCAATTATCAAAATCTGATCGCCGTAAAGTTTGGTGGCGTTCAACTTTCTTGCAAGGTTCTTGGAACTATGAGCGGATGCAGAACTTAGGTTGGGCATATGCTTTAATTCCATCAATCAAGAAACTCTATAAAAATAAAGAAGATCGTGCCGCTGCACTTGAGCGTCACTTGGAGTTCTTTAATACTCACCCTTATATCGCTGCTCCTATTTTAGGAGTGACACTTGCTCTTGAAGAAGAAAAATCAAATGGTACAGAAGTAGATGATGCTGCTATTCAAGGAATTAAGATTGGCATGATGGGCCCTTTGGCTGGTATTGGTGATCCAGTTTTCTGGTTTGTTCTTCGTCCAACACTTGGAGCACTTGGTGCTTCTCTTGCTATTTCAGGAAATATTTTAGGACCAATTATTTTCTTCCTTGCTTGGAATATCATCCGTATGGCCTTCCTCTGGTATACTCAAGAATTTGGCTATAAAGCAGGTACAGAAATCACAAAGGACCTTTCAGGTGGTATCCTTAAAAACATCACCAAAGGGGCTTCTATTCTAGGTATGTTTGTCATCGGTGCACTTGTTCAACGTTGGGTAACAATTAACTTTGCACTGAAGCTCCCATCTACTAAATTAACAAATGACAATGGCGCTACTTATATAGAATTTCCTAAAGACAGCGAAGTTATTCATAGTGGTCAACTCCAAAAGATTCTTCAAGGTGTCAAAGATAATTTGAGTCTTACTAACGTTAAAGTGGAAACTTTACAAGACCAATTGGATAAATTACTTCCAGGTTTGATGGCTCTTCTCCTCACACTACTTTGTATGTGGTTACTCAAGAAGAAAGTTTCACCAATCGTAATGATTCTCGGACTTTTCATCGTAGGTATTGTTGCTCATGTTATTGGATTAATGTAAGATTAATGTAAGGTTACTGATTGTCTTAAATTTTTTAGTTAACAAGATAAACTTCCCCAGATAATGGATTCAGCCAAAATCCACTATCTGGGGTTTAATATTTTGAAACAGATGATTTTGTCACATAGCAAAGGCCACTTTCATTTTTAATATTAAGTGGCCTTTTTATAGTATTCTTTATTTTAATGCGTCACATTATATTTTACTATCTGATAAAAAGCTTGACTCTGATTATCACCTAAGATTTCATTTCTTAGTGGAAAGCCGACACATATTACCAAACTTTTCTCTGACAGTAAAAATCAGAAGCTCATTCCTTTGTTTCGTTTATACTGTTGCTCCTTCTTTATCTTTCCCTTTTGTTTTTACTTTTTCTTCTCTCTTTTTAATTATTTAAACTTCTCATTGTTATTCCTCACTTAATTGGGAGCTCTTTAGTTAAACAGTGTGTAATAGAAGCCTTTATTCGCCAACAGTTCCTTATGGCTACCGGTCTCTACAATCTTTCCTTGATCCATAACAATAATCCGCTCTGTCCGCTGCGCAATACTCAAACGGTGAGCTACAAAAATAATCGTCTTATCGGTCATGGCCATGAGATTATCAACAATTTTCTTTTCCGTTAGGACATCCAAACTGCTGGTAGCTTCATCCAAAATCAAAACCGGAGCTTGGGTCAAAAGAGCACGTGCCAAGGCGATCCGCTGTTTCTGGCCGCCCGAGACACCTGCGCCATCAGACAGTTCGGTCTGATACCCCAAAGGCATTTGTTCAATATCTGAGCGGATCTCAGCGAGTTCACAAGCGCGGATAATATCTTCCTGAGTCGTGCCTTCCTTGGCTCCCAAGGTCAGGTTGTCCATGATGGTCCCACTAAACACGTAAGCTTGTTGGGGGAGGTAGCTGATGTGCTGCCGCAGAGCTGTCTTATCGATAACCTTGAGGTCGTAACCGTTGATCCGAGCGATCCCGCGATTGGGCTCATAGAAGTTGACCATCATCTTCGCTAGGGTTGTCTTACCAGAGCCGGATGGCCCAACCAAGCTGATTTTAGAGCCCTTCGCGATGGTCAGGTTGATATCGGACAGCGTATCACGGCCATAGCCATACTTGTAGGACAATTTTTCAAAGGAAATATCCCCATCTAAAAAGCTGTCTTCAGAGAGCTCACCATCATTTTCAAACTCGGACTCCACCAGATAAACCTCATTGAGACGGGTATTAGCCACGCGGGCTGATTGGAGTTTAATCTGTAAGTTAATCATATTTTCAATCGGGTTTGAAAAATATCCTAAAAGCACGTTAAATGTAATCATTTGTCCCACTGAAATTTTTCCAGTCATGACTAAGCGTGCTCCATACCAAAGAATAACTACATTCAAAATTAGCTTTGTAGCAGTTTTAATTGAGTTTTGAATAGCTCCATACTTGTATAATTTAAAAGATCTTTCTAGAAAATTAACAAATTCTTTGTCAATTCTTTGGTAACTAGTCTGTTCACTAGTCAAAGATTTGATGGTTTCTATTCCATTAATATCTTCTATGATAGATGAGGACATCATTGCGCTACTTTCCATCACTTCATAATTTAAGTAGCCAAACATTTTCATAAATGAGAAAATAATCATAATATAGATTGGTATAGAAATGAGAGCAAGATAAAATAAGACAGCATTTTGAATCAGAAGTACTCCCCCAACTATAATAATCATCGTGAAATCTAGAAAAATTGAAAAAATTGTCGATGCCATAGCATCAATAATTTGATTGGCATCCGTGAAACGAGATGTAATTTCCCCAGTTCTCCTAGTTGCAAAGAAAGACATAGGCAGAATAAAAATATGCTTTAGATAGGAAAGTATAATATCTATTGTCAGTCTTTGTCCTAATACCATCAATAGGTACTCTTTAGCGAAAGCTATTACCTGTTGAACAACATAAGTTATTATCAATCCTGCAGCGATGAGACCTAAAGTTGAAATTTGTTGACTTGGAATATACTCATCCAGTATTGTTTGTAAGAAGAAGGCTCCAGTAATATCAACTAGAGTAACTATTAGACTAGCCATGGTAATATAAAACAAGAGACCCTTCTGCTTTAAAAAAGATGGTATAAAACTTATTAGTCCTTTTCTCTTGTCCTTTTGGGGCTGGTAATCATCTCTTGGGGAGAAGAAGATTGCTACACCTGTCCATTCGGACTTAAATTTTTCTTTGCTTATACGGGTAACTTGCACATTGGGATCAGGATCACCAATGATTAAGTGGTTTCTTTCATTAGCATAAATAACATAGTAATGTTGCAGACGACCATTTTTAACAACGTGAACAATAAAAGGATAGATAAGATCATCGTAACTAAATAAAGACATATCAGCATCTAGAGAGTGTGTTTCAAAACCGATACTCTTAGCTGCTTCAATAATTCCTAATGCTGTAGTTCCTTGTCGGTCTGTCTTTGTCAGTTCACGTAAATGAACTAAAGAATAATCTGAGCCATAATGCTTGGCAATAGAGGCTAGAGCCGCAGCACCACAATCCCTATTATCTATTTGAGGAACAAACTTAAAACGTCTAGTTCGACTCCACAAAAAATTTGAAGATTTCTTAGAATTTTCCTTATTCATTGCTGGAGTTGTTTTAAAAAAGTATTTTATAAATTTTAAGAATACATTGACTAATAATACTAAAACTACAGTCAAAAGAAGATAAGAAAATGTGTTCATATATCATTCCTTCTACTCAAAGGCTCCTAGAAAGCTCAAAAACTTCTTTTTGTTTTATACTCATAAACATTGTTAAATCAAGTTTCTGATTAAAAAAAGAGTTTTTAGGGGCATCCTTAACAAACTATTCACAAAAAGCCTGACATCTGTATAGTCAGAGTCAGGCTAGTGCTCATATTAGAATTGATGTATTGTTAGTTAGCCATTATTGCATCATTGACTCGCTATGGATTATACCGCCCATGCTCAGAAGATTATTAGCTCCTGAGCATGGAATAAACCACCTAATGAATCTCTTGTTACATCGTACCCACAATTATTAAACCTAAGTTAGCAGGAGGGTATTGCCTGCACCAGAATATGTGCTAATAATACTACTTACAATTTTCTCACATGCACTTTAAACAATCCTGCCAGGTATAAATTACAGCGTTTCCTAGATAAGCTGCATCCTTGAAAAATTGTTATATTCGATTTTAGCTACTTGCACAAGTAAAATTATCAATCGCTAATTATTCTATAAAAAGGTCTTCCCATCACGATAAATTTACCATCCAGAATTGAAACTTTGGTTATAATTAACATAACCACCATTACTTGAACTACTACTGCTACTATCTGAACCTGTAGAAACATCGTATGAATAATTCCTAAAACCTTGGTTACCTTTAGGATTATAACCTACAGAGCTATTATAACCTCCTGTACCCCAAGACATGAGTGAATTTACCCAACCATCTTTAACAATGTTCCAAGTATACATAGCAATTTCGCCATTACTTGCTTTACCTTGTACCATCCGATTAGCTAGAACTTCGCCATCAGTAGCTCCACCCGTCGTACAAGACAACTTATCCAAACTTGTAGCTTTAAAATCTTCAAATGCTTGACATTTCATAGTATTTCCTCCTTTTAATTATGTCCATTAGTATAACATTAAAAATAACTTATAGCATGATTTTATGGATATTTTATTATTTTTTAGCATCACTGAAATCTTTTAATTAACATTCTGTTATTTTAATTATTCTTTTAGTAGATATTTATTTGATTTTTTGAATAAAAGATGAGTATGGTATAATAGATAAAAATACATAAGGTAGGAACTATGGCACAATCACTTAATCACACGGTAGATTTAGCAACAACTGGTGTCTTTTACATGGGCATGGGTAACAAGGTCGGCAAGTATATGGTTGGCGACAAAGCTTTGGAATTCTACAACGACAACAATCCAGAAGACAATATTCAAATTCCCTGGACATCGGTAGAAAAGATTGGGGCTAATGTTTCCGGTCGTAAAATCAGCCGTCATTTTCAAGTTTTTACCAAACAAGGAAAATTCCTCTTTGCCTCTAAGGAGTCTGGTAAGATTTTAAAGGTAGCTCGTGAAAAGATTGGCAATGATAAAATTGTCAGACTCCCTACTTTGGGGCAAAAGATTTGGGGAGAAATTACAAGCCGCTTTAACAAGAAGTAAAGTGAGGCAGCTGAAGGAGTCAATAAATACCCAGTCTTTACATTTTAAGTCTTTTCTTATATAATGAGGACAGCGGATAAGTAGGTCAGTCAGCTTTTCCAGAAAGTCTGCGGATGCTGCGAGCAGATAAAGAGGTTTGATCGAAATTCTACCGTTATCACTCAATCAAATAGCAATCAAGTGCACAGCTAGTGAAGTTGGATGGAACCGTGCCTCAGGCACTCCAACAAAATGCTAGCTGTGCTTTTTATTTAGAAAGAAGGACTTATGTTAGATTTAAAACGTATCCGACAAAATTTTGACGATGTTGCTAAAAACTTGGCCAACCGCGGAGTCAAGTCTGAAACTTTGGACCAGCTCAAGGAATTAGATATTAAACGCCGTGATCTGCTAGTCAAATCCGAAGAACTCAAGGCACACCGCAATATCGCTTCTGCTGCTATCGCTCAATCCAAACGCAACAAGGAAGATGCTTCCGATCAGATTGCTGAAATGCAGCAAGTTTCAACTCAAATCAAGGCTATTGATGCGGAGCTAACTGAGGTTGACCAAGAGCTCAACGATATCGTTGTAACCCTGCCTAATATGCCACATGCTGATGTACCAGTTGGGGCAGATGAAGATGAAAATGTCGAAGTCCGCCGTTGGGGAGTGCCACGCAACTTCGATTTCGAAATTAAACCACACTGGGACCTGGGAGAAGACCTAAATATTCTAGATTGGGAACGCGGTGCTAAAGTTACGGGGTCACGTTTCCTCTTTTACAAAGGTTTAGGAGCTCGTTTAGAACGGGCTATCTACAACTTTATGCTAGATGAGCATGCTAAAGAAGGCTACACAGAAATGATTCCTCCTTACATGGTCAACCACGATTCTATGTTTGGTACTGGCCAGTATCCGAAATTCAAAGAGGATACGTTTGAGCTAGCCGATTCCGACTATGTCCTCATTCCGACAGCTGAAGTTCCTTTGACTAACTTCTACCGCGATGAGATCATCGACGGTAGGGAGCTGCCTGTTAAATTTACCGCGATGAGTCCATCCTTCCGCTCAGAAGCTGGTTCTGCTGGTCGAGATACACGCGGACTGATCCGTCTACACCAATTCCACAAAGTAGAAATGGTTAAGTTTGCTAAACCAGAAGACTCTTATAATCAATTAGAGCAGATGGTGGCTAATGCCGAAAACATCCTTCAGAAATTGGAGCTCCCATATCGCGTGATCACACTTTGTACTGGTGATATGGGCTTCTCAGCTGCTAAGACCTATGATCTTGAAGTCTGGATTCCAGCGCAAAATACCTACCGGGAAATCTCGTCCTGCTCTAACTGTGAAGACTTCCAAGCGCGTCGTGCACAAATTCGCTACCGCGACGAAGCTGATGGCAAGGTTAAGCTCCTCCACACCCTCAATGGTTCAGGCTTAGCTGTCGGCCGCACAGTCGCAGCCATTCTTGAAAACTATCAAAATGAAGACGGCTCTGTCACTATCCCTGAAGTCCTCCGACCTTATATGGGTGGGGTTGAAGTGATTGTTGATAACCATTAATAAGCTAGTTCAAGCAGATTTCCAAATTTGGAGATCTGTTTTTTTTTAAGCAAGCGCTAATAAAGTTTATAAAAAAGATGAAGCATCAACTGCTCCATCTTTACTTTTCTTATAGAAACTCTTCGTAACCACAGCCTAGTATTTACAATGTTGAAAATCTGTGCTGTTCTCTAGAATCAAGATAAATGATGTCTTTTTTCTGATAGCCTCTTAATCTAGACAAGTATCTTAGCCTATTTTGCCAATAATATAATCAATTCGCTTCTTTTTGTTTTTCATAGTTAAATTGAAGTATGGCAACTAAGCGTTAGTGCTGTGTTTACTTGGATTCAACCACTAATACTGAAGCGGTCAAATTAATAGTTGGAATTCCAACCAGATTTGCCACCAGTAAACCATTGGGCGGGGATATTGTTTATAAGAGAAGTAAGCAAGCGGCCAGTGTCTACCCAGCAACCTCTATCTTCGCTGCAATACAGTCCATTACCATAATACGTTGATCCATCATCTTCAACTGTGGCTCCACCTTCAATAGCAGCCAGTTCTTGAACAGTCATTGCGTCAAATTGTTCCAATGTTTGAGTTGTCATAAGATTATACCTCTTTTATTTTTATTTGCCAGTTTTTTACCTGACAGCCGTTATTATAAAATTTTTTAGCTGGCCTGTGAACCCCTAAAGCGTCATTGTTAATGAAACTAAATACCTACGTTACTGCCCCCTAAAGAAAAAGAATTTTTAATTTCAAATGAAAATAATGCTACAGATTATGCTATTTCTGCTATTAATGGAAAACTGTCGATATTATTTTATTATTAGCTATGCACATGAGAAAAAGCCAGACGTCCTAATGACCGTCTGGCTTTTTTGATAGTCAGCATTCTTATTTAAAGATACTTGCTGCCTTCTTTTACGCTTAAGGAAGACATTTGATTTCCATATTTCTCGATGAACTGCCTGACCCAATCTGGATTGGTCTTTGAATAATCCCGCAAGGCCCAGCCTATAGCTTTGTTGATGAAAAATTCCTGACTGCCGAAATTGTTAAGGAGAATTTTTTCCAGCAGGTCTCTATCGGTCTCTTCTTTTAGACCAAGCTGATGCTCGATAGACGTCCTTCTGATCCAAAGATCTTCATCCTGCGACCAACTTAACATTAAAGGAGCCACCCTGTCATCTCTCAAGCCAATACTGCCGATTACCTTGCATAGAAAATCAATGGTGTCCCACCACGGCTTGTCTTTGATATAATGACGGATATGAGCAATATCCTCATAGGTTAAATACTTGTTCAGTGCCAGCAGGTAGTCATAAACAAAATACTGGAGTTCTCGGTGGCTATCCTCGTAGCATTGATTCAAGAACTGCCAGTCTGGTATTTGTTTTTTCTTTGCTTCTTTAAGAAAGCCCTTGTAAAGAGCCCTCCTATCAGCTGTTTTCAAACCATAAAAACGAAACTGATTGCGCATGTATTTAGCCATGGCAAGGGCATTTTCAGGGTCTTGGTGGGCTTCAAAAAGAGCTTTTAATTCTTTATAATCCATTTATTTCTTCGTAAATTCTAGTTTTTCGTTGCATCATAGTAAGGTAGAACCCGATCAACCCCCAAGGTCAGCTGATCTGTTAGTGAATCTAGAGACGTTCCCACTTCTATAGGAATATCATATTTGACCAGTACCTTTCGGACAGTTCCTGATTCGACAGCTTCTTGCAGCTTGGATCGGTTTTCTTCATTCCCCTCCACTTTTCGGCTAACACCAGCTTCTTGGGCAAAATAGTAAAGAGGTTCAGCAATTGGCACTGCCAAGACCTTGTTTTGTTTGGACAAGGTATCTTCTGATTTTTTGCGCTCCACAAAGCTGACCTCCACCGAGATACCAAAGTTATCCTTGCGACCATAGAGGCGAATGGCTATAGCTACATCCTCTGGGCTATCAGAAGGTAGACGATAATAACACCAAAAATGAGGCCGACAGACCTGAGCTTGATTCATCCATTGACTGACCCGTTCAGGTTCAAAAGGTGCTACTCGCTGAGCAAGTCCTTGACTGATTTCAGCGAATTCCTGACGAGCAGCTTGAGCCAAGATCCGCAAATCCTGCATAGCAGAAGCTTGCGTCCCTGATTTTTCAGGTTTGATATATTTTTGGCCTTGATAAGCCAGATAGTTATTGATTGCGGTTAACATAGGTTTATTATAATACTAGGAGGCGATAAAAGGAAGTGGGATCAACCCCAAAATTTTGGGTTACATTCCCATCCCCGCACAGCTTAAAAGGTTTGGGAAACCCTTTTGAGGTTGGAAATAAGATGAACAAGGTTCATCAGATTAGATAACCTTCAAAAGTTCCCCAAACTGTTTGACCTAACCTTGCGTGGTAGTTAAACAGTCCTGTGGACTGTTTAAGAGGGCGCTTAAAAATGGAACTACGCCCCAAGATAAGAACTTCCAATCAGCAGCGGTTTATGAGGTGCTTTTAGCCCCTCATGAACTGTGCAGGGGTAAGACTCTTGGCATAACTAACAATTCTTACTCCCAACTACTGCGTCAAAAATTTATTCCAAAGCAGAAAGCCTGGACAAATTTTTTATACGAAAACTACAAAGAATGCAAAAATTCCCTCCCTATGATATAATCAAAGCGAAAAAAATTATATTTAGACTACTAGCTCGTCCCTAGTAGTCTTTTTCTGTGCTAAAAATTCAGAATAAGTCATCTGTCCTTTTAAGAGGATATAGGCTATTTTTAATAATTGATGTGCTAGGGCAATTGTTACTTTCTGTGGACCACGCCGATTTTGAATCTGATAAAATCGTTCCACTAAGGGACTTCCTTTTTGATTCCTAGCGGCAAAAGCGGCTTGACATAAGCATTTTTTCAAATAGGAATTACCATGTCGAATCTTGGTACTGCGTTTCTTGCCAGCACTCTCATTATTACCAGGACAAAGTCCTGCCCAAGAGGCTAAATGTCCAGCAGTTGGAAACTGGCTCATGTCAACACCAACCTCAGAAATGATGACAGAAGCTGTAATCACATCGATACCAGGAATAGAATCCAAAACTTCTACTTGTTTCTCGTATTGTGATAGATAGCTATTGATTCGCTCTTCCAACAACTCAATCTGCTTCTGATAAAAATCATAAATCTCCAAGGACTGCTTTAACATAAAGCAATGATGGTCAGAGAAATAACCATCCAAGGCTTCCAGAAGTTGTGGCACTTTCTTCTTCAAGGTGGTATAAACTGATTGATGGACAATGCGAGGAGTAATAGGCGTCTTATCAATCAATAGTTGAAGGAGATGACGACCAGAAGCACCCATAATATCTTCGATATACGTCGTTATCTTAATGCCGCCTGACTGAAGAATTTTATGAATACGATTGGTTTCACGATTACGGCTTTCCACATAATGTTTTCGTTGTCTGGTCAACTCTCTCAATTCTTGGATGGTTTCATCGGGAACGAAACTCCGAGGAAGCAGACCAATCCGTGTTAATTTAGCAATCCAGTGAGCATCTTTCTTATCGGTTTTCTGACCCGGAATGGCCTTCATGTGAGCTGGTTGAGCGAGTATCAACTCGAAGTCATCACATAGAGCATGCCAGACAGGTCGCCAATAAACACCGGTGCTTTCCAGACCAACGGCTTCCACATGAAATTGTCTAAGAAAATCGTGGCAAGCACGTAGGCCTTTAGTTGTTGTATCAAAAGTTGCCATCTCACGCTTTGGACGAGTTGAGGTGAGTGACCCATGTAAAATACAAACAACAATATTGGCTTGATGGACATCAATACCTGCACAAGATTGATAGAGAACATCCATGACAATTCCCTCCTTCCTAAAATAAGAGAGCTTATCTACCGAATTTTAGTCGTATTTTTATACTCATGCTTATCGCATATTTTGGGGTGCTCGTCAGTAGAGTGGATCAGTTTTGCCCTCGATTACTAGAATCATTAACTCGTCAACCACAAAGCCCTCACTAAGATTATACACCTAGTGAGGGCTGTGTGTCCGTTTTCATTATTCTGTGGGTGAGGGCGGAGCCATCATGGATGTCTTGCCCAGACTTTTCAGCTTTTCTTGTGATTAGAATTTTCTAAAACGTTGGTAGCGTTCTTCCAACAACTGTTCTAGGGGAAGTTGACTGAGACGATCCAACTCTTCAACCAAACTAGTTTTGATATTTTCAACAATTTCACTGGTGAAGTATCCATGCTCTGGAATAACCTTGTCAATGACTTGCATATTGTAAAGTTCTCCAGCTGTTAACTTCATCAATTCAGCTGCTTCAGTGGCTCTGGAGCCATCTTTCCAAAGGATAGAAGCGAAGCCTTCCGGGCTGAGGATAGCATAGATTGTGTGTTCCAGCATCCAAACCTTGTCAGCGACAGCTAACGCTAAGGCTCCACCTGATCCTCCTTCACCAATGATAATAGCAATAATCGGAACCTTGAGATCACTCATTTCCATCAGATTCTTGGCAATAGCCTCTCCTTGTCCGCGCTCTTCTGCGCCGATGCCTGGATAGGCACCTGCTGTATTGATAAAAGTCACAACAGGACGGCCAAATTTTTCAGCCTGTTTCATTAAGCGAAGGGCTTTACGATAACCATCAGGATTGGGTTGGCCAAAGTTACGGTTGAGGTTATCTTGGAGATTTTTCCCCTTTTGAATACCTACGACTGTTACAGGTTGATCGGCTAAATAGGCAAGTCCACCAACCACGGCGCCATCATCAGCAAAATGCCGATCTCCGTGAAGTTCAAAGAAGTCATCAAAAACTTCCTTGGCATAATCCAGTGTCGTCATCCGACTTTGATCACGGGCTTCTTTTAAAATACGGGCAACATCACTCATTTGGCACCTCCATGAAAGGCTAATAATTTAGCAATGGTTTCCTTCATTTCTGTCCGCTTGACAATAGCATCAATAAAACCATGCTCCAAAAGGAATTCAGACTTCTGGAAGCCCTCTGGCAGGGTTTGACGAACCGTGGTTTCAATCACGCGACGGCCAGCAAAACCGACAAGAGCCTGAGGTTCAGCGATAATAATATCTCCTTCCATAGCAAAGGAAGCTGTGACTCCACCGGTCGTTGGATCCGTCAGCACGGTTAGATAGAAGAGACCCGCATTGGAATGGCGTTTGACAGCAGCCGAAATTTTAGCCATCTGCATGAGGCTCATGATACCCTCTTGCATCCGAGCACCACCTGATGCAGTGAAAATAACAACTGGAAGCTGATTTTCTGTTGCATATTCAAAGAGGCGGGTGATTTTTTCCCCAACAACAGTTCCCATAGAAGCCATGATGAAATTTGAATCCATAATAGCTAAAGCCAAGTCTTGGCCATCAATCTTAGCCGTTCCAGTCATAACAGCTTCGTCAAGGCCCGTCTTTTCCTTGGCAGCAGCCAATTTATCCTTGTAGTTTGGAAAGTTGAGAGGATCTTTGCTTTCAAGACCCGTGAACATTTCTTCGAAGCTATCGGAGTCAACAGTCAAGGCCAAGCGCTCTGAGGCCGAAATTCGAAAGTTATAGCCACAGGCTGGACACATCTTTTCAATTCCCAGATCCTTTTGGTAAATCACATGTTTACAGCCAGGGCACTTAGCAAAAAGTTCATCCGGAACTTCTGGTTTTGCTTTCTCAGGCGTTCTCAAAGACCGATTAGGATTGATTCGGATATACTTATCTTTTCTTTTAAATAAAGCCATAGAACCTCCTAATCCTCTTGATTATAAGCTGGCAAAAATTTCTCCATCAAGAATGAGGTATCATAATCCCCAGCAATGACATTTTGATCTGAAATTAAATCTAATTGGAAGTCGGCGTTAGTTAAAACTCCATCAATTTCCAATTCATAGAGGGCCCGCTGCATCTTCATCAGAGCATCGAAACGATTTTCTCCATGAACGATGATTTTAGCAATCATACTATCATAATAAGGCGGGATTGTGTAGCCGGGATAGACAGCTGAATCTACCCGCATACCGACACCACCAGCTGGCAGGTAGAGGTCTGTAATCTTACCAGGACTTGGAGCAAAGTTGAACTTAGGATTTTCGGCATTAATCCGACATTCGATAGCATGACCGATGATTTTGATATCCTCTTGATCATAAGACAGCTCTTGCCCATTAGCCACCTTGATTTGTTCCTTAACTAAATCAACATTAGTAACAAATTCGGTAACGGGGTGCTCAACTTGAATTCGGGTATTCATTTCCATAAAGTAGAAATTGCCAGAATCCTCGTCCAGCAAGAATTCAATGGTTCCAGCATTTTCATAACCGACTGCTTTAGCAGCTCGAACAGCAGCGTCCCCCATTTTCGACCGTAGGCTGGTACCAATGGCGATAGAAGGACTTTCTTCTAAAACCTTCTGGTTATTACGCTGGAGGGAGCAATCGCGTTCTCCTAGATGGATAACATTACCATGACTATCTCCCAAAATTTGCACCTCAATATGGCGGGCAGGGTAGATAACCTTCTCGATATACATGGCTCCATTACCAAAGGCTGCTAAAGCTTCTTGAGAGGCTGATTCAAAAGCTGAGACTAAATCTTCAGGTTTTTCTACCTTTCGAATTCCCTTACCGCCACCGCCAGCAGAAGCCTTGAGCATAACGGGATAGCCTATCTTATCAGCAATCTTCAAGGCATCCTCAGCGGTCATAACCTCACCGTCCGAGCCAGGAATAACAGGGACCTGAGCCTTAATCATCTCAGAGCGGGCATTGATTTTATCTCCCATTTTATCCATGATAGTTCCAGAAGGGCCGATAAATTTAATATTCATTTCTTCACACATAGTGGCAAACTTAGAGTTTTCACTCAAGAAGCCAAAACCAGGATGGATGGCCTCCGCCCCTGTAACAATAGCTGCTGATAAGACAGCATTCATATTAAGATAAGAATCCGTTGAACGAGCTGGCCCAACACAGATAGCCTCATCAGCTAGGAGGACGTGGAGGGACTCTTTGTCAGCTTCTGAATAGATAGCAACAGTTTCTACGCCCAATTCACGTGCCGCTCGAATGATTCTCACTGCGATTTCGCCACGATTGGCAATCAAAATTTTCTTAAACATATTCTGCCTTTCAGTAAGATGCAAAACTTAAGTGTTCGTATTGAAAAAGAAACTAGCTGGCTAGGGCTCCCTATCTTTGGAATCCTTTATCCAGCCAGTCTCTATTTGTTAAGTTGAAAAATTTTTTCGCTAATCTTTCTTTTATTTACTTGAGTTTTTCATGCTTAGTAAAGAGTCAGCTAGAAAAGCCAACTCACTATGATTATTTGCCTAGAGCAAAAGTCAGAGTACCGCTAGCTGCTAGTTTACCATCGACTTCTGCCTTGGCTTCAACAACAGCGATAGAACCACGGCGTTTGATAAACTTAGCTGTCATCACTAATTGATCTCCTGGTACTACTTGTTTTTTGAATTTAACCTTGTCCATACCAGCGTAAAAGACTAGTTTTCCATGGTTACCTTCCTTAGAAAGCTCCAAAACACCAGCGGTTTGAGCAAGAGCCTCCATAATCAGGACACCTGGCATAACAGGGTATTCCGGAAAATGTCCTTCAAAGAATGGTTCATTGCTAGTGACATTTTTTATGGCCACAATTTCTTCCTCAGACATCTCCAACACTCGATCAACCAAAAGCATCGGGTAGCGATGCGGTAGAGCTTCTTTGATTTTATTAATGTCCATCATTTGATGCGTACCAAGCCCTTTCCAAATTCAACCACTTCTTCGTTGGCGACAAGAATTTCAGTTACCACACCGTCCTTAGGTGCTGGGACTTCATTCATAACCTTCATAGCTTCGATAATCAAAAGAGTTTGACCCTTTTTAACGCTATCACCAACTGAAACAAAGGCTGGTTTATCAGGAGCTGGAGCAAGGTAAGCCACGCCAACCAAAGGACTTTCAACTAAGTCACCTTCTGCAGCAGAACCGGCAGCAGGCGCTGGTACTGACTCAGCTACAGACTCAGCTGGGGTTGGGTTAACCGATGTTGCCGGAGCAACAGCAGGCTGTACGGATGGATTAATAGACTGAGTATCGTTTTTACTCAGGACCAGAGATTCCCCATTATTACTGTAGGCAAATTCACGTAAACTTGATTGGTCAAATTGACTCATCAAATCCTTGATTTCTGAAATATTCATCTTGAATTAGTCCTCCCAGCGTTTGAATGCGAGAACAGCGTTATGACCACCGAATCCAAAGGTATTTGAGATAGCATACTCAACATCAGCTTTGCGGCCTTCACCATAGATGACATCCGCCTCAATGTCATCTGACAGTTCCTTAGTACCAGCTGTCATTGGCAGGAAGCCATGACGAATGGCTTCGATTGTCGCGATTGCTTCAACACCGCCAGCTGCACCGAGCAAATGACCAGTGAAGGATTTGGTAGAAGATACTGGGACATTCTTACCGAGAACAGCGACAATAGCTGCACTTTCACCTTTTTCATTGGCCTGAGTTGAGGTTCCGTGGGCGTTGACATAGCCAACTTGTTCAGGCGTAATTTCAGCTTCATTGATGGCTAGACGCATAGCTTTAGCCGCTCCAGATCCATCTGGAGTTGGTGTTGTCATGTGATAAGCATCATTGTTAGCACCGTAACCGATAATTTCTGCCAAGATAGTGGCACCACGTTTTTGAGCGTGCTCCAAGCTTTCAAGGACTAAGACACCAGCACCTTCACCCATGACAAAGCCATTGCGATCTTTATCGAATGGAATCGCTGAACGAGCTGGATCTTCTGTTGTAGAAAGAGCAGTCAGAGCATTGAAACCACCGATACCAATCTTAGTAATAGAAGCTTCGGCACCTCCAGCAAACATGACATCGTGCATACCGTATTTAATTTCACGGAAGGCTTCACCGATAGCATCGTTAGCAGAAGCACAAGCAGTAGTAACAGACTTGCTTACACCGCGAGCACCAAGCTTAAGTGAAATGTTCCCTGCAGCCATATTTGAAAGAGCCTTAGGGATAAACATTGGTTGAATCCGCTTCATACCACGTTCGTGCATCCTGATGATTTGGTCTTGCAATTCTTGCAGGCCACCGATACCAGAGGAAACAATAACCCCTGTCCGGTCACGATCAACTTGATCCATATCTAGCTTAGCATTCTCAAGTGCTTCCATAGTTGCATAGATCGCATAAAGCGAATACATATCCATACGGTTTTTATCTTTTTTGACAAAGTATTTATCAAATGGGAAATCTTGAATCTCACCAGCATTATGAACAGGAATTTCTGATGTATCAAACTTCGTAATAGGTTTGATACCGATTTTTCCATTTTCCAAACTATTCCAGAATTCTTCTGGGGTGTGTCCGATTGGTGATGTGACACCGTAACCTGTTACAACAACACGATTAAAAGTCATAATTCTTCCTCAATTTCTTGATTTTTATAATAATAGACAGGCTATCTAGTCATGCGACTAGCCTTGCATGGTCATACCACCATCAATAGCGATAACTTGACCTGTAATATATTCTTGACCTGCCAAGAATATTGCCACATCAGCAACTTCTTCAGCTTGGCCAATTCTCTTCATGGGAATTTGACCCAACATAGATTCCTTGGCCTTCTCAGGAATAGCATCCGTCATGTCTGATTCGATAAATCCCGGAGCAATAGCATTAACCCGTACATTACGGCCAGCCACTTCGCGGGCAACCGACTTAGTTAAGCCAAGCAAACCTGCTTTAGAAGCAGCATAGTTAGCCTGACCGACATTCCCCATGAGACCGACAACAGATGACATATTGATAATTGCTCCTTGACGGGCTTTGCTCATCGGTTTCAAAACCGCCTGAATCATATTGAAGGTCCCAGTCAAATTAATCTTGAGTACCTTCTCAAAGTCTTCTTCGGTCATCTTGAGCATCAGTTTATCATTGGTGATACCGGCATTGTTTACCAAGACATCAACTGAACCTAGGCTAGCAATGGCTTCATCAATCATGCGTTTAGCATCTGCTGAATCAGAGACATCTCCTGAAATGGCTACAACCTTAACGCCATAGCCAGCAAATTGAGCTAAGAGCTCATCCGAAATTGCTGAACGGCCATTAAGAATAATATTTGCACCTTGTTTAGCGAACTTATGAGCGATAGCTAAACCGATACCACGGGTTGAACCCGTAATAAATACATTTTTATTCCTTAATTCCATAAGAATCTCCTATTTTTCTAGCAAGGCCTGAAGGCTAGTCAAATCTTCAACATGGGATAGGTTTGCAGTTTTATCAATTTTCTTCATAAAACCCGAGAGTACCTTGCCAGGACCAACCTCAATATAAGAGGTCACGCCTAGCGCTTGCATGGTCGCAATTGAATCGTAGAAACGAACTGGTTCCATGACTTGGCGTGCCAATAGAGACTTAATCTCTGATTGATCCATAACCTTGGCTTCGGTGTTACCAACTAAGGGAAGTTTAAAATCAGAAAAGGTTACTTTTTTTAACTCCTCAGCTAACTGACGACTAGCAGGCTCTAAAAGGGCCGTGTGGAAGGGGCCTGAGACCTTGAGCGGAATCAAACGCTTAGCCCCTGCCTTTTTCAAATTTTCAACTGCAGCATCGACTGCTGCAGCATCACCGCCAATAACAATTTGTGACGGTGTATTATAATTAGCAGGTCTGACATACCCCTTGTCAGAAGCCTGTTGACAAGCTTCCTCGATAACCTCTACAGGTGTATTCATGACAGCGATCATTTTCCCAGTGCCTGCTGGTGCGGCTGTTTCCATAAATTCACCACGCTTCGCCACAAGAGCTACAGCTTCTTCAAATGATAAAGCACCTGCAGCTACTAAGGCTGAATACTCCCCTAGAGAAAGCCCTGCAACTACATCGGGTTCATAACCTTTTTCCTTCAAGAGGTGGTAAATTGCAACCGATGTTGTTAAGATAGCTGGCTGCGTATAGCGTGTCTGATTCAGTTTTTCTTCATCGCGATCAATCAAATCGCGCACATCATAACCTAAAATTTGACTAGCAGTGTCAAAAGTCTCTTTAATAACCGGATAAGTATCATACAAATCTCTGGCCATGCCGAGCTTCTGCGCTCCTTGACCGGCAAATAAGAATGCTGTTTTCGTCACAGTCTTTCCTCCAAGTTTGGCTAGAGATGGCTGCTAAGCTAAGCTCAATCAGCCACCTGAGGTCTTCGCTTGATTAGTCTTCCGATACATCTACATCTGCCCAGCGTGCTGCCTGTTCCTTGATAACCTTAGCAGCTCCATAGTAGAGGTCCTTCAAAATTTCTTCACAGGTTTCTTCCTTACGCACTAGACCTGCAATTTGACCTGCCATGACTGAACCGTTTTTCACATCGCCATCAACAACAGCATTGCGAAGGGCACCTGCACCGAGTTCTTCAATCTCTTGGGCAGTAATCTTACCAGCTAAGAAATCTTTTTCCGCTTGAGCATAAGATGAAGATAATTTATTTTTGATAGCCCGAACTGGGTGACCAACAACATTGGCAGAAACGACTGTGTCGATGTCCTTAGCCTTGAGCAATTTATTCTTGAAATTTTGATGGGCGTTAGATTCTTTAGAAACAACAAAACGAGTTCCGACCTGAATAGCTTCAGCACCCAACATAAAGACCGCTGCCGCACCATAACCATCAGCTACACCCCCAGCACCGACAACAGGGATATCAATGGCATCAACCACTTGGCGAACCAGAGTCATGGTTGTCAATTTACCAATATGGCCGCCTGCTTCCATGCCTTCTGCAATAACCGCATCAGCGCCTAGTTTTTCCATACGTTTAGCAAGGGCGACACTCGGAACTACAGGAATTACTGTAATACCAGCATCGTGCAAACGTTCCATATATTTTCCTGGATTGCCTGCACCTGTTGTTACCACCTTAACCCCTTCTTCAATAACAAGGTCAACAATATCATCAGCAAAAGGAGACAAAAGCATGATGTTGACACCGAAAGGTCTATCAGTAATAGATTTTACCTTATCAATATTAGCTTTGACAACTTCTTTTGGGGCGTTACCGCCACCAATAATTCCAAGTCCTCCAGCATTGGAAACAGCTCCTGCTAAATCGCCGTCTGCTACCCATGCCATACCCCCTTGGAAAATAGGGTATTTAATATTTAATAATTCTGTAATCCGAGTTTTCATATAATTACTTACCTTCTTAATAAGTTGATAACACTCCAACAACTTTGAACGTCAAAGTTTGAGTATCAAAGTATCGGTCTAAAGAAGAAGGCGGATGAGTTTCCTCTTCCACCTTGCAGCCTTGCGAATTATTCAGAAGAACCAAGACGATTCAAGGCCACATCTTCGTGACTAAAGCCCTAAAATTCAAAGGCTGGGAAAAGCTCCCAGTCCCTTAAAGAACTTATTTAGTTTTTTCTTCTACGTAGGCAACCAAGTCACCAACAGTATTCAAACCATCTTCAGTTTCGATTTGGATGTCAAAGGCATCTTCGATTTCTGAGATAACTTGGAAGACATCAAGTGAGTCAGCATCAAGTTCGTCAAAGGTTGTTGTCATTTGAACCTCTTCTGCTTCTTTACCAAGTTCTTCAACGATGATTTCTTGTACTTTATCAAATACTGCCATTTTAAAATTTCTCCTTTAAAATAAAAAATAATATTTATAAATACTGTTTGTCACAGTTATCTATACTAAATTTTAACAATTAGACTGCCCCATGTCAATCCCCCACCAAATCCCGATAGGAGCACTGTTTGGCTACCGTCAAGTTTAATTATACCATTTTCAACCGACTCTGCCAGCAAAATTGGCACGCTAGCAGCGCTGGTGTTACCGTAAGACATCATATTCGCCAGAAATTTGTCCCGCTCAATACCAATTTTTTTAGCCATCTTGTCTAAAATCCGGATATTAGCTTGGTGAAGCAGAGCATAGTCTAAGTCATCACTAGAAATTTCCGAACTTTTTAAAAGATCTTTAATGCTAGAAGCTACATCTCGGATAGCAAAATCAAAGATAGCTCGACCATCCATAGTCATGAATGGAGCATTTTCACTAGACTCCGAATAAGGCGAGTTAAGTCCTGACTTTCCTGAGCATAAACTATCGCTCCTACTGCCATCTGTGTTAAGGGACTCAGCAAGAAAATGCTCTTCCTCACTTGTTTCGAGAAGGACACCACCAGCACCATCTCCGAAGAGAACTGCCGTACGGCGGTCTGACCAATCCAGAGTTTTTGATAAAACTTCGGCTCCAATAACCATTCCTTTTCGATAAGCCCCGGACTTAATCAGTTTCTCCGCTGTAGATAGTGAGAAAATAAAGCCGCTGCAAGCAGCAGTCAAGTCATAGGCAAAGGCATTGATTGCACCAATATTAGCTTGTACACGTGCTGCAGTCGTTGGCATCATAGAATCGGGTGAGATAGTAGCTACGATAATAAAGTCAAGTTCCTCAGGCTGACTGCCTGATTTTGCCAACAGTTGCTTGGCCACCTCAGTAGCCAATTCACTTGTTTCTTGATTGCGGCTGATACGTCTCTCTTTGATACCAGTTCGACTGGAAATCCACTCATCACTGGTATCCATAATTTTGGACAGATCATCATTAGTAACAATCTGCTCAGGTACATAGTAGGCTGTTTGACTAATTTTTGCAAAAGCCATTATTTCAACTCCTCAAGGAATTGATAGAGCTTATGCAACCCACGTTCTAAGGTTTTAATCTCTATCTCATCCATTCCTTCTGTAATTTGTGTCACCATGTTCTTGTGGAAACGGTTATGAAGACGATAAATCAAGCGACCCTTTTTGGTCAAGTTGAGGTGAACAACACGACGGTCAACCTTTGAGCGATGGCGTTCAACATAACCTTTTTTTTCCAACTTATTCAAGCTGGTTGTCACCGTTCCCAAGGTCACCATCAGCTCACGAGCAATATCGCTTGGGGTAGCATCCGGAATATGACCAATAATATCAACAGTATGCATTTCCTTCATGGAGACGTCATTAAAGCGGCTGTTTTTTAAACTCATTTCCTCAATGACTAAGACATTGTTGAAAACTTTGGTTAGATATTCATTTACTAGTTTATAATCCAATTTATATCTCTTATACCTCGATTCTCAAATAATTTGATATTCAAAGTATATCAGATGCGAAATCTCTTTGCAAGAAAAATGAAATATTTTCTTAACGATTTAGCAGGATTTCAGCTTATTTTCAGGTCCTATTTTACCAATTAATTAACTGACTGGAACTTATCCTTGACAAAACTGGCTCAGTCGCAATATTACTAATTAAAAGTAAATTTAAGACTATTTAGCACTTTAATGTAAAGATAAGGTTAAGACGAGAAAAGAACTGGAATTTTTCTCCCAAAATCTAGTCCCTTGAAACTGGGGCTCATACAACTCTTGAATTTAAAAAAGCACTCTCAGGGTATTTAATACTTCAGCTAATTTTCCCAAAATCCTTTGTTGATTAAGGCCATCTACCATCTATTTCCCAATGAATTTCGGCCTACGTTTAGCACTGAAGGCATTAACCCCTTCTTTAAAATCTTCAGTAAAGGCCAAAGATTTCTGCAGTGCCAATTCAAGGTCAGCATATTCTTCCCAACCGGCAAATTCACTCTTCCAAACCATTTCTTTAATCGCTTTAAAGGAGTTTGGTGAACTGCGTTTCAGTCGCTTAATCAACCGGTCCGTGTCACGTTCCAATTTTTCAGAATCCGCTAGACGGTAGATAAAACCCCAGTCTAAAGCTTTTTCAGCATTAACAGCCTCACCCGTCATGGTAATTTGCGTAGCACGATTGATACCAATTGAACGTGTTAGGAGGAAGAGGCCCCCAGCATCGGGTGCTAGACCGACACCAACAAAGGCTTGGATAAATTTAGCTTTTTCGGAGGCAATGGTAAAATCTGCCGCCAACACCATGTTAAAAGCTGCCCCTGCAACTGGTCCATCAACACTCATAATAACAGGTTTTGGCAGACGCTTAATCATGAAAGAAATAGTGTTTACCAATTCTGCGATCCTTACGAGTGATTGAACATCGTCAGCATCAACAGCCTTTTGCATCTGATCTAAATCTCCACCGACTGAAAAGACCTTTCCATTAGCATTGATAAGTAAAATTTGCACAGTTTCATCTTTTTCAGCCTGACTAATGGCCTCGATGATTTCTTCACAGATAGGAATATTGAACCCGTTAGAAACCTCAGGACGATTGAGAGTTAGGGTGGCGACACCATCTTCGACACCATAAAGAATGGTTGAAAAATTCATAAGATACCTCCAATTATTTTAATGCTCAAACAAAAATAAAGGTTTTGTCGTATTCCAATTTATTATATCTGAAAATACGAGTTTGACAAGGAATTACTGTCTTTTGCCTTTGTTATATTTGTAACAAAAGAGGCCGAATGCTAGGCTCAGCCTCTCACTTATCTTTATTTTATCCTTCTAACACAGGTATCCGGAGGAGCTCCATAGCCTGATCTAGGCTGCTTATCAGACGGTCTGCCTGACTCTGATCAAGACCAAAACGCTTGTCCTCGAGAGCCCAAACTTCAATACCAGCTGCAACCCCAGCAGCAATACCTTTTTCACTATCTTCAATAATCAGTAAGTCTGTCTTAGCAAGGCCTAGGAGATCTGCTGCAGTATTGTAGATAGCAGGATTCGGTTTGCTCTCTGGAAATTCTTCCCCCGATAAAATGACATCAAAATAAGCAGTCAAATCCGTATCCCCCAGAGCTTTCAAGATATCTGACTTAGTTGAACTAGAGGCCAAACCAATTTTAATCTCAGCCCTTTTTAAACGTTCCAAACTTGAGCGAACGTCTGAAAAAATAACTTCTTGGTAGGGGAGAGGATGGGCGGTCTTATAGGCTGTATAATTTGCCTGTAGCTGGTTGATATCCCAGTTCTCATAATCTTGACCTAAAATTTTTTGCCAGACCTGCTTCATACTGCCACCGACAAAAAAGCTAAGGGGCAGATGGTCAATCGAGATTCCCAGACCTGCTAAAAAAGTTTGACGACGGCTGTAATAGAATTCTTCAGTATCAAAGAGAACACCGTCCATATCAAAAATAATTGCTTGCTTCATGAAAAACCTCAGCCTCATTTTACCATAAAGAGTCTGTCTGGACAAAGTTCAATCAGGCACCAGGCAGACTGATGGGGATTAAAACTGAATTTGAAAAGATGTCTGAATTTTGCTATAATTTTAGGCAATCTCACAAGGAAAGATAGACGGAATTATTATGAAAGTCATTAAATTTGGTGGAAGTTCGCTGGCTTCTGCAGAACAGTTAAAAAAGGTTCTCAATATTGTCCGCTCGGACTCTGAACGACGCTTCGTAGTTGTTTCAGCACCAGGAAAACGTACCCCTGAGGATACTAAGGTTACCGATGCTCTCATTAAATATTATCGTTCGTATACCAACGAAGATGATGTCTCAGCAGATCAAGATTGGATTATCAAACGCTACAAAGGTATCATTGATGAACTAGGCCTATCTCACAGTATCCTTGATAGGATTACCGCCTCAATTACAGAATTAGCCACCCTGCCTATTGAAGGAAACGATTTTCTCTACGATACCTTCCTAGCAGCCGGAGAAGATAACAATGCTAAGTTAGTGGCGGCTTACTTCCGTAAGAATGGTCTGCCTGCCCGTTACCTGCACCCTGGTAAGGCCGGTATTATTGTTTCCAGTGAACCCGGCAACGCCCAAATTCTTCCTTCAAGTTACGATAAACTGGAAGAATTGCGAGATAGCGATGAGGTACTAGTTATCCCTGGCTTCTTCGGTGTGACTGTTGACAAGCAAATTTGTACCTTCTCCCGCGGGGGGTCTGATATCTCTGGTTCTATTGTTGCTGCCGGTGTCAAGGCTGATCTCTACGAAAATTTCACTGATGTTGACGGTATCTTTGCAGCTCATCCAGGTGTTGTCCATAAGCCTCACTCCATCGAGGAATTGACCTACAGGGAAATGCGGGAGCTGGCCTATGCTGGTTTTTCTGTCTTGCACGATGAAGCCTTGATCCCTGCCTATCGAGGACGGATTCCGCTGGTTATTAAGAATACCAATAATCCTAGCCATCCAGGAACCCGCATTGTCCTAGAACATAGCAAACAAGAACTACCTGTTGTAGGGATTTCAGGCGATGATAAATTCGTCAGCATCAATATTTCCAAATACCTGATGAACAGAGAAGTCGGTTTTGGCCGCAAGGTTTTGCAAGTTTTGGAAGACCTCAACATCCGTTGGGAACACATTCCAACCGGAATTGACGATATGTCCATCATTCTACGGGAAAGAGAACTGACCCCTATCAAAGAAAGAGAGATTCTGACGCAACTAACCCGTAACTTGGGTGTCGATGAGGTCGAATTTGAAAGGGATCTTTCCATCATTATGATTGTTGGAGAAAACATGAAAAATCAAGTTGGGGTTATGTCAACTGCAACTAAAGCTATGTCTGATAAAGGCATTAATATCGAAATGATTTCCCAAGGCTCCAGTGAAGTTTCCGTCATGCTGGTTATCAAGTCCAGCCATGAAAAAACAGCAGTTCGGGCGATTTATAAGGCTTTCTTTGGTCAGGATAAATAATTTTCAAATGCTCTCAGTTCGAGGGCTTTTATTTTGCCTTGCTCAATTAAAAGCATTCTTAGCCTTAATCAGATTGTCATCTCGTAACCTTAGCTTTTATGATATAATTAGGGAGATTGTTTACGGAAAATATATCTTGACTCATAAAAGGATGGGAAGGTGAAGACCTCTTATTTTTGATTGACGTTCTTTTTTCTGTCCCAGTCTACTTTAAAAAGGAATGATTATGAAGAAATTTTTTATTAGCCTCTTAATGGCTCTTGCTCTAATCCTTGCTGGCAATCTAGTCCAGGCTGATGACTTCGAGGCCCCCGCTGAGCATGCTATTGCCGTTGAATCTTCAACTGGGAAAGTACTCTATGAAAAGGATGCTACCAGTCCAGACGGCATTGCTTCAATTACCAAAATTTTAACCGTTTATATGGTCTACAAGGCTATTGATGATGGCAAACTCTCTTGGAGTACTAAAGTTAAAATTTCCGATTATGCCTATGGACTAACGACCAATTCTGAAGCCAGCAATGTCCCTATGGATGACCGCGAATACACAGTTAAAGAATTGGTCAAGGCTGCTATGATTGCCAGTGCCAACAGTGCTGCTATTGCCTTGGCTGAGAAAATTGGGGGGGACGAACCGACCTTCGTCGATATGATGCAGACCCAACTTAAGGAGTGGGGAATTGAGGATGCCAAACTGGTCAATGCCTCTGGCCTCAACAATAGCTATCTTGGCGACCATATTTATCCTGATTCTAAGTCTGATGACGAAAACCTCATGAGCGCTCGCGATGTTGCTATTATTGCCCAGCACCTGATTAAAGATTATCCCGATGTTCTGAATATTAGTAAGAAAACCAAGGCAGACTTTCATGGTACAACCATGACTACTTTTAACTTTATGTTAGATGGAATGCCTTATGCTCGTGAAGGCGTCGATGGTCTGAAAACAGGAACGACTGAACTAGCTGGTCAGTCGTTCGTCGCAACGTCGACTGAAAATGGTATGCGAATTATCTCGGTTATTCTCCATGCGGATCATGCTGACACCAATGAATATGCTCGATTTGATGCTACAAATAAATTACTCAACTACGTAGCTTATAATTTCCAACTGACTAACCTAACAGTCGAAGGAGAGGCCTACAAAGCCAGTAAGGCTCAAGTCTTGGATGGTAAATCAAAAAACGTCTCTGCAGTTTCCAAAGACGATTTCCGTGTAGTCACTAAGATTGGCTCCGACAATAAACCAAGTGCTAAAGCTAAGACTAAGCCGGTCACAGCAGCAATCAAAAAAGGTACCAAGGTTGGTACTCTGACCTACGATGATCCCGATTTAATCGGTACAGGTTATCTAGATGGTCCACCGCAAGTAACCTTAGTAGCTCAGAAACCTGTCAAAAAGAGTTTCTTCCTCAAGGTATGGTGGAACCACTTCGTCCGCTACGTCAACGAAAAGCTATAAAGTAAGATGCAACAAGAGGTCGAGATAAAAGTCTTGCCTCTTTTGTTATGACTCTAGATTTATCAGACGGACACAGGTGGGTAAGACTTGTTGCTATACCAAGAAGCCTTACCCTTGCACAGTTCATTAGGTGCTTAGCACCAATAAACCACTGCTGGCTAGCTTTTCTTTGTCACAAGACCAAAGCGGAAATCCAATCCAACTGTGCGGGAAAGGAAGTTTAGGAGGAAACTTTTTTCGTGTGATAAATCACTTTCAAACGCTGTGCTGTTTTAAAAAGTGAGTCTTAAGGAAAAGGACAGTCGTTCATATCATAGTCACGATTTTTTTGAACCCTGCAACTAAAAAGCTAGACTCAATTGTTAGCTTTGTCCTAACAATTGAGTCTAGCTCTTTTATTTTTTCCCCCTATTTTCTTCGACATAACTGATACACCAGTCAATCAGTTCCTCCAGTCGGGTGATTTGTTCAGTCATGTGGAGATACCCCATGATGGCTTCAAAACCGGTTGACATCTTGTAGGTGATAATATCGGTGTTTTTAGCCTTAGTATGGCTGTGTGCATTACGGCCCCGCTTATAAATAACCACTTCTTCTTCCGTTAAAAGATTGCGGTTCAGCATGGCCTCAATCAGCATAGCTTGAGCCTTGGCTGATACATAGTGAGTAGCTAGACGATGAAGCAGGTTAGGTTTAGTCTGTCCTTGAAAAATCAGGTGACGGCGAATATAGAGGGAGTAAACAGCATCTCCCTCAAAAGCTAGGGCGATACCGTTTATGAGATTGACATTGACTTTAGTCACGGGTCCACCTCACGCCATCTTTGGTATCCAACAGTTTAATCCCTTGAGCTGCTAGGTCATCACGAATCTTATCAGCTGTCGCAAAATCTTTTTGTGCCCGGGCGGCTTGGCGTTTTTCAATTAAGTCCTCAATTTCGTTGTCTAAACGCTCTTCTTGGAAGATGATGCCAAAAACCTCCAGCATCTTAGCAAACGATTCCTTTATAGTTTGGTTATAATGACCTGAATTGATCCATTTGGCCAATTCAAAGATAACCGTAATGCCATTAGCGGCATTGAAATCATCATCCATGGCAGTCTTGAAATCTGCTAGAAACTTGTCCAAGCCGGCTTGATCAACCTGATCACTCAGCGGAAGCGTATAGGTATTCTTGAGGTACTTGAGATTGGTCTTGGCATCGTGGAGGGCCTTTTCGGTGAAGTTGATAGGTTTGCGGTAGTGCTGGGTTGCTAAGAAGAAACGAAGCACTTGACCATCAACTGTTTTGAGAAGGTCATGGACAGTTACGAAATTACCCAGGGACTTGGACATTTTTTCATTGTCAACATTAACAAAACCATTGTGCATCCAATAGTTAGCAAAGGTTTTCCCCGTCTTGGCTTCAGACTGGGCAATTTCATTGGTATGGTGAGGAAACTCAAGATCTGCTCCGCCACCATGAATATCAATAGTGTCTCCTAAAATAGTAGTCGACATCACCGAGCACTCGATATGCCAGCCTGGTCGACCGGCTCCCCATGGGCTGTCCCAAGAAATTTCATCCGGTTTAGCTGATTTCCACAGAGCAAAATCGAGGGGGTCTTCCTTGAGCTCAGTCTCACTATCAGTGCGGCCACTGGCTCCAACTTCCAGATCAGCTAGAGTTTTATTGGCCAAAGCTGCATAATTTTGCGATTTTTGCACACGAAAATAAACATCTCCCTCAACTTCATAGGCAAAACCTTTATCCATCAAGACTTGGACGAAATCAATAATGTGATCCATAAAGTCCATAACCCTAGGATTCTGCGTAGCTGGTTTGATCCCTAGCGCTTTGGTATCGGCCATGAAGGCTGCGATGAACTTATCAGCCAAGTCCTTTGGGAGCATGTCAGCTTCCTTGGCTGCCTTGATGATTTTGTCGTCAACATCAGTGAAATTGGAAATATAGTTAACTTGATACCCAGCGTATTCAAAATAGCGACGAATAGTATCGAAGGCTACACTGGATCTAGCATTACCAATATGAATATAATTGTAAACTGTTGGTCCGCAGACATACATATTGACTTGACCCTTATGTAGGGGGACAAAGTCGCGCAAACTTCGCGTCATGGTATCATAGATTTTTATCATAATGTTTTTCCTCATGAAATAGTCAGAGGGTGGGACAAAAGTCCTGCCTCCTATTAACTAGTTTAGATAGAGTAGTTTGACGCAGTGGTTAGGAGTAAGACTTGTTAGTTATGCCGAGAAGTCTTACTCTTGCACAGTTCATTAGGTACTTTAATACCACTGAACCACTGATGATTGGAAGTCCTTATCTTGGGGCGCAGTCCCATTTTCAGGCGTCCCTCTTAAACCGTCCACTGAACTGTTTAAGTGCCATACAAGAGATAGCTAATAATCGAGCACGCCTACAGTGCTGTGGAATTAGAGACATAGTTGTTGGTGCTTTAGTACTTTACAAATATGGCTCTGACAGTATAAAATCTCTCAGGTGTTTTACACCTGCGTCGATTTTCCTAAATTCCTTTGCAGGCTTAGCAGCTTTATGTCTTGATTAAACTGTGCGGAGGTGGGTTAGAAAGCTCTGGTAGAGCTTTTTAATCGGGAAATAAAGCTTGCAAAGCAAGTGTCAAAATGCTCCAGTGGGCTTTGGCAGTCTGGGGATAGACTGCCAAAGCCCACCACCTAAAAATAAGAAAGCAGCAGAGACCTGAGCCTTAAAATAGGAGAGCGAGGAAAATCGAAATCGCCTTTCATGACGATTTATCGATTGAGTCCCCTCTCATAATATTCTCAGATTTCTCAAAGTCCACTGTCATCAAGAACTAGACAAGTATTTACCTAACAAGAGTAAAGCACAAAACTTAGGCTTAGCCTATTTCTTCTTTGGCCCATCATCTTTGATGATAAAGGTCAGGATAACCCAAAAGATACCGATAGCCAGCCAGATATAAGCATAGCTACGACTGCCATTGAGCCATTGCTGACCAACATTGAGAAAGGCCAAAATAATGACCAGTAAATTTAACCAATTTTTCTTAATAAAGTTCATTATTCCCTCTTTTACGGTGTCCGAACTGACGAGATTCTCACATCTGGGTAATCGCTAGTTACTAGCCTACAGGTGGGATGAATGATAGCTAGCTTCACGAGCTTCTTGCAAAGTTTTGATGGCCACCTCATCTTTTCGCCCATGGACTCGAACAACCTTAGCTGGGACTCCGACTACGGTGACATCTGCTGGGACATCCGATAGGACAACAGCTCCTGCACCTACTTTAGCATTGGGACCGACCTCAATAGGACCAATCAGTTGAGAATGAGCCGAGATTAGGGCTCCTTGGCGGATAGTGGGGTGTCGTTTGCCAACATCCTTACCGGTTCCACCTAGGGTAACACCATGATAGAGCATAGCTCCCTTTTCAACAATAGCTGTCTCTCCGATAACCAATCCCGCTCCATGGTCAATAAAGACCCCGCTGGCTATCTGAGCTCCTGGATGGATCTCAATATTTGTCCAAAAGCGCCAAAATTGACTGTGCATTCGAGCCAGCAGTCGCAGGTGGTGTCGCCAGAGAAAGTGAGAAATCCGATGAGCAGCGAGGGCTTTGATTCCCGGATAGGTTAAAATCACCTCTAGGGAAGTCCGGGCCGCTGGATCCTGTTGCTTAACAATATCTATTGATTCTTTCCACCAACCCATAGGCACCTCACTTAATTTTCGATACTAGCCCAATCCACCAAGGTTTGATTTTCGTTGAGGGGATCAAGTACCACACCCTTGGTATCGCCAACACCGCTCTCTCCTTGAGCTGGATGGGCAATCTGATCCACAGTCCAAGTCATGACTGTTCCCTTGGCTAGACGGAAAGGATAGCCTAAATCCCCGTCATTATACCATTTAGCAAAGCTAGGAATGTTAGAAAAGGATGGGATGTAAGTTTCATTTTCAATTGTCAAAGCCGGGTAACTGCGTTGATAGCTGCCATCTTCGCTAGCCAAGATAATGACAGGGACAAAGTATTGACGTTGCAAGCTATCTCGACCTTGATTTTCTTCCCCTAAAACATCATTCAAAAGCTTGGTGTAAGTATTGATGAGTTGAATCAATTCACTGCTCTTGAAAATAGTGGAGTTGGCAAAGTCGCCAGCTTTTTTAATATTAAAGACCAAACCATGCAAGCGGTTAGTTACCGCCTCTTCTAAAACTTCAATACTAGGCCGTTCTACCCAGTCTTGCGTTTTAGCACTAGGGTGTTCTTTTTTGAAAGTATCCAAATCACTTTTATTACTGAAAACAGGAATAACTTTTTGACCTTGCATAGCAACAGCATAGGGTTGGGCAGCTGCTATCACTGGAATAGAATGAAGACAGTTAACTAGGGTCAACCCGTCTAAAAAGTTCTCTGGATTAGCAATAAAATTACGTAAGGCAAAATCGAGTTCTGAGTTAAATTTATTCATGATGACCTTCTTCTGATTCTACTACTTGTTCTTCTTGATTCTTAGATTGATGGGGGTGGTGACCTTTGCGGTGATGGTGTTCATCTTTTTCAATCATTGGATGCTGTCCTGCTGACTGATGGTTCCGTTTCTTATAATGATGCTTTTTAGTCTCTTGTCCCTCGTTTCCTTCAGGTTTTGGCAAGAGAGCCTTGATGGAAGCATTGACCCGACCTTTATCATCTATTTTAATCACCTTAACATCGACTTTATCACCCACTTTAACGATATCTTCAACTTTATTAGTTCGTTCCCAAGCTAATTCTGAAATATGGACTAAGGCATCAGTCTTATCAAAGAGATTGACAAAGGCACCAAAGCTTTCGATACGGACAACTTCGGCATGGTAAATCTCACCAACCTTGGCTTCACGCACTAGATTGGCAATGATTTCCTTGGCTTGAGCAATGGCTGCTTGGTCAGGAGAGTAGATTTGCACATTTCCTTCTTCGTCGATGTCAATCTTAACCCCTGTTTCTTCGATAATTTTATCTATAGTTTCACCGCCTCTGCCGATGACCACCTTGATTTTATCGACATCAATCTTAATAGTGTCAATCTTAGGCGCGGTTGGAGCCAAGTCAGGCCGCGGAGCTGGAATCGTTTGTTCAATCAGATCGAGAATTTCAAAACGGGCCTTTTTGGCTTGAGCTAAAGCCTCCTTAAGAATTTCTGGAGTAATCCCTGAAATCTTAATATCCATCTGCAAGGCTGTAATCCCTTGACGGGTTCCGGCCACCTTGAAATCCATATCACCAAAGTGATCTTCAAGACCTTGAATGTCTGTTAGAATGGTGTAGTTGTTGCCATCAGAAATCAGTCCCATGGCGATACCTGCTACCGGAGCCTTGATGGGAACTCCCCCTGCCATTAAGGCTAGAGTGCCAGCACAGATGGAAGCTTGGGATGAAGAGCCATTGGATTCCAGTACTTCTGCCACCAGACGGATAGCGTAGGGGAAGTCTTCAAAACGCGGTAAAACCTGAGCCAAAGCCCGCTCCCCCAGAGCACCATGACCGATTTCTCGGCGGCCAGGCGCTCCATAGCGACCTGTTTCTCCGACAGAATACTGAGGAAAATTATAGTGGTGCATAAAGCGCTTGCGGTACTCTGGATCCAAGCCATCGACAATCTTGCTATCACTCATAGGTGCCAGAGTCAAAACCGACAGAGCCTGAGTTTGGCCTCGGGTAAAGAGCCCTGAGCCGTGCACTTGGGGTAAGAAATCGACTTCAGCCTCTAAAGGACGAATTTCATCGACCTTGCGGCCATCTGGACGAACCTTCTCCTCGGTAATCAGGCGACGAACCTCAGCATGCTCCATTTCTTCTAAGATTTCAGCAACATCACGCAAGATGCGCTCGAGTTCTTCGTCTTCAGCATAGCGTTCTTCATAGATTGCCAAAACTTGGTCTTTGACCGCCTGCGTTGCTTCTTCACGCGCCAGTTTTTCTTCAACTTGAACAGCTTTTTGCAGATCACTGTTATAAGCTGAAATAATTTCAGCCTGAAGCTCAGGGGCAACCTGCAAGAGCTCAACCTCTGCTTTTTCCTTACCAATTGCAGCGACAATTTCTTCTTGGAAGGCAATCAGTTCCCGAATGGCTTCATGTCCTTTGAGTAAAGCTGCTAGCATAATATCTTCGGATAATTCCTGAGCACCCGACTCAACCATATTGATAGCTGTCTTAGTTCCCGCCACCGTCAACTCCAGACTGGAGGCCTCCTTTTGTTCAGCTGTAGGATTAATGATAAAATCACCATTTAGGTAGGCAACCTGAACGCCTGCAATCGGTCCATTAAAGGGAATATCAGAAATACAGAGAGCGAGAGAACTTCCAAACATCGCTGCCATTGGAGCAGAAGCATCAGGATCGTAGGATAAAACCGTATTGATGACCTGTACTTCATTGCGAAAACCTTCGGCAAACATGGGCCTAATAGGACGATCAATCAGACGAGCCGTTAAAGTGGCATCGGTCGAAGGACGACCTTCCCGTTTCATAAATCCACCAGGAAATTTGCCAGCCGCATACATCTTTTCCTCGTAATTAACCTGCAAAGGAAAAAAGTCAGTTGTAGCCATTTTTTTGGACATGGTTGCAGCGGATAGGACTGTTGAATCTCCATAACGCACAACAGCAGCACCGTTAGCCTGTTTGGCTACTTGACCGATTTCAACCACTAGGGGTTTCCCTGCAAAAGTCATTTGAAAGGTTTGTTTTGCCATGAATCTACCTCATACCCATGAATCAGCAAGAACTTTTTCATAGGCTAAAGCCTGGCCCTCGCTAATCCTTGAATGTTCTAGTTAAAATTGATACCTGTTTTTTACAAAATTAAATAAAGATGAGCTTAAAGATTTACTGCAAGGCCTCTTGACTTAATTTTGTATAAAATCATGGTATCGCTTATATTCTACCACAAAAGGAGGCTAATGATAAGATTAGGAACAGGATTAAAGCTAAGAAAAAGCCTCAAAATTGTCCTTTGAAGTCTATGTTTATATAAAATCAGACTAGGCATCAAGCACAGGCAGCTTAAATTATCTAGTGGATTTAAGGTTGGAATAAGACAAACGACAATTGATAACACTGAAACGAAGCAAGGCCTAAGGCAATGACATATCATTTAGTTTTTCAAAAAGCATTAGAAGCGATTAAGCATCTGAGCTATGATTAACAAGGCTAAGAAAAACACGACAATAATTCCGAAGCCAGAAAATCCGGCTTGAATCCGCTTGGGCTTGGTTAAATTTAGTGGCAGTCCTAAGCCAAACAAAAAGGGGCCTAGGATAAAGAAGCTATAAAAAAAGACATCATTTTTTAGATGAAGACTGTAAAAAGACAGACCAAAAACAAGAATACCTAAGAAACTGATCCAGACCAATTTGCGGTAGCCTGAGGACAGGGCTAGCCCGAGAAAAACCAGACCTAAGGCTGGCATGGCTAGAATAAAAATAAAGAGAAGCTGAACTAACATGGCTCTATTATAGCATAAAGGTTAAAAAGCCAAGTCAGCAAAAAAAGAGGAGAGTGGGACAAAAATCAGTAAATTGTGATAAAATCACGATTTTGATTTTGTTATCCCACTATCCTCTGCACAATTGGCTAGGTTTTCCACTTTGGCCTTGCGGCAAAAGGAAAAACTGCCAGCAGCAGTTCATAGAGGCTAAAGCACCTATGAACTATGCAAGGGTAAGATTTGTTGGTTACGAAGAAGTCTTACTCTCAACTGCTGCGCCAAGAGTTTGTTCCAAAATAGGAAGACTGGACGAATTCTTGTCCAGCCTTCTTCTAGTTTATCCGATTGTACCTTAGAATTGATCAATCAAAAGTTGTTTCATATCTTCAATGTATGGCTGACGTGGGTTAGCTGGTGTACATTGGTCATCATAAGCCAAACTAGCCAGACGATCCACAGCTGCGTCAAAGGCTTCCTTGGTAACCCCGTTAGCTGAAAGTTTTGGTTCAACACCTACTGCATGCATCAACTTGTCAATGCGTGCGCAGAGTGCTTCAACCAATTCAGCATCGTCTTTACCTTCAAGTCCAAGGGCTCGAGCAATATCTGCATAATCACGCTGTGCACGGTATTCTTCATAACGTGGGTAAACTGAACGTTTGACATTTCCTGCTACGCCATTGTAGCGAATAACATGCTGCATGGCAATTGCGATAGCAAGGCCGTGCGGAAGGCCGAATTCGCCACCAGTCTTGTGTGCCAGTGAGTGGTTAATACCAAGGAAGGCATTACCGAAAGCCATACCAGCAAGCGTTGAAGCATAATGCATGTTTTCTTTGGCTTGTTCACCGCGAAGTGTTGGATTCTTAGGATCATAGTTATAAGCATCTTCCAAGTTTTCGATGATTAACTTGATAGCTTCAAGTGACCATGGACGTGTAAAGTCAGACGCCATAACAGATACGTAAGATTCAAGGGCATGTGATAAAGCGTCAAGACCTGACCAAGCAGCTGTACGTTTTGGTACAGTCATAACAAACTCTGGATCAACGATAGCGACTTGAGGTGTTAATTCATAGTCGGCAAGTGGGTATTTCACGTGTGTGAAATCATCTGTGATAACAGCAAACGGCGTTACCTCTGCACCTGTACCTGATGTTGTTGGAATACAGAAGAGACGAGTCTCTGTTTGATGTTTGAACTTCACAATACGTTTGCGGATATCGATGAATTTTTGTTGCAATTCAAGGAAGAATTCACTCACATTTTCATAAGCATCAAGCCATCCTTCTTCACGATCAAGAGATACTTCGTAAATCAAACGAGCAATCTTAGAGGCATCAATCGCAGAACCACCACCGATAGCAATAACGGTATCAGGCTTGAAGTCACGCATTTGTTTGGCGATTTCAATTGTTTGACCAAGAGTTGGGTCTGGCTTGATGGTGCCATAAAGTGAGGTCACCACTTTTTCATCACGAAGTGCTAATTGCGCATAAACCGTATCAACAAAACCAAATTGAACCATCCCCGGGTCGGCAACGATGAGGGCGCGTGTCATTGGTTCATAGGCATCTTGCAAATAAGAAATAGCATTCTTTTCGTAGTAAGTTTTTTCTGGCAAACGAATCCATTGAGGACGGTTACGGCGTTTCGCAACAGTTTTTACGTTCAAGAGGTCGCCAGTAGATAGATTGTGTGACAATGAATTTTTCCCCCATGATCCTGTTCCAAGAGTTAAGCTGGCTTGCAGTGCATCTGTATAGACATCACCAATACCACCGACTGAGTCTGGCTGGTTAACCAAGACACGAGATGAATTAAGGGCATCACCATATTCCGTAACGAATGGGTCAGCTTGAGAACCGATTTGGATAGCACAGTTGTGACCAGCACCTTGATAATCAAGCAAAGCAGCCACGATCTCGATACCGTCTTGGCGATCTTTCGCTTTATAAACTGAAAGGATTGGAGAAAGCTTCTCTGAAGATAATTTTTCACCAATGTTTTTCTTGTCCAATTCAAACAAGAGCACATCTTTACCTTCTGGTAATTTCACACCAGCGTGTTCACAAATCCAGGCAGCTGACATACCAGCAACGGGTCCGTTAACACCGTGATTGTCATTGAAGACGAAATCTTCAAGTTTTTTATAGTCTTTCTTAGGTACCAAGTAAGCACCTTTTTCCTGCATTTTAGCCAGCCATTCTTTGTAAATTGGAGCTTCAACTACTGCTGAGTTTTCTGTTGCACAAATCATGCCGTTATCAAAACGTTTTGACAAAAGAAGATCTTCGACTGCACGATCAAGGTGGGCCGTTGCATCTACATAAACAGCACCATTACCAGCACCAACCCCCATTGATGGGTTACCAGATTTAAGAGCTGCATTAACCATGCCGGGGCCGCCGGTTGCTAAGATGGAGGCAATTTTCTTATTTGAGATCAAGGCATTGGTATTAGCGATTGATGGTGTGTCAATCCATTGAACAATATTTTCAGGAGCACCGGCTTTGACCGCAGCATCGTAGAGAATCTGTGCGGCGTGCGCTGAACATTTTTGAGCTGATGGGTGGAAGGCAAAGACGATCGCATTGCGTGTCTTTAAAGCAACCAAAATTTTGAACATGGTTGTTGATGTTGGGTTAGTTGTTGGTACAATACCAGCTAAAACACCAAGAGGGGCTGCAATTTGGATACTGCCAGCTACTTTATCTTCACCAATAATGCCAACCGTTTTTTCATTTTTAATACGTTCATAAACATATTCTGTCGCAAAGTGATTTTTAGTATCTTTATCCTCGATAACACCGCGACCTGTTTCCTCATGTGCTTCTTTCGCCAGTTCAAGAGCGGCTTCTGAACCGGCAAGCGCCATAGCTGCAACAATTTTATCAACTTGCTCTTGAGAGTAAGTTGCATAAACACGTTCAGCTTCTACGGCTTTGTCTACAAGTTCCCCTGTATACTGTTGCGCCAATTCTTCAGCACTGAGTTCTGCAGTTTTAGTTGCTTTTGCCATAAATTTATCCTCCAACGATAATCCATTAACGAATGTTTGACTAAGAAGATAATCACACATAAGAATTTTTAAAAAATTAGTTTGTGATTTTCTTCACATTAATATTGTAATCTTTTACAAAATAATGTCAAGTACTTTTGTGAATTTTTTCACGATTTTTTTAATTTATACAATAAACTGCTTTCCTTTCTATGAAAAAACTATCAAACCAAACGGTTAGTAAGTCTAAAAAAGTGACTTGCAGAGCCTACAACTCTGTAAAAAAGAAAAAAGCAGGCTTGAAGTTTCTTGCTTCACTGCCTGCTTCCCTATTTTTCTTTGAGACTGATAGACAATAAAAATAAGCTCAGTTGTAAAACTAAGCTTAGTTATTCAAGCTCGGGCTAACAGGTTTTAGGAATCTGTCTTAAGAAATCAAAATTCCTTAACAGGCTCCTAAAATCCTACACCTTTTAATCGCCCTCAGCATCATTTTATTACCGACGAAGTCCGAGTGATTGAATGAGGTCGCGATAGCGATTAACATCGGTACGGCGAAGGTAAGCTAAAAGGTTACGACGGTGACCGATTTTTTTCATCAAACCACGGTAAGTTGCGTGGTCTTTTTTGTGTTGCTGAATATGTTCATTAAGGTGGTTGATTTCCCAAGTTAGGATTGCAACTTGCACTTCAACGGAACCAGTGTCGCCTTCGTGACGAGCATATTGAGCAATGATTTCATTTTTTTTCTCTTTTGAAATTGCCATATTTTTTCTCCTTTTATTGCTCCATCCGAGTGGTAGGCTTTGGCAAATCCTACTACCAAGAAGAAGTTAGTTTGTCTTTGCGACTCTTACATTCTAGCAAATTGGGTTAGGTCTGTCAAAGTATTTTAATTTGGACAAGATAAATTTCATCCCTTAACAAGTTAATCTGAAAAAGAGTCTGGCCCAGATTTCTCATTCAAGTAAAAATTTTTTCCACTATCTGGGGACAAAAATTCCAGAACGATACCATTGGGATCAATATCATCACCATACCTGACCTCTAGCTTTTAGCTTAGGGATCCTCTTTTTGCATCTGGGGAGGTGTCATCGTATTCAAATAGATAATGGGCTGAGTAAGGATGATCTTTTTGAATGGTCTTCCAACTTGTCCCACCCTTGGCTTGGTTTTCATAGTCACCTTCAATCAGCTGGTTAAATTGTTCTCGTGACCAGCCGATTGTGGGGTTTTCTTGTTTGACAGTTTCAACATCATCAGCTACTAGGCCTCCATCGACATCTGTCAATTGGTACTTGCCAAATCCATTTTTCTCAAAGGTTAAATGGACAGCAAGCTGCCAATCATTGTCGTTACTATTGTAATCCAAATATATTTTACTATTATCCTTCATCGTAACTACTGGCTTGGGACGCTTTCCCATGTTTCTTTAGCACTTTATTGAGAATGGTTTTATTGATTTTTAATTGCTTAACTTCCTTTAATGTCCAGTCGAACTGATAATCAGCATCCATATAGTTCTTAATATCATGAGATTTTGGCTCAGTCCAAAAGTAAGAGTCCTTAGCAGAGCTAGACCGATGCGACTGCCTATACAGAGAGCAAGTGTTAAAACTCCCAAAAAGATCAAGCAAACTAGACATCCTCCTAAAACGACCAACCTAGGATAGCCATTGTTCGATTTTTCTCGATAGGTCCTTCTGTATGATTTTCTTTAGTCATAATTTCTCATCGTGCTTAGCTAGAACAGTCAGCTTTTCCTGTCTCTTCTAATTTTTTTGATTCTGTTTTCCTCATTTATTTCCCTTAAGCAAAAGATTTTTTAACATAAGAACTAAACCCAGTCCTATACTCAGACCCCCAAAAATAGCAAAAGTGGCTCCCGATCCGCTGGCAAAGAAGCCAAAAAAGCGCAGAACCAGCGAGGCACAAGCTCCTCCCAGATTACAGCCCAGAAGAACCAAGGTGGTAGCTGTATGGAGGTGGCGCTTGTGAATGGTTTCAGAGATGAGGTTGAAGACATAGGTGACACCTAGGCTATAGACAAAGCCTGTCAGAAGAGCCCCTAAGCCCAAAATAATAATATTGGGGGCCAGCCACATGATAAGAAGTCCCAAGCCCAAAATGAAGACAACTAGACTCATCAAAGAGCGGCCAAGGAACTCCACTAAGCTGCTAAAGAATGTTCCCGCCACAATCCCCATCAGCATCATCAAACTGAGAATCAGGCTGGCCTGCTGGGCACTGCCCAATCCGTACTGGGTCACAACGAGAGGAATTCTCAGAGTATTAGCCGAATTAATAAGGATAACAAAACCTGCATAGAGGGCAAGGGATAAAATATACAGCAATTGACGAGGACTTAAATGATCAGTTTTTATTTGCTTTTTATCTTTAACAGGCTCTTGCTGGACAGGCGTTAACTCAGGTGATCGAGGAACAAATGCCAAGTAAAGCCCCAAGATAAGGAAACCTAGCGCATAAATTGCAAAAGTTACCGACCATGTAAAATTCAGTAATTGACCTGCTATAAAGGTAAAAAGAGCTGAGCCTAGGACTTCTGCTGATCCACGAAGGCCCAGCATTTTGATGCGGTCTCGTCCTGTAAAGCGTTGACTGATAATACTGATAGCACGGGCATTGATGAGACCAATCCCAAACCCCAAAACCAGGCGTGAGAGAAAAACCAGGCTATAGGTTTGATTAATTAAAGGGAAAAAGCCTCCCAGCGAAAGCAAACAAAGACCGCTGACAATAATCAAGCGTTCAGAAAAGGCCCGACTGATCCAAGGCGTTATCAATAGGACCGCAATAATAGCAAAGGAAGGCAGGGAAACAAGCAGTTCCACTCGGTCAGGACTAATCCCCCTCTGGCTGTAATAATGAATCATCTCCGGTAGGGCTGGAGAGATCGCATAGGTTGAAACCAGCATCAGGGATAAGGCCAAGAGGCTGATTTTCTCCATCGTCATTTTCATAATAATTCCTTCTTGAAAAACAGTAATGATACCAGTATAATGAAAATTAGAAAAGAAAAATAGGACATAGGTCCTAAAAAGAGGTCGCTATGGCAAAAAAGTCCTTAGAATACTACCTAAACAAATACCAGCTAGATCGTATTTTCCCTCAGCACTATATTAAGCAACTCCAGATTGTGACCTACGACAAGGGACAGGCTATCTGCCAGCAAGGGCAGGACTTACAGCATCTCTTCTATTTTATCGAAGGCCACATTAAGATTGTTCGGCGGCTCTTTAATGGTAAGGAACATATCTTAGAAACTCAGGAACAACCAACCCTTATCGGTGATATTGAGCTGATGACTAGCGAGGTCAGTGTCTCATCTGTCATAGCCCTAAAGCCTAGCCTAATCATCCAGTTACCCCTGACCAACCGTGATCAGCTCTACCAAGATCCTCTCTTTCTCTATCAGATCGGTCGCCAGCTTGCCCAAAAATTGGAGCAACAAAACATCATCTCTTCGACCAATATTTCCTATTCCGTCAAGGAGCGCTTGGCTACTTATATTCTGGCTCAGGAGGTCGATAACATCTTTCAGTTACACCCCAGTGTTTTAGCCGATGTCTTCGGGACTTCCTACCGCCACCTCGGCCGAGTGGTCAAGCAATTGCAGGATCGAGGCATTATAAAAAAGATTGCTTTTAAGACTTATAAAATTATCGATCGTTCACAGTTAGAAATAGCTAGTATTCGAAACTAGTGTCCCAATCTTTCTTTCTCCATTTTTTCGTGCTATACTGAATTCAAGTATAAATTTTACATTTAAAGAGGTTTAATCATGTCACCACAAGAAAAAATCATTAAGGCCAGTCATCTGATTGATATGTCCGATATTATCCGTGAAGGAAATCCAACATTACGAGCAGTTGCCAAGGATGTGGAATTACCGCTCTCTGATGAAGATATTATTCTAGGCGAAAAAATGATGCAGTTTCTCAAGAATTCACAAGATCCTGCTATGGCTGAAAAAATGGGCCTTCGAGGGGGGGTTGGTTTGGCAGCTCCTCAACTAGACATTTCTAAACGGATTATCGCTGTTCTAGTCCCTAATCCTGAAGACGAAGAAGGCAATCCGCCAGCTCAACCCTATAGTCTGCAGGAAATTATGTACAATCCTCGTATAGTGTCCCACTCTGTACAGGATGCAGCCTTAGCCGATGGTGAAGGCTGTCTCTCTGTCGACCGTGAGGTCCCCGGTTACGTTGTTCGCCATTCACGGGTGACTGTTGAGTATCTTGATAAAAACGGTAATAAACAAAAAGTCAAACTTCGAGGCTACAACTCCATGGTGGTTCAACACGAAATTGACCACACTAACGGTATCATGTTCTACGATCGCATCAATGAAAACAATCCTTTCGAAATAAAGGAAGGCATGCTGATTATTCAATAAAAAAACAAACAAGCTCTGGCTAATAAAGTCAGGGCTTGTTTTGGGGTTCACTTAAATAAGTATCTATAATTAGGTAAAGGCTGTCGATACCAGTCTTTTTTATCTGTTCAAATTCTTTTGGGCTATGATCATGGTAGAGTAGCTCATCAACCAAGGCGGATATAAAGTCAAAGACTACAAGTGACAAGGTTTTGAGACTAATATCTGATTGCTTGTTTTGGTAATCCAAGAAACATTGATAAGTCAGAGTTTTTATTTTCTCATTGTGCTCTTCAAGAAGAGATTTGGCTTGAGGAACCGCATAAGCCAGCATTTCGATCTGGGCATGAAATTTTGTATCCTCTACCCGCAGCAATTGCTCTACCAGAGAATGCAGCCATTTTTTAGGAGCCTGAGCAAACAGGTCTAAAGACTCCTTGGTGCTGAGTTCCGTAAAAATCTTATCGATAAAGGCGTGATTGTAGCGTTCCAAGAGCGTAATTAAAATATCTTCCTTGCTGGCAAAATAAGAATAGAGAGTCCCAACAGACAGACCAGCCGTCTTGGCAATTTCGTTGGTTGTCACATTAAAATAGACTTTTTCTGAAAACAGCTCCTTAGCTATCCTTAAAATTTTTTCTCGTTTTTCAATGCTTCTCTCCTGCCGAGGAGAGCGAACCTTTTTTTCTATCATGTGATTTCCTCTTTATCAAAGCTACTCCTATTATAGCACATGATGGAGCTACTCAAATACCTTAAAAACATGAGCATTGACTCATTTTTTGTCTTGACAAGATTCCTAAGTGAGACTATAATATGTCTAAAATATGAGCAATCGCTCATATTTGTGTGAACACAAAAAGGAGGTCATTATGACTAAATTGAAAAAGATTTTACTGACACTGGCCATGTGTCTGGGAGTTTTTCTGGTGATGCTAGATACCACCATCATGAATATCACTATTCCAGCTATTCAGAAAAGTTTTAACATCGGCTTGGACAGACTGTCTTGGGCTATCAATATTTACACTATTATTTTTGCCAGTTTTACTATCCCCCTAAGTAAGCTCGCCGATATTTACGGCAAGGGACATTTCTTTGCACTTGGTCTCTGCCTCTTTGGCTGCGGCAGTTTAATATCTGGTTTTTCAGCAGGGTTTAATTGGCTGCTGGTCGGCCGTCTCATTGCCAGTTTTGGAGCTGCCATTCTCTTGCCCGTTGGAAATACCTTAGGTATTTCCACTTGGTCCATTGAGGATCGGGTTAAGGTCGTTGCTGCCTTAGGCCTGACCCAAGGAGGAGCTGCCGCTATCGGTCCTACTCTCGGTGGATTCTTAACAGATAGTCTGTCTTGGCATTGGATTTTCTTTATCAATCTCCCCTTTGTTCTATTCGCTTTTTTGCTTATTTGCTTTACTTATCATTTTCGCAATGACGAACGAATTTCAACCAAGATTGACTGGATAGGTAGTCTCCTTTCTATGATGAGTCTCTTTGCTGCTTCCCTTGGTATCATTAAAATTCGTGACTGGGGATTTTGGGATGTTAAAAGTTTGGCATGTTTTCTTGTCTTCCTCATAGCTCTTATCATCTTTATTTCTCTGGAAAAGCGGATTGAGCACCCTATGATTAACCTTAATCTATTTAGATTCCGAGAGTTCTCTGCCTCCACCTTTATAGCCACGGTCGTGCAGTTCTTCTATGTCGGTGTGCTCGTTATTCTCCCAACCTACTTCACCAATGTGCAAAGTAAGGCGGAGCTTGGTGCAGCTCTCATTCTCTTACCTATGTCCATCATTGTCTTCATCTTTGGTGGCCTAGGAAGCCTGCTCATCAATAGGCTAGGCCCACGGATTTTGGTCCTAATCGGTTTGGGGAGCATCCTCCTTTCCTATGGCTTACTAGTCACCGTTAACCCTGCCAAGACTTGGGAAATGACTGCTGCTACTATTATTCTCGGTATCGGCTTTGGGACTATTGCTGGTCCTGTCAATGTCTTGGCGGCCTCCAGTCTGCAAGGGGAGCTCTTAACTTCCTCCCAAAGTGTTCTTGGAGTTGTCCGTCAAATCGGCTCTGTTCTAGCCGTTTCTGTCTTCATTTCTATGGCGACCAATAATCTTAAGGCCCTAAAGCTCTATACACCAAGCACTATGGCAGATGCCTATATCTCCATCTACAAGATTTGGATTCCTTTCATGATTCTGATGCTGGCTTTGACCCTCCTCTTCCCTAGGAGAAAAGACTATCTCAAAGGGGTGGCTGATAAAAAATAAGATCAAAAACTCTCTAGAAATAAGATAAAATAGCTTGTCTTAGTCCCTGCCTTTCTCGTTCTTGACTACTTGGTTCAAATTCTATTTATGACTCATGAGCACTTGTTACAAATTGAACCAGCTTTAGTCGCTAATTTGAGTTCAGTCGTCTTTGCCGCCTTAGTTTGGCTGTTTCTCTAATTATTACAAGGACCTAGAAACTGTAAAAAGATTAGATGGGACATATATGGTCTTTACGTCTTTGGTATCGCGGTGTTATTAGCTGTTAAATTTATCTATCGGTGGCTTTGTGATGAGGATGGCTAGCCCTACAACGACCTCGGCTAGTCAGGCAGCATTAAACTTGGCATGCCCTTTGCCTTTACCCCATCTTTTTTACCTGTGATTTGCTCCTATGGTTGAAAAAGATATTTCCTGCAATGCCTTCTTAAAAGGCTTTTAAGTTGTGATAGCTGGCCAAAATGATTGGAGGGTAGGGGCTTTGCCTCTCTACTTTTTGGTTTTCTCCAACTTTTCATCAACCTTCCTTGTTTCCTTCTCCAGAAGTCCAAAGTATTTACGAAGACAGGAGATTTGTGATTGGTTTTGTAACTGTGATGAATAGGCTACAGCCTCTGTCTTTTCAATAATCTAGTAGCTATCTTGTTTACCTTTCTTATGTAAAACAATAAAGTAGAGGAGTACAGTACCCGTTTGATGGTTTCAAAAATCTTGAAATCTTTCTAATTCTACTTGCTGGAAGATGTTTTCAGCTTTCAAAAAGAGGCTGGAAAAAAATATTCCAGCCTTCTATTTTTTCAGTAATAACAGTTTGACGCAGTAATTGGGAGTCTTTATCTTGGCATTTCAGGTACCCCCTTAAACAGTCCACTGGACTGTTTAACTACTCCGCAATTGTTAGCGGCCATCCTAATCAACTGTGCAGAGGTGGGACGACGAAGTCAATTTATATAAAAAATTGACTTCTGTCCCACTCTCTTTTCTATTGCTTTAGTATCAGTCAGCCAAAGCTGCTAGAAGAGCATCGGCCTGCTTGTTCAGCTGTGCCAGGGTTTCTTGCTCAGCAACGAATTGACCATCCGCCCAAGCCGAATCATTAACACGAGAAGTCGTCACTTCGTCAACGAAATTAGTACGGATGAATGGCAAAAGGTTGCGGTAAATTTCTGCTGTCTGGTCAGTACCACCGTTAGCTACGAGAGAAACTGTTGTAACTTTGTCCTGAAGGACTGAAACACCTGTCGTATCTGAAAGATCTTTAGCACGTGACAACCAGTCCAAAAGGTTCTTAATAGAACCTGGGATTGAGAAGTTGTAAACTGGTGAGAAGATCCAGATAGCATCTGCTGCTTCAACGGCATCGCGAACAGCTTGAACAGCCGGCAAGACTGGTGTTTCAAGATCCTGATTAAACATTGGCACTTGCGACCAGTCCAGATAAGACACCTTAGCTTTTTCAGCTAAAACTTGTTCAGCTTGTTCAGCCATTTGATAGTTGAAGGACCCTTCACGAAGAGAGCCAACGATAAAAAGAATATTTTTCATTTTTTGGTTTTCCTTTTGAAATAGATTTTTTAGTAATGCTTGACATAAAACTGCCCTGCATATTATTACTATGTAGTAATAATAGCATTAAATTAAAAGACTGCACAGTAATTTGCTCAGTCCTTATCATTAAGAGTTTTGAATTTCTTCAAAAGTTCAATTAATTGGTTTTGCTCATCTTCAGTCAAAACGCTAAAGGTTTCTTCAACGGCCTCAATATGAGCCGGTAGAGCTTTTTCTATAATGCGTCGCCCTTTATCTGTAATCGAGATAATATAGGCGCGATGGTCCTTTCTGCTGACCCGACGTTGGACCCAGCCATTTTTTTCCATATTTTTAATGACAATGGTCATATTGCCTGACGTTGATAAGATACTAGAAATCAGATCACCAATACGCAGAGGACCCTTAGCATAAAGGACATCTAAGACACTAAATTGAGCAGGTGTTAAATCAAAATCACGGAAAGTTGCGGAAACTCTGGTATCAATAGTTCGAAATGCCTTACGCATTACAACCATACTCTTGACAGCAGAATTCTTAAATTTTGTCATGGACGTTCTCCTAAAACCAACAAAACGAGACAGAACAACCTAAGCAGAAGAGGCATTTAGCCACTAAGCTTTAGAATCTAGACTTCTCGGAATTATGAAAAATCTAGATTCAGGTTATAGAGGGTCTGTTAGGGAAGGCTTCCTTTCTACGTTCTTCTCTGCTCACATGCGCAAATTTGACTCAAATGCGCCAGCTATTAAGCAGGGTGTGATTATTGTAGAGCGAAAGAATTTTCCTGTCAAACGTTTTGCACTAATTAGTAATTCTTTCCTAAAATGACATCCAATTTCATTCATTGTAGCACTAAAAAGTACGTCAAGCAAGCGAGTTGACTTCTTGAGGCTTTCGAGGCTGGAATAGACATCTTTGAGCAGCGTTCTCACAGACAATATCATGTGCTTCATCAGTTTATACTTTCTGAAAATCACAAAATAGACAAGGCGGAGCCTTGGTTAAATCCGCTACTATCAGGCTTAACACGTCAGGGCCTGTGGAACCTTAACGAAAGCAAATCCCCTACTAACTTACCTTGTTTCCTTACTAACCTGTTGCTTTACTTAGTATCGTCTGAAGCAACGGCCTATCGTTTTGACTTTCAAAGGGTATGACGCACCATAATCCGACAGTAATATTAAAAACCGAACACGATTAGATTTTTAAAGGTGAAAATTCTAATGTGTTCGATTTTACTTTTTATATCAAGAAGCTTGATGTAATGACAAATAAATTTCAAAAGAAAAATTGTCTGTCCTGACCACTTTATGCTAAATGTTTAGTGGTGTTTATTGCTGTATATAGTTTTCAAACATTTTCCTAGAATAACTGTCCCACAGATGACTATGGTTACCCCAAAAGCCTGCTTACCAGAAATTTCTAAATGGTAATCAAAATGTTCGTTTTTGGATTTGTCATCCCATTTGATATCTAATTGCATTGAAATCTCCCTTCTTGTTCGACCTTCGTACTGTTTTCCTTTCGCGAGTTAACATTAGCTGTCATACTTATATAGATTTTTATGCTAGATGGTTTCCCTAAATTTTATAAGTTGTTTAACAGCTGACGGTATGAAAGGCAACCGATCAGTGTTGCATTGGCTATTAGCGAAGGAGTTGCACCCCACTGAAGCAATCGCTGTAAATAATCAAAAGAAATCATCAAATAAAGATAGCTGATTATCTTCTGGCATATCACCTAAAATACCCATTTCGTCCATTTTTTCGACTAGGGTTGCTGAAACACCACCGCGCTTACGCAGCTCGGTTTTAGACAGGAACTCTCCTTCTTGGCGGCTAGCAACAATTTGTTTAGCAACATTTTCACCAAGACCATCCATAGCGACAAATGGCGGAATCAGGGTATCACCTTCAATCTTGAATTCAGTTGCTTCACTGTTATAAAGATCTAACTGACCGAATTTATAGCCTCGCTCCAACATTTCATTGACAATTTCCAAGGTGGTATAAAGGTCAATTTCAACGTTAGAAGCTTCGTTATTCCTGCGTTTATTTGCAATATCTTCCATGCGGGCCTTAACGGCACTCAGTCCGGCACTCATGGTCTTGAGTTCAAAGGCTCTAGCCCGAATAGAGAAGTAAGCACAGTAGTAATAGATAGGATAGTGCACTTTGAAGTAGGCTACCCGTAGGGCCATCATAACATAGGCCGCTGCATGGGCCTTAGGGAACATGTACTTGATCTTACCGCAAGATTCGATGTACCAGTCTGGCACATTATTATCCCGCATCGCTTGAATATAGGTATTGCGCTCTTCCTCAGAAATTTTAAGCCAAAGTCCTTTACGAACCCGTTCCATAATCGTAAAAGCCATTTTAGGCTCAAGGCCTGCATGCATGAGATAAACCATGATATCATCCCGACAGCCGATAACTGTTGAAAGAGTAGCAATGCCTTCTTTAATCAAATCTTGGGCATTGCCCAGCCAAACATCCGTACCGTGAGAGAGTCCAGAGAGCTGGAGCAATTCAGCAAAGGTTGTCGGATGAGTTTCATCAACCATCCCCCGAACAAAGTTAGTACCAAATTCTGGAATTCCCAGCATACCTGTCGGGGTACCAATTTGTTCTTCTGTAACACCAAGGACTTCCGTACCTGAGAAGAGTTTCATGACATCTGGGTCATCGGCCGGAATATCTGTAGGATCAATTCCAGACAGGTCCTGAAGCTTACGAATCATGGTTGGATCATCATGGCCCAGAATATCGAGTTTGAGGACATTTTCATCAATATCGTGGAAATTAAAGTGGGTTGTTTGCCATTCTGCTGAGGTATCATCAGCAGGGTATTGGACCGGCGTAAAATCATAGACATCCATATAATTTGGAATAACAACGATACCGCCAGGGTGCTGACCCGTTGTCCGCTTAACGCCGGCTGATCCCATGGCTAAACGGTCCACTTCAGCATCACGGTAGAATTTATTGTAATCGCGCTCATAGCCTTTGACAAAGCCGTAGGCTGTCTTTTCGGCGACTGTGCCAACGGTCCCAGCCCGAAAGGCGTATTCTTCACCAAAGATATCACGGACATCCAAATGTGCAGATGGCTGGTCGTCCCCAGAGAAATTAAGGTCGATATCGGGAACCTTATCTCCATCGAATCCTAGGAAGGTTTCAAAGGGAATATCGTGACCATCCTTAGTTAGCTTGTGACCGCAGTTTGGACAATCTTTGTCCGGCAAGTCAAAACCTGATCCAACCGAACCATCGGTGATGAATTCTGAATACTGACAGTCTGGGCAGATGTAATGAGGCGGCATAGGGTTGACCTCGGTAATCCCAATCATGGTCGCCACAAAACTAGATCCAACAGACCCCCGTGAACCGACTAGATAGCCACGCTTATTGGAGCGATCAACCAACATTTGGGAAGCCAAATAAATCACGGCAAAACCATTTCCCAAAATAGAAGTTAATTCCTTTTCAATACGGCGATCAATAATATCCGGCAGAGGATTGCCATAAATTTCGAAGGCTCTGGCATAAGTTTTTTCCGCAACAGTCTCTTCGGCTTTATCAATGTAAGGCGTATAGAGATCATTCTTGACGACTTCCACTTCTTCAAACCGTTCCGCAAATTCTTGTGTATTGGTTACAACGATTTCGTAGGCTAAGTCTTCACCCAAAAAGGAGAAATCATCCAACATTTCATTGGTAGTTCGGAAATGGGCATCCGGCAGGGGGGCGGGTTGGGCATCTTCACCTCGGCCGATTGGACGATTAATCATAGCCCCCGGACCCAAACTGCGGACGATGATTTCTCGGTAGAGCTGGTCTTCCGGCTCAAGATAGTGGACATCACCTGTTGCCAGAACTGGCTTATTGAGTTTGCGACCAACCTCAATCAAGTCACGGATAACCTGCTGAATTCCCTCTTCATCTTTAATAAGCTCACGGGCAACCAGAGGGCGATAGATGGCTGGTGGCATGACCTCGATAAAATCATAATACTTGGCCACTTCGAGAGCCTTATCGACCCCATGGGAAAGAACAGCGTCGAAGACCTCCCCTTCTGAGCAGGCCGACCCCAAAAGCAAGCCTTCTCGATACTGATCCAGCACTGTTCTGGGAATCCGAGCTACACCTTCAAAGTATTTAACATTAGACAGACTGACCAGCTTGAAAATATTCTTAAGACCAATCTGATTTTGCACGTAAATAGTGGCATGTTTGACACGGGCTTTTTTGTAGGAATCTTCCGATACTAATTTCGTATTAAGATCAGCTAAATTACTGATACCACGATTTTCACGCGCTTCCTTGATGAAGATAAAGAGCAGACGTCCAGTCGCTTCCGCATCGTAGTTGGCCATGTGGTGGTGATCCAGGGCAACTTGGAAACGCTTAGTGAGAGGCCCTAGACCATGGCGCTTATATTCAGGATAGAGATTGCGGGCAAACTCTAGAGTATCAATAACGGGCTGAGTAATGGTAGGCAGATCATGACGCTCATAATTAGCATTCATAAAGCCTACATCAAAGGTGGCATTGTGGGCTACCAAGACAGTGTCTTTACAAAATTCCTGAAATTCTTGCAAAACTTGCAAGAGGGGCTTGGCATCTTTAAGGTGGTTATCCGTAATCCCTGTCAAATCTGTCGTAAATTGACTCAAAGGATGTCCAGGATTGATAAATTCATCGAACTGATCAATGATATTGCCCTTGTGCATCTTGGAAGCCGCAATTTGAATCAAGGAATTGTTAACAGCAGATAACCCCGTGGTTTCTACGTCAAAGACAACATAAGTCGCTTCATGTAAGTCCATAGGCACTTCATTATAGGTGATTGGCACCCGGTCTTCAACGATATTAGCCTCTAAACCAAAGATGGCCTTGATACCAGCCTTTTTGGCTCGATGATAGCCATGAGGGAAGCTCTGCACATTGCCATGATCGGTAATAGCAACGGCTGTATGGCCCCAACTAGCCGCCTTGTCAATCAAGTGTTCAACCGTAGGCAGACCATCCATGGTAGACATATTAGTATGAGCGTGAAACTCAACCCGCTTCTGTCCTTCAGGCATAAGATCTTTGCGTTCCTTGTGGACAATTTCCTTCACATCCTGCACATTCATGGTCAAAGTCTTGGTCCATTGGTTATTTTCAATATTTCCTCGAACTCGGAGCCAGGCTCCTTTGGCAATGATGTCGTACTTTTTGAGGTCATTATCGTCTTTAGCCCACTTCTGCATAGCAAAGGAAGAAGTGTAGTCGGTCATCTTAAAGCTGATGATGTGCCGGCCGGTCCGCGTCGTCCGGCGTTCCACATCAAAAACCATTCCCTCAAAGACAATGCGGTTTTCCTCAGTCTCAATCTCAACCATAGGCGTGATTTCCGCCTTATCAAAACTAGCTTGACGTTTGGCTGCTCTTTCCTTGTAATCAAATTGAGGAGCCGGCGCTGACTCTTCCTGAGCTGGCATAGAAGCTTCCAAAGAAGCAACCGCTTGGGCATTTTCTTCCTGAGCCTGCTCAATCTTCTTATGTCGACTGGACTCAAAGGCTTGGGTAAGCTCTTGCGTCTTATCCTCATCAACCTCAATGGCAAAAGAGACCTGACCAAAACCAAATTGGGCAAACTGCTGTTCCAGCTTGGGCAAATGGTTTTGTTTAAAATGGTCATTATTCAAAAAGCCTGGAGCATGGATAAGAATCTGTTCCTTGGTTGGATCATAGGTGACTGTCAGATTTGAAAAGCTCGAGCGAAAGCTGGCACTGGAGCAGAGGGGGTGATTAAAACTCTCTGTATAGTAGGCCTGTAATAAATCAGAATCAGAAAAATCTCTATTTTCTGCCTCAATGGTAAAGGTAGCTTTAATATCTGCTGCCTTAAAGGTCGAAACAAGACGATAAGCCAGCTCTTGATAGAGCGCAATCGGTAAAATTTGCTCAAAACTAAAATGAAAATCCCATTGACGACTAAGGGCATGTACCTTGACTTCCTTGATATCAGCAGACAAAAAGGCCTGAGACTGTCTCATCTCAAGCGGCATTTCAATCTGTTCCATCAATTTTTTAAATAGCTCTGACATGACTGACTCCCGTTTTTTCCTAAAATGACGAGTTTCCTGACGATACTTGTAGCATTTGACCTAGGCCCTTGGATCAACTTTCAACCTAGCCTTGGCCAATTTAGCCCTTATATTATAGCATATTTAAACCATAAGTTCCCTTAGCCAAGACCAAATCAAAAAAAGACTGGACAAGGTCCTGTCTCATTAACATGATTATAGATTTAACTAGATTGACGCAGTGGCTGGGAGTAAGACTTGTTGGCTATGCCAACAAGTCTTACTCCTGCACAGTTCATTAGGTGCTTTAGCACCAATGAACCACTGCTGATTGGCGATCCTTATCTTGGGGCTAGGGCGCAGTCTCATTTTCAGGCACCCCTTAAACAGTCTACAGGACTGTTTAATTACCACGTAAGTGATAGCTCCAACAGTTTTCCAAACTGTTGGAGGTTACTAATCTGATGAAGCTTGTTCATCTTATTTCCAACCTCAAAAGGTCTTACGACTTAACAAGACTCCTCTACTTTATCATAAAGAAAAAGTAGTGAGGACTGTCTCCCGTCGGGGGAGTTTATCACTACTAATCTTAATATGTTTGAGCTGTGCGAAGGTGGGTTAAAACGCTCTGGTAGAGCTTTTTAATCGGGAAATAAAGCTTGCAAAGCAAGTGTCAAAATGCTCCAGTGGACTTTGGCAATCTGGGGATAGACTGCCAAAGCCTGCCACCTAAAAATAAGAAAGTGGCAGAGGCCTGAGCCTTAAAACGGGAGAGCGAGGAAAATCAAAACCGTGATAAATCACGGTTTACTGATTGAGTCCCACTCTGTTTTAAATAGGGTAGTTTGACTGCAGCTGCCTATCCCACTCCTTAAGTACTTAGTTTTAGACGGCTTGATTACCTTACTTTTTCACAAATACAAAAAGTTTAGACAATTACTTACGTTTCTTACCTTTTTTCTTTTTGGCTTTGGTCTTAGGCTTTTTAGACGTTGAGTGATGAACCTTATCTGACTTAGGTCCTGACTTCTTGGACGATTGATTTGTTTGCTCTGTTACTTCTTTTTCAGCCTTAATGATTTTCTTATTAGATTCTTCTTGAGTTTCTGGCTTAGCATCCTCTACTTTTTTAGACAGTTTTTCTGTTTTTTTGGACTCAACAGGCTGCTTATCGGCCACTTTGGATTTTTTAGACGCTTTCTTTTTAGGATTTTTCGCTTCTTTTTCTTCACGCTCTCGACGTTTCTTAGCAACTCTTTCACGACGCTGTTCTTCACGTTCCTTCTTAGCCTTCAACTTTTTGGCCATCTTTTTGTCGTGAGCCTTTTTCTTATCAGCCTTACGGTCGGCGATACGGTCATTATAATCCGACATAGCTTTATCAGCCTCTAACTTAGCATTGGCTAGTTTTTCTTCAAGCTGGACAATTTCCTTGGGCTGTTCCTGATGGATCAAATCTTCATAGAAAGCTGCTTGAGTTGTTGCCACATAGGGAATCCAAACAGCCAGAGTAAGGAAATAGCAAAGGAAAAAGAAAGCCCCCCAAACCACTTGCTGATTGGCGAAAAGGAAAACTGACAAAGCAACAAAGATTGCCGGCACCAAGAACCACCTCGAAAAACTCAAGATGAGCATGAAGTAATCTCTCTTGTGTCCTTCCATTATCACTTTACTTTTGGTAATAGCAGAGGTTGTGGTAATTCCCTTACCTGCTTCCATATCATCCTTGAGGATGAAAAGTCCTTGGGAATAGGACACGGCTTTCATATAGCCAGGGATAATCAAAAGCACCATCCAAAGTAAAGTATAAATGGCAGTCATCAAAACGACCCCAAAAATACTATCGAAGCGCTGCTCCTTGAAAGCATAAGTTGCCGCTTCTCTAAAGGATTGCTTACGACCACGAATCAAATCCAAGTAGGCATAACTGGCTCCGGCACCTATACCAACAGAGGCAAAGAAGGTAAAGAGCACCAGCAGCAAGAAAGCCATTACGATAAAAATCAGGACAACATTAGATGTGGCAGTAAAATCTGATGAAGCTGCTCTCCAAACCAGAGCCAGCACTCCCAGCAAGAAGGTGGAGATGAGTCCCAGAATGATAGTTGGAACCCAAAGGACCCCAACTGCCCAGGGCCAATTCCCTCGAAGGGCTGTTTTTGCTTGCTCTTTTAAATCTTTCCTTGTTTTCACAGTAAACTCCTTCACTATCAATTTCAAAGGGCAGATAGGTTGATCTTTTAAACCCTTTTGTCATTTATACAGTTTAATACTACTATTCTATTACGCTTGATGGGGGTTGTCAATGTAAAAAAGTCGCCTGACCTCAAAGGACGGCGACAGATAAAAATTTTTCTAAGACTTATGACTTGCTGAAATTTTATGAAAACGCAGAAAAACAAGGGTCGCTACTAAAACTTTAAGACTATCCCCAGGAATAAAAGCGAGACTACTGGAAACGACCGCTGTAAAGATCGACATCCCTGTATAGACCGCCAAATAGAGACCACCCAGTAAGTCAACGAAAAAAACACCAGTCAACCAGATGACAATAAAACTGGTCAAAGCCGTAATTTTTCGCAGATGAGACAGCCCCCAGTCGAGCAAGAGAGGAACCAATAGCCAAGTCCAAACATAGCCAGCGGTTGGGCCAATGAGAACCTGAATAGTTGTAGTAAAGCCAGAAAAAGCCGGAATAGCCAAGCCGACTAAAAAGAGTAAGCAAACCGATAAGCTTCCTTTTTTACCGCCTAACAAGCAGCCAGCCAGCATGACTCCTAGATTCTGTAAAACAATAGGAACAGGAATAAAGCCCAAAGGAATTCCTGGAATATAACTGAGAACGACTAGAAGCGTTGTCATCATGGCAATCGCAGCCAAATCTTTAGTCTTCATAAGACTTCCTTTCATAAGATACTAAACTGTCAAGCACTCCGAAGAAAAGCAAACCGGACAATGAATCCTATAAATTCAAGACAGGTGGGTCTTTTTTCGCAGAAGTGTAGGCGGGTTCAATTCTATTCAAAATAAATATCGTGATGGTAAGAACATTTGGGATTGAAAACGTGGTGACAAGAAGGACAAGCTCCCGTCTGGTAATCCTGCCAATTCAAGAGACTCCGGCAATTGCCACAAAGGACCAATTTTACTTCCCGTTTATCCATAGCTTTAAAGGGATGGTCGCAAAGAGCATCATGGCATTGGTAACAGGCATAAAATTTCTGGCAGTCCCGGCACTTCAAAGCAAGAACATCATTGGGACCGTAGTAGTGTTGACAACGACCTGCTTTATCTAAATCTAAGCCTAAAATTTCTAGCATTTTTTTCTCCTAAGTATAATCTTATACTACCATCTTAGTTTTTGCTCGTCAACTTATTTTTTTATAGAGGTTAACAAATAGGGCGATTAAAAACTCCCCTTATGAGGAGTGATTGTTTTGTTTAGAAATTGCGGCCATTTTTACCATAACCATAACGATCCATGAAATCTTGTCGGAATTCCAGCAGGTTGTCATCCATAATAGCTTGGCGAACTTTCTTCATTAGGTTGACTAGGAAGTAAAGATTGTGATAGCTGGTCAGGCGAATACCAAAGGTTTCGTCTGCTTTAAGCAGGTGACGCAGATAGGCGCGTGAATAGTTTCGGCATGTATAACACTCACAATCTGGATCTAAAGGTCCAAAATCTTTAGCAAAGGCAGCATTTTTGACCACAAGACGTCCCTGACTGGTCATGCAAGTCCCATTACGGGCGATACGAGTAGGTAACACACAGTCAAACATATCTACTCCTCGGATAACTCCGTCAATCAAGCTATCTGGTGCTCCGACGCCCATAAGATAACGGGGTTTATTTTCTGGCAAGAGCGGGGTCGTGAAATCTAGGACCGCATTCATCTCATCATGACTTTCTCCAACAGCTAGACCCCCAATAGAATAACCAGGAAAGTCCATGCTGACAAGGTCAGCTGCCGATTGCCGGCGCAGATCTTCAAATCCGGCTCCCTGCACAATCCCAAAGAGGCCTTGGTCATGCGGGCGGCGATGGGCCTTGAGACCACGCTCAGCCCAACGACTCGTACGCTCGATGGATTTTTTAACATAGTCATAAGGTTGGTAGAACTGAGGACACTCATCGAAAGACATCATGATATCTGATCCCAAATTATTCTGGATAGAGATGGCTTTCTCAGGTGAGAGGAACATCTTAGCCCCATTGAGATGGTTTTTGAACGTAACGCCTTCTTCTGTAATATTACGACTATCAGCTAGTGAGTAGACCTGAAAACCGCCACTATCTGTCAGGATAGCCTGGTCCCAATTCATAAACTTGTGGAGACCACCAGCCTCAGCAATCAGCTCGTCTCCCGGACGCAGCCAGAGGTGGTAGGTGTTGGAGAGGATAATCCCTGATCCCATTTCTTTAAGTTCCTCAGGTGACTGGGTCTTGACCGTCGCCTGAGTCCCCACTGGCATAAACATGGGAGTTGGAAAGGTGCCATGCGGGGTGATAATTTCCCCTAGGCGGGCACCTGTGTGTTTTTCTTTTTTAATCAGACGATATTTAATCGGTACATCAGTCATTGATAGTTCTCCCTTGTAAGCCCCTTGCAAGGGCGATTTTAGCCTTACTATTCTATCAAAATATGAAAAAGATGTCACTCAGATTTGCATCTAAAAAAGAAGTCGGCCAGTCCGACTTCTTAAACATTCTTTCCTGAGGCTAACAAGCTTTTTTCTTGATAGACTGAGACTTTCTCTTAGATTTCAACCTTAGCGGCTAAAGTCTTAGCTGGTTGTTTGCCTAAGTTTTCTAGGGTAACGGATTTAACTTCTGCCGCATTCGTGAAGACAACAATGACAGATTTTTCTTTACCCGCGGCTTCTAGAGCCTCTAAATCAACTACTGCTAAAAGATCGCCAGCTTCTACACGTTGACCATCTGTCACCTTAGGCGAAAATGGAATTCCATTAAGGCTAACGGTATCAATACCAATGTGAACCAGAACTTCTAGGCCTTCATCAGTCAGGAGGCCATAAGCGTGTTTCGTAGGGAAAACACTCGTAACCACACCAGCTACTGGTGAGTAAATATTGCCATCTGTTGGTTGAACTGCGAAGCCATCCCCCATCATCTTACCAGAGAAGACTGGGTCTTTAACTTGGTCGATTGGGATGATCTCCCCTTCAGCAACAGAGAGTACATTTTCTGTCACGCCCTTGAAGGTATTTTCAGGGGCAGCAACGTCTTCTTTCTTAGAGAAGTCAACCACTGGGATACGAGCACCGGAATCAAGCAAATCTTGGATGTCAGATTTAAGACCATCAGCCTTAGGCCCATAAACGGCTTGAACACCATGCCCTTTGACAACTAGACCGAGGGCACCAGCTTTCTTCCAGTCATTTTCGTCGCCAACCTGTTCTGGATCTTTAACCGTTACACGTAAGCGTGTCATACAAGCATCAACATCGTCAATATTGTCTCGACCACCAAGTAGATTGATAATTTGAACGATTTGGGAATCAACAGAAGTATTAGCATCGCCGTTGTTGGCATGGATGGCTTCATCAACTTCTTCGCTGTCGTAATTGCCGTTACGTCCAGCAGTTGCAAGATTCATCTTTTGAATCATGAAGTTACCGATAAAGTAAGTTATCAGGCCAAAGAGGACAGATACCCAAATGAAATTGATGACATCTACACCCAGACCAGCCTTAATAGCCATTGGGGTACGGGTTAAGAGTTCGATATTACCAAAAGAATGGAGGCGCAAATGAACAAGGTCAGCCATAGCAAAGGCACAGCCTTGGATAAAGGCATAGACAAGGTAGAGTGGCATTGCAGCAAACATGAACATGTATTCAAGAGGCTCTGTAACCCCTGTCAGGAAGGTTGCCGCTGCTGCTGAGATGAACATTGATTTGTATTTTTTCTTTTTATCAGGATCAACATTACGGTACATAGCAACAGTCATTCCCATCAGAATACCGGATGCACCAATCATTTGACCCACTTTGAAACGAGCAGGTGTGACATGAGTCAACAAATGTTGGTACTGTCCAGGGTGAGAACCTTTAAGATGAATCAAGTCAGTTACCCAAGCCAACCACAGCGGGTCTTGTCCAAGGACATCTTTGCCCGTAGTGATTGAGTGATAGGTCCCGCCAAGCTGAGTATAATTCATAGGAATAGTCAGCATGTGGTGCAGACCAAATGGCAGAAGCAGACGTTCTAGAGTTCCATAAAGGAATGGCGCCAAAAATGGGGCAGTATCTTGTGAGTTAGCCAACCATTGGCCAAAGTTGTTGATCGCTGTTTGGACCAATGGCCAGAAGATAGCCATGACAAGACCAACAATAGCAGAACGCAGGATAACCACAAATGGTACGAAACGTTTCCCATTGAAGAAGGTCAAAACATCCGGAAGCTTACGGAAGTTGTAGTACTTGTTGTAGGCGGTCGCACCAACAAAACCAGCGATGATACCAACAAAGACTCCCATGTTGAGGGCTGGCTGGTTAAGGACATTGATAAAGTAGTCAGCAACTCGCATGGTGCCGCCAAAAATATTGTGAACAACCGCTTTATCATCGGCCAACATGTCAGTGGTTACTCCATAGAAGTTACCAGTAATTAAGTTAATCAGGATAAAGGAAATACCTGCAGCAAAGGCACCGCCAGCTTTTTCCTTAGCCCAGCTGCCACCAATAGCTAAAGCAAAGAGCAGATGCAAATTGTTAAGGAAACCCCAACCGATTTGAGAAATCAGATTGGTGATTTGTGTCCAAGTTGTATTATTGGGGGCAATCAAAGCAAGAGAGTTACCGAGAGAAATCATCAAACCTGCAGCAGGCATGACAGCGATAACAACCATTAAACATTTCCCGAATTTTTGCCAAAATTCGAAACTAGCTAAGCTTTTAAGATTTTTCATGTAAAGCTACTCCTTTGTGTATATATATTACCAAGAACCATTTCGTCTTGCGAAAATTTCTTAGAAAATGGGAAACTAGTGCAGTCTCAGCGAGATACAAGATAGTTTATCTTTTTTCTAAGAAATTTAGTTCGAGTTTAGTGACATTAAACTATTAAGATGATGGAAAATTAGAAGCCCAGCGAGCAAACTAGAATTTGCTAACCAAGGTCTTTCATAAATTGTTCGGTCGAATTCTTGTCCCTTAAATCTTCAAAGTCACTTCTAATCCGAAGTGGTCGGAAACGACTGGCTTGTTCTGGCCATTGAAGATGACCCGACTGCATTGGACTGAAATTTCTTGATTGACGAAGATATAATCCAGACGCTTATCCTGCTTTTGGCCTTTCCAACCATCAATGGATTGGGAAACTGTCACGCCAGAATCCTTTTTCTTAGCCAGCTGGTAAGTATCCAGCAGCCCCTGATCAAGGATGGTTTGGTAGTCTTCTGGATTGCCAAGGGCATCGGTATTAAAATCTCCTATAAAAATTTTAAGCCCAGAGAAATGAGAATGGTTAACTAATCTTTGCAAATTATCAATCTGACTTTCTCTTTGACTAGTCGGTAGATTCATGTGGCAGGAATAAACTTCCAACAACCTATTATTAACTTCCAGCTTGAGCCGAATAATTTTCCGCGAATCAATGGTATGAATATCCTGACTTTTTGAAGTGTAAAAGCCCTCAGCTTCTAAAACCTTGTATTTGGTCAGAATGGCAATTCCTTCATCGTAGATATCATAACCAATATGAGACATTGACCAATGGTAAGAATAAGCCGTCAATCCCTTCTGCCTAAGCAAATCAAGCAGAATCAAGCCGTAATTATCCTTTCCCAGCTCTCCGCTAACTTTTGGTGCTGAGATCGTCTGATTGACTTCCTGCAGAGCGATGACATCGTAATTTTTCTCAGCAATCGTTTCCGCTAAATGTTCAAGCTTTTCATCTTGATTTTCTTCTAACCAAGCATGAACATTCAAGCTTAATAGATTCATCTCCACACTCCTTTCATAAGGGAATTAGTAAATAATTCCCTTAATCTCCTTAAGACTTTTTCATTATACCGTAAGCGCTTTCTTTTGTCAATATGTTTTACGGAATTCTTTTTATTTTTTTCAATTCAATTCCGAAATAAAAGTCTCACTGTATGGTATTTAAAAAGCCAGAAGCCTTAGCTTCCAGCCAATTTATTTTCTCCTTGTAAGGTCAAGGGTTAATAGCTATGCCAAATATCTTCATTGTACTGAGCAATGGTCCGATCAGAAGAGAAGAAACCAGCCTTGGCGATGTTATGGATAACCTTACAATTCCAAGCTGCTTGATCTTGATAGTCTGCCACCATTCTTTCTTTCGTTGCAATGTAGTCTTTTAAATCTATCAAGGTCATAAACCAGTCCTTAGAAATCAATTCATGATGAAGGCGGTTGAGCCGTTCTTCATTACCGACCGTCTTAAGTTCAGGACTAACTATAAAGTCTACAGCTTCTTTAATTTCAGCATCCTTGTCATAATAATCTTTAGAAACATAACCAGACTTAGCGTAAAGGTCAATGATGGTATCAGAATCCTTACCAAAGCTATAAATATTATCCTTCCCAGCCAGCTCGGCGATTTCGACATTGGCTCCGTCCATGGTCCCTAAGGTCAGGGCACCATTGAGCATAAACTTCATGTTTCCTGTACCTGAAGCTTCTTTAGAGGCCAAAGAAATTTGTTCTGAGATATCGGTTGCTGGAATCAGATGCTCAGCTACAGTAACATTGTAATTTTCCACCAGATGTACATTAAGGTAAGGGCTAACTTCAGGGTCATTGTTAATCAACTCTGACAGACTGAGAATAAGGTGGATGACGTCCTGAGCAATGGTGTAGGCCGGCGCTGCTTTACCACCGAAGATGACGGTAATTTTCTTCTCAGGCAGATGGCCTCGCTTGATTTCCAAGTATTTATGGATAACATAGAGGGCATTCATCTGTTGCCGCTTATACTCGTGGAAACGTTTTATTTGAGTGTCAATGATAGAATGCTCATCCAAATCAATCCCCTTATTATCCTTGAGGTAACGCTTAAGGGCTAGCTTGTTATTGAATTTGATTTCAGCCAGATGATTTTGAACTCTCTCATCATCAGCAAAAGCCAAGAGTTTCTCCAATTTCATAGCATCGGTCAGATAGCTATCACCAATCAGGTCTTTGAGATAGGCCGCCAAATCTTGATTGGCAAATTCCAACCAGCGGCGGAAAGTAATACCGTTAGTTTTGTTATTAAATTTCTCAGGGTAAAGTTGATAGAAATCTTTAAGTTCACTAGTCTTCAGGATTTCCGTATGAAGAGCAGCAACCCCATTGACACTGGTCGAGTAATGGATATCCATGTTGGCCATGTGGATACGTTGGTCTTTATCGATAATGTGCACGGCTGGATTGCTGTACTTGTCTCGAATCAAGGCATCCAGTTTTTCAATAATAGTCACTAAATGTGGTACTACCTCATTGAGATAATCCAGAGGCCATTTTTCCAAGGCTTCCGCCAAAATAGTGTGGTTGGTGTAACCGACCATTTGAGAGACGATAGCCACTGCTGCATCGAAATCAATCCCATGTTTCTCTGTCAAGAGTCGAATGAGTTCTGGAATAACCATGGATGGGTGAGTATCATTGATTTGGACATAGGCATAATCCGCCAAGTCATAGAGATTAGAACCACGTTCCAAGGCTTCATCAATCAGAAGCTGGGCCGCATTTGAGACCATAAAATACTGTTGATAAATCCGCAGAAGCTCACCGTTCTTATCTGAATCATCCGGATAGAGAAAGAGGGTTAGGTTCTTTTGGATTTGTGCCTTGTCAAAAGTAATGCCATCCTCAATTAGGTCGTAGTCCAAACCATCGATATCAAAGAGATTGAGGTAGTTTTTAGTATCCTTGTGGTAACCCAGCACATCGATACGATTCAGGCGGGACTTGAGAGTAAATTCTTTAAAAGGCACGTTATAACTGATATCTGTCGGTACCAACCAAGAGTCATCTTCAATCCAGTAGTTGGGTTCAGCTTCTTGCTGATTATCGTGGAAGACCTGTCTAAAAAGGCCACAATGGTAGTTAAGTCCAACACCTTCACCATTGATACCAAGACTTGACATAGAATCAATGAAACAAGAGGCTAGACGCCCCAGTCCGCCATTTCCAAGGGATGGTTCTAGTTCTTCATCTTCAATCTGGGTAATGGATTTCCCAACTGTTGCTAGGGCTTCTTTGGTTTCTTGATAAATTCCTAAATTAATAAGGTTATTGGATAAGAGCTTCCCGATTAGAAACTCAGCTGAAATGTAGTAGACCTTGCGTTTACCTCTATTTTTAGGAAGCTGACTAGCCTTCTCTTTAACATAGTCCATCAGAGCTAAATAGATGGCCTTGTTATCCAAATCTGCTAGCTTAGTCCCTTGTTTTTCTTCTATATACTGTGTAATACTCATTTTCTTATCCTCTGTGATAGGTTTCTGTAATAGTCTTTAAAAATTCTTTCTTATCATCCGTTAATTGGTCGGCTGTCATCCGCCATTGCCAGTTGGTACCGACGGTATTTGGCGTATTCATCCGACTGGAGGCCGGCAAATCAAGAACATCCTGCATGGCGGCGATGGCAATATCGCTAACCGATGCGTAGAGGGTTCGTAGCAGTGCTTGTGTCACGGGCTCTCCCGGTGCCCGATGGGTGTAACGGTCAGTATAGGCTCTTGCTTCTTCGCTTAAGCCCTGATACCACCCGCGCACTACTTCATTATCATGGGTGCCTGTGTAAGCTACTGAGTGACTCGTGTAGAAGTGTGGCAAATCGACATTGCTTTCATCCGGCCCTTGTAAGCCAAACTCCAAGATCTTCATGCCTGGGAAGGCTGTGTCTGCTAAAAGTTTCTCAGCTTTTTCATCAATATAACCTAAGTTTTCAGCGATAATAGGTAAGTCGCCAAGCGCTTCCTTGATTGCTGCAAAGAGCTCATAACCAGGGCCAGACTGCCAGGTCCCGTACTTAGCCGTATCATGACTGGCATCAACCTGCCAGAAATCAGAAAAACCTTTGAAGTGGTCAATCCGAATAACATCATAGAGCTTGAGGGTTTCTTCCATGCGGTAAATCCACCAAGCATAGCCAGTCTTCTTATGGGCTTCCCAATCATAAATAGGATTGCCCCAATATTGACCTTCATCGCTGAATTCATCGGCAGGTACGCCCGCTACATAGAGTGGTTTACGATTATCATCAGCCTTGAAGAGTTGAGGCTGGGTCCACATTTCCACACTATCAGCCGAAACATAAATTGGCATATCACCGATAATTTCAATCCCTGCTCTATTGGCGTAGACCTTAAGCGCCTGCCACTGTTCAAAGAAGAAATACTGAGTCACTTTGTGATAGGCAATGGTATCTGCCAAGTTTTTACGCAGCTTGACTAGGGTTGCTTGATCACGCTGGATAGCTTTTTTATCATCCCATTCTTGCAGGGCCTTAAGTCCAAAATGCTCCTTGATGGCCATAAATTCCGCATAGTCAGCTAACCAAGATTGATTATCCTTTTCAAATTTAGCCAGAGCCTCTTGGGCATTTTTATCCACTAAAAAGGCTTTTACGGCCTTTTCCAAAAGAGGACGTCGAACCTCAAAAAGCAGGCCATAATCAACCTTATTAGGATTGTCTCCAAAATCAAGGCCTGCTAAATCTTCCTCTTCTAGCCAACCTTGATCAAGCAAAATATCTAAGTCAATCAGATTGGTATTACCAGCAATAGCTGAAAAGGATTGGTAGGGGGAATCTCCATAGCTGGTCGTGGTCAGTGGCAGAATTTGCCAATAGGTTTGCTTGGTCTCCACTAGAAAATCGACAAAATCATAAGCTGCCTGCCCAAAGCTACCGATCCCCCTGTCTCCTGCCAGTGACGTTATGTGCATCAAGACACCGCTTTTTCGTTTTCTCATAAATATCCTCCATAATTACCAGACTAGAGCTTTGTTTAGGCTCGCCGGAACGGTCTTAAAGTTTCATTTTACAGTCTTCATTATAGTGGAAGCGATTTCTTTTGTCAATAGTTTTACGTAATTCTTTTTTCTACTCTTTCTTTGATACGTATTAAACTGGTTTTTAACGATAATTTATGGTAGAATAATCGTATAAAACTGAAGGATATAATGATGATGAGCAAGTACAAGCAGGTCTATGAAGATATAAAAAAACAAATTGAAGAAGGCAAGCTCCAGCCCAATCAAGAATTGCCAACCGAAAATGAATTGATGGCCATTTATGGCTACTCCAAGGACACCATTCGTAAGGCTTTATCGCTCTTGGAATTGGATGGCTACATCCAAAAGATGCGAGGCCGCAATTCTATCGTCATGGAGCACGGCCGCACTAAAAATAACTATCTCTCTGAAATCAAAACCTCTGATGAACTCAACCGCGATGAACATCTGGATATCAAAACTCAGCTAGACAATCTCTACATTGTTCAAGGAGAGCAAGAGCTGATGGATATCTTCAAGGTTGATGACAGTGTTGATTTTTACCGTGTTAGCCGCAGCCGTCTGATTGATGATGAAAGGTTGGAGTTTGAACTCTCCTACTTCGACCGTCGGGTAGTTCCCTATCTTAATAAAGAGATCGCCGAAACGTCCATCTATCAGTATTTAGAAAATCAGCTGGGATTAAAAATCACCCATTCTCGTCGAGAAATTTCCTTCCGCTACGCTACTCAGGAAGAAAAGGATAATATGGATCTTGGCGACTTCAATATGGTAGCGGTTGTCACCAGCCTGACCTATCTCTCAAACGGCCAGCTCTTTCAATACGGTACCATTAGTTACCGCCCTGATAAATTTACCTTTGTCACCATGGCTAAGCGGTAAGTGTGGTAAGACTGATAAAAACCTCGACTAGTGTTTAAACTAGTCGAGGTTTTTCTTGTCTATGCCAATAAATGCGCAATAGTTTTCTTAAACAACTCATTACTTTATATTTTATATAACTGAACGCGCCACAAGGATTTGAAAAAAGTACAAACCTCCTATTTTCTTCAAGTCACTTAACAGCTTTGTCCCTTAATCAGATATTCGCCCAAACACTATCTAAGATGTTAGTTTGGTCGCGGTCCGGTCCGACTGAGAAGGTCGAAATGCGGACGCCGACCAGTTCACCGACACGGCGAACGTAGTTGCGGGCGGCTTCCGGCAGTTCATCAAGACTGCGGCAACCAGTAATGTCTTCTGACCACCCCGGCAATTCTTCATAGATTGGCTGACAGCGTTTGAGCTGTTCCAAGCTAGCTGGGTAGTGGTCAATGCGTTCACCGTCTAAATCGTAAGCGACACAGATTTTCACCGTATCTAAGCCCGATAAAACATCAATAGAATTCAGCGAAAGATTAGTAATCCCTGAAACTCGGCGGCTATGGCGCATGACAACGGAGTCAAACCAGCCAACCCGGCGCGGGCGACCTGTTGTTGTCCCATATTCATGGCCAATCTCCCGAATACGATCACCCGTTTCGTCATTTAATTCTGTCGGGAAAGGACCATCTCCAACGCGACTGGTATAAGCCTTGCAAACTCCGACAACCTTGTTAATCTTGCTTGGCCCAACACCAGAACCGATGGTTACGCCACCAGCAACGGGATTGGATGAGGTGACAAAAGGATAAGTTCCTTGATCGATGTCCAGCATCACTCCTTGCGCTCCTTCGAAAAGAACGCGTTTGCCACTGTCAAGGGCATCATTCAATATGACAGAAGTATCTGTGACATAGTCCTTAATGATTTGGCCATAGTCATAGTATTCTTGGAAAATATCCTCAAATTGAAGGGGAGAACATTCATACATCTTTTCAAAGAGCCGATTTTTTTCAGCTAAATTAACTTTTAAACGTTCCGCAAAAATGTCTTTGTCTAAAAGATCAGCAATACGAATCCCGACACGGGCTGCTTTATCCATATAGGCAGGGCCGATACCCTTGTTGGTTGTTCCGATTTTATTATCTCCCTTAGCGGCCTCCTGCAGCTGGTCCAATTTAATATGATAAGGGAGAATAACATGAGCCCGATCTGAAATGCGTAAGTTATCAGTGCTGACACCTTCTGCATGAAGATAATCTAACTCTTTCACCAAAGACTTCGGATTGATCACAACGCCATTGCCAATAACTGCCAGTTTTTCTGGGAAGAAGATTCCTGATGGAATCAAGTGAAGCTTGAACTTCTTGCCATCAATCACAATAGTGTGACCGGCGTTATCACCCCCCTGATAGCGGGCGATGACCTCTGCATCCTGACTCAAAAAATCTGTAATTTTTCCCTTACCTTCGTCTCCCCACTGGGTTCCGACGACTACTACTGATGTCATATAAATACTTTGGAGGGGCTGAATAAGACCCTCTCACCTTTCTGGAAAATAGACGATAGGACTTTCACCTATCAGCTTTCTACAACATCTTATTATAGGAAATTTCTGACTTTTTTTCAAGATTTGGTCAATGAAATTGGCTAAAAGTGAAGGAAAAACTTTTTATAATATCATTTTGTAAGTAAAAGCCGAACTTTCTAGTTTTTTCTTCCTGATGAAACCATTTCTCCTGCCATAAGAAAAAACTATGACTAATCTATAGCCAACGTTTGAATGCCAAGGTATTTCGTTGTATAGTGGGGGTAGACTGATTATTTCATTTAATAGGATATAAGAACTGCTAGAAGAGGAGATTTTATGACTGTCGACCAAATCCTACAAAATAGCTCCACCAACCTCCCTATTCTCCAAGGGACTTTTGGACTGGAACATGAAAGTCTGAGGATTGACCGCCAAAGTAACCGCCTGTCCCAAAGATCCCACCCTGATCGGCTGGGCTCACGCAATTTTCATCCCTATGTTCAGACCGACTACAGCGAGCCTCAGATTGAACTGATTACACCAATCAGCCAATCGACCACGGAAGCACGCCGCTTTTTGCGGGCTATCACAGATGTCGCTGGCCGTTCCATCGCTAAAGAAGACTACCTCTGGCCTCTGTCTATGCCACCGCAGGTTAGCGAAGACGAGATCGTTATTGCTCACTTAGAGGATGCTTTTGAACGGGAATATCGGGAGCATCTCGCTAAAGTCTACGGTAAAAGATTGCAGACTATCTCGGGTATTCATTATAATTTTGGACTGGGAACCGACTTGCTGAATCAGCTATTCCAGCAAAGTGACTATCAGGATTTGGTTGCCTTTAAAAATGATCTTTACCTCAAGCTGGCTCAAAACTTTATCAAATATCGCTGGTTCCTGACCTATCTTTATGGAGCAAGTCCGGTTGCAGAAAAAGGCTTCTTTGACCACGATTTGGATGGCTCTGTTCGCTCTATTCGTAACAGTTCTCTGGGTTATGTTAACCATGAATCTGTCAAAATTTCCTACAGCAGCCTAAACCAGTATGTAGCAGATATTGAGGCCTGTGTGGCTGATGGGCGGTTGATTGCAGAAAAAGAATTTTACTCGCCAGTTCGCCTACGCGGCTCAAAACGCAGCCGAGACTTTTTGGAACAAGGCATTACCTACTTGGAATTCCGCTGTTTTGACATTGATCCTTTTGACCAGCAGGGAATTACTCAAGAAACGTTGGACACCGTTCACCTTCTGGCTTTAGCTCTGCTTTGGTTGGATGGCCCTGAAGCAGTTGACAAGGAACTGGCTGCTGCTGAAAAGCTGAATGAACACATTGCCAAAGCCAATCCTCTCGAGCCCCTGCCTAATCAGGCCCCCGTCAAGGACCTTCTGCAGGCCATGCGAGCCGTTATTGAACACTTTAGCCTACCTCCTTATTATAGCCAGCTGGTCGACAAGCTGGAAACCCAATTGGCAGACCCTAGTTTAACCATCGGCGGTCGGCTGGCCAAGGAAATCAAAGGGGGCTCTTTAGAAGAATTTGGCCGCAAACAAGGACAGATTTTCAGCAATCTAGCTTGGCAGGCCCCTTATGCTCTCAAGGGTTTTGAAAGCATGGAACTATCAACCCAGCTTATCATGTTTGATGTCATTCAAAAGGGGATTCAGCTGGAAATCTTGGACGAAAGTGATCAATTCCTCAAATTATCCCTTGGGAATCATACCGAATATGTCAAAAATGGGAATATGACTTCTAAGGATAGCTATATCGTTCCCTTAGCCATGGAAAATAAGACCGTTACTAAAAAAATTCTAAGCAAGGCTGGTTTCCCAGTTCCAGATGGGGTTGAATTTCACTGCTTGGAAGATGCCCTTGATGATTTTGCCCGCTTCAGTCATAAGAGGGGGATTGTCATCAAACCTAAGAGTACAAATTTTGGACTGGGAATCTCTATTTTTAAAGACAGTGTCGGTCAAGAGGATTATGCAAAGGCTGTGAAGCTAGCTTTTGCGGAAGACGATAGCATTTTGGTTGAGGACTATGTCTCTGGAACTGAGTATCGCTTCTTCGTTTTAGAGGGGAGGACTCTGGCTGTTCTTTTACGGCAGCCAGCCAATGTCATTGGCGATGGACACTCTACCATCAAAGAGCTGGTTGACAAGAAAAACAGCAATCCTCTGCGCGGCACTGGCCACCGTTCACCCTTAGAAAAAATTGAGCTGGGAGAGATTGAACTGCTGATGTTGGAACAGCAAGGTTACACGCTCGACAGTATCCCAGACAAGGATAGCCGTATTAACCTGCGGGAGAATTCCAACATTTCAACTGGCGGAGATTCGATTGACATGACCGAGCAGATGCATCCCAGTTACCTAGAATTAGCTGCTCAAATGGCAGAAGCTATGGACGCCTGGGTCTGCGGTGTGGATCTCATCATCCCTGATTATCGAGAGCCCTACTCCAAAGAGGCTGCCAACGCTACCTGTATCGAGCTCAACTTCAACCCTCTCATGTATATGCATACCTACTGTGCTCAAGGGCCCGGACAGATTGTTTCAACTCGAGTTATTGAAAAACTTTTTCCAGAACTATAAGACCGCGACGCTAATATCATAAACAAAAAAATTCCTAGCAGATTGATGAACTGTTAGGAATTTTTATGATACTTATAGAAAGGGACGGAATGTAGGCACCCTTTTATAGCTTTGCTTTAACCCATAAAATCTTTGATATCTTCTGGTGTTAATGATGAATCACAAACAACTTTTACAGAACCATTTTGAGAGACCAGAAGTCCGGGTACTGTGGCTACGCCGTAGCGATTGCGAAGGGCTTGAATATCCTCAATTTGTGACATATCCTCGCTGTTTAGATAAGCAACAGCTGCGCCTGTCTCTTGCACTGCCTGACCCAGCTTAGGCGCAAAACGCCGACAAAATGGGCAGGTCGGACGGCCGATAAAAAGGATAAACTTCTCTTGAGCAGCAATACGATTGCGGGCTTCTGCCGCAGAAATAGGTTCCATAAGCGCTACAGCTTGATCAAAACTAGACATAAGATTCCCTCACTTTATTCTTTTGTCCCTATCATAAAACAAAACTAGGAGCCATGCAAATTTTGGCTATGAAAAAAGCCCGCAAGTTTGCAGGCTTATAAAAGAGATCTAATTAAGCACCTTGCTCTTCTTTAAGCAATTTTCTATCATAATTTCTAATAAACGGATAATAAACAAGAAAGGCAGCAAGGGCACAAACTAAGGCTAAAATAATCGCCCTCCAGTCTCCTGTACCTGTAAAGGCACCAATTCCCACTGGAGTTGGCCAAGCAACTTGAGCAAATACTGCTTTAATCAAATCCAATTTCATGGCAAAGTAATAAAGAGTAGCAGAGGTCATAGGTGCTAAAATAAACGGAATAATCAAAGAGGGATTATAGATAATTGGAATCCCGAAAATAAGTGGCTCATTGATATTGAAAATTGCTGGAACAACTGACGCTTTACCAATAGCACTTAATTGTTCTGATTTGGCACGGGTTGCTAACCAAATACATAACCCTAGAGTTGCACCAGATCCACCAGCGATAACAAACATATTAGACCATTCACCGGCAACAATGTAGTGAGCTCCTTTGGCATTAGCTGCCATATTGGCAAGGGCAATTGGGTTAACAAAAGGCGTAAAGATAGTATTAGCTCCATGGATACCAATGCTCCATAATGCTTGTGTTAAGAGGTAAATAATCATGATACCTATCCAAGTATCTGTTAAACTTCTTACAAAGCCAAATGGTGCTGCAATAACTTGGAAAATATCTGTCCCTAATACAACAAACACACCATTTATAAATAAGACAACAAATGCGATAACGAATCCTGGTACCAAAGCTGTAAAGCCACGGGATACCCCTTCCGGTACAGCTTCCGGCATTTTAATAACCCAGTTATGTTTCACACATATGCGATAAAGCATGACAGCCAAAATAGCCATAATGATAGCTGTAAAAATCCCTGATGTTCCAAAACGTGTAATAGCTCCATCAGCAATTGCCCAACCATCTGATACTACTTTACCTTTTTTCAGATTAAGAACTGTTGACATTGAACCGCCTTTAAAAATAATTTGCGGAACGGTCATCAGAAAAGCAAAGAGCGAGAGCATTGCACCATTCAAAGGATTCAAGTTCAATTCTTCCTCTTCGGCATATATTTTGGTTAACTCATACCCCATGGTTAAAACAAAATAAAGTGACAAAGAGCCCATAGTAACATAATAAGCAAGCATATAAAGACTTGAAAACTTATAAAATGTTGCTTCATAAATGTCTCTTACAACCGGCCAAAAACTAAATGAATCTGGTAAAACATTAAATACTAAAAACATTGATCCGACGATTGTAAAAGGTACAGAAGCAACACCCGCTGCCGTAATAGCTCGGACAACCTTATATTGGGCAATAACGCTCATCGGTCCCATAAGATACTTATTCAGGAAACCAAATAGTCCCTTTTGTTCATCCATAATTTTTTCCTCCATTAAATATATTTTTTAATATGATTATGAAAACGATGGTAAAATTTGTCTTCATTGCTCTTGATTTGTCTAATACGTTTGAGATTATACCAACAGATAAGCAAACCAAGAAATTGCACTAGGGCAAAAAATAGGTGAGCCGGTACAGTATCTGAAAAGAAGGGAACAGCTGTGGGTAGCTGCTGGGGAATCACAGAAACAGCCAGCAAAAACAGCTCTACACTGATTTGAGTTTTTAAGGATCGCTCAGTCTGTTTAAGATGAACCTCCTTAGCTCCGTAAAGTTTAAACTGCTCAGCACAGGCTGCAATGAACAGAAACAGCAAAACCACCGGCAAAATGAGATAGACACTTGGTCTGTAAACCAGAGAAAGTATCCAATAAAGATTCACAAAGAAAAATAAAGCCAGACTGTACCTAAACAACAGGTAGCGTGAAAACAAATTATTTTTCAGAGTCATTTGCCGTTTTAATTCCTGACTGTCTACTTTTTTTGAATCTCTATTTGATTGATGGGACATCCCGACTCCTTTCTAATTTACTTTTTTATACAACTCAAGCATTTCAAGCGCCACTTCCCGTAGGGTCATGGTTGTCATTAGGTGATCTTGGGCATGGACCATGATAATTTCTACCTTGATTTCAGTCCCGCCTGCATATTCTTGTAAAAGCTCTGTCTGTGACTGATGAGCCTTCAGAAATTCTTCATTAGCTTGGTCGAGCTTTGTTTCCGCCAAATCATAGTCACCCTGTCGCATAGCGTCGAACGCTTCATGAACGATGGCACGGGCATTTCCCGAATTGAGGATAATTTCAAATGCGGCAACCTGTAGCTCTTCTGTATTCATATCGTTATTTCCTTTCTTCTAATTGTAAAAACAGCTCTTTAAACGCTTCAAAAGTTTGGCAAGCTAGGATTTTAGTCTGTAATTCAGGCCTGTCTACTAAGTCAACGATACTGCTGGCAATAACGGGCAGACCGTCATTTTCATAAATTGACATGGACGTTAGAAAAATCAACTTAATCATTGGATAATCGTCGCTCCATTTTAAGCCCTGATGGATGATTGCTACGGCTACTCGGTGTTTCGTTCCCACTGCCTTAAGCGGATGGGGAACAGCAATGCTGTCACTGAAGACGACAGAACTCATCAGTTCCCTTTGCTTAATCATCTCCTGCATACGGCTTTCAAAATGTTTTCCTTCACAATCCGCCATACTGTGGATCAGCTGGGCAAGCACCTCATCTTTATCACCCTTGTCAAAAATAAAGAAGGTCTCTTTTGTAAAAAACTCATCAAAAACCTGCCCTAGTGAAAATCTCTCATTATTAGCATAGTGGGCTAGGCGACTTTTGGTGTACAAACTGGCTATTTCTTGCCTGATATGATTAATTTCCTCATCATCTAAAAATACCGATACTGTAAATACGGGGATATTAAAAATCAAGGTTGATAAATCAATAGATGAAATGATAAAATCAATATCTTTTAGCTTTTCATCGCTGATTTCATAATAGCCGATCACATCAACGACACGAACGATATTCCCCAATTCATTTTCAATACGGCTTTTGAGCATTTGGGCACTGCCATAACCAGTCGCACAGATAACGAGGATATTATATTTTTTATGTTCCTTATAGCGCTCTTTAGCTGCCATAAAATGAAGAGCGATATAGGCCAGCTCATCTTTTGACACAGAAAACTGGCTGAAGGTCGGCATGAGTGACAGGGTCTTTTCAGCCAGTTGATACATATCTGGAGATTTTTTCTCAATCTCATCCGTCAGCGGATTATCTAAAATCACCTCATTTTCCAAACGTATCAGCATGGTTGAGAGGTGGGATAACAAGCCTTCAATCAGCTGAAAATCATTCTTGACTGCTGGATTTAAGGTTTCAATGGATGCCAGCAATTCCTGACGGAGACGATCTTCTTGCTCCTGCACGAGGTGATTAGCAGTGGCTTGTTTTTTAGTCACTAGATGCAAGGTAATATAGTCGACTTCTTCACTAGGAAAATCAATACCTGTCACTGAACTAATTCTGTCAAGGATACGCTGAGCAATCTTGCGTTCATGCCAATCGGCTATGTCAACTGCCTCGCTGAGCTTACTAATCTTGAATCCTTCCGTAATCCGCCGAATAGCCAAAGCAATATGAATGACTAAATTTTGAATAACGTAATCGGAGAGTTTTAATTTCCCCTCACGGCACTCATCTAAGACAATAATGGTGAGTTCTTCAAAGCTGATTTTCTGGCTGAAAAGATCATTATCAACATAGGTATGCATGGTATTGACAAAACCCGAACTGATAAAGTAATCCATAATAAAGCGTCTCTTATCACGTTCGCTGCCGGTAATATAAACCCCCTTGTTAGGCTTACTTTCAATTCCTAGATGGTAGGGAATAAACTTTTCTCGAATTTTTTTAAAGTCACTTGACAGCGTTGAACGGCTGACATAGAGTTCATCCGCTAAATCATCAAAATAAATCTCATTTTGCTCGAAGAGAAGCTTGTTAAGCAAATAATTATAACGATCGTTAATATCAGAAATTTCCTTATAGGGGAGCTGAGCTAGATTCAGATGATTTTCTTCCAAGAAGGCAGAATACTGATCATCATCGGAAATGATAAGTTTGTAACCATGTCCTTGCTTTGAGGTCAACTCTAATTTGGGATAGGGTGATAATTTATCCACTAAGGATTTGCAGTAGGTTCTAACTGTCCTATCTGAACAGGCTAGTTGATCGGCCAGCTCCTGGCTGGTCGTATAATGATCCTTATTCTTAATAAGAACCTGGAGAATCTGTCTTTCACGTTTATTCAGCATAAGACGCTCTCCCCTCATCAGATTTAGATATTTTCCTTGACCAAGGCAGCCATCTTTTCAATTCCCATCGGAATAGGAATATAGGCTTGCGGCGGAATTTGAACGATAGGTTTATTCTTTTTAGCAGCAGCATCAGCCAGCTGTTTGAAGTTCATTTTTGTCTGCGGACTAACCAGATAAAGGTCATACTCATCAGCTTCAATGCGTTTTTGACCTTCTGGTACGCCTACCGCATCCATTTCAATATCTTCTCCCTGCTCTTGCAGCATAGTCATTGTTTTTTTAGCAATCATCGAAGAGGACATACCGCCTGCGCAGATAATCAATGCTTGTTTTGCCATAATATTAAACTCCTTTATTAATTTATTTCTACCTTAATTATATAACAGCGTTTTCAATATGTGCATGGCTACTTTTTCCGTATCTCAACGGAAAATTTCTCTATGAATGCGGAAATTATGAAAACAGCATTCTCTAAAATTTCCGCAAAAAGAAGTCAACCTCCATGATTGACTTCTTTTCTTTATCGATAAAACCCAACTAAAATAATAGCCTAAACAAGCTGACGGTAGGTTACAATAACGTTTTTAAGCTTGAGCTGATATTCCCGCATGATTAACTGCCGCAACTTGATATCATTGATGGTTGAGGCAACTACAAAACCATCCGATGTTTCATATTTTATGGATAAAATATCCATCAGTTTGGAATTTTGGCGAATATCTGGCTTATCATTTTCCTTAAAATTAATGAAATAAGTGCTAGCTGGTTTGCCACTTTTCCCCTGATAGGTCGGAGTGGTTATTCTTTTTCTTACCCACAAAATAAGGTAAAATATCAAACCTAGGATAGCAATGACAGATAAAATTTCCAAAATAACATTCCACATAAATCTCATCTCATCTTCTGATTTCGGACAAATAGCTAGCAGAAGCCATTATAGATTTTCCCCATTTGAGGCAATCACTTTTTTGTACCAATCGAAGGACAGCTTCGGTGAACGGGCATAGGTTCCTGTGCCATCATCATGTTTGTCCACATAAATAAAACCATAGCGCTTGCGCATTTCACCTGTTCCTGCAGATACAAGGTCGATACAGCCCCAAGGCGTGTAGCCCATGAGATCAACACCGTCTTCATCAACAGCCTTAATCATCTGTTCAATATGGGCTTTTAGGTAATCAATCCGATAATCATCATGCACCATGCCATCCTCTGCCACTTGGTCAATAGCGCCAAAACCATTTTCTACAATAAAGAGCGGCAGGTGATACATATCAGTAAACCAGTTGAGAGCATAACGCAGGCCTTCAGGATCAATCTGCCAGTCCCATTCAGATGCTTTAACGTAGTTATTTTTGACCAAGTCTTCGGTTTCCAGATAGTCATAATGTGGGTTATTTGGACGGTGACTATCAATCGCAAAGGACATGTAGTAACTAAATCCGATATAATCCACTGTACCAGCTAACAAGTCTGCCTTATCGTCATCAGTCACATCAACATCAATGCCTTTACGTTCCCAGTATTTTAGGATGTGTTCTGGATAATAGCCATGCACATGTACATCAGCAAAGTAATAACGTTTTTGCATGGCTTTTTGCGCCATCAAAACATCAGATGGCTTACAGGTTGCCGGATAGATAGGGCACATAGCAATCATGCAGCCAATCTGCAAGTCAGGATTAATCTCATGGCCAATCTTGACTGCACGCGCAGAAGCCACCAGCTCATAGTGGGCCGCCTTGTACATAATGGCTTCACGGTCATCGCCTTCTTTATAGACAATACCCGAATTGGTAAAAGGTGCAAAATCTTCTTGGTAGTTAGCTTGATTATTGATTTCATTGAAGGTCATCCAGTATTTGACCTTGTCTTTATAACGACGGAAGCAAACTTCTGCAAAACGGACAAAGAAATCAATAACCTTGCGGTTGGTAAAGCCACCATATTCAGTAACTAGATGATAAGGCAACTCAAAATGCGACAGAGTCACCACAGGCTCTATGCCATATTTGAGACATTCATCAAAGAGGTCATCATAAAACTGCAAACCTGCTTCATTGGGCTCAGTTTCATCCCCATTTGGAAAGATGCGGGTCCAAGCAATAGACGTCCGGAAACACTTGAAACCCATCTCTGCAAAGAGTTTGATATCTTCCTTGTAATGATGGTAGAAATCAATAGCTTCATGATTGGGGTAGTATTTGCCTTCAATCACACCATCAGTGATTTCCCGCGGGACACCATGTCGGCCTGCTGTCATGACATCAGCAACGGAAATCCCCTTGCCGCCTTCCTGCCAGCCGCCTTCCAATTGATGGGCCGCTACCGCACCGCCCCATAAAAAGTTGTTTGGTAATTTAGACATAATCTGCCTCCTCTATTATTTTAAGATACAAAGGGACGGTTCGCTTTAGCGAAAATTCCCGACAGAAAAATAGAAGGTTGGTCGGAAATCCTGATTTCAGAGACAAGCTATCTTTTTTCCAAGGGAATTAGTCCCGTGTTCAATTGATAAGATACAAAGGGCGCCCGCGGATAAAGTCAAAATAGGGAGTACGACGACGAATCACTAAGGATTCTGGGAGAACTTATCTTTTTGACACAATCCACAGACCGTGTTCAATTATCAAGATCTAAGCCGTTAAACAACTAATTTTTGAAGAAGCACAGCGCCACTAAAGATACTTGATCTGATTTTTGAACAGTCACACACTGACTCATTTACATTATAAGAGGGCAGATGAAAAATGACCAGTTAAACTTTTTCCGCACCAATAAGGAAAACGGTTTCGTTTTATATTGAATCCGACTGCCACTCTAGGAAGTTCAGCAAGCTGGGGAAAAACTGTTGAAGCTTGGTTTCAAAATTAAAAAGCAACAATTATACGAAAGGAATCTCACATTCTTTGAATTCCTTCATGCCTTTCGTTGATATTAGACAAAAACTCGTCCAATATTCCTGTTTAGAAACCAGCTTTCGGCGCAGTAGATGGCAGCAAAACTTGTTGGCTACGCCAAGAAGTATTACTCCTGAACCATTTATTAGATACTTTAGCACCAATGAACCCTGCTGGCTGGTTTTCCTCTTGCCTCAAGTTCAAAGCGGAAAACCTAGTCTACTCTCTATTCCCTACTTCCAATTAATGATTTCTCAGAGAATAGAGCGGCTTTGCATCTTAAAAGCGACCTCCTATGTCAGCATTGATATCAATAATTATTCAACCCAAACATCCTATTTTTTAAAATTAGACACTTTCCCTTGATTTGTCCAAGAACAAATCAAATTTTTTACGTTCAGCTTCTCCAAGAACTATAATAGAACTAAAATTAGAATTGGAGGTTTTTGCTCTCATGATGGATAACTTAATTGTTAAACAACTCATTAAAAATTCATTTGATATCCCGCTGCAGGTTACTTATCCTAATGGCAAAACTGAGGTTTATAATGGTGAAAATCCACGAGTTAAAATTAAATTTAATAAGAAAATTTCAGTAGCTAATCTAACCCAAAATGCTTCAATTGTTTTAGGGGAAGCCGTCATGGATGGCGATATTGAAATTGAGGGATCGATTCAAGAATTGATTGTATCGGCCTACCGTGCCTCTGATAGTTTTTTGAAAAACAGTAAATTTGCCCGCTTCTTACCGAAGCAATCCCATACTAAAAGTGATAGCAAATCCGATGTCCAAAGTCATTATGATATTGGAAATGATTTTTATCGCCTGTGGCTTGATAAAACAGCAACCTATTCTTGTGCTTACTTCAGGCATGAGGATGATAGCTTGGAAGAGGCCCAAATCAATAAGGTCCACCATATTATTAAGAAACTAAATCCTAAGTCTGGAAAAACATTATTGGATATTGGCTGCGGCTGGGGGACTCTCATGCTAACAGCCTGTGAAGAATATGACTTGAAAGTCGCAGGTATCACGCTTAGTGAAGAACAAGCCAATTATGTCAATCAACGCATTAAAGAAAAAGGTCTGGAAGATCGGGCAAAGGTTATCCTCAAAGATTACCGCGATATTGAAGAGGGGCCTTACGATTATATTACCAGTGTTGGCATGTTTGAACATGTCGGTAAAGAGAATTTAGGCCAGTACTTTGATACCATCTCTCGTTACCTAGCAGATGACGGATTAGCATTAATTCATGGGATTACTGGCCAAGCTGGAGGAAACCACGGCAATGGCTATAATGGCTGGATTAATAAATATATTTTCCCTGGCGGTTACATTCCTCGGCTAACTGAAAATCTAGATCATATTTCTGATGCTGGACTTCAAGTTGCTGATATTGAGTTCCTGCGCCGTCACTACCAGAAGACTCTTGAGATGTGGACAGAAAACTTCCATAAAGCCCTGCCAGAAGTTCGAAAACTCCACGATGAACGCTTCATCAGAATGTGGGACTTGTATTTACAGGCTTGTGCCGGCTCCTTCCAAGCAGGAAATATTGATGTCGTTCAATACTTGCTATCGAAAGGCAAAACAAAATCTACCATGCCCATGACTAGGGACTATATGTATAGATAACCACACAAAAACTGAGCCTAGGAGTTTCCTAGACTCAGTTTTTATTAGTGATTTTCAAACACTGGTATAACTTGCTTGGTTAGGAGCAATATGAAACCGAGATAACCAACAGTGTCATCTCCACGAAGCTAGTAAGACTAATAAGCTGAGAAAAAGCCTTACTCCTTCTAGCTTTAACTCGATGAACACTTTGATGCAAGAAGTGATGGGAGCTTCTTATCCCTAGTGGTTAATCTAATCATCATCTTTGTAGGAATGAGACAATAAATTCGATAGCTAACTATAGTGATTTTATTCCATTCACTTTTGGACATTTGTTATTGTCGTAACTAAATAACTTTGCCATATACACCTTAATAACTGAACCGCCGAAACCTCTGTGGGGAAAGATAAAATAAGGCTAGAAGTCATTTCTTCGCCAATTCTCCTTTAGGACGTTAACGGCGTTGGCGTTGTATCTTAGTTTCTCCGATTAAAAGACTAATAATTTAGATGTCTTCTCTCTAAAATCAGTATTTTTTGAGAAATCCCTAAAATCATACGTCTTTTTTAACACCCTAACCTCTTAATTTAATTCTGCAATTTGGTAGAGCTCAACTTCAGCAGCCGTTTCAGAACCAAACATGTTGATCATGATTTTGACCTTGTTATTTTCAATTTCAATAACACGCCCCTCTTGTCCCATGAAAGCACCGTCGATAATTTGTACGACATCACCAACCTTGATGTTGGTATCAATCACATCAACAGTTTGTCCCATAGAAACAAGGATGGCACGGATTTCCTCCTCCAAGAGCGGCGTTGGTTTTGAACGGTTCCCGTGGGAGCCAACAAAACCGGTAACATTAGGGGTATTACGTACGACAAACCAGGCATCATCGGTCATTACCATTTCTACAAGGACATAACCGGGGAAGCGATTTTCCTCAACTTCCTTAACCTTTCCGTTCTTTTCAACATTAACGGTTTGAGTTGGGATTTCCACACGCAGAATATTCTCTGTCATGTTGTAGGTTTGAGCACGTTGCAAAAGGTTTTCCTTAACCTTGTTTTCGTAACCAGAGTAAGTTTGCAGAACAAACCAGCCCTTATCAAATGAATCTAGCATCTCAATTTTCCTTTCTTTCCTTCTCAGCTAACTAAGAGCAATATAAAAAAGCCTTCTTTGGGCTTCATTTCCTCACTATTATAGCATATTTCTGGACCTTGCAAAGAATTTTTAGCAGATTTTCAAAATTTCTTAAAAAATGATATACTATTTCTATCTAACTCTTTTAGAAGAAAATTTAACCAAGGAGACCATTGCTATGATGAATGAAAAAGAATGGGCTGAGTTTTTTGAACTAACTCAAGGACGAAAACCTCAGCCTGAGGATTATCAAAAAGCTGCTTTGGCTGGTGAATATCAGCCTGATCAAACTATTGAACCGGCTACTCAAACTCCAGCTGAAGAGCTGAACAAGCAACAAGAGCCCAAGGATCCAGCTGCTACAAGTCCTACTGAGCAAAACCTCCAGCCCCAGCCAACGACAGCTGCAACAGGAACAGCCCCAACCCCTAGTCAGCCTCAAGTCACTGCTCCCGCCAATGGACCAGTACCATCTGCTCCTGAGATGGCTCCAATAGCTGCTCCAGCTAAGCCATCAGTTTTCAAAAAAATGGGACAGGCTTTCAAGAAAAAAGACGGCCATAAAGGTTGGCCTCTCTGGCTCAATATTGGCATTATGGTGGTCATCGCCTTGGTTCTCTTAATCTTAGGGATTTTTGGCCACAGTTCCCAAGAGAAAGCTTCACAAAAAGATATCTCTGGTGACTGGCAGCTGACTGAAACCGCCTATTACAAGAGTGATGACTGGACGACCTTCTCACGGGATGGTAAGATTGTTGATGGCGACTCTCAATCAGATTATGAAAATGTTCAATTCGATACCTATCTGACCAGCAAAAACGGGGGCCTCGTTTCTTATAACGCGACTACAGTTTCAACCTATAATGGGGATTACATTTTTGCCTTCGCTTCTCCTGCCCATCCTTCTTTGACTTTCAATATTAATAAAAAAGGGCAGGCCGTTGAAGTCAGAATTGATGATGATGACTACTTCAACTATTACCCTGCTGAAATGGAAGATCATGTTCCGTTCGATGATTTGAAAGCTAAATTTTTTGTCAAGGATCAAGAACTGACTATTGTTTATTACGATGATGATCAGCCTTATTTCAAGGAAACTTACAAGTCAATCTCAGGGGCTCGAGCTAAAAAAGCTAAGCGCAATGCTAAAGACTACTATATTTCCTACAAAGATTTCTACAATAAAGTCAATGGCAATGATTCAGATGACTATTCAAATCTTGATGACTCTGATAACAGCGACTTCCAAGCAGGTTAAAAATCCCAATCCTTGAGACTCGTCTCAAGGATTTTTTAGTAGAGCAAGCCACACTGACTGAGCCACTTGTTCCTCAGTCAAAAGAGATTATCGATTCGTTCTTTTTAATCATAAAAAAAGAAATGACCTGGCATTTGGCTAGGTCATTTCTTTTATTTGCTAATTTTTCTCCTAGAAAGGTAGGTTCACATAGTTAAGCAGATAATTAACTCCCCAATGAAGAGCTAGATCACATGCGTAAATGATCACGGTAAAGAAGAATGTATATTCTAAGATAGCCAGAAAATCTTTCCAGCGTTGTTTAGGCGTTGGCCAATTGGTGTGCTCTAGGATTTGAAAAATTCCTGCTAAAAATTTCACGATGTCTCTCTCCTTCTGCTCGTTTGTTAGCGAGTTTCTTTATGTAAGGTATATTTTTTACAGTGTTTACAATATTTATTGACTTCCAAGCGTGTCGGTTTAGGAGTAGAACTCACAGCAATTGAATAGTTTCGTGAGCCACATTCCGAACAGGCTAGGCTTGCTTTTTTCTGCGCCATAGCTGGCCTCCCCTTTTAATCCCAATTATTTTACCATGATTTTAGCTGATAGGCAAGTTGAGGCACCAGGCAGGGAGGTATCATATTTGATTCAGTCATTTTAAGTGAGGCAGTAAAAAGTTTGTTTTCTGACACCTGCACTTCTTAACACTGCTCAGCTTGCTGCTGACGGCTAGCCCTTTATTGGAACCAGCCCTTGACGGTATCCCAAGCATCTCTAGCTTTATCCACCAAACCAGAATCATCAACAGCCTTGTTAACCTTATTTTTAGCATCCTCCGCAGCATCTTGAATCTTATCAATAATATCTTTGGATTCATCAGAATTACTGCTGCTATCTTTATTACTAGCATCGTAGGTTAGACTTTGACCGTCTGATGCATAGGCGTTCTGCTGCGTAAACTCTGTTCCCTTGGTATAAGGGAGGATATAGCTGGCTGTCTGACTAAAGACATTGTCCGAAGCCCCGTAGTCATCAACAATATAATGATTTTCATCGGTATGCTCGAAGCCCATCCATTGAGCAATGACCACATCAGGCGTGTAACCAATAACCCACTCATCACCAATCAGATCCTCGTTGAAGCTGGTTTCAGTGGTCCCGGTCTTACCCGCCATGGTATAACCATAGGCATTGGCACTGACCGCTGTACCATTGGAGAAAGTGCCCAGCATCATGCTGGTCATTTTGTCGCTGACCGATTTGCTGATAACACGAGAAGAAGCTTTCTTGTATTCCGCTACAGGTTTCCCTGAGGCGGTCTCAATCTTAGTAATAAAGTGAGCTTCATTCATGACTCCATCATTAGCGAAGGTCGAATAAGCCTGAGCCATTTCCAAAGGATTAGTAGTCACACTACCACCCAGAGCAACTCCGAGATTTTTCGGAACTTTATCCATATTTAAACCAAACTTCTTACCATAGTCAAAAGCAGTGTCCACTCCCATTTCATGCAAGAGGTAGACAGCTGGGATGTTGTAAGAATTGGCTAAAGCTTGATACATAGGAATTTTATCAGACTCAATACCTGCATAGTTAGACGGAGCATAGCCATCGTAATCCTGAACCGTATTGGGCAGATCTTCGTCAATATCATAACCCTCTGAGATAGCTGGGGAATAAACCACCAGAGGCTTAATAGTCGAGCCTGGACTCCGCGACGATTGAGTCGCATAATTGTAAGCCCTAAAGGTTGGATCTTCTGTCGAATTAAGGCGGCCAACCAAACTGCGGACCCCACCTGTCGACGGATCGACAGCAACACTGGCCGATTGGGCTGATGAGCCATCGTAAGGAGAAGTTGGAAAGATTGAAGCATCTGAATAGACTGTCTGCATCCCTTCTTGATAGTCAGGATCTAATTCTGTATAAATCTTATAACCATTATTGAGAATATCTTTCTCAGACACTCCATATTTATTGATGGCTTCATTGACCACAGCATCGAAATAAGAGGGATAATTATAGGACTCATTCTTACCCGAGTAGGTGTCCTGCAGACGGCTGGACACATTCACCGCCTTAAAGGATCTAGCATCAGCTTCTTTGAGGAAACCGGCATTGACCATATTCTGCAAGACAGTATCACGGCGGTTGGTCGCATTCTCTTTTGAGTAGAGAGGATTATAAATTTCTGGACCCTTAAGCATACCTGCCAAGGTTGCAGCTTCATCAATGGTTAAATCGGCAGCTGAGGTGCCAAAATATTTTTGACTGGCATCCTCAACTCCCCAAACTCCGTTACCAAAGTAAGCATTGTTGAGGTACATAGTCAGGATTTGTTTCTTAGAATATTTCTTATTGAGCTCAACAGCCAAGAAGAATTCTTTGGCCTTCCGCGTAACCGTCTGCTCCTGACTAAGGTAAGCATTTTTAGCCAACTGCTGGGTAATAGTTGAACCGCCACCAAACCTACCGGCTGTAAAGACTGCCAAGAAAAACCGCTTGTAGTTGATCCCATGGTTTTTGTAGAAACTGCGGTCTTCCGTTGCAATAACCGCATTTTCTAAGTCATCGGAAATCCGATCCAGTTCAACATAGGTTCCCTTGTTACCCATGAGGGTACCTGCTTCCTTACCTTTACGATCATAAATAACCGTTGAGGACTTGAGAGCATCCTGAAGGTCAGAGACATTGGTCGTCTTGGCCAGATAAAAGAGGTAGGCTGCTGTAAAGAGGACAAAAAGGCTAACTCCTAACAGTAAAATTCGGCTGAGATTGTAGCGACGCCAGAATCGACGAATCCAAGACTGCTTGTCAGGAATAATAACCTTAAGAAAAGCTAGTTTGGGATACTTCTCAACTAACTTATCTAGCCGGCTCTGATGATGGGTTCGACTACGATGATAGTCACTTTCATGAACTGGAACCGACTCCAGTTTTTGAGTCATGGACAGGCCATTATCCTTATCAGATGGTCCAGCCTTAACAGATGGTTTCCTATTTTGCTTCTTATTTGAAATCAAAGTCAAGAACTTACTGCCAAGTTTCTTGGCTCCCTTTTTGATCATTTCTAAAAATTTCATAGCCTTATTATAGCAAGTTTCTTCCAAAAACCTAGAGAGAAAACGTCTTTTGTGTTAAAATCAAAGTCATGAAATTTCTCATCCAACTGCCAACTTCCTTTCCGCCAACGACTGTCAAAGATCTCTTGGAAAATCATTGGCTGGTCCCGCGAAAAATCCGTCATTTTCTTAGGACCAAGAAGCATCTCTTAGTCAATGGTCAAAGCATTCACTGGCAAAGCCAAGTTAAAGCCGGAGACAATATTAGTCTGATTTTTGATGAAGAAGATTATCCCAAGAAAAATCTCCCAATGGGGCAAGCTCAACTGGTGGACTGCCTCTATCAAGACCAACATTTGATTATTGTCAATAAACCTGAAGGGATGAAGACGCACGCTAACCACCCCAATGAAATTGCCCTCCTCAACCATGTTTCAGCTTATGTCGGAGACACCTGCTATGTGGTTCATCGGCTGGATAAGGAGACCAGTGGTTTAGTCCTCTTTGCCAAAAATCCTTTTGTCCTGCCTATTCTTAATCGATTGCTGGAAGATAAGAAAATTTCCCGACAGTACTGGGCTCTTGTTCAAGGAAGGTTAGCAAAAGAATCCATGACCTATCGTGATAAAATTGGCCGAGATCGCCACGATCGGCGAAAACGGCTGGTAACCGCCAAAGGACAGACTGCCATCACCCATATTCGTAAGCTAAAGGAATTTATTGGTCCTAAAGGAACCTGCACTTTGCTCAACTGTCAGTTGGAAACTGGTCGCACCCACCAAATCCGAGTTCATCTTGCCCACCATGGTCACGCCATTATTGGGGATCCGCTCTACAGCAAGGTCCCTGCTGAACGGCTCATGCTTCATGCACATGAACTCAGTTTTCTCCATCCTTTCAGCGGGGAAACAATCACCGTCAAGGCTCAATCTCCTAGCTTTGAAAAGGGCTTGCCCAAATAAGGCAAGCCCTTTTTTTATTTCCAGCAGATTTCGATTTAGGAGAATTTTTCAATTTAGGGCTTTACAAATTTCAGAAGATCCATTACACTTATTGTAGCAAGAGAATAGTTCAATTAGACAACAACACTAAATAACTTATGCTATCTTTACTTCCCACAAAAAATTATCGTTCGAAGGAGAACAATTATGAAACGCAGTGAATTAAAATCCCGAGCCAAACAAAAGCTTTCTGGTAATTGGAAATGGGCTATCGGGGTTGTTGCCATCGTTTGGATTATTCAAATTTGTCTTCAAATGAATAGCATCCATGATATCCTAACCACAAAGGAATTGCTTACTCATCATAATGGCCTTATCACTGATGTACATTTCACTTTTTATGCTTCACCCTTGGTACAGACCGGAGGCCTAGTCCTTGGCCTGATTGCTGCTAGTACTATTCTGGGCTTCCTGCACTTCAGTGACAACCGTAAGGATGAAAATGTTCTGACCAGCGTTTTCGCAGGATTTACGGAAGGTCGTATTTGGGCCTTCATTCTGACTTGGATTCTTCAATATATTTTTACACTACTTTGGACTTTGCTCCTCATTATTCCTGGCATCATCAAAGCTTATTCTTATGCCATGTCTATTTATATCGTTGATGATCTTAAACGGCAAGGAAAAAATCTATCCGCTACTGAAGCAATTACCAGATCTAAGCATTTGATGAAGGGACACAAATGGGAACTTTTCGTCCTTGATCTCAGTTTTCTTGGTTGGTGGTTCTTAGCAACCCTAACCCTTGGAATCGGCTATCTCTGGCTCTACCCTTACATCCTAACGACACGCGCCGAGTTCTATCGCTGCCTCATTGCTCAAAATCCGACTGTCTTAGCAGATTAAAAGCTACTCCCATATTGAAAACGGAAGGTTCAGATGAGCCTTCCGTTTTTATAAGTTAGTGAGGAATATAGTTCCTTCATCATAGCAAGCCAGCCTAATCTTTCAGCTAGTGTTGATAACTAGAAAGCCATTAACCTTACGATACAAAAAAGAGACAGCTGATAACACTGTCTCTTTTGAATTAGTAAGAGAGATGGAGGCTGGACAAAACTCGTCCAGTGTTCCTAACCTCTTGCACAGGGGTGGGAGTGAAACGATCTGGAGAGAGACCGTTTCAGGTCACTCTAGAAATTAAGAAATGGTGAGAGCCAAAATTTTCAACTTTTGGGTTGATCCCACTCCCGTTAACTATCAGCCTTCTTTGCTGCTTAGATAATTTTTTTCTATTACATCATGCCGCCCATCATACTTGGATCCATTGCTGGGGCAGCTGGAGCTTTTTCTTCTGGATGATCGGCAACAACGGCTTCAGTTGTCAAAATGAGGCTGGCTACAGAAGCTGCATTTTGCAGGGCTGAACGACTAACTTTGACAGGATCAATGATTCCTGCTTCAACCATATCTACCCAGCTTCCATTGGCTGCATTAAAGCCTGTACCAACAGCGCTAGCTTTAAGTTTTTCGATGATAACGGAACCTTCATAGCCAGCATTACGGGCAATTTGACGAACGGGTTCTTCAAGCGCACGCAGAACAATGTTACGGCCAGTTGCTTCATCCCCTTTCACATCAAGAGAGGCAACTTTTTCAATGACATTAACAAGGGCTGTACCACCACCGGCAACGATGCCTTCTTCAACGGCAGCGCGGGTTGCATTAAGGGCGTCTTCAATGCGAAGTTTCATTTCTTTTAATTCTGTTTCAGTCGCAGCACCAACCTTGATAACTGCAACACCGCCAGATAATTTTGCCAAACGTTCTTGCAATTTTTCACGGTCAAAATCTGATGTTGTTGTTTCCAATTGTGACTTAATCACATTGACCCGTTCTGCGATTGCATCAGCTTGGCCAGCTCCTTCAACGATAACTGTTGAATCCTTATCAATAGTGATTTTAGCAGCTTGACCTAGCGAAGCGATACTAGCATCTTTAAGTTCCAAACCAAGATCTTCCGTAATAACAGTACCGCCCGTTAAAATAGCGATATCTTCCAGCATAGCCTTGCGGCGGTCACCAAAGCCAGGCGCCTTAACAGCTACGACATTAAAGGTACCACGAATCTTATTAAGAACCAAAGTAGGCAGGGCTTCACCATCAACATCGTCTGCAATAATTAAAAGAGGACGGCTAGTTTTAAGCACTTCTTCTAAAAGAGGAAGGACATCTTGGATATTTGAAATTTTCTTATCGGTAATCAAAATGTAAGGATTATCAAGATCAGCAACCATTTTTTCGTTATCGGTTACCATGTATTGAGAAAGGTAACCACGGTCAAATTGCATCCCTTCAACAACGTCCAATTCAGTCTCCATACCACGAGACTCTTCAATGGTGATGACACCGTCGTTGCCAACTTTTTCCATAGCTTCTGAAATGTATTCACCAACTTTTTCAGAACGTGAAGATACAGCGGCAACTTGCGCAATAGCTTCTTTACCAGAAACTGGTTGAGCGATAGCTTTTAGACCTTCAACAGCTGTTGCAACAGCTCTTTCGATACCGCGACGGATACCGATTGGATTAGCTCCTGCTGTTACATTTTTAAGCCCTTCGCGAACGATGGCTTGGGTTAAAACGGTGGCAGTTGTTGTACCATCACCAGCAATATCATTGGTTTTTGAAGCAACTTCTGAAACCAATTTGGCTCCCATATTTTCAAAATGATCTTCTAACTCGATTTCCTTAGCGATAGTTACACCGTCATTTGTAATCAAAGGTGAACCAAAGGATTTTTCCAAAACAACATTACGGCCTTTAGGGCCAAGCGTTACCTTAACGGTATCAGCCAAAACATCGACTCCGCGGACCATTGCAGAACGCGCATCTGCTGAAAATTTAATATCTTTTGCCATTTATTATTACCTGTCTTTCTTGTTTATATATTGCTTAGATTAGTAACCTTAGGAGAGGTAGCCCTCGGAATTCTTCACGTTTCCATGTTCAAGAACACCTAGAACTTTGCATTTTTTCTCCAACAAAACCGACCTAAGGTTCTTTTTATATTAGATACTAGTAAGCTGACAATTTTGAATGGGATTCGGCCTTACTCTTAGCTAAGAATAGCCAAAATATCAGATTCACGGACGATGGAAACTTTATCATCACCATCCTTAACATCCAAACCAGCACCATTTTCAACCAGAACTTTATCGTCCTTAGCTACACTCGGAGCAATCAAATCTCCATGCAGTGTCCGAGAGCCTGGCCCAACGGCTAAAACAGTTGCTGTTTTAGTAGCTTCATGTGAGCTACCTGCCAAAACAAAACCACTAGCTGTGGTTTCTTCTACTTCTTCAAATTTTACAACAATACGATCACCTAAAGGTTTTAACATTGTCTGACCTCCATTAATTTTTTAGCACTTCAACAGTTCGAGTGCTAATTACATTTATTATTGTAGCATTTGGTCAAAATTAGTCAAGAAAAAACTCTACCAATTGGTAAAGTTTTTCTGCATGCTAAAAGTTAGACATCCTCAGAATTCTCCGCGTGAACTCTTAGAGAATTTCTTCTTGTAGAACCTTGGCAATGCCATCGTGGTTGTGGTCCAAGGTAACCTTGCCAATTCGATTCTTCAGAGCTTTGGGAGCATTGCCCATGAGGACGCCATAACCGACAGTTTCCAACATTTCTAAATCATTATAGTTGTCGCCAAAAGCCAAAGTCTCATTTATAGGAACTCTATAGTAGTCAGCTAAGGTCTTAACTGCCTGACCTTTATCAATTCCTGCTGCCATGACTTCAATCAGATGAGCAGCAGATTTAGCGATGGATAGATCAGGATAGCCCCGCTTGAGGGCCTGCAAAACTTGGTCGGTCCGATTAGGTGGACACATGACTAAAACCTTGTGGGCTTCTTTAAGACTGTCCAACTGATCAAGGTCAGCAACTTGCGACTCTAAGTTAACCACCACTTCTTCATCGTGAACCAAATCATGGCCCTGATGGGATGAGTACCAATCACTATAACTATAGATGTTCCAAGCCAGATCCTGCCCCAGATTTTCAACCGTCTGGCAGACTGATCGAATCTCAGACATGGCTATAGTCTTACTGTCGACAACTGTCCCGTCTTGAGCCTGAATCAAGGCACCATTGTAGGCAATAATGGGACTGAGAATACCGATGTTATCAATAATTGGGCGAATGGCTTCAGGCATTCGAGCAGACACTGGCACAAAATAGAGCCCGTTATCTACACAAGACTTGATAGCTCGGGCAGTCGCTGGGGTTACCTGATGGTCTTGGTTAAGAAGAGTACCATCTATATCACTGAAAATTATTTGCATAAATCAGCCTCCTTGACCTAAATTACTTTTATTATAACATTTTCTAAGCTTGTATTCGTATGATTTCTAAGGCCATAATCATTCCGTTATATAAATGTACAACAAAAGCATATAGTATTGTCAAGAGGAGGCGGAAATTAAAATATTATCTTGATGGACCATTGATTGTAAAAATTTATTGATTAATCCAGTGATTAAATGGTCTCCGCTTAATATCGTAGTTTGAAGTAGCATTACCAAATTATTGTAATGAATTATAGTTATGTTGATGGAAAAATATTGTGTAACGTAAAAAAATTAGTTAGCTTTTCTATTTGTTAACCTTTTCTGTTGAGAGTTTTCACGTAAAAAGAAATCGGAAAGTGGGCTATTTATCAAATTTAAAAATTCTTTTGAAAATTTTTCTGGGGGAATTGGAAATTCTTCGGATATCCATATCTCGATAAGTGCTAAAACGCTATTAACTAACCATTTAGAAATAAAGATATTATCTAATTGAAAATTATGACAGTTGATCGTCAGCTCTTTTAGTATCCATTTATAATACTTTTGTTGAAGATATTTTCTCCATTTGGGATCAGCCGCAGTTGAATAGAGATATCTTAGCCAGCTTTTGTTGTTATACAATTCTGGGATTATCACATAACATAAAAAACAATCAATTGTTTGGCTACCATCAAATTCAGAAAATAGACTATCAATTTTTCTATCTGTCGCAAATTGGATATAATCAATAATTTCTTCATAGCTATTAAAGTGATTTTTGTAGATAGTTTGTCTAGTTATACCAGCTTCTCTAGCTATTTCAGCAAGAGAGAAAGATGAACGTTCAGGATATTTTGAAGCCAATATAAAAAATGCATTGATGATATTTTCTCGAGTTCCTTTTGTCATTGGTTTACTCCTATTTTTTTACATATTGTGAACTAAATAACATCATATTACAGTAAGTTTATAGCAATTAAGGGCTTTTTGCAAATTAATATTTTTACACTCTGTCAAAAAATCACTATTGAATGTTTGGTGTTTTAGGAATAATATTTAATTAGAAATTATGATAATTATGAGAGAAATCAAAGGATTTTTTATATGGTTAGGTGAAGGTGATATTGTTATGCAACAGAAGACAAAAATGCTTAATATCTTAATAGTGGTAGGATTCATTTCATTAGCCGCCTTTAATATTCATTTTGAGATTAGCTTTACTGAAAATCTAATAGTAATAATGGGTCTGCTGATCCTATTATTTCTGGGAAATTATTCTGGGAATACTCATAAAAAAAGAGAGTCCAAATCTTTAAAAGTTAAGCAACATAAAAGAACCAGTATGCCATTATTTTTGTTCTTTATTTTTCTTGCTTGTGAATTAATAATAATGATTATAATGATTTGCTTTAATAATAGTCTTCCCCTAAAAAGTCAAAAGTTACTAGCCTGTTTATTGTGTGTTTCAATATTCTGTATGGTAGCAGCAGGATATAAATTTGAAGTTAATAGATTTCAAACCTCTAAGACATTTTCAGAGGTTAGAAAATTTGGTATAGCTATAAATCCTAAGCATCCCATAGGGCGTATAATTTATGCAAGTGCATTTGTTCTGATATTAATTATATTTTGCCTATTGTTAATTTTCGGACCAACCAATTAATTCATATAATTGAAAGGAGTATGTGTTATGAGTGACAAACGAATTTTTGGTGATTCTTTAAGAAATATGGATAAAGAATCTAAATTTAGTTTAGATATGCCAGAAAATATTGCAGATGTGATGACTTTAGATGTTTTATCTGGTCAAGATTTATTAAGTCCTTATGATTTTATAGAAAATGAAAGACTTAATTATGATATGTCTAAAGATGAAGTGTATTCGTTAAAGCCTACTGTAGAATACAGCAAAGGGTGGCTCTATACTGTATCCTATGTGGCCTTACATGAGGTTGCAGCCGGAGCTAATGTAGTAGCAGGAGTAACGACAGTAGTAGGAGCAGCCACACTTGTTGCTGTTGCATTAGGCGTATTAGCTTCTGATCCTGATAAAAGTGAAGAGTTTTTCAAAAAAATTGATAATAAATTCTTATCTAAAATTTCTAAGAAAGCATTGAAAATTGGTGGGATATCATATTTAAGAAGTGTAATCGAAGAATTTGTTGAAATTGTTAGAGAATACAATAATTTAGGAGAAATTAATGAATAATTTAGAACCTAATCCGCGTACAGCAGCTATACTAATGACATATCAATGCGTTGCTGAGTGTGATGAATGTTGTTTTTCTTGCTCACCGCGATTGAAAGGAAATTCTTTAAATTTTGGTAAAATAAAATCATTTTTGGACAAGATTAAACATATTGAGAGTATCAAAGTTGTTGTTTTTTCAGGTGGCGAGTGTTTTATTAATTTTAAATTGTTAGTCAAAAGTATTAGATATGCACATGATTTAGGTTTTCTAACAAGATGTGTCACTAATGGCTTTTGGGGTACAAGTATAGAATCTGCTAGAGAAAAGATTCAAATATTAAAATATAATGGATTAAATGAAATTAATTTTTCAACTGGGGATAGTCATCAAAAGTTTATTCCGGTAGAATGTGTTTTGCATTGTGCTATAGCTAGTGTGGAACAAGGAATGTTGACTTGTATTGCAGTTGAAACCAATAGCAGTAAGAAATTTAAAGTAGAGGATTTTGTAAATCATCCACTTTACACTAAGTATATACAAGGTCAAAAATATTCAAAACTTTTGAAGGTCATGCCGACAATATGGGTTTCTTTTCATACGAATACAGTTTATAAGTTCGACAAAAAACTCTTATCAGGTAATAATGAAGGTTGTGATGGAATATTTGATACAGTTGCTTTGGAACCCCGTGGTGATGTAGTTGGCTGTTGTGGGTTAACCTCCAATGATATTAGTGAGCTGCACTTAGGTAAAATTGACAGAGTGGAATTGAATAAGGTGTTATCTAGTCACCATAGAGACTTTTTAAAAGCTTGGATCTTTGTTGATGGACCTAAAAAAATTGTAGAAACAGCGTCTAAGTGGATGGGGAAAGAAGCTCCATTTTTCGCTCATAAATGTCTTTATTGTGCATATTTATATAATAATAAACAGTTGCTAGGAACTATAAGAGATAATTACGAATCTGTCAAAGAGGAAGTTTTGACTAGATATTTAGAAAAGGTGGTTATTTATAATTCGATACTTAATTAATTTTAATTACCTTTTTAAGGGTGTATATTTGATTAAGGATTAGCTATGATTATTTTCAGAAAATTCATTAGATACCATAAGTTTCAGTTCACTTTGATTGTTTTTCTAATTATATTAGGTAATTTGTTATCTTTGCCAATTCCTTATATCTCTAAGATGATAATCGATAAAGTTTTAATATTAAAGCAGTTCAACTCTTTATATTATTATATTATACTTATAGTTGTTGTTCTTTTTTTTCAATTTGTAGTAGGGAGGATAAATTCCATCTTATCTGCTACCTTTTTCCAAAGATTCTTATTAGAGATACGTAAACAAATTTTGTCAGAGAACAATATTGAGTCATTATCGGATAATTCAAATATAACTACTGTGATATTTAATGACTCTGAGCTTTACGTATCTAATATTGAAAATATTGTTGTGACTTTTATATCAAGTATTGGTCTTTTTATGGGGTATTTAATAATGCTTTTAAGATTAAATATCCAATTAACGTTGCCAGTGTTGATAGTCATTCCTACATATGTGTTGTGGATTATTTATGCCGGAAAAAAATTGAAAACCTTTAGTTTTGAGCAACAATTTAGCAGAGATCAGTTGCTTAACACTTTAAAAAATATAACAACTAATTTAGAAGTAATAAGAGTATTTAGAATGTTCGATAAGATTCGTTCTGATTTTTGGAACGTAATTAATAATAATTTCATTATTAATTCAAAAATACGAGGTTTTCAAAATTTTATTGAGATTATTTCTACAGGAATAGTTTCTTCTACTACAATTTTGATATTCGTATTAGGAGTAAATTTTATAGGAAATGGAATTTTTTCTATTGGAGATTTGGTAGCTTTTAATTCTTATAGTGGTTTGATTTTTGGTCCTGTTACTCAACTGATTAATTTGTGGGCTGTTTTATCAATCAGCAGAACTTATGAAGCAAGGATATTATTGTATTTGAATAAGGTAACAGATAGTTCTTATATAGTTAATTTTGATAACTTAAGTGCTATAGAGTTATCTGATTTTTCGGTGTATAGTGGAAATAGTAGTATCTTAAGGGGTATTAATCTGATTCTTCATAATGGAGAGTGTATTTTATTGAAAGGGGAAAATGGTACTGGTAAATCATTATTTTTAAAATCTCTTGCCAACATATACAATAATTATACAGGTTGTATTCGTTTAGAAGAAAAAAATGGGGATAGTTTATATCTAAAACTAAATAGTTCGCAGAAATTGGGACCTCATCAAATTGTCTATTTATCTAATAATCAAGGATTCCCGTTAAAAACATTAAAAGAGGAGTTCTCATCACTTTTATCTTCTGATGAAGAAATTTATGATTTATTAAAATCTGTGGGTATATACGAGAGAATTCTGTCCTTAGATAAAGGCTTGAATATTTCTAGTCAGGAATTACGAAATTATCTTAGTTTAGGTGAACTTCAAAAATTACGAATTGCTAGAGCGATATCATATAAGCCCAAGCTATTGATTTTGGATGAAATTTTTTCTAATATAGATTATACGTCAATGGATAGTTTACTATCTGTTATAAAATCAAAACTTCCAGATAGTATTTTATTAATTGTTGATCACCATATTATAAAAGGAATAAATTTTGATAGAGTATTAAAAATTCATGATAACACTATCAAATAATTAATCGCATGAAGGATAATAGCTTCATGCGATTTTTGAGTCTCTCGAAAGACAAGGGCTAGAGTGCTTTGATGATGTTTGATAAATACGTCAATCTTTAATATAAATTTGGAAATAGATATTCTGGGCGGGAGACTGTTACGTGAGCATAGATGACTTCAATGAAACTGCACTATGATCAAGGTAGGAATTAGGATATTAGAATTAAAAAGGGAGTTCTTCCTCTTCGAGGACTAAGTCTGTTAGGTCGCCGGTGCCGTTATTTTCACGTAAGGCTCGTTGGGCACGGCTTTCCAGCAGCTGGAAGGATTGAGCCAGGACCTCGGTTACATAGCGAGTCTGTCCATCCTTTTCATAATGACGCGTCCTGATCTCACCATCAAGAGAGACCAGACTCCCTTTGCCAGCATAAGAGACGAGTGTTTCAGCCAACTTGCCCCAGAAAACGACAGTGACAAAGTCAGCTTGGCGTTCACCATCCTGAGTTTTAAAACGGCGATTGACAGCTAAAGTCACGCGGGAGACGGATTTATCCGAAGGGGTTTTAACCATCTGGGGAGTTGCTGTCAAACGGCCGATAAGAATGACTTTATTATACATATCTTCACCTCCTTACTTTCTTATTCGTAAAAGAAATGAAAAAAGAGGTTTAGGATAAAAAACAATAATAAATTAAAAAGCAAACATTTTAGAATTGTCGTAGTAGAACTCTAATCTTGTCCGCTTTTTGACTTTCCATATCATGCATGGATTAATGGCAAAGCATTTCTAAGAGGTGAGCTTAAAATGCTCCAGTAGGCAAATTGCAGCCTAATTTCAAAAATTAAAGAGTAAGAAAAATCAAGCTTCCTCATCTACAGATTTCTTATACGTCAACATCAAAAAATATAGTATTGTGTGAAGAAGGACGCTGCCAGTTGTCTATTCCATTTTCCTGATTCTTGTAGATATTTCTAACAAATGAAACGTTAGCAGGCCTAGTTTTGCCAATGTTTGGCTGGGTCGAAAGCTTCACCGACTACAGCAGAATCATTCAGTTCAATAATACCGCGTTTCTTCGGAGCGTTTGGCAGGGCTAATTCCCGAGGAGCACACATCATGCCGTAACTATCAACTCCTCGAAGCTTACCTGGAAAAATCAGGCTGCCACTGGGCATCATAGCTCCGGGCAGAGCTACAATGGTCTTAAGGCCAACAGCAGCATTTGGAGCTCCAGCCACGATTTGAACGGTCTGGTCCCCGCCAATAGCTACCTGACAAATATTGAGGTGATCACTATCTGGATGAGACTCCATTTCCTTAATTTGTCCAACAACAAAAACTGGACTAGGAGTTGCTTCTAAACTTTCCTCAAAGCCTTCCTTGGCTAATTCTTGATTGAGAATCTCTATATCCTTTTCGCTCGGAAAGACTTGACCATTTCCAGTCAGCTCCATCAGACTGGAAACTTCAAAAATATTCCAAGCTAAGGTACGTCCGTCATTTTCTGCATAAACACGAGCAACCTTGCCCTTGCGCTCAACTTGACGGGCAATTGGCTTGGTATCTTGAAGGATGACCATGAGGACATCGCCGACTTGTTCTTTATTATAAGCAAAAATCATGAGTATCTGACTTCCTTCTGTTTAATTCAATCCTGCTAAAAAACTGTTAATCTCCTGCTTGGTCTTACGAAGTTTATTGACCAGACGGCCAATCTCTTGACCATTTTCCACGACAATCAGACTAGGAATCCCAAAAATATCCCATTTCTGAGCCAGGGGCATAAAGGCGTCGCGATCTACTTGAACAAAGGTAACATGAGGATTGTCGGCTTCTAACTCATCCAAAAACGGATAGAGAAACTGGCAATCGGGACACCAATCCGCTGTGAATAAGAAGACCAAACGGCCATCTTGTTCTAAATAGGCAGCTAATTCTTCGTAAGTTTCTGGTTTAAGCATCTTCTTGCTCCTCACTATAGGAAATATGGCCGTCATCATAGATAAAATCAAGGACGCGGCCATCTTCAAAGACCAGACCGCCTGATAAACTGGAGCCTTCTGTCTCATAATCCTTGATATAGAGGACCTGAATATCCCCCATCTGACTAAAATAAGCTCTAATTTCAGCTACAAGGCGGGCCTGCTTACGGTCAGCCATCTTTTGTTGCAGACCATAGCCCAGAGCTGTCAAGCCTGCTAGACCTGCCAGACCTGTTGTTAGCAGTAATTTCTTATGTTTCATGCCTTTCATTTTATCATAAATAAAGGCCTTTGGCGACAGACAGAATAGGACTGACCAACCAGCTTTATGCTAAAATAAGACTAAGAAAGTGAGGACGCAATGACAGACTTATTTACAAAAATTCAAGAAGTGACAAATCTTAAGAGCTTGGCTGGTCATGAAAGCCAAGTGAGAGACTATCTGCGTCAGGCTATTGAACCTCATGTCGACAGAATTGAAACCGACGGTCTGGGAGGACTCTTTGGGATCAAAGAAAGTGCAAGGTCTGATGCTCCGCGAGTCATGGTGGCTGCCCACATGGACGAAGTCGGATTTATGGTCAGTGAAATCAAGGAAAATGGGACTCTGAGAGCTGTAGCTATAGGAGGATGGAATCCATTGGTTCTCTCCTCGCAGCGTTTTACTTTAATCACGCGCTCGGGTCAGAAGTTACCGATTATTTCAGGATCAGTTCCTCCACATTTCTTGCGGGGACAAAATGGTCAGACTAACCTACCAGCCGTTGCTGATATTATCTTTGATGGCGGCTTTAGTGATAAGAATGAGGCGCAAAGCTTTGACATTACTCCCGGTGACATTATTGTGCCGGATAGTCAAGCTATTCTGACAGCCAATCAAAAAAACGTCATCAGCAAGGCTTGGGATAATCGCTATGGAATTCTCATGGTGACTGAGCTCTTAGACAAGCTGAAAACAAGCCAACTGGACAATACCCTGATTGCTGGTGCCAATGTTCAAGAGGAAGTTGGTCTGCGCGGAGCTCATGTTTCAACGACCAAGTTTGACCCTGAACTCTTTTTTGCCGTTGATTGCTCACCGGCAGGCGACGTTTACGGTGGCCAAGGTAAAATCGGTGACGGTACCTTGATTCGTTTCTACGATCCAGGTCATGTTATGCTGGCTAATATGCGAGACTTCCTTTTGACAACAGCTGAAGAAGCCGGCATCAAGTACCAGTATTATGCAGCCAAGGGCGGTACTGATGCTGGAGCTGCCCACCTACAAAACAGCGGGGTGCCTGCGACTACCATTGGTGTTTGTGCTCGCTACATCCACTCCCACCAAACTCTCTACAATATAGACGACTTCTATCAGGCTCAGGCTTTCTTGCAAGCAATTATTAGAAAATTGGATCGCTCCACAGTCAATCTAATCAAAAACTATTAAGGAAAGGGACTTTGCTAACGCAACTGGTTAGGCTGCAGGCTGCAAAGTCTTGGTTATCAGCTATGAAAATTGGATTTATCGGCCTTGGAAAGATGGCCACAGCTATCATCAAGGGGCTAGAGAAAACAGACTTTGATCTTTTAGTGACCGGGCGTGACCCGCAAAAAACAGCCCGTCAAGCTGAACAATTGGGAGTCAGAGCCTTGGCAAAACAAACTGATTTAGTTGCAGAGGCCGATCTCATCATTTTGGGAGTCAAGCCTCAGGTCTTGCCTACTGTTCTTGAACCCTTGGACTTTCATCAGCCCATCATATCCATGGCAGCTGGGGTCAGCCTAAGACGCTTGGCCGAGCTAACCGACCCTAGCCTACCTCTGATTCGGATTATGCCTAATATCAATGCCCAGATTTTGCAGAGTACCACAGCCATCTGTGCCAATCAGTATGTTGATGAGGAAGTTTGGGACTTAGCTACAACCATCACCGATTGTTTCGGGTCTACCTTTGCAATTGCTGAGAAGGATTTTGATACTTTCACTGCTTTGGCTGGTTCAAGTCCAGCCTACATCTACCTCTTCATGGAGGCCTTAGCTCTGGCTGGTGTCAAGCATGGCTTTCCTAAGGATCAAGCCCTGAGCATTGTTACACAAACTGTCCTAGCCAGTGCACAGAATCTCAGTCAGGGACAGGAAAGTCCCCATGATTTAATTGATAAGATTGCCAGTCCTGGCGGTACTACCATCGCAGGCTTGGCAGATTTGGAAAAGACTGGTTTAACCGCTTCTGCCATTTCCAGCATTGATGCCACTATCGCTCGAGCTAAAGAGCTCTGAGCCTGACTTAATGTTAATACTCCCCGTTTCTACCTTTGGCTAAATGGGTAGAAGTGAGCCCAGCCTATAAGGACCTTATGACACGAGCCCTAGCAATCAATGCTTTGTCATCGGTGTGTTTTAATGGAGGCTTAGACACGATCCTATAAAACTTGACGTGTTAAATTCAGAGACAGCAGATTTAACGAAGGTCCGCTTTGTCTATTTTGATTTTCTTTAGATATTATCTTTAACAAAACTCCTCAGAAATACTGGTTTCTGAGGAGTTTTAGTATTTTCCTGCCATCAGGCAAGCATCCCGTAAAGTTGGGCCTAGCAGGGGTTACCAATGCGATAGAGCCTAGAATCAGGCGTGCCAGCTATCAATTACATCTAGCCCGCTTAGTCGGACGTTCGCCCTTCAGCTTTTTTCTTTAACCCTTATTGACCTAAGGTCATCAAAATCATGATGAAGGTAGCGTAAGCATTCATAAACATGTGAATAGCGATGCTATATTCAACCCGCTTGGATTGCATCGCCACAAAACCAAAGACCAAGCCCATACCTCCATAGGTAATCCAACCGCCAATATTAGCAGGATCCCGAATGAGATGAATGGCAGCAAAGAGGACGGCCGTCACCAGCCAACCAATCCATTTCCAGTAGCCCTCAAAGCCAAAAACCTTTTCTAAGAGGCACTTGCGGAAAATCAATTCTTCAGTAACAGGAGCGAAAATAACCAAAAAAGCAATCGCTAAATAAAAGGGCATCCCTAAGTTCATCAAGGCATTTTGGTTGGCGCTGGCGCTAGAATGTGTTAACAGTTGTTGAACCAAACTGCCAATAACATTGGTGATAAAAACAGCTGGCAGGGCTAATAAATACCAAGCAAACTTAGTGCTGGTCAAGGATTTAATGGACAGAGGTTCTCTCAAAAACTTAAAGAGTAAAAACAAAAGGAGAGTTGCCAGTAAAAATACAAGTGTAGCCGTTAGAGAGGTTCCTGTCTTGCTTAAGTTTTTCCCAAGGATAAACCAAACTTGGAGAGCATTATCCAGATAAAAAAGTAGGAAGGCTAACAACAGCCATTTCAACTTATTAAAAGCAATTTTAGCAATTTTCATATCTTTTCCTTTCCCATTTAATTACTAACTTGACCTACCAAGGAAGGCTAATCATTTGGTACATGATTAAAACAGAAATAAAATTATTGAGGATATGCAGAACAATACCATATTCCAGCCGTTTGTATTTAAAGGCAAAGAAACCTATAACAGCTCCCATACCAATGTAAGCCAGCGCTGCTCCCCAAGAATCAGGGGTATGCGCCAAACCAAAAGCTAGACTGCCAAAGAGATAGCCCAGCCAAGGATTGCGAAAGAGCTTTTGCTGAATAAAACCACGAAAAATTAATTCTTCAATAACCGGTGCTGTGATAGCCACCGCAATAATCATAAAGAAAGCTGGAACGTAGGACAGCATACTTTCTACAGCCTGTTGGTTGGAAGTATTGGTTTTATCTTCCAGCTGCATGATAAAACTAGCCACCTGCTCAATTCCTGTCACCAAAACATAAGCAAGAATAAGACCAAAAACTAAGATTTTCCAGTTCAGCCTTTTTTTCTTAATAAAATCCCACCTATAAAGGAGCCAAACGGCCAAGGCTAGAGCTCCTAGCTCCACTAGGACAGCTAAACCAACACCAACTGGTCCAGCCGGTAAAAGATGATTGGGATCGGCTTGTCGGCCATACTTTGCTACTGTTTTAACAACAGCTGCAAAGCTAATAACAAGCATCCCTGCTTGCTCAGCCAGAGAGAGGCCAATAGCAAGACCAATCCATTTAAGTTTTTCTAAAAATACTTTCATAATAAATCTCCGTTTTTACAGTGAATTCTCGTCTGAGCGAATAGTCTTATGGGTCAGCATGACATAGATTAGAATACAAAAGTTGATGAGTACAATGACATCAATTAGAACAGCCAGCCAATAAGGTAGATGAAAAATCTGATGTAAGACTATCAAGATTATGTTACCCATGTTGAAATTACTCCAGCGAAAGCGAAACTTACGCTCCTGCGGTGACATTTCCTCTGGCCCCAGTTGCTCCCAGCCTTTTCCCAGCAGTAAGAGAACCACAAAGATCAGCATTACTATCATAAAAATCCCTGTTAAAACCATTAAAAAGTCATTCTGAATGGATTTTGGAGATGTGGAACCCTCACTAAATAGGGTATAGATTATGACAGCAGCTCCTAGCAGTGTTACCAAACCGGTCAAGACTACAGTAGCTTTCTGCCAAAGTTTTAGGTGACCTCGTTTGATCTTTCCAGACATCATTTCCTCTCCTTGTTTTTTCTTGTTTAACAATTTAGAACCTCGCTGACTTCTGCATTACCTGGATTTTCCAGAAATTGGGTAGAGCTCCTCTAATTTCTTACAACACAGGAGGACAAAAAGTAAATCAAGGCAAGACTGGTACAAACCAGTACGTTAACACGTATACCGCTACTAAAGCTAAGACCTGAAAAGTTACTGCCTATTTGATTTTGCTTATGGCAGGACTTCTTCCTTACTCAAATAGCCTAGAATCAGGACTATAAAAAGATACCCTTCAAGAATACTCGCTGCAAGACCAATGGATAAGGAAGATGCCAACAAATCTTGCGATGAAGGTAATTTCTCCTAATAAAGAGGACACGATAAGGGGACAGACAGCCGTGATTGCTGCGCAATTACCCATAAAATATTGTAAGCTCTGAAAATTGCGTATAAAACTAGCTTACTTGTCGTCAAAATCCAATAGCACCTTCGTACAGAACTATAAATTTCTCACTGAAAAAAAACAGCAAATAAGAAGGAGGGCACCATCTTGGACAAGGGCAATCAAATAGCGATAAAGCAACCCAGTCCTCGTATGAAGATTTCAGTAACGACCAGTATTTCCAGACTAACCTAATAGACATGCGCAGTTTTTACATTGTCATAGTATTCTTTTCTTAAAGCTTCATTTAAATTTTGTACCATGATAACATAACAAAGGCCATTCTACAAGGTCATTTTCATAAAAAAATAAGCTCCTGAATATTGTGGTTCAAGAACTTGAAGTTTTTTATGGTTAAAGCTCATCGTTTACAAATCAGTCAAAGCCATTTCGCCATCGAAAATTGTCAGTACTGGCCCGCCTAGCGAGGTTCATGACCAATCGTAAAGATGGCTAAGGTCTTAGGGCCAACATGGGCCGAGATAACTGGTCCCAGCGGCATCATGAGTACCTCAGAAATAGCGGAATTTTCCAGCAATCTAGCCTTGAGATCTTGGGCACTGGCTTCATCGTTAGAATAGGCAACAACAGCAGTGCTGGTTTCCACATCCTGAGTTGCCCGAACCAGCATTTCCTTTATAGCCTTCTTACGCCCCCGCAACTTTGCTAAGGGAACTAGCTTGCCCTCAGCATCCAGCCAAAGCAGGGGTTTGATATTAACTAAACTGCCAATCAGAGCAGAACTCTTAGATAGACGCCCCCCTCGCATAAGGTGATAAAGGTCATCTACTAAAAAGAAGGTTCGCAAGCGAGGCAGAACATCAATAATTTTTGCCTTGACCTCCTCAAGGCTAGCCCCTTGGTCCCGCATTTGAGCGGCGAGGATAGAAAGATAGCCTTCCCCTCCAGCAGCGGCCCTAGTATCAATAATTTCAATGACTGCTTCTGGATAGGTCTCTAGGACCAGATCTTTAGCAATCTGGCTGGACTGGTAAGTCCCTGAAAGAACCGAGGAAAAGGCTAGATAGAGAATTGGCCGCCCTTCTTGGGCATAAGTTTTAAAACTAGCTTCAAATTGACCAACATTAACCTGACTAGTCGTCGGCTGAGCACCAGCTTTCATGGCCTGCAAAAGAAACTCACTTGTCACGCGTTCAGGACCAACCGTGGGATAGGTTTTATCGTTTAAGGTAATGGTTAATCCGAGAATATCAATATCTTGGGCCTGAGCCCAGTTTTCGTCTAAATCGGCAGTCGAATCAGTAATGATTTTAAAAGTCATGCCAACCTCCGTTTTTATGATGGTTCTCTCTCCAAAGACTAGCATAACCGACTTTGAAGCATTTGTAAATGATTTTCTTTCATTAAAAAGCACCGTGCCAATAGTGTTGATTAAATGAAAGAAAATCGGCTTACTCTTCCTGCTCTCCAGTTAAAGATCGTCCAAATAAGATCGGAGTTTGGCGAGCTGTTCGTTATCTAGAGATCCTAGTCGAGGGGTATAGAGATCAATATTTTTAGACATCTTGTCCAAGTTTGACTTGACCACATTAACCCGTTCTTCAAGTTCTCGAGCAGAGACTCGCAGAGCCCCTTGAGAAAAGACCGTCCATTGTTCATTGAGGTCGCTAGTAGCTACTTCGACCCGATTGAGGGGACTGTTCAGCTCAGCAGCCGTCCGCTCGATATAAGAATCAGCTGTCTCATCTTCCTCGGTAAAGATAACTGTCAGAGCGTAGTCATCATATTTCTGGCGGCTGCCAGGAACATACTGAGCATCAAAGACACAGATAATTTCCAAACCTTCAAAACTAGCATAATGGCTGAGTTTCCGTAGCAGAATAGTTCTAGCTGCATCCAGCTGGTTGGTTTTAAAGAGACGATGGGTTTCCTGCCAAAAGGCAATCATATTGTAGCCATCAACTAAAAGAATTTTCTTTTTCACGAAAAGGCCTCCTTTTCTTAGGGAGCTAAAAAGGAGTGGGGAAAATCGGTAAATCGTCGTGAAATGGTGATTTTGATTTTCCTCGCTCTCCCATTTTAAGGCTTAGACTGCTGCCGAACTCTTGTTTTAAGACGGCAGGCTTTGTCAGTCTATCCCCGACTGACAAACTCCACTGGGGCATTTCACGCCCACTTCCGCACAGTTGATATTGGTTTTCTCAAACAGTCTCCCAAACTGTTTGCCCCATCTCTTGCTAAGCAACCACTGCGCTAAGAGTTTATTCCAAAAAAAGGAATATTGGACAAGGTTGTGCCTGACCTCTAAACGGATGGAGATCAGATTTCCATACTTTGCTTAGAGCTTATGCCGAAAAACCTCGTACATGAGGATAGCCGCAGCTACGCTGGCATTTAAACTTTGCACATGACCAGTCATAGGGATAGTAATCATTTCATCCACTTGCCTTTTGAGGTTGGGGGAAATCCCCTTGCCCTCATTGCCGATAATCAGGGCTAGCTTGCCAGCTGTATTCCACTTTTGGCTGGGCGTGCCATCCATATCAGTTCCAAAAATCCAATAGCCAGACTCTTTCAGTTTATCCAAGGTTTGACTGAGGTTGGTCACACGGGCAATGGGGATATGTTCTACCGCTCCCGTTGATGTTTTGGCAACAACTGGAGTAACGCCAACCGCCCGGTGCTTAGGGATAACAACACCAGCAACGCCAGTCGCATCGGCTGTTCGTAGGATCGAACCGAAATTATGGGGGTCCGTCAAACCATCTAAAATCAAAATCAGCGGATTTTCTTCCTGATCTGCTTTGGCTAAAATTGTCGTCAAATCACTGTAGGCAAATTCTGAAACCCGCAGGACAAAGCCTTGGTGAACAGCTCCCTGGGTCATCTCGAACAGAGCTTTCTTGGAAGTCCAAGAAATAGCAACCTTTTTCTGAGCTGCTAAGGCCTTGATTTTATCAACATTCTTGCCCCTCAGGTCGTCTTGAATATAGAGTTTATTACCTGTATTAGCTTGCAGGCTTTCGGTTACAGCATGGACACCATAGACAATGTCGTTTGTTTGTTTTTCTATCATGATTTAAACACTTTCTTCAGAACTTCCCCGACTGTTGAAACTCCAATGACTTCAATGTTTTTGGGGATATCAATCCCATGCAGGGCATTCTTAGGTGCATAGATTTTGGTAAAACCAAGTTTAGCAGCCTCATTGATGCGTTGCTCAATTCGATTGACACGGCGAATTTCTCCTGTCAGACCGATTTCACCGATGAAGGCATCCTGAGCATTAGTCGGTGCTTCCTTGTAGGAAGATGCAATAGCGACTGCCACCGCCAGATCAATAGCTGGCTCGTCCAGCTTGACCCCACCAGCTGACTTGAGATAAGCATCTTGATTTTGCAGAAGGAGACCGCAGCGTTTTTCCAAGACGGCCATAATCAGGCTAACCCGATTGAAATCGAGTCCTGTCGTGGTTCGTTTGGCATTGCCAAAAACCGTCGGTGTGACTAGGGCTTGAACCTCAGCTAAAATCGGACGTGTTCCTTCCATGGTGACAACAATAGCCGAGCCTGTCGCCCCATCCAAGCGTTCTTCCAAGAAGAGCTGACTAGGATTGAGGACCTCAACCAGACCGCCCGTCTGCATTTCAAAAATCCCAATCTCATTGGTTGAGCCAAAGCGGTTTTTCACCGCCCGCAATATTCGAAAGGTATGATGACGTTCCCCTTCAAAATAGAGAACCGTATCGACCATGTGCTCCAGCATCCGCGGACCAGCCAAGGTCCCTTCCTTGGTGACATGACCCACAATAAAGGTGGCAATATTATTGCTCTTGGCCAGCTGCATAAGCTCAGCCGTCACCTCCCGCACCTGAGAAACAGAACCTTGAACACTGGTAATTTCAGGACTCATGACCGTCTGGATAGAGTCAATAATCAGAAAATCCGGTTTCAGGCGCTCGATTTCAGAGCGGATATTTTGCATATTCGTTTCAGCGTAAATGTAAAATTCATTGTCAATATCGCCTAGGCGCTCACTGCGCAGCTTGATTTGCTCGGCCGACTCTTCCCCTGACACATAGAGCACCGTTCCCTTATTGGCCAGCTGGGTCGAGACTTGCAGCAAGAGAGTTGACTTCCCGATACCAGGATCTCCACCAATAAGAACCAGACTGCCGGGCACGACACCGCCACCGAGGACTCGGTTAAACTCCTCCATGTTCGTCTTGGTTCTGGCATAATCAATAGAGGAGACATCTTTTAACTTGGTTGGCTTTGTTTTTTCCCCTGTCAAAGACACTCGAGCATTCTTGACTTCCTCGACTTCCTTTTCTTCAACAAAAGAGGACCAAGAGCCACAGTTAGGACAACGCCCCAGATATTTGGGGGAATTGTAACCACATTCCTGACAGACAAAGATTGATTTTTTCTTAGCGATCGTTATCGTCCTCCTTCTGCTTGCTTATCGGCCTGTGCTACCAAAACCACCTGAGCGAACTCCCACTGCCTGATCGCCATCTGCTACCAGATAAGGGGCAAAGACAGCTTGGACAATGCGGTCCCCAACTTCCAAGGTCACCATTTTATCCGTGATATTTTGCATTTGCGCAAAAATATGCCCTTCATTATTGGGATTGCCATAGTAGTCACCATCGATAACCCCAACTGAATTGATGAGCACTAAACCCTTTTTACGCGGATTAGAAGAGCGATCATAAAGATAAAGGACTTCTCCCGGCTGCATATAAGCCTTGATCCCTGTTGGCACGAGAACAATTTCTCCCGGTTCAATTTTGGTAGTTTCTGCCACCTTCAGGTCATAACCAGCTGCATGAGCTGTCTCACGTTTGGGTAAGAGATCTTGATTGCTGTAAGAGCTGACCAGCTCAAAACCACGAATTTTTGTCATTACTAACCTCGCATCAGTTTTTACTGTTTCCTATTATACACTAAGATATTCGTCATTAAAAAGGAAAAAGCCAGCCTAGTCTATGAATTTCTCAAGAAAATCTTCGAACAAGCTGGATTAATTGTCCTTGAGTTGATTGGACTAGGACCTTGCGAAAACTGAACCCTCGATTTTGTGATCTGAGGACAGCCTGCCAAAGACCTGCCGCCTTAAAACAAGGGAGCGGTAGAGGTCTGATCCTCAAAATGGGAGAGCGAGGAAAATCAAAATCGTCATTTCACAACGATTTACCAATTTTTTATACGTAATCTTCAGAGATTACAATGCTTTGTGGGTGAGGGCTAAGCTATCATGACTGTTTGTCCACTCCTCATCAGTCATTTGAATTATTTAACTTGCTTTTGTCCGTGGTATCTTCATTTTATGATATAATGAAAGTGATACTATGATATGGAGACCTATTATGACAAAACAAAAAGTTGCTGTCTTGGGACCGGGTTCTTGGGGGACTGCTCTCGCTCAGGTACTGAATGACAACGGGCATGAGGTCCGCATTTGGGGAAATATCCCCGAACAGATTGATGAAATCAATGACCAGCATACCAATACCTTGTATTTCAAGGATGTTGTGCTGGATGATAAGATTAAAGCTTACAAGGACCTAAGGCAAACTTTGGATGGCATTGATGCAATTCTTTTTGTAGTACCAACCAAGGTGACACGTCTAGTAGCTAAACAGGTAGCTGAAATTCTCGGCCACAAGGTTGTCATCATGCACGCTTCTAAAGGCTTAGAGCCTGGTACCCATGAACGCCTATCAACCATTCTGGAAGAAGAGATTCCTGCTGATTTACGCAGTGAAATCGTGGTTGTTTCTGGACCAAGTCATGCCGAAGAAACTATTGTCCGTGATATCACTCTGATTACAGCCGCTTCTAAAGATTTGGAAGCTGCCAAATATGTTCAGGCTATCTTCAGCAACCATTACTTCCGCCTCTACACCAATCAAGACGTTATTGGAGTGGAAACAGCTGGAGCTTTGAAAAATATCATTGCCGTTGGAGCTGGTGCTCTGCATGGTATGGGTTATGGTGACAATGCCAAGGCAGCTATTATCACTCGTGGTCTGGCTGAAATCACCCGTCTGGGTGTTAAGATGGGAGCCAATCCGCTGACCTATAGCGGTCTGTCTGGAGTCGGTGATTTGATTGTTACTGGGACTTCTGTTCATTCTCGCAATTGGCGGGCCGGTGATGCCCTAGGACGCGGTGAAAAATTAGAAGATGTTGAGCGCAACATGGGGATGGTAATCGAAGGCATTTCAACGACAAAGGTGGCCTATGAATTGGCCCAGCAACTCGGCGTCTATATGCCAATCACCACAGCTATTTATAAGGCTATCTATGAAGGTGCTGATATTAAGGAATCCATCTTTAATATGATGTCTAATGAACTGCGTTCAGAAAATGAATGGCAGGAAGATAAAAAATAAACTAAAAGAATAAATAAGAAGGAAATGAAAGACAGTATGACTAAAGTAAGAAAAGCCGTCATTCCAGCTGCCGGGTTAGGAACTCGTTTCTTGCCAGCAACCAAGGCCTTAGCCAAGGAAATGTTACCAATTGTAGACAAACCGACTATTCAATTTATTGTTGAAGAGGCCCTCAAATCAGGGATTGAAGACATCTTGGTGGTAACCGGTAAAGCCAAACGCTCCATCGAAGACCACTTTGACTCTAACTTTGAATTAGAATACAACTTGGAGCAGAAGGGCAAAACTGACCTACTTAAATTGGTTAATGACACAACGGCTATTAACCTCCACTTTATCCGCCAGAGTCACCCACGCGGTCTTGGAGATGCTGTCCTGCAAGCCAAAGCTTTCGTTGGAAATGAACCCTTTGTCGTTATGTTAGGTGATGATCTGATGGACATTACCGATGACAAAGCTGTTCCTTTGACTCAGCAGCTCATCAATGATTATAAAGAAACTCACGCCTCCACTATCGCCGTTATGCCTGTCCCTCACGAAGATGTTTCTGCCTACGGGGTCATTGCTCCCCAAGGTGAAGGGCATAAGGGCCTGTATTCCGTTGAAACTTTTGTCGAGAAGCCAGAACCCGAAGAGGCTCCAAGTGACTTAGCCATCATCGGGCGCTACCTCCTGACACCGGAAATTTTTGAAATCTTGGAAACCCAAGCGCCGGGAGCAGGCAACGAAGTTCAATTAACCGATGCCATTGATACCCTCAATAAAACCCAACGCGTCTTTGCGCGTGAATTTACCGGTAAACGCTATGATGTCGGCGATAAGTTTGGCTTTATGAAAACTTCCATTGATTATGCTTTACAGCATCCTCAAGTTAAAGATGATCTTAAAGATTACATCATTAAACTGGGGAAAGAACTGTCTGGAAAGCAAGAAGACTAAAATTTATAACAAATCAAAAGGCTTGAAGTGATATGCTTCAAGCCTTTTTGTAAAATCAGCCACAAGTAATTTGGGCTGGATCTCATTATAGTGCATGGTTACTTTACTATACTAGTGGTACCTTCCTTGCCTATCATAATATAAGAGCAAAACGTATCAAACAAGCGTTCACAAAAACCTCTTTTATTCTTCTAAAATTATTTGGAAAGATAATAATACAATTTCATATCACATCCTCTCTTCTTTCATTTAGTTATTACTAAGTACGCTACAAAGAGCCCCACCTTAACGAATGGGGCCTTTGTAGTATTTGACGATTTTGTTAAAAGTTGGGCAATTCTATTAAATCCTACTCAAAGAAAATTAAGGTGGACAGGATCTAAGGTTCAGGCCATTCTTTGTCCGACAAATTGGAGTCAACAACGCAACGTATCGTTTTGATTCTTAAAGAGAAGCCGTAAATTATAGCTTAGCAAGATAGGCCAAAAGGTCAGTGTAATCTACCTTTGCGAAATCACTGACATCAAATTCAAATAGTTGGCCTAGTTGAAAATGATTGTAATCTCTCTTCTTGAGGATATCCCAAAATTCGTTTTTTGTAATATGATTGTCTGCTAATTCGCGCTGGAATAACTGGTCGCCGTAGTGATAATGCGTCATAATATGGCTCAGATGCCTGCTGGCTTCGCGATCTCTGTGATAGCGTCTTTGCCATAGAACTTCAAAATCAGCGACCAAGCGAACGGTAATGATTTCGTATGAATAACGATCAGCTAACGTTAGCAAAGCAGGCTTTTGTTTGTCGGAAAAAGGATACTCACTGACAACAATCTTCTTACCGACCATCATATAAGCCTCCAAAGCTTGGTAATAAGATTTCCAAACAGTGGTTTCCAAAGCCGCCTTTTCTTCTAAACTGTTAAATCCTTTGCTGTCAGCAATTGCCTCTTTTAGTTCATCAGGTGTTATTTTGTATAAGCTTGGCTGAATTTTTTCAATTAAACCGACTAAATAAGATTTTCCTGTCGCCGGCGGACCAGCTATTAAAAGTAAGGTTTCTTTCATTGACTCCTCCTATTTTAGAGGACTGTCACTATTCATAAAGAGGCTTAGTTTGTGTTTAACAATCTCCTTAACCTTATCATTGCATGGAATAATATTGTAACGCAGGGATTTATTAACCTCAGTTGCTCCAAACGTTTCCTTAGCAACCGCTGTCCAGCCGACCAATAGTTCAGTTCCAACATTGAATTTTCTAATCCCATTATTAATTAATTCTGGATAATCCTCTTCTTTGACACCCGTTCCTCCATGTATAACAAGCGGAACATCAACAAGACTGTGAATTTCTTTTAGTAGAGGAATCTTGACATTGGTTTTAGATTTAAATTGGCCATGGTTTGTCCCAATCCCGACAGCTAAGGCATCAACACCAGTTTCTGCTAAAAATCGAACAGCATCATTAGGTCTCGTATATTCTTTATCATCTTCAGAAACCGAGATACCTTCTTCTGTTCCCCCAATAGTGCCCAGTTCTCCTTCTACAGAAACGCCTCTAGCATGCGCATAATCAACGACTGCTTTGGTTTTTGCAATATTTTCTTTAAAGGGGAGATTTGAACCATCGAACATAACACTTGAATAGCCGGCTTCAATAGCAGCTCTAATTGCATCAAAATCTCTGGCGTGATCCAAGTGAAGAGCAACATCAACCAAATCGTTATTGGCTAACTGCTTGCACACCGCTACAATGACATCATAGCCAATGTATTGGGCTGTTGCTACACTGGTTTGAATCACTATTGGCAGTCCAACTTCTTGGGCACCTCTGATCATGCTAGGAAGCATCTCTAAATTATGCATATTAAAGGCACCGACAGTCATATTTAATTGGTCTGCCTTATCTGTAATTTCTTTTAAGGTTTTATACATCTTTAATCCTCCTTAGCTGTTAGGGTCACTTTTTTAGCGATATTTCGCATATCATCCATTTTCCCCATATAGTACTCTATCAATTCATCATCATGAGAACGGGCTGCTTCTCTTCTTTTTTGATTGTAAAGTGACATCAGTTTTTTATAACCGTCTCCCATAGATAATTTAATGGACAGGCTCTTTTCAAGATTTTTAATTGCCTCCTCTTCTTGAGACACTTGGGCATAGAGCAAACCTAACTTTTCGAAATATTGAGCATCGTCTAGGTGCTCTTCTTTTACCTGCAGCAAGTCTTCAAGTTCCTGCTTAAACTTTTCGAGCTCTTCCTCACTGTATTTTGGGAGAGCAGTTTGGCTTTCTGGACTAGGTTTAGGGATTTTCTTTAAAAATTTGAACACGGTTATCCTCCTTTCTTAAGCTGATAGGTTAGCTAAAACATTTTGAAAATGGGACTTAAGATCCAGTAATAGAGGAGAGCTGCTGTAACCGTATCAACATCAGTAGCTGTTGCATTGACAAAGCCTAATGAACTAAAGGCTGTAACCAATAAGGCGGGCAAAAGCGTGATGAAAAAGCCATGAGCAACCCCTCCAATAATCGCTCCTCTGCGTCCACCTACAGCATTTCCAAATACCCCAGCGGTGCCGCCAGCAAAGAAATTGGTCAACATTCCTGGGAGAATCATGGCCAATCCAAATACTGGCAGAATAAACATGGCTACGATGGTACCAATAGTTGTTGTAATAAAACCTAGGATGACAGCGTTAGGAGAATAAGGGAAGAAGACTGGGCAATCCAAAGCAGGAATAGCATCTGGAACCAGCTTCATCGCAATACCGCGGAAGGCAGGAACAATTTCCCCAAGTAGGAGGCGAACACCTGCAAGCAAGACATAGATCCCAACAACAAACTGAATAGACTGCAAGAAAGCATACATTAAATAGTTTTGACTGCCAGTATTAACCGCTCCTGATCCTGCAAAGGCTGCTGTAATGAGATATAGCGGAACCATAACCACCATTACAGACAGGTAAGTATCTTGCAAAAACTCAAAGGATTTAGGCATTTCGATGTCCTCAATAGACTTCTTTTTGTCTCCACGTTCTCCAAAAATTTTTGCTACCCCAGCTTCAAATAAGTAACCAATGGTACAAAAATGTCCAAGAGCAATATCATTATTACCGGTTACTTTACGAATAATCGGCTGAGCTAGGGCAGGCATGGCGACTGCGAAAATTCCTCCAACAATACCACCAATCACAATTAGTAAGAAGCCTCGTAAGCCAGCAAAATAACCAAATACCGTGGTCATGGTAGCCATCCAGAGTAAGGCTTGACCAGTTAAAAAGATATAGTTCCACTTTGTAAAACGGGCAATTAAAATATTAACAATAAAGATGGCCAGAAAAGTTAGAGCTATCTCTCTTCCCAAACCAAGATCATTCATCGCTTGACCATTAATAGCCTCAATAGAAGGGACAATACCGTGGGTATGGAATCCCTTTTGAAAAATTTTGCCAAAGTAGGTTAAACTGGAAACAATAATATTAGAACCCGCACTCAAGACTTGAAAACCGAGCAGCGTCTTTAAAGTCCCTGAAATAATTTGACCTATGGATTTTTTCTGTAGGATCAACCCAAGCATAGCAATTAAGGCAATCGTAATTGAGGCCTGGGTCAAAATATTATTGATAATAAAATTAATGACTCCCATAGTGTTACCTCCTTTATGGTAATGACCTAGATGAAGTTACGTTCTCGCAAAACCGGCAGTAATTTTTCTTCTATTTCCTGACTGGAAACAATATTCTTCAAAAAAACCAAGGCCGTTTTTTCTGGGTCAATTGAAAATTGGGCAAATTGTTTTTCAAAATTCTGAGCAGTGATGATAACATCAGGACCAACAGAAGCGGCTGTCGAAATATCAACATGATCCAATTTAGCGTCTATACCGTATTTATTTAGGACATCCTCTGCAGCCATTTGAGCAGCAAAGCTAGAACCTAATCCTGCTCCACAAACAAACAGGATATTTAATTTTTTAGCCATATTATTTTTCCTCCTCTGAATCATCTGTAAACAAAATTTTTTTAACCATTTGAATATTTGAGGCGTCAGCTAGTTTTTTCAAATTATCTTCCTTTCTAATTAGGCTGACTAAACTCTTCATAATATTTAAATGCGAATAGGAATCTACCGCAGATAAGCAAAAAATAACTTTCACAGGGTCGTTGAATTCGTGACCAAAGTGAACGGGAGTTTGAAAAATAGCCAGACTTAACCCCAGCTGATTTGCACCGTCCTCTGGCCGAGCATGCGCTAAAGCCAGATGAGGACCAATCACAATATAAGGGCCGTACTTTTTGACATCCTCGATCATGGCCTGAACATATCCTTCGGTGATATTCTTTTTCTCCAATAACGGCTTTGCCACCTGCTCAATGGCCTCCTGCCATGTAAAATCTCCCTTTTCAAACAAGATATTATCATCAGATAGCACATCTTGAATCATAGGCTGTACCTCCTTTTGATTGATTGTTAGCCCATTTTTCCGAAATAGGTTCTCCAAATCGTTGTAAAAATTTTTAGTCAACTTTCCAAACTGGGATTCTATCGTTTTGAGCAGAATTTGGAACATTTCTGTATAGTCGCTTTTCCTCGTAATCAACCTTTGATGCTGTCGATTCGCTTCTAAAAAATTGTGAACCATCAGTTTTGTTTCCTCATTGAAAATAGTATCCATAATCATGATAGGCTTGGCTTTATAATTCAGTTTTACTGTTGAAAAAACTAGATCAACATCAAATTTTTCGACCAAGTCAATCTCGCGGCTGCTTAAAACGGCTAGAACTTCTATATTGAAGTACTCTTTCAGGTTTTCTGCCAACAAACGACCGGTTGCAATCCCATGGTTACAAATGACAATGGCACGATACCAATACTGATTATTCTGGTTAATTTCGCTCAAAGCTGTAGAAAAATGAATGGTTAAAAAGGCAATCTCATCATCAGTAATAATCCCACCAAGTTGGTCCTGCTCTCTTCTTAAAAATTTTTCAAGAACGGCATATACGACACCATACGTTTGCTTGATTTTATCTTTAAGAGGATTGACCAATTGGAGACCGTTTTTAATGCGGTCAACCATGCCAATCATATGACTGTATAGGGCTTCTTGTAACTGAACTTCCTTTTTATTAAAAGGAATGCCTGTTTCTTCCTCCACAAACTGGATAAGCTGCATGATTAATAGTTGAAGATCCAGCCAATTGGAGGGATGATACGTTTTTTCCTTATTCAAACTATTCAGTAAGAAATAGATATAACGCTCTTCCTCTGTGCTAGCTCCAACTTTAAACTCACTCGCAACCCTACTGATATAAGCTGAAATGCGATCATTTTTCTCTCGGCGACTCTCGCTTTTACTAGAAGGCGAAATGTAGTGACCACGACTGAGACGATTAATCCAAATATAAGTCAAGAGGTTAAAGTTTATCCGATAAGGACTCACTTCCACCTGCGAAATGACATTACTGTATATGGTGTCTAAATGATGCAACCGTTCTTTATTAACATATTTATAAACAAGCTCTTTCTTCCCTTGTTCCTCAGCTACTAAAACTGAACTCACAATAGAAAAAAGCATGGTCCTGATAAATTGTTCTTTGCCCTGAAACTTGAACCCTTGCTTAGGTAAGCTGATAACTTTTATTTGGTAATAGGCTAAATTTTTTCTTACCTGCCGAATATCTTCATCAATAGAAGATTTTGACACCTGATAACATTCCTCCTTTTTCTTTAAAAAGACGGGCGCGTCTCCAAAGGCTATATCCAAAATTAAATCTAATACTCTTTCTTCTCGGCTAAGATACTTGAAGCCTGAATGTTGGCCAATAAAAGCCATTAGCCGTTCTCTGTCAAACTGAGATAGATTTAATTCTAGCCCCTTGGAGCGGATGGCATTTACTAAAGGTAGCTGACATTGTCTCAACAACTCGTTTATAACCCTTATTTCATTACGAATGGTTCTTTCACTAACCTTAAATTCTGTTGAAAGATACCTGACCGTTAGCGGAATTTCAGAGTCTAACAAGCGATTCAAGATGGCATGCGTTCTGTCCTTCATACGATTCTTTCTCCCATCTGTTTCAATTATAAAGCGTTTTCATCGTATTAAAAAGTAGATGTTTTTTCCAAAATAAATGGCAAAAACCTCCACCTTTTCTGATTGATGAAGGTTGATTTAAAAAAATCAGACTTGAAATCAAGCCTGATTGACTGTAATATTTTTAATCACTAAACAGCTGAATGATTGAGCCCGACCCCAGTTGGACCTTGTTTGGAGCCAAAACATGCAAGGTGCCAGGCAGACTCCCTTCTCTATCACCATCGAAGGCAATCGTGATATGCCCTAGGTTGACTAGATTCTTTTCAACGACCTCACCAACAGAGGTGATGGGAAAATCCTCTCCATCAACAACTAGGCGACCGCCAACTTTGATTGGGCCAGTTAAATGCTTATTATCAATTGTGAAGCAGTATTCCGCCAAATCCTGCGGGGCTCCTTCTCCAAAGAGAATCATCATATCGGCCCCGTCAATCATCCCTTGGGCCTCTGGACCAACTTCAAGTACTTTTGTTTCAAATATCTTCGCCATGCGGACCTCTTTTCTAACTTACCTTTCTTATTGATACAAACCGATGCTGGCCAGCCAAGCGACGATAACACGAGGAACACCGCTTAAGAAACGAGAATACAGGACAGACGGCACCCCGACTTCAACTGTTTCAGCGTTAGCTTCAGACAAACCGAGAGCTACTGGAATAAAGTCACAGCCATTCTGAGTATTAATAGCAAATAAAGCTGGCAAGGCCATTTGTGGAGGAATATGACCCTTACCGATTTCAACACCAATCAGGGTCCCGATAATTTGGGAGATTACGGCTCCTGGCCCCAAAAGGGGAGAGAGAAATGGTAGGGAGCAAATAAATCCAATGAGAATTAGCCCCCAAATATTGCCAGCTAGAGGTATCATCAGCTTAGCAATCCAGTTCCCGATTCCCGAACCATTGATAATACCAATCAAGAGTGACACAAAAGCCATGAAAGGGAGAATGGTATTTAACATGGTTTGGATTGCTTCACGCGCAGCCTGATTAAAAACAGCTACAACCTTACCAGCTCCCATACCAATTCGGGCCACAAAGCTCGTTTCGGCCCGTTGCTCTGTAATTTTTTTACTGGTATCATAAGTACTTGTCGATGTGCTTTCAGGACTAGCAGCGACAGACTGGTTAGTTTGCCCAACTGCATCGGTAGCAGTGATTTGATTGAGACCTACGGCTGAAACATAGATATCTTCTGTAATGTATTGGGCCAGTGGTCCGCTTTTACCAGTAGCCACAATATTGATAGTTGGAATGCCCTTTTTTGGATAGATACCGCATCGAAGAGTCCCACCACAATCAATAATCGCAAGGGCGATTTCTTCATCTGGAATAGAAGTCTTAAAACCATTGACAGCTTCCATCCCGGTTAATTCAACGATTTTATCCACAATGTCTGGCTTTTCTCCGCCACCTGTGATATAGATAAATTTATGTTTTTCGTCCGTTGGGGTAATAACCAAAGGGCCGCCGAAACCACCATTCCCTTTGACAACCTGTATACTTCTGTAACTCATAAGAAACCTCTTTCTCACTCACATCAATTGTTCAATGACTTGCTCAAGCTAACACCTTGTTGCTTACAAACCCAAGCGGTTGTGAAGTCGGTAATCCAGCCAGTAAAGAAATTCATAATAATCCCCACCAACATATAGCGGATAGCCAGATCCATCTGGCTCAATCCCAAGGTTTTAATACCTGAGGCAATCCCTAACCAAACGAAGAGCTCACCTGGATTGATATGAGGAAAAACACCGTTCGAGGTGTGACAGAATTGCATTTGTGAGGCAACATAGCTAGGCTTATAATATTCTGGCATGAAGCGCCCCATGCTGATTGCCATAGGGTTCCCCAGCATGAAAGCCGAGATAAAGGGCAAAATCATGTAACGACTGATCGGGTTACTGGCAGAAATTGCAGCCAGCTTATTAACCCTTTCTTCACCTAGAAGAGCAATCAAGGCGTTCATGGCAACCAGAAGCATGAGGACAACCGGAACAATACTTGTCATCCAAGACATGAAGGTGTCACCGCCTGACTGAAAGAGCTTCATAAAGCCCTCAGCAAATTTTGTAACGTAATTCATAAGAAACTCCTTATATGATCTTTTAGTTTTGTATGTGATGATTTTAAACACTCAGTTAAATTTACTGTATATGATTTTTCAAGCGGGCTAAGAAGAGTTTGGCGCGCAAACCGAGTTCTGAAAACGGACTAGATTGTGGAGCATCGCGATAAACACCAGCCTCGGTTTTTAAGAAGACATCCCGAGCATCTTCAATGGCCGCCTGCAGCAATTTATTCTCTTGGCGAACCAAAGGATTATAGTGATCAAAGTAATGGATGTCCTGACCAAGATAAGCTGGCATAGGTTTAAATTTAGCTGCTATCGTGACTCCTTGCATTTTTTGAGCTTCTAGGACCGTCCCCTGCTTATCAATAGCAAACATGACAATGGTTCCAGCCTTAATCCGACCCGAATTACGACCAATCGCAACACGGCCTTTTTTCCGCAATCTGGCATAAACTTGGTTGAAATGTTTCAGTTGTCGCAGGCCTAAGATTATTTGCACAAGGTAGGCAAATACCACAAAGACTGCAAAAGTATAGATATAATTCATTAGAATACTCCTTTGCTTTTGGCGAAATCGAGAAAATCTTCCTGAGTTTCAACCAACTTCAACTCATCCTTAATGGACTGATCACTAGCAATGCGGAAAATATCATCATAAAGATCTAAGAGCTCTGTCTCGGTTCGTTCATCCACCTGCTCAGAAATAGCTACCATGAAGATGAAATCAACCGAATCATCATCGCTTTTGTAGGTCTCCTCTAGCACACCTAACATTAAAATTGTTTGCCTACTCGCTTGATTAATAGCATGAGGAAAAGCAATAGCATTACTAAAAATGGTTGACTGCCTTTGCTCACGACTCAAAATACGCCTTTTAAAATCACTATCGACCAGCCCTTCATCTGCAAGTAACTGACACATTGTTTCTAGATAGTGCAGATAGGACGGACCGGGAGACAACTTGACAAATCTCAGCTGGACGGTCTCCAAACGGCTCTGATGGTAAGCATTAATCTTCTGCCATTCATCCCGCAACCATTGGTCATCAAAGAGATTGCTGATTTTAATAACGGGAGATTTTAACTGTTCTAGTTTTAAAGGAATAGTTGTAAAAATAGCGAAATAATTATCATCGTTTTGCGGATTAAAGCTTTCCTCAGAAAATTGGGTGATCTCAACATCATTTCCTAAGACATGTGTGAGTTGGTGACTGATCATCGCTGCTGTTCCCCGTCCAGTTGTACAAACAACCGCAATTTGAGGACGCAGAGCAGTCTGTTCTAAATCCCGTTCATTTAACACTAATTCGAAATACAGGGCAAGATAACTGATTTCTGAGGGAGCAACCTGATACTTAAAATAGGTCTGCAGCTTTTCGACAGCCACTCGTGACATCTCATAGGCAAAGGGGTACTTTAAACGAATCTCACCATGAAAAATATCGTTAGCTTGAGCGTGAAAAATCAAGCGATTGATCATGAATTTAAAATGTGTTTGTAAGTTTTGGAAGAGCTTGTCTTGATCAAAATCAATATCAAGCGCCTCTTTTACATGGTCAACCATGGACTGATAAATGAGCTTGAGATGATCGGACAAAGAAGGATGATAATCCAGCCCGTCAATAAACTGAATATTGAGCGGGTAACTGAGGAAGTCTTGTTCGTACTGACTCAAAGAGATTTGATAAGTTAATTCCACATGGTAAATTAACTTTGCCATAATCTCAGATTCTCTTAGTTCATTAGTGAAGTAGGGAATCTCATCAGATAGGAAACGCTGGCAATTGATACGCGAGACGGTAATCGCTAAAACTTTTTTGAGCAAATCCTCTGTATTTTTGGGGAGGAGATAGCTTTCTCGGAGCTGATCTAGGAATAATTGAGTCTCATCTTTTAAGTGACTGGATTCAAAATAGGTATAAACATTATCAATGTAAAAGAGTCTGAGATTTAATTCTTTCCCTTCTGCTTCTAAACCTCGATTAGGGGTACCTGTGATAGTGATCTGATAATCGCTAGACAGCTGTTTAACCTTCTTCAAATCTTTATTAATAGTTGAGCGGCTAACCCCCATATCCTCTGCCAAGTCATCAATAAGAAGGGGCTGAGCTGTTTGCAAAAGGCGTTTAATCAAATAGGACACCCGCTTGCTAGAAGAATTGAAATCTGTCTCTTTTCTCAATTGCCCCAATAAAATATCTTCTAAACGAGCATAGTCAAGCACATCTAGATACAAAGTATTATCTTTTTGTCTAATTTGAATATCTTGGTCCAAAATATCGTTTAGCTGTTCAATGCTGCTTTGAAGCGTTTGAGGACTAATCCCAAGCATCTTCCGCATATCATCTACCGAAACATGGTGTTGAGCAACTAGGATATCTAAGATTCGATACCAGCGATTAACTACTGCCACTTTTCCTAATCCTTCTAATTTCATTGAAGACGGGCTGCGGATTGTGCTAAAAAGATGAGTTTTCCTAGAATCTTTAGTGATTCGTCATCGTACTCCACTCCCTATTTTGATTTTATCCGCGGACACCCTCTGTATCTGTTTTTAATTATCTTATCCACGAGTCTTACCTCCGGCCACATTGGTTGTAATTCCAGTGATATAACTCGAGCGATCTGAAATATAGTAAGCAACTAAATCAGCCACTTCACTCAACTTACCGCTACGACCAAGTGGCGTTGTACTCGTTGAAGCATAACCTGCTCGGATGTCATCTACTGTTTTTCCTCTAGTATAACCAAGAGCTTCTTCGTATGCAAGCGTTCTCAGTCCAGTCGCTTCCATAATCCCTGGCGCAATTCCGACAACTCTAACACCGTGCTTACCGAGTTCCTTAGCCCAAGATCGCGTGTAACTGTAGACAGCTGCCTTGGTTGCTGCATAGGCACTTTGACCTTCAGAACCCTCAAGACCTGCTTCAGAGGCCATATTGATGATTACTCCTTGTTTTTTATCAACCAGAATACGACCAACAGCCTGACTAACTAAGAAAACACCCTTTTGATTAATCATTGTCATCTTTTCAAAGGTTGCATCGTCCAGTTCATACTGACCGTGAGGATCCTTAGGATCAACTAGGAGACGAGGAACATTAATCCCAGCATTGTTGACGACTGCATCAACCGTACCAAAACGCTCAAGGACTGCTGCAACACCTGCCTCAACTTCTTGACGCGAAGTCACATCAACCTTCACAAAGAGATAGTGATCATGCTTGACATCATTGTCACTAATATCAAAATTGGCAACGTTAACCTCTAAATCAAGTAATTCTTCTACAATGGCGTGACCAATTCCAGATGAGGCACCTGTAACGATAACCGTTTTTCCAGCGATATTTAACCAATCTTTCATCTTCTTACTCCTTTATTTAAGATATAAAGAGCTTTTAAAAATCTGTATAAAAACGGGAAACTAACACTGTGCCATTAAGGCACAAGGACGTTTATCTTTTTTACTAAGATTTTAGCTCGTGTTTGGTGAACAAGAAACAAGATACTAAACGGTGAAGCACTCCAGAGAAAAATAGAGAACCTGACGATGAATGATAAAAATCCAAGGAAGATTGGTCTTTTTTTCACAAGAGTAGAACGAGTGCATCAGTTTCTTTCTAACTGTATTATAAAGCGCTTACAAAAAATAATTAAGACACTCTTTTTTGCAATTCCATAAAAAATCGTGCACTAATTGCCACAAAAAAAGCAGACCCTCAAGGGAACTGCTTCTGATTAGTTTTAATAAGGAGATACTTTTACAAACGGGCGTTCAATTCAGCGCCTAGTTCTTCGAAACCTGGCTTACCAAGAAGGGCAAACATGTTTTTCTTGTAAGCTTCTACACCTGGCTGGTTAAATGGATTGACACCATTGAGGTAACCAGATAGACCGATAGCCAGTTCAAAGAAGTAAATAGTGTAACCCAGTGTATACTCATCCTGTTCTGGAAGAGTCAAGAAAGTATTTGGAACACCGCCATCTGTATGAGCCAAGAGCACACCATCAGTTGCTTTCTTATTGACATAGTCAACATCTTTACCTTGGAGATAGCCCAGCCCATCAAGATCTTCTGTCAATTCTGGAACCGTGATATTCTTGCGAGGCTTTTCAACACGGATAACCGTTTCAAAGAGATTGCGCATCCCTTCTTGGATAAATTGACCGAGTGAATGCAAATCAGTTGAGAAGTTGGCAGATGTTGGGTAAATACCCTTTTGATCCTTACCTTCTGATTCACCAGCCAACTGCTTCCACCACTCGCTAAAGTATTGGAGAGACGGTTCATAATTAGCTAAGATCTCAGTCACATAACCTTTTCTGTAAAGGATGTTACGAATAACAGCATACTGGTAAGCTTCATTTTCTTCAATTTTATCTGATGAGTAAGCCTTACGAGCTGCATTAGCGCCTTCCATCAATTTAGTGATATCAGCTCCTGAAACGGCAATTGGCAAAAGACCAACTGGTGTCAAGACAGTGAAACGACCTCCGACACTATCTGGAACAACGAATGTTTCCCAACCATTAGCATCCGCTTCCACCTTAACAGCACCCTTAGAACGGTCTGTGGTCGCATAAATGCGCTTATTAGCTCCTTCTTGACCATACTTTTTAACCAAGAGTTCCTTAAAAACACGAAAAGCAATAGCAGGCTCTGTCGTTGTACCAGATTTAGAGATAACATTGACAGAAAAATCTTTATCAGCTACGTAGTCAACCAAATCGGCTAAGTAATTTGAAGAAATGGAGTTCCCAGCATAAAGAATTTGCGGTGCTTTACGCTTATCAGCTGGTTGCAAATTGACAAACGCATTATTCAAAAAGTCAATGGCAGCACGAGCACCAAGGTAAGAACCGCCAATACCGATAACAACAAGTACATCGCTATCCGATTGAATTTTAGTTGCTGCTTTTTGGATACGGGCAAATTCTTCCTTATCGTAGGATTCCGGTAAATTAAGCCAGCCAGTCATTTCTCCGCCTTGACCTGATCCATCGCGCAAGATTTTATCAAGCGCTGATACTTGTGGCTGCATATAATCAATTTCCTGAGCTGCTACAAATTTATCAAGCACTTTTGAATAATCAAATTTAATGTGTCCCATTACGTACTCCCTTTAAAAAACAATATTTCTTATACAGTGTACCCTTTTATCACTGATTTTTCAACCTTTTTGATAAAAAAAGAAAACGGTAACAGACCAGCTGCTTCTCCGTCAAACTCATTTGCCTAGCACATTATATCAGTTCTTGTCTCCTTCTTTGACACTCTTTAGGTAGGTGTAAACAATAAGATTAACTGCTTCCTTACATCATTCGGCAGATTTAAGACTTTTACAGATAAACTAGATTAAGTTTAATCAGCCTATAATCAATTGCCCCATACACTATTTTTTATTTTTACAGAATAGGCTAATTTATAAAATTTTTGTCCGTTTTGATAATTGATAAGATAAAAAATCCTATGAAAGCCCGATTTCATAGGATTATTTTCTATACGTAAAAAGAGCACACACTTAACATCGCTTAGGGCTGCTGGATTCCTCCCCTGACCCACTTCACGCGAAAGTGTCGCTCCGATGATTATTATAGCATAATTTTAACAGCCTGCAAACTTGAAAATTAAGTCCGGCTAAGATTGGGCTGGGACTTCTTCTCCCGTCGTTTGCGAAAGAAATCCTGCATAATCCTAGCACAGTCTGCTTCCAGAACACCAGCCTCAACTTGAACGCGATGGTTGAGGCGCTGGTCTCTCAAAATATCATAAAGACTGCCGGCAGCTCCAAATTTTTGGTTAGGAGCTCCATAAATGACTTGAGGAATCCGAGCCAGCCCGATAGCCCCGCTGCACATGACACAGGGCTCAATGGTGACAAAGAGGGCCGTGTCCAAAAGCCGCCAGTTTCCTTCTGCTTGGTTGGCCTGATTGATAGCCATAATCTCGGCGTGCATGATGGCTTGGTTGAGCTCCTCACGCGCATTGTGACCTCGGCCAATAACTTGGCTGTCCTTAACAATAACACAGCCGATGGGAATTTCTTCCTTAGCTAAAGACTTCTGCGCCTCCTTGAGAGCTTCTCGCATGAAGACTTCTTTTTGATTCTGGGTAAACTCCGTCATCCGTTAGCTCCCAGAGCCCAAGCCTTGTGGGGTTCAGCTAATTCTACTGGAATTACTCCAGCATATCCCTGAGTTTGCTCCTGCAGAATTTCCAAGTGCCGGTCGGGATCGATCCCTTGCGGGGGTAGAGGTGGGACATGGGTCAGGACTAATTTTTTCACGCTAGCTTGCTGGGCAATCGTCCCAGCTTCCTTAGAAGTCAGGTGAGCTGGGTGATTTTCATTTCCTTCATAAAGATAGACATCCGCTAAAAAGAGGTCTGCTCCCTTGGCAAAATCAGCTAGACCATCGAAATAACCCGTATCTCCAGTGAAAACTAGGGTTTGTCCAGTTTCTCTTTCCATAATCCGAAAAGCATAGCAGGGAACAGGATGGACCGTCTTGATAAAACTGATGTCAAAAGGACCAATTTGCTGAGTCCCTGCCACATCGTAAACATATCCTTGAGAGACTCCGTCCATGGTCAGCTTGGTGAACTCATCATTATCTTCATCGTGACCATAGATGGGAAGTACCTTTGGTTCCCAGAGGTGTTTGGGATAGAGTTGGAAATAGTGACGCAACACACCTAGATCAGCCACATGATCGGGATGGTAATGACTGATGATGACCGCATCCAAATCCAGCGGACTGATTTCCTTTTCCAGCTCGGTTACGGCCCGACTGCCACAATCCATGAGTAACTGAAAGCCATCATGGCCTGTTACCAAATAAGACGTCGTCCCTCCATCTTGGTAGGGATAGGCTCCCCAGCACCCCAAAGTTGTTAATTTCATAGAATCACCTTCTTTTCTTAGTAGGTCTATTATAACAAAACTCAGATGAAAAATAGGCAGCAAATCCAGTCCTGATTTTGCGATAAAAGGCCATCACTGGACGATGACCTTTATTTATTTTATAACTCAATCCGCTTCCTTCATTAGAATTGGCAGAGTTTCTAAGAGATTTTCGGCATTGACTTCGATGGTGTCTCCAGTCGCTTTGATTTTGACTTCAACAACACCTTCGGCAGCCTTCTTGCCAACGGTAACACGAATTGGCAAGCCAATCAGGTCACTGTCTGAGAATTTAGAGCCAACCCGCTCGTTGCGGTCATCAGTCAGTACTTGGTAGCCAGCTGCTGTCAACTGGTCTTCCAGCACAGCTGTTAAATCTTGCGCTTCTTGATCTTTAATGTTAACTGTAATCAGGTGAACATCAAATGGAGCCAGCTCTTTAGGGAAGTTGATTCCCCAAGCTAAGCGGTAAGCTCCTTTTGGTGTCTTGTTGACGAAGAGACGAGCGTGCTGCTCGATGATCGCTGAGAGAATTCGGCTAACACCAATGCCGTAACACCCCATAATGATTGGGACCGAACGGCCATTTTCATCGAGAATATTGGCTCCCATGCTATCTGAATAACGGGTACCCAATTTAAAGATATGACCGATTTCAATACCACGTGCAAATTTAAGGGTTCCTTGGCCGTCTGGCGATGGTTCTCCCTCCTTAACTTCACGAATATCAACATACGCTTGAGGCGTAAAGTCGCGTTCTGGGTTGACACCAATCAAGTGATAACCATCCTCGTTGGCACCAACAACAGCATTAGCCAGATCTTGAATCTTACGATCAGCAATGATAGTCACTTCTTCTGGGATACCAACTGGCCCCAGTGAACCAAAATGAGCTCCAAAGATAGCCTTAGCCTGTTCTTCATCGGCTGGCTCAAGGAAATCAGCTCCCAGATAATTTTTGAGCTTAACATCATTGACTTGGTCATTGCCAACCAAAAGAGCGACAACTGGATGTTCATCTGCCATAAAGAGTAAGGTCTTGATGGTTTGGCCTTCATCAACTTGCAGGAAGGCTGACACCTCATCAATAGTCTTACATCCTGGGGTTTCAACCTTGGTCAGGTCTTCTTGAATTGTGACAGCCTGACTGGGTTTATAAAGGCTAGTAGCCATTTCCAGATTAGCCGCATAGTTGGATTGGTCAGAATAGGCAATCGTATCTTCTCCTGAAACTAACCAGTTATTGAGTTCTTCTCTAATTTGGACCAGAACATCTTCTGGGATTTCATCCACAGAAGCAATAGATTTATCCAGTACCAACCAGTGCTCTAGATCAGTTCGGTCAGGAGTAACCGCCATAAATTCTTGGCTATCCTTACCGCCCATAGCACCGCCATCACCGATGATGCCCTTGAAGTCAAGACCAGCTCGGGTAAAGATGGCTTCATAGGCCTTGCGGTAATCTTCATAGGTGTCATCCAAGCTGTCGTAATTAGCATGGAAGCTATAACCATCCTTCATAATAAATTCACGCGTCCGCAAGAGACCATTACGAGGACGTTTCTCATCACGATATTTAGACTGAATTTGGTAGAGATTTACTGGCAGCTGTTTGTAAGATTTTACCGCATCTCGCACGATGGCTGTAAAGGTTTCTTCATGGGTTGGTCCTAGGATGAAGTCAGCCTGATCACGATTTTTTAGTTTATAGAGGTCTTCACCGTAGGTATCGTAACGACCGGATTCCTTCCAGAGGTCTGCCGTCAAAAGAGCGGGTGCCAGCATTTCCACTGCACCAATCTTATCAAATTCTTCCCGCATGATGGTTTTGAATTTCTCAATAACCCGATTAGCCAGAGGGAGGTAGGAGTAAACGCCTGAGGTAACTTGGCGGACATAACCAGCCCGAACCATGAGAGCGTGACTGATAACCTGAGCATCACTTGGCATTTCACGCAAGGTTGGAATCAACATTTGAGACTGTTTCATGAGTTTTTTCGCCCTATCGCTGGACAAGGCTTTCCTTTCAACTAGAGTAATGACTGTAGGGAAACTAATTTTTAGAAGAAGGCCCGCATGATGTCGTTCCAAGTGACGGCAACCATGAGTACCAACATAATAGCCACACCAACTAAGGTGATATAGGTTTCTGTTTCCTGCCTAAGCGGCTTACGGCGAATCGCCTCAATGATATTAATGAGAATCTTACCGCCATCTAAAGCTGGGATAGGGAAAAGGTTGACCACTCCCAGATTCATAGACAGCATCCCCATCAAGAAAAGGACATCCACAAAGCCTGAGTGGGCTGCTTGACCGACCATTTGGTACATGGCGACAGGCCCTCCCAACTTATTGAGGCTGAAATGGAGAATAATATTCCCCACAGCCCGAATCAATTGGGTCATGGCAGTCAGGGCTAAATTGAAGCCACCAACTAACTTCCCCCAAAAATCGGTTTTCATAGCTTGCTGAACACCAATTAGATAGCTGCCATTAACCTTTTTGGGCTTGACCTTCACCTTTTTAATGTGCTTAGATTTATCTTGGATAGTGAGATTAATCTGCTCGTCCTTTTTTAACCCCTTGGTCGAGCTGGCAACTGCCTCAGTTAGGTCACTCCAATTCTCAACCTTTTTATCCGCAATACTTAAAATCCTATCGCCAGACTTAATTCCAGCCGCTTGAGCTGGTCCGCCATCAGCAACACGAATAGCATTGGTATTAGGATTTGGTGCTCCCCCCTGTATGAAAACCATGATAATGAGAACCACAGTTCCCAAAATAAAATTATTCATGGGACCGGCAAAGTTGGTAATCATCCGTCCCCAGACGCTGGCATTCTGATACTGAACATCCAGCGGAGCAATCCGAATTTCAGTCCCGTCTTCTTCAATAATTGTAGCATCATGATCAACCGAATAGGTCTTGGTTTCATCAAGAACCAAACCCGTGATGTGCAACTGATCTTCCAAATCGTAGGCGGTCACATTCATGGGCAGGCTGTCAGTATCCAGTTGTTTATCAGACAGATTAATCCGACTGACAAGACCCTGATCATTTAAAGTCAAGCTGACGGGTGTTCCTGTCTTAATTTCTGTCTTGTCGTCGCCCCATCCAGCCATCCGAACATAACCGCCAAGAGGTAGCATACGGATGGTATAAGCCGTTCCATCCTGCCCAATATGGGCAAAAATCTTTGGCCCCATCCCGATGGCGAATTCACGAACCAGAATGCCAGATTTTTTAGCGAAATAAAAATGACCAAATTCATGCACCGTCACGATGACACCAAAGACGATGATAAAAATAATAATGTTTAAAAGCATTGATAACCTCTAAATAATGCTGGGTAGGCTTAACCCCCAGTTCTTAGAATAATCCAAAGAAATGCATAATTGGAAAAACAAAAATCATACTGTCGAAACGGTCTAAGATACCACCGTGGCCAGGAATTAATTTCCCAGAATCTTTAACACCAAAATGACGCTTAATGGCGCTTTCTACCAAATCGCCAAATTGGGCAAAGATACTAAAGACAACAACTAAAATCATGGTAATTAGGAAGGATTTGGGACTGTAAACAGACTTGTCCACCAGCATGAAAATCAAAGAGACAATCAAGGCTGAGAGAATTCCTCCCAGACTACCCTCAATAGTCTTGTTGGGGGATACCTTTGGCATGAGCTTATTTTGACCGAATTGCCGACCAATCATATAGGCACCGATGTCAGTTGCCCAGACAATAAAGATGGCGAAAAGAACTTTATTAATACTATCCAGCCGAGCATTGACCAAATTTTGGAAACCAAAACCAATATAGACAGCTGAAGCAATTGGAAAGACCGCATCATCGAAAGAATAAGTATCACTATTGAGTACCGTGCCAGCCAAAATTATAAAGCTAAGTAAACCAAAGCAGGTCCAACTAGCATCTAGGGGCAAGAAGGTCAGATAGGTCCCCATAGGAACCGTCAGGACAAAGGCTGCCAACATGGCTAGAACTCCCTCAAAAGAAAAAATTTCTAACCCTTTCATCTTAAAAAGCTCGGAGATACCAATCATAGCCAAAACTCCGACAAATAATTGGAAGGGGAGGTGCCCCAGCACTAAAAAAGCCAGAAAAATGACGCCCGCAATCCCTCCGTAAATTACACGTTCACGCATACTTGTCTCCTCTTAGACACCACCAAAACGTCTTTGGCGGTGGTTGAATTCTGCAATAGCCTTGACTAGCTCGTCTTCATTGAAATCAGGCCAAAGCACCTTGGTAAAGTAAAACTCACTGTAGGCTGCCTGCCAAGGCAGGAAGTTACTAAGTCGCAGCTCTCCACTCGTTCGAATAATCAGATCAGGATCGCGGTACAAATAAGGAAGTGCGCTAGTCATCAAATGCTTAGCAAGCAATTCCTCATCAATAGTCTCAGGTTGCAAGTGGCCATCTTTCACCTCTTGTGCCAGAGTCTTAACAGCTGCTGTAATCTCTGCTCGGCCACCGTAGTTGAGAGCAAAATTTAAGATCAGCCCTGAGTTATGCCGGGTCTTAGCACAGGCCCGCTCCATAGCCTCAAAAGTAGCCTGAGGCAGCTTACTGGTATCCCCGATAACCTGAACCCGAACATTGTTTTGATGGAGTTCAGGAACATATTTATCAAAGAACTCAACCGGTAGGTTCATAATGAATTTAACTTCATCAGCAGGTCGTGACCAGTTTTCTGTTGAAAAGGCATAGACCGTCAGGACCTTAATGCCTAGCTCAGAAGCCTTGATGGTCACTCTTTGCAAAGCATCCATACCAGCCTTATGTCCCATAACACGTGGTTGCAGGCGTTTCTTAGCCCAGCGGCCATTACCATCCATAATAATCCCAATATGTTTAGGAATTTTTTCCAGACTTTGCGTCTCTTGTTTTTTCTTAAACTTAAATACAGCCATACTCTTAGAATTTTACCATAAATCAAGGGAGATTGCACTTTTAGTTGTGGCACGCAATCAGTAACTTCAAAAAGTTGGCTGTCCTGCTCTTATAAAAAGTCCATCGACAGCATTAAAAAACGAACAAAGTTAGAGTTCTGATGAAGAAAATTCTAATTTTGTTCATTTTTGGCTTTTAGTATTAAGAAATATGGAATAGTGGCAAAGAAATTCCAAAATGAAAATTGTTTTGCCCAGCAACAGCGAATCTTGAACCTGACTATTGACTGACTTGAATAAGAATCAATCCAACAGCAGATAAAGGAACTTGCTGAATAAATCCTAGTGACAATAACAAGAAAAAAACTCTTAGCTAAAGCCAAGAGCTTAGTCATGCGGGCGATTTACATCGCAATCCCGATTCTTTAGAAGCTAACGCTTCAAGGGCAGCATCGAAGCCTGTTGAGAGTTCTCAACCTGATTTTCCTGCCATTACTCCCCTGTATTTTACCACTCAGGAAGAATATATGTCAACGATTAAATCAGGCTATCACGTTATCTCTAAGTGAGAACTGAGTCGCTTTAATAAGTTTACGCCGGGTTTGCCATCAACAGCTCAGTGGTGATAGACTGAGCAGCCCCAGATTTTAAATAAATTCCTTAGTCTTCAATAGCTGATTCTACTTCATCATTATCGTTCGCTTGGTCATCAGTTGACTCAGCTGAAACTACAGAAGTATCCGCTGGCGAGGCATTGACTTTTAAAATTGAACGGCTCAGGTCGAAAGTCAAATAAACCCCTTCAACATCAAGAACGATACGGTTGTTGGCTTGGTCGACTTCATCAACGGTCGCAATTAAACCACCGATAGTTTCGACTTCTGCTCCCTTGACTAGCTTATTTTGCATATCATCACGTGCTTGTCTTTGCTTCTTTTGGGCACGTGAATTAACAAATATCATTCCTCCGAGAAAGATGGCTAAAATAAGAATTGTAGTGTATTGCATAAAAATCCCTCCAAAATATAACTAATCATAACTATATCAAATTTTGCCAAGGCGGGCAAGAAAACTTGCTAGATATAACTAAGGTAAAGATCCTAAATCAGTACCGTTTGTAGCGATCTATTTCCCTTCTTTCTCATATCCAGCAGACCCTTTCAATCCCGGTTTTATGCTATAATAGAGGCATTATGGATAAACTGATTAAAACAATTGCAACATCTGGCTCTTTCCGGGCCTATATCTTGGATAGTACCGAAACTGTTCGGGATGCCCAAGACAAACACCACACCCTGTCATCATCAACGGTCGCTTTGGGACGAACCTTAATTGCCAATCAAATTTTAGCTGCCAATCAAAAAGGTGAAGCCAAAGTAACGGTTAAGGTTATCGGCAACAGTTCTTTTGGCCATATTATTTCCGTCGCAGATACGGCTGGTCATGTTAAAGGCTACATCCAAAATCCCGGTGTTGATATTAAGAAAACTGCGACTGGTGAGGTCTTAGTGGGACCTTTCATGGGGCAGGGACAATTTGTCTCCATCATTGACTATGGAACAGGTCGTCCTTATACTTCGGCAACGCCATTGATTTCCGGAGAAATCGGTGAGGACTTTGCCTACTACTTGACTGAAAGTGAACAGACTCCGTCTGCTGTAGGCCTCAATGTCCTCTTGGATGACAAGGATCAAGTCAAGGTAGCTGGAGGATTTATGCTTCAGGTCCTACCAGATGCCAAAGAAGAAGACATTGCTCGTTTCGAGAAACGTATTCAAGAGATGCCTGCCATTTCCACTCTTTTAGAGTCCGACAACCACACTCAGGCTTTGATCGATGCCCTCTATGGTGACGACTCTTACAAGATTTTGGCTGAGGAAGAGTTGAGTTTTGCCTGCGATTGTAGCAAGGGACGTTTTCGGGCTGCTCTGGCCAGTCTGGGTAAAGATGAACTACAGGCCATGAAGGATGAAGACCATGGTGCTGAAATCACCTGCCAGTTCTGTGGTAAAACTTACAACTTTGATGAAAAAGATCTGGAGGAAATTATTGATGACCAAGCTTAACTCGTCCTTTATGATTGGGAATGTAGAAATTCCCCACCGTACAGTTCTAGCTCCCATGGCTGGTGTGACTAATTCAGCCTTTCGAACTATCGCTAAGGAATTTGGAGCTGGTTTAGCTGTTATGGAGATGGTTTCTGATAAGGGAATCCTCTACAATAACGAAAAAACCCTCCACATGCTTCACATTGACAAAGGTGAGCACCCTGTTTCCATCCAACTCTTTGGTAACGACGGCGATAGCTTAGCACGAGCTGCTGAATTTATCCAAACCAATACTGAGACTGATATGGTTGATATCAACATGGGCTGCCCTGTCAATAAGATTGTCAAAAATGAAGCTGGGGCCATGTGGCTCAAGGATCCTGAAAAGATTTATCAGGTGGTAAAAACTGTTAAGTCTGTCCTCAATATCCCACTGACTGTTAAAATGCGGACAGGTTGGGCTGACAGCTCCTTAGCTGTGGAAAATGCTCTGGCTGCAGAGGAAGCTGGGGTGGCTGCTTTGGCCATGCACGGTCGGACCCGTGAGCAGATGTACACTGGTCACTGTGACTATGAAACCCTAGCTAGAGTAGCCGAAACCCTCAAAACAATTCCTTTCATTGGTAATGGAGATATTAAGACCGTTGAAGACGCTAGGTTCATGCTGGAAGAGATCGGCACCGATGCTGTTATGATTGGTCGTGGAGCCCTCAACAATCCCTATCTCTTTACCCAAATCAACCACTACTTCGAGACTGGGGAAATCCTACCTAATCTTACCTTCGTTAAAAAGTTAGAGATTGCCTATGACCACCTCAGCCGTCTAGTTGCTCTTAAGGGTGAAAAGATTGCTGTACGAGAATTCCGCGGCTTAGCTCCTTACTATCTGCGAGGAACCTCTGGTGCTGCTAAAATCCGTGGAGCTGTCGCTCGGGCTGAAAACCTAGCTCAGGTCAAGGAAATCTTTGATGGTATTCCAACCTAAGAGATTTCTGTTCCGAAGCATTTGAATGGGAAGATTCATGAAAAATAGACTACCGTTGGCCTTAACAGGGCTCTTACTGGGACTGACTGCTCTGGCTAACTTAATTTTAAAATTTGTCAATCAGCTCGCAGCTCAAGGACTGCTCTTTCTAAGTCTAGGGCTGTGGCTTCTTTTAACAGCTTATCTCTGTCTGGAGAAGCAAGACTGTCAAAAACAATTGACCAGCCTCTTAGCAGCTTCAACTTTTCCAACCTATTTCATGGCTATGATGCTTGCTCCTTTGATTCTTCCTCTAGCAAAGCCTTACCTACTTAGCATTTGGGCTGTCGGTTTATTTGGACACTTGGTCTTTCTGGCAATTTTTAGTATAAGGGCTAAAAGACAAGCAACTTGGGAGCAAGTCTATCCAGGTTGGTTTGTTATCTATGTTGGACCAGCCGCTGCTTCTATAACAGCTAGAGCTGTTGGACAGCTACTTCTTGGGCAGATGATTTTTTATCTGACCTTTCTAGCTTATTTGGTACTGATGATTGCCTTGCTCTATCGATTATCTCAGTGGCCTTTGGGTGAGCAGGAATTACCCAACATGGCCATCATGGCTGCTCCGAGTTCTCTCCTACTTTTAGCCTTCTTACAGCTTCACCCTTTTGGACAACCTGTTTTTCTAACTCTCCTACTCTTACTATCGCAAGGATTTTATTGGGGAACCTTTCTCTATCTTGTATGCCATATCAAAACTTGGTTTGCTCCCAGTTTTTCAGCCTTCACCTTCCCCAGTGTCAGTACAGCGACGGCCTTAAAATTAAGTTTGACTAGACTACGTTTATCTCAGAACTGGTTTATTGGTTTGAGTACTTTTGAAATTAGTTTAGCTACAGTTATTGTTGTCTATGTTACTCTTGCTTATTGCCTCTATCTCCTTAGATCTCGAAACTAACTTGGACTCAAAAGCAATTTCTACTCGATTTATAGGAATAGCATAGTTCGTGGCTTAATGGTATGACTTTGACTGTAATCGTAACCCTTATCTTCTTTTAACCATCATTTATCTCATATCCAGTTTTTTAAATCTTTATATAAGAGTCGTGGTCTGGGAAAAAGGTTCAACGGGAACACACAGGCCCCCTTTTACTACTCACATTCAGAGGGAGAGTAAAATTCACCACAAGCACCTTCACTCTGATTATTTCTTAATTATGCCGGAGCTAGTACAAACAAATGAGTCGCCTACATGACTCGGTACTTTTATATATATAGGCTAGAGCGACTCGCCGATAACTAAAAGGAGTGAAACTAGTCATTTAAACTCTATAGACTAAAACCAACCTAGAATTAAACTTCTAGGTTGGTTTTTTTATCTCATACCAGATTAAATTTCAAGACTCCTTTATGGCTGCCAATTTTCAGGTTTGCACCTGGTTTTAATTGGCCAGACAAGAGCAATTCAGATAACTTATCTTCAATTTCTATTTGGATGGTCCGACGTAGCGGACGAGCTCCCATTTCAGGGTCATAACCATGCTCTGCCAAAAGTTTGAGAGCAGACGGCTGAACCTTTAGAACGATATTTTTTTCAGCCAAAGTAACTTCCAGCGGCTTAATCATCAACTTAACAACTTGACGCATGTGATCTGGTGTCAAACTATGGAAAACAATCTTCTCATCAATTCGATTAATGAATTCCGGACGGTAGGTTTTCTTGAGTTCTTCCATAATCCGACTCTGCATAGCTTCATAGTCATGACTAATGGCTTTGGCCCCAAACCCAACAGTCTTATCATCACGCAAGGCAGTTGCTCCCAGATTGCTAGTCATGATGATGATAGTATTAGAAAAATCAACCTTACGGCCGCGGCTGTCAGTTAATACCCCATCATCCAAAACTTGCAAGAGAACATTAAAAATATCTGGATGGGCCTTTTCTACCTCATCAAAAAGGAGAACAGAGTAGGGTTTCTGCCGAACTTTTTCAGTCAACTCGCCACCTTCTTCATAGCCAACATAACCCGGAGGAGCCCCGTTGAGGCGACTGGCAGCAAATTTTTCCATGTACTCAGACATATCAAAGCGAATCAAAGCCGACTCATCATCAAAGAGGAGCTCAGCTAGAGCCTTGGCCAACTCAGTCTTACCAACCCCAGTTGGCCCTAAGAACATAAAAGAGCCGATTGGACGCTTACCTGTTCGAATGCCCGATTGGTTCCGGCGGATCGCTCTAGACACAGCAGATACGGCATCCTCTTGACCAATAACCCGTTTGTGGAGTTCCCTTTCTAGATTGAGGTAGCGCTGGTTGTCAGCCTGAGTCATCTTCTCTAGCGGAATACCAGACAGCTTACTAAGGGTCCGCAGAATGTCTTCTTCTCCGACAACAACAGGTTTACGAATCTTTTGCTTATCCTCCGCACGAAGTAGATCTGCAACTGCTCCTAGATCTCCCGATAAGAGGGCTTGGTCGGCTGAACTTAGGAATGTTGGCAGAGAACGTTTAACCGTATTTTGCACCATGGCACTGGTCTCATCCAGTAAATCAATAGCTGAATCCGGAAGATTCTTGCTGATTAAATAGCGATGGGCCGATTTTACAGTCGTCAAAATAGCTTGTTCAGAGATGATAACATTGTGGTAGACCTCATAGCTTCCTTTAAGTCCCAAAAGAATCTGATAGGCCTCATCAACTGAAGGTTCTTCAATTAAAACTCTGGCAAAACGACGCGAAAGGGCGGCATCTTTTTCAATGTGCTTAGAATATTCCTCCTGAGTCGTTGCTCCAATCATGTGGAGGGTTCCCCTTGAAAGTGCTGGTTTGAGAATATTGGCAGCATCTAAAGTGCTATCAATTCCGCTTCCAGATCCCATGATAGTATGGACTTCATCAACAAAGAGGATAATATGACCATCTGCTTCGATATCAGCAATAATCTGATTCATCCGCTCTTCGAAATCGCCTCGGAAACGGGTGCCCGCTACAACTGACATCATATCCAATTCTAAAACTCGGAATTCAGCTAGTTCATAAGGGACCTCTCCCTCAACAATTCTCTGCGCTAGACCGTAAGCCAAGGCTGTTTTACCAACACCAGCATCACCGACTAAAACAGGATTATTTTTAGTTTTACGGCTGAGAATTTGTAAGATACGAGTAATTTCTTCATCACGGCCTACAACTCTATCCAATTGACCTTGACTGGCCAAAGCTGTCAGATCTCTTGTGAAATCAGCTAAATCACCAGCAGTGGGTTGAGGACCCATCATATTACTAAAGTTGTTATTACCAGATTTCTTAGGCTTAGCCAAGTCAAAAATGGCTTTAACATCTTCCTTAGAAAAACCAGCATAACGCTCTAAGACCTTACGCAGATCAATCAGACGCAGTGTATCTTTACCTTCGTCTTGAAAACGAAAGCCAACCTGCTCTAAAATCCGCGCTGCTAGATTATCGCGGCCAAACATCATAGATAAAAGAACATGCTCACTGCCAATTTCAGGTGCCTTAACCGCTCGAGCAATCCGACCAGCATAAGCCAAAACACGCTCCAAGGCTCTTGAAGCTGGTAAAAGCTCTTGGACCTTGACAGTTTTAAGGGGCTTGCGGCGGATCACCAAGACAGCTGCATCCTCATACTCGTCTAAATCAATTTGATCAGCAAAATCCATCAAAGCCAGGTGAGCCACCGTCTCATCAGTATCGACCATAGCCAAAAAAACATGCCAAGTTTCCAAAAATCGACTTTGAAAACGAGTGGCTTGATACTGAGCTCGGCTAAAGATTTCTTGCATTTTAAGAGAATAATCAGTCATCTGGATTTCCTTTTCTATCTACTCGTTGAATAATTTTCTTAAGCATCCGGGCGCGAATTTGTGGAGCATCAGCACCTAGGACATCATCAGAGGATGAAGCCAGGATAATATTTCCTTCTCGCTCGCTAATAATTCCTTGATCATAGAGCTGTTGGATAAGATCATCAAAGACTTGACTGCTGATAGCTTCTCCAATAGAATTGGCCAGAGCATTAAGTAGGTGGTGTTTATCCGAAAAAGCAACTTTAGCAATACGGATATAACCGCCTCCACCCCGCTTACTTTCAACCACATAGCCACGACTTTCAGTAAAACGAGTCTTGATAACATAGTTAATCTGGCTAGGAACAACATCGAAAGAGTCCGCTAAGTGAGAACGTTTAAGCTCCACAATCCCCGACTGGGCCAAAATATTTTTAATATATTCTTCGATACTATCCGAAGTATTTTTTACAGGCATAGACTCCCCTTCCTTATCTTTGACTAACTTTGACTATTATACCTTAAAAGAGAAAATTTTAAAAGCTAAAAGCAAGAACTCAACAAGAGGAAAACCACCCCAAAAGAAAGATGCCCCTATTATCTCTCTCCATTGACTCATTCCTTTTTCACTTCTCTGAGAGCAAGCATTAACATGTATAACGGCTAAATAAAGATTATAGTTTGAACAAGAATAGTTATACCTTAGCATTCCAAGAATATACAAATCACCCCACAAACGGATCAAATACGGCTTTTAAAAAGACTCTAAAATCCCTTTCATCTTCATCGAAATTGGTAGCTTCTCTTCTCATTCACTTGACAAAAAGAAGGTGAGCTTAGTCTTCCTCCCATACCAGACTATAAGTCACCCACTACAGTTGACAAAGAGCCGAGACCTGTCCAAGCAAGTCTAATAAATAAAAAAAGAGTTCCCTTAAGAACTCCCTCCAGTCACATCTCTACTCCACCAGTAGGACTCGAACCTACGACATCATGATTAACAGTCATGCGCTACTACCAACTGAGCTATGGTGGATAATAATACGCTAAGCGACTCCCTTATCTCACAGGGGGCAACCCCCAATTACTTCAGGCGTGCTAGGGCTTAACTGCTGTGTTCGGCATGGATACAGGTGTCTCTCCTAGGCTAGCGTCACTTAACTATGAATTGAATTGTATTCGAACTTAAAAGCTAGTGATTTAGATAAATCCTCTTGAAGTCCTTAGACTTCTGCGGTGATTTCCTAAAATCATACGCTTTTCTTCACGTTCTCATTACTTATTTTGCCAATTCAAAATTGAATACCTATCTATTGTATCAAGCCTTACCTCGCGCTGTCAATACCTTCTTTAGGATAAGTCCTCGAGCGATTAGTATTGGTCCGCTTCATAGCTTACACTACTTCCACTCCCAACCTATCTACCTGATCTTCTCTCAGGGCTCTTACTGATATATAATCATGGGAAATCTCATCTTGAGGGAGGCTTCACACTTAGATGCTTTCAGCGTTTATCCCTTCCATACATAGCTACCCAGCGATGCTCTTGGCAGAACAACTGGTACACCAGCGGTATGTCCACTCTGGTCCTCTCGTACTAGGAGCAGAGCCTCTCAAATTTCCTTCGCCCGCGACGGATAGGGACCGAACTGTCTCACGACGTTCTGAACCCAGCTCGCGTGCCGCTTTAATGGGCGAACAGCCCAACCCTTGGGACCGACTACAGCCCCAGGATGCGACGAGCCGACATCGAGGTGCCAAACCTCCCCGTCGATGTGAACTCTTGGGGGAGATAAGCCTGTTATCCCCAGGGTAGCTTTTATCCGTTGAGCGATGGCCCTTCCATGCGGAACCACCGGATCACTAAGCCCGACTTTCGTCCCTGCTCGAGTTGTCGCTCTCGCAGTCAAGCTCCCTTATACCTTTACACTCTGCGATTGATTTCCAACCAATCTGAGGGAACCTTTGGGCGCCTCCGTTACCTTTTAGGAGGCGACCGCCCCAGTCAAACTGCCCGTCAGACACTGTCTCCCTAGACGCTTAGCCTAGCGGGTTAGAGTAGCCATAACACAAGGGTAGTATCCCAACAGCGCCTCCTTCGAAACTAGCGTCCCGATCTCTATGGCTCCTACCTATCCTGTACATGTGGTACAGATACTCAATATCAAACTGCAGTAAAGCTCCATGGGGTCTTTCCGTCCTGTCGCGGGTAACCTGCATCTTCACAGGTACTAAAATTTCACCGAGTCTCTCGTTGAGACAGTGCCCAAATCATTACGCCTTTCGTGCGGGTCGGAACTTACCCGACAAGGAATTTCGCTACCTTAGGACCGTTATAGTTACGGCCGCCGTTTACTGGGGCTTCAATTCAGATCTTCGCTTAACGCTAAACCCTCCTCTTAACCTTCCAGCACCGGGCAGGCGTCACCCCCTATACTTCATCTTTCGATTTCGCAGAGAGCTGTGTTTTTGATAAACAGTTGCTTGGGCCTTTTCACTGCGGCTCAGTCTAGCTGAGCGCCCCTTCTCCCGAAGTTACGGGGCCATTTTGCCGAGTTCCTTAACGAGAGTTCGCTCGATCACCTGAGGCTACTCGCCTCGACTACCTGTGTCGGTTTGCGGTACGGGTAGAGTATACATTAACGCTAGAAGCTTTTCTTGGCAGCCTGACATCACTCACTTCGCTACTAAACTTCGCTCCCCATCACAGCTCAATGTTACAGGACTAAGCATTTGACTCAGTCCACACCTCACTGCTTGGCCAGACACTTCCAGTCGTCTGGTTGAGTTAGCCTTCTGCGTCCCTCCTTCACTCTATACTCTAGTACAGGACTATCAACCTGTTGCCCATCGGATACACCTGTCGGTCTCTCCTTAGGTCCCGACTAACCCAGGGCGGACGAGCCTTCCCCTGGAAACCTTAGTCTTACGGTGGACAGGATTCTCACCTGTCTTGCGCTACTCATACCGGCATTCTCACTTCTATGCACTCCAGCACTCCTCACGGTATACCTTCTCCACACATAGAACGCTCTCCTACCATCCCTAAAGGATCCACAGCTTCGGTAAATTGTTTTAGCCCCGGTACATTTTCGGCGCAGGGTCACTCGACTAGTGAGCTATTACGCACTCTTTGAATGAATAGCTGCTTCTAAGCTAACATCCTAGTTGTCTGTGCAACCCCACATCCTTTTCCACTTAACAATTATTTGGGGACCTTAGCTGGTGGTCTGGGCTGTTTCCCTTTCGACTACGGATCTTAGCACTCGCAGTCTGACTGCCGACCATAAATCGTTGGCATTCGGAGTTTATCTGAGATTGGTAATCCGGGATGGACCCCTCACCCAAACAGTGCTCTACCTCCAAGATTCTTATTGTCGACGCTAGCCCTAAAGCTATTTCGGAGAGAACCAGCTATCTCCAAGTTCGTTTGGAATTTCTCCGCTACCCACAAGTCATCCAAGCACTTTTCAACGTACTCTGGTTCGGGCCTCCAGTGAGTCTTACCTCACCTTCACCCTGCTCATGGGTAGGTCACCTGGTTTCGGGTCTACGTCATTGTACTTATCCGCCCTCTTCAGACTCGGTTTCCCTACGGCTCCGTCTCTTCAACTTAACCTCGCACAATAACGTAACTCGCCGGTTCATTCTACAAAAGGCACGCTCTCACCCATTAACGGGCTCGAACTTCTTGTAAGCACACGGTTTCAGGTTCTCTTTCACTCCCCTTCCGGGGTGCTTTTCACCTTTCCCTCACGGTACTGGTTCACTATCGGTCACTAGGGAGTATTTAGGGTTGGGAGATGGGCCTCCCAGTTTCCGACGAGATTTCTCGTGTCTCGCCGTACTCAGGATCCTGTTAGCGTCTTCCATCATTTCAAATACGAGGCTTTTACTCTCTTTGGCCGACTTTCCCAAGTCGTTCTTTTATGACGTTTGATCACTCTTCACAGTCCTACAACCCCAGAATGTAAACATCCTGGTTTGCCCTCCTGCCCTTTCGCTCGCCGCTACTCAGGCAATCGCTCTTGCTTTCTCTTCCTGCAGCTACTGAGATGTTTCAGTTCACTGCGTCTTCCTTCTCATATCCTTAACAGATATGGATGACAACCTGTAGTTGCCGGGTTCCCCCATTCGGATATCTCTGGATCTCAGCTTACTTACAGCTCCCCAAAGCATTTCGTCGTTAATCACGTCCTTCATCGGCTCCTAGTGCCAAGGCATCCACCGTGCGCCCTTATTAACTTAACCTTATTAAAAAACTCATTAAATATTTACAGCGTTTCGGTTTATTTTCTTGTTACTATTTGATAGATATTCAATTTTCAATGGACAAGTCTAAGATACTAAGACCGTCCCAACTTGTTGGGCATTTTTGTAGAAAAATAGGAAATCAACGCTGTGTGACTTGCACACAAGGAGATTTATCTTTTTTCCTAAAAAATGAGGTCGTGTTCAATTTCTTGAACAATATCTTATTTAGCTTAGAATACAAGTTTTCGCTAAAGCGAATCATCTCTCGTATCCTATGGAGCCTAGCGGGATCGAACCGCTGACCTCCTGCGTGCAAAGCAGGCGCTCTCCCAGCTGAGCTAAGGCCCCACAAAACCTCTGAAAACTAAATAGAGACGCCCTAAAACGTGCTTCCGTAGCTAAATAAGGGTACCTTTAACCTTATCGGCTAAATTGTACTCGGGCTAAAAGCTTGTGATTTAGATAAACCACCTTGTATGCAAGCATACTGCCTTGGTTTCCTAAAATCAAGTCGCTTTTAAACGCCCTCCGTTACTTAGTTTTTCCTTAGAAAGGAGGTGATCCAGCCGCACCTTCCGATACGGCTACCTTGTTACGACTTCACCCCAATCATCCGTCCCACCTTAGGCGGCTGGCTCCCGAAGGTTACCTCACCGACTTTGGGTGTTACAAACTCTCGTGGTGTGACGGGCGGTGTGTACAAGGCCCGGGAACGTATTCACCGCGGCGTGCTGATCCGCGATTACTAGCGATTCCGACTTCATGGAGGCGAGTTGCAGCCTCCAATCCGAACTGAGATTGGCTTTCAGAGATTAGCTTGCCGTCACCGGCTTGCGACTCGTTGTACCAACCATTGTAGCACGTGTGTAGCCCAGGTCATAAGGGGCATGATGATTTGACGTCATCCCCACCTTCCTCCGGTTTATTACCGGCAGTCTCGCTAGAGTGCCCAACTTAATGATGGCAACTAACAATAAGGGTTGCGCTCGTTGCGGGACTTAACCCAACATCTCACGACACGAGCTGACGACAACCATGCACCACCTGTCACCGATGTACCGAAGTAACTCCCTATCTCTAGGGATGGCATCGGGATGTCAAGACCTGGTAAGGTTCTTCGCGTTGCTTCGAATTAAACCACATGCTCCACCGCTTGTGCGGGCCCCCGTCAATTCCTTTGAGTTTCAACCTTGCGGTCGTACTCCCCAGGCGGAGTGCTTAATGCGTTAGCTCCGGCACTAAGCCCCGGAAAGGGCCTAACACCTAGCACTCAGCGTTTACGGCGTGGACTACCAGGGTATCTAATCCTGTTCGCTACCCACGCTTTCGAGCCTCAGCGTCAGTTACAGACCAGAGAGCCGCTTTCGCCACCGGTGTTCCTCCATATATCTACGCATTTCACCGCTACACATGGAATTCCACTCTCCCCTTCTGCACTCAAGTTCAACAGTTTCCAAAGCAAACAATGGTTGAGCCACTGCCTTTAACTTCAGACTTACTAAACCGCCTGCGCTCGCTTTACGCCCAATAAATCCGGACAACGCTCGGGACCTACGTATTACCGCGGCTGCTGGCACGTAGTTAGCCGTCCCTTTCTGGTAAGATACCGTCACTTGTGTAACTTTCCACTCTACACATCGTTCTTCTCTTACAACAGAGCTTTACGATCCGAAAACCTTCTTCACTCACGCGGCGTTGCTCGGTCAGGGTTCCCCCCATTGCCGAAGATTCCCTACTGCTGCCTCCCGTAGGAGTCTGGGCCGTGTCTCAGTCCCAGTGTGGCCGTTCACCCTCTCAGGTCGGCTATGTATCGTCGCCTAGGTGAGCCCTTACCTCACCTACTAGCTAATACAACGCAGGTCCATCTGTTAGTGGTGCTCTTGCACCTTTCAAATCACTAACATGAGTTAGTCACTATTATGCGGTATTAGCTATCGTTTCCAATAGTTATCCCCCGCTAACAGGCAGGTTACCTACGCGTTACTCACCCGTTCGCAACTCCTCGTACTAGAGCAAGCTCCAGTACTCAGCGTTCTACTTGCATGTATTAGGCACGCCGCCAGCGTTCGTCCTGAGCCAGGATCAAACTCTCATCTAATAGTTTGAGCGCTTAACTCACTTGTGTCATCGCTGACTTATTGTCCTTTGACAGGTTACTCTCGTAACCCGCACGTCTTGGTTCGTCTCTATTCAGTTCTCAAAGGTCTTGCCCCTCTCTCGAGGACAGCTCCCTTATTCTAGCAAACACCTCCTCCTTTGTCAATACCTTTAGATTAATTTTTTTATTTTTATTCCCATTCATAATGCTTGCGAGTCTCTCGCGAAAACTCGCAAATAGCTCGAGTAGTGATTTTGGAGTGGAATTTAGCTAAGAATGAGAGCCTGTTGACATGAACTGTCAATTGGCCAGAGGACTTAAAGCTACTTGGCACAGGATTTCTTAAATTTTATGTGACTGTGTATCTTGTTCTAGCCATTGATACAATCAACCATTGACGTCAAAATCCTTTAAGAGACTCAAGTTGAGTTATGGTAACTGCAGCAAAGTTCAAAAGTCCGTGGAACTCTTACAAAATAAAATAAAAAGGATGATAAATCTTCTTGAAGTGTTGCGCTTCTCTCACAAAATCATCAACCCTTAAGCTGATGTATCCGAAATTTATCGATGAAGTTCTGATGCTCTTTAATATTTAAAATTGAGTTTAAATTTTACAATGGAGTCTTTTATCATTACCCTCAGTTTCATTATTAAGGTAGCTGCCATCCACTTGTGCACCATACTGCTAATATGCCACCAACTTAATGCTGTATAAGCTATATAAAAATAGAAAGAACTCAGGATTGTTGTCCCAAGCTCTTTCTATTTTATACACAAACTAGTTATAAAGACTGCCTCAGAATCCTCGTACAACGACAAAGCAGACTCGGAACCCTATACCTTCGCTTATTTTATCAGCTCAATTTTTTACTTTTAAGTTGGGTTCAAAATACCCACTTTTTTCTTTGAACTACTTAATGATTTTACCTCTTACTTATTTAACGCTGCAGCCATTGTAGCAGCTACTTCATTTTCAAAGTCGTTAGAAGCTTTTTCAATTCCTTCACCAACTTCAAAGCGAGCAAATTCAGTGACTTTAGCGTTTACTGAATCAAGATAAGCTTCAACAGTCTTGCTGTCGTCCATGATGTAAACTTGAGCAAGCAATGTATATTCTTGGTCAACCTTAGTGTTATCTAGCTTGAAGCGATCCATCTTACCTGGAATAATTTTATCCCAGATTTTTTCTGGTTTGCCTTCAGCCTGCAATTCAGCCTTGATATCTGCTTCTGCCTGAGCAAGAACTTCATCAGTCAATTGACCTTTAGAACCATACTTCAAGTGTGGAAGCGCTGGCTTGTTAACCATTGCACGGCTCTCATTGTCCTGGTCAATCTTGTGGTTCATTTGAGCTAATTCGTCATGAATAAATTGTGGGTCCAGTTCCTTGTATGATAAAACTTTTGGACTCATTGCAGCGATGTGCATTGAGATTTGTTTAGCCAAGGCTTCATCGCCACCTTCAATAACGGAGATAACTCCGATACGACCACCATTGTGTTGGTAAGCACCAAAGTGTTGAGTATCTGTTTTTTCCAAAACTTGGAAACGACGGAAAGAGATCTTTTCTCCAATTGTGGCTGTTGCATTAACATAAGCATCAGCCAAGCTTTCACCTGAAGCCAGTTTAATATTTTGGGCAGCATCGTTATCAGCAGGTTTTTGTTCTGCGATAGCTTTAGCTGTTTCATTTACCAATTCAACGAACTGAGCGTTTTTCGCCACAAAGTCTGTTTCAGCATTAACTTCAACAACTGCAGCTACGTTACCAGCCACATAAACACCGGTCAAACCTTCAGCAGCAACACGGTCAGCTTTCTTAGCAGCCTTTGCCATACCCTTTTCACGAAGCAATTCAATGGCCTTATCCATATCACCATCAGTTTCAACCAAGGCTTTCTTAGCGTCCATAACGCCTGCACCTGATTTTTCACGCAATTCTTTAACCAGCTTAGCTGTAATTTCTGCCATGAGTTTTCTTCCTCCAAATTTATATGATGAAAGAAAGGGACGAGGGCTAGGCCGGCCCCGCCCCTTTCGTAGTTTTACAATAATGGGACAATTCAAAGCGATTATCTATGAATCAATTTGAATTGCAATAGTACTAAAATCCTAATGAAAAAGAAACATACGTTAGAGCCCTGCTTTTAAAACTATGCTATTTTGATATAAACAGTCTTAAAAACCAGAATTTTCCCTCAGTTTCCTATCATACAGATTTTTAATGTTTTCTTTACTTGTTATCGCCTTCGACAACTTCAACTAGTTCTTCAAGAGATTCAGTTGAGGCAGCCTGTTCAGCCATCTCTTCTTCAACTGAGTTGTCTTCACCTTGCTTACCTTCAATAATGGCATCAGCCAACTTAGAAGTAATTAATTTGACAGCGCGGATAGCATCATCGTTTGCCGGGATGATTACATCGATGTCATCTGGATCAGTGTTAGTATCAACCATAGCAACAACTGGAATGCCAAGCTTTTTAGCTTCTTTAACAGCAATTTGTTCTTTATGTGGGTCAACAACATACATCACATCCGGAATACGCGGCATATCTTCAATACCGCCCAAGAATTTTTCAAGACGCGCACGTTGCTTGTTAAGAAGGGCAACTTCTTTCTTAGGGAGTACTTCGAAAGTACCATCAGCTTCCATTTGTTTGATCTCTTTCAAACGACGAATACGCTTTTGAATAGTATCCCAGTTAGTCAAGGTACCACCCAACCAACGGTGATTAATATAGAATTGACCAGCACGAGTTGCTTCTTCAGCGATTGCTTCAGCAGCTTGCTTTTTAGTACCTACGAACAAGATAACAGCATCGTTAGCAGCTGCGTCACGAACAAAATCATAAGCTTGGTCTGCTAACTTAACAGTTTGTTGCAAATCAATAACATGGATACCGTTACGTTCTGTGAAGATGTACTTAGCCATCTTAGGGTTCCAGCGACGAGTTTGGTGACCAAAGTGAACACCAGCCTCAAGCAATTGTTTCATTGAAATTACTGACATGAGTAGTTTCTCCTTTTGTTTTTTTCCTCTCTTGGATTTCAACTCGCAAATCCACCTCCAAGGCAACAGACCCACGATTCATCCAAGATGAGTATTATCGCCGATTGCGACTCTGCTATCATAGCAAAAATCTCACTTATTTGCAAGTTATTAACTATCTTTCTACATTTGGAAATCTTCAAAGAGACTATAAATTTGGTCTCGTTGATGAATAGCCATCTTAAGATAGATATTATGAATATGTGCCTTGACTGTTCCGATGGATAGGTAAAGGCAATCGGCAATTTCCTGATTATTTTTATGCTCGAGTAAGAGTTGACAAATTTCACACTCTCTGTCTGTCAATCTATAGTAACTGAAAAATTGTTCCTCTTTCTTTGTTAATTGATTGATATTCCCATTAGCCAGATGTTTTTTCTTGGGATAATCGAATAAGAAGTAATGATTAGCGATCAGACAAATAAAAATGTCCTCAGAGAAATTTCGATTCTGAATTTTGATGTTCAAGGAGTGGTAGCTATCAACATGTTTAAGGAAGATTCTGGTCGAGGATGGCGCAAGGTTGTTCCCTCGCCTTTGCCTATCTCCATTAAGGAAAGTCCAATTATTGAAGACCTCCTAAATCTTGGAATAGTTACAATAGCTGCTGGAGGGGGCGGAGTTCCCGTTGTCCGAACAGACACAGGAGATCTACAAGGAATAGAGGCCGTAATTGATAAAGATTTTGCCAGTCAAACCCTAGCTGATCTCATTGATGCTGATTTATTAATAATCTTAACTGGGGTGGATTATGTATATATCAATTTCGGCCAAAGTAATCAAATGCCACTGGAACAAGTAACAACATCTGAATTGATGAACTATATTGATCAAGGACAATTCGCTGCTGGCAGTATGCTACCAAAAGTGTCTTCAGCTATTCTTTTTACTGAAAACAATTCTAAGCGACAAGCCATCATTACTTCTTTTCAAAACCTTGGTCCAGCCATTAAAGAAGGGGCAGGAACTTGGATTGTTAAAGGCTAGATATAAATTTAACATTTAAAATCCATCATTGTAATCGTTAATATTCACTCTGCCGTCTACTTGACGAAGTGGCATTTTTAAGATAGAATAGTCTTCGTTATTAGGCGGTATAGCCAAGTGGTAAGGCACGGCTCTGCAAAAGCTTGATCGTCGGTTCAAATCCGTCTACCGCCTTAATATTTATATTCCAAATACCCTAAACCTGTGGTTTAGGGTATTTGAGTCTTGTTTTTTTATTTCTTTTTATTAAGATTAAGTTAAATTTTTGCTTTTTTGCAAATTTTTCTTGCCTTCTATTTGTGCCTCTAGTATAATACAATTTAAGGAGATATAAATGATTATGAAAAAATTGACCTATCTAACCTTGTTAACGGCGGTAGCAACAATTTTAGCTGTTATCATCAATCCTAACCGGGCTAAGACTAGTGCTACTGCTATTACGACTAATCAAGAATCGACTAGTCAGGCAGTGAGTCAACCGGCAGCAAGCAGCAATGAGGCTGTTCAACTGGAGACGACCATTGTTAAAGCTAAGCCTGGTCAATATAAGACCAAGGAGGGAGCTCAAGTTACAGTCAATGAAAATCAAACCCTTAAAGCTAATTATCAAGACGGTTCAGTATTAACTACTTATGCTGATAATACTTATGATTTCAAGACTAAAGATGGGGCTGAAGCAAGAACCTATGCAGATGAAACTTACTTCCTAACCACTGCTACGGGAATTTCTTTGACAACTTACGAAGACGGCTCCTATCAGGTCAACCTAGCAGATGGGACGACCTTGGATCCTTCCAATTCAACAGGACTTACCAGCCTGCAAAGTCAATATAACTTACCCAGAATTGACAATTACAATAAAAAGGTTAGAGACTTGGTAGATGAACTCAACCAACAATAAAATTTAAAAATGCTCAGCTTTTGGCTGGGCATTTTTCTATGATTAAAGTGATAATCTAGAACAAGTCGGGTTAAGTCAGCAAAGCTGCATTAGGTCTTGCGCCTACTGATAGAATCAGCTAAATTAAAATTCTTTCTTCTTGGCATTTAAAAGTGCGATGGCCTGCGATACACAATGAATCTGGGCTGACAGATACTGATGTAACGCTATAAGTCATTAAAAGTTGTTCTTTTAGGGCTCTATAATTTCTGTAGTGGGTAACTCCACTTAGGAAGTTATAGGGCTTTTTGAGTACAAAAAAAGTCCCCCAAGACTTATAATGAAAAGCGTTCAAACAACTCATTAGAAAGACTCTTATGGAACACCTCAATCATACCACACAACTCATCGGAATCAAAGATAAAAATATTACCTTAAATCATGTCATTAAGCACAATACTCATATCGACGTCATGGCAACTCTTGCCTATCCCCCTCCGAAATGCAGACATTGCAGAGGAAAACAGATCAAATACGATTTCCAAAAGCCTTCTAAAATCCCCTTTATCGAAATTGGTGGCTTCCCTAGTCTCATTCGTTTGAAAAAGAGACGATTTCAATGCAAAGTCTGTCGTAAAGTCACTGTATCTGAAACCAATCTTGTTAAGAAAAATTGCCAAATTTCTGAGATGGTGAGACTGAAGGTGGCTCAGCTATTACTCAATAGAGAAGCTTTAACCCATATCGCTTCTAAGTTGGCTGTCTCTACCTCTACCGTCTATCGCAAGCTCAACCAATGTCATTTCCAAGAGGATTACGCCACGTTACCAGAAGTTCTCTCCTGGGACGAATTCTCTTATCAAAAAGGCAAACTAGCTTTCATCGCTCAAGATTTCAAGACCAAGAAAATCATCACTATTCTCGATAACAGAAGACAAGCAACCATTCGAAATCATTTCTTTAAGTACTCTAAGGAAGCCAGAAATAGGGTCAAAGTCGTCACGGTCGATATGTCCGGAAGTTACATTCCTCTCATTAAACGACTATTTCCTAAAGCTAAAATTGTCCTCGATCGCTTTCATATTGTCCAGCTCATGAGTCGTGCGCTCAATCAAACAAGAGTTCAGATCATGAATCAATGGGATAAGAAATCCCTTGAATACCGCGCTCTTAAATATCACTGGAAGCTCATTCTAAAAGATAGCCGGAAACTTTCTTTTAACACTTTCTACTCTCGGACTTTTAGAGAAACGCTGACGCCTAAACAATGTCTCAATAAGATGATAGTCAAGCTAGTCCCTGAACTAAAAGGCTATTATGACCTTTACCAGCTGCTCCTTTTTCACTTGCAGGAGAAGAATACCAAGCAATTTTTTGACCTCATCTATGATACGTTACCGTATCTCAATCACACCTTCAAAGTTGCTTTGAACACTGTCAGTCGCTATAAGGATTTTATTACCAATGCCATTGAACTTTCTTATTCTAACGCCAAGTTAGAAGCTACTAACAAACTCATCAAAGACATCAAGCGCAATGCGTTTGGATTCAGAAACTTCGACAGCTTAAAAAAACGCATTTACCTCGCTTTGAACATAGAAAAAGAGAAGACAAAATTTATCTCCTCTCGTGCTTAGCTATAAGTCACCCACTACGGTTGACAAAGAGCCTCTTTTAGATACAAAGAAAGAACCTGACCAAATGGTCAGGCACTTCCCGGAGATTATGAAAAAGAAAAGTTTATTTAGGATTAACTACAGTATAATTGAGATCACTTAAAATGGCCTTAATAACTGTTACTGAGTGAGAAAAAATTTACCAAATAAGAATTCGTTCCTCTGGAGCTCGCCACATGCCATCACCTTCTTTGATTTCAAAGGTACTAAAGAAGTCATCAAAGTTAGCCACTTGGACATTAGTACGGAGCTTACCTGGAGCATGAACATCAATGGAAATCAGGAGTTGTAGGTATTCTTCCCTTGCCTTCATCCGCCAGATGGTAGCAAAGTTAATGAAATAATCCTTGGCTGAAAAATCTGTATCCTTTTTAGCTGCTTCTAAAGCACAGGCCAGACCGCCTAAGTCAGCAACATTCTCTGAGACAGTTAACTTTCCATTAATCTTGCCGCCAGCAAAGTCAATACCGTCAAACTGTTTAACCACCTTATCTGTGCGCTTTTGGAAAGCTGCATAATCTTCTTCAGTCCACCAGTTCTTGAGACTGCCGTTTTCGTCAAATGAAGCGCCATTGGTATCAAAAGCGTGGGAAATTTCGTGAGCGATGACAGCTCCGATACCACCGTAATTAGCCGATGAGCTTTGCTCCAGTGAGTAAAATGGCGCTTGCAGGATAGCTGCTGGAAAAACAATTTGATTCTGCTGTGGATCATAGTAAGCATTGACCATGTGGGCAGGCATGTGCCACTCACTGCGGTCTACCGGCTGGTTCCACTTGCTCCAAGCATGGGCAATAGAAATTTGAGCCAGCTTTTGAGCATTTTCTACCAGAGACAAGTTTTCATCAATAACCTTTTTCTCGTAGGTTTCTGGTAATTTTTCAGGGTAGCCAATGTGTGGCGTAATAGCATTGAGCTTGGTGATAGCCTTGTCAATCGTAGCCTTTTGGAGCCAATCATTCTTAGATAAACGCTCTTTGTAAACTTCAATCATGGTTGCAACCTTAGTTTCTACGTCGGATTTGGCTTCAGGAGAGAATTTTTCACCAGCATACCAGAGGCCGATAGCTTGATTATAAGGTGTTTGGGCCAAATAGTAGGCTGCTTTTTTCTTGTCCATGGCTTGCGGAGTCCCTGAAAGGGCACGCCCAAAGGCTCCTGACATCACACGAATCTCATCGGTTAGGTAGGAATTATAAGAAAAGGCTGCAGAGCGAACCAAAACAGCCTTAAGGGCCGGCCAGTTAGCTTGACTGTAATAGTCTTTTGCAAAATTAGTCCAGAAGCGTTCTTCAGGTACAATAACTTTGTCTGGAACTTGGCCTAAGATATCCATAAAGATAGCATCTAGAGGCAATTCAGGAGCTAACTTGGTGAAATCGGTCCAGCTGTAAGGATGGTAAAGCTTAGCATACTCTGAAGATTCCTCGTTAGAGAGAATGTACTTGGCCAATTTAGCATCAAGCTCTAAAATCTTGTCCAGCATGTCAGCAATCTCTTGATTTGAGAAACCAAACTTAGGCAGGAGATCTTCTTGGCATTTGCGCCATAAGGCGAGGAGTTCCTTGCCCTTCTCATTACCTTCTGCGTAGTAGGTGGTATCTGGCAGGATAGTTCTTGGTGCTTCTGCCCAGAGAACATTAGTTCTAGCATCCATAAAATCAGGTGAAACACTGAATGGCAAGAGATTGGGATTGCCCTGCATTTCTAGTTTACCAGCGTCTTTGGCGAATTCCGAAAAAGAATTATAATCCTGATACTCTTCAATCAAAGGCAAAACAGGAGCTACACCTAGAGCCTCGCGTTGATCATAGTCGGCTACTAATTTGTGGAACTTAACAAAGTTAGTTAGAATCTGGTCGCTAGGTAAATTTTTACCCGCTAACCACTCATCTGTGGTCGCCAACATCAAAGCTTCAATCTCATCGGACAGATCAGAAAAACCGCCAGTACGGGGCTTATCATCGGGAATCACAGCCGTCTTTTCCCATTCACCATTGACCGCTTCAAAAAAATCATCTTGTAAACGTACCATAATAATCTCCTTTAATTTATCAATGGCTCTATTGTAACAAAAATGTCCCAAAATTAGGACTTTTGATCATTTGTACCTATTACATCTTCTTTGCAATCAAAAATAGACTATAGCCTGTCAGGAGGAATAAACCCAAAACCAAATAAGGGACTGAAATTTGGTGTGTATCGCCTACAGACAAAAGTCCATAAACACCATTGAAAGTAATAGGAATACGATTAACGGCAGCATAAAATAGGACACAGATGAGGACAGACCCTCCCGCTCGGCGTAAAGCGGCTAGCCACAATGCCATAAAGAGCACACTGACAAAAAATACCAAGAAAGAATTTTGCCCTCTATCCAACCACCACAAGGGCAGATGCCAAATCGTCCAAATCACAGCTACCAAGAATGTTGCTAAGGGAACATGCATGACTTTTTCCAATTCCGGCTGCAAGAAGCCACGCCAACCAGGCTCTTCGTTGCCACCTCCAATTAGGGCAATAATAATGATATTGATCGCCCAATCAATCGGCAACAACCATAACGGGGCATGACCGACAGGGTCACCGCCTGATAACAAAAACGAGCTTAAGATCAATAATCCAATAAAAGGTAACAAAAGTTTCCAAGAAGTTATAGTTCCTGAGAATAGAAAACGTGGAAGGTCCCTCCATGTCAGATTAAGAGCAGATTTGGCTCCTAAAAATGGTCCAAAACTGGCTACAATCATCAGGGGCATAAGCATGTAGCCAGTATCATACCCTAATCGCTTCAGCACAATAGCCAATCCCCAAAATCCCCAAGTCCATATAAAAGTCCAAACTAAGTAAGTTTTAACTCGATATTGCATAAGGTTACCTCCTAGCATTTAAGGCAAACGTTTATTGACACTTGTAAGTCGCATCACTTCCATGTTTATATTTATCTATTCATATATAATTTTTTTATATATAAAATATACTGCTATTGTTTGGAGATGTCAATATAAATATATAAAATATTTATCTATTTGGGAGGTTTACTCCAGCTAACAAATAAAAAGAATAGTTCCTGTCTCGAAACTATTCTTTTTACCTTTAAGAAAAGCTTATCCCTAGAGGTAGGAAGCCTTGCATAAAATAAGTGCTCTACACCTCACCATCTTCAAAGATATCTGGTTGGCTAGATTTTTTGAGGTCATGCTTGAGGCGCTGAATCCTGATGATTTGACTCAAAATGAGAAATGAGGTTAAACCACACAGGATCCAAATAAGTGATCGTGGTGGTAGATTCCATAAAGAGTATATTAGACCCAGAATAAACATCATTAATACTGACAAAATTTCATTTAAAAATCTTCGTTTTGAAGCGCTATCTGAGTAAAGCTTGAAATCAGGATCCGTATGTCGGAAATAACCCCACTTATTAAATTGCTCGACACAATCAGCTCCTGTCTCTTGGACAAGCCCAATGTAGTCTGCCACTTCTTTCTTACTCTTGCGGCCAAAGTAATCCAGACGATAAGTATACTGAGAAGGCTGACAAGGCTCAAAGATATACCTATATGCACCCTTGTGCTTTACAAAAACCCAACCGTGCGCACTCATGTTATTGAGCCAGTCTTCTTCTTTTTGAAAATCACCGGATCCAAAAAATTTCCACTTCGTTATTTTTCTCTTCATCTTTCATCTCCTATTTGTTCAAATACTTATGGCCATTATCGACCAGTTCTTCTAAACGATTGATTTCTGCCTCTAAGGTCTTTTTACCTCGTTCAGTAATCAAATACTCTTTTTTCTTGCGTTCTTTGATTTCTTCGGACACGAGGACGATCCATCCTTTCTTTTGCAGGTTGGTTAGTACCCCATAGAGCGTGCCAGCTGCCAACTTGATGCGACCTTTGGACAACTTTCTGCATGATCCCATAGCCATGCTTTGGCTCAAGTAGGACTACAAGATATAGTAAACTGCTTCTGTTAATGCTTGTGTTCTCATATTTCCTCCTTATATCGTTATACGATATATTTGGAAAATAAAAAAGTGCTCTGATTAATTCAGAACACTTTTCGTATATGATTTTCTAGCCTCATTAGAAGTTTACTTCATCTGGTTTTGGTGCTTCTCCTGCTTGGCCTTCGAGGGCATCGATAACTGCCATATCATCAGCTGTTAATTCAAAGTCGAAGACTTGGAAATTTTCGACGATACGATCTTCATGGACTGATTTTGGCAATGGTAAGAATCCTTTTTGCAGGCTCCAGCGAAGAACGACTTGGGCAACCGTTTTATTATATTTAGCTGCTAGTTCTTTGAGGGAGTCAATGCTAAAGATTTTACCAGTTCCAAGTGGGCTGTATGCTTCACTGAGAATGTCATGGGCATTATTGTAAGCCACCAACTCTTTTTGTTGGACACTTGGGCTGAGGTAGATTTGGTTGATGACAGGCTTGATTTTAGCTGTTTCAAGCAGAGCATCCAAGTGGTGCTGTAAGAAGTTAGAAACACCAATAGACTTGATTTTACCAGCTTCTACAGCTTCCTCCATGGCACGCCATGCGCCAGCATTAGCTTCTTTCCAGTTATCACGGAAGGCTTTTGGATTTGGCCAGTGGATCAGGTAAAGATCCAAATAATCGCAGTCTAGCTTAGCGATAGACTCATCGATTGCAGCCTTGGCAGCTTCGTATGAGTGGTTGCTATTCCACAATTTAGTTGTAATGAAAAGCTCTTCACGAGGCACTCCAGCAGCTTTGATACCACGGCCAACTGACTCCTCATTGCCATAAATAGCAGCTGTATCGATGTGACGGTAACCAGCCTCAATAGCAGCTTTCACAGAACTTTCAGCTACATCACCATCCGGTGTCTGCCAGGTTCCAAAACCAATAGCAGGAATTTTTTGACCATTGGCAAGTGTGTAATCAAACATATACATTTCCTTTCTCAACATTAAGATTGCAAGTCTTCAAAAGACTCTAACGACGATAGTAGTGTATCACTTGGAGTTAACTCTAAGTCAAGCATAAGCTATGGGAAGGTTTGTATTGCGAAAAGGTTTTATCAGAAAAATTAGGAGAAACACAAGAATCAATTTCCTATAAGAATAGGTGTCATCACAGTTTCTGTACAATTAATTAGATTTTATATCCAGTTAAAACTGAGATAAATGGTCACGATAGCTGTCTGTCCTACTCTCACTTATGACTTTAATTCTGTCTCATTCTGATAGGAGTGACGTAAATTGACCACCTGTTAAACGGGTGGCCATGGTTACTTTTATTCTTTTTCCTATTTACCTTAGCCTTTGGCTAAAATAGCCAGAGTCTGATAAGGCTTAAGAGTGATAGTCTTTCCTAATCCATCACTTTCATAATTGCTGAGAAGGACCTGACCGTTTTGATATGCACTAGCCAAATCTACTGTCAGCACTTCGCCATAGAAGTTATTGAGAACAAGGAGACGCTCTCCATTAAGCTCACGTTCAAAAGCGTAAATCTGCCGACTGTCTCTATAGGCTGGTCTGTAACTGCCTTCAGCAATCAGCGGCATTTCTTTACGTAGACGGATCAATTCCTTGTAAAATGGATAAATCTTACCAGAAATCTCCTTCTCTACATTAATATCTTGATAAGATTTGCCAATCTTAAGCCATGGGGTTCCAGTTGTAAAACCAGCATTGGCTGAATCATCCCACTGCATAGGGGTACGGGAGTTATCACGTGATTTGGCCTTGATAATATCCAAAGCTTCTTCTGCCGTCTTGCCCTGTTCCAGCATCATTTGATAGGCATTGATACTCTCAACATCCACATAGTCATCCATGCTGTCAAAATCGGGATCAAGCATACCAATTTCTTCTCCCATATAGATATAAGGGGTGCCGCGAGAAAGGTGAATGCTGGCTGCTAGCATGGTGGCACCTTCGTTGCGGAAGTTCTTAATATCAATAAAACGGTTGAGGGCACGCGGCTGATCGTGATTATTCCAGAAAAGAGCACTCCAACCATTGGCTTTACTCATTTTTTCGCCCCAAGTATGAAAGAGGTCTTTGAGAGTTTCAAAGTCAAAGGGTATAAGGCTCCATTTTTGACCATCTTTATAATCAACTTTGAGGTGATGAAAATTGAAAGTCATAGACAATTCATGACGGTCTTCGGCTGAATAAAGCAGACAATTTTCAATAGTGGTAGAGCTCATTTCACCCACAGTCATGCTATCATCATCTTGACCAAAGCTGGCTTGATTGAGCATTTTTAAATAGTCATGAACGATGGGTTTATCTGTATAGGCCGGTTTGCCATCATCGACTGGGCAGTCAATCAGGATCTCATCTTTACCGATTAAGTTGATAACATCGAATCGAAAACCTTTGACCCCTTTGCCTCGCCAGAAGTTAACAACCTTGAAGAGCTCTTCACGTACATTGGGATTACGCCAGTTAAGGTCAGCCTGAGTTTTATCAAAAAGATGGAGATAGTATTGACCAGTATTACCAAAAGGCGACCAAGCTGAACCGCCAAATTTAGACTGCCAATCAGTGGGGGTGTCTCTTAGGATAAAAAAGTCTTGATAGTAGGGATCGCCAGCCAAGGCCTTCTGGAACCATTCATGTTCAGTAGAACAGTGGTTAAAAACCATGTCCAACATGAAGTCTATATTGTAAGTCTTAGCAGTGGCTACCATTTCTTCAAAGTCGTCCATGGTTCCAAAATCAGGATTAATAGCGGTATAATCGGAAATATCATAACCATTATCACGCTGAGGACTTGGATAGAAAGGATTAAGCCAAATCATATCAATACCTAGATCGGCTAGGTAAGGTAATTTTTCAATAATTCCTCGTAAATCTCCTACACCGTTACCTGTAGTGTCTTTGTAAGATTTTGGATAAATCTGATAGACGACTTTTCTTTTATCAAATGTCATATATTCCCCTTTTTACATAGTTAGAGAGGTTGAAACAAAAGTCTCAGCCCCTCTATGTTTACAATAACTTTTTAGTCTATTATATTACATTTTCAATGTAATTCTAATAAAACGCACCTACTGAGATAGCCGTTTGAACTTAGACAGTAAATCTCTACTTGTCTGTCAGGAATTTTCGCTAAAGCCAATTATCTCTTTGCGACACAACATTTGGCTTAGGTGATTTTACTAACCAAACGAAATTAACAGAAGAAGTAGACAGATCGCTCTGGTGCCTGTTATCAGTACTGAGTCCTTAAATAGCAAGCTTCTGCGTATCTGCTTTAACTGAACACGGGCTAAAAGCTCAGGATTTAGATAAGCTTCCTTGTGTGTCAGCACACGGCGTCACCTTTCTAAAATCTTCATCACTTTTTACGCCCTTGCGACACGAAGTTTGGTTAGTCGATTTTACTAACCAAACGAAATTAGTAGGAGAGGTCGCCAATTCACCATAGTGATTGGCGTTTGTTATCAAGTGCAAAGCACTTAGATAACAAGCCTCTGCTGTATCTTAATTAACTGAATACACCTACGACTCTGTGAAATTAGACTCGCTCTTCTAGAATCTTTAGAGATTTTTCGTTAAGCTCCCTAAATTCCTTTGGAGTGCTTAATGGCTTTGTATCTTATTAATTGAACACGCCTACACTCCAGTGGAATTAGATAAATGTTGCTTGATTCTTAATGAATCGTCACTCCATTTCCTAAATTCCTTTGGAGTGCTTAACGACTTTGTATCTTATAGTTTACTTGCTGTTAGGATATCATCACCACGTTTGACATCATGTGGTAAGCTGCCTAGAGCATCTGTTTGGAAGTCATTTTGATTAGTCACAATAACCGGTGTTGAAACAGGGTAGCCAGCGGCTTTGATGGTTTCAATATCAAAGCTGATGAGTTTATCGCCTGCTTTGACTTGGTCTCCTTGGTTAACATGAGCCGTGAAACCTTCTCCATCTAAGTTAACTGTATCCATACCAATATGTATAAGCATTTCCAAACCTTGATCAGTCACTAGACCCACCGCATGTTTGGTTGGAAATAGCACAGAAATAGTAGCATCCACAGGAGCAACTAGTTCCCCCTCACTTGGTTCAATCACGACTCCTTGTCCCATTACCCCTTGGGCGAAGACTGGGTCAGGTGCCTGACTTAGCACATCTACTGTCCCTTGAAGCGGACTGTGAACTGTAATCAAGGTACCGCTTTCAACTTCTGTTGTTTTCTTAGCTTCTGCAACGGCATCAACTTGAGGAGCCTTAACAGTTGCATCTTCTGTCTTGGTAAAGAAACCTGCCTTGCGGAAAAATATGGTTACAGCAAACGGGATAACGATAGCGACAATCATCAGGAAGGCAAAGATGATCATATATTTAGCCTGAATAGACAAAATTCCTGGCAAACCACCGATACCGATGGCATTAGCCGTAACATTGAAAGTCGTACAGAGAAGACCAACGATAGAAGAGCCAATCATTCCGGCGATAAATGGATAGATGTATTTCAAATTGACCCCAAAGAGAGCTGGTTCAGTGACCCCCAGATAAGCTGAGATAGCAGCAGGTAGAGAGATTTGTGCTTCACGTTCATTATGGCGATTCATCCAATAATAAGAAAGAACAGCTGAACCTTGGGCAATATTAGAGAGGGCAATCATCGGCCAGAGACCTGTACCTCCGCTATCTGCCACCAATTGGGTATCAATGGCATTGGTCATGTGATGAAGACCTGTGATAACAAGCGGTGCATAGAGGGCACCGAAGAGAGCACCAAAGAGCCATTTAACAGGACCCGTTAAACCAGCCAGAACGACGAAAGAAATTCCCTTACCGATAGTCCAACCGATTGGCCCCAAAACTGTATGAGCCAAAATCAAGGCTGGCATTAAGGATAAGAATGGTACAAAAATCATAGAGACAACTTCTGGAATATGTTTGCGCCAGAAGCGTTCCAGATAAGCTAGGGATAAACCAGCTAAGAGGGCAGGTAAAACCTGAGCTTGATACCCGACTTTTTCAACGGTAAAGAAACCGAAATCCCAAGTCCATTTAGAAGCAATCTCAGCCGCTGAAGTTGAAGCAAAATCATAGGCATTAAGCAATTGGTTAGGCGAAATCAAACAGATCCCCAAGACAATTCCCAATATTTGGCTGGTCCCCATCTTGCGGCTGACCGACCAAGTAATTCCTACTGGCAGGTATTGGAAGATAGCTTCACCCGGCAGCCAGAGGAAATCATTAATCCCATGCCAGAAGGTAGAAACCTCTACAATGGTCTTGCCATCAAGAGCTGACCACTGAACCCCCTCCAAGATATTGCGGAAGCCGAGAATCAGACCACCAACGATGATGGCAGGTAAAATCGGCGTAAAGATTTCTGCCAGCATGGATAATGATCGCTGCAGCCAATTTTGATTTTTCTGAGCTGCTGTTTTAGCCGCTTCCTTAGAAACACCTTCAATTCCTGAAACAGCCGTAAAATCATTGTAGAAAATCGGTACATCATTACCGATGATGGCTTGAAATTGTCCAGCGTTGGTAAAGGTTCCTTTGACAGCTGGAATGGATTCTAAGCGTTCAATATCCGCCTTACTTTCATCATTTAAGACGAAACGCATACGAGTTGCGCAGTGGGTAACTGCGGCAACATTTTCTTTGCCCCCGATTGCTTCCAGCATTTCGCGGGCATCTTGTTCAAATTTTCCCATGTTGACTCCTTTTATGATAAAGATTGTTTACATACAAATTGAGGATTGTAACAGTAGGGTTATAAGCTATCGAAATCGTCAATAAAGCTATTGCAAGACGAATCCTTATGACCTCTCAGCATGCAGTCAATAGACTACCATGATTAATATCATTTCAACTTCTAACCAACTATTGCTCGCTTGCCAAGCTGACAGCCAAGATAACAACATCAGCGATTGAGTAGTAGTGATTGTTATGCTTGCCCCTTTTTTCTGTTTGCGCTTTCATTTTATCCTATCAGGCTATGCTCATGCAACTTGTCTGGAAAATTTCTTTGATTTTTTAACCTTTTTTCCTAACTTGTATGGTAAACTAAAAACAAGCCGAGTTAATTAGATATACTGTTCTTCTGTGAGAAAAGATTCACTGTCCTAGAATCTTACCAATTTTTCGTCAGGTTTCTTATTTTTCTTGGGAATGTTTAACGGTTTTATATCTTATAGGAGAATTATTGATGAAAAAATATCAAGAAGTTTTTCAAGATTTGGAGAGTAAAATTGCAGAAGGGCTCTATCCCCCTGAGACCGCATTGCCTAGTGAAAATACCCTAACGAAGACCTATCAAGTCAGCCGCGATACGATCCGGAAAGCTTTAAAATTGCTAGAAAAGGCGGGGCTGGTCCAAAAATCTCAAGGAAGACAGACGCTGGTGCTGCGCCATCAACACTTTAATTTTCCGGTGTCTCATTTAACCAGTTACCAGGAGCTAGTCAATACTTTAGGAATGGACTCTCAGACTAAAGTTCTAGCCTTAGATCGACTGATTGTCGATCAAAAATTACAGGAGCTCACAGGTTTTCCCGCCAGCAAACAGGTTTGGCGTATCATACGGCAACGCCTTGTCAATGGCACAGCTTCGGTGGTTGATATTGACTACCTACTGATTGATTGCGTTAAGCAGATGACCAAGGAGATTGCCCAGCGCTCGATCTATGATTACTTGGAGAACCAACTACACCTTTCTATTGAGGGGGCTAAAAAAGAAATTACCATCGAGCAGATGACCAATCAGGATAAAATTTGGCTTGATGTGGGCGCCGAACACCATGTTGTATCTGTCAGATCCCGTGTTTATTTGGCTGACGGCCAGCAGTTCCAATTTACGGAAAGCCGACATTTGCTTGAGAAGTTTCACTTCGTAGATTTTGCTAGGCGGAAAAGACAAGAGCCTTAGAGGTGATATGACTAAGGCAACTCCCCACTCTTACTCATAGAATCTTGTAATCTCTAAAGATCGCATATAGTGTTAACTATTTTAGACGAAACAGTTTGATTCAATGGCTGGGAGTCCTCACATTCTCGGCCTTTTTAAACAGTCCACTGGACTGTTAACTATATACAGGAGAGCAAAAAGCAAGCATCATCACTATTTTATAACGATTTATTAATTTCTGTCCCTCTCCCCGTTCTCATACAATAACACCCCCTAAGCCTTCCTTTATAGGATTAGTTTTCTTTTTGTCAAAAAGTTAGAAATAAATCACATTTTATCTTGTCCCCAACCGGAAAATGTGATATATTTATAATGTAAAGAGGTGAGGTATTTCTAACAAATCCTCCATCAAATCAATTATTTAGAAAGCAGGTGGTTATTATGCAAAAAACTGGTAATTATAAATGGCCTGTCCTTATTTCTATGGCCACTACGACGGCTGGCATCGCCTTTGGGGTTTTCGCTAGCCTCGGTTTCAATCGTCCGCTCGCTTATTTTGTCCTCCTTGCCGCAATCATCGGAGATTTATTGGGTCTCTGGGGATTGAGGTATCAGTTAAGAAAAGACAGGGAGGCCAACCATACTTAAAAATAAGAAATGGCTTTACTGGATCTGGCTCCCCCTCTTAATCCTCGTCTATTTTTTGACTCCGGCCAGTCATCCAGTTTGGATTAAGAGGCTTATTTTTACGCTTGTCAGCCTCTTTGAAATTCTAGTATTTGGCCTTATGTCTAAAGTAAGCCCAATCAGCAGGAAAGAGCAGGGGTTCGGTCTGACAGAAAAAATCTATTTGCCCACAATCTTTTTTGCTATGGCTGTCTACACTTTAGGCATTGGGATTTTAACTCCTGACAGCCAACCTGCTTGGATTAAACAGCTTTTTATTGGCGGAATGTTCTTTTTGCTCTTGCTTCTTGGTGGCTATTTCTGCTTAAAAAAAACCATAGAGCGACCCGATGAGCGCTTTTACCAAGATTTAGCCAAGGCAGCGACTTTATGTCTGGTCTTAATGATCGGCTCGCTCCTTGGTCTGACAATCATCACCAGCTGGTTTCCTTTCTCTCTGACACCAGGAGCTCTGCTTATCTATCTTGGCGCTTTGCTCAACCTTTTTGATGTCTGCTTCTGGATTTTTGAAAAGGGTGATTAGGTATGGCTAAAATTATTACTAATTTAAAAGAAATACGCGAAAAAGCGCAAATGACCCAACAGGACCTAGCAGATGCCGTAGGCGTTCGCAGGGAAACCATCCTGCATTTGGAAAATAATCGTTACAATCCCTCACTGGAATTAGCCTTCAAAATCGCAGAAGTTTTCAACTTACAGGTTGAAGATATCTTTCAAAGAAATAAGGACGCCGATTAAAGGGAGCGGAATCAACTTAAAAAATGAAAATTTTGGTTTTCACCACGTCCTAGTTTTAAGGTGGTGACCTGAAACGGTCTCTCCCCAGACCGTTTCACTCCCACTCTCTGTGCAGGGGTAATACTTCTTGGCGTAGCCAACAAATCTTGCTTCCAACCGTTGCGCCAAGAGTCTATTTTAAAATAAGAATGCTGGGCGAGTTTTGCCCAGCATTTTTTATACATTTAATTAGCTTGATTAGTTGGATAACGCGAAAGATAGCTTGATAAACGAGAAACTTTTCTTTTCAAAATTCTAATCTACTGATTTGAGGGCTTCCAGCATATCGACGTTTTTCAAACGATGATAGACGACCCAGCCCAGAACGATTAAGATAAAGGTAATCACTGCCAGAGGCACTAGATAGACATAAGGATCTACCTGAGTAGGATAAACTGTATCTTGGCTCATCATGGCAATAATCACACCATGGAGATAATAACCACCGACCAGACCTAGAATCATGCCAATCACCGATAGCAAGATGGTTTCGCGATAGATATACATCATGACCTCTCGGCTATGAAATCCCAGAACCTTGATGGTTGAGAGCTCCCGAATTCGTTCGGCAACATTAATATTGGTCAGATTATAGAGGATAACAATGGCTAGAGCAATAGATACCACAATAAGAATCGTCATGGAGGCATTGAGACCATTAACGGCTGTCTTCACCATCGTAATCATGGATGAGTTTTGCGTCAGAGAAGTAACACCTGCTAAATTCAACAAATGACTAGATTGCTTAGAAATATCTGACTGGGAGCTATCCTTCAGCTTAATCAGTTCACCATTATGAGTTGCTTTTTTGCCAAAAACGTTTTGGTAGTAACTATCCGACATAAAGATGTAGTGGCCAACATTCATATCTACTAGCCCCGCTACCTTAATAGTGTAAGAATGGCCCTGATCATCTTTTACAGAGAACGTCTCTCCTTTTTTGACACCATAATAAGCTGCTAATTTTTTGGAGATTAAAGCACCTTTATGATCCAGATCAAGCGATTGATCAGTTTTGGGATCACGCAGGCGGATAAAGGATCCAAAATCTTTTTGGTCCGTTGACATGATGGTAATGCTTTTCTTCTCATCTTGACCGCTGATTTTTTCATCTATGGTTTGCGCATGGAGGGATTGATAGTCCCTTACCTGATCAGAATGCAAGTAGTCATCGACTTGCTGACTCTCGGCTCTGCTGGCCTGTTCATTGCGCAGAATCAGCATATCGTAAGGGGTCAGCTGATTAAACTGGCGCTCTACGATTTTTCCTAAGGACGATTGCAACCCCAAACCTGCAAAGAGTAGAGCTACAGAGCCGACAACACCAAAGATGGTCATGACCATGCGCTGTTTGTAGCGGAAGATATTTCTGATCGTAACCTTTTGGGTGAAGCTCAAGCGCCGCCAGATAAAACTGATTCGCTCTAGTAGAATCTTAGAGCCACTGACTGGGGGTTTAGGGCGCAAGAGCTGGGCAGGTTTCTCTCCTAATTCTCGTCTAGCGACCAGAAGAGCTGGCAAAACGGCACTGATAAGGGCTAAGAGCAGGGATAAAACAGTATAAGACCAGTAAAAATAAAAATGCGGCCGGCCCAATGTTGTCAATTTTGCAGGATTCTGAGTCAAGATATAAGGTAACAGATAATGCCCACCCAGAACACCAATAAGGGTTCCCAATAAGCCGGCAACAAGCCCATAGATGACGAATTTCTTAAGCACATCGCCATCGGAGTAGCCCAGAGCCTTTAGAACACCGGCGTTGTTGCGCTCTTCATTGACAAAGCGAGTCATGGTCGTAAAAGTCACTAAGGCAGCCACCAGATAGAGAACAACGGGAAAGATGTCACCGATGTGATCGATATTACGACTGATATCACCATAGGTCCGATAACCGTTACTTCCGGGTAGAGTCGTACGGCTGTAAGAGCTGTAGCTAGGAGTTGGCATTGCTCTGAGGGCGGCCTGAGCGTTTTGGATACTGGCCTGACTTTTAGCCAGCTTGGTCTTGCCTTGACTTATAGCAGCCTCCGCAGCCTGCAATTGCTGACCGCTTAGGTAAACCAACTGCTGCTCTTGCGCTTCCAGTCGATTCTTAGCTTGGTTGATCTGAGATTGGGATTGAGCAAGAGCTGCTTGTTTGTCTTTTTTAATAGCGGCTAATCGCTGTTTCCCGTTATCCTTCAGGATTTCATCTAGAACTTCCTGTTTTTCCTCCAATTTCTTCTTGTAGGTAGCAGAATAAGGATTCAAGGTTTGTAAATCCTGATAGCGTAAGCGGGCTAGATTGTAAACAGCACTTTCAAAGCTATCTGCTGTCGTGACAGCATAAGCAGCTAAATTGCCATCTCCTGCTGTGGAGGTTCCGAGATTTTTTGTCGACCAAATCTCAGAAGAATTAACAAAACCTACAATCTTGTAAGTTGTATGTTTTAGGATGCCTTGTGATTTTTGAGTGAAGTTAATCTTATCGCCTAGCCGATAATCCTTTTTTAGAGACGATGACAGAGCTATCTGATCAGGCTTGTCAGGCAGTTTTCCTGATACTAACTTGTAAGACGATAATGTATCAGTTTTGGAAAAGATCCGCACTGCATCGTCTTTTCCTTTGATGCTGACATCTGACATGTAGCCATATTCGACCTTGGCTCCTTTGATCTTATCTAGCTCTCGTTGGTCCGTCTGACTGAAGCCAGCGCTAGCAATAACTGAGAGATCCATGGTATGGTGGTTCTGCAAATAGTCACTAGCCGTTCGCTCCATATCAGGGGTAGTCACCTTGAGACCAACCAAGGCAAAAGCGCCTAGGAACATCAGAGTCATAATGGAAATAAAACGACCGCTAGAGCCTGTGAACGACTTCCAAATGTCCTTCCAAAATATTTTCTTCATGATTCGGCCTCCTAGTATTCCAGACTAGCGATATCTTGAGGATAGTCGTTGATTTCAATACTGCTAACCTTGGCATCGTGCATGTGGATAACCCGATCGGCGATCGGGGCTAGAGCTGAATTGTGGGTCACGATGATAACGGTTGCTCCTTGCTTGCGAGACATATCCTGCAGAATCTGCAAGACCTGTTTCCCTGTCTGGTAATCCAACGCTCCCGTTGGCTCATCACAGAGCAAGATCTTGGGATTTTTAGCCACAGCTCGAGCGATGGAAACCCGCTGCTGTTCTCCACCCGAAAGCTGGGCTGGAAAATTATCAAGGCGCTGTTCTAAACCAACTTCTCTTAAAGTTGCAGCAGCATCGCGGGCGTCAGTAACAATCTCTGAAGCCAGCTCGACATTTTCCTTGGCCGTCAAATTTGGGACCAGGTTATAAAATTGAAAGACAAAACCAACATCTGTCCGCCGGTAATCTGTCAGCTGTTTGGAGTTGAAATTAGCTATATCTGTTCCATCAATGATAACCTGTCCTTCGTCATTGCTGTCCATACCGCCTAGGATATTGAGAACCGTCGACTTGCCTGCACCAGAAGCCCCGAGAATAATCACTAATTCCCCTTTTTCAATCTCAAAGGTAATGTCGTTGTTAGCAACAATCACCGTGTCTCCCATCTGATAACGTTTAAAAGAATGTTTCATTTCAATATAAGCCATTGGTAATATCTCCTTTATTAAGATACAAAGGGCCGATTCGCTTGACGAAAATTTCCAACAGAAAAATAAGAAAGTGACTGACGGTGTTTGTCAGTTAGGAAGACTTTATAACCCACTCTTATAATCCGCTAAAGCTGAAATAGTTGCCCACTTTTTGCCCAGCGTCTCAGCCCTGTTTAATTTATTTATCGACCTTAGATATTATAAGAGAACTTTAGCCGCTTTAAAAGCCTTAAAAATTGACACCATGTCAAGCTAGAAGCAGTCCAAAATCCTTATAATATAGGATTTTGACTTCAATGAGTTTCCCAGTTTGGAAGAACATTTGACAGCCTGTCAATTTTTTTATAAGATTGGCTTCATACAAGGAGGGACTATGGTTCAAGGTAGTAGAGAAAGTATCATCAATGCTGTATTTCGCATTGCTTCGAAAAATCCAGATAAAAGCAAACTTACCATGACAGAAATTGCCAAAGAAGCTGGCATGTCGCGACAGGCTATTTACCAAAAACATTTCAGCAGCGTAGATGAGATCTTCGATTATATCCATACGTCCATGACGGAGGAGGTCTTTAAAACTTTTAAACGCAGCATTGCTGATCCTAGCATTCATTCTATCTACGAGGCTGTCGCTAGAGATGTTATTCCTAAAGTCTATCAAAAGCGAATACAGGCACGGATCCTCTATCACACTTCTATTGACAGGAATGTCTTTAATTTTCTTGAAGAGAGTTATCTGCAACTCCTTTTAGAAGCAGATAATATTCACATTATCAATAACAGTCCCTTAATGACACCCAGTATGATTAAAATCGTGATTAACTACATTTTTGCACTGGTCGGCGAGTGGGTAGCTGAGGATTTTCCAGAACCACCGGAGGTTTTTGCCAAGACTTTTCTAACCCTGATGGAGACTGCTCCTAAGGGGCTCGTTGATGCTAAGCCCAAAATAAATAAGAGCTGACTGCTGACGGCCTTCATAGCTTATACTGCTTAAAATTGCGTTCATTATTTATCAAAAAGATTGGAATTTTAAGACGACAAATAGCCTACCAGTAAAGCTGGTAGGCTATTTCTATTTAGGCAGGAATGTCAGTCAATGATTTCATTAATAAACTTTTTATCGTTTAATGATGTTTACCACGTTTTGCTAGCAGACCTGTTGCACCAACAAAAGCGATACCAAGAACCAAGACAATACCGATTGTTTTATGGCCTGACTTAGGTTTTTGAACTTTTTCTGATTTGACAGAATGGGTTTTATTATCCGAACTACTCTTCTTTTTCGAACTGGTAGGAACTGTATTCTTAGCTCCTGGAATTTGCGGAGAGATTGGTTGTCCAACTTCTCCCGGTGTCATCGAATTTTTGGGCATGACTGGCATTTTTTGATTGTCAGCATCGGCTTCTTTAGCCGCTTTCGCTACCTCATCTGCTTGTTTAACAAGCGGGGGTTGATCAGCATCAGCTTGAGGAGCTGGACTAACTGAGTCTGGAGCATCTGGTACTGGGACAGGTTCTGATGGAACCAACTCTGTTAGACCAGTTTCAGGATTCTCCGGTGCTGGCGCTGGTAACGGTTGTTCCCCGCCGTTTTCATTTTGATCTGTTGGAGTATCGGAACCATTCTGACCTGCATCTGCCTCATCAGATTGATTATTACCTTCTGGATTAGGCTGATCGCCATTTGATTGATCCTGAGAATCAGGGTTATTAGGCTCTAATTGAGGTTGATCAGACTGATCTCCTTCTGGATTCGGTTGGGGCTGAGGTTGATTACCTTCTGGCTGACCTGGATTAGCTGGATCCTTATCTGCATCTGGTTTTACGTCAGCTTCTGGCTGGCTATTATCAGGAACCGCAGGTTCATCAGCTGCTGGGCCTTCCTGATTGGCCAAAGGCTCTGATGGCGCTGGCGTAGCAGGCTTATCCGGTTCCTGTTCTGATACCTCTGGATCTTTGGGTTGATCAGATGGGTCATTTTCATCTGGCTGTACAGGCTTATCGTTTGGTTGGCCCATTGGTTGATTTGGTGTATCAGCTTCCGGTTGGTCCTCGGGTTTAGGTACTTCTTCTGTTTGAGGTTGATTACCATCTGGCTGATCTGGATTAGCTGGTTCCTTATCTGCATCTGGTTTTACATCAGCTTCTGGCTGGCTATTATCAGGAACCACAGGTTCATCAGCTGCTGGGGCTGGGGCTTCCTGATTGGCCAAAGGCTCTGATGGCGCTGGCGTAGCAGGCTGGGCCGGATCCTGTTCTGATACCTCTGGATCTTTGGGTTGATCAGATGGTTGATTGGCATCAGGCTGAACAGGCTCATCGTTTGGTTGGTCAGTTGGCTGATTTAGTGTATCAGCTTCCAGTTGCTCCTCTGGTTTAGGTACTTCTTCTGCTTGAGGTTGTGCTTCTGCCATTGGCGCTGGTTGATCGGCTGGAGCTTGAGCAGAAGGTTGAGATGGTTGATCGTTTTCTGTCGGTGCTGGTGTCACACTTGGCTCTACTGGCTTAGGGCTTTCAAGGTGCGCCTGATCATCAACACTATTATTTACAAAGCGAACATTTTCTGTTCCTTGACCGTCAGTAGCACTGTAGGCCTTCGTTACAGAATTTAAAATTTTATTATCAGTGATGACAACATTTTTGATATCTCCTCTCTGGGTTTGGAGATCAATAGCACTACGTGGTTGACGATAAAGGTCACTGGTTGTGCCAGTCTTCCAAAGGAGGTTATCATGAATGTTAATTCCGGTATCATTGGTATCGAAGTTATGACCTGCAAAGACGGTGCTCAAACGAATACCGGCACCGGCAATGTTGTTCTTAATCAGATTGTTAGCAACTTCGTGGCCCTTGCCACCAAAGATACCAATTCCTCCGGCACGCCAGCCAAGCTCGATAGTGTTGTGGAGGAATTTATTATTTTCGGCAATGGTCGCATTAGTCGCACCATCAATACTTGACCAAGTAGCCAAGCCATCATCACCGTTACCGCGGATATTAGAGTTTTCTACAGTTGAATTCTTTGTTCCTTGTGCAAAATTAATACCATCTGCTAGATTATTGCGAATTCGTGCATTTTTCACAACAAGACCGTCGGTATAATGCATATTAGCGGCATCATAGTCACCAATCCACATGCCACATTCGAAGTGTTGTTCCCAAATGTCATGGATCGATGAGTTAGAGCCTAGAGTTCCAGAAATCGCTTTGTAGTTAGCAGCTTCATGATAACGCGAGGTCAGATTCGAATCCATAAAGAAATCGCTCAACTCGATACCATTATCATTGTGGTTAAATTCAAAACCACCTCCACCAGCTTGGTCGCTAGTGAAATGTAGGTGGGTGTGCCAGATGCCCGCACCTGAAATTTTCAAGTTTGAAGCATCTACACCAATTTTTTGATTAAAGTCAAACTGGCCGGCCGGAATATAAACATGACGTCCCGTTGATTTGGCCTCATTAATAGCAGCAAAGAGGGCTTGGCTATCGTCCTGACCATCGTTGGCTACTGCTCCCTTAGAAGTAATGCTAATGGCATTATCGGCTTGGGCGATTGGATCGCCAGCCTGTTCTAGTTCAATGAAGTCAATACCATAGGCAACGTTATCCGCCGAATTTTTGACCAAGGTCAGGGTATCTCCCTTTTTCAGTTGAATATCTTTCAAAAGGGAATGGACCTCGTCAAAACGGAAACGAGCCCGTGAATTAGCTGTTGGACTGTCATTTTCAACATCTGTATCAAGGTATTGCCAAGCTGATGATGAAGATAAATCAAGGTTGGCTACACTGTTCCCATTAACTTGAACATCTAATTGACCAGATGTTCCGTCAGGAATGGTATAGCGAACATTAATAGCATTGGCTGGGGCTTCGACCTGAACAGAGACGGAAGACCCTTGATTCGGTAGTTCGACATATTTCTGATCAGAAGCTTCTCCTGCAGTTGAATCGACATCTGTTGACGCTTCCTCTTTAGCACCATTGGCTAAAGTTCCTTGTTCAGCCTCATAGCCTGTATAAGGAAGATTGGCACCGTAATTAGAACTGTCATAAGTGCTAGAGTCTGCAGTCGCTGGACTGGTTTGACTTTCTGCCTGAGCTGGTGGCGCTGCAGGAGTTACTGCCTCATCAGTGGAGACTGTCGTACCGGCTGTTGCTGCCTGTACTTGGGTCTGGCTTTGACTGTCAGTTACAGCCGCCACATTTGCCGAATTAGCGGTCAGTTCGTCAGCAGAAACGGTCATCATCGTTTGCCAAGATATTCCAAGAGCAAAAGCTCCCATCAAGACTACTAGACTTTTTTTCCTCAATGGCATAAGACCTCCTTTCTTTTGTGCCCGATTTTTAACCGAAACACTGTTTAAAAATTAATTTCTTATCTATCTTGTTTTGACTAAAGTATCTCTAGCCAATTCCCGCAAAAAAGAGGAGAAGTAAGAGCTACCACTCAAAAAACTAGTCCTCTAATCGCTTTAGTTTTTTTCACGTTTTGCCAGTAATCCTGTCAAAGTGAGGAAGACCAGACTCATACCAAAAATAAGACCGCTGGTTTTATCTCCTGTCTTGGGTAACTGTTCCGAAGACTTAGCAGAGGACTGACCAGCAGAAGAGCTCTCACTGTCCATACTTGTTGGAGTTGATGTCTCTAAATTTGGAAGTTGCGGCGTTGTTGGCTGACCGACTTCACCTGGTACTAAAGGATTTTTTGGCAATTCTGCTGAATTTTGATCAGCTGCTGGATCTCCAGACTGACTTGCCTGACCTGAACCACCATTAGGCTGATCCGCTGGGTCCGCTGGAAGAGTTGCAGAACCTTCTGGATTGTCAGCTGGGTCAGCCGGATTGCCTTGTCCTTGAACCTGTAGGGGTTGATTCCCATCTAATTGGCTTCCCTGATTATTAGGAACGGCTGGAGCACTTGGCTCCGGCACTAAATCAGCCGTCTGATTATTATTGTCTTGTCCAGAATTTGGACTTGACATTTCACTCTCAGGACTAGCTGGCTGTGCAGGCGTGGCTGGAGCTGATGGCTCTTCATTAGAGGCTGGAGCTGGATTAACAGCAGGCTGATCGGGCTCTGTAGCAGCAGGCTCCGATGTAGCGGGGTCGGCTGACTGAGCTGAATCCGGTTTAGCAGCTTCTGGTGCTGCAGCTTTATCAGCTGCTGGATCCGCCAAATTTGACTCTCTTTCCTGCGGTTGCTCTGATTGAGTCGGTGCTTCGGTAAAACTTGGATCTTGAGCTTGAACTGATGGTTCTTGAGGCTTATCAACACCTAATCCTTCTGCCGGAGTAGCTGGGGTTTCAGCTGCTGCTGGTTCCACAGAGAAGTTGCCTGCTGGCGTTACTGTTTTCTCTGCTTGGTTTCCTGCTTCCGGCTGAGGTTCAACCGCTTCTGCAAGAGGTTGACTGGCTTCCTCTTCTGGCTTATCTTGAGTAGCTGGTTGCTCAGTTGCTTCAGGTTGAGCTGAATTTTCTGGAGCAGTTGGACTTGCTACTGGATCCGTTCCCTCAGGTTTAGCTTGAGCTGGAACTTGAGGCTGTTCTACTGGGGTCGCTGGCTGATTTACTTGGCCTTGAGCCGCTTTGTCATCAGTCGCTTTATCAGCAGGAGCCGCTGATTGTTCTTGCTCAGAGTCAGGGGCTGATTTTTCATCTTCAGCTGAGATATAGACAACATCCCAAAGTGTCAATTTAGGAACATTGATAACGAGAACTGGCTTACCGGTTTCGTCAGTTTCTACTGAGGCAGAAACTTTTTGCATATTAGATTTAGACCAGTCATCTGGAGATGTTACGTAGGTTTGATTTGCCATACGTTGGGCATCTTCCATTGATACATCACCAAGAGCATACTTAACAGTCAAGTTTGTTTGCTCATCTGGTGTCTTGTTAGCTTCTGAACCATCTTCATTTTTCCAATCGGAATTAATTCCCATCAGATTCAGAAGTTGAACAGTTCTAAAGTTATTGCCTTTTTTGCCATAAGTCCATACTTGGTGGCCATTAATACCTTTGGCATCAGTTGACAGAAGTTTACCTTCTGAATTATAAGTATTTACTTGGGCATCATCATTTTCAACACCATCACGCAAAATATTTTCATAAGCTGTGATGAATTGTTGATAATCATTATTTTTACGAGTTAATTCGCTTGAAGTCTTCAAGCTTTGAGTTGGGTAATAAGCAGTTTGAAGGACACCAATACCTTGGCCTCCGTCTATTTCGTTCTGCTGATTAGCAAGAGCTGCAAGAGACATGTGATAGCCACCGGCAGCTGCGATCGAAGCGCTGGTCAAAAGAACAGCATCTGTTTGCAAGGCCTTACCAGCCTCTGCATCGCGTTTAGAACCTCCTTTTTCGCTGCCTTCCATATAGGCACCGACAATAAGAGACTTACCTGTTACCTTACGAACCTCATCGACACGCGCCTTCAAATCACCGTATTCGGTTTGATTGCGACCATCCTTGAGAGCTGAACCACCAAATGGCCAGATTTCGTTGTAGATAACATCTTGATTACCGTCTTTAAGGCGGTAGATTTGTTCACCGTTAACATCGTTTACGGTTAAGTAGTAATTTGGTAATTTTTCTTTAATGGCACGAAGGAATTCTGCATACCCTTCTGTTAACCAATGTTTCTTGCTTGGGTCATTGCTATCCTTATCGGCATAGCTGTAAACTTCATTATCTCCAATAGTGTCACCTTGCCAACCATCAAAGCCGCCATTTTTCATAGCTTGGCCCATTTTATCGGCAATGTAGTTTTGCCATTGTTTACTGGTTGGATTGTAGTAACGTTGAATTTGAACATCTTCTTCTTTGCCGTCTTTTGGAATTTTTACGGTATAAGACATCGGCTGTCCCTTGGCACCATAACCACGGTCATCACTGTTATAAGCATATTCCGTTTCTGGTAGGGCAGGAGCTTCACCCGTATTAGTGTTTTCAGCCAAGATCATATTATAAAGCATGGCTACTGCACCGCCTTCATGAACTTGGTTAACAATATCTTTGACAGCTTGGGTCTCAATTTCAGAACCACTCCAAGTATTCCAATCTTGTTTGAAACGTTCTTCGTCACTTGGGAATGGGTTAGTGGCCGTCTTGTAAACATCGTAGAAGAAATATGAATTAATGTTCATATTCTTCAACTTTTCAAGTGCGGCACGGTAGCGATCAGTATCCTTAGATAGAAGGCTATTGTTGGTATCTTGTGAACCACCTACGATACCATAACGAGGAAACTTGGTCCAATCGCTTTCAACAGCAATGGCACGATTGCTTTCACCTAGTGTGTTATTGTTAACATCAGCTACTTTAATTTTAACTAGGTAACCGCGGTTGTTTTCAAATTGCGATGCAGGAATCTTCAAGTCACCTGCTTGCATCTTGTAACCTTCACCGGCTTTCAGGTGTCTCGTGAACTTATAAGTTCCCAACTTATTGTCAACATAATAAACATCAGCATAAACGGTTATGTCCTGCTCTTGATCTGTTGTATTTTTAAAATCAACAGACAGGCTGACATCTTCACCTGGTCGATAACTGGCCTTATCGGCTGATAAATCCAGAATAGCATCACCCGCTTGTGAAGCAATAACTGACCGGGTCGCTGTTACCTGAGCACTAGTGGCCCGAATAACACCTGGTCCTTGATTGCTAGTTGATTGGTTTTGGGCAGCTTCTTGGTTTGAGCCCGTTTGTTCAATTGCTGAACTGGCTGGAACTGACCCTGAAGCTGAATCCTCAGAAGTAATTTCTGGAGGGGTTTGTTTTGCTGGATCTTGCAATTTTGTACTGGAGTCCGAACTGGCAACTTCCTGCTGGGAATTACCTTTAAAACTCACATTGCTAGTGTCTTCTTCTGCTGGCTGAGTCTCTTCTTGCCATTGACTGCGTTCAAGAATCGTCTGCGACGACGCTGGATGGCTAGCTGTGGACGCTTCGTCTGCAACTCGGGGGTGGTTGACAACGTCTTCTGCATGAGCAGAACGAGCTGGCAGAACGAACATCATCCCACAGGCAAGTAAGACAAGCATGCTGGGAAGCGTTAGCATTTTGTTCTCCACGGTCTTTTCTCCTTCTAATTTTTATAATCAAGCGCTTTGTGGTGAGAGCCGCTCGAAAACTCATGAATTGTATTTTACTGAAAATTCAAGAAAACTCAACCCCAATACTTGAAAGCAGTAACTAATTTCATACCCAAAACTATCTTGATTTTACTGACTTTGTCAAATAAAAAAAGAAGCAAGGCCCGCGATGGCCTGCTTCCTCCATTACATAAAACTCAAATTATCTAACTTATTACTATTTTATTACAAAATGTGAACAATTTGGTAGTTGAAATAATTCAATCCCTAAAACACTTGTTAAATCAAGCTTTCTCAGATTTTTAATCTTTTTAGCGATTTTTGCTGTCAAGAAGAATTGTCACTGGTCCATCATTGATCAAAGACACTTTCATGTCCGACCCAAATTCTCCAGTCTCAAGAGGAATTTTTCGGGAAAGAATTTGGTTGAAGTCTTGGTAAAGTTTTCTGGCCATTTTGGGTGGGGCTGCCTCTGTAAAGGCTGGACGATTTCCCTTTTTCGTATTTGCAAACAAAGTAAATTGAGAAACTGAAAGAATTTTTCCCCCAATATCTTTCACCGAAAGATTCATCTTCCCTTCATCATCAGAGAAGACCCTCATATTAAGGACTTTGCGAGCCATATATTCCAAGTCTTCTTGATGATCTTCAGGGTCAACCCCAACCAGTAACAAAAGGCCTGAACCAATTGAAGCAACCATTTCCCCGTCAATACTTACCTGCGCTTGACTAACTCGCTGCAAGACAATTCTCATAATCGTTTATGGCCTCCATTTTAAGTTTTAGGATCTTAGGCAAGAGAATTAGGTATCTACTTAACCATTTGTCCGTTTTACGGAATAGACATCAGGGACTACCTTTATCTTATCGACAACCGTTGTTAAGGTGTTTAAATTAGGGATTTTGAAGCTAACATGAATATTGGCAAATTTCATGTCTTTGGTTGGTTGAGCATTAACAGTTGAAATACTCTTAGTTTGTGTTGATAGGATTTGCAGGATATCGTTTAGGAGCCCCGAACGATTGAGACCATAAATATCAATCTCTGCTAAATACTCTTGGCCCAGTTTGCTGGATTCATCCCACTCAACATCAATCAGTCTTTGTTCGTAACCATCCTGACTTTTAATATTATGGCAGTCTGCGCGGTGGATAGCTACTCCACGTCCCTTGGTAATATAGCCCTCAATCGGATCTCCCGGAACAGGGTTACAGCACTTGGCGATCCGCATTAAAAGCCCAGAAGCACCTTGGATGATGACCCCGTTTTCACTTTTTACCTTGAGAACATCCTTGTTCTGATGCTTGACCTCACCGCCATTGATCAATTCATCAGCCTCTGCCTTGGCCTTAGCTCGCTCTTCTTCACGTCTTTCTTTTTCAGTCAGTCGGTTAAAGACGGTGGTGGCACTGATTTCACCAAAACCAATAGCAGCATAGAGAGCTTCCTCACTGCGGACACTCATTCTAGGCAGAATTTCATCAATATGTTTCTTGTCCAGATATTTATTGGCCACATAACCTTGCTCTTGGAAATAGTCAATCAACAAATCACGTCCCTTGCTGATAGACATTTCTTTATCTTGGTTTTTAAAGAATTGGCGAATCTTATTGCGGGCTTTGGTTGTCTTGACTAACTTTATCCAGTCTCGGCTTGGACCAAAGGAATTCTGATTGGTAACAATCTCAACCACATCACCGGTCTTGAGCTTAGCTGTCAAGGGGACCATACGGCCATTGACCTTAGCTCCGACAGCTTTTTCGCCCACTTGGGTATGAATGGCATAGGCAAAATCAATAGGGCCAGAATCCCGAGGCAGCTCCTGCACATCTCCTGAAGGCGTGAAAACGTAGATACGAGCGGAGAAGATGTCCTCCTTGACTGAGTCGACAAATTCCTGAGCATCTCCGTTAGAGCCTGCCTGCAGTTCAACCAAGTCCTGAATCCAGTTCATCCCAATAGCGGATTCTTGAGCATCGACCTTACCTTTGATACCCTTCTTATAGGCCCAGTGGGCAGCAACCCCATACTCAGCTACCTCGTGCATCTCTTGGGTACGAATTTGAATTTCAATAGGACCCTTAGGGCCATAAACCGTTGTATGAATGGATTGGTAGCCGTTCGATTTTGGATTGGCAATATAGTCTTTGAACCGTCCCGGCATAGGACGCCAAAGCTCATGGATATAGCCCAGCATGGCATATACATCGCTAGGGGTATCCATAATACAGCGGATAGCAATCAAATCATAAATCTGATCGAAGCGTTTCTTCTTATCCCGCATTTTACGGTAAATAGAATAAATGTGTTTAGGTCGACCGTAAATCTTTCCGTGAAGCCCCTGTTCAGCTGTATAATCTTTGATTTTCTCAACAATCTCATCCACTAAACTTTCGCGTTCCCGCCGCTTTTCGTGCATCATGTGGGAAATCTTATAGAATTCTACCTCATTGAGATAACGAAAGGCTAAATCTTCCAGTTCCCACTTGATAGCACTAATCCCCAAACGGTGGGCTAAAGGGGCATAAATTTCCATGGTTTCACGAGATATCCGTTTTTGTTTGTCAGGCCGTAAATGTTTTAGGGTCCGCATATTATGGAGACGGTCAGCCAGCTTAACCAAAATAACTCGGATATCCTTAGACATGGCCATAAGCATTTTACGGTGGTTTTCGGCCAATTGTTCTTCATGGGATTTGTACTTTACTTTCCCTAACTTGGTAACCCCATCAACAATCTGGCTGACTTTGATTCCAAAATCTCTTTCAAGATCTTCCAGGGTGACCTCTGTATCCTCCACTACATCGTGAAGAAAACCACAGGCAACCGTTACAGCATCCAGCTGTAAATCAGCTAAGATCCCAGCCACTTGAATGGGATGAATAATATAGGGTTCGCCCGATTGCCGCCTTTGCGTTTTATGAGCTTCTGTTGCATAATCCAAAGCCTTTTGAACCAGAGCAACATCTGCCGGTGCCATATAGGTTTTAACCGCATCAACAACTTCTGGTCCCTTTAAATTTGGGTTACTTGCCATTTCGCTACCTCTAACTAAAACTTATTCTCATCACTAGAAAAGCTCGCCAACTTAGCTTGACTAAGCTAGGCTACACCTATTGAAATCAAAAATTAATCACACTTCGGCCATTAAAATAATTAACTCTGGACTAACACCTAGAAGCATTTTGTAATAATATAGCCTTGTCTTTATTGTACTTCATGTCACAAAGTATATTGATATCCATCACCAAATGTCCTATTTTTGATTTTTGCAGAGTATTAAAGCTATTCCTAAGGACTTTAAGTTGCCTTAATTTTAACACTTTTCATATAGGAAGAAAAGGCGAAAAACCGAGAAAACTTTCCAGCTCTAGCTGCTTGATTTTCCTAGATTCGTCAGACCTTTCAATTTATGATAAACTATAAGCAAGAAAGGCCAAGGATTACCTTATGATTGATAGTCAAGACATCTTAGCAAAAATGAATCCTAACCAAAAAATCAACTATGATCGTGTCATGCAAAAAATGGTTGCCAACTGGCAAGCTCAAGAATTGAGACCTAGGATACTCATGCATGTCTGCTGTGCTCCTTGCAGTACTTACACACTGGAATATCTGAGCCAATGGGCGGATATCACGGTTTATTTTGCTAACTCTAACATTCATCCCAAGGCGGAATACCAAAGACGGCAATATGTGGTTGAGAAATTTATTCATGATTTTAATAAAAACACTGGGCAGACCGTCCAATTTTTGGGTGCTCCTTATGTTCCTAATGAATTTTTCCGAACCGTCCACGGATTAGAAAACGAGCCCGAAGGCGGAGATCGCTGCCGGGTCTGCTATGACTATCGCTTAGATAAAACGGCTGAAAAGGCAGTAGAACTTGGTTTCGACTATTTTGGTAGTGCCTTAACCATCAGCCCCCACAAGAACTCCCAAACTATTAATGCGGTTGGACTTGATGTGCAGAAGATTTACGACACCCAATATCTTCCGAGCGATTTCAAGAAAAATCAAGGCTACCAACGCTCTGTAGAAATGTGCAAGGAATACGATATCTACCGTCAGTGCTACTGCGGCTGCGTCTTTGCCGCTAAAGCCCAAGGGGTCGATTTAGTGCAGATCAAAAAAGAAGCCCAAGCCTTTATGGACGGTAAAAATGGCGAAAAGGATTATGCCCATATCCGTTTCACCTTTAACGGAAAAAAGATTTAAAAAAACGCCAGTATGGCATTTTTTTAAATCCTCATTAATTCTGTATAAAAGCTGACGGCACTCAGGGCATATAAGGGAGCCGTTTCAGTCCGCATAATCCGAGGGCCTAAGCCTATCTTGATTGCTCCAGCCTGCTCGAAAGCGTCAATTTCTTTTGGAGAAATCCCACCTTCGGGTCCAAAGATGAAGAGGACCTTACTGCCTGCTGAAACTTGTTCCAATTCACGCGCCAAAGCAGCCTGCTCTCCTTGTTTAGCGGATTCTTCATAGGCGATAAATACCTTATCAAATACCGATAACCGCTTGATAAACTCAGACTTTTGGGCAAATAGCCTAATATCAGGCACTCGATTACGTTTGGACTGCTCAGCAGCACCCAGAGCAATTTTAGCCAACTTCTCTTCTTTTTTAGACAATTTTTTGCCATCCCATTTAGCAACCGACCAATCCGCAGGAAAGGCCCAAATAGCTTTAGCTCCTAGTTCTGTAGCTTTTTGGGTTACCCAGTCCAACTTGTCGCCCTTGGGAAAACCAGAGGCAATGGTAACAGAAACCGGCAGTTCTACATTATCGTCAAACTTCTCTATCAGTTCCAGAGCCTGCTGAGTTGGGCTAATGACTTTGGCTAAGCGCTTAATGCCATCTTCAAAGACTAAGACAACCTGATCTTCTGCCTTCAACCGCATAACCTGAAACATGTGTTTGGCGGTGTCTTTATCTGTGATAACGAGAGGATTTTCCGGTTGACCCTTAATAAAATACTGTTGCATCTAACCTCCAATTACACCTGACAGATCATCGGTCTTTTTGAAAATAAGAGTATGCCATTCGCCTTGAATCATCTGGGTTTCTAGTAGGAAACCACTACTATAGGCAGCTTCTAAGACGAGATCCAGTTTCTCAGCAATAATGCCTGAAAGAATCAGATAACCCTCATCCTTGACCAGACGGTAGGCATCATCGGTTAAGTTAACTAGGATATCCGCTAGAATATTGGCCACGATAACACTCGCTTCCTGCTCAACACCTTCAAGAAGGTTGCCAGTAGCTACATGAATATTACCCATGTCAGGGTTGAGAGCTATGTTTTCCTGAGCTACCCGAACAGCTACATCATCTAAGTCATAGGCATAGATGGCCTTGGCCCCCAGCAGGGAGCTGGCGATAGAAAGAACACCAGAACCTGTCCCCACATCTAGAACTGTTTCACCGCCCCGCAGAACTTGCTCCAAGGCATAAAGACTCATCTTAGTCGTTGGATGGGTTCCTGTCCCAAAAGCCATACCGGGATCTAGCTTAATAATTTTTTCACCCTGAGAGGGTTGGTAGTCCGTCCAACTTGGCACAATGGTTAAATCGTGACTGATACGACTCGGCTGGTAGTACCTCTTCCAGTTTTCCGCCCAATCCGCCTCAGCCAATTCATGATGAGATAGGCTCATCTGACCCGTTTTCAAGCCAAAATCTGGCAGCTGTCGGATAGCTTGGCTGACCTCAGATTTGATAGCTTCGATAGCCATTGACTCAGGATAGTAGGCTGTAATCCTAATCATGTCAGACTGCTCAACCTCTGGGAAGAGCTCACCATACTTGCCAACAGGTCCAAGATAGTCCGCACTATCCTCAATAGCTACCCCTTGACTGCCTGATTCTACTAAAATATTAGCCACCGCTTCCTGAGCCTCTCGATCAACCACAACACTTAACTCTTGCCACTTGTCCATGATAAGCCTCCTTTAATGATTTTACTATTAGCAAACATCAATTTTTTAATTTTCATTGTAGCCATGCTCTCTAGATTTTAAAACTTGTTTCCAATACTTTTCTCTCTCTAATGCTTTTTGTTTCCCAATGTCATTTTTGCTAAAAATTTCCAGAAGAGTGTATTGAAAATTCGTTTGAATGTACTTAAGACCCTTGTTATGTACTAATTCTCTAAGTCCCTTATTAGGATATTGGTTATCCTCACATTCTTCCTTATCGTATCCATCTTTAAGGTAGGCTGACCAACGTCCATAAATCCCATCTTGGCCATACGCTGAACCAACATACAACTTTCCCGTTTTCGTGTCTGTAATAACATAAACTCCATAAATGGAAGATAGAGGGTTTCGCCAACTTGGGTTATTAAAATGTTTCTTTAAGTCTGAATAGGACCGCGATAAATTTTCAAATCCAGGAAAATCAATATTTCTATCAAAGTACGATTGTGAGGAAACTAGCTCAACTTCCATCTCATTATCAATAATGCTTCTATTAGTGTAAAACCAACTTTGCCCCTTATTTTTCCAATTTAATATTAGCCTTTCTTTGTACTTATCAAATTCGGTTAGTCGCTGGGCACTTGCATACTTAACACCGTTTGTGTGCACTCTACTGTCTCTATCAAGAATAAGATAGGCACCTACGAACAACCATTGAGATACTCTACCTCAATAAATTGGAATTGAATATCTTTAGGATTATTTCGGCTTTTTATATCACTGCCTCTACTTAAAATCCAAGGAATAAAATCATCATCCTTGTCATGATATCCCTTCGCAAAATCATAATCAATCCAATTTTTATTAATCCAACTTTTATTAAACCTAATTTTTATCCGTCTCCCTTTATACTCAGGTCGTGACAACAATTCATCAAAGTTAAAAATATCTTTTAACAAAATTCTTTCTCTATTAGCCATTTTATCTTTATTTATTCTCCCAATAATTATCAGTTACGCCTTTCATAGCATCCATCACTACATCACTGGTCACCCTAATACCTCGGATATTCAAAGAACTCTGTCTCGATGAGTTTAGCTCTGCCATGTTCAAAAGCATCAGTATCCCAATGGAGGCCGAATTCTTGGATGGAATCATCGCTGAGGAAGTCCATCAGATCGCTGAGTCCCTCGGTCGCAACAGCATTCAAGGTTTCTGCAAAATAGTTTAAAAATTCGCGCGATAAGCCTTTTTTCGGTTCATAGGGAATCGTCACCAAGTAGTCTTCAGCATCAAACCGTGATTTTTCAGGATTATAAAAGATGACATAGTCTTCGAAGAGGACATCCTGATCTGACAACTCCCCCTTGTCATCAACAGTTTCAATAGCTGCTAAATTTTGTGCTTCTAAGGCAAAAGCCACTTCCACAGCGTGATTTCGCTTGTCCCAATCCATGGCAAAGTCATAATCAAAGTGCTGTTCCAATTCTTCCTCCAGAACTGATAAAAATCCATACTTAGCCATCTGGTCTCGTCTCCTCTTCTTGCTTTATCCTTTTTTGTGTTACAATAATTCTATCATAAAAATCTACAATTAAAAGGAGCTGTGAGTTATGACAGCTAATCTTGCCCTGCGTATGCGGCCCAAAACAATTGATGAAATTATCGGGCAAAATCACCTCGTCGGTGAGGGTAAAATTATCCGCCGGATGGTTGAGGCCAATATGCTCTCTTCGATGATTCTCTATGGACCACCAGGGATCGGTAAGACTTCGATTGCCTCTGCTATTGCTGGGACGACTAAGTTTGCTTTTCGTACTTTCAATGCTACGACTGACAGTAAGAAACGCCTGCAGGAAATTGCAGAAGAGGCCAAATTCTCAGGTGGTTTGGTTCTTATGCTAGATGAGATTCATCGTTTGGACAAGACCAAGCAGGATTTTCTTTTGCCCCTGTTGGAAAACGGCAATATTATCATGATCGGGGCTACAACTGAAAATCCCTTTTTTTCAGTCACACCTGCCATTCGCTCGCGGGTGCAAATTTTTGAGCTGGAACCTCTGTCTAATGATGACATTAAGGTAGCTATCCAGCGAGCTATTTCCGACAAAGAGCGGGGATTCGATTTTGCTATCACCCTAGATCATGAGGCCCTAGATTTTATTGCGACAGCCACCAACGGAGACCTGCGGTCAGCCCTCAATTCTTTGGAATTAGCTGTTATGTCTACTCAAGCCGACGAAAAGGGGCTGCGCCATATTACCTTAGATACAGTCGAGAACAGTCTGCAGCGGTCTTACATTACTATGGATAAAAACGGCGATGGCCATTATGATGTCTTGTCTGCCCTGCAAAAATCTATCCGCGGATCCGATGTCAATGCCAGTCTTCATTACGCTGCCCGCTTGATTGAAGCGGGCGATCTGCCCAGTCTAGCCCGCCGCCTGACTGTAATTGCCTACGAAGATATCGGTCTGGCCAACCCCGATGCTCAAATTCACACCGTAACAGCTCTAGAAGCGGCTCAAAAAATTGGATTTCCAGAAGCACGGATTCTGATTGCTAATGTTGTGGTTGATCTCGCTCTATCCCCTAAATCGAATTCAGCCTATCTTGCTATGGATGCTGCCTTAGCTGATTTACGGAAATCTGGGAACCTGCCAATTCCGCGTCATTTACGTGATGGCCACTACAAAGGTAGTAAAGAATTAGGCAATGCTCAGGATTATCTCTATCCTCATAATTATCCGGAAAAGTGGGTTAAACAACAATACTTACCCGATAAACTTTTAGGGATTAATTATTTTTCAGCCAATGAAACAGGTAAATACGAACGCGCTTTAGGGGCTAACAAGGACCGAATTGATAAACTTTCTGATTAAAGTAAAGGGATTTTCATAAAAAATAGTATTTTCCCCTTGAAAAAAATTTCAAAAATGGTATGATAAGAACATAAAACTGCTGTGGTATACGAATCCACATCACTGTGTTGACCGACTAAATCTTTGTATTTTGGGAAACATAAGTCTTTTTGCAGTATGCAGGCCGTTTCACGCGGAAGCAACTAAGCAAGAGCGAGTTACCCACCTGCTTTAACTTGCGGGTTCAATACAAAACGTGGATCATCGGTACCAATACAGCTCTTTCTCCTTCCTTAGCTCAGTTGGTAGAGCAGTGGACTCTTAATCCATGGGTCGTAGGTTCGAGTCCTACAGGGAGGATAAACTTGACAAGTGAAAGCCTATGAAAATAGGCTTTTTATTGATTAGGGGTTTATGATGAAAAGAAAATTATTATTGCTGTTATGCCTGCTGGCATCCGGCGCTTTTTTGGTAGCCTGTAACCCAAAAAGTCATTCAAGCTCCGATCGGACGAACGTCACCAGCTCGGCAAACGATGGGAGTCCAAGTACTAAGGGAAAGTTTCATAAGAATCGGCGTCCAGATGATCTGCCTGTGGATGCTGATTCTGCTAAAAAAGATAAGATTTATGCAACCGATGGCAGTGAGATTTACTATGAAGGGTCCAGCTCAGGCTTAACCGCTTCTGCCCCTGACTACAAGGGATATACTGCTGATACGGTCAAGCAAATTCTCGGCGACCCTGATTCAATTATTAATGACCGTTCACAAATGGTAATTGCCTTAAAACAAGACGAACCAAAGCGCATTATCAACCTCTTTAAAAATAAAGATATTACCCGTGAAGAGGCTCGAGCCTTCAACTGGAAAGCCGTGGATTTCGCTTTAGGAAATCTTCGCAATTACTATATCTACGAGTATAAAGAAAAGGATATTATTCTTCTCTTCAATGCTGGTAGCAATACCCTCGTCTACGTCACTCCTAATCCTACCTATGTCTACTGGCGATAATTAATACAGTCCCGTCAGGGATTTTTTCTTTTATAATGAAAATAGAGAGTGGGACGAAAGTCTTACCTTTTTACTATTGCTCTCGATTTACCAATTGGCGCAGGGGTTGGCTGATTTTCTTTTTGCCAGAAGCCAAATCAGAAAACTTAGTCAACTGTGCCGGGGGAGACAGACCAAAATTTTTAATTTTTGGATTCTTTCTCACTCCTTACCTATTTTTATCCCACTCTTAAGCTCTTTGAAACTCTATCGCCAAATTTTCAGAATTTTTGGTATAATAATGCTTAAACAAAAAGGAATGGAGACTATCATGACTGCACAGAAAATGAACGCCCAAGAAATTATTGCTTATATTGGAAATGCTAAAAAGAAGACCAATGTCAAGGTAACCTTTGAAGGCCAGTTGGCAGGAAATGTCCCTGAATCTGTAACAAAGCTAGGTAACGTTCTCTTTGGTGACTGGAAGGACATCCAGCCCCTTCTGGTCAACTTGACTGAAAATAAGGACTATGTGGTTGAACAGGATGGTCGCAACTCTGCTGTTCCCCTGCTTGATAAACGTCATATCAATGCTCGGATTGAACCGGGTGCTATCATCCGCGACCAAGTGACCATCGAAGACAATGCCGTGGTCATGATGGGAGCTGTTATCAATATCGGTGCTGAAATCGGTGCCGGAACCATGATTGATATGGGAGCCATCTTGGGTGGTCGGGCAACCGTTGGTAAGAACAGCCATATCGGTGCTGGCGCTGTTCTGGCTGGTGTGATTGAGCCGGCTTCTGCTGACCCCGTCCGGATTGGTGACAATGTTTTAGTCGGTGCTAATGCCGTTGTTATTGAAGGGGTTCAGGTTGGCAATGGTTCGGTCGTTGCTGCTGGTGCTATCGTTACCCAAGATGTTCCTGAAAATGTTGTTGTTGCCGGAGTTCCAGCTCGTGTCATCAAGAAAATAGACACCAAGACACAACAAAAAACGGCCTTGGAAGATGCCTTACGCAACCTCTAAGTCTGTGATAAAGAGAGTTTGCCCACTCTCTTTTTTATGTAAACCTATCGACTGATAAGCTAAAGACTGTTTGAATAACGAAATCTAACCTGTTCAATCAGTTAGGCTTGTCCGTTAATGAAAGGATTCATTTCTATGTTAGATTTAATTAAAATCCGCCGAGAGCTCCATCAGATTCCTGAAATTGGCTTAGAAGAGTATCAAACACAAAAGTACCTTTTGAATAAAATTACTGAAATTACTCACGGCAAGAATTTTGTCGAACAAAGAACCTGGCGAACTGGTATCTTAGTTTTCTTGCATGGCTCTGCCCCTGAAAAAACAGTAGGCTGGCGGACAGACATCGATGCTCTGCCTGTAGAGGAAGCTACAGATTTAGACTTTGCCAGTCAGCATGAGGGACGGATGCACGCCTGCGGTCATGACATCCACATGACCACGGCTCTGGGACTGTTAGATGCTCTGGTTCAAAAACAACCTAAAAATAATTTACTTTTCCTCTTTCAACCTGCCGAGGAAAATTTGGCTGGGGGTAAGCTTATGTACGAGGAAAATGCCTTTGGTAATTGGCGGCCAGATGAATTTTATGGCCTCCATGTTCGGCCAGATTTAAAGGTTGGCGATATTGCTACTAATACTAGCACCTTATTTGCAGGGACCTGCGAAATCCTTGTAACTTTCAAGGGTACCGGTGGTCACGCTGCCTTCCCTCACAAGGCCAATGATGCCCTAGTTGCTGCAGCCTACTTTGTGACGCAAGTTCAAACCATCGTCAGTCGTAACGTTGATCCGATCGAAGGGGCCGTTGTCACCTTTGGGTCGCTGCATGCCGGGACTACTAATAATGTCATCGCTGAAGAAGCGAAATTACATGGGACCATCCGCACACTGACTCAAGAAATGAACTTATTAACTCAAAAACGACTCCAAGAGATTGCAGAAGGGATTGCTAAATCCTTTGGTTTAGAGGTAGCCGTTGAACTGATTCAAGGGGGGTATCTGCCTGTTGAAAATGACCCTGACTTAGCTAAGGACTTGATGGCCTTCTTTGACCAAAAAACAGATGCCAATCTGATTGATATCTTGCCAGCTATGACCGGTGAAGATTTTGGTTATTTACTTCACCAAATTCCTGGGGTTATGTTCTGGCTAGGTGTTGATTCAGCCTACCCTCTTCACAGTCCGAAAATGACTCCTAATGAAGATGTTCTGCCATTCGCAGTCGAGACTATCAGCCAATTTCTGAACTATCGTGCTAATTAAATTCGAGGCTAGGAAAAAGCTCGTCCAGTATATTCCTATTTTGGAATACACTCTTAGCACGGTGGTTAGGAACAAGACTTGTTAGCTAGGATAACTTAGTCTTAACCCTGCACAGTTCATTAGGTACTTTAGCACCAATGAACCCTTGCTGGATGGTTTTCCTTTCGTCACAAGGCTGAAACCAACTTATTCAAGAGGGGATACGATCCAAAATTTTCAATTTTTGGGTCTATCCCCTCCCTTTTTCTTCGATAAAATCTGTCAATTCACAGGAAAAATGGTAAGATAAGAGCATGTCAAAAAATGAGATTCGACAAACTGTTTTAAAGCAGTTAAAAGAGCAAAATAGGGAGTGTAAAGCTGAGATTGACAAGGCTTTACTGGATCAGCTCTTAGCTAGTTCAGAATATCAAGAAGCCAAAACTTTGGCAACCTATCTGGCTTTTGATTTCGAGTATAATACCAAGGCCCTAATTACTCAAGCTCAAAAAGATGGGAAAGCCGTTTTAGTACCCAAAACTCACCCCAAAAGTCAGATGATTTTTACGGAATACACCCCAAAACAACTAAAAATGACTAAATTTGGTCTCCTAGAGCCCATAAATGAACGGCCCGTCGCTAAAACTAGCATTGACTTGATCCATGTTCCAGGACTAGCTTTCAATTCAAAAGGTTATCGTATCGGATTTGGAGCAGGTTTTTATGATCGCTATTTAAAGGATTTCCAAGGTTCTACAGTCAGTACTATCTATCCTTATCAAGAGGTTGATTTTCAGGCTGATCCACATGATGTCCCAGTTAGAAAGGTCTTCACCTATGATCAAAGATTTTAAAAAATATCCAGTCACTTATGCCTTGCTGGCTCTTACTTTATTGGTCTTTTTAGCTCTGCAAATTATTTATTTTGGGAAATCTACGACTGGCCCAGCTATCTACCATTTCGGCGGTATGTTGGGCCGAGCAGTTCAGTACGACCACAAGCAAATCTGGCGTTTGATTTCCCCAATATTCGTCCATATCGGCTGGGAGCATCTAATTTTTAACGGCGTTACCCTCTACTTTGTCGGTCGCATCACTGAAGAGCTCTGGGGATCCGGAAAATTTTTCCTTCTCTACCTTTTAGCAGGGCTGATGGGAAATGCTGCTACCCTATTTTTTACACCGACCGTGGTTTCAGCAGGAGCATCAACCGCCCTCTTTGGACTCTTCGCAGCTATAGTCATTGTTGGCTATATCGGTAATAGCTCTGTTCTGAAACAAGTCGGCAACCAATTCTTAGTTTTAATTGCTCTTAATCTCGCTTTTAATTTGATGGATTTGATGTCAGGACATCCCAGTATAAGCCTCGTCGGGCACCTAGGGGGATTGGTAGGGGGAGCGCTTGTTGCCCTCTTTCTTCCTTTGAAACGCTATCGTTCTGGAATTCCTACTAGTTTGAAAATTACCGCTCTCATTGCTTATTTGGTCTTTTTCGTCGGCATGGTTCTCCTCTCAATTTTCTGAGTAACTAGGCAAGAATATTTATACCTTAACTAATAACACCAAGAAATTTATATAAAAAACAATGAAATTTTTAATTCCTCCTGCAAAAGAAATGCGCACTCATTCTCAAGGTCATCACGTCTCCCTTCCAGACAAAAGCCAACCTATCCTAAAAATCTTGGCTCAAGTTAATCCATCAGAATTAGAAAAAATTTATAAGATCAAGTCCGATGCTGCAAAAATAGAAGCTCAGCACCTGACAGCTTTACAGAATGGAAAGGCACTTAGCTACCCAGCTTTAGAGCTTTTCAACGGTCTTATGTATCGTCAAATTGACAAAGACTTGACCAAACTTGATATTAAGTTTACAAGAGAGCATATTTTTATTACCTCTGCTTTCTATGGTATTATCAACGCTTTAGCTGATATCGCTGAACATCGCTTAGACTTCAACTGTAAAATCCAAGTCAATGGTCGATCTCTGAAAAACTACTGGCGACCTGTCTATGACGATTTCCTCAAGTCTATTATGAATAACGAACCCGTTATTTCCCTTCTATCGAGTGAATTTGAATCAGTTTTCTCACCTCAGTTAGCAAAATCACTCATTAGAATTACTTTTCAAGAGGAAAGCGCTGGACAACTCAAGACTCATTCAACTATCTCCAAGAAAGGGCGTGGCCAGTTATTAAACCAGATTATCAAACAAAAGATTCAAACGACTGAAGCATTGAAAACAGTAAATTTTTCTGGCTTCTCCTATCGCCAAGAACTTTCGACCGATCAGCATTTGGTTTTTATCAAAACAGTCGAATAGAGTAAATCTTACCATTAAACCTTAATTGAATTTATAGTAAAAGCATAAAACTTCTTGAAAGTTTTATGCTTTTATTATAGTCTATATTAAATTATCTCGATTAACTTGTTCGTAAGTAACTTGCCCATCATTAAGCTTATCCCAGATAACAACTCGGTCTTGATCCAAGGATTTCTTGACATCAATAATCCGTTGATTCGAAGAACCTCGGAACTGAAGCATTAAATTCTTCTTCGTGATATCGAAACGGCCATCTACCAAGATATCAATAAGATTCAACAATTCTAACTTATCTGGCGTTTCCAACATGAGTTCTTCCCAGGTATAGCCTGTCCAAGACCAGATATCTTTTTCTGGTAACTCCTTGCGAATGCGCTTGACCAAGGGCAGTAAAATTCCTGTATTGAGGAAGGGTTCTCCACCGAGCAAAGTTAAACCTTGTACATAGGGTTGAGCCAGATCAGTCATGATTTGTTCTTCAAGCTCTTTTGTGTACGGAATACCTGCTCTAAATGACCAAGTTGCTGCATTATAACAGCCTTCGCAATGAAACATACAGCCACTTACATAAAGGGAGTTGCGTACGCCTTCTCCGTCCACAAAATTAAAGGCCTTATAATCAATAATCCGCCCTTGACTGAGCTCCTCTGATTTCCATTCACCCGGTTGGGGCGTATTCCATCTTTCTTCTACCATATTTTTCTCCATTGATTGGGTAGCAAACCGACTACCATCAGTTCTGATCTCCCACCTTTAATAATCACCCTGCTGACTATTGAACCCAGTAGCGCTCCGTCCCTTCACGTACATCCTCCAAGACACCACCATTTGCCAAAATCACCGCACGACTGGCAAGATTCTTCTCGTTACAAGTGACAAGAATTTTAGTGATATTTTTAGAAATCGCTAGGTAGACACCTTGTTCTAGCATAGCCTTAGCATATCCTTTACCACGTTCTGAAGGTCGTACCGAGTAACCGATATGCCCACCATGCTGAAGTAGATACTCATTTAAACGTAAGCGTAAATTCAAAAAACCAACTGCTTTTTCACCCTCAAAGCCAACAAGTTGAATGGTAGGTACCCAACCTTCAGGGATATTCAATCCCATTTCTGCGTCGGCATTATTGAGCAACCAGTTTTCATAGTCAAAGTTTTCAGTATCCCAAAAGCCTCCGTCGTGGGCAGACCTTGTCTCTTCAAACTCTTGCATCATGCCCAAAATCGTTGCTTTGTCGTCTAATGTTGGCCGTCTTAATTCCATAAAACCCTCATTCCTATAGTGGAAGTTTCACGTCTAAAATGCCACTTGCCTTATCCGCCTGATTGATTTGGTGGCAGAGATAATGACTGAGTAAACTGGTCTCTGGCGACACAGGATTTTCACCTGTATCAATCGCTTGCAAGAATGCCTCAATAATCGTCTCAAAACCACGTTTATAGAGGGTGGTATCCCAAGAAGTAAAGTTTTCCCGAGTCTGACGATTTTTTGTAAAAATAGTCAGTTCATCTAAATTTTCCAGATGATAAGTTGCTTGCGGTGTCTGCACTTCCATTACTTCCCGACGGCTGCCCGCTTGCAAATTCATGCTAGCAATGATAGTCTCTTGGTCTGTCTGCAAGGTCACCGTTACTTGACTTAGCAAATTATCCTGCGTTACATGATAGTGAAACTGACCTGCCTGCAATTGTCCATCTGCCAGATAAAGAGCTGTGTCTAGCGGATGAATGAAAAAATCAAACAACTTAAACTGCAATTCTCCCGGTCGATTGACATCATTCTTTTCGACAACAATGCGACGTTTGTCTGCTAGCTCTGTCATTTTTAAAACCCTAGGTGCAAAACGACGATTAAAGCCCGTCATGAGCAAAGTACCCTGTTCATGCGCCAAATCATAAAGTGCCTGCGTCTCTGCAAAATTTTCAGTTAGGGGCTTATCCATATAAACTGGAATGCCCTTTTTCAAAAACTGCTGAGCGATTTCTTGGTGGGCGACGGTGGCGACATGGATAAAGACCCCATCCAAATCGACATCTAGCAAAGCCTCTAAGCTTTCATAGGTTTTAACCTGCTCTAAAAGACTCGCCACCTGCTCCAAAACCGCTTGATTTCGAGTAAAAAGATGCCAGCATACACCCTCCAGCTGACGCATATAGGGTAAATACGCTTTCTGTGAAATGTCACCTAGACCAACAATCCCAATTTGCTTCATCATTATCTACTCCTGTTCAAAAAGGGGGAGTGGCACTGCCAAACTCCCACCTGTTTATTTCTTTTTGCCTGCCTTTTTCAGCAATTCCTGCACACGCGCTTTTTTATCAGGTTTCACGACTGAGTTTTTCTCATGAAATCGGGTCACCTGCGCCTGTCCTTTATAGTCTAGCTGATACTTTCCCATATACAGGTTTCTTACCTTTCCTTATTCTGAAATCAGTGATTTTTCCTGTAAATAATAACGTACTAACTCATCAACAATTTCATCGGGATGATGGCGCCGAATGTTATTGCGAGCATTATTATGACGAGGAATATAAGCTGGGTCACCACTGAGAATATATCCGACAATTTGATTAACGGCATCATAACCAATCTCATTCAGCGAACGAGAAACCAACATCAGATCATCCTTCAAGGTATTGGCATCCTCATCTAGTTTGAATAAAACTGTATCAGTAGTAAAATTCTTGTCTTCTGCCATCCTAGCCTTGCTCCTTCTATCTATTTTAATCTTTGTGGCGACCAGGGTTTTGAATGGTTGAACCATTCATGTGCTTAACACGGGCGGAAATTTCCTTGTGGCGACCATTAACCATTGGCCGAGCTTGAGGATTCCCTAGGTAACCACAAGTCCGTTTAACGACATCGACGGTCTTAGGATCGGTATTGCCACAGTTTGGGCACATAAAGCCACGTTCTGTTGGAGTAAAATCCCCTTCAAAGCCACATTCATAGCATTTATCAATTGGCGTATTGGTGCCAAGATAGCCCACACGGTCATAGGCATAGTCCCAAACGGCTTCTAAGGCCTTAGGGTTTTGTTGCAGAACAGGATATTCACAATAATGAATGAAGCCACCAGAGGCTCCTAGTTCTGGATAGTCTTTTTCGAAATCCAATTTTTCAAATGGAGTTGGATTCTTACGAACATCATAGTGGAAGGAATTGGTATAGTATTCCTTATCGGTAATATCCTTGACTTTACCAAATTTCTCAGTATCCAAACGGCAAAAGCGATCAGTTAAGCTTTCTGATGGTGTTGAATAAATTGAAAAATGATAATCATATTCATCTGACCAAGTCTCGACCAACTTTTTCATTTGCCGGATAATATTCTTAGTGAATTCCTTAGCTTCTGGATTACCTTCCCACTGACCGCCATAGAATACAGTTGCTACCTCATAAAGACCGATATAACCCAGAGAAACAGTTGCCCTGCGGTGCTTGAAGAGGTCATCAACATTGCCAGTCTTACTCAAACGTTTGCCAAAGGCACCGTATTGATAGAGAATTGGAGCATTAGCTGGACTGGCTTCTTTAACCCGCTCTACACGATAAACCAGAGCATCCTTAGCAATCTGCATCCGCTCTGCAAAAATATTCCAGAACTTATCCATATCTCCTTGGGATTCTAAGGCAATCCTTGGCAGATTCACCGTAACCACACCTAGGTTCATCCGGCCAGAATTTACTTCTTGGCCATTTTCGTCTTTCCATCCTTGAAGGAAAGAACGACACCCCATAGGAGCCTTAAAGGATCCGGTCAAATCAATGATTTTATCGTAGGACAGAACATCTGGATACATACGTTTAGTGGCACATTCCAGAGCCAGTTGTTTAATATCGTAGTTAGGTGTGCCTGGTTCTAGATTAAGACCTCGCTTGAGAGTGAAAATCAACTTAGGAAAAATCGCTGTGCGGTGCTCACTCCCTAGACCCTTGATGCGAATTTGTAAAATGGCCTTTTGAATTTCCCGTTCAAACCAATTTGTTCCTAAACCAAAGCCTAATGATGTAAATGGTGTTTGCCCGTTTGACGTAAAGAGCGTATTGATTTCATATTCAAGACTCTGCATAGCATCATAGATGTCCTTTTTGGTCTTGGTCCGAGCATAATCTTCTTGCTTGCCCTCAGCCACCCATTCCTTGGCATCTCTGAGATGTTTTTGATAGTTAAGCTGGGCATAAGGGGCTAAAAATTCATCAATTCGATCAGCTGTACAACCGCCATATTGACTAGAAGCGACGTTAGCAATGATTTGGGAAATCTGTGCAGTCGCTGTCTGGATAGATTTAGGGCTTTCAACTTCGGCATTCCCAATCTTAAAGCCATTGGCCAACATACCCTTGAAGTCAATCAAGCAGCAGTTGGTCATTGGCGTATAAGGGCTATAGTCCAAATCATGGAAGTGGATATCCCCTTTTTGATGAGCATTGGCGACATGAGGCGGCAACATTTTCAGGCCAATGGACTTTCCAACAATCCCAGCTGTCAAATCCCTTTGCGTATTAAAAACATCACTGTCCTTATTAGCATTTTCATTGACAACTGTTTGGTCCTTGTTGATCAACTTATCAATAGTAAAGTTGATATCTGTCGCTTGCGAACGAGCAAAATCCCTCTGGGTACGGTAATTAATGTACTCTTGAGCAATCGCATATTCGTTAGCATTGAGCAGTTCATGCTCAACAATGCTCTGAATCTCGTAAATCTTGATATCAGCCATGAAACGATTAGCAATTTCTGCTACGATACGGTCACAAATGCCTTTTAATTTTGCCTCCATCAATGGTGACAATTCTGAAACATTTTGACTAGCCTTGAGCAGTGCTTGATAAATCTTATCGCTGTCGAACTGAACACGGCGGCCATCACGTTTAATAACTGTGATTTCAGGATCTGTTACGATAAATTCTTTTTCCAATGTAATCATTATTTCCACCTCGCAGTCCATTATAACACAAGGCAAAAAAAAATCAACATGTTGTGGTGTATTTTTTAGACAGACACAATATATTGATTTTATGAATGAAATTACTTTTTTTGATAAATCTTGAAATGATCTGCATTTTCTAGGGAAACTTGCTTATAACTGGACTTCAACAGTCGCGAAATTTCTTTGGGCAGCTCCTGAGATTTATCCACTACAATAAATTTGGCCTGAGCCTGTAAAATATCATCATTTCGCTTCTGACTATTGTCACTTCCAACAGTGTTTACCGTTGGGTTAGGAAATTGTGAAATTGACTGCAATCCAGAATCCAAATAGATTTTAGGAGATTGATCCCAAACGTAAATGCTAGTCTTACTACTAGAGTTTTCTTGCAAGTAACGAGAAATCGCACTGCGTTCTCTATTCATACCTAGTGATAAGACACCAAGCAAAATTGGAGCCAAGATACCTGCTACCATAACTAAGATTGGTAGCTGGAAATGACGTTTGGCAAAAATGCTCCAATAGCTCCCCGCCAATTCACGGTTGCGTTTGCGGCGATGAGCTCCTCTTGTGCTTTTAGTTTCTTGACCAGCCTGCTCATTAATCGTATCACTAATCACTAGAGCTGTTAAAATCAAGCCAAAAGGCAGAGCTAAGAGGAGAGAAAAAACGTAATAAGTCTGCGAAAAAATACCAACCAGTAAAGTTATAATTAGGTTGAAGAAAACCAACCATTTCACCGTTTTAAATTGTAGAACGCGTCCTAAGTGTCCAAAGAAACCAAAGAGCCCTAAGAGCAAACCTGAAGCTGATAGAACTAGGATTTGATAAGGGAGGGTGATTAAGAGAGAGTCCTTGGCCAGAGCAAAGACTTTAAAGTTATAGAAGAGAGCTTGGGAAATATAAGCTGGTAAATTTCCCATATTGAGGACAAAATAACCAACTGTGTAGTAGACCAGAATAGCTCCAAAAATCATACAGAGTAACTGATAGATACCACGCGCAATGTGACGCTGCAGTAAATTATAGATGCCAATAATAATAAAAGAGAGTACCCAAAAAATTAAACTGCGAGGGTCAATTAAGGCCGCTAGGGTGCCAAAAAAACCATAAATGATAAAGGCTTCATCATTAATATGACCCGCAAAATATTTGGTGAGAAACCAAAGGGCATTGAGAATAAAGGGATAGGCCCACTGAATGGGATAGAGACCACCAAAACCTAACGCTATATTGAGTAGGTAAAAAATCACGGTGAAAGTTATACCTAGGCCTTTTTTTTCTGTCAAGAAACTGATAATTTTATAGAAATAAATCCCTGACATATAGAAGGCCAGAAACTCGATAATCATCAACCAGAAACTTGAACCCAGAAAATAACTGAAAGCAATAATGACATAGAAGAGGAAGCCACCTGTTGCAAACGTATTTAGATAAGGGAGATGTCCCTGACTCATCATCTGCCCAGTATAGAGATGAACCATCTGAGTTGGATTAGCAAAATTCGTCAACAAGGGATTGGCAACGGAACTTAAAGCCATTATTAAACTCAAAATCAAAATGTAAAAGCGGTGCGACCCATCTAAATCAATTTTATACGTTTGGCTATCTGTGCTAGTGTGCGTAGCTTGTTTTTCTACTTCTTTAACTTCTCCCTGCTGTCGGCGGCTATACTTTGGTAACTCTTGATCTTGTTTTTCTGCCACTAGAATCTCCTTTTTATTATACGAGGGCATCTAAAAAGCAGAACAGTCGAGAAAGTTTAGTTAGGAAGGGACTCTCCTGAATGAATCCTACCTGCTTTACTTAGAAAGCAGACATCTCTAAAGTTCTATACTCAAGGCCCAAATCAGTTTATTTTTCTTTCTAGTATATCAGAATTTACTCTTTAGTCAATTTTCTAAGGATACGAGCGTAGGTCAAAATATCCCTAAAACAATGCAATTTGCTCCCTTGATAAGTGGCTAAAAATTTCTGCTCTGCCTGTGTCAAATCCTTTACTTGCATAACATTCCTCCACCTGTTTATCCGTAAAGGTAGAAGAAAATTTCAAGACAAAACAATAGGGCCGACCCTCAAAGGTTGCCCTGTTTATTATATATAGCCGGCAAGATACCTATTCTTCATCAAGAAAGCTATTAAAGACTTCTTCAATCATATCCCACTCAGCATCAGATTCTTCTGGGATCGGTTGCAAATCGCCTTCTGTACCATCTTCATTCTCTGTAAATGAATAAGCTTGAATTTCAATTTCACCATTGTCATCCTCTTGTGCGCCAGCTGGTACTAAAAGAACATAGTTTTTACCAAATTCTTCACGGCCATCAATGGTCAAAAGAATTTCAAACAAGGTTTCATTTCCGTGTTCATCAACAAGAGTGATTACCTCGTGATCATGATTGTGTTCATGTGCCATATCTCTTCTCTCCTCTAAAACATACGATCTAAATAATTTTGTAGAATCAGCTGGGCTGCTAGTTTATCAATAACTTTTTTGCGTTTGCCTCGGCTGACATCTGCCTGCTCAACCAGCATCCGTTCTGCCTGAACAGTCGTTAGGCGTTCATCTTGATACTCCACTGGAAGGCCAAATAAGTCGGCAATCTTTTTCCCATAAATCTGACTAGCCTCAACGCGGGGCCCGCTAGTATTATTCATATTCTTAGGCAAACCAACAACAAATTTCTCAACCTTGTATTGTTTGACCAGCTCTTCCAAGCGCTCGAAACCAAATTCTTCCTTAGCTTCATTGATCGGAATAATTTCCAAGCCCTGAGCCGTAAATCCAAGTGGATCGCTGATAGCAACGCCGACCGTCTTAGATCCAACGTCTAATCCCATCAATCTCATTAGACATCTATTCCATTTCCCTTGAGATAGAAGCGAACCAATTCTTCAACAATTTCATCGCGTTCATATTTACGGATTTTATTGCGGGCATCATTATAGCGAGGGACATAAGCAGGATCCCCGCTCAAAACATAACCAACAATTTGATTGATTGGATTATACCCTTTATCATTTAGCGAACGGTAAACGGCCGTTAAAGTATCACTAATTTCTTGTTTACTGCCATCATCAAGATTGAAACGGACTGTTTCATCTGTAAATCCCATGCTTGCACCCTCTTTCTATTATGAGCAATTTGTGCTATTATATCCTATTTCCCTTATCTTTTCAATGAAAATTCACGAAACAAGCATGATTTTCCTACTGATTTGGCTAAATAAGATCAGACATTTTATTGAAAATGAGACCTCTTTAAATTTCTTTGGCCGATAGTGATATTTTCTTAAATCTATTACTTAGCAGCTACTGGTTTGGCACCTGCCTGTGCTAAATCCAAAATATATTCCATTGGTGTAGTGCTATCGAGTTTATCCAGATTAAAGCGGCCATCGCTTGCTTGTGATAGATCTGATTTATCAACTGTTTTCATATCAAAAGTAAAAACGAATTTCATTTGGGAATCCCCCGTCACATCCAAGTCAACCTTAGTTCCATTTACCTTTTTGAGATTTTGAACAATATCCAATCGTCCCATAGCTTCAATCAACTGCCCCTTGACTTCGTCGATAGAGCGACCGCCAATTTCATCCTTAATCTGTTTAGGTAGGGGCTGAAGGACTTCAATCTTAAGCGAAGTGAAATCGTCACCATCATAACCAATGGTCTCCGTCACAGTTGACTCACCATCCGTCCCATCAGGAATCTTGATTTGCATGGCCTTAGTTCCTGTAATATTTTTTACTTCATGCGAAGACTCCTTCTTAGTACTTTGGCTCGTCGAATCAGACTTTGAAGTGGGGTTGGACTGGCTTGTATTTGAACAGGCGGCCAAACTGAATACCAAAAGGGAAGTTGCTATAAATGTATAGATTTTTCTGTTCATGGTTTCTCCTTGGTTGACTAATTTTTCGTGTAGTGGCTCAAGTCCGCTTCTGGTAAGGCTTAGAAGTGATTTTTGCCCATAGCAATATTATAGCTTATTTTAAGATTAAAAAAAAGAGCTTTCGCCCTTCTTTTCAATTTTTTATTAAATTGTTCAACCGGTTTCAAACCATAGCAATTGCAACAAATCCGTTAACCAGCACCTTACAAAACAGCCCGCATTCTTGCTTGATTATTCTCCACTTCACGAATGGCACGAGGCAAGAAGGCACGGATATCATCTTCCTTGTAGCCGACTTGCAGGCGCTTATCATCAATAAGGATCGGACTCTTAAGAATCCGTGGATTTTCTTGAATCAAATCAACCACCTGACTGAGACTTAATTCGTCAATATCAAATTCCAGAGCACGAGCGTAGCGATTCTTTGAGGAAACGATGCTCTCAACCCCATTTTCCGTCTTAGAAAGGATATTGAGAATTTCTTCCTTAGTCAAACCTTCTTTGCCTAAGTTTTGTTCTTTATATGGTAATTGGTGGCTGTTCAACCAAGTTTTTGCTTTTTTACAACTAGTACAACTAGAAATAGTATAAATCTTAATCATGTCACTTCTCTCTTTCTATCACATGATACCTATATTCTAGCATAGCTCCCTAAAACAGAACATAGGTCTTGGGACCTATTTTTGAAAATGTCAACTAAAAAACTTAAACTCTTAATATTTTAAGCTTTTTCCAAGCTTTTTGTCATCTTTGTTTAATCTTAAGGCTGTTTTCTAGAGGTCATCTAGTCAACTCCTTAACATAAAAATCGAGTTCAAGAAAAAAGAAGCCGGATAAAAGCTTCTTTTCTTATTTCTAATGGAATGCTTAAATTCGAGCATCTGTCCGATCATCACGGCCCTTAAGGCTAAAGCTAAACTTGGCGATAAAACAGTCCCCAATCAGATTATTTTATTCTTCAATCTCGATAGCATCGAGATCAAGGGATAATTCTTCTGTCTCTTCCTTCTCTTCTACTTGATCTGGTTGGCTTTCTACAGCCTGATCATCTTCAACGAGGCCGTACTTGATGCGAACTTTCTTATCAATTTCATCAAAGACTTCTGGGTGATCGGCCAAATATTTTTTAGCATTTTCTGACCCTTGGCCAATCTTTTCACCATTATAAGAATACCAAGCTCCAGCTTTTTGAATAATATCGAGATCTGTTGCGATTTTGACTAACTCACCAGTCTGAGAAATTCCTTCTCCATACATGATTTCGACTTGGGCAACCTTAAACGGTGGGGCTACCTTGTTCTTGACGACCTTAATCTTGGTTTCCTTACCGATGCTGCTGTCCTTCTGTTCTCCCGTTCCCTTGATTTGGGTGTTACCACGAACGTCAAGGCGAACAGATGAGTAGAATTTCAGGGCACGGCCACCAGGGGTCGTTTCTGGATTACCAAACATGACCCCAACTTTTTCACGCAATTGGTTGATAAAGATGGCAATGGTCTTGGTTTTGTTAATAGAAGCCGAAAGCTTACGCATGGCTTGACTCATCATTCGAGCTTGGAGGCCAACATGGCTGTCACCAATATCACCATCAATTTCGGCACGAGGAACTAGGGCTGCAACAGAGTCAACAACCACTAAATCAACAGCACCTGAATCAATCAATTTACCAGCAATTTCCAGTCCTTGTTCACCTGAGTCTGGTTGAGACAGCAATAATTCATCAATATTGACACCCAGAGCTGCGGCATAGCTTGGATCAAGAGCGTGTTCCGCATCAATGAAAGCCGCGATACCACCTTCTTTTTGAGCTTGAGCAACGGCATGCAAGGCAACAGTCGTTTTACCTGAACTTTCAGGTCCATAGATTTCAATAATCCGTCCCTTAGGATAGCCACCAACACCGAGGGCAATGTCTAAAGCCAGGCTGCCTGAGCTCATGACTTGCACCTTTTGATCAGCCCTTTCACCCAGCTTCATGATAGCCCCTTTACCAAAATCCTTTTCGATAGTTTTCAAGGCATTATCCAAGGCTTTTTTACGTTCATCACCAAATTTCTTAGTGATTTCATCAGTTTTTTTCGCTTTTTTTGCCACTTGTTTTCTCCTATTTTTAATGTGTATTAGTTATTATACTAAATTTTTCTCCTTTAATAAAGCTTTTCGTACCAGATTAAAGGCATGCAAGACTGCAATCTCACGCACATCGCTGCGGGAACGGCCACTCATTTTTACAAGGTGACTTTCTAAGCTGTTTGCTGTAGCTAGACCAATGAAAACCGTCCCTGCCGGTTGACCTTCCAAGCTATCAGGTCCCGCAACCCCAGTCAGCGAGATAGCTAAATCTGCCTCAGTCTTGCTTCTGGCACCAGCAGCCATAGCTTCTGCTGTAAAAGCTGAAATGACGCCATGAGCTTGCAGGTCAACCAAAGGAATCCCTAGCATTTTGGACTTTTCTTCCATACTGTAGGTGACAAAGCCACCGTTAAAAACAGCTGAAGCTCCAGAAAAGTCTGCTAAACTAGCTTGGAACAAGCCCGCTGTCAGACTTTCTGCTGCCGTGATTGTCTTGCCAGAGCTCTTGAGCAAATCAAAGGTAACTTGGGCCAGAGAATTATCATCCCCATAACCATAAAAATAACTAGATAGGGGTTGATTTTCTAGCGATTGAACCGCCATTAGGGCTGCTTCGAGCTGATCTAATTTTTGCTCTGCTTCTTCTTGACTCCGGGCCTTGGTAGAAAGACGCAGAGTGACTTCCCCTGTCTTTGCATAAGGAGCGATGGTAGGGTCAGTTTGGTTTTTAATGAAATCATCAATAACCGTCACTAACTGGCTTTCACCGATTCCAAAGAAACGCAAAACGCGAGAATAGAGCTGCTGATGATCCTGATCAATTAAAGGCAAGAGTTGCTCCTGAACCATAGGCTTGAGTTCGCTCGGCGGACCAGGTAGGACGATGTAGGTCTTTTCCTCAACTTCAATCAGACCTCCAACTGCAAGACCTGTGCGGTTTTGAAGAGGAAGGGCTCCTTCTATGGTTTGAGCCTGACGTTCATTATTGGACGTCCGCAAGACTGCAGGACGAGCCGCAAAGAAACGATTCAGCTTGTCCATAGCCTGATCATCAAAAACTAAGGGACGCTTGAGAAACTTAGCTAAGGTTTGTTTAGTTAAATCATCATCCGTTGGTCCCAAACCTCCACAGAGCACAATCATATCACTTCGTTGGCTGGCGAGATCAAGAAGAGACAAGAGGCGTTCCTCATTATCACCAACAGCTGTCTGGAAATAAACATCAATCCCCAGCTCGGCAAATTTTTCTGAGAGAAATTGCGCATTGGTATTGACGATTTGCCCTGTTAAAATTTCTGTTCCGACTGCAATTATTTCAGCTTTCATTATATATGGTCACCTACTTATCTATTCGTAAAGTCATCTTATTTTATCAAAAAATTAGTCCAGTGGACCAATTTTCACGAGTTGAAAACTAAAAAATTGAGCGTTTATGTAGCTGTTTTTTCTGATACTAAAAATTAAGGCATTGTCTTTAGGAACAGTAAGTTCTTGACAGTAGGGAGGAAAATCTGTATTGTTAGAGCATTACAAAAGCAAAAGGAGATTAGAATGAGTTTATTAGAATTGCAGAACATCTATAAATCCTACTATTTAGGTAAGGAAGAATTTTCTGTCCTAAAGGGGATTAACCTTACTGTTGACTCTGGAGATTTCATCAGTATTCTAGGTGAGTCGGGAGGCGGTAAATCCACTCTTATGAATATTATTGGTGGACTAGATCGTGAGTATCAAGGCGATGTTATTGTCAATGGTCGCCGACAAAAGGATAAACACGAGACTGCTATGGATGAATACCGACGGCAAGTTATTGGGTTTATTTTCCAATCTTTTAATCTTGTTAACTATCTGAACGTTTTAGATAATGTCTTAGTTAGCCTTAAAATGACTCGTCTTAGTCATAAAAAGCAAGTTGAAGAGGCTGAAAAATTGCTGAAACAAGTTGGGCTTTATGAACATCGTAAGAAAAAACCAGCACAATTATCAGGAGGACAAAAACAGCGCGTGGCTATTGCTCGTGCGCTAGCTAGCAATCCTGAAATTATTATAGCCGATGAACCTACGGGTGCCCTGGACAGCAAGAACACTGCTGAAGTACTCACCCTTCTTCAAGATATTGCTAAATCAGGTAAGACTGTTATCGTTGTTACCCACTCGCAAGAAGTTGCTAATGCTGGGACACGGATTGTCTCTCTGACTGATGGCCGTATTACAGATGATCAACGATTACGAGAACCCTTCTCTGTAAGGGATAATTTAATTGAATTAGCTGATAAGCCTTTAACTCGAGGCGCCAGTTGGAAGATGGCTTGGGCACATTTCAAAAATGCTTGGAAGCAAAATCTTATTATTACAATCGGGATGGCCATCGGACTTTTCTCCGTTATGTTTTTCTTGGGTTTGGGTAATGGTGCCAAAGGTTATATGAACAGCTTCATCAACGATATCGCTAATCCTCAGGCCTTCCAAGTGACTCTAAAAAATACCGATGCACTCACCAATACAGGTATGACTGGCAAAGATAAAAAGAAGATTAGTAACATTAAGCATGTCACTAAAACGGAATACGGCTACTACACCCCAACCTTTACTATTAGCTATAAGGGCAAACCGGTACAAAATAGGATTTTACAGACAACAAACGATACTATTGTGAAAAAGAGTATTTCAAACAAAAAAATGCCTAAAGGGGACCAAATTGTTATTTCAAAGGATTATGCCAAGAAAAATATCTCTAAGAATGTTAAAAAGGCTGTTGGTAAGAAGGTGACCATCGGACTAACCGCTTTGGATGAATCTGGAAAACCTATTACCATTACCAAAGAATATACTATTTCTGGGACAACAGATCAGATGAATCTCGTTTCTATGGCTAGTCTAGAAAAGGCTGCAGCTAAACAAGGGGCTACATTAAAACCTAATTTTGTGACAGCAAAGGTTGATAATCTGAATAATACTAAGCAAGCACAAAACGATGCTCGTGCCATTAAACAAAATGGAAAAACGGTCTACAGTATCACAGGTCTTGGAGCAACCTTGAACTCTATTGTGGAAATTACTTATATTGTCGGTGTTGTTCTAGCTTTAGTCGCTGGAATTTCTCTCCTCGTCAGTATCCTAATGATTGTGGCCACAACCTATATGAGTGTTACCGAAAGGACCAAAGAGATTGGCGTTTTACGCGCTATGGGGGCTAGACGCAAAGATATTCGTCGTCTTTTCGTCAATGAAAGTTTACTATTGGGACTTTCTGCTAATATCTTAGCCATACTTACAGCTCTTTTGGTTCAACTTTTGGTTAACAAATTAGTGTACTCGACTATCAAGTTTGATATCATCCAAGTTTCCTTAGCAACTACTATTTCTACTGTAATCATTGGCTTATTGATCGCCTTGATTGCCAGTCTGGCACCATCCAGCAAAGCGGCTAGATTGAACCCGATAGATGCCTTGGCTAGTGAATAACTATCTGAGTTTATTCAAAAACTCGTCCAGTATTCCTGCTTGAGAATAAACTCTTGGCTTGGCGCAGTGGTTGGCTCAGAAGCTTCATGTTTCCCGATCAGCCATCGCTCGGTAGGAGTCTGAAATCGGACTTTCCTGATATGGCTAATTTAAAATAGGCATTAGCAAAACTTTTGACATCAGCTTAGATCAGCTAATTAAAGATGACCAAGAAAGGAGAAGGTTATTTTTAATAATTAGATTAGCAATGGTACTACGACAGCATTCTAGCCTATCTCCTTGCCACCGTCTTGTATATTGCTTGCTTTGCCCCGCTGTCCATAACATTTTTATGTTGGGTTTCCTAATGCTCTGACCTACGAAATAAAATTATTTCTCCACAAAAGGAGAATTCAGACTAAAAAGAATAAACAGGCCTCCCATTCAGCGAGGCCTGTTTCATTTTTCCTTAAATTCACAGGTATTTTCATGATCATTGATAAGACCGGCTGCCTCCAAGAAGGAATAAATGGTTGTTGGACCAACAAATTTACAGCCACGTTTTTTTAAATCTCTGGCAATCCGTTGCGATAGCTCTGTTTGCGCTGGTAAATCCTTGTAGCTGTCAACTTGGTTGACATGCGGTGTAAAGTCAACAAAAGCCCAAATATAATGATCAAAAGACCCAAATTCCTTTTGGATAGCCTGAAAAGCCTGAGCATTGGCCCGAGTGGCATAAAGCTTAGCTTTGTGGCGAATAATCTCGGTATTGTTCAGCAAGCTGTCAAGTTCTTGGTCACTCATCTTAGCGACTCGATCGATATCATAGTTATAAAAAGCTGCTTTGAAAGCTCGACGTTTGTTGAGGATAGTTTCCCAAGATAGTCCAGCCTGATACCCTTCTAGACAAAATAATTCAAAAAGAGCTCGCTCATCGTGTAAGGGCTTTCCCCACTCTTGATCGTGATAAGCAATATATAAAGGATTGGTCATTTTGACCCAGCCACAACGATTCATATTTCTTCTTCTTTCTTCTATTCTTGACTTGTTATGTTAGACGGTGAATTCAGAGAGCAAAAATCTGACTTTAACTAGAGAGCCGATGCGCTCAGCTAAATTGATTTGTATTGAGAAGTGAATTAATTTCCTTTTCCTATAACTTCCAAGGGTGTTAAAAGACTAACAGCTTCTCATTTCATCAGCATCTTGAGGGCTGATTTAATATAATTTTCAGCTGTTTCGTCGGTTCCTTCAAAGAAGGCACGAACCCTCTTGAGTTCACTGGCTTTGTAACCAAGAGCCAGAAGAGCTTCCATCGCTTCGTCCAGATTTTGATTCGCGCTTTGGTCTTGCGGACGAGCCTTGCTACCTGCTTGGGGTACTTCAACAAATTTACCAGCCAAATCCAAAACCATTTGTTGAGCTGTCTTTTTTCCAATTTTTGGAAATTTAGTCAGGTACTTAATATCACTGTTATCAATAGCTGCAACCAGTCCTTCATTATCATCAACAGCAATAATGGCTAGAGCAGTCGTCGGGCCGATCCCTGAAACAGAAATCAAATTGAGAAAAACAGCCTTTTCCTCTTCGGTATGAAAACCATAGAGAAGTTGAGCGTCTTCCCTAACTACATGGTGAAGATAAATCTGGATAGCTTGATTCATCTGATCAGAGAAAGAATAAGGGTTGGCAACATTAACCATATAGCCGAGGCCACCAGCCTCAACCACAATATACTTTGCCGTAATTTTTGTTAGAATTCCTTTGAGATAATCGTACATAAAGAGCCTTTCAAAATGACATGTGGATAAGTTTATTCTACCAAAAAATCCGCTCTTAGGCAGATCGTTTTGACTTAATATTTTCCCAGTTCCCTTAGACTCGTGTGGTTTTCCTGAATCCGACGGAACATTTTTTCCATATCAGATTTGGTGAAATTTACCAAGACGGGTCGGCCGTGGGGACAATTATAAGGATTTTTGCATTGGGATAATTGGACTAGAAGATTGCGGGCTGAATAATCATCTAGGGCGTGGTTGGCCTTGATCGAGCGCTTACAGCTCATCATAATAGCCAGCTCAGCCCGATAGACTTTAACCGAAACCTCATCTGTCAAAAGAAGCATGTCGCACATCTCGTAAACACCTGATTCGATCTCTTCCTCCTTCATCCAGATGGGGTGCTCTCGCAGGATAAAGGTATTATTGCCGTAGGGTTCAAGATAGATACCCACCTGATTGAGGAGGGGCATTTTTTCTTGAAGGTTAATGAAATCTTCCGCCCGAAACTCAAAGAGATAGGGGACTAGCAACTGTTGTAAAGAACTGTCAACATCTCCAATTTTTTCACGATAGTATTCATATTTGACCCGCTCTTGGGCGGCATGCTGGTCGATAATATAGAGCCCTCCTTGACCCTGAGCAAAGAGATAGGTGCCCTGCATCTGGCCAAAATAGTCCAACTCAGGGAAGGCTGAACTTTCTTCCTGATCTAGGCGATCCATCAGCTTGTGAGCTTGGGCCTTTTTGGAGAAATCAATATCAGGGTGTTCCTGATCTGACACATCTGGTTCAGGCCTTTGGGCCTGTCTGACAGAGCCAGTAGGCTTGACAGCTTTGTCAATTTGATTGACAGGTTCAGGAGCTTGATTTGACTGACTTTCTGCCACCTGATTGTCCGACTTGAGGAAAAAATCTTGACGGGATTGATCATAATAGAGGTTGGTTTGCTTGAGGGGCAAGCTGGTTTGAACAGGTTTGTCAGCCTTACGGATACTAGACTTCGCCAGATTTTCTAAGGCATCTGGAATCAAATCTTGCTCTTTTAGACTCTCAGCAATAGCCTCACGAATCAGCTGCATGAGTTCTTTTTCCTTAGAGATACGGACTTCTTGTTTGGTCGGATGAACATTGACATCAGCCAAATAAGGATCAATCTGAATATCAATTACAGCTAAGGGGAAGCGTCCAACCATGAGCTTGGAACCATAGCCATCTAAAATAGCCCGATTGAGCAAGAAATTCTTAATGTAACGACCGTTGATAAGGATGGTGATATAGTTGCGATTAGCCCTCGTTAATTCGGGCAAACTGATATAGCCCGATACCTCAAAATCTAAATCACTAGCGGAAATTTCAACCATTTTCTTGGCAGTGTTGAGACCGTAAATACCAGCGATAGTCTGGCGCAGATCACCCGTCCCTGCTGTCTTGGTCAGCTCACGCCCATCATTGATAAGGGTAAAGGCAATCTCAGGGTGGCCCAAACTTTGGCGGTTGATGACATCGACAATGTGGCCTAATTCTGCTTGGAGGGATTTCATGTACTTGAGGCGAGCTGGGGTATTAAAGAAAAGGTCCTCAACTGTAATCTTGGTCCCGACAGGTGTGCTGATAGGTTCCTGAGAGATAATTTCTCCGCCTTTGGCGACTAAAAGGGTTCCATATTCCGCGCCCTTGACGGCCGTTTTAACAGTCAAATCACTGATAGAGGCGATAGAAGGGAGAGCCTCGCCACGAAACCCAAGGGTACGGATCCGAAAAAGATCCGCCTGATTTTTAATTTTACTGGTGGCGTGGCGACGCAGGCTGAGGGCTACATCATCATTTTCAATCCCTTGCCCGTTATCAGTTACCTGAATTTTCTTGAGACCTGATTCTTCAATTTCAACTGTAATTTGTGTGCTACCCGCGTCAATAGCATTTTCGACTAATTCTTTAACAACGCTGCTGGGCCGCTCAACAACCTCACCAGCCGCTATCTGATTGGCCAGCACTTCTGGCAATTCAATAATTTTTGACATAATTCCTCACCGCTACTCAAAAAGTAAGATAATGGGGGCTTTAAGCTTAATCCCCTTAATTTTTCGGAGCACTAATGGTTTTATTATAGCATAGAAGAAGCAGCCCCAGCACATCTGAAATTGGAGATAAGCTTTCCCTGTTAAAATTTCGTGCTTACTTAGAGTCTGGGGAGTTCATCACATTTTTTTCATTTTCATCATAAAAAGAGGCAGGTAAAAACTCGTCCAGTATTCCTACCTTGAAAGAAACTCTTGGCGCACAGTGGCTGGCAGTGAGGCCAGCTACTATAGCCATTCAAGTGTCCTCCAAACAGTTGCGATCCATTTTGCTGCGAGGCCACAGCGGAAAATCTAGCTAATTGCATGGGGGTGGGGCAACGAACCAAAATTTACAATTTTTAGTTTCTTTCCTGCTCCCTTAGTTTTACAGTAATTTCTTCAATTCAAAAAGGGCATTCATGGCTTGCATTGGAGTCATATTGACTACATCAAGAGCTTGAAGGGCTTGAGTCAGTTTATCATTGGATTCTGTTATTTCAAAGAGAGACATTTGCTCGGTGCTTGCTTCCTGCTTGACAGGCTTGTCAAGTTTCTCTGCCTGTTCTTGACCAGTCAAGCTAACAGAATGGGCTTCTAAATCTGTCAAAATATTGGTTGCTCGTTGAAGTAGTTCCTTAGGCAATCCAGCAATCTTAGCAACATGAACACCGTAAGACTTGTCAGCTGGACCATCTGTGATTTTATGAAGGAAGGTAACATCGCCATCCTTCTCTAAAGTTGCCACATGGACATTGACAAGGTGTGTTAAATTAGTTGACAGGTCTGTCAATTCATGATAGTGAGTAGCAAAGAGGGTCTTAGCTCCCACTTTGTCATGAATATATTCGATGATAGATTGAGCTAGAGCCATCCCATCATAAGTAGCCGTACCACGCCCCAATTCATCAAAGAGTATCAGAGACTGTTTGCTGGCTCGCTGAATTGCCATATTGGCTTCCATCATCTCAACCATGAAGGTTGACTGGCCAGAAATCAAGTCATCGGCTGCCCCAATCCGCGTGTAAATGGCATCAAAAATCGGTAGATTGGCCGACTCAGCAGCGACAAAGGATCCAATTTGTGCCATGACCACAGTCAGAGCTAGCTGCCGCATATAGGTTGATTTCCCGCTCATATTAGGCCCTGTAATTAGCTGAATAGCGGTCGTCTGACCCAAAGTGATGGTATTGGGAATGTATTCTTGAGTCCCCATGACCTTCTCGACAACAGCATGACGGCCATCTTGGATATCAATGATGTGCTGGTCATTGAATTGGGGGCGGACATAGTGGTTATGCTCAGCCACTACGGCTAAACTTTGCAGGACATCGACCGTGGCAATATTTTTCGCCAAATCCTGCAAACGCTGGATATATTTCTCAACCTGATTGCGGACGGTCATAAAGATATCATATTCTAAGGTTGCCGACTGCTCCCTAGCTTCCAGCATATCCCCTTCAATTTTTGCTAATTCGGCTGTCCCAAAACGCTCAGAATTTTTTAGAGTCGCCTTGCGGAAGAAATGGTCTGGCACAAGGGATAGATTGGAATTGGTCACGTGAAAATAGTAGCCATCTTTACGATTATAATCAATCTTCAAGGTTGAAATACCACTGGCTGCCCGCTCCTTAGCTTCTATTTCAGCAATCCAAGTGGTCCCTTCTCGCATAACTTGACGATAGTGATCCAGTTGCTGATCAAAGCCCGTTTTAATCATGCCCCCTTCGGTAATGGTTGCTGGGGCATCTTGGTCAATGGCAGAGGCAATCAGACTTTCCAACTCAGGCAGGGCATCAATGGCTTCATTTAATTGGTCTAAAACCGGGCTGGCAAAGTTGGCCAGCATTCCCTTGATTTTAGGAACCTGAGCCAAGGTGTGGCCCAGCTGCAAGAGATCCTTGGGATTAGCCTTACCAAAGGAAACCCTACTGGCCAGACGATCAATATCATAGACTCCTTTGAGACTATCAGTCAAGTCACTGCGTTCAAAAAAGTTATCCAAGAAGGTTTGAACAATCTCCTGCCGCTCCAAAATCTTCTTTCGACTGACCAGAGGACGATCAATCCAGCTTCGCAAGAGGCGCATCCCCATAGCCGTTTTGGTGGAGTCCAAAAGCCAGAAAAGACTGCCATGTTTCTTGCTGGTTCTGGCGTTTTCCAAAAGATCCAGACTGGTCTTGGTGGCATAGGTCATCTGCAGGAAGTCCTTGATTTCATAGTGAACTAGGCTTTGCAAGTGACTGAGTTCCCGCTTCTGGGTCGTATGGACGTATTGGAGGAGCTTACCTGCAGCATGAGCTTCTACTGGCCTTAAGTCTGTACCAATCAGCTGAACATCGTCATAAATGTCCTTTTCAGGTGATAAGAGGAGGTTCATCTGCTTGGTCAAGCTTTCCGTCTGCTTATCGTCAAGTTCAAAACCTAGGACAACTTCTCTAGTCTTAAGGTTTTGAATTTCACTACAGACCGCTGTAAAATCGCTCAAGCTAGTTGCATAAAATTCACCAGTTGAGAGGTCCATGTAAGAAAGACCGTACTCTTCATCCAGATAATCGATAGCAACCAAGAAATTATTACTGCTATCAGGTTTACTCGAATCGACGACAGTCCCTGGAGTAATAACTTGAACAACCTCACGCTTAACCACACCAACAGCCTTTTTAGGATCCTCCATCTGCTCGGCAATGGCTACCTTGTAACCCAAATCGACCAATACATCAATATACTGCTGAGCCGAATGGTAGGGAACACCAGCCATAGGAATGGGATCGTCAGCGTTCTTGTTACGACTGGTCAGACTGATTTCTAAAATCTGGGCTGCTTTAACCGCATCATCATAGAAAAGTTCATAGAAATCCCCCATCCGGAAAAGCAAAAAAGCATCCGGATAGGATTCTTTGATGTCTAAATATTGTTGCATTCCTGGAGAAATTTTATCTTTTGCCATTAGCTAATCCTTCATTAATCTTTTCTTCTAGGCTCTTGGTGACATATTGTAAAAGATCACTAGCATCCTGCATTTTAACACGGTAGTCTTGAACCAAGGGCAGATCAGAAAGTTCTTGATTTAAGCGGTCAGCAGCCTGACCTAACTGGTCGGCTGCCCGATTTTTTTCTAATTTTTCAAACAAGACTGCTTCTTGTTGGTAAGCCTTCATATCGTGGGCCAATTGATTCAAAGTTGGCTGTTCCTTTACCTTGGCTTGAACGGCCTGAAAGGCTTGAACACTCTCATGATGAGCCAATAAGTTCTGCAGGTCGTTAAGAGCTTGATCTAAGTCAGTCATTTATGCAATTCTTCCTCAATGGCTTGAGCTTTGGCTTCATCTTGGCAAATAACCAAAAGAGTATCAGCGCCAGCTACTGTCCCAAGGATGTCACTGCGTCCTTCTCGGTCAATAATATTAGCCAAAACATCAGCTTCTCCCAACTCGGTGCTGAGAACCAAGATAAAACCTGCCCGAGAAACCTTTTTAATATAGTCTCGAACAGCATCAGACAAGTGGGAGTCTTCCTGAGTTGACAGACTGTAATAAAGCCTGCCAGTCTCATCACGACGTTTGAGAAGACCAATCTCTCGCAGATCTCGTGACAGAGTAGCCTGAGTCACGGCAATGCCTTGCTTGGCTAGGCTGTCTTTGATTTCCTCCTGCGTTCCCACCCGTTCTTCTTGAATGATGGTCTTTATTTTATGTTGTCGCTCAATTTTATTCATGCTCGCCTCTATTTTTCTCAATTTATACCTTACACATTATAACAAAAAGGCCTGGGTTTTTCACCATTGGCCTTAGGAAAGATTGAATTAAGGAAGTCCGTCTTGAAAAGAGTAATTATTCATAAAACGGCAAGTTCGCATTAGCTCATTTCTAGCATTCAGAGACAAGCAAAATAGACAAGGCGACGAGGTGCAAGCGTACTTTGGTCAGCTAAAGTCAACAAGGCTTTGACATTGATTCGCTCTCATAAACTATGTAGCTCCATAAAAAATCCAACTCAGTTTGAGTCGGATTGTGAATCGAACCTAATTCTCCATTTTATGCAGAAGTTTATCTTTAAAGTAGTCAAAGTAGGTCTTCTTATCAATTACCGTAACGGTCTTACCAGTCATGCCATATTTGACGAGCTTGCTGTCCTTTTTGGAGAGCTTAGCCTTGGCAGTCACCTTAAAGAGATTTCCCTTTTTAGTGGACGTGGCTGAAGAAGCAACCTTAGTGATCTTACCTTCAATCATCATCTTGTCATTGCCTTTTTTCTCAACTGTCAAGCGAGTCTTTTGTCCTTCTTCCATTGAGACCACATCGTCTGATGACACGTAATAAGTAATCAATACCGTCTTGGTCTTTTGGATATCAGGATAAATTTGAGCAATTTCTGACCATTGGGGAATGACATGAGCCCCTTCGTACTTGGGATTGGTATGGATAATGCCATTATCCGGCGCAAAGAGAGAGACATGATCCGTTTCTTTTTTATCTTTCTCATCGCGCTTTTTCTTCTTAGCATCCTTTTTCTTTTTGGCCTTCTTTTCAGCTTTTTTTCTGGCCTTTTTAGAGAGCTTTTTGTTTTTTTTCTTGGTCTTCTTTTCTTTCTTCTCTTCTATTTTGTCCAGACGCTTATTGCGTTCCTTTATGGCTTCTTTTTGCGAATTCTTTTGCGCGGTGGTTGGGAGTAAGACTTGTTGGCTAAGCCTAGAAGTCTTACCCTTGCACAGTTTATAAGTTCTTTAGTAGCAATGAACCTCTTTCAAAGTTGCGATAGAACTTGCAAAGCAAGTAGAAGCACCAAAATTTCTAGGATATTTTGTCGAAATTCACAGAGTCATAGGTGAGGTCAACTTCTTTCTTACATTAAAGGGGGGCAGAAAAAGGCCCCGACACCTAAAAGGAGACGGGGCGGAATGTTCAAGAGAAGCTCTACAAGTCTCTTGCAAAATATTCTCGATGCTGATATATCAGCATTTACAAGTATTCAAGTATAGAAAATCTTGAGTTTTTCGGGGTGCCCTCAAGAATGTCTTGCCTTTTCTAAAAAAATGGAAAGTCTATTATGAATCTTGGGATGTATAATGCGACTTTGAAAATTATGTAACTCTAATGTAAAAGTGCATATACGACTTCTGCCGAACTATAAACACCCAAAATCAAAACAATGACTAGGCAAGTAATTTTTACAGCAGGACTTTTAATGCGATTGGCCATAATAGGCAGTAGTAAAATACAAAATAATACTAAAGTAGTTGGGAGCTTTGGCATAAAATAAAACCTCCATCTCCCCAGCCATTAACAACACTGATAGTTCCACCTATCTGTTCAGACAAGTCGTTTACTTGAACAGATTCGAATTTGTCGAACACAATTGATTCCATATAGTTTATCCTTTCATTTTTATGGTTGCTATAGTATCACCTAAACTCTTCTTAATCAAGTTCTTCTGCCCATCTTTCATTAGAATGCTAAGATCCTAAAAAATTTTCTGATATTTTTAAACGTTTTGACAACGTTACAATAGTTGAAAAGAGAAGACCAACTGAATCTTCTCTCGCATTTAATTATAGTCATTTATCACAAATTAAAAGGAGAAAACTTGATTAGTCTCCTCCCTTTTAGTTTTGAAGTCCCATGTTTGCCATTAATTAGGAACTTAGAAATCAATATCAACAGAAACGGTTTGGACAGGGACGTCATAGAAAGGATCTTCACGGCGGCCTAAGAAATCTTTAGCTTGCTGAGGGAAGGAGGCATAACTGAGCACATCTTCTTCACTCTTAGCATAGTCTGCAATTTCTTGACGCAAACTTGGTAGTTGCGGTTCAATCAAATCAGCTGGCCGAACCGTGATAGGCTCCTCATCACCGATAATGAGTTGTTTAATCTTGTCATCAATAGCTGCTGGTGGACGGCCGTAAAACCCACGGACATAATCCTTAATCTCATTGGGAACGACCTTATAGCGCTCACCTGAGATAATATTCATTAGCGATTGGGTTCCTACCATCTGTGATAAAGGGGTTACCAGCGGTGGATAGCCAAGATCAGCTCTGACACGAGGAACCTCAGCCAAAACTTCTTCATATCGATCAACCAGACCCTGTTCTGTTAATTGGCTGAGCAAGTTTGATAACATCCCACCTGGAACTTGATAAATCAGGGTTTTAGGCTCAACATCCTTGACCTTAGGATTCAAAATGCCTTCTGCTCGATAATGGTCGCGAACAGTATTCATGTGGGCAGCCACTTCTTCGACCTTTTTTAAATCTATGCCCGTGTGAAAACCAAGTTCTTCAAGGGCGATGACCAAAGACTCTGTCGCAGGCTGGCTAGTTCCTCCTGCAAAAGATGAGACCGCTGTATCAATAATATCAGCTCCTGCTTCAGCTACTTTGAGATAAGTCATTTCAGAAATACCACTGGTCGCATGGGTATGGACTTCAAGAGGCAGATTTACATCTTCCTTGATCCGCTTCACTAACTCATAACCCGTCTGCGGCGTTAAAACACCAGCCATATCTTTGATACAGATGGAATCAGCCCCAATTTGGGCGTACTGCTTGGCAAGATTTACAAAATAATCCACCGTATGAATAGGACTAGTAGTGTAGGAAATAGCAACTTGGGCATGACCACCTGCTGCTTTAGTAGCTGATACAGCCGTTTGCAGATTGCGAGGATCATTGAGGGCATCAAAGATACGAATAATATCAATCCCATTTTCGATAGACTTTTGAATGAAGGAGGTCACAACATCATCGGCATAATTGCGATAGCCAAGCAAATTTTGACCACGCAGGAGCATTTGCAATTTCGTTTTCTTAACATGTTTACGAATGGTCCTCAGCCTTTCCCAGGGATCTTCATTCAAATAGCGCAAGCAGGAATCAAAGGTAGCGCCACCCCAGACCTCCAAAGCGTGATAGCCTGCCTCGTCCAAGGTTTCCAGAACCGGCAGCATCTCTGTTGTTGTCATTCGTGTTGCGATTTGACTCTGTTGTCCATCTCGCAAGACTGTCTCCGTAAGGCGGATTTCCGACATGACTTCCCTCCTCTATAAATTTTCACTAATAATTTGGGCAAGCTTGGCTTGCATCGTTTCCACATTGTGTTTTCGAGACCTGGCACAGGACTTGGCCTCTCCCTGACAGATAAAGCAGCGTCGCTTAGGGAAGCCGAGCTCCTGACGGCTAATTGGTTTGGGATAGTTTTCAATCAATTGCAAAACATCCAAGTCCATCAGGCGACCCAAAGGGGTGCTTGCTTCAATCTCTATCATCGATTTTTTTAAATCGTTAGCTGCTAAATCTGAAATCAGATAATACTCACAGCCCGTTTTTTTAACAATTTCTTTTTCAAAATTAATATGTCCTGCTAAAGTTCCTTTGACCTGCTTAATAACCATTTCAAAGACCCGGCTTAATAGAACTGAGTTCTTGATGGGCCCGGGAATATTCATGGTTGCACAAAGCAGGGAATGAGACTTATAAGTTTTCAGCAGTTCTGTCTGTTTACGGCTGCGGTCTTCACGCGCAGCCAGCATATCCTCTAGGGTTACTTGCGGTCCGTCAAAGACGGTTGGGACACTTAGTTGTTCAGACATTACGGACAACATCAATCAAGCTGCCATCGCGATACTCAATAAGAGCCACAACCTTGTCTCCATATTGAATAGGATCTGGATTACCGACAATCGCATAAGCTTTTTCTTTCAACTCTTCAATTGTAAATTGCGGTACTTTCAGGTCCTTAAAGTGTTCTATCAAATCAGGACGGTTAGGATTGATAGCAATACCAACTTCTGTCACAATGACATCAACACTGGTTCCCGGCGTAATGACGGTGTTAACCTTATCAACAAAGGTAGGAATGCGTCCGCGCACAAGAGGTGAAATGACTAAACTCATTTTAGCTGCGAAGGCCGTGTCACAATGGCCGCCTGATGCTCCGCGAATAACACCATCCGAGCCTGTCATAACATTGACATTAAAGTCTGTATCTACTTCTAAGGCAGAGAGTACACAAGTATCCAATTGATTGATTACAGAACCTTTGCTAAGCGGAGAGGCATACATATTAGCATCAATTTCATAATGCTTTTCAGCATTGCTGTCAAGCGATACAGCCGAAGGATGGTCGAAGTCCTGAACGTCCATAATTTTGTCAACCAGACCTTCTTCCAGCAATTCTACCATAGCATTAGTAATCCCGCCCAGTGCGAAATTAGCTTTGACGCCATCTTTAATCATCTGTTCACGCATAAAACGTGTAACAGCCAGTGAAGCCCCGCCGGTACCTGTTTGGAAGGAGAATCCTTCTTTATAGTAAGGAGAACCAGTAATAACCTTAGCTGCATACTCGGCAATGAGCAGTTCTTTAGGATTTTTAGTGTAGCGCGTTGCCCCTTTGGCAATACCTTCAGGATCACCGATGGCATCTACAACAACGACATAATCAACATCCGTCTGCGGAATGCTGATTGGCGTATTGGGATAAGGTACCAGAGTATCTGTAATGATAACAACTTGGTCTGCATATTTAGCATCAATCATGGCGTAGCCAAGCGAACCACAGGTTGCCTTTCCTTTTGTTCCATTAGCATTGCCGTAAGCGTCAGAGCTCGGAGCTCCTAAGAAAGCAACGTCAATATGAATATCATCGGCCGCAATCGCACGCGCACGTCCCCCATGGGAGCGGATAACAACTGGATTTTCCATAATCCCTTCTGAAATGGCTGCGCCTACCTTATCGCGTAGACCACTGGATGTGATATTAGTGACAACGCCGTTTTTAATGTGATCGATCAAAGGGGCATGGACGTTGGCAATAGAGCTGGGAGCGATAGAAATATCTTTAATCCCCATCTTAGCAATCTCATCCAAGACCATATTCATCACATAGTCTCCCTCACGGAAATGGTGATGGAAGGAGATAGTCATACCATCTTTTAGTCCTGTTTTTTCAATGGCTTCACGGATAGAAGACAAGAGCTTATCATCAGCAGGTTTCACTGGTTTTACACGTCGACTGGACTCTTGATAATCTTTAATATGCGCTAATTCCCCTTCAAATACACCATAGCGTTCAGCATATTCTTGAGGAATATCGCGACCTAATTTATTTTCTACCATCTTAAATATCCTCCTCGCTTAACACTCCAGCTGCCTTAGCCAAGGCAATAACACGTTCGGCACGTTCAACAATAGGCTTGTCAACCATTTTACCCTTGAGTGAAATAACACCGGATCCTTTACTTTCAGCTTCACGAATTGCCCAAACAACTTCTTTAGCATTTTGGATTTCTTTTTCTGTCGGTGTATAAATTTCGTTAACCAAAGGGATTTGACGAGGATTAATAACAGATTTTCCATCGAATCCCAGTTGCTTAATTAAGCGCACTTCGTTTTGGAAGCCTTCGGGGTTATTGACATCAGAGTAGACCGTATCAATCGCTGCAATACCGGCTGCGCGCGCTGCATGAAGAATCATGCTGCGAGCAAAGAAAAGCTCTTGGCCATCAGGATAGCGACGCGTTTTCATATTAGTCACATAGTCTTCGGCACCGAGAGCGATACCGATTAAACGATCAGAAGCTTTAGCAATGGCTGGAGCATTGAGAACACCTTCGGCAGACTCGATAGCAGCCATCATCTTAGTACGGCCAATCTCAATACCGTTATCGCGCTCAACTTTTTCGATAACTGCTTCGACATCAATAATATCTTGAGCCGTTTCCGTTTTAGGTAGACGGACTACATCGACACCAGCAAGGACTACTGCCTCAACATCAAGTGCACCGCAAGTATCCAGACCATTTACCCGAACAACCGTTTCTACCTGACTGTAGTCAAAGGTTTTAAGAGCAAAATGCACCAAGGCTCTGGATGTATCCTTTTCTTTCAAAGAGACCGAATCTTCTAAATCAAACATAATAGAGTCTGCACCATACAGCGGAGCATCCCTAAGCATGGCTGCATTGGCTCCGGGGACAAACATCATTGTTCTTCTTAAGCGTTCCATGCGTCAATCTCCTTCCAGTTGTACTGCTCTACTCCTGCCGCTCTGTAAACTGCAGCAAGCGTACGTGCTTGAATGGTACAATCCAAGGCTCCTTTATCTACGGCTTGGACAGCAGCAGACTGAACACCCAAGTTTTCCAGTGTTTCTTGGATGACTGTCCTAATTTGTTGACCAAATTGTTTTTCAACGCTGCTTTCTAATTCGATAGAAATACCATCATTGCTTGGATTAACTGTCACCATAATGTCACTGGACTCCAAAGAGCCAGCGACAGCAGATTGTTTAATATTCATAATTCACCTCACATTGCTATAATATGCGGCGCAGGTGAGATCATCCCACAAGTGTCGCGTGTGATAACTAACTTATTTTTTGACTGGAAAGATCCTGAGTAACAATTCAGCTACTGCATAGAGAATTCCCAAGACGATAAAAACACCAGCCATACCTAAGCCCATCAATTCAAAGGCTTGAATCAAATCATCCATTGACATAATTTTTTCTCCTCACCTTTTTAGCTAAAGAATGACAGCAACAAGCCGCCTGCGATTACCGAAGCAATTTGTCCCGATACATTTGCCCCGACCGCATACATCAAAATAAAGTTTTGCGGATCTTCATCCGTTGCCATTTTTTGAATAACCCGGCTGGACATTGGAAAGGCTGAAATCCCTGCAGCACCAATCATTGGATTGATTTTCTTGCGGCGGAAAATATTTAAAATCTTAGCAAAAACAACCCCTCCGACAGAGTCCATAATGAAGGCCACCAAACCAAAGAGGATAATCATAAGAGTTTGGAGATTTAAGAATTGATCAGCCTGCATCTTAACCGAAATCGTTAGACCCAGGAGGATACTGACAATATTGACCAACTCGTTTTGAGCTGTTTGTGATAAACGGTCTAAAACACCACATTCACGCAAGAGATTACCAAACATCAAGAAACCAACAAGCGGTAGGGAAATAGGTGCGATAAATCCTGCAACAATCGTAATGACAATTGGAAATAGAATTTTAGTTAATTTAGAAACATCTTCTGCCTTGTAGGTCATACGAATCCGACGTTCCTTTTTAGTCGTAACCAATTTGATAGCGAAGGGTTGGATAATAGGAACCAGTGCCATATAAGAATAGGCTGCAACTGTTATCGGCCCCAGTAGCTTAGGAGCTAGCTGGTTGGCGACAAAGATTGAAGTTGGACCATCGGCAGCCCCGATAATCCCGATCGAAGCTGCTTCCTTGATATCGAAGCCTGCCAAGACCGCAACAACGACAACAAAGAAGATCCCAAACTGGGCTGCGGCACCAAAGAGCAGCATAAAAGGATTCTGCAACAGAGGGCCAAAGTCAATCATGGCACCAATCCCGATAAAAATCAGGAGGGGAAAGAGTTCCGTATTAATCCCTATCTTAAAGAGGACATCAAAAACTCCTTCTTGATGGACACCATTGACAACCTGTGTTAAAACTCCTGTTCCGGGGAAATTCACCAAGATGGTCCCAAGACCCATCGGAACTAAAAGGGTGGGCTCATATTCCTTTTTAATCCCCAGATACATGAGCACGGTTCCAATTAACATCATAATGATTTGCGGAATAGTGATAGAGGTAATTCCTGAGATTAAAGTATCCACAAGCTTACTTCCTTTCTAATGTCTCATTAAGCGATTGTAATCAGGCCGTCGCCTGCATTAACCACTTGTCCTTCTTTAACATGAATGGCAGAGATTGTACCTGCACTGCTAGCTACAATTTCATTCTCCATTTTCATGGCTTCCAAAATCATGAGGGGTTGATTTTCTGAAACGGTATCGCCTGGATTAACCAAAATTTTCAGGATTGTTCCTGGCATTGGCGCTGGCATAGCATCCGCACCTGCTGGTGCCGAAGCCGCTGGGCTTGGAGCAGGTGCAGCCGGAGCTGATTCAGCTGGTTGAGGCACTTCTACAGTTGGTGCCGAAGTAGGTGCAGCTACTGGGGCTGGTGTTGGAGCCACTGGAGCACCGATTTCTTCCATTTCCACTAGATATTCTTTTCCGTCAATTGAGATTTTAAATTTACGCAACATAAAATGTCTCCTTTTTGTCTCAGTCTTTCTTTTTGTAAATATTTTTTATGGACAACTGGCTATCAGTTTTTGTGCCGGCCGCAATGCTTGCAGCTATAATCGAAATCGTTTTAACTTCTGGATTCCTCTGTAAGACTCTTTTAACAAGAAACTTACTGTCCGGTCTGTCACCAGCAGCAATAGCTGTTGCGATGACACTGACTCGCTCAACATCTTGAGGATCCGCCGGAATAAAGGCTGGAAGCAGCTCCCAGTCAGAACCTGTTGAACTTTCTAGACTATCAGACTTTGCTGCACTGATAGGTTCAGCTTTACTGGTCTTGCCAAATAAACGTTGAAAAATCCCCATATTTTCCTCCTTTCGAAGTATTGCTTGTGTATTAAGCTTCCGAATAGCTGCTTACTCCTTAATTATATAACGATAAAAGCCTTCAGCATGCATTTTTTGTGTTCTTTCAACTAGCAGGCAATTTGTGTTTTTTTTGTGTTCTTTCGAAAAGGCACTATTTATTTTTGAAACGCTTTCATATACACTGTTAGTAAGATACTTCAAGCTTATATATTTTTTAAATGAAGGAGAAGCTTATGTTATTAACATTATTAGCTTATGCGATGATTATCGTCTTCATGTATGTTGTCATGAAGAAAAAAATGTCTCCCCTTACAGCATTGGTTATGATTCCACTGATAGCAGCTGTCATTGCTATCCTAACTGGATCAGCTAATCTGACTGCAGATAAGGCTTTTGTTGAGTTTGCTGCCGAAGATGGGATGGGGAAAGGGTTAACAGCCATCGGCCCAATGATCATGTATGGCATCAACAATACCGCCAAAACGGGTATTATGTTGCTCTTTGCTATTCTCTATTTCTCAATTATGTTGGATGCAGGCCTTTTTGACCCTATAACTGAAAGGATGATCCGCTTCGCCAAGGGCGACCCTCTGAAAGTTCTTGTAGCGACAGCTGTTGTTGCAGCTGCTGTTTCTCTCAATGGTGATGGTACTACAACAACCTTGATTTGTTGCTCGGCTTTTTTACCAATTTATAAAAAATTAAATATGAGAATCATGAATCTTGGTGTCCTGATTATTTTGCAAAACACCATCATGAATCTACTGCCTTGGGGAGGTCCTACTGCCCGGGCTATGTCAGTCCTTAATGTCGGTTCTGAAATTTTAAGTTATTTGGCTCCCGGTATGATTCTCTCTATCCTCTATGTCATCTTCTTTGTGGCAAGAAGCATGGGGAAAAAAGAACGCAAGCGTTTAGGGGTTAGTGAACTCTCTGATAAAGAGATCACCGAGTTAACCAAAGTGACCGATCCAAAGGTTTTGGATATTCGCCGTCCTAAAAACTTTATTTTCAATGCTATCTTAACGATTATTCTGATTGTTTGGCTGGTTGCTAGTTCCTTTGTTCCAGCTATCGAAGTTCCTTCACTTCTGCTCTTCGGTGTCGGTACCTGTATCGCACTGATGGTCAATTACCCTAGACTGAAGGATCAAACAAAACGCATTAGTGATAATGCCGGTGATGCTGTTCAAGTTGTTATCTTAGTCTTTGCTGCCGGTATCTTCATGGGACTTTTCCAAGGTAGCGGTATGGCCAATGCCCTTGCGTCCAGCTTTACAACCATTATTCCTAAACAATTAGCTGGCTTCTGGGGTCTGGTTATCGCCCTCATCTCTGCTCCTGGTACCTTCTTCCTGTCAAATGATGGCTTCTACTATGGTATTATGCCAGTCTTAGCGCAAACCGGTGCCCAATATGGTTTCAGCAACATGGCAATGGCTCTTGCATCTTTGATGGGACAAGCCTTCCACTTGCTGAGTCCTCTGGTTGCCTTTATCTACTTACTCCTGCGCTTGACCGGTTTGGATATGGGGGAATGGCAGAGAGAGTCCGCCAAATATGCAGCTGTCATCTTTTTAATCTTCGTTGTCACCGTTCTTGTGATGGGACATGTCCCACTTTACATTCCTCAATAAACAAAGCGATACCCATTCTTTTTAAAAGCCCTGCTAACTGGCAAGGCTTTTTTTATAAAAAAACAAGTTATTTACTTTACTTTTTTTAAGAGACTTGGTTATAGTTATAATAGTTACTAAAATTTCAAGGAGGAATCATGTCACAAATTACTCAGGCTATTAAAAATAACTTAGATTTATCGCAGAACGTACCTCTGAAAGTCTCTTTTTATGAAGCTCTTAAAAAGACCATTATCATGAGTGAAATTCCAGCTGGCAGTCATATTAATGAAAAAGAACTCGCTGAAACTCTTAATATCAGCCGCACTCCTATCCGCTATGCTCTGAGTGTTTTGAAAGAAGAGAAGTTGGTGGAGCACATTCCAAAAAAAGGGATTATTGTCCGCGGTATCAGTTTAAAAGATGCTATCGAAATTTTTGATATTCGTAAAGCGCTTGATACTCTGGCTTCCATCAAGGCTATGCATTTGATGACTGAGGAAGACTTCGCAGATATGAAAAAAATATTGACCGACTGTGAAGCAATGATTGAAGATGGAGATATTCAGCAAATACTACAAAACTTTAACCAATTTAATGAATTAATCTATGAAAAAAGTCAGATGCTCCGCCTGCGTGAGATTGTTATGGAATTGCAAACCTATCTTAGATATTTTCGGGAGATTTCCATAAGTTCCCTAGAAAGACGGAAACGCGCCCTATCTGAGCACTGGATCATTTACCGAGGTATGAAAAACAAGGATACTGAGCAGATTACCTTGATTACTCATGAACATCTCAATGCCTCCCTCGAATTTATCAAACAAGAAATGGAAAATAGGCAGCATGGCCAATAACTTTTCTTTAGAGAATTATGCCGATCTAGCCTCAAGATCCTTGCTCTACGAGCTTAATCTCAGCCCCAAACCAGGCCTAGTCGATTGTTTGGATGCTGGGGCTCATAGGGATATGACCTACGAAACCTTCCTTACTAGTATTGAAACTCTCAGTCCCTTTTTCTTACGCTATCTTGAAGTAGGCTGGCGGATGGCTGGGCAAAACCCTCAGCTGATTTTTGAAGAACTAAGAAAAATTGGTATTCAAGCCGAACAGGCTATGTTTCAGGCTACCGGTGGCGTTAACACTCACAAAGGTATTAACTTTTCACTAGCCTTGGTTCTTGGAGCTACTGGCATTTACTTAGCCAAGCAGAAAACCGCCGCCACTAGTCATAATAACCCCTTAATTCCCCAAGATAGCCTAGCTATCTGCCAACTGGCCCAACAGTTAGCGGCTCATATTATTCAGACAGACCTCAGCCAGTTGGAAACAAAGGCGGACCTTAGCCACGGTGAAAAGCTCTATCTCAAATTTGGCATTAAAGGCCCTCGCGGTGAAGCCGCGGCCGGTTTTCCTACAGTTATCGCTCATGCTCTCCCTTTTTTCCGACAAGAGCTTAACAAGGAACAAGACAAAGAATTTTGTCAATTGCGACTACTGCTTTATTTGATGGGCACCGTTGAAGATGCCAATCTTATCCACCGAGGGGGGGTGCCAGCTTGGCAAAGGATTAAAAAAGAGGCTCAGAACCTCTTGAATAGTGATTTTAGTAAGTCAGAACTCAAACGACAGCTGGCCGCCTACAATCAGATATTGATTCAGCGCTATCTCAGCCCTGGTGGCAGTGCCGATTTTCTGAGCTTAACCTTCTATTTTGCTTTCTTGGAGAAGCTGCTATAAGTATTCTGCCAGCTGATTGGTAGAACGTTTGTTAGAATATACTAGCTAGGGCTTTAACAAGCAGGGGCATGACTACTACGGTATAAATAGTTCGGCTAATTTGAATACCTGCAATCTTGGGCATATCTCCGCCAAGTTCCCCAGCTAAAAGCGAAATATCTGTAGCTCCAGCGGGTGAGGAAGCAAAAAGTGCAGATTGGAGATCGAGCAGGCCACTGCGGTACATGATAAAGCCAAAGAAAGCATTGATAATGAGGTAACTCGTCAACAGCAAAAGGATAGGAATGATGAGTTGTGCCATCCGCAACAGACTGGTTTGCGTGAAATTCGTTCCAATTAAAGAACCCGCAACAATTTGCGCTAAATATCTCAGAGAAATAGAAAGTTGGCGGGTATCTCTAGTAATTTTTAAAATGGAAGAAAAAATCAGAGAGAAAATCAAAGCTCCCACAGGAATTCCCAGCTCCATCCCAATGAGTCCGCCCAAGCTAGCAACAGTCAGAATTAAACCGTTATTGATCCACTGTTTTTTGCCACTTAGCTTGGCTGGCTTTCGCTGCGGTAAAGAAGAAGGCTGATTATTCTGTCCTTGTTGCCTTTTGGGTTGAGCACCTTTAGGGCTAAATTTCTTTGTTAGAAAGGCCACCCAGGCCGGCAAGATCAGCAAAATTCCAATCAGACGAGCTGACTGCAGAGTCGCCACAATATCCGATCTTGCTCCCATGTCAATGCTCATCAGAGAAACATCTACAATTCCTCCCGGAAGACAGCTGAGTAGAGCAGTTACTAAGTCTAACGCAAAAAAATGTTGAAAAAGCAATCCTATCGCTATCATATTAAGGGTAAACAGGCTCATTAATCCTGCGATAGCCTTGCCCAACTTGGGAAAACTCAAAATATCCCTTTTAGAAATCTGTTGACCAATATAGGCACCGCTGATAACCTGTGCAAAAATTTTCATGCTTGGCTCTGTAACCATCCGGCCTGTTAAAATGGATACCAAGGCCACAGCTATCATACTGCCAACCATAAAAGGGGCTGGGATTCTCAGGCGCCTTGCCAGCCAGCCACCTGCAAAACCAATGAAAAGGGTTAAGAAAATTGATAATACCATGAGCTAAAAATCTTTCTTGCCGTCTAAATTTTAACTTAGCAATCTTAGTGTCAGTGACTTTTTCTTTAATTATGGCACATTTAGCATCTCTTATAAAGCAAACTATTGTATTAAAAGTGTTTTTAATGGGTGACCCTTGATGATAAGGTGCACGTTTAGTGCTACAATGACATTAAAAAGCGGAGGAAACCATGTCAGCCTATTCTATTTCAAAAATTTTTCCATCTGATGTAGCCAGCTTCAAAAAGATTGATCAACTCTTAGAACAAGAGGGGATTCGCCGTGATGGCAATCTTGATTATACCTGTGCAATCTTTGATGCGGACCTCAATGTTATCGCGACCGGTAGCTGCTTTGGCAATACCCTGCGTTGTTTGGGAGTCAGGCAAGACTATCAAGGAGAAGGGCTGCTCAATAAAATTGTTAGCCATCTCGTTAATCTTCAGTTTGAGCGGGGCAACAGTCATATTTTCCTCTATACCAAGCCTTGTACAGCTAAGTACTTTACCGACTTAGGTTTTTATGAAATCGTCAGACTTCCCAAGAAAATTTCTTTTATGGAAAATAAAAAAACTGGCTTTCAAACCTATCTATCAAAGTTGACAAAAAATCCTTGGACAAGTCCGCGGACAGCGGCTCTTGTTTTAAACGCCAACCCTTTCACTTTGGGACATCAATATTTGATTGAGCAGGCTGCTGCGGAGAATGATTGGCTCCATCTTTTTATTGTCAGTGAAGACAGCAGTCTGGTTCCCTTTTCCATTCGCAAGGAGCTAGTTCAGGCAGGAACTGCCCATCTCAATAATATTATCTATCATGATACTGGTGACTACATTATCAGCCGTTCCACCTTTCCCAGTTATTTTTTAAGAGACAGAGAACAAGTGATTGAAAGTCAGGCTAGAATTGATCTTACTATTTTTATTCAGATTGCTAAAGAATTAGGCATTTCACGACGCTATGTCGGACAAGAACCGACAAGTCTAGTTACCAGTCTTTATAACCAAATTATGCAAGAGGATTTACCCAAAGCCGGTATTGACTGCATCATCCTTCCCCGTAAAGAAACTGCTGATGGACAGGTTATTAGTGCTTCTACAGCTCGTCAGGCAATCAAAGAGGAGAATTGGAAGCTCTTGAAAGAACTTCTGCCCCAGAGCAGCCTAGATTATTTCTTAAGTGAACAAGCCAAGCCTGTGATTGAGAGAATCCAGACAGCTAATGAGGTTCGCCACTACTGAACTCCTCTGATTAAGGAACATCGCCACCAAAGAGAGGGAAGGTATCTTAAACTCCCAATACTATCCTTTAAAGAATATATCAGGCAATCATAAATAACCTTGACTCCTTAACTTTATACATCATTGTCATATTGTATGATGGGCGAGAAGAAAGCCTTCATGGGTATCTATCTCAGGCTTTCACTGCTTAGTTATTTTCTCTTAATACTGGCAAATGGCTCGGCAAAATCCCCCTATTTATGTTACAATGAAATGAATACTTTCACAGGAGAAACACATGGATAGTAAACTCATTATCGCTCAAGAGCTCAAGACTGTCCTACCTGATATGGACCTTGATGCGATTGTTAATCTATTAGAAATCCCTAAGAACACTGCGATGGGGGATTTAGCCTTCCCTGCTTTTTCTTTAGCCAAGATATTGCGTAAGGCCCCCCAAGCCATTGCCAGCGAACTCGTTGAAAAAATTAACACGGATAAATTCGATAAAGTCCAAGCTGTCGGCCCCTATATCAATTTCTTCCTCAACAAGAAAGAGATTTCCCGAAGTGTTCTAAAGGAAGTCATTACTCAAGGTAGTAACTACGCCACACAGGATTTCGGTCAAGGACGACATATTACCATTGATATGTCCAGTCCTAACATCGCCAAGCCCTTTTCTATCGGTCACCTGCGCTCGACTGTTATCGGTGACAGTCTAGCTAAGATTTTCGAAAAAGTCGGCTATAAGGCTATTAAAATCAATCACTTGGGCGACTGGGGCAAACAGTTCGGCATGCTGATAGTAGCCTATAAAAAATGGGGTGACGAGGAAGCTGTCCGCACTAATCCCATCGATGAGCTACTTCAGCTTTACGTCCGCATCAATAAGGAAGCTCAAACCCAGCCTGAATTAGACGAAGAAGCTAGAGACTGGTTTCGGAAGCTAGAGGCTGGTGACGACGAGGCTATTAACCTCTGGCAATGGTTCCGTGATGAGAGCCTGATTGAATTCAACCGCCTCTATGACCAATTAGGGGTCCAATTCGATAGCTATAATGGGGAAGCCTTCTATAATGACAAGATGGATGAAGTTGTTTCTATCCTAGAAAATAAGGGACTCTTGCAGGAATCGCAAGGAGCTCAAGTGGTTAATCTGGATCAATATGGCATTGAAAACCCTGCCTTGATTAAAAAATCAGACGGAGCCACCCTTTACATTACACGGGATTTGGCTGCAGCTCTCTACCGCAAGCGGACCTACGATTTTGCTAAGTCTATCTACGTGGTCGGCAATGAACAAGCCGCTCATTTTAAGCAACTCAAGGCTGTCCTTAAAGAGATGAGTTACGACTGGTCAGACGACATCGTTCATGTTCCTTTCGGGCTAGTCACCAAGGATGGTAAAAAACTCTCAACTCGTAAGGGAAATGTCATCCTCTTGGAACCAACCATTGCCGAAGCCATCAAACGGGCTGGTGATCAAATCGAAGCTAAGAACCCTGATTTGCCAAATAAGGACATCGTTGCTCACACAGTTGGTGTCGGAGCCATCAAGTTTTATGACCTCAAGACGGATCGCCTCAATGGTTACGATTTCAACCTCGATGCCATGGTTTCCTTTGAAGGAGAAACCGGTCCCTATGTCCAATATGCCTATGCCCGGATTCAATCCATCCTCCGCAAGGCGGATTTCAAGGCTACTCCAGCTGCTGGCTATTCCTTAGATGATGCTGAAAGCTGGGAAATTATCAAGTTGATTCAAAATTTCCCAGCCACCATCAAACGAGCGGCCGATAATTTTGAACCATCTATCATTGCCAAGTTTGCCATCAGCCTAGCTCAAGCTTTCAATAAGTACTACGCCCATAACCGTATTTTGGACCAAAGTCCAGAGCGTGACAGCCGTCTAGCCCTTAGCTATACAACAGCGCTGGTCCTCAAAGAAGCCCTGCGCCTTCTGGGTGTGGATGCCCCAGACGAAATGTAAAATAAGACCATCGGATTTCCGATGGTCTTATTATTCTAATCGTCCTCTACAAAACGTCCTAAGATATGGACATCCTCAGCAATGGAAACGAAAGCTTTGGGGTCAGCCTTGTGCATAACATATTTGAAATCGTTGAATTCTTCTCGAGTGATGATAGTAATCAGCACTACCTTTTTCTCATGATTATAGGTCCCTTCGGCATCATTGATCTGGGTCACTCCCCGATGGAGCCTCTTATGAATTTGCTTGGTTACTCGGTCAGGCTTGCTGGTAATAATAGTGGCCTGCATTTTCTTTTGCTTGGTAAAAATAGCATCTGTCATTTGACTAGAAACAAAGATCGTCACCATGGAATAGAGGGCATACTGCCAGCCAAAAAGCAACCCCGCAAATACCATGATGGTCCCATTGACCATGAGAGAGATACTTCCAACAGCACGCCCTGTCTTCTTGCGAATATAGAGGCTAACGATATCCGTCCCCCCGCTAGAAATCCGCGATCGCAAGCCATAACCAATCCCGGTTCCCATCACTAAACCTCCAAAGATAGCATTAATTAGGGGATCACTAGTCAAAGTAATCTGAGGCATGATTTGGATAAAGAAGGAACTGATGGTTACCGTAATAAAGGTAAAGATAGTAAACCGGTGGCCCAGATTGAACCAGGCCAAGATCATCAAGGGAATATTGATGGCATAAAAAGTCACTGAAACCGGAATAACAAAACCAACAAAACGATCACTGAGTGCCGATAAGACTTGAGCTAGACCAGTCGCTCCGCTTGAGTACACATGCCCTGGTTGAAAAAAGAAGTTAACCGCAATACTAGAAAGTATTCCGTAAAAGAGCGAAGCCGAAATCTTCTCAGCATACTTCTCGCGGGAAATACTGCGCACTGTATGGAGCAGGCCGACCTTTTTAGCTGCCTTACCAACAGCATATTTGATTTGTCGCTTAGGCTGTGTTCTTTTAGTCATGATCTTGCACTTGCAGAGCTAGTTCTTCCAATTGTTTATCAGCAACCAAGCTAGGAGCTTGAGTCATAGGATCTGACGCCTTATTATTTTTAGGAAAAGCAATAACTTCACGAATATTGTCTTCCCCCGCTAAAATCATCACAAAACGGTCCAAACCGATAGCCAGCCCTCCGTGTGGTGGGAAGCCATAATCCATAGCTTCTAGCAAGAAGCCAAATTGCTCTTTAGCAGACTCTGCTGTAAATCCAAGAGCCTTGAGCATACGCTCTTGCAAGTCTTTTTGATTGATACGCAGGCTGCCACCGCCGAGCTCATAACCATTTAAGACAATATCGTAGGCAACTGCACGAACCTTGGATAGGTCACCCTCCAGCTCAGCAGCGGTCTCTTCTGTTGGTAGTGTAAAGGGATGGTGAGCTGACATATAACGTCCTTCCTCTTCTGACCATTCGAACATTGGCCAGTCAACTACCCAGAGAAAGTTGAATTGCGATTGATCAATCAAGCCTAATTCCTTAGCTAGACGCGTCCTCAAGGCGCCCAGTGTTGTGTTAGCAACCTCTGAGGTATCCGCAACAAAGAGCACTAAATCGTTGTCAACTAACTGTAAACGCTCTGTCAACTTAGCAGTAATCTCTGTCAAAAACTTGGCTACAGGTCCTGTCAACTCACCGTCAGCGACCTTAACCCAGGCGAGACCTTTAGCACCGTATTGTTTAGCCACTTCTGTCAGCTTATCGATATCTTTACGCGAGTATTTATCAGCCGCATCTTTCACCACAATAGCCTTGACAACTGGAGCTTGAGAGAATACTTTGAATTCAATTCCTTTGACAAGATCTGTCAAGTCTTGTAAAAGCATTTCAAAGCGAGTATCAGGCTTATCTGAACCATAGTTATTCATGGCATCATTATAGCTCATGCGTGGAAAAGGGAGTGTCACATCGATGCCTTTAGTTTCTTTCATAACACATGCAATTAGGCCTTCTGTGATATCTTGAATTTCCTGGTCGTCAAGAAAGGAGGTTTCCAAATCAATCTGTGTAAACTCAGGTTGACGATCCCCACGCAAGTCTTCATCACGGAAACACTTAACTATCTGATAGTAACGGTCAAGCCCAGCGTTCATTAACAGCTGCTTTGTAATTTGTGGACTTTGAGGTAGAGCATAGAAATGTCCCTGACTGACACGTGACGGTACAAGATAATCACGCGCTCCTTCTGGTGTTGACTTGGTCAGCGTCGGTGTTTCCACATCGATGAATTCAAGCGCATCTAGATAATTACGAACACTGTGGGTCACTTTGGCACGCAGCTTGAGGTTTTCTAACATGCTGGGGCGACGCAAGTCCAAGTAGCGGTAGCGCAGACGATTATCGTCCGTCATTTCCGCATCATCTTTGATTTCAAAAGGTGTCGTCTTAGCTGTATTAAGAACGGTTAACTCGCTGACATGAAGTTCAACTTGACCGGTAGGAATCTTATCGTTGGCTTGCTCACGCGCTTGAACGGTACCAGTCACTTCAATGACGTACTCGCTGCGAAGGCTCTCAGCTGTCGCCATCACTTCGTTAGAGACAGCTTCAGGATTGATGACCAACTGCATGATCCCTTCACGATCACGCAAATCAATAAAAATCAAACCACCAAGGTCACGGCGGCGAGCTACCCAGCCCTTCAACGTCAACTGATGGCCAACATGATCACTGCGAACGCGACCAGCATACATACTACGTTTCATACTTGAGATACCAAGCCCAACTGGGCTTTATCCTTTCTCTATCTGAGTTTTTACATTCCCTATTATTATAGCAAAAAGCACACTAAAACCCCACCCATTCGGACGGAGTTTTTTAGATAGCCCTAGTACAAATTAGTATGTGATTCAAAGTTCGACAACTCCTCAACTTTGATCTGCATCTTTTGCGCCTCATTAATGAGATCATTATTCTTCTGTTCATCTAATTTAAAAACTTTATGGTCCCAAGTTTTACCTGAATCATCTGTCATGGGAAATGCCTTATCACTCACAATCCAACTCTCTCCTTTTTTCTCAAAATGTGGATACAAAATATCTAAGTACTCTTGAAAGTCAAACGTTTCTTTTCCACTGACATTTCGGTAATTCGTAAGAATTGAAGAATAAGCTTCTGAAAAGTCTAAATTACTATCTTCATTCAGTGCCCCCTTTGTGTTATGCAATAAAATGGCTTCTGAGACAAGTTGACTCCCTTCTACTCGCTTTCTATAAAATATACCAGCATACTGCGGCTTACCAGAATAATCATTTTCTAATCGCATCAACTTAAAAAAGTAGTCACTATTAGCGATATAGTACCATTGATCCATTTCAATATTGCTTACAGGCTTTTCAGTATTATTCTTCAGGTTAGAAGGATCATAGCTCCAAGATAAATTTCCAGAGTAGAGTTCCCCTTCAGCAATAGTTTGATAACTTCCTAACTTTTTACTATTCTTATACGATGTAACAGTATAGGCAATCGTCGAATAGGTGACAGAATCAATGGTTATTTTTATAGTATCGGCATGAGTATTAAAAAATGCCACACCTTCTTTATCCGTAACGACAAGTTTTTCACCTTCATATTTAAAAGGAAAATCATGGTCTGTAACAGCATCTTCAATATCTGTGTCATCAAAGGTATGAATCCTACCATCTTTAAATGTTATAGTCGAGCTGTAATCTGAATTGCCGTATTCCCAATCAACTTTGTCAATCCCCGGATAGCGTTGTACCAAAGTTTTTGTCGGTTTTCTATTGATAGATACTTTTTGAGAATTAACTATTTTACCAATTTGGACTCCCAAAATGAAAACCATTCCTATACTAACAAGGATTAAAGCCACCCATAAACTTATTAACTTCTTCATAATGATTCTTCCTTTTATAAAATAACCCCACCTATTCCAGTGGAGTTTTTAGCTATTTTCCAAAAGCTGCTATCAAATCACTCGTATCAACAAATTCATCCTGAAACTCTTCAAATTCATTAAAGTGATAATCCGCTTCATCAGCCAGATGGTTCCAGCTAAAGCCATAAACATCTTGAATGGAGATGCCCCATTCATCGGTCTCCTCGTCATATTGCCAGCCAAGAAATCGTTCTGTCGGCTTGAAAACTAAGATAACCTTTTGGTAGTCATGGTCCCATTGCTGGCCGAGAAACTGCTGACACATAAAATGGTCGCCGGCCTTTTCGCCATTAAACCAAGGTATATCATGCCGATCCAAATAGCCAATCATCTTCCAAAACTGTTCCTGAAAGTGAATGGGCTGACTGCGATCAAAACTCAGGCTAAAGGTCTGCTCCTCTTTTAATAACTCTTCAATACTTGTCACAATTTTCTCCTAAAAGTCTAAACTCTATCCTTCAATCTTGGCCAAAACACGAGCAAAGTCTGTACTGATTTCTTCGAGACTGACAATCACTTCTTTGCGGGTCTGATTATTCTTAACAGCTGCTTTACCGCTCTCAACTTCGCTTTCACCAAGTGTGATAACCGCCTTAGCCCTGAAAGCATCTGCAGATTTAAACTGAGCCTTGATCTTGCGGCCCAGATAGTCACGTTCGGCCTTGAACCCTTGCTGACGAAGGGCTTGAACTATCTCGAGCGCCTTAAGGTTAGCACCATCACCAAGAACGGCTAGGTAGACATCCAAATCCTCATCGATTGGAAGTGAGATGCCTTGCTTATCCAGAACCAGCAAGAGGCGTTCAATCCCTAAACCAAAGCCAAATCCTGGAGTTTGTGGGCCATCAAAATACTCAACTAAGCTATCATAACGGCCTCCCGCACAGATCGTTAGCTCCGTTTTATCAATGGTCGTGATGAACTCAAATATCGTATGGTTATAGTAATCCAAGCCGCGCACCATGTTGGTGTCAATCACATAAGGAATTTTCAAGGTCTCCAGCATCTGACGGACAGCGTCAAAATGAGCTTGACTCTCTTCATCCAAGTAATCCAAGATCGATGGCGCATGCTCAACGGCTTCCTTATCCTCTTTTTCCTTAGAGTCCAGCACACGTAAAGGATTTTCATCCAATCGTCGCTGACTGTCTTTTGAGAGCTGATCACGCATGGGCTCCAAATAGTCAATCAAAGCCTGACGATAAGTTAGGCGACTCTCAGAATTACCAAGGCTGTTGAGGTGCAGGGTGACATTCTTAATACTCAGCTCATCAAAAAGCTGATAGGCCATAGCGATGGTTTCTGCATCGGTTGCTGGATTGCTGGAGCCAAAGCACTCTACCCCTACTTGGTGAAACTCACGTAAGCGTCCAGCCTGAGGGCGTTCGTAACGAAACATAGAACCAATGTAGTACATCTTGACAGGCTTTTGTACTTCAGGCGCAAAGAGCTTATTTTCCACAAAAGAGCGGACAACCGGAGCTGTTCCTTCCGGACGCAAAGTGATATGACGGTCGCCCTTATCGTGGAAATCGTACATTTCCTTGGTCACGATATCTGTCGTATCACCAACTGAGCGCGAAATTACCTCATAGTGCTCAAACATAGGGGTGCGAATTTCACCGTAGTTATACTTTTTAAATGTTTCACGTGCAACATCTTCCACATACTGCCATTTAGCACTCTCAGCAGGCAGGATATCCTGAGTCCCTTTTGGTTTTTGAAGTTTCATAATTAAGATACAAAGGCCGAAAAGAAAGCGACTGAAATCAGGAAGACAGTTCGTCTTCCTGATGACTAGACTGACTTGTCTATTTTCCGAGCTTTTCGACCGTGTTCAATTCCTTTCATAGATTTTAATCAATTTCTTAAGATAGCATGAATCACTGCCTGTATCACTACCAGCATCGATTATAATGCTCTTCTTTACACTTATAGCTCCCTCTATTCTACCATAAAAACAGCTGCCCTAACAGTTTAAGTCATTTCAAAAGCCCCTTAGCAGAAGCTTGAATAACCTTATCAAACTATTACAGTTTAGTATTGATAGCGCCGATATCCCTTTTGATCATCACATAATTAAACACATAGATAGCAGCATAAAGAAAGCTGATGAAAACTAACATGCCAAGCAGGCTTGTCACACTAAATTGGAACCATCTCAGATACCAGCCCGCCACTAGCAGCGGTACTACAATGAGGCTATAGTGCAAGCAAGTCAGCCAAAGTAAGGAATACTTTTCTGCCTGATGAAAGACAGATTCAGCTATCCCCTGAGCCATGCCCAGACCAGCAAAAATGGCAAGTTGGACACCAACCGCGCTGATATCAGACTGAAATTGTTCCATAAAGGCAGGGACTGCTGGTGAGAAACCTCTACCAACCACTAAGCTAGCAAGGTAGGTGGCTAAACTTCCCATACCTAGCCCCATTAAAGCATAAACGGGCATCTTTTTAAGTGCTTTCATGATATTTCCTCCTTTTCTAGTCGTCACAAACCTAATTTCTCTTTAAATGTCTTGAGGGAGCGTCGGGATACAAAACTCTCACCGCCAGTTTTCAAGGTGAGCTTGATCGTCCCTTTGATACTGAGATCCAATTTTTGGATGGCACTGATATTAACGATCTCACCTTGAGAAATCTTGATGAAATCTTTTGTCAACTGCTCCTCTAATTGATAAATCCGGTATTTAGTTGCATAGACTTTATCTGTTGTCTCTAGGAAAACTTTCTTATCCTCACTGTAAATACGGATAATATCAGGAAGGGCTAAGAGGTATACTTTTTCCATCCATACGCCAAGCAGATGGTCTGACTTCCCTTCAGCAAGGTCGATAATCTGCTGGGTCTTACGGTCAATATGCGCTGCATAAATTTTGATCAGTGTCTCCGCTAACCGCGAGTCTCTAATGATTTCGAGCTTCATTGCTTTTCCTCCTCTTTTTTAATTTAGTATAACCTATATTTTTCAGAGAGACTATATTTTTAAGATAAGCGGCTGTTTTTTACAGATATACGGTCATGCTTTCAATTAAATAATGGTTACAATTTAGCTTTTTCGATGATAGTTATTGATTTTCTAAAAAAATGGGATTATAATGCCTTGTCAAATAAATTTAGAGGAGGAAAGGGATGCTTTCTAATATCAAATATTTCCTTTTAGGGGCCCCTTTAAAATCTGATCCTGAAGAAGAGGATAACCATTCTTTGGGTAAATCACAAGCTCTGGCTATGCTATCCAGCGATGCCCTGTCGTCAATTGCCTACGGGCCTGAGCAGGTCATTCTTGTGTTGACTGCTCTATCAGCTGGTGCTATCTGGTGGTCACTACCTATCGGTCTAGCTGTCCTGATTCTTTTAATCAGTCTAACCATTTCTTACAGTCAGGTCATCCGTGCTTATCCTAGTGGCGGTGGGGCTTATATGGTCTCTACTGAGAATTTGTCACCATCTCTAGGACTGGTGGCTGGCGGCAGCCTCTTAGTCGATTACATGCTGACGGTAGCTGTTTCAGTATCATCTGGTGCTGATGCTATCACATCAGCCTTCCCGATACTGAGAGCCTTCAATTTGGAAATCTCTATTGCTCTTGTCCTCATCCTGATGATTATGAATTTACGTGGACTCAGAGAGTCGGCGGCAGCGCTCTTTGTACCTGTCTATCTCTTCATTATCTCCACACTTTTTCTGCTAATTTCTGGTATTTTCCAAATCATCACAGGCCATATAGACTACTCGGCAACTGCCCATATCGGTCAGCCTATTTCGGGACTAACCGTATTCTTGCTCCTTCGGGCCTTTACCAGTGGTTCGGCATCTTTGACTGGAGTTGAAGCCATTTCAAACGCTGTCCCATTTTTCAAAAAACCAAAAATCGGTAATGCCATTAAGACCCTTGTCATGATGTCTATGATTCTTGGTTTTATGTTTGTTGGCATTACCTTCCTCAACTACTGGCTTGGCATAGTTCCACAATCTGGTGTAACCATTTTGTCTCAGATCGCTCAGAGAATTTTTGGTGCTAGTGTGGTCGGTCAGGTGCTATTTTATATTTTCCAAATTGCTACCGCTCTAATCTTAGCTGTAGCTGCTAATACAGGATTCTCAGCCTTTCCAATACTGTCTTACAATATGGCTAGAAACAAATATATGCCCCACCTTTATTTAGAAAAAGGGGCACGTCTTGGTTATTCTAATGGTATTATGACCCTAGCCTTCGGTGCCATTCTTCTGCTCTTTATCTTTAAGGGAAGTACCGAACGGCTAATTCCCTTGTATACAATTGGGGTGTTTATTCCATTTGCTCTTGCACAGACTGGTATGGTGGCTTATTGGAAAAAACAAAAGCCTGATCATTTCCTTAGGCGGTCTTGGGCTAATCTGTTAGGAGCTGTCATTTGTTATGGCATTATCCTCATTCTTTTACTTTTCCGCTTAGCAGATATCTGGTATTTTTTCCCAATTATCATCATCTTGATCCTTATGTTTCAGAAGATTCACCGTCACTATCAAAATGTAGCGCGACAGTTACGCATTTCTGAACAAACCAAATCTATCCAGTACTCTGGTAACACGGTTCTGGTTCTCGTCGGCAATATGACTAACGCCACTGTCGGAGCGATCAATTATGCTAACTCTCTTAGTCAAAATGTTATCGCCTTGCACGTCTCAACAGCCGAGACACAGATAAAAGATGACGAGGTTAGGGATGAATTCAAACACTATTTCCCAAATACTACCTTTATTAATATTTATTCCGATTATCGCGATATTATCAAGCCAACTGTTGATTTCGTCAATGATATGAGTAAGCAAGCCAAGGCTGCTAACAATACTTTGACCGTTATCATTCCACAATTTGTCCCACGAAAGCGTTGGCAAACACTACTGCACAACCAGATGAACCTTCGTCTTCGTTATTTTCTCAGATGGAACCAGGATATAATCCTAGCCAGCTATTCCTTCCATTTAAAAAATTAAAGAGTTAATGTCAAGTAACTTTACTTTACAAAAATAATATGATAAACTGTTAGAGTTGATTTAAAATCAAGATTAATCTATTGGAGGAAACATAAAAATGGCAGTACCTGCACGTCGCACGTCAAAAGCGAAAAAAAATAAACGTCGTACACACTACAAATTGACAGCTCCAACTGTGAAATTTGATGAAACTACTGGAGATTACTCACGTTCTCACCGTGTATCCCTCAAAGGCTACTACAAGGGACGTAAGATCGCTAAAGCTAACGCTGCGGAATAATAGAAGGGAGATACCATGCGCGTAAATATTACACTTGAACACAAAGAATCTGGTGAACGCTTGTACCTTACTTCAAAAAACAAACGTAATACCCCAGACCGTCTTCAATTGAAAAAATACTCACCAAAATTGCGTAAGCATGTGGTGTTTACTGAAGTGAAATAAGGCTTTCACTACTATTCAGTGAACGTCAGAAACCCTGATTTTACAGGGTTTTTTTTATTTTTCCAATTTTACTATCATGCATAAAAATGAAATTCAAACTCTATATTTTCTCTACATTTTTTGATTTGATAGCCTATTAAAATGACGGTTACAACTCATCCACTGAACAGTACCTCCTATAAGTATTTTAACTAGACCGATTTGGCTGTGTTTATTTTACAAAAAGAGAGCAGCTATCCAGTATCAAGAGAAAGTTGACTTCATTTTGAAATGAATTTTTAGTATAATGCCTGTAAATAAGGGCACTGACTACAAAGAAGGTAGTAAAGCTTTTGAAAAAGAATTAGAAGTGGAAAACTAATGGATAAAAAGAATAATATCAATCTTGAACAAATGAAAAAAGCCATGGAGAATGCTGATTCAGCTGATGCTACATACTGGGAAAAGGCTAAATTTGCAAAAGAGGCATCTCAAATAAAACCCATTAAAGAAGAACTACCTTTTCTTCGTAAACATGTGGCACGGGTCTACAGCATATTCGCCCTCATGTTAGTCTATACAGGTGGGATTATTTGGTTTTTGTACTATCACCCCTCTCTCTATTTAAAAATTTTACAATTTACAACCTATTCTAATTGGACCATATGGGGATCATGGGGATTCCTGCTATTATGCATTATTATTTGTGGTTTTTCTGAAAACCTTTTGATAAAAAGCATCAGTGCTTTCGCCTTTCTAACTGGAATTAGTATCATATCCTCTTCAATTTCTTTCATTTATGAACCGATGATTATCTTTAAAGCTCTAGCTGTGACTATAGCTATTTATATCGGAACTGCGCTATTTGGATTATTTACTAAAAAAAATCTAACTGGATGGGGCCCTCCTTTGTTCGGGGCACTTTTGGGTCTGATTGTAGCAGGACTTTTCCAAGGTTACTTTCATAATTCAACACTTGATTTCATCGTGACTCTTGTTGATATCGTTGTTTTTACTCTATATATCATGTATGACAATCAGATGATTAAAGTACGTTTTCTGGATAAATATAGAGACAACATACCTGATAGTCTTGCTTCTTGGTGGGCATTATCGTTGGATAGTTCTATTGATATCTACCTTGATTTTATCAACCTCTTCTTAGATATCCTTTCTTTGTTTTCTAGCGATGACGATGATTAGGCACTCGTATCTTAAAACTTTTCCATTTTTAAAACAAAAGCACTCTGTGGCGAGTAATTACTGAGTGCTTTTTCCTTGCCCTTCTACTTTTAAATGCTGAGACAAACCAGTAAGAACTCCAAGACAGAATAGGCATAAGTCAATCACTACAACTATGGACACCTATGCTGAGTTAGCTCCACATAAAAAAATTGAAGTAATTGGCACATTTCAAAGTAAACAAGAGGATTTAGGGAATAAGCAGTAACTCTACATTTATATTTACAGAGTTGTAAATATGCTGTAAAGTCAACAGTTACAGCGTTATAATTTAACTTTTACTGAAGTGAAATAATTGAGTATACTAAAAGCCTATGAAATCAATGTTTCAAAGGCTTTTTTCTTGACTATTAGTTTCAATTTTTAAAGAATTGATAAAAGTTTGGCATCAGTTGTGTAACGAGCTGTGTTGGCTCATAAAGAACGAATTTTTTAGCTTTTGTTGTTGTTAATAAGTTAGCTTCCTTTAAAATTTGCAAATGTCTGGAGACACTGGAATTACTCATTAATAAAATTTGAGCCAAAGATTGTGTCGTACTTGGTTTATTAATAACATAATTCATAATTTGCAATCGGACAGGATCACTTAGAGCTTTAAAGATAGTAATCAAATTTTCCGGTGTGGCGTTATAGTAACTTGGATGCTCAGTAATATCATAAGTAATGGCAAGCCCTTGGTCGAAAGTTTCAACAAAGAGGTGAGGCCAAATAAAATAACTTGGTAATAGCATAATAGAATCACTATCTTGCAGTTGGATTTCTTGCTCAAACGGCTTAATAACGACTAGCTCATCCTCTTTCCAATGGATGCGGTCAACCTGTAAATGATTAAACATTTCGATTAAACCATTCTTTCTTAAAAAAGAAGATTGCTTCTGAATTTCATCTAGCAGTTTCTGCTGAATAGTCTTCTCTTTCCAAGTATTATCAAATATTTTTCGTCTATACCAATCAATAAAGGAAAAAAGTCGTTGGTAGACACTGGATGCGTCCTTCCTCAAGTCACTAAGTAACTGATTGTCCTTATGCAAAGAAAAATCTTTCCATTCTAATCCCTTTGCTAATGTCGGAATGAAGGAATTTTCTCGGTCCCTAGTTACTTTTCCCAAATGCTCAATTAGCTGAGCAGCAGGCAGCTCACTAAGAAATTTCTTTAGATTTTGTATCTCTTCTTCAATCGTTGTCGCATGATAACGAAAATTGCAAAGCAAGATAGGAGAAACACCGAGTTCATAAAAGAGTTGAAAATAGTGAAGGTTCTCATAGAAATCGTCTGTCAATCTGTCTTGTATCCCAATCACCCAGTCAATATTTGTTCCATGGTGACGAGGATTCAATAAAACATGTAAACTTCTAAAAAGCTCATTTAAGGGAGAATAGACAAATTGTATTCTTTGCGTCAAGGTCTCATCCGTTTTTAGAGCATAATTGCTAAATTGAATGGTAATAGTCATGGGCACACTCCCTTCTAACGATTCGATATTTCTAGAATCGATTGATTATAGGTTGTCTTCATTGTATCATAGTTTGAGATTAAAGGAGGGAAGTAAAATGACAAAACGGTTGCAAGATTCACTGATAACAGCTATCGCAGGTATGGGAATGCTGCTTTCTACTTTAGACACGGGTATCATCAATGTCGCCTTATCCTTTTTGAAGGGACAATTTCAAACGACAACTAACATAGCATCGTTTACAATAACTGGCTATACCTTAGCTTTAGCTATCTCTATCCTACCTTTAGGAGTATTAAGCGATAAATTTGGAAAGTTAAAGATTTCCTACTTAGGATTTGTACTTTTTGGGCTAAGTTCGTTATTTTGTGGATTTGCCAATAGTATTGGCTGGCTCATTGCTGGCCGGATTTTTCAAGGCATAGGGGCTGCCGCTCTACAAGCTACTTCAGCAGCTCTGATTACTACTTTAGTTTCTGAAGATCGTAAAAACAGCGCTATTAGCATTTTAGGCGTTATGATTGGCCTAGGGCCTGTGCTGGGCCCGTCTTTAGGAGGTATATTACTTTCTTTAAATCTCTGGCGCTTTATCTTCTGGCTAAATGTTCCTTTTGCAATCCTCGCAATAGTATGTAACCATTATCTTCTTAATAAGCTCTCTGAGGAGACTAGCGAACGAACATTGGATAATCTTGGAATTCTTATAAATGCTCTAATGTTAGTTTTTCTTTTATTAGGGTTGTCTTTGCTAAGCAAATCTCATCTATTACTAGTCAGCCTTATTTTAATCATATCCAGCCTGTTCCTCGGAATCATCTTTTACCATGTTGAATTTAGGAATAAACAGGCACTTGTTGATGTTGAGGGATTAAAAAACAACCCACAAGTAATCTCCTATCTTTTGCAAACGGTCGCCTTTGGTTTTGCTTCTGCCATGATATTTTTACTTCCTCCCTTTATTTTTGAACAATTATATCATTTAGGAGTGGGACAGACTGGCTTTCTTGTGCTAGGCGCACCAGCAGGATTAGTAATCTTTTCAAGGCTATCAGGGAAGTACAATGACGGTAGCAAAAATAAAGCCTTTAATCATTTAGGTCTCGGAATTATTATTGCTTCTTTGCTTTTCCTTTTGCTACTCACTCCTAGCTGGCCTTATTTCTTCTTAACTTTAGGATTGTTTATTTATGGTATTGGTGGCGGCTATTTCCAGCCTGCCAATATTGCTAGTATTATGCAAGCTAGCCCTATGGAAATGCAAGGCAGCACGGGAGCTTTACAGCGAATGGTACAAAATGTTGCCATTTCAGCTGGTTCCGCTATTGGCTCAACTTGCTTAAACCTTTGGTCCAATAATCTTTTATTAGCCACTCGAATTGGCTGGGGCATTACACTGGCTCTAGTCATTATCAGTTTAAAAGAAATGATACATTTCTCAAATCATGATAATTAAGACAATAAAGGAAGTCGATTTTTTTATATAAATCGACTTCGTTTTTAAATAAATTTGGATTTCGGAACTTTGACAACTTCAAGAAACATATCTTCCTCGTTTTGAACATCACAAAAGAGAAGACGAAATTCGTCTCCTCTCGTGCTTAGCTATAAGTCACCCACTACACTTGACAATGAGCCATAAACTTACACATTTTCATTCTTCAGCTTCAAGAGAAGTCAGAAAGCCGGGCAGTAAGATATCAAACGTTTTTTGATTTAATTTTACAAACTTATTTTGCCCCACCTTCCTTGTATTTGTAAGACCTGCTTCACGCAGGGTTCTAAAATGGTAAGAGGCAGCCGACTTGCTAATAGCCAGCAAAGTACCAATCTCACCACAATTCAACTCGTCTTGTTTCTGGTATAGAAGTCTGACAATATTTAGTCGAGCAGGATCAGCCAAGGCTTTAAATATTTTGATTCTTTGTTCATCTTGATTTTTAGATAGTTTTTCAATAGTCATAAGGTTATTTTACTATTGAATTTTCTATCTGTCAATGCTACAATATTCTCATGATGGTTAAATAGTTTTTTAACTATTAAATTTAAAATGTCTTAATGGAGTCGTCAATCATGAAAAAATACTCTCTTTTATTCTTTTTAACCATGTTCATCATTGGGACAGATACATTCTTAGTATCTCCCTTGCTGCCAACTCTAACCAAATTGTACAGGATAGATTCCTCCATTTCAGGTTGGATGGTTAGTGCATACGCTATTGGCTATGCTGTTTTCGCGCTTATCTCAGGTCCAATTTCTGATGGTAGAGATAGGAAGACAGTAATGACTTACGGATTAGCCGCTTTCGCTACTTCAACATTCCTATGCGGATTTGCAACTAGCTTCCCTCTTATGCTTCTTTTCCGCTTATTTGCAGGCATCAGTGCTTCATTTGTAACCCCTCAGGTTTGGGCATCTATTCCAATTGTAGTAGATAAGAGTCATATTGTTCAACTCATGGGTTATGCGACTGCAGGTTTATCTGTATCTCAAATGGCTGGTGTCCCAATTGGCGGTTATCTTGCCGGCTTTTCTTGGCAAACGCCATTCTATACTATTGCAGCAGCTTCTCTTATATTACTCATTTTGATTCATGTTTATCTGCCTAAACTTGAAATCGGTCAATCTAATAGAATTTCATTTACAGAGGCTTATAAAAATATTTTAACCAATAGAAAATCTGTGAGTTACCTTATTGCTTATTTTGTATTCCAAACAGGTTCATTTACAGCTATCACCTTTATTTCAACATGGTTTACACATGATTTTCATATGAGTCTGACAACCATTAGTACAGCTATTATTGCTGTTGGAGCAGGGAATTTATTTGGTTCTCTTTTCGGCAGTCAAATCGTTAAACGTTTCGGTCTGCAAAAGACATTCAGAACGGAACTAATGACACTCATCATTCTTTATTTAATATTACCATTGGCACAGAATTTTTGGATTGCTGAAATTTTATTAACGATTATTTATATTAATAATGGTTTTGTCTTCCCGTTGTTCATGACAGCCCTACAGGGAACTGTCGAAAACGCACGCAGTACGATCTCTTCATTGTCAAATGCAGCTATGTACCTAGGAGAAACCATTGCCGGCATTGTTGGAGGAGTTCTCTTTGTAACTTTTACAGGGTTCTCAGGAATTTCCATCTTTGCTGCTATCATGATTGCTTTATCTTGGTTGCTTTATGCACAAGCAGGAGCGTTTAAGAAAAACTAACTATAGATTCTATTGTTTTAACAATAATATTTCACACGAATAAAGAGCTTGGGACAAAAGCAGTCCCAAGCTCTTTTCAGAAGCAAAAAGCCATGAATCAATACTTTTGGGCTTTTTTGCGCTCTATTATGACACCGCCTTAATTAGAGAAGAGGTATGTTTCTGTTAGAGATAATGACTTAATGACATTGACTGGCGGTCTCACCCTCTTTTACCCAGTTAATTATTTGTATGAGGAAGCCAATAAAATGTCTATCATTTTATTGATAAGGGGATTAAGGTGCTAAAAAAGCAGGAGCATTGAACCTGCTTGCTTGATGATTTTAACTTAGGAAGAAGACATTGACTCCTTCTCCGATAACGATAAGACGGTCGCGACTGCTATCATCCCATTGACTGGCGGCCTGAGCTCCACTTGGAGTCGCTACACCTGCTGGAACTACATAGTAATTCCAACCATATTGATTTGAGAAGCCGGCTGATTGACCATCTTGGTGATAGTTACTGAATTGGCATTGAAACTCACCGTCTGACTTGCTGATGGTGCCTGTACCATCTGTGCCTACGGTAAAGTTGATAGCACCATTTTGACCAGTATAGGTTCCTGCAATACTAGAAAGGTCACCCTTAGCTACAGCGGTTATATTGATGTTAGAATTAGGCTGAGATTGGGAAGTTTTTTGATCCTGACTAGACGATTGTGAAGAGGCTTGGGAGGAGGTGCTTGGAGAGTTTTGAGAGCTCGCCTGCCCCTGAGAGCTATTTTGCGCTTGCTTGCTTTGACTGGAACTGGTCGAATTTTTCTTGCTAGCTTTTTTACTAGTCTGGATCGTCTTGGCAGAATGGTCCGTCTTAGTTTTAGAACTATTCTTCTGGCAGGCTCCCAGTAAGAGTGTGCTTGTCAGCGCAAGCGTGATTAAGCTTATACCTTTTTGAACTTTTTTCATAGTAGATGACTCCTTCCTACATTTTCACCTTTATTATAAGAGACTTTTAAAGCAAACGCAATATTTTTGTAACTTTTTTGTAATTTTTACCTTACTATCTTTTTATTCGAAAATTATTTAAAAAACTTAGGAAAAATAAAAATGAGAGTGGAACAGACGGCCATGATGGCTTAGCTCTCACTCACAAAGTATTCTAATCTCTGAGGATTATGTATAAAAATCGCTAGGGAGTGGAATCAACCCAAAAAGTGAAAATTTTGGTTCTTACCACTTCTTAATTTCTAGGTAGTGACCTGAAACGGTCTCTCCCCCAGACCGTTTCACTCCCACCCCCGCACAGTTGGCTAAGTTTTCCGCTTTTGCCTCGTGGCAAAAGGAAACCAGCCAGCAGTGGTTCATTGGTGCTAAATCACTTAATGAACTGTGCAGGGTGAAGGCTACTCAATCGATTGCTTAGCAATACTGATTTTGGTTTCATTCTCAGGAAGCGATTCTTATGAGGCCTTACTATGGGCCCGCAGGGCTGATAATATAGCCACAGTATCGACGACTTCTTGAAGTACGGCTCCGACTAGAGTTGGAATGACCCCGGTTGCGGCGATTAACATAAGAACCACACAGACAGTCAGACCGATTAAGACCGACTGACGGGCAATACTCATGGTGTGTTTAGCAATCTTAATGACTTGAGCGACCTTACTGAGGTCATCTTTGAGAATAACAACATCAGCACTCTCACTAGCAGCACTGGAACCACTGGCTCCCATTGCAATACCTACATCGACCGTTGCTAGAGCAGGGGCATCATTAATCCCGTCGCCAACCATAAGAACAGGCTGCTGATCTGGTGCCACTGCTCTTAGGAAGTTAATTTTGTCTTGAGGGAGACAGTCCGCATGAACCTGAGTGATACCGACTTCTTGGGCAATCTTATCGGCAATACCTTTTCTGTCTCCTGTTACCATGACCAGATTGTTCACGCCGAGGTCTTGAAGTTCAGACATGGTGCTTTTTGCTTCTGGTCGAACGCGATCAGTAAAAGTGATGTGACCGATATAGCGGTTATCTTTAGCTACATAAATACTGGTTTTATCGGTCTTTTGATCATCAGTTAAGTCAGGCATCATGGCCATCTTTCCAACTGAGAAGAGACTGCCTTGGCAATTACCTTGTACGCCTTTGGCGGTGATTTCTTCAATATCACTAACTGGCAGCATTTTAATGCCATGACTCTGGGCATAATGAACCAGACTTTGAGCTAGGACATGTGAAGAGGATTGTTCAATGCTGGATGCATAGGTCAGAAGTTCTTCTTGGCTAGCTCTCACCGCTACAATTTGATCAACTTGCAGATCTCCCTGAGTAATAGTCCCTGTCTTATCGAAAGCCGCAGTTTTGATTTTAGAGAGTTTTTCCAAGACTGTACCATTCTTGACAATAACGCCGTTTTTTGAAGATTGGCTCATGCCAGCTACCAGAGCAATTGGCGCTGCTAAAATCAAGGGGCAAGGCGAAGCGACTACTAATACTTGAGCAAAACGGACAGGATTCTTGGTGAGCAACCAAGCGAGACCACCAATTAGATAGGCAAAGATGGTAAAGGGAAGGGCATAACGGTCAGCTAAACGGACAAAAGGAGCAGGGTTCCCTTTTGATTCCTTAACCAATTTTACCAGTTGCTGGTATTGACTATCCTTGGCCAGAGCTGTCACTTTGAACTGGATAGCATCGGAACCATTGAGCGATCCCGACATGAGGCTATCACCAGGACCTTTTTCGATAGTCTTAGACTCTCCAGTTAGAGAAGCTTCATTGAAATCGGAACAACCTTCTAGGATGATCCCATCAACGGGCACCATCTCCTGAGGACGCAAAAGAACAGTGTCGTTAATCTTCAGGTCGTCAACATCCACTACTTCAACATTGGTCCCAACTATCTTATGGGCCAACTTAGGAGTATTATCTAAGAGGCTAGTCAGTTCGCGGCTGGCACGGCGACCAGCATAGTCTTCCAGACTTTCCCCTCCTGTTAACATGACCAGAATAATCAAACTAGCCCAGTAGTCACCAATAGCTAGAGTTGCAATAATGGCTGTGATAGCCAAAATATCAACTCCATAACGACCTTCCTTGAGAGTCTGGATCATACCCCAGAACATCAAAAGAGACATCACACCACCTGAAATAGCTACCAGTAAATAGGCCAAGTGCCCTTGACCTAAGCCAAAGGTCAGAACCAAAGCTAGCAGTCCGATCAGGAGCACGGTCATAAATTTTTTGAAGTTGCTCATGGCTAATCCCCGCTTATTTCTTATTTTTTAGCTTAATTATAATCATTATAAATACCAACTTAATTATAATCATTATAATTAATAATAGCAAGTTAAAGCATAAAACTCCTCAACATAAGGCCTGTTTCTGTCGCACTAAGCTGAAACTCAAAGAATTCACCGACAAAAATACCTTGACAGATATGTAAAGAAAAGAGGCCCTGATAATCAGTCAAGGCCTTCATTATTAGCATTTCATCTTAGAAAAGATGTAAAGCATATTTACAGATAAAGAGCAGAGGAATAATGATACCCCAAAAAATCATTCCAATTGGTCGGACAACAGGACTCTTCCACCAGAGGAAATCATCCTTGGAAGCATGAGAAAATCCCTTACGATCCAGATGGCGGTCACGAGACAAAGAGATATTCTTGGTCAGTGGGTACTTCTTATCAAGGCGGTCTTTCCAATGTGTCTTGCGAATGTATTTAGAAAGAGTCAGACCAGTTAGGAATATAAACGTCCAAACTAGACCAAGAATCGTTTGCAGAAGCTTACCTGAAATAAAATTGATGCCAGTTGCCAACAAAACCATAATAAAGATATAACCCAGTCGGAAAATCGAAAAGAGTTTATCTTCGGCATCTCGCTTTTCTAGTTGGCCAGCCTGCTCATCAGCATAGGCAGCTACTTTTTCCAATTTCCAATGTTTGACTATCTTCATCATCGTTAAAGAGCTCATTAACGGAAATATTCAAGGCGTTGGCAACTAACCCAAGGGTTTCTAAACTTGAGTCATCACCTTTTTCGATACGTTGAATGGTCCGAACACTGAGACCTGTCTCTTCAGCTAAACGTTCTTGAGTCCACCCCTTTTGTTTACGCAGCCTCGCAACGATTGTTTGATTTTTCATGATTATGATCCTTTCTGGCAGATAGTTTTTTAGAAGTTAGCCTTGCTAGCTCCTCACCTGCTTACTAAGCTAATTATAGTTCTAAGCAGAAAATTTTAGAACGACAGCCAGACGACAATGACCCGACAAAAACCTGACAGGTCGCCGACAAAGCTATAGACAGATTTTTACGAACGAATAGTTCTTGACAACTATTGTCAAGCTGGTACAGGAAAATAAAAGAAAATCACCTAAATAAAAGACTTAACTGATTACTTAAGTCTTTACACTACTGTCAACTATGGTCATCCTTTAGAATCTCAATGAAGCGAGCAGTGAATTGCGCAGTAATACCCCAGAGATTTTCTCCACCTAGATCATAGAAGAGCACCTTACGATTATCCTTACCAAAATTATAGTTAGAGCCATTGGGAATCCGCTCAAAGGGAAAATTGGAGTCTGGTTTAGGTGTTGCAATTAGGTGGTAAATTTTTGGTTTCGTTATCAGAAGCTGGTTCAAGGGGAGGGTAAAAAGTCTTTCCACCTCGTCAGGATTTGCCTGAATAGCCTGCCAGTCTCCTAAAATCTTACCGACAAAACAGCGGATGGTCCGACCATGATGGATAAAGTAATCTATTTCACCCAAAATTTCAATTTGAGAACTGGTAATATTCAACTCCTCAGCTGTCTCTCGAACAGCTGCTTCTTGAAAGCTTTCTCCTGTTTCCACTCGACCACCCGGAAAAGAAACCTCCCCAGGTTGAGAAATATATTTACTGCGAATCTGATAAAGAATCTGCCAATCCTGATTATTTTCATCCCAGACTAAGGGCAAGAGAACAGCATAACACCTCTCTTGCCCTAAAGGTCGGGGTTGGTACTCTTTTATTCGTTCGATACAATTTTCTATCATTTCTTTTCCCTTTTCTTTTTTCTCTTACCATCATAACATGTTTGCCTATCTTTTTAACAGGCGGAATTCTTTTTTCAAAATTATATAAAAAATTTATATATTTTTATTGACAAGTCCTGATAAATATTTTATGCTTGATATATAAAAATAATATATATTTAAGGAGGTGCCTATGTATTTTCCGGTATCATCCATCCTCATTGAATTTTTGATTCTAGCTATTACTGAGAAAGGGGATTCCTATGGTTATGAGATTAGTCAAACTATCAAAATCATTGCTAATATCAAGGAATCAACCCTCTATCCCATTCTCAAACGGTTGGAAAAAGCGGGCTATCTGACAACCTACAGTCAAGAATACCAGGGAAGACGACGTAAGTATTATTCCATCACATCAGCGGGTCTGACACAGTTAGCCCTGCGCAAAGATGAATGGCAGAAGCATATCTCAACCATCGACGGCATTATCGAAGGGAGAATCAGACATGACAAAAAATGACTATTTACAGCAACTGGATAAGTATCTAAGAAAGTTGCCCCATCAAGATTATCAAGAAGCTATGGATTACTTCACAGAGTACTTTGACGAAGCAGGCCCCTCAAACGAGTCTCAAGTCATCCAAGAACTGGGTAGTCCCAAGGACGCTGCTAAAGATATTATTCACAATATCTTAGACGAGAAATCGGACCGTGATTATGCTAACTCCAAATCACGTCTAGCTTTAATCTGGATAGCTATCCTTGCCTGTCTTCTTAATCCTTTTAGTTGGGCTCTCTTAGCCGTGGTCTTTACCATTCTTGCAACAGGCGTCGCCATGATTTTTATCTTTTTTATGCTGGGTATTGCTGGAGCTATTTCAGGTATTGCTATTTTTATTGACGGACTAACCTATCTCAGTTCAACCTGGGCTGGTTCCCTCATTGGTATCGGAATAGGAATGCTTTTCGCTGGCTTTGCCTGTCTCCTTATTTTAGCAACCAGCGAGGCCTCTAAATGGCTTGGTCGTGGTACAGTTGGCCTAGTTCGGTGGGCAAATAAGAAAGGAAAAAGGTCATGAAAAAGTGGAAAAAAATAACATTGATTTCTGGAATTAGTTTAATTCTTTCCGGGGCCGTATTGGCTTATATTGGACAACTCAGTGGCGGTTTAGATGCTATCCAGTATAAAAATCATGGCAAAGTTAGCCATGTGAAGAAGAAATTAGACCCGTTTGATCACATTGATCTAGAAGGTGATTACTATGACATTCTTGTCAAATCAACAACAGATAAGGAAGCAAGTATCTCCTACTACACTAACAAAAAGGAAAAAGTCGACTTTAATGTTACTGATAAGAAGTTAAGTGTGAAGCAAAGCTCAAAGGGGTTGGCTCACTTTATAAATCTATCTATTTTAGCTCAGCTAGCTGATGCTAAAACGAAAAACTTGAATACCATTGTTATCTCTCTTCCCAAAGGGCAAACAATTTCTACTCTTAGGAGTCAAGCTTCAATTAATGGCCTTAAACTAGATGGCCTTACGGTTAATCGTCTTGATGCTAATGTTGATACGGGGAATCTCACAGTCAAAAATTCTAAAATTTTAGCCGGACAGGTAGATATCGATACGGGGAACGCTGATATTTCTAACTCACAACTGTCTGATTTGACTCTGACCAACGATACTGGCAGTATTGATCTGGATACTGTCACACTAATTTCAAGTAAAGTTTCTGTTGATACTGGCAGTCTGGCTGGTCAACAATTAACCTTCAAAAAAGACAATCAGATTTCCGCTGATACTGGCAGCATTGATCTTAGCCTTAAAGATTATCATTTGACAGTATCTAGTCACGCTGATACAGGTAGTGTCGATGTTAGTGACAAACTCATACACTCAAGAGATAATTTTCTTGATTTAAAGGCCGACACCGGCAGTATCACGCTTGAATAAACGACACATAAAAAAAGCTAGCTTGACGGTTCTGTCAAGCTAGCTTTTTATTACATTTAACGATCATCTTGCTGACGATAGATTAGTAGACCCAAAAGCATTGCTCCAAGTATGAAGACTAACAACATTCCAAGTTCTTTCCCCACATCTCCAGTTAGAGATATAGTTTTACGTAACCCTAATACCGAATAGGACATGGGTAGATAAGGCTGAATAATTTTAAAGAATTTAGGACTGAGCTCAATTGGATAAGTCCCTGCACTGGAACCTAGCTGTAAAAGCAGTAAAATCAGACTGGCGAAGGCGCCATAACGTTGATGCCAACCGACTAAAGCTGTCACAATAGCCATCAAGGCCCAAGCAGTAAAAAGGGTTACCAGATAAGTTTTTCCCGAATAATTAGGATGAACTCCAATAGCCTGAACGGCAAAGAAAAGAATAGTAGCTGATGCCGTAGCAATTAGACCGTTAATCAAGAGCTTATTTTTAGCCCAGGCAAAACGGGTTCTAGGTTCATTACCAGAAAGAGCTTTAGCAAAAATAACATTACTGGATAAAGCAACAACCATCAGAGCTACGGACATCATGTATGGAGCCATACCGACACCATTGGTTGCAACATTATCCTTATCGCTATGTTTTACGCTTAAAGGTTGAGCCACTGTCTTAGCATTAATTGGTTTTACGGAAACCACATTCAACTGGTCCTTCGCTTTAGCTAAAGATTGAGATAGAGTATCGGCGCCACTTGACAAAGTTGACAATCCTGTTGTCAAGGCTGCACCACCTTGAGCTAATTGGCCGGCTCCTGATGATAATTGGTTGGCACCTGAGGCCAATTGACTAGAGCCACTAGTAAGTTGACCAGACTTACTGGACAATTGGCTAGCTCCGTTAGCTAAGGTGGAGGTAGCATTACTCAAAGTTGACACACCTGTCAAGAGTTGGGCAGAACCGCTGGATAACTGACTTTGCATAGTCCCAATACCGCCAGCTACCTGCTGACTTCCTGGTAAAACTTGTTGATTAAGTGTCGTATTAACAGTTGTCAAACCTGATTCCAAACTTGATAGACTGGTGGCAGCTCCTGGTAAGATAAGATTAGCCTGAGCAGCAAGACTACTGATATTGGTTTGTAAACTAGATAAATCTGGACTTGTTGACATTGGATTGGATGAATTGGTTGTAGTTGTCGTACTAGCATCAGTTCCAGCATTCGCCAGCGTTGCTTCCAAGCTTTGAACCGTAGCAATCAGACCACTAACGTCGACAGAACTGCTGCTTGTTTGTGGGGCATTATTACTGACAGCATTAGAAATCTCTGCCTGCTGCTCTGGCGTCAAGGATTGATAAGCTGAAGTTGACTGAACGGCTGCTAATTGACCAGAGGTGTCCGCGGTTGTTGTACTCGTTCCTGTGCCAGATAAAGATTGCAGTTGAGACTCAATACTAGCCAGACTAGCCTGTACCCCAGATAAATCTGGGCCACTGGTTGTTGTTGTGCTAGTCGTTGGGGCAGCCGCCGTTGGGACTCCACTTGCCTCTGTACTTCTCCCAGAATTGACAGCTTGGTTAAGATTTTGAATAGCTGAATTGAGGGCAGGCAAGGCAGCGACCAATTGGTCAATTTGGGTCTTTTGATCGGATGTCAGGCTAGTATTGCTAGCTAATTGGCTGAGGCCAGTTGAGAGCTGATTAACCCCTGTTATTAGAGGTTGAGCAGAATTTGCTCCAGAAGAAAGAGCAGATACCCCATCTGCCAATGTTCCCATATTGGCATTCATGAGGTTAAGGCCAGACGAGAGCTGATTTACACCGCCAGTATAGGTTTGCAGACCAGTATTTAAACTGTCAGCACCAGAAGCTAGGGCTTGGGTCGACGTTGACAGCAAGTTGAGACTATCACTAAGAGTCTGACTGCCAGACTTAGCAGTATTCGCACCGGTTGCTAGAGCACTGCTGCCATCAGCAGCTTGGCCCATCCCATTCTTTAACTTGGACATACTTTGAAAGACCGCCTGGGTATAAGTTTGGGTCAGAGAGTTAGAAACACTGGCCTTTAACTTGGACATAACCGAATCACTCATTTTAGAAGCAACAAAACTTCTTCCTTTAGTAGTTTGGTAATTAATCTGCATCTTTTTGGGATGGTTGGTCAGCAGAGTGGTGGCATTCCGCGAAAGATCTTTGGGCAAAGTCACAACCATGTAATAGTCACCCTGCCTCAATCCTCTATTGGCACTGTCTTTTGAGGTAAAATGGTAATCAAGACTATCATTTTCAGCCATATTGCGGACCATATTTTTTCCAATGGTCAGGTCTTTACCATTTAGCTCAGCTGTTTTGTCTTGATTAACAACAGCAACGGGTAGGTGGTTGACATTCCCATAAGGATCCCACATGGAGCTCAAAAAGATAATATTATAGAGCATAGGGACCAATGATACTCCTAAAATTGTTACCCAGAGTGTAGGTTTTTTTAGAATAGCTTTGACTTCTTCTAACATTTTCTCCCTCTTTTTTAGACGGATTGTCTATATTTTTGATACAATATATTATACAAGTAAGAAGTATTTTTTCAAGGTTCTAACCCTTTATTTTAGACACCTTGTATAATATTGTTCAAAAGGAGATGCGATGACAAAAGACAGTCGAAAAACACGCACGCGCCAGGCTTTAGAAAAGGCCATGGTCGAGCTATTAATTGAGAAAGATTTTGATGAAATTACTACCAGTCAACTGGCTAAAACGGCTGGTATTAGCCGTTCAAGCTTTTATACTCACTATAAAGATAAGTACGACATGATTGATCAGTACCAGCAAGCTATTTTTAACAAGCTAGAATACGTCTTTGATAAAAATCACATGGATATCGAAGCTACTCTTCTAGAAATTTTTGAATTTTTAGACAGAGAGTCTCTCTTTGCCACCCTAATTACCCAAAACGGCACCAAGGAAATTCAAAATTTTATCCGCAATCACCTGCAGCGTATGATTTCAGCAGATTTCTATAACAGTGATCTGACTCCTCAGCGAACTGCGCTAGAAAAGCTCTACAATAGTGTATTTATCAGTCATGCTATGTTTGGCGTTTACCAAATTTGGATTACTAGGGGCAAAAAGGAGAGTCCTAGACAAATCACCAAACTCTTAATGAACTTGCTTCCCAGCCTTGATTAATGAATTTGATTTATAGCAGAAGGCTCTTGTCTCTGGGACTGGGCCTAATTTTCTCCACAAGAAAAGGCCTTTGGAAAAGATCCAAAAGCCTTTATTCTTACTGATAAAATTAAAGCATCTTGTTATAGAATTCAACGACAAGGGCTTCATTGATTTCTGGGTTGATTTCGTCGCGTTCTGGCAAACGAGTCAATGAACCTTCAAGCTTTTCTTCATCAAATGATACAAAAGCTGGACGACCAACAGTTGCTTCAACAGCTTCCAAGATTGCGGGAACCTTAGCTGATTTTTCACGAACTGAGATCACTTGTCCTGGTTCTACACGGAAGGATGGGATATCAACGCGTTTCCCATCAACCAGAATGTGTCCGTGGTTAACGAACTGACGTGCTTGACGACGGGTTGTCGCCAAACCGAGGCGGTAAACCACATTATCCAAACGACGCTCCAAAAGAAGCATGAAGTTGTAACCAAGTGTTCCTTCTTTGATCTTAGTCGCTTGTACAAACAAGTTACGGAATTGTTTTTCACCTAAACCGTAAGTAAAGCGCAATTTTTGCTTTTCAGCCAATTGTAAACCGTATTCAGAAAGCTTTGAACGGTTGTTTGGACCGTGTTGTCCTGGTACGTAGTTACGACGTGCCAATTCTTTACCTGTCCCTGTAAGCGACAAGCCAAGGCGGCGTGATTGTTTCCAAGATGGACCTGTATAACGTGACATAAAAATGTCCTCCTCTAAAAATTTATGAGGAAATAACGTCTTGGGTAAACCTAATTCGTGCAGATGCCCTTCGCCTAAACAGCCAAGGTTACTGGTTTTTCAGAACATCTGTTGACGAGCTTTATTTTGCCCTGCTGCTATTTCACACAAAGAGTAGTATACCATATAAATGGGGTCTTGTAAAGCACTAAAGTCCTGTAAATCAAGCATTAACTTGGATTAAACGAGGCAAATTAATTTCAAAGGTCCAGAAACCTGATTTATCTTTACTGACCTAAACGAAAAAGCTAGGGTTAGAAGCACTTCCTTTACAAACTTGTCAAGGGGGAATATAAGAGACTCTGAAAAAATTGAAGCAAAGAAAAAAGGCAGTGAAGCCCTTCCTTTTCTAGTCAAAATAGCGAATTAAACTCTTTTGAGTCAAAATATCTGAGTAGGTATAGGATTCTACGTAAGTGTTGCTGATCTCCCCAGGTTGACTGGCGTGATCGCTGTACTCAACGATAAAAAGAGATGGATAAACTTCAATTAGGCGACCGACCTTGGTTTTTTCCCGTTTACGACCATGGTCCAGAGTCATTTCGACCTCTTGGCCCTCATGATTTTTGACATCTTCTTTGATTTTCTTCATTTTAGCTACATCTGCAAATGCATCACTCATTTAATTTTTTACCTTTCTTCAAATTGTGCAATGGATGAAAATTTATTGTATTCCTTTTGGAAAATCAATTTAACCGTTCCCCGGGCTCCAGCTCGGTTTTTTTCCAAAATAACTTCGATGGTATTATCCTCAAGCTGGTCACCGTCTTCCTTGTCCCCCCGCTCATAGTAATCATCACGATAGAGAAAGGCAACAATGTCGGCATCCTGCTCAATGGAACCAGATTCACGGATATCTGAGAGAACTGGACGCTTGTCCTGCCTTTGCTCGACACCACGTGAGAGCTGGCTAAGAGCAATAACAGGGACTTTTAATTCCTTGGCCAAAATCTTGAGCTGACGGGAAATATCAGAGACTTCTTGTTGACGATTTTCTGATCGAGTTCCTGTAATCAACTGGAGGTAGTCAATAACAATCAGGCCAAGGCCGCCAAGCTCCTGAGCCAGTTTTCTGGAGCGGGCTCGGATTTCTGTCACCTTAATCCCAGGAGTGTCATCAATATAAATCGGAGCATCAGCTAAGGTTCCTTGAGCCAAAGTCAGGTTTTGCCAATCTTGGTCGGTAAGCTGACCTGTCCGCAGATTGTGAGAATCAACTAAGCCTTCGGCTGCCAACATCCGATTGACCAGACTGTCTGCACCCATTTCCAGCGAGAAGATGGCTACAGGGGCATTTTGCTTGGTACCGACGTTCTGGGCAATATTGAGGACAAAAGCAGTCTTACCAACTGCAGGACGGGCCGCCAAGATAACTAGTTGATCAGGGTGGAGACCTGTCGTAATCTTATCCAAATCGCGAAAACCAGTTGGTAGACCAGTAATTTCGGAAGTTTGTTGTGAGCGCTCTTCTAGAGCTTCATAGTTTTCTTTGAGGACATCAGAAATTTTACGAAAACCACTGTTGCTGGAACGTTCATTGATATCAACCAGAGCCTTTTCAGCGTGGGCAATAATATCATCTGATTCAATTGAGCCATCATAAGCTTCATTGACTGTCTCGGTCAAGCGATTTATGATATTGCGAAGCATGGCCTTTTCAGCCACAATTTTAGCATAATACTCGGCATTGGCACTGGTTGGTACACTGTTGACCAACTCGACCAAATAGGCAAGACCGCCGATATTTTGTAAGTCGTCTTGGCTATCTAGGATAGCCCGAACAGTCGTAGCATCAATGGCATCATTGCGGTCGTTTAGCGTTATCATAGCGTTGAAGATAACCCTGTGCGAATATTTATAGAAATCTTCAGGCTCAATATATTCCCGAACAGAAATCAGCTTATCTGGGCTAATAAAAATAGAGCCCAAGACAGCTTGCTCAGCAAGCAAATCTTGCGGTTGGACCCGCAACTCCTGAGCTTCTGGCATACGTCTTACCTCCTTGCTAAGAATGGTCTCAACTGCTGAACCAAGGACTCGTCGTTATAAAATGATGATTGAGCATTTTCTCAATCACATTACAAGTCCCAGAGTGAATTTCTTGCGATAGGAAACTTACTTAACAGGCAGTTGACAAGTCTGTCAACTAGGCTTGGTCAATTTTTAACTTGATTTGTCCCTCAACCTCCTTGTGAAGCTTGACAGGAACCTCAATCAAACCAATCGCTCGAATAGGATGATCCATTTCAATAGAACGCTTATCAATCGTGATACCAAATTGCTTGTGCAGCTCTTCGGCGATTTTTTTAGCTGTGATAGAGCCAAAGGTCCGACCATCTGGACCAACTTTTTCGCTGAATTGAACCCGAGTTTCTTCTTTGGCTAATTGCGCCTTAACAGCCTTGGCTTCTGCTAAAATTTCGGCAGCTGCTTTGGCTTCTGATTTTTGCTTACCCTTGAGCTCATTGATAGCTTGTCGGGTTGCTTCCTTGGCCAGCTGCTTTTTCAAAAGGAAATTTTGAGCATAGCCTGTTGGGACTTCCTTGATTTCGCCCTTTTTTCCTTTACCTTTAACATCTGCTAGAAAAATAACTTTCATCTTAGGTTTCCTCCTCAAGAATTTGGTCAATAATGTCTGTTAACTCATAATACGTTTGCTTGACAGTCTTGTCATCTAGTTGACAAGCCGCTAAATTAAAGTGACCGCCGCCACCCATTTCTTCCATAATCCGTTGAACGTTGATTTTATCACGACTGCGAGCCGAAACGGCAGTTTGACCAGAAGGGTTTTTGGCAATGACAAAGCTAGCTTCGATATTGGCCATTGACAGAAGGGTGTCAGCTGCTTTACTGGCAATGATATTGCTGTAAGCTTGATCCTCTGGTCCACAGGCAATAATCATATTGCCACCATAGGATTGACCTGTCAAGATGAGCTCATTAACTTGGCGATAGTCATCAAAGTCGGTTGCTGAAATTTTTTGAATTTCCGTACTGTCGCTACCCATGGTTCGCAGGTAACTAGCCACATCAAAGGTTCGATTGGTAACTCGAGCTGAGAAGTTCTTGGTATCCAGCATAATCCCAGCCATTAGGAGACTGGCTTGGATCTTGGACAGGGGCTCCTTGCCATTTTGGAATTGAAGCAACTCGGTCACCAATTCACTCGCAGAGCTGGCTCCACTTTCGATAAAGGTTAGAATGGCCTTGTCAGGAAAATCTTCATCTCGCCGATGGTGGTCAACTACAATAACTTCTGTAAACTTATCGTAAAGCTCTCTTGACAGGGTCAGACCCAATTTGGAGTGATCCACCATAATCAAGAGGTCATTGTCACTTGCTTGTACTAAAGCTTGATCAAGAGTGACTAGAGTCGTTTTCCCTTCTTCTTGTAAACGTTTAACAGCTCGAGCAATATCGGTGTTCATATCTTGCTCATCATAAACCGCAAAACTGTTTTCTAGGATATTAGCTGCAAAATGTTGCATCCCAACTGAAGCACCCAAGGCATCCATATCCAAGCGGCTATGGCCGACAACAAAAACCTGTTCAGCACTCTTTATGCGATCAGAGATAGCAGTCATCATGGCTCGAGTCCGCGTTCTGGACCGTTTGACTGTTGAAGCAGTTCCGCCACCAAAGTAGAGAGCCTTCTTATGCTCATCTGTCTCCTTAATAACAGCCTGATCACCGCCCCGCATCAGGGCAATGTTGAGGTTCTGCAGAGCGGTCTGACCAATTTGTTGATGGTTGTCTTCCCCAAAGGAAATCCCCATACTGAGGGTCAAAGGCAGTTCCAAGTTTCTAGCTTCATTGCGGAAATTTTCCAGAACTGTAAACTTATCATCAATCAAAGCTGCTAGTACCTTGTAATCACTGAAGAAATAAAAGCGATCCATACTAACCCGACGATAGTAAATCTGATGCTGACCAGCAAAATTAGAAATAAAATTAGCAATGAAACTGTTGATTTGGGCCACATCGGTATCAGATAAGTTGGTCGTGATATCATCGTAGTTGTCAACAGAAATAACCCCAATAACCGGACGCTTTAGAGAACTATCAAAACCTACCTCTGTCCCTACAGAATCGAAGAAATAAAAGAGTCCGGCAGATAGATCAATATTGACCACATAGATATGGTCATTGACTTGGATACGATGGTTGGCGGAACCAGCCTTCTGCTCCTGGATCGTTGTTCGCAAAAGATCGACATTGAACTCCCCTTCATCATTAGTAAAAATCAACTCTGCATAGGGATTGAACCAGCCGATATCATCCGTTTCAGGGTCAAATTGTACCACTCCAACAGGCATCTTATCAAGGAGAGACTTGAGACTGAGCTCCGTTTGATCATTGAGCCGCTCGATCTGTTCCAATTCTGATAATTCATAGGCCTGCTTTTGGTAATACAGCAAACCGACCATAGCTACTAGGACGACAAAAATAGCCAGAAGGAGAGCTGTTTGCGAGCTCATGGTCCTGACACAGATGGCTAGAATTCCAAAGAAAATTAAGCCAATCATCACAAGATGGATGGTCTCTAAACGAATTTTTCTCATTATTAAACCTCTTAATCTCCTTATTATATCATAAGAGGCCCTAAAATCCTAGGTCTCTTTTAGCTATTAAAACAAGGGGGTTAGGATTTACGGCTGGCCTTTTGATTGCCCTCTAAATAGACCATGAGAATGGAAATATCAGCTGGATTGACGCCTGAGATCCGACTGGCTTGGCCGATGGTTTCAGGATTGATCTTTTTGAATTTCTGGCGGGCTTCGGTGGCGATGGAGTCAATGTCGTCCCAGTCAATATTAGCAGGAATTTTCTTTTCTTCCATGCGCTTCATCTTGGCCACTTGATCCAAAGCCTTGTTGATGTAGCCTTCATACTTGATTTCGGTTTCGAGTAGTTCGATCACTTTGGGACTGAGATCCTCCGCAGCTGATCCGATGAATTTGACCACATCTGAGTAGCCGATCTCTGGACGACGCATAAACTCTTTGGCTGTTACTGCATCTGTCAAGGGCTTAAATCCCATAGCAACAACCTGCTGATTAGTGTCTTTGACAGGTTTTAGTTTATGGGTTGACAGACGTGTCATTTCATTGTCAAACTGGGCTTTCTTAATCTCGAAGCTGAGCCAACGCTCTTCATCAACCAGACCGACTTGACGACCGATTGGAGTTAAGCGCATATCAGCATTGTCATGGCGCAAAATGAGGCGGTACTCGGCACGAGAAGTGAGAAGGCGGTAAGGCTCCAGGGTTCCTTTTGTCACCAAGTCATCAATCATAACACCAATATAGGCATCGCTGCGCTTAAGAATAAGCTCAGGCTTGCCTTGCACCTTGAGAGCTGCATTGATTCCAGCCACTAAGCCTTGACCGGCTGCTTCCTCATAACCTGAAGTGCCATTGGTTTGACCTGCTGTAAAGAGACCAGAGATCAGCTTGGTTTCAAGAGTAGCCCGCAGCTGGTGGGGCAGGACAATATCGTATTCGATAGCATAGCCTGTGCGCATCATCTCTGCTTTTTCTAGGCCTTTGATGGAGCGCAGCAACTCTCTTTGAACGTCCTCAGGCAGGCTGGTTGAGAGACCTTGAACGTAAACTTCTTCTGTGTCACGCCCTTCTGGTTCCAGGAAGAGTTGATGGCGATCCTTATCCGAAAAGCGGACAATCTTGTCCTCGATCGATGGGCAGTAGCGGGGTCCAACCCCCTTGACAACACCTGAAAACATAGGAGCGCGGTGGAGGTTTTTATTGATGATGTCATGGCTGGACTGGTTGGTATAGGTCAGCCAACAAGGGACCTGATCCTGCAGGTAATCCTTATCTTTTGACAAGAAAGAGAAATGATTAGGCGTGGTATCGCCCGGTTGGATTTCTGTTTCGTCGTAGTTGATCGTTGAGGCCTTGACACGTGGCGGGGTCCCTGTTTTGAAACGTCCGATTTCAAGCCCTAGTTTTTTAAGGTTGTCAGCTAGAGTTACAGAGGCTAGGCTGTTGTTGGGACCAGAAGAATACTTGAGGTCACCGAGGATGATTTCCCCACGCAGGGCAGTCCCCGTTGTTACCACAACAGCCTTGGCACCATATTTGATCCCAGTTGCCGTGACAACACCGATAACCTTACCATCTTCGATCAAGATATCATCGATCATGCTTTGGCGCAGGGTTAAGTTTTCCTGCTGCTCAACGGTGTGTTTCATCTCACGCGCATAGAGAGCCTTATCAGCCTGGGCACGCAGGGCACGAACCGCTGGACCCTTACCGGTATTGAGCATCTTCATTTGGATGTAGGTCTTGTCGATGTTCTTGCCCATCTCACCGCCCAGCGCATCGATCTCACGCACCACGATCCCCTTGGCAGAGCCGCCGATGGACGGATTGCAGGGCATAAAGGCCAGCATCTCAAGGTTGATGGTAGCCAGCAAGGTCTTACAGCCCATCCGGCTGGCAGCCAAGCTAGCTTCAACACCAGCATGCCCAGCCCCGACCACGATAACGTCAAATTCTTCTGCAAATATGTGTGTCATTTGTATCTTCTCCTTACTTTTCCTCTTAGAGAGTTGATGTTTGTGTTTGTGCTAGTGTAATATCTGAGAGTTTTTAAGTACCTTTCTAAATTCCATAATTTATATCTTTTCCCAAATAAGGGATCTCCAAATAAAAAAGGAGTTGCGAAATAAACCACACCTAGTGCAGCTACAAACATAGCAATTAAGACCAAAATGTAGATTTGTATCATTTTTTCATTTACTTTTGAATGAGTTATTACAGCTGTAAGAAAAGCAATACTAGGACTTAAGAGAACTATCACAACCAGTTTACCAATTGTCGAAAGTAACCAATTTCTCGTTTCTTTTCTTTGATTTTCAACTTGGAATAATTCTGACAAGAGAAGATCAATATTTTCTCTTGTCATTTCAATATCTATTTTCTCTGGAATCCTTTTAGCACGTTTCATATGTGCTTCACTTGATGTATATTCATTGTTTGTTTTTCTTAGATCTTTGGATTGGGAATACAACACAATAAAAGTTACGATTATCCCAATTATCCCAAATAATATAATATAGCCGTTATAAGAAAATAAACCATATACAAAAGTAATATACCATATCAATATTATGGTAGCTATAACACAATATCTACGAAACTCTTTTGTGTAATCTATGTTGTTCTTTTCGGCTTCTGCTTTCCTGTCTTCCTTTTCCATATCAGAAATAATCTTCAATAGTCTCTCAACGACCTTGCTCATTTCCCTTCCTCCATACAAAAATAGCCAAAACTCTCGAAAACTGTACGTCAAAAAACGCACAATTCTCATGAGCTTTGACCATCATGATTATTGTTGGGATTAGTTTATCAAAAAATGAAAATCATTTCAATCTCGAAATGCTTGTAGATAGTCTAATAAGGTTTGATTTACTCCATTTTCTTGAAGAAATTGGTAAAAGTCCTGCCTTGCTAAAACCTTATGAAGGAGGACAGGATTGATCTGATCAATAATGTCCAAAAAAGATTTTTTCGTCAGGCTATTCAGCTGCAATAACAAATCAGCTTCTTCCCGCTTACGACTAGCATCTTGAGGTGGATAACCTATTCCAAACTCTCCGTCAAACAGCTTATCTAAGGTATACTGCAAATTTAATTCGGCAGACCAGCCAAAGTTTAGTCCTAGTGATAAGGAGGCAACATTGCCATTATTGATTCTACCAAAAAGATAGGCGTCTTGAGGGGTTTGGATAAAACCAGCTCGCAAGCCTGGTAGGCTATTGCAAGCCATCATCATTCCTTGTCCAGACGAGCATCCTGAAACCACAAAATCTAAGCTCCCTGTTTCAATCAGCAGGCTAATCATGATAGCCACTTCAACATAGGAATAATTGACGGTTTCGTTCGGAAAGATACCAAGATTAAAAACATCATGTTTTTGTTGAGTCGCTTTGATAACCGCTTGATAAAGCAAATCATTGACATCAACTCGTGTACTAGCTTGAATAACTCCAACTTTCATTTCTTAAATACCTTTACAACAGTGTCAACTAAATATACTGGCAAGCCTTCTCATCTTTATAGGCCATATCAATGATACCACCACCAAGGCATTCGTCACCATCGTAGAAGACAACAGCTTGTCCTGGTGTGATGGCACGCTGAGGCTCATCAAAGATGACCTCTGCCTTGTCGCCTGACACCTTGACAGTTACTTTACTGTCTGGTTGACGGTAGCGGAATTTGGCTGTGCATTCAAAGCTGAATTCCTCAGGCATATCACGGGTGAAGTGAACTTGACTAGCCTGTAAAGAGGTTGACATGAGGGACTCATGGTAGAAACCTTGGCCGACATAGAGGATATTTTGTGATAAGTCCTTGCCGACAACGAACCAAGGGGCATTGTCACCGCCGTGCTGGCCGCCGATTCCCAGACCGCCGCGCTGGCCAATGGTGTAGTACATAAGACCGGCATGCTCACCCATATCACGACCATCAACGGTCATCATGCGACCGGGTTGCGCTGGTAGGTAGTTTCCTAAGAACTCTTTGAAGTTCTTTTCACCGATGAAACAGATACCGGTCGAGTCTTTCTTTTTAGCGGTCGCTAGACCAGCTGCTTCGGCAATACAGCGCACTTCAGGCTTTTCAAGATGCCCCAGAGGGAACATGACCTTTTGCAGCTGCTCCTGTGAGAGCTGGCTGAGGAAATAGGTTTGATCCTTATTGTTGTCAGCCCCACGCAGCATGTGGACAGTGCCGTCTTGGTCACGGCTAACTTGGGCATAGTGCCCAGTTGCCACGTAGTCAGCGCCCAGACTCATAGCGTAATCAAGGAAAGCTTTGAACTTGATTTCCTTGTTGCACATGACATCTGGATTTGGCGTACGTCCGGCACGGTACTCGGCCAAGAAGTATTCAAAAACACGATCCCAGTACTCTTTCTCAAAGTTGACAGAGTAGTAGGGGATTCCAATCTGGTCTGCAACTGCTGCGACGTCCTTATAATCTTCAGTCGCTGTGCAGACACCGAACTCATCCGTGTCGTCCCAGTTTTTCATGAAGACGCCGATGACATCATAGCCCTGCTGTTTGAGCAAGAGGGCTGTTACTGATGAATCAACACCGCCACTCATCCCAACGACGACACGTGTTTTAGCATTATCCGTCATAGATAATCTCCCATCAAATATAAGATGCTCAGGACTAAAAAGGCTAAAATACAGCTGTTTTTAGCCCCTGCTCAATTGGAAATAGTGACCTAAATTTAGCCACTATTTCTTGGTTAACATAGACTTGAAGGGTCTAGTTATTCAACAATCGATTTGAAGGTCGACAGTGAAAAACGGCGTTAGCAAGGCTAACACCGTAAAAGATTATAACATGATTTAATCAGAAAGCAAAACTTGGAAACTACGCCTGCGAGTTTTGTGGTAGAGCCAGAAAACAGCTAAGCCTAACCAGCTAAAAATAGTTAACCAAAGGACCACCGTAAAGTAAGTGGGAACTGTAAAGTTAACTGTCAACTTATTGACACCCTTGTGGTCTGCTACCGTTGGAATTCCAAAGGCTGATAGACTATAATCTTTTGGGGTCAAGGCCTTGTTATTTAAAAGCAGGCTGGTCTTCTTATAAACTGTTACTGGCAACTCAGTCTGGCCACCATTGGAAGTCCATGTTATGGTCAAACTGCCATCATTATTGACAGTTTTTGTAAAGCCAGATTTGAAAATAACCTTTTCAGCATAGTAATCATAGGCATTGTAACCCTTAGTCGAACTGTAAATTGGGAGGTAGTCAGGTGTTGATTTTCTAATTTTTCCAAGAAGGTCAGCCAGATCTTTATCAAAAACAGCCTGATATTCCTCTTCGTAAGTCCCTACTAAATGAACATGCCTTGTAGGCTCTAAAACATGTTGCTCTGTCTCGGCTTTATGTGCTTTTTGATAAGCTCCGTCAATAGCCTGCAAACCTCCAGCAAAGGCCAAGACAACTAAGATCCAGCTGATCGGTTTACGCCACTTGACAAAGTGATTGAGAGTCATACCGCCAATCAAAAGCAATAAAATTGTAGCCGGAATAAAGAAGCGAAAAGGAAATTGGATTAACTGAGCAAACTTTACACCATGATTAACCAGCCAATTCCAAGGAATAATACTGGTCGAAAGGAGGATAAACAGGAGATAGACTGAGTGCAAAATTCGTTTCCAGTTGGCCATACTGCACCAACGAAAAAGAACATAGCCTACTTGCCCGATAAGAAAAAGAACCAAAGAATAAGGAGCTGTAATCCAATAAGTCGAACCTGTATTAATAGCATTGTTATTCATTAAATCATTGATGAAAGGATCTAATAACTGATTATCCTTTTTTAAAAACAGTAAGGCAACCCAAACGTTAGCTGTTAAAAGAAGAGTTAATCCCGTTGATATAAGACCCTGTATCATAATTTTCATTTTTTTCTTGCTTTGAAAAAAACCATAAACAAAGAAGGGAATATACATGATTACTAAAAAGAGTGTGCTCAGCAGATGAATTTGAAAAATCAGACTGATGGCAAAAGCTAGCTGTAGGGGGTGAACTTCTTTATAAAAGGTAAATCTGATAGCAGGGATGAAACAAAAAGGCATGACGGCTGCTCCCCAGCTGCTGAAACCTTGTCTAATAGTCCAGTATTGGATTGAGAAGGTCGTCACATAAAGTAGGGCAATAGGAAGAGAGATTTCTTCTTTAATCTTGGCTGCCTTAAGCAGGGCGTACATAGACAGGCCGGCAATAAGTCCCAGTATAAAACGGGACACGAGCTGGTAGCCAAACCAAGTGCGACCGATAAGGACTAGCAAGCCTTGAAAATAAGCAAAAAAAGGGCCGTAGACTGCATTAACAATCCGACCAGATTGTTGAAAGCCATAAATCGAAATGAAGTAAGAAAAATTCCAATGCTTAATCTGCATAGCAGCTTCATAGAAGCGATTGTAATGAAAAATGGAATCTGATCCAAAAATAATCCCTTTAGTCACCCACTGGGGAAGCAATAAAAGAAAAGAAAATAAGGCAAGCAAAAGAAAGGGCCTTATTTTTAACCAATAGTCTCTTTTCATATCATAAAATCCTCGTAACTTTTTTCATAAACCTAGCTCAAGTATAGCACAAAAAAGTGAATTGCCTGAATTTAGGATTGAAAACTTTCAAGAAACCAAAGCAGCTTATCAACTTATTTTAATAAAAAAAAGCCAGTCTCATGATAGAGATTGGCTTTGAGGTGAAGATTTATATATTACATACCCCAGGCAGACATGCCTTGAGCATTGTAAGCATTTATTGCAGCGTTAACTTGGTCTTGGACAGTGGCTGTTGAACCCCAACCTGGCATGGTTTGGAAAAGACCTGAGGCACCTGAACCATTAGCAACGTTTGGATTCCCATTAGATTCCCGAGCAATGATGTATTCCCAAGTTGCTTGACTCACTCCAGTCGCTGCAGCCATTTGAGCTGCGGCATCTGAGCCAACCGCACCTGCCGTATTACCATTACCGAGAGAATAATTGCTAGGGCTGGCCGTGCTAGCTGCTTGGGTAGCTGTTGCTGGAGCTACATTTGCCTTACTAGCTACCACTTCTGGCTGAACTTGCTCGGACGTTGAATCCATTCCTTCCGACTGAGGGGTTGAGGCTTCTGTTGGAGCTGTTGCTGTTGAAGCCACTGTTTCAGTAGCTTGAACTGCTGCTCCCTCATTTTTACTGTCTGATGTCGACGATAATTCTTCTGCAAATGATGATTCTGACACTGAGATTTTGGTGTGCTCTGAAATAAATCCAAAGACTAAAGCTGCTACAGTTGTCAAAATTGTAATGATAAATAATTTATCAGAAGTTTTTTCAACTCTTCTCTTAGGCATGCCGTACTCCTTTTCAATTAACTTACTCCAATATTCTAACTTAGTATTATTACTAACTAATTGTTTTACTATTAAAAATATTACAATTTATTTTAATTTAAGTGAAAAAGCCCGAAAATTCAACATTTCGAGCTTCATCTTATCGTTCATCAATGCTTTTACTTAGTACCAGCCGTTAGCATTCCAGTAATCAAGGGCTGCTGACCATGAACCATAGCGGCCATTGACATAATCATCTGCCGTCTTTTCTTGGTTTTCTTCGGAAAGGTCATTGTTCAAATAGTCCCTGGTCAATTGGTAGCGGCCGTAATAAGAACCATTCTCTGCTGTATAGCTACCACCAGATTCACGTTGAGCGATCTCTTCCTTAGCTGCTGCATCTGCTGCGCTGAGGTTTGAAGAATATCCCGTTGGAGCAGGAGCAGATTCTGGAGCTGGGGCTGTTTCAGGAGCTTCACTTGCAGGAGCGGTATCTTCTTGAGGAGCCTCACTGCTTGCTGTCTCTTCTGAAACAACGGCATTAGCATCTTGTGGCGCCTGAGCTTCTTCAGAACTTGCTGTTTGGCCAGTTTCTTCAGAAGTTGGGGCTTCACTTGTTGTATCAGTTGTTGCCGTTGCTTGATCAGTAGGAGCTTGGTCCTGTGCGGGAGCTTCGCTGCTTGTAGCAGGAGCTTGTGTTGCTGTATCCTCTTGAACAGGAGCTTCTTCCTCTGCTTGAGGCGCTTCACTCGCTGCAACAGAAACAGCCTCTTCTTGAACAGGAACTTCGCTAGTCGCTGCGGTATCTTGACTATAGTCAGTCACCACTGCCTCACTTGTTGCAGAAGTATCAAAGTCTTCTTGAGGTTGGGCTGGAACTTCTTCAGCACTTGCTACTGCTTGGTCAACCGTATTAACATCATCTTGAACAGCTTGGGCAGCACCAAGATTTGATACTGAACCCCCAATTTCAATAGTTTGACCAGCAAAAATAAAATCTGGATTAGAAATATTGTTGGTTTGTGCTAAATTATCAACAGTTGTGTTGTGACTTTCAGCAATTTCTGAGAGGGTATCTCCTGCTTGAACAGTATAAGTCTCAGCGTGAACGACATGCGCAACTGTTGTTGCACCGAAAGCTGCCGCTGCTGACAAACCTGCTAAAGCCAACTTTTTAGAATAACGTATATCTTTTAAAACTGATTTTTTAGACATATAGAAATATGTTCCCTTTCTGAGATGGTATGTTATATATCATACACTTTTATTATTACTCTCCCTTTAGTCTTAGATTAAAAATATTACAGATATTTTTAATCTCTATAAAGAAAAAACGTCTAAGACTAGACGCTTTAGGGGGCTTTAAGAAAGAAGAGGGCTAGACCCAAAATTAATAAGGAAAGCAGAGCAAAACTATCTGCAAGTGCCCAATTTAGTCGGCGATACTTGGTCCGCCCATCACCCCCTCGATAGCCACGCGCCTCCATGGCAATGGCTAAGGCATCCGCCCGCTTAAAGCTAGAGGCGAATAACGGAATTAGGAGGGGGACAATGGATTTAACTTTTTGGATAAGATTTCCTTGGCCAAAATCAACGCCTCGGGCTCGCTGAGCCTTCATAATTCGAGTCGTATCATCCATTAAAGTTGGGACAAAACGCAGACTCAGAGACAGCATCAGACCGATTTCGTGAACCGGAACCTTGAGCGGTTTAAGGGGCTTGAGCAAGGATTCAACAGCATCAGCTAGACTCAAGGGCGTCGTCGTCAGAGTCAACAGAGTTGAAAAACAGATAATTAGGACAAAACGCATAAAAATCAAAGCTGCCTGACCAAGACCATAGTCCGTTATTGTTAAAAACCAAAATTGCCAGAGCAAACTGCCTTTGTGGTTAAAAAATATTTGAAAGGCTGTCGTAAAGAGGATAATCGCGAACATGGACTTGAGACCGTTGAGAAAGAAGGATAGTTTCACTTGAGACAGTAAAATTAAAAAGAGAGTGAAACCAGCCAGCAGAAGGTTGGTAACAAGGTTATTGGCCCAAAAAACGATTACAATAAAGAGAAACATGGCTATTAGTTTACTGCGGGGGTCTAGGCGATGAATGAGAGAAGACCCTGGTACATAGCGCCCTAAGATTAATTTATCCATGCAGATCCTCCACAAATTCATCAATAGTAATAGGCAGGCGGTCCATCGTTAGACCATGTTCCCGTAAGTTTTGAGCAAACTTGGTAATTTTTGGCACACCTAGTTGTTTGCTTTCCAAAAACTCAACCTTTTGGAAGACATCTCTTGGTTGACCGGAAGCTACCAGATGCCCTTTTTCTAAAACATAAACCTGATCAGCATAGTTGGCCACATCATCCATAAGATGGGTGACCAAGACAATCGTTTGACCCTGCTGGTGGAGTTGGGCGAAAAGCTCCATCAGTTCTCGCCGTCCTTTGGGATCAAGTCCAGCTGTTGGTTCATCTAAGACTAAGATTTTTGGCTCCATAGCCAAAATACCAGCGATGGCAACCCGTCGCATTTGTCCACCAGATAAATCAAAGGGATTTTTTTCAAAAAGGTCTGGTGTTAATCCAACTAAGGCTAGTTTTTCTCGAGCAATTTTTTCTGCCTTGTCCCTAGGAACACCGAAGTTTTGCGGACCGAAAGCTACATCTCTAAGGACGGTTTCTTCAAAAAGTTGACTTTCTGGGAATTGAAAAACCATACCGACCTTTTGGCGAACTGACTTGATTTCTTTATTTTTAGAATCTGGATTAATCACTAAATCATCAACTGTCACAGTTCCTTGGGTGGGTAGGTTGAGACCATTTAGCAGCTGCATGATGGTTGACTTGCCACTTCCAGTATGGCCGATAAAGGCCGTGTAAGAGCCATCCAGAATTTCTAAACTAATATCAAAAAGGGCACGCCCTTCAAATGGCGTTCCCGCTTGATAGGTAAAACTTACTTGTTTGAGACTAATGCCCATAGTTCATCTCCTAGTTCAGTTTCATCCAAATAGGGCTTGCTGAGAGCAATCTGATTATCTTTCAAGGCCCTAATAAGCTGCGAGGTGAAGGGAATATCCAAACCTAGGTCCCACAGATCATCCCCTCGACCTAGTAATTGTTCTGGTATTGAACTGGATTCTACTTGACCATCCTTCATGACCAAAACTCGATCGCTCATGGCAACCTCATCCAAATCGTGGGTAATGGAAATAACCGTCATAGCATACTGGTTTCGAACTGTCTGAATCGTTGCCATCAGTTCCAAACGTCCTTCGGGGTCCAGCATGCTGGTAGCTTCATCCAGAATCAGAATGGCTGGTCGCATAGCAACGATACCGGCGATGGCAACTCTTTGTTTCTGACCACCTGAAAGACGAGCTGGTTCTCGCTCAGCAAAGTCAGACATGCCGACCAAATCCAGAGCCTCCCGAACACGAACTTTCATCTCTTCGTAGGGCAGACCTTGATTTTCCAGACCAAAAGCTACATCATCAGCTACAGTCGCACCGACAAATTGATTGTCTGGATTTTGGAAAACCATGCCAATTTGGCGACGCAGGTCCCAGACATTATTTTCGGTCAAAACCTGACCAGCAATCTTGATTTGGCCGGACTCTGCTTCTAACAGTCCATCAATCAGACGAACAACCGTTGATTTTCCTGAACCGTTGTGACCAACGATAGACAGCCATTCGCCTTGTTTCACGTGAAACGTTACATCTTTGAGGACATAGTCCTCTTGATATTTAAAATTTAACTTATCAACTGAGATGATTTCTGTCATAATTATTTAAAAGTGTCTTTAAAGAGGTAACCTGCCCCCTTGAAATAATCATAGCCTGAATAGATGGTAAAGAAGAGAGCGATGTAGAGCAGGATGGTTCCTGGCCAGTAGAGGTGGCAGAGAAGAAAGATGATGGAGAACATTTGAGTAACTGTCTTGATTTTACCTGGCATAGCTGCGGCTAAAACAGTCCCACCATTTTCGACCAAGAGCAAGCGCAAACCTGTAACGGCTAACTCTCGACAGATGATAATAGCTGCAACCCAAGCAGGAGCCATCTTTACTCCAACTAACATGATGAAAGCTGACATAACTAACATTTTATCAGCTAGAGGATCAGCAAATTTACCAAAATTGGTGACAACCTTCCATTTGCGAGCCAAATAACCATCTAAATAGTCTGTAAAGCTGGCAACTGCAAAGACGATTGCTGCAACAATATGCCACTTGATGTCATTTGAAATAGAGGTCAAAATCAAGAAGACGGGAATCATGAAGATACGGATAAGGGTTAAAAGATTGGGGATGTTTTCTTTTTTTGTCATGGTAACTTCCTTTACTTGACGGTTAGGGTGATATAACTTGTACTATCTTTGGTTAAACCTGAAAGATCCAGATTTTCACCATTGATTTTTACACTGACATTATCGATACTAGCTAGAGTAATAACAGATTTGTCAACACCTGATATTAGAGTTGCTGTTGCATTCTTAGTTGTGCTGTTCAGGATGAAGCCTTTTTTACTCATATCAGAATTAGTTACTGAGATAAGATTTTCCTGATCTGAATCCTGAGTGATTTCAATTGTAACCTGATCAGTTTTATCAGTTAATTTTACGGACATACTGGAACCTCTGACCTTAGCCGTCAGTTTATTGTCACTATCACTAGAAGATGGAGTGGTTTCCTGATTAGCTAGTTGACTGGTTTCTCGATCAAGAGAGGAGCTTGGCTGGGCTTCTTGTCTAATCTCATCACTAACTTGAGCATAGATGGCAAATCCTATCAATCCAATAATCAAGACAGTCAAAAGAGACATAAGAACCAAGGGCAGACGACGTTTTGGATTTTCTAGGTATTCAAAACGGTCCGAACGAGACCACTTGGTAAAAGGTTCAACTGTTTTAGGATTTGGACTTTCTTCATCTGTGACTTGATCTAGTTCCTCATGCTCACCCTCAATTTCAATTTGAAAATCTGGATTTTGGTAACCTTCCAACAAAAAATCGCTATCTAGACCAAGATAATCTCCATAAGCTTGGAGATAAGGCTTTAGCTTCTCCTCGACGAGAAATTGAAACTGATTGAGCTCCATCACAGTGATATACTGCATAGGAATGTTCAAATCCATCGACACCTGCTCAACCTTTAAATCTTTGGCGAGACGAGTATCATGGAGATACTCACCAACGCTCGTTTTTTTCATAGTAACACCTCGAGATAATAATTACCCTCTATTATAGCAGATTTCAGCTCAATTTTATAATTAGGTTGGAAAGATTGTAAACTCAGAAGTCACCATTTTCTTAAGTAGTTTTTTACCAAGCTGTTCAAGATCTGGCAGCTGGATTGAAGATAAAATTTCAGGTAAATCCAAATAGGATTCTTCCTTTGTTTGATAAGCCGCTAGCTGATTGGCAAGTTCTTCAATGTCGTCTAAGCTTCTCATAAATTCCCCGTATGCCTCTCGTTTGAGCAAGTCCAAATGTTCCTGATTAAAGTCAGTGGAGGTGGAGAAAGCCTTTAAAACTGATTTGATATTATTAGCCAGTTTAATGGGTTCCATGGTATCCATGCTCAAAATGACAAATTGAAAACGCGAAGAGACTTCAATATCGATATCAAAGGAATCATCTAGCAACCCTTGGTCGTACCAATTTTGATACGTTTGACTGGTCCACCCGAAAAGGAGAGAAAAGAATAGTCGCAAAGATAACTTTCGTTTAAGTAAGGAGCCATTTTCTTCTGGTAAACGAAAACCAAGTGCTAATTTAGGTTTTGCAACATCTAAATTAATGGAACTCCGCTTGATAGGTTTTGTCAAGTTTAATGGAATTTTGTCAACCTTTGTCAACTTAGTAGTAAAGTTTTCTTGAGACTTCTTGATGATGTCAAGAGCTGACTCAAGCTTAAAACTTCCAACTAAAAAAAGGGACATATTAGATGATTGATAGTAGCTTTTATGACTGTCCTTAAGCTGTTCTAAGGTGATTTCATTTAAGCTTTCTCGACTGCCAGCAATATCTTGAGAAAATTTAGTATTAGGATACAAATTTGCTAAAATACCACTGTAAAGTTGGTAGTCAGGGCTGTCAAGGTACATGTCAATCTCTTGGACAATAATCTCTTTTTCTCGCTCAAGTGATTTTTTATCAACATTGATTGTCCTGACAAAACTTTGTAAAAGTTGTAAAGCTTTCTGATTTTCACCCAGACTGGTAAAATAAAAAACTGTCCTTTCAAAACTGGTAAAAGCATTACTATCGGCTCCCAATTCAGAAAATTTCAGACTAGCATCTTGATCATGATCCATTTCAAAAAGTTTATGCTCTAAAAAATGAGCAAGTCCGGCAGGGTACTCCTTAGACCTGTTGTCACTCTTTGACAGCTGCTCGTCAATAGCACCAAAATTTACCTGAAGTAGGGCAGCCATCTCTTGAAAGTCTGATTTTGGCAGAAGATAGATATTCATGTCATTTTCGAGTTTAGTGGCATACAATGTTTCTTTGATAGTAGGATAGTCAATTTTTTCCAGCATCTTACTTTTTTCCTTCTAGGTAGTAAACGGCCTGTAAATGAATCTTTCTGGCTAGATGCATAATATCACCTTTATTGACCGCATTAATTTTATCAGGCCAGTTAGAAAAAGTCTCATCCGTTTTGACAAGATATTTTTTATTATAAGTTCTCTCAATTAAAGCTTTTGGCCAATCTTCTGCCAGATAAAAATTGTTAAGCAGAAGCTGCTTGGTTTCTCGTAAAAGTTGACCAGAAAAGCGGCCTGTTTTCAAATTGTGCCACTCTTTATTTATCAATCTGAGAGTTTTTTCTCGGTGGCTCTTATCAATACCAGCGTAAACTTGTAGTAAACCTGTATAAGGATGAATTTGACTGGAAATTGAATAAGCTAATCCTTCTTTTTCCCTCACTTCTGTAAAGAGACGGGAGTGGGCAAAACCTCCTAGTATACCGTTTAAGACTTGGGCAACTGGAAAATCAACTTGACCGTAAGTCACAGGTAAAAGATAGCCTAGCTGTAAAATTGACTGATGATCAAAGCGTCGGTCAATTTTTTCTTTTGTGATATTAAGATGCTCTTGACTATAGTTGACAAGGTTGTAAAGCTTTCTTGCTTGGAAGGGAAAACGATTGATTTCCTCTAGGGCGGAAGAAGCCTCAAAATTTCCAAAGAGAAAAATATCTATCTGATCCTCTTTGAGCATTCTTTGAAATTCTTGATAAGCTGTAAAAGAGTTTTCTTGTTCCACCAGATCTACTCTAGCATACTTGGAAATTTTTAAATTCTCATCTTGATAAAATAAATCGTAAAGCCCTAACTCACTGATATAGAAAGAGTCTTCTTTGTCAGCTTCAAGATAGGATATCAAATTGGCCTTTTCTACATCGAAAATCTTAGATTGAAATTGCTCCAAAGTGATTAAAGGCTTGTAAAGAATAGTATAAAGCATGTCAAAAATTTCATGTTGAAAGGTCTCTTCATTAAGATAGGCTGGATTAATAAATTCAAGATCTATATCAATGATATGAGCCTTTCCTTTGGTTGACACTCTAGTTGACAAACTAGTTCCATAAAGCTTGGCCAAGGCTTTACGTAATTTTTGTGAAGTGGGATAGTGAGCATTGGCAGTGGCCAACATTTGGGCAACTAAAACTCTCTTAGCTACTGTTTTTTCTAAATGTTCACTTGTGAAGCGAAGCGTGATGCGATTGGTTTTAAATTTTTCAGTCTTTATCAGGTGTAGATTGACACCCTCAACAATTTTCATGGACTCTCCTCGGGTCAGTTATTGTCTTAAATTATATCATTTTATGCTATAATATTCTCATTAGAAAGTCGAGGAAACCATGGATTACAAACTGTTTGAGGACTTTATTACTCTACAAGCTTTGCTAAAAGATTTACGGATCATCAGAAGCGGTGGAGCTGCTAAGTTTTTTTTGGCAGAGAACATTGTCCTATTTAACGGCCAAGATGAAAAAAGACGAGGCAAAAAATTGCGGATCGGTGATAACATCAGTCTGCCTGAACAAAATTTAATCATCAATTTGGTTCAACCCAGTCCTGAGGAACTCGCTCAACACCAAGAGGATGAGGCTGAAAAAGAAAGAGTTGCTGCCTTGGTCAAAAAAATGAATCAGAAAACGGCTAAGAAACAGAAACAAGGAAATTCCAAAGGCAATCAGTCAGCAAAAGGGAACTCTAAAAAGTCTGTTCGTAAGCCTGTTCGCTTCCCTGGTACCTAAGATGTGGTTAGAATCTATCTCTCTCAAAAATTTCCGCAATTATTCTGAAATGACAGCTGAATTTTCCAGCGGTCTCAATATTTTCCTCGGTCAAAATGCTCAAGGCAAGACTAACTTTCTCGAAGCTATTTATTTTCTTGCTCTAACTCGCAGTCATAGGACTCATTGGGACAAGGAACTAATAAATTTTCACGCCAAGGGACTCTCTGTCTCAGGGCTTTTAAGACGGACGAGCGGTAAGCTTCCCCTAGAGATCAATTTGTCTGATAAGGGACGAATTACTAAAGTTAACTACCTTAAACAAGCGAAATTATCCGATTACATTGGCAACATGACTGTGGTTCTCTTTGCTCCTGAAGATTTACAGCTGGTCAAGGGAGCTCCTAGTTTACGACGAAAATTTTTAGATATAGATTTGGGACAAATAAAGCCTGTTTACTTATCAGATTTATCTAATTATAATCATGTTTTAAAACAGCGAAATTCCTATCTCAAGACAGCGGAGATTGTTGACAAAGATTATTTAGCCGTCATTGATGAGCAATTGGCTGATTTTGGAAGTCGGGTGATGGAGCATCGTTATCAGTTTGTCCAAAATTTGACTTTAGAAGCAGATAAACACCACCATATTATTTCCAATCAGCTGGAACACCTAAAAATTTCCTATCAATCATCAGTTAAGTTTCAAGAACCAGCTGATATAAAGCAAAATTTCTTAGAACAGTTAGCGAAGTCTTTTAGCCGCGATAGTTTTAAAAAAAATACGGGTGTAGGTCCGCACCGAGATGATCTAGCTTTTTTTATCAATGATATGAATGCCTCCTTTGGCAGTCAAGGCCAGCAGCGTAGCTTAATTCTATCTCTAAAACTAGCAGAAATCGAATTGATCAAGGGAACGACGGGAGATACTCCGATCCTCTTACTTGATGATGTCATGAGTGAGCTTGACAATAACCGTCAACTTCGTTTACTTGATGGCATTAAGGAGAATGTTCAAACCTTTATCACCACAACCAGTTTAGACCATTTACAGAGGCTACCAGATAACTTAAAAATCTTCACAGTTGACAAGGGAACTATAAAAACCACCGAGTGAAATCGGTGGTTTTCTTGTGTTTTTAAGAGTCTGATACAAAAGTCCAGACTCGTTAGCATTGTTCTAGATTTACTAGATTGACGCAGTGGTTGGGGATAAGACTTGTTGGCTATGCCAAGAAGTCTTACCCCTGCACAGTTCATTAGGTGCTTTAATACCAATGAACCACTGCTGATTGGGTTTTTCTGTAACTGGAGCTTCTTAGTTTTTAAGCGCCCTCCTAAACAGTCTACAAGACTGTTTGAGAAAACCAATATCAAACTGTGCGGAGGTGGGATTGAAATGCTCCAGTGGATTTTGGCAGTCTGGGGATAGACTGCCAAAGCCTGCCACCTAAAAATAAGAAAGTGGCAGAGGCTTGATCCTTAAAACGGGAGAGAGCAAAATCAAAGTCATGATTTTATCACGATTTACTGATTGAGTCCCACTCTCAACTTGACAAAACTGTAAAGAAACAAGCTAACTCAGAAAACCTTAGTAAAGTATCCAATGTTCGAGGGACTTTCGTGATCTTGTACTTTTCTTATCTTTTTCTTCTGCTACAACAGGTAATCTTTTTTAATCACTTCACTAAGCTTAAGAAAGCCCTGTAGCCTCAATAACTTTTAGAGGCTTGTTTTATTCCGTTGACTAGAGCAGAAAATGCATACAATAAAGACACTAATACTACTATAAGTATTCATAATATAAAAATAACTTCATAATTAATTAGTTAAAGAATCTCCTGATTTATATTCTAAAATCATACCGCTTACGCCTTCCATAACACCGTCAGCAATGACTTTGAAAATAATAATCTCTTACCAACTCTCGGAATGACAACGAGCAAAGCACAATCGTCAGCGGTTGAGCCTGCACCTTGAACCGCACCAATACTACCATTAGTGACCATGACTCTAATCACTCTTCTTCCTTCAACATTACTGCTGTTCGTTTTTGAAGGCGCAATTGATTCTGCTAATTAAAATAATCAAAAAACATTGTATCTGATATAGGTGTATTCATAAAAAATCTCTTTAGTAAATATTAGTGTATTTAGACATCAAAACATCCGATTCCTGCGTATTTAGGAATCGGATGTTTCTGCTTTTGTTTTACTTTTAATTAACTATCATCATGCCTTCTATTTTCATAAAGGTAGTTAATTAGAGTAATAACTTTATTTTTATAATATCTCGTTTCTTTTTTACTGAACTGAGTAGTTTGGTGCTTCGTTAGTAATTTGGACATCATGTGGGTGACTTTCAATCAAGCCAGCTCCTGACATTTCAATGAATTGCGCCTTATCATGAAGGGCTGGAATATCCGCCGCACCTGTGTAGCCCATACCTGACTTGATACCACCGACCAATTGGAAAACAATATCAGCAGCAGCACCTTTATAAGCTACACGACCTTCAATTCCTTCTGGAACCAACTTGTTAGCTTCATTGACAGAACCTTGGAAGTAACGATCGCTTGATCCCTTCTTCATAGCGGCCACAGATCCCATACCACGGTAAGTTTTAAATTTACGCCCTTGGAAAATTTCTGTTTCACCTGGCGCTTCATCAGTACCAGCTAACATTGAACCGAGCATAACAGCATGACCACCAGCCGCTAAGGCCTTGACGATATCACCTGAATACTTGATACCGCCATCAGCAATAATCGTCTTACCGTATTCACGAGCAACACCGGCTGCATCGTAGATAGCTGTTATTTGTGGGACACCAACACCAGCAACGACGCGAGTCGTACAAATTGAACCTGGACCGATCCCAACCTTAACGACATCAACACCAGCATCATAAAGAGCACGCGCCCCTTCAGCAGTTGCAATATTACCAGCAATTAAGGTCTTATCTGGGAAAGTTGCACGAATTTCTGCAATCTTGCGGAGAACACCAGCTGAGTGACCGTGAGCTGTATCAATAACAATGGCATCGGCTCCAGCTTCAAAGAGAGCTGTTGCCCGTTCAAAAGTATCTGAAGTAACACCAACCGCAGCTGCCACTAGGAGACGACCAAATTCATCCTTAGCGGCACTTGGAAACTCAATAACTTTTTCAATATCTTTGATGGTAATAAGTCCAGACAAACGGCCATCTTCATCAACTAAAGGTAATTTCTCAATACGGTGTTGCTGCAGAATAGCTTCAGCTGTCTTTAGATCTGTGCCTACTGAAGCCGTCACCAGATTGTCACTGGTCATATAAGTTTTAATAGGCTGGCTATAATCCGAAATAAAGCGCATATCGCGGTTGGTAAGAATACCGACTAATTTACGATTTTCCAGAGTTTCTACAACTGGAACACCAGAAATCCGATAGCGCCCCATCAATTCATCTGCTTCAGCAACTGTGTGGTCTGGGGTTAGGAAGAATGGGTCAATGATAACGCCATTTTCCGAACGTTTTACCTTACGGACTTCTTCAGCTTGAGCTTCGATTGACATATTTTTGTGGATCACACCCAAGCCACCAGCACGTGCCATAGCAATAGCCATACCGCTTTCAGTTACAGTATCCATGGCAGCTGTAATAATCGGGATGTTTAATGTCAAATTCTTTGCCAGTTTTGTCTGCATGTTAACCTCATTTGGAAGCACATGACTTTCTGCTGGAATAAGCAAAACATCATCGAAAGTGTAGCCTTTTTTCAAAAATTTAGTGTCCCAATTTGACATTAAATCCATCCTCTTTTCTATAAAAATTAGCTCCAAAAGCTCTTATTATTAGTATAATATCATATCATGCTTTAAAAATTTGTCAATAAAATTTTAAGGGAAAACTATAAAAAAACTGGCCCTGTTTTGGTCCAGTAGATAGGAGAATTTGATGTTTAAAAAGGAAGCGTGAAGAGCTTAAAAATTGAAAATTTTGGTTCTCATCACGCCCTAGTTTCAAGGTGATGACCTGAAACGTTCTCTCCCAAGCCGTTTTTGACACTTGCTTTGCAAGCTTCATTTCTTGACTTAAACAGGTCTCCCAGACCTTTTTAACCCACCTCCGCACAGCTCAAAAGATCCAGGGAACCTTTTGAGATCTGAAATAAGATGAACGATGGTCATCACATTCGTTTAGTTTTTCCGGTTTAGCCTTGTGGCAAAAGGAAAGCCAACCAGCAGCGGGTTCATTAAGGCTGGGGAAAAAGTATTCCAGTCTTCTATCTTTTTGCAGTAATAACAGTTTAACACAGTGGTTGATTGGAGGTCCTTATCTCGGGGCGCATTCCTATTTCAGGCGCCCCCTTAAACAGTCTACTGGACTGTTTAACTACCACGCAAGTGCTAGCGGTCACCCTAATCAACTGTGTAGGGGCAAAAGACTTGTTGACTAGGCCAAGAAGTCTTGTCCCCAACCACTGCGCTAAGAATTTATTCCAAAATAAGAAGACTGGACGAGTTCTGGCCAGCCTCTGTATTTTCTATTTAAAGTAATTGAGACCCATAGCTGACTTAACATCATCTAAGGTTTGGGCAGCAGCTTGACGTGCTGCTTGGCTTCCTTTTTCTAACATGCGATAGACCTCGCCCATATCCTTTGCAAACTCCAAACGGCGTTCACGAATAGGCCCTAGCTCACGCTCCAAGATTTCAAGTAAGTAGCGCTTAGTCTTAACATCTCCCAGACCACCAGCTTGATAATGCTCTTTCATGGCTTGAATATCTGCTTGATCTTTTTCACGTCCAAAGACATCTAAATAATGGAAGACCATATTTCCTTCGATCCTTCCGGGATCTTCAACTTTGATATGATTGGGATCAGTATACATACTCATGACCTTTTTCTTGAGTGTGTCAGCATCATCAGCCAGATAGATACCATTGCCCAAAGACTTGGACATTTTAGCATTTCCATCAAGACCTGGCAGTCGGCCAGCCGCTTCATTTTCAGGATAGATGCCTTCTGGCTCGACTAGAACATCACAATCATAGGTATGGTTAAAACTGCGGACAATCTCGCGTGTCTGTTCAATCATCGGCTTCTGGTCAGTTCCGACAGGAACTAGGTTGGCTTTAAAGGCTGTGATATCAGCTGCTTGGGCAATAGGATAAACCAAAAAACCTGTTGGAATGGACTCCCCAAAGCCTTTTTGGGCAATCTCTGTCTTGACAGTCGGATTGCGTTCCAAACGGCTTAGAGATACCAAGTTCATGTAGTACATGGACAATTCAGCTAATTCAGGAATCTGACTTTGGATAAAAATAGTTGATTTTTCTGGATCCAGACCGGCTGCCAAATAATCTAGCGCTACGTTTCCTACAGATTCCACAATAGTTTGAGGGTCTTTAGCATGATCTGTCAGAGCTTGTTGATCTGCTAAAAAGACAAACATCTGGTATTTTTCTTCATTTTGTAGACGCACACGGTTTTGCAAGCTACCAACATAGTGACCGATATGTAATTTACCAGTTGGTCTATCTCCGGTTAAAATAATAGGTTTTGTCATATTAATTTCTTCTCTCTTTTTTCTTTCAATAGCTCTTTAGATTATATCATAAATCCTTAGTAAAAGGCCGACTCCTTTTTGTCTTTGACTTGTCATCTACTTTAGATTGAAAAATCACCCTATTTCTAGTAGAATGAGAACACGTATTATAAAGAATAAAGAGGTAACACTTTGCTTACAGTATCAGACATTTCTCTGCGTTTTAGCGACCGGAAGCTTTTCGACAACGTCAATATTAACTTTACAGCTGGCAATACTTATGGCCTGATTGGGGCTAATGGAGCCGGTAAATCAACTTTTCTCAAGATTTTGGCCGGTGACATTGAGCCAACTACGGGCCATGTTTCTCTTGGTCCTAATGAACGCCTCTCTGTCCTTCGGCAAAATCACTTTGACTACGAAGAAGAGCGGGCTATTGATGTTGTTATCATGGGTAATGAACAGCTCTACAAGGTTATGAAGGAGAAGGATGCCATCTATATGAAACCTGATTTTTCCGAAGAAGATGGGGTCCGTGCAGCGGAGTTAGAAGGTACTTTTGCAGAACTTGGCGGCTGGGAAGCTGAAAGTGAAGCCTCGCAGCTCCTTCAAAACCTCAATATACCAGAAGATTTCCATTATCAAAACATGAGCGAACTGGCTAATGGTGATAAGGTCAAGGTGCTCCTAGCCAAGGCTCTCTTTGGTAAGCCAGATGTTCTGCTTTTGGACGAACCGACCAATGGGCTTGATATTCAGTCTATTTCTTGGCTGGAAGATTTTTTGATCGACTTTGAAAATACCGTTATTGTGGTTTCCCATGATCGTCACTTTTTAAATAAAGTTTGCACCCACATGGCTGACCTTGACTTCGGTAAGATTCAGATCTATGTTGGTAATTACGATTTTTGGAAAGAATCTTCCGAACTGGCTGCTAAGCTACAGGCAGATCGCAATGCCAAGGCCGAAGAGAAGATTAAAGAATTGCAAGAATTTGTAGCTCGTTTCTCAGCTAATGCTTCTAAATCCAAACAGGCGACCTCTCGTAAGAAAATGCTGGATAAGATTGAGCTAGAAGAAATTGTTCCATCCAGCCGAAAATATCCTTTTATCAGTTTTAAATCTGAACGAGAAATTGGTAATGATCTTTTGACTGTGGAAAATCTATCGGTTACCGTTGATGGAGAAAAAATTCTCGATAACATTAGTTTCATCCTGCGTCCAGGTGATAAAACAGCTCTGATTGGCCAAAATGATATTCAAACCACAGCTTTGATTCGAGCTTTGATGGGCGAAATTGAGTACGAAGGGAGTATTAAATGGGGCGTAACAACTAGTCGCTCTTATTTACCAAAAGATAATTCAAAAGATTTTGCATCTGGAGAATCTATTCTTGAATGGCTGCGTCAGTTTGCTTCTAAAGAGGAAGATGACAACACCTTCCTGCGTGGATTCTTGGGACGTATGCTTTTCTCAGGCGACGAGGTTAACAAGTCTGTCAATGTCCTATCAGGTGGAGAAAAGGTGCGCGTGATGTTATCCAAGCTCATGCTTCTTAAATCCAATGTTCTTGTCTTAGATGATCCAACCAACCACTTGGACTTGGAGTCTATTTCCAGCCTCAATGATGGTCTGAGAGATTTTAAGGAATCTATTATTTTTGCCAGCCACGATCATGAATTCATTCAAACCTTAGCAAATCATATTGTTGTCATTTCTAAAAATGGGGTGATCGACCGAATTGATGAAACTTATGATGAATTCTTGGCTAATGAAGAAGTTCAAGCTAAGGTTCAAGATTTGTGGAAATAAAACAATTAAAGAGTCTGATGCTAGAAAGTATTCAGGCTCTTTAAAATAAGGAAAGTTTATTATGCTAGCAGTTATGAAAAAACATCAAAAAATCCTCGCTTTCTATGGCTCCGCCTTTCTTCTACCTGCTCTGATTATGCTAGTAGTACTCTGGTCCATAGATATTTACTGGGGCAGTAAAACAACTATTTTAGCCAGTGATGGTTTTCATCAATATTCTATTTTTGCAACCCAATTGCGTAATATCTTGCATGGTAGTGATAGTTTCTTTTATACCTTTACGTCTGGTCTAGGACTAAATTTTTACGCTCTCTCTGGTTATTATTTAGGGTCCTTTCTATCGCCCTTTTACTATTTTTTTAGTGTCAAGTCTATGGCTGATGCGGTTTATCTCTTCACTCTCATTAAGTTTGGCTTGATGGGGGTGTCAATGTCCTTTACACTTCGTAAACGTTTTGTAAACCTTCAAGAACCTCTGATAATTAGCCTATCAACGTCTTATGCTCTCATGAGTTTTGCAGTTAGCCAGCTAGAAATCAACACTTGGCTAGATGTTCTTATCCTGGCTCCTCTAATTATCTTAGGATTGCATTATCTTTTAGAACAAAAGAGTTTCTGGATCTACTACTTGACACTGACGTTACTCTTTATCCAAAATTATTATTTTGGTTTTATGATGGCAATCTTCTTAATGTTCTATTTTCTAGTCCAATTGACTCGAAATCCCAATTGGCAGAGACTTGTCACTTCCTTTAGAAACTTTACAATTGTGTCAATTTTGTCAGCTTTAACATCAGCTATTATGTTGTTACCAAGCTATTTGGATCTGTCAACTCATGGAGAAAAGCTGTCGACTTTTAACACTTTACTAGCTGATAAGGTCTGGACTTTTGATCTCTTTGCTAAAAATTTTGTTGGATCCTATGATACCACAAAATTTGGTGCTATTCCCATGATTTATGTTGGTCTTTTCCCATTAGCTCTGGCTCTTACTTTCTTTACTGTTAAAGAAATAAAGTGGATTGTTAGATTGGCCTATGCCTTGCTTATAGGAGTTATAATCGCCAGCTTCTATCTCAATCCTCTAGATTTACTTTGGCAGGGAATGCACGCGCCAAATATGTTTCTCCACCGCTATGCTTGGCTATTCTCAACCCTTATAATTTTAATGGCTGGCGAAAGTCTTAGTCATCTGCAAAAGTTCTATGTTAAACGGCTATTAGCAGTTTTCTCTTTTTTAATTATCGGATTTATCCTAACTTTTATCTATGTCAGACACTATACCTTTTTAAAACCAATTCATCTGGTTTTAACCCTAGCCTTTCTAATAGCCTATGCAGTTATATTAATTGCCTTTAAGACAAAGCAATTAGGACTCCTAGCCATGGTTGGCTTCACTCTTATTTTTACACTTTTTGAAACTGGCCTCAACACTTACTATCAAGTTAGTAACTTGAATGATGAATGGATTTTTCCAACCAGAGAAGGTTATGAACAAGACCAGAACCAAATTGGTCAATTGGTCAAATATACCAAGCAACAGCAAGATACGTTTTTTAGAACTGAACGACTTTTACCCCAGACTGGCAACGATAGTATGAAATTCAACTACAATGGTATCTCTCAATTTTCTTCTATTCGTAATACCGCTTCCAGCAGCCAGTTAGATCGACTGGGCTTCCAATCAAATGGGACTAATCTTAACTTGCGCTACCAAAATAATACGATTATTGCTGATAGTCTTTTTGGCGTTACTTACAATCTTTCCAATGAGGATGTTGGTAAGTATGGTTTCAAAGTGGTTAAAAGCTCTGGCTTTCTTTCGCTTTACCGTAATAAAAATGCTAGCCAATTAGCAATTTTGACGGATAGAGTTTACAAAGATGTCAAGTTTACTATCAATACATTGGACAATCAGGCTTCTTTACTCAACAATCTAACGGGGCTTGACCAAACTTACTTTACACATTTGTCAAGTCAGACTCAAGACTCTTTGACTAACTTTAACGATCACCTAACTGTCGTTGCTCCTGCAGGTGAAAATACTGCCAAACTTAGCTATCAGGTCAATGTTCCAGCCAATCAACAAGTTTACATCAGCCTTCCTAATCTTTCACTTAGTAACGAAGATGCTAATAGTGTAACAGTAACCGTTAATGACAAAGTTTATAACTATACTACTGATAATGCCTTTAGCTTCTTTAATTTGGGTTACTTTCAAAAAGAAAGTCAAGTAAAAGTTACCTTGGCCTTTCCAGAAAATCATCAAGTTTCCTTTGAACGACCAAACTTCTACGGCCTCAATACTCAAACTTATCAAAGGGCTATGGACAAAATTAAATCGCAAAGGGTCACTGTTACAACTCAAAATAATCAGGTTACTGCCAACTATACCGCTAAAAAAGCTGGTTCACTCTTCTTTACTCTTCCCTATGATAAAGGCTGGTCAGCTAAACTAAACGGCAAGCCTGTCAAAATTCGTAAAGCACAAAAAGGTTTCATGGTAGTTGATGTCCCAGCGGGTAAAGGGAAAGTTAAGTTGAGCTTTATTCCAAATGGTTTTAAATTAGCCAGTCTCATTTCTATAGCAGGTCTTATTCTTTTTCTTCTCTATAATTATAGTTATCATCGTTTTGTAAAGAGACAAACAAAGGCTTCTGGATACTAGTCCAAAAGCCTTTTTCTGGGTAAAATAAAAGTTGCTTACGCAACTTAAAGTCTTATCATAGTCCGTACGGGATTCGAACCCGTGTTACCGCCGTGAAAAGGCGGTGTCTTAACCCCTTGACCAACGGACCAGACTTCAATAGTATATCCTAGTCTATCAGATGTGTCAATAGTTTTTTAAAATTATTTTTAAAGTTCTTTAAGTAACTTGCAAAAGGCCTGTCTCTTCTAGAAACTAACAGTTTTTTTACAATATTGACAGCAAAAGGCTTATTTTGATAGAATAAGAAGAGTTGGTTCCATAGCTCAGCTGGATAGAGCATTCGCCTTCTAAGCGAACGGTCGCAGGTTCGAATCCTGCTGGAATCATTTTTTGCTAAAAATCTAAAAAATAAGCTTGAAAGTCTACAAGGCTTGTTTTTTTATTTGTGATAGGGACTGCCTTCCTGAATCATAAAGGCCCGATAAATCTGTTCCACCAAAACAAGACGCATTAGTTGATGAGGCAAGGTCAAACGTCCAAAACTCATCAAGAGATTAGCTCGCTTCTTAACTTGAGGAGATAGGCCCAGACTTCCACCAATTATAAAAGTAATATCAGAAAAGCCTCGTAGAGCAACATCAGCCAATTTCTTGGCAAACTCTTCTGACGACCATTCCTGTCCTTCAATGGCCAATACAATGACAAAGTCCCTATCAGCTATCTTACTCATAATTCGGCCAGCTTCTTTTTCCATAATTTGTTGCTTTTGGGCAAGACTGGCCTTGTCAGGTGTTTTCTCATCTGCTAATTCGGTCATTTCAAATTTGGCAAAACGCCCCAGACGTTTTGCATATTCGGCAATCCCTTCTTTAAGATATTTTTCTTTCAGTTTGCCAACTGTAATTAATTTTATCTTCATAACATCATTATACCATAGGCCGTTTTCGACAGTTTTTCCACATAGAAGAAGGCCTCTTCTTCCCTAATCCAACAGCCTTTTTCCCCTATTTTAACAAAGTTATCCACAGCCTGTGAATTCTTGCTTTTTCCCTAACAATAGGGTATAGTTAAGAGGTATTTTTAATATAAGAAGATTTTATTTTGGAGGATTGATTATTGGAAAATTCAAAGAAAATACCTTGGAAAAAAATTCTAACACCTTTTTTGGTATTGCTCATTGGCTTTATCGGGGGGTTGCTGGCTACTTTCTTGATGTTGAAACTCAGCGGTGTTACAACTTCTATCGGTAAAACATCTGTCAGCAATATCAAATACAATAATTCCTCAGATGTGACCAAGGCTGTTGATAAGGTCAAAGATGCTGTTGTTACTGTTTCTAATTACCAAGAACTATCTGATGCGGAAGCTGAAGCTGCTGATAAGGCTGGAATTGAAAAAGATAAAGATGGCTTAGTTCAATACGGCCAAGGTTCTGGGGTAATCTATAAAAAAGATGGTAAAGATGCCTACGTTGTAACCAACGCCCATGTAGTTGACGGTGCTGAAAAGTTAACTATCATGATGGGGACTGAAAAAGACCAGAAAGAAGCCATAAAAGGAGACTTAGTCGGTTCTGATACCTATTCAGACTTAGCTGTGATTAAAATTTCTTCTGACAAGGTCTCTAAAATAGCAGAATTTGCGGATTCTTCTTCTGTTAAAGTGGGAGAAACGGCTATTGCAATCGGTAGTCCGTTAGGTTCTGAGTTTGCCAATACTGTCACCCAAGGGATTGTTTCCAGTCTTGATCGGACAGTGACTTTACAGGCTGAAGATGGTTCAACTGTTCAAACTAAAGCTTTTCAGACTGATGCTGCCATCAATCCTGGGAATTCTGGTGGTGCCCTAATCAACATTGAAGGACAGGTCATAGGCATTAACTCAAGCAAAATCACCATGGAAGGCTATGAGGGAATGGGATTTGCTATTCCATCAAATGATGTCGTTTCAACTATTAATCAATTAGAAAAAGATGGTAAAGTTGTCCGTCCAGCCCTTGGTATTACTATGGCTGATTTGAGTAGTGCAAGCTCGTCAATTCAAGATAAAGTGGATGTTCCCGATGATGTGACCAAGGGAGTTGTTGTTGGTTCCGTTCAGTCTGATATGCCAGCTGATGGTAAATTAGAGGAATATGATGTTATCACTAAAATTAATGATAAAGAAGTTACCTCTGTCGCTGAACTCCAAGAAGAACTTTATAAACATAAAATTGGTGATACAGTTACCTTAACTTTCTACCGTGATGGTAATAAGAAAACTGTTGATATCAAACTAACTAAAACTAATAATGATCTGGATACTTCTTCCAGCAGCAAGTAAAACTTGATAGTTTATAAGTTGAGGGTGGAACAAGAATTAGAAAATCGATACAGGTGATAAAATACCTAGAAGATTTTATACTATCAGCAGCCATATTGGTAAGGAACAATTATGTCTCTGATTCCACAGCATTGTAGGCGAGTTGAACTATTAGCTATCACTTGCATGATAGTTATAAGTTCAATAATTGTTTTTAAGGGCACGCTTGAAAATGAGAATGCGCCTCAAAATCAAGACTTTTAATCAGCAGGGGTTCATTAGGTGCTTTAGCACTAATAACTGTGCAAGGGTAAGACTAAGTTGGCATAGCCAACAAGTTTTACTCCCAAGCACTGCATCAATTGCTTTATCTAAAATAATTAACACGAGGCTGAACTTTTGTCCCAGCCTCATCTTTTTTAATTTGAAGGGATGGTTATGACTGTAGAACTAAAAGAGTTAAATTTAAACGAAATATATCCCAATCCTTTTCAACCTCGTTTAAGTTTTAAACAAAAGGAATTGGAAGAGTTAGCAGACTCCATCAAAGAGAATGGTCTCATTCAGCCGATTATTGTCCGAAAATCACCTATCATTGGCTATGAATTAATTGCGGGTGAGCGGCGTTTTAGGGCTTGTCAGCTGGCCCATTTACAAACAATTCCAGCGATTATTAAGGAACTTTCAGACCAAGATAGTCGTATTCAAGCGATTATTGAGAACTTACAGCGGTCTAACCTCAATCCTATTGAGGAAGCCAAGGCTTATCGAGACTTGATTGAAACCAACCAGATGACTCATGAGGAAATCGCTAAATATATGGGGAAATCCCGCCCTTACATCACTAATTTTTTACGTCTTCTTAATTTATCTGACTCTTTGCAAACAGCTTTGGAAGATGGCAGTCTATCTTCTGGCCATGCACGCCTCTTGCTGGGCTTAAGCGATAAAGAACAAGAAGCTTGGTTAAAGAGAATTAAAGCTGAAGGACTATCGGTCAGAGCTTTAGAAAAATTACTCAAGCCCAAAAATAATCCCAAATACTCGGTCAAAAAGCAGAATATTTTTAAAAAAGATTTGGAGAAAGAACTGACCAAATCTTTGGGAATTCCCGTTACCATAAACATGGCTAACAATCAATCAGGTAAGATAGTCATTCATTTTTCATCCTCAGAAGAGTTAAACAGAATTATCAACAAGCTAAAATAAGCTGTGGATTCGAAAAACTCTTGGGCAGACCTTTTACACATATAAAAACTCACTAAAACCTTGATTTCAAAGCTTTTCTGTTATTCTCCACACCCTGTGGAAAACTTTCGTCAACAATGTGAATTTTTTCTTTTCTGCCTGTGGAAAACTTCTTTTTTTTATGTTAGAATACGGTACAAGATATTCTGAAAATGGAGAGAGCT